>NZ_CM174460.1:325000-4429863 GCF_057838075.1 Metabacillus sp. KH_069
TGTATGGAAAAAGAGAGAACTTATTTCAAATGCTGCCGGCGTTTGAAATAAATTGGCTGAACGGCCATAAATCTTACTTAGCGAGCAGAAAAAGAGCTTAGACGAGCATAAATTTCAGTGGCATAAATGTCGCTGTCATTCAGTGCATGATTGAGCAGAAGCTCCAAACCAAGGCAGAATTTTAAAAAAAGACACAACCTATATGTAATAACTCTGAAAATAGCCTTTTTCTAGCTCCCTTGCAAATTTGGTCTAATAAATAGCATTTCAAACGCTCATTTCAATGAGCTGCACGAGCATACTCTCCGCAAAATGTGTTTCACTATCCGATCGAGAGCTCTAACTCTCCAGAATCGGCATTTTACTATCCGCGCGCGCCATTCCCCCATTGTGTCTTTCCAGAAACTTTAGTAAGATATGACCTGTTACCTTCATTAGGAGGTAGAACAAGGTTAGGAGGAAGTCGATTGCTTTCAAATAGTGTAACGATGGTGTTAATCATCTTGCTCATCAATATTGTTTATGTATCATTTTTTACGATACGCATGATTTTGACGTTAAAGGGTCAGCGGTATTTAGCGGCTTTTATCAGTACGATTGAGGTTGTTATTTATGTTATTGGCCTTGGGCTGGTGCTCGATAATTTAAATGAGATTCAGAACTTGATTGCTTATGCTGTTGGTTATGGCATTGGTGTTGTTGTAGGGATGAAGATTGAAGAGAAGCTTGCTCTCGGGTATATTACAGTTAATGTGATTTCAACAGAGAGTGACAAGGATTTACCGGCGATTTTAAGAGACCGCGGATATGGTGTGACAGACTGGATGGCGAACGGGCGCGAGGGCGATCGATTAGCGATGCAGATTCTGACGCCGCGCAGGTATGAGCTGAATTTATATGCTGCGATTAAAGAGCTTGATCCGAAGGCGTTTATTATTGCTTTTGAACCAAAAACCATACACGGCGGTTTCTGGGTGAAGGCTGTAAGAAGGAGCAAGATTGAGGTATGACGGATAAACCTAAAAAGCGAAAGTTTGAAGTGCTTGAGGGCGAGACGATTGACAGCTGTCTTTCCCGCATGCAAAAAGAAGGATACATGCCTGTAAGAAGAATGGAAGAGCCCATCTTTAAAGAAGAGAAGGTAAATGGTGCTATTGAAGTGGTACCTTATGGTAAAAAGATTGTTTTTGAAGGAAAACTGATCTAAATACGAACATTTTTGTCCCGATAAACATTATTGTTCGATTTTGCGTTGACAACTTCTCAAGTGTGCTGTTATGATAAACATGGATATGAAAACGAATGTATTTTACCTCATATAAAGTCGGGAATATGGCCCGAAAGTTTCTACCCGATAACCGTAAATTATTGGACTATGAGGGAAAGTAATTTTCAGCCTGTCATGGAACGGCTTTCTTTAAAAATGTTCTGATGCCCGGTTTGTGTTGCTTTCTCTTATAGAGAAGCGATGCATGCTGGGCTTTTTTTATGGATAAAAAAGGTGGGATATAGAATGGAAGCAGCGGTTGGGATTATTATGGGAAGCACGTCTGACTGGGAAACGATGAAGCACGCGTGCGAGATTTTAGATGAGCTGCAGGTGCCTTACGAGAAAAAAGTCGTTTCGGCGCATCGTACACCTGATTATATGTTTGAATACGCAGAAGATGCTAGAAATAGAGGGTTAAAGGTTATTATTGCAGGTGCAGGCGGTGCAGCGCATTTGCCTGGCATGGTTGCAGCGAAGACAACGCTTCCTGTTATCGGAGTGCCTGTTCAGTCAAAAGCGCTGAATGGCATGGACTCCCTGTTGTCAATTGTTCAAATGCCCGGAGGTGTTCCGGTTGCAACGGTTGCGATTGGAAAAGCCGGAGCGGTAAACGCGGGGCTGCTTGCTGCACAAATCTTATCGATTACAAATGGTGAGATTGCAGAAGCACTGGAAACAAGACGTGAACGAACGAAAAAAAACGTGCTGGAAAGCAGTGATGAGCTTGTCTAACAAAACGATCTTGCCAGGTTCTACAATTGGAATTATCGGCGGCGGACAGCTTGGCAGAATGATGACGGCGGCTGCCAAAAGCATGGGATATGATGTGGCTGTTTTAGATCCGACCCCGAACTCACCGTGCGGACAGCTTGCAGACTATGAAATTACAGCTTCATACAATGATTTATCAGCAATAAAGAAGCTTGCTGAACTTAGTGATGTGATAACTTACGAGTTTGAAAACATAGATTACGAGGCTTTAAAATGGATTGAAGAGAATGCACACCTGCCTCAAGGTTCTGTCCTTCTCGCTTTAACTCAAGATCGCGAGACAGAGAAAAAGGCGATTACAGACGCAGGCTGCAAAGTTGCAGACTACAGGATTGTCAAAACGGCAGAAGAACTTTCCGCTGCTGTGCAAGAACTTCGGTATCCGTGTGTTTTGAAAACATGCAGAGGTGGCTACGATGGTAAAGGGCAGGCTGTAATCAGGCAGGAAAGCGATATACCTGAAGCTGCAAAGCTTTTAAACAGCGGTACATGTATTTTGGAAAAGTGGGTATCTTTTGAAAAAGAAATCTCGGTGATTGTTGCCAGAAACTCTGATGGAGAGATCAGCTCCTTTCCAATTGCAGAAAATATCCATGTAAACAATATCCTTCATCAAAGCATAGTGCCTGCAAGAATACAGGAAGAGGTTGCCGAAGAAGCAAGAAAACAGGCAGACCTGCTTGCAAAGGCGTTTAGCCTGGTCGGGACGCTTGCTGTTGAAATGTTTGTGACAGAAGACGGTGAAGTATTTATAAACGAGCTTGCTCCTAGGCCCCACAATTCCGGTCATTACACGATTGATCTTTGCGAGACGGACCAATTTGAGCAGCACATAAGAGCTGTATGCAATTTGCCGCTTGGAAAGCCGGCACTTCTGCATCCTGGGCTGATGGTCAACGTTTTAGGCGAACATATGCCGCTTGTTTTAAATAATCTTTCGTTATTCCGCGAAGGTAAGATATACTTGTACGGTAAAAAAGAGGCGAAGCACAGACGGAAAATGGGGCACGTCACTTTTTTAACAGAGACAATTGATCAGACAGAAACAGAGATCAACAAACTATGGGCTCAACAATAGAACGGAGGATTTATCAATGATTGAACGCTACACAAGACCTGAAATGGGTGCAATTTGGACGGAAGAAAACCGTTTTAAAGCTTGGCTTGAGGTTGAAATACTTGCATGTGAGGCATGGGCTGAGCTTGGGCACATCCCAAAGGAAGACGTAAAGCTGCTTCGTCAAAACGCTTCATTTGATATTAACCGCATCAAAGAGATCGAAGAAGAAACACGCCACGACGTGGTTGCTTTTACAAGAGCGGTTTCTGAAACGCTTGGAGACGAAAGAAAATGGGTGCATTACGGCTTAACTTCTACAGACGTAGTTGATACAGCTCTTTCTTATCTTTTAAAACAGGCTAACGATATTCTCTTAAAAGACATTGAAAACTTTGTTGAGATCTTAAAAAACAAAGCGATTGAACACAAATACACAGTCATGATGGGCCGTACACATGGAGTACACGCTGAGCCGACGACGTTTGGCCTTAAGCTTGGCCTGTGGTACGAGGAAATGAAACGCAACTTAGAGCGCTTCAAGCGTTCAGCAGAAGGCATTGAATTCGGAAAAATGTCCGGCGCAGTTGGTACATATGCAAACATCGATCCATTTGTTGAAGCATATGTGTGTGAAAAATTAGGCTTGCAGGCAGCTCCAATCTCCACTCAGACATTGCAGCGCGACCGTCACGCAGATTATATGAGCACACTTGCATTAATCGCAACGTCGATTGAGAAATTCGCAACAGAGGTTCGCGGTCTTCAAAAGAGTGAAACACGCGAGGTTGAGGAATTCTTTGCAAAAGGTCAAAAAGGATCATCAGCAATGCCTCACAAACGCAACCCGATCGGTTCTGAAAACATGACAGGTCTTGCAAGAGTCATCCGCGGATATATGATGACAGCTTACGAAAATGTGCCTCTATGGCATGAGCGCGACATCTCACACTCATCTGCAGAGCGAATCATTCTGCCGGATGCAACCATTGCATTAAACTACATGCTGAACCGTTTCGGCAACATCGTGAAGAACTTGACGGTTTTCCCTGAAAACATGAAGCGCAATATGGACCGCACGCTTGGCCTTATCTACTCACAGCGCGTTCTTCTTGCCTTGATTGATTCCGGTATGACACGTGAGCAGGCTTACGATATCGTGCAGCCAAAAGCGATGGAAGCATGGGAAAAACAAGTGCCATTCCGCAGCCTGGTAGAAGCGGATGGAACAATCACGGACCGTCTATCAAGTGAACTGATTGATGACTGCTTTGATTACAACTACCACTTAAAAGGTGTAGATACGATTTTTGACCGTTTAGGTCTATAAGCTGAATCAAAAAAACAATGAGGTAAATATTTTATTTGCCTCTTTTTTAAAGAAACACTGCGGTGTCCGGCTTCATCGCCCAACTCCTCGGCCAGAACGGCTCCGCCAGAAAAGGCAAAAAGCGCCTTTCCTGTCGGATCCTTATCTGTCTGTCGGAGCTAACCGGGCGATTCCGCACTTCGATATTTCCCAATATTCTGTCGTTAACAGGAGGATTTTCATGACTATTGAAAAGTTGAACCTGCTTTATGAAGGCAAGGCGAAGCAAATTTACCGCACAAATGAAGATGCTGTTTTACTAGTTTCATATAAAAACTCTGCAACAGCCTTCAATGGTGAGAAGAAAGCTGAAATCGAAGGAAAAGGCCGTTTGAATAATGAAATCTCGACGCTGCTGTTTGAAAAGCTGGCTGAGAACGGCATTGAAAGTCATTTCATCAAAAGGCTTTCCCAAACGGAGCAGCTTGTCAAAGAGGTTTCGATTGTACCGCTTGAGGTCGTAGTCCGCAACATCATGGCAGGAAGCCTCTCAAAGCGACTTGGAATTGAGGAAGGAACACCGCTTAAAACTCCAATTGTAGAATTCTATTATAAAAATGATGATCTGGGTGACCCTCTTATCACGGAAGATCACATTGAACTTCTTGAAGCTGCAACGAAAGAGCAAGTACAGGAGCTGAAGGAAGCGGCATTAAAAGTGAATCAGGTTTTGATCAGCCATTTCAAAGACTGCGGCATCCGCCTGGTGGACTTCAAATTAGAATTTGGTTTAACAAAGGATGGCACGCTGCTTTTAGCAGATGAGATTTCGCCTGATACGTGCCGGTTATGGGACGAAAAAACGAATGAAAAGTTTGATAAAGATGTTTTCCGCCGTGATATCGGCAGCTTAACAGATGCATACTCAGAAATTTTAAATCGTTTAGGAGGAGAAACAGCATGTACAAAGTAAAGGTATTCGTTACACTCAGAGAAAGCGTTCTTGATCCACAGGGAAGCGCGGTACAGCACGCATTGCACAGCATGAATTACAAAGAGGTTAACGATGTTCGGATCGGAAAGTACATGGAGCTTACGATTGAAAAGACTGAGCGTGACCTGGACGCAACGGTTCGTGAAATGTGCGAAAAGCTGCTTGCAAATACAGTCATTGAAGACTACCGCTATGAGGTGGAGGAGGTTGTCGCACAGTGAAATTCGCCGTCATCGTTTTTCCGGGATCAAACTGTGATATCGATATGTTCCACGCTGTCAAAGATGAGCTTGGAGAAGAAGCAGAGTACGTTTGGCATGATGAAACAGATCTAAGCCGTTTTGACGGCATTCTACTTCCAGGGGGATTCTCATACGGAGATTACCTCCGTTCCGGCGCGATTGCACGTTTTGCAAATGTCATGAAGGAAGTTGTTAAAGCTGCTGAAGCGGGCAAGCCGGTTCTTGGCGTCTGCAACGGATTTCAGATTTTACTTGAAGCAGGTCTATTGCCTGGTGCGATGAAACGGAATGAAAACTTGAAATTCATGTGCCGTCCGACAAAGCTTATCGTTCAAAATGAAAAAACAATGTTTACCTCTGCCTATGAAAAAGAGCAGGCCATCTCTGTTCCAATCGCACATGGTGAAGGAAACTACTATTGTGATGAGCTGACTTTAGAAAGATTAAGAGAAAACAATCAAATTGTCTTCACATATGAAAACAATCCAAATGGAAGTTTGGAAGATATCGCGGGAATCGTCAATGAGCGCGGTAATGTTCTTGGAATGATGCCGCATCCGGAACGTGCAGTTGATGCACTGCTAGGAAGCGCGGACGGACTGAACCTATTTAAATCGATCGTGAAAAACTGGAGGGAATCTCATGTCACTACTGCTTGAACCAACACAGCAAATGATTAAAGAAGAGAAAATCTACCGTCAAATGGGCGTTAGTGATGATGAGTTTTCAATGATTGAAACGATTATGGGACGCCTGCCGAATTATACAGAGCTCGGCATTTTCTCTGTCATGTGGTCAGAGCACTGCAGCTACAAAAATTCCAAGCCCGTTTTAAAGAAGTTCCCAACTACAGGCGAGCATGTTCTTCAAGGACCTGGCGAAGGTGCCGGGATCGTTGATATTGGAGACGAGCAGGCAGTTGTGTTTAAAATCGAAAGCCATAATCACCCTTCCGCGATTGAACCTTATCAAGGGGCAGCAACAGGCGTAGGCGGAATCATCCGTGATGTCTTTTCAATGGGTGCGCGTCCTATTGCTCTATTAAACTCTCTGCGCTTCGGGGAATTAACATCCCCTCGCGTTCGTTATTTGTTTGAAGAAGTTGTAGCAGGGATTGCAGGCTACGGAAACTGCATCGGTATTCCTACAGTCGGAGGAGAAATTCAGTTTGATCCTTCTTATGATGGAAATCCGCTTGTAAATGCGATGTGCGTCGGCTTAATCAACCATGAAGATATTAAAAAAGGTGTAGCAAAAGGAATCGGCAATACCGTGATGTATGTGGGCGCTAAAACAGGCCGCGACGGCATTCACGGCGCTACATTTGCATCAGAAGAACTGACAGATGCATCAGATGAAAAACGCCCTGCTGTTCAAGTAGGCGATCCGTTTATGGAAAAGCTTTTGCTTGAAGCTTGTCTAGAGGTTATAAAATGCGATGCTCTTGTTGGCATTCAGGACATGGGAGCAGCCGGACTTACAAGCTCGACTGCTGAAATGGCGAGCAAAGCAGGTTCAGGCATCGAGATGAATTTAGATTTAGTACCGCAGCGTGAAGCAGGAATGACACCTTATGAAATGATGCTCTCAGAATCACAGGAGCGGATGGTATTAGTCGTTGAACGGGGCCGTGAAAAAGAAATCACCGACATTTTTGACAAATATGAGCTTGAAGCAAAAGCAATCGGGGTTGTAACAGATGATAAAATGCTGCGTCTTCTCCATAAAGGCGAGGTTGTTGTAGAAATTCCGGTTGATGCATTGGCAGAAGAAGCACCCGTCTATCACAAGCCATCTGCTGAGCCGGCTTATTACAAAGAGTTTCAGGAGATGGAAGCAATCACGCCTGAAGTGGGCGACTTGAAAGAAACACTGATGAACCTCTTAAAACAGCCGACAATTGCGAGCAAAGAATGGGTTTATGATCAATATGACTACATGGTCCGCACAAATACGGTTGTAGCGCCTGGCTCTGATGCAGCGGTTCTCCGTATTCGCGATACAAATAAAGCACTTGCGATGACAACAGACTGCAACTCAAGATATCTTTACCTCGATCCTGAGGTTGGCGGAATGATTGCCGTTGCTGAAGCAGCACGCAATATCGTCTGCTCAGGCGGAAGACCTCTTGCAGTGACAGACTGTCTGAACTTTGGGAATCCTGAAAAGCCTGAGATCTTCTGGCAAATCGAAAAAGCAGCTGATGGCATGAGTGAAGCGTGCCGCGTGCTGAATTCACCGGTAATTGGAGGAAACGTATCGCTTTATAATGAAACAAACGGAACAGCTGTTTATCCGACACCTGTTATCGGGATGGTTGGACTTATTGAAGATACAAAATACATTACAACACAGTCCTTCAAAGCAGCAGGCGACCTGATCTACTTGATCGGAGAGACGAAAGCTGAATTTGGCGGCAGCGAGCTGCAAAAAATGGTTCACGGCAAGATTTTCGGCAAAGCACCTGAAATGGATCTAAGAGTTGAAGCAGAGCGCCAGGCGCAATTATCTGCAGCCATTCGCGCAGGAGTAGTAGCCTCTGCCCATGACGTTGCAGAAGGCGGCTTGGCAGTAGCAGCTGCAGAAAGCACATTCGGCACGAACGGACTTGGTGCAAGCATTACAGTAAATGGCGAAGCAGTTGCGGCGCTGTTCAGTGAAACACAGTCCCGCTTTATCGTGACAGTTAAGCCTGAACACCAGACAGCTTTTGAAGAAATGACAGATGCTGCATTAATCGGAAGTGTCACAGAAGATGCAGCCTTCACTGTGAAGAATGAAACAGGCGAAATCATCATTCAATCTAAGGTAAGCGCGCTTGAAACAGCTTGGAGAGGGGCGATTCCATGCTTGCTGAAATCAGAGGATTAAACGAAGAGTGCGGAGTGTTCGGAATTTGGGGACACTCTGAGGCACCGCAAGTCACATATTACGGCTTGCATAGTCTTCAGCACCGCGGGCAAGAAGGTGCGGGGATTGTTTCAACGGACGGGAAGAAGCTGACTTGTGTAAAAGGGCAGGGCCTGATCACAGAAGTATTCAGCGGCGGCCGTCTGAATGATATTAAAGGAAAAGGAGCCATCGGCCACGTTCGCTATGCGACGGCTGGAGGAGGCGGTTTTGAAAATGTTCAGCCGCTTCTTTTCCGTTCTGAAAGCGGCGGCCTGGCTCTTGCCCATAACGGGAACTTAGTGAATGCAAACGGGCTGAAACATCAGCTTGAAAATCAGGGAAGTATTTTTCAATCAACATCAGACACAGAAGTGCTTGCTCACTTAATTAAGAGAAGCGGATACTTCTCAATGAAGGATAAAATTAAAAATGCGCTGACGATGATCAAAGGAGCGTATGCTTTCTTAATCATGACGGAAACGGAAATGATGGTTGCGCTGGATCCGAACGGTCTTCGCCCATTATCAATCGGCATGCTTGGCGACTCTTATGTTGTCGCATCTGAAACGTGTGCTTTTGACATTATCGGTGCTGAATATCTTCGTGAGGTTGAACCTGGAGAGCTGTTAATCATTAACGATGACGGCTTGCATTCAGAGCGCTTCTCCATGAACGTCAACCGCGCGATCTGCAGCATGGAATATATTTATTTTTCAAGACCTGACAGCAACATCGACGGCATTAATGTTCATACAGCGCGCAAAAACCTTGGGAAACGCATGGCAGTTGAAGCTCCGTTTGAAGCAGATGTTGTCACAGGTGTGCCGGATTCAAGTATTTCAGCAGCGATTGGCTATGCAGAAGCATCCGGTATTCCGTATGAGCTTGGATTGATCAAAAACCGTTATGTCGGCAGAACGTTTATCCAGCCTTCACAGTCTCTGAGAGAGCAGGGCGTGAAAATGAAGCTGTCTGCCGTACGGGGCGTTGTTGAAGGCAAGCGGGTTGTCATGGTGGATGATTCCATTGTGCGCGGAACAACTAGCCGCAGAATCGTTAACATGCTGAGAGAAGCGGGAGCAACGGAAGTGCATGTCTGCATTACGTCACCGCCTATCAACAATCCATGCTTCTACGGAATTGATACATCATCAACGGAAGAATTGATTGCAGCGAGCCACTCAGTGGAAGAGATCCGCGAAATAATTGGTGCTGACACGCTGACTTTCCTAAGTGTAGAAGGGCTGCTTGAAGGAATTGGACGCCCTTATGAAGGAGAACGCCGCGGTCAATGTTTAGCTTGTTTTACAGGAAAATATCCGACTGAAATTTATCCAGATACAGAATTGCCTCATGAAAAGGAAGAAGTAATGACGAAATAAGAGCGGGGGAATGTGTGATGTCAAACGCATACAAGCAGGCAGGCGTTGATATAGAAGCTGGCTATGAAGCCGTTTCGCGAATGAAAAAGCATGTAGCTAAAACAATGAGAAAAGGCGTTATGGGAAGCCTCGGCGGATTTGGCGGCATGTTCGATCTTTCAGAGCTGAATTACAAACAGCCGGTCCTCGTATCGGGCACAGATGGAGTAGGCACAAAGCTCAAGCTTGCCTTCCTTATGGATCAGCATGATACGATTGGTGTAGATGCAGTCGCGATGTGTGTGAATGATATTCTTGCACAGGGCGCAGAGCCATTGTTCTTCCTTGATTATTTGGCGCTTGGAAAAGCAGAGCCTGTCAAAATCGAGCAGATCGTCAAAGGAGTAGCAGACGGCTGTGAGCAGTCAGGCTGTGCTTTGGTAGGCGGAGAAACAGCTGAAATGCCCGGTCTATATGACGGGGACGAATATGATATCGCAGGCTTTGCGGTTGGCGCTGTCGAAAAAGAAGAGATTGTTACAGGCGAGAATATCCGTGCAGGTCACGTCTTAATCGGACTTTCCTCAAGCGGACTGCACAGCAACGGTTTTTCATTAGTACGCAAGATTTTGCTTGAAGATCACGGACTTTCATTAAAAGAGCAAGTTGCACCTCTTCAGCACTCACTTGGTGAGGAATTGCTGCGTCCGACTAAGATTTATGTGAAGCCGGTATTAGAAGTATTGAAGAAGTATAAGGTAGATGGCATGGCCCACATTACGGGCGGCGGATTTATTGAAAACATTCCGAGAATGCTGCCTGAAGGCTTAGGGGCAGAAATCGATTATGGCTCATGGCCGATTCCTCCTGTCTTTGATTTGCTGCAGGAAAAAGGGGCGCTCAGCCAAGAAGAAATGTTTAACATCTTTAACATGGGCGTCGGCTTTGTTTTAGCGGTTGAATACAAGCAGATGCACAATGTCATCAATGAAATCGAAAAGCACGGAGAGAAGGCTTATATCATCGGACGTGTGAAGGAAGGCCAGGGCGTCACATTTGGCGGAGGCTCTCTCTCATGATGAAGATCGCAGTATTTGCTTCTGGAACGGGCTCTAATTTTCAGGCTATACTGGATGAAGTGAAGAGCGGAGGACTGGCAGCGGAAATTGCGCTTCTTGTTTGCGACCGGCCGGGAGCAAAAGTCGTCGAACGCGCTGAGAAAACAAACATCCCTGTCTTCGAGTTTTCACCGAAGGAATTTAAAAACAAGGAAGCATTCGAAACGATTATCCTGAATCAATTGAAGCAGTATAACGTTTCCTATGTGGTGCTTGCGGGATATATGAGACTCATTGGAGAAACGCTGCTTACCGCTTATCCAAAGAATATCATCAATCTGCATCCATCCTTGCTGCCGTCCTTTCCAGGCAAGGATGCCATCGGCCAGGCCTTTCATGCAGGAGTGAAAGTAACAGGAATTACGATTCACTTTGTAGATGCAGGCATGGATACGGGCCCTATAATTGCTCAGAAAGCACTCGAAGTAGAAGAGTCCGACACGCTTGAGTCCTTATCTGCTAAGATCCACAAGCTTGAGCACGCATACTATCCGCACGTACTAAATACCCTTTTCCAAAAAAGAGAGTTAGAGGTGTAAAGAATGACAATCAAACGCGCACTTGTCAGTGTTTCAAATAAAGAAGGCATCATTCCTTTTGTTAAAGAGCTAGTGGAACAAGGAATTGAAGTCATTTCAACAGGCGGAACGAGCAGCCTGCTTCAGCAAAACGGCGTCAAAGTAACAGGAATCTCAGAGGTAACGGGTTTCCCTGAAATCATGGACGGCCGCGTCAAAACACTCCATCCAAATATCCACGGCGGCTTGCTCGCTGTCCGCAGCAACCCTGATCACATGAAGCAGCTTGAAGAAAACAGTATTTTGCCGATTGATCTAGTAGTCGTGAATCTTTATCCATTTAAAGAAACGATCTCCAAGCAGGACGTGACATTTGAAGATGCGATCGAAAATATCGATATCGGCGGTCCGACGATGCTTCGTTCAGCAGCAAAAAATCATCAGGATGTTGCCGTAGTTGTAGATCCTGCTGACTATGCTGAAGTACTTGAGCAGATCAAGAGCGAGAAGGAAGTTACCCTTGCAACAAAGCAAAAACTTGCTGCAAAAGTATTCCGCCATACCGCTTCTTATGACGCGCTCATCGCAGAATATTTAACGAATGCTGTTGGCGAGGAAGACCCTGAGACAGTGACGTATACGTTCGAGAAAAAACAATCACTGCGCTATGGTGAAAATCCTCACCAAAATGCTACTTTTTATAAAAAGCCTTTGGCAAGCAATGTTTCGATTGCTGAAGCTGTACAGGTTCACGGCAAAGAACTTTCATACAACAATATTAAAGATGCAGATGCTGCTCTTCAAATCGTAAGAGAATTCAAGCAGCCGGCAGCTGTTGCTGTCAAACATATGAATCCATGCGGCGTCGGAACAGGCGAAACGATTTTCGAAGCGTTCACGCGCGCATATGAAGCAGATCCGACTTCGATTTTCGGCGGTATTATCGCTTTAAATCATGAAGTGGACAAAGAAACTGCTCATAAATTACATGAAATCTTCCTTGAGATTGTCATTGCTCCTTCTTTTGATGAAGAAGCTTTAGCTATTTTAACATCTAAGAAAAACTTAAGACTTCTTACATTAGATGTGTTGGGTGCAGAAAAACAGGATCAGCAAATCACTTCGATTCATGGTGGTCTGCTTGTACAGGATGAGGACACGCTTTCTTTTGACGATGCAAAAATTACGATCCCTACAAAGCGCGAACCAACTGAACAGGAGTGGGAAGACTTAAAGCTTGCATGGAAAGTCGTGAAACATGTGAAATCAAACGCAATCGTGCTAACGAAAAATCAGATGACAGTCGGCGTTGGAGCGGGTCAGATGAACCGTGTCGGTGCGGCGAAAATTGCGATTGAACAGGCAGGTGCACTTGCTGAAGGAAGCGCAATGGGGTCTGATGCATTTTTCCCAATGAACGATACAGTTGAAGCAGCTGCAAAAGCGGGCGTAACAGCAATCATTCAGCCTGGCGGATCGATTAAGGATGAAGATTCCATCCAAAAAGCAGATGAATACGGCATTACGATGGTATTTACAGGAGTTAGACACTTTAAACATTAATCTAGTGAGGTGCTGGTAACGATGAACATTCTAATCATTGGCCGCGGAGGCCGTGAACATGCAATCGCCTGGAAGGCATCACAGAGTAAGCTTGCCCGGAAAGTGTTTGTTGCTCCAGGGAACGATGGAATGAGCAGCGTTGCCGAGCTTATAGCAATCGATGAGCAAAATACAGAGGAGCTCGTTGCTTTTGCAAAAGAAAACGAGGTTGGGCTTACAATCGTAGGTCCTGAGGTTCCGCTCCTGAATGGCGTCGTCAATGCGTTTCAAGAAGCGGGACTGAGGGTTTTCGGTCCAACAAAGGAAGCTGCCCTCATTGAAGGCAGCAAGAAGTTCGCCAAGGAATTAATGATGAAAAATAACATTCCGACTGGAGCGTATCAATCGTTTACTTCTTTTGAAGAAGCGAAGCAATACGTGCTGGAACAAGGAGCTCCTATCGTCATCAAAGCAGATGGACTGGCTGCCGGAAAAGGGGTAACCGTCGCGATGACAGTAGAAGAAGCAATCGACTGTCTGCGTGATTTTCTTGAGGATGCTAAATTCGGGGAGGCAAGCAGCTCCGTTGTCATCGAAGAATTCTTAGATGGCGAGGAATTTTCCTTAATGGCTTTTGTCCACGGCGAGGCTGTTTATCCAATGGTGATCGCTCAGGATCATAAACGTGCATACGATCATGATGAAGGCCCGAATACAGGCGGAATGGGCGCTTACTCCCCAGTACCCCAAATTTCAGATGCTGTTGTGCAGGAAGCTGTTGAAACAGTGTTAAAACCGGCGTCTGTTGGCATGATTGCGAATGGCACTCCATTTACGGGGATTTTATATGCAGGATTGATTTTAACGAAGGAAGGCCCAAAGGTCATTGAATTTAACGCGCGCTTTGGCGACCCGGAAACACAGGTTGTACTGCCGCGCTTAGAATCAGACTTGATTGAAATTCTGCTTGCTATTTTAGATGGAAAAGAAGCAGATCTAAAATGGCGCAAAGAAGCGGTAATTGGAGTTGTTCTTGCTTCAAACGGCTATCCGAATGAATACAAAAAAGGCGAAGCAATCGGCACGCTTCGTACAAGCTTTGAGCAAGGTGCGCTTTTCCACGCGGGGACAAAGAAAAACGGCAATGAATTTGTTGCAGATGGCGGACGGGTTTTAGCTGTGATTGCCTACGGCAGTGATTTACTTGAAGCGCAGACTCAAGTATATGAGTACGTTTCTGAAGTAGCTTGTCCTGCCTTGTTCTACCGCAAGGACATCGGTGCAAAGGCAACTAAACACGTTTTTTCTTAACATAGACAAACATTAAGGCAACAATACTGCCGATAAGCAAAGCAAGCACGAATGTCATATCGGTTAAATACTCCATGATCATGATGTTCACCTCTTAGCAGACTCTCCTGATGGCAGGAGAGTCTTGTTTTTTATGAAGATTGGTACTGACCAGCCTGCGCTAAACGAGCGATTCCGCATTTCTGTATTGTCCGGCTCCATCGCCCAACTCCTCGGTCAGAACGGCTTCGCCAGTAAAGGCAAAAAGCGCCTTTTCTGTCGAAGCCTTTTCTGCCTGTCGGAGCTAACCGGGCGATTCCGCACTTCTATGAAGGATTATAAGTCTTATCCTCAAACTCCAAATCCTCTTTCCGGTATTCCTGATACATAAACACCATCGGGCAGAATCTGAGGATGCCTTCTCCAACTTTCATCGCACCAAGCAGCATCATGAGCAGCAGAGAATCCTTCCAAGGTTTTTTCGAATATTTTGCTGATGCCCACGATAGTAAAAACAGTCCGATTGTAATCCGGATCAGTCCGTTTACAATGCCGATGTTCGGTTTCATAATAAGTTCCTCCTCTTTTTGAAAATACAGTAAATCTTTACTGCGTTAAACGGTTACATATGTTAACATATAAGATAAGAAATTTAGGGAGGGTCTGAAATGCCCCAGTCACAGGCACAATGGAAAGTCCGGCAAATCAGAAATCACATACAAGCGGCATCAGGCCATAAGCCTCCAGCTCTTGTTTTGAAAAATGGGATGTACTTGAACTCTTATCTGAAGCAATGGATCAAAGCCAACATCTGGATCTCAGGTGACCGGATTGTTTATATTGGCGATAAGCTTCCTGCCGAAGGACAACCTGAGATCATCGATTGCGAAGATCGTTTTATTGTACCTGGATATATTGAGCCTCATGCTCACCCATTTCAACTTTATAATCCCCATTCTTTCGGGAAGTATGTGTCACAGTTCGGTACAACGACACTTATATGCGACAACTTATTTTTGCTTTTTCAGTCCGATAAAAAGAAAGCGCTTACTTTAATTCGCGAATTAAACGAGCTTCCTTTGCAGTATTTGTGGTGGAGCCGTTTCGATCTTCAGACTGAGGTCGCTAATGAGCACGAATATTTATCTCTCGATTTTATGAAAAAATGGATGGAACATGAATATGTTATTCAAGGCGGAGAATTAACGGGGTGGCCAAAGCTGCTCTCAGATGATGATTTGATGCTGTCATGGATGGTCGAGATGAAAGGAAAGGGAAAGCGA
Organism: Metabacillus sp. KH_069; assembly: GCF_057838075.1. Taxonomy (NCBI): domain Bacteria; kingdom Bacillati; phylum Bacillota; class Bacilli; order Caryophanales; family Bacillaceae; genus Metabacillus; species Metabacillus sp. KH_069. The sequence continues at coordinate 340,648 of NZ_CM174460.1, forward strand.
ATAGAAGGACATTTTCCCGGTGCTTCAGCAAACACACTGAACAAAATGAAATTATTCGGGGCCGACTGCGATCACGAAGCGATGACAGGAGATGATGTGTTAGAGCGGTTAAAACTCGGCTATACTGTTTCACTCAGACATTCCTCGATCCGGCCTGATTTACCGCAGCTGCTTAATGGCATTCGTGAAAAAGAAATTCGCCACTATGATCATTTCTTTTTCACTACTGACGGAGCAACACCGCATTTTTATAAAGACGGCATGATGGATTCGATGATAAAAATGGCCATTGAGCACGATATCCCGGTAATAGATGCTTATCATATGGCTAGCTTTAATCCGGCCAGGTATTACCGGATGGAAGATGTAACAGGTGCAGTAGCCCCAGGGCGTTTGGCGAATCTGAATATTTTGGAATCACCCGATAATCCAACTCCAGCTGCTGTGCTGTCAAAAGGTAAGTGGCTGAGAAAAGACGGATTGCCGGCTGAAGGCTTCGGAGATTTTAATTGGACTAAATCCGGATACGGAAAAATGAAGATCGAATGGTCCTTGTCTTATGATGACCTGCAGTTTTCAATGCCGCTGGGCCTTAAAATGAAGAATGATGTCATCATGGAACCTTACAGCATTACCATCGACAATTCATTTGACGAACTCGGCAGCCATCACGATGAGTCCTTTCTTGCATTAATTGATAAGAAAGGAAAATGGCGGATCAACACCATGCTGAAAGGATTTGCTTCATCACTCGGAGGTCTTGCCAGTTCTTATTCAACAACAGGCGATATCATTTTAATCGGGAAAAGCAAGCATGATATGATCACAGCATTTAATAGGATGAAGGAGCTCGGAGGCGGCATTGTCCTTGCAGAAAAAGGGGAGGTTCTCCATGAAATACCCCTGGAGATTTGCGGAGGAGCGTCTGCTGAAGAGTTTAGTGCAGTTGTTCAAAAAGAGGAAAGGTTTAAGCAGCTCCTGAAAGATAGAGGATATAACTTTGGCGATGCGGTTTATTCCCTCTTTTTCCTGTCGTCGACTCATTTGCCGTATATCAGGATCACTCCTGTGGGCATCTATGATGTGCTTAAAAAAATAATACTCTTTCCATCGATAATGCGTTAAAATATAAAAGTAAGCAGAAGGTGTCAATCGTGAAAAACAACATGATGAAAATGCAGCGGCTGTTCATGGCATTGCTCCTGTTCGCCATGTGTACGGCTTGTAAGCAAGAAGAAAACAGCCATCCAAAAGCAGATGCTGTAAAAGAGGACGAAACATCTGCGCCTATTGTGGAGAAAAACATCTATCCATTAACAGGTTTGCCCTCTGATGAGAAAGTGGAACAGCGTGCCTTTGCAGTGATGATCAATAATCATCCGGCAGCGCGTCCACAGTCTGGACTTCATCAGGCTGATCTTGTATATGAGGTTTTATCAGAAGGAAATATCACCAGATTCCTTGCTGTTTACCAGAGCAATCAGCCTGCAGTAATCGGTCCTGTCAGAAGCGCAAGAGAATATTATGTAGACTTGAGCACCGGCTATGATGCAGTTTTTATTAGCCACGGCTGGAGTCCGCAGGCTAAAGAGACGCTTGAAAAGGGAAAACATGATTACTTGAATGGCTTGTTTTATGATGGCACGCTCTTTTGGAGAGCCGCATTCAGAAAACCGCCGCACAATTCTTATATCTCTGCTGAAAATATAGAAGAAGGCGCAGATCTGAACGGAATGAACCTGTCGAAGCAGCCAAAACCGCTGCCGTTTACTGGTGCAAAAGCAGCGCCTAAAGGTGATTCCGGTTTAGAAGCCATTGTCCGCTACGACCAGTCAGATGTGTGGAATTCAGACTATAAATACGACAAACAAACAGAGAAGTACTTACGATATAGCAACAATGAACAAACGAAAGACCTGGAAACAGGAGAAGCTATTGCTGTCGATAATTTATTTATCGCAGAAATGAAGCATCAAACGATTGACGACTATGGAAGAAGAGCGATTGATTTAACATCCGGAGGCAAAGGGATCCTGCTGCAAAAAGGCGTCAGCCGCCAAGTGGAATGGCGCAATATCGACGGACGAATCCTGCCTTATTTAAACGGAGAACCAGTCGGATTTGTACCGGGTAAAACATGGATTAATATAGTGCCTGCTCTAGAAAATCACGTTTCACTCCACTAATTTTCATAAAAGGAGAATGAAGATGCAAATTGAAAAATTACGGGGAAAAGAACTCGACCAATTATTTGAATCTGTTTTATCATTAAAAAACCTGGAAGAATGCTATCGATTCTTTGATGACCTTTGCACAGTGAACGAAATCCAATCACTTGCACAGCGCCTTGAAGTAGCACGCATGCTGCGCGAAGGTTTCACATATCATAAGATCGAAACCGAAACAGGTGCAAGCACAGCAACCATCTCACGCGTAAAGCGCTGCCTGAACTATGGCAACGATGCCTATACAATGGCGCTTGAACGCATTCAAACACAGGAAACAAAGGAATCTTAATACAAGAGGCTGGGACAAAAGGTTTTCAGCCAAAGAAAAATCCGAACTATTAAGTGAAATTCCAACTTGAATTTCGTTTTATAGTTCGGATTTTTTTTTGGCTCTTTTCATAAATATTGTTGCTGCAGGACTAAATGTTAGAAACCTTAAGTGGATTGCAGCGGAAGGAACTTGACTCCTGCGGGACATAGAGCAAAATGGGAGACCCCACAGGCAACGCCGAGGAGGCTCCCATGCTCCCCGCGGAAAGCAAGTTCCTCTCGCTGCAAGGAACGGACACATTTATCATGAAAAACAACAATCTATGCGAAAATAGCCCTATCTTTTAAAGGTTTTCGCACTATTCAATGTTCGGCTTTCATTCAGGAGATAATCGTTACGTCCCAGCCTCTTTGTTTTTATTCGAAACATTCATTTGTGGCGGCTCTTCAAACCATCCATTTTCAATCATCAGTTTAATCCCGTCATTTGCATAGAAGTAAATATCCTTGGCGATTAAAGCAGTTTTCAGAGATATATCGCTTCGTAAACTGAAAATCGATCCGAAGCTGCTCCCTACAAGACCAAAGCCGTTTAACAGATAGATGCAAAACATCATCAGCTTATGAGAGAACGGGGCGACTGTGGAAGAAGTGACGGTCCCTCCTGAACCTGCAGAGAATTGCACATCACTGTCCATAAGAAGTTCTTCAAACAGTTCAATCTGTTTTTTGGCAAGCTTTTTTCCTTTTGAAAAATACCTCTTAACCGCTTTGTCCGTTGAACACTGCGCAAAACCTGATATCAGCTGCATGCCGATGTTGTTTGTTTCAATGCCATGATGAAGATAACCAATTTCAATATCATTTAAGGCGCGGTTATTTTTAAAAAAAGAGAAACCGCTCAGGTAGTTTTTATCTTCAATAAACTCAGTGGTCTTTGGCTTTTCAACGATCGGAGGAAGCGTTAGGATGCCTTTATCCAGGAGATAATGAGTAGATAGCTTATACACCTTATGAGTCACCGTTGTCAGTCCTTCATAGATGGACATAACATCTTCACGGTAAGCCATATTCATATTGAGTGTATACATCCCCATGCTCACCTCTTTTAAAATGCGGAGCAGCATGATGTCAAAGCCATTATCAAAAAGCTTCGGAGCCTCCGGGTTTACATCCTCTTTTGTAAAACCTCTTGGTATAACGACTCCCTCACCTTCAAAAATGCCTTCTATTTTGATGACAAAATGATTGAGCTCCTGCCACAAGCCTCCCATAATGTTTTTTGCCTGCTGATCTTCTGATTTTTCCATGAAATACTCTAATATTCTTAAAATCATTGTTTTTTCCTGATATGTAAGCCACAATGTACCAAGCTCAGACGAACAAATTGGATTCTTAAAATTCAATGCGATCCCTCCATAGGAGTAGTATCTACATTGTGAATTTGAATAATGAGGATTTCTATTGGCGCGTTACAGAGGCTATGACACCCTGAAACAAGGAAAATCTTGCTGCCGAAAAAATGTATAATGCCTTAAAACACCCCAAACCCCGATTCCGTGAACAGATTGTCAAAACCTTCATAGCACCTGTCCGTTTTTTGCAGGGCGTTAATTTGATATAATGTTTCAGGTGGAACCCGATTGTTAGGAGGAAAGACCATGTACGACGTTACCGAGTGGAAACATGTTTTCAAACTCGATCCAGATAAAGAGATAAGCGATGAAAATCTAGAAATAATATGTGAATCCGGAACAGATGCGATCATCGTCGGCGGAAGCGATAATGTGACGATGGATAATGTGTTAAACTTAATGTCCCGAATCAGAAGATACCTTGTACCTTGTGTGCTTGAGGTGTCTGAAATTGAGTCGATTATACCGGGATTTGATTTGTATTTTATCCCGTCGGTTATGAACAGCACGAACACGAAATGGGTAATGGGACTGCATCATGAAGCTGTAAAAGAATATGGCGAGATCATGAGCTGGGATGAGCTGATTGTAGAAGGCTATTGTATTTTAAACGGTGACTGCAAAGCGGCGAAACTTACAGAAGCGAATGCGGAGCTGACAGCAGATGATGTCATGGCGTATGCCCGAATGGCTGAAAACATGTTTCATATGCCGATCTTTTATTTAGAATACAGCGGAACTTACGGAGACGTAAATGTGGTACAGGCTGCAAGCTCTGTCTTATCCTCTACCAAACTCTTTTACGGCGGAGGCATTGAAACGCCTGAACAGGCAGCTGAAATGGCTGAATATGCGGATGTTGTGGTTATCGGCAATGTCATCTACGATGATTTTGGATCAGCTTTGAAAACAGTAAAAGCAGTAAAACCTTAATTGCAAATTACTCAGTACATGAGATAAAATAAGAACATATGTTTGATACAAGGTGGTGTCCGGAACGTGCAATTTTTAACAGATCAATTATTGAATGGTTTAAACGATATGCAAAAAGAAGCGGTCAAGGCAACAGATGGACCGCTCTTAATAATGGCCGGAGCAGGAAGCGGCAAGACAAGTGTGCTCACAAGAAGAATTGCCTATTTAATGGTGGAAAAGGGCGTAGCGCCTTGGAATATTCTAGCCATTACTTTTACAAATAAAGCGGCACGCGAGATGAAAGAAAGAATCGGAAAGCTGCTCGGACCAGGTGCGGATGATATTTGGATTTCGACGTTTCACTCCATGTGTGTCCGTATTTTAAGAAGAGATATCGACCGGATTGGAATCAGCAGAAACTTCTCGATTCTCGATACGACTGACCAGCTTTCTGTCATTAAATCGATTCTCAAAGATCGCAATATCGATCCAAAGAAGTTTGATCCCCGCAGTATTTTAGGAAGCATCAGCGGAGCGAAAAATGAACTGATCACACCTGAAGAGTTTGAAAAAACAGCGGGCGGCATGTATGAACAGGTTGCAAGCGATGTTTACAAGGATTATCAAAAAGCTGCTGAAAAACCAGTCGCTTGATTTTGATGATTTAATCATGACAACGATTCAGCTGTTTCAGCGTGTTCCTGAAGTGCTTGAATTCTACCAGCGCAAATTTCAGTTTATCCATGTGGATGAGTACCAGGATACGAATAAGGCGCAATACCTATTGGTTAAAATGCTTGCATCACGTTTTCAGAATCTATGTGTTGTCGGTGATTCCGATCAGTCGATTTATCGCTGGCGCGGTGCGGATATCGCGAACATTCTTTCTTTTGAAAAAGACTACCCGACTGCGAGCGTGATTTTGCTTGAGCAGAATTACCGTTCCACACAGCGTATCCTTGAAGCGGCAAACGGAGTTATTAAAAACAACATGAACCGCAAAGCGAAAAATCTTTGGACTCAAAATGATGAGGGCCAGAAGATCAACTATTACCGCGCTGACAGTGAATCAGCCGAGGGACAGTTCGTAGCGGGGAAAATCAATCAGCTTGTCTCTTCAGAAGGAAGAAAGCTGTCTGATTTTGCGATTCTCTACCGCACGAATGCCCAGTCCCGTGTAATCGAGGAAATCCTCCTCAAATCAAACATCAATTACACCATTGTCGGCGGGATTAAGTTCTACGACAGAAAAGAAATTAAAGATATCCTGGCATACTTAAGATTAATTGCCAATCCTGACGATGATATCAGCTTAGCGCGTGTTATTAATACACCAAAGCGCGGTGTAGGCGCCACCTCAGTCGATAAAATAGCCCAGTATGCGCTCGACAATGATTTATCTCTGTTCGGTGCGATCGAACAAATCGAATTTACAGGCGTAAGTGCGCGTGTTGTCAGTGCGATGGTTGATTTCCGCGAGCTTGTGCGCAATCTGACAAACATGCAGGATTACCTGTCTGTCACTGAGCTTGCAGAGGAAGTCATTGAAAAGACAGGCTACCGCGACATGCTGAAAACGGAAAAAACGATCGAAGCACAAAGCCGTCTTGAGAACATTGATGAGTTTTTATCTGTTACGCAAAACTTCGAGAAAAACAGTGAAGATAAAAGCTTAGTAGCCTTTTTAACTGATTTGGCTTTAGTTGCTGATATTGATAAATTAGATGAAGATGAGGAAGCCTCTAAAGAAGCCGTTGTGCTGATGACTCTCCACTCTGCGAAAGGACTGGAGTTCCCGGTTGTTTTCTTGATGGGTGTCGAGGAAGGCGTATTCCCTCACAGCCGTTCTCTTATGGAAGAAGCGGAGATGGAAGAAGAGCGCCGTCTTGCTTATGTCGGCATTACCCGCGCCGAAAAAGAACTGTACATTACGAATGCTAAAATGAGAACTCTTTTCGGACGTACAAACATGAATCCTGAATCCCGTTTTATCTCAGAGATTCCGTCTGAACTGCTGGAGAATCTAAATGAAGTGAAAAAGAGCACATCTCCATTTGCTGCGAAATCCCGGCCGGAAAGACGCCCTCAGGTTAACAGACCGATGGCGGCTTCAACAGGCGGAGACGAAATTGCCTGGTCTGTCGGCAATAAAGCAGAGCATAAAAAGTGGGGGATTGGCACAGTTGTCAGTGTGAAAGGCGAAGGAGAAGGCAAAGAGCTTGATATTGCGTTCCCAAGCCCTGTCGGCATTAAACGCCTGCTTGCCAAGTTTGCTCCGATTCAAAAAGTGTAGATCGTTAAAGGAAAGGAATGGACCCTGGATGGATATGAATGCAGCCAAACAACGCGCAGAAACTCTGCATGACTTATTAAATAAATACAACTATGAATATCATGTTCTTGATAAACCGACTGTGCCTGACTCTGAGTATGATCAGCTTCTTCATGAATTGATTGAGATTGAAGAAACGTATCCTGAGCTGAAGACACCAGATTCCCCAACGCAGCGTGTCGGCGGCAATATCCTTGAAGGATTTAAAAAGGTGCAGCATAAGAAACCGATGCTAAGCCTTGGAAATGCCTTCAATGAGCAGGATATCAGAGATTTTGACCGCCGCGTGAGACAGGCAGTCGGCGATGATGTTCAGTATATGGTTGAACTGAAAATTGATGGACTTGCCGTGTCTCTCACTTACGAAAACGGTGCATTCGTCCGAGGTGCAACGCGCGGGGACGGCACAACAGGCGAAGATATCACCGAAAACTTAAAAACAATCCGGTCCATTCCGCTTAAATTAAAGAAAAACCTTTCAATTGAAGTGCGCGGCGAAGCCTACATGCCAAAATCATCTTTTGAAAAATTAAACGAAACAAGAATTCAGCTCGAAGAAGAGCCGTTTGCCAACCCCCGCAACGCGGCTGCAGGCTCCCTTCGCCAGCTTGATCCTAAAATTGCGGCGAAACGAAATCTGAATATTTTCGTCTATAGTATTGCAGACCTTGGTGAAGAAACTGGAGCGGCCACTCAAAGTGCAGGACTTGATGCTCTCGAGGAGCTTGGGTTTAAAACGAATACAGAGCGCCGCAGATGTGATTCAATTGACGAAGTAATTACGCTGATTGAATCCCTTCAGGAAAAAAGAGCTAATCTGCCATATGAAATTGACGGCATCGTGATCAAAGTAGATTCGATTGAACAGCAGGAGGAACTTGGTTTTACAGCCAAAAGCCCGCGCTGGGCAGTTGCCTATAAGTTTCCTGCAGAAGAAGTGATGACGAAGCTGCTTGATATCGAATTAACGGTTGGACGCACTGGTGTCATTACACCAACTGCACTACTTGAGCCTGTCCGTGTTGCTGGTACAACAGTAAAACGCGCTTCTCTTCATAATGAAGATCTCATTCGTGAAAAAGACATTCGTCTTGGAGACTACGTTGTCATCAAAAAAGCTGGGGATATTATTCCTGAGGTTGTAAATGTTTTACTCGAGCACCGCACAGGCGACGAGCAAGAGTTCAAAATGCCGACGCATTGTCCTGAATGTGAAAGCGAGCTTGTCCGGATTGAAGGCGAAGTTGCACTTAGATGCATCAATCCTAAGTGCCCGGCGCAGATTCGCGAGGGATTAATTCATTTTGTATCTAGAAATGCGATGAACATCGATGGTCTTGGTGAGCGGGTTATTGCCCAGCTTTTCAAAGAAAACCTGATTAAGGATGTTGCCGATCTTTACAAATTGACCCGTGAGCAGCTGCTCGAGCTTGAACGGATGGGTGAGAAATCAGTGGACAACCTGCTTCAGGCGATTGAAAACTCAAAAGAAAGCTCACTTGAGAGATTGCTGTTCGGTCTTGGCATCCGTTTTATCGGCGCAAAGGCAGCAAAGACGCTTGCGCAGCATTTTGAGACAATGGAACGATTGCAAACAGCCTCAAGAGATGAGATTATTGCGGTCAATGAAATTGGCGATAAGATGGCGGATGCCGTCGTGACTTATTTTGAACAGCCTGAGATGAATGAGCTGATTTCCGAGCTGAAATCATGCGGAGTCAATATGGCTTACTTAGGGCCAAAGCTAGTAAAAGCAGAGGAATCAGATTCCTTCTTTGCAGGCAAAACGGTCGTTTTAACCGGGAAACTAGTAGAGCTTTCGCGAAACGAAGCAAAAGACCAAATCGAAGCGCTGGGCGGCAAGGTAGCCGGAAGCGTCAGCAAAAAAACAGATTTAGTCGTTGCCGGGGAAGATGCGGGAAGCAAGCTTTCAAAAGCTCAAGAGTTAAACATCGACATTTGGGATGAGACGAAACTGCTTGAGGAACTAAGAAAATAAGAGGTGTATTCCGACTTGAAAAAAGTAATGGTAATGCTGCTTGCAGGCTGTTTATTCCTTTCAGCCTGCGCACCCAGCTTTGGCGATCAAGAGGAAATCGTGAGGGAAACGGAAGATGAATCAACCGAAAAAGCGATCATTCCTAAATACAACATTTCAGATTCCTACTATAAAATGATCCTCCCTTTTAAAGAGGGAAAAGCAAGAGGACTCGTTGCTGAAAATATCAATACCCGTCTAGACATAGATGAATTCGAAACGGGATTGATGAGAGTGGCACAGGAAGAATTTTCTCCGGAAGATCATCTATATCAAGAGGGACAATATCTTGATGAGAAGACGGTAAGAAAATGGCTGAGCCGAAAGCTTGAAGGCGAGAAGCTTGAGGCAGCAATTGAAGAGAGTAAAGGGAAAAATTCAAACGGTACGAAAAAAGAACCTTTTCAAAATACAGGGCTGAACCCGCCTGAAGCCACAGAAGGCGACTACATTCAAAAGAACGAAAAAAGCCCAATCTACCTAGCACACATGCTTGAACACAATTACTTAGTCCGCAAAGGCGAAAACACAGTCGAGCTCGGCGGCGTTGTTATTGGGCTTGCGTTAAATTCGGTTCATTACTACCGGGAAGCGGTCGGTGAGCCGCAGCGTGAATATGTCATCGATCCGCAGAAGCTTGAAGCGGAAGGCAAAAAGATGGCGGAAGAAGTCATTAAGCGTGTCCGCAGCCAAAAAGGCCTTGAAAATATCCCTGTTGTCATTGCCTTATATAAACAAGCACCGAAGTCTTCCATTGTACCGGGAAGCTTTATTGCAAGCACAGTAGTAGACGGCGGCAGCAATCAAATCGGCAAATGGGACAGCATTGATGAGGAATATGTCTTTTTCCCTTCGCCTCAAGGAATGGAAGACTACCGCGAGGATGCCAACCTCTTTGAACGATTCAAGCAGGATATCGACGAATTTTTCCCTAACTACACAGGCGTCATCGGCAAAGCCTTTTACAAAGGGGAAGAAATGCAAGAATTGAAGATTGATATACCGATGCAGTTCTACGGAAAATCAGAAGTCATTGCCTTTACCCAGTTTGTCACTGGGAAAGTCGTAGACTATTTCCCTGACTATGTTTCAGTTGAAGTAAACATCAATTCAACTAGCGGCCAAGAGGCATTGATCGTCCGCAAACCGGGACAGGAAAAGCCGACCGTTCATATTTATCAATAATTGATTAGCCATCTCACATTGTGAGGTGGCTTTTTTCGATAGGTGGAACTAGAGATGGCCATTTTTCTAAGTGAATTGCTTAAGCGGGAATTCACATTCAGTGTACCTAGCAGAAACGAAGCCCTGACTATCCGGGGCATCAAACCAAGCCTTCCACTTCAATCTAGCTATTCTCCTACTCTCTAAACATAATAAACTTAATATTGTGACAATTTACCATAGTTTGAAAGTTTCCATCTCTTTCGTTAGAATGGGGGTGTAAACGTTTCATACTTGCAGGGAGGCGAATTTAAATCATGATACCGTACAAACACGAACCATTTACTGATTTTTCAGCAGAAGAGAATAAGAAAGCCTATCTTGAAGGCTTGAAGCTTGTTGAGTCATATTTAGGGCAGGATTATCACTTGGTCATTGGCGGAGAATGTATTTCCACAGAGTATAAAATTGTTTCTGTGAATCCTTCAAATAAAGAAGAGGTGATTGGCCGCGTTTCGAAGGCGAACCGGGAGTTAGCCGAGAAAGCTATGCAAGTGGCAGATGAGACATTTAACACGTGGCGTAAAGTGAAGCCGGAAGTTCGTGCGGACATTCTTTTCCGTGCTGCAGCGATCATTCGCCGCCGCAAGCATGAGTTTTCTGCGCTTTTAACGAAAGAAGCAGGCAAGCCCTGGAATGAAGCGGATGCGGATACAGCAGAAGCGATTGATTTCATTGAGTATTATGCCCGCCAAATGCTGAAATTAAAGGATGGCATGCCGGTTGAAAGCCGTCCGGGTGAGTACAACCGTTACAGCTACATTCCTTTAGGTGTAGGGATTATTATTTCCCCGTGGAATTTCCCGTTTGCGATTATGGCAGGAACGACAATCGCAGCTATCGTAACAGGCAACACAGTCTTGTTAAAACCGGCTTCGACTACTCCGGTCGTTGCGGCAAAGTTTGTTGAAGTGATGGAGGAAGCCGGACTTCCTAAAGGCGTATTGAACTTCGTGCCTGGAAGCGGCGCTGAGGTTGGCGACTATTTAGTTGATCACCCGCGCACCCGTTTTATCAGCTTCACAGGTTCACGTGACGTAGGCACACGCATCTATGAGCGTGCTTCTAAAGTGAATGAAGGTCAGATCTGGCTGAAGCGCGTTATTGCGGAAATGGGCGGCAAGGATACGATTGTCGTTGATAAAGACGCAGATTTGGAATTAGCTGCACAATCAATCGTGAAATCAGCATTTGGATTCTCAGGACAAAAATGTTCTGCTTGTTCCCGTGCAGTCATCGTTGAGGATGTGTATGATCAGGTCCTGAATCGCGCAGTTGAACTAACAAAAGAATTAACAGTCGGCGATACAGCAGACCAATCTTATTTCATGGGTCCTGTCATCGATCAGGCTGCATTTGATAAAATTATGAGTTATGTAGAAATCGGCAAAGAAGAAGGGAAACTCGTTGCAGGAGGAGAAGGAGACAGCTCTAAAGGCTACTTCATTCAGCCGACAATCATTGCGGATCTTGATCCGAAAGCACGCTTGATGCAGGAAGAAATCTTCGGTCCGGTTGTCGGCTTTACGAAAGCAAAAGATTTTGATCATGCGATTGAAATTGCCAACAACACGGACTACGGTTTAACAGGGGCAGTCCTTACAAACAACCGTGAACACATCGAAAAAGCGCGCGAAGACTTCCACGTTGGAAATCTGTATTTCAACCGCGGCTGTACAGGTGCGATCGTTGGCTATCAGCCATTCGGCGGCTTCAACATGTCCGGTACAGATTCAAAAGCGGGCGGCCCGGATTATTTATTGCTTCACCTTCAGGCAAAAACAACATCAGAAACGCTGTAATAGAAGGAGAAAAGAGCTTAAACAAACGTTTGTTTAAGCTCTTTTTGTGAGATAAGAAAGTATAAAATTTTGCTATACGATGTCTAGCTCCAACGCCCAACTCCTCGGCCAGAACGGATCCGCCAGTAAAGCAAAAAGCGCCTTTACTGGCGGATCCTTATCTGTCATGCCTGCGCTAAACGGGCGCTTGCGCTTTTCTTGTGAGGTGATTTCAAGTGGCTGAGAAGAGGTTAAATGCGTTATTATTTTTATCCGGCATCTTGTTTGTATTCAGTATGTTATCCATGGTTTTCCCCATCGATGATTTAATAAAGGATATCGTGTTTTCCATCGGTTTTTTGATAGCGATTACGATACATCTCTATTTCAGAAATCAAAGAAAAAAAGCACAAAAGAAAAACGCTTAGGAAGATTCAGCCTCCTAAGCGTTTTATCATTTCTTACTTTGTTTCTTCCTCTAAAACTTCTTCCATTTCGTTAAACGTATTTTGAACCCGTTTAGAAGGTCTGCTTGTGATCAAGCTGACTACGTAAACAGCAAGTAAACTTAAGAAGAAGCCGGGAATCATTTCGTACATAAATTCTTTCAGTGCAGGGACGTTTACCCAAATCAGAACTGTGACAGCCCCAACGATCATACCGGCAAGAGCGCCCCACTTCGTCATGCGTTTCCAGTATAAGCTGAGCAGCACGGCCGGTCCGAATGCAGAACCGAATCCTGCCCATGCGTATCCTACTAATGAAAGGATAGTATCACTTGGAGTAAGTGACAGCAGCACGCCGATAATGGCTACCAGCAGTACGGAAAGCCGTCCAACTAAGACAAGCTCTTTATCTTTTGCCTCACGTCTGAAGAACGTTTTATAAAAGTCCTCTGTCAGTGCACTTGAAGTAACAAGCAGCTGCGATGAAATGGTACTCATTATCGCAGCTAAAATCGCTGCAAGCAAGAACCCTGTGATTAATGGGTGAAAGAGTACCTGTGCAAACTTAATAAAAATGGTCTCAGGATCTGCCAGAGTTGTCGCCGTCTGATCGACATAAGCGATCCCTACAAGACCTGTAAGCATTGCGCCAAAGACAGAAATAATCATCCAGCCCATGCCGATTCTTCGTGCAGGTTTTAATTCTTTAATAGAAGAAATCGCCATAAAACGGACGATGATATGAGGCTGTCCGAAATAACCTAAGCCCCATGCTAAAAATCCAATAATACCGATAACGGATGTTCCTTTAAAGATGTCCAAATAAGTTGGATCAATTGCGCGGATTGTATCAAATGTTGGCCCAACTCCGCCTAAGTTTGTGAATGCTACGATTGGTACAAGAACGAGTGCAAGGAACATAATAATTCCCTGTACAAAGTCAGTTAAGCTTACGGCCAAAAATCCTCCAAATAGAGTATAAGCTACAACTACACCTGCGGTTAAAAGCATACCTGTCATGTAATCAAGCTTAAATGAAGATTCAAATAACAATCCTCCTGAAACTAATCCTGCTGAAGTGTAAAGCGTGAAGAAAATAAGGATGACAATCGCTGAAACGAAGCGAAGAATACGCGTTTTGTCTTTAAAGCGATTTTCAAAGTAATCCGGGATCGTAATGGAGTCGTCTGCAACCTCTGTATAGGTTCTGAGACGCGGTGCAACTAAAATGTAATTCAAGTAAGCTCCAACTGTAAGTCCAACAGCTATCCACATGCTTGATAATCCAGTTGTATACATAGCTCCTGGAAGCCCCATGAGCATCCAGCCGCTCATGTCTGAAGCCCCTGCCGATAGTGCCGTTACTGCGGGTCCGAGTCCGCGTCCCCCAAGCATGTAGCCGGACACATCGTCTGTTGACTTCTTGTAGGCATAGAATCCAATAAGAAGCATGCCGACAAAATAAATTCCGAGTGATACCAATGTTCCAATTTCCACCAAATCTCTCCTTTGACTAAAGTGATCATGTAATAAGAACCAAAAATTGCAATCCGTTCAGCCCTACGGTTACTTAACCTAACAAACTATTTCCCTTGTTTCAAGGATTTGAAACAGGAATGGCGCGGGTTTTGGTGCTTGTGACCTATGGGGCTTGTATACGTAAGCGCTTTCTTAAAAGAATTAAAGTAAAACTATTTAGAATTTTCTGATGTAATATTTTTACTTTCAATATTACGTATTATGTGCAGTCAGATTTAAAACAAAACAACTTTTTTACGGATAGGCAAACAGGCGCGTATTTACATATGATAATGAGATATAAATGAACGATGTCAGGAGGATTGAACATGGATTCAAACGGTAAAGATCCGATGAAATTGATCAATGATTTTTTTGTCTCGCGGCCGAAGAATACCCTTCTCGGAAGCATAGACGATTACTTCAAACAATCATTCGCTCCAAAAGGATTTCAGGTGATGACGGAGGAAACGGATGCAGCATTTATTGTGAAATCAGAATTGCCCGGAATTGAAAAAGAGGATATTAAACTTGAAATTCTCGGAGAAGATCTGATCATCACAGTAAAATCAGCCAAAAATGAGAAGAAAAACGGCAAAGAATCAATTCCTATTCCCCCTTCAGCTGTGAAAAGAAATTTAAAGGCGAACTACCGGAATGGTGTTTTGAAAATCACGATTCCAAAGAAGGCATCAACTAAAATCGAGATTGACTGAAGTAAAACATGCATCAGATAATAACAGAATTTTAAGTAAAAAGAATATGGTGATATAGTTCAATTTTTAAGATGAAAAAAGTGAAGAATACAATAATAAAAAGGCGCGGATGGATATTCCGGCGCCTTTTTCTGTGGGTGAGAATTATTTAAGTAAAATAAAAGGTAAAATAGTAAAAACTTTTAGTTAAATTTTACTTGAAATTTTCCGACTATTATTCTATTATTAGTCTTGTAAACGATTT
Organism: Metabacillus sp. KH_069; assembly: GCF_057838075.1. NCBI lineage: Bacteria > Bacillati > Bacillota > Bacilli > Caryophanales > Bacillaceae > Metabacillus > Metabacillus sp. KH_069. Next base: position 355,775 of record NZ_CM174460.1, read on the forward strand.
CATTTTTGCGGTCAGTATCTTTTGATTAAGATTAATAGGGGGTAAAACATGAAAAAGGTAATAGGTTTGATTAGTCTGGTTCTAATCATCGGCATGCTCTCTGCTTGTTCAGGAGGATCTTCTGAAAAGACAAGCAAAGACGACAAAAAATTGACGGCTTGGGCTTGGAACATCAACGTTCCTGTACTTGAAGCAGCAGCCGAACGCTATAAGAAAGAAAATCCTGATTTTGAACTTGAGATTGTAGAAATCGGGAGAGAAGATGTTTATTCAAAATTAACAACAGGTCTGCAGGCGGGCGGACAAGGCCTTCCTGACATTGTTCTTGTTGAAGATGACCGCATTCAAGGATATGCAGAATCTTATCCTAAAGCATTTTTAGATTTAAAAGAGTACGGCTTTGATAAGCAGGCTGATAAATTTCCTTCAAGCAAGACAGACCTTTTAACGGTTGATGATAAAATCGTCGGCTTCCCGTTTGACGGCGGTCCGACAGGCGTCTTTTACCGCACAGATATCTTTGAAGAAGCTGGCGTAAAAGCAGAAGATATTCAAACATGGGAGCAATTTGTTGAAGCGGGTAAAGTCATTAAAGAGAAAACAGGCAAACCAATGCTTGGACTTGATTTAAACGGTGACGACGGCCTTTACCGCATGATGATGAATCAGCAGGGTTCACTTTACTTTGATGATAAAGGAGAGCTTGCTTTAACATCAGAAGAATCAATGAATGCTGCAAAAGTGATCAAGCAGCTTAAAGATGAAGGCTTAGTGAAAAATACAGTCGGCTGGGATGCGTGGATCAGTGCGATGGTAAGCGGTGAAGTAGCAACAGCTCCATCAGGTGCTTGGCTTTCAGGCTCCATCACAGGACAAGGCAAAGATACATCAGGCAAGTGGGGCGTTATTCCTCTTCCTGCATTTGAAGAAGGCGGAAACCGTGCTTCTAACTTAGGCGGAAGCAACTACGTCATCATGCAATCTACGGATAAAAAACAAGAAGCATATGACTTCATGGAATACTTCTCAACAGATGAAGAAACACAGCTTGAAGCAATGAAAGGCGGCTTATTCCCGACGCTTAACACAGTCTATGATGAGCCGATCTTCACTGAAGAGCAGGAGTTCTTCTCGAACCAGCCGATCTGGAGCACGTTCACAGAGCAAATGGACAGCATTCCATCTGTTAACTACACAGGCAACTATTCACTGGCAATGGATGAATCAATCAAAGCCCAGTCTGAATCAGTCAGCGGCAAGGTGTCTATTGAAAAAGCATACGAGGCAGCACAGAAACGCCTGGACAACAGAATTAAATAATACATTGAAAAATGAAAAAGAAAGGGCCGAATCTAATTCAGCCCTTTCCTAATTTAAGGTGGGATCTTGCATGAGTCAAACACGTTTATTTCCTTATATGTTTATCGCCCCTGCAGTTATACTCTTTATTATTTTTACAGTATATCCGATATTTTCATCTCTTTTGTTAAGCTTTCAAACCTTTGAGGCAGGGGAATATATCTTTACCGGATTCGATAATTACGTCACGTTATTCAAGGATGAAATTTTCCATAAAGCCTTAATGAATACATTTATCATCTTTATCGTTCAGGTCCCGATCATGCTGATTCTGGCACTTGTGCTTTCAAGTGTGCTGAACAGCGGACTTCTTAGATTAAAAGGATTTTTCAGAGTATCGTTTTTCCTTCCAGCCGTAACATCACTTGTGGCATATTCCATCCTTTTCTCGATCATGCTTCAGGAGGAAGGAATCATTAATACGGTGATTGGATTTTTAGGTATGGAAGCGATTCCATGGCTGTCAGACAGCTTTTGGGCAAAAGCATCCATCATTCTTGCGATGACATGGAGATGGACGGGATACAACATGGTTATCTTCCTTGCAGCTCTGCAAAACATTCCAAACGATATGTACGAGGCTGCTTCTTTAGACGGTGCAGGAAAGATCAGACAGTTTTTCTACATTACCATTCCGCAGCTGAAGCCGGTCATTTTGTTCGCAGGAACATTATCGACAATCGGAACGCTGCAGCTATTCGATGAGCCATTCAACTTAACAAAAGGCGGACCGGCTGATTCAACGATGACACTGGGCTTATACATCTATCAAAACGGATTCGAATTCTTCCAGTTCGGCTACGCATCAGCCATTGCATACATTGTGGTTGTGTTAGTAGGCATCCTAACGTTCATTCAATTTAAAGTGGCAGGTGATAGATAATGAATGCAGAAACGAGCAATACAATCCAGACGAATTTCCTAACCGAAACAAAGAAGAAGCGCAGCAAAAAATTGCCGCAGAAGCTTGGCATGTACAGTTTATTAATGCTTTTCCTGATTATCTCGATTTTCCCGTTTTACTGGATGTTTATCGGCGCAACAAATGATTCAGGAAAGATGTTTACGAATCCGCCGACACTGACGCCCGGCGATCAGCTGATGACGAACTTCCAAAACCTGAATGCATCCATTAATATTCCGCAGGTTATGTTCAACTCTCTGTTTGTATCACTTTTATATGTAGTCGCAGCGCTCGCCGTATGTTCGCTTGCAGCATATGCTCTTGCAAAATTTGAATTCAAAGGCAGAAACTTTATCTTTACTGCGTTTTTACTGTCAATGATGATTCCGTATCAGGCAACATTGATTCCGCTATTCCGCATGATGTCTGAGCTGAATTTGCTGAATACGTACTTTGCGGTCATTGCACCGCAGCTTTGCTACCCATTCGCGATTTTCTTATTAAGACAGAACTTCCTTGCGTTCCCGACAGAGCTGATTGAAGCAGCGAGATTAGACGGAGCAGGAGAACTGAAAATCTTCTTTAAAGTTGTAGCACCATCTATGCGTCCGGCGCTTGCGGCAGCATCGATCTTCTTGTTCATGACACAGTGGAACAGCTTCATGTGGCCGCTTGTTGTGTTAAACGATGCAAGCATGTACACGTTCCCGGTTGCGCTTTCAAGCTTAATGGGTCTTTCATACATTGATTACGGTCAAGTCATGATGGGTGTCTCGATCGCAACGATTCCAATCATTATCTTCTTCTTAGTATTGCAAAAGCAATTTATCTCAGGCATGCTCGGCAGTGCTGTGAAATAGGGGGAATTTAGATGCTGACAACAAAGGGGAACCAGTTTTATTTAAATGATGAGCCGTTTCAGATTTTATCCGGCAGCATCCATTACTTCCGGGTCGTTCCGGAGTACTGGGAGGACCGGCTGCTCAAATTGAAGCAGCTCGGCATGAATACGGTTGAAACCTATATTCCTTGGAATATCCATGAACCTAAAAAAGGCGAGTTTTACTTTGAAGGGTTAGCGGACCTTGAACGTTTTATAAAAAAAGCAGAAGAATTGAATCTGTACGTCATCCTCAGACCGGCTCCCTATATCTGTGCAGAGTGGGAGTTCGGAGGATTTCCAGGGTGGCTGCTGAAAGAGCATGGCATGGCGCTCCGCAGTTCAGATCCTGTCTTCTTTGAGCATCTGCGCTCCTATTTTAACGTCCTGCTTCCGAAAATCGTGCCGCATTTAACGTCAAACGGCGGACCGGTTATCGCCGTTCAAGTAGAGAATGAATATGGCGCTTACGGGAATGACCTGGAGTATTTGAATGCTTCAGCAGAGCTTTTTAAAGAGGCTGGAATTGATGTTCTATTATTCACCTCAGACGGACCAGAGTTCATCCAGCACGGCTCCATGCAGGACGCTGTGACAACCTTGAACTTCGGCTCCCGCTCTGAGGAAGCCTTTGCCGCGCTCGAAACGTTTCGAGCGAATTCTCCGAAAATGTGCGCCGAATTCTGGATCGGCTGGTTCGATCATTGGGGCGGCAAGCATCATACGCGGGAGGCTGCTGATGTAGCTGCCGAATACGAAAAAATGGTATCACAGGGTGCTTCCGTTAATTTCTATATGTTCCACGGCGGAACGAACTTCGGGTACATGAACGGGGCAAATCATTACGAATTCTACACTCCGACCATTACGAGCTATGATTATGACGCACTTTTGACAGAATGGGGAGACCCGACGGAGAAATACCGTGCTGTTAAGCAGGTGCTGTCTAAATACACGGATGTTCCTAATGAAAACCCGGTTCCATCTGAAAAGAAACACTATGGAACCGTTCAGCTGACACAGCAAATGAGTGTGTTCGATTTTCTGAAGCAAAAAGCACCGGAAACGCTTATTGCTCCAAAATCAATGGAGGAACTGGATCAGAACTACGGCTATATCCTTTACAAAACAACGATTACAAAGCAAGGCGAGCTCGAAATGGATATCACGCCAATCCGCGACAGAGCGTTTATTTACATTAACGGAAAGCTTGAGCGCACTGTGTACCGGAATGATGCAGAAAAAACTATAAAGCTGCCATTCAGCGAAAAGGAAAACATCCTTGAAATCTTTGTTGAAAACATGGGACGCGTCAATTACGGCAAGCACTTAAAGGATAAAAAGGGCATCATCGACAACCTCTGGATCGGCAATCAGTACTGGTTCCATTGGGACGTCTATTCTCTTAATCCTGATGAAGAAGCCATTTCATTCATTGAGGGAAAAGATGAACGCTTTCCGCGTTTTTACAAAGGTGAACTTTCGATTGAAGAAGCTGCGGATACCTTTATTGATTTAGAAGGCTGGACGAAAGGAAATGTGTGGGTGAACGGCTTTAACCTTGGCCGCTACTGGGTCGCAGAAGGACCTCAAAAAAGCCTGTACGTGCCGGGTCCTATTTTGAAAAAAGGAACAAATGAGATTTTACTTATCGAGCTGGAAGGAACCAATGCACATTCCATCACTCTTACGAATGAACCAAATCTTGGCTAAAGGAGCACGCTGCGATGCCTATATTCATAAATGAAGAACGCAACCAATTCCACCTTACAAACAAAACGGTCAGCTATATCTTTCATGTCATGAAAAACGGGGAGCTTGGCCAGCTGTACTACGGAAAAAAATTGAACCATCAGCCTGACTTCTCTCATTTTGCCGCTTATCATATTCCGACTGCGGCAAGCTGTCATCCTGAAAAGAATGATCCTGCCTTTTCACTTGAGACAGTGTGTCAGGAATACCCGCTTTATGGAACGAGCGATTTCAGAGAGCCGGCGATTTCCCTGCGGCATCCAAATGGAAGCTCTGTCAGCAAGTTTGAGTATTCATCCTGTGAAGTGATTGATGGAAAAGAGCGCATCCCCGGCATGCCGGCTACGTTTGCCAATGCAGGCGAAGCGCGCACGCTAATCATTACCTTGCTTGATAAAGTGAGAGATTTGAAACTTAAACTCTCCTATACAATCTTTGAAAACAGCTCTTCGATCACACGACATGCAAGCCTTGAAAACGAGGGAGAGCAGCCGGTCGATATCGAAAGAATGATGAGCTTGTCACTCGATCTTGCCGATCATGATTTTACAATGGTCCATCTTGCCGGAACATGGTCAAGAGAGAGACATGTGAAAGAACGAAAGCTGCAAACCGGCATTCAGTCGATCTCAAGCATTCGCGGAGCAAGCTCGCATCATCATAACCCGTTTATGGCGCTGAAACGTCCGCATACAACTGAAACAAGCGGGGAGGCCTACAGCTTTCACTTCGTATACAGCGGCAATTTTTTAGCGCAGGCTGAGGTCGATCATTATGATACAGCTCGCATTCAAATGGGCATTCATCCGTTCCAGTTTAACTGGCGCCTGAACCCGGGCGAATCGTTCCATACGCCAGAGGCTGTCATGACGTACTCAGGTCAAGGGATGAACGGTCTTACTCAGTCCATTCACAACCTTTTCAGAGAGCATCTCATTGCACCTGTCTGGCAAAAAAGAGAGCGTCCTGTGCTGATCAACAACTGGGAAGCCACGTACTTTGACTTTAATGCAGACAAAATCGTCGCAATTGCCAAGCAGGCCAAAGAACTCGGCGTTGAATTATTCGTCTTGGATGATGGCTGGTTTGGCAAGCGGAACGATGATACGACATCACTCGGTGACTGGTTTGTGGACAAAAACAAATTACCGGACGGAATCGACGCCTTGTCACAGTCGGTCCGAAAAGAAGGGCTGAAGTTCGGTCTATGGTTTGAGCCTGAAATGATTTCAGAGGAAAGCGATCTATTTTCAAAGCATCCGGACTGGGTCATTCATGATCCCGAGCGGCAGATTTCATACGGGCGCAATCAGTGGGTGCTTGACTACACAAGAGAAGAAGTGGTGGATTATCTCTTTGAGAGAATCTCCTCCATTATCCAATCAGCAAAGCTCAGCTATATCAAATGGGATATGAACCGCAACATCACCGAAGCGTATTCTGCAGCACTCGGACAGGATCGCCAGGGAGAATTTTTCCACCGATACATTCTTGGGGTTTACGATCTGTATGAAAGACTGACTTCGAAATACCCTGACGTGCTGTTTGAATCATGTGCAGGAGGCGGCGGCCGCTTTGATGCAGGAATGCTTTATTATGCACCTCAAGCCTGGGCAAGCGATGATACGGATGCGGTGGAGCGGTTGAAAATTCAATATGGATCTTCCTTTATCTATCCGATCTACAGCATCGGTTCGCACGTTTCCGATATTCCAAATCATCAGACGCTGCGCAGAACTTCCTTAAAGGCGCGAGGTGATGCCGCATACTTCGGAACGTTCGGCTATGAGCTGGATCCGAACAAAATGACCGATGAAGAAAAAGCAGAAGTAAAAGATCAGATTGAAACATATAAATCACACCGCACATTGATCAGAAACGGCGATTTTTACAGATTGATCAGCCCGTTTGAATCGAATGAAACAGCGTGGATGATCGTCTCCAAGGATCAGACAGAAGCATTCATCGGCTGGTATCAAGGACTGGCCACTCCAAATCCGAAGAAAATCCAGACACTGAAGCTTGCGGGCCTTGATGCAAACAGCACATACCGCGTGAACGGGTCAGATCAGGCGTATGGCGGAGATGAATTGATGCAAAGAGGACTGCCGCTTCCGGTTGAGTACAACGGTGTGAACAAGAATCATGCAGAGCGCGGCGGAGATTTCCAATCAAGCGTATTCCACTTAACGAAAAATGGGGGATGAGACATGTATTTAGGCGTTGATTACTATCCAGAGCATTGGGATCCATCCCTGTTCGGCGAAGATATTGAAAAGATGAAGGAAATGGGCGTCAACATGGTGCGCATCGGCGAATTTGCCTGGCACTTAATGGAGCCTTCAGAAGGTCAGTATGACTTCTCTTTTTTTGACGCAGTCATAAACCGGTTTAAGAAAGAAGGCATCGCGGTCATGTTCGGAACACCGACCGCAACGTTCCCGGCCTGGCTCGTAAAAAAACATCCGGATATTCTGCTCGAAGACGAAAACGGCCATCCGAAATCGTTCGGCGGCAGAAGACAGTACTGCTATAACTCTAAAAACTATCAAACGTATTCTTTAGCAATCGTCGAAAAGCTGGTCACTCACTATCAAAATGAGAGCGGCATCGTGTCCTGGCAGATTGATAACGAACTGGGCCATGAAGGCAGCGATATGTGCTACTGCGATCAGTGCAGAGAAGCTTTTCACACATTCCTTGCAAAAAAATATGACTCGGTTGATGAACTGAACAAGCGCTGGGGAACGATTTTCTGGGGACAGACGTATAACGCGTTTGAGGAAATTCCGGTTCCAAAGCCGACGATCACGGTTCATAACCCGGCGATGATGCTCGACTGGGCAAGATTCAGAAGCGAGTCTTTAAGTGAATTCGCGAAGATGCATCTGAATCTAGTGAAAAAGTTAAAGGGAGCTCATCAAGAGGTTACAACCAATCTCCCGGGCGGTTTCTTCGGAAAATGGTTCGACCACAACGAGTTTTCAAGAGACTTAGATTTTGTGTCTTATGACAATTACCCGGTTTGGGGCGGGCTGACAGAGCCAGTCACACCGGCCTTCTTATCATTCACGCTCGGATTTGTCCGCGGCATCAAACGCGAGAACTTCTGGATTGTTGAACAGCTCATGGGAGCACAGGGTCATGACATTATCGGGTATCTTCCAAGACCAGGCCAGGCGCAATTATGGTCGTACCACGCATTTGCACACGGATGCAGCAACATGCTGTACTTCCGCTTCAGAGGCATGAACAGAGGGGCAGAGCAGTATTGCCTTGGCATTATTGACGCCGATAATACCCGTTCACGAAAGTTTTACGAAGTTCAGGAAGTGTTTAAAGAAATCCGCAAGCATGAAGACGTGTTCGAGTCACCAATCCAATCAGATGTAGCCGTGCTTTATGACTTTGATAACATCTGGTCGATGCGCATTCAGCAGCAGAGCTCACAGCTGGAGTTTACAAACGAATTAATGCGCCTGTACCAGCCTTTTCATGATGTGAATGTATCCGTGGACGTTCTCAAATACGACCATGATTTCTCAAATTATAAAGTCGTGCTGGTACCAGTTCTTACACTTGTAGATGAAGAGCTTGCTGCAAGATTAAAAGCCTTCACAGAAAGCGGCGGCACTGTAATCTTCTCATTCCGTGCCGGCATGAAAAACAAAGACAACAACATTCCATTCGGCGACAAATCGCCTTATCAATTAAAAGAACTGCTCGGCATTGAAATCGATGAAGCGGAATCGCTTCATGCGGGCCAGCACGTTTCCATCCTTTCAAAAGACGGCAAGAAAGAAGCGCAGGCTCAGGTGTGGAGAGATCTTATCCGGACAACGTCTGCAGATGCTCTTTATTCCTACAGCGACCGTTTTTATAAAAACTATGCGGCCTTAACAGTCAATGAGTATGGAAACGGAAAAGCATATTATGTCGGAACAGGTGCTGAAGCAGGCGTCCTTTCTAAGTTAGCTTTAACTGTCTTAAACGAATCAGGCATCTCCTGCATCGAGAGCGAGCCAGGTGTAGAAGTTGTCGTTCGCGGCGGTCATGTGATTGTCATGAACCACAACCACGAGGAAGCAGCTTTTGAAGGAGAAGTGCTGCAGCCGTTTGAAACAAAAATCATGGAGCGAGGGGGACACTCATCATGAATGCGGGGGAATTAGAAGGCTTATTCAGGGAAAAGTTCGGAAGCGGAGACTATCGAAGTTTCTTTGCACCGGGACGCATTAACCTGATCGGGGAACACACAGATTACAACGGCGGGCACGTCTTCCCATGTGCGATTACGTACGGAACCTACGCGCTTGCGTCAAAGCGTTCAGACCGGATGCTGCGCATGTACTCGGTGAATTTTCCTGATAAGGGGATTGTTGAGTGCTCGCTTGATGACTTGAGCTATCAGACAGAACACGATTGGGCGAACTACCCTAAAGGGATGATTGCAGCTTTAAAGCAGCGCGGTTTTCTCATTGAAGAGGGACTTGATCTCTTAATCTATGGAAACATTCCAAACGGCGCAGGCTTATCATCGTCCGCCTCCATTGAATTGGTTACAGGCGTCATGCTTGATTCTCTCTTTAATCTGAAAATAGACCGGATTGAGCTCGTCAAGCTCGGTCAGGTCGTTGAAAATCAATACATCGGCGTCAACAGCGGGATCATGGATCAATTCGCCATCGGCATGGGGAAAAAAGCGTGCGGCATGCTGCTGGATTGCAATACGCTCCAATACCGCTATGCTCCGATTCATTTAGAGCATCACGTTATCGTGATCATGAACACGAACAAACGCAGAGAGCTTGCCGCTTCAAAATACAACGAACGCCGGCAGGAATGTGAAGATGCTTTAAAAATCCTGCAGGAAAAGGTACCCGTGCAGTCGTTGGGTGAACTCTCGATGGAAACATTCAATCAATACGCAGATTCCATTGCGGATGAAACCGTGAGAAAGCGCGCGCGTCACGCTGTCAGTGAAAACGAACGGACCATTTACGCGCTTGAAGCTCTTGAAAAGAACGACCTCTATACATTTGGCGAATTGATGAATGATTCCCACCGCTCTTTGCGGGAAGATTATGAAGTAACAGGTACAGAGCTCGATGCACTTGTCGAGGCTGCCTGGAAGCAGAACGGTGTCATCGGTGCCCGCATGACAGGCGCAGGTTTTGGCGGATGCGCGATTGCGATTGTTGAGCGCGAAAGTGTCGGCGATTTCCTTGATGAAGTCGGCCAATCTTACCTAAAGGCAGTCGGCTACGAGGCATCCTTCTACATTGCAGATATCGGGGACGGCGCATGCGAAATTGAATTGGGGGTTCATATATGAGCGTTTTAGTTCTTGGAGGAGCCGGCTACATCGGCTCCCATGCAGTCTATCAATTAGCAGATCAGGGATTGGACGTTGTCGTGATCGATAACCTCCAGACCGGCCACAAAGAAGCAATCCATCCGAAAGCTGGTTTTTACGAAGGCGACCTGAGAGATCAGGCATTTTTAAACAGCGTGTTTGAAAAAGAAGACATCACCCAGGTGCTCCACTTTGCAGCCAATTCGTTAGTAGGAGAGTCTGTCCTGCAGCCGCTCAAGTATTTTCACAACAATGTCTACGGACTGCAAGTTCTGCTTGAAGTCATGCAGAAGCACGATGTGAAAGAAATCGTCTTTTCATCAACCGCAGCTGTATACGGCGAACCGAAGTATATTCCGATTACAGAAAAGGAACGTACAAACCCGACAAATCCTTATGGCGAATCCAAGCTGATGATGGAAAAAATGATGGGCTGGTGCGAGGAAGCATACGGCATCCGCTATGTATCCCTGCGCTATTTCAATGTTGCGGGAGCAAGAGCCACAGCTGAAATCGGCGAGGATCATACACCAGAAACACACTTGGTTCCGCTTATTCTGCAGGTAGCATTAGGACAAAGAGAGCACATCTCTGTATTCGGAGATGACTATGCAACGCCTGATGGCACATGCATCCGTGATTACGTCCACGTGGAAGATTTGATTGACGCCCATCTGCTTGCTCTGAACTATTTAAGCAGACAAGGCGAAAGCATCATTTTGAACCTCGGCAGCAGCCAGGGCTTCTCGGTTAATGAAATGATTAAGGAAGCAAGAGAAGTAACAGGACATCCGATTCCTGCAAAGGCAGCACCTAGACGTGCAGGCGATCCGAGCACACTTGTCGCTTCATCCGAAAAAGCAAGAGCGATTCTCGGCTGGGAGCCATCCCGCACGAATATCAAAACGATCCTGCAGGACGCATGGAACTGGCACCAAACAAAACCTAACGGATATGGAGAGGATTCCAGATGAACAATTCTTCATTCGTCAATCAATTAGTTGAGCAAGCCATCCAAAAAAAATTCATCACAGACAGAGACCGGATGTATGCCCGAAACCAGATTCTCGGTCTGCTTGGGATTGATGCCTATGAAGATTGTGACCTGCCGGAAACGCTGCTTCCCATACCCGATCTGCTTGAAATCATCGTCCTGCAGGCAGCAGAACGGGGCATCATTGAAGGAACATTTGATGAAAAAGAAAAGCTGTCTGCCAATCTGATGAATGTGTTTCTTGATAAGCCGTCTGCAATTCAGCAAACGTTTGAAGAGTATTACAGCCTGTCACCTGAAATCGCGACAGATTATTTTTATAAACTGAGCCAAAACAGCAATTACATCCAGACAAAACGAATCGCGAAAAACATCCATTATAAAACGCCGACTGAATACGGAGAGATTGATATTACAATCAACCTTTCAAAACCTGAAAAAGATCCGCGGGATATCGCAAGGGAACGTGCAGTCAAATCAGCAAGCAAGTATCCGAAGTGCCTGCTTTGCGCTGAAAACGAAGGCTATAAAGGCCGCATCGGACACCCTGCACGATCCAATCACCGTGTGATTGAGCTGAACCTTGAGAATGAGCAGTGGTATTTTCAATACTCTCCGTACATTTATTACAATGAACATTCCATTGTGCTATCCGGCGAGCACAGAGACATGAAAATCAATGGAGACGCCTTCCGTAGATTGCTTGCTTTCGTTGAGCAGTTTCCGCACTATTTTATCGGCTCGAATGCGGACCTTCCGATTGTCGGCGGATCGATCCTCTCTCATGATCACTATCAGGCGGGCAAGTACACGTTTGCGATGGCGGAAGCACCTGACGATGAAACATTCGAGATTGCAAGCTTTCCTGAGGTAGCCTTCTCAAAGGTGAAATGGCCAATGTCGGTTCTGAGACTGCGATCATCAGATAAAGCGGCGCTCGTTTCTGCAGCAGAGCACGTACTGAATACTTGGAAATCCTATTCCAATGAAGAAGCAGAGATTATTGCTTTTACAGGAGACGAATCCCATCAAACGGTGACGCCGATTGCAAGAATGAGAGACGGCAGCTATGAGCTGGACCTCGTCCTTCGCAATAACAGAACGAGCGAAGAGCATCCGATGGGGATTTTCCATCCGCATGCAGATCTGCACCATATTAAAAAAGAAAACATCGGACTGATTGAAGTTATGGGTCTGGCTGTTCTTCCAGAGCGTCTGAAACATGAGCTTCAGCAAATAGAAGCGTTCCTCCTTGGGGAAGAGGCTGAAGTCCCGGAGCACCATGAGGAATGGGTTCAGCACTTGCTGTCAAACTATCAATCGTTTGAAAAAACAACGGCTGATGGGATCCTTAAAAAAGAAGTAGGATTAAAATTTAGCAGAGTATTAGAGGATGCGGGAGTTTTTAAAAGAACAAATGAAGGGAATAATCATTTTAGTCATTTTATCCAGAGTTTAAAAAGAGAGAGGAACGATAAAAATGAAAATCCTTCACGAAACGATACTCACGCACCCACAGCAAAATATTGAGAAATATACGCTTGAAAACGACCAGGGCTTCTCGGTCAGCTTCTTAAACCTTGGCGGAACGATCACTTCGATCATGGCACCGGATAAAAACGGAAACTTTGAGAATGTTGTTTTAGCCTATGACCATGCTGAGCAGTATATCGAAAATCCATATTATTTGGGAGCACTCATCGGCCGCGTCGCAGGACGGGTGCCAAATGCAGAGCTTGGTCCGTACAGACTTGAGGCAAACGAAGGCGAGCATCATTTGCACGGAGGCCCGCATGGCTTTCATCAGGTTTTCTGGAACGTAAAAACCGTGGAGCATGAGGATGCAGCAGAAGTCATCCTTACCCATTTCAGCAGGGACGGTGAAGGCGGCTATCCGGGGAATCTGGATGTACAGGTCACATACCGTCTTGACTGCGACAACACATTCACCATTGATTACGAAGCGCGCTCGGACAAAGATACATGGCTTAACCTGACAAACCACGCTTATTTTAATTTATCAGCAGACAGCGGAAGGAACGTGCTGAATCACTCTCTTACAATGAAAAGTGATGCCATCGCCGAATTCGATGACGATTCGATTCCGACAGGCAAATGGATTCGTGCAAAAGAAACCCCGTTTGACCTGAAAACTGGTAAACTATTAAGAGATGCAGCAGAGTCTGACCACGAGCAGATCATCAAGGTCGGAAACGGTTTTGACCACCTTTTTCTATTTGAACAAAGTGAGCTCAACCAAGTGTCAGTAGAGGAGCAGGAAAGCGGCCGGAAGATGGTTGTGCAGACAACAGATCCCGCAGCCGTCATTTACATGGCGAATAAGATGGACACCGATCATCCATTAAAGCCGGGTCAGGCAACCGGGCCATATGCGGCCATCTGCATTGAGACACAGCGCATCCCGGAATCGCTTCTGATCCCAGGCTTGCCGACACATAGGCTTGCGGCACATGAAGCATATCGTTCTCGGACATCATTTACATTTGGACTAATATAATTTTTCTTATCTATAACAAAGGGGTTACGGTATATGGCGGCTACGATAAAAGATATAGCTGAAAAAGCGGGTGTATCCATTGCGACGGTTTCGCGGGTCCTGAACTTTGACGAAACGCTATCCGTTGGAGACGAAACGAAAAAGCGAATTTTCGAAGTGGCCGAGGAGCTGTCTTATCAAAAACGCAAAACAAAGAAAAGCCTCGTTCCGAAGATCGCCATCGTGCACTGGTACACAGAGCAGGAGGAGCTGAACGATCTTTACTACATGTCGATCAGACTCGGCATCGAGGAGCGGGCAAAGAGCCACAACCTTCAGCTTGCTACCTATTTCTACGACGATTTTGACGCGATCAATCAGGATCAGCTTCAGGGCATCGTCGCGGTAGGCAAATTCAGCAAGCAGCAGGCAGAGGAATTCAAGAAAGCCGCGCGAAACGTAGTTTTCGTCGACTCAAGTCCGGATCCGGAAAAATTCGATTCCGTTATCGTCGATTTCGAACGGGCAACAGAGCGCGTCCTCGACCATTTCATCGCAAAAGGACACACGCAAATCGGCTACATCGGCGGACGCGAAACCTACCGCGAGCACAGCGCAACACTTGACGATCAGCGCGAGCAAACATTCATCAAGTACTTGTCTGGAAGAGGGATGCTGCGCGAGGACGCCATGTTCATCGGCTCCTTCACAGTAAAGGACGGCCACCGCATGATGTCCCAAGCTATTGCAGAGCTCGGCGATTCCCTGCCTAGTGCCTTCTTTGCAGGTAATGATTCCATCGCGATCGGCAGCCTCCAGGCCCTGCATGAGCACGGCATCCGCGTACCGGAGCAGGTCAGCATCATCGGGGTAAATGACATCAGCGTCTCAAAATACATTTTCCCGGCGCTCAGCACGGTTAAGGTGTACACAGAAGTCATGGGTGAGACTGCCGTTGATCTGCTTGTTGAACGGATTACCGAGCGGAAAATTGCGAAGCAGGTAATGATTGCAACGAAGCTTAAACTGCGTCAAAGCAGTAAATAAGCGACTTAATTAAACGTTTGTTTAAACGAAGAACACCGCATGGATGCTGGTGTTTTTTGTTTTTTGGAGATGGTTGGAAAAAAGAAAGTGTTTATGGGGTTTTGGAAAGTAAATGGGGAAATGCGAAAGTATTTAGAGGGGATCGGCAAGTAAAGTGATGGGGCTGCTGGAAACATGGTGACAAGGAATGGTCTTTTTCCAGCCCAAAGATAATACCCCCTTTTCTAGAAAATTCGACATACCAAATTCCACATCCATGATATAAAGAAACTAACCACCTAAAAAAGGGGACCAAACCATGGAAATCGTGCCGCAGCCCGTCCGAAAGAAGAGAACCAAACTCAAACTCACCTCTGCGCTTCTCATCACGCTGATCCTGTTCATCGCCATCCTTCAATTCATTCCTGTTCAACCTGCAGAAAAACAAGCTTTCCTCAAAAAAGGCAAGCGTCCGCTCATTATTGCGCATCAAGGCGGAGACGGCATGGCTCCCGGCAACACGATGGCAGCCTTCTCGCTATCTGAAAAGCTAGAGGTAGACATGCTCGAAATGGACGTTCATCTTTCAAAAGATGGAGAAGTGGTTGTCATTCATGATGAGACAGTCGACCGCACAACAAACGGAACCGGCTCAGTAAAAGACATGACGCTCCAACAATTGAAACAGCTGGATGCCGGCTATCACTTCGTTGGACCTGACGGAACCCATCCTTACCGGAATAAAGGTGTCACCATCCCAACCATGGATGAGATTTTCACCACTTTCCCAGGCTACCATATGACAATCGAGCTGAAAATCGACGACCCGTTATTGGCAGACAAAATGGCCAATCTGATCAAAAAACACAACATGACCGACAAAGTCATCATCGCTTCATTCTATGATGAAGCACTGAACTACTTCATCAAAGCATCCGACGGCAAAGTGCCTGTCAGCTCGCCATCTGAAGCAACACGCAACTTTGTCCTTGCCCATAAGCTATTCGTTGACCGCCTGATTCCCATGAACAAATACACGGCAGTGCAAATCCCAATGAGGGCAAGCGGTCTTGATCTGACTACAGAGAGAATCATCAAATCACTGCACAACCGCAACATCGCTGTACAATACTGGACGATCAACGATGAAGACAGTGTGCGGAAGCTGGTTGAAATCGGCGCGGACGGGATCATGACGGATCATCCGAACATTGTGAAAAAAGTGCTGGATCAGGAATACGGAGAGGTGCAATAATTACCGTCTTTTGTTGCTTTAATGCACTGACTTTTGATATCATCAGAGTATTGTTTGCACGAGATTTAACGGAGGTGGAGCACATGTCACGCATTTCAAAAGAAGAAGTGAAGCACGTTGCGAATTTAGCACGCTTGGCTATAACTGAAGAAGAAACAGAAATGTTCACAAATCAATTGGACGCGATCATCACATTCGCCGAGCAATTGAATGAGCTTGATACAACAGGCGTTGAGCCGACAACACACGTATTAGAAATGAAGAACATTCTGCGCGAAGACAAAGCAGAAAAAGGATTGCCAGTAGAGGATGTCGTGAAAAACGCTCCTGACCATAAAGACGGATACATTCGCGTGCCGTCCATTTTAGAATAAGGAGGGAGCAGCCATTATGTCATTATTTGACCACAAACTGTCAGAGTTAAAAACACTTTTACATAAAAAAGAAATCACCGTAACAGACCTTGTTGACGAATCGTACAAACGAATTCATGCCGTCGACGATCAAGTGAATGCCTTCCTTACATTAGATGAAGAAAAAGCACGTTCATATGCAAAGGAACTGGACGAAGCGATCGGAACGCGCGATGAATTCGGTCTTATGTTTGGAATGCCGATCGGCGTAAAAGACAACATCGTCACGAAAAACCTGCGTACAACTGCGGCAAGTAAAATCCTTGAAAACTTCGACCCGATCTATGACGCAACCGTTGTTCAGCATCTGAAGAAAGCTGAAGCTGTCACAATTGGAAAATTAAACATGGACGAATTCGCAATGGGCTCTTCAACAGAGAACTCAGGCTACAAAGTCACAAAAAATCCATGGAATCTTGAAACCGTTCCAGGCGGATCAAGCGGCGGCTCGGCTGCAGCAGTTGCAGCTCGCGAAGTACCGTTTGCCCTTGGATCAGATACAGGCGGATCGATTCGCCAGCCGGCAGCCTTCACAGGTGTCGTTGGACTAAAACCTACATATGGTCGCGTTTCGCGCTTTGGACTGATCGCATTTGCATCATCTCTTGATCAAATTGGACCATTGACAACAAATGTTGAAGACAATGCCTTCCTGCTTCAGGCCATTTCAGGCGTCGATAAAATGGATTCAACGTCAGCAAACGTTGAAGTGCCTGACTTTTTATCTGCATTGACTGGCGATGTAAAAGGCCTCAAAATCGCCGTGCCGAAGGAATACCTGGGAGAAGGTGTCAGCGAAGAAGTAAAGCAGTCTGTCCTTGATGCGTTAAAAGTATTAGAAGCACAGGGTGCTACATGGGAAGAGGTATCTCTGCCTCATTCAAAATACGCGCTCGCTACTTACTACTTGCTGTCTTCATCAGAAGCATCAGCAAACCTTGCACGCTTTGACGGCGTCCGCTACGGCTACCGTTCAGACAATGCGAAGAACCTGATTGAATTGTACAAGCAGTCCCGTTCAGAGGGCTTCGGCGACGAAGTCAAACGCCGCATCATGCTTGGAACATTCGCCCTCAGCTCAGGCTACTATGATGCTTACTACAAAAAAGCACAGCAAGTCCGCACACTCATCAAAAAAGACTTTGAAGATGTGTTTGAAAAATACGATGTCATCGTTGGACCGACAACTCCTACTCCAGCCTTTAAAGTAGGCGAAAAAACAGATGACCCGATGACGATGTATGCGAACGATATTTTGACAATCCCGGTGAACCTTGCAGGCGTACCTGGAATCTCCGTACCTTGCGGATTCTCAAACGGACTGCCGCTTGGACTGCAAATTATCGGAAAGCATTTCGACGAAAGCACAGTTTACCGTGTTGCACATGCATTTGAGCAGGCAACCGACCATCATAAAGCAAAACCTGAATTGTAAGGGGTGAAATCATGAACTTTGAAACGGTCATTGGACTTGAAGTCCACGTTGAATTAAAAACAGAATCGAAAATTTTCTCAAGCGCACCGAACCATTTCGGCGCAGATCCAAATACAAACACAAGCGTGATCGAGCTTGGCTATCCTGGCGTTCTGCCGGTACTGAACAAAGAAGCTGTTGATTTCGCCATGAAAGCTGCAATGGCTTTGAACTGTGAAGTTGCGACAGATACGAAGTTCGACCGCAAGAACTATTTTTATCCGGACAACCCGAAGGCTTACCAGATTTCCCAGTTTGACAAGCCAATCGGCGAGCACGGCTGGATTGATATTGAAGTGAATGGCTACAAGAAACGAATCGGCATTACACGCCTTCATTTAGAAGAAGACGCTGGCAAGCTGACACATACAGGCGACGGTTATTCTCTTTGTGATTACAACCGCCAGGGCACACCGCTGATCGAGATCGTATCAGAACCTGACATCCGCACACCTGATGAGGCTTATGCTTACCTTGAAAAGCTGAAAGCAATCATTCAATACACAGGTGTTTCTGACTGTAAGATGGAAGAAGGCTCACTCCGCTGTGACGCCAACATCTCCCTTCGCCCGGTCGGCCAAGAGAAATTCGGAACAAAGGCTGAACTGAAAAACCTGAACTCCTTTAACTTTGTCCGCAGAGGCCTTGAGCATGAAGTGAAGCGCCAGGAGGAAGTTCTTTTATCAGGCGGCATCATCGAGCAGGAAACACGCCGCTTTGATGAAGCAACGGGAAAAACACTCTTGATGCGCGTAAAAGAAGGTTCTGACGACTACCGCTACTTCCCGGAGCCGGACCTTGTGTCCCTCTACATTGATGACGAGTGGAAAGAGCGCATTCGTTCAACGATTCCTGAGCTTCCGGACCAGCGACAAAAGCGCTACGTCGAAGAGCTCGGCCTGCCATCGTATGATGCACAGGTCCTTACTCTGACAAAAGAAATGTCCGATTTCTTTGAAGCAACGGTGGCAAAAGAAGCAGATGCTAAGCAGGCTTCGAACTGGTTAATGGGTGAAGTGAGCGGCTACTTGAATGCTGAAGGCAAAGAGCTTCAGGATGTAGCCCTTACACCAGAAGGACTTGCAGGCATGATTAAGCTCATCGAAAACGGCACAATTTCAACGAAAATCGCGAAAAAAGTGTTCAAAGAGCTGATCGAAAAAGGCGGCAATGCCGAGCAAATCGTCAAGGATCAAGGGCTTGTCCAAATCTCTGACGAAGGCACGCTCCGTAAAATCGTGAACGAATCACTGGATGCGAATCCGCAATCCATCGAGGACTTCAAAAGCGGCAAACAAAAAGCGATCGGCTTCCTGGTCGGTCAAATCATGAAAGCAACAAAAGGCCAGGCGAACCCGCCGATGGTCAACAAGCTTTTACTAGAGGAAATTCAGAAACGATAAAACCAAGAGACGGCGCCGCGAGTGAACATCATGAATGGCGCCGTTGTTTTTATCCGGCTTTGGCTATACTAGTTCTAGGGTTTGCGTATCTAACAAAAAAGGTGTAGTATAATTGATGGTTTGTTAGATACAACAAATCATGGAAATACATTCTAACTTAGGATGATGGGGAAAATGAAAAGAGCAAGAATAATCTATAATCCAACATCAGGGCGCGAAGCCTTTAAAAAACAATTACCTGAAGTTCTTCAGAAATTTGAAATAGCCGGCTACGAAACGTCATGCCACGCGACAACCTGCGAAGGCGACGCCATCCAGGCAGCTAGAGCCGCGGGCGAACGCGGCTTTGACCTTGTCATTGCTGCAGGCGGAGACGGCACCGTAAATGAAGTTATAAACGGACTTGCTGATCTTGAAGAAAGACCTCAGCTTGGCGTAATTCCCGTTGGAACAACAAACGACTTTGCGCGTGCAATCGGAATCCCGCGCGACAATATCTTAACAGCAGTAGACTCTATCCTTGCAGGCGAAGCAAGAGCGATCGACATCGGACGCGTCAACGGCCACTACTTCGTTAACATCGCAGGCGGCGGACGTCTCACTGAACTCACATACGAAGTCCCAAGCAAGCTGAAAACCGTCCTTGGCCAGCTCGCGTACTACCTGAAAGGCATCGAAATGCTGCCTTCCATCCGTCCGGCTGAAGTAGAAATTGAATACGACGGAAAGCTGTTCAAAGGCGAAATCATGCTGTTCCTCGTTTCGCTCACAAACTCTGTCGGCGGCTTTGAAAAGCTTGCGCCAGACAGCAAGCTGAACGACGGCATGTTCGACCTGCTGATCTTGAAAAAAGCAAACCTTGCCGACTTTATCCGGGTCGCAAGCCTTGCCCTCCGCGGTGAGCATATCAGCGACAGCAACATCATCTACACAACTGCAAACCGAGTAAAGGTAACATCAGCTCAAAAAATGCAGTTAAATCTAGACGGTGAATACGGCGGCGATCTGCCAGGCGAATTCGTCAACATGTACCGACACATCGACGTCCTCATGCCGCTTGCAAAAGCCCAGTCCATGGACGAATAGAAACTTGGCCCTGCGCCAAGTTTTTCTTATGTCTGGAGTGTGATAAAATGTGGGTAATGGTTTGAATCAAGTTATCAATGTCTAGCTCCAGCGCCTAACTCCTCGGTCAGAACGGCTCCGCCAAAAAAGTCAAAACCGGACTTTTCCGTCGGATCCTTTTCTGCCTGTCGGAGCTAAACAGGCGCTTCCGCTTTTCTATATAATCAGTAAAAACAAAGGAAGATTATCATGACAAAGGCAATAGCGCCTGTACAAAAAAATGAATACTACGATGTTACCTTTGAAGACCTGACACATGACGGATCAGGCGTTGCGAAGATCGAAGGCTACCCAATCTTCGTACCAAACGCCTTACCAAACGAAAAAGGTCAAATCAAAGTCACAAAATTAAATAAAGGCTACGCATTCGGACGCCTAGTCGAGCTGCACGAAGAAAGCTCGCAGCGAACCGATGCCCCATGCCCGATCTATAAACAATGCGGCGGCTGCCAGCTGCAGCACTTAAGCTACCAAGGCCAGCTTGATTTTAAACAGAAACAAGTCAAAGAAGTACTAACAAGAATCGGCAAGCTGAACTTAGACAACGTCACCGTACACCCGACACTTGGCATGGAAGACCCATGGAACTACCGCAACAAGGCACAGGTGCCAGTCGGAGAACGCGAAGGCGGACTAGTAGCCGGCTTCTACCAGCAGCGCTCCCACGAAATCATCGACATGGAGCAATGCTTAATCCAGCAAAGCGAAAACGATGAAGTCGTCGCAGCCATCAAGACAATCGCAAACCGTCACGGTATCCGAGCCTATGATGAAAAGAAAAACAAAGGCTGGCTCCGCCACATCATGGTCCGCTACGGCATCGTCACAAAGGAAATGATGGTCGTCTTCATCACCCGAACACCCGATTTCCCAAACAAAAAAGCCATCATCGACGACATCACATCCCAATTCCCAGCCATCAAGTCCATCGTCCAAAACATCAATCCAAAACGCACAAACGTCATCTTCGGCGATCAAACAACCGTGCTCTGGGGAGAAGAATACATCTACGACTACATCGGGGACATCAAGTTCGCGATATCGGCCAGATCTTTCTATCAGGTAAACCCTGAGCAGACGAAGGTTCTTTATGATAAAGCGCTGGAGTATGCAGACTTGAGCGGTGAGGAATCAGTTATCGATGCGTACTGTGGCATTGGGACAATCTCTTTGTTCTTAGCGCAGAAGGCTAAGAAAGTTTTCGGTGTGGAGATCGTTCCTGAAGCTATTGAAGATGCCAAACGCAATGCAGTACTGAACGGTATTGAAAATGCTGAGTTTGCAGTCGGTGAAGCTGAAGTTGTCATTCCCAAGTGGTATGAAGAAGGGAATGCAGCTGATGTAATTGTGGTCGACCCGCCTCGTAAAGGGTGCGATGAAGCCTTGCTGCAAACGATTTTGGATATGAAACCGAAGAAGGTTGTGTATGTGAGCTGTAATCCGGCGACTCTTGCACGTGATTTGAAAGTGCTGGAGGATGGCGGTTATGCAACGGTGGAAGTGCAGCCGGTGGATATGTTTCCGCATACGACTCATTGTGAAGCGGTCGCGTGTTTAAAATTGGTATAATAGAAAAAGCAGCTGAGATAGAAACATTCTATGCCATCTGCTTTTTTCTTTGTGAAAAGATCAGATGTTTTTCCAATAATTTATAAATAAGCAGAGATTGATAAACAGCCAGGAAACATGATATAAGTGTAAAAGAATATTTTTTACCGGAAGTTTGACAGTGAGAGGATTTGAGTTTGACATGATCAATAATTTTTGGCGTGATCTGCCGAAGCCATTTTTCGTACTTGCCCCAATGGAGGATGTGACAGATGTTGTTTTCCGTCACGTAGTCAGTGCAGCCGGCCGGCCGGATGTATTTTTCACCGAGTTTACAAATTCGGACAGCTATTGTCATCCCGAGGGCCTGAAAAGTGTGCGCGGCCGATTGACGTTTACAGAAGATGAACACCCAATGGTGGCACATATATGGGGAGATAATCCCGACTATTTCCGTCAAATGAGCATTGGTATGGCGGAAATGGGCTTTAAAGGAATCGATATTAATATGGGCTGTCCTGTCCCGAACGTGGCATCAAGAGGAAAAGGCAGCGGCCTGATTCTCCGTCCGGACGTTGCGGCAGAACTCATTCAAGCAGCGAAAGCAGGCGGACTGCCTGTCAGCGTGAAAACAAGACTCGGCTTTAAGAAGGTAGACGAGTGGGAGAATTGGCTTGGGCATATCCTGAAACAGGACATTGCGAACCTTTCCATTCACTTGCGCACAAGAGACGAAATGAGCCAAGTCGATGCGCATTGGGAGCTCATCCCGGAAATCAAAAAACTGCGTGACCGCATTGCACCAAATACGATGCTGACCATCAATGGCGACATTCCTGACCGCCAAACCGGGCTTCAGCTTGCTGAACAATACGGAATTGACGGCGTCATGATCGGCAGGGGTATTTTCAAAAATCCGTTTGCCTTTGAAAAAGAACCAAGAGAACACAGCAGCAAAGAATACCTCGACCTCCTGAGACTGCAGCTTGATCTTCAGGATCAATATGCGGAAGAAGTACCGCGTTCAGTACCAGGGCTTCACCGCTTCTTCAAGATCTATGTCAAAGGATTCCCTGGAGCTGCTGAATTACGAAATCAATTGATGAACACGAAATCAACAGATGAAGTGCGTGCATTGCTTGATAACTTTGTAAAAGAAAGTTGATGAGACGGGGACAGTGAAATGATGTCATTCTCAAAAAGTTAGAGAACACATCAACTCATGTGTACTTATTTTATTCAGCATAAAGTTCCCTTGCAGCCGGCACCTTTTTTTATCAAGTGAACAAGTTCTTAAGAATGTAATATACCCGCCAGCACACCAGATATTTGGTGTGTGGCACAGATGATCTTGAAAAAAGGCAACTATCTCTTATGAGACGTTGCCTTTTTACGATTCTCCGTTAGCCTAAAGCACTCCTATGATCGATACATGCGTAATCTCACATGTAAAACCTCGAAGACTTCCTCTGGCATCTCCCTGACCTTGACATCTGAACCTAGAAAAAGCAGCCAATTGGTTATTTCGGTCAGTTCTTCAGCCTTATTCACATTGATAAAAGCCTTTAGAATGGCTGTGATTTGGTATGGATTCGTATAGGAGAGTGAAATCTTAAAAGGATGGTATTTTTTGAACTGGGCAATTGCGCTTGGGCCAAGCTCAAGAACAAGGTTGTATGCTTGCTCCTGCTTACTTAGTTTTTCTAAGATCTTTTTCTTGCTGACTCTTTTTTTCGCCGGGCAGGGTTTGACATCTGTGAGATGGTCGACAGGAATGATCTTCTTTTTTTCTTCTTTTAAGTCAAAGCCTTCAATCAGCCATGCGCTTTTTTCACGATAAAGGTGCAGGATATAAATAGGATATGACATTGTTTCCTTCTCTTCTTTAATGGAAATAAAAAAATAGCTGTCTGTAAGTAGGGTTTGGATGAGTGTTTCTAACATGGGATGTGGGAGGTCAGACAGATCAAGCAGGTCGGGGTTGTGGGGATTGGTCCCTTCAAAAAGCAGGATTTGATTTAGAAGAACAAGATCATCCTGCTGGTTTTTGGATAGGAGGCCAAGTAATTTTTCAGCTAAAGACTGACGGCTCTTCAGGTAGGGAAGCTGCTGGTTTCTTGTGGCCATAAAGGCAATAAACAGTGCTTTGACCTCATTGTTGGTAAAGCGTACATCCGGCAAGACGGAGTTGTGCATGACAAAATAACCCCCATCTCTTCCAACCTCAGCCACAAGCGGCATCCCCATGGCCTCAATTTCTCTAATATCTCTAATGGCTGTCGAGCGTGAAATGTTAAACTCCTGCATGATTTCAGAAATGGTAAAGCGGGCACGGTTATTAATATACCGCATGATGATATTGATCCGTTCAACTTTTTTCATGAGGGGCTCCTAAACAGTATCGTTTTTTGACATGATTTAAGACTATGATAAACCTAGCAAGACAATAATACAAATCATTGAAAAATGCAGAAAAGAGGTATGGGAAATGGCAAATTATACACTGGAAGAAAAAGAAGGCTTTACCGTAATCGGTCTTGGAACTGAGCTGAAAAGCGATTACACAGACTATGCAGGCATACACAGGGAAAAGTTCGAATTTTGGCAAGCCATCAGCCAAGATGGAAGGCTGGATACTTTAAAATCCATGTCCTCCAATGACTATGTATTTGCTGTGAATGAAGCGGTAAATAACAAGATGATGCATTATGCTGGTGTCATGACAGAGGAACCGGCCCCAGAAGAAGCGAGAGTCATCCAATTTCCTAAAGGAGAATACGTAGTGGTTAAAGGGGAAGGAAAGACAGCGGATGATTTGAATAACAAGCTTGCTGCTGTTGCCTTTGGTCAAGTCCTTCCAGAAGCAAAGGATGTTGCCTATGTTGGCGGACCAAATGCTAGTGTTGAGATGGAGCACCGAAACGGCATGATTTATGGTGAAATGTGGATTCCTGTTGTCAGGAAATAATCAAAAGGAGGGATGGCAATGTCCTGTATCGTTGATTTTAAAAATGTGTCTGCGGCTGGTTTAGAGTCTTCGCCTGCAGCAGAAGCGCTTGCTGGTTTACGGGCAAATGAATCCCGTTACTTTATGAACAAATACAAACACGAATTTGCGGTTGTACCAGCGAGCGAAAGCCAGGAGACACTCGATTATGTGAACCGGATTTTAAAGGAAGAACGTGATATCGAGTTTGCGGCCAAACCATTGGAAACGTCCAGGTTTCAAGTGGCAAATATTAAATTTGCCTACGTCTTTTACGAGGATGGTCTCGCGGTCAACGTCATGTATACCGTTGATGATCAGAAGAAGCGGGCAGTGGGCTTTAAGCTTTCTGAGGGAATGGAGATACCAAAGGAGTTAGAAGGCAAGTTTAAGTTTGCCAGACAGAAGTCTAAACTCGCTGGAACCATCAGGGGCTCGTTTTTTGTCATCAAAGGAGAATATTAAGGCAGAGCTGTACAGTGGAACGGAAAACAATTTTATTGAACAGGAAGAAAAATAAACTCACAGCATACCGCCAGTATTGCTGCAAACACTTAAGGCATGTGGAGTGCTGTTCGCTACTTGTAAGTAAAGATAAATAAAGATGTAACAGTGAGTAGAGGGCCTTTCCTGAGTGGGGAGGCTCTTATTTATTGTCATACATAGATAACATAACTGACATCTTTGCTGACAGCGTGGAAAGTGAAATTTTCTATCGTTTTCTAGTGAGTTAAGTTTCCGAGAATAATAAAAAAACAAGGAAACAAACTGATTCTATTTAAGTGTCAACTTGGATTGTTGAAGGATGAATGAAAATAGCGAACAGTGGCTGTTGCCGTTCGCTAAACAAATCCAAATTTAATTAATATTTTCCCTGCAAAAAATCCATTATAAATTTTCCATTAGACGTTTTTTGATTAATTCATAATCGTCCCTAGTAATACCAGGAGCAAATTCTTCAGGTAAATCCTCTAAGTCTGGAATTGGTCCGCCTTCAGGAGTACCAATTTTCACTTCAAGCGGTTGCCCATTTTCCGGATTTGTTCCTTTCCAAATCATTCCGATATCCCTGTATTCTGTTTCGCTCCATGTGAATAGCACATTGCTTAAGCCTTTTTCTATGAACGGTTTGGCATAATCAAATTTTGAGTTATCAAGATTTGGAATTGGAAGCATTTTCGTCAAGTCTACCCCTGTAGCAATTTCGATTGCTTTCGCATAGGCGAGGATATGTGTTCCTCCACGAACAAGCAAATACCCAATCATGGTTCTGGCAACTGGGTGATCAGTCATCTCATAAACTCTCATTTTATGTGTACGTGCACCAATTTCTAGAAAAAAGTTATGTGTTAAATCTAAAACCAGATTTCCGCTATTAAAAACATTATCACCAGTCCAAGGTCTTCCCATTGAATCACCTGGTATAGCCGTTTGAGCTGTAGAAATAAAATGGTGGGTGTTTCTCGCATCCTTCCCATTTTGAAGTGGAGTAATATCTGGATCCCCTGGAAAAGTATTCCCTACCGATAACAAATTAATCGTATTAGAAACAAGTTCTACATGACCAAATTCTTCTGCTGTAATGCTTGCCACTAACTCATAGAATGGTTTTAGCTTTTTTTTATTTCTGAAGTTAAAAGACTGAAACATATAGTTATTTAAGGTAGACATCTCCCCAAACTTGCCGCCCAAGAGCTCTTGCACTGCTGCTGCTGCATTCATATCGCCGTGTGCGGGTATAGGAAGTTCAATTGCCAATTTATTTATTCTTTTAAACATTTTTTCCCCTCCACTTCCTTTTTGTTAACCAGGAAAAACCCAAATAATTTGCTGGGTACGAATAAAAAAGGGAGTTTCGTTAGATTCGACAACAATGTGATCTGGCATTACATTTTTCAAGGAGCCACGAACGCTGCCTCTTATGGTTTGAACAGTAACCATTTTACCAACAATGGTTGTTAATGTCTGATAAACATAGGGATCATAAAAGCTTAACAGGTTGTTGTTTGTCATTTAGATCCTCCTATTCTGAAGTCATTCTTACTGAGTATATGTTTCTCGATATGAAAAAAGACTGAAAAACAACTGTTCAATTGGACTCTTTTATGCTCATTTTGGTTCTCCAGATGCCATGGCGCTGTTCATTAGCTATGACACGACAGGGGTGGTGAAGGATGAGTAAGAGAATTGTGATTAATCCATTGGCGCGGATTAGCGGCATTTGCTCTCAGCCCACTCAATGGCTTCATTCCGTGCTTTAGAAGATGATTTAAACATTGAACAAGGAAAATAATTACGAGACATCTTTCATCGATGTGAGTTTTTACAAAATCATATCCGCCTTTTTTATCAGTAGCTTACCGTTTATCCACTTGCCAATTTACATGAATATCAAACTTTAGATATCTCAGCGCATAACTTTCACTTGTTTCAATCATTGTAACAACAGAAAGAATCTTAAAAGGGGTATCTTATAGGAGTGGAACCTTATGAGATCAGGTTCCATATTGGATTAATCAAATCTTTAGGAGAAAAATGGAAAACGTTTTTGCAAGATGTATCACAGACCATCGATAGCTTGATTGCTAAGAATTGTGTGTGTTATATAGATCTTAAGATTATAAGTATAAATAAATAGAAGAACATTCCCTAAGGATAGGCATATGATGTTTTTGTATATCTGTGAAGGGAATGAAGAAAATGTACAATGTCCCTAGTATTTATCCATATCAAAATCAATATCATTATTATGTTAATGCACCAATGAGTGAAAGACAGTCTGTTTACAGGAATATTCCTAATGGTACTAACCAATATGGTTTTAAAGATTATGGATCAGAACCATTTGTAGTTAATATCAATGAGGCTACGAAGCGAAACAAAACCTATCGTACCGCTTTATGGACAGGGGATCGTTTGCAAGTTACTTTAATGAGTCTCAATGTTGGCGAAGATATCGGTTTGGAAATGCATCCTGACGTTGATCAGTTCTTACGTATTGAACAAGGACAGGGAATTGTTCAAATGGGCAAGAGTAAAGATAATTTTGACTTTGAAAGAAATGTCTATGACGATTTTGCAATAATGATACCCGCTGGAACATGGCATAATCTAACCAATACAGGAAATATTCCGCTAAAACTTTATTCGATATATGCTCCTCCTAACCATCCATTTGGTACTATTCATGTTACCAAATCAGATGCAGTAGCTACGGAAGATGCTTATGGTTATCGTAATGACAAAAATATAATTATAAAAAATTCAAATATGTTTAGACCCGAAAATATTGATACAACAAATTCTAACACCTCTAAAACTAGCTTTTCTAAAGAGGAAGCAGCAGCAATAGCTTTACTTTTAGGTATTGATTTTACCAATAGTAAATTTGATTTAAATGAGTTTTGGATGGGAGTAAATACCGAACTTGAACATGGAAGAAAATACAATCAGACTAATGTTACTGCGGATGAACCTATCACTACTGGAAAAATTGCACTAGCTCATCTCAGTGAATTTCCTGATTATTATAGTAGGTTGAAAGTGCTTGAGGAAGAAGCAAAAGCGTATTGGAAAAAATAATGAACTGGATAAAAATGGTCAAGCGGAAATCAGGCTGACCATTAGTTATAGAAGAGTGTTGTGGATCATACGTTGTAAAGCGAATCTGATTATATCAGATTAAGATTGAAAACGTTGATAAATAGGCTTTTGTTTATCCTTATTCTGATTTAAACAGATAGAATTGGTGGCAGTATGTTTCTTTATGCCACCACTCTGTCACCAACTAGCTGAAGAAGCTTATAAATATAAATGATATAACGCCGGAGTTACTACATAACTTTATTCATTAAAATTATTTGAAGGAAAACAAGGATCTTACCATTACCGTTTTTCTAACCCTTATATGGTCAATTGAAGTAGTGACCAGAAGTCGACACATGCGGAATGTGTGACAAAGCTCGTTTTAAATTATGAAGCAGAGACCATTAAAAGGTTCCTGCTTTTTTTCATTGAGATTAAATGTAGGATTTAAAGGTTGATTACCCTTTAGGCAGCAGGTGTTTTTATCTTTTTGATGATACGAACGATACTTATGTGTTACGTATAACAGGAGCCTTAAATAAAAAAACGCAAGACTTCTGTAAGAAAATGGGATAAATCATTGAACTTGGGTAAGAGATTGATTTACTATAAAGAAGTATTATGAAAATTATCATAAATTATTAGGGATATGGGAGGTACTCATGGGCAGATTAATTCACTTTGAAATTCACGTAAACGACATGGAACGCGCAAAGAAGTTTTATGGAGAGGTATTCGGCTGGACATTTCAGGACTGGAGTGATTATGCCGGGCTTCCTTACTTTGGAGCAGTGACCGGCGACGAGAATGAACCCGGAATCAATGGTGCTTTGATGCAGAGACAAGGTCCTTCTCCAGAACCAAACCAGCCGTTAAACGGGTTTTCCTGTACAATGGGAGTGGAAAACTACGATGTAACGGAAGCAAAAATTATCGAGCATGGCGGCAAGGTGGCATTGCCGAAATATGCGCTTCCTGGAATGGCGTGGCAAGGGTACTATCATGATACGGAAGGCAATATTTTTGGCATTCATCAGCCTGATGCAAATGCGAAATAGGACTAAAAAAGGAAGGAAAGGCAGAATGTATGCCTTTCCTTCCTTTTTTATTATTCCTTCAAGTCGAACTCTGAATCAAACTCTCCCTCGGTGCCTCCTGCAAAAATGCACACGGTTCACCAACACTGTACAGCTGCAAGTGATGCAACGCCCGGGTGCAGGCGGTGTAGAACAATCTGCGAAGGCTCTCATCAAAGTATACTTGCGAGGATGCGTCATAAATGATGACGGCGTCGAATTCGATGCCTTTGGCCAAATACGCAGGGATGACAACAATGCCTTGCTCGTATTCAACCGAGCCGCTTTTTACAAGCTTAATGTCTTCGATGTTTCCTAATGCATTGAAGGCCTCACTGCTTTCGGCAGCGGATTTGCATATGATTGCAATCGAATGATACCCTCGCTTCTGAAAGTCTGCGACTTTGGAAGCGATGCGGCGGTGCAGTTCGGCACGGTCGGATACCTGTGTCAGCACAGGCATCTCGCCGTCGCGTTCAAAAGCGGCAATTTGTTCGCCGCCAGGAACGAGTCTTCGTGTGAATTCGGTAATCGGTTTTGTGGATCTGTAGCTTCGGTTTAAGAGAATCGCTTCTGTTTCATCGGGTCCGTATAAGCCGGTAAGCGGGTGGAAATCGGACATTTCGCTTGCATGAACGAAGATGGCCTGGTTAAAGTCCCCGAGCACGGTCATCTTTGCCGAAGGAAACAGACGTTTCAAAAACTCGAATTGAAAAGGCGAATAATCTTGTGCCTCGTCTACAAGCACGTGCTTAATAGAGGTGTTTGTCTGGAACCCCTGAATCTGCTCTTTCAAAAATAAAAACGGAGGAGCATCTTCGTAAAACAGCCTGCCCTCATCAAGCATGTTCATGGTCATCTGACAAATATCCTCCCACTCCTCAGGTGTTTTCCCCTCAATCCACCTGTTGATGCTCGCCGGGTTTGAAAAAAGCTGCCTATAGATGGCTGTAAAGTCGACGAAACGAAGCGCCTTCACCCATTTCCGGAGCGGCTTCAGCTTCTTGCGGACAACCATCCTGCCGAGCACCTTGATCTCTTTTTCGTAATCATCAAGTTCGACTTCGGAAGCCTGTTTTTTCTCTAAGTAGGCAAAAGCCTTTTGATACTCATCTTTGCTGAGGAGCTCAATTTCTTCCTGTACCCACGGTTTGTTCAGCTCGGCTTTCTCCGTTTCATCGATTTTTGCATTCAGCCATTCCTGCAGCTTCTCAATTCTGTTGGAAAAGCGGATAGACGTATCCGTGCCGTAAAATCTTTCTTCCATCTGCTTGGAGGAGACGAATGGTTTTCCTCTGAATTTTATCCCTTTAAACACCATTCCGGATTCTTCTAGGGAGTGGCTATAAGCTTTTATCGTCTCGAAAAAGGAAGTGGACGCCTTGAACCGGATACTTGCAGTTCTTGTGCGGTGGGCAGGTTCATCTGCAGCAGTCAGCACATATTCCAGCTGCTCATAAGGATCCTCGACTTTAAAGGAGCCGCTCAGCCGGTGGTACAAATATTCCTGGAACGTAACCTGCTGCATGTTCTCTTCGCCAAGCTCAGGCAGGACGTTGGATACGTAGCTGTTAAACATCGAGTTAGGAGAGAAGAGAATGATCTGATCAGCCTTCAGACGATCCCGGTACTTATAGAGCAAGTAAGCAATCCTCTGCATAGCAGCCGATGTCTTGCCGCTGCCTGCAGCTCCCTGGACAATCAGCAGTCTGCCCGTTACATGCCGGATAATCCGGTTTTGCTCCTGCTGAATGGTGGCCACGATGCTGTGCATATGTTTGTCTGTTCCTTTGCCAAGCACCTGCTTTAAAATCTCGTCTCCAATGGTAAGACTCGTATCGAACATCGATTCGACAACGCCTCCGCGGATGATATATTGCCACTTTTTCTCCAGTTTACCTTTGATCACGCCGCCGGGAGTCGTGTATTCAGCAGGGCCGGGCGGATAATCGTAGTAGACACTCGAGACCGGAGCACGCCAGTCGTAAATCAGGAAATCCTCACCGCTTGAATCCGTGAGCGTTGAGATGCCGATATAGACTTTTTCGGATTCCTGGGTTCCTTCTTCGATAAAATCAATACGTCCAAAATAAGGCGTTTTTTGCATGCGCTGCAGGACAGACAGCCGGCTTTTTGCATGCCTGTGGGTGCTCTGGCTTACAGTCAGGGCCTGCGCCTGCTGCCTTAAGCCGATGATTGTCTCAAGATAGTCGTCAAACGTATCTGTGTTTACCTTGACCTCATCCCAAAAGTGCCTTTGAATATGGACCACTTCACTCCGGCGCCGGCTGGCTTCATCTGCAAGCTTGCCGATCTGCTCCGAAATTGTCCCGGTCACCTGATCCAATCGTTCCTGCTCCTGCCGAAGATCATTGTTCATTAAAAGCACTCCTTTAAAAAAAATTGAAAAATAAGGGTTGACTGAAGAGTGGTTTCGTTGTAAGATTAAAATAGGGATAACTTTATATTATTATATATTAAAAAATGTGTTTCTATAGTAATATATCACAGCTTCCCATTTTTATCAATGTATACTTTAACAATGAAATTGACGGTTTTTTACTAATACATATTAAAACAAGGCGGGCAAAGGATTAACTTTGTCCGCCTTGTTTTGTTCATGTCATTCTCTTGCAGATTTCTCAGGTCAATATGAAAGGCCTTTTTATTTAAGGATCGTATAAAAAGGGCCAAACCCTGGTTGTTTTGCCAGGGAATAAAACCATAGATTACCTGCCCTGATAATAAGTTACCTCTTTGTCAGTTCGCAGTACCTTGCTTCATTTTCAAACTCTGTTCTTCAGGCACAGCCCGTTTGATAAATAATGAAACGATCCATGCGATGGCAACTAGTCCGAATGCAAACAAGAATGCACTTTTCATGCCGGAAATCATCGCTAGAATTTGTAAGGTAGCCGCGTCTTCCTTAATCAGCGTACTTTCCATAAAACGAGCAGAACCATTGGTCATGATAGAGACAAGCAATGCTGTCCCGACTGCGCCGGCAACCTGTTGGAGCGTACTGATAATGGCCGTGCCATGCGGATATAAGGGAGGCGGCAGTTCGTTTAAAGCGTTGGTCATAATCGGCATCATGACCATTGAAATCCCAAGCATTAACAGCGTATTAAAAATCATAATCGTGCTGTAGGAGGTTGACACTGTGATGAAGGCAAATTGCCACAACGTATTCGCGACCAGCCCAAGTCCTATAAGCGCAAGCCACTTAGCACCAAATTTATCAAATAACCGGCCGGTAATGGGTGACATGATTCCCATGACAATTCCGCCCGGCAGCATGACCAAGCCTGCCTTCAACGGACTGTAGCCTAACGCATTCTGGAGAAAAATCGGCAGCAGCATCATCGCGGAAAACATTGCCATCATGATAATCATCATAATGACCGTTGACATCCTGAAAATGGTGTATTTAAATGTCCGTAAATCCAGCAGCGGCTGTGTAATCGTCAATTGCCTCCAAGTAAACATGGCTAAAGCAACAACGCCGATTATTAGTGGAATAAGAACTTCATAGCTCGACCAGCCACCCTGTCCTTCACCGGAACTGCTGAATCCGTACACAATCCCGCCGAATCCTAAGGTTGAAAGGAGAAGCGAAAGCGGATCGATCTTTGGTTTACTTGTCTCCGTCACGTTTTTAAGCTTCATAAATGCAAAGATAATCACTAACAGTGCGATCGGCAGAACCCCGTAAAAAAGAACCCGCCAGCTGAAATGCTGTACAATGATTCCTGATAGCGTGGGTCCAATCGCGGGAGCAAACGTAATGACAATTCCAATGGTCCCCATTGCCGAACCCCTTTTTTCTATAGGAACGATTGAGAATACCACATTAGTTAGTAAGGGAAAGAGCAGTCCGGTACCCGCTGCCTGAAGCAGCCTTCCGAATAAAAGCATTTCTATTTCTGGTGAGATAGCCGCTACAAATGTCCCAACCGTAAACAACCCCATAGCTCCAAGGAACAGGGTTCTTGTGGTGAACCGCTGAATCAAATAAGCGGTGACCGGGATAAGGACACCGATAACAAGGAGATAACCAGTAGTCAGCCATTGCGCCGTGCTCGGCTCAATTCCGAAGTCATCCATAATTTTGGTTAAGGCAACATTAAGCAGCGTTTCATTTAAAATGGCTACAAACACACCCAGAATCATAATTATGACCAGTAAAAAGTTTTCTTTGCTCCCGAATGTCCCTGCGTTTTGAGCCGATTCGTTTTGATTTTTCAACGTCTTTCTCCTTTCGTTTTCAAAATGCATACCTAACAGATTGCTGCATCAACGTTGGGAAACTGCTTTCCGTCCATATTCATTTATTATTGCCAAATACAGAACAAATATTCGCATTTATAGTACCACATAAAAGATTCCTCTGCCAAGGATGAAACAGAGGAAATTGGGGATTTAGAATAAAAATCATTTTAGCGGGCAAGAAGTGGTTTATTCAAGTGGAAAAGGTTTTTTTCGAAAATGAAAAAAGCGCGGGGAAAGGAAAGAGTTTATTTTACCAGCGAACGAAAGAATGCAGGTTTGAGCGGGATAGAAAGCAGAAACTATTTTGCAAATGAACAAAAGAAAGGCAAACCACAAAAAGGATAATTAGTTGGATTTATCAGAAGATCATTTATACAGACAAGTCTTAATCAAGCCATGTGGAGTGTATAGCAGTTCTAAAATTAGCATTAACAGCCTTTTATTTAGGATTTTTTTAATGTTTTAAAATCATTTGCCAAAAAATTATTTACATATATATGTAAAAATGAGACAATAAAACAAATCTCAAAGGAGGAAAGTAACTATATGATGCCATCTTATTGCTAATTCATTTCCAGATAAAATTCATACGAATTTTATAACGAGTATAAATTTGCCTAGGTTAGTAGGTTTATTTGGTTA
Organism: Metabacillus sp. KH_069; assembly: GCF_057838075.1. NCBI lineage: Bacteria > Bacillati > Bacillota > Bacilli > Caryophanales > Bacillaceae > Metabacillus > Metabacillus sp. KH_069. Next base: position 390,322 of record NZ_CM174460.1, read on the forward strand.
TGCTCTTTATGGAATGTTGGCAATATAGAGGATCGCTTACTTTTCTAAAATTGAGATGATGCAGGTCGGCTGTTTGTTTTTACAGTGACGCTTATACAGGCAAGTTCTGTGCATTTATGCAGACGCCTGCTTATTTGAGCTGACCGGAATCATAATCACGGACGATTTTAGGCTGTAGGAAGAGATGTCTTCTTGCGGCCTTTTTGCATATAAAAAATGAATAGTAACTGTCTTCTTTGCCCTGTCCATAGACGGCGTAACTCACATAATCATGAAAGAAGGGGATTTTGTGTTTGAGTTGACGTTGCAGGGTGTTAAGAAATATATGGATGCTACGCTTGTGCTTAGAGATATCAGTTTTGAGGTGTATGCAGGAGATAAAGTTGGTATTGTTGGGGCCAATGGAAGTGGAAAGAGTACGGTTTTGAAGCTGATTGCCGGAATTGAGAAGATGCATTATTATCCGGGTTATCCGCAGACATCGAGTCCCGGGTATGATGAGGGGCTGATCCACAGGCCGAGGGGTGCGACGATTGCATATCTTGAGCAGATGCCTTCGTTTCCTCAGGGGCTTAAGGTGATCGATGTGCTGAACATGGCATTTGAGAATGTTCAGGAGATTGAGAAACAGATGCGCGACTTAGAAGATCGGATGAAGACGCTGGAGGATGCTGCTCTTGAGAAGGCCCTGATTAAATACAGTGATCTTGTTCAATTGTATGAAGGGAAGGGCGGATATGAAATTCAAGAGAAATTAGGGAAGGTTTGCACAGGGCTGAAGTTCAATGAAGCCTTCTTGAATCAGGATTTTGATTTGCTGAGCGGCGGGGAGAAGACGACGGTCATGCTTGGGAAGCTGCTGGTCCATGATCCAGACATTTTGCTGCTGGATGAACCGACGAATCATTTGGATATGGATGCGCTTGAATGGCTTGAAGGCTATCTGAAGAGCTACAAGGGTATTGTTATCATCGTCTCCCATGACCGTTATTTTCTGGACCATGTTGTGACAAAAATCGTGGAGATTGAGGACATGGAATCCATCACGTATAAGGGGAACTATTCCTCGTTTGTGAGTCAAAAAGAAGAAAACATGCGGATTCAATTTGAGCATTTCCGGGAGCAGCAAAAGAAAATCAACTCCATGGAAAGTACCGTAAAGGACCTCAGAGACTGGGCGATGCGGGCTGATAACAACAAGTTTTTCAAACGGGCTGCGAGCATTCAGAAAAAGCTTGCAAAGATGGAACGGATTGATAAACCGGTCTTTGAAAGGCGGAATATGAGGCTGAACTTCAAACAGGCCGAACGTTCCGGAAATGAAACGATCAAAGCGGCCGGCCTCTCGAAAAGTTATGCGGATAAAGTGCTGTTTAAGGACGCTGAGTTAATGATTCGCTACGGGGAGCGAGTCGGGCTGATCGGCGGGAACGGCAGCGGGAAAACAACCTTTTTAAAAATGCTGTTGGGAGAAGAACAGCCGGATGCCGGAACGGTTGAAGCAGGTGCCAACGTCATGGCCGCCTATTTGCCGCAGAAAATTACGTTTAACAACGAAGATCACACGGTGCTGGAATGCTTCAGGGAGGATATCTCAATTCCAGAGGGCAAGGCACGGGAGTATCTGGCCAAATTCATGTTTTACAAAAATACGGTCTTCAAGAAGGTGAAGCACCTGTCCGGGGGAGAGCGAATCAGGCTCAAGCTTGGGGTGCTGCTTTTCCAGGATGTTAATTTATTGATCCTGGATGAGCCGACGAATCACCTGGATATTGATTCGATTGAGACCCTTGAAGAAGCGCTGGAAGAGTTCGCAGGGACGATTTTCTTCATCTCGCATGACCGGTATTTTATCAATAAAATCAGCCAGCGGATCGTTGCGCTTGAGGACTGTTCGTTTAAAAGCTACATTGGAAATTACGATGAGTATAAACGGGAGAAAGCGAAGAAGATTGCTGCACCGCAAATCGTGAAAAGCAAGAAACACAGAGTGGAAGCTGTAACTGATGTGGACTTGAAGGCTATGGCTTTGGCCGAGATTGAACGTTTTGAAAAGGAGCTTAGCGAGCTTGAGGCAGCTATGGCAGGCGAGTTGGAGTATGAAGAACTTAGCCGGATGTATGAGCGGAAAGTGAAGATGAGCAAGCAGCTTGATGAGGCGATGGAGGTTTGGGTCGGCCTTGAGTAAGAAAAAAGAATGAAGTGCTCAGATTCTCTTTATAATTATTCGTTTTTAATCAGGTTTAATGTATTGGCTCGGTTCAGGCGGCTTTTTCATAATCAAAGACATTAATATTGGGTATTTTTCATACTATATTTTTGGGGTGAAAAAATGCCAAGAGTACAATACACAGATTCAGACGTTGCCTTAATGGCCAGGATGATGAGAGCAGAAGCCGAAGGTGAAGGGAAACAAGGAATGTTATATGTTGGAAATGTCATTGTGAATCGCCTTAAAGGAAATTGTATAGACTTTAAAAACTTAAGGACCATTCCACAAGTCATTTATCAAGTGCAGGGAGGGAATTACTCTTTTGAAGCGGTTCAAAAAGGAAATGTATTTTATAATAGAGCGAGATCTGTTGAAAAAAGATTAGCAAAAAAGAATTTGGACTTTTGGAGAGAGCATCCTGCAAAATTTGCTCTATGGTATTTCAATCCTTATGCTCCATGTCCTCCAACATGGTATGATCAGCCTTTTTCTGGTCAATTTAAAAAACATTGCTTTTATGAGCCCAAAGCAGGGACATGTGATAATGTTTATAACGGATAAGTTCATGCTGGATTTCCCCAGTAAAATTACCTGTGATGCCAAAAAACAAAGTTTTAGGTGCTCGGTACGCTAGTTTAATATGCATTAAGGACCACATTAAGTGGTCTTTTTTTGTACAGAAACAACATGAAGAGGAAAGGGAAGTAGCATTCACTATAGTTGTGGTTTAAAATGTAGTGACAGGTTTCATGCTATAGGCAATGATATAGGAGGTTTATCGATGGATAATAACGATATTTTAATTCGATTAAGATATGCACTTGATCTGAAAAATACAGAAATGGTTGAGATTTTTAAGCTTGGCGGGATTGAAGTGGACAGGCAGGATTTGCCCAAGATCCTTACAAAATCAAAAGACAGCTATGATGATGAGATTGATGAGGATGAAGAGAACATCAAATGCGACAATGTGATGTTTGAGTCCTTTTTAAATGGCTTCGTTACATTTAATAGAGGCAAGCAGGAGCCAAAGCCGGGTCAGACTGAAACACCGGAACTGACTTTGGGGCGAAGTGCGAATGTGAACAATCTTCTTTTGAAAAAAGTGAAAATTGCCCTGGCGATGACAAGTGAGGACATGCTTGATGTCTTCGACAAAGCTGGTATTCATGTGACAAAAGGGGAATTAGGCGCGTTATTGCGAAAAGAAGGCCATAAGAATTACAAAGAGTGCGGAGATAAATTCGCTAGAAACTTCTTAAAAGGATTGGCTGTTAAATTCAGAGGAGCTTAAGCAAGTATGATTCATACATACTTAGGCGAAACCATCCAATTTGAAGTTACGTACAAAAAACGGACGTCCATCGGCCTCCGTATGGACCAATATGGGAATGTAGAAGTCCTGGCTCCGAAAGGAACATCCGATGAACGTGTGCTTCAGGCTCTAGAGGAAAACTGGGATCTCATACAGGCAAAAGCCAAGGAAATGCAGGAACGGATGCTCGGACCGAAGGAGAAAGTCTATGAACATGGGGAGAGGTTTCTTTACTTGGGGAGGGACTATCCGATCCAGATTGTTCATGATGAAACCATCCAGCAGGATCATGCCGTGTTTGATCGAGACGAGCTGCAGATCTATGTAAAGCAGCATGAGGATGAAAAAATCAAACAGGCGCTGAAACGATTCTATTATCACCAATGTAAAACGATCGTTGAGAAGAGCATCAAATCCTATCAGCCCAATTTCAAAACGAAGCCGCGTTCGGTTCGCATCGTGGACAGCAAAAAGAACTGGGGAACCTGCGATGCCAACCAGCAGCTGACCTTTAACTGGAAGCTTGCCATGGCACCTCAGAAGGTGATCGACTATGTCGTCGTCCACGAAATGTGCCACATGGTCCATCTGAATCACGACCGGTCTTTTTGGCGTCTGGTTGGGAAGATTATGCCCGGTTATAAGGAGCAGGAGCATTGGCTGGCTGTTTCTAGTTGGAAGATGACGGTTTAGTATAAATAGCCAGGGAGAAAAAGAATTGGAAGTTTTCTTAAAATGTTTAGATAATTTATTTGAAAAGCGATAATAAAAAAGAAAAACGATCAGCCCTGATCGTTTTTCTTTTAGTCTTTTTGTTTATTTATAGTTCATTGTTAAATCCGTCATAACAGGATAATGATCGCTTGGGAATTGTCCATTCTTTTGGTAGTTTATTATTTCAATTGTTTTTGCTAAGATGTTTCCTTTTGCAAGAATCCAATCAATACGCCTTTCAGGGCCCTGGCCAGTAGGATCATTAAAACCATTAAACGTTCCTAGATCGTCGTTCACGCGAGTTTGAGCTGTATCCCAAAGATCACTGAACTCCCCGTCTTTTGTCAGGGTCTGATGTGGAAGACTAGCAGGGCCAGCATTGAAATCACCTGTTAAGATGACAGGTAGATCCGGATTGAACTCTTTGGTTTTTTCTATGATTAATGCTGCGCTTTTTTCTCGGGCCTCTGGTGATTGGTGATCAAAATGAGTATTTACTACGTAAAATTGCTGGTTGCTCCTTTTATCAAGGAACTTTGCCCACGTAACCATGCGGGGAATTTGGTTACCCCAAGACTTAGACCCTATAACATTTGGAGTATCTGACAACCAGTAGTGGTCATATTCAAGTGGAGTATACTTATTTTCATTGTAGAAAATAGCCGAGTATTCGCCTTTGCTTCCGCCTTCACGACCTAAGCCAATCCAATTGTATTCAGGTAGTGTGTCTTTTAAATCTTGAATTTGCTGATAGACAGCTTCCTGAGTTCCAATGATATCCGGCTGTTCCTTTTGAATAAGCTTCTTGATGGTAGGAACCCGCTCCGACCAAGTATGCGGGGAAGGATCATTGCTGTTTAAATATCTTAAATTGTAAGTCATTACCCTTAAGTCTACCTCGGATGATTGCTTGGATTTTTCTGCAGCTGAAACATTTTGCATTCCTGAAAACAAACTGCTTACCATGGCGAGTACCATTGCCGCAAATAAAATAGGTTTTAATCCTTTTTTCAACTGTTTTCCCTCCTAGTATGTATACTTACCTAACAAGCATAACGTCTGTTTGTAAAAATTATGTTTTAGAGGGAATAATGTTTGTAAAGAGAATACGAGTTATGAAGACTCTTGAAAAAACAAGGGTTTGACTGTTGAATTTAGGAGATTAGTTTTATAGAGGTGAGAGATTTATTTCCCAGAAAAATTTACAGAATTTTTATTATGTTACGGCAATTTAACGGAATATAATTTTTTAATCGGCGTGATGGCTTTTTTTCATTTGCCTTCATCCATGATGGGGCGGAGAATGCGTAACAGATACCTAGCATAAAAAAGCCTGACCCTCTGAAGGTCAGGCTTGTCTTATTTAAAAATGCTTGTTTTGTTCTTAACTTAAAAAGCATGCGAATCTGAACTGAGAAACTAAAATAGCCGCAAGACTTTGAAGGGCCTTGCAGCCATTTTCTATCTATTTATTAGACTGGACGATCCTCAAAATCATAATCTACCGGACCTGGAGCAACTCTTGCATGTTCCAAAGCCGGAGTATCCGGTCTTGCAATCTGGTAAACAGATGCCCCAACGATTTCGGCGGTTTCCTGCAGTTTGTTTTTGTCAATTTTATCAATTGTGTCTGCTGGTGAGTGGTACCATTCTTCAATTGGTGAGTGGATGAACAGGGCAGCTGGAATGCCAAGTTCATGGAACGGCTGGTGGTCGCTTCGTCCAAGCTTGCCGTACGGAATGACTTCAGCTGCTGCTGTTCTGGCGCCGGCAGATGCACCGAGGTCGGTGACAAGGTTCTTTTTGCCGTCAATGGTGTACATGATTAGGCCGCCTGCAGGATTATCTCCTCCAGCATCCTTGCTGCCGATCATATCCATTTGGAAATGGGAGACAATTCGATCAGCTTCTTGATCACTTAGAGTGCTGGCATAATGATAGGAGCCGAGCAGCCCTTTTTCTTCCGCACCGAATGTAACAAAACGAAGCTCCGTATCCGTTGGCATGTTTGCCATGACGCGGGCAAGCTCAAGAACTGCGGATACACCGGATGCATCATCGTTTGCTCCAGGTCCGCCGTGGACAGAATCGTGATGTGCTCCAACCATGACAACCTGGCCGTTATCTTTGTTTTTGTGCGGTTTCAATTTGGCGATGACGTTGTAAGACGTTTTTTCAACATAGCCTGAACCAGAAACTTTAATCGTGGACGTAAGTGACTCTGTCTTTAATTGCTCAGCTAAAGCGAGTCCATCAGCCCTAGTAATCGCTACCGCAGGGATATTTTGTCCGTAGGAAGCCTGTCCGAAAGCGTTTGAACCATCGTTATTGTTGTACATGATGACCCCAATGGCCCCTTTGTTGAGAACGTTTTGTATTTTTTCCACGAAAGGGATGTCTCCGCGCTCAATGAGTGCAATTTTTCCTTTTATCTCATTCGGTACGGTGCCAGCAAGAGCTTTGCCGACGTGAATCACTTGGCCAGTTACGTCAGCACTGTAAGAACCGCTGAATACATGTGGATTCAACGATTGTCCATTTATGACAAGAGAGCCGGATACGTTTTCCGTTACTGCTTCATAAATAGGAAACGGCTGCAATTCAGTCTCGTAGCCATACTTCTCAAATTGACTTTTTATGTACTGAACGCCCGCCAATTCCCCTTCTGTACCAGCCTCACGAGGTTGCTGCGATAGCTTGGCAACAGTGTTATACATATTATCAGAGCTGATTTTCTTGATGATCTTGTTGTCAAAAGCAGAACTGGATTGCGCGTTGGGTGCTTGAACCGGACCTTGTGCCATAACTCCATGAAAACTGAATGCTACTCCGGCAGCTAACAAGCCCGCCATTGTTTTTTTATACATCTAACTCCCCCTCAATCAATAAATTGGATACGCATAAATTATCAACTATTAGAAAAATTTGTTAAACGGAAAGAAAGTGACAAAACATGACAAAGAGGTAAGATTTCAATGACTATTTTTCTGTATCATTGTAAAAGATTTGTAATTTCATGTTGGATTTAGAAGAATCTTAGGAGAAAAACAGGAGGATTCACATAAAAATCTTGTTCTTTTCTGCAGGAACATGCAGGATTATTAGGGAATAGGTAATAGTTTGACTTCAGATGCTGAAGCATGAAAGTAGAGGAGAGACACATGAACGAGATTTTCACAAAATATAACTTCAAACTAACTAAAGAAACAACCAAAGCAATAGAGTTCGAACATATTATAAGTAAAGACGTCATCTATGCATTGGCCACTAAGGGAATAGGGATTGTCCTGCATCCGAATACGGCAGAGTGCCTGCACCTGACAGGTAGAAGTGATGGATATGTACATAACACAGCGCTGCGTATGTTTCCAAGAAGGAAGAATGAGGGGAAGACGTATATCCATTATGGAAGTTCATTTAAGTTTCAGTCTGAGGAAGAGTTGGGCGATTTTTTAAGAGGGATAGATGAGTTATTTAAAAATCGATAAAAGTAATCATTGTCTGAAGTGATCCAGAAAATTTAGATATGTTCCTTGTTTAGCTCAAATCGTTTTTAAAAAAGCAGGAACCAATCAGATAACGTGGAGAAACAATAGAACTCGCATTAGAAATTGAATATGAAATCGCAAAGGTTTTATACTCGATTTTTTATTGAAATGTAAAGATTCTGCATGATTTCGTTATCGAATTAATAAGGAAAACATCATACGAATTATCAGGATGACAACAGTTATTGTCACTTCGTAATTTGGGGTAAGGTTGTCTTTTGAGGTGTTAAAGAATAAACAAAAGGGATAGGAAATTTATGTTATATAAAATAGAAGCCATATAGATCTTGTGCAGTTAACGGTCAGGTTTGTTGAACATAATTTGGGGAAATTAAGCAATAAGTGAGGGGCAAATGGATAATCACAAGTTTGATGAGTTTATTAAAATTGCAAAAAAACTAAATGATATTGAAATTATTCCATTGTTAATGGGTTCAGTTGGTTTAGAAGTCGTTACAGGAAAGAGTTGGGATGCCCAAGACTTAGATGTTCATGTACCTGGTGATAAAAGAGGGTGGGAAGTTCCGCCTGAATTATCTATACATAACTGGAATGATATTATGAACATCATGAATTCAATGGAATATAGGCTAATTGATTTGCATGAACATGAGTTCTCTAAAGAGGGGTTATCAGTTGAGTTTGGTATTTTGGACACTTTACCGAATTTCGCAGGAGTACAATTAGAGGATTTAGAAATACATCAAAATGGAGACATAAAGTATTATTTACTGAATCCTCAGCAATATTTAAGTGTTTACGAGTCTTCATCTAAGGATAGTTATCGAGCAGATAAAAATAATAATAAAGATATTAGAAAAATAGATTTCTTAAAAAGTATGATATATATTGACTAAAATACTTACTGATTTTAGTGTGCTAACGTACTGCTTTGATTAAGTAGCCCTCCAAAAAAAGCTCAGAGCAATAAAATCTGAGCTTTTTTGGATGCTATTAAATGTGTAAGTTAACCTGTGAATTCAAATGTTTTTAAGCATTTTAGGTTTTATCCACAAGGTCCATGCTTATTTTAGTAATTTCTCTTATATTATAATTCTGCACCATTCGTCTCAATCACGTTTTTATACCAATCAAACGATTCTTTCTTATACCGCTTCATAGATCCATTTCCTTCATTATCACGATCCACATAAATCATCCCATACCGTTTTTTCATTTCCCCAGTAGTGAATGACACAATGTCTATAATGCCCCATGGTGTATAGCCCATTAGATCAACGCCATCGTATGTTACGGCTTTTTCCAAAGCTTCGATATGGGATTTCAAATATTCGATTCTTTGAGTGTCATGGATGGAGCCGTCCTCTTCTACTGTGTCAATGGCACCGAAGCCATTTTCCACGATGAACAATGGAATTTGGTAGCGGTCGTAGAAACGATTTAGGGTGTATCGTAAACCGGTTGGATCGATCGCCCAGCCCCAGTCGCTGGATTTAATATAGGGGTTCTCTACTCCGTTTGGCAATCCGCCGTTGACGATATCTCCCGTGTTGTCATTGACTACACCGCTTTTGACGGTAGTGGACATGTAGTAGCTGAAGCCTAAGTAGTCCACCTTTCCGTTTCTCAGGATTTCGTCGTCGCCTTCTTCGATTGGGATGTTGAATCCCTCTCGTTCGAACTCTTTTAGAGCATAGCTAGGGTAGTAGCCGCGGACATGTACATCAGGGAAAAAGTAGCGCTGCCTCATTGTTTCTTCTGCCAGCATGACGTCTTCCGGGTTTGATGAGTAAGGGTAGATCGGTACATGGGAAACCATGGCGCCGATTTGGAATTCCGGGTTAATCTCTTTTCCAATCGATACAGCCAATGCACTGGCAAGCAGTTCATGGTGTCCCGCAATGTACATGATTTCTTTCGCGTTTTCATTTTTTTCAACCTGAACCCCTGAGTTTGTCCATAAAAACAGCGGGTTGTTAACATCCATTTTGTTGTTGATTTCGTTAAAGGTCATCCAGTATTTCACTTTGTTTTTATAACGTTTAAAGCAGACTTCCGCAAATTTTACAAAGAAATCGACCATTTTTCTGTTTCTGAATCCGCCATATTCTCTTGCTAAATGCAGCGGCATTTCAAAGTGGGATAAGGTAATGACTGGTTCGATCCCATGCTTCAGCAGTTCATCAAATACATCATCATAAAATGCTAAGCCTTCTTCGTTAGGTTCCGCTTCATCGCCTTTAGGGAAAATTCTGCTCCATCCGATTGAAGTCCTTAAGCATTTTAATCCCATTTCGCTGAATAGAGCGATATCGCTTTTATAGTTATGGTAGAAGTCAATGGCTTCGTGGTTTGGGTAGAATTCATTCTCTTCGATCGTTTCGGTGATTTTTCTCGGTACGCCATGTGCTCCTGCTGTCATGACATCGACAACACTTGGTCCTTTTCCGCCTTGATTCCATCCGCCTTCAAATTGATGTGCAGCTAAAGCGCCGCCCCATAAAAAATCTTTTGGCATTTTCTTCATAATTCATTCCTCCTATTTCACGACTGTTAATAATTTTTGATGTAAAGAAGTTTCTTCAAGATCTTCAATGATAATTTTTTCATAAGCGGCTGAATTCGTTATGATGACTGGTGTAACAGTCTTTAACCCTTTATTCAGAATGCTTTCTTTATCAAATTCGACGAGCAAATCGCCTTTTTTCAATCGGTCTCCGTCTTTTACTTTCATTGCAAAAGGTTTTCCGTCTAAAGTAACCGTATCCAGCCCGATATGCACGAGCATTTCAATCCCGGATTCTGAACGAAGGCCAATGGCATGCTTTGTAGGGGCCACCATGACTACTTTGCCGTCAAAAGGACTGTATAATTTGTTGTCTGCTGGATGAATGGCTAATCCTTTTCCCATCGCACCGGAGCTGAAGACTTCATCTGGCACCGCTGAAAGGGGGATGACCTTTCCGCTTAATGGAGCATCCACTGTTTCTTCATTGTTTTGAGGTGAGTGTATATCAACTTTGCTTTGATCTGCTTTTTCACTATTTGCTTCTTTAGCTGTATCCTCTCCATATCCGAAGAGCTGAATGAGAATGACCGGAAGGATGATGGCAATTGCCGAACCGATAAGAATCCCCCAAATGGACGTAGGGAATTCGGCATTGATTCCATTAACAATCGTCAGCGGTCCCGGCAGCCCGGCGTATACAAAGTAGTAAGGACTGAAGAAGCTCGCTGCAACAGCTCCGGCTGCCCCGGAAATGCATCCGAAAATGAACGGTTTTTTAAATCTTAAAGTCACCCCGTAAATGGCCGGCTCGGTGATCCCGAAGATTCCGGTGATCCCTGCTGAAATCCCGACTTTTCGTGTTTCCTGATTTCTAGCTTTCAAAATGACTCCAAGGACAGCTCCGACCTGCGCAATCACGGCAATGGTCTGGTAAGCCTGGAAGGAATCGCGGCCATACTGTTCAAAATTCGCCAGCACCATTGGTGTGACTCCCCAATGGACACCGAAAATAACGACGATCTGCCATAAGCCGCCGATAATGGCTCCGGCTAAAGCAGGTGCGTTTTCCGCCAGGAAGTTATATCCGTTCGCAATCCCATTTGCTCCCATTGTTGTAACAGGGCCAATTAATAGAATGGTTAATGGGACCATGAGGATCATGCAAAAAAATGGAACAAATAAAGGCCGAATCACTTCATGGATGTTTTTATTTAAAAATCTTTCCAGGTAAGACAAGATCCACACTAAGAATAGCGGAGGCAGGACGGAAGATGTATACACCGTTTCTGATAAGGCAAGCCCCAGGAACGTAATGCTGTCTCCTTCTGCAATTTTTGCCGCCATATCTGCCCAAGTTGGACTAACCAATGCCGCACTGCATGCTACGGCTATAAAGGTGTTTGTTTTAAAATGCTTGGATGCGGTTATGGCGATGAAAATAGGCAAAAACGTAAATGGTGCCCATGATATAAAACTTAATACCTGATAAGTACCAGTTTCTGCAAAGCCAGTAAAAAATAAATTGATGATGATTAGCGAACCCTGCAAAATACCGGCTGCTGCCAATATGTAAACAAAAGGAGCAAAAACGGCTGACATCGTTGCAATGATCCGGTTTAAGATCGTTCCTTTGTTTTCGCTTTTTTCATCCATTGCTTCAACGTTTACTAGACTAGAAAACTCTTCATAGACTTCTCCTACATGCTGTCCGATTACGACTTGGAATTGTCCGCTGTTTTCTACTACCGTAATGACGCCGGGCATGGATCCTACAATTTCTTTCGCTTTCGGATTTGACCGCTTAAGGACTAACCGGAGCCTTGTTGCGCATCGCGTAACCCCAACCACATTTTCTTCTCCGCCGACCGCTTCTAAGATGTCTTTCGCGAGCTTTGGATAGTTTCTCACTTTACCCGACAATTTAACTCCCCCTTGAATGAAAATTGTAGTATACGCTTACAGTATAATTGTACCGGTACAATTTATCAATACATAAACAATTTATTTTATTGGGTATAATAATATTAAATGTGCGCTTTAGAAGGGTATGCTATAATTTTGGTATTGGAAATGATCAATAAATGAGGAATGTATATGTTAAAGTACCAGCAAATCGCAGCAGAAATAGAAAAGTATATTGAAGAGCATGAGCTTCAGCAGGGAGATAAACTGCCTGTACTAGAGGCATTAATGACTCAATTTGAAGTGAGCAAGAGTACGATCACGAAATCTTTGGATCTTTTAGAGAAAAAAGGGGTCATTTATCAAGTCAGAGGCAGCGGAATTTTTGTTAGAAGACATAAGAGAAAAGGATATATTAGTCTGCTTTCGAATCAAGGATTCAAAAAAGATCTTGAGAATTTTACCCTCACTTCAAAAGTAATTGAATTAGACGTGAGGAAACCAACAGAAGAAGTGGCTTATAATTTAAATATTGAACTTGATGACGATGTTTATTATACAAAAAGGGTCCGGTATGTGAACGGACAAACGTTATGCTTGGAAGAATCGTATTTTAACAAATCGATCGTTACGTATTTGAACAGAGAGATCGTCTCTGAATCCATATTCAGCTATATCATGGAAGGATTGGGATTAAAGGTCGGCTTCTCAGATGTCTATCTTAATGCAGGAATCCTTAATGAGGATGAGGCGAAGTATTTAGGATTGCCGAACGGATCACCAAAATTTTACTGTGAGAGTATTTTTCACTTAACTAACGGCCAGCCATTCGACTTTTCCAAAATCACGTACAACTACGAAAATTCCCAGTTCTTTATTCAGGCGAATAGTCATTTTATATAGGCTGTTTTCGCATAGATTGTTGTTTTTTATTATAAATGTTGTTCGTTCCTTTCCGCTCCAGGAACTTGCTTTCCGCGGGGAGCATGGGAGCCTCCTCGGCTTTGCCTGTGGGGTCTCCCATTTTGCTCTATTTCCCGCAGGAGTCAAGTTCCTTCCGCTGCAATACACTTAAGGTTTTTAACATTTTGTTCAATAGCAACAATATTTACGAATAGAGCCTTTATATATATAAGTAGAAATAAGAAACGGGGCATATACGATGCGCCGTTTCTTATTTCTTAACTCCCTAAAATATGTGAAAAAATCCATGATTCAAACTTACGGCCCTGCTAAATAAGCGGTTGGCCAATTTAAGTGATATCTCATCATCAAATCAGCCACAACAGGATAATGATCACTTGGAAACTGTCCATTCTTTTGATAATCAATAATTTCAATGGTTTTTGCCAAGATGTTTCCTTTTCCAAGAATCCAGTCGATGCGTCTTTTCGGTCCCTGACCGGCAGTATCCTTAAATGCATTAAATGTTCCAAGATTTTCGTTCACGCGAGTTTGGGCTGCATCCCAAAGATCAATAAACGCCCCGTCTTGTGTCAGAATCTGATGAGGAAGACTAGTGGGACCAGCATTGAAATCTCCTGTTAGGATGACAGGTAAAGTCGGATCGAATTCTTTTATTTTTTCTAATATCAAAGCTGCGCTTTTTTTCCTGGCATTTGGTGACTGGTGATCAAAATGGGCATTTACTGCGTAGAATTTCTGATTGCTCCTTTTATCGAGGAACTTTGCCCACGTGACCATGCGGGAAATCTGGTTCCCCCAAGTCTTTGAGCCAATCACATTTGGCGTATCGGATAACCAGTAGTGATCATATTCAAGCGGAGTAAAACGGTCTTTTCTATAGAAAATCGCAGAGTATTCGCCCTTGCTTCCGCCTTCGCGGCCTAAACCTACATAATTGTATTCCGGGAGTTCGGGCGTAAGATCTTGAATTTGCTGATAGAGAGCCTCCTGGGTCCCGATGATATCCGGATTTTCCATTTCAATCAGCTTCGTGATAGCGGGGACTCTTTCCGCCCATGTATGAGGAGATTGGTCGATGTTGTTTAAATATCTTAAGTTATAAGTCATGATCCTCAAATCAATCTCTCGCGACTGTTTCTCTGCTGAAACACTTTGCGCCGCAGTAACCAAACTGTTTGTCATGAACAGAACTATTGCTGCGAATAAAATGCGTTGGAGTCCTTTTCTCAACCGTTTTACCTCCCAGGTTATTATTCCTTATTTACAAAGCATAACGCCTGATTGTATAAATTATGTATTAGAGTAAATAAACTTAATATGACTTAATCTTAAATACTATATATCAAAAAGCCTGCTTTCAAAAGAAAGCAGGCTTTCATTCTTAACTTTCAACAGCTTTACTAAAAACAAAAAACGCTACCATTGCCCCCAAACTCCCCAATCCAAGCAGGACCAGAAGAGGGAACAGGCTTGTGCTTATGTAAAACAGAATTCCAACTCCCGCCGCAATACCAACTGTATGTATAGGCTTTCCAAGCGAGAGCAGCATGGAGTTCTTAAGCGATTGGAACAACTTCAGATGAAAGTGCACCGTGTTCGAAAAGAAGTGCAGAGTAAAGACAAACATGAACATACCTGCTGCAAGGAAAAGATAGTAGAGCGGCGAGTTGGCGTTGGCAAAGTAAAAGTAGTCGATGACTAGGATAATCCAAAGTGGAACAATAAGCAGGCCCCCGGTCATGCTGCGGACGTAGTTTTCTTTGTAGAAACGCCAATAGGAACGGATCAGCGGAACTTGGCTGTCCGTGGTCACCCATTTGCGCACGATGCCGAAGAGTGCAGTTGTGGCAGGGAACAGTATGAACGGAGCGAAGAACGCAATGGTCAGACCGTTGACTATTAAGCCGGCTGGTTCTTTAATTGCAAATAGATTGAAAGTTAAGTAGACGATAGGCAGGTTGAAGAAAACCCAGATAATGTTTGCTGTAAAGATTCTGGTGATCCATTCGGTTATGGTGTAGAGCTGCTGCGGCAATCCTCCGAGTTTCATTGATATCCCCCTGTTGCTTGATAACGTTTTTCTCTTATCATATCATAATTTATTTTTTCGTTTGTGCTAAGGGTCAGTTTCCAATTACGAGCTTAGAACCAATCATGTCAATAATTCCTGGCTTTTCAGTTAAAAGTTAACCATTCTTTCAAAATGATATAAATCCCCTAATCCAAAAGACTATACATTTTAAATACCTTTACATAACTTGAAGTTATAACAGGATTCTTGTGAGTTTTAAGCTGTCTTGAAAATTATAAGGAACCTACTTTGAGAGGTATGATGTAATGGAAGAACCGAAAAGGTTAAGTGAAAGGGACAGTAAGTCGCATTCCAAAAAGAATACATGTGAAATCGGATTTTCACAAAAGAAACGGCGTGATGAAGTACTGAAGTTGCGTATGAAGCAAGCAAAGTATTTTGATAGACATTACCGTGCTCATCGATGTAACGGAGATGAGGAGCTTTATCCTAATAAAATTGGAAATTTTTCTAAATCATTGCCCCATAATCTGCTTGGGGAAGTTGACAAAAAAGCATATAAAACCTTGAAAAAGGCACTGACATCAGGAAAACCCGAAGATTTTGATTCGATCCTTATGGGGAATGTTGTAAAGCTTGCTAATCCTCAGGCTGCTTATTCATTTGATCTGGTGGGTCCTGATAGTCATCAGTTAAGCTTAGCTGTTCCTCCCCGATTCAGCAGTGCGTGGCAAGGAGGTGAAATGGTTGAGCTTTACTGGAGAGCACTCACCAGAGATGTCCCTTTTTCAGATTATGATCAGAATCCACTGATATTGGAAGCGGCTGCTGAGCTTTCAAAGCTGTCTGATTTTAGGGGGCCAAAAGAGAATGGAGCGGTTACGAGTGGAACCTTGTTCAGGGGGAATACACTTGGAGAGCAGACAGGGCCATTGATTTCTCAATTCCTTTGGAAGGATATTCGGCAAGGGGTTAAAACTGTAACACAGCAATACTATACTCCAGTGCCAGGTGACGACTACCTGACATCGTATAACGAATGGGCAGCTATTCAGAATGGCCATCTCCCATCTTCACCTAATCAACTTGATTCTGTCCCAAGGTATATCCGGAATGGCAGAGACCTTGGAGAATGGGTGCATCAAGACTATTCTTTCCAGGCTTTTCTTAACGCTTGCTTACTATTGATCACTTATGGACAAGGAGCTCTTGATCAAGACAATCCTTATTTCCATTCAAAAACTCAGGGGGGCTTTATAACCTTTGGGTCCGTGCATATGCTGGATTTCATCACAAAAGCGGCTAGAAATGCGTTAGAAGCTGCATGGTTTCATAAATGGTTAGTCCATCGCAAACTTCGGCCAGAGGAGTTTGGAGGCTTTGTTCATAATCATCTAACTGGTGCGTCGTGCTATCCTATTGATCAAGAATTGCTGGATTCTAATGCTATAAAACATATAAAAAGCAACTTTGGTACGTACTTGCTGCCAATAGCCTACCCGGAAGGCTGTCCGACCCATCCTTCATACCCTGCCGGACATGCAAGTATTGCCGGAGCTTGCGTTACAATCCTCAAAGCTTTCTTTAATGAATCCTTCGCCATTCCAAATCCAGTGGCGGCTAATTCTGATGGTACAGCCCTCATCCCTTATGCCGGTCCAACATTAACAATAGGAGGAGAATTAAATAAACTTGCCTCTAATATCGCACATGGACGCGATACAGCGGGCGTACACTTTCGATCTGACGGAGTCGAAGGTCTGAAATTAGGTGAATCAGTGGCCATTGGCATTCTACAAAGCTATAGGAAAACCTATAATGAAACGTTTAAAGGCTTTACCTTTACAAGATTTGATGGGACGAAAATAACTATTTAAGAGCCGAATTTTGTTTTGGCTCTTTTTTAAATTCAGCACATAACAGAGTACGATGCATTGTATAGTGAAAGAAAGGGATAAAGCCCTCCCGCAAAGAATACATACCTATATAAACAAATCTGAGGCAGCAGCAAAACTGTCTCATTTTGGAGTGTGAAAAAATGAGTGATCAGGAACGGATTATAACCGTGAATGGCCTGGTGAAAAAGTACGGCGATTTTACTGCGGTCAATGGTATTGCGTTTGACGTGTATAAAGGCGAAGTGTTTGGAGTGCTTGGCCCAAATGGTGCAGGGAAGACGACGACTTTGGAGATGATGGTCGGACTGAGGAAGCCGGATGGCGGTTCGGCTGATATTGGCGGGTTTGATGTGGTGAGGGATTTGAAGAAGGTGAAGGAAGTGATTGGTGTCCAGCTGCAGTCGACGACGCTATTTGAGCTTTTAACGGTGGAAGAGATTCTTCATTTGTATGCGAGTTTTTATAAAAAACAGATTCCGATTCATCCGCTGATTGAGGATATGCTGCTTGCGGATAAAACGAAGAGCCGGATTAAAAGCCTGTCAGGCGGTCAGAAGCAGAGGCTTGCGATTGCGCTCGCTCTTGTCCATGACCCGTTGATTATTTTCCTGGATGAGCCGACGACGGGACTTGATCCGCAGGCTAGAAGAACACTGTGGGATATTATTTTTAATCTGAAGGAAAAGGGAGTTACGGTTGTTTTGACAACGCATTACATGGATGAAGCCCATGTGCTTTGCGACCGGATCGCCATTATGGATCAGGGGAATCTGATTGCACTCGATACACCGGCCGAGCTTGTCCGCAGCCTTCACTCTGAAAATGCGGTGGAATTTCGTTTTGAGGAAGAAGCAGCAGAGATGGATCTCACTCAAATTGAGGGCGTCAAGCAGGTTGGGAGGCAGAAGGATGCAACCATTCTCTATACGGATAATCTTCAGGCGACCTTAACGAGCCTCATTCAAGCGGCTGCAGACAAAGGTTTGAAATTGGCAGACTTACAGATTCGGACGGCAACGCTTGAGGACGTCTTTATTCATATGACGGGAAGGAGGCTGAGGGAAGCATGAGGGCATATTGGCAGTTAACGTTAACCCAGCTGCGTATTTTTCTCCGCAACCGCCAGGTCTTATTCTGGACGCTTTTGTTTCCGATTTTTCTTATGGTTATGCTCGGATCGTTTCTGGGGGGCGGGAATAGCATGTCGGTGACGGTTGGAGTTGTCGATCACGATCAATCCAGTGAATCGAAGGCATTTGTAACCTCATTAAAGAAAAATAAAGCGATGGAGCTCGAAATGGAGTCGAAGGAGGATAAAGCCTTCAGCGAGGTGAAAAAGGGAAATCTGCAAATCTTGATTGTGATTCCAAAAGGTTATGGTGA
The DNA here is from genome assembly GCF_057838075.1 of Metabacillus sp. KH_069. Taxonomy (NCBI): domain Bacteria; kingdom Bacillati; phylum Bacillota; class Bacilli; order Caryophanales; family Bacillaceae; genus Metabacillus; species Metabacillus sp. KH_069. The sequence continues at coordinate 408,723 of NZ_CM174460.1, forward strand.
AGAGCTTGATCAAGAGTCTCCTTTCAAACTCCCAGTCTATTATGACGAAACAAATACCGCTGTCTCGCAGCTTGGACTGCAGCTTGTAAATGGAGCGGTTGATCAGATCAGCAAAGAAAAAGCAGATTACAAGCCTGTCGTCGTCACCGAGGCGAAAGGAATTGAGACGCTGAATCTGCAGTATATCGACTTTCTTGTACCGGGAATTGTGGCGATGATGATTATGAGCAACAACATGAACGGGGTGGCCGGGCAGATCGCAGCGTGGAGAGAACGGGGGATTTTAAGAAGAATGCAAGGAACGACACTTAAGGCATCGACCTTCATTGCAGCTCAGATCACGGCGCGCCTTATGCTGAATGGTTTGCAGGCACTGCTTGTACTTGTAATAGCGCAGCTCATTTTCGGAGTGGCTGTGCGCGGATCTTGGCTGACACTGATCGCTTTTGTTATTTTGGGTACGCTTGCCTTTATGGCGATCGGATTCATCATTGCCGGAATTGCAAAAACACCGGAAAGCGCAGCACCGATCGCAGGATTCCTTTCGTTCCCAATGCTTTTCTTAGGAGGTGTCTTTTTCCCGATTAAAAATATGCCCGATTTTCTGCAGCCGATTGTCTATGTCCTTCCAATTTCCCATTTGAGCCATGCATTAAGGGAAGTTATGAACGTGGGAGCATCCTTTTTGGCACTTGGAACTGAAACGTTGATTTTGGGATGCTGGGTTGTGGGAGCATTTATCGTAGCGAGCTTTACGTTTAAGTGGGAATAAGAACCAGAACAAAAGATAAAGGAGCCGATTATATGACGACACCAGAAACTTGGAAAAAAGCAGACGATTATATTATTTCTAAACTTCATTCTGCTGATCCGGATATGTCCTACATCCTTAAGGCAAACGAAGATGCTGGGCTGCCTGAGATTGATGTGGCGCCTAACCAGGGCAAGCAGCTTTATTTGCTAGCGAAGATGAAGGGTGCGAATAGGATTCTTGAAATAGGAACGCTCGGCGGCTACAGCAGTATTTGGCTCGCGCGTGCGCTGCCTGAAGAAGGAAAGCTTATCACGCTTGAATATGAAAAGAAGCATGCGAATGTTGCCATGGAAAATATGAAAAAAGCCGGTCTTGATCAAAAAATTGAAATTATTGTTGGAGCAGCGCTTGATACGCTGCCGACACTTCAGGATCAGGAGCCGTTTGATTTTATCTTTATTGATGCCGATAAAGTAAATTATCCAGGCTATTTTGAATTGGCAATGAAGCTTTCTAAACCAGGAACCGTTATTTTGGGAGACAATGTGGTCCGCGGCGGAAAGGTTATCGATGAAAACAGCGGGGACGAGAGTGTGAACGGTGTCCGAACACTGATGGAATTGCTTTCAGAGGAGCCTGGAATTGAGGCGACGGCTATTCAGACGGTCGGAAGCAAAGGGTACGACGGATTTGTGCTTGGGATTGTCAAATAAAAAGGGTAAAGCTGCTGAACAATGGCAGCTTCTTTTTTTGTCAAAAGAATAAAAATAATTGGTTGTTTAGGTTCTTATTTAGCTTTTTCCAACAACCAAAATCATCCAAAAAGAATGTCTCTAGTAGCGAACTTCTTGATAATCCTGCTTGTTTTCTTCTTGGCACATATCTTGCATATTATTTGTTTGAATTTTCAAAAAAGATATTAGGAGGAATGAAATGAAACGAGTAAAGGATTTGCGAGTGGCCGGGAAGAAGCTATTGATTTGTGCTGCATTAATAGGAGGATTTACGGTTTCAGCACCGCAGGGTTCAGCGGACGCTGCTGCCTCACCGTATACTCTCTACACCACTGGAAGCACGGCGGATAAAGTAACAACTACTTCATTTGGTCAGGTTTACATGGGAGGAAGCACAGATGTCGACAAAGCATTTGAATGGATGATTCAAAAGGCAAACGGGGGAGATTTCCTTATTCTCCGAGCGACAGGTACTGACGGCTACAATCAGTATGTATATGATCTGGCTAAGTCCATTGGAAAGCCTCTTAACTCGGTTAATACTGTCGTGGTAGACAATTTAACACAGGCAGGCTCGGATTCCTCGCTCATCAACAGAATTAACAAAGCAGAAGCTATATTTTTCGCAGGTGGAAATCAGGCGGATTATGTGGAGTTCCTTGAAGGCTCTCAAGCTTTAACCGCCTTGAACAACCGAATTCAAACTGTTCCGTTTGGCGGCACGAGTGCTGGTGCCATGATACAGGGAGATCATATTTATGATGCAATCTCTGCAGGCTCAAGAACGCTTGACTCTGTTACTGCACTTACTAACCCTTACAGCTCTCTCATTTCCTTTACAGACTATCTGATTCAGACTCCGCACAATAACAACATCCAAACAGACACGCATTTTGAGCAAAGAGACCGTATGGGAAGATTGCTCACTTTCATGGCTCGCAACATACAGGACGGGGAAGAAACCGGTACATCTGCAAAAGGCATCGGTCTGAATGAAAAATCGGCGCTCCTAGTTGAAAAAGACGGAACAGCCAAAGTGGTTACTCAGCCTGGAGCAGTGAATGCGGCTGTCTACATGGCAAAATCCAATCAGGCGCCAACGCGATGTGTAAGCGGAAGCTCGCTTACATATAATAATATTTCCATTTACAAGCTGACGGATGGAAACACGTTCAATCTCTCAACATGGACGGGGGCAGGCGGCCTGTCTTATACGTTGAACGTCAATAACGGCACAATCAGTTCTTCAACCGGCAAGGTATACGGAAATACACCTTAATCGATCAGCAAAACAAAGAGTCAAAGTTTCTTTGGCTTTTTTGTTTTTTTCGGAGAAAAAATACAAAAAGAAACAGGAACTTGGTATCTTTAAAAAGAATTATTAAGAAACATATTAAATAGACAGGGAGACAGCATATGACTTACTACATTTTAAAAGAAGATAGTCCGTACAGCAAAAACATCGTCAATCAAAAACTCTATGAGTATAATTCCCTGCACTTTCCGGAGGATTTAAACGGCAGGTATGAGGAAGTTAACTTGTATCTCAAAGATGAAAATGATATGGTCCGCGGAGGGATTTTAGGGGAAATCTGCTGGAACTGGCTTGAGGTTCATACTCTGATGATTGATGAGGACCTGCGTCATTCAGGCCACGGATCAAAGCTTCTTGCAGAAGCCGAAAACCTGGCTAAACTTAAAAAATGCGACTTTGTAAAAGTCGACACCCTCAGCTTTCAGGCCGTGGATTTTTACAAAAAGCACGGGTACGAAGTGTACGGCACGCTTGATGGAGTTGGAAGAGACTTTAAGCACCACTATTTGAAAAAGGACCTGTAAAGGAGCGAAGTCTGTGGCGTATGAGCTGAAAACGAAAGAAACCGACAATAGCGTACTTGAGTTTATTGAGGCGGTTGATTCTGCTAAGAAGCGTGAGGATGCTTACGAGCTGCTGGACATTTTCACAGAAACGACAGGGTATGAGGCTAAAATGTGGGGACCAAGCATTATCGGCTTCGGTTCGTATCATTACAAATATGCGACAGGTCATGAAGGGGATGCACCGCTTGTCGGCTTTTCACCGCGCAAAGCAAAAATCAGCCTTTACTTTGCACCAGGTGAAACGAAACGCGATGAGCTTTTAAAGGAATTTGGCAAGCATACGACAGGTAAGGCTTGTGTCTACATAAATAAGATAGCTGATATTAATGTGGATGTACTGAGAAAGCTGATTCGGCAGTCCATCACTTTTTTAAAGGAAACGTATCCGGATCAGTAATCAGCAGTAGCGGGCCTTATTAAAAGGTCCGCTTTCTTTTACTTTCCGCTAAAAAGCCGAATGAAAAATAGATGGCTGATGCAATATGTTTCATAAAGGACATCACTCCATATCTATGGCATGATATAGATATATTCCCTGAATTTTGAAACTTTCCGCTTTGAACTTTCGTAGATAGTCATATAAGGAGCGGATGAAAATGAGTGCTGAAAAAAAGAATCAAACGGGTTTGGCCCTTGGCATTGCACTTGGTGCAGGTATTGGAATTGCGCTTGATAATATTGGAATGGGAATTGCCATCGGGATTGTTTTTGGAATCGCATTCGGGTCTTCAAAAAAATAAATCGCAGCGTGAAATTATATGAAGGCTTGAACCAGTTTAAGCTTAATTTTTTTGATGCAGATTGCCTCTTTTTAAGAGAAGCCAGTTGGAGGGACAGTAATGAAAGATAATACAAGAAAAGAAGTATGGAGCTGGATCAAATCAATCGTATTTGCAGTAGTGATTGCATTGATCTGCAGAGAATTTCTGTTTGCGCCTGTTGTGGTGGAAGGAAAGTCGATGCAGCCGACGTTTCAGGATCAAAACCGGCTGATTATCTCTAAGACAAGCGGCATTCAGCGTTTTGATATGGTCGTTTTTCACTCGCCAGAGCCAGGAAAGGATTATATCAAGCGTGTCATCGGACTTCCTGGTGACACAGTTGAAATGAGACAGGATACTTTGTACATTAACGGAAAGAAATACGATGAGCCTTATTTGGTTGCATCTAAAAAGAACCTCCCGTATAGTGAACAGCTGACGGAAGACTTTCAGGTTATCGTTCCCAAAGGCGCCTACTATGTGATGGGAGATAACCGACGCCAAAGCCGGGACAGCCGCGAGATAGGCCCAATTTCTGAAAAGGAAATGATTGGCGAAGTGAAACTGCGTTTTTTTCCGTTAGATGAAGCGGGTATTCCTGAATAGATCCGATCACCTCTATTGCATTAAGCAGTGGAGGTTTTCTTTTTGTAAAAATGACAATCCAAGGTTCTTTATTTACCTTTTGTTGTTAAAAATTAATGATTTTAGTTCATAAAAATCAGCCGATCATCTGTCCGATGCCTCTAAGAAAAACCATGGATTTCTTCTTTTTACTTATGCCTTCAGCCCATAAAGCCCTGATGAGGCTCGTCTGCAAAGTAAGCAGGCAGGCGAGGGTGAGCTGATAAAAGGAAAACCTGACTTAAAAAAGTCAGGTTTTTAATATGCTGTCAATGAAATGAAAGGCTTAGATTTTTTCTATATCAAGAACCATACTGCGTGTCAAAAGAAGGATTATCATTTATAGCGTTTACAGGAGGAAAGGAAAGGGAATTTTTGAGATATGATCTTATTTAGAAGGAGGCTCTTATGGATACTGAAGGTTCAAATCGCTATAAATATTTATCGCGGAATGTATGGTCCGGTCTTTTATTTGGTCTTGGTCTTGTCGCTTTTATTGATGAAACCATCTTTCATCAGCTTCTTCACTGGCATCATTTTTATGATAAATCGACAACGGATATTGGCTTGGTTTCGGATGGTCTGTTTCATGCGTTCAGCTGGCTGGCGACAATCGGAGGGTTATTTTTGTTTGCGGACCTCAGACGCCGGAATGGCTTCTGGCTAAAGAGATGGTTGGGCGGCGTCTTATTCGGAGCAGGAGCATTTCAAATGTATGATGGCACTGTTCAGCATAAGCTGATGGGGCTTCACCAGATTCGCTATGTGGACAATGTGTACATATATGATTGGATCTGGAATATCATTGCGGCCTTGATGCTGATTGCCGGCATCATTCTCATCATCCAGACAAAAAAGCGGAAGGCTGACTAGAATGCATCATTCCCATCATGCAATCGGAATCGGCCCTCAATTGCTTATGGCCCTGCCATATATCGTGGCTTTGGTTTTGTATGCCGCGGCTGTCTTGATCTCTAATCGCAGCCGCAGAAAGTGGCCTGTTTACCGAACTGTTTTCTGGTTTATTGGGATTTTTTGCGCAGTTGCTGCTGTGAGCGGGCCTCTAGCTAATCGTGCCCACATGGATTTCACCGCGCACATGCTCGGCCACTTGCTTCTCGGCATGCTGGCGCCGCTGCTTATGGCTCTTGCCGCACCGATGACACTCTTTTTACGAGCCTTAAAAGTGAATCAGGCAAGACGGCTTACGGGTTTGTTAAAAAGCGGTCCAGTCCGCATACTAAGTAACCCGGTTACGGCTGCTTTATTGAATGTGGGAGGTCTTTGGGTCCTTTATACAACGGATCTATACGCAGCCATGCATCAGAATATCCTGCTCCATGCCGTCATCCATTTTCATGTTTTTTTTGCAGGTTATTTATTTACAGTATCTATGATCTACATTGATCCGGCGCCTCATAGGACGAGCTTTGTTTATCGGGCGGTTGTCCTGGTGCTTGCTCTCGGAGGCCACGGAATCTTGTCTAAATACATCTATGCACATCCGCCTAATGGAGTGCCGGCAGATCAGGCTGAAGCTGGAGGAATGCTGATGTACTACGGCGGAGATATGATTGATATTGTGCTTATTTTTATCCTCTGCCTTCAATGGTACAGGGCAGCGCGTCCTCGTATCGGGGAGCTATCCTTAAATTAGAAATGAGGTAATCTGCATGACTTCCTTTTGGACGGAAGAAAACGTCAAATCGACTCTTCCTAAAAGAGAAACTTCAGGTCACAAGGGCACCTATGGAACGGGTCTTCTCTTAGCGGGAAGTGAGGACATGCCTGGGGCTGCGCTGCTTTCAGGTCTTGGTGCGATGCGCAGCGGGATCGGGAAGCTTGAGATTGGCACAGTTGAAGAAGTCATTCCGAATGTTGTCCCGATTTTGCCGGAAGCGACTTATTTAAAAAATGGATTGAAGAAGCTGGCTGATGATAAAGTTGATTTGTCTAAGTACAAAGCCATTGCAGCAGGACCTGGTATAGAGCCTGTTGAAGAAACGGAAAAGGCCATTAGGCAGCTGCTGAAACTGGATTGCCCTGTCGTGCTGGATGCTGGGGCGCTGTCTGATAGAACGTATAAGAAAAGAAAATCACCTGTTATTCTGACTCCGCATCCAGGAGAGTTTTCAAAAATCACAGGTGTTGATGTAAAAGAGCTGCAGCAAAACCGCCCGCACCTTGCCTCTGTTTGGGCGAAGAAGCTTGGTGTGACAATTGTTCTAAAAGGTAACGAAACGATTTGCGCTTTTCCGAATGGGGAAGTCTGGGCAAATCCGACAGGGAACAGCGCGCTTGCAAAAGGCGGCACAGGCGACACTTTAACAGGAATGATGCTTGGAATGCTGTGCTGCCATAAGGACTGGAAGCATGCCGTCTTAAATGCTGTTTACCTTCACGGAGCATGCGCAGATAAATGGTCTGAAGAGAGGTCGGCACATACGATGCTTGCCCATGAGTTAACGGAGCTGCTTCCTGAGGTTTGGAAGAGGTTTGAGTAATCCCGCAATAATAGAAAAGTTGATAAAGAGTGTCCCGTCATAAGAATGGGGACACTCTTTTTTGAATCCTTTCCATTTCCGGCCGAATCCTTTCTTTTTCACCAGATTTACTTGCCCTAATCAGCCCCTTACTTGCCGAAATGGCTAAAATACTTTCTTTTTTCCAAGCGTCTCCTAGCCCAGCACGGCCGTAATCTCTTAAAACCGAAATCCAAATATCCGCAAATATCCCGATTACAGCCGATTATTCCCGTTTAAAACGATTCGCTGATAGGTAACCCATCAATGATAACGCTTCCTTTCACTATCTCGGCCTATTCCTTATGAATGTCCTGTATTCCCTTGAATCTCTCTCTCAGCATGTTACGATAGTAACCGTTGAAAAAAACGAACGGACACGAACAGAGATTCTTGAGGGGGCTCATTATGTTAAAAGAAAAAACAGTTGCGTTTTTAGGTGCAGGTTCGATGGCAGAATCAATGATTTCAGGGATTGTACAAGTCGGAAGCATCCCTGCAGAAAATATTTATGTAACTAATAGAAGCAATCAATTGCGTCTTGAAGAAATGCATCATGTTTATGGGGTGAACGCGGTACAGCAGGATGCACTGCCATATGAAGAAATCGATTTGTTTATCCTGGCGATGAAGCCGCAGGGTGCAGCAGATGCACTTCGGGCACTGAAGGATAAAGTAAGAGCGGATCAGGTTGTGATTTCTGTTTTAGCTGGTATTTCTACAGAGTTTATGGAAGATCATTTAAACCTGAATCAGCAGGTTGTGCGCGTGATGCCGAATACGTCCAGCATGATCCAGGAATCCGCTACAGCGCTAAGCACTGGAAGACATACCGCTATGGATAACGTGCTTGCGGTCAAAGAACTGCTCAGCTGTATGGGAAAGGTTTTCTTAATAGAAGAAGAGCAGATGGATATTTTCACTGGGATTGCAGGAAGCGGTCCGGCTTACTTCTATTATTTAATGGAGCATATGGAGCAGGCGGGCGTTGAAAAAGGAATGGACGAAGAGATGGTCCGCGAGATTGTTGCTCAAACCATTCTTGGCGCAGCCAAAATGATTATGGCGAACGACGAAGCACCGGCAAGTTTAAGAAAAAAAGTCACTTCACCAAATGGAACGACAGCATCAGGACTTGAGGCATTGCGGAAAAATAATGGCGGAAAAGCCATTTCACAGGCGATTCATCATGCGGCAAAACGTTCGAAAGAGCTGAATGAAGAAATAGCAGGAGCATTGGTGACGTCTTAACCCGAATGTACTAGATAAGGTTAGACACATATTCTCAGGAGGGATAGGATGTTGAAGGAAGAGAAACAGATAAAAAGAGTTGTTATTAAGATCGGAAGCAGCTCGCTGACAAGTATGCATGGCGAGGTAAGCCGCAGAAAGCTTGAGAAGCTGGCAGATCAGATTGTCGAACTCAAGGATGCCGGCTATGAAACGGTTGTAGTTTCTTCAGGAGCCGTTGCAGCGGGCTACCGCAAGCTTGGATGCATTCAGCGGCCGTCAGCGCTGCCTGAAAAGCAGGCAGCCGCTTCCATCGGACAGGGTCTGTTAATGGAATCTTATTCAGAACTCTTTTTATCTCACGGATACGTCGCTTCACAGCTTTTGATTACAAGAAGCGATTTTTCCGATGAAACACGCTACGGCAATATGAAAAATACGATGAATGTGCTGCTTGAACGCGGCATTATTCCAATCGTTAATGAAAATGATACGGTAACAGTCGACCGTTTGAAGTTTGGAGATAATGATACGCTTTCTGCTAAGGTTGCCGCTTTAATTGGTGCAGATCTGCTGATTATTTTATCCGATATCGATGGTCTTTATAATGATAATCCAAACAGCAATCCGGATGCCAAACTCCTCGAAAAAGTGGATGCCATCACACCGGATATTGAAGCGGCAGCCGGCGGATCGGGAAGCGCAGTCGGAACAGGCGGCATGAAATCTAAAATCGCAGCCTTTAAGATTGCGATGGCATCAGGCATTCAATCTTTCTTAGGGAAATCAAGCACAAGAGATATCTTGATGGATGCTGTAAATGGAACAGCAAAAGGCACGTATTTTGAGCCGAAGCCGAATGCGTTCAATCTTGATAAGAAAAAACAATGGATCGCCTTCCATTCCGGTCCTGAAGGAAAGATTATGATTTCGAATAAAGCGAAAACAGCCATTATCGATAAACAGCGAAACATTTATCCGATCGATATACAGGAAGTGAACGGACGCTTTAATGATGGCGCGGTCGTGACAATCCTTGATGAAGACGGAGAAGAATTCGGTCTTGGAAGAATCAACTTTTCAACGGAAAATTTAAAAAGAGATAGTAAAAATGAAAGAACGGCAGTGATTGATCAGGAGACATTTGTTTGCTCTCTCGATTTTTCAATAAAGGTGCCAAGCTAAAAATGAACTGGAGGCGTTTTGATGAGTATTGCAGCTCTTAAACCAATGACGGTGGAAGAACAGGCAATCACAGCGAAAAAAGCACAGAAAGCATTAAGCTTGTTAACGACAGAGGAAAAAAATGAAGCTCTTCGAACTGTGGCAAATGAATTAGAAAAAGAATACCAAGTGATTTTGAATGCCAATAAAGAAGACTTGGATAAGGGAAGAGAAAAAGGGTTTGATGAGGCCTACATGGATCGTTTGGCTCTTAATCAAGATCGTATCGGCGATATTGCAGAGGGGCTGCGTCAGGTAGCTGATCTTCCTGATCCAACTTGGGATGTTTTATCAAACTGGACGCTTGAAAACGGCTTGAAGGTAGAAGAAGTCCGCGTTTCTCTCGGCGTCATCGGCATGATTTACGAGGCACGCCCAAATGTAACGGCAGATGCGGCAGGACTTGCGCTTAAATCAGGTAATGCGATTGTCCTGAAAGGCGGCTCGTCTGCTCTATCATCTAACCAAAAGATTGTGGAAGTGATGCACCGTGCACTTGAGAAAACGAAAATTCCGAAAGAAGCCGTTCAGTTTATCGCTTCAACGGATCGCGCGGCAACACAGCAGCTTTTCACAATGAAGGAGCATATTGACGTTCTGATTCCAAGAGGCGGCGCTTCATTAATCAAGGCGGTTGTTGAAAATGCAACAGTACCTGTTTTAGAGACTGGAGTAGGAAACTGCCATATTTATTTTGATAAAGAAGCTGACACGGATAAGGCGCTGAACATTCTAATCAATGCCAAAACAGACCGTCCGGCCGTATGCAATGCAGCGGAAACCCTGATCGTTCATCTTGACTGGCTGCATGAAAATAAAGAAGTCCTTGCAGAAGCGATGAAGAAGCATGGCATAACTGTTCATGGCGACAAAGAAGCAGCCGATGCTCTTCCGAATGTAATTGCAGCAAATGAAGATGACTGGGCGAATGAATATTTAAGCCTGGATCTTGCGATAAAAACAGTAATCAATCTTGATGAAGCTATTGATCATATCGATCAGTACGGCACGAAGCATTCAGAAGCAATCATCACAGAAAATGCGGAAACTGCTAAGCGCTTCATGCACTTAGTCGATGCCGCAGCGCTTTACCATAATGCTTCAACTAGATTTACAGATGGCAGCGCGCTTGGATTCGGCGCAGAAATCGGCATCTCCACTCAAAAACTCCATGCACGCGGGCCGATGGGCTTGCCGGCGCTGACAACGATAAAATATATGATGACGGGGAATGGACAAGTTAGGTGAATATAGAATAACACTAAAAAACGCCCGATTTATAATTGGGCGTTTTTACTTGCCGCTAACCGGTCTCTGCCGGGTTTTTGAGCAACATATGTTAAAATATGAAAAAGGATACCAATAGTTACTCAATATGGTATCCTTTTTCATTTCCACTTTGAATTTACCTCTAAATTACATTTATTTAGTTATTGCTCTCATCCGTATCATCATAATAAGTTCCTGCGCCCTGCTGTGCATTGAAGTTCCAGTTAACTTGAAGCTTGTCGCCCTGGAATTGATTTTGATCCTGTCCGTTGTCCACAAACTCAAACAGAACGAAGATTTTTTCTTTGCCGCCAGCAGGTATGCCGTCAGGTTTTGTTGTGCTGCCGACGAACGTATCAATTTGAGTTAAGTCTGGTGTCTGATTTTTAAGATCGGCAAGAGTTGTTTCCACGACTGCATTTGTTGCGCTGCTCGTGTTGTACATAATCGTAACTTTAATGTGTTTGGCGAGATCATCTGTGTTGTCGCCTTTCCAGTCCTCTACAGAATACTGAGTATTTAATAGGACTTTATGGATGTCTAATGTCCCATTGTTTTCAAGTGTGAATTCACGGTACACTTCATCTCCTGGTTTAATGTTGTTTACGTTGACGACAAGGTTCGGGTTCACCCCAAGATCCAATGTTCCTGCTGCAAAAGTATTTTTCGTTTCTACTGTGTCACTGAAGTACGCAAAGGTTCCTCCGCTGACTAAAGATAGTCCAAGTGCTGCCGTCATAACCCCGCTGCTTATTTTCTTAACAAAACTCATTTCTTCATCCCCTTTATTGTTATGTAAGCAAAATTTATTAAACTCATATGTATTGTGATACATAGGAGATCTAACCGGCTTTTGTCAGTTCCATTTCCTTTACTGCGGTGAAAATCGTGCGTAATGCAGAGAGTATCAGCAGGGCGCCTGGAACGATTAATAGAAGAGCTGATCCCGCTTTTGTGTTTGCATAATTCATGGCATATCCCGCAAAAGGAATTGTAAATCCGCTGTATTCCCCAATGATTTGTCCAGGCTGCACAGTCCACATATCAGGGCCGTTATTATTATCACCCTTTGTTTGATACGCAGCTTGCCCATTTTGATCGATAACTTTGATGACTCTGTGGGTAATCAGCTTCTCGTCCATTTGAAAGGTAATAATATCGCCTTTTTTATAAGTGGACGGATCTTTTCCAAGTTTGATGGAGATGACAGACCCTGTTTGGAACACAGGCTCCATCGATCCTGATAAGACAGCTTTCAATTGATGACCCATAACTGCGGGCTCTCCGCCGGTCAAGCGGGAAGAAAGAACGATGAACGCTAAAGAGCAGATGATCAGGATGAATAACCCGCTCAGACTATTTTTCACTAGTTTCATTATCACTTTCAGCTGCCTCCTTTTGGACGAATGCCTGATTTTCCATCTCTTTTATCTGTTTAACAAGAGAAGTTTGAAAATCTTCTATCCGCTGATAATCAATGAACTTTTCTGCTTCTTTTATCATTTTGCCGACGGCTTTTACCCCTTTTGCCACGTAGTCCAATGGTTTGCCGTTTTCTGAAGCGGACTGCTGCTGATAGGAGAGCAATTCTATATAGAGGCTGTCCAGTTCTTCCTGTCCGGCAGCTAGCTCCTCTTCAATGGCTTCAAGCTCGGTAAGCGTTCCGTGTAATTCTTCCAGAGTGCCGCCTTCTGACTGTTCAGGGATCCGATTGTATGATTGAATCATCTTCTCTCCTGTTTGCCGGGCTTGATTTTCCATTAACTGAACGCCCTCTGGAAAAAGAACGGCTGCTGAGAAGGTTAGCGGGGCGGGTGAAGTCTGGCTGCTGAAAACAGCTTCTGTTTCGCCGATTAGCTGTGTGCCTGCATAAAATCCGATACAGCACAGGCACGGCAGCGAAAGTAGTTTAGGCAGTATTCTTTTCATTTCCGAAACCTCCAGGACAAGCGTTGTGCATCTGCCTTAATTATTACTGAATGATCCGAAAATTGTTATGGGGTTATTTTTACAGGAAAAGAACATAGGATTTTGTCGTTTTTCATCATTTCTTGGGAAATAGCGCAAAAACAAGGTATGAAAATAACCCAATTGACTTAAGTGAGAATATTCCCAATAATTCAAATTGTTACAGCAGCACAATTCGAATAAGGGGTGAAAGATTTGAAAAGGAAAAACAAAGGGAAAAAAGCCGTGATACCAGCAGTATTAGCTTTATCCGTTGTGCTGGGCGGGATCGCACTGCCGACAGCAAATGCACACGCCGCTGAAACAACGGTTCTGTTTGAAGCGGAAGGGTTAAGTAAACAAGCGGTGGTCAAAGCATTTCTTCAGTCTAAAGTAGCGGATTCCGGGGCTCGTTCAGCAACAACATCCGGCGAGCAATTCAAGATTATCAGCGAAGAGGCAGATCCGGCGACAAATACATATCACGTGCGTACGGTTGAGCAATACAACGGCATTCCTATCTATGGATCTGGCCAAAGTGTTGCCCTTGATGCAGAAAACAACGTATATGCTTCGTTTGGAGATGTTACGCAAAAATTATCCCGTGCAATCATACCGACTGAGCCTGTCTTATCAAAAGAGGAAGCAGTGGAGATTGCTAAAGATGGCATCGTATCGGAAATAGGAGAAGTTAAGGGTTATGACGGCATTGATTCCGAATTAACGATCTACAAGCATGAAGGAAAATACTATTTAACGTACTTGGTCAAAGCTTCTACTTCCATCCCTGATCCTGGTTATTTCCATTACTTCGTTGATGCTTTAACTGGAGAGGTAGTGGAGAGCTTTAATGCTGTTCATGAAGCGGATTTGCCGTCTGTTTCTCCGGTGAATTCAAGAGGCTTGGATGTAACTGGTACGATGCAGTCGTTCATTGCTGTGAAGGATCTGGCAAGTGGGACAAGCTACTTGCATGGGGCTGCTGCTTCTGGAGGGAATGTGGTTGACGTTCACACTTTCAACGCGAAGAGAATGGGGGAAACTCCGTTTATACTCCTCTCTGCTCTTTTAGGATATACAGGCCAAGAGGTCACAACGAAGACCAGCTTCTTTGCAGATCCAGCGGCTGTATCTGCACATGTCAATTCGATTAAAGTAAATAATTACTATCAAACCATGCATAAGCGCAACAGCTTAGATGGCAATGGCATGAAGCTTGTCAGCACTGTTCATATTGGGGAGAAATGGAACAATGCTGCTTGGAACGGAAAGCAAATGCTTTACGGAGACGGTGACGGCGTTCAGTTCAGCTCGCTTGCAGGAGGACTTGATGTGGCAGGGCATGAAATGACACATGGTGTGATATCTAATACAGCCAACATGACGTATCAGGATGAATCCGGCGCCATCAATGAATCAATTGCAGATATTTTCGGGGCATTGGCAGAAATGCATGCAAGTGGTTCCGCAAGCGCACCTGAATGGGAGATGGGTGAGGATATCTTCACACCAAATAAACCTGGTGACGGTGGCCTGCGCTCACTAAGCGATCCTACGAAAACAAAGCTGAGCACAGCCTATCTGCCTTCAGGTCATTATCCTGATCATTACAATGACCGCTACTTAGGCACTTTAGACAAAGGCGGAGTCCATATTAACAGCAGCATCAACAACAAAGCAGCCTACCTCATCTCTGAAGGCGGCGAGCACTACGGAATTACTGTAACAGGCATCACTCGCCAAAAAACAGAAAAAATCTACTACCGTGCTTTAACGAAATATCTCACTCCATCATCAGGCTTTAAAGAAATGCGCCAGGCTGCGATTCAGTCAGCAAGAGATCTTTATCCAGACCGCAGTGGCCAGCCATCTGCTGAAACAAAAGCTGTCATTGCAGCGTATGATTCTGTTGGAGTTCCGGCTGAATAATCTCTGAAAAAACCATGGACTTCTGTCTATGGTTTTTCTTTGAATAAATTCTGGCAATTTCATAGTGTGATGGTCACGTTCAGAAGTTTTCAAAGATGTGTCTAAATCCTCATCCCTCAAGCAGGAAAAACGTCGTAAAATGGTTACATTTATATAGATATTTTTTACAGATGGGGATAGGGAGAGATGTTCATGCTAGAAGGAGAAATTATTAAATTTTACCGAAAAAGAGCAGGACTCACACAAGAACAATTGGGTAAAGATATCTGCACTGCTACACATGTAAGTAAAATTGAGAGGGGGCATACTCAGTATTCAGAGGAAATCATTGACTTATTTTCTGCCCGCTTACATATTGATATTAAAAAAGAAATCGAAAACCTCCAAAATATAGAGAAAAAGCTCCACCAATGGCATTCGTCCATCATTATGCTGAGAAAGAAAGAAGCGGACAAAATCAAAACAGAACTCGAACGGCTGCCCTTTATCAGCTCCTCAAATCATGGCATCTTCTATCAATTGCTGCTTGCAAGATATTACATTTTGAACAAAGAAGGGGAAAAAGCATGTACCATCGTTCAGCATATTCACAAGGAAAATCCCCAGTCTTCACCCTACGAGAGAAATCTTCTTCAGCACGTGATTGGGCTGTGCTATCTGGAAAAGTACAACAATTTCAGCAGTGAAAACCGGAATAAAGCAATCGAAGCGATGAAGGCCATCTCCCCCGAGGAATATCCAAACCGAGAATACCACTATCATTTGGCAGTCGCGTATCACTGGGTTGAATCTAAAACGATGGCGTACGTGCATGCTGAAAAAGCCCTTCATTTTTTTAAAGAAACAAATAATTTTTTCCGTGCAATTCAATCTGAAGCTGTTATGCTTTTGCAAAAAGAAAGTGCGACCAAAACTGAATTAGATCTTAAAATAGCTCGCTATTATCAATTAATTGAGGATTGCGATGCGATTTCAGCTGATGAAATCAAAGCGATGCTGCTCCATAATGCCGGACTTGAATGCTTTAAAAGAAAAGAATATGCTTCTGCGCATCCATTTTATAAAAGTGCTCTTAAAATGGCGGATAAAAACAAGGTTATCTATCTGAACCGGCTCTACAATTATGCAGACAACTGCATGGAAGGCAAGCTCATTCCTCAAAAATCTTTGCTTAAAATGGCTGAAGACGGGCTTGACTCAGCGAAGAAAATGAACAGCATCCTGTATAAAATTCTCTTTACGCTCCTTAGCTACAAGATAAAGAATGCGTTTGAAGAGTATTATTTATATATTGAAGAGAGCGGTCTGCCTTTTTTTAAAACGAACAATCAAAAAACAATGATTGATAAATTCGGAAAACAGCTTTATACCCATTACACAGAAACAGAACAGTATGAAAAAGCAGTCCGGATTGCGGATGGCTTTATTCAGCAGCAGTAAAAGTGAGGTGCCCGCGCAGCTCCTTTTTTTCATTTCTAAAATATTGCGCCCTTATACAAAATTTCATGTCTGAAGAATGATGAAAAGTCACGCTAAACTAAGTGTAGGTTCATCATTTTTTAGGGGAGGGAAAAGAATTTGAAAAAAGGAATGGCGATCATGATGTGTGGTCTTCTCATGCTTTCAGGCAGCATTTATGCTCAGGCAGGAGGAACGGAAGAGAAAAAAGGAGAAGCGATGAAGAAAAAACGGTGGTCTCTTGTGTGGTCAGATGAATTCAGCGGAACCGAGATTGACAGAAGCAAATGGAACTTTGACTTGGGCAACTGGATTGTTGATGCTGACGGGAATGGAATTGCATCAGGCTGGGGAAATAACGAGAAGGAATTTTATACGGACTCAATAGAAAACGCTTACACAAAAGATGGAAAGTTGATTATTAAAGCAAAGAAGGAACAAACATCCGATCAATTTGGCACGTATGACTATACGTCGGCTAAGGTGAAAACAAAGGGACAGTTCAGCCACAAATACGGACGCTATGAAATCAAGGCGAAGCTTCCTACTGGAAAGGGACTATGGCCGGCGATCTGGATGCTTCCCGAAGAAGATAAGTATGGTTCATGGGCTGCTTCTGGAGAAATTGACATTATGGAGTCCTGGGGAAGCAAACCTAACCTTGTAGCCGGAACCATTCATTATGGGGAAGGATGGCCGAACAACAAATACACGGGAAAGGAATATCATTTTAAAGATAACAGCACAGTCACCGACTGGCATACGTACGCCCTTGAATGGGAGCCTGGCGAGCTTCGGTGGTATGTCGACGGTGAGCTTTATCAAACTCAAAACAAGTGGTACTCAAAAGGAAAAGACAATGCGGCGAATTATGCCTATCCGGCACCTTTTGACCAGAATTTCTATTTAATCATGAATCTTGCAGTCGGAGGATGGTTTGACGGAGATCCGGATGCGTCAACAACTTTTCCTCAGCAAATGGAAGTCGATTATGTCCGCGTGTTTGACTTGAAAAATGGAGACTATGCCGACCCTGTTGAGCCTAAGGTTGAACCTGTCGAGCTGCCGGCTGATGCGAAGCAGCCATTAGCAGACGGAAACTTCATTTACGATTCAGCTTACGAACAGCCAATTACAGACATTGCTGCAGGAGAAGTTCCTTTGAACAAGGAATATTGGAACTTCGTTCATCTCCCGGACTTTGGAGGAGCAGGGGCGGTTTCGGTTGAACAGCTTTCAGGTATGAATTTTGCGAAAACCTCGATTTCTAATCCGGGAAGTCAGCTGTACTCGCTTCAGATGATTCAAAACCTTTCTCTTGGACAAGGTGGGAAATATAAAGTCAGCTTTGATGCAAAATCAACTGCTCCCCGCAGCTTGATGGTAAAAGCTGGTGCGGGTCCTGACAGAGGCTGGGTCAAATACTCGAATGAAGAGTCCTTCAACCTGTCTGATCAGCTTCAGTCCTATGAATTTACGTTTGACATGCTGAATGAAACAGACATTGAGGCACGGCTCGAATTTAACTTAGGCAGAAATGGGACAAATCCTGTGTGGATCGGAAATGTCAGAGTGGAGGATGTAACCGGTGAGGCACAGGATGAGAACGCCTCAAAGCAGCCGCTTCCAGACGGCAACTATATCTACAACGGAACATTTGATCAGGGACGCATGGACCGGATGATTTTCTGGAATGTAAAAACAGATGCTGCTAAAGCAGAAGCAAGCGTTGACGAGAGCTCAAGAGAACTGAAAGTGGACATTAAAAAATCGGGCAAGAGATCTGAGTCTGTTCAGGTTTTACAAAAAGGGGTTCAATTGATCAAGGGAAATGAATATAAGGCGATTTTTAAAGCACGGGCAACGAAACCAAGAGACATTCAACTGGATGTCCGGAGCAAAGACGGCACTGTCAGTTATTCAGAACCTAAAATCGTTAAGCTTTCCTCAAAAATGGAAGAAAAAACGGTTGAGTTTACGATGACGGATGAGCTCAGCGATCTCGAAGGCCAGCTGATTTTCAACTTGGGAGGAGCTAAAGGAGATGTCTCCCTTGACGACATTGTCCTCCTTAAAACGACAGATAAAATCGACTATGGAAATATCGATTTGTTTCCATTGAAAAATGGAGATTTCAGTAACGGCTTAACCTCATGGGGTTCCTATATTCACTACGATGCAGCGGCTATGATTGCTGCTGACAGCGGAAAAGCTGAGATTGCCATTACAAATGAAGGCAATGAACCGTGGAGCGTCATCTTGCAGCAGGAAAATATGAAGCTTGCTAAAGGGGCAGTTTACGAAGTATCCTTTGACGCACGTTCGACTAAGCCGCGCGAGGCAGAGCTTACGGTTGAAAATGTGCAATATACAAGGTTTCTAAGTGAAAAGCTTTCCTTAACCGATGAAATGCAGACATATTCTTTCGAATTCACGATGCCATCGGATGACATTGCCGCGATGAAGTTTTTGTTAGGAAAAACGGCAGGTTCTCCACTTGGAGCTCATGCAATAGAAATTGATAATGTGGTACTAAAAGTTAAGCAATAAATAATGAAGCAGAATCTCAGGTGGTGAGATTCTGCTTTTTAAAATTTAATGAAAATGGAAATTTTTATAAAAACAGGTTTATCTCTATATGAGCGTGTGGTAATAGATAATTGGGATATTTTTCTTCTTATTCATCATTACTAAGTCCTAATGATTTCTCGGTAAGGACTATTATCTGTCTAATACCAGTACTTTTCTCGCATGAATGCCTGAACAATCAGCCTTAGAAAATGTTACTGGAGACTTATGGAAATTGGAAATTGAATCTAGTAACATTTTCTTATATGTGCAAAAAAGGAATCATTATGTAGAAATATGAAGGATATACATAGAAAAACGCAAGAAATGAAGAGGTGAAACTATGAATTCCGAACACGTCAGAGCCCTTGCAAGGGTGTTTCAGGAAGCTTCAGATTCCGTGAAAGACCAGGAAGCAAAATTGCTTCAAGACATTAACAATCATGCAGCTACATGGAGCGGTAAAAGCAGAAACAAATTTGATTCGGCCATGGATGAAGCCCAGATCCTGTTCCAACGACACTCCGACAACCTCTACGACATCAGCCGCGAGCTCGAAGCCGCCGCCGACTCAGTTGACCGGGTGAGGGAAGAGATTGAAAGACAAGAGGAATTAGAGCGGCTTGAGAGAATTCTCCGTTTGAAGAAATTAGATGTGCAGTAGGAAGGTCGGGGTACAGCATGAACCATCGTTATGACCATGACCCGAACTTTAATCGGAAAAAGAAAAAGAAAGAGGTAGACGAACGCCAAGGAATGAATGACGGCTGTGTTCCTGGATGCGTGGACTTTTTTATAATTCCCATACAGCTTGGCATTGTTGCCTATCAGTTGATTCAAATTGTTTAAATAAATTTCAGTATTGAGGTGCAGAATGAGCAATTATGATAAGAACAAGAAAAGAAGTAAAGAAGAAGCTGATGATGCTGCAAGGGGCGGCTGTATGTTGCCGGGATGTATAGATTTTTTTATTATTCCTTTGCAAGTAGGTATCTTGGGGTACCAATTTATCAATATGATTTAAACTGAAATTTTCACTCAAGAAATGAGGTTGAAAAACTAATGAGCGGTAAAATATCCGTCGATCCGAATAGTCTAGATGAACTCGCCAACCAATTCGTTTCTAAATTAAATGACATCGAGGAAGAATCTAAGCGTCTGCATCTTGAACTTGCAAATTTGATTATGAGTGCTCCCCCGGAATACAGTCATTGCTTTTATTCTATCGGAGATTCATGGGGAACAGGTCATGCTCTGGCAAATAGATTAAGTGAGTTGGAACAGGATGTCAGAATGACTGCCAACAAGTTTGCTGAAAGAGATGATCTGCTTGGGCGACTTTTTAATATACATGAAAAATACGGCACAATGGTTGCTATGGGTGGTTTGGTATCCAGACAGCTTGCTTATTATGGTTTGGGTTTCACTCAATTTGCTAAAAACGCAGATGAGATCTATTCATTCCGTCATATGAGTGCACTCAGTAAATTTTCAGAAGTCGTAGATGGCTCAAAGTATAAAAGAGCGGCTAAAGGAATAGTCAGCTTGACCTTTCTTTCAGGAAAATATAAAGATACTCCATTTGCAGATCTTGTACATAAAAAGTATTCAAAATATTTACCCGGTGATGTTGTGGACTTTACCTCAAGCACAAGGGGAGTATGGGGTGGAATGATTAAAAATAATGTAACATCGACTATGTGGAAAGATCTTGGGAAGAATGCATTGAAATTTGGTAAAACCAATGCTGCTAGCGCATTAGTTGTAACAGGTGCTATGGAAACTGTTGGAATGGGGCTTAAGATATCTGAGAATTATGCTAAGTATGGAGACATGCCTGATGTTCTTAAACGGGAAAATGCTAAAGCGGTAGGTAAAGCTGTTAATAATACAGTTGCAATTTCTGCGGGATCAATAGGCGGTGCTGTAATTGGCGGAGCGATTGGAAGTGCTATAGGTCCAGTGGGAACAGTGGTAGGAGCTGCAGCAGGCTCCTTTGTGGGCGGATTAGTTGGAGAACAATTCGGGAAATTCACGGCAGGTTTTGCTGAGAAAGCAGCGATTGCTCTTGAAACACCAATTCAAGGTACTATAGATTTTGTCAGAGGCGGTTTTGAACAAGCTGGAAAAGCAGTTGAAGGATTTAATAAAGTAAAAGATGCAGCTAATGAACAAATAAAAGAAGCTATTGTTGATCCTATTGGTAAAGTTAAGGATATTGGTGAAGGACTATCTAAGGCAAAAGATACGGCAGATTCGCTGATTGACGGAGCCAAAGGTTTAATTGGCAAAAAAATTTCTTGGTAAAAAAATATCATTCTCATAAGGAGGAATTATGGAAACGATCAAATTAAGTATTGAAGAATTAATTTTCTCATTTTATAGCGAGGGTTTTTTTGAACAAGGAATGTCAATCAAAGAGATGTATTTTCCTGAAATGAAAGATGAAGAACTTAAAATTTTGCTGGAATTTGCATCTCGTTCGCTTTTAGCAAAAGATTTGGTGAAAGAAGTAAATAATCGATATAAAGTTAAGGAAGATTATATTAGCTTTATAAAAATAATGAATCATGCAGAAAGAACTGTCAAAGCATCTAAGTTCAGTACAGACTTAAAAAATGAAGAAACTATTTCAGTTCATATGAGTGGGGATGAAGTTTATCTTCATAAACTTTTATATGATAATCAGATCCATCAAATTAGTAAGATTTCCAGCAAAGAAGACACAATGGATATAGTTAAAGAGTTCTTCAGTTTTAAAGATTTAACAATGGATCATAATGAAATTCTTTTCTCGATGAAGAGGACAGAGTTCGAGGAACTTTTAGAATCAGTTAGCCAAGGATTACCTTCTCAGTCTTTAATTGAAGGTTTCACTCGAAATGAAATTATTAAAGAATTAATAAATGATTTAATCTATAGAAAAGCAAGGATGGATAGCTTGCTTTACATGGAGTACGACGAGGAAAATACCCCTGATCTATTAGACGTATGTTTTGTAATTCCAGGTAAAGTTCAATCATGGTTAGTAACAAGAAATCAAAATGATGAATACTACTTTGAAAAATGTAATGAAAACACATTAAGTCAATTTATTTTTAAAAATAAAGTTATAACCCTTTAAAGGAGCTGAAAAACTTGTTCAATGCACCTGGAGATACCAGCATTATAAAAGTTAGAGGTCCACTATTAATGTATATATGGATGGGACTTTTTGTTTTCGGCGGTTTATTAGCTTGCTATATTTTAATCACCTATGGATTGAAGTTTGAATCAGATTATTCCTTAATATATTTGGGAGGCGGCCTAATTTTATCTCCTTTTTTTATTTACGAAGCACTTTGGGCAATTCCAGGATTTGTTCCAGGGAAGGTTTTATTTAGAATACATCAGGGAGAGAATGGCAGCATCGTCTCTAAGAATAATGCTGTTCAGTTCAAAAATATCAGAAATATTGATTTTAAGAGAAACCCTTTAAATTTATTTAATGAGGTTTTCGTAAAGACATACGATAATAGGACAGTTAAGTTCAAAACATATAACTTACTCCATGAGGTAAACTTTTACGATGTTGTGGATGAACATATCTTTCCGCATATGACAGAGGAAGCAAAAATAGTTTGGAATAGAAAAATCACAGATGATCAATTCCTTAAAAGTATGAATTATGAGAGAAAAAATCATAATGTGGAATAAGCATCGTTATTGAAACCTTTGATCGAAAAGTATATAAAATACCTACTTACGATTTGGTTGATGAAGTCGATTATGCTGTCATTGTAGATAAATATATTTTTCCCATATGAATAGTGAGGCAAAGGCGGTATGGGACCGCAAATTAAACCTAGAAAAGTTATATAAGGAAGTACAGTATGTGAGAGAAACCGGTATTAAGGGGTAATGAGTGTGTATCAATTGTCTTTTAGAAAAATAATAATAAACAAAATAATCGGCCAGTATAACAGCTGGCCAATTATTTAATAATGAGAGCCAATTAAGAACTTAATTCTTCATAATAGAACAAAGAGGAGAGGTTCTTAGCTGGAACTTCCTTCATTACATAGAAATATCACTTTACTTAGCAAGGAGAGTGATTCTTTTTGTTAAACCTGCAAAAAGAAAACAACAGCGTCAAAATAAAAGGCTCCAAGTTTATGTATGTGTGGATGCTTCTTGCTACCTTTGGAGGGCTTGCAGCTTGTTTCTTTCTCATCATAAATGGTTTTAAATTCGATTCAAAGTACTCGTTTTTTTACCTTGGAGGAGGCTTTTTGCTTTTTCCAATCTTTCTATATCTTACACTGTGGTCACTTCCGGGGTTTGTGCCGGGAAAAACGCTGCTTGTTCTGACAGAAGGCTCAAGCGGCTTCATTATGGCCAAGAAAAACAAAATTCTCTTTTCAAATATACGGAGCATCCGTTTTGAAAGAAATCCGCTTAACCTGATAAATGATATCGTCATCGAAACGTTTCAGGATGAGGTAAGCAAAATCCGGACTTACAACTTAATTGACGACACAGACTTTGCCATTTTGGTAGATCAATTGATTTACCCGAATATGAGAGAAGATGCAAAGGAAGTATGGGACCGTCACGTGAACTTAAGTGAATTGTTTGAAGATGCAAGATATGAGCGAAAGACAGACGTTTAGTCTTTATCAGAATGAGGGGCTGTCCGATAAGTCCCTAAAATGAAGCAGGCAGGAAAAACGAATGTTTTTTCTTCCTGCTTTTTTCTGTAAGCTCTTTTCGTAAACTTTGTAGTGGAGCGGAAAGGAACGGACAACATTTATAATCGAAAACTACAATTTTTATGATAACAGACTTTCTGGACACCCCGTATTCCAACCGAATACGGGTTTTTTTCACCCCCATAACGAAGAAAAATCCCCTCTGGATCACTTTGTAATCACCTTGTAACAAAATTGACTTTTTTGTCTTAAATCTCTTTAAAATCTTCTGAAAATGGCGTCAGTTCAGCATTTTTTGAAGACATTTTCGAAATGTGGACAGCAAATAATAGAAAATGATGGAAAGCAATTTCATCTATTATCCAACTCATGTTTTAACCCGTGTTTTAAAAGGTATATCCCAAGTAACAAAGCGATTAGGGGCTTGCCCAAATTTACATCGTCAATGAAAGGAGCTAATAAAGAAATGAGTATTCAAAAAAGTAATGACAGTTCGAGTTTAGCGGAAGTTATTGACCGGATTCTTGATAAAGGAATTGTAATTGATGCATTTGCCAGAGTGTCGCTTGTAGGAATTGAAATTTTAACGATTGAAGCACGGGTTGTGATTGCCAGCGTCGACACATGGCTGCGATATGCAGAGGCTGTCGGTTTGCTGCGTGATGAGGTGCAGGAGGAAGGTCTTGCAAATCGTCAAAAGAATGAACGGGACACACAATCAGCTTTTAACTTTTAAATAATTGAATCACTACTATATATAGAAATGGGGACAAATCATGGCGAGCAAAGATAAGAAAGAAAAAATGGAAAATCAGGAAGAATCGAATCAGCAGGAAGAACAGAATCAAGATGAGAAGCAGCACAACTCCTTAAATTATGCCATTTTAGGCGGAGTCGTTGGAGCCGGTATCGGATTGCTTTCAAGTCCTGAGACAAGCAAAAAAGTGTTTAACAGTCTTGGTCAATCAGAAGTAGTAAGAGTTGCAGGCAAGGAATTAAGAAGAACGGCACAGGAAATCATTACTGAGCAGGCAATGGTTGCACTCAGACAGACAGCAACAGGCTATCTTGATAAAGGAAACTTAAGCAGCCTGCTTGCTCCGAAAAAGAAAAAAGAAGCTGCTCCGGAAAATGAAAAAAGTGAAGAAAAGGAATTAGACTCTTCACAGTATGATGAGCTGAAAGAAGAAAACAAAAACATGAATGACCAGCTTCAGCGGATTGAAGAAATGCTGAATCAGCTGATTGAAGCAAAGAAATAAATTGATCTGCCCTGGAAGGGGTGATTAGATGGATAAAATGAAAAAAGCCGCTTTAAAAGCCGGTAAAGAAATCATAAAACATACGCCTGAACCTATTAAAGAAAAGGTTGAGGATAAGGTGAAAGAAAAGGCGAAGGAAAAATTCGTCGAGAAAACAGAAGAAAAGCTGCAGGAAAAAGTCAATACAGCTGCTGAAAAGCTCGGCCATGCTAAAGACGAGAACGCAGATAAAGTCCATGGCAAAGCGGAAGAAGCAAAAGAGAAAGTGCAGGATGTCCTGCTGTCTGTAAGAGACAAGCTTGGCAATGTGAAAGAAGCAGGAGAAGATTTTCAAGAGAAGATTTCTTCTAAAGACGATAAGAAAAAAGTTAAAGGCTATAAAGGCATCAAAGGCGTCAATCAGATTAAAAGCTCCACAGATATAAAAAGCTCTACGAAGATCAAAAGTTCCAATAACATTAAATCTTCAACAGATATTAAAACCATTGGATCTTAACTGAGAGGAGAAAAAAGAAATGTCGATTCAAAAGAGCAACAACAGTTCGAGTTTAGCAGAGGTTATTGACCGGATTTTAGATAAAGGGATCGTAATTGACGCATTTGCAAGAGTCTCAGTTGTAGGAATTGAGATTTTAACGATTGAAGCGCGTGTCGTTATTGCCAGTGTTGATACATGGTTGCGTTATGCAGAAGCGGTAGGTCTTCTTCGTGATGAAGTAGAAGAAAAAGGCCTCCCTGCTCAATCGAATGAAAGAAGTTCACAGTTTAGTATTTAAGTAAAACAAATGGCATGGAGCCGTTCTTATAATGGCTCCTGCTTCTTAACTTGAAACGGCTGAAGGAACAATCGGAGGCGACACTATATGGCTATAAAAGATATTTTAAAAAACGTAAACGACTTTTTCAGCGAACATGTAGCACCGCCGCATAAAATCACTTCTGTTGAAGCGATGGAAGAGGGCTGGAGAGTTACGGTTGAAGTAATCGAAGAAAAAGAATATATGAAGAAATACGCAAAAGATGAAATGCTCGGAACCTATGATTGTCAGTTAAATAAAGACGAAGAAGTGATTTCGTTTAAGCGTCTGGACATTCGGTACCGAAGCGCAATCGGCGTGGAACAGTAAGGGATGAGCGGGCAGGAGGCAAGAAAAGATGACAGTCTTAAAAGAAAAAGTAAAAAAAGATGCAAGAGCATTGATACAGGACGATGAGACGAAGGATATTCTCAAACGTTCGCTGCAATACTTGAAATCCGGATATTCTGTTCATTTTACAGGCCCCTCAGGTGCAGGAAAAACCTCCCTTGCGCTTGCTCTTGCCAAAAAAAGAAAACGGCCGGTCATGCTCATGCACGGAAATCACGAATTAAATAACAAAGATTTAATCGGAGATTTTACAGGGTATACGAGTAAAAAGGTCGTCGATCAGTATGTCAGATCTGTTTATAAAAAAGATGAAAGTGTCAGTGAAATGTGGAAAGACGGACGGCTGCTTGAAGCAGTTAAAAACGGATATACGCTAATTTATGATGAGTTCACCAGATCACGCCCTACTACTAATAATATTTTCTTATCGATTTTAGAAGAAGGTGTTCTCCCATTATACGGCTCTAAATTAACTGACCCATTTGTCCGGGTTCATCCCGATTTCGCTGTTATTTTCACCAGCAATCCTGCTGAATATGCAGGTGTTTACGATACGCAGGATGCCCTGCTTGATCGCTTGATCACAATGTTCATCGATTATAAGGATGTTGAACGCGAGACGATGATCGTAGCTGAAAAAACAGATGTAGAAGAAAACGAAGCAAGAGCGATTACAACTCTCGTTACGAATTTGCGGGAAGCCTGCTCAAACGATAAGAATAATGGTCCTAGTTTAAGAGCTTCGATTATGATTGCGAAGCTTGCATCAGAACAGGATATTCCAATAGATGGCGAAGACGAGGATTTTCAAAGCTTATGCATCGATATTTTGTGTCATCCAATCAGCAGATGTCTTGATTCGGATAAAGCCAAAGCAGATGCAGAGAAATTAATTATAGATGAATGCAGCAAAATGGACGTCTTGGATTAGAGGAGTGTTTGATAATGAGTGAACAAGAAATGGGAATTTATATTTTCAGCGGAATTCAAACGACAGAAGATGGCGATTTTGGAAAGGTCGAAATCGAAGGCGAAGAGAGGGAAACCTTTACGATTCGCTATAAAGATGCAGCGATGGTTGCGGCCGAGGTTCCAATGAAAATTTATAATCCGAATCGTCAAAATTTAATGATGCATCAGCATGCAGTTGCCGAAATTATGAGCAAAAATGATACAGTCATTCCAATCAGTTTCGGGAATGTTTTTAAATCC
Organism: Metabacillus sp. KH_069; assembly: GCF_057838075.1. NCBI lineage: Bacteria > Bacillati > Bacillota > Bacilli > Caryophanales > Bacillaceae > Metabacillus > Metabacillus sp. KH_069. Next base: position 435,937 of record NZ_CM174460.1, read on the forward strand.
AAGGAAGATGTAAAGGTTCTTTTGGAAAATCTGTATCCTCAGTTTGAAAAGCTTTTCCCGGCGATTAAAGGCAAGATTGAAGTCGGCTTAAAAGTGATCGGCAAAAAAGATTGGCTTGAGAAAAAAGTAAATGAGCATCCAGAGGTAGGGAAAATGTCCGCTTCTGTGAAAGGCAAGTCTGAAGCGGCCGGTTATTATGAACGCATTCAGCTTGGCGGCATTGCTCAGAAATTATTCGCTGAGCTGCAGAACGAAGTAAAAGCTGAGGTATTCACACCGCTTGAAGAAGCAGCTGAAGCGGCTAAAGCAAATGAACCAACTGGTGAAACCATGCTTTTAAACGCAGCATTCTTAATTGACCGTGATTCTGAAGAGCTTTTTGATCAGAAGGTTAATGAAGCACATGAAAACTGGAAAGATAAAGTCGATTTTAACTACAGCGGTCCATGGCCTGCATACAACTTTGTGAACATTAGGTTAAAAGTAGAGGAAAACTGACATGATTCATAAGTTGGTAACCGCGCCAATGAATCTCGTAGTTAAAATCGGGCAAAAGGTTCAGGAAGAAGCTGAGAAAGAGTTATATGATCTTCCAACCATTCAGCAAAAATTGATCCAGCTCCAAATGATGTTTGAGCTCGGCGAGATTCCAGAGAAAGCTTTTCAGGAAAAAGAAGATGAGCTTTTGATGAGATATGAAATCGCCAAGCGCAGGGAAATGGAAGAGTGGGATAAACTGACGAAACCAAGAGACGAGGGATAAGCAGATGGGCGATTTGATTTATTTATATGGATTGATTCCAACTGAAGAAGCGGCAGCACATCAATCGTTTCCATCTTTCACAGGCTTTGATGGTGAACGCAAGCTGTACACCATTCCGATTGACAATGTCACCGCAGTTGTTTGCAAACTGGATTCTGATCATTATTCAGAAGAAGCCATTAAAGACAAGATCGACAGTGATATGGATTGGCTGCAGGAAAAAGCGTTCCATCATCATGAAACGGTTGCTGCCCTTTATAAGAGCTTTACGATCATTCCGCTGAAGTTTTGCACGATTTATAAAAATGAAGAAAGTCTGCAGCAAACCATTCAATCCAATCAATCAAGAATTGAAGAAACCCTTTCTAAGCTTCAGGGAAATGAAGAGTGGAATGTGAAAATTTATTCAGATGATCATGAGCTGAAAAAGCAGGTAAGTGAAAACAATGCAGCGATTGAAGCGAAGAAGCAGGAAATAAGTGAGCTTCCCCGTGGAAGACAATTTTTCGAAAAGAAAAAAATTGATAAGCTGATCGAGGATGAGCTTGAAAATGAAAAGAATCGAGTTTGTGAACACGTGCATGAAAAGCTGAAGGAGCATTCGCTTCACGCAGCTATTAAGAAAAATTGGAGCAAAGATGTTACAGGTCTGAAAGAAAACATGGCCTGGAACAGCGTGTTTCTTCTTCCGATTTCCAATGTGGAAAGCTTCCTGGAAGAAATGAAGCAGTTTGAACAGGAACTTGGCGGCACTGGCTGGAGATTAGAAGCTACAGGCCCATGGCCGGCGTACCATTTCTCCAGTTTTTCATAGAAGTGAGGGGTCTGACAGATGTCTCTTAGAGAATCAGTAGAAAACAAGGATATAGCACTTATTGATATTCTAGATGTCATTCTCGACAAAGGTGTGGCCATCAAAGGTGATTTAATTATTTCGATCGCAGGTGTGGATTTAGTGTATCTCGATCTAAGGGTTTTAATTGCTTCAGTTGAAACACTTGTTCAATCGAAAGCAGGCAACCGAAAGCCCGTCACATCTGATCAATTCGATAAGCAGAGGGAGGAGTTAGTCGATGCAACAGGCCAGCCAAACAAATGGTAGAATCCAGCTTGATCCTGACAATGCCGAACATGGACTTGCGCAGCTTGTTATGACCGTCATTGAGCTTCTCAGGCAAATTGTCGAACGTCATGCGATGCGGCGGGTGGAGGGTGGAACGCTGACGGAAGAGCAAATTGAAAATCTGGGTGTTGCCCTGATGAACCTGGAAGACAAAATGGAAGAATTGAAAGAGGTCTTTGGCCTTGACGCTGAAGATTTGAATATAGATCTCGGTCCTTTAGGCAGCTTGTTATAACCTAACGCGGCCACTTGGAGGGACATGAAATGGCAGTCCAAACTACTGGGCAATCGAGCTCAATTGTAGATGTACTTGAAAAGATTTTGGATAAAGGGGTCGTCATCGCCGGCGATATTACCGTCGGAATTGCCGATGTCGAACTGCTGACAATTAAAATCCGCCTCATTGTCGCTTCTGTTGATAAAGCAAAAGAAATCGGCATGGACTGGTGGGAGAATGATCCTTATCTAAGCTCCAAAGCGGAGAATAACAATACTAAGGCTTTGGAAGAAGAAAACAAGAAATTGAATGAACGATTAGAGCTGCTTGAAAATCAGCTAGGCTCAAATCGTTTAAATACAGCTAACCAACTAAAATAATGGAGGGATTTACAATGGCAGAACAAACAAAATTAGACAACACACAGGTGGAAAATCAAAAGGAAAATACGAAAGCAGAGAACTCGAACAAAGAGAACTCAAATAAAGAGCAATCAACTCAAGAAAAATCTTCAAGAAAAAGCGCACCAATCAAACGTACAGTTGCAGGAAGTATTCTTGGAGCAACAGTTGGATATCTGGCTACACCAGAAAACGGAAAGAAGCTGCTTGCCCGTATTGATACAGATGAATTAAAAAGCAAAGCAGCAGACTTTGGAAAAGCAGCAAAAGAAAAATCATTCCAAGGTGCTTCAAGCTTAAAATCATCAGCTACTAATCTATTTAAAAAAGACAAAACGAAGTCAGAAGATGATGATCAAGAAGAAGCAGTGAATCATTCATCAGAAGAAGAAACTTCATCATCAAATTCAAATGAAGATTTCGAAGCATTAAAGCAAGAAAACGAGACTCTTCAAGAACGTCTGCAGCAGCTTGAGGAAAAAATGAACCAATTAAGCGGCCAAAACAGCACAGAAGAAGATGATGAAGAGGACGACAACGAAGAGGAAGAAGAAACACCAAGCAAGAAAAAAACAAGCAAATCAAAGGCTGAATCTGAAGAGTCAGATGAAGACGAAGACGATGATAGTGATGATGAAATTGAAGAAGACGAAGAAGAAGAAGAAATGATGTACGATGGCAAAGACGAAGTAAAAAAGCCACAAAAAAAATCAGCACGCGGAAGAAAGCCTAAGGCTTCAAAATCTGCAAAAGCAAAAGATGAAAAAAATGAAAAAGATGAAAAAAATGAAGAAGAAACAGAAGATACTTCTCTAAGCAGCGACGATGACACATCATCTTAACTGAGAGTGAAAGGAGGAGACATGGAGATGGGTACAGCAACAGCCTCATCAAAAGATAGTGTACTTGAATTCTTTGTTCAGGCTTCAAATAAACACGGCTTTGCGCTGGACATCACGTTAAACGTGAACGGTGCCGTTATTTCAGGCACAATGGTTTCCGCTAAGGAATACTTTGATGTACTGAGCGAAACGTTTGAAGACGGCAGTGAAGTCGCACAGAAATTAAGCGAACAATTATCCCTTGCAAGCGAATCTGTTGAATCAAACGGAGATGCTGAAGCCCATTTCATTCATTTGAAAAACACGAAAGTGTATATCGGCGACAGTAAATCCACCCCTTCCAAAGGACAAATCCTCTGGAGAGGTAAATTAAGCGAAATCAATGGATTTTTCCTCGGGAAAATTTCAGATGCGAGACCAGCAAGCAAGAAATCAGAATAAATACAAACAGCCGGGAGTCATTTGCCCGGCTGTTTTTTTATGGAGAAAAACTATGGTTTGAAGTGATCACCTCGTGAGATTAGGAGGTAGATGTCAGAGCGTACATTGAATTATTCTCCCGCTTCTCTACGCCTCAAGCCCTACATCTCCTACTATTGCCGACCAATAGAAAAATCGGCGGTAATGCTGTATATTAAAGATAAAGGATTATTTTCCATTTTTATGCTGCGAGGACTGAAACCCCTTACTATATACATACGTATTAAAATAGAGACTTTATGTTAGGAGTCGATTGATGATGAATCCCTTTATGGCATTCAGTGTCCGGATGCTTGCGGCCATTCCGGCTGCAGGGACAGTCGGGACTGTGAGTTTAATCGGTTTTGATCAGCCTTTATTAGCGGCAGCTGCTTATTCGCTCGCAGGAGGAGCCTCTGCATATTCAATTGCTTCAGTGAGTATGAACTCCAGGTTTTTAAAGAAAAATTCTCTTACCCGCAAAGATTATAAATACATTAAAAAACAGCTTGAGGAAGCGAAGCCTAAGATGGCCCGCCTGCAAAAGACGCTTTTAACCATTCGCCATCTTCCTTCTTTAAAAGAGCGAATCGAGCTTGTTCGTGTTGCCAGAAGAATTTTCAGCTTAACAATAAGAGAGCCGAGACGTTTTTACAAAGCCGAGAAATTTTTCTTTTCTCATTTGGATTCGGCTGTGCTGCTCGCTGAGAAATACGTTTTCCTGTCCTCCCAGCCTAAGAGGAACTGGGAGCTTGAGAAATCATTAAATGAAACGAGAAAAACATTAAACGATTTGACACGTTTGATTGAACAGGATTTGTACTCAATGGTACAGGATGATGTCGATGAGCTTAATCTTGAAATCGATGTAGCCAAACATTCCATTAAAACGAATCAAGACACGAAACATCTTGATGAAAGCCAGAAATTTAAATGAATGAGATTGATTTATTTCAGCAAATAAACACAGCCCGGCTAATTGATGTACTTTCTGAAGATGAAAAAATCAGGGCATACGAGCTGGCCAAACAGATTAACCCCAAAAACCATGCACTATTGGTATCATTCGGGCTGCCTGCGCAATCCAAGCTGCTGGCATTCTCAAATGTCATGCTTGAGCAGGTGCAGCGAAAGGATATCGGGCAGGTTGGCGAAATCCTCGACGAATTCATGAAAAACCTGAATGAGGTCCGTCCTGACGATTTACAGCAGGAAGAAACCTCATTTTTAGCGCGTCTGTTTGGGAAACGAAAGAAATCCATTCAGGAAGTCCTCTCCAGATTTCATAAAACAGGGGCACAGATTGACAGAATCAGCGTAAGACTAGAGCGCAGCAAAAATATGCTTTTATCTGATATTGTGATGCTAAATAGACTTTATGACAATAACAAAGACTATTTTCACTCATTGAATGTGTACATTGCAGCAGGAGAAATGAAGCTCGAGGAACTGCACAACAAAACCATTCCTGAGCTTAAAAGAGAAAATGCAGGTTCGAGTGATCCCATGAAGCAGCAGGAAATGGAGGATCTTCTTCAATTTGCAGATCAATTGGATCAGAGGCTGTATGACTTAAAAATCAGCAGGGAAATAACGATTCAAAGTGCACCTCAAATTCGCATGATTCAAAAAACAAATCAAAAGCTGGCTGAAAAAATTCAAGCCTCCCTCGTAACAGCCATTCCGCTTTGGAAGAATCAGGTGTCCATTGCACTGACTTTGATCAGACAAAAGAGCGCTGCAGATGCTGGAAGGAAGATTTCTGAGCCATCAAATGAACTCTATCAAAAGCAGGCCGCGGTTATTGGCGGAGTGAAGCGCGGCATGTTTGATTTAGATACGCTAAAAGAAATACAAGAAAACCTTCAGGCTTCCATACAGGAAACGATGAGAATCCATGTGGACGGAAAAAGCAAACGCGAGGAAACAGAGGCCGAGATCATGGCCAGAGAAAGCGAACTAAAGCAGAAGCTTCAGGCATAAGAAAAGCGCAAGCGCCCGTTTAGCGCAGGCATGACAGATAAGGATCCGCCAGAAAAGACGCTTTTTGCCAATACTTTAGGATTCGTTCTGGCCGAGGAGCCTGAGCGATTCCGCTCGCCATCGAAGCGCAAAATTTTATCCTTTCTTATCTCTTGAAAAAAGCAGGAACCGTCATCGGTCCCTGCTTTTTTACGTCAGAATCACAGTAATGATGCCCCCTGCGATTACTAAACTTCCTGCAATTTTTAAGAGCAAAGGAGCACGATCTGTTCCCTTACGATTCACCTTTTCTTCTTCCTCATTAACTGTTTGCCGGTAATTCGGACTGCAGCAGCCCATTATGATACCTGCTTCCAGCCTGAAACGTCATCTTCAAGTGGAAGGTTATTGGCTCTTGCTTTCTTAGCTGCGATATAGAAAGTAACGATTACCGCAATCGTAGCAATAGCTGCTCCAATGTAGGAAGTTGTCATTGATAATCCGAATCCGATTGGTGCATTCAAGATGTAAGTCACCGTTACCATCGTCATGAAGATTCCCGGAATCATGGCAATCCAGTAGTTCTTCTTGGCGATGAAAAGGTACATGGTGCCAACCCAAAGTGCAATAACGGCTGTCGATTGGTTTGCCCATGAGAAGTATCTCCATAGAATCGTGAAATCAATTTTTGTCAGAGCAAAAGAGATGACGAACAATGGAAGTGCAATCCATAAACGGCTTGACATTTTCTTTTGAGAAATATTGAAGTAATCAGCAATAATCATACGTGCACTTCGGAAAGCCGTGTCTCCTGATGTAATCGGCAGGATAATAACGCCTAGAACGGCAAGGGTTCCTCCGATTGCTCCAAGCATAAGAGTAGAAGCTTCACTTACTACTGCGCCAGGTCCGCCTTCTGCAAGCAGCGCGTTTAAGCCTGTGCCGCCGTCAAATAAGCTCATTGCTGCAGCAGCCCAAATCATCGCAATGACACCTTCAGCAATCATCATGCCGTAGAAAATCTTGCGTCCCTGTTTTTCATTTTGAGTAGTTCTTGAGATAATCGGCGTTTGCGTAGCATGGAATCCAGACAGCGCCCCGCAGGAAATCGTCAAGAACAGCAATGGAAAGATTGGAACATTATCAGGGTGAAGATTAGCAAGCGTAAGCTCTGGAATTGGAGCACCTGTAATGACCAAACCTCCGCCAACACCAATCGCGCTGATTAAAAGCAATGCGCCGAAGATCGGATAGAATCTTCCGATGATTTTATCGATAGGAAGCAATGTTGCCAAGATATAGTAAATAAAGATAGCTGCAAGGATAAGTCCCATTGTTGCCCAGCCGTTCATTAAGCTGTAAAGCAGCCCGGCTGGTGCTGTAACAAATACGGTTCCTACTAATAAAAGCAAAAGAATCGCGAATGCGTTTACAACATGCTTCATCACTTTTCCTAAAAATTTTCCCGCAAGCTCAGGTAAATGAGCGCCGCGGTTACGGATGGAAATCATACCTGTTAAATAGTCATGCACGGCTCCTGCAAAAATACAGCCGAGCACAATCCAAAGGAAGGCAACCGGTCCATAAAGCGCTCCCATAATTGGGCCAAAGATCGGACCGACACCAGCAATATTCAGCAGCTGAATCAATGAATTTTTTTTCGTGTTCATCGGCAGGTAATCAACACCGTCCTGATGAGTAAAAGCAGGAGTCGTTCTGCCCTCGTTTACACCGAACACTTTTTCAACAAATTTACCGTACGTAAAATAACCAACAATTAAAAGGACAACACCGGCCAGAAATGTATACATAGGAACCCTCCTTGAATAATTAATAATGTATGCGTTTACATAAGTATAAAGGACTACAGGAAGTTATGGACGTTTTGTGTACAAGATGTAGAAATAGAGGGGTAAGATGCCGAAAAGAAGGATTTAAATGCAAAAAAAGAAAGCAGGCGTTTTCCATGCTTTCTCAAAAACCATTATATCTCCAGCCGCTCCCGCAGCGACTTCACATAATTCCTGCTGACAGAAAGCATCTCCTCGGTTCCTTCCAGTTCAAGCTGATAGGCCCCATTGAACCACGGAGTGAGCTTTGCCACATAATCCAAATTGACAAGGTAGCTTTTGTGGATTCGAAAGAAACAGTATGGGCCTAAACGGGATTCTAAGTCTTTTAATGGTGTTTTTGTATCGAAGCTTTTTGTCCTTGTGATGATTTTAGTAACTTTATCATCACGGTACATATATAAAATATCCTTTGGTTCCAGGTAGATGATTTCTCCTTCAACCTCTACGGCAAGCTTCCCGGGTATTATACTTTTCTCTGAACTCTTGGCCTGAATCAGCAATTTTTCCATTCTCTGCACAGTTTGCTTTAGCTGCTCTTCATCATAGGGTTTCAGCAGATAATCGATTGCTTCGTATCTGAAGGCTTCTGCCGCAAATTGAGGATAGGCTGTTGCAAACACGATCAGTGGGACTTTCTTTAATTCCATCAGTGATTTCGCCGCTTCCATGCCGTTCATTTTGGGCATTTCAACGTCTAAAAAAACGACGTCAGGCTGAAGCTGAAGTGTTTTCATGACGGCAGCTTCACCTGTATCTGCTTCTCCAATGATTTGGATCGATGAAAATTCACTTAATAAATGTTTTAATTCATCGCGGCTGTACCGTTCATCATCCGCAATGACGATTTTAATTGTCTCCATTCGTTTTTTCCTCCGTATTCGGAATTGTAAAAAAAATTTCAGTCCCATGACCTGACACACTTTTCACTTGAACGGAAGAATTGCTGCCGAACATCATGGTTAATCTGCGGTTGACGTTATACAGTCCAAGACCTGATCCATTTGCAGATTGCACGGTTTCTTTCCCAATCTGTCTGGCCCGTTCTGTATTCATTCCATGTCCATTATCTTTTACGTTTACGCAGGTTTTTCCATCTTTTCTATGAACGGAAATGGTAATCACACAGTTTTCTTCCTTATCCTTAATGCCATGCTTGACCGCATTTTCCACAATGGGCTGCAGGCTCAAAGGCGGGATTCTTACAAAGAGTGCATCATCATCGATTTCATAATGAACCGACAGCTTGTCAACAAAACGCGTTTCCTCAATCGCAAGGTAAGCTTTTATATGCTTTAGCTCCTGCTCAAGTGTGGTCATGTCACTGGTGGTAGCGTTAAGGTTGGATCTTAAAAAATGTGACAGAGAGACAAGAAGCTTTCTTGCTTTTGCAGGATCTATCCGGATCAAAGAGACAATCGTGTTTAATGAATTAAAAAGAAAGTGAGGACTGATTTGGGCTTGAAGTGCCTTGATTTCAGCTTCTTTAGCAAGCTGATAGGCTTTATCCGCTTCAGCGATTTCAAGCTGATTGCTGAGCAGGCTGCTGAGGCCGGTAATCAGCTCCATGACAATATCCGTAATTTCTTTTTTTGATTCAAAATAAAATTTCATCGTGCCAATCGTTTTCCCTCGCTGCTTAAGCGGTGCGATTACTGCAGCACCTAGGGGACACGATGCTTCTCTGCAATGAATGGTTCTGTCACTGGCAATAATCAGATCACCGTTGCGAATCACATCTTTTGTAATTTGAGTTTGAATTGGGCTGTTCACACGGTGATGATCATTTCCGAGCCCGACATGAGCCAGAATTTCGGTTTTACTTGTCATCGCAACAGCGCTTGTCTTAATTTCCTTATGCAGAATTTGGCAAACTGCCTGAGCCGATTGCGTATTCATGCCGCCCCGAAGATAGGCGAGTGTTTGATCGGCGATTCGCAGTGTTTTTTGAGCCTGCAGGGCACCGGCTTTTTCTTCTTCATTCACTACATTTTTTATGATGAGCAGAAATAGAGCAGAACCGAGGCCGTTTGCAAGAATCATTGGCAGGCCTATCATTTCGACAAGCACGAGTGCTTTTTCAAACGGCCGTGATACGAGCAGAATGACCGCCATTTGAATAGTTTCAGCTAAAGCCCCTATAAGAAAAGCGGAAGAAAGCTTAACCTGAGCATTCTTTTTAAAGAAAGCCCCTGCCAAAACTCCAGCAATAATAGAAGCAAGTCCACAAGAAAGCGCGGTAAATCCTCCAAGGGTAAAGCGATGGATCCCTGCAATCAGCCCTGCTCCTATGCCGACCTTATAGCCGCCTAAAAGCCCGGCAAGCACGACACCGATGACTCTCGAATTAGCAATGGCTTCATCAGAGGCAAGCCCTGAAGCCCACCGGTTAAACTCGAGTGTTTCTGTGCTCAGTGATAAGCCAGAATATGTGCCGATGATTCCGAAAAAGCCAAAGAAAAGAATGGCTGTATACTGCTGGCTGCGGTTTAACTGGTCCTGATAGATCATGCTTCTGAAAAAGCGGAATCTCGTCAGAATAAATGCGATCGTTACAATAATACTGAGCCGTTCGAGCATTGTAATCAGCAGTTCAAACATACATCTGCTCCTTTTTGGATAAAAGAATATGTTCTTATTCTAATGGAATGCCGGCTTTTTACAAAGCAGAGGGTTTTTGGCACACAAAAAAGCAGCGAAAAGGCTGCTTTGGATGTTAAAACCCGTCTTCAGCTGTAAACGGAATGTTTAGTCTGTTTTCGACTGCACGAAGGCGCTGGTTTAAGCGGTTCAGACGTCTTGTGTGACGCTCGACGACCTGATTAAGACGAGTCACTTCTTGATTTGTCTGGTTAAGCTCTCTTCTAAGATTTCTGATTTCCTGGTTTTGTCGATTAATCTCACGTGATTGCTGCTCGTTTTGTCTTTCTAAAGCATTGATTCTTCTTTCAAGCGACTGAAATTGTTGCGGCTGACGATCTGGATCGAATTGGTCCTGCACTTGCTGCGGCTGATAAGGGTTGTATTGATAATTCATATAATAGTCTGTTTGCTGAGGGACATAACCTTGATAAAACTGATATGGGTTCATGTGGGCTTCACTCCTTTGTGTCATGTTACTTAAATAGCCTATGTAACAAGATGAGGAGTGGCAGGGCAGATGCCTATAGACAGCCTAAAAATATTTCTGGAAGCAGCAAAAAGCCATGAGCTTTATGCTTCAAGCTCATGGCAGTCATGATAATAGGATTGGTAATGAGATTCGATAATTTCCTCGTCTGAATGAGGAATTTCTTTGCCTTTTACAATTTGCGCTCCATTTATGCAGCCGCTAGTAAGGAGGATGATGTCATCTGGTTCACCTGCTGCCAGAGAAGCGATGACTCCTTCTTTACGAGTGAGGGCTGCTTTGATGTTTGGCGCTTTCGGCTGCGAAAATCCTTTCATCACTTGATCAATGATGATTTGAGGATCATGATGTCCCGGATGGTCTACCGTTACAATGACTTCGTCTGCATGTCCTTCAATGGCTGCGGCCATCTTTGGCATTTTATTAAAGTCGCGGATGCCGATTCCTGCAATCATGACAATCAGACGGTTGTATTCCATTTTTTTGACTTCTTCCACCAGACGGGTAAGAGCAACAGGTGTGTGGGCATAATCCAGAATGATTTTCTTGTTGTCCGGCCCGGTAATAACCTGGAATCGTCCTTCTGGGCTCTCAAGCATCGGCAGGACGCGCAGAATATCTTCCATTCTGTAATTGAATAAAAGGGCAGTTCCAATTGCAGCAAGCGTGTTGGCAATATTATAGGTTCCAAAAATAGGTGCTGTTGCCTTATGAATCTTCCCATTATAAGAAAGATCAAAAGTAGTTCCTATATCAGAAAATTGAATGTTATCAGCACTGATATCAGCCCCGCTTACCGGAGACAAGCTATAGGTAATTTTTTTGCCGCTGTATGTTTGTGCAAGCTCTAGCCCCATATCCATGTCATCAAGATTAATAACAGCAGATTTTGCCTGGTCAAAGAGAGCAAGTTTGCATTTTTTATAATGATCAATCGTTTTATGATATTCAAGGTGTTCTTCAGAAAAGTTAGTAAGAATGGCTGCATCAAATTCGATGCCGTGCACTCGTTTTTGGTCTGTTGCGATGGAGGAAACCTCCATCACAGCTGCTTGATCGCCAAGCTCCGCCAAATCATGAAAGATTTGATGAAGATCGGTGGATTCAGGAGTTGTCGGTGTACTCTTTTTATATGAAAGCTTATGTGTAGACGCCCAAATTCCAGTTGTTCCGATTGAACCGGCTGGAAGATCTAACAGCGTCAAAAGAGAGCGCACATACGCCGCAACAGTCGTTTTTCCATTGGTCCCTGTGACCCCTATGGTTTTAAGTTTTTCATCAGAATGATTATGAAACCTCTTTGCAAAAAGAGCCATTGTTTCTCTAACGTCTTCTGCAAGAATGAAAGTATGATCAGGATAGTCGCGGCTCAGCTGCCCGAGCTTTTCAAAGCTCGTTCCAATAACGGCAGCAGCTCCGTTCGCCAGTGCTTCATCAATATACTGATGACCGTCATGCTCCTCGCCTTTCATGCTGAAAAAAAGGGCGCCGGGCTTGACCTGTTTTGAATGAAAAGCAAGGCTTGTTATGTTTTGAGAGGCTTGTCCGAAAATATGCTGAAGAGTAAGATTTTCTAGTTGATCAAATTGTATAATCATTCGTGTTCCTCATTTATAATTCTGGATTTGTATTAGTCTTTATATTTTCCAATACAAGCGCTCTTCCTATACTAAAATTTTATAACAATCAGTATCCTTTTTTATAATCGACTAAGTTGATGGAAGGGGTGTCTCCCGTTAGATACTGCTTCAGATTAGGAATCAGAATGGTTTCTGCAAGGCGCTCGTTATAGTATTCTGTTGAACCGGATGTATGCGGGGTAATAATTACATTTTCAAACTCCCACAAGAGACTCTTTTCCCCAAGAGGCTCCTGTTCAAACACATCAAGGCCTGCTCCTGCAATTTCTTTTTCCTGAAGCGCTAGTATGAGATCTTCCTCAGCCACAGTCTCGCCTCTGCCAATATTAATAAAGAAGGCAGAGGACTTCATTTTTTTAAACTGCTCGTATTTGAAAAGATGATGAGTATCTTTTGTAAGCGGCAATGTTACGACGACATAATCACACTGAGGAAGGACATGATCCAGCTTGTCACTTGTATACATTTTATCCACAAACTCTGCAGGCTTGCCCGAATGGCGCACACCAATCACGTTCATGCCAAACGCTTTAGCGATCTTAGCTGTTTCCTGACCAATCGCTCCTACTCCAATAATGCCAATCGTTTTTTCATGAATCTCGAGCTTCATATCAGCATGATGCCACTTCCGTTCGGCCTGGTTTTTAACATACGTATGTATTTTTCGAGTCAGCCCGAGCATGAGGGCGAAAATCGTTTCTGAGATTGGGAAAGCGTGCACACCGTTTGCGCTGGTTAAGAGAATCTCTTTCTCTTTAAGAGCTTGGAGTGGCATATTATTGACTCCAGCACTCCAGGACTGGACCCATTTAATCTTTGAGTCCGCTGCAAGGCAATCTTCTTCCATCCCTTTTTTCCACCCGGCAATCACTTCGGCATCCTTAAGGTGATCCTGCCAGACGGATTTGTCTCTTCCTGCTACTACCTCCCAGTCAGGGATAATAGATGTCATTTCATTGATGTGTTTTTGAGTAAGGTCCTGTGTGATGACAAGTTTTCTTTTAGTCATGATTAATCCTCCCAGTAATGTTCGTATGAAGTTAATATTATCAGAAAATTCGGTTTGGCTATGCATGGGAAGTTTTTAAGGGGACTATATACATTTCTTTCTGTCTGATTTTTAAAAAAATATAGTTTTTCCGCTTGAAAATTGGGTAAAGAGTTAGGAGGGAAAATTTCCTAGTTTCGGACCGAACTAATAGATAATGAGGTGATTTTCAAAACAATGAAGATACTCCAAGAGCGTTTTTATCCAAGTGTCAGCAGGGTTCTGGCTTTAGCGGGTGATCACGAGAATAACCCGCAGTTTCTGATTGGCTATGACGTGGAAGGCAATCAGTTATTTCATGTAAGATGTCCAAATGGCTATTCCTTCCTCTACTTGTCATCGCATCTCAACGCTGATGTAGCAGTTGTTTGCGGGATGGAAAATCATCAATCAGAGTCCTGGCCGGATTTTTATTTTTCTGTCGATCACGAGAGCGGAGCATTAAACCGAATTTGCCGTGCTAAATGAATGCGGCTTTCCTTTATTGCATAATACAACTATAATAATGGATACCAATTATGCAGGGAAAGCGAGAATCGAACATGTATCTTACAGTTAAAGAAACAGCCGAGCATTTGTCCATGCCGGAAGCGTATATTGAAAATCTGATTTTGCAGAAGCAAATCAGAGCAGTTCATGACGGAGAGCAGTATTTGATCAACAAAGAGCAGTTTACGACACATTTGGAACAGATGGAAAAATACAAAGAACAGCTGGAAGAGTGGCTGAGCAAACCGATCCCGGAAGACATTGACATCAAAGATGAAGATTAAAGAAGTGCACACTCTGCACTTCTTTTTTGTAAGAAAAAAGGGGACTGCTGTCAAATTGAAGCCAATGGTCCTATTCAATCGTGCTACTATCTACCTTATACTATAAAATATGGAAATTAAATTAGGTCAGAGGTGATCAAAATGGGTTTTTCGGAAATGCTGAATCAGATTCATGGTGCGATATCCTATCAATCTTCTGAATTGAACGACCAGATTAATAGACTTCAGCGTGCTAAACAGCAGATTGAACATGAACAGACGGAATGCATGAATGAGATGCGCAAGATTCTTGATCCCGAGCTTGATCATTTATGGAAAGGGTCAAGAGCGGATAACTTTCATGATGATCGCAATGAAGCTTATAAAGTGATGCGTATTATTGCAGATGAAGATTATGATGCTTATAAGCAGAGAATTCAGTGGAAAATTAACTCTCTTGAAATCGACAGAACGTTTTTAAATGCAGTAAGCGGGCTTGCACATGAAGCAGACAAACTGCTGGCCGTTGGTGAGGATGCATTTGAAGAGCTTGGAAACAGAATAGACGATTTAAAAAGGCGGTTGTTTTAAATGACCCAAATTAAACTGAATCATGCCGAGATGATGAAGCAGCTGGATGAAATTAAACGGGCATTGGATGCCTTAGTTTTAGACGGACCAGAAGATGCCGGCCAAAACAAGCTTGACTTCACAGAGAAATGGCAGGAGCGGGAGGAAATGATTCATCAATTTGTCTCGCAGTACGTAACGATTGTTCAGAAAAATGTAGAAGATACGCGTGCAAATGTGGATTCATTGAAAGAACAAGATGAAGCGATTGTCCACAGATAGGACAAAAGGGAGGTGGCAGCGATTAAAGTTTACGAAGCAAAAACGCTAGTGTCGGCAATGGAAAAGAGAGCTAAGCAATACGAAGAGCTGAAGGAACAGCTGAATCAGCTGAAAAAACAGTTTTTAGATATCGTCAACTCTGGTGATGAATTCCAGGGAAAAGGGGCAGAAGCAATAAAAGGCTTTTATTCTGCACAAGTTGATGTCGTGGAAGCCTGGATGAGACTCATTGATAAAAACATCGCTTTTTTCAAAGGAATTCCCGGTGATGCGGAAGATGCGAAGCTCTCAGGCGATACCTTTGTCCAAATGTCCTTTATAGAAGAAAATGTGCCGCGTGCTCAAAATCGTGCGAAGGAAATGGTCCACAGCCAGCAGGATGCTCTGCAGTCCATCTTTCGCAGTATAGATGATCTTGTCCCGCTGCATGTTTTTTCAACCGACACATTCGAAGACCACATGGCAAAAGCTGAAAAAGAACGCACCCAAACGATAGACGCCGTTAATCAGCTAGATCAGGCGCTGACAGAAGAATACGCCATCTCAGAAAACGATCAAAGCTACCTGGTCGGCCTGTTCGGTCAGCTGCTCGAGTCCTCAAGACAGGGCAGCACCATCATACCCATCAACTTCGATGCAAAAGCCTATCAAAACAGCGAAATCTACAAAATGAAAAAGGACATCGAAAACAGCTCCAAAGAATATCTATCCTTCAAGAACGATCAAACAGAAGCAAGAAAACAAGCAAAAATTGCCGAGGAACTCGAAAACCGCCCATGGTACGAAAAACTATGGGACACCACCAAAACCTTCACCGGCGAAGTATCCGGCTACTATGACTACAAACGAGCCACAGAAGGCGTCGACCCCGTCACAGGAGAAAAGCTCACGGATGCCCAGCGCATCGCAGCCGGAGCCATGGCAGCAGCCGGCTTCATCCCGGTCGTCGGCTGGGCAGGCCGGGCTGCCAAAGGCGGAAGCGCGATCTATAAAACGATTAAAGCCTATAATGCGGCAGACCATGCGCTTGATGCATATAAAACCTCTAAATCATTTAGCACGCTGCAGAAGACGGAGATGGGGATTTATGGGCTGGTGTCGGCTAATGGGCTGGGTGAGGCTGTGACCGGTAAAGATATGTTTGGGAATCAGCTGACAGAAGAACAGCGCAACCAGAGTCTGTTTAATGCTTTTGCTATCTTGGGAGTTGCGGGAGCAGGCTATGGAATTGATCGGTTGGCTGCGAGAAAAGTTCCAACTACTAAGCCTCCATACAGCAATAAGTATGTACAGGAAAAACTTGCAGTTGCGCAGCACACGCTAAAAACTATTGGAAGTAGAATTGGTGATTTACCAGTACCTGTCAAGGTCACTGTTCAAGAAATGAGAACGAACACAGGGTTTGGTGTGAAGCAGGTTCATGTGGAGACGAAGTCAGTTCGGGATGTTATGCAGATGAGTAGTTCTGGTAGATTGGAAGGTAAGGATATAAGTCAAAAAACGTTAGAACAGGACCATATTATTAAAAGTGAATACAAGTTAAAGCCTAATATAAAATATATATCTAATGGGTATGATTATTCAACAGATAGTGTAGGAAGAATTAATAATGCAAAAGGAAAATTACAATTAGGTGAAGGAAAAAGAAATAGTACTCACCAGG
The DNA here is from genome assembly GCF_057838075.1 of Metabacillus sp. KH_069. NCBI lineage: Bacteria > Bacillati > Bacillota > Bacilli > Caryophanales > Bacillaceae > Metabacillus > Metabacillus sp. KH_069. Next base: position 452,639 of record NZ_CM174460.1, read on the forward strand.
TAAAAAGCGGAGGTAAAGACCGTAAACAAAATGATCATGGCGGTCATTTGATTGCTCATATTTTTGGTGGATCAGGATTAGTTGATAACATCGTTCCTATGAACGGGAAATTAGTAAATCAAGGTTCCTATAAAAAACTAGAAATAGAGTGGAGAAATGCTTTAAGGGAAGGTCAGGAAGTTTACGTTGATATTACTCCAAAATATAGAGGAGATTCTTTAAGGCCAAGAGAATTCGTAGTAAAATATACAGTAGATGGTAAAGAAATAAGGATACGATTAAGCAACCCATGAGGAGGTAAATAAAATGGAAACTAAAGGTATGGAAGAAATATACCTGAAAGCTGCAAATATACTAAATGAAATGATTCCAGAACCTTGGAAGAAAATATATTTATATGCAGAAGTAAGTGAAGATTCAAGACAAGTTTATTATTATTACTTCCCTATCGAGGAAGATGTGCCTGTTTATAATCTAGATATCGTGAAAAAATTTGACGTAGAAGAACAGAAGTATGAGGATTTAGAAGATGAATTATATGATTGTTTCACATATTTATGGGAAGAATTCGGAGAACAAAACCAAGAAAAATGGACCAATCTGACATTTAAACTTGAGCATACGGGTGAATTCGATATTGATTACAACTATGATGATTTATCAGAAGCGGATTCTTATGAACAGCAAATAATTTGGGAATATAAAAACATGGGTTTAATAACAGAAGGAAATAGGCCTAAAAAGATAATAGACAAATATGTATCTGAGAACTCTTGATTCAATTCATTGAATACGGTTTCTAGATCATAATACAAAATTTTAGATTGAAAACCTTGAAATGCCATATGCCTTTCAAGGTTTTTTTCGTAAATATAATAAAGACCATTTCAAAAATTCCCCACATAATTCATTGACACCCTTCAAAAAATAAGGTATAAATAAATTAACAATTAACAACTTGTTAATTAAAAACGAATTGAGGAGCCAGTTATTCATGTCAAACGATGAAGCTCTTAAGAAATACGATATTAAGAAATACAGGACTCCTGATGGGTACACGTCAGATATTTGTGTGTTTACGATTGTGTCTGAAAGCGATGGCGAGTATAAGCCGCCGCTGATGGATTTGAAGCTGATGCTGATTCAGCGTGCTGCGCTTGATGCTGAAGGGAATCCAAATATTGAGGCAAGCAAGTGGGCGGTTCCGGGCGGATTTGTTCAGGATGATGAGTCGGCTTTTGAGGCGGCTAAGCGGGAATTGGAAGAGGAGACGAGTGTTTCCGGTGTTCATGTGAAGCACTTTGGCGTGTATGATAAGCCGGGACGCGATCCGCGGGGCTGGATTATCTCGAATGCGCACTATGCGATTGTTCCTGAGCATTCGCTGTCCCTTAGAAAAGCTCAGGATGATGCTGCAGAGGTAGAGCTTTTCTCGATCAACGATGTTTTGAAGCTTGATCTTGCGTTTGATCACAGGGACATCATTGTAGATGCTATTAAAATGATTACGAATGACCTTTTGCAGACGACTGTGGCAAAGAATTTTCTTCCTGAATTCTTTACTTATTCGGAGCTGCAGGCGGTGCTGAAGACGGTAACAGATGATCCTGCCATTGCTAGTGATCAGTCTTTTTCAAGGAAAATTAAGACGCTGCCATTTATCAAGGAGGCAGAGGGAAAGACATCAAGGACGTCAAAAAAACCGACGCAGCTTTATACGTTTGTCGAGATGGATGTAGTCAAACCGATTTATACGGCACGTTATTAGATTTGATAATTAACAATTCATTAAGTGTTAAATACTATAGGGGAGTGGACATTGATGAAAAGAGCGTTAATTAACATTGACTATACGGTGGATTTTGTAGCGGATGATGGAGCCCTTACTTGCGGAAAGCCGGGGCAATCGATTGAGGATGAGATTGTACAGCTGACGGAGGCTTTTATTGATGCAGGAGATTATGTGGTTTTTGCGATCGATATGCATTACGAGAACGATAAGTTTCATCCTGAAAGTGCTTTGTTCCCGCCTCATAATATTGAAGGAACAGCCGGCCGCAGACTTTTTGGGAAGCTTGAAGATGTTTATGAGCAGAATAAAGAGAAAAATCATGTACAATGGATGGATAAAACAAGATACAGTGCGTTTGCGGGTACAGATCTTGAAATGAAGCTCCGCGCACGGGGCATTACAGAAATCCATCTTGTTGGGGTTTGTACGGATATTTGTGTGCTGCATACGGCAGTTGACGGTTTTAATAAAGGCTTTAAAATGGTTGTTCATGAAAAAGCAGTGGCAAGTTTTAATCCTGAAGGCCACGCATGGGCGCTTTCTCATTTTAAAAATAGCTTGAATGCACGGGTTGAATAGACAGATGGAGGTTCCTTTGATGAAATACACAGACGACAGTTTAATGCTTCATACGGATCTTTACCAAATTAATATGGCAGAAACGTACTGGGAAGATAACATGCACAACCGGAAAGCAGTGTTTGAAGTCTTTTTCAGAAAACTGCCGTTCAGCAATGGCTATGGGGTTTTCGCCGGTCTTGAACGCATTGTCGAGTACTTGCAGAGTTTTTCCTTTACAGAAAGTGATATTGAGTATTTAAGAGATGAATTAGGATATAGAGAAGATTATTTGGAGTATTTAAAAGAGGTTCGCTTTACTGGAAACGTGCGTTCAATGGTTGAAGGAGAACTTGTTTTTGCAAATGAACCGATCCTGCGCATCGAGGCGCCTCTGGCAGAAGCTCAGCTGATAGAAACTGCTTTGCTTAACATTGTGAACTATCAAACATTGATTGCGACGAAAGCGTCACGCATCAAGCATGTAGTAGGCAATCAGAGTGCGATGGAGTTCGGAACACGCAGAGCACATGAAATGGATGCGGCAATTTGGGGAACCAGAGCTGCTTACATCGGCGGGTTTGATGCTACATCAAACGTCCGCGCAGGCAAAATGTTCGGCATTCCTGTTGCAGGCACACATGCTCATGCATTGGTTCAGGCTTATCGTGATGAATATACTGCGTTTCATAAGTACGCGCGACGCCATAAAGATTGTGTTTTCCTTGTCGATACGTATGATACGTTAAAATCAGGGGTGCCGATAGCGATTAAAGTGGCAAAAGAACTTGGCGACAAGATTAACTTCAAAGGAATTCGCCTTGATAGCGGGGATCTTGCTTATCTGTCAAAGAAAGCAAGAAAGATGCTGGATGAAGCCGGATTTACTGAGACGCAGATTATTGCTTCGAACGATTTGGACGAAAATACGATTATCAACTTAAAATCACAGGGTGCGCAAATTGATTCATGGGGAATCGGTACGAAGCTGATTACTGCATATGATCAGGCTGCTCTTGGTGCTGTCTATAAATTAGTATCCATTGAAAATGAAAACGGGGAAATGAAGGATACGATTAAAATCAGCGGAAATCCTGAAAAAGTGACGACGCCGGGGATTAAAAAGGTATACCGCATCATTAATTCCGTCAATAAAAAATCAGAGGGCGATTATATTGCGCTTGAGGATGAAAATCCGCAGGCAGAGGAGCGTTTAAAAATGTTCCATCCGGTTCATACGTTCGTCAGCAAGTTTGTAACGAATTTTGAAGCGAAGGAACTGCACCGTGATATTTTTGTGGATGGAAAATTAGTTTATAACCTTCCTGAGCTCCAGGAGATCCAGGACTATGCGGCTCAAAATATGAATGTCCTATGGGATGAATATAAGCGGACGATGCACCCTGAAGAGTACCCGGTCGATTTAAGCGAGCGCTGCTGGGAGAACAAGATGCGAAATATCGAAGATGTGAAATCAAAGGTTAAAGACATGATCGAACAGGGAAACAACTAAAAGAGGGACGATGGGAGAGAAGTTCAAGTGGGGAAGATAGGGATTTATGGTTCGTCGTTTGATCCGATAACAAATGTTCATTTATGGACGGCAAGCACCGTTGCACATCGCTGCAGGCTGGATAAAATTATCTTTCTGCCTTGTTCAAACAAACGGAAAGATAAACTGATGAAGACATCTGATCTGCACCGCTGGAATATGCTTGAGCTTGCTCTTAAGGGGAATGATAAGTTTCTGGCAGATGATCATGAAATTAAGCAGGAAGCCTGGAATGTTTATACGTATTACACGCTGGAGCATTTTAAAAAGAAATACCCGAATGATGAAATTTATTTTATTATGGGTGCTGATCTGCTTGTTGATATCGCAGAGGGCAAGTGGAAATATGATCAGGAACTGATTTCAAGCAATAAGTTTATTGTGATGGCCAGAGAAGGCATCGATATGCTTCGGACGATTTCCCGGTCCCCAATTTTACGGAATCATGATGACGGCTCAACTTTTCACTTGATTGATAAAGGGCTTGCGATGGAAATCAGCTCTACATACATCCGCGACGAGTTTTCAAAAGGTGGGGAGCCGCGCTACCTTCTGCCTGATGCTTGTTATGAATACATTAAAAAACATTCTTTATATCAATAGGAGGAATTTTTGATGAGCTTGCAAGAGAAGATTATGAGTGATTTAAATGTTAAACCTGAAATTGATCCGAAGGCTGAGATAAGAGAACGCATTGAGTTCTTAAAAGACTATGTGAAAAAAACAGGTGCAAAAGGATTTGTTCTTGGCATCAGCGGCGGCCAGGATTCTACATTGGCAGGCCGTCTTGCACAGCTTGCTGTTGAAGAGTTGCGCAGTGAAGGCAAAAGCGATGCGAAGTTCATTGCGGTCCGCCTCCCTCACGGTGTTCAGCATGATGAAGATGATGCGCAGCTGGCGCTGAAATTCATCAAGCCGGATCGATCGATCACGTTTGATATTAAAACGACGGTTGATTCCTTTGAAAAGCAGTATGCAGATGCCGTTCAGGATGAGCTGAGCGATTTTAACAAAGGGAATGTGAAAGCAAGAACACGCATGATTACACAATATGCGATTGCAGGACAGGCTGGACTGCTTGTCATCGGCACAGATCATGCTGCAGAAGCTGTCACAGGGTTCTTTACGAAGTATGGGGACGGAGGAGCAGATCTGCTTCCTTTAGCTGGCCTGACTAAGCGCCAGGGCAGAAGCGTGCTGAAAGAGCTTGGAGCAGAAGAAAGATTATACTTGAAGGTTCCGACTGCTGACTTGCTTGACGATAAACCACAGCAGGCTGATGAGACCGAGCTGGGTATTACTTATGATGAGCTTGATGATTACTTAGAAGGAAAATCAGTGTCAGAAGAAGTCGCTTCTAAAGTGGAAAAGCGCTACTTAATGACTGAGCATAAACGCCAATTGCCTGCGAGCAAGTTTGATGGATGGTGGAAATAAATAAGGAAAGCAGCCGTCATTTTTGCGGCTGCTTTTTACATTTGTCTATGATTGAGGATTGTGGAAGCATAGCGTGCGTTAGATTCCACTTTCCTCCGCCGAACCCAAATTGGTGGAAACAAAGGGTGCGTTAGATTCCACTTTCCTCTGCCAAACCCAAATTGGTGGAAACAAAGCGTGAGTTAGATTCCACTTTCCTCCGCCAAACCCAAATTGGTGGAAACAAAGGGTGAGTTAGATTCCACTTTCCTCCGCCAAAACCAAATTGGTGGAAACAAAGGGTGAGTTAGATTCCACTTTTCTCTGCCAAACCCAAATTGGTGGAAACAAAGGGTGCGTTAGATTCCACTTTCCTCTGCCAAACTCAAATTGGTGGAAACAAAGGGTGCGTTAGATTCCACTTTCCTCTGCCAAAACCAAATTGGTAGAATCAAAGCGTCCGTTTGATTCCTCTTGAAATGTTTTTCGATTTCGGCTGTAAAATTCGAATGATCGGCTGCAAGTTTGCGGAATTTGGCTGATAAAGGGTTCCGGGACTCCACACTTTTTTATTTTTTCATTTTGTAGCTCACTGCCTGCAAAATAAATAGTTTTTCCTGTACACTCAGCATTCTCCAGCTGCCTGCCTTGATTTTCATGATTCTTCGTCCTCCTTTCAGCTTAGTATTTATTTTGTTTATCCTTAATTTTTCTTTGTTAGTACGTTTATACCGCGGAAAAATAAGATTAAAACCATCCAAATCTCTGCAATGTTCGGGTTGGACTTTGACTGGATTTGTAAAAAGAGCGGTTCAGACGACGTCATTCATCTGTATTGGACAAGCTTTTTATCATTGTCAATCGAATGCTGGAGAATATTTCATTAAAAAAAGACCTAAATTTCGAAGAAATTTAGGCCTTTTTTATGTTTGTTATAATTTGAACGAGCTTTTTAGAGAAACAATCCGGTTGTAAACAGCTTTTTCAGGTGTTGAATTCTTCGTATTCACGTTGAAATACCCGTGTCTGAAGAATTGGAATTTGTCCTGGCCTTTTACGTCCTTCATGTTTGGTTCTACAAAACCTTGAACGACTTCTAAGGATTGTTCATTTACGTAATCAAGGAATGTTTTTTCTTCTGCTTCCTCTTCGCTTTTCTCCGCTTCCAGGTCTGCGTCAAGAATAAGCGGCTGATAGAGACGGAATTCTGCAGGAACGGCATTTGCAGCATCAACCCAGTGAATGGTGCCTTTTACTTTGCGGCCTGTAAAGCCTGACCCGCTTTTCGTTTCAGGGTCGTATGTGCAGTGCAATTCAACGACATTTCCGTTTTCATCTTTGATGACTTCTTCACATTTAATGAAATAAGCATGCTTCAGGCGCACCTCGTTGCCAGGGAAGAGACGGAAATATTTTTTCGGAGGATCTTCCATGAAATCGTCCTGTTCGATGTAGATTTCTCTTCCGAACGGGATTTGGCGTGAGCCCATTTCAGGCACTTCAGGATTGATCTCTGCATCAAGCATTTCTGATTCGCCTTCAGGATAGTTCGTAATCACAACTTTAAGCGGCTTAAGGACACCCATTGTACGAGGAGCTTTCAGCTTAAGATCTTCTCTTGCGAAGTGCTCGAGCATGGCTTCGTCAACAGCTCCGTATCCTTTAGACACACCAGTTTCTCTTACAAAATTCCGGATGGCATCTGATGTGTATCCTTTTCTTCTAAGACCTGATACCGTTGGCATGCGCGGGTCATCCCAGCCGTCTACAAAGCCTTCGTCAACGAGCTGCTTCAGCTTGCGCTTGCTCATAACGGTGTTCGTGATATTTAAGCGGCCAAATTCAATTTGCTGAGGCTTGCTTTCCATTTCACATTCTTCGACAACCCAGTTGTATAAAGGACGATGATCCTCAAATTCTGTTGTACAGATGGAATGAGTCACGCCTTCAATCGCATCTTCTATCGGATGGGCGAAATCATACATCGGGTAAATGCACCAAGTATCTCCAGTATTATGATGAGTCGCGTGTGATACGCGGTAAATAACAGGATCGCGAAGATTCAGGTTTGGTGACGTCATGTCGATTTTAGCCCGCAGCACCTTGCTTCCTGTTTCAAATTCGCCTTTGCGCATTTTATCGAACAGCTCAAGGTTTTCTTCAGCGGAACGATTGCGGTACGGGCTTTCTTTTCCGGGCTGAGTCAATGTGCCGCGGTATTCGCGGATTTCATCAGCAGTCAGATCATCTACGTATGCTTTGCCTTTTTTGATTAAAAGTACAGCGCGGCTGTACATTTCCTCAAAGTAGTTTGATGCAAAATGAAGCTCATCCCAAACGTATCCGAGCCATTTCACATCTTCTTTAATGGAGTCTACATACTCCTGATCCTCTTTTAAAGGGTTCGTGTCATCAAAACGCAAATTGGTTCTGCCGCCAAAGTCATCGGCAAGTTCGAAGTTGATTAAGATTGATTTTGCATGGCCGATATGAAGGTATCCATTCGGCTCAGGCGGGAAGCGGGTGATGACCGTTGAATGCTTTCCGCTGTCCAAGTCCTCTTTAATGATGCTTTTGATAAAGTTTGACGAGTTATTTTCCAATATTTATCGTCCTTTCTTCTATGTAAACTTCATTATATCCATAAATCATCAGTTCATTTTACAATTATATGTTTCCCGAGCCATTTATTCAAATGAATTCAGCTGTTATTTCACCCGTGAACAAAAAGGACAAAAAGGAACTAAAGGTTTTTATGCTCTTTACTTGTATAAACTATATTTTTTCAGAATCCTCTGTAAAATTAAGAAAACGCTTACAAAAGGAGGATTTATATGTTTGGATTAAAAAAAGTATCTATGATCATTTGTGCAGGTGCTCTTGCATTAAGCTTAGGTGCTTGCAGCAGCGGTGAGAAAGCTGCTTCTGGCAGTACAGGCTATCCAACAAAGGCTTTAACGGTTGTCGCGCCATCAGGTGCCGGAGGGGGCTGGGATTTAACGGCGAGGTCATTCGTGAAGGTCTTGAGTGAAACCAAGCTTGTAGATCAGCCGCTCACAGTTGAAAACAAACCAGGAGGAGGCGGAGCAGTATTCATGGCCGAATATGCCACACAAGATGTTCAAAATAATGACCGGCTATTTGTCAATTCGCCTCCTGTTATTATCAATAACCTGAAAAAAGAAGGGAACAGTCCTTACGGGTACAAAAATACAACACCGCTTGCTCAATTGACGAAGGATTACGGGGCAATTGTAGTTAAAGAAGATTCAAAATACAAAGATCTTAAATCCTTATTGGATGACGTGAAAAAAGATCCGGGCAAGCTTACTTTTGCAGGAGGATCTGCACCAGGTTCGATGGACCACCTGATTTCGATTCTTCCTGCTTATGCAGATGGAGTGGATCCGACAAAGTTAAAATATGTTTCTTATGATGGGGGAGGCGAGGCCATTACAGCTCTTCTCGGGAACAATGCTGATGTAATCGGAACAGATGTATCAAGCGTAAAAGAATTCTTAAAGGCAGGCAAGGTAAGAGTTCTGGCAACAACAGCACCCGAACGGCTTCAAGGCGAGCTTAAAGATCTTCCAACTGCCGCGGAGCAGGGTATTGACGCAGAATTCACCATTTGGCGCGGTGTATTTGGTCCAGAGAAAATGTCTGATGAAGCCTATAAATACTGGGAGAAAACAATGAAAAAATTAGTCCAGTCAGAGGAATGGAAAAAGGAAGTCGAAACACAGGGATGGGAAATGGAATATAAGAATGGCGGGGACTTTAAAACGTTTTTAGGAGAGCAGGAAAAACAAGTGCAGACCCTGCTCGAGGCTGTTGGAATGGCGAAATGATACAAGCTTCTTCTTGCTTCAAGTTTTAAGAAAGAATAAAATTCCGCGTTTTTATGTCTAGCTGCAGCGCCTAGATCCTCGGTCTGAATAAGGCGCTTCCGCTTTTTTATTAGAAAGGATGATTCAAATGTCAATTAAGTTTGACAGAGCAGCAGCCGTTTTGTTTTTAACGGTCGGTGCGCTCTTTATGTACGGCAGTATGCAGATCGCAGAATCTTCATATGGAAGTGTTGTCGGGCCTAATATTTTTCCGTTCTTTCTCGGTGCGATCCTTTTTCTGCTAAGTCTGCGTTTATTTTATGAAACCCTTCATTATCAAAAGAAATACGGAAAAAAGGAACCTTTGCAGATCAAAGCATTCATGATTATTTTCGCTGCAGCCTTGCTTTATATTGCGCTGCTGGAAACAATCGGTTACGTCATCACGACATTTGTCTTCCTGTTCATATGTTTTCAAGCAATGGAACGGGGGCAATGGGTGAAATCAATCGTGATATCTGCTTGTTTTTCTGCGGGAATCTATTATTTATTTGTAGTTGTTCTTAAAGGAACCCTGCCGAGCTTTCCGGTATGGTTTTAAGGAAATGAAAGGAGGAAATGCACGATGGGAACTCTTGATTATCTGATGCAGGGCTTTCAGTCAGCCTTCATTTGGTATAACATCCTTTTTGCTTTTGCAGGGGTCCTGATAGGGACAGCGGTGGGCGTTCTGCCTGGAATCGGGCCGATGAGCGGCGTAGCCCTTTTAATACCGGTCACAGCTTCTATGACTGGGGGGCTGCCGCCGGAACAAGCGGCAACAAGCGCCATCATTCTGCTTGCAGGGGTTTATTACGGAGCCATGTACGGAGGCTCCACAACGTCTATTCTTTTAAATACACCTGGGGAATCATCCTCTGTTGTCACCACACTTGATGGCTATCAAATGGCAAAGAACGGCAGGGCGGGAAGTGCTCTTTCCATCGCTGCAATCGGATCCTTTTTTGCCGGAATTGTCACGCTTATTGCCCTTATCTTATTGGCAAAGCCTTTATCAAGCGTAGCCATTAAGTTTGGGCCGGCAGAATATTTTTCGCTGATGCTGCTTGGCATCGCAGCAGTCAGCGGTCTGGCAGGAAAATCGGTGACAAAGGCTCTCATCATGACGATCACAGGTTTATTGCTCGCAACGATTGGAGTGGATAATGTATCAGGAGTTGCCAGATTTACATTCGATTTCCCATGGCTTTATCAGGGCATTGAATTTTTAACGATAGCTGTTGGCTTATTTGCATTAGGCGAGGTTTTCAAGACGATCCTTGAAAAAGAAGAGGAAGATGCCGAAATTGCCAAAATCAATAACATTTTTCCTTCTAAAGATGAATTGAAGGAATCAGCAGGTCCGATTGCAAGAGGTTCATTTTTAGGGTTTTTCATCGGGATACTGCCGGGCGCCGGTGCTACATTGGCTTCATTTTTTTCGTATATCATGGAAAAGAAAATCAGCAAGAATCCATCGAAGTTCGGCAAGGGTGCGATTGCTGGTGTGGCTGCACCTGAATCTGCGAATAACGCTGCATCTGGCGGCGCGATGATTCCCTTATTAACGCTTGGTATTCCAGGATCTGGGACAACTGCGATTTTGATGGGTGCCCTGATGATGTACAACATTCAGCCGGGACCGCTTCTTTTTGAAGACCATCCTCAAGTTGCATGGGGCTTAATAGCAAGCATGTTTATTGGAAACGTTATGCTTCTCGCATTAAATATGCCGCTTGTTAAGGTGTTTGCGAAAATCATTCAAACACCGAAAAAGTACTTGATTCCCATTATTGTCGCCATTTCCATTTTTGGTGTATACGCGGTGCAGGTCTCAGTCTATGACTTACTCCTTCTCCTTGCATGCGGTGTTCTCGGCTACTTTTTGACAAAGAATGATTATCCGATTGCTCCTCTGGTGTTAGGCTTGGTTTTAGGTCCAATGATTGAAAACAATATGAGAAGGGCGCTTACTATTTCAAATGGAGACTACAGCATTTTCTTCTCGCGCCCTCTTTCCATATCCTTTTTGATTCTTACGGCGCTTTGGCTGCTGATTCCTGTTTTGATGAAAAAACGGGGAAAGGAAGTCATCATAAACGCAGAGGGCTAAAAAACTCCTTTTTAATAAGGAGTTTTTTTACTATGATTAAGCAGAGGTGAATGAATGCGATTACATACTAAGCTGATGATAGGGATTTGCCTGGTAGTGGTCCTGATGGCAGGGATATTTGAATTAACGTTTAAATCCATCATGGAGACCAATTTGAAAAAGGATAAAGGAATGCAGGCGCTGTCTGTTGCCGAGACGATCGCTTATATGCCTGAGATCGGGGAAGCCTTCTCTGCGGAAAATCCGTCTGAAATCATTCAGCCGGTCGCAGAGAAAATCCGCAAAGAGGTGGGGGCGGAATTTATCGTCGTAGGAAACCTTGATGAAATCAGGTATTCACATCCTGATGAGGATCGATTGGGCGAAAAAATGGTTGGCGGAGATAACGAAGATGTATTTAAAGGAAGAAACGTCATCTCTGAATCCATCGGAACCCTTGGGCCATCGCTTAGAGGAAAAGCACCCATATTCGATCTGAACAATCAAGTGATTGGAGTCGTTTCTGTTGGGTTTCTTCAGGAAGATATTGAAAAAGAGCTGACAAATCTTGAAAACAAAATCTTATTTTTTACGATCATCATTTTAATAGGCGGAATTATTTCGGCATTATTAATCTCTTTAAATATAAAAAAAGCCATATTCGGTCTTGAGCCGCGTGAGATTGCATGGATGTATCAGGAAAAGCATGCTATTTTAGAGTCCATTCATGAAGGAATCATTGCAATTGATACCGATGGGAAAATCACGGTTGTAAATGAAAATGCCCACAAAATCCTGCAGATTCCAAATGAGATTCTGTTAAGAGGAAAGCGGATTGAAGAGATTATTAAAGATACTCATCTGCTGCAGGTGGTTGATTCCGGTCAAGCTGAGTACGATCAGGAATTTATCATTCTTGAGGACGTTTTCGTTGTAAACCGCATTCCTATTTTTGATAAAAGAGGGGAAGTTATAGGCGCTGTAGCTAGCTTCCGGAATAAATCCGAGCTGTCACAGGTGCTGAAGGAACTGTCCCACGTAAAAGCATATGCGGAGGGTTTAAGAGCGCAGACGCATGAATATTCAAACAAGCTGTATACCCTACTTGGACTTATCCAATTGGGTTCTTACAAAGAGGCGATTGAGTTTATTTCAAAAGAAGTAAATGTCACACAGGGATTTATTGGCTTTATCATGAGGGAAATTCCCGATCCTATTCTCGCGGGATTTATTTTAGGGAAAATCAGTCTGGCAAGAGAATTAAAAATACAGTTTTCCATAGATGAAGGAAGCAGCTTTCAGGATGTTCCCGACTCGCTGAATCGTGATGCGTTAATCACCATTTTGGGCAATCTGCTGAATAATGCGTTTGACGCTGTCAGAGAAAAAGAAGATGGTGATAAAAAGGTATCGCTCTTTTTAACAGATCTGGGCAAAGAATTGATTATTGAAGTTGAAGACAATGGACCAGGTATTGAGGAGAAACATTTCGAGCGCATATTCCGGCAAGGTTTCTCTACAAAGAGCAGGGACAAAAATGCAGGCATCGGACTGAGTCTTGTGCAGCAGGCTTTAAAAAAAACGGGAGGAACGATCACGTTTTCATCGAAGAAAGAAGAAGGAACAGCATTTACTGTAGCCATTCCAAAAAGCAGGGGGTATGATCATGAATCAAGCCATTGAGGTGCTGATCATTGAAGATGATTTAAGGATTGCTGAGATTCAAAGAAGATTTCTTGAGCAGATTAAGGGATTTCAGACCATCGGAATTGCTGCTGATTATGCTGAAGCAAAAAGCTTGATTGATATTTTAAAACCTGATTTAATCCTGCTTGATGTGTATTTTCCGGATATGAACGGATGCGATTTATTGAAAGAAATCAAGCAGCTTGATAAGCAAACAGATGTCATTATGATAACAGCTGCCCGGGAAATTGAAACCGTTCAGGAAGCCATTACAATCGGAGTGTTTGATTTTATTATCAAGCCTGTTGTTTTTGAACGGTTCAAGCAGTCCTTAAAAAGATACGAAGACCACTACCGCAAGCTTGAAGCAATCAGATCGGAAAACAAAATGATGGGTCAGGAAGAAGTGGACAAGCTTCTGTATAAGCAGCAGGACATTTATGAAAAACCCATGCTTCCAAAGGGAATCGATAAACTGACGCTGATTAAAGTCATGGAAGTGCTGGATGCAGGAAAGGGATTAACAGCTGAAACCGTGGCAAAGCAAATCGGCGTGAGCCGGACAACTGCAAGGAGATACCTTGAACATCTCATCTCCGAGGAGAAGATTGCTGCTGATTTATCCTATGGAACAATTGGAAGACCTGAACGCGTTTATGTCCTAAAATAAGGTCATTTTAGACGTGAAGTTTTCAATATATTCTAATAGTAGGAAAGGATAATTTCTTTTCTAGTCATATTCGCCTATGTGTAAAAATAGTTTAATAGATAGTTGCCGGATTCATCCCCATATTTTAACATAACTATAAGATGCTTCTAAATCAGGAAGAAGGACGTGGAAAGAACTTGTTGGATACGATCGAAGACTTCTTTGAAGACTTGGAGAGAAAGAGAAAGCAGGCCGAATACAACCGGGATGCAGATGAACTCGAAGCGTACCTTGCTGCTATTAAGAATGCAATGGGTACGTTTGATGACGGCGTTTATCATTTTCATCATCTTCATCAGCAGTATGCAGATGAATGGACCGGCCAGACAAAATTAGCCTATGAAAGTATTAGAAATGACATTCGTGTCACTTATCATCATATATACGAAATGAAGGATGAGCTTTTTCAGGAACTCAGAAATGAAATCGGAAGGCTTAGAGAGCTGGCTGCTGGCCTCGCCTGATACAGCGCTGCAAATGGTTTAAAGGGAAAAAGGAGAGGTAGACCGCAAATGGAAATTAAAATTAGACCGGAAGAACTTGAAGATTTCGCACAGCGCATTGAGCAATCCCGTTCTTATACGGGAGATGCACTTGATCTGTTAAACTGGGAATCTGCCAGACTGCGCTTTACCTCTGTTGCACGTGTAGACAGGGCTCTTGATCTTCAGGAAGAAATCCGTCATCTGGTTAATCGGTTTCATACACTGACGCAAGATGCAAAAACATTAATTGAAAACACCGCAAATGGCATGAGAGAAGCAGATGAGGCCGCCAAATCGTCTGCTTCTTCGGGCTGGGGCGGTTTTTTCTCCGGTCTGTGGGATGGTGCTAAAAATGGGCTTACAGATGCCTGGGACGGGCTCGTATCCCTTACAGAATGGGAAACTTATGAAGCTATGTGGGATGCCATCATTCACCCCCTTGAAACCCTTGAGTCCATGTGGAACACGCTCTCAGAAGCCTGGGAAACAAAAGTAATAAATGGTGATGTATACAGCCGGACGGAATTCTTTACATATGGTGTCGTCTCTATTGGACTTGGTCTTCTCGGAGGCAAGGGAATTGATAAGCTTGGAAAAGCTGCGAAGCTGACAAAAGTTCCAGATGGAACATCCTCTAAGCCGAAAGTTGCGACCGTGACTCACGGGATGGATACGAGTTTTGATTATGCAAAGCTTTCACAGGGGAAAGGGTTTGCAGCGGAGATTGATTCGGTGCTTGATGAAGCAGGGCTTTCAAAGGACGAATTCTTAACCCTTCAAGCCCAATATTACAAGGATTTAACGCCTGAGGAGTTAGACCAAATGCATCAAGTCCGGGAAGCTGTACCGGCTGTCAATGGTTCAACCGTTTTGCAGAAGGTCATTGACCAGGATAAGCTGGAGCTGTATTTATCTGGTCAACTTACAGACGTCGGCGGATGCATAGCGAAGATGGATGATGTCAGCGACATTACATCGTCTGCAGATATGTACAATTCTTTGCGGATGGACTATCCGAACACACCGTTTTCACCTGACAAAGAATACGCTGTGATCCGATTTACAACAGAACAAAGCGAACGTCTAAAGATTCCATATGCAGAAGAGCTTAACAGCCCTCATGCAGCAAAGCCTAATGAATATATCAGCTATCCTCAAACAGGGCATGGATTTACAGCGGCTGAAAATGGTAAGATTGTCCCTGAGTTTGAAACGGTTTATGGAAATAACGCGAGACCAAGCGCCGGTGAAATCTACGTTGTCAAAGACGGCGCAGAAGAACTGGTTGGAATCTATGATAAATATGATCAAAGATTTTACAGTATAGAGGAGTTAAACAGTCATGATTAAAAAAGGAGAATACGGCATCTATAGAGGGAAAGAGTATTCAATCATCCCTGAAGGAAGCGGAAAGGTCACTTTGCGAACGCGTGACAAAGCAGCTCAAGGAGCGGGATTTCAGGCAGCAGGATTGAAGAAGAACATTTTCATTAAAGAAATTGCTCAATCTGAATTAGAGAATGCCTATGAGTATAAACCTTATGCCATTTATAAAGGCCGGGAATTTATTGTAGAAGGCGTCAATGAGGCAGCTCAAACAGTCATCTTGAAATCCATTGATCCGAATACAGTGGATGAACTTGGATTTTCATCACTCGGAAAATATGAGTATATAAAAACCGTTGATTTTGCAGAAGTAAACATCTCAGAGAAAAAGAGCCCGATTTTAGGATTCGGAGAAAAATGAGCAATCCATTCAACACCTTAGAAAAAGCTTTGATTGATGCCATGAGTCACAGCGATAAAATAGCTGATTTTTACGAAATACTGGGGAAAAGTACGATTTGGCTGATTAAAAAGCAAACAAGTGAACTAAATGCCGATGGACAAGATGAATTTTCGCTGAAGCAGGTTCAGATAATGGAGAAGAAAAACCGGAAGCTATTGCCCGTCTTTTCTTCAAAATTTCCAATTGAGAAAATGTTCAAAAACAGTACAGCCATTGCTGTATCCTTTCAAGAAGTGCTTAACCAGATAGATGGACAAACAGGGATCATATTAAATCCGGACACCCCGTTATCAAAGCTGCTTATTCCGCAAGAGCTGGATATGATGAGGAAGAAACAGAACTTTTTTAAAGGCTGAGTTTTAGAGAAGAGTTGGCATGGTAATGATATTTGGGAATTAGGGAGGAGGTTAATCCTCTCTTTTTTGTTCTTTTAAATAGGGGCGGATGCTACATGATTAAAAAAGGGAAGTATGCGGTGTATTGAGGAAAAGAATACTGTATTATTCAAGCAAGGAACAATCAAGTGAAATTACTAATATAAACACCTGTAATACGTTTTGAACTGATGACGAAATCATTCACTATATCTAACCAGTCTCTGGAGTCTGTCGATCACTAAACATAAAAAACTATAGTGGATTGCAGCGGAAGGAACTTGACTCCTGCGGGATATAGAGCAAAGTGGGAGACCCCACAGGCAACGCCGAGGAGGCTCCCATGCTCCCCGCGGAAAGCAAGTTCCTGGAGCGGAAAGGAACGGACATCATTTATCATGAAAAACAACAATCTATGCGAAAACAACCTTTACAAATTTCAACAGAAAGTTTCAGATTTTTAACAAATTAGCTTATTTTACCTGTAAAATAAGTCTTTAGAATCACTCGACCACTATATAAGGAATTATTCTCCTTTTAATTACCGGTGTTTTCCATTATTTCAATGAAATTCGGATAATCATACATCCAAATTCCAACTTAAAGCCCAGTGTGATGGCAATGTCTATTCCGACTAGATCCTTTGTAGTGTAAAAACCGGCAAATCGGGTATACACAAATAAAGCATTCTAAACGCATCTTTTGATAGAATAGACTATTATAGATAAGTTTCTAGTGTACGTTAGGTGGAGGATAAAATGACAAACGATAAACAGTTGATTCATAAAGCATATTTTGAAAGGTTTATGGAAGACAGTGCTTCCGCTCAGCCGGTACAGGTGCTTGGCGAACTTTATTTCGAGGAGCAGGCAAAGGAAGTATATGATCTTTCCTTTATTCGTTTCGCGCAGGGCGAGGTCTATTTTCACAACAAAGATTATGAGACAGCTATTTTCAAGTGGGAAAATATCAGCAATGAATTAGAGCCATGGGCTAAGAAAAATATTGCGGATTCTTATTATGCGCTTGGTCTTCTTTCAGCTGCAGAGGATATTTATACATCTATTCAAAGTGATTCGAAGACTTTGAAGATGGAAGTGTCACTTGAATTATTTTCACTCTATCTAGTAAGAGACAAGATTGAACTTGCATATAAAGTCATTAAAAAGGCACTGGATATAAATTCTGACTATCCGAATGTAACTGATCTTGCCCGATCTTTCTATGAGGATCAGCAGGACTGGAAGAATGCGGTTGAGCTTGCTGTAAATGAGGGCATGCGGACGGAATCGCTGCAATGGTTTGAGCTGTTGGATGAGTATATTCAAGCAGGATATACGAAATCGTTTGATCCGGAATATTTTTATCAGCCGCTTATTTCGCTGTTCCGAATCAATCAAAAATTATTTCAGAAGGTTACGGCTTCCTTGTGGGAAAGCTACCGCCATGAAGACTCTTACTTATCATGGCTGAAAACCGTTAATACCATATTCCTTAATGTTGAGGTGCAGCCGTTTGAATCCTGGACGAAGATGTCTGATATTCATCAGGACACTTACTTAAGTGTGATTAATGGAACTTATTTGGTAAAGGATTTAGAGGATATCGTTCCTGTCCTATTATCGAACTGGCAAAAGCTTGCAAATCAGTCAAAAGCGTTATTTGCGGCAACTGCTGTGCTTGCCTGGAATGAAATTTTCCCGTCATCCATGGATGCGGAGAGTCTTAAGACAGCGGAAAAGCTGATCTTTGATTCTGAACATGACAGCATCAGTCTTGAATACAGCCTGGATTTATTTAAGTCTCTTGTAGCTTGGGCTGAAAATAACCATATCGAAGTGGGCTATAAAAAGAAATGGCTTGTTTCCGGGCTTGCTGATTTAAAGACATCCCATCTTTTAATCAGCGGCACTGCTGAAAGCGGCAAATCTGATTTTATTAATCATATCCTTCACGAAAATCTGGTCAGCCGCACAGGTTCACCTGTATTTGTACGATCAGAAGGTGATTTGGCGGAGATGAATGAAATTACTGATGCCGGCATCAAAAGGATATCTGATAATCCCGAGTATCAGGAATCAGAAAATACGTGGATTGAAGTGAAGTGGCCATCTGCTCTATTAGAAGAAAACAAGACGGTGTTCTTGCATACGCCTGAACTTGAGCGTCTTGGAGATGTAGAACAAACAGCTGAATTTCTTCCGGTATCAGACGGAATGCTGTTCATCCTAGATAAAAATACGCCTTTTAACGAGCACGAGCTTGAACTGCTGATGAAGCTTCAGGAATATGCTCTTGATACACCGTTTCACTTTATCCTGAATCACTCATCTGAACAGTGGAAATTGGCAGAAGAGCTGCAGGGAACCATCAACCAGTTCTTCCCGCAGTCACAGGTTTTTGCTTTTTCACCTGATCATCTTGCTGGATTGAGAGAATTTTTAAATACTGTTTTCAGCAGATCGGATGCAAAGCTTGAGGAGAAACGCACAGCAAAACTGCTTTATTTCATTCGCAAGACTCTCACGGATCTTTTGAACAAACGGGTTCAGATGGAGAATCGATTAGTAGAGTCGGTTAAATGGAACGAGGATATCTTAGTAAGGCTGAACGGTTTCATGAATCATTTAAGAGACGTGGAGCAGGAAAAAGCAAAATCCATCTCAGCTTCCTATCGTGAAGTTACTGCCGAGATGAAAAGAGACATGGCTGTGCAGCTGCCGAAAATATTGCGGAGCTGTTCAGCTCATATCAGCGAAAACAGTGATTTCAGCCAGATTCATATCACATTAAACAAAAAAATGAATGAAGAAATTGACGCGTATGTTCATCAGAACCTGATTCCAAAGTTCCAGACAGCTCTCCGTGAATGGCTTACCCAATCAAATGAAGAGCTAAATGAAAGTCAGGCATATCTTGATGAAATGAGTCTATCTTTCAACGGTTTATACGGCGAAGAAAAAATGAAGCTTCTCTGCGATTTTAAAGTCATTGAAGACTGGCGCCGGGATTTAAACCGTATGACAAGCAGAGCGGATGTTGACGAGCAGAATATCCTTCTCAGATTCAAGCCGACTGAATTCCTGCTGAAAAGCGCAGGGAAACTGTTCGCTGCGATGCCTCAAAATAAATCAATGCTGTACAACCAATATAAAAAATATGTTGAAAGCAAAAACTACGAGGACACAGCAGAAGAAATTTCAAAAAAATTCTTCCTCGAATTCGACTTATTTGAAAAAGCTTTAAAAGCGGACATTATCATGTTCTTCCAAAATCCGATTCTGTATGTGGAACAGACCATTAAAGAATCAGAAAATGAAATTGCAAGTTCAAAAGCAACCCTTGAAAAAATGAAAGCAAGTCCTGAAATCTATTACGATCCATTGCGCCTTTTCGAAGTAAGACTCCTTCAATATGAATTTATGGTGAAGGCGAATGAGGAAAATACGTATATTAAAAATCAATAAACAAAAAGGGCCCTTTAAATGAGAGGGCCCTTCGTTTTGTGCAAAAATTGATAATCCCCCAAAACTCAGATAAACTGAAACAAACCACAAACTTGAAGGGGAATATCAAGCTATTGGAGAGAACAGACAGATGAAGATTCAGCAAAATTATTCATATGAGATCATGGAGGTTTGTCTGCTTGCCGGAAAAATCATGCTGATCAGCGGAGCTGAAACGTACCGGGTCGAAGATACGATGATGCGGATTGCTGCATCTTACGGTGTGAAAGATTCGCATAGTTACGTAACGCCGACAGGCATTATTTTTTCGATAGAGTCTGATCAGCCTACAAAGACGAAGTTAATTCGGATTATGGAACGGACAACGGATTTAGATAAGGTGACGAATGTAAATGCCATTTCAAGAAAAATAAGCAATGGCGAATTAAATGTTGATGAAGCTTATGATCTGTTAAAAGAGATTGAGGATGCAAAGTCTACATACTCTCTTGCTTTACAGGTGATAGCAGCAGCAATTGCAAGCGGCTGCTTTCTGATTATGTTTCAGGGACAGTGGTCTGATTTTTTCCCCGCTGTTTTTGCAGGCGGGTTCGGTTTTATGGCTGTTATCTATTTTCATCGCCTGGTGCCGATCAAATTTTTCTCGGAATTTCTGGCATCCTTTGTTATTGGTCTTCTTGCTTACTTATTTGTAAGGACCGGCATAGGGACAGAGATGGATAAAGTCATTATTGGGTCTGTCATGCCTTTAGTACCGGGTCTTCTTCTTACAAATGCAGTCAGGGATTTAATGGCGGGTCATTTAATATCGGGACTTTCAAAAGGAGCGGAAGCATTCTTAACTGCATTTGCCATCGGCTCTGGGATCGCCGTTGTTTTTTTACTATTTTAAGACAGGAGAGATTGAGTCATGTGGATACTTGGACAGCTGGTGACAAGCTTTATATCTACAGCTGCATTCGGTATTATCTTTCAGGCCCCAAAGCCTTCCCTTATAAAATGCGGACTGGTGGGGATGTGCGGGTGGCTGATTTACATATCATTGGTTGGCTATGGACTAGACGCCGTTCCAGCTACTGTAGTTGCTGCTGTATTTGTAGCCGTTACAAGTCAGGTTTTTGCAAAAATCTATAAAACTCCGATTATTATTTTCAGCGTAGCCGGCATTATTCCATTGGTTCCTGGGGGAATGGCGTATAACGCAATGAGGAATTTCGTTGAGAATGACTATAATACCGCGATTACATTAGCTGCAAAAGCATTTATGATTTCAGGTTCCATCGCGATCGGACTTGTTTTTTCTGAAGTGATTAATCAAGTCATTAGAAGATCACAGCTTCGAACAAAGGTTAAGTAAACGGGGGGATTGACATGAGCTTCAAAAAAATCACCATCCCGAAGAAAGGATAATCGCGCTCGCTTTTAAGCTCAGTCAGAAGCACTTAGATGAGATTGACAGCGTATCTAAAGAGTGTGCGTTGAAATAGTTCAGCAGAAGGAAGGATACTAATTGCGAGCAATTAGTATCCTTTTTTGTGTTTTTGAAAAAAGGGATCATTTTTTGCGGTTCATAGAAAAAACTTGGAGACTTGCTGTTTGGTACTTAACCGTGAACAATGCTGCCTAATGATCATTAGGATGTGCTGAAGGGGGAATCACAGGCAACCTATAAGTGCCTTAAACAATATAGCTGTCTTGCAAGAGAATCCTGCACCCGCATTGACCCAAAATAATCCACCACTTCCCAAAGGTAGTTTCTGCTAAACGATTTCTATTTTTTACAAATCCCTAACATTTCCTTCATATTAATCTACATTATCTTCATACTGGGTTTACCTTGGAGAGGTATGATGAAACTCGTGAAGGACAAGTGAATATAACCAGGTTGAGATATTGAGAAACCATAAAAAAACATAGGTGATAGATAAAGCCCAAGTTTTTTTATGGTTTTTATTTTTATAGAAGGGGCTGAAAGAGCGATGGATACGCATCAGGAATTCATTAAGCGGTTGCATGAAGACAGACTGATTGCAGCGATTAAGGATCCGAAAAGCTTTGACCGGTTTATGGAAACGGATATTCAGTCCGCTTTTTTGCTTATGGGCAATATTAGTGTGATTAAACGGTACGTTGATCTTCTGAAAAAACATGACCGACAAGTTTTCTTGCACTTGGAGAAAATTCCGGGCATCAGCTATGACCGTGAAGGCTTGAAGTTCATCGCAAAATTTATTAAGCCGACTGGAATCGTCACAACAAAGAGCTCTCTGATTCAATTTGCCAAAAATGAAGGCCTGCTTGCCATCCAGCGGCTCTTTCTCATCGATACGGATGCTGTTGCAAATGGATTGAAAACCGTAAATGAAATCCAGCCGCACGCACTGGAAGTGATGCCTGGACTTATTCCTGAAATGATTAAAAAAATAAAGAAAGAAACAGATCTTCCTATTATTACAGGCGGCTTGATTCAAAATGCGAGGCATATCGAAGAGGCTTTATTAAGCGGTGCTGTTGCGGCATCAACAGGGAGATCCTGGCTTTGGAAGAAATACGGGAGCGAGGAATTAACCGGGAGGATTGAAGATCATGAAAAAAGTAGAATTGAAGAATGTTTCTAAATCATATGACGCCAAAAATAACGTCATAAAAGATATAAACGTTGTGATAGAGCCTGGAGAGTTTTTCGTATTAGTCGGTCCGTCGGGATGCGGCAAAAGCACGATGCTGCGAATGATTGCAGGCCTTGAGGAGCTTTCTGGCGGAGATTTGGTCATCGGAGGCAAAAAAGCGAATTTTCTTCCTCCAAGCAAGCGTGATCTTTCAATGGTCTTTCAAAATTATGCTCTTTACCCTCATTTAACAGTAGAGGAGAACATAACCTTTGGTCTTCACACGAAAAAAATTAAAAAAGCAGAACAAAAGCAAAGATGTTCAGAAGCGGCTGAAATGCTCGGGTTATCTGATTTACTGAAGCGCAAGCCTAGGCAGCTCTCAGGAGGACAAAGGCAGAGGGTTGCGCTTGCACGGGCAATTGTAACGCATGCTCCCATCTGTTTGATGGATGAGCCGCTTTCCAATTTAGATGCAAAGCTCAGAGCAAAAATGCGTTCTGAAATCCGCCAGATTCAGCGGGATCTTGGCATCACAATGATCTATGTGACGCATGATCAGACAGAAGCCATGACCATGGCTGATCGGATGATGATTTTAAACAATGGGGATATTCAGCAGATCGGAAAACCCCTGGAAATTTATAATCAGCCGGAGAATACGTTTGTAGCTTCTTTCATTGGAGCGCCCCCAATGAATCTAAAAACGGCAATAATAAGCGGCAGCTCTATTCAGATAGATGGACAGAAAACGATTTCTTTTAAAGGGAATGGATTTCCTGATCGAATGGAAGCGGTCATCGGCATCAGACCTGAAAGCATCCAGCCCGCCGCATATGGTAAAGCGACGATGACAGCGGAGGTCGCAAATGTCGAGATCCTTGGCACAGAAACACTCATTTCATTCTATATCGATGAAAACGAGCAATGGCTTGCGAAATGGAACGGACAATGGGATGTGAAGATTGGAGATCAAGCAGAGTTTTATATTGATGAACGTGATCTTTTTCTTTTCGACCCTCAATCAGGAGATTGCATTTATTCACAGCCTAAGCAGTCAGGACGCGTCCTGAATCAGCAGGAGGCATCAGTATGAACGGTGTAAATGAGGCTCCTGCAGCGTTTGCAGAGCAAAAAGTGAACCATGAAAGTAAAAGAGAGCTGCGTTCTTTTGGAGCCGGTATGCTCTATTTACTGCCATCTATTCTTCTATTCTCTGTTTTTCTTTTCTATCCTATGATTCGCACAATCTATCTGAGCTTTTTTTTAACAGACGGACAAGGTGTTCCTTTGAGTTTTACGGGTCTTGAGAATTTTACATATTTGTTTCAGTCTCCTTCTTTTCAAAATAGTATGAAGGCCACCCTGCTTTTTGTGGTATATACAGTTCCCGCAGGAGTTATTCTTGCATTATTTTTAGCATTAATCGCCAATGAAAAACTGCGGGGAATCGGTTTTTTCAGAACCGTTTTTTCATCGACGATGGGAATGAGTGTCGCCGCTTCGTCTGTCATTTGGATGTTTATGTACAACCCGGCAATCGGCGTCATCAACAAGGTTGTCGGAGGCCTGGGGCTGACTGAAATTCAGTGGCTTCTGGATCCCAAATATGCTCTTTTGGCAGTTTCTGTTTCTACGATTTGGATGAATGCCGGCTTCTCTTTTCTCATTTTGCTCGGAGGCCTTCAGAATATTGATGAACAGCTGTATGAGAGTGCAAGAATATCAGGTGCGGGCTATTTTTATCAGCTTAGAAAAATTACGATTCCCATGCTCTCCCCAACGCTGTTTTTCGTCATCACCGTTTCGTTTATTAATGCCTTTCAGACGTTTGGCCAAATTGACATTTTAACAAAGGGCGGACCGATGGAATCGACAAATGTCATTGTGTATTCCATCTATAAAGATGCCTTTATTAATTACAACATCGGTTCAGCCAGTGCGCAGGCTGTCATTCTCTTTTTAGGCATTTTGGTTATGACGGTCCTTCAATTCAAGATAGGCGAAAGGAAGGTGCATTACAGGTGAGTACAGCGAAGAAAATCGTCGTTTATGCATTGCTCATCATCTCTGCCCTCCTGATGATGTTTCCGATTATTTATGCTTTTTCAATCAGCTTCATGAAAGGCGGAGAAGTGCTGCAGGGGAATCTCATCCCTGAAACATTCACTTTTGATAATTATAAAGCGGCCTTCGAAAAAGTCCCTCTGATCCACTTTTTATGGAACAGCTTTTTTGTCTCAATAGCCGTTATGCTTGGGCAGCTCATTGTATCAAGCTTAGCCGCCTTTGCTTTTGTGTTTATTTCCTTCAAGGGGAGAAATGCCATCTTTATGCTTTTTATTTCCACCATGATGATTCCGTGGGAAGCGACCATGGTGCCAAACTTCCTGACTGTACAAAAGCTTGGCTGGATTAATGAGTATACGAGTTTAACGATTCCGTTTTTCGCGCTTGCTTTTGGCACTTTTTTGCTGAGGCAGCAGTTCAAAACGATTCCTCTGGAGCTTTATGAGGCTTCGCAGGTCGCTGGAATCAGCCGGTTCCGTTTCTTTTGGAAGGTTGTTCTGCCGGTGTCAAAAACAAGTTTAATTACACTGGGCATTTATAGCTTTTTAACAACTTGGAATATGTATTTGTGGCCCCTGCTTGTTACGAACAATGAGAAGGTGCGGACGGTTCAGATTGGACTGAAGCAAATGCAGTCTCAGGAAATTTCTTCACAATGGGGGGTGGTGATGGCAGCAGCAGTTGTTGTAGTACTTCCGACATTATTGATTTTATTCATAGGGCAAAAGCATTTCCAAAAAGGGTTAACTCAAGGTGCGATCAAATAAAAGGAGCGAATCAAATGAAGAAACTACTGCTTGTTTTATCGTCTTTACTTTTAATTATCTTAGGTGCATGCTCAAATTCAGCAGGCACTGATGAGGGCGGAGAAGCTTCTGCCGAAGGTTCATCAGGGAAAACGGAAGTCATCTTTTGGCATGCGATGAGCGGGGAGCTTGAAACAGTGTTAAATGACCTTGCAAAGGACTTTAACGAATCACAGGATGAAGTCGAAGTAAAACCTGTTTTTCAAGGCACTTATGAAGAAGCATTAACGAAATTCAATACAGTTGCAGGAACAGCAGATGCTCCTTCTATTATGCAGACATTTGAAGTAGGCACGAAATACATGATCGACAGCGGGAAAATCCAGCCTGTCCAAAAATTTATCGATGAAGAAAACTTCGATACAGCACAATGGGAAAAAAACATCTCCAACTACTACACGGTTGACGGAAAGCAATATTCCATGCCATTTAACTCATCAACACCTGTGCTTGTTTACAACAAGGATGCATTCAAAAAAGCAGGTCTTGATCCTGAAAAAGCGCCAATGACATACAGCGAGTTAAAAGAAGCAGCTGAAAAACTGACAGTAAAAGAAGGTTCGAACACTTCTCAATATGGTTTCTCAATCTTAAACTACGGATGGTTCTTTGAAGAATTGCTTGCAGCACAGGGCGGAGAATACGTGGATAATGAAAACGGCAGAAAAGGAGATGCAGCAAAAGCAGTCTTCAATGATGAAAAAGGTTTAAATGTATTTAACCTTATCAATGATATGTACAAAGACGGCACGTTCTATAATGCAGGACAGAACTGGGATGATATGAGAGCTGCCTTCCAATCAGGAAAAATGGCTATGTTCTTAGATTCATCTGCAGGAATTAAAGCGCTTGTAGACAATGCTCCGTTTGAAGTGGGCGTAGCTTACCTTCCAGTTCCTGATGAAGCGGAACGTGAAGGAGTCATCATCGGAGGCGCATCTCTATGGATGTCAAAAGATATCAGCGAAGAAAAGCAAAAAGGTGCATGGGAATTCATGAAGTATTTATCAACTCCTGAAGTACAGGCTAAATGGCACGTTGAAACAGGTTACTTTGCCATTAATCCGGAAGCATATGAGCAGGACATTGTAAAAGAACAATGGGAGAAATACCCTCAATTAAAAGTGACGGTTGATCAGCTTCATGACACGAAAGCAAGTGCGGCTACGCAGGGAGCATTAATCTCTGTATTCCCTGAATCGAGACAAAAAATTGTATCAGGAATGGAAAGTCTTTATCAGGGAATGGATCCTCAAAAAGCATTAGATCAGGCAGCGGAAGAAACAGATCGCGCTCTTGAAACAGCAGGAAAGAAACAAGGGAAATAATACAGGGAGCTGACGAATCAGTCTTTTTGAGATTCGTCAGTTTCTATATTGAAAGAATCTTAGAATGACATCATAGAAAGGAGTATAAAGCCTTGAGTAAGCGAGTTGAAATATATGCACACAGGGGATGCAGCGGAGAGTATCCGGAGAACACAATGGCGGCATTTGAAGCAGCGTGTGAAATAGGAGCGGATGGTATTGAGCTTGATGTGCAGATGACAAAGGACGGAGAAGTTGTTGTCATTCATGATGAACGGATTGACCGGACAACGAATGGAATTGGATTTGTTAAAGACTTCAAGTACAAACAATTAAAGCTGTTTGATGCGGGCAGCTGGTTTCATTCCCGGTATTCACGGGAAACTATTCCGTCTTTACAGGATGTTCTGGACTTTGTCAAAAAGAAACGTCCGCAAATGAAAGTAAATATCGAACTGAAAAATGACGTTTTTCCGTATGAGGCGCTCGAGGAAAAAGTGCTGCACTGTGTTCACCAATCTGGAATGGCGGAATCAGTCATTCTTTCATCCTTTCAATTTAAAAGCATGGGGAAAATACGAGAACTGGACAGCAGCATTCAAACGGCCCTTTTATTCGAAGGAATCCCATCTAATATTCTTGGGGAAGCCAGGAAGGTGCGGGTTAATGCTCTTCACTCTGAAGCATCATTTGCCGTCTCAGCTGCTGGAAAGAGAACAATTGAGGCAGGGTATCCGCTCAGAGTTTTTACCGTAAATCAGCCTGAAAAACTGGAGACTTTGACAAGCTCGGGTGTTTCCGCAATTATTACTGACTACCCTGGGTTATTTTTAGAGAATAAGAGTGTGCCTTTTTAGGTGCATTCTTTCTTTATGTCACTTTTTTTAACACGAAATGTAAGAAAAAAGAACCGCTGTATATATGGGTTGTTTGCGTTTTCAACCTTTTTTAACACGACCAATGGCACATATTCTATCAAAATAGTGATTGTGCAGTTATGACTTATCCCTTATAATCTAAAAAGAAAGAAAATTCAGTATTATGAGGGGGATTTTTATTGGAGGCGTTTGTTAATAGCTTAAACAGTGTTCTCTGGAGCACGCCCGTTATTTACATTTGTTTGGCTGTAGGTTTGCTTTTCTCCATCTTGACCCGATTTATGCAAGTGCGTCATATCAAAGATATGGTGCTGCTGATGTTTCAGGGGAAAAGCTCTGAAGCAGGAGTTTCTTCTTTTCAGGCATTATCCATTGCGTTATCAGGACGTGTAGGTACAGGAAATATCGCTGGTGTTGCCACTGCGATCGGCTTCGGCGGACCAGGAGCAGTATTTTGGATGTGGGCCATTGCCTTTATTGGAGCATCAAGTGCTTATATTGAATCAACATTGGCTCAGATTTATAAGGTAAAACAGGACGGACAATACCGCGGGGGTCCGGCTTACTATATTGAAAAAGGAACAGGCTGGAAATGGTACGGCATTATTTTTGCATTCGCTGCTTTGCTTGCGATGAGCTTGCTGATGCCTGGTGTTCAGGCGAACTCCATTGCGCTTGGCCTTGATAATGCATTTGGCGTAAGCCCGATTATTACTGGTTTAGGACTTATTATTCTATTAGCACTTATTATCTTTGGCGGAGTTAAGAGAATTGCGAGTGTAGCTCAGGTAGTTGTGCCATTTATGGCGCTTGGTTACATCCTGGTTGCTCTTGTTATTATTGCTTTTAATATTACGGAGCTTCCTGCAGTAATTGCCCTTATTTTTAAAAGTGCATTTGCACTGGATTCTGCATTTGGCGGAATCGTTGGGATGGCGATTGCTTGGGGAGTTAAGCGCGGCATCTATTCAAATGAAGCGGGTCAGGGTACAGGACCTCACCCAGCTGCTGCAGCTGAAGTTTCGCATCCTGCAAAGCAAGGCTTAGTTCAAGCTTTCTCTGTTTATATTGATACTCTTTTCGTATGTTCAGCTACAGCATTTATGATTTTATTCACCGGCATGTACAATACACAGGCTCCTGATGGAACGTTCATTGCAGACGGACTTGGAGCTGAAGTTGAGCCTGGGCCAGTCTTTACACAGGCTGCAGTAGAATCGGTTATTCCAATTCCGGGATTTGGTTCAGGATTTGTTGCGATTTCCCTGCTTTTCTTCGCTTTTACAACAATCATGGCGTATTACTATATCGCTGAGACAAACATTGCTTACTTAACGAGGGGGAAAAGCAATAAAATCCCGATGTTCCTCGTAAAAGTCGTACTCCTTGGAGCGACATTCTATGGATCTGTTAAAACAGCATCATTAGCATGGGCTCTCGGGGACGTTGGTCTTGGAATCATGGTTTGGCTGAATCTGATTGCTATCCTGATCCTGGCCAAACCGGCGCTTATTGCTCTAAAAGACTATGAAGCTCAAAAGAAGCAAGGTCTTGATCCAGTGTTTGATCCAGTAAAGCTTGGCATTAAAAATGCAGATTTCTGGGAGCATGAATACAAGTATGAAGACCCGGACACAGGCTCTGTGCTTGATAAAAAAGACCGGACTTTGAATTCTTAAATGGATGGACCTCTTGTTTAGGGCAAGAGGTCTTTTCATGTTGATTAAGAGATTGCGGGCCTGTGATGTGAAGTACTTAATATTGACAGTCTGGTCATAAAAATGATTAATAGATAGTAAGAATCTGAGACAGGTGGGATCATGATGAAACTGATCATATTTGGTGCAAGCGGAAAGACCGGAAGACACATGGTTGCCCAGACACTTGCTGCGGGACATGAAGTCACTGCTTTTGTACGATCTCCTGAAGCATACAGTCTGGAACATGAGCGTCTTGCTGTTGTGAAAGGAAACGCGCTGAATAAGGAAGAAACAGAAGTTGCAATTAACGGGCATGATGCCGTTGCCTCTTGTCTTGGCGGAGAAGGTCTTGGAAAGTCGTCCGTATTGACAGAGATGACAGAAAACATTTTATCCGGGATGAAAAAACATTCTGTTAACCGGATATTATATGTTGCTTCTGCAGGCATCCATCAAGAGATTCCGGGCATTACAGGCTTTCTGACACAGAAAGTCATTTTGAAAAATGTGTTAAGAGATCATGCAGACGCTGTAAGTAAAATTCGGGAAAGCGAGTTTGACTGGACGGTTGCAAGGCCAATGCAGCTTATTGATGGACCCCTGACAAAAAACTATCGGGTCGCGCAGGAGGGGATTCCTGAAGGGGGAAGGAAAATAGCCAGAGCCGATGTTGCTCATTTCTTAGTGAAGGCATGGATTCAAAAAGGTTTTATTCATACATCAGCAGGTCTTGCCTACTAATGGATACGCTCATCTCAGCGTATCTTTTTTAGATGAGGTTAAAAACATGAATGGAAATCTAAATATTCAAATTTTAACCAATAAAGAGTATGATAGAATAAATGAAATTCAAGATATTAGTCTGGCTAAATATGTACATAGAATGATGCAATGTTTGGAGGCAGCCGTATGTCGAAAGTGTTTTCTTTGCTAAAGCCTTACCGTCTTGCGATGGGTGTGGCCCTGACCCTGATGCTGATTGAGCTTGGGGTAGAGCTGCTGCATCCGCTGTTAATGGCGAAAATAATTGATGATGGCATCTTGAAAAATGACTTATCTGTTGTCATCTATTGGGGAAGCGTCATGGCCTTGATTTCTATTGCGGCATTTGCTGCTGGTGTGACAAATTCCTTTTATGCGGCTCATGTCAGTCAGAGCTTCGGATATGATGTACGAAAAGATTTATTTGAGAAGGTTCAGTCCTTTTCTTTTGCAAATTTCAGCCTGTTTCCTTCTTCATCTCTGATTACGAGGATGACAAATGACGTGACTCAGCTTCAGAATACAATCTTTATGAGCCTGCGGATCATGCTCCGTGCGCCCCTTTTAATAGTAGGGGGGACGATCATGGCTTTAATCGTCAATTTTAAGCTTGCCCTTATTCTCTTAATTTCGATTCCCCTTTTAATAGGATTTCTAGTATGGATGATGAAGAAAGGAAGCGGCCTGTTCAAAGCCGTTCAGGACCGGCTTGATTCAGTTAACGGTGTCATGCAGGAGAACCTGACTGGAATGCGGATTATTAAGGCTTTTTTGAGAAGAAACTATGAAGTCTCAAGATTTACGCAAGCAAATGAAGAGTTGAAAAGCGGGACCGTTTCAGCACTCAGGCTGATGGAAATTGCCATGCCTGTCTTATTATTAGTCATGAATATCAGCATCCTCGCCATTCTCTGGTTTGGCAGCATCAATGTCAGCACAGGGGATGCAAAGGTTGGGGAGGTCGTGGCAATTGTAAACTATGCGCTGCGGATTTCTTCGGTATTATCTATTTTTTCGTTTATCATCATGGCATTTTCACGTGCAAAAGCATCAGCAGGACGCATTAATGAGGTTTTAGATACAGAAGCTGATTTGACTGATTCGCTTGACGCAGAAGAAACAAGTGTGGTTGAAAAAGGAGAAATTGAATTTAAATCCGTTTCTTTTACTTATCCGGGAACGGACACAGCTGTTCTGAATAACCTTTCCTTTACTGTGAATGCAGGTGAGACGATTGCCCTGCTTGGTGCAACGGGATCAGGGAAATCGTCCATTTTTAATCTGATTCCAAGGCTTTATGATGTGTCTGGCGGGGAGATTTCCATTGATGGTAAGAACCTCCTGGATATGAAGCTTGAAAGTCTGAGGGGGCAAATTGGTTTTGTTCCGCAGGAGTCTCTTTTATTCACAGGATCGATCAGAGAGAATATTGCATGGGGAAAAGAAGGAGCATTACTTGAAGAAATAAAGGAAGCGGCCATCAATGCACAGATTCATGAGACCATTGAAAGACTCCCTGACGGCTACGATACAAGAGTCGGTCAAAAAGGAGTCAATCTTTCCGGAGGTCAAAAACAAAGACTTTCGATAGCAAGAGCACTTGTCCGCAAGCCTAAAATTCTTCTGCTTGATGACAGCACAAGCGCTCTTGATTTAGCAACAGAGGAAAAGCTTTTAAAGGCGATAAAAGCATATGAATGCACGATTTTTATCATTACACAAAAAATCAGCACGGCTATGGAAGCGAGCCAGATCCTCCTGCTGGATGACGGGGAAATTCTCGCCCAGGGCTCTCATCATGAATTAATGGAAGAGTCACCGCTGTATCAGCGCATCTATGAATCCCAGTTTGGAGAGGAGGCCCTCCAGGATGTTCAAAGAGCTAAGTAAGCCATTCAAGTATCCAAAAGTAAAACAGGACGAACCTGTCCAGAAAAAAACGGTGAAACCCAAAAACTGGTTTGCGACGATTACAAGAGTCTGGTCGTATCTATCTTTGAATAAAGGCCTGCTAAGCCTGGTTCTCCTGATGGTGGTGCTCAGTTCCGCTTTGGCGCTGCTTGGTCCTTATTTAATAGGGACAGTCATTGATGATTTTATCGTGACAAAAGAAAGCAGCGGATTTGTGAAATTGCTGATTGCCCTAGTTGGTATTTATATCGTTCAGTCCATCTCTCTGCTGCTGCAGAACATCTGGATGATCGGCATCGCGCAAAATACGGTTTTTACGATGAGAACACAGCTTTTCCGTCATCTGCATAGTCTGCCGATTTCGTACTTTGATAAACGGCAGCACGGGGAACTGATGAGCAGGATAACAAATGATATTGAAAATGTCAGTTCGACCTTGAACAGTTCTGTTATTCAAATTTTCTCAAGTATCCTGACTCTTGCAGGAACAATAGCAGTCATGCTCTGGCTGAGTCCGCTGCTTACGCTGATTACTCTTAGCATTATCCCAATCATGTTCTTAGGGATGAGGTGGATTACAAATAGAACAGGAAAATTATTCAAAGCACAGCAGCGGAACTTGGGAAATCTTAATGGCTATATTGAAGAAACCATTTCAGGCCAGCGCATCGTCAAGACGTTTTCACAGGAGCAAAAAGTGATTTCGGAGTTCCTGGAAAAGAGTCAGCGGCTTAAAGGAGCAGGGTTCTGGGCTCAGACGATATCTGGCTTTATTCCGAAGCTGATGAACGTCCTGAACAATTTAAGTTTTGCGGTGATAGCAGGAGTGGGGGGCATTCTCGCTCTGAATGGTCTAGTCACAATCGGGGTCATCGTGATTTTTACTGAATACTCCAGACAGTTCACAAGACCTTTGAATGAGCTTGCGAATCAGTTCAATACGATTCTGTCTGCCGTAGCAGGTGCTGAGAGAGTATTTGAAATTCTGGATGAAGAAGCAGAAATGAAGGATGAGAAAGATGCTTCAAGCCTTCAGGATGTGAAAGGAGAAGTGATCTTTGACCGGGTCTCTTTCTCTTATGAAGAAGAACAGCAGACGGTTCAAAACTTGAGCTTTAGAGCATCTCCCGGTGAAACGGTGGCCATCGTCGGACCTACCGGTGCAGGAAAAACAACGATGATCAACCTGTTATCCCGTTTTTACGATCCTGATGATGGAAAGATTCTGATTGATGGAACGGAAAGCACGAAAATCAGGCGGAGCAGTCTGAGAGAGCACATGGCGTTTGTTCTCCAGGATCCCTTCTTGTTTAAAGGAACCATTATGGAAAACATTCGGTACGGCCGTTTGGATGCCACGGATGAAGAAGTGATCCGTGCTGCAAAAGAAGCAAATGCCCATTCTTTTATAATGAAAACAAGAAATCAATATAAAACGGTTCTCACACAGGATGGAAGCGGGATCAGCCAGGGGCAAAAACAGCTGCTGTCCATCGCAAGAGCGATTCTTTCAAGTCCTGTTATCCTTGTATTAGATGAAGCGACAAGCAGCATTGATACGATTACAGAGCTCAAAATCCAGGAAGCCCTTCAGAGATTGATGAAAGGCAGAACAAGTTTTGTGATCGCGCACAGGCTGAATACCATTCAAAAAGCGGACCAGATTCTTGTGCTTGAGAATGGAACACTGATTGAAAGAGGAAGCCATGAGTCTCTTCTTCAAGAAAAAGGATTTTATTACGGACTCTATCAAAGTCAGCTGAAAGACGAGGTTATATAAAACCTCAGTTTTTAATTAGAGAATCGGTCATGCTATACTGAAACTGGAGGTGGGACAATGCGTTTATCAAATAAAAAAGTCATTGCGCTGGTCAGCGCCGATTTTGAAGATCTTGAATTATGGTACCCTGTGCTTCGTTTACAGGAAGAAGGGGCTGAAGTCCACTTAGTAGGTGAAAAAGCAGGTGAAACCTATATTGGAAAGTATGGCGTTCCGGCAACATCGGATTATGCATTCGGCGATATCCGTTCCGAAGACTATGACGCCATTTTGGTTCCCGGAGGATGGGCGCCTGATAAATTAAGAAGATATCCAGAGGTTCTTCAAATGGTGAAGGACATGCACGAAAAAGAAAAGCCGATTGGACAGATCTGTCATGCAGGCTGGGTCTTGATCTCAGCCAAAATCCTTGAAGGCAGAAATGTAACAAGTACACCAGGCATCAAAGACGATATGGAGAATGCAGGTGCAGCGTGGCATGACGAAGCTGTTATTGTAGATGGACACATCGTATCAAGCAGAAGACCGCCAGATTTGCCTCCTTATGTGAAAGCATTTGCGGATGTACTTGCTGAAAAAGAATAAGAAGCCAAAAACCTTCCGGATGCTCCGGAAGGTTTTATTCATAGTATGAAAATTGATGTAGTCTCAGAGCGTCTATGTTCAACCTTTTCTTTTAATCCAGCACTTTTGCCTTCGTTTCTTTTCCAAGAATCAGGACAGCAAGCACCCCGACTAGTATGGATACGCAGAAAATCGAGAAAATCGATGTAATGGATGATTCTGCCGCAACAAGGTATCCAACAAGCAGCGGTCCTAAAATTCCGCCGATGCGGCCGAAAGAGGCTGCCATGCCGGCGCCGGTTCCCCTGACGGCTGTCGGATATTGCTCTGGGGTATAGGCGTAAAGCGCGCCCCAAGCTCCTAAGTTAAAGAATGAAAGGAATATTCCTGATGCAAGCAGCAGGGTGAGAGATTCTGCCGTTCCAAAGAAATAAGCACTGATTGCTGTACCGACTAAATAAGTCGTTAAAACAAATTTCCTTCCGAATTTCTCAATGAACCATGCTGCTGTAAAATAGCCCGGTAATTGAGCAAGAGTCATAATAAGTACATACTGGAAGCTCTTAATTAAACTGAAGCCTTTCAGAACCATGACACTTGGCAGCCATAAAAACATGCCGTAGTAAGAAAAGACGACACAGAACCAAAGTATCCAAAGCATGGTCGTCTGACGGATGTAATCCTTGGACCAAACCGTTTTGATGTTGTCCATTATGGAAGGCTTCTGTTCTTTCTTGATCGCTAGAAACTGCGGTGAGTCTGGAAGCTTGATCCGTAAGTACAGTGCATAAAATGCAGGCAGAGCACTTAGAAGCAGAGCTGTTTGCCATCCATAGCTTGGAATAACGAAATATGAGATAAGTGCGGCAATAAGCCAGCCTGCGGCCCAGAAGCTTTCAAGCAGGACAACAATTCGTCCCCGCTTTTCAGGTGCTACACTTTCAGATACTAGTGTTGATGCAACAGGAAGTTCTCCTCCAAGGCCCATTCCAACAAAAAACCTTAATATGAGGAAGGCGGTTAATGTCGTTGTAAAAGCAGACAGTCCGCTTCCGATTGAAAAAAGAAGCAAGGTAATAATAAAAACATGTTTTCGTCCGATCCGGTCAGATAATAATCCGAAGACGAGGGCGCCAACAGCCATCCCGATTGAATTCATGCTGCCGATCCAGGCCATTTGTTTCACGCTTAAACTCCATTCCGATTGAAGCGCGGCTATAATAAATGAGAGCATTCCAACATCCATGGCATCAAACAGCCAGCCAAGTCCTGCAATCCCAAGCAGCTTGCGGGTTGGAAGTGTATTCTTTTTCTCCATCGTATCCTCCTTAACAGCTTTCACCGATAATAGAATGCAGTAATCTTTCTTATTTTAGTCTACCTTCTGAATTATATCTATCTTTGGATGAGTCTAAAGGAGGTTATTTTTAAAAATAAGTTATCTAAATTTACATATTTTTCAGATAAATATATAATGAGAGTGTGAAAATATGGAATTAAGGAGGATCGGGTTTATAAAACTTTTAACTAAAGGGGGAACAGGTAGTGAGTAATGAAAAGCAGCAATTAAAGTCCGCGCAGTCCTCAGTCGATTACACCAAAATTGTTCAGTCAGAATCCTTTCAAAAACTGCTTCAGGCAAAAAGAAGTTTTATCTTGCCAATGTCTTTATTTTTCTTAGCCTTTTATTTTACATTGCCGGTGTTAACGGCTTATTCAACAGTACTGAATGAGTATGCAGTCGGCCCGATCAGCTGGGCATGGGTCTTCGCTTTTGCCCAATTTATTATGACTTGGACGTTCTGTATGCTTTATTCCAGCCGGGCAAAGAAGTTTGATCAGATTGTAGAAGAAATTAAAGCCGAGGCAAAAAGGTAAAGGAGGACACTTACAAATGAACATGCTGGCATTTTCTCTCTTTTTAGGAATCGTAATCATGACATTATTTATCACTTATTTTGCCTCAAAGCGGACAAAGACTACCAGTGATTTTTACACCGCAGACAGCAGTTTAACCGGCTTTCAAAATGGCCTTGCCATTGCTGGTGACTACATGTCAGCTGCCTCTTTTCTAGGGATCGCAGGAATGATAGCGCTTTCTGGATTTGACGGATTCTTTTACAGCATAGGATTTTTAGTTGCGTATCTTGTGGTGTTATACATAGTGGCTGAACCTCTTAGAAATTTGGGGAAATACACAATGGCTGACATGATAGCGGCAAGGTTTAATAATAGTAAGGTGCGCGGCGTTGCGGCGCTGAATACGATCTCTATTTCGATCTTTTATATGATCGCACAGCTGGTAGGTGCAGGAGGGCTTATTCATCTGCTGCTTGGTATTGATTATGTGTATTCTGTTTTAATTGTCGGAACGCTGATGACCATCTATGTTGTATTCGGAGGAATGACTGCAACGAGCTGGGTGCAGATTGTAAAAGCTGTACTTCTTATGATTGGTACATTTATTATTTCGGTGATTGTGTTTGCTAAATTCGATTTCAGCATTATGAAAATGTTCTCTGAGATGCAGACGGCGACACCGCTTGGTGAGAGCTTTTTGAATCCGGGGAACAAGTTTAAAAATCCGCTGGATACCATTTCGCTTAATCTGGCGCTTGTGCTAGGAACAGCCGGTCTTCCTCATATCCTGATCCGTTTTTTTACGGTTAAGGATGCTATTACAGCTCGGAAATCGGTTGTTTATGCAACATGGATTATCGGTGCATTTTATGTCATGACGGTCTTTTTAGGTTTTGGAGCTGCAGACGTTTGTCGGCTATGACAATATCGTAGCGGCCAATTCAGCCGGGAACATGGCAGCGCCATTGCTTGCAGAAGCAATTGGCGGAGATTTCTTATTTGCCTTTGTTTCAGCAGTAGCATTCGCAACTATACTCGCTGTTGTAGCGGGACTCGTGCTGTCAGCTGCTTCTGCATTTGCCCATGACTTTTACAGTCATATTCTTCGCCGGGGAGAAGCAACGGAGAAGGAGCAGGTTGTGGCAGCCAGATGGGCATCCATCGGTGTGGCTGTTCTTTCAATTCTTCTCGCATTGTTTGCACAGAACATGAACGTAGCATTTTTAGTTGCACTGGCCTTTGCTGTTGCAGCAAGCGCAAACCTTCCGATTCTCTTGCTGACGATTTTCTGGAAACGGTTTAATACAGCAGGAGCAGTTACAGGAATGCTCACGGGCTTGTTCAGTTCTCTTATTCTTGTAGCCCTTAGTCCTAATGTATGGTCACCAGAGGCCGGAGCAGCGATTTTCGTCGGAGATCCTTTGTTTAGCCTGTCTAATCCGGGGATAGTTTCGATTCCGCTTGGATTCCTTGGCGCTTACATCGGAACGATCGTTTCAAGCAAAAAAGAAGATGCGAAGAAATTTGATGAGATTCTTGTGAAGGCTAATACTGGAATGAAATGAGTCGTAAAAAATCCTCCTGCGCTTAGAAGCGGGAGGATTTTTATATAAGGCAGGTATGAAAGATTTTTCCTATCTGGGCTGAAAGATTATTCACTTGAAGATTGATTTTTTGTTTTATGTTTCTTTTTCTCATCTTGAAGTCCAATTTTCACTTCTTCGGTTGGAATCGCATCAACGGTCATTTCATTTTCCCGTTCGATCAATGTTTTTCCGTCACGGCCTGGAATTTGCTCAGGGTTATCCTGTTTTTGCTTATTCTTTTTATCGGTCATGTCAAAAACACCTCCATGTTTGTACAGATACCTGATTTACTGAGGTTTGAAACATCAATTAAACGTTTGTTTAAAAAGTGTGTTAATTCGAAAAACAAAGAGGAATTATGCGGTTTTTGTCGAATAAGAACTCAAAACACAAATATAATTGGGGAAATTACGATGCTTGCAGAGAAGTTAACATTACACGTTTTGATCGTTTTGGTTCCTGTCTTGATTTATACGGTTATTCTTGAAAACAAGCGCATTACGGCATCACCTTACTTCTCCGGAATTATATACGGAATCGCTTCTTTTTTGTGCATGATCTTCTCGTTTTATGATTACGGCCTTTATTGGGATTTAAGGTATGTCCCAATGGTCCTTGCATTGCTGTATGGAGGTCCTGCTGCCGGCTTGATTGTCTTCATTTTCATTCTGCTCGCAAGAACATACGTAGGCGGGGAAGCAATCTTGTTTGGATATATAAGCGCTTTTCTCGCACTGATTGGACCTTTCCTGTTTTCAAAGCGCTTCAGAAAGTACAAACCTAAAAAAAGGATTCAGCTTTCAATTATTATTGGATTTTGGCCTGCTGTGGTCCAGCTTTGCATTCTGCTTTCTTTTTTAATCACATCCAATTACACTTTCACCAGCATTAAGAAACTATTATTTTATGTGTTCATCTTCGGGATTTTACAAGTTATTTCCATTGGGATCGCTGCTAAACTGCTTGAAGCAGGCATTGAGCGGAAGATGATGAAACAGGAGATTATCCGTACGGAAAAGCTTAATACGATCGGAGAGCTGGCCGCATCCATAGCGCACGAGGTCCGCAATCCGCTGACCGTTGTAAAAGGTTTTTTGCAGCTGATGGAAAAAGAAAAGAAGAATGATGAGCAATATATGCGTTTAATTTTGAGTGAGATTGGCCGAGCAGAGTCCATTTTGAATGATTATTTGAATTTTGCTAAGCCGAAGCTGAAAAAAATAGAAGAATTTCAGCTTTCAGAAGTAATACATAGTGTTGTCTATTTATTGAATGCGCTTGCAGTAAAGCAGGGAGTTAAGTTATCCTGCCAGCTGCAGCCGGGCCTTTATATTGAAACCGATCGAAGCCAGCTTAAACAGGCGCTTGTCAATCTGATTAAAAATGCCATTGAAGCGACTCCAGAAGGGGGAATAGTTAGGGTGCAGCTCTTTTTTAAAAATGGACATGCGCATACCGTCATTTCAGATACAGGCAAAGGCATGACAGCGGATCAGCTTACCAAAATCGGAACTGTTTTTTATTCTACCAAGGATAAAGGTACCGGTCTTGGAACAACCGTGTCTCTGCGCATTATTGAAACGATGAAAGGAAGAGTAGCTTATAAGAGCGAGCTTGGTTCCGGCACTGAGGTAACCATGATTCTTCCGATTAAAAACAAAAATAAGCGAGGTGCTCCACAGTAGAATCATACTGTGGTTTTTTATTGTCTTAAACCCCATCTAAAATCCTACTATTAACCTACTAAATAATTATTTAAAAATTCAGACATCAAACGTATAATAAGTTTGTATGTTACAGAAGGGATGATGGCAGATGAAGGCTTTAAGATCGATTATTATTTGGGGGTTAGTCTCCGCACTGGGAGCAGCAGGATTTGCAGTCATCGCTCTCAATCAGGGGGAGAGCATTAACGCCATTTGGCTGCTGACAGCAGCTGTTTGTTCGTATGCGGTTGCTTACCGTTTTTACAGCCGTTTTATTGCTAATAAAGTATTTGAGCTTGATGACAAGCGGGAAACGCCTGCAGAAACACACAATGACGGCAAGGATTATGTGCCGACAAACAAATGGGTATTGTTTGGTCATCACTTTGCAGCCATCGCCGGAGCTGGACCGCTGGTAGGACCTATACTCGCTGCACAAATGGGCTATTTGCCGGGTACGATCTGGATTATTGTCGGGGTTATCCTTGCAGGTGCGGTACAGGATTTCATTATTTTATTTGGTTCTATGCGCCGAAAAGGCAAATCATTAGGGGAAATGATTAAAGAGGAAATTGGTCCGATAACGGGAATCATTGCCATGGTCGGTATACTTGGAATTATGATTATTTTATTAGCTGTACTCGCTCTCGTTGTTGTGAAAGCGCTTGTAGGAAGTCCGTGGGGGATGTTTACGATTGCAGCTACGATTCCGATTGCTGTATTCATGGGCATATATATGAGATATATTCGGCCAGGAAGAGTTGGAGAGGGTTCTATAATAGGGGTCGTTCTTCTTCTTTTATCGATCTTCCTCGGACAGCATGTTGCCGAAACTCCGGAACTTGCCAAGCTGTTTACATATAAAGGTGAAACGATTGCTATTTTAATGATTGTATACGGTTTTATTGCTTCTGTTCTGCCGGTTTGGCTGCTGCTTGCGCCAAGGGACTATCTGAGTACATTCCTGAAAGTCGGAACGATAGTCGGTCTTGCACTTGGAATTATCGTCGTAGCTCCAGACTTGCAGATGCCGTCCGTCACACCATTCATAGATGGAACAGGCCCTGTGTTTGCAGGAAATATGTTCCCGTTTTTATTTATCACAATCGCATGCGGTGCTGTTTCCGGCTTCCATGCTCTAGTATCTTCCGGTACGACGCCGAAAATGATCGAAAGAGAATCACATGCGCGGCCGATCGGATACGGCGCCATGCTGACAGAATCCTTTGTTGCTGTCATGGCGATGATTGCTGCATGTGTGCTTACGCCAGGCATCTATTTTGCTATTAATAGTCCGCCTGCCCTTATTGGCACGGAAGCTGTCCAAGCCGCAGCAACCGTTTCGAGCTGGGGTTTTACAATAACACCGGATGATTTGACAGCGCTTGCAGATGATGTTGGAGAAGAGACGGTTCTCTCAAGAACTGGAGGGGCTCCGACTCTTGCCATCGGAATGGCTTATATCTTTTCTGAAGTCATCGGTGGTAAAGCTCTTATGGCTTTCTGGTACCATTTCGCCATCCTGTTTGAAGCCTTATTTATTCTGACAACCATTGATGCGGGAACAAGGGTTGGGCGCTTTATGATTCAGGATTTATTGGGTCATATATATAAACCTTTGGCCAGAACAGAATATCTTCCGGCCAATATTCTTGCAACTGCCCTATGTGTTCTCGGCTGGGGATATTTCCTCTATCAGGGAGTAATCGATCCTTTAGGAGGAATAAACACACTCTGGCCGCTGTTCGGCATCGCCAATCAGATGCTGGCAGGAATTGCCTTGCTGCTTGGTACGACCATTCTTTTCAAAATGGGCAAAAAAGCTTACGTTTGGATCACTCTCGTTCCGACGACTTGGATTTTAATCGTGACTATGACAGCCGGATGGCAAAAGCTTTTCCATGAAAATCCGAAGATCGGATTCCTGTCACATGCAAATCTGTTTAAAGGGGCGCTTGATAAAGGAGAGGTGCTTGCACCTGCTGCGAATGCCGACCAGATGAAGCAGGTATTGATAAATGACTACGTGGATGCGGCCCTTTGCGCCATCTTTATGATTGTAGTAATAGCTGTCTTGATTTCGGCCATTCGCATATGGATAAAGGTATTGACGAACAAGGAGACTACTTTGCACGAGGCGCCGTATATTGCGAGATCTGAAGGAGGCATAAGCCACCATGTATAAGAAACTGTCATCCATCCTTAAGTTCAGAAAACAGTTTATCAGTTTGCTTGCGGGTGTTCCAAGCTATGAAAAATATGTGGAGCATATGATGATCCATCACCCAGATCAGCCGGTCCAAAGCAGAAAGGAATTTTTCTGCGAGGCACAGGAAGCACGCTACAACGCAAAAGGCGGCAAGGTTTCGCGCTGCTGTTAATTATTAGAAATCGCTCATCTTTTGGTGGGCGATTTCTTTTTATCTCATAGGCTTACTGATAAACTAATAATAGGTGATGCGGAATGAACGAAGTGCATATATCAGTCAGAGCACTAGTAGAATATGTTTTCAGAGCTGGAAGCATAGATTCAAGATTCAGGACTTCAGCAACGATGCAAGAAGGAACAAAAGCACATCAGGCGATTCAGAAAACCTACGGGGAAGCGGATCAAAAAGAAGTCTTTTTACAGACTGTCATCTTGCATAATCATCTTTCTTTTCTAATTGATGGGAGATGTGACGGTCTGCTGTTATCTGAAGATATGCCATATATTGATGAAATAAAATCAACTGCCGGTGATCTTTCTTTATTAAAAGAGGATTCACATCCCGTTCACTGGGCTCAGGCGAAATGCTACGCATATGTTGTTTTAAAAGAAAGAGAACTTGATCAAATCGGGGTGCAGCTGACTTATGTGAGTGTACAGTCTGGTGAACAAGTCAGGTTCAGGAACACGTTTTCGTCTGCAGATCTTGATTCTTTCATGAAGGAATTGGTAAAAATCTATTCTCCTTATGCTGAATTAAGAGCCGGGCATCAAAAGAAACGGGATAAAAGTATTGAAGAGTTGTCTTTTCCTTTTGAAAGATATAGAGAGGGCCAAAGGAAGCTTGCAGGAACTGTCTACAAAGCAATCAGCGATAAAACGGACTTGTTTGCTCAAGCTTCAACCGGAATCGGCAAAACCATTTCGACCGTCTTTCCGGCTTTGAAAGCTATGGGAGAAGGCAAATTAGACAGACTCTTTTACTTAACGGCCAAGACGATCACAAGAAAAGCAGCAGAGGATACCTTTTCTTACATGGAAACAAAGGGATTGTGCTTTAATACGGTTACAATTACAGCAAAAGACAAAGTTTGTTTAAAGGATGAGACCCGCTGCCAAAAGGATTACTGCGAATTTGCTAATGGTTACTATGACAGGATTAACGGAGCGGT
This sequence comes from Metabacillus sp. KH_069, assembly GCF_057838075.1. Classification (NCBI taxonomy): domain Bacteria; kingdom Bacillati; phylum Bacillota; class Bacilli; order Caryophanales; family Bacillaceae; genus Metabacillus; species Metabacillus sp. KH_069. The sequence continues at coordinate 495,348 of NZ_CM174460.1, forward strand.
GCTTGATATCCTCTCAAATGAAACCCTTTTAACATCTGATGTTATTAAGGAATATTCTTTAAAGCATACCGTTTGCCCCTTCGAATTTTCCTTAGATCTCACATCTGCTTCAGACGGAATGATTTGTGATTACAATTATGTGTTTGATCCGCGAGTCTCCTTAAAACGCTTTTTTGATGAACAAAAGAAAAAATCGGTCTTACTGATTGACGAAGCGCATAATCTGGTTGACCGCGGAAGAACGATGTTTTCTGCAGACTTGAGGAAATCGGATTTTCTTCAGCTGAAAAGAGAATTTAAACGAGGCGGTATTTTTAAACATGGGAAGAACATAAATGATTATTTTATTGCCCTTAAGAAACAAGTTGAAAATCAGCCGATGCTGATGAAGGATTTGCCTCATGAGCTTTTGGAACTTCTGGATCCTTTTGTAAAAGAAGCGGAGAAAGAGCTTTTAATGGGGAATCCGTCGCAGCTTCTTCTGGATTGCTACTTTCAGGCTCAGACATTCATGAAAATGTCGAAGCTCTATGATGAGAGATATGTGACGACAGCAGAAGCAGATAGAAAAGAGACGGTGATGAAACTGCTATGTCTGGATCCGTCATTTCTTCTTGGACAGATAAAAAAACCATTTCGCTCAAGTATCCATTTTTCAGCTACACTTTCTCCCATCCATTTTTACATGGACATGCTTGGAGGAACTTCTGATGATTATCAAGTGAAAATTCCCTCTCCATTTGCCAGAGAAAACCTGGGTGTCTTTATTAAACCGATTTCCACCAGGTATCATGACAGGGAGAAAAGCAGGGAGCCAATCTCTCAAGTGGTTATACAGCTGCTTGAAGAACGAAGCGGAAACTACCTTATCTTTTTTCCTTCTTACGTTTATATGAAGGAAGTATATGAGTCTTTGACAGAGATGAATCCGCCTTTTGAAATGATGATTCAGCAGCCTCAGATGACGGAAGCAGAGAGAGAAGCTTTTTTAGATGCATTTCAAGAAAACAGCAGCACGGCAATGATAGCATTTGCCGTAATGGGCGGAATCTTTTCTGAAGGTGTTGACCTGATAGGCAACCGGTTAAACGGGGTCATCGTTGTTGGAGTAGGCCTTCCTCAGATAGGGTTTGAAAGAAACATTATGAAAGCCTATTTTCAGCAGTCAGGTAAAAATGGATTTGACTATGCCTATGTTTTTCCGGGGATGAACAAAGTTCTTCAGGCGGGCGGCAGACTGATCCGTTCTGAAAAAGATACCGGAACCATTGTGCTTGTTGATGACCGTTTCTTAGCTGATAAGTACCAGTCGCTTCTGCCGTATGAATGGAAGAACTTTGTCATCTTGGATTAAGTTCCTTCGAACTCTCTGTACAGGGGTTATCAATTTGCAGAGAGGGTAAAAAGGGAGAAGAGGTGATTATAAATGAGTGAGTTTTTTAAAGACTTCTTTCTTTTTATTGGCGGATTTTTAAATGTAGGAATAACCTTGCTGTTTATCGTTTTGGTTTTTGTCGTCATTGGCGTAAGACGGAAGAACAAACGCAAGGCTGGGCATATGAAAGATCAAAATCACTAATAGGCGGAAAAGATGCACTTCAGACAGAGGTGTATTTTTTTGTGCTTATTGATACAGGGCGCACTAGTCTCATTCTCTCATCTTTCGCAAAAAAGCAGGAAATTGACGTAAATTTACAAAATCATCATAAATAGTTAATGTTTCCATAGTATTCTATTTTCGTAATCAATCAGAAAAATGAGGAGGAATACCGTTTTGCTTAAAAACAAACATGCTGCACTATTCGTAAAACTGGCACTTATGCTTAGTTTTTTTATTCCAATGTTTCAAGTCTCCCCGTCCCAAGCTTCTACCGGGGACGGGACCTGGACAGCTCCGTATTCAGTCGCTCAGGCGAATGCTGATCAAAATGGTTCTGTTAAAACGGTTAAAGGGTACGTTGTTGGACAGCCGACTGCCACGAACACGGTTGTGACAGCCAATTATCCAAATGATTATGCACTTGCTCTCGCGGATTCACCATCAGAAACAAGTACATCTAAAATGATTTATGTTCAAATTCCATCCTCTTTCAGAACACAATTTGGATTAAAAACGAACCCTTCTCTAAAAGGCACGGAAATAAAAGTAACTGGAAAACTTGCAGCCTATTTTTCTCACACAGGAATAACGGGTACGGCAGCTATGGAAAAACAAACTGGAACCACTGATCCTACGGAACCTACAGATCCAACAGATCCAGAGCCATCTCCTTATGATGACACCTACTATCAGTCTGCGATTGGAAAAACAGGGGAAGCTTTAAAGACAGAACTTCATAATATTATAGACGATCATAGAGAGCTTTCTTATGACAATGTCTGGGAAGCACTCAGAAATACAGATGAAGACCCAAACAATCCGAATAACGTCATCCTGCTATATACTGGAAGATCACAAAGCGAGCTTACAAACGGAGGAAATGTGAATGATTGGAATAGAGAGCACGTTTGGGCAAAATCACATGGCGACTTTGGAACAAGTGCCGGTCCGGGAACCGATATTCATCATTTAAGACCGACGGATGTTTCAGTAAACAGTTCAAGAGGCAATCTTGATTTTGATAACGGAGGATCACAGCACTCCGAAGCTTTAGGAAACCACTATGACTCTGATTCCTGGGAGCCGAGAGATGCGGTTAAAGGCGATGTGGCCAGGATGTTATTTTACATGGCTGTCCGTTATGAAGGAGACAGCGGCGAGGTGGATCTAGAACTGAACAATAATGTGAATAACGGAACAGCCCCGCTGCATGGGAAAATGTCTGTTTTGCTAGAATGGCACAGACAAGATCCGGTTGATGTACGGGAAAGAAGAAGAAACGACATCATCTACAAAGACTATCAATATAACCGGAATCCATTCATTGATCATCCTGAATGGGCGGATGCCATCTGGAACTGAGAAATACCTTCAAGCCTCCCAAGCAGCAGCGGGAGGCTTTTAATGTTTGATGGAATAAGAAAAAGGCAAATAGATTACTATAAATGAATCGAAAAGGAGACTGGATCATGCTGAAAGCTCTCTACTTAAATTGTTCATTAAAAAAGGGAAACGAACCTTCCAACACAGAATCCTTAATGAGACAATCTCAAAAACACATGGTAAATGAACATGTCCAAACGGAAGAATTGCGCATATCGGACTACAATATTGCATTTGGAATGGCAGAAGATATGGGACGAGGGGATGACTGGCCGCTGATTATGAAGAAAATAGCCGAAGCTGATATCGTTGTGATTGGCACTCCGCTTTGGCTTGGAGAAAAGAGCAGCATTGCTTCTCTTGTTATGGAAAGGCTTTATGCATCAAGCAGTGAAACGAATGCAAAAGGACAGTCTATTTATTATAATAAGGTAGGAGGCGTGGCTGTAACAGGCAACGAAGATGGCGCGAAGGAAGCAGCCCGTTCGATTTTATACGGAATGCAGCACATCGGATTTCTTATCCCGCCTAATGCAGATGTCTATTGGGTTGGAGAAGCAGGTCCAGGTCCTTCCTACATGGAAGCGGGAAAAGAAAACGCGTTTACGATCAAGAATACGAGAACGATGAGCTTAAATTTAGTCCATTTGGCGAGGCTGCTTGCCGAGCATCCAATTCCTGCTGCAGGAAATACACTATAAACTATTGGAGTGTGTGTGATGATTCTTAATCAATCTATTCAGCATGTAAGTCTTTCTGTAACCAATCTTGAGATGGCAAAGCATTTTTATGAAAATATATTATGTTTAAAAGAAATGGAAAGACCTCCTTTTGATTCTGACGGTGCCTGGTACGAAATCGGCTCACAGCAGATTCATCTTATTGTGGATGAAGATTCGCAAACGCTGAGAAAGCAGCATACCTTGAATTCCAGAGAAGGTCATCTTGCCCTCAGGATCGGTAATTATAAAGAAGCTTTAGAGTGGCTTATTGAGCATCATATAGAATATCGTGAAGATGTAAACGGAGTGAGCGGTTTTGATCAAATATACTTCAATGACCCGGACGGAAATTTAATTGAGCTGAATGTAGAACAAAAGTAAGACTGAGAGAGGGAGTTTATGTCCTCTCTTTTTTTATTTAGGAGATTGGTCCAGCTTGTGCGTTAGTCTCCCCTCAATTCGACATTTCCTTGGAAATAAATAAAGGTATTTGTAGGTTCCTGTAGAAATTGGATGGTGGAGGTGGAGAAGAAATGATGAAAGCAAAAGTGTATACAACACCCAAGTTAATAGGTTTGTTTCTTGGGCCGATCAGTTTTTTACTCTTATTTTTCCTAATACCTGAAGCAGAGCTTTCACATGCTCCGCGAGCTGTTCTCGCTGTTACTGCATGGATTGCCATCTGGTGGATTACCGAAGCAATCCCGATTCCGGCTGCATCGTTAATGCCGCTGATTCTTTTGCCTATCATGGGCGGGCTTGATATTGATTCGGCTGCAAAAGCCTACGGGAATCCAACTGTCTTTATGTACATGGGCGGATTTATTATCGCCATAGCAATTGAAAAATGGAACTTACATAAGCGGATTGCTCTTTATATCTTAAAAATCATTGGGACAGAGAGTCATAGAATCGTTCTTGGGATGATTTTAGCAACATCCTTTCTTTCCATGTGGATCTCAAACGCAGCAACTGCCTTAATGATGCTTCCTGTTGCGCTTGCCTTGATAAAAGAAGTAAAAGCAAAGGAAATATTAAAAGGAGAATCCTTTCACCAATTCAGTAAATCCATTCTATTATCTGTTGCGTATGCCGCTTCTATAGGAGGGCTTGCGACACTTGTGGGATCTGTTCCCAATGCAGTCTTTGCTGCCATGTCGCGGGAAATGCTCGACCGGGAAATTATGTTTTTTGAGTGGTTCTTATTTGGATTTCCAATCACGGTCATTTTGCTTGTGATTCTTTATTTCTATCTGACTAAGATGCAATTTAAAGTGGAATTTGAAAACGGCAAGGAAACAGATTTTATTAAAAAGGACTTAAAGGCGCTTGGCTCCATGAGTACAGAGGAGAAGTGGGTAGGAATGGTATTTTTAGTAACCGCTTTCTTATGGATGTTTAAGTTTATTTTGCCGTTCGCTGTCTCGGATACTGCAATTGCCATTTTTGGAGCACTGCTTCTTTTCTTGATTCCTAGCAAAAAAGGAGAAAGGCTCCTTGAGTGGAATGACATGAAGCAGCTGCCTTGGGGATTGCTCTTATTATTTGGCGGAGGGCTGTCGCTTGCGGAAGGTTTTTCTGCATCCAAGCTGACAGAATGGATTGGAAGCAAATTAAATCTTCTTGAAGCTTTTCCATATTTGCTGATTATCATTATCTTAACAGCAGCAATCTTATTTATGACGGAAATCATGTCTAATACAGCGGTTTCCAACATGATTATTCCGATCACAGTCGGTCTTGGCCTTGCAATCGGTGTTCAGCCTTACGGTTTAATGGCTGTAGCTGCACTGGCGTCTTCATGTGCATTTATGCTGCCTATCTCAACACCGCCCAATGCAGCGGTATTTGGTGCAGATGTCCTGAAGATCTCTGACATGGTGCGTGCCGGTTTCTGGATGAACATTGTCTGCATCCTTATTATTGTGTTAGGCGTTTATTTCTGGCTCCCAGTTATCATAAATTAAGGAAAAAGATGTTATGCTAGTTTTTCTGCATCTAACTGCTGTACAATATAATGAAATATTGTATAAGGGCGGATAAGTAAATGAGCATTCTTTCTGTAGAGAATTTATATAAAACATACGGTGAAAAAACACTGTTTGACCATATTTCCTTTTCAATTGCTGAAAGGCAGAGAATTGGCTTAATCGGGACAAACGGAACAGGGAAATCAACCCTTTTGAAATATCTTTCAGGGCTTGAGACAGTTGAAGAAGGTAAAATGATTCATGCGAATTCGTTTCATATTGAATACCTTCCTCAGCAGCCAGAGCTTGAGGAAGAATTGACTGTCCTTGAGCAAATCTATTACGGAGACTCGCTCATCATGAGGGCAATGCGGGATTATGAGCTTGCCCTTTCTGAGTTGGAAGCAGATCCGGCTAATGAAAAAAAACAGTCCAAGCTTCTTTCTATGCAGCAAAAAATGGACGAAAATGATGCGTGGGAAGCAAGTACGGTTGCGAAAACGGTTCTGACCCGTCTCGGTATTTCCGATTTTTCAAAACCAGTCAGGCTTTTATCCGGGGGCCAAAAGAAACGGGTGGCCATTGCAAAAGCTTTGATTCAGCCGGCAGATCTGCTGATTCTGGATGAGCCTACAAACCATCTGGATAATGAAACAATCGAATGGCTGGAATCTTTTTTAGCGCAATATAAAGGCTCCATATTGCTGGTGACACATGACCGTTATTTTCTTAACCGGGTAACAAACCAAATTTTCGAATTAGAGTATGGCAAGCTGTATGTGTATGAGGGGAACTACGAAGTATTTTTGGAGAAAAAGGCAGAGCGCGAGTTTAATGCCGAGCAGTCTGAAAGCAAACGCCAAAATCTGCTGCGAAGAGAGCTTGCCTGGCTTAGAAGGGGTGCTAAGGCCCGTACAACGAAACAAAAAGCACGCATCGGACGTGTGGAAGACCTTCAGGATCAGGAAGGACCGGCAGCAAAACAGAGCGTGGATTTTGCCATCGGGTCAACAAGACTAGGGAAAAAAGTCATTGAACTTGAAAATGTTTCAAAAGCTTTTCAGGACCGCACTTTAATGACAAATGTAAATTATCTCGTTGTTCCGGGAGAGAGACTTGGAATTATCGGACCTAATGGAAGCGGGAAGTCGACGTTATTGAATATTATAGCGGGACGCATTCAGCCTGACAGCGGAAACGTTGAAATTGGAGAAACCGTTAAAATCGGCTATTATACTCAGGATCATGAAGCGATGGATGAAGATTTGCGTGTTGTCGAATATATCAAAGAAGTCGCGGAGGTTGTGCAGACAGTCGATCATCAAACGATCACAGCCGAGCAAATGCTTGAACGCTTCATGTTCCCGAGATCGATGCAGTGGACATATATCCGCAAGCTATCAGGCGGTGAACGCCGCCGATTGTATTTGCTTAAGGTACTAATGCAAGAGCCAAACGTTCTGTTCCTGGATGAGCCTACAAATGACTTAGACACACAAACCCTAAGCGTCCTTGAAGATTATCTTGATCAATTTCCGGGTGTTGTCGTCACCGTATCCCATGACCGCTATTTTCTTGACCGTGTAGTGGATCATCTTCTTGTGTTTGAAGGCAGCGGAGCAGTCAGCCGTTTTCAAGGCAGCTACTCTGACTTTATGGATGCAAAGAAAATAATGAAAGAGGCTGAAAGTGCGGCCCCTGCTCCTAAACTTCATGAGGTAGCTTCAGCTCCAAAACAGAGAAAAAAACTCTCCTTTAAAGAGCAGCAGGAATGGGATGTTATTGAAGATAAGATTGCAGAACTGGAAGAAAAAAGAGAAGAGCTTGAAGGTCAAATCGCTTCAAGCGGCAGTGATTACGGCAAAATTCAGCAGCTCATGGAGCAGCAGCAGGCAATAGATGCTGAGCTTGAAGCAACAATGGAGCGCTGGGAAGAACTTTCGCTCATGGTTGAAGAAATAGAAAATGCTAAGCAGCAATAAGTGGATTTAAACAGCCCGGAAAGAATTTCTTTCCGGGCTGTTTGCTTTCTTGAGAGATCTGAAAGTGTAAAGTTTTGCTCATTGGTTCTGACCAGTCGGTTCCGCTTTTCGTGGTGTCTAGCTCCACCGACCAACTCCTCGGCCGGAACGGATCAGCAAGCATTGGCAAAAAGCGCCTTCACTGGCTGATCCTTATCTGTCTGTCGGAGCCTTATCTGTCTGCCTGCGCTAAGCAGTCGGTTCCGCTTTTCATGGTGTCTAGCTCCACCTCCTAACTCCTCGGCCAGAACGGCTCCGCCAGCAAAGGCAAAAAGCGCCTTTTCTGTCGGAGCCTTATCTGTCTGTCGGAGCTAAGCAGTCGGTTCCGCTTTTCTTATTTCATATCTTTTTTCGTTTCTTCACTTCGGATGTTGATCTCTTTAGAGAATTCAGCATCCTGCTTCTTGTTGTTTGGGTATTTGTTTTTGGATTCGCGATTATCGTTTTTGTTAGTCAAGACAAACCCTCCTTTTGTACAGATTAGAGGTTTATTTTCCGCCAAATGAGGCTATTTTATCCGAAAAAAAACACCTTCTTAATAGAAGGTGCTGCAGGTTAAAGCAATGATTCTGCTCCATCAATATAGACTTCTGTTCCAGTGATATGACTTGATAAATCGGAGGCAAGGAAATAAACGAGATCGGCTACTTGCTCAGGAGAGCCGGCTTTCTTTTCTAAAGGCTGTTCACCCTCTGGAAACTCGACCGGAATCTCAACCTTTTCGATGTTTTCTTCTTCAGCAAAGGTATTGCTGTCGATGTTCGTTTCAATGGCTCCAGGACAGATCATATTGACCCGGATTTTATATCCTGCAAGCTCAAGGGCTGCCATTTTTCCGAATCCGACCTGCCCTACTTTTGACGTGCTGTAGGCTGAGCGGCCAAATCCGCGGTATAAGCGGTTGCCATTAATAGAACTTGTGATGATGATGCTTCCGCCCTTTTCCTTCATATAGGGAATCGCATATTTGACACTCAAAAAGGTGCTTCTTAAATTCGTGTTGATTGTTTGATCCCAGTCCTCGGGAGAAAGGTCCTCAATAGGGGTCCATCTGCCGTTGATCCCCGCGTTAGCAAACACAATATCGATTTGTCCCCAAGTGCTGAAGACTTTTTTATAGCTGCTTTCCATTCGTTCTGCGTCGGAGACATCGCATTCAATTATGATGGCTTCGCCGTTTTTGGCTTCGATTGCCGATTTCACTTTTTTGGCATTCTCTTCTTTTATGTCTAAAAGAGCGATTTTTGCTCCCTGTTCAGCAAGTTTTATTGCGGCAGCTTCTCCAATGCCGGAGCTTGCGCCGGTAACTATTGCAACTTTTCCAGATAGATTCATAGTGGGGACAGCCTCCTAATTTTAGTGGTAGTAAGAAAATAGTGCACTTTTATCTTATTATCCCCTTATTGGAAAAGAAGGAAACCACTACTTTAAAAGAAGAAATAAGCTTTAAAGAAAGGGGCTCTCCAGAAAGTCTATTTTCGCATAAATATTGTTTTCGATTATAAAAGTTGCCCGTTCCTTTCCGCTCCAGGAACTTGCTTTCCGCGGGGAGGGTGGGAGCCTCCTCGGCCTGCCTGCGGGGTCTCCCATTTCCCTCTAATTCCCGCAGGAGTCAAGTTCCTTCCGCTGCAATCCACTTAAAGTTTGTAACATGGAGTCTAATAACAAAAAAGTTTATAAAAAGAGCATACAGAAAAAACAGGAAGGAAATAACATTTCTATTTCCTGCCTGCTTCATTTTAGTGACTTATTGGACAATCCCTTTCTGTTAAGCGCCTTTTCTTATAGCTTCATGATCATTTTTCTTAAGAAAAAGGTAGTTGAAAACATGGTTTGTTTTTGCTGAAAAAATTGGATTTAAGATGAATAGTGTCAGGAAGTTGGCTGATAATCCCCAGAAGCCTTCATAAACTCCAAACGATAGGCCTGTACCATATACTGTGAATGTTACTGCTAATCCAACAAGCAGACCGATAATGGTTGCTTCCTTCGTCTGCTTTTGCCAGAAGAGGCTGAGTACGATTGCAGGGAAGATCTGAACCATCCCGGAAACACCAAGCAGCTGCAGTGATACAAGAGCTGTCGGAAATAATAATCCGAAGATTAAGGCTAAACCGATGACCAAAAATACCATACTTCTTGTAATTAGTGTAAGTTTTGCAGGCTTTACATTAGGATTGATTAAATCTCTATAGATATTATTAGCGAATAAATTCGATGCGCCAATAGCCATAATGGAACACGGAATGAGAGAAGCAAGGGCAATGGTTGAATAGGCAAGGCCCTGCGCAATCCCGCCATAGGATGTCTGAATCAGCGTCAGCAGTGCAAAACGCGGATCCGTATCTCCGGGAAGAACAAGGAATGCAATGAATCCCAAGAAGATGACAAGGATTAAAACAACATTATATAAAGGCAAAAAGATTGAATTCTTGCGAATGGCATCTGCACTTTTTGCTGTAAATACACCTGTAGCAGCATGAGCCCACATGAACAGGGCAAGAGAAGAAACAATCGCCGCACTTGAGAACCACATTAATCCTTTTGGTCCTGATTCAGGAATCGTTAAAAGCTGAGGCGCCTCTGTCACGACTTTATCAATCATCGGTGTCCATCCCCCGAAGTGAATGATAGGAAGAGATGCAACCATGAAAAGCATGATCGCCCATACAAGAACATCTTTAATAATGGCTGTGTATGTTGGACCTTTGATCCCGCTGAAAAATGTGTACAGTGCAACTAAGAAAAAAGAGGTAATCACAACCACTGTTACATTGATATAACCAGTTCCTGCAACACGTAAAGTATCCATAATGCCGCTTAGCTGTAAATCAATATAAGGAATCAGCATAAGTACGCCGACGATGGCAATTAACGATGAAAGAAGCTTGCTGTCAAAGCGCTCGCGTGCATAATCGGCAAGTGTTGTCAGCTGAAATTCTTTTGCCACCTTCCAAAGCTTTGGAAGAAAAAAATAAGCGATAAAGTATGCCAGAACAGAATAAGGAATAGCGAAAAAGGCAATGCTTCCGGCCTGAAATGCTGTACTGGTTAAACCTAGAAATGTATAAGCGGTGTATAGATCGGCACCTACTAAAAACCAGACGAGCAGTCCTCCAAATTTTCTGCCGCCAACCGACCACTCTTCAACAGAGCTTCTTGAAGCTTTATCACGTCCGGCTAAAAAACCGATTAAAACTACCGTTAAAATGATGAAAATTGTAATACTGAGTGCTGTAACATTTCCTTGCTGCATTATTCAAGACCTCCCTGTTTCTTTTGAATTCTAAAGATTCCCCACGTGCATAAAGGAGTCAGGGCGATCCACAGGAAAAGCCAGAAGTGCAGGAACGGCAGCCCGAGTATGATCGGATCAATCCTGTTTACAAAAGGAAGCAAGATAATCTGTAAAAATGGGATAAAAATAAGGATTCCAATCAAATATTGTTTTTTCACAAAAATGCCTCCTGTAATTTCATAGTTGAATGTTCATTATGATAACAAGGAAATAAGTATTGGACAAGAGGGAATTTTTAAAATTATGTAAAAATTTAATATATTAGACGAGATAGTAAGGATAATTGTGGTCTCATGGCCTGCTACGCCTCAGGTCTTAGTTCAAAATAAAGCTCAGGCTCGTTATGGGAAAATGGCAGGGAAGGTAGGATAGAGATATAGAAAGGAGGAACAGAAAATGAAAAAATTCGGTTTATTGATCGCAGGGGGTATTGCAGCCATAGTCCTGCTTGCAAATTTGGCCCCAATGCTTGCGCTGGCCATCAGTCTTGTTATCCTCTATTACTCGTATAAAGGATTCATGAAGACGGATTCAACTGGAATGAAAGTTTTCTGGGCAATCGCCGGCATCATTGCCTTATGTGCATCGGCATCGAATCTTCCAGCCGTACTTGGCGCAGTCGCAGCTTACATCCTATATGTTGTCTATAAAAAGTGGAACAACAAAGAAAAGTCATCGTTTAAAGAATCAAACGACCCATTCACTAATTTTGAAAGACAATGGGCAGAAATGAAAAAAAACCAATAACAGAAAGAGGAGAGGAAATAAATGAGTAATCTATTTACAAGAATCAAGGAAACAATCACTGCAGATTTTCACGAAATACTGGATCAAAAAGAACAGAAGAATCCAATCGCTATGCTGAATCAGTACTTAAGAGAATGTGAGCAGGAAACAGATAAGGTCCGCAAGCTAGTGGAAAGACAGTATTTATTAAAAGAAGAATTCACCCGCGAATATAAGGAGGCAGAGCACCTTACTGAAAAACGCAAGCGCCAGGCAGAAATTGCAGCACAGGCCGGCGAAACAGAACTGCACGAATTTGCAGTGAGAGAACATGACCAATATCAGGAGCGGACAGTAAGACTGAACGAGTCCCTCAAAGAAGTAACCCGTCAATTAGAAGATCTTGAACGCAAGTATGAAGAAATGAAGCATAAACTAAAGGACATGTATATCAAGCGCATGGAACTGATGGGCCGTGAAAATACAGCCCGGGCCTCTCACCGCATGAACAAAGTATTAGACAGCAGCAGCTATTCAGCCGGTTCCTATGGACGCTTTGACGAGATGGAAAACTATCTTGACCGCTTAGAGCACCAGGTCAACACAGGCTATCACCGCAATACAATTGATGGAAGAATTGCACAGCTTGAAAAAGAACTTAAAAAAGAAGATTCTATTGCACAATAAAAACATGGTATTCTAAAGAAGGCGTAGATTTCTGCGCCTTTTTAAAACAAATTCAGAACGCAAGGAGGTAAGCCCATATGCTCAAAAAAGCGAACGCTGATATGATGACGTATATATTGCTCATTGGAATCGTTCTGTTAATGCTTGAAGTCCTGTTTGATCATGGTGGGCTTATCTTTTTTCTGATTTTCTCATCGATCTGCATCTATCTTGGGAAAAAACGCCTTGCCAGAAAAACGGGAAAACTTCTCTTTTGGTTTGGCTTAATCAGTTTGGTTATCACAGTCATGAATTTATGGGCAGTCAAATTTCTGATTTTCGCAATCGCCATTTATTTATTGTTTCAATACCGTCAATCTAAGAAAACACCTGCGGTTATTACACCTGAAATAAAAGAGTCGATTTTACTGAAAAAGGAAGATGTCCTTTATAAGAAGCCATTATTCAGCAACAATGTTTTTGGTCAGCAGACTTCTGCTGAAGAAATCTATGAATGGAACGATATTAATATCCAAAGCGGAATCGGAGACACCATTATTGATCTCAGCAATACCGTTTTGCCGAAGGAAGAATGCATCATTGTGATCCGGAATGTTATCGGAAATGTGAAAATCCTTCTTCCATATGAGCTTGATGCAGCGGTTCAGCATTCTTCATGGGCCGGAGCTGTATCCATCTTCGGATACCGAGAGCCAAAGGTCTTTAATCAAGTGGTTTCGTATCAGACAAAAGGCTACGAGGATGCCGTGCAAAAGGTAAAAGTGGTGACATCTTCGATTGTCGGTGATTTAGAGGTGAAAAGGATATGAGCAGCATTTTTCGCCAAATGGCTTTAGGTGCAGCCATTTCTTTTTCTGTTCTCGTCTTCTTATCTGTCAGTTTTTTTGCCTTGTTTCCGCTGAATGACTGGAGCATCTTATGGCAAAGCGAAATGTTTGATCTTCCTTTTATCTATTTCGTTCCTGCAGTCAGTCTGCTGATAGGCATGTTTCTTGGACTGCTCTCAGGTATATTTTTGCGAAGCGATATTGTTCAGCTGTCAGATGGACTTTCACAGCTGGAGCAGGGAAAGTTCACAGATGCCGCTTTTAACCGAAAGTCAGGAGAATTTGAAAAGCTCTGGCAGCATCTGCGCAATCTTCAAAAGCATATGACAGAGCAAACAAAGCTTTCTCAACAGCTCGCAAATGAAAAAGCAGAAGAACAGGAGAAGCGCATACAGAAAATTGTTTCCGAAGAGCGCAACCGGCTTGCAAGGGAGCTTCATGATTCAGTCAGTCAGCAGCTTTTTGCCGCCTCTATGATGATGTCAGCCGTTAATGAAACAGCAGATCATCGCAGCGAGGCTGAGAATAAACAATTAAGTATGGTTGAGCAGATGATTCATCAATCTCAGCTTGAAATGAGGGCTCTGCTCCTGCATCTCAGACCGGCAGCCCTCAAGGGGAAAACGCTCAATGAAGGAATGCGGGAACTCTTAGAAGAGCTGCAGCAGAAGGTTCCTATGGAGATTTCATGGAAAATGGAAGAAATGAAGCTTGATAAAGGAATAGAAGATCACCTTTTCCGCATCCTGCAGGAATGTGTTTCAAATACACTTCGCCACTCAAAAGCAGACACACTTGAAGTGCTTTTTATTGAACGGGATGATTTGATTTTGCTTAGAGTGATGGATGACGGCGCAGGATTTAAAGTAGATGCTGCCAAAACAGGAAGCTATGGCCTGCAGAATATGCACGAGAGAGCAGCCCTCCTTGGAGGCACGATGAAAATTGTGAGTTTCCCCGGAAAAGGAACGAAGCTTGAAGTGAAAATACCAGTTGTAAGGGGTGAGAATAATGATTAAAGTTTTATTTGTAGATGATCATGAAATGGTGCGGATCGGTGTTTCCTCCTATTTAGCCGCTCAAAGTGACATTGAAGTAGTGGGTGAAGCCGATAACGGTTTTAAAGCAATCGAACTTGCTCTCCGGCTTCGTCCTGATATTATCTTAATGGATCTTGTCATGGAAGGAATGGACGGGATTGAAGCAACGAGACAAATCATTGAGAAATGGCCTGAAGCGAAAATCATTATTGTCACAAGCTTTCTGGATGATGAAAAAGTGTATCCTGCACTTGAAGCAGGTGCAACAAGCTATATGCTGAAAACATCCAAAGCAAGCGAGATCGCAAATGCAGTCCGGAATACATTCCACGGGCAATCTGTTCTTGAACCGGAGGTCACCGGGAAAATGATGATGAAAATGCGTCAAAAACCTGTTCACCACCCTCATGACGAACTGACGGCACGGGAAATGGAAATTTTGCTCCTCGTTGCAGAAGGAAAAACAAATCAGGAAATTGCCGATGAATTATTTATCGCATTAAAAACAGTGAAAACACATGTCAGCAATATCTTAAGCAAGCTTGACGTGCAGGACCGCACACAAGCAGTCATTTATGCATTTAAACATTCCCTTGTTCAATAAAGGTTGCAGGGGTACATAAGATGAGAACAAAGTGCAGATCGCAGAAGATTTGCGCTTTTTTTATTGTTTTCGGGACTTTAGTTTTATTTTTTTCTGCCGATAGTAGGAATAGAATGCCGTTTTTATAAATGGAACGTTATTTCACTAATTGAAAATAAGGGGTACTCAGATGCTGACACTTTTCTCAAAAAAACAACCGGCAGAAACATTCAATCCTGTCATGGGATTTCCTGAAGATAAACATATGGTAGTTGTTGAAGATAAAGAATTGACTTCAAGGCTTGCTTACATGGGTTATACCAATGAACAGCTCGAAACATTAAAGGAACTGAAGCCTGTTGTCATGCCTCTCCTCGATGAACTCCTTGAAACAGTGCTGAATCACCTATACAGGCAGCCTGTGCTAAGCAGGATTGCGGGGGATCACTCCACAAGAGCGCGTTTAAAAGCTGTGTTTGTTGATTATTTTAAAAGCCTGCTGAGCGGTGAAATGGATGAACGGTTCTTTGAGATGAGAAACCGCATCGGAGGCACGCATAATAGAGCGCATTTACCTGTTACATGGTTTTTGGCAACCTATTCAGCAATCAGTACTCTGCTGATTCCAAAGGTCGTTCAAGTGCTTCAAACTGAGCCGCAAAAACTCTCTGTGGCACTGCTTGCAATCACTCATGCTATAAATCTCGATTCACAGCTTGTTGTGGATCAATATATGCAAAAAAGAATGAATGAGCTGAATGAGCTGAATGAAGAAAATGTAGACCTGCAAAGGGAGCTTTCTTCTATCAGCCAGGAGATGGCAGCATCTGTTCAGCTTACGGATTCTACTATGAACGAGACAAGCTCAAAGGCTGAACAAATCAGGGAAGAAATTCAATCCACTCAAAAAAGCAGCAAAAACCTTCTGAATTTGACGAACAAAAACGAAGAGCAAATGGACGAAATGGTTTCGGCGTTTGGAGAGGTTATTGCAAAAGTGGAAAGCTCACTTGAGGGAATTGGAGACCTCAAAGGCATTTCGGACAAAATAACAAGAATGACAAAAGAAATTGAAGGAATTGCTGACCAGACAAACCTGCTGGCATTAAATGCTTCCATCGAAGCGGCACGCGCAGGCGATCACGGAAAAGGATTCGCCGTTGTAGCAAGCGAAGTCAGAAAGCTTGCAGAGGATTCCAAAAGAACAAGCAATGAAATCAACTCTTTAATCTCTAACAGCAATAAGCATATGGATACAATCGTCACCATCATGAGCTCAATGAATGAGTCCACTCAAACGTCTCAATCCCAAATCCAGCAAGTACGGAGCGGTCTTGTCACAGTAAAGATGGAGATGGAGAATTACATGGAGATGTTCAGCAGAAACACAGTCGATCTGGACGCTATTGTTGATTCCATTCAGGAAATCAATAAAACAACAGAGAGCCTGTCGAACCTGGCAAATGTTCTTCTTCAAAAAGCGGAAAGTAAGATGTAATTTTGGAAGCCTGCATTTTTATATGCAGGTCTTTTTGTTTGTTTAAAAACGAAAAGTGGCTGTTCGATAAGTCCCTAAAATAAAGAGGCTGGGACAAAAGGTTTTCAGCTAAAGAAAAATCCGAACTAATATGTGAAATTCCAACTTGAATTTCGTTTTAGTTCGGATTTTTTTCTTTGGCTCTTTTCATAAATCTTGTTGCTACAGGACTAAATGATAGAAACCTTAAGTGGATTGCAGCGGAAGGAACTTGACTCCTGCGGGAAATAGAGCAAAGTGGGAGACCCCACAGGCAACGCCGAGGAGGCTCCCATGCTCCCCGCGGAAAGGAAGTTCCTGGAGCGGAAAGGAACGGACATTATTTATCATGAAAAACAACAATTTATGCGAAAATAGCCCATTCTTTTAATGGTTTTCGCACTATTCAATGTTCGGCTTTCATTCAGGAGATTATCGTTACGTGCCAGTCTCTTTTCTATGAAAATAAGTAGTGGCGTCAGTTCCGGTAGAGCTGCCACTTTTGATTGAGCAATGTCCCAAAAGAAGGGCTGTTCAATAAGTCAGCATACTCTTTATTAGTTGAAAACAAATAAAAACAACAACAAATCACACAAAACAAATTCTTAACTCCACGTTAATATGCGCTTAACATTGTGGTTTTATATTGTATTTGTAAGGTAAATCACGAAACGGGGAGAAAAAACAATGAAAAACCATATTCTTAAGCTTTTCGTTTTACTTATGTCAATCACTTTGTTAACTGCTTGCGGATCGAATGCTTCTAACGGAAATGGAAAGGTAGAGGCAGAAGGTAAACTTACGGTATACACAGCTATTGAAGAAGAACTGATTCCAGAATACTTAAAATCCTTTGAAGAGAAATACCCGAATATTGATTTAAATATTGTTCGGGATTCAACCGGAGTTATTACCGCTAAGCTTTTAGCAGAAGGAAAAGATACTGAAGCTGATGTTGTTTGGGGCCTTGCTGCCTCGAGTCTGCTTGCGCTGGATGGAAAGGAAATGCTTGAAGGCTATACTCCAAAGGGCTCAGATAAAATTCTTCCGGAATATAAAGATTCAAATCAGCCTGAAAAATGGGTTGGAAACACAGCATTTATGACCGGGATCGTCGTAAACGAAGTGGAGCTTGAAAAGAAAAACCTGCCCATCCCAAAAACGTATGAAGATTTAATAAAGCCTGAGTACAAAGGGTTAATCGTTATGCCACACCCTGCATCATCAGGAACAGGATACTTAACAGTCAATGCATGGCTGCAGATGATGGGCGAGGAAAAAGGCTATGAATATATGGAAAAGCTGCATGAAAACATCGGTACTTACACCCATTCAGGGTCAAAGCCTGCTAAGTTATCTGCAGCAGGCGAGTATCCAATTGGAATTTCATTAGTTTACAGCGGCGTTACTCAAAAACAAGATGGTGCTCCCGTAGATGTGATCCTCCCTAAAGAAGGTTTGGGATGGGATGTTGAAGCAAATGGTCTTATTGCTAAAAATGAGATGAAAAATGAAGAAGCTGCAAAAGCTTTCTTAGATTGGGCCATTACAGAAGATGTCATGAAGAAATATTACGATGCAAATGGATTTTCAACAATGGAAAACAAGTTTGAAAAGACTGAAGCATTCCCTGAGGGTGTAGAAGACAAAATGTACAAGGACAATGACCTGAATTGGGCTGCGGAAAACCGCGATATTATCCTTAAAAAGTGGGAAGCAGAATTTGGTGAAAAAGCAGAACCAAAAGAGTAAAAAATGAGGATAGGGCGGGAACTTAGTTTTCGCCAAATCCATTAGAAAGGCTGGGGTAAAGATGCCGAATTCCTATCTGAAGGTTGAAGGAATAAGTAAAAACTTCAATCAGTTTACAGCTCTTAACAATGTATCTTTTGACATAAGGAAAAACGAATTTGTTTGTCTGCTCGGTCCGAGCGGATGTGGAAAAACAACCCTGCTGCGCATCATTGCAGGGCTTGAAGAACCAAATGCAGGTCGTGTTTATGTGAATGGAAAAGATGTGACAGAATTGCCGCCAGCTAAGCGAAACTTCGGAATCGTGTTTCAATCCTATGCGTTATTTCCAAATCTAACTGCTCTTCAAAATATTGAATTTGGACTAAAAACGCGCAAGTATCCGAAAAAAGCGGTGAAAGAGAAAGCACTGGAGGCTTTGAATCTAGTAGATCTTCTGCATGTTAAAGACAAATTTCCTGCTCAGCTCTCAGGCGGTATGCAACAGCGGGTTTCGCTTGCCAGAGCGATTGCGCTTGAGCCGGACTTTCTGCTGCTGGATGAACCTTTATCAGCGCTTGATGCAAAAGTGCGTGAAAAACTGCGCTATGAAATTCGCGCCATTCAAGAAAAGATTGGGATCACAACGATTATGGTTACGCATGATCAGGAGGAAGCATTAACAATGGCAGATCGGATTGTCGTCATGAATCATGCTCAAATCATGCAGGCGGGTACTCCACAAGAAGTGTACCATCAGCCGAATCAGCCATTTGTAGCGAACTTTATCGGCTCTATGAATTTCTTGAATTCAGACACAAACCAAATGATGGCGATTCGCCCAGAGCATGTCCAGGTTACAAATGATGACGGAGCAATTGCAGTAATTGAGTCAGTTGAATTCAAAGGTCCAGTCTATCGGGTGAAAGTGAAAATTACTGAAAAAGACTCGAAGCTGTTCAATCAGAATCTGCTTGTTGATTTATCGGCTCATATGGCGCATCGCATGGATCTTTCGAAGGGGAAATCTTTGAAGATTTCGCTGCCAGATCATCGATTGTTAGCCTACAAAGAACAGGTGGTTGTCTAAATGGAGATGCGAATGGCCAATGCTCATTCAAAGCTTTCAACGAATAAACGTAAACGGCAAAAAGCAGGATTAAATGAATGGCTGCAGCGTTTGCTGTTGATCTTCTCGCTTTTAGCTATTGCTGCTGTATTGGTGCTCCCATTACTGATGTTGTTTGTACAAGCATTTATTGACAGTGATGGAATCTTTACTGGACTGCAGAATTTTGTCAGCTACTTTCAATCGGAAATATTAGTTCAATCTCTGAAAAATACAGTCTTTGTTTCAAGCATCACGACAATTCTTGCAGTAAGTCTGGCATTTGTCTATGCATTTGCAATCACCCGGACAAATGTATATGGAAAAGCAATCTTTCGTTATTCTGCTTTGCTTCCGTTATTTGCACCAACGATGATGCACGGAATTGCCTTGATGTATCTATTTGGCAATCAAGGATTGATTACAAATGGTTTTTTCGATACGATTCCTGGTTTTAAGATCGATTTATATGGTCCAATCGGGATCATTATGGCTGAAACCATTTATACCTTTCCACAAGCATTTCTGATTTTAATGGTTGCATTATCAGGTGCCGATCAGCGGCTATATGAAGCGGCTGACTCAATGGGCGCAAGCGGGCTGAAAAAGTTTTTTACCATTACACTTCCATCAGCGAAGTACGGATTAATTAGTTCTATTTTTGTCGTGTTTACGCTCTGTTTTACAGATTACGGGGCTCCTAAAATAGTAGGCGGGCAATATAACGTTCTTGCCACAGATGTCTATAAGCAGGTCATCGGCCAGCAAAACATGGGGATGGGTGCCACAGTAGGCATGATTCTCATGCTTCCGGCGTTACTCGCTTTTGCCGTTGACCAGCTCACGCAGCGGAAACAACAAGTTGCTGGGAGTTCAAAAGCAGTTCCTTATCAAATAAAACGAAATCCTCTAAGAGACCGTTTAGCATTTCTCTATTGCTCTGGCATTTCATTAGCCGTTTGCGTCCTGTTTTTAGCTGTTTTCATTGCTGCCAGCGTGAAAATATGGCCATATAACATGACATTTACGTTAGAACATTTTGCCTTTGACAGCTTTACGGGCGATGGCTTAACAGCTTATAAAAATAGTTTGCTTGCAGCTGTCCTGACAGCGATCTTTGGAACGATCTTTACGTTCATTTTTGCTTATATGATTGAAAAATTCAGAGGAATGATTGGACTCCGGAAATTGAGCACTTTTTTATCTCTTATTCCTCTTGCAGTTCCTGGTCTTGTTATTGGACTTGGGTACATCTTTTTTTTCAGCAAGCAAAATCTATCAATCTTTGGATATACGATAGCAAATCCATTTCATTTTCTGTACGGAACCATTGCCATTATTGTCATAGCAAATATTGTTCACTTTTATTCTGTTTCGTTTATTACCGCAACAACAGCATTGAAAAAACTGGACAAAGAATTTGAGCTCGTATCAGAGTCTATGGGCGTTCCGTTTTATAAAACCTTCATGAAGGTGACGGTTCCTATGTGTCTGCCGGCCATTCTTGAAGTAGCAATGTATTATTTTGTGAACGCAATGGTGACAGTTTCAGCGGTCATATTTCTATATACAGCAGATTTTAAGCTTGCAGCAGTATCGATTGTCAATATGGATGATGCCGGAAATCTAGCCTCAGCCGCTGCTATGAGTATATTAATTGTTGCAACTAATATTCTTGTCAGGGTTACCTATGAACTGATTGTAAAATGGATGAAAAATCGTAAATCACTGAAGGAGGAAATTTAAATGGGGAAAATAGAAGGAGTCATTTTGGATTGGGCAGGAACAACGGTTGATTATGGATGCTTTGCTCCGCTTCAGGTGTTTATAGAAGTTTTTCTGAATCGGGAAGTGAGCATTACAGCAGAGGAAGCGCGCAAACCGATGGGATTATTAAAAATTGATCATATACGGGCACTATGCGAATTGCCGCGCATTAAAGAAGAGTGGGTAACTGTTCATGGTCAGGAACCGGCTGAACAGGATGTTGAGTCTATGTACGAAGAGTTTGAAAAGATTTTATTTGATATTCTTCCTCAATTTACAACCCCTCTTCCAGGTGTGGTTCAAACGATACAAAAGCTGCGTGAACAAGGTTTAAAAATTGGCTCTACCACTGGCTACACAAAAGAAATGATGAAAATTGTGGCGCCTTACGCAAAGGAAAAAGGATATTTTCCCGATTATCTTTTTACTCCTGATGATGTAAAAGCGGGCCGCCCATAT
This sequence comes from Metabacillus sp. KH_069, assembly GCF_057838075.1. Lineage (NCBI taxonomy): Bacteria > Bacillati > Bacillota > Bacilli > Caryophanales > Bacillaceae > Metabacillus > Metabacillus sp. KH_069. Next base: position 516,786 of record NZ_CM174460.1, read on the forward strand.
CCATGGATGACCTACATGAATGCAATCGAGATGGGCATTTATCCAATGAACAAGCTCGTAAAAGTCGGTGATACCGTTTCAGACATTAAAGAAGGCATCAACGCTGGCATGTGGGCAGTAGGAGTGATTCTTGGAAGCAATGAGCTTGGACTGACGGAAGATGAAGTGAGAAGGCTTGACCAGGACGAGTTAAAGGAAAAGATGGATGAAGTCAGGGACCGTTTCTATCGAGCTGGTGCTCATTATGTGCTGAATGAATTTGCAGAACTGATTCCTTTACTGGAAAAAATAGAAAAGGGGCAGACAGAACATGAATAATCCATACTTGCTGTTAACACCAGGACCTTTATCCACTTCAAAAACCGTCCGTGAGTCTATGCTAAAGGATTGGTGCACGTGGGATAAAGATTATAACGCAATCGTTCAGGATATTAGAATGAGATTAACAGCTCTTGCAGCACCCGGTTCAGAAGAATACAGGGCTGTTCTTATGCAGGGAAGCGGAACGTTTTCCGTTGAATCTGTCATTTCAAGCGTAATCCCGAAAGAAAATGGGAAGCTCCTCGTTGCATGCAACGGAGCATATGGCGAACGAATCGCTGAAATGGCGGATATCCTGGGGATCCCTACGATCATTTATAGATCAGATGAGGAAACCGTTCTCGATATCGAATCCATACAAGAATTGCTTGAAACGAATAAAGATCTTACACATCTTGCTGTTGTACACTGTGAAACGACAACAGGAATGCTGAATCCGATTGAAGATATATGCCGTCTCGCAAAGGAGCATGGACTAATCACGATAGTTGATGCAATGAGCAGCTTTGGCGGAATTCCGATTGATGTCTCCGCCTTAAAAATCGATTATTTGATCAGCAGCGCTAATAAATGCATTCAAGGTGTTCCTGGTTTTGGATTTATTATTGCGAAAAAAGAAGAGCTTGCCAAATGCAGGGGAAATGCCAGATCTCTCTCTCTTGATTTATATGATCAATTTGAAACGATGGAAAAACATAATGGAAAATGGCGATTTACGTCACCGACACATGTTGTGAGAGCTTTTTTTCAGGCACTAGTTGAGCTTGAAGAAGAGGGCGGTGTTTTGGCAAGATATGAGCGCTATAAGGAAAATCAGCACCGACTTGTTGAGGGAATGCAGAGTATGGGCTTTGCTCCATTGCTGAATCAAGAAAACCAGTCCCCGATCATTACGGCATTTTTGTATCCTAAAGGCGCTTCGTTTACATTTGAAGGATTCTATGAAGCATTAAAGCAAAAAGGATTTGTCATTTATCCTGGGAAAATTTCTAAACTGGACACCTTCAGAATCGGAAACATCGGCGAGGTCTTCCCCGAAGATATAGATCGATTATTAACGGCAATTAAAGAGACATCATCAGAAGGGGCTGTGAAACTGTGAAAGTATTTTGTTTAGGCGGAGCTGGAAAAATTTGCAGAGAAGCGATTTTAGATTTAGTGGAGCATTCCGAATTTGAAAAAATTACAGTAGCAGATTTCAATGAAGAAGAAGGCATGAAGGTTGTTGAGTGGCTGAATGATCCGCGAGTCGATTTTGTAAAAGTGAACGTGTTTGATCATGATGATACAGTCTCCAAAATGCGGGGATATGATATTGTAATGGACGGCACCACGATAACGCTGAACGGAAAATCAACAGCTTGTATCGCAGAAGCTGGCTGCCATGGCATAAATTTAAACGGTTTTGGCGAAGAGGATTCAATGCACGAATTATTTCAGAGCAATGAAAAAACGTGTCTTCCCGGTTTTGGAATGACACCCGGCCTGACTCAAATGATGGCCATGCATGCTGCAAATCAGCTTGATGCAATAGAGTCTGTAAGAGTCAGCCACGGTTCTTTCCGCCCGATTGCGTTTTCTCGCTCAATTGCAGAAACAACGTCCTATGAATATGATCCTAATCTTCCATCACGAGTCGTTTTTGAGAATGGTGAGTTCATCCAAGTGCCTCCGTTTGCGAGACCAATGGAGATTGAGCTTCCGCAGCCATATGGAAAAGGTGTGCAGTATATTATTCCTCACTCAGAAACGAAAACACTTGCTCAAGCTTTAAAGCATAAAGACGTTCAGTTAATCGAAGTTCGAGGAACGTGGCCGCAGCAAAATATGCAGCTAGTGCGGGCATTATATGATTATGGTATTTTGCGGAATGATGAATTCATCATGAACGGTACAGAAGCAGGAATTATGGATTGTATCTCTGAATACTTATATCAATCAAAAGAAGGCTCAGAAACCGAACTCTATGGCTATGCTCTTCATATCCAGGTCATTGGCACGAAAGATGGCGAAAGAGTGGAGCACATCTTAACTCATACGCATCCTTCTTCAGATGGCACTGTCCAAGGCTGGGAAGGTTTAAGAGCCTATACCCGCAACGTAGCCATTCCATTTGCCATTGCCGCCGAATTGATAGCAAAAGGTGAGGTTAAGAAAAAAGGAATTGTGATTCCAGAGGATGCATTTGCTGATCCAGTGAAAATATTTAATCAATTAGAAAAGCGTGGTATATTTATCCATGAAGAGATCATTAAATTGGAAGAAAATAATCGTTAATATAGGAGTCTGAGGAATGTCTTTATTAGCAGAGGAAAGAAAACGAGTCATTGCGGAGCTAATAGAAAAACAAGGAAAAGTGAAAGTCAATGATCTTGCAAAGGATTTTGACGTATCAACTGAAACCATCAGGCGTTACTTAGAAGAGCTTGAAACTGAAAAAAAACTGAAGAAAGTGTATGGAGGCGCCGTAAAAATTTCTGAAGCAAAGGAAGAACCAGCACTTTTTGAACGGGAAATCATAAGAATTGAAGAAAAGCAGTGCATTGCAAACAAAGCAGTATCTTTCATTAATAAAAATGACGTAATTTTTATCGACGAGGGAAGTACAACCTTGCAGATGGTCAGGCCTTTATGTGACTGTTCAAATGTAACTGTCATTACAAACTCCTTTCCAGTTGCGTCGCTCTTGATATCATACGCCAATAAGAAACTGTTTGATGGAGAGGTCATTTTTATCGGCGGAAGTGTGAGAAGCAAGCATTACCGTTCCTCTGGAGCGTTGGCGGAGCAAATGGCGAAAGAATTTTACGTAAATAAAGCGTTCATTTCAATAGACGGCATCTCAGCTGAGGATGGAATTACCTGCTTTGATCTCGAGAAATCGGTTTTGTCAAAAATACTCATTCAAAATGCAAAGGAAGTTTACGTTTTAGCTGACAACTCTAAAATTGATGAACGCGCCAACTATAAAATGGTTCCTCTTGAAAAAGTGGACAAAATTATCTCAAATGATAATCAGCCGAATGAATGGGATGTTCCTTGCGATTGGATTCAATGTTAAAAAAAGTCGACCGGATTTGGTCGACTTTTTTATTATTATTATTTTGACTGCTCAGCAATTTTAACAAGCTGCTTACCTAAATTCGTTCCTTCAAACAAGCCAAGGAATGCCTGCGGGATCTTCTCAAAGCCGTACACGATGGTCTCTTCATATTTCAGCTTGCCTTCCTGCAGCCAGCCTGCAAGTTCTCTTGCGCCTTCGCTGAAGCGGGAAGAGAAATCGCCGACTACGAATCCCTGCATGAGGACACTTGATTTGATCAGGGTTGTTTCAATGCGGGGACCTAAGTCAGCGCCGTCTGAATTATAAGTTGAAATCGCACCGCACACTGGAATTCGCGCAAATTTATTCAGCAGTTTATGAACAGCTTCGGAAATTTCTCCGCCTACGTTGTCATAATAGACATCCACGCCATTTGGGCATGCTTCTCTAAGTGCTTTTCCTACATCTTCTGTTTTATAATTAATAGCAGCATCAAATCCAAGTTCATCAATTAAATACTTGATTTTTTCATCTGAACCCGCAATGCCCACAACTCGTGCACCTTTAATTTTTGCAATTTGGCCAACTGCAGAACCAACTGCTCCTGCCGCACCTGAAACAACGACTGTTTCGCCTTCTTTAGGTTTGCCAATATCAAGCAGACCGAAATACGCTGTTAATCCAGGCATGCCTAGGATGCCAAGATAGGCTGAAATGGGTGCGATGGAAGGGTCAATTTGACGGACCTCTTTTTCCCCTGCCACAGAGTATTCCTGCCAAGGAAGATTGCCGATGACGATATCCCCCTGTTTTAATTTGCTGCCTTTTGAATCGACAACCTCGCCAACAACTCCGCCTGAAATCGGTTCATTCAGCTGAAAAGGCGCCACATAGGATTTGCCTTCATTCATCCGGCCTCTCATATATGGATCAACTGATAAATACAGAGTGCGGATGAGGACTTGTCCTTCCTCGGGTGTAGGCACAGGCACTTCTGCATATTGAAACGTCTCAGCTGTTGGTTTTCCTGATGGACGATCTGCAAGCAGTATTTGTTTTTGTGAATACGTCATTTTTTCATCCTCCTGATATCGTTTTTATTAACGTATCACCTTGCAGCGTACAAGGCAAAGAAAGAGCCTTTTAAAATGTTCTTATGAAGAAGAAAGAGGGAATAACATGATTACAATAAAACGATTGGATTCTATAAAGACTGAAGAAATATCAAAACTTTTAGAGGAAAGTAAACGGGAGGGATTTCGTTTTCTGGAAAGACTCGCTGCTGATTATCAATCAGGTGATAATACGTTTCAAAAGCCAGGTGAGATGCTGCTGGGTGCTTTTATTAATGAAACACTGATTGGCATCGGAGGCATAAATCAGGATCCATATTCACAAAATGAAAAGGCTGGGCGCATAAGAAGATTTTATGTTTCAAAAGAACATAGAAGACAAGGTGCCGGCGAACTTATATTAAGAGCTCTTTTAAAGGGAGCTGAAGAATTTTTCGATGTTGCTGTACTAAGAACCGATACTCAGGAAGCGTCCCTGTTTTACAAGCAGGCGGGATTTATAGAAGATGATCGATTTGAAAACTCAACACATTATTTAGATTTGATGCGAAAGGAGGACATTTCATGAAAACGAAGGACGAAATTCGCCTGGATAAATGGGACAGGCTTGAAAAAGAGAAACTTGGGGGATTTCCGTTTCCTTTGAAAAATAGAATTCCGAATTTTAAAGGGGCAGCGCTGCGGCAGAATATGCCGCGCAGCTTGAAGTATATAAGAAAGCGGAAGTCATAAAAATAAATCCTGATGCGCCGCAGCTTCCTCTTCGTGCCCGTGTCATAAAAGACGGAAAAACACTCCTCGTGCCGACTCCGAGGTTAAAAGCAGGCTTTATTATGCTGAAAAGAGAATGGGTCCCTGATGGGGAAGAGCGCAGAGCTGTCAGCTTAAAGAATATTAAACAATATGGGAAAGAAGTTCCGTTATCAGAGCTGCCGAGGGTTGACTTAATTGTGGCCGGATCTGTCGCTGTTCATAAAGACGGAAGAAGAATCGGCAAAGGTGAAGGGTATTCAGATCGCGAGTATGCCATCATGAGGGAGCTTGGAAATCCTCATGTTCCGGTTATATCAACGATTCACAGTATTCAAGTGACAGAGGAAGAGTTTGAAGTGGATACATATGATTTACCTGTTGATTATATCGTTACAGAGCTCGGTGTGATGGAAACGAACACACCATACAGCAAACCGGACGGGATTCACTGGGATAAGGTGACGGAAGAGGAAAAAGGAGAGATGCCGGTTTTAAAAGAGATTTGGGAGCTGACGAAAAATACCTAAATTTCAGGCAGTTTTCACGTTTCTGCTTTTTTGTTAAGATAACATGTACTGCAAAAGAGCATAGAAGATTAGTAAGGAGAGACGAGCATGAGTTCGAATAAAGACGAATTAGCAAGAGGACTGAAATCAAGGCATGTCACCATGATCGCCCTTGGTGGTGCGATTGGGGCCGGCATCTTTCAGGGAAGCAGTTCATCCATTGAGCTTGCGGGACCCGGTGTCATTTTATCTTATTTAATAGCGGGTATTATTTTATATTTTGTCATGCAGGCAATGGCTGAAATGGCTGTTCAGCAGCCTAAAGCGAAAACATTGAGAGATTTGATTCAAACGGTTCTAGGTCCATATGCAGGATTTTTTGCAGGATGGATTTATTTCATCAGCTGGATGCTGGTTATGGCGGCAGAAATGGCAGCTGCGGCTGGTTTTTTGAAATATTGGTTTACAGATACGCCGCTATGGCTGCTGTCATTGATTGTTTCTATCTTAATTACTGTTATTAATTTGTTTGCAGTTAATATATTTGGAGAGACAGAGTACTGGCTTTCTGCTTTAAAGGTATCCGTGTTAACCCTGTTTATATTACTTGGAGGAGTTTTGATTTTTGCAGGTTTTAATGGAGAAAGTGCTGCAGGATTTGGAAACCTTACTGAGCACGGCGGATTTCTTCCATTTGGGATATCAGGTATTGCTGCTTCCATGCTTGTTGTCATGTTTTCATTCGGCGGCACCGAAATGATCGGGATGACGCTTGGTGAAACAGAAAACCCGGAAAAGGTTATTCCAAAAGCAGCACGCAGCGTTATTATACGTATTTTAGTCTTTTACGTCCTTCCGATTCTTGTCATTGTCAGTCTGATGCCATGGAATGAGGTTGGTAAACAAAGCCCGTTTGTCACGGTATTTGATACGCTGGGTATTCCATATATCGGAGGATTTATGAATTTCGTCCTGCTGACTGCCGTGATATCCGCGGCAAACACCGGGATGTATGCTGCATCACGTCTTCTGTACACACAGGCTTTGGACGGAAACGCACCGAAGTTTTTCTCGAAGTTATCTTCTAAACGTGTGCCTGTCAGAGCGCTGCTTGCGAGTACTTCATTCTTATATATAGGAGTGATTGTTGCTGTATTTGCTGAAGGTGAAACATTTGGCTATCTAATGGTCGTACCCGGATACGCGATTTTAACCATTTGGATTTTACTTACAATTGCTCATTTGAAAAGCAGAAAACCAGGTGTAGCTCTAAAAGGATTTTTCGTGAAAAGCTATCCATATACATCATGGTTTTCATTAATCGCGTTACTTGCCATTCTGGTGGGGATATTAATAACTTCTCCGCCAATCGGTACGATAATCACTCTGTCTATATGTATCATTTTGACACTGATTTATCTGTTTGGTGCAAAAAAATAATCCAGGGGGCCCCTGGATTATTTTTATTATACTTTTTGACTGGAGGAACTGGCTGGATCAGGACAATCCTTCTTCTTGTAAACAAAACGGTATAGAAGGAATAGGATAATCGCTAATCCGACAGCAATCATAATATAAGTCTGCATATCTGACATGAAAGCAGAAATCGATTTTAGATTGCCGATCTGTCCAAGCCAGAGCATCGTAATATTCAGTGGGAATACCCCTAAAAATGTAAGTCCGGCAAATGGCAAAGCCTTCACTTTTGACAGCCCCGAAACGTAAGAAATATAGTTGCCGATTCCTAAAGGACGTGCAATTGCAATGCTCCAAAGACCGCATTTTTTGAACCAGCGTTGTGTTTTCTCGAAGGTTTTTTTCTTTTTGGTCAGCTTCTTTTTCATTTTATGCTCTAATTTATATCCAATCCAATAAGGAATAAAACTGAATACCGTGTAAACCGCACTGCCTAAAAAGGCAATCCAGATTAATTGGAGAATCGATAAATCCAGTAAATAGCCATACGCAAGGGTTATAAGTGAACCTGGAAAAGGCAGGGATGAGGCTTCAATTGCAAGACCCGCCATAAGACCCCATATTCCAAACTCCCGCAGCAGATTTATGATGAAATCCAACATGAGATCTCTTTTCTCCTCTCTTTCGTCTTCTTACTCTGAAAATACCCGCTTCCATAAATATCAAACTGGTACATTAAGGAGAAAATCAATCCGGACAGAACTTTTTCTTTCTGCGGCAGACGCGCATGGCATTTATTTCACCTCCAAGCAGAATGGAGAAGGCAGTGAAATAAAGCCATATAAGCAAAATAATAATGCCTCCCAAACTTCCATAAGCAGCGTTAAAGGCTTTGAAATTATCAACGTAAAAAGAAAATCCATAAGAACTGATGCTCCAGAGTGATGTTGCTAAAAGTGATCCGAAATAGATATCAAAAAACCCGAGCTTTTCATTTGGCGCAAAATAATAAAGAGCGAGCAAAACCAAATTAATCATAAAAAATGAAATGATCCACCTTGCCTGATTCAACAGCGGATTTATATTTTCAAGAAAAGGTGCGTAGCGGGTCAGGGTGTCAATGATGACTTTTCCGAATACTGGAAGGAGCAGGGCGATTGTAATCGTAATAATAAGTCCTGCTGCCAAAAGCAGAGCATCTATGCGGACTTTGATGTAAGCACGGGTTTCTTTAATCTCAAGCGCCCGGTTGAAAGCCCGAATTAAAATATGCGTTGCATTGCTTGCAGACCAGAGCGCCGCTATTACACCGAATGCAAGTATGTAGCTGTTTGTTTCCCCAAACAGACTTCTAATCTGTTCTGTAAGCAGCTCAGCCGTTTCAGAAGGCACGTAGTGATTAATCCACGTTAATAGTGGTGTGACATCGAGCGAAAAATAAGGGAACATGGCGATTAAAAAAATTAGCAGCGGAAAAAGGGACAGTAAAAAATAATAGGCAATAACTGCTGATAAGTCGTTTAATTCGTGCTGGTGAATTCTTCTTAGCAAATCTTTCATAGTCGACCTCCCTATAACCTTTTTAATTTCCCCGTGAGATATATTGGATAAACGTAAAAAGAAAAAGAAAAGATGACAAAATGCAAAAAAAAGCTACCTCTTTAAAAGAAGCAGCCCTCATTTACATGCTAATCTCTGTCTCCACGCCATAATGATCTGAAACGACAGGTTTATGGTCACCGTTGAAAATAACCTTTGATGACAGCACTTTAACCTCATCACTTGATAGAATCAAATCAATGCGCAAATCTTGTTTATTTTCATCCCATCCGGCAATTTTGCCTTTAACGGTTATGCCTGAATCCTTATCTTCAGCGAGTGTATACGTATCATATAAACCGTTTGATAGAAGATAATCATATCCTTCATCTCTTATTTCAGCGCTGTTATTGAAGTCACCCATTAAGAAGAACGGATGAGATCGGTCGAGCTTTTGAAGAAGAGAATCAAGCTGGAATTTGCACGGTTCTTCTTCGTCATGCCACCAGCCAAGATGACATGAGTAGAAGGAGACCAGTTTATCATTGTATTTGATGGTCGCACGAACGATCGAGCGTGTTTTCCAGTATGAGGTATCTTGTCCTTTTGTCACGCAGAAGACCTCTGAATCCACGATAGGATGTTTAGTCAGGATCGCAAGACCCTCTTCATACCCAGGGTATCCGATATGGGCAAAACCCCAAACGAGCTCATAATCGGTTACCCCAAGCTGTTTTAATTCATCGAGAAGAACTAACGCGTAATTGTTCTTTTTAACCTGATCATAGACGATGGCTTCATTTTCAAGCTGACTGACCTCCTGAAGGGCAATCACATCAAATGATTTTTCCTGGATCGTTTTAGCCAGCGTTTTGATTTTCTCCATCTGGTTTTCTTCTTGCCAAGAGTGACAATTAAGCGTTAATAAGTTCATGGTTAAGCTCCTAACGTATCTTGAATATCAGATTTTAAAACATCTGCTTTCGGTCCGTAGATTGCTTGTACACCTTTGTCTTTAATGATCAAGCCAAGAGCGCCATTTTCTTTCCATTTCGCTTCGCCTGCAACTTTGCCTGAATCTTTTACTGTAACACGAAGGCGTGTCATACATGCATCTACATCTTCAATATTAGCAGATCCGCCAAGCAAAGTAATGATAGCAGATGCTTGTGAATCGCTGTTTACTGCAGCAGTGCCTTTAGCAGCAGGCTCTTCAGAATCGATGTAGTTTCCGTTGCGTCCCGGAGTAGGGAAGTTGAATCGTTTGATCATGAAGTTAGCGATTCCAAAGTTTAGACCGAAGAATACTAAACATGCGAGAACAAAGTTCACAATATCCATCCATAAACCAGCTTTGATGATCATTGGAGTACGGGTTAAGAGCTCAATGAAACCAAATGAGTGTACACGGATGTCGATAATATCGACAATCGCAAAAGCAAGACCTGTTGTAATAGCGTACACAATATATAGAAGTGGAGCAGCAAACATGAACATGAATTCGATAGGCTCAGTTACACCTGTTAAAAATACTGCAAGACCTGCAGATAAGAACATTGATTTATATTTCGTGCGTTTGTCTTTGTCAACATTGCGGTACATAGCATAAGCAATACCGATAAGTGAAGCTGTAGAAAGAATCATTTGTCCAACTTTAAAGCGTGCTGGAGTAACATCGTTTAACAATTGGTTATAGCTTGCAGTATCTCCTGCAGCTAGGAAGTTATTTAAGTCGGCAATCCATGCAAGCCATAAAGGATCCTGACCTGCAACTGTTGAACCGGCGCTTCCGCCAGTTAAGATTTCGTAAGTTCCGCCAAGAGACGTATAGTTCATCGGCACTGTCAGCATGTGATGCAGACCGAACGGAAGAAGCAGACGCTCAAGCGCACCGAAGATAAATGGTGCAACAACTGGAGCTGTGTTGCGTGAAGTTGCAATCCATTGACCGAAGTCATTTAATAGACCTTGAATAAATGGCCAAACTAGAGATAAAACGACAGCGGTTACAACAGATCCGCCGATAACTGCGAAAGGCACAAAGCGTTTGCCGTTAAAGAACGAAAGTGATTCCGGCAGTTTGTTGTAGTTGTAATATTTGTTGAACAGGTTTGCACCAAGGAAACCTGCAATAATACCTACAAATACTCCCATGTTTAATGCAGGAGCACCTAAAACAGATGTGAAGTAATCTTTAACAATTAATTCTTGTCCGAATAAAGAGTTTACAGTAGCTTCCGGATCTGCAAGCATAGCAGAGTTAACGCCGAAGATTGCTCCTGTAATACGGTTAATTAGTACGAATGCGATTAATGCAGCGAATGCTCCGCCAGCGCGTTCCTTAGCCCAGGAACCCCCGATGGCTACTGCAAACAGGATGTGAAGATTGGTAATGATGCCCCAACCGATGTCTTCCATTACTCGTGCAATCGTTTGCACCAATGTGATGTCTCCGCCTGACATGGCGATTAACTTGCCGAGTGAGATCATAATACCGGCTGCTGGCATAACTGCTACAACAACCATTAAGGCTTTACCGAATTTTTGCCAGAAATCAAACGATAATAAGTTCTTCATCTTTTGCCCTTCTTTCCCTTAATAAATATAATTTTTGTAAACGAATTCATTACTAGGCAGAATTGCTTACTAATTTTTAATAAATAGATTCGTGCAACTATGAGTGCAACTATGTGCAATCGCTTGCATAAACCTATTTTAAATAAAGGGCTTTCATATTGCAACAAAAAAATGATAAGTTTTTCATATTTTTATAGAATATCTTTTTTGCAGTGTTAGAATCTCTTGATACATATGAATTAGTCATGAATCCTTTCATATATATTTTTTTCGTATAGAAAAGTTCATGAAAGTTTTGCTTGTAGTAAAAGTATGCTTCAATAGAGATGCTATACTTTAATGATATCGGATATGATCTTTTTTCGAAAAATTTACGTAGTTCTTACTTTAAGAGATAAGAAAGTATTTATTTTGCGCTTTGATGTCTAGCTCCATCGCCCAACTCCTCGGCCAGAACGGCTCCGCCAGTAAAGGCAAAAAGCGCCTTTTCTGTCGGATCCTTATCTGTCTGTCGGAGCTAACCGGGCGATTCCGCTTTTCTTATAAGCTTGGTTATTTAGGAGGTTATCGTGGCTACTCAACTTGAATATATGATTGAAGCAGAGCAATTCATCAGGCAATGTTATCATGAGCTCGGCAAAACGGAAGAAGAAACCGTTTCCCGTCTATTGCAAATTAAATCTCTGCTCGGTCAAGAGGGTCAGTATCATTTAACGTTTGAAGAACTTGAGCATGGGGCTAAGATGGCTTGGAGAAACAGCAATAAGTGCATTGGCCGTTTATTTTGGAACACGCTTAGAGTAGTGGATGCAAGAGAGCTTGCTGCGGAAGAAGAAATCAGGGACGCGCTGTTTTCACATATAGAATATGCAACAAATAACGGCCGAATTCGTCCGCTGATTACGATTTTTAAGCCAGGGGAGAATGGAACTGCGCCAGTGCGGATCTGGAATCATCAGCTGCTTAGATATGCAGGCTACGAAACAGATTCTGGAATTGTCGGCGATCCGGGATCCATCGTATTTACAAAGAAATGCGAAGAACTTGGATGGAAGGGTGAAGGGACGGACTATGATTTGCTTCCTCTTGTCATTCAGGCAGAAAATCGGGAGCCGGTTTGGTTTGAGATCCCCTCTGAAATTGTGCTGGAGGTTCCAATCTCGCATCCTCAATACCCGGAGTTCAGTGAGCTGAATGCTAAATGGTATGCCGTTCCGATTATTTCTGACATGAGCCTTGAAATAGGCGGGATGACATTTCCTGCAGCTCCGTTCAATGGCTGGTATATGGGAACAGAAATTGGCGCAAGGAATCTGGCGGATGAGGGCAGGTATAACATGCTTCCAAAAGTAGCTTCGCTATTGGGGCTGGATATCTCCTCCAATGCGACACTTTGGAAAGACAAAACGCTTGTTGAACTGAACGTTGCCGTTTTGCATTCTTTTAAAGAAGCCGGTGCCAGCATCGTCGATCATCATACAGCTGCCCAGCAATTTAAGCGGTTTGAACATAATGAAATGTCAGAAGGACGGGACGTGACTGGAGACTGGACTTGGCTGATTCCTCCAGTGTCCCCGGCGACAACTCATATTTTTCATAAGCAGTATGAAAATAAAATCATTAAGCCGAACTATTTTTATCAGGATCGTGCTTATTAGGACAAGCTCTTGCGGGGGTTTGTTTTTTTTATAGAAATTAGGAGATTGTTGGAAAAAATAAAGTTTTTGAGGCGTTTTGGAAAGTATTTAATTGATTTCTGCATGTAAAATGGGCATTTAAGAAAGTATTTGAGCCGTTTTGGAAAGTAAACTCTCTTTTATCTGAAAACAGGTTGAAGAATTCCTGCTGTATTTGCCAAGTGCACATAGAAAACGACCATTCTCATGGTCGTTTTTAATTAGAGTCCGCTTAATTTGTTCAAGCTGAAAATTCAAATTCAATGCACAATCTTAAACTCAGAAAACGTCTCTGACTGAAGTTTCCCTTTTACTGAAATGTCGTCTACCTCAGCATAACGGTTGCCTTCCTTCAAATCCTTCAGGAAATCTTCTAATTGCTTGTCCTCTCCCTGAACCATAATTTCAACCGTTCCGTCGTCTCTATTTTTAACCCAGCCTGTCAGTTCATGTGAAGCGGCAAGTTTCTGGGTGTGAAAACGGAAGCCGACTCCCTGTACCCGGCCAGCTGCAATCATATTTAAGGTTTTTATCATAAAAATCGCCTCCTAACGTCTCATTTCCCGTTGTTTACCTATTATAATCAAATAAAAAGAGAGAGGAGCTGCTGCAGATGGAATGGCAGAAAAACGAATATCTTGTGTCAAACGATCAAACCTTGCTGCAAATTGAAAAGATAGAGGGTTGGATCAGTGAGTCATACTGGGCAAAGGGCCGCTCTAGAAAAGTAATAGAAGAGAGCATTCAGCACTCTCTGTGCTTCGGATTGTACGGTCAGGATGGCAGACAAATCGGTTTTGCCAGAGTCATAACAGATCAGGCAGTCTTTTCATGGATCATGGATGTCATCATTGACCAGGAATACAGAGGACGGGGGCTTGGGAAGTTCCTAGTGGAATGCATCATCAGCCATCCCGCGATTAAAAAGACGAAAATGGGCCTTGCCACCAAGGATGCTCATGATCTTTACAGACAGTTTGGCTTTGAAACAGAAGAATGCATGAGAAGACCGCTAATCTAAGAAAAGCGGAATTGTCTGTTGGAGTTAGGCAACTGCGCTTGTCATCGAAGGACAAACTCTAGTACATGCGCCCGCGCAAATAAAAGGCAGCGGGCTTTTTAGTGGATAATGCCTTTCCTGAGTCCTACCGCAACAGCCTCGGCGCGGTGCTTCACCCCTAATTTCCGGATCACCGCACTTAAATAATCACGCACAGTAAATTCGCTGATTTTCATGTGTTCAGCCATTTCTTTCATGCAATAGCCATTTGCCAGATGCTGAAGGACTTCGGTTTCCCGTTTGCTTAGAATACGATTAGAATTGTGCGAGATAAATTCCTGGAAGTAGTAAGACAGCTGCTCTACATGACTTCTAATAGATTGCCTCCTGCCTGTATACTGGTCGGCAAGAACGCAGCCTATCACGTTATTCGAGCTGCTGATCGGAATGATGGCAAGGGTGGACAGCTTAAATTGATTGATGTACTTTTCTGGAAAAGGAACGTTGCTTTGTGTGAGGTCAATGAGCTGAAGCTGATTATTCTTAAGGGCATTGTATACTGGCGGGATGTAGCGGACGTCTTCTTTTATCCAGTGCATGGATGTGATTTTTTCTTTGTCTGCCTGAATTAAGCCTTCTCCTACATAACTGAAGGATGAGTATGTAAAAATTGCAGCGCGCTTGAAAGGGAAAAACTGAACACAGCCGAGGACCATCCTCTCGGTCCTTTTCGTAAAATCGTGAATTTGGGAAGCTTCACGAATATATTCTCTTACTCTAGCATCTAGCATTCGACAATTTCCTCCCCTACCTTTTCAGTACTATTTCACCTTCATCTCTCATTGTAAAATAAATATGTAAGCACTTACAAATATAAGGGCATCGCATTTAAAAATAATTCAAATCAGGAGGGAACGATGAACAAACGCGAAATCATTACGACAAGCAGCAGAGGTATTAATGAAGAGTTACTGCCGTACCGGCTCTTTCAGAAGGCGAAGCGATTTGGGATTTGGAATCCGTCAGATATTGATTTTACACAAGATACAAAAGATTGGAAGAGTCTAAGCGACGCGCAGAGAAACGAAGTTCTTCGGCTCATCTCGCAATTTCAGGCAGGAGAGGAAGCAGTAACGCTTGATTTGCTGCCGCTTATGATGGCCATTGCAAAAGAAGGGCGTCTTGAAGAAGAAATGTATTTGACAACGTTTCTGTTTGAAGAAGCAAAGCATACCGAGTTTTTCCGTTTGGCTCTCAATGCCATTGGCGAAACAGGTGATCTCTCAATCTACCACACAGACACTTATAAAACGATTTTTTATGAGCTGCTGCCGCAGACGATGGATCGTCTCATCCATGATCAATCCCCTGAAGCGATAGCTGAAGCATCCACTGTCTACAACATGTTTGTGGAAGGTGTTCTCGCTGAAACAGGTTATTTCTCTTTTTACAGGTCGCTTGAGGAAGCAGGCATTATGCCGGGATTGTTACAAGGAGTAGGGCTTTTGAAAAAGGATGAATCAAGGCATATCGGCTACGGCACCTTCCTGCTGCAGCGCCTGATCAGCGAGCATGAGCATATTTTTGATCTCGTTTCAGAAAAAATGAAGCAGCTGACTCCATATGCAATCAAACTGAATAAGGAAGGCATAGAAGGTGAGCAAAATGCCTTCGGCCATACCATTGATGAAACGATGGCCTTCACAATGAGACAGCTCTCTGTCCGCATGGATATTCTTGCAAGGGCGCGAGGAAAGAGGATGGAAGAGATTTACCGAATGACAGAATACGAGGTTGGCGTTGTTTAATCGACTTTTAGAGGAGGAAGAATCATGAGTGTAAATGTAGATGTCCTAACCCTGCCGCTGTTTATTAATGGGAAGTGGGAAGAGTCGGTTTCTGGAGAAACGTTTGATATTTTCAATCCTGCAACAGGAGAACTCGCTGCAAAGGCAGCAAAGGGAACGAAAGAGGATGTGGACAAAGCGGTGCTTGCAGCAAGGCACGCATTTGATCATACTGAATGGAAAAGCATGAAGCCGAAAGAACGTTTAAAGGTGCTGAATGCGATAGCATATCAGATCATTCAGCATGCGGAAGAGCTCGCGTTTTTAGAGTGCATTAGTTCTGGAGGAACAATCAGGCGCATTACGTCAAATGATATTCTGCAAATGGCCGACCTATTTCAGACGTTCGGCAAATTTGTGCTGGATTATCCATACTCTGAAACGCTGCCAAATCCGCCGTTTCCGGGCCCTGCTCACAATTTCATCTGGAGAGAGCCAATCGGAGTTTGTGCGGCGATTACACCATGGAATATGCCGATGCTGATTGCCGCATGGAAAATAGCCCCTGCACTTGCAATGGGAAATACCTTGGTCATTAAGCCAGCAAGCTATACGCCTTTATCTACATTAAAACTTGCAGAAATTATTTCGAAAGTTGTTCCGCCTGGAGTCATCAATGTCGTATCTGGGCCTGGAGCAGAGACTGGTGAAGCACTTGTCTGTCATCCCAAAGTCGATAAAGTGGCGTTTACCGGATCAACTGAAGTTGGCCGCAGTATCATGAAGCTTGCCGCTGAAACGGTTAAAAACACAACACTTGAGCTTGGAGGGAAATCGCCGAATATTATTTTTGAAGATGCCGATCTTTCACTTGCTTTACCAGGAAGTTTATTCGGAGTTTTCCTGCACTCCGGGCAGCTGTGCGAATCAGGAACCCGCTTGTTTGTGCCTGAGAGCATGCATGATGAAATTGTGGAAGGGCTGCTTGCACTGACAAAGAAATTGCAGCTTGGAAACCCGCTTGAAGCATCAACAGATGTGGGTCCTATTATTTCTAAAAAGCAAAAAGATTCGATTCTTGCCTACATTCAGTCTGGTTTAGAAGAAGGAGCCACACTCGTATGCGGAGGAAAAGAAGTAACTGTCCCTGGATGTGAGGGAGGATCATTCATTGAACCGACCATTTTCACAAACGTGACCAATGAAATGAAAATTGCTCAAGAAGAAATCTTTGGACCTGTTTTATCTATTATCAAATATTCGGATGAAGAAGAAGCAATCAGACTCGCAAATGACACAATCTATGGATTGGCAGCAGGTGTCTGGACAAGGGATGTCAACAAAGCGTATGCTGCTGCAAGAAAGCTTCAGGCAGGAGTTGTCTGGATCAATGACTGGCACATGCTCCGCAATGATGCGCCTTTTGGAGGCTACAAGCAAAGCGGAATCGGCCGTGAAATGGGCAAGCATTCCCTTGATGCTTATACACAAGTAAAACATGTTCACACATCAATGGTATCTGATCTTCATAAGCGAAACTGGTACGGTATTTTGTTTTCTGAAAAAAATCAAACGGATAGAGGTGAAGACTGATGCTGACAACAACTTTTTCACAGTTCATGCTGCGCTCCGGCATCTACAGCGGATCGAATACAAGGGCAATGGTGCCTGATCTGTTCAGAGGTCTTGGTGCAAAAAGAGTGGTTCTTTTCAGTGATCGCGGTCTTGAAAAAGCGGGAGTTGTCGAAAAGACGGCACAAATCTTTGAATTAACCACACATGGTAATGGGCCTGAACTTGCAGGTATCTATCTCGATATTAAGCAGGATGCAGAAAGCAGCTGTGTAAACGATGCTGTCCGCTATGCAAGGGAGGTTGGTGCAGATGCATTGCTTGCAGTTGGCGGCGGAAGTGTCCTGGATACAGTTAAAGGCGTAAAGTACTGTCTGCATAAAGGGCTGACGAATATTAATGACGCCATCCCCGGCGGCTTTTTAATGGAATCTTTTCCTGAAGCAGCCCACATTCCGATTCCGCATATTGCTATACCGACGACAGCAGGCACGGGATCTGAAGTCTCTCCGATTGCGGTAATCTACAACGAAGAATTGAAACTGAAGACAAACATCATCAATCCATTTATCAGTGCGGATATCGCAGTCCTTGATCCTGACCTGACAGTTGGATTGCCTTCAACTATTACAGCGTTTACAGGTTTTGATGCTCTCACACATGCAATTGAGGCATTCGCATCGCCAAATGCAACTGCGCTGACAGATGCTTATGCCCTGCACGCCGTTCGGCTAATTGAAAAGAATCTGCTGACTGTTGTTGCAGACGGCGAGAACCTTCGAGCGAGAATGGACATGCTTCATGCAAGTTTAATGGGAATTACAGCGTTCAGCTTTGCCCTGAATGCAATACCCGTTCATAATTTCGCACATGCCTATGGCGCGATGTTCCGCATCCCGCATGGCCTTGCAAATGCCGTCTTTTTGCCTGCTGTTATGGAGGGAATCCCATCGTTGTACCTGCCAAAAATACATCAGCTGGCTGAAGCACTGAATGTAGAAGCGAAGAACGAAGACGCACCGGTAGTATTAAATAAAGTCATTGATAAAATCAAGCTGCTTCAGCATAAAGCGGGACTTCCTGCTGACTTTTCAGACTACAGCATTTCAGAAGAGGATTTAGAGAAAGTCATTCCGGCTGTTGCGCTTGATCCGGCAGCTGTATCTTTCCCGATGCCGCCTGAATTGATTTATACCATTAGTCAAAAGGTTGTGCCTGCGGGGGTGAAATGATAAGTAGCCTAAGGGCTGTCCAGAAAGTCTGTTTTCCATTATAAATTTTGTCCGTTCCTTTCCGCTGCAATCCACTTAATGTTTTTAACATGGAGTCTAAAAACAACAAAGTTTACGAAAAGAGCCTACAGAAAAAGCATGCAGGAAATAACATTGTTTTTCCTGCATGCTTTATTTTAGGGACTTATCGGACAGCCACTTTTCATGGTTTTTAGGTAATCTTATAGTGTCTATGATACCCGGATTTTAGGTACTAACAAATTGCCAAAAAGCCGCCAACTCATAAGAAATACAATTACCAATAAATAACGGATACTAAACCGCTGTGAGTTTTTAGTATCCGTTTTCCTGTGTATCCTTTTAAATCTCCTGATCTCTCTTCTTATATAAAATCTTCCTACTAACTGAATCCCATTGACCCAGTGCCAAACAAATAACTCCGACAATCAGCGCAGCTGCTGTCCAAATAGTGATTCCTGTTTCAATCGAATCATATCCGCCGCCAAAGTAATTGGTGTTCACCGAGTTAATGTTTGAAATCATAACAGCTGCTGTGAGATGCTTCGCTGCATAAAGAAAAGCTGCCACAGCAATAAAGAATAATCCAATTTTTGAAGAGTTGTTCATTTCATCACCTGCATTCATTGATACTTTGAATGTACCATAAATTAGGATGAAGGTGTTTTTTAATTAAAGAAAGGGTAGCTTCTGTCTTTTTCCTGTACACCGATCCATTTGACCGTTGTAAATTTATCAAGCGCCCATTCGCCGCCGAAACGGCCGAGGCCTGAGTCTTTTTCTCCGCCGAAGGCAACGTGTGCTTCATCGTTCACTGATTGATCATTGATGTGAATCATCCCTGTTTCAATTTGTTTTGCGACAGAGACACCATGGTGAAGATCCTTTGTGAAAACGGAGCCGCTCAGACCATATGGAGACGCATTCGCAAGCTCAATTGCTTCTGCTTCATTTTTTGCTTTAAGAATAGGAGCGACAGGACCAAAGATTTCATTTTTGGCAATAGGCATGTCGTTTTTCACGTTTGTCAGGATGACCGGATGCATTACATTGCCGTCAATTTCTCCTCCGAAAATCTTTTCAGCACCAGCTTCAAGACTCTCTTCAAGATCTTTTTGGATTCTCTCAATTTGATCATGATTAATCAGCGGTCCGACGACAGTTTTTGAATCGGCTGGATCTCCTGCTTGCAGCATGCTGACTTTTTCTTTGAAAAGTTCGACGAATTCATCATGAACACTTTCTTCCACAATGATGCGGTTAAGCGCCATACATATTTGACCCTGATGGAGGAACTTGCCGAAAGCTGCAGATTCCGCCGCTTTCTCAAGGTCGGCATCTGTGAGGACAACCATGACATTGTTTCCCCCAAGCTCTAAAGCTGTATCCTTCAAATGCTTTCCTGCAAGCTCGCCGATATGGCGGCCTACCTCTGTTGAGCCGGTAAATGAGATTAGTTTAGGAACACGATGCTCAATGAAAGCATCGCCAATCTCAGAGCCTCTGCCTGCCACTACATTTACCGTACCTTTAGGCGCACCGGCCTTTTCAAAAAGCTCGCCGATTAAAAATCCGGATGTGATCGGTGCTTCGGAAGCAGGCTTAATCACAACCGTATTCCCGGCAGCAAGAGCGGGTGCAACTGAGCGCATTGCCAGGTGCAGAGGGAAGTTCCATGGTCCGATGACTCCGATGACTCCTTTGGCTGTCCGGTAGACTCTATTTTCTTTTCCTGGGATATTAGAAGGCAAAATTTTTCCTTCCATGCGGTAAGGGAAAGTGCTTGCTTCTTTAACGATGCGAAGTGTTGCAGCCCATTCAACTTCAGCCTTCACTTTAGTGCTGCCGGACTCATGAACGAGCAGATCGATTATTTCTTCTTTTCGTTCTGTTAAAGCCTGAGCAACCTTGTCCAGAATCACCTGTTTTTCCTGCGGCAGCGTGGCATCCCACTCTTTTTGAGACTGCTCTGCTGCCAGATAAGCGCGGTCAAGGTCTCCTTCATCTGCAGAATTAAATTCATTGATCAAATCACCATTATACGGATTTATATTTTTAATTGTTTTATCGCTGGATCCATTGATCCACTCACCGTTGATAAATTGTTTTGTATAGTTGTTCATTTTTGTTCCTCCTATCTGTGTACTCACGTAATATTCCCGTTGGGTAAAGGATCTAAAACTTTTAAATGTGTTCAAACGTTTTTTATGGGAAAATAATGAAAGACAGGAGGGACAATATGAAAAATAAAAAATATTTATTGGAATCACTGAACGTTGGCCAGCCAAAAAAGGTTTTATATAACGGAAGGGAAATTCAAACAGGAATCTATAAGGAGCCTGTGGAGCATCCGCTTTTTCTGTCAAAAACGAATTTAGAAGGAGACGGCCAGGCAGATCTCGTGCATCATGGAGGAGAGGACAAAGCCGTTTGCGTGTATTCATTTGATCATTATTCTTATTGGGAAGATGCCCTGGGTGTACAATTAGAGCCGGGAGCTTTCGGAGAAAATCTCACAATCAGGGGACTGACCGAAGAAAATGTCTTTCTTGGCGATGTCTTTCAATTTGGAGAAGCAATAGTAGAAGTAAGCCAGCCGCGCCAGCCGTGTTTTAAGCTTGCGATGAAGCATCAGGTGAAAGATCTGCCTGTCCAAATTCAGAATACGAAGTTCACCGGTTTTTATTTCCGTGTTTTGAAAGAAGGCAGAGTCAGCAAAGAAGATGGGTTAGAGCTGATAGAATCACAAGCAAACGGTGTTTCCATTACGGCTGCCAATCAAATAAAATACCACGATAAACAAAATACAGAGGCAATAAAGAGAATCCTAGAAGTAAAAGCATTGTCAGACAGCTGGAGATCTTCGTTTGAAAAAAGGCTGTAGAGAACAGGAAAAAGCACACGGACTTAAGACCGTGTGCCAGCCGTACTTTTTTTCTCATAAACTGAAAACATCATCCAATAGAGAAGCGCACTTGCCAATGCTAGAATCCCCAGTATGGCAAAGGTCCATTGAAAACCAAACCAGACCGTCATCGGGATGGAAAGCGGGGCAATCGTCCGCCCTATGGTATACCTGAGACTGGCTGCCGCAAAGTATTGTCCGCGCATGTGTTCAGGTGCAAGCTTTGAGACGAAGCTTTGCTGCAATCCTGCTGTCATCAATTCCGCAAATGTAAAGAGCGCCATAGCGAAAATAAGACCCCAGATAAAGCCGAACTGGCCAAAAAGGAAAATCGAGACTCCATATAAGACAGAGGACAGGATGAAAACGTTCCTTTCGTTATAAGCTGTCATCCACTTTGTCACGGATATTGTCAGAATGGCTACAAGCAAGCCGTTTTCTGACAGCAGAAACCCGAAAGCCTGCTCACCGCCAAGAGAGACGGACCAATCTCCAAGAGAGAACAACTGCGCGTTTTGCACGGTTTCTTTTGTATACACAGGAATCAGCATATCAAGCTGCATAAAGGTTTGAGCTGCAAGCACGCCTGCACCGATATAAAGCAGAAAAGCTTTATCCCTGAAAATAATCTTGTACTCCCGTATTTGATGAAGCAGAAATTCATACCACTTAGAACCGATGGCAAGCTTGCTGCCAGTTGTAGGCGCGGTTTCCCGAGTCCACAGAAATAACAGCCCTGCAAGCAAGAAACAAACGAATCCTGCGAACACTAATAATTCAAAGAAATAATTCACATAGAAAATGGCACCTAAAATCGGGCCAATAACAACTGCGAGATTAATGGATGTGTAGAAAACGGCAAACACATTGCTGCGGTCTTTTTCTTCTACGACATCTGCAATCATGGCCTGGCTGGCCGGCCAGTAAAAGGACCCGAAAACTCCTGCAAACGCAAAGCAGATAAAACCAAGCAATGGAGCTTCAAACCAAGGCGAAACGGATAGAGCAAACGTAAGAAACGACAGACCCTGTCCAACAGCAGACAGCACCATCATTTTTTTTCTTCCGAAACGATCCGCGCAGTAGCCTCCCATTAAATTAGCCATAACTGAAAAAATCTGTGAAAATACAAGCAAGAATCCTGCCTGTTCTTTCCCGAATTCCTCCGCAAAATAAATCGTCAAAAACGGGAAAAACATCCAATATGTAATATTCATCAGCGCTTCGCCAAATAAGCGTATTTTTAAATTTCGGTCCCAATCCCTGAGTCTCATGCTGTTATCCTCGCTTTTTCAAAATCACACCTTCTCTATGATACCTCTCAGCTGAATAGAAGAGCAACGTATTCATGCTTGTGAATACATGGGAGAGATGATAGTTTTTAATGAAAGACCGTTTTGCACATTTTATAGAATCATAGTGATATCGTGAAGAAAAGGAGTGAATCTATGGAATTCAAACTTGATCATATCGTACATTTTATAGACAGACATCCTCTAGAAGCAGCAAACATGTTTATCAAACAAGACTTACAGGCTGTTATGGGGGGGCGTCATGAAAACTGGGGATCTCACAACAGCTTATGTTATTTCAGTGATCTGGCTTATTTGGAGTTTCTTGCTGTCGAAGACCGTAAAAAAGCTAACGGCACAAAGAATCCGCTGATTCACCGCCTGTTAAAGCAGCCTGCTGAGGGATTAGGCCAGATAGCGATTCGGACAGACCGAATTGAGGCAGTAAGAGAAGAACTTAATGAAAAAGGGCTTGAAACAGGTGAAGTCATTGAAGCCAGCAGAAAAAGAGAAGACGGCAGCCTATTAGAATGGAAAATGCTTTTTATTCAGCAAAGCGATGAAGACTGTCCGCTGCCTTTTTTTATTCAATGGAATCAGACAGATGATGAACGGAAACAGGATTTACATAAGAACGGGGCAT
Organism: Metabacillus sp. KH_069; assembly: GCF_057838075.1. NCBI lineage: Bacteria > Bacillati > Bacillota > Bacilli > Caryophanales > Bacillaceae > Metabacillus > Metabacillus sp. KH_069. The sequence continues at coordinate 540,139 of NZ_CM174460.1, forward strand.
TGTCGGACCTGAACCTGGACGTGTCCATTTCAAAAGTGCACTATATCGTAAAAGATTTAAATTCCGCCGTTACTAAATGGAGAAAATATTTTGATCTTCCAAGGGGAGAGGAAACGGTAAATGATGAGTGGAGATCGAGAAGCTATGCCATCAAGCTTGAATCCTTTCAGCTCATCTTTACAGAAGCATCCGGAGCAGGCATCGTAAAGCAAATGCTGGAGAAAAAAGGCGAAGGACCATACCTGGTAGAGTTTAATCCGCCGGTTTTTAAATCCTACTATCAGATTTTCGGCGCCATGTATAAATAAAAGATCCGCTTCCTAATTAGGAGGCGGATCTTTTGTTTATTCGTACAATTGTTGATCTTTGTTCAGTTTTGGAGATAAAGTCTTAAGTTTGTATTTAATATAGACAGGATTCAGCTTATTAGATAGACGATTTGGACGCCTTAATTTAAATGTTTTTCTTTTATGTTCTTTAGTCAGGTACTCTTCATATTTCCGGTTCCAGTGTTTGAGTGAAGCAGCCACAAGAATAGCTGTTACAATGAAAAGTCCAACTACAGCAGGCAAGAATGCGGGTGATACAATTCCCTCCGCATAAGCGAGGCCTATAGGCGAAAAGACAATGTAAGTTGCGCAAACTAGAGATAATAGAATAATAGATGTTGGAATCGTATATTTCCATGGCATCATATTAACTGAAGCTTCGGTTTTATAAATATAAGCTTCTTCTCTTGGTTTAATCATTCCGATAATAAGCATCATAAACACTTCGATAAAGAAAAGTATCGCATAGATGTGAATGAAGTGAATATCTACCGTAAATCCAAAGAGGTGGTTCGTGCCCCACACAAGCATGTAGTAAGTGATGACGTGAAAAATAATCACGGCTTTAGCTGCAGCAGCAGGAACAAATTTGGATAAAAGGCCGACAAGGACAATTGTAATAATCGGGATATTGAAAAAGCCAGTGAACTTTCGGATTAAATCCCATAATCCATCCGGTGCGTACATGAGAAGAGGAGAAACAAATAACGCAACAACTGCAAGCAGTGTACCGAACAATTTGCTGACACTGATGAGTTTTTTATCATCAGCCTTCGGATTGAATTGCACTTTATAAATATCAAGGGCAAACATCGTGGCAGCACTATTCAATAACGAATTAAATGAACTGAAAACCGCACCGAGCAATACTGCGAGGAAAAAGCCTGATAAGTAAGCCGGCAATACATCTGCAATCAATGTAGGATATGCAAGATCAACGGATTTCAGGCTGTCACCGTACTGATGAAAGACAATAACTCCTGGAAGCATCATAAAAACAGGAATTAAAAGTTTATAAAATCCTGATAAGATAACCCCTTTTTGTCCTTCAGCAAGATTTTTGGCGCCAAGGGTGCGCTGAATGACGTATTGATTGGAAGCCCAGTAAAACAAGTTTGCGAAAATCATGCCTGTGAAGATCGTTCCGAAGGGGACAGAGTCTTCTTTAGAGCCGATGGCGTTGAGCTTCTCGGGATTGGATGTCGTGATTTCTTTCATGCCATCAAGCATATTCCCATTTCCAAGAGTTATAAATCCTAAAACAGGAACTAAAATACCGATGATAAGCAGCCCGATCCCATTTAATGTGTCGGATACAGCAACAGCTTTTAATCCGCCGAAAATAGCATAAACAGCACCGATTATGCCGATGATCCAAATGACAAGCCAGATCGACTGAATATAGGAGATGCCAAAAAGATCAGGCACATCAAACATTTGCAGAACCGCTAACGCCCCTGAGTAGAGCATAGATGGAATCGTTACCAGTATGTAGCCAAGCATAAATAAAATAACGGTATATCTTCTCACGCCTTCGTCAAACCGCTTGCTTAAAAATTCCGGAAGCGTTGTAAAGCTTCCTCCAAGGTACTTTGGAAGCAGATAGAGAGCCATGACAACAATGGCAAAAGCAGACGTAACTTCCCATGCCATATTCGACAGGTTCGTCCGGTAGGCTTGTCCATTTAAACCGACAAGCTGTTCAGCAGATAAATTTGTCAGCAGCAGCGACCCGGCAATAAAGCCTCCGGTTAATCCTCTTCCTGCAAGAAAATAGCCTTGTGAATCTTCGTTTCCGCCTTTCGTTTTCAAATAGGAAATCCAAGCAACAAGACCCATGAAAAATGCACAGGATAAGAGCGTAAACCAAATTCCTCCCATATATGTTTTCCTCCTAAAATATAAAATAATAGTTTTCTAGAATAAATGACTAACCATTAAATAACCTTATTTTTTAAAACATAAACCTAAAATAATAGAAGATGGGAAAAACGGACGAATAAAAAGTCTGACTATTTTATTAAATCAGACTTTTTACTTAGAGCTTATTTAATTGGCTTAACCACAATTGCCTGAGAGCTTTTTCTGATCAGACAGTCTTTTAATTCATCAGGAGAAAGCATGCCAAGTGTAAGAGCAGCATCAATTTTTTGCTTATCAGGTTGTTTTACTGAAATAATACAGTCCGTTAAGTTTAAATCTTCTAATACCTTGACTGTTTTCTCGGGGTGATATTGCTCTGAGTGCCGGATTTGCCTTTGAATCTTGTAATCACCGATTCTCTCTTCGCCTTTGCAGAGCTTTCCGTGCGTATGATCGAAAAAGGAATTGAAGATTTTTTTCATCTCTGCAAGTTCCTCATCTATTTTCTTCGCCTTCTCATTTAACGAAGCATAACGTGCAACCATTTCTTCAGGAATCTGAAATGTTTTTGAATCGCTCATTTGGATGCCTCCATTTTACTTGTGATTCTAAATTGTATGCCTGCACAGCCTGGCTGTAGAACGTTTGTTTGATTCTTTGTCATGAAACATCTATATTTTAAGAAGGAATAATGAAGCTGATTGTGTAACCTAATTTAAAGAAGGATTTGGCTCTTTTCGTAACCTTTGTTGCTTTTAGAATAGATGTTTAAAACCTTTAGTGGATTGCAGCGGAAGGAACTTGACTCCTGCGGGAAATAGAGGGAAATGGGAGACCCCGCAGGCATGCCGAGGAGGCTCCCACCCTCCCCGCGGAAAGCAAGTTCCTGGAGCGGAAAGGAACGGACAACATTTGTAATTGCAAACAATCTTTGCGAACACAGCAAAAGATGTTAGGGAGGGTTAAGAATGGATCTTTTCACGATTCTGTCGGAAGATAAAATAAAACAAGCGATAAAAGATGGCGAATTTAAACAGCTTCCCGGCATGGGAAAGCCGCTGCCGAGCTTGAAGATTTGTCCCATATCCCGCCTGAGCTCCGGATGTCCTATAAAATGATGAAAAACGCGAATATGATGGACGAAGACATCGAGCTGAAAAAAGCGATTCATACACTAGAACAGCTTCTTGCCCAATGTCCGGATGAAATGGAGAAAGAGAAGCTGCAGGTGCAGCTGAACGAGAAAGCCTTTCAGCTTGATAAAATATTGAAGAAGCGAAATACTTTCAGTTCAAGAGCCTCTGCTTTTTATAAGGATAAAATTTACTCGAAATGGTCCTAATAGACATCGATGATGGAGTGATTTCATGAACGTCGTCTGGTTTAAACGTGATTTAAGAATAGCTGATCATAAGCCGTTTGCTGATGCCGCTTTATATGGGGAAGTGCTCCCGATGTATGCAGCCGAACCGTCTATATGGTCAGGAGAAGACTATTCTGCAAGGCACTTTCAGTTCGTGCGCGAAAGCTTGGACGACCTGCAGAATGCGTTGGAAGATAGAGGAGGCAGCTTATTCACTTATATTGGAGAAATGGAAGAGGCACTTTCTGCAATCTTTAAAACATACGGCAAATTCACTTTGTATGCTCATGAAGAAAAGGCGGGGAGTGCAGCACTTGAGAGGAATGCCAGAGTGAGAGAATGGATGAATGAGAGAGGCCTCAGGTTTTTGGAGTATCCCGTTAATGAAAAAAACAGCGGGAGAAAATTTCAGGAAAGATGGAATGAACTTCGCCAGAGTGAACCTGTCAGAAGTCCTGAACAAATTCGGGCACCAGAAGATTTTCCGGCAAGCTTTAACATGGGTGCTAATAAACTGGGATCATTTTCTGTTTCAGGCGATCCAATCAGATTTGGTCAGCAGGGCGGCGAACAGCAGGCAGTTGAAACGCTTGAAACCTTTTTGCAGGAGCGGTGTCAATCCTATGAAGAGAATGGGTCCAACCTTCTTCAGTCAACGGTATCTTCAAGCAGACTTTCGCCATATTTGGCATGGGGAAACATTTCGTTTCGGACAGTCGTCCAAAAAACGTCGATAAAGATAGAAAATTGTGATAATTTGTTTCTTGTGAAACAATTAACATCTTTTCAGGAGCGTCTTAAGGAACGGTGGAAGCTGATTGAGCAGGGAAATGTTCTTGAATCTGAGCATATTCCATTTGAAAAAGATGATTTGTTTTTGAGATGGTTTAATGGAGAAACCGGGATTCCCATGATAGATGCAGCAATGAATTGTCTTCATAAAACGGGCTGGATTCCATCGAAATATCGAGGCATGCTTGTTTCATTTGCCGTTAATACGCTTTCACTGAACGTGCAAATGTGCGCGGATGCACTAGCTTCCCTTTTTCTGGACTATGAGCCTATCATTCATGTTCATCAAATTCAAAAGATGTCGCAGAAAGTTCAGGATCCCGTGAAAATAGGGAAAAAAGAAGATACAGACGGTATTTTTATCAAGAGATACTTGCCGAGTCTTTCAAATGTACCTGCTAAACATATCCATGAGCCTTGGCATTATCCGGGTTTTTTCCACTTAGACTATCAGGCACCGGCCGTGGATGTGAAGAAAGCGAATCAGGCAGCAAGAAAATCCAAGTCTGGCATGGCCGCACGTTCTGTAAAGGCATCGGACCATGAACAATTGAAATTTGATTTGTGAAAGGAGATTTCTTTTGCACGTAGTAGGAATAGATTTAGCCGGACCCGCAAATCATCGGGATACAGCAATGGCGATTTTTAAGAGGGAAGGGAATGTCCTTAGCCTTCAGAATCTTGCCTTTAATAATAGTGACAGAAAGATCATTGAAACAATTGCAGCTCTTTCTTCTTGCGGAGAAGAGGTCATAGTAGGAATCGATGCTCCATTATCCTATCAGGACGGAGGCGGAGATCGTCCCTCAGATAAAGAGATAAGAAATGCAATTAAAGCGGCTGGATTGTATCATGGCTCCATCATGGCGCCAACCTTTCATCGAATGGTGTATCTGACTATGAGAGGAATCGGACTAAGCAGATCTCTGCAGAACCTGACGGCATCCATTGTTGAAGTTCATCCTGGAGCTGCTTTGGGGCTCAGGCTGAAGGAAGAAGACCGCCACCTTGCTCTTACTTATAAAAAGAATGAAGAATCAAGGCTTCATCTCATTCCTTATTTTAAGGAATGGGGGCTGGAGGGAATAACTGCTGATGCAGCTGATACAAATCATGGGCTGGACGCATGTGCAGCTGTCCTTGCCGCATGGCACTGGGGAGATCCTGTTCATACTCCCAAGTTGAATGTGCCTGCATCCCCTCCATTTCACCCGTTTGATTTTTGCTGCTGATTATTCGGCCACGCTTAAAAGAGCGTGGCCTCTTTTTGTTCTCGGAATTGGATGTATCTGGATGAATGGCCGGAAAACAGCGTGAGCGGGCACAAACCTGCTGCAGGCGATTGAAAAAACGGGCAAGCGGCTATTAAATGGTTTTTAATCTTCTGCAGCCTTAGACAAAAAAGTGCAAAGAGTGCTATTTTGCAGAAGATAGAGGGTATGGATAAATGATTCGGAATAATGATAGAAAGGTGGGTGAAGGATGGGCTGCAGCATATGTACATAATAATTCGGTCTTCGGACGGAATTTTTCAAAAGCGCTCTTTTTTTATGAAGAGTAGTCATAAGATTCAGAGTGCCAAAAAGCTGGATGGATTTGGCAATAGCCTGATTAATAGGGGAATTAGCTTAAACCGTGAAAACGATTACTCTTTTTTGTTGACAACATGTATATACAGGAATACAATATGTTTGTAACTTGTATATACAGGAATGTGAAATGAGATAAATGGAAGCCTTTTTTAGGCAATACTAGGCTATTAATGAAAACGATTACGGGAGGTTGAAATAGATGAGTGTGAACAAACAGGAAGTCCGCGATATCGTTGATGCTGTCGGCGGCAAGGATAATATTGCGGCAGCTACACACTGTGTCACTCGTTTGCGCTTCGCTTTGAAAGACGAAAGCAAAGTGGATAAAGAAAAACTCGATCAGATTGATATGGTGAAAGGTTCATTTTCGACAAATGGACAGTTCCAGGTTGTGATTGGACAAGGTCTTGTTGATAAAGTTTACAAGGAAATGGCAGAACAAACAGGAATGGGTGAATCTTCAAAAGAAGACGTAAAAGATGCAGCTTCAAGCAAATTGAATCCTATCCAAAAAGCGGTGAAAATGCTGGCTGATATTTTCATTCCTATTTTGCCGGCGATCGTAACAGCTGGTTTACTGATGGGAATTAACAACATCCTGAGCGGTGCCGGAATTTTCTTTGATGATAAATCTCTTATTGACGTTTACCCGCAATGGGCTGATTTATCAGGCATTATTAACTTGATTGCGAATACGGCGTTTACTTTCCTCCCTGCCTTAATCGGCTGGTCAGCAGTGAAACGCTTTGGAGGAAGTCCGCTGCTTGGGATTGTTCTTGGGTTAATCCTCGTGCATCCGGATCTTCTGAATGCATGGTCATACGGTGAGGCTCAGGCCAAAGGCGAGGTTCCTGTGTGGAACTTATTCGGGCTTGAGGTTGAAAAGATCGGCTATCAGGGACAAGTTCTTCCGGTTTTGTTTGCTTCTTATTTACTCGCTAAAATTGAAGTGTTTTTAAATAAAAGAGTACCTGATTCAATCAAGCTATTAGTAGTTGCCCCAATTACATTATTGGTTACTGGGTTTGCAGCTTTTATCGTCATTGGACCAATTACATTTGCAGCTGGAAACTTTATTACAGACGGTGTCATTGCCATTTTTGATAACTTTGCAGCTCTTGGCGGCTTGCTCTACGGAGGATTATATTCACTGCTTGTTGTAACGGGCATGCATCATACGTTCCTTGCAGTTGACCTGCAGCTTGTAGCAAGTGCTGGCGGCACATTCTTATGGCCGATGCTTGCTTTATCAAACATTGCACAGGGTTCAGCAGCTTTTGCCATGATGCGCATGGTGAAAGATGAAAAACAAAAAGGTTTAGCGCTGACTTCAGGAATTTCAGCTTACCTTGGTATTACAGAGCCTGCTATGTTTGGTGTGAATCTTAGATACCGCTATCCATTCATCGCGGCGATGATCGGTTCAGCAATCGCAGGTATCTTTATAACAATTAATCATGTTAAAGCTTTCTCCATCGGTGTTGGAGGAATTCCTGGATTCTTGTCCATTCAATCCGAATACTGGACGGCATTCTTTATCGGAATGGCCATCGCAATTGTTGTGCCATTCGTACTGACTTACGTATTTGCCAATTTTAATTGGAAGAAAAAATAAAAACAAAAAGGACAAGCCATTGTCCTTTTTGCCGTTTAAATCTAAAAGATGGTGGTGCATGTTAAATGAAACAGCCTTGGTGGAAAAAATCAGCGGTTTATCAAATTTATCCGAAAAGCTTTAACGATACGAATGGAAACGGAGTAGGCGATATTCAGGGCATCATAGAAAAACTGGATTATTTAAAAGAGCTCGGCATTGATGTTGTATGGCTGACGCCGATTTATGAATCTCCTCAAAAAGACAATGGATATGACATCAGCGACTATTATTCCATTCATGAAGAATATGGAACAATGGAGGATTTTGAATCTCTTTTACAAGAGGCTCACGATCGCGGGATTAAAATCATCATGGATATTGTGGTCAACCATACTTCTACTGAGCACGCATGGTTTAAGGAAGCACAATCATCAAAAGAGAATCCTTACCGTGATTTCTATATTTGGAAAGAAGGAAAAGAAGACGGCTCTGAACCGACGAACTGGATTTCAAAATTCGGCGGCTCGGCATGGAAGCTAGATGAAAAAACAGGCGAATATTATCTGCATCTGTTTGACGTGACACAAGCTGACTTGAATTGGGAGAATGAAGAAGTCCGCAGAAAAGTCTATGAAATGATGCAGTTTTGGTTTGAAAAAGGAGTAGACGGCTTTAGACTTGATGTCATTAACCTGATTTCAAAAAATCAGGATTTCCCGGATGATGATGGAAGCACAGCTCCTGGCGACGGCCGCAAGTTTTACACAGACGGTCCGCTCGTGCATGAATATATGAAAGAAATGAACAAGGAAGTTTTTTCGAAATATGACAGCATGACGGTTGGAGAAATGTCTTCAACGACGATTGAAAATTGCATTGAGTATTCAAATCCGGAATCAAAAGAACTAAGCATGACATTCAATTTCCACCATTTGAAAGTGGATTACCCGAATGGGGAAAAATGGGCATTGGCTGATTTTGATTTTGGTGCATTAAAGCAAATTCTTTCAACATGGCAGGTTGAGATGCATAAAGGCGGAGGCTGGAACGCCTTGTTCTGGTGCAACCATGACCAGCCGCGGATTGTTTCAAGATATGGAAATGACGGGGAATACCGCATCGAATCAGCTAAAATGCTTGCGACAACGATTCACATGATGCAGGGAACTCCTTACATTTACCAGGGAGAAGAGTTTGGAATGACGAATCCTAAATTCGAAAGCATCAACGATTATCGTGATGTTGAAACCCTGAATACATTCGAAATTTTGAAAAATGCGGGGAAGTCAGAAGAAGAGATTATCGAGATTTTAAAAAGTAAATCAAGAGATAACTCACGCACACCTGTTCAATGGAATGATTCCAAGCATGCCGGCTTTACAGCAGGAACACCTTGGATCAAGCCAGCAAGCAATTATCCCGAAATCAATGCAGAGAATGCCCTTCAAGATGAAAACTCTGTTTTTTATCACTATCAAAACTTGATTCAGCTTAGAAAAGACATTGATTTAATCACTTACGGGGATTATGAACTGATTCTTGAAGATCACGATCAGCTGTTTGCATACGTGCGAAATGGAGATGGAGAGAAGCTGCTGGTCATCAATAACTTCTATGAACAGGAAACCGTCTTTACATTGCCGGATCATGTTGATGCAGACGGATATAACAGCGAAATTCTTATCTCCAACTACCCTGATTCTGCACAATCATTTAAAGACGCAACATTGCGCCCGTTTGAGTCCATCGTTTATCATCTTAAGAAGTAATGGTAAACTAATGGTGGTGGTTAAAGATGAAAACAAACAATAAATATTTGGCGATTTATCAGGAGTTATCAGAAGGGATTAAACAGGGAGTTGTCAAAGTGAATGAAACTCTGCCCTCTGAAAACGAGCTCGCCGTGCAATATGAAACTTCAAGGGAAACAATCCGCAAGGCCCTTAACCTTCTTGCCCAAAATGGGTACATTCAAAAGGTTAAAGGGAAAGGGTCAATTGTTCTCGATGTCACCAAAATGAGCTTTCCCGTTTCGGGTCTCGTCAGTTTCAAAGAGCTTTCGCAGAACTTAGGAAGAACTTCTCAAACAGCAGTGGAGAAATTCGGCCTCATCAAACCAGACGATTTTATTATGCAGCAGCTGAACCTGGGTGCGCATGACGAGGTCTGGGAGGTTGTCAGGTCAAGAAAAATTGACGGCGAGAACATCATCCTTGATAAGGATTATCTCAATCGAAAGCACATTCCTTTTTTAACAAAGGAAATCTGCGAGGACTCGATCTACCGCTACATTGAAGAAGAATTAAAATTAAAAATCAGCTTTGCGAAAAAAGAAATTGTTGTAGAAGAGTGCACAGAGGAAGATTTCAACTACTTGGATTTAAAAAACTTCCAGCATATCGTCGTTGTAAAAAATCACGTATATCTTGAAGACACAAGCCTGTTTCAGTACACAGAATCACGCCACAGACTTGATAAATTCAGATTTGTTGATTTTGCGAGAAGAGGACATTAATAAAGAGGCTTGGACAAAAGTCAGATAGCCAAAGAAAAATCCGAACTGGGAGTTAATAGTTCGGATTTTTTCTGTATAAAAGGCTTCTAAAGCCAAAGTTTTTTTGTTGGACATTTTATGTCCCATACTCAGTTGTGGCGGTATTCCCCAGAGTGGTGCCACTTTTCAGGTGAACGCTTCTCAGTTGTGGCGGCATTCCCCAGAGTGCTGCCACTTTTCATGTGAACGCTCCTCAGTTGAGGCGCCACTCCCCAGAGTGCTGCCACTTTTCATGTGAACGCTCCTCAGTTGTGGCGGCATTCCCCAGAGTGGTGCCACTTTTCAGGTGATTGCTTCTCAGTTGTGGCGGCATTCCCCAGAGAGGTGCCACTTTTCATGTGAACGCTCCTCAGTTGAGGCGCCACTCCCCAGGTGCTGCCACTTTTCAGGTGAACGCTCCTCAGTTGAGGCGGCATTCCCCAGAGAGGTGCCACTTTTCATGTGAACGCTCCTCAGTTGTGGCGGCATTCCCCCAGAGTGGTGCCACTTTTTCAATATGGAGCTACCTCACAAAGTGCTGCCAATTCTTCGAATCCTTACCTGTATTTTCAGGATTAAATAGTGTCCTGAGAAACGTTGGAAATTGAAAAAACAAGTTTTGTCCCGGCAGCTTTTTTATTGAGAATTAGATACTGATAGTTTGAAAAACCCGCACTTTCCTGTCCCAATCATTCCCGCTCCGCTTTCCGAATATCAGCCAAAACCGACTGATAAGCATGATATCCGCTTACCGATACGCCAATTGTGCCCGCTCCAGGAAAGACGCTGTCCCCGCATAAGTAAATCCCCTTAATTCCAGTCCGATGTGAAAGACTTTTGAATAAGGCGTGATCAAGTGTCTGAGGATAGCCGCCAACCATACCCGATGGCCGCTTTGTGAACCGTTCCCATGCTTTTGGGGCCCCTGTCATCATGTCTATTAAGTTTTCCCGAAGACTGGGCAGAGCCATTTCAATGGATTTCAGCATCTTTTCAGCGAGAACCTCTTTGTAATGATCGTATTTTTCTTTCGTGTCCCAATTTCCAAGCTCTGTGTGGGTGCTTGATGTCATAGTGCGGAAACCGGCTGGTGCACGCAGTATGTCATCTTTCTTCGAGATGGAAAGGAAGATATGGTGACCTTCTGCCAATTTGCCTGAATGATTATCTATGACTTGATGAAAAAGCGGGAAGTTTTCCGGTATCAGTTCTTCTTTCACCGTCATGTAAAGAGTCATCGTTCCCCATTGGGATTGAGTCTCTTTCTTGGCATAGGATTTGCTTAGAGAATGCTCGCAGCTCTGGTGACAAGATCTTTGTGAAGCTTGGCAAGGGAAGATTGCATATGACGTAATCAGCGTAATAGGTCCGTTCTCTTTGATCTGTCACCATATAGCCGTTCTTTTCCCTGTGGATTTGCTGAACCCAGGAGCGCTTGCGCAATGTCCCTCCACCAGTTTCAACTGATTCTGCCAGACGCTCCGCAATTTGATATAGGCCTCCATTTAAGTAAAAAGCACCCTCGTGGTAGACAGTCAGTGCGTATGCACCGAGTATGGCCGAGCAATCGCTGCTTGCTGTCTGCATGGAATCAATCAGCTGTGCATCGATGATATGAACAAATTCACGCTCATCGTTTAATCTGTGCTTTTCCAGGAGTGCGCTCAATGTTTTTTTGAAATAGGGAAGGAGCGTTAAGGTAGACGGCTGTAATGACTGCAGCAATTTACCCCATTCCGAAGCTGTTTTTGGAGGAAGAACAGGAAGCGGATCAATCAGTTTTTTTACCTCTGCTCCCATGTGCCATATTTCCGTGTAAAATGAATCGATTTTATTGCTTAAATGCGGAAAGTGGCTTTTCAGTTCAGTGATGTAAGCAATGCGGTCACGGCAGTAGCTCACCGTTCTTCCCGGCAAATGGATGTCCATGATGGTATTAAGCAGGGAATGTTCTTTAAAAGGAAGATGAAGCTCTTCAAAGATTTTTTGGTGAACGCCGCCTGTTTCAAAACCCATACCAAGTGTTGCTCCGACAGGAAATAAGTACTGACCGCGCTGAAACTTTCCTGCACATCCGCCCCATTCATTAGAAGCTTCAAGCACTGTCACATCGATCTGATTATCAGCAAGCAATGCAGCAGCTGTCAGCCCTCCGATTCCGCCTCCAATCACGACAACCTTATGCGTCATTATCCACACCTCATTCAACCTGATTTCTGTCATTGTACTGTTAGCATTCACAGACACCCAAGTTTCAATATGCTCTGCATAATTAAAAAAACTTTTACAGAACTTAAAACAACAGCTTTACATTTTTCACCTATGATGGAAGGAAATAATATGATGGAAAAAAGGGAAGTGAAGGTGATTTCATGTGGATTGTTATTTGTTCTATCCTTGCCGTTTTTTTAACGATCCTCGCTGTGTCCTATTTTTTCAGCAGCCTGATTACCGTACCAAGAAAAGTGGCATATGAAAAAACGTATTTGCTTGGAGTAGAGAGTGGAGAGATCAATACGGATATATTTGAAAGCGCTCAAAAAGAAGAATGGTTTATCGACTCTTTTCACGGCTATCAAATTCACGGAATGTGGTTTCCTGTTTCAGAAAGCAAAAAAGCAATTATCATCGCACATGGCATTACCTGGTCACTGTTCGGGAGTTTCAAATATGTGGGTATGTTTCAAAAAAAGGGATTTAACGTGCTTTTATGTGATCATCGTTTTCATGGTCTGAGCGGCGGTGACCACACCTCTTTCGGCTTTTACGAGAGCGATGACTTAAATGCATGGGTGGACTTTCTTCATGAAAAACTGGGTGAAGATGCTTTTGTAGGAATTCTCGGTGAATCACTTGGAGCAGCTTCTGCTCTTCAATATGTAAAAAAAGATCCAAGGGTTGCGTTTTGCATTGCCGATTGTGCATTCAGCGATTTGACAGAATTGCTGAAAACGAGACTAAGAATTGATTTCAAAATTAAGTTTTACCCGCTGATCTCCTGGACCAGTATTGTGACGAAACTCCGTTATGGGTGGGGGTTTGAAGAAATCAAGCCTGTCAGGGACCTTGAGCATACGAAAACGCCGATTCTTTTTATTCATGGAAAAGAAGATCATTTTATCCCAATGAAAATGACGCTGGATATGTATCATTTGAAAAAAGGGATAAAACAGCTTTATTTAGTCCCAAAAGCAGGTCACGCGCAGGCCTTCTTAACTGACCCGAAAGGCTATGAAAGAAAGGTACTGGAATTTATTTCATTGATCGAAAGCTATAAAGAGAGTGCAGCAGAAATGTGAGATCCTGCAGATGTGCTCTCTTTTGGTTATCCTATATCCGGTAAGGGTAAAGATATTCTATTAAGAAAGGCTCTTTTGTTTCGTAAACTTTGTTGTTTTTAGACTACAGTGGAGCGGAAAGGAACGGGCATCAATTGTAATGAAAAACAACAATCTTTGCGAAAACAGCCAAATGAAAAGACAAGCAGGTGACAGGATGTATGACGTAATAGGAATTGGCATTGGACCGTTTAATCTTGGACTGGCAGCATTAATTGAGGACATTCCTGAGATAAACGCTGTTTTTTTTGACAAAAGTGAGGAATTTGTATGGCATCCGGGTATGCTTATTGAAGGCTCTGACCTTCAAGTTCCCTTCCTGGCAGACTTGGTTACATTCTGCAACCCGAGAAGCAAATATACATTTCTAAACTATTTACATACTCATAACAGATTATATCCATTCTTCTTTTTTAATCGATTTGATATTCCCCGGAGAGAGTACAGCGAATATGCAGCATGGGCCGCTTCAGAGCTTGATAGCTGCACATTCAGTTCATGCGTCACTCATGTAGAATATAAAAAAGATCATTATGAAGTACATGTTGAACATGACGGGGAAGCTGCTGTCTATAGAACAAAACATGTATCACTGGGGACAGGGAGCATCCCGCTCATTCCGATTGAAACAGATACAGGAGACTGTGTGATCCATTCAAGCGACTACTTATATAAACAGGAAAACATAAAGAAGAAAAACGCCATAACAGTTGTAGGATCTGGACAAAGTGCAGCTGAAATCTTCCTTGATCTGCTGCAGTCGGAGGATCATTTTAACTACGAACTGAGCTGGTTCACCCGTTCGGCAGGTTTTATGCAGCTTGAGTCTGCGAAGCTTGGGCAGGAGGTTTTTTCCCCGGATTTTGTTAACTATTTTCAGGAGCTAAGCTTTGAACAAAGAAAGAAGGCGCTTCCTGAGTTAGAGCACCTGAGGAACGGCATTGACAAAAAAACGCTTGTATCTATTTATGATCTGCTTTATCACCGTTCCATTCACGGCAAGGATGCGCGTGTGAAAATTATGCCTCTCACCGAGGTGAAGGACTTGAAAGAGGTTGAAAGAGGATTTACGCTGAAATGCCATCAGTGGCAAAAAGAAGAATCCTTTCTGCATCAGACAGAAGCCGTTATTTTTGCAACTGGATATAAGCCGAATCTTCCTGACTGGATTGAGGAAATGAGGGATGACATTGTCTGGGAGGATGAAAAAAGGTATAAGGTTGAAGCTGATTTCAGCCTTGTTTTTAAGGATCAAAGAGAGCAGAACATTTTTGTCCTGACAAACCTTGAGCATTCTCATGGAACAGGAGCAACAAACCTTGGATTATCTGTCTACCGAAATCAGCAGATTATTAATTCCATTTTAAACAGAGAGCATTTTAAAGATCAGGGAAGAACCGTGTTTCAGCAATTTGCGCCATAATATGCTAATACATGTTTTATATGTGTTCCAAAGGGTAATTTAAATAGTGTTAACAATTTGAGGAGGTTCTAGGATATGAGTAAAAAAATTGCTGTCGTTGTAACGGATCATTTTGAGGACTCTGAATATACGGAGCCTGCAAAAGCGTATAAAGAAGCAGGTCACCAATTGACTGTTATTGAAAATGAAAAAGGAAAGACCGTAAAAGGCAAACAAGGACAAGAGTCCATCAAGGTAGATGCATCGATTGATGAAGTAAATGCAGATGACTTTGATGCGCTGTTTATTCCGGGAGGGTTTTCTCCGGATATCCTGCGCGGTGATGATAAGTTTGTCACATTCACAAAGAAATTTATGGATGATAACAAACCTGTATTCGCGATTTGTCACGGGCCGCAGCTGCTCATTACAGCGGAGACCCTTAAGGGCAGAGATGTTACAGGATTTAAATCCATTGCCGTTGATTTAAAGAACGCCGGTGCAAACTTCCATGATAAAGAGGTTGTTGTATGCGGCAATCAGCTTGTAACAAGCCGCACACCTGATGATCTGCCTGCATTTACACGTGAATCGCTAAATCTTTTAAAATAATAAAAAAATAGCCCGCGCGCAAAGCGCCGGGCTATTTTTTATCTTCCAAATCTGGATTTTCAGCACTTGGAAGCGGATCTACATTTATTGCATCTTCTGTATGAATCGCAGTCTTAAGTGCATAAATAACAAAAACAATACAAGTAATAAGCAACAGGAATAAAACAATCGTTGCAAGCCACCACATTGCAGCCATTTTTCAGCCCCCTTTGTACACATATATGCAAAAGGGGACGTGCTGAGAATCTTTTTATCCTTTTTCTAAAGGCAGAAATGAATTAAACTTTTCTCAGGTTGCCAAGCTCTTCAACAATAGCCTGCATTTCGTTAGGTGAAAATGTATTTTTCTTCATGACTAAATCGTAGATATCCTTCAATTCTTCATACATCTCTTCGTCAAAATGGGACGGTTTAATCGCACCAATGTTAATGACACGCAATTTTTCTTTAATTTGTTCAATCATGTATTCTACGTTTTCAACTGATTTTTCTGATAGATTATTCAACTGAATTCATCCTTTCAAACTTTCCCTTTTAAGTATTATTTATTGTAACATGTTTTATATCAATAAAAGTTGCTTATTATAAATTCACTTATGTAAAGAATAGAGAAATGTACCATATATAGAGTAAGGGGAAACATACATATTAATAAGACTTGTTTTTTATCCCGTAAAAGCCGATTGGTTCAACTAATCGTCACTGAGGATAAGGGATACCCCCATGATGGAAGTTTACTTTATGATAATTGTCTTAACCGGCAGGAGGAAAATGATGATTAAAGTAGTATTTGTTTGTTTAGGGAATATATGCCGTTCTCCGATGGCAGAAGGAATTATGAGGCATTTAATTGAAGAAGAAGGTTTAAGCAAAGCGATTATAACGGATTCAGCCGGCACCGGGGACTGGCATATTGGCCATCAGCCGCATGAAGGAACAAGGAAAATCCTTGATCATCACAAAATTGGGTACGAAGGGATACAGGCAAGAAAGGTGACCCTTGATGATCTCCTGAACTTCGATTACATTATTGCGATGGACAATGAAAACCTTGGTTACTTAAGGAGGCTTGCGGGGTACTCTAAAACAGGCTATGTCGGAAGGCTGATGGACTTCGTGCCGGAATCAGATCTTGCAGACGTACCTGATCCTTATTTTACAGACAACTTTGATGAGGTTTACGAAATGGTGCACACAGGATGCAGTCACTTGCTTGAGCGTATTAAAATAGACCATAACTTATAAGAAGAGGGGTTATTTCGAATGAGTAATGAATCAAACAGTTTATTTCTAAAAGGACTTTTTGCCGGTGCTGCGGTTGGAGGAGCCCTTACACTTCTTCATAAGCCGACAAGAGATCAGTTTGTTGCACAGGGAAAATCTTTAAAAGATAAAACAGCTCTTTATATTGAAAACCCGTCTCTATTAACGGAAGAGATCAAACAGCAGATTGATCAGGCAAAGAGCGTAATCCAAGAAGCTAAGGAAGATATTGAATTTATCAATGAAAAAATAAATGAACTTAAAGAAACAACACCTCAAATGATTGAAATGATAGAAGAAACAAAAGAAAGGTTTCTGACCGATCCAAAAGAGAGGTGAATAAATGAAAAGCGTGAAACAGCATAAACAGACCCCGAAATCCATCCTAAGAGACCTGTTTGAGCGTTTTTCTAAAGATGAAATCATCGGGCTTTCGGCAGAACTCGCCTATTTCTTTTTACTTTCTCTGTTTCCGTTTTTAATCTTTTTAATTACGCTTATCGCCTTTCTGCCGCTTTCTCAGGCAGATATCTTAAACTTTCTTGCGCAATATGCACCAGGGGAGTCTGTAGAGATTATCAAAAACACCCTGGCTGAAATCGTCAGCAATTCAAGTGGAGGATTGCTTTCGTTCGGGATCCTTGCCACTTTGTGGTCTGCCTCAAATGGCATTAATGCCATAGTCCGTGCTTTTAACCGTGCATATGACGTACCTGAGAGCCGATCATTTATAGTAGCGAGGGGAATGGCGGTTTTACTTACAATTGCAATGGTTTTTGTGATTTTAGTGGCTCTGCTTTTACCTGTATTCGGGAAAGAGATCGGCATGCTCCTTTTTTCTGTCTTTGGACTTTCAGAAGAGTTTTTAACCGTATGGAATATGGGAAGATGGATTGTCAGTGCGATTATTTTATTTATTGTTTTTACAGCACTCTATTTTTTTGCCCCAAATAAGCATTTGCATCTGAAGGATGCGATGCCTGGCGCTGTTTTTGCAACAATCGGCTGGGCCTTTGTCTCATTCGCCTTTTCTTATTATGTTGGAAGCTATGGTCATTACAGCGCTGCCTACGGCAGTTTGGGCGGAATCATTGTTCTGATGATCTGGTTTTATCTGTCCGGAATGATCATCATGATTGGCGGAGAGCTAAATGCCATTCTTTACAAAAGAAAAGGGACCCATTAATATTTCCAGGGATTGTGTGTGATAGAGAGCGGGAAATAGTGAAACAGTAAAGAAGAAGATCATGATCTTCAAAATCTTGCTGGGCAGGTGAATCTTCATGGCAAAGCATACGAAAAAAGGCGGGAGCCATAACAAGCAAAATTCAAAAAGCAAGCCGCAGCATAAAACAAGTGGCAGTGCAAACGGTCAGAACGGCTACCACTAAAACAAAAAAGCAAACCGCATCTCTGCGGTTTGCTTTTTTATATCGGAGGTTCCGCTTTTCTTCATTGTCCAGCTCCACCTCCTAACTCCTCGGCCAGAACGGATCCGCCAGTAAAGGCAAAAAGCGCCTTTACTGACGAATCCTTATCTGTCTGTCGGAGCTAACCAGTCAGTTCCGCTTTTCTTTTACTCAGCCAACTGAATGTAACTGTGATAAGCCGATGAATAAATATGCTCAATGTCCTCATCCGTCATATACATCAATGTCTCTGTCTCGATATCCTTCATTTTTGAAATAAATTCGATCATGTTTTTGCGCTCTTGTCTTTTCATAATAATAATTCCTCCTGTTATAGTATTGTTATGATACAGATTGTATTTGTTAATACTATTATATAACAGACAATTCAAAATGTTCAACCTATATTTAAAAAAAACCGCCAATTTTTTAGAGATAAACTCCCCGGCCAAAACGAATTCGCCGGAAAAGGCAAAAAGCGCCTTACAGGCGCTTTAGCTTTTCTTAATTATTGGCGGTTTTAAAAGCAGGCTGCTTAAAGAAAGCAGTCGTTATAAAAATCAGAAGCAGGATAAAGCTCACTACGTGAAAAAAATTGGCCGATGTCACATGTTCAATGTATAGTCCGCCTAAAAATGGACCGGATATGCTTCCAATGCTGAAAAAGATGCCGCACAGCAGGTTTCCTGCAGGCAGCAGATTCTTAGGAAGCAAATCAGCCATAAAGCTGATGCCAAGTGAAAAAGTTGATCCGACAACCATGCCGGCTATGAAGAAACAGATGACAAGCGGAACGAGCGTTTCGGCAAAGCTTGCGGCCATAAAACTGATAAAGCCAAACAGCATAACGAACATGATGGTGTTTCTTCTGCCAAACCTGTCGCTGATGATCCCGAGAGGAAGCTGAAAAACAATCGCCCCGACAGCAAAAGAGGATAAAATGATCGATACAGATGAAACGTCTATTCCTGTCCGAAGTGCATACACAGGATAATTTCCGTTTAGCGAAGCTTCCAAAAAACCATATCCGAACGTTGGAAGAAATGCGACCCATGCAAGCTTCGATGCTTTTGCAAAGCGTTTAGCTGTCCCGAAAAATGAAGTAGATCCCATGTCCTGTTCAGGAAAGTCATTCTTCAGGAAAAAGACGAAGGCCCATGCAATCAGGCTAATGCTGCCAGAAAGGATAAATGGCAGGCTTGAGCTTATTTCAGCAAGCGGAACCATTAGCGGACCTGCTGCAAAGCCAAGCCCAAAAAACAATCCATAAAGAGAGATATTTCGTCCGCGCTTTTCTTCAGAAGATATGGATGTAATCCAAGTTTGGGTTGAAAAATGCAGCATGTGGTCTCCGACACCGATTAAAAGTCTAAGCAAAAACCAGAACCAAAATGACTGAATCCATAGAAATCCAAATAAACTGAGCGCAACCATGATTCCTCCAACTAAAATCAGAGGCTTAAAGCCAAACCGCTTTAAAGGACCTTCCATAAAAGGAGAGGCAATTAAAACACCTATGTAGAGTCCTGTGGCATGCAATCCATTGACAGAAGAGGAGTACCCTTCCTGCTCAAAGATAATGGCGATCAAAGGGAGAAGCATTCCCTGTGAAAATCCTGAAATAGCAACAATACTGACGAGAATAGCAAATTTGAATTTCGGCATAATCCTGACTCCTAACTCTATTTTCCATCCTGAATGTTACACCCATTATTCATGCCAGACAAGGAAAATTGCATATCGTTTTCGAACAATTGTTTTTTCGGGTATGATGGCATAAAGAAAGGATGATCACAGTGGAATTTAAAATGAGAGAAGTAGGATTCACCGCTGACTTTGAATACGGGGAACTTCATGTTGCGGGAAATGAAGAATATGGTTTTCGCCCCTATCAGCTGATGGTTTCATCCATTGCCGTATGCAGCGGCGGCGTACTTAGGGGGATCCTTGAAAAGAAAAGATTAGTTGCTGAGGACATTAAGATTCAGACATCTGTAACGAGAAATGAAGAAGAAGCGAACCGGATTGAGAGCATTGCCATCCATTACATTATTAAAGGACAGGACCTTCCGGAGGAGAAAGTGGAGCAGTCGATTAAATTGGCCAGAAAAAATTGCCCAATGGTGCGTTCAGTGGAAGACAGCATTCAAATCACCGAAACGTTTGAAATAATAAAATGAGACTGTGCTTATGCACAGTCTCATTTTATTAGGATTTAAAACTCAATAATTTCCGGTTTGCTTCCTGCCTTTTGATAATATCTGATTGATTGAGGCGTTATTTTTAACAGTAAGTAGTTTGGATCGTCAGGGCCGGAAATCCATTCTTTTAACTCCTTGTTCCAGAATTTCTCTTTTAGTTCGGCAGATTCTTCTACAGAAGCATTGCCTTCAATCTCCGCGTAATCATTTTTCCAGCCGTCGCCTTCAAAGCCAAGAAGAACATGAACGTTTGGATTGCTTTCAATATCTTCTGCTTTGTGGGTATCTTTGTTCGTGGCAGTATATAAGGTCAGTTCATCGTGGAAAAACAGCATAAACCTCGAAAATGGCTTGTTTTGACGGATTGTAGCGAGTGTTCCGATTTTATGTTCTTTAAACATTTGCAGAACTTTTTCTTTTGCTTCACTCATATCCAATCACTCCTTTCATATCTATCATTAATCTGCATCAAATTGATGTTTTCATACGCAGCAGAAGCATGTGGTTTAATTTTTCCTGAAATAGAGAAAGAATAAGGAGAAGAAAGGGTGAGAATGGAATGAATCGAATCTTTTTTATTGTTGTAATGGCAGGTGTTCCTCTTTCTGTTATAGGGAGTCTGATGCACTGGCCGCAGCTCATCATGTTTGCCGTTTACTGTATAACGATTATTGCTCTTGCGGGTTATATGGGAAGAGCAACTGAAAGCCTGGCGATCGTGACAGGTCCGAGAATTGGAGGCCTGCTGAACGCAACCTTTGGAAATGCTGTTGAACTGATCATTTCTATTTTTGCATTAAAAGCAGGTTTAATTGGCGTTGTTCTTGCTTCTTTAACAGGCTCTGTCCTTGGGAATTTGCTGCTTGTAGCGGGATTGTCCTTTTTCGTTGGAGGATTAAAGTTCAAAAGACAGGAGTTCAATGTATACGATGCGAGGCATAATTCAGGTCTTTTAATTTTTGCTGTTATAGTGGCATTTGTCATCCCTGAAATTTTTGCAATGGACATGGATGAGGCAAAAACGTTAAACTTGAGTATAGGCATTTCTGTTATTTTAATTCTCTTATATTTAGCAGCATTGTTTTTTAAGCTTGTTACACACCGCGGTGTTTATCAGCATAAAACGGATGAGACAGATGATCATGAGGAACCGGAATGGTCTGCTAAAAAAGCCATTACAATCCTCTTGCTTGCTACAATTGCAGTAGCTTACGTTTCGGAGAGTCTTGTTCATACATTTGAGGCTGTTGGCGAGAGCTTCGGCTGGAGTGAACTCTTCATCGGGGTCATTATTGTTGCAATTGTCGGAAATGCTGCTGAGCATGCATCTGCAATCATTATGGCCTATAAAAATAAAATGAATATAGCAGTCGAGATAGCGGTGGGATCCACCTTGCAGATCGCCATGTTTGTAGCGCCGCTTCTTGTCCTGATCTCCTTATTGTTCACAAAGAAAATGCCGCTTGTCTTTACAATGCCGGAATTGATTTCAATGGTAACGGCCGTTCTCCTGACCATTTCGATTACAAATGATGGGGACACAAACTGGTTTGAAGGGGCAACCTTGCTTGCAGCCTACTTGATCATGGGCATTGGCTTTTATCTTTTGTGAAAAAAAAGGGACTCTGTGCTTAGCACAGAGTCATTTTTACGTGTAGGACGAAACAATTAATAAGAAGCTAACCCTCATGAAATCATGGGAGTTAATCTAAATGTAGCATGTTATTTAAAATTTGTAAATATTCAGTTTTTTATTCTTTGCTTCAAAAGAAGGACATACATATAAAGATTAAAGGGGATGGAGAGCATGATTTATCGATTGGCCTTTTTTGTAATCGGTTTATTTGTTTTGGCATTTGGCGTGACACTGACAATTAAAGCAAACCTGGGAGCAGGAGCATGGGATGCACTGAACGTCGGACTGACAGATCAAATCGGTTTAACAGTCGGCAGCTGGATTTTTATTGTAGGGATCTTAATTATTCTTTTAAATGCCGTTATTATGAGAGAAGCTCCCAAAGTACTCGGAGTGTTTACGATTTTATTAATCGGTTTTTTTGTTGATTTCTGGATGCTTTCAATTTTTCAGGACTTCAATACACAAAATATCTTTTTCAAAGGAATCATTTTAATTTTAGGGATTTTATTAATAGCCATTGGCGTTTCTATTTATCTTCAAACCAGCTTTCCGGCAAATCCAATTGACCAGCTCATGATTACACTTCATCAAAGGTTTGGACTAAGCCTGATGGCTGCAAAAACAATTGGCGAAGTCGGTGCCCTTCTGCTGGCTCTATTATTTGCAGGTCCTATTGGTCTTGGTACAATCATTATTACCTTCGCAATCGGACCGCTGATTCAGCTGTGCAATACTCCTGTAAACGCGGTTATTGGTAAATGGGTGGCGAAAACATAAATAAATTGTTGGATAAAGAAGTAAGAGCTTGAAAACAATAATTGTAAAGCAACCGAAAGGGGTTTAGGAAATGAGAAAATGGATGCTCGTTTCAATGGCTTTGCTCTTATCAATTGGTTTTTCAAGCTCTGTTTTTGCTGTGAACAAAACGAAGGTGCCAAGCTCTGTTCTGGATATCTCGAAGGAGAATACGTATCCGAACCCAACTCAGGATCTCCCGTATCTTCAGCCGAGCGAATTTGCTCAAAGCCTGATTGAAACATCTAAAATTCCGATTGAAAATCCTAATTTAATTCGTCTTCTGAATGAATCGACAATCTCTGATAATCCGCTCTCAATCGGATACAGAGCAACGATTTTCCTCGGGCAATGGGCATTAAATTACGAATCAGGCGAAACCGCAGTTAACTGGGAATACCGGAAAATCAATACCAATTTCTTTGATAACCGCGGCGGCAAGGGAACAACTCAAATTCATTATAAGCAAGAAGCCCAAAAGCAGGTAAAAGGCGGCTTAACTGCCCATATTCCGAGTGAAGAAGATGTGAAAAAAATGATGCTCCTTAAGGCAATGAAAAAGACAAGCCTGCCTTTATCATTTCAGACAATCATCGGAACGGGATCAAAAAAAGAACAGATCTATAACATTCCCCCAAAACGAGTAGGATATTTAAATGCATACGCACCGGCAGTCAATGAAAAGGGCAAAGTAACATACGGCGAAGTCTACTTAGTGTTAAAAGGAAATAAACGAAAAATTGTTGTTCAAAATGTAACATCTCAGGGAATTGGCGCCTGGATTCCTGTTCAGGATCATGCTTCTTTCGGATTTACCGTTTCGGAACAGCCGAGATAATAGAAAAGCGAGCCTTCATCGGCTCGCTTTTTTATATCACAGATTTTCGCTTCCTAAAATCAAGATCCTGATAATAGCTATTTTTCACCAATAGGTTTGGACCAAGGCATGAAACAGCGGAGCAATGGCAGTTAAGCTCCCGTGCAAGCTTGGATTCGTTCCAGCGGTCATACGCTGATTGGAGCGTATCTGTTTGAATGTTGCCAAGCTCAGGTGTATCTCCAAAGTCTGTTACGATGATGTCTCCGTTAAAAATATTGACATTAAGTCTTGAGCGGCCGTCAGGGTCATTGCGCACTGTTACGTTTTTGCTTTCCCGAAGCCGTCTGATCAGCTTTATGTCCTCTTCTTCATCACTGCAGGCATAAAAAGGCAGTGTGCCAAACAGCATCCACACATTTTCATTGCGGATATCGAGCAGATGATGAATCGATTCTCTGACTTCTTTTAATGAAAGGGTCTCAAGGGCACTTGCGAAATCTGAGGGATACATAGGATGAATTTCATGACGCTGGCATTTCATATCATTCACGATTTGTTCATGTATTTTTTGAATATGAGGCAATGTCCGCTTATTCAGCATCGTTTCAGCAGAAACCATCACTCCCGCATCCACCAGAGCACGGCTGTTTTCAATGATACGGTCAAAATAAGCAGTCCGCTGCTCATAAGTCGGCTTCCGGTCCATCATCGCAAATCCGCCTTCTGCAAAATCATCCTGTGTTCCCCAGTTATGAGAGATATGTAAAACATCCAGGTAGGGAGCAATTTTTTCATAACGCGTCAAATCAAGTGTCAAATTTGAGTTTATCTGTGTACGAACCCCCCGCGCACGGGCATACTTTAGTAAAGGAAGCACATAATTGTCCACTGATTTAAGCGACAGCATAGGTTCCCCGCCGGTAATACTGATTGACCTGAGCGTATCTACTTCGTCTAATCTTTTCAGGATTAAATCAATCGGCAATGCTTTCGGATCTTTTGGTGAGAGCGTATAACCCACCGCACAATGCTCACAGCGCATATTGCACAGGGTCGTAGTCGTAAATTCAACATTTGTTAAAGTCAATTTTCCATACTGCTTTATATCTAAATAAGCTTCCCATGGATCATGAGAAGGTGTAATGGGCTGTAGTGTATTTGCAGCTGATGCATTCATTCATAAAACTCCTTTTTCAAGTTCACATAGAGAACATTCTATCATGAACAACATATTTTAGAATACCTTCTCTGTCTGAGCTGTTGTCAAAGCAGAGCGAATAAGCTACGATATCACTATCAGTGAAAGGAGAGATACATCTTGGGCAACGCCGTTCATGATAAAGACTCACAGTTAAAATATTTAAAAACACGCTTAAATATGTTTATGAATGTTATCGATTCAATGGATCCTGAGTCAACAGACGTCGAGGATATTGATCGTTTAATTAAAATGCTTGATGAGCTTGAAGTAAAGCAGGAGCAGTTTAAAAAGGACTGGGATAAAGAATAGAGGATGAAAGGGCACCTGATGAGGGTGTTCTTTTTTTTCTTTTTTAATCAACAGGGCTGTTTCAGAACTCCAGTGGATTGCAGCGGAAGGAACTTGACTCCTGCGGGATGAAGAGGGAATGGGAAATCCCGCAGGCTTGCCGAGGAAGCTCCCAGCCCTCCCCGCGGAAAGAAAGTTCCTGGAGCGGAAAGGAACGGGTACTCCAGCCCAAATCAAGAAAAAGGTACCATAGAAACAAAGGGCAAACCAGCCTCTTAGCTTTTTCGATCCAAAGACCCGAATGGAGCAAAATTCTCCTCTATAATATGTAGTCCATACATCCTCCCTTTACAAAAAATCTACATTTAACGGTACTTTTAGACCTGTAAAGTTTACAAGCATTAAAGAAAATACCAAATTCTATCAACAATCGCCTTCTATAATAGAGAAGTACTTACTACTATTCGGAGGTGCAAGATGATAGGGAAAAAGAATGTTGCTGCCATTTTGATGGCTTGTACGCTGCTGACTATGCCGAATGCTGTTCTTGGAGAAGAAACAGTGCCTTCAGAGAAAAGCACAGTGTTAAAAGCAGAACAAATTTCTTCAGGCATTACACACACTGAAAAGCAAATCGAGAATTTCGGGGGAACGGCCGGAAACAGCCAGAGAGTGAACGTTCTCGAGGCAGATCTTTCGAATCCGAATGTATCCGTTGTCACGTCCAAAGCACTTGAACGAGTCGTTGCTGCAGAGACCCTGCCTTCACAAGCTGCAAGAGAAGAATTCAAGGGAAAAGACATTGTGGCAGGCGTGAATGCGGATATGTTCAATATGCAGACCGGCATCAATATGACGCTCCAGGTTCAAAACCGCAATCTTCTAATCAATCACAGCTATCCTTCAGGCGTTTCTCTTCATCCTGTATTTGCAATTGACCAAGACAAAAAACCTTTTATCGGAGAAGTTGAAATGAGAGGCTCGCTCTCCTACAGCGGCAAAAATGTAAAAGTGGATACACTGAACCGCAATGAAAACGCGGGAGAAAAGCTTGGCATTTTTACACCAAAGCTAAACCAGAAGGGAGTCCTCACCTTTGATGACCGCAATGAGAATTTCATTAAAAATGGAACCATGGCCGTCGTAAAAGAGGTAAAGGACGCTTCTGCCATCAAAGCAGGACAAGCCTACACGGGAAAAATCGAAAAGATCTACCCTGCTTATGAGAGCATTGATATTCCGTCAGACAGTGTCATCATTGCCGGATTCGGGTCAAAAGCTGAGATGATCCGGAATGAA
This sequence comes from Metabacillus sp. KH_069, assembly GCF_057838075.1. Classification (NCBI taxonomy): domain Bacteria; kingdom Bacillati; phylum Bacillota; class Bacilli; order Caryophanales; family Bacillaceae; genus Metabacillus; species Metabacillus sp. KH_069. The sequence continues at coordinate 566,475 of NZ_CM174460.1, forward strand.
TTAAAAGAAGGCATGGACATTTCCTTCCAGTTTGATCTTTTCACGGGAGAAGACAGAGTACTCAAAAATGATATTACCGAGGCTACAGGCGGCTACAACTGGCTTGTTAAGGACGGAAAGGCCCTTACAAAAGATGAGCTCCTGTCCAAATACGGCAGCCACGTGAATCTTAAGAGTGCCAGAACCGCCATCGGAATTACAGCAGAGCAAAAGGTCATCACGATGACCATTGATAAACCGAGCACCCTTTTTGATAAAAGCCAGGGGGTAACGCTAGTCGAAATGGCTGAAATCATGGAAGAGCACGGCGCAGTTTCGGCTCTTGGCCTTGACGGCGGAGGATCGACAGAAATGATCGTTCAGCCGAAAGGGAAAAGCGCGCTTGAGACGGCCAATCACCCGAGTGACGGGCAGTCAAGGTCAATCACAAACGGACTTCTTTTTGTCAATCATTCAACTAAAACAGGTGATATTGGCGAAGTTATCGTAGAAAAAGATCTGACAATCTTCAAAAATGCTGCTTTCCCGTTCGGAGTAAAAGCAACAGACAGCAACGGCAACCCTGTCATGATTGCAAGCCGCTCCATCCAGTGGAAAACTTCAAAAGGCACCATTGATAAAACAGGTCTTTACAAGGCGCCTGCCCAGGCAGGAACAGATACAGTGGAAGCTGTCATCAACGGAGTAAGCGGGCAGGCATCCGTTACCGTCATCGACCAGGTGGATGCCTTCAAATTTGCTGATCAGGGTCCGGTTATTCTTCAGCCAGGTGAAGAAAAGAAACTAGAAGCTGAAGCCGTGAAAGACGGGAAAGAAGTCATCCTCACAGGAGACGCAATCGACTGGGAGATGGACGAGCAGGTTGGTGAAATCACTGCAGACGGCACCATCCAAATTAAAGAAGATGTACCTGAGGGAACAAGAACAACCGTTACTGCAAAACTTGGCTCCATTGAAAAACAGATTGAGTTATTAATAGGGCTTAAAGAACAAGTCATCGATGACTATGAAACATATCCAAAAGAAGGATATGAAGTATCAGGCTTCATGGGCGGCACACATCAGCTGTCCGGGGACGAGGCAAAATTCGGAGAGCGCAGCCTGCGTGTGGATTACGATTCGAAAAAGTGGGAACGCAAATACAACGGCACGATTAATGTCATCCCACACTGGTACAAATCAGCATCCGGTGCATGGCCGGACGAGCTTGCTGATTCCATGTATGAAACCTATAAAACAGATATCCGACCAAAGAAATTCGGCGTATGGGTTTACGGGGACGGAAAAGCGCCGTGGGCACGTCTGATTTTCAAAGCAAACGGTGTTAACAAAACGCTTGATCTTGCACCGAAAGTAGACTGGACCGGCTGGAAATACCTTGAGGTTGAGCTTCCTCAGGACTGGGCACTTCCGATCGTATTCAACTATCTCTATTTTGTAGAAACGAACAAAAGCATCCCTGACTACAGCGGCAGTGTTTACATCGATCACATGAGATATATTTACACGAACGAAACAGAAGACTTTAACGGTCCTGAATTCAAAGAGATTACACCTGCTGGAAATACCGTTTATGAAAACAAAATTGCGTTTTCTTCTCTCGTCATTGATGAAGAATCGGGCGTAGATGCTGAATCAATTGAAGTGAAACTAAACGGGGAAAAGCTTCCGCACACATATGATGATGAAACAGGAAAAGTGGAAGCAGCAGCTGAAAACCTTACAGAGGGCACCTATCATCTGACGGCTTCAGCACGTGACACAAACGGAAATGTGTCCGTTCCGTCCGTCGATAAAACGATCAAAGTAGACTTGAGCGATGATACAGAAAAACCGGTTCTTTCAAATGTGACGCCAACAGGAAAAGCGGTTGAAAAAACAGGAGAACCGCGCATTACCTTTAAACTGAAAGATGAAAAAAGCGGCGTAAAGAAAAACAGTATCGCTGTAAAAATTGACGGCAAACCTGCTCCTGTCCACTACGACGAAAAAACGGGCTGGGCATATGCCGTTCCTGAAAAGCCGCTTAAAGACGGCCAGCATTCTTTTATTATCGAAGCAAAAGACCAAAGCGGGAATGTCATGACACCATTTGTGAAGGAATTTGAAACAAAGCAGCTTCAGCAGCCGGAAAAGGCCAATCAATTCGCCATTTCTGTCCTGCCTGATACACAAGGATTTATGTACTCAAAACGCCTGTTTGACCGGGCTGCAAATGAAGAAACGGACTTCGTGATGCATGTAGGCGACATCGTTGATACCTCTTCACAGGCAGAATGGGACAGAGCCGTGAGCGATCTTGCCTTACTTGGAGAAAAACCCTTTTTCGCAACGCCTGGAAACCACGAATCGTTCCAGGGAAACATTGATTTCTATTCAGACATCATTGGATCCCCAACCTACCACTTTGAATATGGAAACACGCTGATCATCAGCCTGAACAGTGCGTTCGGACAGAGTATTTCAGCATCCGACTCTACACAGTTCCATTACCTTCAAAAGCTTTTGAAGGAAAATAAAAAGAAGAATGTTCTTGTCGTGACACACAATACGACAAAAGATGATTTCGGCACAAAGCATGAAATGAATCCGGCAGATGCCAAACAATTCGAAGACATTCTCGGATCCTATAAAAAGCAAAACAAAGATGTGAATATACAAGTTCTGTTCGGCCACCTTCACCTCCTGCAGTCATGGGAAAAAGACGGCGTAAACTACACAATCACAGGCAACGGAGCAAGCAAAGGATATGTCTCAAACGACAAAGGAAATATCCTTGGAAGCGGAGTGCTTGAAGTGACGAAGTCAGGAATGGACTATAAATTTAACCCATTGCTGACGGATGTATCCATTGTCGATGATGCCCTCAATGAACAGCGGGAAATGAAAATGGCAGCCGGAGCAGAACGCACACTCAACCTTTTCGGCGATTTTAGAGAAATCTACGGAAACTATCTCGTCAACCTAAGCTCTTTCGAAGATGTTCACACAGTGTGGACCTCTGATAATGAAAAAGCAGTAAAAGTGCTTACTGACGGAACCATTCAGACCCTCAAGCCAGGTACAGCAAACATCACAGCCGTTTCAGGAGGGAAAAGCAGCACGATTAAAGTGACAGTGGTGGATCCGAACACGATCAAACCTGTCAACGTTGAACTCAACCCAAATAACGAAACAGTCATAGAAGGAAAGAACATCCGCCTGACAGCAACAGCTATCGATAAAGACGGTAACCGATTTGCCATGGATCAGGACAAGCTCTTTATGGAGCTTTCACCTCCGGACCTGGCAGAATGGAAAAACGGAAAAATCAAATCGAAGAAAAGCGGAACCTTAACCATTTCTTATCAGTATCTGGATATCAAGAAAAGCATGGAGATTGACATTCTCCCTAAAAAACAGTAACAGCAGATGCTGCCCGGTCATTGGCCGGGCGGTTTTTTGACTTTAATAAGACTTTTTGAAATTAAAGTTGCTTATAATCAAGATAATACTCCAGTGGATTGAAGCGGAAGAAACTTGACTCCTGCGGGATGCAGAGGGAATGGGAGATCCCGCAGGCTGGCCGAGGAAGCTCCCAGATCTCCCCGCGGAAAGCAAGTTCCTGGAGCGGAAAGGAACGGGTAACAATCTAAGATAATTCATGCAGAAACAATCTTCGAACTGTAAGCCTTTCCAACCAAATCACAAAGGAGTATAATAAAAATCGAATGAATTGACCGAATTCTATAGACAATAAGGGGAGAAACAGGATGGAAAAATTTTATCAAAGCATGTTTGAATTAATCGTTGAAACATCAACAAAACTTCCTAAAGATGTCCGCCGTGCAATATTAAAAGCCAAGATGAAAGAGAATGCAGGAACCCGTGCTGCCATGTCTCTTGCTACTATATCTGAAAATATCAAAATGGCGGATGAGAATGTATCGCCTATTTGTCAGGATACAGGCCTTCCGACTTTTAAATTGAAAGTGCCGGTTGGTGCTAATCAGCTTCAAATGAAAGAAGAAATCAAACGCGCTATCGAACAAGCGACAAAAGACGGAAAACTTCGTCCGAATTCAGTGGACTCGCTGACTGGCGAGAACAGCGGTGATAATCTTGGGTACGGCACCCCTGTCATTAAATTTGAACAATGGGAAAAAGATTACATTGATGCCCGCTTAATTTTAAAAGGCGGCGGCTGTGAAAATAAAAACATTCAATACAGTCTTCCATGCGAGCTTGATGGACTTGGAAAAGCAGGCAGGGACTTAGACGGCATCCGCAAATGCGTTCTTCATTCTGTTTACCAGGCGCAAGGACAAGGCTGCGAGCGCAGGCTTCATCGGGGTAGGTATTGGAGGAGACCGTACTTCAGGCTATGAGCTTGCAAAAGACCAGCTTTTCAGAAGTTCAGAAGACGTCAATCCAAACCCGGATCTTCAAAAACTAGAAGAATATATTGTTGAAAAAGCCAATCAGCTTGGAATCGGCACTATGGGCTTTGGCGGTGAAGCAACTCTATTAGGGTGCAAGGTGGGCGTGATGAACCGGATTCCTGCCAGCTTCTTTGTATCCGTAGCATATAATTGCTGGGCATACCGCCGTTTAGGGGTAAACATTGATGCTGCAAGCGGTGAAATTCAAAACTGGCTGTACCAGGAAGGTGAAATGCCAAACCTGAATAATGCAGATCAAGCTGACGAAGCACCTCAATCTTCACGTGAAGTTGTGCTTGAAGCGCCAATTACAGAAGAGAAGATTCGTGATTTGAAAGTTGGAGATGTCGTTCATATCAATGGCATGATGTACACGGGCCGCGACGCGATTCACAAATACTTATCAGACCATGATGCTCCAGTTGATCTTGATGGTCAAATTATCTACCACTGCGGTCCGGTCATGATGAAGGATGAAGATGGGAATTGGCACGTTAAAGCTGCAGGTCCGACAACAAGTATTCGCGAGGAGCCATATCAGGGCGATATTATGAAGAAATTCGGCATTCGCGCGGTCATTGGAAAAGGCGGCATGGGTCCAAAAACACTGAAAGCCTTAAATGAACATGGCGGAGTTTATCTGAATGCAATTGGCGGAGCTGCACAATATTATGCAGATTGCATAAAATCCGTTGAAGGCGTTGATTTGATGCAATTCGGTATTCCTGAAGCGATGTGGCACCTGAAGGTTGAAGGATTTACAGCGGTAGTTACAATGGATTCGCACGGCAACAGCCTTCATGCAGATGTTGATCAGTCTTCTCTTGAAAAGCTTTCACAATTTAAAGAGCCTGTTTTCATTTAAGGAGAAGCCGGATTAATTCCGGCTTTTTTCATCGTTTAAAAAATTATAAAAGTTAATAGGTTGTGGATAATGAAATAAAGTTATCTACGTCCAGCTCCAGCGCCTAGATCCTCGGTCAGAACGAATTCGCCAAAAAAGGCGGGACCCGGACTTTTCTGTCGAATTCTTATCTGCCTGTCGGATCTGACCAAGGCGCCTGCGCTTTTGTTCGTTGGTTCCATATGTTACCTAATAAAAAACAGTATGTAATCTCCGCTCTTTCCGACACTATAAATAGAACCTATGTCAGGGGAGCGATTTCTTTGAAATACTGTTGCGCTATATTTAGCTTTCTGATGTTTTTATCATTCGGAATACATGCAGCTGAAGCGTCCGTCTCCAACCAGCCAATTAACTGGGGCTTTGAAAAAAGCAGGAATCACAAATCAGCAAACCCGGGGCTGCCGATGGAGAAACTGCTGAATAAGTATGATTCTTTTTTTATGGGTGACCCCACTCAAAAATATATTTACCTGACTTTTGATAATGGATACGAAAACGGCTATACAGCAAGCGTCCTTGATGTTCTGAAGAAAAGAAGAGTACCAGCCGCTTTTTTTGTCACAGGTCATTATTTGCTTGATCAGCCAAAGCTAGTCAAACGCATGGCAGCTGAAGGCCATATCGTTGGAAATCATTCATGGCATCACCCCGACTTAACAAAAGTCAGTGATGAACGATTGAAAAAAGAACTGGATTCGGTAAGACTGAAAACAGAGCAGCTGACAGGCTACCAGGGCATCAATTATTTGCGTCCGCCAAGAGGTGTTTTCAGTGAACGCGTTCTATCCTTATCAAGAGAACTTGGCTATCAGCCGGTATTCTGGTCGCTTGCCTTTGTCGACTGGCACACGAATGCACAAAAAGGGTGGAGATATTCATACGATCAAATCATGACTCAAATCCACCCTGGCTGTATTCTTTTGCTGCATACTGTTTCAAAAGATAATGCAGAGGCTCTTGACAGGGCGATTGAGGATTTAACCAAACAAGGATATATCTTTAAAAGCCTTGATGATCTCATGATTGACAGAACGTTTCATCAGCCATTCCTTTACTCCCTTTGAGATTTGTTCCAAAGGGAGTTTTACGTTTCCCGCTTGTTTATTCATGGTATAATACACAGTATCAAAAATAAGGGATTTGAGATGACTATGTGGGAAGAGTGTATACGAATAGAACCTCCATATGATTTTGACCGTGTGCTTGATCGTTTATCCATGGACCCGCTTCATCATGTCCATATAGATAAACGTGAGGTATCCATTCCACTTCGAAATCAAGATAATAAACCTTTTGTTGTCACTGTAAAAGGACTGGGCACTAAAACAGCTCCTGAATTTCTGCTGAGCGGGAATTCGGACAGAGACTTTGCAGTAAAAGAAACGATGCGCATTTTTCAATGGAATGTTTCTTTAGTAGATGTTCAAACACATTTTCGTTCTTCAAACATCGCAGAAATTTTCGAAGCGCATGATGGCACGCCTATTGTTCTCGAATTTAGTCTTTACGGATGTCTGATGAAGTGCATTATTCACCAGCAGCTCAACCTGAAATTCGCCCACACTCTGACAGAACGTTTTGTTCATACATTCGGTGAGCAGATTGATGGGGTGTGGTTTTATCCGGCCCCGGAAAAAGTGGCTGCGCTTGATTACAGCGATTTAAGGGAGCTTCAGTTCAGCGGCCGTAAAGCAGAGTATGTAATTGATACATCAAAGCTCATAGCTGAAGGCAAAATAAACCTGGAAGAACTTCAGCATATGGAAGATCCAGATATTCTTAAGGAGCTTGTAAAAATACGCGGAGTAGGTCCCTGGACCGTCCAGAATCTGCTGTTATTCGGCCTCGGGCGTCCAAACCTTTTTCCGTTTGCAGATATAGGTATACAAAACGCATTAAAGAAGCATTTTCAGCTTGAACGGAAACCAACCTTTGAAGAAATGGAGATCCTCAGCAAAGAATGGTCACCTTATTTAAGCTATGCGTCTCTTTATTTGTGGAGAAGCATTGAATAGAAATGGAGCGTCAAATATGAAGACCAATGAAAAAAACAAAGGCATACCTCTGGAAAAGGGACAAACCTTTCCATTAACGATAAAAAGACTCGGAATCAACGGAGAAGGAGTCGGCTATTTTAAAAAGCAGGTCGTATTTGTTCCAGGAGCCCTGCCAAATGAAGAAGTAGTAGTAGAAGCAACGAACATCAGCGCAAAATTTGCCGAGGGCAAAGTGAAAAAAATCAGGAAGGCCTCTCCCGACAGAGTAAACCCGCCATGCCCGATTTATCACGAATGCGGCGGCTGCCAGCTTCAGCATCTCTCCTACGAAAAACAGCTGCATGAAAAAAGAGACATTATCGTCCAGGCGATGGAGCGTTTTTCCGGACTTGATCTAGGTAAAACCGACATCAGACAGACGATCGGCATGGAGGACCCGTGGAACTACCGCAACAAAAGCCAGTTCCAGACAGGGCTCAGAAACGGGAAAGTCATCGCGGGACTATACAGCAAAAACTCCCACCACCTTGTCAACATCGATCACTGCATCGTTCAGCACGAAGCAACCAACAAAGCGGTACAGACCGTCAAGCAAATTCTGCAGGACCTGAAAGTATCCATCTACGACGAGCGGAAACGCAAAGGCATCGTCCGGACCATCGTCAGCAGAGTCGGCTTCAAGAGCGGACAAGTCCAGATCGTCCTCATCACCGCACAGGATAACCTGCCGCGCAAGGACCTGATTGTCAGCGAAATCAACAAGCGTCTCCCTGAAGTCAAATCCATCATGCAAAACATCAACGGCGAAAAAACATCCCTGATCTTCGGCGAAAAAACCGTCCACTTAGACGGAGAAGAAGTCATCCAGGAACAGCTCGGCGACCTGACCTTTGACCTCTCGGCACGGGCCTTCTTCCAGCTCAACCCCGTCCAGACCGTCAAACTGTACGACGAAGTCAAAAAAGCCGCCCAGCTAACCGGCAAAGAAAAAATCGTCGACGCCTACTGCGGCGTAGGCACCATCGGCATGTGGCTCGCAGATGGCGCCAAAGAAATCAGAGGCATGGACACCATCGCCGACTCCGTCGAAGACGCCAAAAAGAACGCCAAAAAACACGGCTTCAAAAACGCCACCTACGTAAAAGGCACAGCCGAACACTGGCTCCCAAAATGGCTCGGCGAAGGCTGGCGACCCGATGCTGTAGTAGTGGATCCGCCAAGAACAGGCTGCGACCAAAAACTGCTTGGTGCGATATTAAAGGTCAAACCGAAGAAGTTTATTTATGTGTCATGTAACCCGTCTACATTGGCGAAAGATATTAAGACACTTTCGAAGGCATATAAGGTTGAGTATATTCAGCCTGTTGATATGTTTCCGCATACGGCTCATGTGGAGTGTGTGGTGTTGCTAACACTAAAATAATTATTAAAACTGCTTAGCAGTGTATATGTATTCTTTTTACTGCATTAGTTCAATTTTCAAAAGGAGATTGAACTTAAGATACGGTCTATGAAATATTTATGACACTCAGTAAAGAGACGTTTTCCGCCAAAAGGCGTGAATATTTTACAAGCTATAAAGGAAAGCATCCTAATTAGGATGTTTTTTTTGTAAAAAAATTTGATAATTATGGTATATTAATCTTAGGAAAATTCATGAGGTGAAGAAATTGGACGTGAAAAATAGTGAACAAAAAAATTATCAGGAAAATATCGATAACTTTTTAGTGGATTTTGAAGAAGCCATTACATTCTTGTCTAAAGAAAATAATCTAAAATTATTAGAAAACATGACTAATGCTTTTATTCAATCTTCATTAGAAAAAGATAATTACAATTATCTTACATATCAATTACAACTACATGAAAACTTCAAGAATCATTCAATGCCGATATTAACATTTTTAAAAGGTTCAATAAATTTAAGAGGTTACAATAGAAAAAATACTGAGACCTTTAGAAGGATTGAACTATTAAAAAGACATGCTTCACTCTATATAAACAATGCAGAAAAAGCTTTATCAATGCCGGAATTCTTAAATATTATATTCTTCTCACATACTGATCTTCAACCAAATATAGTAAAAATGACTTTGCTAAATAATGATCAATCAAGCTTTACTACATCATTAGATTTTAATGGGGGTTTAAATTTAATAAACCAATTAATTATTAATATGAAGGAGCAAATTGAAAGAGGTGGTAACATTATTGACGGGAACATGGCATTAAATTATAGAGAATTATCTGATGAATTGACTAATAAACTTCTAGATCAAATTGAAATGACAAAACATGAAAACAATTAAAATAGCTTTTATTTTTGTTATTTTAGTTAACTTAGTCTTTGTGGATCAGGTCATTGGAAAAGAAAAAGAAACAATTATGTATTCTAAATACTTATCTATAGACATAAACCTGAAGAGTACAATACCGAATAATGAAATATTCATGTTAGCGGAACATGAACCCTTAAACCTAAATAGTGTAAATTCATTGAAAAATATTGAGAATCAAAGTGTGACAAAAGTTTCAGACCCTAAAAATCTGACAATTTGGGGTCAATTAATTCCAGTGAGTATAATAAGTACATTCGTTTCAGCGATAGTAACTATAACGATATACTTATTGAATAGACGAGTTGCTAAAAAGCAAATTAAATTTGACTTGGCACTAAAAAGTATTCTGCCAACAGTATACGTTCCGCTTTTAAATGAGTTACATAAAAAGAATAATTTGAATGAGGATATAGACTTTCATAGAATCAAGAGAATAATACTTGAAAATAAAGTATTGTTAAATTTTGCTCCGAAGAAACTAAATACAAATTTAGATGAATTGTATAGATTGTGTAAAGGAATAGATAGTCCAAAAATGTATAAACAACTTGAGCCTCAAGTCATAATTACACTAACAGAGCTAGAAAAACTTATTTTGAAACAGTTTGGAGCGTTAAAAGGATGAGTGAAGAGAAAGTAGATCTTTTTAAAGATGCTAATGAAATACTTAGGAAGCTTCATGATTATCCAAACAATTTGATCGTTGAGGGACTTGCTAACATTCACAAAAGAACAGAAAATGTAATAAAATATAGTGGAGATGAGGAGAATAAACAAAAGGAAAATCCTTTTTATTATAGAATAGGTAATATACAGACCATGCACAAAGATACTACTCAATCATATTATAGTTTTACCAAAGCTAATGATTTAGGTGAGAAAGTAGTAATAATGGGAAAGTTGGATTATATGCATCAAGAGTTAGTTGACATGGAAAAGGTAAAAGGAGTTGAAGATGATGAATAGAATAAATGTCTTATTCAACACGAATAAATTTTATTTTGATGAATTTCTATTCGAATTGAAAGACGATATTCCAAATATTGTTTTTTCATCATCCGATCTTTTAGTGTATGAAGTAGATGATTTGGAAATAATGATAAACAAACTCGGTACTGTTTCTATTTACTCAAGTCATAAAAATGATAATTTTATTAATCTGATTCACAAAACAGTTGATCAATATGATAAATTAACCAAAATAAGTAACCGTTTCGAAAAGGTTCAAAATTTTAAAATCATTAGCCCAAAAAATGTTACAGACAAACTCATCAATCAACTAAAGAAAATGAACTATGATACAGAAATTACTGATACGAGTGAATCCCATACAGTTTTAGTTCATTAATTAAATATGAGATATTAATTTCATTAAAAGTTAGATGGTTTTTTTACTGTCCTCAATCTAAACTTTACTTAAATATCATATTTACATATCTTTAGAAGCATGAACCGGTTGATGGGTTCCTGCTTCTTTTTCTTTACATAAAAACAAGATTCCATCCCGCCTTTCATAACGGAGTTGCAGCAGATGTGACTGATTCAAATTTGGCCAGCCACACATCTATCAACATGGAGCATTTTGAACATGAACTTGCTAATGGATACAGGCGCTTCAGCAATCCGCCCTGACCGAAATATAGGATTACAAGCGATTTTCACTTCAGGTTCAAAACATATTATCTGTTAATACAGATGTAGTTATGGACTTTCCGGCCAACACTCAAAAGCTGCGAAAATGGTTTTTAGATATGGTTGAAGAGGTTCATGCAGATCATCAGCTGATTTATCTCAACCTGAGTGACGAGCAGTGCTTGCGCCAAATTGCTCAAAGACGTAAGGAACAACCCGAACGAGCGATTTTTGATACGGAAGCGGTGTTTCATCATGTCACAAGTTTCTTTGAAGAGCCAGATGCATCTGAGGGTTTAAATGTTATAGAGTTTAGTGGAGGTTCTAAAGAGTAGATTGTCCGGCAGACTAATCCTGAGCATAATCCGGGTATTTTCGATCCAACAATGGAATAATGACACCTATAGAAGAAAAAGAAAAAGAGGTAGAAAAAATGATTGCTAAGACAGAAGAAGATTTCAGCGGATTAAAGGAAATCGGAAAGATTATCGCGTACATTCGGGATGAGTTGGTTCAAAAAACGGTTCCCGGCATTACGACGAAAGAGCTTGATGATTTGGCCGGGGAGCTTTTTGAAAAAGCAGGGGCTGTTTCAGCACCAAAAGGCGAGTATGATTTTCCCGGGTTTACGTGCATTAGTGTGAATGAAGAGGTGGCACACGGGATTCCGGGTGACCGGGTGATCAAGGAAGGGGATCTCGTCAATATCGATGTGTCTGCTTCCAAGAACGGTTATTTTGCTGATACGGGAATCTCATTTGTCGTGGGAAAAGGCGAAGAAGTCTTAACGAGATTATGTGACACGGCGAAGAAGGCTTTTGAAGCGGGCCTTGAGAAAGCAAAGCCAGGTTCCAAAAAAAGCAGGATCGGAAAAGCGGTTTTCGAAATAGCGAAACAGCATGGGTTCACCGTTATCAAAAACCTTACCGGACACGGAATCGGCCGTAAGATCCACGAAGCCCCTGATCATATTTTGAATTATAATGATCCGTGGGATGATGAGATCCTGAAGGAAGGAATGGTCATCGCCTTCGAACCGTTTATCTCCACCTCTGAAGAAGAAGTGTTCCAATTGGATGACGACTGGACCTTTGCTACGGAAAAGAGCTACGTCGCTCAAGTGGAACATACGATCATCCTGACGAAAAACGGACCGATTATTTTAACCCTTTAATGCTAGATAGAAAACGAGAAAAGATAACACCCAGCTTCTTTCAACTGAAGCTTAGGGAGTTTGTTTTAATACAAGAAGCAGGAACCCGTCAACAGGTTCCTGCTTCTTTTCATTTACATTAAAACAGGAGCGCTCTAAGACCAATCAACCCCGCCCCAAGAAGATTGTAACTTCCGAAGCAAAACAATTTGTCCAATATGATAAGAATCATGCATCATAATACTGCTGAGTAAGCGCTCAATGGAGGGCCTGTTCGCTGCATACGGGGCTTTTAGCTTTTCGTCATCTAGTTCCGCGATGACGGTTTTGAATTGATTCATGACTTCATCAAGGCGCTGTAATGTTTGGGCCCAGCCATTTTCGTCTTCCGGATTCCCAGGGTTTGCAAAGGTTTCTTCATTATCCTTTATTTTATGCGGGTTTTTTGTGCCCTTGATTCGATGAATGACGTCTTCATTCCAATAAATCAAATGGTTGACAATCTGCCATATCGAATTGCTCTTTCCTGAACTAGTCCATGATGCCTCAGGCGCATTTACTCCATCAAGCGCCTGCTCCAAGGATGCAAACCAGTCATTCTCGCGCCAATGCATGTCGAGTTGATCAGAAAAAATGTTGGTTACAGTTTGCATACATCCAATCTCCTCACTGATTAGGGTAATCTTTCAAAATAAAAAAAGTTGAAAATCCTGTAAACATTGATTCAGGGTAAAAAATTCTTCATCCTTCTATTCGGCTCATCCAGATTATATTCCTGCATCATGACGCCTTTATCCCATGATGATTCTGCTGGTTCGATAGCAAGTGAACCCTCTTTGTTCTTAATACAGGTGGCTTCTATGCTTTTATGTCTTTAATGAGGGCTGCCTAAACCGTCCCCATGCTTTTTAAACAACTTACCAGATATGATATATGATCATGTAGAAATCAAACCAGATTTAGTAGATATTGAGATACCTGCTCTGATAAACTTAGATTATAAGAATTTTCCAATTTAAACTCATAAAAATAATGTTTTAACTAGATAAGGGAGGAATATTTTTGGAGAAAGAAACCATCTATAAAAAGGATGGGAAAAGGCTAATCACTCAACATTACGATAAGTACCTAAAGTCATTTAATTTTGATGTGGAGCAGATATATGTTGATACAGGCCTTGGTAAAACACATATTCTTGCAGCAGGACCGCCAGAAGGAAAACCTGTTTTTGTTTTCCAGGGCGGCAATTGCATAAATCCAATGACGTTATCCTGGTTTTTGCCGCTCACAGAAAAATACAGAGTGTATGCGCCAGATACAATCGGTCATCCGGGATACAGCAGTGAAGGCAGAATTTCGGCAAAGGACAACAGTTTTGCTCAGTGGATAAAAGAATTAATGGACCACTTTCAAATAGCCAGCAGTGCGTTTGTCGGCCCTTCCTACGGTGCAGGGATTATTTTAAGATTGGCGGCATTCATGCCGGATAAAATTGACTGTTCTGTATTGGTATCCCCAGCAGGAATATGCTTAGGTTCTAAGGTCAAAATGATCCGGAAAATCTTACTTCCATTACTCTTGTTTAATGGCACTTCATCGCAAAGACATCTTGATAAGATTGCTGATACTATGTCAGAATCATAGTATGAAAGAAATTGATAAGAGAATTATTGGCGATGTATTCAAATATATTCGCCTAGAACAGGATATGCCGAAATTAACTACGAAGGAAGAGCTGTCAGATTACACAGCTCCGACTTTAGTTATAGCAGGCACAAAAGATATCTTTTTTCCTGAAAGCAGATTGAGTAAAGCCGCTAAAGAAATCATACCGAATTTAACTGCGTTCAAGAGCTATCAAATGGGACATTTCCCGTCTGAAGAACAGCTCAAAGAAATTAATCATGATATTGCAGAGTTTTTAAAGATGTATTACTAATCATGCCTTTGAGCTTAGTGTTATTGGAAATCAACACTAAGCTTTTTCAACCAGGTTTCCTTGCCCCACAATACAACCCCTATCCAAACACCCCATCAATCTCCTCCCGGTCATAATCAAGTATCCACTCATTATAATCATGATAAAGCGGGAGTAAATCTTCTTTTCTTGATGCAATGACATCACAGCCCCGGTCATCGTAGAGATGGTAAATGATTTTTCTGGTTGTGTTGATGAAGTAAATGTCGATTCCGTTCCTGGGAAAACTTTTTAAGATGTTAGTTGGGTGCCGAAAATCTTCATAGCTGATGGCAGACAGGACCGCTCTGGATCGGATGTCGCTCTTTTTACAGGAAAGAATGAAACGGTGCGTGACCATCTCTTCTTCTGAGAAAGCATTTGGAATTGTCTTGTGCTGCAGTTTTAGTCTCAGCTCTTTGTTCTTTATGTATTTTTGATACACTTTTGCAGGTCTTTTCTGCAGGAACCGGTCGTTCTTTTCGCAGTGGATGTCGGTTATTAAAAGCATGTCATCTCCATCGTGGAACACTTTATTGAATATCCCGGTACTTCGTTTTTCGATTTGGCGAAGGTTGCGCTTGTCCTCATGTTCCATCCAGGGAACAGAAATTTCAAAGCGTATGCCGTATTGAGACGAATAGAAGAGGGCGGGTTCGAGCTTAAGATTATTAAAGTGTTCTTTCAAAAATTCAGATAAAGTATCTTTCATATTTCCTCCGGGTAAGTGTGGATTATAATTGAAATATATTTTTCAGTAAGGTGTTAGACAAAATGGCAGATGCAAGATTATTTATGGCTATCTATATTCCAGAAACCCCATTTGTGAATGAAATCGTTAGACCGAAAAAGTTAAAGAAGCATAACTATGAATTGGCAGAGAATAAAAAAATAGATAATACGCTTTTTCATTATATTTACAAAAAGGATGCAAAACAACTTCACTGCTACTACTTAATAGCAGATCCTAATGATGCGTTGGAGAGGTACCTATTTGTAGAAAACAATGAGTTGTATGGTGACTTTATTTCGAGGTTTCGGGATGGAGGCAGCCGTTATTGGGAAACGGGAATGGACGCCTACTTGGATGTGGACGATCCGGAAGATGTTCTGAATAAGCTGAAACATGTGTACAGCAAACAATTTTATGAAGAAGATGAGCCCGTTCCTTTGTGCCATATTTATGGACAACGGATGTGGCATGACAACTCCTTTCTAATTGCTAACAAGGCAGCTTTAATGGAATTAAGAGAAGCCATTGATGTTGCACTGAAGCATAAAGAGGCAAGGCTTGGATTATCTCCATCTGATGGGGAGGGGTATGATTTGTACATCAAATGTGTGGAAGATAATTATAATTGGGAAGAGTCTGCAAATGCCGCCTTACCATGATAGAGATTGTTATGTCCCTGATGAAAAAGAAGAACGTTCTCCATTTGAGGTTTTCAGGAATTATAAACACCATTTGGAATAAACAATAAGCTAGGGCTTTAAAATGAACCCTTTTGCCTGTGATTAAAAGCTGCAGGACTTCTCTTTCAGGAACAAAACCCAGGAATGCATTCCCGTGCTTTCCAAGCAGTCACGCTGCTTGAGCTTAAATATTAACCCGGTTTTGTTTCATTATATAAAAATCCGAATACAGGAGGCTGTTGTTATATGGAGGCAAATAAAAAATGGCTCTCTATTCCTAAAGAAATCAGAAGCGAACTTATAAACAATGTTTTTTGCAGGAAGTGTAGTGATGTCGTTGCTATTGAGAGTTTTACGATTGAGGACAACCAATTTGGAATTGTCTTAAAGGGAAAGTGCCGGCAGTGCGGACATGCAGTGGCAAGAGTTATTGAATCTGAGTAGTTTGAGATATTGATGCCAGGCCTGCCCCGCCTTAACCCAAATAAGAGGTAATATAAAGGAAAAATAAAAGGTGTTTGTCTAACAGTACTTTTGTTCATTAACGTGCTGGGGGACAAGCGCCTTTTTTAAGGCGGTGTACTATCGAGTGCGTGTTATACTTGAAATGGTTATCTTTTCAGAATATTATAAAAATAATAAGATATAAGATATAAGTTGGTAGTCTAAAAAGTTTTTGAACAATTGCACTAGTCATCCTGTATATAGAGTTAGAAAATAAATTGCTGTCTTTGGAGTGTGGAAAACTTTGACAGCATCATACAATGACAAGGAGCTGATTGAGTTATGAAATTTCTCCTCACATCTGCAGGCATCAAGAACAAGAGCATACATGACGCGTTGGTTGACATGCTGGGCAAACCGATTTCCGAGGCGAGCGCCCTCTGTATTACCACTGGGATATACGCCATATCCGGTGGTGCAGGCAAAGCATGGCAGTTCTTCAGTGGACAAGCCACCACACCGATGTGTGAGCTGGGCTGGAAGTCCATGGGGGTGTTGGAGCTCACCGCGCTGCCCAGCATCGATGAAGAGCTTTGGGTCCCTGTGGTCAAGAAGACTGACGTAATACTGGTGAATGGCGGTGACCCTTTGTATCTATGTTACTGGATGCGGCAGTCCGGACTGGCAGACCTCTTGCCGTCGCTAAGCGCAGTTTATTTGGGACTGAGCGCCGGGAGCATGGTGATGGCACCTAATATCGGGGAATTTTTTGTTAGCTGGACTCCACTCAACGGCGGTGATGAAACGCTGAATCTGGTTGATTTTGCAATGTTCCCGCATCTGGATCACGAGATGCTGCCGTATAACACGATGGCAGCTGCAGAGAGATGGGCAGCAGGGATGCAGGGGCCGGCGTATGCAATTGATGATCAAACCGCCATCAAAGTGGTTGATGGAGAGGTCGAAGTTATCTCTGAAGGGCAATGGAAACTGTTATAAAATAGAAGGGGAGTCTTTGTTAAGAAGCACGGGAACGGTTCTACTGCTTAGGAAGCAAGAGAACCGTCCCCGTGCTTTCTCGTGCTTTCCTGGTAATTTTCAGGGTGTTCTTACCCTTAGAAATAACAAGAGCTGTTTTTCCCTCCGCAGAAATGGTATATAATAAGAAAATGCGTCTTTCTCATGGAAAGACGGACTTCAGATACGAAAAGGTGAAAACAAATGAACAGCACATGGTCACTGCTTGAAGAAGCAAAACCATTTTTACAGGAAGCCTGGAATAAGGCCTCGTATACAACTCCAACCGCTATACAGGAAAAGTCGATTCCTGCCATTCTGGACGGACGCGACGTGATTGCCGAATCACCGACCGGAACAGGCAAAACGCTTGCTTATCTGCTGCCTGTCCTGCAGCGCATTAACCCTGAAAGCAAAAATATCCAAACACTGATTATGGCGTCTTCAAGGGAACTGGTGATGCAGATCCATGAGGAGATTCAAAAATGGTCAGCAGGGAGCGGGATTCTCGGCGCAAGCTTCATCGGCGGAGCAAATGTGAAAAGACAGCAGGAAAAGCTGAAAAAACGTCCGCAGATCATTGTCGGTACACCGGGCCGTGTCTCTGAGCTTATTAAACAAAAGAAAATCAAAATGCATGAAGTGAAAACAATCGTCCTTGATGAAGGCGATCAGCTGCTTCAGCCTGAACATTTGTCAGATATCAAAAACATCATCAAAACAACACTTAAGGACAGACAGCTTTTGCTGTTCTCGGCAACCCTACCAGAAAAAACAGAAGCAGAAGCAAAAAGCCTGATGCAAAACCCGGAAGTCATTAAAGTAAGCAGAGATGAAAGTATCCAATCACAAGTCGATCACATTTACTTCACTGCAGAAGCGAGAGATAAAATTGATCTTCTTCAAAAGCTTTCAAGATTAGAAGGGGCTAAGGCAATTGCCTTTGTAAAAGATATCGGCAATGCTGCTGTTTTAGCGGAAAAACTGATGTACAAAGGATTGCCGCTTGGCATTCTGCATGGGGATTCTACAAAGCGCGAGCGCGAAACTGCCATTAAAAGTTTCCGTACAGGGGAGCTTCCGATTCTTCTTGCAACAGATGTAGCTGCACGGGGACTTGATATTGAAGGCGTAACGCATGTGATCCATTACGACCTTCCCGAAACAGTTGAGCAATATGTTCACCGCTCGGGAAGAACAGGCCGGAATGGAGCAGACGGAACTGTCGTATCGCTAGTAACAGAACGTGAAGAGCGTGAACTGAAGCAAATTTGCAGAGGGTTAAAGGTTGAACTTCATAAAAAGCGTTTTTACAAGGGTGAAATTGTAGAATCTAAATAAAAGGGATTGTCCAATAAGCCTATAAAATGAAGCAGGCAGGAAAAACAAATGTTATTTCCTGTCTGCTTTTTTCTGTGGGCTTATTTTATAAACTTTGTTGTTATTAGACTCCATTTTTCAAACTTTAAGTGGATTGCAGCGGAAGGAACTTGACTCCTGCGGGAAATAGAGCAAAATGGGAGACCCCACAGGCAACGCCGAGGAGGCTCCCATGCTCCCCGCGGAAAGCAAGTTCCTGGAGCGGAAAGGAACGGACAACATTTATAACCTAGAACAATAATTATGTGGAAACAGACTTCCTGGACAGCCCCTTTATTATGTTTCCCGTCACTTATACATATCACAAATCATGTAAGGAAATGTAACATAATTACTACTTTTTTAAAGAGAATATGAAATAATAAAAATCTCAACTACCACATTTAAGGATGTTGGAGGTTTCAAAATGACTAAACAAAAAGTAGTAGTAGTAGGAAACGGTATGGCAGGCGCGCGATGTGTGGAAGAAATGATTAAGAATGGATCTGAAGCGTTTGATATTACCATTTTCGGAAGTGAGCGGCATGTTACCTATAATCGAATTTTATTGTCATCCGTTCTGCAGGGCAGCATGACTTTTGATGATCTTACAATAAATGACCTTAATTGGTATACAAAAAATAATATCCAGCTGTTTACAGGTGAAACGGTTGTGAATATCGATACGTTGAATCAAATTATTCAAACAGATAAAGAGAGGGAGTTATCCTATGACAAGCTGATTCTAGCCACAGGGTCTGTTCCTTTTTTTCTTCCTGTTCCAGGTGCTGATAAAGATGGAGTAATCGCTTTCCGCACAATTGATGATTGCCGGAAAATGATGGAAAGTTCGCTTCGATATAAAAAAGCGGTGGTTATTGGAGGAGGATTATTAGGCTTAGAAGCGGCAAGAGGACTTTTAAACCTGGGAATGGACGTTAGTGTTGTCCATATTTCAGAATATTTAATGGAGCGGCAGCTTGATCGGACAGCATCCATCCTTCTTCAAAAAGAACTGGAGAGGCAAGGCATGCATTTTCTTTTAAAAAAGAAGACGCAAGAGATCATCGGAAACGGCCGTGCAAAGGGCGTCCGTTTTCAAGATGGAACAGAAGCAGAGGCAGATTTAGTGATTATGGCAGCGGGAATCAGACCCAATATAAAGCTTGCAAAAGAAAGCGGCATTCATACAAATCGAGCTATTACTGTAAACGACTATTTAGAAACAAGTGCTGCCAATATTTACGCTGTGGGAGAGTGTGCTGAGCACCAGGGCATCGTTTATGGACTGGTAAAACCTCTTTATGAGCAAGGAGCAATAGCAGCAAAACATATATGTGGGGTCAAAACTCAAGGTTATCAGGGATCCGTCCTTTCTACTCAGCTGAAAATTTCAGGAGTGGATGTATTTTCAGCAGGACAGTTCGCTGATCAAGATTCAACAAGATCAATAACAGCATTTGATGAGTTGGATGGGTGTTATAAAAAGGCGGTTTTTCAAGATCGAAAACTCATTGGCGCTGTTCTTTTTGGTGATACAAAAGCCGGTGCAAAATTATTTGATTTGATCTTGAAACAAAAAGATATTTCCTCAGAGGAAAAGAATGCACTGTTCCAATCCGCATCAAATTCCGGCGGACGTTTGATTGCTGAAATGGCAATGAGTGATGTGATTTGCAATTGTAACGGAGTAACAAAAGGAAACATAATTGAAGCTGTACAAACGAAAGAATTAACAAATTTTGAACAAGTGAAAACATGCACAAAGGCATCAAGTTCTTGTGGAGGCTGCAAGCCGGCAGTGAAAGAACTTTTATTATATATAAATAGTGATGAGTTTAATGAAGTGATCGAAAAAAAGAGCATGTGTTCATGTACTGATCTAACAGAAGAAGAAGTCGTGCATGAAATGCAGCTCCAAAATTTATCATCTAATCAAGAAATCATGATTGCACTTGGATGGAAAAATAGTGAAGGCTGCCTAACCTGTCAGCCTGCTCTAAGGTATTATCTGGGAATGATTTACCCAGAGTATGAAAAGAGTCAAAAAATGATTTTTATAAATGAAAAAATGAATGCTGTCCGGCAAAGTGATGGTTTGTACACAGTTATTCCCCAATTGTACGGCGGAATCACGAATCCTGAAGAACTCCGGAAAATTGCAGATGCAGCGGATAAATACAGCATCTCGCAGGTTGCTGTAACAAGTGAACAGCGAATTCATTTAATGGGAGTTAAAAAAGAAGATCTCAAAGGGATGTGGGCTGATTTAAATATGCCTTTATCTTCTAAGGCCGGCAACTATGTTCAAAACATTAAAACCTGTACGGGAGAGCATATCTGCAGGTGCGATAAACAGCAATCGCTAAACCTTGCTGTGGCTTTAGAAAAGAAACTCGCACTCATTTCAGCGCCGTATCGTTTGAAAATAGGTGTTTCTGCCTGTATGCATAATGGGGCAGGGTCCACAACGAAGGATATAGGCATTATGGGAATTGACAGAGGCTGGGAAATGTATATTGGGGGGAGCAGCGGACGCAATGTGCGGGCGGGGGATTTATTATGCGTCGCCAGTACAGATGAAGAAGCGATTAATATCACATGCGGACTGATTCAATATTACCGTGAAACAGCCAATTATTCAGAAAGGACTTGGCAATGGATTGAGCGCATGGGATTGCTTCATATCAGGGAAGTGCTTTTTAATCAAGAACTTATCCTGCAGCTTCTTCATTATTTTGAAAGGGATGCCTCTCAGCGAAAAAATGCAAGGGAGAACCAGCAGCTTATTAGCATTTTTGATAAATGATCAAGTGAATTTTCAGGAGGATGTGAGAGCTTGACAGAGTTATTATTGAAATATTTCCGCGAGAAGCAGCTGGAAGTTCAATCGGAAAAATCATATGATACACAATGTCCATTTTGCAGTATCCAGTGTAAGATGCAATTGCTTGAACAATCGATTGTCACAAGAAAAAAATATATGACAATCGGCAAAGACAATCCGGTTTCAGAGGGCCGTTTATGCATAAAAGGCATGAATGCACACCAGCACGCTTTGCATAATGATCGTCTTAAATATCCGTTATTAAAAGTAAATGGTGAATTTATTCAAGTTTCCTGGGAGGAAGCATTGAACCACATAAAAGAAAATTTTGCTGAAATTCAAGCAGCAGATGGGCTGAATGCTTTGTCTGTTTATGGAAGTGCTTCGATTACAAATGAAGAAGCGTATTTACTCGGCAAATTTGCAAGAGTGGCTCTGAAAACAAAATACATCGATTATAATGGCCGATTGTGTATGTCTTCAGCTGCTTCAGCTGCAAGTCAGACATTCGGGATGGATAGGGGTCTGACAAACAGCTTAACCGAAATACCATTCGCCAAATGTATTATTTTAGCCGGGACGAATATTGCGGAATGCCAGCCCACCATTATTCCTTATTTTGAGAAGGCGAAGGAAAATGGAGCTTTTATCATCGCAATAGATCCAAGGGAAACAGCTACAACGGAACTCGCTGACTTACATATGAAAGTTAAACCGGGGAAGGACGCAGCATTGGCTAATGGATTACTGAACGTGCTGATTGAGGAGGACCTTATTGACCATGGGTTTATCAGGAATCGCGTGAATAGCTTTGAGGAAGTAAAAGAGCATGTTTCTTCTCTGGATTTGGAGGAAATTGCTCAAATGACAGGTGTTTCGGCTGATCAAATCCGTCTTGCAGCCAAAACGTTCGGGCAGGCAGAATCAGGAATGATTTTTACAGCTAGAGGTGTTGAACAGCAAACAGATGGATCTGCAGCTGTTCGGAATTTCCTCAATATTCTCCTCGTAACAGGGAAGATTGGAAAGCCTAACTCCGGTTATGGAGCCATTACTGGACAGGGGAATGGTCAGGGGGGAAGGGAGCATGGCCAAAAAGCAGATCAGCTGCCGGGATACCGCTCTATTGAGAACGATGAACACAGATCATATATTGCAAGTGTTTGGGGAATCGAAGAAGGCGATTTACCGAGAAAAGGTGTTTCTGCATATGAAATGATAGAGAAAATACATGAGGGTGAAATCACAGGCATGTTTTTAATGTGCTCAAATCCTATTGTCTCTAATCCAAATGCTGATTTTGTCAAGAGAGCATTAAAAAAATTAAAGTATCTTGTAGCTGTGGATCTGTTTGTTTCAGAAACTGCAAGATTAGCAGATCTAATTTTACCTGCTTCCTCCTATCTGGAAGATGAAGGAACAATGACAAATTTAGAAGGCCGGGTCACGCTCCGAGAAGCAAGCTTTCCTTCACCCGGTGAAGCGAAGCATGATTGGCAAATTATTTGTGATATTGCACGTGTTCTAGGAAAAGGAAAGTATTTTCCCTTTCAATCTGCTGAAGAGATTTTTAATGAATTAAGAGCGGCAAGCCGCGGGGGAACAGCTGATTATTATGGCATTACATACAATCGTCTAAGAAAAGAAGACGGAATATTGTGGCCATGTCCAGCTCTTGATCATGAAGGAACAAAAAGATTATTTGAACAATCATTTGCGCATGCGGATGGCAAAGCGGCTATGGCTTTAGTTCCAAACAGCCCGAAAGTTCCGAAAGAAGAACCAACTCAAGAGTTTCCTTTATATTTAACAACAGGGAGGGTCATGTCACACTACTTGACCGGGGTGCAAACAAGAAAGAGTTCAACACTTGCAGCCAGAAATTTCGAATCATTTATGGAAATTCACCCTAAAACGGCCGAGGAGTATCACATCCCCAATCATACTCTAGTGAAAATTGAGTCAAAGCGCGGCAGTATTACTGTCAGAAGCAGATGGTCTGAAAAGATTCGTCCGGATACTGTTTTTGTCCCATTTCATTGGGCAGACTCTCAAAATATCAATCTGCTTGTTTCAAAAGATTTAGATCCTGTATGCAAAATGCCTGGATTTAAGGTTAGTGCGGTTAAAATTGCACCTCTTGCCGAATCAGCACAATAATTCTCAAAATACATTAAAACCGGCTGGTTTACATAACGGTTCAGTTACCTGTCACAAAATTTAATTATGTAAAGCAAATAGACCATCAAATTGCAATTGAAAATGATGGTCTTTTTTTATTGATATATAGGCATTTATACTAATAAATTTTATTTTTTTGTTTTAGATTTTGTATATCAAATTGCAGACTAACAGACATTTCTGTAAGCGTGCAAATTAAGGTACATTTTAACCGGCAATTTTGCTAACAGAAGTAATCTGGAGAATGAAAAAATCGCTTAACAGTAGCGTTAAGCGATTTTTATTTATGATCGAGTCCATCTTTAACTTAAGCACCTGTTTGTTTAAGATGGAGTTCACATCATCAAATATATCCGACCTATTTGACTCTAAGAACTATCTTTCCCTTTGTACGTCCAGTTTCAATGTGCTGGTGTGCCTTTACAATTTGTTCTAAAGGGTAACATTTTTCAATAACAGGTCGTAACTTTTCTTCCTCCACAAGACCCCTTAGGAAATCCAAATCCCTAGCATTCGGTTTCGTAAAATGAATTTTTGCTTTCTTGCGACCTATTAATGAGCCTATCATCAATTGAAAAGGATGGTACTTAGGGAAAAATAGGTGCACCGTAATATAAAGACCGTTCTCGGTTAAAGAGTGTAAACAACTGAAAAAGGTTCGTTTACCAACTGCATCCAGAATAATATCGTATTTATTTCCATTATCCGTGAAATCTTTCCTGGTATAATCAATAACATACTGTGCCCCAAGTTTCTTGACCCAATCTAAATTTGAGGTACTACAAACAGCAGTTACCTCAGCTCCAAAGTAATTTGCAAGTTGAACAGCAAAATGCCCTACTCCGCCAGAAGCTCCATATATTAACACTCTTTGACCTTGCTTTACCTGTGCTACATCTCGTAATGCTTGTAACGCAGTTTGAGCAGCACACGGTATAGCAGCCGCTTCCTCAAAAGTTATGTTTTTCGGCATATGACTTAGGAAATTCTCACGTGGAGCGACATATTCAGAATGAGATCCAAAGCAACTCCCAAAAACATTATCACCCACCTTAAATTTGCGTACATTTTCACCTACAGCCTCAATAGTCCCTGCAACATCTATGCCTAGTATGGGACTCTTAGGTTTTGTTAGTCCATTATCCATTCTTGTTGGTAAATAACCTTTTCTGTACAAGTAGTCTAATGTATTGACTGAGGCATTGTGTACAAGAATCAACACCCTATCTTGTTCTTTGATAGTTGGTTTTTCGACGTCCTTAATACCTATAACTTCAGGGGAACCATAGGTATTATAAACCGCTGCTCTCACCTACATTACCTCCAAGAATTTTGTATTTTATATTTAATTGAAACTTTCCCCTTCTATTTTATGTATCATTTAAAACATTCTGACTTTTTAATTTTTAAAATTATTCTAATTCTTCTTCTTCAGCTAATCCTTCTTAGTAATAATGGTTTATAAATGTCCTAAAAAACAAAAAGACCAAATCGCCTGTATAGCAATTTGGTCCACAAAACTAATAACATTTTTATATACACCAAACGTTACTTTTTACAATCCAAATTAACGGTTTGTGATAGGTATCCGAACCCGTTATGGTTTACAGCCGGTTTTTTCATTGAAACACACCTTATTGAAAATCTAATATTTTAAATTATCAAAAAACAATGTCAGAAAACCTTACACAAGAAGTTAAGTTTACTTTTTGCTGTGATATAGTTTAAGAAACTTTCTAAGAGGAGGAACGCCAAGTGAAGAAAAAGCTAATTCTTATCGGTAATGGAATGGCGGGCGTCAGAACCATTGAGGAGGTATTGAACGTATCAGGAGAAGAATTTGAGATTACGATTTTCGGAAGTGAACCGCATCCGAATTATAATAGGATTTTGCTGTCAAAGGTCTTGCAGGGAGATACAGAAGTTAAGGATATTACATTAAATGACTGGAATTGGTACAAAGAAAATAACATTCAATTACATACAGGAGAAACGGTGACAAAGATTGATGCGGAGATGAAGGCTGTTTTTTCTGATTCAGGAAGAGTAGAGTTTTATGATGAATTGATTTTAGCTACTGGATCCCTTCCTTTTATTCTTCCAATTCCCGGTGCAGATAAAAAGGGTGTTACGGCTTTTCGGGATATTAGGGATACAGATGAAATGCTTGAAGCCTCAAAGAAATACAAAAAAGCTGCTGTAATCGGAGGGGGATTGCTGGGGCTTGAGGCGGCAAGGGGGCTTTTAAACTTAGGTATGGATGTCTCTGTGATTCATCTCTCGCCAAATTTGATGGAGCGTCAATTGGATCCAATAGCTGGAAATCTCTTGCAAAAGGAACTGGAAAATCAGGGAATGAACTTTCTTTTAGAAAAGCAAACTGAAGCGATAATGGGGGATGATCGGGCGGAAGGATTGAAGTTTAAAGACGGTACGGAAATTGAAGCTGACTTAGTCGTTATGGCAGTGGGGATCAGGCCGAATACAGAGCTTGCAAAGGAAAGCGGACTTTCAGTAAATCGCGGAATTCTTGTCGATGATTATCTGCAGACCAATCTTCCTCACATCTATGCTGTTGGAGAATGCGCAGAACATGATGGTATTGCATACGGGTTAGTTGCACCTCTTTATGAGCAAGCAAAAGTACTGGCTAAACAAATTTGCGGGAATAAAACAAATCCTTATAAAGGATCTATTGTATCCACTCAATTAAAAGTTTCAGGTGTAAACGTATTTTCTGCAGGCGATTTTACAGAAGGAGAAGACAAAAAAGCAATCAAGGTTTTTGATGATCAGGATGGAATTTATAAAAAAATCGTATTGCGGGGAAATCAAATTGTCGGCGCCGTTTTATTTGGAGACACAAGTGATGGCAGCCGCCTGCTCTCAATGATCCAAAAGCAAGCAGATGTTTCAGAGATATCCAAAGTATCCATTCTACAGCCTGCAGGGGAAATGGCTGGATCAAGCCTTGTAGAAAACATGAGTGCTGAAGAGATGATCTGCGGATGTAATGGTGTATCAAAAGGAGCCATTGTTCAGGCTATTCAAAAGCAAGGATGCTCATCAGTTGATGAAATAAAAGCTTGTACCAGCGCTTCCCGTTCTTGCGGAGGCTGCAAGCCGCTTGTTGCAGAGCTATTGCAATACACGCTTGGAGAAGATTTTGATGCAGGCTCTCAAAAAGAAGCGATCTGCGGCTGTACCGAACTGTCAAGAGATGAAATCGTCGATGAAATTAGAGCCAAAGGATTGTCTCATACAAAAGAAGTCATGAACGTTCTTGGCTGGAGTTCTGAGGAAGGCTGTTCAAAATGCCGTCCGGCTCTTAATTATTATTTAGGAATGGTAAAGCCGACAGAATATGAAGATGAGAGAGAATCACGTTTTGTAAATGAGCGCATGCATGCGAACATTCAAAGGGACGGAACATACTCGGTTGTACCCCGTATGTACGGCGGTGTAACAAATGCCAAAGATTTGAGGCGAATTGCTGATGTAGTGGATAAGTATGAAATTCCGCTGGTGAAGGTAACTGGAGGACAGCGCCTGGATTTGTTTGGAGTGAAAAAAGAAGATTTGCCCGATGTGTGGAAAGAGCTTGATATGCCTTCTGGTTATGCTTACGGCAAATCTCTTCGGACAGTGAAAACGTGTGTTGGGGAGCAGTTCTGCCGGTTCGGCACACAGGATTCCATGTCACTTGGAATTGCCCTTGAAAAAAAATTCGAAGGACTGCAAACTCCCCATAAAGTAAAAATGGCCGTTTCTGCCTGCCCAAGAAGCTGTGCAGAATCGGGATTCAAAGATATTGGGTTTATTGGCATTGAAGGCGGATGGGAACTTTATGTCGGCGGAAATGGCGGTACCCATGTACGCGGAGGAGACTTATTGATCAAAGTGAAATCGGATGAAGAAGTGATGGAAATCACAGGGGCTTACTTGCAATATTACCGCGAAACGGCAAATTATTTAGAGCGTACTTCTGCATGGATAGAGCGCGTTGGATTGACTCATGTTCAATCTGTATTGGAAGATAAAGAAAAATGCAAACAGCTTAATGACCGAATGAATGAAGCTCTATCTGTTTATAAAGACCCTTGGAAAGAAATTGTAAATAATAATAAAACAAAGAAAGAATTGTTTGAGAATGTCGTCATGTCTTAAAACAGCGGTCTGAAAAGATTAGGGGGAAATCATTCATGGTAAACAATAGTTTAACAAAAGTGCTCGTTTGTGCTGCTGATGAACTTCCAGAACGTTTAGGAAAAACGGTTCGTGTTGAGGGCAATGAGGTTGCGGTATTCAGATTATCAGACGGAAGAGTCCGCGCAGTCGAAAACCGATGTCCTCATAAAGGAGGAGTGCTGACAGAAGGAATTGTCAGCGGCGAATATGTTTATTGTCCAATGCATGACTGGAAGATCTGTTTAGATGATGGCAACGTCCAGGAGCCAGATGCAGGCTGTGTTAAAACGTATCAAACGATAATAGATGACAATGATATTTACCTTCTTTTATAGAATGGGATCCGGTTATTGCAGTCCTGAATCAGTTAGGGAATGAGCAGATTGGGAGGAAAAGGATGAAAAAGGGAAAAGTCTATATCGTTGGAGCTGGACCAGGTGACCCGGAATTAATTACTCTCAAAGCTGTGAAATGTCTTGCAGCAGCGGATGTCATTCTATACGATCGTTTAGTCAATCCAATCTTGCTGAAACATGGAAAGGAAGAAGCCGAGTTCATATACTGCGGTAAAATCCCCGGGAACCACTGTGTCTCACAGGAGGTTATTCAGGAATTACTCATTGAAAAATCTCTTCAAGGTAAAACTGTTGTGCGATTAAAAGGCGGGGACCCATTCATCTTTGGGCGGGGCGGAGAAGAGGCAGAAGTTCTTGCCCGACACGGCATTATATTTGAAATTGTTCCTGGAATAACAGCGGGAATAGCGGCTCCTGCGTATGCTGGCATTCCTGTTACCCACAGGGAGTTTGGGGGTTCCATAGCATTTGTCACAGGTCACTGTAAAACAGGTAAACCGGATAACATCCGATGGGATTATTTAGCGAAAGGTGTTGATACTATATCCATTTACATGGGAATAAAAAATCTTCCTTATATATGCAGAAAGCTTCAATCCTGCGGTAAAAATCCTCAAACGCCAATCGCTGTCATTGAACAAGGAACGACAATGAATCAGCGGATTGTAACAGGTACTCTCGTAACAATAGTGGAATCTGTTAGAAGTGAAGAAATCACAAACCCGGCCATGATTGTAATAGGAGAAGTTGTTAAATTGTCGGAGCGTTTAGCTTGGTTTTCACAAAGAAAAAGAGAGAAGGTATTTATTTAAAAGCTCTTTTTGTATGAATAGTTGTTATTGGTTTAAATCCGATTATCAGATAAGAAAAGTAAAAGTAAAAGCAAACACTTTTGGTGAAGATCAAAAAACGCTTAGGTATTTTCCTAAGCGTTTTTGAATTGATTTTTTGCTACCGTGTATCAACCATTAAGAACATCTTTTAAATAGTCTCTCAGTTTGTTGTTTTTAGGAAAAACGTTTAAACCTTGAGTGGATTGCAGCGGAAGGCACTTGATTACTGCGGGAAATAGAGGCCCCCAGACGAACCGCGGAATGCAAGTGCCTGCAGCGAAAATCCAAGGGTGAAAACTTAAGGGGGAAGATTAGTTCCCATTCCTTGATTGATCCTAAATTTTAACCGACTTCTTACCGATAACCCAAGTCTTTCTCCACGAAAACTGTGCTGATAGTAAGATCGTCAGTGCAGCAATTCCAACAACAGAAAAGACTGCAAATCCAGCATCATATGTTCCGGTAATTTGTTTTAAGGTACCAAGGATGTTAGGTACGAAAAATCCTCCTACACCGCCAGCTGCCCCTACAATTCCGGTAATAAAACCAATTTCCTCGGGAAATCGCTGTGGAACTAACTGAAAGACGGCTCCGTTCCCCATACCAAGGAACAGCATGCCGAGAAACAGCAGAATCGTGACGGCAGTAAAAGATGATAAAACGCTGACTCCAAACATGCTGATTGCTACTCCCACAAATAGGAACAATAGAAGTTTAACCCCGCCAATTTTATCTGCAATAAATCCTCCTACGGGACGAAAGAAGCTGCCTGCGATCACACATAATGTAACAAAATCACCTGCTCTAACCCTGGTTAATCCGAACTCATCCACAAAATAGATGCTTAAAAAGCTGGTAAAACCTATAAAACCTCCGAAGGTCACACTATAAAGCAGGCAGAAATACCAAGTATCCTTCATTTTAAATACATTAAAATATTCTTTGACAGGTTTAGGGGCCGGCTGTGATGGAGCGTCCTTTGCAATGGACAGATAAATGACGAAGACAATCGATAAAGGGATTAAGGCTAATCCCATTACATTATGCCAGCCAATTGATTCTGCAAGACGCGGTCCAAATAATGTTGCGAAAAGTGTACCGCTATTGCCCGCTCCTGCTATCCCCATGGCAAGGCCCTGCAAGTGCGGCGGGTACCAGCGGCTGGCCATAGGAAGAGCAGCAGCAAAGCTTGCACCTGCAACTCCAAGCAAGATACCAATCATATAAAGTTCTGCTAAATTTTCTCCTGATAACCATCCCCATAAAAGGGGAATCATTGTAACGAGCATGCCCCCAATTGCTGTTTTCCGAGGGCCAATCCGATCTGTCAGAATGCCTAAAATGAGCCGGAAAAATGATCCTCCTAAAATAGGAATGGCAACAATTAATCCTTTTTCAGCTGGTGACAGCCCGAAATCCTTTGTAATATATACGCCTAATGCGCCTAATAAAACCCAAATCATAAAACTGACATCAAAATAAAGAAAGGATGCAAACAAGGAAGGGGCATGACCGCTTTTTCTCAAGTTATGTAATTTCATTATCATCTCTCCCGTTTTAAATTTTTAAAATATTCACTTAGTCTACTATTAATTAATTGAAATTTCTTTATTTATGTGAGGAAACATGACATGGTTTTAGGCGGAGAGGTGATAAATAAAAAAAGAGCTGCCTTCGGGCAGCTCTTTGATTAATATCGTGATGTCAATCATTGGTGTATATTTAAAATTTGTAAAAAGCAAAGAAAATATGCGCAGCAATCATTAAATATTTATCCACAATAAAAATCCAAAAAACATAAAGGCTCCACAGGTTTATACACAGTATCCACAGTTTAAAGGAAGGTTGTCCACAACATTATTAAAAAATCTGACAATTTTTATCTAACTGTATTAATAAGTGTCTGATTTAGCTTATCCACAAAATGCACATTCCTGTGGATAATTATATCCACAGGTCATTAATAGAAAAATATTAAGAGAGTGCATTTATGCACTCCCTTTTCTGAATCATATCTAAATCGCTTATTTCCCTTGACGCTCATCAGCAGCTTTTGCTCTTGCCTGAGCCGTTTTATCTGCTTGATCTGCGAGTTCAGCCGAATATTCTTCATAAACTCCGTCAGATTCTTTTTTAAGGTTTTTTGGAACCTGTGCTAAATTATTTTTGCTTTTGCTTCTAGAATGCTGGCTATTTGCTCTGCCCATTTTTTGGCCCCCTGAAGTTAGCTTGAACATCATGTGTTCATTATTAGTTTTATCTGAACCGGGGGAAGGTATGCTGGCAGTTAATGACTTGATTTGCTGTTTATGTATCCGCCAGCACGGTCAGCCATTTTAAATGCTCTTGAATAGGTAACTTCCTGTGCACCGCTTAAAGAATTGCGGGTTTTTTCGCGTTTTCTTTTATCTGCCATTTCGTTCACCCTTTCTTTATGTCATGAGAAACTACACTGTTCTGCACTTTGATGGCAAGCTTCTGCGATAAACGAGCGCTTACACTTTTCTTAGTAGAAAAGAAAGTATAAAATTTTGCGCTTCGCTGTCTAGCTCCACCGCCCAACTCCTCGGCCAGAACAAAATCCCCCAAAAAGTCAAAACCGGACTTTTCGGGTGATTTCTTATCTGTCTGTCGGAGCTAAACGGGCACTTGCGCTTTTCTTGGTGTCAGCACTATTTTTGTCATCTTTAAGGAATCTCATACAAAAAAACCTGCTCGATTTTCTCCTGAGCAGGTTTAGTTTCATTAGGCTTCTTTAAGATGCTGTTCTTCCATTTCTGAGGCGGTGCGCATCGTATAAAAAGTATATAGGTCTTTTGAAATTTCGTATAAGTTGTAAATATCCTCGCCCTGATTGATTTCGTCAAGAAGAGGCTTTCTTGTTTCGTTTGCATTTACAACGTAAGGCAGCTTTTCAGCGGCTTTTGTTGAGCGTACGTTTTTCTTTCGGATCCGGAGAAAAATACGTTCAATGTCAAGCTCAAAAAAGAGCTCGTTGAAAAAAGCATCTTTTGCAGCCTGGTTATAGCCTTTTCCGTGGAATGGCTTCCCAAGCCATGTTCCAAGAAACCCGGCATTGTCCTGAATATCAAATAAACTGATGGTTCCGATTGGAGAGCCCCATTCATCGAGAATGGTACGTGAAATCAATTCCCCGCGCTCTTCTGCTTCAATCGTTTGTTTTGTTAAAAATAGATATTCATCAATTGATGCTGCTTTGTGGCGCACAAAAGGGAAGACATCAGGGTGAACCATTTGATCATATAGCGGCTGACTGTCTTGAATATCACGTTTTTTTAGCATCTGCTATCCCTCCAACCAGAGGGCAGACTTACAGACTTGTCGTGTTAAAGTCCCACCCTCGAAATTTTTTAAATTAGATAAAAAAATTTCGGGGTGGGAATCGAACCCACTAGGACCAGTTTACTGGTGGCGCACCATTTGCCTTCCCACGCATTTGCATCATTCGGTTTTTAGTAATAACTTCAGGAATATTTAGACTCGTTTTTCGATGTCCAGCTCGCAGCGCCCAACTCCTCGGCCAGAACAAAATCCCCCAAAAAGTCAAACCTGGACTTTTCGGGTGATTTCTTATTTGACTGCCGGAGCTGAACGGGCGCTTCCGCTTTTCTAGCTTATTACTCTTTCCTCTCGTATCATACTCGATTTTTTTTCAAAATGAAACAATTTTTTTTGTTAATTTTTTATGAATTTGAGCACATTTTTTTATGCCATAATTTGCACCTGTTTCAGGCAGGAAAATTCAGGTTTTTTGAAAGACGATTTTCCCGTCAATCATTGTCAGGCCGGGCTTTGCGAGGTAGTGAAATGGGTGATGATTCCATAGGACTATGTCAGCATCTTTTCCTATTTCAAGACTCCCGGCCCGGTCGTCAATTAATAAGTTTTTTGCAGCGGTAATCGTTATAGCTTCCATGGCCAATTTTTCATCAAAACCTTCTCTTACGGCGATGGATGCCACAACATTTAAATACTGAATTGGCGTGTATGGATGGTCTGTTGTAATGGAAACTTCAACGCCGCGGTCTGCCAATGCCTGATACGTAAGCCAGCTTTTATTTTTAAGCTCAATTTTGGATCTTCTTGTAAGCGTTGGACCTACGCTCACCTTAATATTTTTTCCGATGAATTCATCGGCAATCAGATGTCCTTCTGTACAATGTTCAATTCTGAAATCAAGATTAAATTCTTCGGCGAACCGTATTGCTGAGAGGATATCATCTGCCCGGTGAGCATGAATGCGGACAGGTATTTCCCGATTCAGCACTTTGCGGATGGGAATCGATCTGAAATCATCCGCATCTTTGCCGAACTTTGCGTTATAAAAAGCTTCTCTGAGCATCCCCATGATGCCCATTCTCGTAATGGAGTCTTTATTGCCGTGACTGTGAATGCGTTTTGGATTTTCGCCAAGTGCGATTTTTAAAGCTGCCGTTTCAACAACGATCATGTCCTTAATATTCACGCCATGAGTTTTAATGACAGATGTTGTGCCTCCAATCACATTTGCACTTCCGGGCATGATATGAACGGTAGTTATCCCGTATTGAACGGCATCCTTAAAGCCCTGATCAAGTGGATGAACTCCGTCAAGAGCACGAATATGAGGAGAGAGCACTTCTATGGTTTCATTGGCATCATTCCCTGCCCAGCCTGTTCCTTCATCGTAAAGACCGAGATGTGTATGAACATCAATAAATCCGGGGAACAAAAATTGCTCTTTGCAGTCAATGACTTGCGTTCCTTCAGGGCAAGGCAGATGTTTGCCGATTGCCTTTATTTTGCCTCCTGAAACTAGGAGGTCGGATTGATAAAGTGTTTTTGATGTAATGGGATATATGGTTGCATTCTTAAATAAAAAGCTGTCCATGATAAACTCCTATTCTGAGTGTCCTTATGTGGATTTTAATATGTCAGATAGAGCTTCTTCAAGCACTGGATGTGAAAATTGAAAATGATTTTCAAGTGCGACTTTTGGGATCACGCGCTGTCCTTCAAGAACTAGAATGCTTTTTTCCCCGAGTGCCAGTTTTAAAGCGAAGCTTGGAGCAGGAACCCAATGAGGGCGGTGCAGCACTTTGGCAACCGTTTTTCCGAAATCCTTCATTTGAACAGGGTTTGGAGATGCTGCATTCACAGGACCTTCAATCGTTTTTTTATGAAGCAAAAAGTGAATAAGTTTCACTACATCATTTATATGAATCCATGACAGCCATTGTGTGCCGGAGCCAACCGTTCCTCCTGCAAATAATTTATAAGGCAGTACAATAGAAGGAAGTGCGCCTTTTTCTCCTAAAATAATGCCAAAGCGGGTAAATACCGTCCGCACCCCAAGCTTGGAAATTTTTGCTGCTTCCTTCTCCCATTTGATGACGGTTTCAGAAAGGAAGTCTGATGCATTTGGACGGGAATCCTCTGTAAATGTTTCTTCTTCAGAAGTTCCGTAAATTCCGACCGCGCTGGCGTTTATCAGCACCTCAGGCTTTTTTTTCAGAGTGTCAATGATTCTGTAGACTTCACGAGTTGTTTTGACGCGGCTTTCCACAATCTGTTTTTTTGATTCTTCAGTCCAGCGGTCATTGATTGATTTTCCTGCAAGGTTAATGAAAGCATTTATTCCTTCCAATTCCCGTTCGGGAGCTGCGCCTTCAGTCATCCATTCAACGTACTTAAGCCCAGGTTTCGTGCTTTCTTTTTTCGTTCTGCTTAAAATCAGCACTTCGTTACTGTTTTCTAAAAGGTAGGCCGTGAGCTTTTTTCCTACAAAACCGGTTCCTCCAGCAATCGCAATTTTCATCGTATCACTCCTTGTTATTCTCTATCCTTATAATTTAACAATCAAACCCTGATAATCCTTTTTTAAATGTTCTGAAGGCGAATTATGATAAGATGAGGATGAGGTGTAAATATGCCAACTATATCGAAAATAACCGCTCAAAAAAGCAGTGAAGAGCGTTTTAATGTATTTTTAAATGACGGAAGCGGCGAGAAATTCGCATTCAGCGTCGATCAAAATGTTCTCTTGAAATTCGGCCTTAAAAAGGGCCTTGAACTGGATGAGATGGAAATCCTTGAAATTCAATATGGGGATTCGGTAAAAAAAGCTTTTAATAAAGCAATCGAATATTTAGGGTTCAGAATGCGTTCAGAAAAAGAAGTAGCGGACATGCTGCTGAAAAAAGAGTACCCGGAAGCTGTTGTCTCTGAAGTGATGCACCAGCTTCGCCACTATAAATATGTAAACGATGAAGAGTTTGCAGACGCTTATATCCGCACGCACTGGAAAACCGGCGGAAAGGGACCTGGAGTGATGAAGCAGGAACTTTCATTAAAAGGCATCAGCAAGGACACGGCTGAAAAAGCCCTTCAGCAGTATTCAAAAGAAGATCAAGTGGAACAAGCGATGGTTCATGCTGAAAAAGTGGTCCGGAAAGAAACGAAGATCTCCACAGTGCAGATTAAGCAAAAAGTGGAACAGACCCTGATGAGAAAAGGCTTCAGTTATGATGTTATCTCTATTGTAAAAGAAGAGTTAATGTATGAAAATAATGATGATGAAGAGTGGAATTCTCTTGTGATTCAGGCAGAAAAACTGAAAAGGAAGTATGCCAAAGGAGCTCAGGCGCAATATAAAATGAAAATGAAGCAGGCTTTATACAGAAAGGGTTTCTCGATTGAAATCATCGATCGCTATTTAAACGAAGAAGAGCAGGATTGATATCCTACTCTACAATGATTTCTGCTCTGCCGTCATCAAGGCGATAAATTTTTTCTGCGATATCTTCCGGAGATTTCAGACGGGATTTATCTTTAATGTGATCATTGTTGTCCCAAAAAGGTGTATCCATGCCGCCCATGTAAGCTCCGGCAATGGTAATGCCAGTTCCGTCCAGCTCTTTTACAAGACTATCTGTAAAACCCCTGACGGCGAATTTAGATGCGACATACACACTTTCGTTCACCTTGCCGCGCAGTCCGGCGGTTGAGATGATGTTTAAGATTTTGCCTTTCCCTTTTTTCTGAAACTCTTTAATAAAAGCCTGAGATAAAAAAATGGTGCCTTTTACATTTGTGTCGAGCATTTCACTGATCTCATCACCTGATAATGAAGTGACAGGGCCAAAGTGGCCTACACCAGCATTATTGATAAGGGCAGCTGTATCATGCTTTGTGAACAATGATGTGCATAATGATTCAACTTCATTTTGATTTTGGACATTCACGGTATATGTAGACACTTCAAGCTCCCGCGTTTGCTGCAGGATGTCTTTTGTTTGCTGAAGCCGTTCATGATTTCTCCCGATTAAAATAATTTCATTAAAATCTTTGCTGTACTGAAGAGCGAGTGCTCGCCCCAGCCCTGAACCGGCTCCTGTAACAACGATAGCTGACATTGGCTCACTCCTTCTGAATCATACTAATATTCTATACTTAATTGACTGAAATGCGAAAGGATGATCATTTTGCAGACAAAACGCTACAGCACCCTGTCTGAATATGAATTAAAAACCGAAATTGCCCTGCTGCGCGAGAAAGCCCGTAAAGCGGAACAGTTAGGAATGATAAATGAATTCGCTGTATTAGACCGTAAAATTACAATGGCACAAGCCTATTTGCTGAATCCGGACAGCTTTTTGCCGGGAGAGATCTATGAAATAGAAGGGGCGCCAGGAACATTTTTTAAAATCTCCTACATGAATGGAGTATTTGCCTGGGGATATCGTCTGCAAACTCCAGATGAAGAAGAAGGTCTTCCTATTTCAATGCTCGGACAAAAAAAGAATGAAAACGAACCACACTGAACCTGGATCATTCAGTATGATTCGTTATACCTTGAAAAGCTAAGATCTTTTTCTTGTTTGAGCTTCTAATATAATCAAGTCTTGGGTTTGCTGTGTCTGTCCATTAACCTGAGCATGTGCATGCTTAGGATTGGCCCAAGGCTGCTGAAACGGATTTGCACTTCTGTTGTTGTAGAACTTTTTATGGTTTGAACCCACTATAAGCACCTCCGCAAAATTTGTGCAAAATCAAGAACCAATATCATTGCGTTCGCCTGAAGCTCTCATTCTTTCCTGCGGGTTCGTGTTGATTGTCCCATTTGCCCGTTTTGAGGCGAAATCGTCTTTTGCTCTAGGTTCACCCTCGAACTTGTTGCTGGATTGAATCGGAAAGTCTTTTGCTTTATTCCGCATGCGTATGACCTCCAATGGGTTTAAAATAGCTTCAATTACTGAAGCGTATTTATAGTATGTGATGCTGAAGCTAAAACTATAAGCAGTGAATCAATGCCTCGAGGTGATGAAAAATGGAAACTTATTATGAACGTTTAACCAAATTGCTGATGGAAAAAAATCCGTCCCTAAGCTATGAAAAAGCCCGGACCTGGATCGAACTTCTTTGGGAGGATTTTGAAGCAACCTACGCCAAGGCCGGCGAAAAATACCGCGGCAAAAATGTCACAGAGAAAATTGTGACGCAGTGGATCACCAACTACGGTGAGCATTTGCATGAGTTTTTAGCAACAAATCCTAAATATAAGCATTTGCTGAATGATGAAGATCATTTGCTGCATTAAAAAACTTGGCTGCAATGTAGCCAAGTTTTTTATCGTGAACTTCATTCTGTACTTAGGAATCCACCACTTCAAGGAGCGTTAGCGAGTAAGTGGAGGGTAGTTCAATCAGGCAATAAATCCAATTTCTTTCTGAGCTTTTCCTCACTGAATATCCAGCCTGTATACGAGCTTACGATGTTTAAATCCTGATCGAGCTGAACGATGGCAACAAAGGGAT
Organism: Metabacillus sp. KH_069; assembly: GCF_057838075.1. NCBI lineage: Bacteria > Bacillati > Bacillota > Bacilli > Caryophanales > Bacillaceae > Metabacillus > Metabacillus sp. KH_069. The sequence goes on from NZ_CM174460.1 coordinate 604,315, forward strand.
AATGGCCTTTGCTCCGGTAGCGCAAGTCAATGAATTTCACCTCGTAATGGTCTGTATATTCGTCAACCTCCCACCTGTAAACGGGTGAAAAAGACAGAAATGCGGAGATGTTTTCATCCTGTTCCGCAGCCTGAATGATGTCCGTTTGAGGCACGGGAACACGGTCATATTCATCAAGGATTGTCAATTCATCATTATGTGATCGTCCAACATAATAATGGTTTTTTGAAATAATCGCGATGCGCCATCTTCTGAATCTCATCGTCGGAGAAATAATGATTTTTTCAACATCGCCATATTTTTTATGGATCTTATGGACAATCCTTCTTTTCATGATAAAGCGAAGAATGTAATACCCGAACGCAACAATAAATACTGTTAAAAATGTGTAGCCGGCCGGTGCTCCAAATATCCATACGACAATGCCTGCTGTATAAATAAAGAACAAAAAGGGATCAAAGGTATTGATCATGCCAAGGGCGATCCACTTTTGTGAAAATGGACGCAGTGCCTGGGTTCCGTATGCATTGAAAATATCAACAAACACATGAAGAACGACAGCGACTGAGGTCCATATAGCTAAATGCAGCAAATCAGCTCCCGGAAAGATCCAGTACAATAATGCAGTAATCAGCACGGACCAAAGAATTACAGCGGGTATCGAGTGAGTGATGCCCCGGTGATTGCGAATATATTTAGCGTTGTTTCTGAACTTTAATATGGTATCAAGATCTGGCGCCTGAGACCCTGCGATGGCTCCGATCATAACGGCCTGTGCAGTCACAGGATCTGCGCCCACTGCCGGATCAAGTGTTGCAAGCCCGCCGAGAGCAATCCCCATCACAACATGTGTGCCTGTATCCACTCATTAAAACCTCCTGTCACAATCATATGATGAAATAAGGTTTTCCCATCCCTTTATTTTATGGGATACATTACTGATTTTTATGGTTTTTGTGAGAAGGCATGCCTGCCCTTTTTTATTTGCGGCGAATGCTGTATGATTTTTTAGTTGTACTAAGAAAGCGTAAAATTTTTATACTTGTTAAAACTCAAAGGAAAGCCTACCATTTATTTTCCCAAATTTCCTATAAAAATAACATGCGGAGGATATTTAAATATGCTCGACTCAATTGATAAAAATCTACATTCATTGAATATAGAAGATTTTAGAAAAGATTTAATCTCCTGGTATTTGCTTGAGAAAAGAGACCTGCCCTGGAGACTTAATCAGGATCCTTATAAAATATGGGTTTCTGAAATTATGCTTCAACAGACAAGAGTAGATACAGTCATTCCGTATTTTCTTGCCTTCACAGAGAAATTCCCGACGCTTGAAGCCTTGGCTGAGGCCGACGAAGAAGATGTTCTGAAAGCGTGGGAGGGGCTTGGCTATTATTCGAGAGTCCGCAACCTGCATTCGGCTGTAAAAGAGGTTGTGAGCAGCTACGGCGGAATCGTTCCTGATACACCAGAGGAGATCAGTAAACTAAAAGGGGTGGGTCCTTATACAAAAGGAGCCATTTTGAGCATTGCCTATAACGTGCCGGAGCCTGCGGTGGATGGAAACGTGATGAGAGTCATGTCACGCATTCTATCTATATGGGAGGATATCGCAAAGCCGAAAACACGCAAAATTTTTGAAAACATTCTATATGAGGTTATTTCAAAGGAACAGCCATCAGAATTTAATCAGGCATTAATGGAGCTTGGAGCAATCATCTGCACACCTGCATCCCCGTCCTGTCTGATGTGTCCTGTGAGAGAGCATTGCCACGCGTTCCATGAAGGAGTGCAAAGGGAGCTCCCTGTCAAAAGCAAAAAGAAAAAGCCTAAGCAAATTACTATGGCAGCTGCAGTCCTGAAAGATGAAGAAGGCCATTACTACATTCATAAGCGCAATTCATCTGGTCTGCTAGCTAATTTATGGGAATTCCCAAACTGTGAAACAAACATAGACATCGTCTCACAAAAAGAGCAGCTTGTTTCTTTTCTTCGTGAAGAATATGAGACAGAAGTTGAGCTAGAGCCGCTGACAGGCACCATTCAGCATGTCTTTTCACATTTAGTCTGGAACATTTCCGTCTACGCTGGTCAGCTAAAGCCCGGCAGCAGCTATAAACATCTTGTAAAAGTGACAGAAACTGAAATGCAGAGATACGCATTTCCTGTTTCACATCAGAAGATTTATCAGATGTCGCTGCAAACGAATGAACAGTAGAAACAGCTCATAGTGAGAAAGGAAGCAATCTCAGAAAAATGAGCCCGAAACTTTCAAAGAAGCCTAAAATACACAAAACCGGCCTGATTCCGGCCGATTTTTAGAGATGAGAAGAGATGAAATTTTGCGCTGTCTAGCTCCGCCTCCTAGCCCCTCGGCCAGAACAAAATCCCCCAAAAAGTCAAAACCGGACTTTTCGGGTGATTTCTTATCTGTCTGTCGGGTCTGAACAGTCGGCTCCGCTTTTCTTGGTGTCTAGCTCCATCGCCCAACTCCTCGGCCAGAACGGCTCCGTCTGTAAAGGCAAAAAGCGCCTTTTCAGCCGGATCCTTGTCTGTCTGTCGGAGCTAAACGGGCGATTCCGCTTTTCTTATTAATCATAGCTTATTTTAGTCCCATGTGTGTAATCAGCTTCATTGCGATTTAAACCGCCGCGTTCTTCAATTTCCTGAATGATCTCTCGGTGTATTGTTTGTCCTTCGGCGTTTAAGTATGGCATCATTTGCTGAAGTCCATGATGGAAGTAAGCTAATTCACTATCCTTCCACTCGTGGATGGACATCATGGATAATTCAGTCATATCACGGCCTACATACATAAGCAATCCTCCTCTACTACTCGCTTGTCCTATTGTTTGATACAATAAAGGCAACTATACGATTAACAGCCAATAAGGAGATGTAAAAATGAACCAGAACAAAACAGCTCTAATTACAGGAAGCAGCCGGGGAATAGGGAAAGCAATCGCTCTCCGTCTTGCTAAACAGGGGTACAATATCGTCATCAATTATGCCAGAAGCAAAGGTGCGGCACTTCAAACAGCGGAAGAAATTGAAGCGCTTGGCGTAAAGGCCCTTGTAGTAAAAGCAAACGTAGGAAAACCTGAAAAGATAAAAGACATGTTTGCCGAGATAGATGAAACCTTCGGCCGTTTAGATATATTTGTAAACAATGCTGCATCAGGGGTATTAAGACCACTAATGGAACTTGAAGAAAGCCACTGGGACTGGACAATGGATATCAACAGCAAGGCCCTTTTATTCTGCGCTCAGGAAGCTGCGAAGAGAATGGAGAAAAATGGCGGCGGAACGATTGTCAGCATCAGCTCATTAGGTTCAATCCGCGTTCTTGAAAATTACACAACAGTTGGAGTATCGAAGGCTGCACTTGAATCTTTGACACGTTACTTGGCAGTCGAGCTTGCATCCAAAAACATTGTTGTCAATGCTGTTTCAGGAGGAGCTGTTGATACAGAAGCACTGAAGCATTTTCCAAACCGGGAAGAACTGCTTGCGGATGCGAAAAGAATGACACCTGCAGGGCGCATGGTGGATATGGAAGATATGGTTGATGCAGTTGAATTTCTCGTTTCAGACCAGGCATCCATGATTAGAGGACAGACCATCATCGTCGATGGCGGACGTTCACTTCTGATGTAAAATCAGCGGTCTGTCATAGGGTTGAACAAAATCAAAAAAATTTTAAAAACCTTTGGATATTAATTTCACCTCCGGGACATGATAAATTTCGTGGAGGTGATAAACATGGCAAACAATCAACAACAACCAAACAAAACTCAATCTGGCACTAGCGTACAACACGTGAAACAACAAAACGCTCAAGCTGCGCAAGGTCAACAACAATTCGGAGCTGAGTTCGCTAGCGAAACTGATGCTCAACACGTAAAGAAATACAACCAGCAAGCTGAAGCTAAAAAGAACCAAAACTCATAATCAAACCGTTTAAAAAACGAAAAGAGACACTTCTCCCTTGTGTGGAGAGGTGTCTTTTTTTATATGTGGTAAAAGCGCAGGTGGTACAGTGTTCTAATGTGTTTAAGAGCACTTTCCAGAAGGGGAAGAGGGGATGAAGTGTTCTAATCGTGAGTTTGGAACACTTCTCGAAAGAGCGAGTCAGTCTAAAGTGATCTAATCGTGAGTTTGGAGCACTTCCCAAAAGAGCGAGTCAGTCTAAAGTGATCTAATCGTGAGTTTGGAACACTTCACGAAAGAGCGAGTCAGGCTAAAGTGTACTAATCGTGAGTTTGGAGCACTTTACGAAAGAGCGAGTCAGGCTAAAGTGATCTAATCGTGAGTTTGGAACACTTCACGAAAGAGCGAGTCAGACTAAAGTGATCTAATCGTGAGTTTGGAACACTTTACGAAAGAGCATGACAGGCTAAAGTGTACTAATCGTGAGTATGGAACACTTCACGAATGAGCGGATCAGACTTAAGTGTACTAATCGTGAGTATGGAACACTTTACGAAAGAGCGAGTCAGTCTAAAGTGATCTAATCGAGAGTATGGAACACTTCACGAAAGAGCGTGACAGGCTAAAGTGATCTAATCGTGAGTATGGAGCACTTCACGAATGAGCGGATCAGACTAAAGTGATCTAATCGTGAGTATGGAACACTTCACGAATGATCAGATCAGACTTATGTGTTCTAATCATGAGTTTGGAACACTTCACGAATGGGCGGATCAGGCTAAAGTGTTCTAATCTGGAGTTTGGAGCACTTCCCAAAAGAGCGAGTCAGGCTAAAGTGATCTAATCGTGATTTAAGCAACCGAGCAAATCCGAAAACATTTAAACCCACAAAAAAACACCGCATCACCCCTAAAGGCAACACGGCATCCAGTGCACAAAATCTCCTATTTCACAGTAGCAAGCTCATTCTTCTTGATCAGATCAGCTGTAAGCTGGCCTGACAATGTAACCATTGGAACTCCGCCCCCTGGGTGAGTCGATCCTCCAACAAAATACAATCCTTCATAAATATCGCTCTTTGCAGGAATTTTAAATCCGCTGTTTTTCTTTTTATCAGAAGCGACCCCGTAGATTGAACCGCCATTTGGTCCATATAGCTCCTCAAGGTCCTCTGGAGTGAAGCGGTATTCAAATTCAATTGATTTTCGCAGGTCTTTCATGCCCATGCGTTCAAGTTTGTTTAAGACGAGTTCCCGGTACTCTTCCCAATCAAAGCTTGTTTTAGCTCCTTCCTTTAAAGGAGGGACGTGGGTAAGGACGAACAGGTTGTCTTTTCCTTCCGGAGCCTGGCTTGCGTCAGATCTTGAAGAAATACCGATATAAATCGTCGGGTCATCAGCCGGCACCCCCTGATCGAATATTTGCTGAAATTCTTTTTCCGGATCCTCAGAGAAAAAGAAATTATGATGCTTCAAATCATCAAATTTGCGGTCTGTCCCAAGCAGCAGCACTAAGCCGGAAACACTTGGAAAAAAGGTTTTGCCCAATTTTTTAATTTCTTTTTTAACTTCTCCTGTTGAAGGAGCAAGATGGCGGTATGCGGGGATTGCCTCTAAGTTGGAAATAACAACATCTGCATGATAAACATCCCCATTCTCCGTCATGACGCCTTTAACTGTTTTTCCATCCAGCTCCAGGCAAGCTACAGGGGTATTGGTTTTGACTTCAATTCTAAGCTCATCCATTACCTTCAGCATCCCTTCAGCAATTCCGTACATGCCGCCTTTTACATAGTGAATGCCAAGACCGAGCTGCACATAAATCAGCTGATTAAGGATGGCCGGTGCGGAATAAGGATTAGATCCGACATACATCACGAAGAAATTGAACAGCTGCTGCAGATACTTGCTGTCCAGGTGCTTTTCAGTTCCGTCTGCAACGGTGCTGAGGGGATCCATTGCCATTAAATCCTTCAGAGTGTGGTGTTTCTTTAAATCCTTTAAATCTTCAAGGCTGAATTTATAAAAACTTTTCAAACAAAGATCATACATTTTTTCACTGTAGGAAAGAAGGCCGCTCAGGTTGCCATGTGGCTCCTTAGATACCTTTGCCATTTCTGCTATCATTGTCGGAAGGTCGCTTGAAACATCAATTTTTGTGCCGTCTTCAAAAAACGTGCGCCATTGAGGCTCTACCCGTTCAACTGTTATGTAGTCTTCCAAGTGCCTGTTTACACTTCTGAAAAGCTGCTCGAGCACCCAGGGCATCGTTAAAATAGAAGGGCCTGTATCGAAAGTGAATCCTTTGCCGGAGCGGCGATTTAGTTTTCCTCCAACATTGCTGTTTTTCTCAAGTACAGTCACATCATATCCATCTGCAGACAGTCGAATTGCAGCAGACATTCCTCCAAGCCCTGCTCCGATTACGATAGCTTTCTTTTTTTGATTGATCATTCCAGCACCTCCTGTTAATGGTTAATAAATAGGGGGAAAGAGCCTATATCTTTTTTTTGCCCAGCTCCGGTATTCCTCTCCATATGCTTTAATGAGCATTCTTTCTTCAATTCGGATCCTTTGAATTAAGCTGAATGCTCCGGCAGATCCGCCAACAATTGCAAGGACAATATTGCCGAGAGAAAGACAAATCCCGATAATGATCAGCAAAAGCCCGGTATAAAGCGGATGTCTAAGCCGCCTGTATGGACCAGAGCTTACAAGCTCGTCGCTGACGCGAACGGATACATGCCGTGTAAATTGCTGACGCAGGTGGCCAATCCCCCAGTACCTTAATAAAACCCCAAGCGAATAAAGCATTAGTCCAATTAATTGAATAAAGGTATTTTCCCAGTAAAATATTCCCCATTCTTTCATTAAGACCGCACTTAAAATCGTTGAAGCGAAAACAAATAAGATAAAGGAGTAAGAGCGCTTCTCTTTTGTTTCTTCTTCTGTGAATCCCCTGTTGCGGTAAAGGATGAATTCAGCGATCCAAATGACAGTGATGATTAAAAATAAAAGGGAATTCAAGATGAACGTGCACCGCCTTAGTGTTATTGGGAAAATTCAGACTGTTTAACGTTTCCCTCATTTTAATCGATACAAACCAAAATCAGGAATTTCAATGTGCTGTAAGGCCAGATTTACACATCCGACAAAACCTCTTATTCCTCAACATATAAAGTCAAAGGAAATTCATTAGCAGAGAAGAAATAATACGTGTACAAATCACCAGGACGGAAGAGAGAGGTGTCATTAGATTGAAAGAATTTGATCAATTAGTCGGCAATCAGCTCCAGACGATGGAGAAGCTGCTGAGCCTGCAGTCCGAAATTGAGAGATGCCAGGAGTTAAAAGAGCAGCTGAACAATCTTCCTGATGAAATACAATGCAAGGAGATTGAGTCTGAGATTCATTTTATGAAGGATGAGCTGCATATGATTCAGAAGGTGTTTGAAAAGCAGACAGAAGACGTTATCCGTTCATATCAAGCTGCGGAGCCGATACATAAATAAATAGGTTTTCTTAAGAGTCTGCCAACCTCAGGGCGGCTCTTTTATTTTCTTTTTTTTCCTGCAAACGGTATAATAGTAAAAACAAATAATTGAAGACCTTTGCCCTTTCAGCAAAGCGGCGATACGGAAAGTAGGGGAGTAAAATGGGATTTCCCAAGGAAGGAGATAACATACAAATTCATAGTTACAAACATGATGGGCATATTCACAGAATTTGGGATGAAACAACCGTATTAAAGGCTAGTCAGCATTGTATTATCGGCGGAAATGACCGTACAGTTGTGACAGAATCTGATGGCCGCACATGGATTACCCGTGAACCTGCGATTTGTTACTTTCATACAAAGTACTGGTTTAACGTAATAGGGATGATCCGGGAAGACGGCATATATTATTATTGCAACATAAGCTCGCCATTCGCTTGGGACGATGAAGCGCTGAAATACATAGATTATGACCTTGATGTTAAAATTTTTCCTGATATGACCTATATCATCTTAGATGAAGATGAATACGAATATCACCGTAAAAAAATGAATTATCCTGATGTCATCGATTTGATTTTGAAGAGCAACCTTGAAAAACTGCTGCGCTGGATCAGACAGCAAAAAGGACCGTTCTCGGCGGAATTTATCGATGAGTGGTATGAACGTTATTTAACACATGTAAAATGATTTGTTGTCAGTTCACACTTCCTGAAGTACAGCACATAGATAGCAGATTCGGGGATGTTTAACCTGAAAGCCTGTTTGATAAACAGGCTTATTCTTTTTGCCGGGATTTTTTTTAGTTTTTCAGGTGAAGCAGCGGGACGTATGAGATGTTCTGCTCCGCGCAAAATAGAAAAAGCTGTTTGCATTACTTGTTGCTTAGCGTAAAGATATTCCTCACGCGTCAAGTTCTCAGTCGTGCTCTTTTCCTTAAATTTGAAGATACAGAGCCATTTGAAGAGAGCGGTTTAACTAAAACAAAAATGTTTACGAAAAGAGCATAGAAAAAGAAAGGGGGAGACAAGGCCCTTGAGTTCTGTAAAGCGCTACATGAAATTCGTCAAACCTTATAAATTGCAAATTGCAGGAACGATCCTTATCGGAATTATCAAATTCTCTATTCCTTTATTAACACCGCTGCTGCTTAAGTATGTAGTCGATGACATATTAGGCGGAAAAATGTCAGCAGATGAAAAAACGGCAAAGCTGCTGACAATCATGGGAATCATGTTTGCCATCTTCCTAATCGTCAGACCGCCAATTGAATATTACCGTCAATATTTTGCACAATGGACAGGGAGCAAGATCCTCTATGATATAAGGGACAGCCTGTTTACCCATCTGCAAAAGCTCAGTCTCCGCTACTACGCAAACACAAGAGCGGGAGAAATTATCTCCAGGATCATTAACGATGTTGAACAAACGAAAAACTTTGTCATCACCGGTCTGATGAACGTATGGCTGGATATTTTTACAATCGTGATTGCAGTGATTATCATGTTTACTATGGATATCAAGCTTACGCTTGTTTCCATTATTCTGTTTCCTCTTTACGGCTTTTCGGTTAAATACTTTTACGGGAAGCTGAGACATTTGACCAGAGTCCGCTCTCAAGCCTTGGCACAGGTTCAGGGACATCTTCATGAGCGGGTACAGGGGATGCCTGTCATCCGCAGTTTTGCCATTGAAGATCATGAGCAGGCAGAATTTGATAAAGAAAACCATAACTTTTTAACGAAAGCGCTCGACCATACAAGCTGGAATGCGAAGACGTTTGCCGTTGTGAATACTATTACGGATGTTGCCCCGCTGCTTGTTATTTCATTTGCGGCTTATCAGGTTATTCATGGGAACATGACAGTTGGGACAATGGTAGCATTTATTGCTTATATTGATCAGCTGTATAATCCGCTAAGACGTCTTGTTACTTCATCAACCACCCTTACTCAGGCCCTTGCATCTATGGACCGTGTATTTGAACTGATTGATGAAAAGTATGATATTACAGACAAACCAAATGCGATTGAAGCCAAAGCGGTAAATGGCACAATTGAATTTGAAGAAGTGTCGTTCAAATATGAGGAGAAAGAACCGATGATCCTTGATCATGTCTCGTTAAAAGTGAACAGAGGGGAAACGGTTGCCTTGGTTGGAATGAGCGGAGGCGGAAAATCGACCTTCATCAGCTTAATTCCGCGTTTTTACGATGTTTCGGAAGGACGCATTCTTCTTGATGGAACAGATATTAGAGACTATCGTGCGCAAAGCCTGAGAGATCAAATTGGCATGGTGCTGCAGGATACATTTTTATTCAGCCAGTCCGTCAAAGAAAATATTCTGATCGGCAAGCCTGGAGCGTCGGATGAAGAAGTGTTTGAAGCGGCAAGAGCAGCAAATGCGCATGACTTCATTTTAGGTTTTCCAGAAGGCTATGATACGAAAGTCGGTGAACGCGGCGTTAAACTTTCCGGCGGTCAAAAACAAAGACTTGCGATTGCAAGAGTATTCTTAAAGAATCCGCCTATTCTTGTACTCGATGAAGCGACATCTGCCCTTGATCTGGAAAGTGAGCATCTCATACAGGAAGCGCTTGAGAAGCTTGCTGAAGACAGGACTACGTTTATCGTAGCTCATCGTCTATCAACGATTACCCATGCTGATAAAATTGTTGTCGTAGAAAACGGGAAAATTGCAGAACAGGGAACTCATGCGGAACTAATGGAGAAACAAGGCCATTATTATTCTCTCTTCCAAATTCAGCAATTAGATTAGACCATGTTTTTCTATCATAATAAAATCACTTTTTTAGGCAAATTGAATTCCATAATAAGTAAAAATAAGCAATCCTTTCTGGATTGCTTATTTTTTATGATTAAAAAGACACGAGTTTAATTAACATAATCACTTTATTAATGTAATGCAATAAAACTATTTAGGCACAAAGAACTATTTTAATATTTAGAATTTTTAGTCTATAATTTGTACATATCCAATTTTTTTGTATTTTGAATAGTATCTTACAGAAATATCAAGAGAGAGCATAGGGGATGATCCGGCATCATATGTTTTTAAGGTGTTGGTAAAAGAGTATCCTCACTGGGGGTGAGCGGTCTGTCACGGGAAAAAATACTGGAAATCAGAGATTTAAGCATCACATTTATGCAAAGCAAAGAAGAAACGCGAGTTGTGGACTCGATTCGCTTTGACGTACATAAGGGAGAAGTGTTAGGAATCGTAGGAGAATCGGGATGCGGAAAAAGTGTGACTTCGCTTTCGATTATGGGGTTATTGCCAAAGAAAACATCTAAGCTTACAGGAGAAGTATTGTTTCAAGGAAAGGATCTTCTGAAGCTGAATGAAAAATCACTCCGAAAAATGCGCGGAAATGAAATTGCGATGGTCTTTCAGGAGCCAATGACCTCACTTAATCCATTATTTAAAATAGGCAACCAGCTTGAAGAGTCTCTCCGTGTTCATCAGAATTTGACTAAAAAACAGGCAAAGGACAGGGTTATTCAAATTCTGAAGCTTGTCGGACTGCCGAGACCTGAAGAGTTATACGGGGAATATCCCCATCAGCTCTCAGGGGGTATGAGGCAGCGTGTCATGATTGCGATGGCAATGATTTGTGATCCCAAGGTGCTGATTGCGGATGAGCCGACAACTGCACTGGATGTAACGATTCAAGCACAAATATTGAAATTAATGAAAGACCTCAATCAAAAGCTTGAAACGTCCATTGTCTTTATCACACATGATCTTGGTGTAGTAGCGGAAATGTGCGACCGCGTCATGGTCATGTATGCAGGACAAGTCGTGGAAGAGGGAAGCGTTAAAACGATCTTTAAAAATCCAAAGCATCCTTATACAAAAGGGCTTATGAAATCAGTTCCGGATATCCGGCATAAAAATGACAGATTATATTCCATTTCAGGGCAGGTGCCGCGCCCTGGCACTGTTCAGCAAGGATGTCTGTTTGCAGGCCGCTGTGAGTATGCAATGGCTGAGTGCCTGAATGATGCACCGCCGCTGTACAAGTTAGAGAATTCCCATCAATCAAGATGCTTTCTGGCACGAGAGGAGGCAATTCAGCATGACGAAGCCTTTGCTTAAAGTGGATAAGCTGTCAAAGCATTTTCCGATTAATGGCGGCGTGTTTGGCAGAAAAGTCGGTGCGGTCAAGGCAGTAAATGATTTGTCTTTTGAAGTATATGAAGGAGAAACACTTGGAATCGTCGGTGAATCCGGCTGCGGAAAGTCAACTATGGGACGGCTTCTGCTGAAACTGATTGAGGCTACAGAAGGTTCGGTTTCTTTTCAGGAAGAACAGCTGCTCACCAAGTCTCCAAAAGAGATGAGAAAGATGAGGCGGGAGCTGCAGATGGTCTTTCAGGACCCTTATGCATCACTTAATCCGAGAATGACGGTTGAGCGTATTCTTGAAGAGCCGCTTATCGTACATAAAATAGGAAACAAGGAACAGCGCAGGCAAAAAGTAAAAACGATGCTGAAAATTGTCGGGCTTGATGAAGCATACGGCAAAAGGTATCCCCATCAGTTCAGCGGAGGACAGCGCCAAAGAATTGGGATTGCAAGAGCACTGATGACGAATCCGAAGCTGATCATTGCAGATGAACCCGTTTCTGCTCTTGATGTTTCCATTCAATCTCAAATTCTGAATCTATTAAAAGACCTGCAAAAGGAATTTTCATTAACGTATATTTTCATTTCCCATGACCTCGGAGTCGTTCGCCACATCAGCGACAGGCTTGGAGTGATGTATTTGGGAAGTTTAGTAGAGCTTGCAGAGAGCGAGAGGGTGTACGCTGAACCATTGCATCCTTATACAAAAGCGCTGCTCTCAGCCGTGCCTCTGCCGGATCCTGAGGCAGTTAAAGAACAGATTGTTTTAAAAGGCGATCTTCCTAGTCCGTCTGATCCGCCTAAAGGATGTGCTTTTCATACGAGATGTCCTGCGTGCTTTGAACCATGCAAAGTGAAAAAGCCCGAATGGACTGAAGTAAAAGAAGGTCATTATGTCGCGTGCCATTTATATCAATAATGGCACAGATGTGATTGATAGATTGATAAATAGGAAATAGGGGGATGTATGCGTGAAAAAGAAAAGCCTGTTGGTCTCAATTATGTTTGTGCTGCTGTTATCAGCGGCATTGATGGGATGCAGTTCAAATGACACCTCATCAGATGGCAAATCAGAAGGCGGAAGCAGCGATAAGAAACAGGACAGCCTGGTTTTTGGACGCGGCGGGGATTCAACTTCACTTGATCCAATTACAACGACAGAGGGAGAAGCATTTAAAGTAACGGTCAACGTATTTGAAACACTATTGAATTACGGTGAGCAGGATACAACTGTTCAGGAAGGTCTTGCAACAAAATGGGAAGTCTCTGAAGATAACCTGACGTATACTCTTACTTTAAGAGAAGGCGTGAAATTCCATGACGGCACAGACTTCAACGCTGAAGCTGTTGTATTCAACTTCGAGCGCTGGATGAATGGGGATGCCGATAAATTCCCTTACTATACAATGTTTGGCGGGTTCAAAAACGATGAAGGCCACGTCATTAAAGAAGTAAAAGCAGACGGCGACAATAAAGTTGTCTTCACACTTAAACGTCCTCAAGCTCCGTTCTTAAAGAACCTTGCGATGTCACCATTTGGAATTGCAAGTCCTGCTGCTGTTGAAAAGCACGGAGATAAATTCAGAGAAAATCCTGTTGGAACAGGTCCATTTAAATTTGTAGAGTGGAAGCCAAACGACAGAATCGTTCTTGAGAAAAATGAAGACTACTGGATGAAAGGATACCCGAAATTAAATCAGGTTATCTTTAAATCAATTCCGGAAAACTCAGCTCGCTTAAATGCATTGCAGACAGGCGAGATTGATCTAATGGATGGAGTGAATCCATCTGATACTGAATCTATTACAAGCAATAAAGACTTACAAACGTTTGAGCGTCCGTCCATGAACGTAGGATATGTTGGATTAACAACTAACCGTAAGCCTCTTGATAACAAACTTGTTCGTCAAGCATTGAACCATGCAGTAGACAAACAGGCAATCATTGATTCTTTCTATGGCGGCCTTGCTGAGCCGGCGAAGAATCCAATGCCTCCTTCATTAGAAGGCTATAACGATGATATCGAACCATACCCATATGATTTAGAAAAAGCAAAAGCGCTTCTTGCTGAAGCTGGTCATCCTGATGGCTTTAAAATGGAGCTTTGGGCAATGCCTGTACCGCGTCCATATATGCCAGAAGGTATGAAAGTAGCTGAAGTTCTTAAATCAAGCTTTGCAAAAATCGGTGTTGAAGCCGAAATCAAAACTTATGATTGGGCAACTTATTTAGACAAAGCAAGCAAAGGGGAAGCAGATTCCTTTATGCTCGGCTGGACTGGTGATAATGGAGATGCAGATAACTTCATTTATACTCTTTTAGATAAAGACAGCATCGGCAGCAATAACTACACGTACTACAGCAATGATGAATTACATGACATCCTGATTGAAGCACAATCAAATTCGGATCAGGAAAAACGAAATGAGCTCTATAAAAAAGCGCAGGAAATCATTAAAGAAGATGCACCATGGATCCCACTTGCTCACTCAACGCCAATCCTTGCTGGAAGCAGCAGTATTACAGGCTTCATGCCGCATCCAACTGGATCTGACATTTTAACAAAGGTTGAATTTAAGTAATCTTGAAGGAGGAGGACTTGTCCTCCTCCTTTTTTCAGAAAGGCTCTTTTCGTAAACTTATTGCACGACAGGACTTCTATATTTGAACAATATGAATACACAATACAACAATCTATGCGAAAACAGCCTTCAGAAATAAAAGCGAGGTGAGACGATGGTTTCATACACAGTAAGAAGAATTGGATTGCTCATACCGGTTTTAATTGGGATGACACTGGTCGTTTTTTCTATAATCCGAGCCATTCCGGGCAACCCGGCACAGGTCATTCTCGGGCAGCGCGCTACACAGGAAGCGATTGAAAAATTAACGCAGCAGCTTGGTCTTGATCAGCCTTGGTACATACAATATTTTGATTATGTCGGGGGACTGCTGACAGGTGATCTGGGCCAGTCTATCCGAACAGGAGCCCAAATCAGCCAGGAGATGACTCCTTATTTGGCTGCAACAATGGAACTGACGATTTTCGCCATGATGATTGCTATCGTGGTTGGAATCAATGCAGGAATCATCAGTGCCTGGTTCCGAAATTCGTGGTTTGATTATACGGCAATGGTTATCGCATTGATTGGAGTGTCGATGCCGATTTTCTGGCTTGGATTAATGGAGCAATATGTCTTCTCCATTCAGCTTGGCTGGCTTCCAACGACAGGCCGGGAGGAAATTCGAAATCCTGTTGATTCAATCACAAATCTCTATTTGCTCGATACGCTTTTGCAGGGCAGGTTCGATCAATTTATAGACGTTCTTAAGCATATTCTTCTGCCGGGAATTGCGCTCGCGACAATTCCAATGGCGATTATTGCAAGGATTACCCGCTCAACCATGATTGAAGCTATGGAGTCTGATTTTATCCGGACAGCACGTGCTAAAGGTCTTCACATGTTCTGGGTTGTCTATAAGCATGCTTTAAAAAATGCCATTATTCCAATCTTAACGATTATTGGACTTCAGACAGGATTATTATTAGGCGGAGCTATTTTGACGGAAACCATTTTCGGCTGGCCGGGGATGGGAAGGTATATTTTTGATGCCATCAGCTATCGTGATTATCCGGTTATTCAATCCGGAATTTTAATTATCGCTACAATATTTGTCTTTATTAATCTGATTGTGGATCTCTTATATGCTGCCATTGATCCAAGGATTAAATATTAGAAAAGGGGGAGACTGCTATGTCACTACCATCGCTGCAGGAGCAGCAGACTGCCATTATAAAACAGGAGAAGGTTGTCACTCCATTTCAGCAGAAGCTGCGCGTCTTTTTACAAAATAAATTAGCTATCGCAGGAAGCTTTCTCGTCCTTTTCTTTATTGTTATTGCAATCGCTGCACCTCTGATTGCCCCTCAAGGCATTGATGAGCAGGAGCTCTCAAAGAGACTGCTTCCTCCTTCATCAGAGCATTGGTTTGGAACGGACGACTTTGGCCGTGATATTTTTTCAAGGGTCCTGTTTGGTGCCAGAATTTCATTGTGGGTCGGCTTTTTCTCGGTTCTTGGATCAGCAATAGTCGGAACACTGCTTGGTATTATGGCCGGTTATTACGGAAAAGTCATTGATACGATCATCTCTAGAATTTTTGATATTATGCTTGCCTTTCCAAGCATTCTGCTTGCTATAGCGATCGTTGCTATTTTAGGACCTTCCCTGCAGAATGCACTGATTGCCATTGCTGTCATTAACATTCCAAACTTCGGCAGACTGATCAGAGCGAAAGTGCTTAGTGTAAAAGAAGAAGAGTACATACACGCAGCAAAAGCAGTAGGAACAAGTGATACGAGAATTCTGCTTGTTCATGTGCTGCCAAATAGTCTTTCGCCGATTATTGTACAAGCTTCTCTGGCGATTGCTACTGCCATCATAGAAGCAGCTGCCCTTGGATTCCTTGGACTTGGCGCTCAGGCTCCAAATCCGGAATGGGGAAAAATGCTTGCCGATTCCAAGCAATATCTTGTTCAGGCCCCGTGGACCCTGTTTTTTCCCGGCCTTGCCATCATGCTCACCGTTCTTGGGTTTAACTTAATGGGTGACGGACTTCGGGATGCACTTGATCCTAAAGGCAAGCATTGATAAAGGAATATACATGAAGAGTCCAGATCCTGTGAGATTTGGACTTTTTGTATTCTGCCTTTTAGTCCCTCGCCCAGAACGTCGAATCCTTATCTGCCTGTCGGAGCTGAACAGTCGGTTCCGCTTTTCGTGGTGTCTAGCTCCATCGCCCAGCTCCTCGGCCAGAACGGCTCATCCAGCAAAGGCAAAAAGCGCCTTCACTGGCTGATCCCTATCTGTCTGTCGGAGCTAAACGGGCGATTCCGCTTTTCGTGGTGTCTAGCTCCATCGCCCAACTCCTCGGCCAGAACGTCTCATCCAGCAAAGGCAAAAAGCGCCTTCACTGGCTGAGACTTATCTGTCTGTCGGAGCTAAACGGGCGATTCCGCTTTTCGTGGTGTCTAGCTCCACCTCCTAACTCCTCGGTCAGAACGGATTCGCCAGTAAAGGCAAAAAGCGCCTTTTCTGTCGAATCCTTATCTGCCAGTCGGAGCTGAACAGTCGGTTCCGCTTTTCGTGTTGTCTAGCTCCATCGCCCAGCTCCTCGGCCAGAACGGCTCATCCAGCAAAGGCAAAAAGCGCCTTCACTGGCTGATCCTTATCTGTCTGTCGGAGCTAAACGGGCGATTCCGCTTTTCGGGGTTGCACAAATTCTGCACAATTCTTTTGTATCATAGGGTCAAAGCTTATGGGAGGATGATTTATATGGTGAAGAAGAAATTGATTTTATCGCTTGTTGCAGCTGTTTCATTGTCTCTTGGTGCTTGCGGAAACAGCGGCGGTGATCAGGGAGAGAAAAAGGAAGATTCGGAGCACATGGACCATGGCAGTATGAATCATTCGAGCTCTGGAGAAGTGCCTGAAGGGTTAAAAGAGGCTATGGATCCTGCTTATGAAGTTGGAAGCAAAGCAATCATCAAGACAGATCATATGGAAGGCATGAACGGGGCAGAAGCAACAATTTCGGGAGCATATGATACAACTGTTTATTCCATCTCTTATACTCCTGAAGGCGGGGGTGAGCCTGTTGAGAATCACAAATGGATCATTCATGAAGAAATCAAGGATGCTCCTGAAGAACCGTTTAAAGCAGGAGATGAAGTAACTGTTGAGGCGAGCCATATGGAAGGTATGGAAGGTGCGGAAGCTGTCATTGATACTGCCGAAAAAACAACAGTTTACATGGTTGATTACACACCTGAAGGCGGCGGGGAAAAAGTGAAAAATCATAAATGGGTGACAGAGAGTGAGTTAGAGAAGACTGAATAATATGTTCTTAAGCCTGTGTCATACGGTCACTATAAGTACCCAAACATCGGATTTTCCTCGATTAAGGGTGTCAAACTTGGTCAGTCCTCAGACACACAGCAAAAAAATCGCCCGGCCCATCTGGAAAATAAAGAGATAGAGAAAAGGACTAACCATCATCGGTTAGTCCTTTCTTTAAATGAAAATCAGCTGCTCTCTTCCAGTTCATTAATTTGCAGTTCATTTTCTTCTTTATGATAATTGTGGAAGCTGTTTATTAGAGTGTCCAAATGCTCGAGCTGCTCGCTGTAGTCGATAATGACAGCGATGAGAGGAAGCAGGTGATAGAAGCACTCCTGATCAATGCAGCTGCCTTTAAATTTCATGAAAGTATCGACGAGCTCCTGCTTGTTAAACTGACCTTCCTTAATAAGATCTGTTGTTGACTGAGGTTTAATTTTGCCTATAAATTTCAGAAGGCTTCTTTCATGAAAATCGATCAAATAGTCGAGCTCGTTTGCAAGAATCTCTTTAAAATCTTCTGGAAGGTGATGCAATTCATTTTCCAGCCTGTGGAGCTTTTTCAGAGTATCCAAGGAACGATTTGTTGTTACAAGCATTTGTCTGAATAATACGAGCTTGCGGGATTTTGCATAAATATTTCGTTTGAAATAAGCACGTTCTTCCTTGTACAGCAAGTAAAGCTGATCAAGTTTAATCATTTTATCTTTTATTTTTTCGATGTCTGTTTTCAGTTCGCTGTATTCGGATACCTGCCTCATGTTAATGCGGATCCATTTAATGATTTCCTCTGTATTATCTACAATTCTGTAGTAAAGCTTAGTTTCATACTTTGGCGGGATGAAAATTAAGTTAACTATGAAAGCCGATAAAACTCCCAGCAGAACCGTTCCAAAACGGATCAGAGAAAATTCGATGAAATCTTCCCCTGGGCTTTCCAGAATCGCAATTACAGTAACAATGGAAACAGGAATCGTATTTTCGATTTTTATTTTTAAGTTAATCGCAATGACAATAATGACGGTTAGACCGATAACAAACGGATGGGGACCAAAGATCAGCCCGAACAGAATGGCAAAGGCTGCTCCGATGATATTTGCCTGTACTTGCTCAATGACGGATAAATAAGAGCGATAAATGGTTGGCTGGATCGCAAAAATAGCTGCGATACCTGCAAACGCGGGAGACGGTATTTTTAATAACGTGGCCAAGTATAGAGCCAGCGTAATGGCTATCCCCGTTTTTATAATGCGGGCACCAAGTTTCATGGGGTGTGTATGGACATTCCCTTCTTTACTGATTGTTGTTGGCTATTTTACACGAATTTCCGGAAAAAGAACAATCTTTGCAAATAGCCTTCTTATTAAACAATTAATGACTATACAACGTTTAAACAAATTATTCAAGTTACTTTTTCCCGTTTTGGTAAAAAAAATAACACCTGACAGGCAGGTGTTATTTGGAAGTAGAGATTATTCAGTTGATACAGACGGATCTGCCTGCTCTTTAACAGGGACCAGCTGAATAAAGTTATTTGTTAAATCCTGCAAAAGAGGTTTCAATTCTTCTGCTTCATCATTCTGACCATGTCGCTCTAGTGCCTCGATGTATGTTTTAAGCAATTCTGATACATCACTCTGGCCTTTTGAATTTAAAGGTGAAATTTCAATTTTAGCGCCTTTTGCAATTCGGCGTTCTAGAGCCTGCTTTGTTAATCCAAGCTCAGGCTGATGTCTGACATACACAACTCCGCCGGTCATACCTGCGCAAATCCATGGTCCTGGATCTCCAAGGACGAGCCCTCTGCCGTTCGTCATGTATTCAAACGCGAATCCTTTGATATTGGCGTTTACACCAATATTGCCCTTCTCATTTGCAGGAATTGGCTTATCAATCTTGCCGCCAATAATCATATCAGCTCCTGAGAGGCGAATACCAGCACGTGCATCTGCATTTCCCTGTACTAACAACAGACCGCTTTGCGCGCCATACCCGAATCCTTTACCAACAGAACCGTTGTAGTACTTGCCGTCAGTTCCTTTAGATTTGAATACTTGAATGGTTCCTCCGAATGACGTTTTTCCGGTGCCGTCCTGTGCTCCGCCTTCAACACGGATATGAATGCCGCTTGAGTTGTAGGCGCCAAGACCGTTTCCTGGAATTGAACCTTCTTTATAATAAAGCTCAACGTCATCCAGTTTCTTGTACGAGCCATCAAGACGGCCGCGCACTCTGTGACAGGAAACCCGGCTGCCAAGGATTCGCTGTTCAGAAGTGACGCTTCGGAATTCTCTTGAATCATGAAGTTCATTGTCATCATAATCCAAATACTCAGCTCCTGCTGCAACAGCGAGACGTTTGCTTTCTAGGCTTGCAGCAACCTCTTTATGAGATAGATTCTGAATATCCAATGTTTCAAGCAAGAGTGACAGATCCATTTCTTCTTTGCCGCGCGTCTGCTCAAGCAAGTCAGATCTTCCGACAAGATCCTGAAGATTTGTAAATCCAAGTGAAGCTGTTAAAGCCTGAAGTTCTGAACCGAATGCGCTGAACATATTAACAAGGCCCTGCACAGCCGGATCGTATTTTCTAGGAACAAAGCGTCTTAAGCCATGCTCTTTTGCCTGTGCTTCTGATTCAATTTGAGTGGCGATTCCCACGTGACATGTATCTAAATGACAGCCTCGGCATGTTGTACAGCCGATGGCAATCATCGATAATGTTCCAAACCCGACGCGGTTTGCTCCAAGCAGCACGACTTTCATCACGTCGAGTGCACTTTTTATTCCGCCGTCTGCCCAAAGCTCTACTTTTTCACGCAGTCCGGCTTCAAGCAATGCGTTATGTGCCGCTTTAACACCGATTTCAACAGGCAGCCCAACATGCTGAAGGGCATGGATGCGGGCAGCACCAGTACCGCCGTCAAACCCGCTCAGCGTGATGATGTCCGCTCCGGCTTTTGCAATTCCGACTGCAATCGTTCCGATGTTGGGAACAACTGGGACTTTAACAGAAACCTTTGCCTGATCATTAGCTGTTTTCAGTTCAGAAATCATTTGCGCCAAATCCTCAATCGAGTAAATATCGTGGTTATTTGACGGCGAGATGAGATCTGAGCCGATTGTGGCATTTCTGGATTCGGCGATTTTCGCTGTTACTTTTGAACCCGGCAAGTGACCGCCTTCACCAGGCTTCGCTCCCTGGCCGATTTTAATTTCCAGCAGGTTGGACGAGTTAAGCAGCTCTGCATTTACTCCGAATCTTCCTGATGCGATTTGCTGTCCCCGTGTGCGCGGATATTTGCCGAGCATATCTTTGATTTCTCCGCCTTCACCATTTAGGCTCACCATATTTAATTGTTCAGCAGCTTCAGCGTATGCACGGAATGCTACTTCATTTTGTGAACCGAAAGACATGGAGGCAATCACGAATGGAAGACTGTGCTCTCCGACTCCGATATTTACTTTTTCTTTTGGCACGGCAGATTTAGCCGTTTTCAAATCAGTTAAATGACGAATGGTAATTGGATTGCTTTCTTCTTGCTCTGTCAATTTTTCACGATATCCGTCATAGCTGCCCGTTTTTGCCACATCGCCAATTGCTTTCCAGATTCTCGGGAAAATGTGGAACGTCTTGCTCGGGCGGGCTTTTTCATTATCAAAGTCCTGGCTGCGTTCAAGTGCATCTGCTTTCAGGCTTTCAAAGTTAAATTTAAGAGAACGGGAGCCTAAGAAGTTTACAATGTTAAGCTCTTTCTCAATTTCTTCATTTAATCCGATAGCAGAGAAGAGTCGTCCGTATCCTCTAAGCTCATGAATGCCGATTGTTGAAATGACCTTCTCAAGTCCTTTGTTTAATGATTCATATAAGTTAACAGCAGGTTTTGCGGATTCTTCCTCCGCAACAGTTGCAAAAAGAATATACGGACTAATCAGGTTTGCTCCAAGACCGTATGCAATCATAATGTCATGAAGGGATCTGATGGCCCCTGTGCGCAGTACAATTGAACAGTTTCTCCGCAGGCTTGCTTTAACCAATGCCTGATCAATAACGGAAGTAATCAAGTGCGGATCAATCCACAAGTTCCCGTTTTGATGGGCTTCCTGATCGTCAAGCACAAGTAATACAGCGCCATCATTTACAGCTTGAATGGCTTCAAGCTTCAGACGGTCAAGAGCGTCCTTCAGGCTTTCACTCTCAGAGAAGACAGTGGATAAAACATGAAGCTGTTTTTCCTTTGAGAATGTATCGATGACTTCTTCATAAGGCAGCTGATCAATCTGTTCAGATGCCATTATGCCAAGCTTGCCTTCAAGCAATAAAGGTGATGGCAGTTCGATCATTGCCGTTTTTTCATGATGCACTGTCAGTGAAGGACGTTTCCCGATCACTGAGCGAATGGAGAAATGCTCTGACTCGCGGTCGCGGTCAATCGCCGGATTGGTAACAACAGCAACACTTTCTTTAATGAAATCAGCAATGTTTTTCCGGTCTGGATGGATGGCCGCAAGCGGACCATCATGACCGAGTGAGCGAATAGGCTCTGCTCCCTTTTCAGCCATTTGTTCAAGCAGCTGAATATGTTCGCGATCCCAGCCGAATGCAGCGTAATGACCATTGTGAACTTTGAAGATAGGAGATGCTGAACATTTGCCTTTGCTGACTGGATGAGCCAGTCGTTTGCGGTAGCCGCCGATATCGGTTCTGTCTGCAACTCTTTTATAGACTTCCTCCTGAAGAGAAGGGTACTCAAACAGTTCAATATTATCCTTGTTCCATTTAAGGCCAAGCTTTTCGCCAGGTCCAAGCGGCTTAGGATCGCCGGCATAAAGAGAAGTTGGAATGATACCCGGTTCAGAAGCAAATATATAGGAAGATTCTGATTCTACCTTCCATAACGGACGAAGTCCAAGAGCATCTACACTGAAAACCGCTTCATCTGCAAATCTCGAGATTATGCCTGCAGGACCCTGAGCAAAATGGCCCCAAGCTTCACGGATATATGTGTATAAGTCCTGAAGGTGGTCAGGATATGCTTTGATTTCATTAACAATCGGCGGGAAAAGAACATCCAGTGCTTCAAACAGGCTGTATCCGTCCCTAGCAACCAATGTTTCAATCGTTCTGTTCAAGTCTTGAGAATCACTTCCGCCGTCAGTAAGCGGAACATTCATCATTCTTGCTTCGTCGCGAAGCTTTGCAATTGTATTGATTTCACCGTTATGGCCTAACAGGCTAAATGGCTGCACACGAAAAAAAGTAGATAATGTATTAGTAGAATACCTGTTATGTCCCAGAGTCATTGTTGATGCTGCAAGCGGATCTGCAAGATCATGGTAAAACTTTGGAAGAACATCTCCAGCGCCCATAACTTTATAAACAGCAGCATGCTGACTGAGTGATGCGACATGAACATGGAGGTTTTTCTCAATCTGAATCGTCAGCTCAAAAAGATCCTTATTAAGAGAATCATGTTTTCCAGCTGGAATCATGGCAAATTGCCAAAAGAGAGGTTCTTCTTGCAGGGCGATGGGTCCTAATGCAGATGATGTTGTAACTTTGTCTGTTTCGAAAACAAGTTCGAAATTCTTTTCGGATAGAAGGGTTCTGATTTCTTTCTTCAATTTATCAGGATTTTCATTTTTAGATAAAAAGAGGTGTCCGACGATAAAATCGCCTCGTTCGGCTAATTGCTGATCAGCCTTTGCGTCAGCAAGCTTCTGCTTCCACAGAGCTCTTGGAATATCAATATGAATGCCGACACCGTCTCCTTCGCCGTTAATAAACCCGGCGCGGTGATTCATCGTAATCAATGCATTTATACATAAATCGATGTTTTCTTTAGTCGGCACGTTCCGTTTTTCGATGACTGATACGATGCCGCAAGCGTCATGCTCTGCGTTGTAATATTCCTTAAACTTACTTGGGCTCCAATTTTCTTTCATAAAAGCGGCTTGAAAGGGGGATGTGTTCCCGCTTATAGCCTTCACCTCCCGATAAAATATGAATCTATCATTTAAAAACTATAGATTGCCTTGTGAGATTTAATAACAAAATTTTCAGAAATGTAATACTTATCATATCATTTAGATTGAGAAAATTCAATTATTTATGCATGGTTTTGGGAGAGGCATACAAGTTTGAAAAGTTAAAATATTCTCAAAATCATTTACAACGCTTAAATGGAAGCGTTTTCAACATTATTCAAATAATAAAAAAAACAGGGACTAAAATCCCTGTTTGAATAAATTGTATATTTATACATTTTGCAATTGCTTGAATGAACGCTCGACTGCAAGCAGTGTATCCTTGATATCTTCTTCTGTATGAGCTGTTGTCAGGAACCATGCCTCGTATTTGGATGGAGCAAGATTAATCCCTTCATGAAGCATCAGCTTGAAGAATTTGGCGAACATTTCGCCATCGGTTCTTTCTGCCTGTTCGTAATTGACAACCTTCTCTGTCGTAAAGTAGATGGTCAAAGCGCCTTTCAAGCGGTTCATTGTAATTGGAATTTGATAGGTTTCAGCATGTTTTTGAATGCCTTCTTCAAGCATTTGTCCAAGTTTATCAAGGTTTTCATATACGCCTTTTTCCTGCAGCACTTCAAGACAGGCAATGCCTGATAATATTGAAGCGGGATTGCCGGCCATTGTTCCGGCCTGGTAAGCAGGACCAAGAGGTGCAACTTGTTCCATGATCTCTTTTTTGCCGCCGTATGCACCGATTGGCAGACCTCCGCCAATGATTTTGCCAAGGGCAGTCAAGTCGGGTGTGACACCAAGCATGTCCTGTGCTCCTCCGTACATAAAGCGGAAGGCTGTGATGACTTCATCATAAATGACAAGAGCTCCGGCATTATGAGTAAGCTCGTTAACTGCTTCTAAAAAGCCTGGATAAGGTTCAACAATCCCGAAGTTTCCTACAATTGGTTCAACCAGAACAGCTGCAACCTCGTCTCCCCATTTCTTAAGTGCTTCTTTAAAAGGTTCAATATCATTGAAAGGAACCGTGATTACTTCTTTTGCAATGCTTTTTGGAACCCCTGCAGAATCAGGTGTGCCTAGAGTGGAAGGGCCGGAGCCTGCCGCAACAAGCACAAGATCAGAGTGACCGTGATAGCAGCCTGCAAATTTAATGATTTTGTCCCGGCCTGTATATGCCCGTGCAACACGAATTGTTGTCATGACGGCTTCCGTTCCTGAGTTGACAAAACGGACCTTGTCCATTCCAGGCATAGCCTGTTTCAGCATTTTCGCGAACTTCACCTCATGTGGAGTCGGAGTGCCGTAAAGTACGCCATCTTCTGCCGCTTTTTGAATGGCCTTTGTAATGTGCGGGTGGGCGTGTCCGGTAATGATCGGTCCGTATGCTGCGAGATAATCAATGTATTTATTGCCGTCAACATCCCAGAAATAAGCTCCTTTTGCTCGTTCCATTACGACTGGAGATCCGCCGCCGACCGCTTTATAAGAACGGGAAGGACTATTAACCCCTCCGACAATATGCTGCAACGCTTCTTCGTGAAGCTCTTCAGATTTAGTGAATTTCATGTCTTCCTCCTGAAAAAAAAGTTCTAAAATCTATTCTACCATGTTTAAAAAAGATGAAAAACTTTTGCGCATTCATTAAGTATATTAGAATGAATATGATGATTCTGTAAGTAAAGGATGGACGCTGACCAGTGCTGAAAAAATACCTGATTCTTCTTATTAGTATAGTTGTCTTAACATCATGCGTCCCTCGGGAGGACGGCTCTGAAAAGAAAACCGTTTTGCTCGTTTCGGCTGCAGTGAGTTTAAAAGATTCATTGAATGAAATAAAAAAACAATTTGAAGAAGAGAACCCTTCTATTGAAGTGCGCTATAACTTCAGTTCAACTGGCGCTCTGCAGCGTCAAATTGAACAGGGGGCTCCGGTAGATGTCTTTTTCTCCGCTTCAAAAGATCTGTTTGAACAGCTTAATAAAAAAGGGTTGATCAACCAAACTCTGCAAATGGATTATTTAGGCAATAGCTTAGTGCTTATTACAAATAAAGAGAATGAATCATTAAAGATGGAGGATCTTGCTTCTGAAGACTTTGGAAAATTAGCAATAGGCACACCGGAAACAGTTCCTGCGGGCAAATATGCGAAAGAAGCTCTTATACATGATGACTTGTGGGAACCTAATAAAAAACGAATGGTATTTGCTAAAGATGTTCGGCAAGTGCTCTCCTATGTTGAAACAGGCAATGTTCCTGCAGGAATTGTATACAAGACAGATGCTATGACTTCAAAAAAGGTAAATCAGACCCCTATAGAACCGGACAAATATGATAGCATTATTTATCCAGCCGGCGTTTTGAATGAAACGGAACAAGGTAATGAAGCAGAAGCTTTCTTTCGCTTTCTGCTGCAAGAACAATCGTTAGAAGTATTTGAACAGCAGGGGTTTGAGGTGTTTCATAAAGGTGACCGTGATGTGGAGTGAATTCAGTCAGCCTATTGCGCTTTCCCTTCAGGTTGCAGTAATCTCCAGTTTAATCGTCATAATAAGCGGAACGTTTATTGGGAGGATCATGGCAAGAACCTCTTTTAAAGGGAAAACGGTGATTGAGACGTTTCTCATGCTGCCGCTTGTCCTTCCGCCTACAGTTGTTGGATTTCTGCTGATTGTGATTTTTGGAATGAACAGCCCGGTCGGTCAATTGATTGAAAGCATTTCAGGCTTTCCAGTCATTTTCACTTGGTGGGCCGCCGTTATTGCCGCATGCGTTGTTTCTTTTCCGCTGATGTATCAGGCTGCAAAGCTTGGGTTTCAAATGATTGATCGTGAAATCGAGGATGCTTCAAGGGTGGACGGGGCTGATGATCGACAGGTTTTGAGGTATGTTTCGATTCCGCTTGCACTCCCGTCACTTGTCACGGGGGCTGTTCTTGCGTTCACAAGAGCCCTCGGTGAGTTTGGGGCAAGCCTGATGTTTGCCGGTAATATTCCGGGACAAACGCAGACGGCTGCAACGGCTATCTATGTAGCAATTGATTCAGGAGATATGACGATGGCCTGGCTTTGGGCGGGAGCGTTAGTGCTGCTTTCGTTCAGTCTTTTGCTCGCAGTCCAGCTTATAAGAAAATAGATGCGGTGAGAATTTTAGGCTGTTTTCGCATGGATTGTTGCTTTGATGATAAATGCTGTCCGTTTCTTTCCGCGGGGAGCATGGGAACCTCCTCGGCGTTGCCTTTGGGGTCTCCCACATTGCTCTATTTCCCGCAGGGGTCAGGTTTATCCGCTGCCATCCACTAAGGGTTTTTAACATTTAGTCTAATAGCAAGCTAAATTTTAAGACAGTCCGAATAATAAAAACCTTCTTGTATATATTGTACCATTACGTGTTTTGGACATGGGGTGCTGCATATATATGGGAGGGTTATTTGCTTTAGCTGTATCGCTTTGTTTACTGATGAGCTTTAACATCTTCATCCGCACATTTAAGGAACGAAATTTTCTTTCTATAGATACCCTGTTAATTGTCATCTTCTTATATCTTTCCATTTTAATTGGATTCAGTATGATTTTCTTGATTTTGGACTCCGGCGGGTTTGATGTGCTTGTTGATAATGGGGTTATTATGGAAGGAAGCTACCTTGAGCGTTTGCATACTTGCCTGTATTTCAGCGCCGTTACTCTTTTTTCTTTAGGGTATGGGGACGTCATTCCGATTGGGTTTGGCAGACTGCTTGCTGTTCTTGAGGCTCTTATAGGGTATGTACTGCCTGCTGTATTTGTTGCAAGAACAGTATGGGGACTCGATAAAGGGTCATAAGTTGTATCATTCGCAGGAATTGGGTAGTCTTAAACTAAACCAATTTTTTGCGGAGGCTGATAGCATGACAACTCAAATCGGACAAACAGCACCAGATTTTGAACTGACAGCTGATAACGGGGAAAAAGTGAAGCTTTCAGAGTTTAAAGGTAAGCGTGTCATTCTTTATTTTTATCCAAAAGATATGACTCCTGGCTGTACAACGCAAGCATGTGATTTCAGAGATCAGCACAAAAGCTTTGAGGAGCTTGATGCTGTCATCCTTGGAGTCAGTACAGATGCACAGAGCAAACATGAAAAATTCAAAGCCAAGTATGATCTTCCTTTTCTTTTATTGGTTGACGAAGAACACGAAGCTGCTGAAAAATACGGAGTATGGAAGCTTAAGAAAAACTTCGGAAAAGAATATATGGGGATTGAACGTTCAACTTTCCTTATCAATAAGGATGGCGAGCTTGTCAAAGAGTGGCGTAAAGTAAAAGTGAAAGGCCATGTTGAAGAAGCACTTCAATATTTGAAAGAAAATATTTCATAAATGGCCTTTTTTTAAGGAACTGAGTAAAACGTCCAGACAAAAATTCAGAACCCGGAGTATGTTGTAAAGAAGGCATAACCTCCTCATTCGTTAGCGCAATTAAGTGCAGGAACCAAAGTTCCTGCACTCTTTTTAATATTTAAGAAAGTATAAAATTTTGCGCTTCGATGGCGAGCGGAATCGCCCAACTCCTCGGCCAGAACGGCTCCGAAAGTATTGGCAAAAAGCGCCTTTTCTGTCGGATCCTTATCTGTCATGCCTGCGCTAAACGGGCGCTTGCGCTTTTCTTATTTTTGGTAAAATAAAAAGAAAAAGGGGAAATTGGTTTTGAAGATTTTATCAACAGTTAAGCTGCCCGGTTATTTAAAGGAAGAATTAGTAAATGAGTTTCCTATTGTGGATTTTAATTTTGACAACAGGATAAAGGATGTCCTTAATGAAATAAAAGAAGCTGAAGTGATTTTGACATACGGGGAAGATCTGACAGCTGACATTGTTGGACAAGCAAAACAACTGAAATGGCTGATGGTCGCGTCTGCAGGGATGGATAAGCTCCCTTTTGATGCTTTAATTCACCAAAATATACTGGTCACCAACTCTAAAGGCGTGCATAAGATTCCAATGGCGGAATATACCATTTCAATGATGCTGCAAATTTCAAGAGAGTCACAGCAGCTATATAAGAATCAGCAGGAGAGAAAATGGGACCGCAGAGTCAAAATGCACGAACTCCATGGGAAAACGGTCTTTGTATTAGGGGCGGGTGCCATCGGAACTGAAATTGCAAGACTCGCTAAAGCTTTCGGGATGAAAACAGAAGGAATGAACAGATCCGGCAGAATCGTTGAATATTTTGATGAAATCCATACATACAATGGTTTAGAAGCAGGAATGAGAAAAGCAGACTTTGTTGTTTCTGTTCTCCCTAGTACAAAAGAAACAAAAGGGCTGCTGGATTATAAAGCATTCAGCTGGATGAAACCAGAAGGCATATTTATTAATATCGGTCGCGGAGATGCTGTATGCGAAACGGATTTAGTAAAAGCGTTAAATGAGGGAAAGATAAAGCATGCAGTGCTTGATGTGTTCGAAGAGGAGCCATTGAGAGAAGATCATTCATTCTGGGGCATGAAGAATGTCACAGTAACACCGCATTTGTCGGGCATAACTGAGAACTATCTGCCAAGAGCGATGGATATCTTTAAGAGAAACTTGGCGTTCTATATAAATGGAGATTATTCATCCATGGAAAATACAATCGATCTAAAACAAGGATACTGAGGATTAAAATAAAAAGAAGGCTGTCTAACCGCAATTGACAAAAGTCCCAGTCACAATGTACACTATTTATAAATATTATAAAGTAAGAATGTTTTTCAGGAAAGAGGTGCATAGCGGATGTCTGAACATCAGTTAAAAGAAGCACTTGACACGCTGAAGCAGACCGGAGTGCGCATTACTCCACAGCGTCATGCCATTTTAGAATACCTTATTCAATCTATGACTCACCCTACAGCTGATGATATTTATAAATCTCTGGAAAGCAAATTTCCAAATATGAGCGTTGCTACGGTCTATAACAATTTGCGTGTTTTTCGCGAGGTAGGCCTTGTGAAGGAACTGACATACGGGGATGCTTCGAGCAGATTTGATTTTGTCACAACCGAGCATTACCATGTTATTTGTGAAAAATGCGGAAAGATTGTAGATTTTCATTATCCGGGATTAGATGAGGTAGAACATCTTGCTTCACACGTGACAGGTTTTAATGTAAGTCACCACCGCATGGAAATCTACGGAGTGTGCGGCAGCTGCGAAAAGAAAGAAACGCATTGATCAGACTGAATGTCTTTATAAGCATTCAGTCTTTTTTTGTGTAAAAAAATAAGCGGGGTGCACATCCTGCACTCCGCTTATTTATTCTACTGTTTTCCGATTGTACTTTTCATCAAAGTCTTTGCCTTCGAGATTTGGGTCCAGAGTCAGCGGCTCATTGCAGTACATGCACATATCAACCCTGCCGAGAATCTTCGTTGTTTTGCCGCATGAAGGGCATGTTACTTGGACAGCTTTAGTCGAGAGCATGCCGATCCAGAAGTAAACCACCGTGCTTCCTACTATAGATAATAACCCGAGCATCATGAATATTGTCATAACAATCGGAGAAGTTCTGAAGAAAATACCGATATACATAATAAAAAATCCAATAAAAACCAAGCTCAATGCAAACGTGCGGATTTTATTAATCTTGCTAGAATATTTCGCTGCCATTATTCCAACCTCCCGAATACCAATATAGCACAAATGTAAGGGATTTCGCAGAAAATATCCAAAGGTGCCTTAAATAAAAACGACAGGAAATCTCAGAAAATAATAGATTCTCTCTCATCATTCCCTTATAATTTTGAAGTGCTGTATTTGAAAGGGATTTTATCTCCTATGTAGAATTCTGATATATAGTCATAAATTAAATGGGGGAATCACAATGGAAAATCTTCTCCGTCCTATTTATCAAGAGAGAGCAAGTCATCCAGACACATTAGCAATCGTCATGATTGAAAAGAGAAACCAAACATCACCGCTTACAGATAACTTGGATGTCGCGCTGCTTGTGATTGTAAAAGAAGCTAAGCAGCCTGTTTATATTAAACATTATGAATTTGACAATCAAAAAGCTTCACTGAATATAGTGACTGATGAACAGATTCAGCAATGGATCCTGCTTGGAACGAACCGCCGCATTGTAGAATGGATTTTAAACGGGAAAGTTCTATTTGACAGAAATGAATACCTCGGCAAGCTTCTTGACCGTCTGAAAATGTTTCCTTTCTCAGAGCGCAGATTAAAAATCGGCCTCGAGTATGGCAAGCTTATTAGAAGATACTTGGAAGGCAAGGTGTTTTTTGAGTCAAAACAGTTCCTCGATGCATACAATCATATCGTGCACGCCCTTCATCATCTGGCAAGACTCGAAGTGATTGATCACGGATTTTATCCGGAGGTTACGGTCTGGAATCAAGTGAGACAGATGGAACCTCAGGTTTATAAGCTGTATAAAGAGCTGGTTGAAAGTGAAGAGTCATTAGAAAAAAGACTCGAGCTTCTCTTTTTGGCGAGTGATTTCCTGATTCACTCTAAATCAGAAATTGGAGCGGGACATCTGCTTGGCATTCTTTCTGAAAAAGAAGTATGGCATTATGCAGAACTTCTCGAGCATCCGGAAGCTAAATATTATTCGGTAGATTTAAGTGTGTTATTAGAGTTTCTTGTAGATAAAAATTTCGTTGAAGTTGTTAAGATTGAAACGAAAGGACAGAGAATTTTCCATCGCGGATATTCTGTTACAAAAAAGTATTGACTTTAGTTTTTTACGGTGATATATTAATAAGCGTCGCTGCTGAAGCAAGTTCAATCATGACGGCGCAGACAGCGACTTTCAACTAAAAAAACTTCTTAAAAAAATGTTGACACTGAGTTGACGAAATGGTATATTAAGAAGGTCGCTTCAAGAGCGAAAATGATCTTTGAAAACTAAACAAAACCAAAAGCGTACCAAACGTTTTAAATTTTAAGTCAGCAACAAATTGAGTCACAAATTTTCTTCGGAGAGTTTGATCCTGGCTCAGGACGAACGCTGGCGGCGTGCCTAATACATGCAAGTCGAGCGGACTTGCTGGAGCTTGCTCCAGCAGGTTAGCGGCGGACGGGTGAGTAACACGTGGGCAACCTGCCTGTAAGACTGGGATAACTCCGGGAAACCGGAGCTAATACCGGATAGTATCTTGAACCGCATGGTTCAAGTTGGAAAGACGGTTTCGGCTGTCACTTACAGATGGGCCCGCGGCGCATTAGCTAGTTGGTGAGGTAATGGCTCACCAAGGCAACGATGCGTAGCCGACCTGAGAGGGTGATCGGCCACACTGGGACTGAGACACGGCCCAGACTCCTACGGGAGGCAGCAGTAGGGAATCTTCCGCAATGGACGAAAGTCTGACGGAGCAACGCCGCGTGAGTGATGAAGGTTTTCGGATCGTAAAACTCTGTTGTTAGGGAAGAACAAGTGCGAGAGTAACTGCTCGCACCTTGACGGTACCTAACCAGAAAGCCACGGCTAACTACGTGCCAGCAGCCGCGGTAATACGTAGGTGGCAAGCGTTGTCCGGAATTATTGGGCGTAAAGCGCGCGCAGGCGGTTTCTTAAGTCTGATGTGAAAGCCCCCGGCTCAACCGGGGAGGGTCATTGGAAACTGGGAAACTTGAGTGCAGAAGAGGAGAGTGGAATTCCACGTGTAGCGGTGAAATGCGTAGAGATGTGGAGGAACACCAGTGGCGAAGGCGACTCTCTGGTCTGTAACTGACGCTGAGGCGCGAAAGCGTGGGGAGCGAACAGGATTAGATACCCTGGTAGTCCACGCCGTAAACGATGAGTGCTAAGTGTTAGAGGGTTTCCGCCCTTTAGTGCTGCAGCTAACGCATTAAGCACTCCGCCTGGGGAGTACGGTCGCAAGACTGAAACTCAAAGGAATTGACGGGGGCCCGCACAAGCGGTGGAGCATGTGGTTTAATTCGAAGCAACGCGAAGAACCTTACCAGGTCTTGACATCCTTTGCCACTTCTAGAGATAGAAGGTTCCCCTTCGGGGGACAAAGTGACAGGTGGTGCATGGTTGTCGTCAGCTCGTGTCGTGAGATGTTGGGTTAAGTCCCGCAACGAGCGCAACCCTTGATCTTAGTTGCCAGCATTCAGTTGGGCACTCTAAGGTGACTGCCGGTGACAAACCGGAGGAAGGTGGGGATGACGTCAAATCATCATGCCCCTTATGACCTGGGCTACACACGTGCTACAATGGATGGTACAAAGGGCTGCGAGACCGCGAGGTTTAGCCAATCCCATAAAACCATTCTCAGTTCGGATTGCAGGCTGCAACTCGCCTGCATGAAGCTGGAATCGCTAGTAATCGCGGATCAGCATGCCGCGGTGAATACGTTCCCGGGCCTTGTACACACCGCCCGTCACACCACGAGAGTTTGCAACACCCGAAGTCGGTGGGGTAACCGCAAGGAGCCAGCCGCCTAAGGTGGGGTAGATGATTGGGGTGAAGTCGTAACAAGGTAGCCGTATCGGAAGGTGCGGCTGGATCACCTCCTTTCTAAGGAATATATGAGGACGCTTTTGGTTTTTGTTTAGTTTTGAGAGATCATTCTCTCTATATGATAGAAGACAAATCTTCTGATTTGTCGGTTGTTCTTTGAAAACTAGATAACGTAATTGATAACAAGTAATTCACTGAGATTTACGCTTACCATAATTAGTGATTTTCTAGACATTTATGTCTAAACAAACAACGAAATGCGAAACGCATCTTAGATGCGGCTGACCATTTAGGTTAAGTTATGAAGGGCGCACGGTGGATGCCTTGGCACTAGGAGCCGATGAAGGACGGGACTAACACCGATATGCTTTGGGGAGCTGTAAGTAAGCTTTGATCCAGAGATTTCCGAATGGGGAAACCCACTGTTCGTAATGGAACAGTATCTTTATCTGAATACATAGGATATTGAAGGCAGACCCGGGGAACTGAAACATCTAAGTACCCGGAGGAAGAGAAAGCAAACGCGATTTCCCAAGTAGCGGCGAGCGAAACGGAATTAGCCCAAACCAAGAGGCTTGCCTCTTGGGGTTGTAGGACACTCTATACGGAGTTACAAAGGAACGGGGTAGATGAAGCGACCTGGAAAGGTCCGTCAGAGAAGGTAAAAACCCTGTAGTCGAAACTTCGTTCCCTCCAGAGTGGATCCTGAGTACGGCGGGACACGAGAAATCCCGTCGGAAGCAGGGAGGACCATCTCCCAAGGCTAAATACTCCCTAGTGACCGATAGTGAACCAGTACCGTGAGGGAAAGGTGAAAAGCACCCCGGAAGGGGAGTGAAAAGATCCTGAAACCGTGTGCTTACAAGTAGTCAGAGCCCGTTAATGGGTGATGGCGTGCCTTTTGTAGAATGAACCGGCGAGTTACGATCCCGTGCAAGGTTAAGTTGATGAGACGGAGCCGCAGCGAAAGCGAGTCTGAATAGGGCGTTTTAGTACGTGGTCGTAGACCCGAAACCAGGTGATCTACCCATGTCCAGGGTGAAGTTCAGGTAACACTGAATGGAGGCCCGAACCCACGCACGTTGAAAAGTGCGGGGATGAGGTGTGGGTAGCGGAGAAATTCCAATCGAACCTGGAGATAGCTGGTTCTCTCCGAAATAGCTTTAGGGCTAGCCTCAAGTATGAGAGTCTTGGAGGTAGAGCACTGATTGGACTAGGGGCCCTCATCGGGTTACCGAATTCAGTCAAACTCCGAATGCCAAAGACTTGCTCCTTGGGAGTCAGACTGCGAGTGATAAGATCCGTAGTCAAGAGGGAAACAGCCCAGACCACCAGCTAAGGTCCCAAAGTATACGTTAAGTGGAAAAGGATGTGGAGTTGCTTAGACAACCAGGATGTTGGCTTAGAAGCAGCCACCATTTAAAGAGTGCGTAATAGCTCACTGGTCGAGTGACTCTGCGCCGAAAATGTACCGGGGCTAAACGTATCACCGAAGCTGTGGACTGTTCTTACGAACAGTGGTAGGAGAGCGTTCTAAGGGCGTTGAAGCTAGACCGTAAGGACTGGTGGAGCGCTTAGAAGTGAGAATGCCGGTATGAGTAGCGAAAGAGGGGTGAGAATCCCCTCCACCGAATGCCTAAGGTTTCCTGAGGAAGGCTCGTCCGCTCAGGGTTAGTCGGGACCTAAGCCGAGGCCGAAAGGCGTAGGCGATGGACAACAGGTTGATATTCCTGTACCACCTCCTCACCATTTGAGCAATGGGGGGACGCAGGAGGATAGGGCAAGCGCGCTGTTGGATATGCGCGTCCAAGCAGTTAGGCTGAGAAGCAGGCAAATCCGCTTCTCATATAAGGCTGAGCTGTGATGGCGAGGGAAATTTAGTACCGAAGTTCCTGATTCCACACTGCCAAGAAAAGCCTCTAGCGAGGTGAGAGGTGCCCGTACCGCAAACCGACACAGGTAGGCGAGGAGAGAATCCTAAGGTGAGCGAGAGAACTCTCGTTAAGGAACTCGGCAAAATGACCCCGTAACTTCGGGAGAAGGGGTGCTTTTTAGGGTTCATAGCCCTGAAAAGCCGCAGTGAATAGGCCCAGGCGACTGTTTAGCAAAAACACAGGTCTCTGCGAAGCCGCAAGGCGAAGTATAGGGGCTGACGCCTGCCCGGTGCTGGAAGGTTAAGGGGAGAGGTTAGCGCAAGCGAAGCTTTGAACCGAAGCCCCAGTAAACGGCGGCCGTAACTATAACGGTCCTAAGGTAGCGAAATTCCTTGTCGGGTAAGTTCCGACCCGCACGAAAGGCGTAACGATCTGGGCACTGTCTCAACGAGAGACTCGGTGAAATTATAGTACCTGTGAAGATGCAGGTTACCCGCGACAGGACGGAAAGACCCCGTGGAGCTTTACTGTAGCCTGATATTGAATTTTGGTACAGCTTGTACAGGATAGGTAGGAGCCTTGGAAGCCGGAGCGCCAGCTTCGGTGGAGGCATTGGTGGGATACTACCCTTGCTGTATTGAAATTCTAACCCACAGCCCTGATCGGGCTGGGAGACAGTGTCAGGTGGGCAGTTTGACTGGGGCGGTCGCCTCCTAAAATGTAACGGAGGCGCCCAAAGGTTCCCTCAGAATGGTTGGAAATCATTCGCAGAGTGTAAAGGCACAAGGGAGCTTGACTGCGAGACCTACAAGTCGAGCAGGGACGAAAGTCGGGCTTAGTGATCCGGTGGTTCCGCATGGAAGGGCCATCGCTCAACGGATAAAAGCTACCCCGGGGATAACAGGCTTATCTCCCCCAAGAGTCCACATCGACGGGGAGGTTTGGCACCTCGATGTCGGCTCATCGCATCCTGGGGCTGTAGTCGGTCCCAAGGGTTGGGCTGTTCGCCCATTAAAGCGGTACGCGAGCTGGGTTCAGAACGTCGTGAGACAGTTCGGTCCCTATCCGTCGTGGGCGCAGGAAATTTGAGAGGAGCTGTCCTTAGTACGAGAGGACCGGGATGGACGCACCGCTGGTGTACCAGTTGTCTTGCCAAAGGCATCGCTGGGTAGCTATGTGCGGAAGGGATAAGTGCTGAAAGCATCTAAGCATGAAGCCCCCCTCAAGATGAGATTTCCCATCACGTAAGTGAGTAAGAACCCTGAAAGATGATCAGGTTGATAGGTCTGAGGTGGAAGCGCGGTGACGTGTGGAGCTGACAGATACTAATCGTTCGAGGACTTAACCACAGTCTAATAAAGTGTAACATTTAAGTGAATCTTGTTATCAAACGTTATCTAGTTTTGAAAGAATAACTTCTTTCGAAAAAAAAGCTTGAAATCTTCGGATTTCATAGTATAATAATTTTTGTCACTATGTCTGGTGATGATGGCAAAGAGGTCACACCCGTTCCCATGCCGAACACGGAAGTTAAGCTCTTTAGCGCCGATGGTAGTTGGGGGTTTCCCCCTGTGAGAGTAGGACGTTGCCAGGCTAGTGAAAATATTATTCCGCAGTAGCTCAGTGGTAGAGCTATCGGCTGTTAACCGATCGGTCGTAGGTTCGAGTCCTACCTGCGGAGCCATTTTGGAGAGCTGTCCGAGTGGCCGAAGGAGCACGATTGGAAATCGTGTAGGCGGTAACCCGTCTCAAGGGTTCGAATCCCTTGCTCTCCGCCACTATTTATATAAATGGCCCGTTGGTCAAGCGGTTAAGACACCGCCCTTTCACGGCGGTAACACGGGTTCGAATCCCGTACGGGTCACCAACATCATTTTCACTGCGGAGGATTAGCTCAGCTGGGAGAGCATCTGCCTTACAAGCAGAGGGTCGGCGGTTCGAGCCCGTCATCCTCCACCATCTTTACTGAATACAGCAGCACAAAAACTTCATTTATTATTGTCGCGGGGTGGAGCAGTCTGGTAGCTCGTCGGGCTCATAACCCGAAGGTCGCAGGTTCAAATCCTGTCCCCGCAACCAAATGGTCCCGTGGTGTAGCGGTTAACATGCCTGCCTGTCACGCAGGAGATCGCCGGTTCGATCCCGGTCGGGACCGCCATTCTTAATTAAAAAAGAATAAAATGGCTTGGTAGCTCAGTCGGTAGAGCACGATCGAATAAGCTTCGAAGCATAAGCATCAGCGCACAAATTGAGCTGCTCCTTGGCTAAGCTTACTGAAATTTGGGCGAAGGTTTCAAGAATGTATCATTATTGTACTACAAATTATAAAATGGCTTGGTAGCTCAGTCGGTAGAGCAAAGGACTGAAAATCCTTGTGTCGGCGGTTCGATTCCGTCCCAAGCCACCATTTACACTTAAATGCCGGTGTAGCTCAATTGGTAGAGCAACTGACTTGTAATCAGTAGGTTGGGGGTTCAAGTCCTCTTGCCGGCACCACTTACAGTGTGGAGGGGTAGCGAAGTGGCTAAACGCGGCGGACTGTAAATCCGCTCCCTCCGGGTTCGGCGGTTCGAATCCGTCCCCCTCCACCATTTTCATAAAAAGAATATAGGGGTATAGTTTAAAGGTAGAACAGAGGTCTCCAAAACCTCCGGTGTGGGTTCGAGTCCTACTACCCCTGCCAATTTAATTAATCTTATATAGTATAATGGCGGTTGTGGCGAAGTGGTTAACGCACCAGATTGTGGCTCTGGCATTCGTGGGTTCGATTCCCATCAGTCGCCCCTTTTTTTTACTTAATAGGGTTTTTATTTTTGTTTTGGGCTATAGCCAAGCGGTAAGGCAACGGACTTTGACTCCGTCATGCGCTGGTTCGAATCCAGCTAGCCCAGCCATTTTTCATTAAGAGTCATCTTTGTGCAGCTCCTGCATAAACTACATTACAAAGCGATTTGCGGAAGTAGTTCAGTGGTAGAACACCACCTTGCCAAGGTGGGGGTCGCGGGTTCGAATCCCGTCTTCCGCTCCAATAGTTGAGGCGGCATAGCCAAGTGGTAAGGCAGAGGTCTGCAAAACCTTTATCCCCGGTTCAAATCCGGGTGTCGCCTCCAATTTTTATTTATCACCCTTGCCGGGGTGGCGGAACTGGCAGACGCACAGGACTTAAAATCCTGCGGTAGGTGACTACCGTACCGGTTCGATTCCGGTCCTCGGCACCATCTTCATCACAATTTCATTTGCCGGTGTGGCGGAATTGGCAGACGCGCACGACTCAAAATCGTGTTCCTCTGGAGTGTCGGTTCGACCCCGACCACCGGTATCATTGAACAGTATGTCAAGCTGTCAAATTAACGTTTCTTACACTTTGTAAGGAACGTTTTTATTTATCTCCAATATACGATTTTTACAAAAATATCGTGTACATAAAATCGTGTGCGTACCAGTCATTAAACAAAGATAAATTTAAAATGGCATGAGTAGTAAAGGAAATTGATTTTAAAACAGCTTTTTCTTTATTTATTGATGATTGCCAAATTAGGAATCTAAGACTCAATTCAATATTACAGTTGGATTAACTTTATGTTTAAACATAAAAACACAAAACCCAATGTTTAATGCAAAACGAAAGCAGAGGATTTTTGTAGCGGTTAGAAACAAAAAAGGCTTACGAGCGCTCTCACTATATCTTATATTTTCAAATCCGTTACCTTCAAAGAAAATCATTGGAGGCAGGTTTTAATAACAACAATATTGGGGGTCAACTATGAAATATTCAAAGAAAGTTGTAATTGTTAGTCTTGGTTTAGGGTTAGCAATCGTAATCGGTGCAACCACTATTGTTCCAGCTGCTATTCAAGGAAAAGAAAAAGTTTCATATGAAGAACTTGAGAAGCAACTAACTTCAACTAAAAGAGAACTTAAAGAAACAAAGGCGGCTTTAGCATCTTGTGAAGCACCATCAGAAGCAGAAAAGCATGCTATGAATCTTGAACCTAATAAATCTTATAAAGTCAATGAACTTGGAGATTTTAAATCTGGAGAAAGAATTACCCCTGGAATATATATTGTGAAACTGGTAGATCCAAAATCTGAAGGAACTATTTATACATTCGCTGAAGGTTCAACTCAGGAATATGAAAATCACAAATCGTTCTCTATACTTGGTGGAATAGATCCTAACAATACAGTTAACGATACTTGGACTTTTGTTGTAGATCCTAACGATACTATTCTTTCAGATGTTCCTGTAAAGATGTTCCGAGCAAATTAATTTATACGAAATTCAATGAGGTCCTAGAAGTCCATTCTAGGACTTCTTTATTTTTTACCAAGTTTTAAAAAGAACCTCTGCTTGTCTATTGTTATTAAGAGTATTAGCGGTTCTTTTTAAAAGCTTTAAAATTTCAAGATGTGACCAAAGACCGTCTTGCATCGGTCATTTTTCCGCTAGGACAAGATTTTGTACCTGCATCTAGTCAAAATAATACACCATCTTAGTCAATTTAGTATCCCTATATAAGTAAGCGCTACCATTATAATAAAAGAAAGCGATTACAATAAAAGGGGTGGTGATACGGTTGGAAACGAAAATTCAAACGAATCCGGTAAGCACGAAATCTCATTTGGAGGCAGTACCTAAAAAGAAATTTAAGTTTAAGAGCTTACTAACATACGCTGCCTTTGTTGGACCGGCACTTTTATTTTTCTTAGTTATTCAAATTCTTCCGTTCTTAATGGGTCTTTATTATTCATTTACTTCATGGAATGGAGTCAGCTCGGCTGTTGAGTGGGTTGGGATTGAGAATTATAAGAAGATCTTTACGAACGATCCGGCCTTTTTTAATTCCTTTATGTTTACGACGAAATTTATGTTTGCGGCAGTTATTATTAGTAACTTAATAGGTTTTGCGTTTGCATTGATTTTAAATGCTGCGCTTAAAACCAAGAACATATTGCGGACCGTGTTTTTTATTCCTAATGTTATCGGCGGATTGCTGCTCGGGTTTATCTGGCAGTTCATTTTTGTAAAAGGGTTTGCTTCGATTGGAAACATGACAGGCATCGAATTTTTCAAAATGCCGTGGCTTGGGGATGAAACGACAGCGTTCTGGGGGATTGTCATCGTGTTTGCATGGCAGACCAGCGGTTATATGATGGTCATCTATATTGCAGCGCTTCAAGGTGTGGATAATTCATTGCTCGAGGCTGCGAAAATGGATGGAGCATCAAGCTTTACACTTTTAACAAAAATCATTATTCCGTTAATTTTACCGGCATTTACGATTTGTCTGTTCTTAACGATTTCAATGGCATTCAAGATCTTTGACCTGAATATTTCCCTAACAGGCGGAGGGCCATTTAATTCAACTCAGTCTGTAGCGATTAATATTTATCAGGAAGCCTTCCAGAACAATCGTTATGGATTAGGTACAGCGAAGTCCATTCTGTTCTTTGTAGTAGTGGCAATCTTTACTACTGTTCAGGTTATGATGACGAAGAAGAGGGAGGTTGAGGCATAATGGGCAGCCGGTATACTAGCAGAACGTTTATATTAGAACTGATAGCGATTGCCGTCGCGCTCATTTTCCTTATCCCGTTTTATTTCGTGCTGGTCAACTCAGTTAAGCCGTTTGCAGCAATCCTCATTGATGCTGCAGCTTGGCCGAAGGAATTCATGTTTTCTAACTATGCCAAGGTGTGGGAGATCATTAACTTCCCGCGCGCTTTCTGGAACTCCTTTGTGATTACCGTTTTCAGTAATATTGGGTTAGTTATCATCAGCTCGATGGCTGCGTGGAAAATGGTCCGCACGCCAGGGAAGTTCAGCAAGATTCTTTTCATTCTTTTCGTAGCTGCCATGGTCATCCCGTTCCAGACGGTGATGATTCCGCTCATGAAGCTTGGCGGCACGCTCGGAATCACAAATAGTATTCCAGGCTTAATCATGATGTACTTTGGATTTGGTGTTCCGCTGTCGCTGTTCTTATATCACGGCTTCGTAAAGACAGTTCCTGTGGAGATTGAAGAATCAGCGAAAATTGACGGATGCAGCGAGTTCGGAGTGTTTTGGAGAATCGTTTTCCCTCTTCTAAAACCGATTACTGTTACAGTCGTTATTTTGAACACGCTATGGATCTGGAATGATTATCTGCTTCCATTGCTTGTGCTTCAGGATGCAGAGCTGCGGACGATCCCGCTTGCAGCAAGCTCATTCTTTGCTCAGTATACGAAGCAGTGGGATATGGGTCTAGCAGCTTTAGTGCTCGGTATTACACCGGTAGTAATCTTCTTCTTATTCTTGCAAAAGCACATTATCAAGGGAATTGCTTCAGGCTCAATCAAGTAGATATAAAGTTTCTGCATTCATTGGATGTAATGGATGCAGAAAATTATATAATATTATAGTTATCAAGGAGGTCAAACCATTCATGAAACGCTTTCTGTTATTATGTATGTCTTTAGTATTCGTATTTGGTATTATGGCTGGCTGTTCTTCTAAAGAAACGGCTAAAGATGGTGAGTCAGGCGGAGATTCTAAGTCTGGTGATGAAGTAGTAACGCTTAATTTCTTCCAGTTCAAAGTTGAAATTGCGGATCAGCTTCAAGCGATGATTAAAGAATTCGAAGCTGAGCATCCAAACATTAAAGTTAAGCTTGAAACAGTGGGCGGAGGTGCCGATTACGGTGCAGCGCTTAAAGCAAAATTTGCTTCAGGTGAAGAGCCGGATATTTTCAACAACGGCGGATTTAAAGAATTAGAGCTTTGGAAAGAAAAGTTAGCTGATCTATCAGGCGAGCCATGGGTTGAGCATGTTCTTCCAATCGGTAAAGTGCCAATGACAGATGCAGACGGCAAGCTTTATGGTATGCCTGTAAACCTTGAAGGATATGGATTTGTTTACAACAAAGATTTATTTGAAAAAGCGGGGATTACAGAGCCGCCTAAAACGATTGACGAGTTAAAAGAAGCTGCGAAAAAGCTTGAAGCTAAAAAGATCACTCCATTCTCTGCAGGTTATGGCGAGTGGTGGGTAATTGGACAGCATTTACTTAACATTCCATTTGCTCAGCAGGAAGATCCAGAAGCATTTATCGCTGGATTATATGATGGATCTGAGAAAATCGTTGGCAACAAGCAATTTAAAGAATTCAAAGAAGTACTTGATACAGAGCTTAAATATGCAAACGATAACCCATTAACAACAGATTACAACACTCAAGTAACACTTTTTGCTTCTGGTGAAACAGCAATGCTTCAACAAGGAAACTGGACTGAGAACATGATTACTGAAATCAATCCTGAAATCAACATGGGCTTCCTTCCAATTCCAATCAGCAATGATGAAAGTGCAGGAAACCTTCCTGTAGGCGTTCCAAATAACTGGGTATTGAATAAAAACTCAGAACATCTTGAAGAAGCTAAAACATTCTTAGACTGGATGGTTTCTTCTGAAACTGGTAAACGCTACATCACAGAAGAATTTGCATTCATTCCAGCATTTGATAACATTGAGCCAGCAGGTCTTGGCGATCTTGGAACGTCAATCCTTGATTACTCTAAGGAAGAGAAAACAATTCCTTGGACTTGGTTCAAATGGCCGGATGGAGCAAATAAAGAATTTGCAGCTGCTATTCAGGAATACGCTGCAGGCAAAATTGATTATGATACATTGCTTGAGAGATTCCAATCTTCATGGGATAACTTGAAGTAATAGACTGATGGAAAGCACACCTGTTATGGGTGTGCTTTCTTTTCATATAGGCTGTTTTAACTAAATTGGAGTGTTCAAGCGCGATTAAGTGTTGTAAAAAGGAATTAGCAGCACGAACTGAAGCGTTCAAGAATGATTAAGAGTTGTAAAAAGGAGTTAGCAGCACAAACTGGAGTGTTCAAGAGCGATTAAGTGTTGTAAAAAGGAGTTAGCAGCACGAACTGAAGCGTTCAAGAGCGATTAAGTGTTGTAAATAGGAGTTAGCAGCACAAACTGGAGCGTTCAAGAGCGATTAGGTGTTTTAAAAAGGAATTAGCATCACGAACTGGATTGTTCAAGCACAATTAGGTGTTGTAAAAAAGAGTTAGCAGCGCGAACTAGAGTGGGTAAGTGCCGATTGGCGCATCAAAAGGCTTATGCAACGCTAACTATAAAAATTTGCTTCCAAATACATTTCAATTTTCGACTGTCATGTAAAGCCATCCACAAAACCCTCTATCAACTCCAAAGGTATTTGCAGGAAGATTCCAAAAAGTTCTTTTAAGCCTATGAACCTAGTTATATACTAAAGAATAAGCGAGTCCCTGGAGGTCAGACCCCATGCTGAAGAGAAGCATCCGCAATAAGCTGATTATATTATTGATGATTACAACAATCGTGCCATTCGGCAGTTCCATTTTAATAACGTACTTATATACGAAAGGGTCGCTTGAAGACCAGGTTGTCAAAGAAAGCAGCAACCTGCTGTACCAGGGGAAAATCAACCTGGAAAGCTACTTGAATGAGCTCAACGGGCTGACCCTCTCACTATACAACAACCCGGATTTCATTAATTATTTGAGATCGCCTGATGAAAAAAATGACTATCAAAATGTGGGCATTGTGAAAAATGTGATGCAGACGATTCTTTATACAGGGGATACGATCAACGAGGTGAAAATCTCCTTTGCAAAAGATGACAGGGTGATTTCCGCAACGAAACGGTCGACTGTTGTATTTTCAACAAGCATTGAAGACGAAAAGAATGAGGCCTTCAACAGTGCTGAGCGCAGTCCCTACAACATGTATATCGAGCCAGTGTATGCAAGCCATGAGGACAGTCCGAGAAAAGGAAGAGACATCATCATGATGCACAGGGCCCTCACGAATGTTCCCGGAAGCGAAGTGCTCGGCTACATTACCCTTGGAATCTCTCCGGATACGATTATTGACATGAGCAGAAACTTGTACAACCGTGAATCAGAGGAGTTTTTTCTGCTTTCATCGGAAGGGGAAATGATCTACAGTTCAAAAGAAGAGATTTCAGACCATCAGAATGATCAGAAGTGGATAGACAGCATCATGAAAGCAGACAGCACATCAGGCACTCTGGAGTGGAAAGAGAATTCATTTAATGGCGTGATGATGTATGACAGGTTATCCGATTCCTCTGGAGGCTGGATTCTAGTAAAACGAGTACCATATCATATTCTATATGACAGCGCCTACAGCGTAGTGAAAATCAACATTCTTTTTGGTGTCATCGGGTTATCGCTCGTCGTGCTGGCTGTCTTGTTTGTTTCGTTTAAAATTACGTCTCCAATCCGAATTCTTCTGCAGAATATCGAACAGGTCGAAAAAGGGAATATGAAGATTGCCTCCCAGTCTTTTGGATCGGATGAAATCGGCATACTCGGCTCCCGCTTTCAGCAGATGATCGAGCGGATTAATCAGCTGATTACAAGGGAATACAAGCTTGAGCTTGAAAACAAGACAAATCAAATCAAAGTGCTTCAGTCACAGATCAATCCGCATTTCCTTTATAATGCTTTGCAGTCGATCGGGACGGTTGCTTTGAAAAACAAAGTTCCGCAAATCTATTCATTGATTACTCACCTCTCCAAGATTATGAGATATGGGATGAATATGGAGGAAGATCTCGTTCCGCTGAGCAAAGAAATTACCTACACAAATGCTTTTCTTCTTTTGCAAAAAGAGCGGTTTGGCGACCATCTGCATTATCATGTCGAGGTTGAGCAAAATGTTCAGCAAATTCTTGTCCCTAAAATGATTCTGCAGCCTATCATTGAAAACTACTTTAAGCATGGCTTTG
Source organism: Metabacillus sp. KH_069 (assembly GCF_057838075.1). Classification (NCBI taxonomy): domain Bacteria; kingdom Bacillati; phylum Bacillota; class Bacilli; order Caryophanales; family Bacillaceae; genus Metabacillus; species Metabacillus sp. KH_069. Next base: position 648,903 of record NZ_CM174460.1, read on the forward strand.
ATATCCGTGAAGGAATTGGAAGCATAGAGTTGAGGTGTTACAGGGACGAAAATGAGCTTGTGCTGAGAATAACCGACAACGGCTTTGGTGTTACACCGCAAAGGCTGAATGAGATTTACGAGCACTTTAGAGCGGATGCGCTGAATAAAAAAGGTCCGAAGACGAATATCGGACTGAAAAACGTCTATTCGCGGCTGAAGCTTTATTATGATCACAAAGCAAAGCTTTTTCTTGAAAATAAAGAGGAGGGCGGATTCATGGTCACCATGAGGCTGCCGGTCCAGCTGGAAGGTGAGAGAAATGAAGGCCATCATAATTGATGATGAAAAGCATGTGCGTGAAGGGCTCATGCTGCTCGCTGACTGGGAAAAGCATGGCATTGATACCATTATTGAAGCAGAAGACGGCGAAGAGGCTGCTGCGCTGATCACCGAGCACAGGCCGGAAATTATTTTTACAGATATGAGAATGCCGAGGAGGGATGGAATAAGTCTGTTAAAATGGCTTCATTCCTCTGATTTTGGCAGCAAAACGATTGTGGTGAGCGGGTATGATGATTTTGATTATATGCGAAATGCGATTGCGTATAAAAGCTTTGATTATATTCTTAAGCCGATTGAACCTGATGTTTTAAATGAAACGCTGGAACGGGCCGTTGCAGAATGGAAAGAGCAGGCCAGGTCAAGAACCTCTCAGGCTGAAGAAAGCCTTGTCATGAACGAAGTGAAGCCGCTTTATTGGGACAGGCTGTTGTCAGGTCTCTGTGCAAAAAAAGAAAGATCAGAATCTGCGGAAAAGAAAATTGAAAAAGAATTTGGCATTTCCATGTCGCTTGCGGAAAAAACGGTTGCCATTCTTCCTTTAAAATCAATTGTCATGAAATCATTCCAAGGTGATTATGAGCTTGCCTATTCGACCCTGACAAACATCTGCAACGAATTAGTAAGAAAGCAGAATGACGGTGTTTGTTTCCGGAACATCAACAAGGAAGAAGAGCTTGTTATTCTTTTTTGGAAGAATAAGAATGTAATGTACCTCGCAGAGGAGATCAGCTCATTCATCTATCAATCTCATAAAATCAATTGTATTCTTGCACTCGGAAAGAAATCGAATGACTTAAGCGAGGCTTACACATCTGCTGAGCAAGTATATATAAAACATCATTTATTGAGTCAGAAAAGGATTGTGACGGGTAACGAGACTGATTTAAAGCCGCTATTGCATCTGTTTGATTACTCAAACGAACTGAAATGGTCGATTAAATCTGGAAGTGTGGCACAGGCCGAAAAACAGCTGGAGCAGATTTTCATAAAGCTTGTTAATGAACATACACTTTCATTAGAGCAGATTAAACTCTGGGAAAGTCAATTTGATTTGCTGAGAAACAACTGGATGAAAGAATATGAGGTTCATCACCATCCTGTTTTTTATCAAGGCACGGATTATTGGAAGGAAGACGGTTCTTTTTCTTTTGAAAAATTTAAGGAAGAAAAGAAAAAAGAATTCAGCGAGCTTATTAAGCTTCTGTCCAATGTGAAGTATCAGAAAGAAAAAAACAACATGCAGCAAATTGAAGAATTCCTGCAGCAGCATTATCAAGAGGATATCAATCTCCAGGATATTGCCGACCGTTTTTTTCTGAGCCGCGAATACATTTCGAGGAAATTCAAACAGGATTATCATGCAACACTTACGGATTACCTGACAAATATCCGCATGGAAAAAGCCAAAAACCTGCTTGAGAATCCATATTTGAAAATATATGAAGTGGCCTATGGTGTAGGGTATCAAAATGAAAAGTACTTCAGTAAGGTATTTAAGAAACATGTTGGCCTTACACCAAATGAATACCGGCATTCCCTGACTTCTAAATCGTAAAAGACGATGGAGAAAAAACAGGATTCCTGTTTTTTCTTTATCCCTATTTCGACAAAATGTGATGTTTCCGGTTGAAGAAGGGTTCAATTTTTGCTATAATGACTTTATTATCTCTTGCGGGTGTAGTTTAATGGTAAAACTCTAGCCTTCCAAGCTAATGTCGTGGGTTCGATTCCCATCACCCGCTCCAATACATATACAACGCAGTGTTTCGTTTTTTGACAAACGGGGCATTGCGTTTTTTCATTTTTAAAAGAAAAAATCCCTCCCTGAAAACAGAGAGGAAATGCTATGTCCGCTGAATTATTTAACTAACCTGTACTTTCCATCCCCGCCATGAATCTGAATGAACATTTTCGTTAATGATGATAACATTTCATCTGCATTTTCATCATTCATGCTTGGCTGGAGATAGATCAAGTGAAGCGCGTTTGTCGTTTCTTCAGTGACAGCGGTCCGCTTTGAGTCCACATAAGGGCTTCCGAAGGGACCAGTATCATCTGATGAAAGCAGTTTTCCATTCATGGATACATCCCGTCCGTTAATGGCCATATAAACATCCGCTTCATTTCCAACCCTGATTTCAATCTTCCCTGACAGTTTATCCGCATCGTAAATACCGAATGGGATTTGGTGCTGCAGGGAGAAAAAGGTATTTAAATCGACTGCTGAATGGATAGGTTCAAGGTACTGCTGCTTTTGAATTCTGCGGTACAGCGCTTCGCTTGAAGGGCGATATCGCCCAGGATCTGTGCCAAGCTTTTTAAAAATGCTCCGCCATTCTCCAATCGGTTTAAGATCCTGTACTTTTTTGTCTTCCATTTCAAAGAAGATTGATTCCTGGAAGAGCCGCATTCTTCCTTTAAGCATTTGAGGAGATTCTGATACACTTATTGCTGTATACTCAATAACGCCCAATTTGAAATCAGGGAAATGCTGTTTGATTTCAGGGTTTATGGAAATTTCCATCATTTTATCCTCCACATTTTAATGAACTTATTTTACCATATAGGATAATGTCTTTTCGAAAATATGAACCGAAGGGAGGTGCAGGACATGAATTATGAAGAACTTAAGCAGGATATTCTTTTATTCAGCAAGAGCATCGGCATTGATAAAATCGGATTTGCACAGGCCTCTATTTTTGATGAACTGAAGCAGCGGCTTATTGTTCACGAACAAAATGGATACCAGTCCGGGTTTGAAGAGCCTGATCTTGAAAAGCGGACAAATCCCGATGTCCTCCTGCCGGGGGCAAAATCGATTATTTCCATTGCGCTTGCTTATCCATCCAAGCTGAAGGATGCACCCAGAAGCACGAAGGAAGATAGAAGAGGTATCTTTTGCAGAGCTTCATGGGGACAGGACTATCACCATGTGCTAAGAGATCGTCTGAATAAGCTCGAGGTATATATACGGGAGAGGGTTCCGAATGCTGAGCTTAAATCAATGGTTGATACAGGCGAATTGTCAGACCGGGCTGTGGCAGAAAGAGCGGGCATTGGCTGGAGCGGGAAAAACTGTGCGATCATCACTCCGGAATTTGGATCGTATGTATACTTGGGCGAAATCGTCACAAATATTCCATTTTCACCGGATACCCCAATGGAAGACCGATGCGGCAGCTGCACTATCTGTGTGGATGCATGTCCGACAGGCGCGCTTGTACAGGGCGGCCAGCTTGATTCAAATAAATGCATCGCCTTTTTAACACAGACGAAGGGCTTTTTAGCGGATAAATACAGAAAGAAGCTAGGCAACCGTTTATATGGCTGTGATACGTGCCAAACCGTTTGTCCCGAAAACAAAGGCAAGGATTTTCATCTTCATGCAGAAATGGAGCCGGACCCAGAGATTGCAAAGCCGAAGCTGAAGCCCCTGCTTACCATGAGCAACAGAGAGTTTAAAGAAAAGTTTGGACATGTATCTGGGTCATGGAGAGGGAAAAAACCGATTCAGAGAAATACGATTATTGCGCTCGCTCACTTTAAAGATCAAACCGCTATCCCTGAACTAATCCAGCTGATGCATAAAGATCCGCGTCCGGTCATTCGCGGAACTGCTGCTTGGGCAATTGGCTCAATTGGCGAGAAAGAAAGGCTGATCGACTTGCAAAAAGCTCTTCAGCTTGAAGAAGACGAAGAAGTCCGGAATGAAATCGAAAAAGGAATATCGCTAATAGAAGCGTAAGTTTCATACTTGCCAATCTCCTTTCATATGGTCTTACTAACGACAAATATGGCGGTGAGGCATGGATGAAAAATAATCTTTCAGCTGCAATAAAGGCGAAGTTAGAGCTTCTTATCAATAATCGGCGTGCTAAAGAACTTGATATTATAGAAGACAGCAAAGCGATGCTGCGGAAAAAAAAGATTCTGGAAGACCGGGATGTCGAAATATTAAAAGGAAATGCCTCCGTTCAATTGCTGGAGCTGGATAAAGTATCTGATCGGGAGCAGCGTGTTCTCTACCGGTGCCATTATAAATATTTTCATAAAGATAAGGAATCCTTTTATCTCGAAGAAAAAACGGAGAGCCGTATAGCTGAGTTCCAAAATGGAACAATCATCAGGGATTATAAGGTCGAGCATGAGTATGATGAACCTATTGCAGAAAGTGAAGATTCTTCAAATGAAAGAGTTTCTTTTTTCTACGACAGGCTCGCTGCCGTTCAATATGCTGAAAGATGGTGGAACACCCACAATCCCAAGTTTAAAAACTTCGATGTGAACTGCACGAACTATGTTTCCCAGTGTCTTCATGCTGGCGGCGCTCCAATGAGAGGGTACCCGGGGCGATCAGGCGGATGGTGGATGCAGAACAATATCTGGAGCTACAGCTGGACGGTTGCCCATTCCCTCACCCTGCATCTCGGAAATTCAAAAATAGGCTTGAGGGCGACAGCTGTACGCGCGCCTGAGGTGTTAATGCCGGGGGATGTCATCTGCTATGATTTTCAAGGTGACGGCAGGTTTGATCATACAACGATTGTTGTAGCTAAGGATCAGGCAAACATGCCTCTTGTAAATGCAAATACGTACAACAGCCGAATGCGTTATTGGGATTATGAAGACTCAACAGCTTACACGCCGAACATTAAGTATAGATTTTTTCATATCGAGGATGATTCAGGCTCTAAAAAATAATAAGTGGTATAATACGGGTAACAGATTTAGATGAGGTGAAGAAAGTGTCATTACATGTCGTACTCTATCAGCCGGAAATTCCGGCAAACACAGGAAATATTGCGCGGACTTGCGCTGCAACCAACACCACGCTGCATTTAATCCGTCCTCTTGGATTCAGAACGGATGACAAAATGCTGAAGCGTGCAGGACTTGATTATTGGGAATTTGTAAATGTTGTTTATCACGATTCCTTAGATGAGCTTTTTGAAGCCTATCCGCAAGGGGAATTCTACTATATAACGAAATTCGGAGAAAAACCGCATACAACATTTGACTACAGCAATCATGAGGAAGATACCTTCTTTGTTTTCGGGAAAGAAACGACAGGACTTCCGAAAGATTTAATTGCTGAAAATCTGGAAAGATGTCTTCGTTTGCCGATGACAGGAAATGTGAGATCCCTCAATTTATCAAACACCGCTGCGATTTTAATCTACGAAGCATTAAGACAGCAGAATTATCCTGGATTACTCAAAAAAACGACCTGAGACATGCTTCTCAGGCCGTTTTTTTTATGTTTATTTTTTCACGCCCGGCTTATCGTTGTACCCAGCAGTGAATATCGAAACTAGAAAAGTGATGCATACCCCTAAGATTAATGCCAATTTCATCGTGCTGATTCCTCCCTTATATGTAAATGATGACCCTTACATAGCTAGTCCTATTATATCTTATCCCTAATATCATGTGAATAAAAATGGGAACATTTCCTGAATTATCTTTTTTGTTTGATTTTTAACAGGGTGAATTCTTATCTGTCTGCCTGCGCTAAACAGTCGGTTCCGCTTTTCTCATTGTCCAGCTCCATCGCTCAACTCCTCGGCCAGAACGGATTCGTCATCAAAGGCAAAAAGCGCCTTTGACGCCGAATCCTTATCTGACTCCCGGAGCTAAACGAGCGATTCCGCATTTCACATTGTCCAGCTTCACCTCCTAGCCCCTCGGCCAGAACGGATTCGGCAGTAAAGGCAAAAAGCGCCTTTTCTGCCGAATCCTTATCTGTCTGTCGGGTCTGAACAGTCGGTTCCGCTTTTCTAAATTAAACAAGAATGTTAAAGGACATCCTCGCATAAAGTGTATTAATCGCGCTCAAGTATCACCAATGATGGAGGAGGTCCTTATGGATATCTTAAAAAAAATTGAAAAGTACAGAGAAGATGAACAGCGACTGAAGTGGGAAGGAACCTTCGTTGAGTATTTAGAGATGTTAAAAGAGAAACCATGGGTTGCACAATCGGCTCACTCACGAGTTTACAATATGATCAAAGATGCCGGTATAGAGGAAGAAAATGGATCGAAGCGCTACAAGTTCTTTGATCATAAGCTGTTTGGACTTGAAGAGTCACTGGAACGACTTGTTGAGGAGTACTTCCACCCGGCAGCTAAGCGGCTTGATGTCCGGAAGCGGATTTTGCTGCTTATGGGACCTGTCAGCGGCGGTAAGTCAACGCTTGTGACCATGCTGAAAAGGGGTCTTGAAACATATTCTCTTACGGATCGCGGTGCAGTGTATGCGATTAAAGGCTGCCCGATGCATGAGGATCCTTTGCATTTAATTCCCCACCATCTAAGAGAAGATTTCTTTCAGGAATATGGTATTCGCATTGAGGGGAATCTTTCGCCTCTAAACCTGATGAGACTTGAGCAGGAGTACGGAGGCAGAATAGAAGATGTGTTAATTGAGCGGATCTTTTTCTCAGAAGATAAACGGACCGGCATCGGAACGTTCAGCCCGTCAGATCCGAAATCACAGGATATTGCAGACTTAACAGGAAGCATTGATTTTTCAACAATCGCGGAGTTTGGTTCAGAGTCGGATCCGCGGGCCTATCGTTTTGACGGCGAGCTGAATAAGGCAAACCGCGGAATGATGGAGTTTCAGGAAATGCTGAAATGTGATGAAAAATTCTTATGGCACTTATTATCGCTCACCCAGGAGGGCAATTTTAAAGCCGGCAGATTCGCATTAATTTCAGCGGATGAACTGATCGTTGCCCATACGAATGAAACGGAGTACCGTTCGTTTATTTCGAATAAGAAAAATGAAGCTTTGCATTCCAGAATTATCGTGATGCCTGTTCCATATAATTTAAGAGTTTCTGAGGAAGAAAGAATTTATGAGAAGATGATCAGTGAGAGTGATGTCGCAAATGTTCATATTGCCCCTCACACGATGCGGGTTGCAGCCATGTTTACCATTTTGACCAGATTAAAAGATCCTAAGCGGGGCGACATCGACCTCGTCAAAAAGATGCGTCTGTATGATGGCGAAAATGTAGAAGGCTACAATAACGTCGATGTAGAAGAGCTGCAAAAGGAGCATGTGGATGAGGGAATGAGCGGGATTGATCCGCGCTATGTCATCAACCGGATTTCTTCGACCATCATCAGAAAAGAAATTCCTTCTATTAATGCGCTGGATGTCCTCAGATCTTTAAAAGAAGGATTGGATCAGCACGCATCCATCTCAAATGAAGACCGCGAGCGCTACTTGAACTTTATCTCCGTTGCGAGAAAAGAATACGATGATCTTGCGAAAAAAGAAGTGCAAAAGGCATTCGTTTACTCATACGAGGAGTCTGCCAAAACGCTTATGGATAACTACCTGGATAATGTGGAAGCTTATTGCAATAAGAACAAGATCCGCGATCCGCTGACTGGGGAAGAAATGAATCCGGACGACAAATTGATGCGCTCCATTGAAGAGCAAATTGGAATCTCTGAAAATGCGAAAAAAGCGTTCAGGGAAGAAATTCTTATCCGAATCTCTGCATATGCACGTAAAGGTAAACGATTTGATTACAACTCTCATGAGCGTCTTCGCGAAGCCATTCAGAAAAAGCTCTTTGCTGATCTGAAGGATGTAGTGAAAATTACAACATCCTCGAAAACACCTGATGAGCTGCAGCTGAAGAAAATCAATGAGGTTGTAAAAAGACTCATTGATGAGCACGGTTATAACTCAACATCTGCTAATGACCTGCTGCGTTACGTGGGCAGTCTGTTAAATCGGTAAACGAAAGCCGGGTAATTGTGCCCGGCTTTTTAACGTGGAAATGGGGAGGCTGAACGGTTTCCGTTCCGAGCGGAGAAAATTTCGACAAATGCTGTATCCCCATCCTTATTCAGGGTGCAGCCGGCCCAAGGTTTCAATTTGGATAATATCGGGAAAAGTAAAAATAAGACTGGAGGTGCTTACCATGACAAAAAGAAATGAAACAGAAACAGAAAATGGCTCAATGGTGCGCAATATGAAGGATTTAGTAGAGCATTCTAAGATCATGGAGCATATGAAAACCAATCAGGAAGTGAAAAAAAGCGGCAAAAAACCTGATCCTGCTCAGCATGAAGATAAAAAATAAAACTCTCTGATATGACTGTCAGAGAGTTTTTTTCTGTCCTTTTTTAAACCAAGACTATGCTTGATTAAAGGAAAATGCATATGTATGAAAACGGTTTCCTTCATCTACGCAAGATTAAAGCTCTTTGTTGAATAAACCGGTATGTACGTTAAATAATTATGCACAATGAAACTTGTCTATTTTTTATGAGGACCAGCCTAATTTTCTAAATTATTTGTCAATTATCTCTTTTTTCAGCATAGGATAGAGTAATCTAAACAATACCGAATCTAGACCCAAGGCTATTTTATGTATATAGGTGCAGTTTGGTGAATCTATTCCAAAATTATTTTTGGAGGGGGAGAAAATAAGATGATAGAAGGAAATGGGCGCAACTTTGTCATTTCGAATGAAGATTGGTCCCTCCATCGCAAAGGCCACGACGATCAAAAACGTCACCAGGAGAAGGTTCAGGAAGCTATTAAAAGCAATTTGCCAGATTTAATTACAGAAGAAAATATTGTGATGTCAAACGGTAAAGATGTTGTTAAGATTCCGATCAGGTCACTGGATGAATATAAAATCAGATACAATTATGATAAAAACAAACATGTTGGTCAGGGAGATGGAGACAGCAAAGTCGGCGATGTTGTAGCAAGAGATGGTTCTCAGTCAAATGCAAATGGTCCCGGAAAAGGGCAGGGCGCAGGCGATCAGGCCGGCGAGGATTATTACGAAGCAGAGGTTTCGCTGATGGAGCTTGAGGAAGCGCTGTTCAAAGAGCTTGAACTGCCAAACCTTAAGAGAAAAGAGCTCGATCAGATTGTTGTAGAAAATATTGAATTCAATGATATTAGAAAAACAGGTTTGATGGGGAATATTGATAAAAAACGAACGATGCTTTCTGCCTATAAGCGCAACGCGATATCAGGAGCACCGAAGTTTCATCCGATCTATCCAGAGGATTTAAAGTTTAAAACATGGAATGAAGTGGTGAAGCCTGAATCACGCGCAGTCGTTTTAGCGATGATGGATACAAGCGGATCCATGGGTATTTGGGAGAAGTATATGGCTAGAAGCTTTTTCTTTTGGATGACAAGATTTTTGCGCTCCAAGTATGAAAAAGTTGAAATTGAGTTCATTGCCCACCATACAGAAGCAAAGGTCGTCTCAGAAGAAGATTTCTTTTCAAAAGGGGAAAGCGGAGGAACAATCTGTTCATCTGCCTACCGGAAAGCACTGGAAATCATTGAAGAAAAGTACCACCCGAGCCGCTATAATATTTATCCTTTCCATTTTTCAGATGGAGATAATTTAACATCTGACAACGCCCGCTGCGTGAAGCTTGTGGGAGAACTGATGAAGGTTTCCAATATGTTTGGATACGGGGAAGTTAATCAGTACAACCGCCATTCTACTCTAATGTCCGCTTATAAGAATATCTCTGATGAAAGATTCCGCCATTATATCCTCAAACAAAAAGTCGATGTGTTTCACGCGATGAAAGGATTTTTCCGGAAAGATGAAGAGCAGATGTATGCATAGAAAAAGAGGACGAAACGTCGTCCTCTTTTTCTATTTTTCTATGAATAAATAACCTTCCCATCAAGCGGAAAAATAGGTAAAATAGGATAGTTCATATCGCACATAAAAATTACATAATCCGGAGGATCAAATGTCAAAGCATATACACAGAAAAGAACATATTTATTTCATAATCCTGCTTTTAATCAGTATTCCAATGTACTTATTATTTATTTTCACAGGTGTCGGACTTTTAATCTTAATTCCATTTATCCTGATCCCGCTTATTGCTCATTTGCTTTCCATCGGCATGATCCGGGGCAATGGAGTGAAGGTTACCCCTTCTCAGTTTCCTGAAATTTTTGCCAAGATGAATGATCTTGCTGTCAAAATGGAAATGAAGAAGATTCCTGATATTTTTATCATTGAATCAGAAGGCATGCTGAATGCGTTTGCGACAAGATTTTTAGGGAGAAACATGGTTGTACTGTATTCGGGATTAGCCGAACTGCACGTAAAGGGCGGAAAAGAAGAACTTGATTTTGTTATTGCGCATGAGCTTGCACATATTAAAAGAAATCATCTATTAAAAAATCTCCTCGTTCTGTTTGGAAACTGGGTGCCGTTCCTCGGCAGCGCTTATTCAAGAGCCTGCGAGTATACTTGTGATGCTCTCGCTCATTATTATACGGAAGATCTGGATGCCTCAAAACGGGCACTGACTGTCCTTGCGATTGGTCCATTGCTTTATAAACATGTTAATGAAACGGACTATCTGCAGGAAAGCAGCCGTGAGAAGAACCTGTTTGTCTGGTTCAGTGAAAAGTTATCTACACACCCTGTACTTCCAAAGAGGATACATCACCTAAATGTGAAATTTGGCGAGTCTGATCCATCCATCTCATTTAAGACAACTGCTTTGTTTAAAGCGGGATTAGCTGGAGCATTTGCCTTAATCTTGCTTCTCGGAGCCGGCAGTGTCTTTTTGGTTCAAATGCTTGCTAAAACAAGTCTTTACAGTGATTTTGTACTGGACAGCGAGGAAACAACCCAGCTTATGCTTGCAGCTTCAGAGAATGATTTAGAACGTGCAGAAGAGCTTTTAGAAAGCGGGGAAGACGTAAACGCTCAGGATGCCATAGGCATGACTCCGCTTATGTACGCAAGTTATCCGCCGGCAGATGAGTACGAAGAAGAGTTGATCATTAATGCTGAAATGGTGGAGCTGCTCCTTAAAAATGGGGCAGATCCGAATATCGTTTCAGATAATGGTGACGTGGCTACGGTAGATATTATCTATTCAGGTGATCTTGATTTAGCTGAACTGCTTATTGAAAAGAATGCCGATATCAATCTCGAAGACGGCTACGGACAAACAGCGCTTACTGCTGCTGTATATGAAGAAGATGTAAAAATGGTCGAACTGCTGTTGAATGCAGGGGCGGATCCTGATTATGCCACAAGTGAAGATGAAACAGCCCGCTCGATTGCAGAGGAAATAAAGGTGCCGGAAATTACTGCCCTGTTAAACAAGTAGCTTGCCAGTCGAGCTTATAATAAGCAAAAGAGGCTGGGACAGAAGGTTTTCAGCCAAAGAATAATCCGAACTATTATGTGAAATTCCAACTTGAATTTCGTTTTAGTTCGGATTTTTTCTTTGGCTCTTTTAATAAATATTGCTGCTGCCAGACTAAATGGTAGAAACTTTAAGTGGAGCGGAAAGGAACGGACATTATTTATCATGAAAAACAACAATCTATGCGAAAATAGCCCTTTCTTTTAAAGGTTTTCGCACTATTCAATGTTCGGCTTTCATTCAAGTGATAATCGTTACGTCCCAGCCTTTTTTTTAAAAGCTTACAAGAAAAACCTCTAACAAAATATCAAATACAGCCGATTCACCGCTTCTTTTATTTTTTCCTCTTGAATATTGGCAAATCCGAGAACGAGACTGATTCTGTTTTCTTCTATTATGCTGTGTTTTAGCATAAAACGCCTCATTGTATAGATTTCCAGGTTTTCTTCGATTGCTCTTTTTTCAATTTCCCCATAATCCAGCCGCGTTTTAAAATGAGCAAGAAAGTGAAGCCCGGCGGGGACATTTTCAATAGAGACTTTATGTTTAAATCGGTGCTGAAGCTCTTTGATTAACGTTTTTCTTTTGATTTCATACTGGTGATTCATCCGTTTAACATGCCGGATGTATTCGCCGCTTTCTATAAAGTAATGCATAGTAAATAGGCTCAGTGTGTTGCTGGATTGAATTAAATCAGCATAATACTCGCGATGTTCCCTTAATAAATTGGGCGGTAGCACCATATAACTGATCCGCAGTCCAGGAAACATCGTTTTTGAAAAAGTGCCTGTATAGATGACGCGCTGATTTCGATCTAAGCTTTGCAAAGAGGGAATATGATCCGTTTCATATTTAAATTCACTGTCATAATCATCTTCGATAATGTACCGGTCGTCAGAAGAAATCGACCAGTTTAATAGTTCGATTCGTCTTGAAATCGGCATGATTTTACCGGTTGGAAATTGGTGTGAGGGTGTCACGACTGCAAAATTTGCATTGGTTCGTTCCACTTCATTTATATTAATCCCTTTTTTATCCATGTTAACGGGGCGAATGTCAAATTCCATCTTTTTCAGTAATTGATAGAGTCTTGAATATCCGGGATCTTCCATGGCAATGATGGTCTCTTTTTTATGAAGTTCCATTAATTGGCGGACTAATGTTTTTGTCCCTGCACCAATCACAATTTGTTCTGGCTCACATATGACCCCTCGAGTTAAAGCAATCAAATGGCAAATCGATTTCCTTACTAAGTAGGGCCCCTGAGGATGGGGCATTTCCGAAAGCTCTCTTGAGTGATTCTTTATGGCTTTTTCCTGACATCTCATCCACTCTTTAAATGGAAATAACGATAAGCTTGAGGTCATATGAGAAAGGGATAATCTATCTTCGCTGCCTGAAATAGTTTCCCTTAAATCAGCCGGCAATGTATTTTTCACTGATTCTCTTTGATCGATAAACTGGGTAATATTTTCGACATAATACCCCTTTCTTTCAAGGGGATAAATATATCCTTCAGCCAATAATTGATCATAGGCATTCATCACTGAATTCACACTGACCTCTAATTGTTTTGCCAATATTCGTTTAGACGGGAGCTTATCATCCGGCTTCATTCTTCCTTCTAGAATATTGGCCTTTATCCCCTTATAAATTTGCTGATAAATAAAATGGGAATCCATTTTTTTATTAATTGAAAAGTTAATCATGTTTATCCCTCTTCATCTGGTACCTAAAATATTTTCTATTTGGTACTTTTCATTATACCAGATAGTTATCATAATTATGAATAAATTCTGATAAGGAGGATTATTATGATAACTGCACATTCAGCTACTAAAGAATTACAAGAGAAAAGAAGGAAGTATGTCCCGAAAGGTGTGAGCAATGGAAATTTGAACATTGCGCAATATGCTTCCGGTGCAACAGTTACAGATATTGATCAGAATGAATGGATAGATTTTGCAGGTGCGATCGGCACTTTGAATGTAGGGCACAGTCATCCAAAAGTAACCCAGGCAGTGAAAGAGCAAGTCGATAAATTTTTGCATCCTGGATTTAATGTCATGATGTATGAAGGCTATATTAATCTGGCAGAAAAATTATGCCGCATTACTCCGGGCAGCTTTGACAAGCAGGCTATTTTATTTAATTCAGGTGCTGAAGCTGTGGAAAATGCAATCAAAATAGCCCGCCGCTATACAGGAAGACAAGCTGTCGTTTCCTTTGTCCGCGGTTATCACGGCAGAACGAATTTGACAATGACGATGACCAGCAAAGTAAAACCATATAAATTTGGATTTGGGCCGTTTGCTCCGGAAATCTATCAGGCTCCTTTTCCATATCTCTATCAAAAACCAAATGAAATGACGGAAGAATCCTACGTAAACATGAAAATTGAAGAATTTAAGGAGTTCTTCATTGCTTCAGTTGCTCCGGAAACAGTTGCTTGTGTTGTCATGGAGCCTGTACAGGGTGAGGGCGGATTTATTATTCCTCCTGTTAAATTTGTACAAGCTGTATATGATTTTTGTCAGGAGAACGGGATTGTTTTCGTAGCGGACGAAATTCAAACAGGGTTTGGAAGAACAGGCAAGTTATTTGCGATTGAGCATTTTAATGTAGCCCCTGATCTGATAACAGTATCAAAGTCATTGGCAGCCGGTTTGCCATTAAGCGGTGTTGTCGGGAAAACGGAAATGTTATATGTAGCTGATCCGGGAGAACTCGGAGGCACATATGCAGGAAGTCCGGTCGCATGTGCTGCAGCCTTGGCAGTAATTGATATTATGGAAGAAGAAAAACTGGCGGAAAAGGCAGAAGTGCTTGGACAAAAAATGGAAGACGTTTTAAATGAACTATATGAAGAACATGATTACATGGGAGATATTCGCCGTTTAGGTTCTATGGTCGCAGTAGAAATTGTAGAAGACCGCGTAAGTAAGCTGCCTAACAAGAAGAAGACAGCAGAAATTGTGAAGTACGCAAATGAAAATGGTTTATTGCTTCTCTCTGCAGGTTTAAAAGGCAATGTTATTCGTTTCCTTATGCCGCTTGTGATTACGGATGAGGAATTGGCAAAAGGACTGGCTATTTTGAAAAATGCGTTTCAATAATTTCTAAATGATGGGGGGGAATTAGATGGAGAAGAATTTTTCGAAATCAATGTCGAAGGTAGATGTTTTATTTTTAGCCATGGGTGCCATGCTGGGGTGGGGATGGGTTGTTCTGTCTGGTGAATGGGTATCTAAAGCAGGATTTTTAGGAAGCATCATCGCCTTTTTGATTGGCGGACTATTGGTTATTTTCATCGGCTTAACTTATGCAGAGCTTGCAGCAGCTATTCCGGAAACAGGCGGGGGACTGGTTTTCGTCTTGCGTGCTTTTGGGAAACGTAGTTCATTTGTAGCAGCCTGGGCCGTTTTATTTGGATATGTTTCTGTTATCACCTTCGAAGCCGTCGCGCTTCCTACCGTTTTAGATTATATTTATCCCGTGCAGCATCAAGTTTTTCTTTGGACATTGGGGGGATGGGATGTTTACTTAACCTGGGCCCTGATCGGATCTGTCGGCGCCGTTCTTTTAACAGCTTTAAATTACTTTGGGATAAAACCGGCAGCCATTTTCCAGTCTGTTTTTACAGTTGCCATTGTCGCGGTTGGCCTCCTGTTAGTATTTGGAGCCATTAAAAATGGGAATACAGCTAACCTTGAGCCTCTTTTTAAAAATGGAGCCGGAGGGACGATGGCCGTATTGGTTATGATTCCATTCTTATTCGTTGGCTTTGATGTTATTCCGCAGGTCGCTTCTGAAATTAACGCTCCGCCGAAGATTATTGGCCGGATCTTGATTATTTCAATTATCACGTCTGTCGTGTTTTATTTATTTATCGTTTTTGGGGTTACAACAGGGTTAACAGAGTCACAGATTAATAGTTCCCAATTAGCTACTGCTGATGCCATGGTCAATTTATTCGGGAATCAATGGTTTGGCACCATTCTTGTCCTGGGCGGCGTAGCGGGAATCGTCACAAGCTGGAATGCCTTTATTATCGGGGGCAGCCGGATTCTCTATGCGATGGCCATTCGGGATATGATCCCTAAATGGTTTGCTCATATCCATCCAAAATATAAAACTCCGACAAACGCCATTCTCTTTCTGGGACTGCTTGCCTTCATCGCTCCTTTCTTAGGCAGACCGGCTCTCGTTTGGATTGTAGATGCAGGCGGGGTTGGAATCGTCGTCGGCTATTTGATCGTGTCTCTTGCTTTTTTAAAGCTTCGGAAAACAGAACCGAATTTAGAACGACCGTATAAAGTGAAATACTGGAAAACAACAGGAACTCTTGCTATCATATTAAGCATCGTCTTTCTAAGTTTCTATTTGCCCGGCATGCCTTCCGCACTTGTCTGGCCGATGGAATGGATCATCCTTGCTGTATGGTGTTTGATAGGAGCTGTTTTATATTTCACAAGTCCAAAAGAAAATAGAAAAGAGATGAATACGAATGCCGGAATCGTTCAAAGTAAATAATCCTGCTACAGGGCAGATGATTGCAGAAGTAAGCATTCATTCTGAAGAGGAAGTTAAACAATCACTAAAAAAAGGACATGAAAGCTTTAAAAGCTGGTCTAAAATAAACGCTCACGAACGTTCAAGGCTGTTAAAAGAATGGTCGCGAAAAATACAGGAAAATAAAAGCGAAATCGCTGAAGTCATGACGTTAGAGAACGGGAAACCTTTAAAGGAATCACTAGGTGAAGTCGACTACGCCGCGAGCTATATCGACTGGTATGCTGAAGAAGCGAAACGCATCTATGGCCGCACCATTCCGGCGTCTTCAGAATCAAAACGAATTATCGTAAGCAAACAGCCAATAGGGTTAGTCGCTGCGATTACACCGTGGAATTTCCCGGCCGCAATGATGACAAGAAAAGCAGCCCGGCCCTTGCAGCCGGCTGTACCTTTATTGTGAAACCTGCAGAAGATACGCCTTTAACTGCTATAAAGGTAATTGAACTAGCACATGAAGCAGGGATTCCAAAGGATGCCATTCAATATGTGATCGGTGAAGGCAAAGAAGTGGGAGACTTATTTACTTCAAGTGAATATGTAAGAAAAATTACGTTTACAGGTTCGACTCCTGTAGGAAAGTCCCTCATTAAAAACAGTGCCGATACGGTCAAACATGTCACAATGGAATTAGGCGGACATGCTCCTCTCATCATTGCGGAGGATGCAGATCTTGATTTCGCTGTTCAGCAAACCATCGCCTCTAAATTCAGAAACGCGGGACAAACATGTGTATGTGCTAACCGTATTATCGTTCATGAAACTATTATGGAAGAATTTTCTCAAAAACTGACAGAGAAAGTGAACGAATTAAAAGTGGGCAACGGTCTTGAAGAGGGTACCCAAATTGGTCCTATTATCAATGAAAAAGGATTTAACAAGATTGTTGATCAAATCAATGATGCTCTAGATAAAGGGGCGAAAGTACTGACAGGCAATGAATTCCACGCAAGCAAGGAACAGGGTTATTTCTTTGTCTATCCTACCGTCTTGCAGAATGTTCATGAAGACATGAAAATCATGCAGGAAGAGACATTTGGTCCTGTAGCGCCGATTATGAGCTTTAAAGATATTGAAGAAGCTGCAGAAATCGCGAACAGTACACCTTACGGACTTGCTGCGTATTTCTTCACCAATGATTACAAAATCGGAACCTATTTAAGTGAACATTTAGACTTTGGTATTATAGGCTGGAATGATGGAGCTCCTTCTGCTGCTCATGTGCCGTTTGGCGGAATGAAAGAAAGCGGCCTTGGACGAGAAGGCGGTACGGAAGGCATTGAACC
This sequence comes from Metabacillus sp. KH_069, assembly GCF_057838075.1. Classification (NCBI taxonomy): domain Bacteria; kingdom Bacillati; phylum Bacillota; class Bacilli; order Caryophanales; family Bacillaceae; genus Metabacillus; species Metabacillus sp. KH_069. The sequence continues at coordinate 666,268 of NZ_CM174460.1, forward strand.
ATATTTAGAAACAAAATTTATTTCGATCGGGAATTTATAGAAAGTAGTTCCCTTTCTGGCATCCAAATAATTAAAAGAAACGAAAGCCTAATTTCTCTCTAATCCCGGAGAAATTAGGCTTTTTGTATTCTCAAAGTTTACATTGGAAGAATACTTATTGATTTCGGAGGATTGAATCATATGGTGTTCGAATGAAGTGTATATTTAGATTGGAAGGACAAAATGGAGCCTCAATTTCAAAGAAGGATTAAATCGTCCATGACAGAGGGGGAAGAACATGCCTCAATTTATAATCAATGCAGATGATTTTGGCTATTCAAGAGGAGTCAACTACGGAATAATTGATGCCCATGCAGACGGGATTGTGAATTCAGCGACAATGATGGTGAACATGCCAGGCGCACTTCACGCAGCTTCGCTTGCTAAAAACCACCCCGAGCTTAAGACGGGTGTCCATTTAACCCTGACTTGCGGAAAGGCTGTAAGCACTCAAGTGCCATCATTGATCGATGATAACGGTTTTTTTAGAATAAAAAATAACCAAAGCCAAAACCAATATTTGAACGCGGATGAAGTAGAGATAGAATGGGAGACTCAAATTCAGCGGTTTTTGTCTTTTGGTTTAACGCCATCTCATTTGGACAGCCATCATCACGTTCATTCCTGGCCTGTTCTTGAACCAGTCATAAAAAAGCTCTCAAATAAGTATGAACTTCCGGTCAGACGCTTTTGGGAAGGGGAAAAAGAGGGGCTCAAGGCGCTTTCAGATGTGTTTTTGTTTGATTTTTACGGAGATGATTTAAACCCGGATTATTTTTCTGCATTAAAAGAGAACTATCAAGGGGATATCTGTGTTGAAGTAATGTGCCACCCAGCGTATATTGACGAAGCTCTATTAAAGGGTTCTTCCTATTGTTTGCAGAGAAGCAATGAACTGTCTATATTAATGACAGCTCGGCGTGTATAAGCTTGCTGAACTAAGAGCAAATCGCTATGTAGTCTATTTATTTCAATGCCTGATATCACTTTTAAGAGAAACCGCTTTGCTGGTACCTCTTTTTTGTTTCATTTCTGCTCTATGAATGCCAATTTTAAAGATTGAATACCATTATATGCAAGATACGAAATGACAAAAATAAACAGAGAATAAAGCTGTGGCCAAATTAAATTTTCTGTCATGCTTTTCAGTCCCAAAATATTTATTCCCATGTCCATTATTTTTATGAAAAAAACATGGATAATATAAATACCAAGGGCGTTACTGCCGATTTTTGTTATAAGCATACCTTTTCCTAACTGGCTGCTATTCAGTGCAAAGGAAAATAAAAACACGGTTAGAAAAATGGTGGAGATAAAATATTCTCCGTGACTGCCAGATAATTTCTTTTCTAAAATGTAGCCTTCCATCACTTGGAGACATGAAAAGACAAAATATAAATATAAATAAATAGCTGTGTTTATTTTCAGAGATTTAATCAGTTGTGAATGTAAAGCAAAGAAAAATCCTAACGTTGTATAAAATAATCCGAAGAATACAGCATCTCTGGTACTGAACGGAAGTTTAAAGAACATTGAATAAGATTGTCCGAACAGGCCAATGATGTTCAAAATGAAACTAAAGGTTAATAGGACATTTACTTTTTTTAGTCTATAAATAATAAATAGAATGATGATACTCCAAATTAAGGACGTTAAAAACCATAATTGATATCCGCTGGTTCCTTTGCCAAAATAGAATAGATTCAGCACTGTAAATTCATCAAAATACTTCATTAATTTCTGAAGCACATTAGAATCACTTAGATATATGACGAGAACATCGTATATTGTATAAAAAATGAGCCAGCAGACGTAGACTTTAACAATTTTTATAACATACCTTTTGAAATATACAACAGACTCCCGGGTATTGATGATTTTACTTCCAAACAAATAGCCAGAAGCAACAAAGAAAAAAGGTACAGCGAATCTAGAAAGGTTATCAAGAATAAACAATTCAATCTGACTGTCTAATGGAAAAGTATGGATCACTACTACAGCAAATATCGCAAAAAATTTAATAAAGTCTATTGCATAATTTCTCTCCATTGTTTATCCCCTTCGATTTCTTTTTTCTTGATTGAGAATTGTTTTATTATTTACAAATAAACCTTTTATCATTAAAAAAACGTCCGTCTGGTTTACATCAGACGGACGTTTTTTAGCTATAGAACTGCTCTATTTTTAATAAGATGGAACAGACCTGCTCGAAAGAAATTAAAGCGGGAATTTAAGTGTAATGACTGTCCCTTTTCCAAGCTCGCTCCAGACAGCAATCTCGCCATGGTGAGCAAGAATCAGCTGCTTTGCAATCGCAAGTCCGAGTCCTGTCCCTTTTGTTGATTCTTCTGTATTAGTTCCTCTGAAATAACGGTCAAACAGATTATCCTTTGTTGCCTCATCCATCCCATTGCCGGTGTCTTTTATCAGAACAGAGAAGAATGTTTCTTCTTTCTTCAGGGAAATTCCAACCTCTGTTGAAGAAGGATTGTGCTTGAACGCATTAGCGACAAGGTTTTCAATAATACGGTGAAACCATCTTTTATCGATAGGGAAATAGATTTCATCATCCGAAGGGTGAAAATCGATTTCCCGCTCCTGATATTGCGGATCATTTAAAACATGCACGATGGATCTTCTGATTGTTTCGTTCATTTCCTCTGTCTCAATCTGAAGCGGAAGTGCATTATTTTTCAAGCGATAGGTCAAATTGAAGTCTTCAATCAAAGACGTCATATAGCTTGCTTTGTCTTTCATAATGCAAGCGAACTCCTGAACTTCTTCCTTTGTCCAGTCATATTGTTCGGACTCCAGCATGTAAGCATAGCCGTACAGAGAGCTTAAAGGCGTCTTCAAATCATGAGACAGGCCGGTAATCCAGTCTTCTCTTCTTTCATCCATCATTGCTCGGTCTTTATCCTTTTGAATTAAATTTGAGGTGAGCACGTTGAGTGAATAGATAATATCATGATAGATTCTGAACGAATTTTTCAATTTTCCGTTTTGCCGTGAGCTTGCCCGGACGCCTTTTTTAGAAAGAGGTTCCTCATATCTGCCTGTCGCAAGATTTTCAAGCCATAGAATCATATGAAGCAGCGGCTTTCCAAGCTTATTTGAATACCAGATAGAGATAATGAAAAATAAGATTCCAGTGAAAAGAACGAAAACGATAATCCATTTGAATAAAGAGATCATGAGACTGTTGTCAAATTGATCATCCGGGAAGTACTCCTTATTTGGGGACCCAATGATATATTTGTAGCCGGTTGCCGGATCTGCATAAGTGGATATGGACGTTTTGTGATTCCAGGGTTCTTTCTTATAAGACAGGATCTCAAAGTATTTCGGCAGATTTTTATTTTGTTTATTGTGGGAGTAAATTAAGGAGTACTCAGAATCATATACCGCAAGCCAGGCTTTTTGTTTTGAAAATTCAGCCTGCAATTCTTTTGAGAGCACTGGCTCCTGATTGAAAGAAATGCCGTTCTCTATAAGTTTCGTCATTAGGTCCGTATTAGCAGAATGCTTTCCGTAGAGGACAATATAGGACTCTTCTTCCTGATGGAGCATCCAATACGTCTGATCATAATGAAAGGCTTTTTCCGCATCTGCAAAGAAATGGTCCAGGGAATAGTTTTTGGGAATAGAAGAAGGTGTCAAGTATGAAAAGACAACGTGTCCTTCCTCATCAATGACCTGCAGCCAGCCATTCTGCTTTTTGATTGCATCTCTGGCAGACTCGTCAAGCGATATGGCATTATCATCAGAAAAATGAAAGATATCTCCAATATACAGCGGGTCAATTCGTTTCACTTCTTTTTCAAGCATGTTATTGAAATCCTGTGACATCAAGATCGCAAGTGATACTCCGGTAATGGTTAAAAACAGAATAAACCAGACAATCATATGAAAAATGAAAAAACGCGTTAGCTTTCTTTTTAAGTTCATGGTTTGACCCTGTTATCTACAAACTTATAGCCAAGGCCTCTGATTGTTTTAATATAGCGCGGCTGACTTGGATTTTCTTCAATTTTCTCGCGGAGCTTTCTGATGTGGACCATAACCGTATTGTCATCAACCATGTAATGTTCATTCCAGACGTTTTCATAAAGCTGATGTTTGGTAAATACGCGATTTGGATGCTTGCAGAAGAAAATCAGCAGCTGAAAGAGCTGTGCCGAACAGTCGACCGTCTGATTTCCTACGGTTAATTCCGCTGAAGAAACATTTAGTGTGAAGCGATCGTACTCATACCGCTCTTCTGCAGCAGTCTTTTGATTGATTTGAGGCATCGTGCGCTTTAACAGGGCTTTAGCGCGTGCCGCAACTTCGAGAGGATTAAAAGGTTTTGTAATATAGTCATCAGCGCCATATGCAAAGCCTGATAATTTGTCGAGATCACTGCTTTTTGCGCTTAAAAAAATGATTGGCGCATCTGTTTTTTGTTTGATAAGCGGACAAAGATCAAATCCGCTTATATCAGGGAGCATGATGTCGAGCACGATTAAATCATATTGTTTTCTCTCTATTGCTTTAAGAGCGCTTGCTCCTGTTAAGCATTCATCTATATGTAAAAAGCCTTCTTTTTGCAAGACCGTGCGGACTAGCTTAATAATCGCTTCTTCATCGTCCACTAATAGAATTTTACAAGTATGAATCAAGGAAATCTTCCCCTTTCTGTCTTTCATAACCTTAATTCAAATCCGCACATTTGTTAAGAGTTTCCTGTATGTTTCAGTTTGTTTTTTTCGATCAGGTGACAAATCATATTTCCGGTTAGACTGCCCAAAAAAAGAGCAGCAAGCCACCAATAATACTGGGATGCGAATGATACTCCAAAATGTCTTGAAATCATCAAAAGACACGCAGCCGTTGCGGTAAATCTGAAAATGGCCTTCATGTAATCAGCTCCTTTTTCTACCCTATCCCAAGTCTAGCAGTATTAGCTTTACACATGGTTATCGAGACCTTAAAAGCAGCTTAAATGTTAAAAATAGGATGAAAATACATATTTAAGAATGGAGGACACATACTAATCAAAAACAATTGCGGTGGTTAAATGACCATAACTGATGGCAAAATCTCATCCGTTTTAACACTGAACTGTGAGCGGATTAAAGAAATTACAGGCGGAAGCGCTGACATGATTATTCACCAGATCCAATCATTCAGCCATTCAAACATTAAAGGAATTATGACAAGGATTGACGGAATATCAGATGATACAAAAGTGTTTGAATTTACTTTAAAGCCTCTCATTGAATCGCTCGCTGAAAAAAAACAGTATGCATCCCCCGAATATTTAAAAGAATTAAAAGATACGATCATCGCAATCGATGACATTAAAATTGAAAACGAGTGGGAGAACATCGCAAAAGAGCTGTTAGAGGGAAATACAATTCTTCTTTTTGATCAAATAGGGTTTGCTTTAATTGTTGGAACATCTGGAGGGGAAAAAAGACCAATTTCAGAGCCTACATCCCAAACGGTTATCCGCGGGCCAAAGGATAGTTTTATAGAAGATATCAGAGTAAATACTTCACTTGTCCGAAGACGTCTGAAATGTCCTGGTCTTTGTGTGGAAAAGCTTGAAGAAGGCCAATACTCCCATACAAAAGTTGAATTGATGTATTTGAAAGATAAGGTGAATGAGAAGGCTCTTGAAGCAATAAAAGAAAAGCTTGTGAATAAAGATCCGAATATTATCATGGAATCTGCCTATATCGAAAAAATCGTTCAAAACGATCAGATTACTCCATTTCCCGTGATTAACCATACAGAAAGACCTGATGAAATTGTCAGTAACCTGTATGAGGGAAGAATCGCCATCTTTATTGACGGAACACCTTTTGTCCTCTATTGCCCAATCGAATTCCGTACTTTTTTTCAGACAACGGAGGATTATTTTCAGCAGTTCAGCATTGATAAATTCATGCAGGGCCTAAGATATTTTGCTTTTTTCCTGTCCTTATTTGCCCCGTCTATCTATATTGGTCTGGTGACCCATCATCAGGCAATGATTCCAAACAGCCTCCTGCTAAGTCTCTATGCTCAAAGAGAAGGGGTGCCATTTCCGTCTTTAATTGAGGCTCTTATAATGGAGACGACTTTTGAAATTTTAAGGGAAGCAGGAATCCGAATGCCAAGAGCAATCGGTCAGGCCGTATCTATTGTTGGAGCATTAGTCATTGGACAAACGGCAGTACAGGCAGGTCTTGTATCCACAGCGGTTGTGATAGTGGTCTCAATTACGGCAATCTCTAGCTTCACAACACCCAACTACAGCTTGGCTACAACCGCAAGGATGCTCCGGTTTATCTTTATGTTCGTTTCTTATTTTCTCGGGTTTTACGGTCTGCTTCTCGCAATGTTAATTTTGATGGGACATTTAATGAGTTTAAAATCACTCAATATGCCTTATTTTACCTATAAAGATTCAGGCAAAAAAGTTAGGAAGAGTTCAACATGAAGAAAATCGCGATGATGATCTGTTTTGTTTTTTTAATGAGCGGCTGCGGGACTCAAAAAGAGTTAAATGAGCTTGCATTAATTCTGGCGCTTGGAGTGGATACTTATGATGACAGCGGCTATGAGGTCACTCTTCAAATTGCTGATCCGAGTGAAATTATATCCATTACAGGTGCTACAAGCGGAACAACTTCCATTCCAATTGTTAACTATACAGGTGTGGGGCCAACCTTTATCGAGGCCTTGGAGGATGCAGCAAAGCAAGTATCCCGAAGCACTTTTTACACTCATGTGGCTTTAATTGTCATCGGGCAGGATTTAGCTGAGCGCGGGGTCTTTCCGCTCATGGATATATTAGAAAGGGAGCCTGAGATCCGGGAAAACATTCCGATTGCTATAGGGAATCAGGCTTCAGCCTTTCAGGTTCTTAACTCTTTGACAATGATCAATAAACTTCCGGCTTATTCCATCAAAGGCAAGCTGAAAATGAATGAGGAGAGCTTCGGTAATACGATGACTGTGTCTATTAAGGAATTCCTCGTAAAGAAACATTCTGAAGAAGGATATCCTATCGTCAGCGGGGTAAAAACTCCAGACTATACGCAAAAGACAAGTCAAAAAGTGAACCTTGAACAGGCAGCTCCAAAATCAAGTCTTGTGTCAGGACTGGCTGTTTTTGATCAAAAAGGGAAATTTCTTTATTGGCTTGAAGAGGAACATAAGAGAAGTGTTCTTTTTCTGGAAAATAGGATACAGCAGACATTCATCATGGTGCCCTGTGACGATGAAAATTCTACAGCAATTAAGGTGACGTACGCTAAAGTCAAAAAGAAAGCCAGTATGACAGGTGATCACATCAAACTGAGCGTAAACATTAAAGCGGAAGCTGAAATAGACGGCTTAGGATGTGAGAATCAAAAAATGAATAAAAAAAGGACGATTACGGACTTTGAGAAAGAGCTTGAAGAACTCATTGAACAAGAAATTCTGGCGTCAATTAAAGAAGCTCAAAATCGTCAAACCGATATCTATGGATTTGGCGAAACGATTTACCGTCAAAATCCAGATCAGTGGAAAAAGCTGAAGGACCAATGGAAAGAGTTATTTTCCGGTGCGGATGTGGATGTACATGCGGAAGCGGAGATTAAGAGAACCGGCAACATCACAAATTCAAATTAAGGGACAGATGCTATGCAAATGCCTTCCATTACATCAAACCAATTGCTGTTTACCATTTTTATATTTGAAATAGGAAGCGCCATTTTGCTAGATGCAGCTAAAGGTGCCAGACAGGATGCATGGATTGCAGTCCTGCTTGGATTTGCTGCGTCTATTCCGCTGATTTTATTATATCTTTCACTCTACCGGAAAAATCCGGAACTAACGCTTACAGGCCAATTAATGAAAGGATTTGGAAAGAAAATCGGGCTCCTGCTGGGCTTTGCTTATATAATTTATTTTCTCTACATAAGTGCACGAGTTTTAAGAGATTTTGGAGAGCTGCTGATCATCTCGGCATATAATGATACGTCCATGATTGTGATCAACAGCTTCATGATTCTCTGCGTCATTTATTTCTCTCTAAAGTCTTTTCAGGTTGTTGCAAAGCTAAGCGTCCTATTATTTGTCTTAATTATCGTTCCGTTCATTGTCATTATTATGTTTGAAATTCTCTCGCAGCTTGTTCATTTTGAATACATAAAACCCATACTCGGCAACGGATGGGGACCCGTTTTAAAAACCGTTTTTCCAACAACTCTGACGTTTCCGTATGGAGAAATGATCGTATTTTTAATGATTTTCCCACTGCTGGATGAGAAAAAGAAGGCATTAAAGGTAACATTCACAGCACTGATTATGGCGACCTTTGTTTTAACGACAACAGCGTTTCTGCATGTTGCCATTTTAGGTGACGAAATGGTCGGCAGGTCCATGTTTCCAATATTAACCACCGTTTCTCTCGTCAGCATTTCAGACTTTATTGAAAGACTTGATGCCTTTGTAGTGATTTTGATGATTGTCACTGGCTTTATGAAAGTCTATATTTTCTTCTACGGAGCAACCAGAATGGCAGAAGAAGTATCGGGAGTGCCGATTAAACAAATCTCTGTAGCTTTCGGTATCTTCGTCATTCTTTTAGCAGTGCTGATGGCCCCTGATTATATTGAACATATTAAAGAAGGAATTGAAGTCGTTCCGTACTTACTTCATATTCCCTTCCAGATTGTCTTGCCTGTACTCTTATTTTTAACTCTTACAGTAAAGTCATATTTGGCGAAGCAAAGGAAAATGCCGCTTAAGCAATAGGAGGGATAAAATGGTAAAGGGAATTGGTTTTGGGGCGATAAGTTTTATTTCATTATTTGGTCTTGCGGTTGGAATAGACCTGATACAGGGAATGGAATGGAGTGTTTTTTTTAAAGAAGCAAAATTTTATTTCGGCACGCTTAAACTAGATGATTATTTTTCAATGTCAATATGGCTTAGTTTAATGATCTTTTATTTGATCAAAGTCCCCAATCAGCAATAATAGGCATACTCTCTCTTTTTAAAAATATATTTCTAACAATGATTTAAAAAGGGGAGAAAAAATAATGTATAACTACTATCGGGCAAATCAAAATGAAATAGATCAAATTGCAAAAGCACTTGCAGGAGAATATAATGCGATTCAATGCTATGAACAGATGGCCAATATGGCAAAGAATGAGGAAGAGAAAAAGCAAATCATGGAGATCAGAAATGATGAAATAAAACATTATCAGACATTCGCTGCTATTTATCAGAGTCTGACCGGGATGCAGTACAATCCTAAACAAACGGAAGAATGCCCTGAGGATTATTATGCTGCGCTGACAGCGGCTTTTAAGGACGAGCAGGAGACTGTGGATTTTTATCTTGATATTGCTGAGAATGCAAGCAGTCCCTATATTCGAAAACAATTTAAAAGAGCATCAGCAGATGAACAGAATCATGCCGTATGGTTCCTGTATTATTTAATGCAGAACAGGTGAGGGCATTTTCATCGCTGATGCCTGATGTCACTTCAATTGATAATCGACTTTGCTGTAAAGCCTCGTTCCGTTATGAAGCCCAAGCTTTTTTTCCTGGTCTTCATTAAGACCGTTAATGCTGATTACAATTTCGTCACCCCGCAGGGAAATCGTTCCTTCAACAGGTTTTTCAATTGCAGAATCCTCTATTGTAAAAGGGCCATCTCCATTTCCGCGGATGGTCGTTTTTGTTTTGTGTTCCTTCAGAATCTTGTTGTCCTTCGACTTCAGCCCAAGTGTCAGCTCAGCAACTTGTCCATCTTCAGGGAATTTGACAATGGCAAAATTGCCTTCTTCTTTCACCTTAACCCGGTCTACCCAAGTTCCGTTATAGATGCCCTGCATACTGTAATCTTCGTTCTGAAGCTGCGGGCGGTTGCATCCAGAAAGAATAAATGCAGCGACAGCCACAAACAAAAGACTTAATTTCAATTTCTTCATAGCAGATCCCTTCCTGTTCCAAATCTCTCTCTTATTATCGCCTAAAAAGGGGGAAAGAAGCAAAGGATAGAGAGCCATCGGCAGGATTTTGATAAGAAGAGAAGCGATGCCGAAGCTTCAACTCGCATAAATCGCATTTTAATTAGCGGGAACCTGAGGCAAGCTCGCAGGAATTCCAGTTCAACACGCAAGAAACGGGATCCGCAAACAAACTAGGGTAGAAAGCAGTATGCTAGAGTACTCGTTTAAAGGAAAGAAGAAAAGGGTAATAATAAATCTTACGACAAGAAAATCGCAGAAGATGAGAGGATTCCATAATGAAATCAAAAAAGAATATCGCACTTATTACAGCTATTTGTTTATTAGCTATCGTTTTTATCGCTCAGACTGTAAAACCTGAGATTTCAAATGGAGCAAGTGAGGTAAAGCAAGAAGGAACGCCGACGGTTTTCGTACACGGCTACAGAGGGTCGCTGAATTCGTTCGAAGGCATGATGGAGAGATTTCAGTCCGATTACGAATGGGGAGAAAAAAAACTTGTTTGTACATCAGATAATAGAGTAGCGGAATGCAGTGCCCTAACAGAGGAAAAAGTGAAAAATCCTCTTATTCAAGTTTATTTCGAGGACAACGATTCGAATTTTGAAAAGACAAGCATAGAACTTGGCAATATCTTAAAGCTATTAAAAGAAAAATATGGATACGATAAAATCAATATTGTTGCCCATTCCATGGGAGGTCTTGTTTCAGTCAATTATATTCAGGAAACCAGACAGGAAAAAGAGTTTCCTAAAGTTGAAAAGCTTATTACAATCGGATCTCCATTTAAAGGCATTAAGAGAGAAGTATTTGAAAAAAGATATCATGAGAAAAAACATGATTTAATTGCAGATTCACAGGCAATTCAGGAATTATATGCAGAAAAAGAGAACTTCGATCCAAATACACAAGTGTACTCAATTGCAGGGAAAATCAGTAAAAAAGAAGATGGAGACGGTTTGGTCTCCGTTCAAAGTGCAACATCCCTAAAAAAGGTAGTTGCTTCAGATCATTACCGTGAGCAAGTTATTGTATCCAAGAAAGCTACTCATAATGGCCTTCATGAAAATAAGGAAGTCGATGAGGAAGTCGGCAGGTTTCTGTGGAAGTAGATAAAGAAAGAGTCCAGAGCGGGCTTTTTTTTTTGCATTAAATATAAAATAGATCACGCAGCCCGGACTATGATCATATGTATGTTCCAACTTTGCTGCTTTAACTGATTAGAAAAATTTAATTATTTTCATATTGTAAATGCTTTCATTAGGTGGTACTATAAATTTACGAAAACGTTTACGTGCGAGCAGGGAGAAGGTGGGAAATGAATTATACCATCAAAGATGTTGCAAAAAAGGCCAATGTTTCGATAGCAACTGTATCAAGAATTCTCAATAATCAGAAGGGTTACTCTGAGAAAACGAAACGGAAAGTTCTTGAAGCCATCGAAGAATTGGACTATCATCCAAACGCGATTGCAAGAGGACTGATCAATAAAAAAACGTCGACGATTGGCGTATTATTTCCGGCACTTTCAAGTATGCTCGTGACGGAACTGTTAGCCGGAATAGAAAAAGCGGCGCATCAGCTTGGATCAAGCGTGATTGTCTGCCATACAGAGTCCAATGGTTCGAAAACAATGAAATATCTCCAATTGCTCAATGAAAAGCGTGTTGACGGAATCATTTTTACGAGTGAGATTTTAAAAGAAGAATATTACGAATTTATTCAGAAGATGAATATTCCCCTCGTACTTTTATCAACTGAATCACGTGCTTATTCAGTGCCTTACGTCAAAGTGGATGACAGGCATGCAGCGTATTCTGCCGCACAGTACTTAATCAAAAAAGGGCACACTCGCATCGGCATGATCAGCGGAAATCAAAATGATCTTATCGCTGGAAAACCGAGAATTGACGGCTTTAAGGATGCGTTAATGGACCATGGTTTGTCCGTTGATGACAGCCGGATTGTCTGCAGCGAAGGATTTACCTTTGCAGACGGAATAAAAGGATTAAAGAAAATGAAACAGCAGGCAGCTGAAGTGACAGCAATCTTTGCTGCAAGCGATGAAATTGCATTTGGCGCGATTTCAGCGGCTTATCAGCAGGGCATAAAGATACCCGAAGAATTATCGATTATCGGCTATGATAACTTAAGCATCGCTGAAATGTCGATTCCCCCTTTAACATCACTTGCTCAGCCCTTCTATGAGATGGGAGAAAAAGCTGCAAACATGATATTTGACATGATAAACGGCGAACAGCTTGTAGAAAGCCGGATTATGCCGCATTCGATCATGGAAAGAAGCAGTGTGGCAGAAAAAGAGGAATAGGTTTCTTCTTTTTTGAACAATACGTAAACGTTTACGCTGATAAAGTGAAAAAATGTTTCTTTTTTTGAAGAAAAGAGTAAACGTTTACTTATTCTGAATTGGGAGGCGAAATGAATGATCAAAAAGGTAACCGCAATCGCCGCAGGCATTGTACTTGGCGCGTCGATACTAGCAGGATGCTCTTCGGGAGATGAGAAAGACGGGAAAGTTACGCTGAATCTTTTCTCCAACAAATCTGAAAACATCAATACGTATAAAGGTCTGATAGAAGAGTTTGAAGCAGAGAATCCAGATATCAGAATTAAATTTGATTCTCCTCCTGAAGCAGAGACTGTGCTGCGGACAAAGCTTATAAAGAATGATATTCCTGACGTCATGCTGATTGCAGGAAACGCTACATACGGAGAATTGGGCAGGGCAGGAGTTCTTGAGGATTTTGCTGACTCAAAACTGATCGACTCGATTCAGCCTTCCTATCTTGACATGATTGACCGCTTAGTAGGCCCTGAAAAAGATGGTGTCTACGGGCTCCCTTATGCGACAAACGCAAACACGGTTATTTATAACAAACAGAAGTTTGAAGAGCTTGGTCTTGAAGTTCCGAAAACGTGGGATGAATTTATCGCCGTATTGGAAAAAGCAAAAGCTGCAGGCGAAATACCAATCTATTTAACTCTTAAGGATGCTTGGACCGGCATGATTTCCTTGAACTCTCTTGGAGGTAATCTGGCTGGCGAAGAATTTGCAGAAAAGAAAAGCTCAGGAAAGACATCTTTTGTAAAGAGCTACGATGAAGTCGCTGACAAAATGCTGACCCTGACTGAATACGGACACAAAGACAACTTCGGGATTGCCTACGGCGATGGCAACAATGCGTTCGCAGCAGGTGAGGGTGTTATGTATATTCAAGGGAACTGGGCGATTCCTGAGATCTTAAAAGCAAATCCTGAAGCAGAGCTTGGCGTTTTCCCGATGCCTGTAACGAATGACCCAGAGCAAAACAAATTGGTTTCAGGTGTTGATGTTCTGCTTACTATCAGCAAGGACAGCGAGCACAAAAAAGAAGCTGAAAAATTCCTCGAATTCATGCTGGAGAAAGAAACAGCAAAGCGTTATATTGATGAGCAAAAAGCTTTCTCTGCAATAGAAGGTGTTTATCAAGAGGACCCGGTTTTCGAAGGGATAAAAGAAAACTTTGAAAAAGGAAAGATTACAAGTTTCCAAGATCACTATTATCCAGCAGGAATGGGTGCAGAAAACATTCTTCAGGAATTTCTGATTGAGAAAAAGAAAGGCGCTTTCTTAAAGAAAATGGATAGAGAGTGGGAGAAAGTAGAAAATCGCTGATCGGGCGATTCAACATTTTATTTTGTCCAGGCGCACAGCCCTCCCCTCGGTCAGAACAGATTCCCCGAAAAAGTCAAAACCGGACTTTTAGGGTGAATCCTTATCTGCCTGCCGGGTCTAAAGGGGCCGTTCCGCATTTCTAGTAAAGGAGATGAATCGATGAACACTAAAAACAGAGTATTTCTGATCATGACCATTCCTGCCGTTATCCTGTTCTTTATCTTTCATACCTATCCTGCGCTTCAGGGGATATTCTACAGTTTTACAGACTGGAGAGGGTACGGGGAATGGAGCTTTGTAGGATTAAAAAATTATCTGAATGTCTTTAAAGACGAAAGAGCCCTGGATGCGTATGGTTTTACGTTTAAATTCGCAATCATCTCAACGATTCTCGTGAATTTTTTCAGCTTGCTTGTGGCAATGGGGCTTAATGCGAAGATTAAGTTTCAGAAAACACTTCGGGCTGTATATTTCATGCCTTATATCTTAAGTATTCTGATCGTTGGTTTTATCTTCAACTTCATTTTCACGCATTTTCTGCCTGATATCGCAGGAGGCCTTGGAATTGAGGCACTATCTAAAAATATTCTTGGCGACCCGAACCTTGCCTGGGTTGGTATCGTGATCGTAGCTGTTTGGCAGGCAATCGCGTTCAATACAATCTTGTACCTTGCAGGTCTTGTTACCATTACAGAGGATTTATATGAAGCGGCAAGCATTGACGGTGCTGGAATTTGGACAAAATTCTGGAAAATCACGTTTCCGCTGATTGCTCCATTTTTCACCATCAATATGATTTTATCAATGAAGGGCTTTCTGATGGTGTTTGACCAGATTGTTGCGCTTACAGGCGGAGGACCGGGTCAATCAACAGAATCGATTTCACTTCTGATCTATAGAGGTGGCTTCCAAGGCGGAGAATTTGCCTATCAGTCTGCAAATGCAGTCATTTACTTTATTGTGATTGTGATCTTTTCTATCTTTCAGCTTAAGATTCTTGAAAAAAGAGAGGTGGGGAACTGATGATCAGCAAAAAGACAAACTGGCCTGTCACCATTCTCTTGATTTTAGGGGCCATGTTCATTATCCTGCCGCTTTACTTAACCGTTACCATTGCCTTTAAGACACCGCAGGAGCTTGCGGGAAACTTGCTTGCCCTGCCGCAGTCATGGTCTTTTGATAACTTTACAAAAGCGATCGAAATGACGAATTTCTTCAATGCATTGAAAAACAGCGTATTCGTCACTGTATTAGTAGTAATCTTTACAGTTCTGACGAATTCTATGGTCGCTTATGCGATTGCGCGCAACATGCATAAGAAGTTTTATAAATTCACCTTTTATTATTTTGTAAGTGCGATGTTTATTCCATTCCCGATCATCATGCTTCCGATTGTAAGACAAACTGCATTATGGGGTATGGATAATCTAGTGGGATTGGTGATTTTGTACATTGTCTACAATCTATCTTTCAACATCTTTATCTATGTAGGGTATATAAGATCCATTCCTAAAGAATTGGAAGAAGCAGCAATTGTAGATGGCGCAACAACATGGGGAGTGTTCTGGAAGGTCATTTTCCCGCTGCTTGCACCAATGAATGCAACAGTCGCCATTCTTACATGCCTTGGAGCATGGAACGATTTTCTCTTGCCGCTCGTTGTACTGAGCGACAGCGACATGGCAACATTGCCGCTTGTGCAGTACATTTTCCAATCACAGTTCAGCACAGATTATAACTTGGCATTTGCCTCATACCTGCTTGCACTGATTCCGATGATTATTGTCTATGTGTTTGCACAAAAATGGATCATCAGCGGAGTCATGAAAGGTTCAATTAAATAATATGGCTTAATTAATAGGCCGGATTATTGTATATTGAAATAGAAAGATTAGCTTAAATATTAAAAATAATTTACTATAGGGAGATTTTACAATGAAAATTACAGTTTGGAACGAAAACCGCCATGAACAAAAAAATCCGGCAGTTGCAGAAATTTATCCTGAAGGCATCCACGGCGCTATCGCTAACTTCTTAAAAGAAAACGGCTTTGATGCTGCGACAGCTACATTAGATCAGCCTGAGCACGGGTTAACAGAAGAAGTATTAAGCGAGACAGACGTTCTTTTCTGGTGGGGACACTTGGCACATGATGAGGTTTCTGACGAAATCGTTGAACGTGTTCAAAAACGTGTGCTTGAAGGAATGGGCTTAGTTGTTCTTCATTCAGGCCACTTCTCAAAAATCTTCAAAAAGCTGATGGGTACATCTTGCGACCTTAAATGGCGCGAAGCTGATGACAAAGAGCGTCTATGGGTTGTTGATCCTTCTCATCCAATCACTGAAGGAATCGGCGAATACATCGAAATTGAAAAAGAAGAAATGTACGGAGAACACTTTGATATTCCGGCTCCTGATCAATTAGTATTTGTCAGCTGGTTTGAAGGCGGAGAAGTGTTCCGTTCAGGCTGCACATACCAACGAGGAAACGGAAAGATTTTCTACTTCCGCCCAGGGCACGAAACATACCCGACTTATCACAACAAAGAAATTCAAAAAGTATTAGTCAATGCCGCTAAATGGGCTGCACCGACAAAACGCGAGTATCCTGTTTACGGAAATGCTCAGCCGCTTGAGAAAATTACTGTTAAATCATAATGAAAAAGGTACGCAATTGCGTACCTTTTTTTATTGTTTTGATGTAATGGGAACCCTAAGAAATCGAAAAACAGAATATCATGGTACGAAACGCACGAAATCGTACAAGAAACCCTGTGCTCGAGGATAACTATGCTCTGCCTGAAATAAGATACTTGTTAACAGGTCTTCCGATACCGCCATAATGAATATCAATCTCTAATTTGCCTTCCCGTTCAAGGTGTTCAAGATATCGCCGCGCTGTTACTCTGGCGATTCCGACGCTTGATGCTACATTCTCAGCTGAAACAGGAGCGCTTTGATCTTTGAGAAAGGTGAGAATTTTATGGAGTGTCACCTCATGCAAGCCTTTTGGCAAATC
Source organism: Metabacillus sp. KH_069 (assembly GCF_057838075.1). Classification (NCBI taxonomy): domain Bacteria; kingdom Bacillati; phylum Bacillota; class Bacilli; order Caryophanales; family Bacillaceae; genus Metabacillus; species Metabacillus sp. KH_069. The sequence goes on from NZ_CM174460.1 coordinate 683,003, forward strand.
CTTTCTCTCATCAAGATCTTCTTTTTGAAACCTGATGGAATCCAATTCTTTTTGTGTCAGCTGTGTTTTATCTTTCAGCTTGCTGCGGTAGGCGGAATAGTTTTCAAGTGACTGCTTCAGCCGTTCAAATTTAAATGGCTTCATTAAATAATCAACGGCCCCGTGGAGCAGAACATTTCGGACTGTTTCCATATCGCTTGCTGCGGTTATCGCAATAATATCAGCGGCATGTCCTTCAGCCCGAATGGCTTGAATGGTCTCAAGTCCATTCATCTTGGGCATGTACATATCAATCAAAATCAGATCGGGAGCAAGCTTTCTCACAAGCTTAAGACCATCAGCACCATTTGATGCGATGCCAATAACCTCAAACCCTGCCACTCTCTCTAAAAACTCCCGATTCACTTCCTGAACCATTAAATCATCTTCAATCAGAAGTACGGAAACTGGTTTGACCGGCATCATATCTCCTCCATATTAAAAGTAACTGTAAAGCTTGTTCCTGCACCTTCTTCTGACTCCACTATGATTGTTCCCTTTGCCTGCTGAATAAGCTGATTGACTAAATGCAGCCCTAATCCCCGGTCACTGCCTCCCTTTGTAGAAAAGCCCTGTTCAAAAATACGGGGGCGGTCCGCTGCTTTTATTCCGCTTCCATTATCCTCAACTAAAAGTGTCAGTATTTCTGCATCCTGTTCGATGCTGATAAAAATATGAGGGAAGGGAGCTTGATGGTGCTTAAAAGAATCAAACGCATTTTCAATCAAGTTTCCAAGAATCAGAACAAAATCATGGTGATCAAGATTGGCTGGAAATCTTTTAAACTGGCTGTTGCGGTCAATTTCCACACTGATTCCAAGTTCCGTTCCGCGGCGTATTTTACTGAGCAGGCAGCCCGGCGAGACTCTCATCTCTGATGTTTTTACTCAAAAATTGAATCAGCTCTTCTAGCTCTTCAGTCGTTTTAAAGACAAATTGCAGTGCTTTTTCATGGTTTCCCAGCTGTATCAGACCTGCGATTGTATGGAGTTTATTATTGTATTCATGATTTTGGACACGTAAAGCGTTTACAAAGGCCCGTACGCCTGTTAATTCTTCTGCCATCTTTTTCACTTCTGTCCGGTCCTGAAAGATGGCCACTGCTCCCACCGTCTCGCCGCTTACTTTAATTGGAACCCGGTTGCTCAAAATGTTGAGGTTGCCGACATTAAGTTCTTTGCTGTAAATCGCATGATCAAGCTTAAGAATTTCAGGCAAGGCGGTATCAGGGATGACTTCTCTGATGGATTTGCCGATCACATCGCCGTTAATCCGCATCATTTTCATGGCTTTATTATTAAAAATCGTAATCTTTTCATTTGTATCAATCGCTATTACACCTTCGTGCATGGCATTGAAGGTTTCGGTGCGTTCTACCAGGAGCCTTGCAATTTCATGCGGCTCTAGGTGAAACATCTGCCTTTTTATTTGACGGGCCAGTATCCAGGCGCCCCAGCCTCCAAACAGCAAAGAGAGACTTGCTGTGATGAAAATTTCAAATGCAAGGCTTTGCAATACTTCAAGAAAGACCGGAAGTTTGTATCCGGCAAGAACGACTCCAATTTGCTCATGATCATCGTTCATTACAGGGACAAATGCACGCATGACCGTCCCGATTTCCCCATTTGCTTTAGATGTATAGGAGTGTTCTGCAAAGGCAGGCCCTTCATCGTTTCCCTGTGAGCGGGTTCCAATTCTATCATGTACGGGATGTGTCAGCCGTTCGCGATCCATATTTAAAACGACAATATAATTTGCGTTGTTGATGATTCTCAGGCGGTCGACCACTTTATTAAGATCATTCTGCCTGCTTTCAAGAGCTTCTTTTACTTCCGGAAGTTCAGCGATCGTCTGCGCTGTTACGAAGGAACGCGCCTTTAATTCTTCTTCTTTTCCGCTAATGTAATTGCCGATTAGAACAATTCCTGCCAGAAAAAGAGAAAAACCCAATATAAAAAAGATTAAGCCTGCAATTTTCCATAAGATTGATATACGTCTCATATAGTTCCTCATTATTCTGAAGAATGAAATATCTTTCATTGTAACATGCGCCAAAATGTCATGATACAATGAATCTACTAAAAAATTGATTGAAACGGTGGATAGTATGAAATGGTTTATTAGCGCAAGTCTATTAACTGTGCTCATTTTAGTGGCAGTTTTTTCACATGATCCCATGCACGAAATTGAAGATGACGATGAACAGACTGGTTTGAATGACCAAATTGTGATTAAGTTCAGTCATGTGGTTGCTGAAAATACACCTAAGGGACTGGCAGCAGAAAAATTTGCTGAGATTATCGCGGACCGGACAGATGGAAAAATAAAAGTGGAAGTTTTTCCGAATGAAATTATGTATTCAGATGAAAAAGAGCTGCAGGCATTGAAAAAGGGCGACGTCCAAATGATTGCCCCTTCATATTCAAAAATGACGGAGGTTATCCCTGAATGGCAGGTGCTTGATTTGCCGTTTATTTTTCAGGATGAGCAGCACGTAAAAAACGTTTATACAGGGGAAGTTGGAGAACGGCTGCTCGGCAAACTTGAACGTGAAAATATTAAGGGCCTTGCTTTGTGGGGGAATGGCTTTAAGCAAATGACAAGCAGCAGCGGCTCATTGATCGATCCTGGGGATTTTTCAGGACAGCGCTTTAGAATTATGCCGAGTGATACAATAGCTGAACAGTTCGAACTTCTCCATGCCATCCCAAAAGCTGCTTCCTTCAATGATGTATACATCGCTTTGGAAGGCAATGAATTTGACGGACAGGAAAACACGATTTCAAATATTTATTCAAAAGGATTTTATCGTCTGCAAAAAGACATGACGGTGTCGAACCACGGCTATTTAGGCTATTCGGTTTTAATGAATGAAGAGTTCTGGAACAGGTTGGAACCCGAACTGCAAACTCAAATTCAAAAAGCCATGAATGAAACGACAGAGTGGATGCTTGAGGAATCAAAAAATATGAATGACTCACAGCTGAGAAGAATGAAACAAAATTCCAAGATGAAAATACATGAGCTGAGTGAAGCTGAAAAAGATAAATGGCAGGAAGTTTTTATGCCGCTTTATGAGGCGTATTCCTCTGAATATGGGGACAAGTGGATTGAAGAAATTCGAAACGAGCGATAAAAATTGGCCGCTGCAAGGGTGCAGCGGTTTTTCTAATAAAGAGGTATTCGGAGAGAGCCAGGCTTAAAAGACGATGAAAGCTGAACAGTTGCTTCCGCTTTTCGTATTGTCCAGTTGAACAAAATTCTCCAATTAATTTGGAAACCCTATGAATTAATTCGGGAACCCCATTAATTAATTCTAAAACCCCTCCAATTAAATTGAAAACCCCATCAATTCGGTATTGACTCCTCGATCTGAACAGTCGGTTCCGCTTTTCGTGATGTCTAGCTCCATCTCCTAGCCCCTCGGCCAGAACGGCTCCGCCAGTAAAGGCAAAAAGCGCCTTTTCTGTCGGATCCTTATCTGTCAGTCGGGTCTAACCAGTCGGTTCCGCTTTTCGTGGTGTCTAGCTCCATCGCCCAACTCCTCGGCCAGAACGTCTCAGCCAGCAAAGGCAAAAAGCGCCTTCACTGGCTGAGACTTATCTGTCTGTCGGAGCTAAACGGGCGATTCCGCTTTTCGTGATGTCTAGCTCCACCTCCTAGCCCCTCGGCCAGAACGGCTCCGCCAGTAAAGGCAAAAAGCGCCTTTTCTGTCGGATCCTTATCTGTCTGTCGGGTCTGAACAGTCGGTTCCGCTTTTCTAGTGACCAAAAAGACCAAAAAGAACAATAATACCAAAACGGAGTGGTGTCTAAATTATCAGTTAATATAAAGATATTCTTGAAAGCGCTATCAATAATAGAACGGAGGATACTATGAAAATTAATTTTAAGAATTTGACGGTTCAGGTTATTATCGGGATTATTTTAGGGATTGCAGTCGGCTTTTTGTTTCCAAGCTTCGGAATTGAGCTGAAGGTGTTAGCAGATGTTTTTATCAAAATGATTAAAATGGTGATTGCGCCAATTATCTTTTTTACGGTTGTTATTGGTATTGGCAGCATGGGTGACTTGAAAAGGTTGGAAGAATCGGAGGCAAGGCTCTTCTGTATTTTGAAATTGTGACGACCTTTGCACTTGCAATCGGAATTATCGTGGTAGGAATTGTAAAGCCTGGTGACGGCTTCAACACAGATAAAGTTGAGGGTGGAGATGTATCACAGTATACAGAGCAGGCTGAAGAAACCAGTCACGGATTCGTTGACTTTATCGTCGGCATTATTCCTGAGAATGTAGTAGGCGCGATGGCTGAGGGAGAACTGCTCCCAATCTTATTCTTTGCCGTTCTGTTCGGTATCTCAATGGCAGCGGTTGGCGAAAAAGCAAAACCGGTTGTCGTTTTGTTTGAAAGGCTGACAGATATCTTTTTCGGTGTTGTCAACATGATCATGAAAGTTTCTCCATTTGCGGCATTCGGCGCGATGGCTTACACAATTGGGCAATTTGGAATCGGCTCGCTTGTTGCTCTCGGTAAATTAATGGGTTCTGTTTATATCACGATGTTCCTATTTATCATTTTAATTTTAGGAGCGATTGCAAAATATTATGGATTCAGCATCATCAAATTTATCGCTTATATTAAAGAAGAGATCCTGCTTGTTCTCGGAACATCTTCATCAGAATCAGCACTTCCGAAGATGATGGAGAAAATGGAGAAATACGGATGCTCTAAATCTGTTGTTGGACTTGTTATTCCGACAGGCTACTCTTTTAACCTGGACGGCACTTCAATCTATCTATCCATGGCAGCGATGTTTATTGCGCAGGCATATGGAGTCGACCTCAGTATTTGGCAGCAACTGACCCTTCTTGGCATTCTGATGCTTACATCTAAAGGGGCGGCAGGAGTAACCGGATCCGGCTTTATTACATTGGCAGCAACCCTTGCTGCATTCCCGATGATTCCGGTTGAAGGCATTGCCTTACTGCTCGGGGTGGATCGTTTTATGTCTGAAGCCCGTGCGATCACAAATCTGATTGGAAATGGTGTGGCAACAGTTGTTGTTTCTAAAATGGAAGATGAGTTTCATCCTCCTGCTGAACATGCAGAACATGCAAAAATCTCAATTGCTAAGTAAAAAAAGCGGAGTTTCCGCTTTTTTTTATGCTTTTTAAGTTTAGGCTATTTTCGAAAAAAATGTTGCTAACGGATTAAATGTTAAAAGCCTTAAGTGGATTGTAGCGGAAGGAACTTGACTCCTGCGGGAAATAGAGCAAAATGGGAGACCCCACAGGCAACGCCGAGGAGGCTCCCATGCTCCCCGCGGAAAGCAAGTTCCTGGAGCGAAAAGGAACGGACAATATTTATCATAAAAAACAACAATCTATGCGAAAATAGCCTAAGTTTATGTATATTTATATAGAAATCTATACCATAGAAATATTTTACTAATATTAATACTTTGTAAAGATATTGTTAAAATTAACGACAAAGTCTTTTCGGATTCGACATTAACGTATATACTTTTTAAGTTGCAAATAAAGAGAGAAAATAAAAAATATATGGCTCCTTGGAGGAATAAGCAATGGCTATCAAAAGAAGAAAAGATAAGTTTTCTGAAATGTTAAGTCAAATATCTGAGAACTTAAAAGAAACTGGGCAGTATTTTGTTGATTTTAAAATCAAAAATGCCAACGATCTGAAAGTTTTCTCAGATACAATTAAAGATTATGAGTCAAAGGGTGACACGTTTGTTCATACCATCATCATGGAACTGAACAAAGCATTCATTACTCCGATTGAGCGCGAAGACATTCTTCAGCTCGCAATGATTATGGACGATGTTTTGGATGGCATCGAACATTCTGCGGCACTATTTGAAATGTATTCTGTTACACAGCCAACTGACTATATGGTAAAGTTCGTTGACACAATTAATGAGTGTACAATCGAAATCGCTAAATCAATTGAGCTGCTTTCTAATAAAAAGCTGAGCGATATCCGCACTCATGCAATCCGTTTAAAAGAACTTGAGTCCAACTGTGATAATTACTTGCGTACAGCTGTGAAAAATTTATTTGCAATCGAAAAAGACCCAATTAAAATTATTCAATATAAAGAGATCTATGAAACACTTGAAGAAATTGCTGATAGCTGTCAGGGTGTTGCCAACACACTTGAGACTATCATCATGAAGAACGCGTAAGAGGCGATATTATGGATACTATATTAATTCTTACCATTCTTATTGTTATTTTTGCCTTGGCATTTGACTTTATTAACGGATTTCATGATACAGCGAATGCGATTGCAACATCCGTATCAACGAAAGCCCTTAAACCAAGACAGGCAATTATCCTTGCATCTGTCATGAACTTCGTCGGTGCCATGACATTCACAGGCGTGGCAAAGACAATTACAAAGGATATTGTTGATCCATTCACCCTGCAAAATGGATCTGTTGTTATCTTAGCTGCACTGATTGCAGCGATCACGTGGAATTTAATTACTTGGTATTATGGGATTCCAAGCAGTTCTTCCCATGCAATTATTGGTTCAATCGCTGGTGCTGCGATTGCAGCGGCAGGATTTAGTTCATTAAACTATTCAGGGTTCTTGAAAATCCTTCAGGCCCTTATCATTTCACCGATCTTGGCATTTATAATCGGTTATATTGTTTACAGCATTTTTAAGGTCGTTTTTAAAAACAATAATCTTACAAAAACAAACAGAAATTTCCGTGCGATTCAAGTAGCAACTGCTGCTTTGCAATCTTACACTCACGGTACGAATGATGCTCAAAAAGCGATGGGTATCATCACGATGGCCCTGATTGCAGGGAATCTTCAAGATTCTACAGATATTCAATGGTGGGTTCAATTCTCATGTGCCCTTGCGATGGGACTTGGAACGAGTGTCGGCGGATGGAAAATCATTAAAACCGTTGGCGGAAAGATCATGAAAATCCGTCCAGTTAATGGTGTAGCAGCTGATTTAACAGGAGCAGCGGTTATCTTTGGCGCTTCTATTATTCACTTGCCAGTAAGTACAACACACGTTATTTCATCTTCCATACTTGGTGTAGGCTCTGCCCACCGAATTAAAGGTGTAAAATGGGGAACGGCTAAAACGATGATCATCACTTGGTTCATCACCTTGCCGATTTCTGCTACATTAGCAGCGATTTCCTACTTTATTTTAAATCTGTTCTTTTAATGACCATGCCCTCCTTAAATGGAGGGTTTTTTTTAGACTCTTTTCGTAAATATTGTTGCTATTATACTAATAAAAACGTTAAGTGGATTGAAGCGGAAGGAACTTGACTCCTGCGGGAAATAGAGCACCCCGCAGGCATGCCGAAGAGGCTTCCGCGTTCCCCGCGGAAAGGAACGGACACATTTATAATAGAAAACAACAATCTATGCGAAAACAGCCTTTATTTAAGAAGGTATAGTTCGATAAAACGGTCGTATCCATTTCTATCCTTCATTTAATTGACGAAAAAAACACGGAGTGATACTATTGCTTGTAGATGATAGTGAAAATCGTTATCAATTGGAGGGCGAAAGATGATCCAGCAACAATCCATTTCGGCTGTAATACGGGAAAGAATTTCAATCAAATCAAATTACCTGCCTCTTGAGGTCAAGGAAGAAGATGTTGTCACCCTGCTTAATGACGCTGTCTGGGCGCCTAATCATGGGCTTAGAGAGCCTTGGAGGTTCTTATTTGTAAGCGGGGAGCGGAGGGAAGCTTTTATTCAGACTGTTCTTGCCTGCTGCGAAGCAAAAACACATGAAAAAGTGAGATCGAAGCTTGCAGATGTACCTGCATTTTTAGTTGCGATTATGCCTGAAGATCCACGCCAGAAAATTTGGGAAGAGGATTTTGCAGCAATAAGCACTCTTATTCAAAATTTGCAGCTGCTTGGCTGGGAAAAAGAACTGGGGATGGTCTGGAAGACGCCAAATTACATATATGATCCGAAATTCCGCCGTGCCATCGGAGTTCAAAACGGCGAAAAAATCGTCGGAATTCTGCAGCTTGGCTATTTTGATCCCGCACAGCATGTGAAAGATAGAAAGCGGACCAATGCATTGGAAAAACTGACTTCATTTTAAGAGAGATTTTGTAGATTTCGGACAATAAAGAATGTCGATTATTGTTGTTATAAGCAGAATAATCATAGGAGTGCAGTTTCGCTAATAATTTATATGATTTCTCAAACAAATCCGGAGTTTCGAAAATAATCTAATCAAGATTGCCTACAATAAAAACGCATGGATTCTATGTCCATGCGTTTTTATTGTAGGCAATGTTCTCATTGATTGTTGCTTTGCGTTGAGTGATTGGCCACACATCAAGTTTTCAGTCGTGCTCTTTTACTCGAATTTTGAGATGCAGCGCTATTTTAGATGGCGTAAGACTTCTTGTGCTGCAAGTTTTAGCGCACTTCCATACTGGGGGAGGCCCTTCTTGGGCTGCAAACTCGGTTTTGGCGCACTTTCTTACTGCTGGAGAGCCTTCTTGGTGCTGCAAACTCGGTTTTGGTGCACTTCCTTACTGCTGGAGAGCCTTCTTTGTGCTGCAAACTCGGTTTTGGCGCACTTCCTTACTGAGAGAGGGCCTTCTTTGTGCTGCAAACTCGGTTTAGGCGCACTTCCTTACTGAGAGAGGGCCTTCTTTGTGCTGCAAACTCGGTTTAGGCGCACTTCCATACAGGGGGAGGCTCTTCTTGGTGCTGCAAACTCGGTTTAGGCGCACTTCCTTACTGCTGGAGAGCCTTCTTTGTGCTGCAAACTTGGTTTTGACGCACTGCCTTACTGTGGGAGGGCCTTCTTGATTTTAACGGACTAGCTCAAGCAAGAAAATTTACGAAAAAGAGCCTAAAATTATGAGTACAAATACTTAAAAATCTCCGGCACTCTCTTTCTCCAGGCAGCTTCATTGTGTTCGGCATCTTGGATTACTTCATAGCGGCAATCGCCAATTTTTTCTTTAAGAATCGCATACACATCGTCACTGGAATCAATATAATCCTGATGATGAATGGATGCCGTTATTTCCTTTGTGCCGACGTCCATATAAAACTTTTCAATTGAGGATAATTCACTGTCTTTTATCAGTGCTTCAATCTCATGCTGGTTAAACCAGTAAGCAGATGAAAGTGAAGCAATTTTTTTGAAGATATGCGGATATTTGCATGCTGCATATGTAGAAATTAAACCGCCCATTGAACTGCCTGCCATCGAAGTTTCACCAGGAAGTGTTCGATACTTGCTGTCGATCAGCGGTTTTAGTTCCTCGGCGATGAATCCGATGTACGCTTCACCTTCACCTCCAAGGTTAACGTCCTGTCCAGCCAGGTCCCTGGCAAGGTCTTGGTTGATCCACGGACCATATTCGTTAAATCGATTGAATCCTGTATGATTGCAGTCAATGCCAACGACAATAAGCTCCAGGCCGCTCTGCTCAAGGTAATCCTTTATGCCCCAGCTGACACCAAAGCTTGCATCCTTGTCTTCAAATAGATTTTGTCCATCGTGCATATAGAGGACTGGATAAGCTTTAGAACTGTTTTCGTAGTTTTCAGGCAAATAGACAGTAATTTGTCTTTCGCGTCCAAGCGATGTGATGATTACTTTGAATTTTTCAATCATGGTTTGTACACTCCTCTACCAGCAATTTGTCTCTATATTATAGTGAAAATTTCAGAATATAGCATAAAATAAATAACAAATACGTTAACTGATTAACAGAAAAATGCCATGAAAAATCATAATATTTCCATTCTCCGCAAACAATAATAAAAAAGCGATTTTAGGAGAATGAAATGAATGTATTGATTATTTATGCTCATCCTAATCCCGAAAGCTTTAATGCAGCGATATGTGATGCAGTGGAAAAAGAATTTACAAGCAAAGAATTTCAGGTTAGAAAAAGGGATCTGTATCAAATGAAGTTTGATCCCATTTTGACAGAGGACGATTATACATCTTTTTATCAGGATAAAATTCCGGCTGATATTCAGGCGGAACAGAAAGAAATCATATGGGCAGATATTCTGGTCTTTGTTTTTCCGACATGGTGGACAGGGATGCCGGCTATTTTAAAAGGGTATTTTGACAGAGTATTCACCAACGGTTTTGCTTTTCGATATGCTGATGAAGGTCCGGAGGGTTTGCTGAAAGAAAAACAGGCGCTGATTTTCCAGACTACGGGGCAGCCTGAAAAATCTCTAAAGCCGCCGCAATTGACCATGGCGATGCAGGCTGCGTTTGATATTGGCATCATGAATTTTTGCGGAATCGAAACGTTTGCCCATAAGTTCATTTATTCGGTGCAATATGTAGATGAAGAAACAAGGCAGACTATGCTGAACGAAGTAAGAGAAGTTGTTGAGATGATCGGAAAACCACAATGACTAAAAAGATCTTCCTCCAGTGATGGGAAGATCTTTTTTATATGAACGAATAGAGCTTTCGGCTTGCACGTTGCACCTCGAAATCGCACCTCGCTCCCAAAGTTCGAGCGTCAAACCAGCGCGAAATCATAACAAAAGCAACAATCTATGAGAAGGCAGCCTTAGAAAGTGAAGTGGTTATCTATCTTAAGACTCATGAGGTATTGATTCAACAGTGGCAGGAGAATGATTTTATAGGTGAGAAAACCTTTTCAACGTGCAGTGATCATTTAGATATTTAGAGGTCTTTTTCCCAATACAACAATCTATACCAGTGTGATAGATTAGTAGAGTATAGAAGAAAGTGAAAAATCTTCTAATTATGGAACCTTGAGGAGCTGGTAGTTTTGGGAAAAGGCGTTAAGCTGGCCGCTTTTATGACGACACTTTGTTTAGCTGGAAGTGTTGTATTTATGCCGAATGTTCAGGCGGATGCTGCCCCGCAACAGCTTCAGGAACTGAAACTGAAGGAAACAGGACAAGCATTATTCAGCGGACATAATCGGTCCGGAGGAAAAGCCATGTTCAAAATGGAGAGCTATGTCAGCAAGCTTCCAAAGAATGTAATGAAGAAGCTTGAACAGACAAGTTCAAAAAACACGCTTTATGTCGTGCAGTTAAGCGGTCCAGTAACGGAAGCAGACCGTTTATCCATCACAGGAGCAGGTGCTGAAATCATTGAGTATGTCCCTGATTATGCATTTGTGGTGAAGGCGGATCAAAAAGCCGTCCGTTCTTTAAAAAAGGGAAAGGGAATTTCGTCTGTAAAAGCATACCTGCCTTTATATAAATTAGATCCAGCTCTTTTTGAATCAGGATACAGCAAGCTCCTTAATGTTGAATTAAAACACGTCGACAAATCGAAGAAAAAAGCAGTGAAGAAAAATCTTACAGAAATCATCGAATATGCTTCTCATGAAGATACACTTTTTATAGCAAAAGAAAATACGTTTCAGCTTAACAATGATGTGGCTGCCGGCATCATGAAGGTAAATACGGCGCGCAGCACATTCGGACTTTCAGGTGCAGGCCAGACAGTTGCGGTGGCAGACACAGGCCTTGATACAGGCAGAAACGATGCTTCTATGCACGAGGCATTCCAGGGCGGAAAGGTCAAAGCTCTATATGCATTAGGGCGGACAAACAACGCAAGTGATCCTAACGGTCATGGAACACATGTGGCAGGCTCTGTGCTTGGAGACGCACAGTTCAAGGGGATGGCTCCTAAAGCCGGACTCGTTTTTCAGTCGATAATGGATGCAGGCGGAGGCCTTGGAGGACTGCCAAGCAATCTTAATACTCTTTTCTCACAAGCATACAGTGCAGGGGCGAGAGTCCATACGAATTCCTGGGGGGCTCCAGTTGCAGGTGCTTATACATCAGAATCAAAGCAAGTGGATGAGTATGTTTATAATAACGATGATATGACCGTGCTGTTTGCAGCAGGAAATGAAGGACCGAATGCCAGAACACTGAACACGCCTGGAACAGCTAAAAATGCGATTACTGTCGGGGCTTCTGAAAATAATCGTCCGTCTTTCGGAACATATGCGGATAATATGAATCAAATCGCTGCTTTTTCATCAAGAGGACTTACTTCAGATGGGAGAGTGAAGCCTGATATCGTCGCACCTGGAACATTTATATTGTCGACCCGATCTTCATTGGCGCCAGATTCATCTTTCTGGGCGAACTATAACAGCAAATATGCTTATATGGGCGGAACGTCAATGGCGACTCCCCTTGTAGCGGGAAATGTTGCACTATTGCGTGAGCACTTTATAAAAAATAAAGGAATTACACCTAAGCCTTCCCTTATTAAAGCCGTTCTGATTGCAGGTGCACAAGACCTTGGACTGGGCTATCCAAGCGGAAATCAGGGCTGGGGAAGAGTAACTCTAGACAAATCAGTCAATGCTGCATTTACAAACGAATCAAAAGCACTGAGAACAAATGAAAAAGCCGCTTATACATTTCATGCTGCAAGCGGCAAACCGCTTAGGATTGCACTGGCCTGGACAGATTATCCTGGAAATCCATCCGCATCTGTTTCACTCGTCAATGATTTAGATCTTGTTATAAAATCACCCAGCGGAAAAACTTACACAGGAAACGATTTTACTTCTCCTTACAACAGTGAATGGGATGGAAGAAACAATGTAGAAACGGTTATTCTGCCAAATGCGGAAGCTGGGGCTTATACGATTGAAGTACAAGCTTACAATGTTCCGTCAGGCACTCAGGATTTCTCTTTTGCAGTAGTACAATAGAACAGATAAAACGAGCCGCTTCATGCAGAAGCGGCTCGTTTTAGTTTATAGGTACATTGACGGCAGGCGAAAGCGCGAATGTTACGTTGTTTCCCATTTGTATGAACTTTATCTCTTTAGTTATTCAAATTTGATCTATTTTCAGAACGAAAGATTATAAAAATAAGAGATTGACAGAAAGTGAAAATGAGAATATAATTACTTTGAATTCAAGATATTTTAATTAAAAGTATTTTCTTGTCAGAGACCGCATATATATAAAGAGCAAATTTTTTTAAGTATATATCTCGAATTAAAAATAATTGAAAGAAGGATGATGACAATGTTATTAGATTTAGGACTTTTACTTATTCGTTTAGTGATTGGACTTTCGTTCATGGCTCATGGAGCTCAAAAGCTGTTTGGTTCATTTGGAGGTCATGGAATTAAAGGCACAGGGGGATTTTTCGAATCGATTGGCATTAAGCCTGGAGTAGCAATGGCTGTACTAGCAGGGCTGGCTGAGTTTGCCGGCGGAGCGTTTTTTGCGGCAGGCTTCCTTACTCCGCTTGCAGGAGCTGCATTAGCCGGCACAATGCTTATAGCGATCGTGAAAGTTCATGCCCCGAACGGTTTCTGGGCTGCTCAAAACGGATATGAATTCAACCTGACTTTGCTTGCTGTAGCCATAGGCGTAGCTTTAACAGGTGCCGGAGCTTATTCACTTGATGCATTATTCTTTTAATCTAAAAAAGGAACTCATCGCTGAGTTCCTTTTTCTTCTATGATCATGACTGGATCAGACTCCAGCCTCTCAAGAATTCTTCTTTTCTGATACAACATAATCCCGGTTTCAGCAATATCCTTTACCATTGAACGATTTGTATACGCACCGAACAGCATGCCGGCAACGGGCACCATCTGCAGCAGTTTTTTCAGCCCGAAATGGTCGCGGTAGGTATAAACCACCTCACGCCAGCCCTGCAGCTTTGACATCATTTCGGCAGGCTCCATGCTGCGGTTATAATAGCCTGACAATTCATTTAATATCGCTTGTTTGCCGACAATATCTGCTGATGCAAACTGCAGGCACTTAACGATAAAAATCCGCTCTTCCTTGTCTTCAGGATCATAGCCATAAGCAATGGCAATCTCCTGCAGCGTTTTTAAGGAAAGTCCGAGCAGCACTGGGATGTCGACTGCGAGTGTGAAAATTCCTCCGAATCCGGTTGTCGCCCCCTGAACTGTAGCGACATTTCCGCGATTTGTCCTCAAATCACTGCTTACAAGGTTCATGACTTTTAAGGGCACATGTTTCATATCATCGATTGTACTTACTGTCTCGCCAGGAACGAGGAGCTGGACTTTTTTCAAAATGCCGTTTTTCTGGGTTATATACTTGCCGCCGCTTTGAATGAAGCTACCGAGTTCATCAAGCAGTACACCGATTTTCTTTTGAATAAAAGCAGGTGTCAGCTTATCTAATAATTTAAAGGGTATCCGGCCGATTTTTTCCCAGAAAAATAAACCCTTCTGATCATCTTCCCATTTTTCGATTTCCTTTAATTGACTGAAGAGCTGCTCTTTCGTTTCCATTTCACAAAACGCATCCTTTCACGTGACAATCTTCTTTCATTTTAGCAAAAGAACATGGAAATAGAAAAAATGAGGCATATATTTTGGATTTTGCAGAAGTTTATCAGATAATGTAAGTAATCTGATAAGCAGAAAGGGGAAACAATCATGACGAAAAATCTTCAGGACACAACTGTGTTACATAATGGCGTTAAAATGCCCTGGTTCGGGCTTGGCGTATTTAAAGTAGAAGAAGGATCTGAGGTTGTCAATTCAGTGAAATGGGCAATAGAAGCAGGCTATAAAAGCATTGATACTGCTGCTGTCTATGGAAATGAAGAAGGCGTAGGACAAGGGATTAAAGAAAGCGGCGTTCCTCGTGAAGAGCTTTTCATCACAACGAAAGTGTGGAACGCAGATCAAGGATATGAATCAACATTAAAAGCTTTCGATGAAAGCATGAAAAAGCTTGGCTTGGAATACTTGGATTTATATCTTGTTCACTGGCCGGTAGAAGGCAAGTATAAAGATACATGGAGAGCGCTTGAGACACTTTATAAAGAAGGAAAAGTAAAAGCAATCGGCGTGAGCAATTTCCAAATTCACCATCTTGAAGACGTAATCAAGGATGCTGAGATTGTACCGATGGTTAACCAAGTGGAATACCACCCGCGTCTAACCCAAAAAGAACTTCAGGCTTTCTGCAAGCAGCACAGCATTCAGCTTGAAGCTTGGTCACCGCTTATGCAGGGAAAACTTCTTGATGACGAAACATTAACAGCAATTGCTGAAAAGCACGGAAAGTCTGTAGCTCAAGTCATCCTGCGCTGGGATCTGCAGAACGAAGTTGTTACAATTCCTAAGTCTGTAAAAGAACACCGCATCTATGACAATGCTTCAATCTTCGACTTTGAACTATCACAAGAAGAAATGGAGCAAATCGATGGATTAAACCGCGACGAGCGTGTAGGTCCGGATCCGGATAATTTTGATTTTTAATTGCAAGTCATCAAACAGGCTGTCCTTCAAGGGCAGCCTGTTTTTTTAAGGTTGTTTCTGGAAAATTATTCTTTGTATTTTTGTTTTATTTGGTATAATCAGAATGATAAATTGTGCGGATTATTTTTAAAAAAGGAGAAGTGCCGATCTATGAATGCGTTCAAATTCTTTTCGCTTTTGTTAATAGCTGCAGGCCTTCTTTTTACAGGGTATGGTGTATGGCAGATTGTTCAAACCAATGTGAAAACAAACCAGTCATTGGCGGATGCACAGGCTGCGATCAGGTCTGCAGATGAGAAGAAAATGCCTTCTCCTTCACCGGAGAAGAGGTATAAGCCTGAGATTGGGAATGCAGTAGGAATTCTTAAGATTGACCGGCTGGATGCAGAGCTTCCGATTGTAGAAGGAACCGAGCCGGATGATCTGGAAAAAGGAGTAGGGCACTACAAGGGAAGCTACTACCCGAATGAAAACGGCCAGATTGTCCTGTCAGGGCACAGAGATACGGTTTTCCGTAAAGCAGGAGACCTGGAAATCGGCGATTCGTTAACCATTCTTCTGCCATATGGCGATTTTGAGTACAGAATAAAATCCACTAAAATTGTCGATGCAGATGATATGAGTGTGATCACGCTGCAAAATGAAAAAGAAGAGCTGATCTTAACAACATGCTATCCTTTCAGTTTTGTCGGAAATGCGCCTAAGCGCTATATTATTTATGCTGAAAAAGTAAATTAGCAGCGGGAGGAGATTTTTTCATGATTGCCATTAGGGAGATTGCAGGGGAAGAAAACTTTAAAAAAGCTTATCCGGTTATGTCTCAATTGCGTACACAGCTCAGCGAGGAAGAGTACCTTAAGCTGCTCGAACCAATGAGGAAGCAAGGGTACCGATTAATCGGACTTTATGAAGATGAACAGGTTAAGGCATTGGCAGGTATTATCGAACTGACAAATTTCTATAACGATAAGCATATTTATGTGTATGATTTAGTGACAGACGGAGAATCACGGTCACGCGGGTTTGGCGAACAGCTGTTAAACTATGTGGAAAAACTTGCGAAAGAAACCGGCTGCGGCATGATTACGCTGAGCTCAGGAAATCAGCGGATTGATGCACACCGTTTTTATGAAGAAAAAATGGGTTTTGATCGCGTCAGCCATGTGTTTAATAAGAAATTATAAAAGAATGCCCCGGATTTTTCGGGGCATTTTCTTTGTATTAGGAGACATTTGGGAAAAGTTAGTAAAGTGATCGATTCCGCAAGTAAATTTGGTGATGTGGAAAGTATTTTCACAAACCTCAGAATTTAGCCCATTAAAACTCTAGCTTAATCATTAATCTTTTCATATCATCAGGGAAGTCCGCGCTTACAGTCACTTTTTCATTTGTAAAAGGATGCATTACCGTAATTTCTGATGCATGAAGAGCTTGGCGGTCAATCAGGTTTTTGTTCCCGCCGTATAAGTCATCCCCGGAAATCGGATAGCCAATATGGCTCAAATGGACACGAATCTGATGGGTGCGGCCTGTGTCCAGCTGAAGCCTGACAAGAGATACATCAAATCGGGTATTATAATCTTCCGTTTTATAATGAGTTAATGCAGGCTGTCCGCCAGGGGATACTCTGCGGCGGACCGGATGGTGACGGTCTTTTCCGATCGGCTGATCAATCTTTCCTTTTTTCTGCTTCATTTTCCCTTGTACAATGGCGGTATAAGTCCTTTTGATCAGCCTTTCTTCAAGGAGACGGTCCAGGATTGCATGTGATAAGGCATGTTTGGCAAAAACAATCGCACCAGAGGTATCGTGATCCAATCTGTGAATATGCCTTATTTTCCTGGAAAATCCCTGCATCTGAAAATGAAAGGCGATTCCATTAGCGAGCGTGCCCGTTTGACCGGGTTCATTCGGATGTGTATCCATTCCGGCAGGTTTATTGATAATGAGAAAATGTTCGTCCTCGAATAATAAATCAAGCTCCATGTATTCGGGAGTGATATCAAATTCCTCATCCTGAAATAAACGAATCATAACGGAGTCTTTTTCATTTAATGGCGACGTCCAGTTTGGCTCTGCATCATTCACTTTTACTTCGCGGTCCATACGCCACTTATGAACGAGCGTCTTTGGCGCCTTCATTTTTTCTCTCAGCATTTGCTGGAGGGAAATTCCTGCCCAATCTTTCTTTACCGGAAATTCCATCCATTCTCCTCTAATTTTCATTGCAATCCCCTATCTATCAGTAGTCCTCCAAGTATACTAAAGATGCTAATTGGATGTCCAAGCTAGAAACGGAAACACTTACCTCTCCTTCGGGCAATAGAGCTATGTTATTCTAGCATTAAGAGAAAAGCCCGAACGCAGCAAAGAGGTGAAATAATTTGAGAATCGTTTTTGCATCAACCGAAGAGCAGGAGCAGTACATTGAAGAACTGATTGAAAATATGTATGAAGAAGTATTCCCGCAGTACTTTTCAGATGAAACCATTGATCAGCTGGATGAGCTTTCAGTCCTAAAGCCTCAAACAGAAGAAATGCAGTATAATGGCACACTAAAAGAAGCCTTTCAGATCATGTCCAGTCTTCAAGCGCTGACGGCATTGCTCAATCATTTGGATCAGCACTCAGAAGAGGAACACAGGGATCTTTATGACCGTAACATCAATATCTTAAAGCAGTACGGCTATCAATTTCCCCTTACATTTGATCATTTTCTTTCTTCAAAAGAGAAGGCTGAAGAAGTCAGCAAGTACGGGAAGCCAGCAAATAAGTGGATTGTATAGAAAGGCTGTTTTCGAATAGATTGTTCTTTTTCATTATAAATGTTGCCCGTTCCTTGCAGCTCCAGGAACTTGCTTTCCGCGGGAAGCATGGGAGCCTCCTCGGCGTTGCCTGTGGGGTCTCCCATTTTGCTCTATTTCCCGCAGGAGTCAAGTTCCTTCCGCTGCAATCCACTCAGGTTTTTTTAACATTTAGTCTAATAGCAAAAATTTTTACTAAAAGAGCCTATAGAAAAGAAGGGTACACGGCTGTGTACCCTTCTTTTCTGATATTCCCATCGGTTAAGCCTGTCCAAAATTACCTTTTCTTATTTCCATTTACTCAGCAAATCTTTAAAATAAGCTCCATCATTATACCCTTCTACACGTTCAACTTCTTTTCCATCCTGGTAGCGTACAAGTGTTGGCGTAGCTTCAATTCCGTACTGCTGCCAGCCGTCTTCAAATTCAAGCAGGTTGAATTGATTGATTTCTACTCCTGCTTCTTTTGCAGCAGGCATTAATTCAGGTGTTGTTCTTTTGCAGTGTTCACAAGTTGGGCTGAAGTAGTAAACGACAAAATCGTCTTTTTTATCCATCTTTTCATCTACTTCTTCAGGAAGAATAATGTTTTGATAATTTGGATCATCAAGCTGGTCAACGGTAGCAGGATTCAGCTTGTCCTTGCCGTATGGATTGCCTTCCGCCTTTTCTGTTTGCTGATAGTTCGTTACAAATGCGAGACCGCCAAACAATACGATAAAAATACCTGCAAATATTAAAAGCTTTTTCATATTAACGACCTACTTTCATTTTTCTGTAAATATTCAAGCTTGCTGCGAAAATAACGGTAAAGCCGATCAGTGCCAGAAATGGAATCGTAATAAATCCGAGCCAGTTGATGTATTCTCCTGTGCAGGGAACAATGCCGCAGGATGCTGAATTTTCGCCTACAAAGTCAATCTTTTGAACGGCATAATGATAAATGGAAATCGTGCCGCCAATCGCTGACAAAATCATGGAATAAAACGCAATTTGGTAATCTTTTTTATAGATCGCAATTCCAAGAATGACGACTAGCGGATACATTAAAATCCGCTGATACCAGCAGAGCTCACACGGAATGAATTTCATGATTTCTGAGAAATATAAGCTCCCAAGCATCGAGATGAATGAAGCTGCCCATGCAATAAATAATTGATTCTCTATGTATTTTTTGAGTTTCTCTGACACACTATCGCCTCTCCATTCATGAGTTTACACTACATATTATAGTCCTCGATCAGAGTCTTGTAAAATCAAACATTCAGACAGCATAAAATCGAAAAAAGAAGCCCGTCATTTGCAGCTCAACCATGTTTATTTTCCTGTTAGACCATAAAAAAATAAATGCAGAAATTCTTTCGTCATTTTATTCCGGTCTTTATGGTCCAAAATAAATTCCGGATGTTTATATACCTCAGATGCAAACATATTAAAGTAAAACATGATCGTTTCAAATGAAAGATCATCTCTGATATGCCCTTCTTTTTTTCCGCTTTCAATTAAGCTTTTGAAAAGAGGAATGGATTGATTGACCGTAAAGTCCGTCATGATTTGCTTCATTTCTCCTTCGTCAGCCATCATATATTCTAAAAGGTCAGGACCGATTGCCTTTGAATGGGCAATTTTTTGTTCAACGAGCTTTTCCATTTTTTCCTGAAAAGGAATGTCCATTTTAAATAAGTCCGTATAGAAATCAATCTGCTCCTGAAAAAAACGTTTAATGACCTGTATCGCTAACGCGTCTTTGCTGCCGTAATAATTATAGATGGTTACCTGGGAAACATTCGCAGCCGCTGCGATTTCCTGTATGTTTACTTTATTTATTCCATATTGTGAAAAAAGCTGAAACGCCGCTTTTTGAATTTGCTCCATTTTAGTCTGCTTTCTTCTTTCAAAACCGTTCATTCAGAACACCTCTTCCTTATCTTAATGAAAAAGGGGGGTGAAT
Organism: Metabacillus sp. KH_069; assembly: GCF_057838075.1. NCBI lineage: Bacteria > Bacillati > Bacillota > Bacilli > Caryophanales > Bacillaceae > Metabacillus > Metabacillus sp. KH_069. Next base: position 703,082 of record NZ_CM174460.1, read on the forward strand.
ACAAATAACAAATCCCGCTGCTTCGCAACATGGATTTAAATGTGTGAAAAGGTCACATTTTCTAAGAGAAAAAGCGGTTTTCCTGCACATACTATTACTTGAAAGGAGCTGTTTATGTTGAATTCATCTATCAGAGAAAGCATGTCTAAAGATCTTGTAACGATTTCCTCCTCACAAAGCATTCAGGAGGCTGCAGAACTAATGAGCAGCCAAAATGTAGGGTCCATTCCAGTCGTGGATGGCGGACAGGTAAAAGGCGTTATCACAGATCGGGATATTACGCTCCGTTCAACAGCACACGGCATGTCCAATGATACGAAAGTGGCAGATGTTATGTCTTCAAACCTTGTGACGGGAACACCTGACATGAGCAGCGAAGAAGCAGCGCAGCTTATGGCATCAAATCAGATCCGCCGCTTGCCGATCGTTGAAAATAATCAGCTTGTGGGCTATGTTGCACTTGGTGACCTTGCAACTGATCAAATGTCTAATGAAGCTGCAGGACAGGCACTGACTAACATTTCTGAACAGCACTAATAAGGGAGGCACCTGCAAAGTACAAGCAGGTGCTTTCTTTTTTTATTTTCTTTTTCCGTTATATAATGAACATAAAATGACAGGGGGAAGATGCATGATTAAAGCGATTATCTTTGATTTTGACGGATTGATTCTTGACACAGAAACGCACGAATATGAAGTTCTCCAGGAGATTTTTAAAGAACAGGGCAGTGAATTGCCTATGTCAGTATGGGGTAAAGTGATAGGAACGTCATCTGATTTCAGCCCATTTGTTTACTTGGAAGAACAAACTGGAAGATCAATTGACCATGATCAATTAACCCGCCTTCAAAAAGAGAAGTTTGAAAAGAGAATTTCAGCTGAAGCTGCAAGACCGGGTGTAGAGGCTTATTTAATGGCTGCAAAAGAATTGGGTCTGAAAATCGGCCTGGCATCAAGTTCAAGCTATGAATGGGTATCTTCATATTTAAAAAGCTTGAATCTAATTGATTATTTTGAGTGTATCCGCACCTCCAATCATGTTGAATTCGTTAAACCGGATCCTGCATTGTATATAGAAGCAGCTAAATGCCTCGGTGTTAAACCAAGCGAGTGTCTCGCTTTTGAAGATTCAGCAAACGGAGCATTTGCCGCTAAAAAAGCAGGCATGTACTGCACCATTGTTCCAAACAGCGTAACTGCTCATTTGGAGTTTGGGGAAACGGATCACCGCTTAGAATCAATGGCGGAAATGGAGCTTGAAAAAGTTATCTCGCTGATTGAATCAAGAAACTAGAGAAAGTTTCGGAACGGGATAAATAGGGAATAAATTGCTGTTACTACATAAAGGAGAGATTCTTTTGACTGATACAATTGATTTATCCAAATTTGAGAAAAAAATGATTATCAGAAATATTGAAGAGAAAGACATAGATGAAATATTAGCAATGCAGGCTTTATGCTTTCCAGGCATGGCTCCATGGGAAAGAGAGCATCTTGAAAGTCATTTGGAGCATTTTCAGGAAGGTCAGTTCTGTGCTGAATTCGAAGGAAAGATTATTGGTTCATGCTCAAGTCTGATCATTAACTTTGATGAATATGATGACCGTCACACTTGGGATGATATTACGGATAACGGCTATATATCAAACCATAATCCAGACGGTTACAATATGTACGGAATTGAAGTGATGGTCCATCCTGATTACCGCCGGATGAAAATCGGCCACAGGCTTTATGAAGCAAGAAAGGATCTTGCGAGACGCCTGAATCTGAAAAGCATCATTATCGGGGGAAGAATCCCGAATTATCATAAGTTCGAAAATGAAATGTCTCCGCGTCAGTATGTGCAGGAAGTCATTCATCATAAAATATATGATCCCGTTCTTTCGTTTCAGCTGCTGAACGGATTTACCCTTATGCGGATTAACCCAAACTATCTGCCAGATGACCGTGCTTCAGGCAAATATGCCACCCTGATGGAATGGAACAATGTCGACTACCTGCCAAATACTAAACGCTACTACAAGACGGCTTTGCCGGTGCGGATCTGTGTTGTGCAGTATCAAATGAAACAAATTAATTCGTTTGAAGAGTTTGCGAACCAGGTTGAATATTATACAGACGTTGCATCAGATGCATCTGCTGATTTTGCTGTATTCCCGGAATTGCTCACAACTCAGTTAATGTCCTTTTTGGATGAAAAATCACCAAGCAGAGCGATCCGAAGACTGACTGAGTATACGGAAGAATACATTAGTCTTTTTACTGAACTTGCAGTGAAATACAATGTCAATATCGTTGGCGGATCTCACTTTGTAGAGGAAGATAACGGAAAGATCTTTAATGTTGCCTACCTTTTCCGCAGAGACGGCACAATTGAAAAGCAATATAAGATTCATATCACGCCAAATGAACGCAAATGGTGGGGAATCAGCAGAGGGGATGATGTCAAAGTCTTCGATACAGACTGCGGCAAGGTTGCGATTCAAATCTGCTATGACATTGAATTCCCTGAGCTTGCACGCATTGCTACTGAAAAAGGCGCTAAAATTATCTTTACGCCATTTTGTACAGAAGATCGCCAGGGCTATCTGCGTGTCCGCTATTGCTCACAGGCACGGGCAGTGGAGAATCAGATCTATACAGTCATTTCAGGCACAGTCGGAAATCTCCCTCAGACAGAAAATATGGATATTCAGTACGCGCAATCTGCTATCTTTGCACCGTCGGATTTTGAATTTGCAAGAGACGGCATAGTAGGCGAGTGCAATCCGAATATTGAAATGGTTGTAATTGGTGATGTGGACCTGGAAATTCTGCGCAGGCAGCGCCAGTCCGGAACGGTCAGACAGCTGAAAGACCGCAGACATGATGTTTATGGGATTCGATATAAAAAGAACTGATTTTTCAGCCAAACTCAGGGTGTTTGAAAGAAGAGTATCCTGAAAATAGAACCTTTTATGGAGACAGAGATTTTCTTTGTCTCTTTTTTTAGCGGAAGAATTAAGAGAACAGTTATGTAAGTGCGTGAAACTGAATTTCGGAAACAGTGAATAGTCCATGAATGTGTAGGAAGTGTTCTAAACCATGGATAGCAGCACCAATTTGACTTGCGTGCTCGAAGGAAGTGTTCTAAACCGGGGTTAGCAGCACAAAAGAGTTTCACGGATGAAGAGGAAGTGTTCTAAACCATGGATAGCAGCACCAATTTGACTTGCGTGCTCGAAGGAAGTGTTCTAAACCGGGGTTAGCAACACAAAAGAGTTTCACGGATGAAGAGGAAGTGTTCTAAACCATGGATAGCAGCACCAATTTGACTTGCGTGCCCGAAGGAAGTGTTCTAAATCGGGGTTAGCAACACAAAAGAGTTTCACGGATGAGGAGGAAGTGCGCCAAACCGAATTCAGCTATAAGAAAGTTGGGCCATGGGTCTGAAACAAGCAACCCAACGAATGAGCGAACTAACGCAGTGCAACGGACATAAATTAACTCGTCAAATAGACTTATTCAGCCTGAATCTATGCGCCCACATCCACAAACTATAGAATTCCTCTTGAGTTGTCATCCCGTATATAGTACATTCCTTGTATGCATTCATCCTTAAAATAAACTAAAAAATGGAAGGAGGATTATTTATGAGTTTTGAAGGCCAGCAGATACTTCCCGCTATCCGCAATATGAAGCAGTTTGAACGGTTTCTCGAGAGTCCTTATACATACGGCGTGCTTCTTGATACGCACCTCGGCCAGGTGCGGAATATTGTCCGGCTTGCTGATTCTTCAAACAAGAAAATGCTGATCCACGTCGATCTGATTCAGGGACTGAAGCACGATGAATACGCAGCCGAGTTTATTTGCCAAGAGGTTAAGCCTGCAGGATTAATTTCGACAAGGTCCAATGTGATCGCAAAGGCAAAGCAGCGCGGAATCTATGCGATCCAGAGACTGTTTCTGCTTGATTCGAGCGCACTGGAAAAAAGCCTCGATTTGATTAAAAGGACACAGCCTGACTACATTGAGGTTCTTCCCGGACTTGTGCCAAGTTTAATCGAAGAGATTAAAGAGAAGACAGGTATTCCGATTTTTGCCGGCGGGTTTGTGAAAACATCAGAAGAGGTTCATAAAGCCCTTCAGGCAGGAGCGACAGCCGTCACATCATCAGAAATGGATTTATGGAAAAATTATCAAAAACTATAATATATTTCTGTTGACACCGCTTTCATAAGCATGTACCATAAAGGCAAGTTAATAAATGTGATGGAGAAACGGAGATCCACAGCAGTTCTTTACTTTTATGTAAAGTCATTTGCTGTGGATTTTTTTATTCTTAAACATTTATAAGAATGGAGGAAATAAACATGACGGCTTTTTGGGGAGAAGTAATAGGTACAATGATATTGATTGTTTTTGGTGGAGGCGTCTGTGCCGGCGTCAGCTTGAAAAAATCATTTGCTCATCAGTCCGGCTGGATTGTTATCACGATGGGATGGGGATTCGGCGTTGCAATGGCTGTTTATGCAGTCGGCGGAATAAGCGGTGCGCATTTGAATCCTGCTGTAACTTTTGCGCTTGCCTTTTCAGGATCATTTGAATGGAGTCTGGTGCCAGGATATATTGTTGCCCAGATGCTTGGAGCATTTCTTGGAGCAGTGCTGGTATACTTGCAGTACTTGCCGCACTGGAAAGAAACAGAAGATCAAGGGGCAAAGCTCAGTGTATTTTCAACAAGCCCTGCCATTCCAAATTACTTTGCCAACTTTATCAGTGAAGCATTAGGAACATTTATTTTTGTGCTCACATTGCTTGCAATCGGAGCGAATACATTTACAGAAGGCTTAAATCCGCTTATCGTAGGTTTCCTTGTTGTTGCAATCGGTTTATCGCTTGGAGGTACAACTGGATATGCCATTAACCCGGCTCGTGACCTTGGACCGAGACTTGCACATTTTGTGCTTCCGATAGCAGGAAAAGGGAGTTCGAACTGGAAATATGCATGGATACCAGTTGTTGCACCGTTAGCGGGAGGCTCGTTTGCCGCAGTCTTTTACAATTACGTGTTTAAGGGTACTATGAATAATGCCTTTTGGTATGTAGCAGCAGCATTAGTCTTCATGCTTTGCATTGTTTATGCAATGACTAAAAAACAAGCAGAACAAAGATCAGCAGTCTATTAATTCTGAGGGGGACAAATCATGGAAAAGTACATTTTATCATTAGATCAGGGAACGACTAGTTCAAGAGCCATTTTATTTAACAAGCAAGGTGAAATTGTTCACATTGCTCAAAAAGAATTTAAACAGTATTTCCCTAAGCCAGGCTGGGTAGAGCATAATGCAAATGAAATCTGGGGATCTATTTTAGCTGTAATCGCTACTTGTTTATCAGAAACGAATGTAAAACCAGAGCAAATCGCCGGCATCGGAATCACGAATCAGCGTGAGACAGCTGTTGTCTGGGATAAGAACACATCACAGCCTGTTTACAATGCAATTGTATGGCAATCAAGACAAACGGCCGGCATTTGCGAAGAATTGAAAGAAAAAGGCTACAACGATACGTTCAGAGAAAAGACAGGCTTATTGATTGATGCTTATTTCTCCGGCACAAAAGTGAAATGGATTTTAGATAATGTCGACGGTGCAAGAGAAAAAGCTGAAAAAGGCGATCTATTATTTGGAACGATTGATACGTGGCTGATCTGGAAACTTTCAGGCGGAAAAGCGCATGTAACCGATTATTCAAATGCTTCCCGCACATTAATGTATAACATCCATGAATTAAAGTGGGACGAGGAGCTATTAGACTATTTAACCGTTCCAAAATCAATGCTTCCTGAAGTTAAGCCTTCATCAGAAGTGTATGCAAATACAATTGAGTATCACTTCTTCGGTCATTCTGTGCCAATTGCAGGGGCTGCAGGAGATCAGCAGTCAGCATTATTTGGACAAGCATGCTTTGAAGAAGGAATGGCTAAAAATACGTATGGCACAGGCTGCTTCATGCTGATGAATACAGGCGAAAAGGCCATCCGTTCTGAAAATGGCCTGTTAACGACGATTGCGTGGGGTGTTGACGGCAAAGTCGAGTATGCGCTTGAAGGAAGTATTTTCGTAGCGGGTTCAGCGATTCAATGGCTTCGTGACGGACTCCGCATGTTTAAAGATGCGAAGGACAGCGAGCGCTATGCTGATCGTGTTGAGTCAACGGACGGCGTCTATGTTGTACCTGCATTTGTAGGGCTCGGTACACCTTACTGGGACAGTGACGTGAGGGGAGCTGTATTCGGTTTAACACGCGGCACATCAAAAGAGCACTTTGTCCGTGCTACACTTGAATCACTTGCTTATCAAACGAAGGATGTTCTGACAGCTATGGAAGCAGATTCAGGCATTTCGTTAAAAACTCTTCGCGTTGACGGCGGAGCTGTTAAAAATAATTTCCTCATGGATTTCCAGAGCAACATGCTGGGAGTGCCGGTTGAACGTCCTGAAGTAAATGAAACAACTGCCCTTGGTGCAGCCTACCTTGCAGGTCTTGCTGTAGGATTCTGGGAAGATAAATCGAATATTACAAAGCAATGGAAATTAGACAAGCAGTTTGAACCGGAAATGGAAGATGCAGTCCGCGATGAATTATACGGCGGGTGGAAAAAAGCGGTAAAAGCAGCTCAGGCTTTTAAATAAACACATCTTGTGATATACTAACATCAAGTTAATAGAACGGTTGGAGATTGGGAGAGGCCACAACACTAGAGCAGGCATTTATTGCTGCGCTAGCTTGTTGTGGTCTCTTTTTTAATCCCTTCTGGAAAATATTAGGAGGAATATCAAATGACTTTTTCTAGCGATAAAAGACACGATATCTTAAATAAAATGACCCGGGAAACGTATGATGTATTTGTTATCGGCGGAGGAATCACAGGATCTGGAATCGCGCTTGATGCTGCTTCTAGAGGAATGAAGATCGGTCTTGTTGAAATGCAGGACTTTGCAGCGGGAACTTCAAGCAGATCGACTAAGCTTGTGCACGGCGGACTGCGCTACCTCAAGCAATTTGAAGTCAAAATGGTAGCTGAGGTCGGAAAAGAAAGAGCCATTGTATATGAAAACGGACCCCATGTAACAACTCCTGAATGGATGCTGCTCCCAATGCATAAAGGAGGCACATTCGGACCATTTTCAACATCCATCGGCCTTCGTGTCTATGATTTCCTGGCAGCTGTTAAACGCGGTGAAAGAAGAAAGATGCTAAGCGCCAAAGAGACACTTGCGAAAGAGCCGCTTGTGAAAAAACAGGGACTTAAAGGCGGCGGGTATTATGTGGAATACAGAACTGATGATGCAAGACTGACAATTGAAGTCATGAAAGAAGCTGTGCGCTTCGGTGCTGACGCAGTCAACTACGCAAAAGCGGACGGGTTTATTTACGAAAAGGGAAAAGTGATCGGTGTTCATATCGTGGATACGATTTCTGGAAAAAAATATGACGTGTACGCTAAGAAAATCATAAATGCAGCAGGTCCTTGGGTCGATCAGCTGAGAGAAATGGATAAGTCCAAAAATGGAAAATCCCTGCAGATGACAAAAGGAATTCATTTAGTCTTTGATCAAAGCAAATTCCCGTTAAAACAGGCCATATATTTTGATACGCCTGATAAACGGATGGTATTTGCTATACCTCGCGACGGCAAAACCTATGTTGGCACTACAGATACAGTCTATAAGGAAGATCCGAAAAATCCGCGTATGACCGTGAAAGACAGAGACTATGTCATCGAATCCATCAACTATATGTTCCCGGATCTCTCTATCCGTGCAGAGGATGCTGAATCAAGCTGGGCCGGTATTCGTCCGCTTATTCATGAAGACGGCAAAGATCCTTCTGAAATCTCAAGAAAAGATGAGATCTGGACATCAGAAACCGGGCTCATCACGATTGCAGGCGGAAAACTGACAGGCTACAGAAAGATGGCCGAGCACATTATTGATCTCATTGTAAAAGATTTCAATGAAGCCGGACTAAAGGATTATGGTGCATGCAAAACAAGAAACATGCCAATTTCAGGCGGTCATGTAGGCGGTTCAGCAAGTCTTGAAACGTTTGTCAAAACAAAAACAGTACAGGGTATGTCCCTTGGACTGACTGAAATGCAGGCGAAGCATTTATCAAGACGATACGGATCAAATGCAGATGCGCTGTTTGAGAGAGTGGAGACGTTAAAACCGCTTGCACAAAGATATGGATTGCCCGTTTACATCCTTGCTGAGATTGACTATGCAATGACAGAAGAAATGACAGCAACTCCTTCAGACTTCTTTGTCAGAAGAACGGGTGCAGTGTACTTTGATATTAACTGGGCAAGAACGTACCAGGAAGGAGTCACTAATTACATGGCTGATAAATTGAAATGGACTCCTGAACAAAAGCAGCAGCACTTTGATAAGCTTCAAACGCATCTGCATGACGCAGTTGTGCCTGATGAGGTAAGAAAAGCAAACTAATAAATGGACCTAGTACGGCAGCCGATATGAAAGCAAAATCGGCTGCCGTTTTTCTAATGAGATAAGAAAGTATAAAATTTTGCGCATTGGTGTCTAGCTCCATCGCCCAACTCCTCGGCCAGAACGGATCCGCCAGTAAAGGCGCTTTTTGCCTTTACTGGCGGATCCTTATCTGTCTGCCTGCGCTAAACGGGCGCTTGCGCTTTTCTTTAGATTTTATTATCTTGAAATTGATTTTTTTTAACAAAATTAAAATATCAGCAAGTCCCAATATGTGTTAAAATAAGCCATGGAATCGACTGATTTCTATTATTTACATACGAATTTAGGCAGGAATTGTCTAAATAATGAAGAAATGAATAAGTAACACTTATAATCTAAAATTATTGGAGGTACGTTATGAGTTTTGAAAAAAGCTATCAGCGCTGGACCAGCAAAACAGATTTAGATTCAGAATTAAGACTTCTTTTATCAGATTTAGAAGATAATGATAAAGCGCGCGAGGATTGCTTTTACAAAAACTTAGAATTTGGAACAGGCGGCATGCGCGGCGAAATTGGACCTGGAATTAACCGCATGAACATGTATACTGTCAGAAAGGCATCTGAAGGCCTTGCGCTTTATATTGACTCTTTCGGCGAAGAAGCGAAAAAACGCGGAGTGGCAATTGCTTATGATTCCCGCCACAAATCACCCGAATTTGCAATGGAAGCGGCAAAAACCCTTGCCAGCCATGGCATTCAAACATATGTCTTTGAAGAATTGCGCCCGACACCAGAACTGTCGTTTGCAGTACGGTATTTAAATGCATTCTCTGGCATTGTCGTCACAGCCAGCCACAATCCTCCTGAATATAACGGCTATAAAGTATACGGCGAAGACGGCGGGCAATTGCCTCCTGCAGCAGCAGATGAAGTCATCGCCAAAGTAAACGCAATTGAGGATGAACTAAGCATCCAAGTAAAAGATGAAGCAGAATTAAAAGCTTCAGGTCTTATTAAAATGATTGGAGAAGAGATTGACTCAGCTTATACAGACAAGCTTGTCACGATCTCTGTGAATCCGGAACTTTCTAAAGAAGTGGATTTGAACATAGTCTTTACTCCTCTTCACGGTACTGCAAATAAACCTGTTCGCCGCGGATTTGAAGCACTTGGCTATAAAAATGTAACCGTTGTATCTGAGCAGGAGCTGCCTGATCCAAACTTCAGCACAGTCAAGTCTCCAAACCCTGAGGAGCATGCTGCATTTGAATACGCGATCCGTGACGGAAAGAAAACCAATGCGGACTTATTGATTGCAACAGATCCTGATGCAGACCGTCTTGGAATTGCAGTGAAGAATTTAGAAGGGGAATATGTCGTTTTAACGGGTAACCAAACAGGTGCCATTCTTCTTCACTATTTACTATCGCAGAAAAAAGAAAAGGGCATTCTGCCTGATAATGGTGTGGTCCTGAAAACAATTGTAACGTCAGAAATCGGAAGAGATGTAGCAGCATCTTTTGGATTAGATACAATCGATACACTGACAGGCTTTAAGTTCATCGGGGAAAAAATCAATGAATATGAGCGCACTGGCCAGTATACTTTCCAATTTGGCTATGAAGAGAGCTACGGCTATCTGATTGGAGACTTCGCCCGTGATAAAGATGCTGTACAAGCAGCAATTTTAGCTGTTGAAGTAGCAGCTTACTATAAAAAACAAGGCAAAACGCTTTATGAAGGGTTACTCGAAATTTTTGAACAATATGGCTATTACCGTGAAGGTCTTGAGTCATTGACCCTTAAAGGGAAAGACGGAGCAGAACAGATTCAAAGCATTTTAGCTTCATTCCGCAGCAATCCTCCTGAGATGATGGGAGATAAGAAAGTTGTTACGATTGAAGACTACAAAGCAGGAACCCGCTTTGACGCAGAAGCTAAAACGACAGAAGAAATTACGCTGCCGCCGTCAAACGTTCTGAAGTACTATTTAGAAGATGGATCTTGGTTCTGCCTGCGTCCATCCGGAACAGAGCCGAAAGCGAAATTCTACTTTGGGGTAAAAGGCGAAACACTTGCGGACAGCGAACAAAAGCTTGAAGCCCTTACTTCTGCTCTTATGAAAAAAGTAAACGAATTAATCTAATAGATAAAATGCAGCTGAAAAAGGCGAACCTTTTTCAGCTTTTTTAATGCATCAAGAGGCATCGTAAAGGGAATCAGCAATATCCGATTATATAAAAGCCGCTTATTCAGCGGTTTTTTTCGGTATGGAAATGTGGAGCACGTGCATTCTAGATATTCAGGCATTTTATCGGTTTTATTGCTTAAAATGCGATTTGAAAAAAATCTCCATCTAAAGTCTGAGAAAAAATCAGTCACATTGAGAAGGCAGCAAAAGGAGAAACGCTGATATACTATCAATATAAACATGGTGAGGGAGAAAAATATGGCTAATGATGAAAAGCGCATTTTGGAACTGCAGACACTGAAGACGATCGCAGAAACGCTGAATCAGTCTAATGATCTGGATCAAATGCTTGATGACGTTTTGAAGAAGCTTCTTCACGTAACTGGACTGGAAACAGGATGGATTTTTCTCATTGATGCAGATAAGGAGTATCGATTGGCTGCAGACCACAAGCTTCCGCCTGCCCTGGAAAGAGATTGTAAAAAAGCAATGTGCAGAGGAGATTGCTGGTGCATCGATAAATTTGCAGACGGCCGTTTAAACAAGGCGGCGAATATTATCAACTGCAAACGATTAGAAGACGCGGAGCAATTTGATTGGGGTGAAACAAATGAGATCACCCATCATGCTACTGTTCCGCTCCGAACAGGGAACGAAAAGATCGGCTTACTAAATGTAGCTTCTCCAAATAAAACTCATTTCACAACAGAGGAGCTTGCTCTGCTTGAGGCTGTTGCCTTTCAAATAGGTACTGCTATGAAACGCATGAAACTTGTCGAAAACGAACAGCATCTGGCTCTCATTGCAGAGCGTAACCGGCTGGCGCAGGATCTGCATGATTCCGTCAATCAGCTCCTCTTTTCCATTATGCTGACGGCAAGAGGGTCAAAGGAAATGACAGAAGATCAAAAGATGAAAGAAATGCTGCAGTATGTTCAAGATCTTTCACAGGAGGCTCTTGCCGAAATGAGGGCTTTAATCTGGCAGCTTAGGCCACAGGGACTGGAAAATGGGATTGCATCAGCACTGCTGAATTACGCAAAAGTACTGGGCCTTGAGCTTAAAACGGATATTCAGGGCGTTCAAACGCTGCCGTGTGACACAGAGGAAGCGCTGTGGAGAATCGGTCAGGAAGCGTTAAATAATTGCAAAAAGCATGCACAAACCAAATCTGCATCCATCTGTATACACCGATCGAAAAATGAGGTAACTATGTCGATTAGAGATCAGGGAGCAGGGTTTTCCTACAATGAAAAAGTTCCTCTGCCTTCTTTAGGGCTTCAGGGAATGAAAAATCGCGCCAAAAAATTAAATGGTACATTTCAGATAACCACTGGATTAAATAAAGGCACCGAAATCGAAGTGAAAATACCAATTTAAAAGGGGGGCAAGAACATGGGGATCCGCCTGTTAATTGCCGACGATCATAAAGTGGTCCGAAGAGGGCTTCATTTTTTCCTTTCTACCCAAAAAGATATTGAGATTGTCGGAGAAGCAGAAAATGGCGAAGAAGCTGTGAAGATGGTCCGCACGCTGATGCCGGACGTGATATTAATGGACCTCTCCATGCCAATCATGAACGGAGTAGATGCAACGAAGGAAATCCGGACATTCAACGAACAGATAAAAATTATTATTTTGACGAGCTACGCCGATCAGGACCATGTGATTCCGGCTATTCAGGCTGGAGCATCAGGCTATCAGCTGAAGGATGTAGAACCTGATGAACTAGTTCATACGGTCAGGGAGGTTCTGAAAGGAGAAAGCAAGCTTCATCCTAAAGTCACATCTCACGTCATGTCCCATTTGATGCAAAGGAATCAAAAAGATGAAAAGCTGTTGACACCGCTTACGAATCGGGAAAATGATGTATTGAAGGAGATTGCAAAAGGCAAAAGCAATAAGGAAATTGCCGCTTCACTATATATCACAGAAAAGACCGTCAAAACACATGTGTCAAATATTCTATCCAAGCTGTCCCTTGCTGACCGGACACAAGCTGCCCTGTATGCAGTGAAGAATGGCTTGGACAAATAAGAGAGGAAGAATAAAAATGAACTTGCTTGTTATTAACGGAAGCCCGAGAAAAAAAGGCAGAACCCGGCTCGCCTCAGCATTTATTGCTGAAAAATACGGAGCAGAGTATATAGATATAAGTGTACTGAATCTCCCTATATTTGATGGAGAGGAAGAACAGGAAAAAATTGAAGCTGTTCAGGAATTGAAAAACAAGGTAAAAGCAGCTGACGGCATCATTTTATTATCACCTGAATATCACAGCGGCATGAGCGGTGCATTAAAAAATGCCCTGGATTATTTAGGAAGTTCCCATTTTGCACATAAACCGGTTGGCTTGATTGCTGTTGCCGGCGGCGGAAAAGGCGGAATCAATGCTCTGAACAATATGAGGACTGTGATGAGAGGCGTATATGCTAATGCCATTCCAAAACAGCTTGCCCTTGATCCAATCTGCTTTGATTATGAAAACAAAAAACTGCTTGAAGATTCAGCAGTGCTTGTTGGCCAGCTGGTCGAGGAACTTAAAATGTATGTAGAATTTTATATGCAAAAGCAAAAGTAAAATGGAGGGGATGAGATCCCGCTCCATTTTTTTGCTTTTGAAAACGGCACTTCTAAGTCAGATACGCATACTCTGCATCTTCCAGATCATGGCCTGTTTCTACTGCGTGATCGATATATCGAAGGAGTGAGTATAATTTCTTTTCGACTTCTCCGTAGTTATTTTCAAAATTATAAGCGTGCAGGAACTGCTCAATTCGTTTTGAGAGCAGATCATCTTTTGTGCGCACCATCAGAATCAGCAGGTTATCCCACTGTGATCGGTGCGTATAATACAATGCTTTGTCGTAATCGACTGTCTCCACAAACATTCCTCCCTTGAAGGAGATACGTTTATTTTGTGTGAAATGAGCGATGATTTTCTGTGTAAAAGTTGGAGAGCCTTTATTTATCGGCTTGGAAGTGTTTCCCCGGGATAATTGTTCTCTGATCGGCTCATAAACATCCTTGATAAGGAGAAGAATAATGATTAATCACCTTATTGGGAAGTGGAAAGAATGGATTTTTTTCACGGTCAGGAAACGCTTACATCCATCCAATGGATTCTGAGAGCTGTGATTGCTTTTTTCTTTTTAGCTTTGTCTGCTAAAGTCATGGGTCAGAGATCGATTGCCCAGCTTAGGCTGCTTGATTTCGTGATTGCCCTTATCATTGGCAATATCATGGCACATCCGCTTTCTGACGAAGGACTTGGTTTAAAAGGTTCAATGATCACGATGGCCGTTTTAATTAGTTTGTATTCAGCGGGCGTTTTAATCAGCCTGAAGTGGCATGCGTTTCGCATCTTTCTTGATCCGCCTGCTTTTCCTTTAATCACAAATGGCAAGATCTCTTACAAAGGCTTAAAAAAAGCAAGATTAACCATTGAAGATTTGCTTTCTGAGCTTAGAAAGCAGCAAATTGAAGATCCTGAAAAGGTTGCAAAAGCCCTTTTCGAATCAGACGGCAGGATTTCCTGTTTTTTAAAAGCGGATCATCAGACGGTTACGAATCTTGATTTAAATTTAACTCCATCACCCTTTGATCTTCCTGCCACCATTATCAGAGAAGGCAGCATAAATAAAAATGAACTTCTTCGTTTGGGAAAAAATGAAGAATGGCTGGTTTCTGAACTGAAAATTGTTCATCAGAAAAAAGTGAATGAAATTCTGCTGGGTACACTTGATCAGCAAGGCAGCCTGAGGGTGTTTCTTTATTCATAATATCTCCACAAAACAAGGCAGCCAATAGACAAAATTTAGAAAAAAAACGTTGACATACCCATAAAAATCCATTAGGTTTTACTAATAATATGTAACCGGTTACATATATTTGGTAGTGCATGAAAAAATGATTTTAAGGGGGATGGCATGAGCAAAGAAATCCGGATTTTGTCGCCATGCGGCATGCTTGGATACGGCTTTCCGCTTGAGAGCTTCAAGAATGGCATGAAAATGAAGCCTCATGCGATTGTTGTGGATGCCGGTTCAACAGATGCAGGTCCTCATAAATTAGGGGCAGGTGTCGGCATCGTTTCGAAGAGAGCTGCCAAAAAAGATTTGGAGATCCTCATTTCCGCCGCTTTGGAGACTCACATTCCGCTTCTCATCGGTTCGGCGGGAGGAGCAGGTGCAAAGCCTCATGTTGAATGGACGTTGGATATTATTGATGAAATCCTGTCGAATAGGAAAGCGAAGCCTAAAGTTGGGGTCATTTGGGCAGATTTTGATAACGCGTACATCAGTCAGGCTTTAAATGAGGGAAGAATCGGGAAAATGAGTCCGAATGTTCCGGATTTAACACCTCGTTCTTTAGCTGAAACTCATTCAATTGTCGCCCAGATGGGACATGAACCGATTTTAGAAGCTCTTCATCAGAAGTGTAATCTTGTCGTCTGCGGAAGAGCGTTTGATCCATCTCCTTTTGCTGCTGTTGGTATTTTTAACGGTATGGATGCCGGTCTTTCCTATCATTTAGGAAAAATATTGGAGTGCGGTGCTTTATGCGCAGAGCCTGGAACGACGAAGGATTGTATTCTCGGTACGATTAAAGAGAGCTCGTTTACTGTTCAGGCATTAAATCCAATTCGAAAATGCAGTACAACAAGCGTGGCAGCTCATACCTTTTATGAAAAAGATCACCCCTATATACTCCATGGACCGGGATTTTTACTGGACTTATCTCAGTGTGAATTTAAAGACGCAGGAGCGGGCTCAGTTGAAGTATCAGGCAGCAAATATGTTCTTACAAAAGATTATCATGTGAAGCTTGAAGGTGCGAGAGTGAAAGCATACAGAACTTTTGTCCTTGCAGGTATTCGCGATCCGATTTTGATTAAAAACATTGAACAAATTGAAGCTGCTGTAAAAGAAGAAGTAACCGGTCATTACAAAGATATCCCTGAACATTCTTATCAAATCAACTTCTACCATTATGGCAAAAATGCCGTTTTGGGAGAGAATGAGAGTGAACCCTTTTCAGGCCACGAAATAGGTCTTTTATTTGAGGTTGTCGCAGACACGCAAGAAGCTGCAAGCAGCATTTGTGCAACGCTGCGCTCCACATTTTTGCATTACGGCTATGAGGGAAGAAAGTCCACAGCTGGAAATCTGGCCTTTCCTTTTGCTCCGAGCGATATTGAGTTTGGTCCTGTTTATGAGTACTCAATTTATCATCTTATGAAACTGAAAAAAAGCGAGATGCCGTTTCAGCTGGAGGTTCTATGACAACTTTAGGAGAATACTCAAAGGTGCTCAGAAGCAAAAACTCCGGACCATTTGAAATTACCCTGGATGTTTTATTCAGCAAAAGTGAAGATTATTTTCATGTAAAGCATTCAAAAAAAATCACGGAGGCCGCTATTTGCATGCTCTATCGTCTCAAAGAAGAGCAGCTGAAGCATATCGTATTTTTTGATCAGGCGCTGGGATTTAAAATTACCTTTTATAGAAGCCATTCGTCTGGATCTGTATTCGACCGGGATGTGTATGGCGCGCAGCAGCATGCCCCTTTAATGAACCTTGAAATAGATTAGGAGATTTGTTTATGAATAAAATAGCGGTCATTGGCAGTTTAAATATCGACCTGGTTGCCGTAACAAATATCTCTCCAAAAATGGGAGAAACCGTTATGGGAAAGGATTTTAACATTTTCCCCGGCGGAAAAGGCGCAAATCAGGCAACTGCAGCTGCAAGGTTAGGCGGCTCAGTCAACCTGTTTGGAACAGTGGGAGACGATCAGCACGGAAATTTTCTGCTGGATCAATTATCAAAAAATGATGTAGATATTTCAAACATTCAGAAGCAATCCGAAGCGCCAACAGGCTGTGCAATGATTGAAATCTGCGATGCACAAAACAGGATTATCGTTGTTCCGGGTGCAAATGCAAAAACGGATGAAGGTTATTTGCAGGGAAAGATAAATGATCTCTTAGAAGCAGAAGTTATCTTAATTTCAATGGAGATTCCGATGAACGCAATTGAATACATCGTTAAAGAGCTTGCCAAGTACGGAAAAAAGATCATTCTTAATCCTGCCCCGGCAGTGCCTTTATCTGAAGAGGTAATCAGCCATTGCACCTACTTACTGCCAAATGAACATGAAGCAGAAATTATTTTTAACGGCAAGTATGAAGAAGCAGAGGCTTTAAAAAAGTACGCTAATAAACTCCTGATAACAAAAGGAGAACAAGGCATCACCTACTTTACCGGTCAGGAAATAGAAACCGTTCCGGCCATCAAAGTCAATCCAGTTGACTCAACAGGTGCAGGAGATACGTTTGCAGGCGCATTTTCTTTCGCCATTTCAGAGAGAAAGCCGCTTAAAGAATGCATTCAATTTGCAGCAATTGCTGCAGGCTTGAGCGTTGAAAAGAGAGGGGCTCAGAGCGGGATGCCGACTGCAGCAGAGGTGCAGAAATATTGCAGCAGGGTTTCTAGTGATGATTAAGCAAAAATTAGAGCACATGCGCAAAGACTGGGTTCTGTACATCATGATTTTCCCTGCTCTCCTGTACTTTGCCGTTTTCCATATTGTGCCCTTGATCGGCATGAAGCTTGCCTTTCAGGACTACAGGATTATTGGAGACAATGTGTGGGTCGGCATGAAGCATTTTCATGTCCTGTTTGATTCACCGGCGTTTTTTTCTGTTCTGAAAAATACAATCATCATCAGCACGATGAAAATCATTTTTGTTTTTCCGATTCCGATTATTCTATCTCTTCTTATCAATGAAGTCAGAAATATGCCTTACAGGAAATATGTTCAGTCGATCGTTTATTTGCCCCATTTTCTGTCGTGGGTCGTTATTGCCGGTGTCTGGATCAGTCTGCTGAGTCCTGTAGACGGCGGAGTGAACGTGATCAGGAATTTCTTTCAGATGCCGTCGCTTGACTACATGACAAGCAAGGATCAAATCCGCTGGGTGCTTGTTTTTTCTGAAATGTGGAGAAGCGCAGGCTGGGATTCGATTATCTATTTAGCGGCAATTATGAAAATCAGTCCTTCTCTTTATGAAGCAGCAAGGATGGACGGAGCATCAAGTCTTCAGCAAATGAGGTATATTACCCTGCCTGAAATGAGCAATACGATTATAACGGTATTTATTCTGAATTTAGGCTTCTTTATGAATGCAGGCTTTGATCAGGTGATTAACTTTATGAATGATTCCGTCATCAGCGTTGTTGATATTCTGGATACATATGTATACAGAATTGGAATTCTGAACGGTCAGTATGCCTACGCTACAGCTGCGAGTCTATTTAAAGGAGCGATCGGGGTCGTTCTTATATTCGGCACTCATTTCCTTGCGAAACGGCTGACCGGGAAAGGGGTCTGGTGAGGGATTCTATGAAAAAATTTAAACTGTCCAAAATCCTGCTTTACTCAAGTCTATTTTTAATCACCCTTACAATGATTATTCCGATTGTGAATCTGCTTGCCTTGTCCCTCACAGCGCCAGAAAATGCTCATAAAATGACGGGGCTGTCGCTGATTCCGAAAGGGTTTTCGCTGATCAATTATCAAATTCTGCTTTCAAATCCGCTTATTGTAAAAAGTTTGTTCAATTCTATTTTTATCACCGTGGCGGGAACTTTGCTGAATCTGCTTCTTACTGCACTCGCCGCCTATGTTTTAACAAGAAAAAGACTTGTCGGCAGAACGTTTTTTATGGTGATCCTGATTTTGATCATGGTGTTTGAGCCTGGCCTGATACCTGAATATTTAGTGGTAAAGGATCTCGGTCTGCTTGATTCCTATTTATCTCTTATTCTCTATAAAGCCATCAATGTCTATTACTTGTTTATTATGATGCGATTTTTTGAAGATGTACCTGAAAGTATTCTTGAAGCAGCAAGAATCGACGGTGCAGGTCACTTGAATATTTTTTTCAGAATTATGCTGCCGCTGTCAAAGCCTGCACTTGCAACACTTGGTTTATTTTACGCCGTCTTTCATTGGAACGAATTTTTCCGGGCGTCCATTTATTTGACAGACCCGGGAAAATGGCCTCTGCAGCTCGTGCTCAGACAATTCGTAGTTGAACGGGATAATGCCTCACTGGTCGGAGTACAAACACTTTTAGAGTACAAAAGTGTGGCCAATCTTGATTTTGGATCGCTTCAGGCAGGCACGATTATGCTTGCCATCGTTCCCCTTTTAATTATGTATCCCTTCATTCTGAAGTTTTATGCAAAGGGTGCATTAGAGGGCGGAGTAAAGGATTAAGGCAAATTCATCATAAAAAGGAGAATGGACATGAAGAAACTTATGCTGATTATGCTTGCAAGTCTATTTGCATTTGCTGCAGGCTGCTCGGAAAAAACGGAAACGTCAGAGAAAAATGAGGATGGCTCTACAACGATCCGCATTGTGATGAAGGATGAAAACCCATCGAATCCTGCTTCAGTTGCTTATTTTGAAGCGCTTGAAAAGGGGCTGAAGAATGATGAGAAGCTGAATGTGAAATTTGAGCTTGTTGAAATGCCTCAGGGAAATTATGCTGAAAAATTGAATTTGCTGCTGCTGAGCGGCGATATTCCCGACATGATTTATTTTCAGGGAGGAGACCAGCAAATTGCAGATCAGGATTTGCTTGAAGATTTAACGCCTCATCTTGAAAAATCGAAGTATTTAAAGGACAGTCTTGAACCGTGGAACAAAAAGAGGCTTGAAAATTATCCGTACTTATTGTGGGTGAAGCCTCTTTCTCAGAAAACACCAGTAATCAGAGGCGACTGGTTTGAAAAAATGGAAACATCAAAAGCACTGGCTGCTGATCCGACAATTGATAATTACTACAATTTCTTTAAAGAATTAAAAACGAATCCTCCGGGCGGGGAGGGAAAACCTGCTTATGCTTTTACGGCAGCAGGAGATCTTGAAGAGCTGAATGCTATTTTCAACATGTCGTTTGGCATTACTTCATCATGGCTCGACAGCGGCGGCAAATTTGAGTACTACAAAGTATCGAATCAGGAAAAAGAGAAGCTTGCCTTCTATCAAAAATTATACAAAGAAGGTCTTCTTGACCCAGGCTATATCACGAAAGAATGGGATACAAAAGAAAAAGCTTTTTATGACGGTGAAGCAGGCGTGATTGTCGGTACAGCCGGCAAAGTCATTGATATTTATAATGGGAAAATGATGCAGACAAATGGAGAAAACACAGGAGTCAAGGTCCTGCCGCCTGCTAAAGGAGAAGGACAGGGATTTGGCGCAACAGATGTTACAAAAGAAGCAAGAGGGGTAGCCATTTCCTCGCAATCAGATAAAAAGGAGCTCGCGTTTAAAATTCTTGATTACCTGGCAAGCCCAAAAGGACAGATGATTGACCGCCTTGGTTTTGAAGGGGAGCACTATAAGGTAGAAGACGGAAAGATCGATCTTACAAACACGTACTATGAGCAATGGTTTGCGAGATTCTGGGAGCCATCTGAGTTTAAACCTGAAATGCCTCTTGAAAAGCCGCTTCTCGGAGGAGCAGCAGAAGAATCTTTGAAAATGGTTAATGAATTCTACCAGGAAGACAACCTCTTTATTTTTCCTGAAGAGTATATTGCCAATTGGGATGCTATGGAGAACCTGTATAAAGAATATGCAACAGATATCATTACAGGAAAGCGCCCGCTTGAGGATTTTGATGCATTCGTGAAAGAATGGAATGCTGCAGGCGGAAAAGAGATTACAGAATACGCAAACAAGCAATTGAAATAGATAAAAGAGAGAGATTCTGAATTCGGGATCTCTCTTTGTTTAAACAGAGAAGGATATCGTTTCCGCATTGTTGTCTAGCTCCGCCTCCTAGTCCCTCGGCGAGAACGGCTCCGTCTGTAAAGGCAAAAAGCGCCTTTTCAGCCGGATCCTTATCTGTCTGTCGGGGCTAGACGGAGGATTCCGCTTTTCTAATAAAAAGATAGAATGATAGCCTGTCCCCCCACGTAAGTTAGAAAGAACAGCAGGAATTGCAGCGAAACTGAAATGGGAGAGGGGAATGGCGGTTGATTCCTGAAGATTATCTTGAGCGTGTGTATGCAGGGTTTCTTGGAATGAATATTGGAATAAGGCTCGGAGCGCCTGTTGAGCCTCTTGAATGGACTTTTGAGAGAATTCAAGATGTGTTTGGAGATATAAAGGGATATCTTAAAGACTATAAAGTCTTCTCAGCTGATGATGATGCGAACGGACCCGCCTTTTTTATCAGGGCTCTTTATGATGATGCAGCTGACCGTGAGCTGACGGCCGAAGATGTCGGACGCGCATGGCTGAACTACACCCGCGAAGGAATCGGCATGTTCTGGTGGGGCGGAGAAGGCATCAGCACAGAGCATACGGCCTATCTGAATTTGAAAAAAGGAATTATGCCGCCGCGTTCTGGATCTGCAGATCAAAATGGCTTAACGCTTGCGGAACAGATTGGCGGACAGATCTTTGTCGATACATGGGGGCTTCTTTTTCCGGGAAACCCAGCGAAGGCGGCTGATTATGCAGCAAAGGCGGCGAGTGTTTCGCATGACAAGAATGGGATTTACGGAGCCAGATTCATTGCTGCATGCATTGCGGAAGCCTTTCATGCAGAGAGCATCCCGGCAATAATAGCAAATGCGCTAAAAACAATTCCTGATGACAGCACCTACGCCAAAGTCGTAAACGAGGTGATGGATTTTCATTGGGAGCATCCTGAAGATTTCAGAGCCTGCAGAACATTTTTAGAGGAAAATTGGGGGTACGATAAATACCCAGGGGTCTGTCATATCATCCCTAACGCTGGTGTTTGCATTCTTGCGCTCTTATATGGTAATGGAAGTTTTGATAGAACGATTGAAATTGCCGCCATGTGCGGCTGGGATACAGATTGCAATGCAGGCAAGATCGGGACGATTGCGGGAGTGCGGAATGGCATCCAAAAAATACCATATCATTATAGGAAACCGATCAATGACTTTATTGTGCTGTCAAGTGTCTCGGGCTATTTGAACATCATGGATATTCCTACATTTGTAAAAGAACTTGCTCTGCTCGGCTATAGGGTTTCAAAGCAGACGGCTCCAAGCGGATTGCTGAAAAGCTTCAAAGAAGGTCAAATCTATTTCGACTTTACTCTTCCAGGATCTACGCACGGCTTTCAAACGAATTTTCCTTTCAAGACATTTATTAAACATAGCAGTCAAACCGGTTATGAAACCAAGGGTTCACTGGAAATATTCATTGACCGGATGATAGAAGGCGAAGCAAGCAAGGTATTCTATAAACCTTTTCACAGGAGAAAAGACTTTCATGATGAGAAATACAAACCGACATTTGCCCCTAAAGCCTGCAGCGGCCAGCAGGTCAGCATGCAGATTTATTGTGACAAGTGGCAGGGTGAGGATTTCTTTGTCACTCCGTATGTCAGAAACACGTTTAACGATGAAGACATTAAGCTTGAACCACTTCGGCTGATCAATCAAGAGTGGAACGAAATAGAGTTTATTCTTCCTGACACAGATGGAGCGATCATCGATGAGGTCGGTGTCATCATTGAAAGTCCATCTCACTTGCTGAACCGGGCATTTGGAAAGCTGTTCATTGATGAGTTTCACATATCAGGGAAGGCAAATTATAAAATTGATTTCAGCAAACAGGCATTCGAGTTTCAATCTGTGACACCATTTGCCCATCACAGAGGTGAAGCAAGCCTGGAACAAGGGAAAATGCGTTGCAGGTCTGAGGATGAGTGCTCTTCTTTTACAGGAAATTATTATTCCGAAGACTACAAGGTTGCAGCAACTGTACAGCCGATGAGCGGTGATCAGCACATGATGATTGTCAGAGCGGAAGGAATTTGCCGTCATTACAAGGCTGGATTTGACGGGGAAAATAAGGTTTCATTGGTTTTAACTGATTTTGGGATAAAAAGATTGATCGAAGTGCCTTATAAGTGGACCTCCGGCGTGGAGTACCGGTTTGAGGTGTGCTGCGAAGGAAATGTCATTACGTTTTTTATTAACGGCAAACGGATTTTTCAGGCGGAAGATGACCGCTTCAAGCGGGGAATGTATGGATTCTCTGTCCTTGGGAAAGGCGAAGCGCTTTTGTCAGATATAGAAGTGAACGAACTATAGGATCTTCAGGGGGAAATCACTTGAGGGAGAAGAAAGCAACCATTCGGGATGTGGCCAGGGAAGCGGATGTTTCTGTTGCCACCATTTCCAGATACCTGAATAAAAAGGGATATGTCAGTCATGCAACAGAGAAAAGAATTCAATCGGTTATGGAAGTTCTGAACTATAAACCAAATGAAATCGCGAGGGGTCTTGCGAAGCAAAAAACAAATACAATCGCCTTGTTTATTCCGGATATTACGAATCCTTTCTTTCCAAAGCTAGTTCATGCAATCGAAAAAGGAGCGGCCCGAAAAGGATATAAAATGATCCTTGTGCCTGCCGATTCTAAGGAACCGGCGGGTGGCATGTGGGAGAGCTTTGAAAATATGTATATTGACGGGTTTATTTTCGCGACCTATCAGCTTAAGGAGCAATCCATTCAGCTTCTGAAGGAAAAGAAGATTCCGTTTGTGATTGTAGACCGTGCCGCCAATGTGACATCCGCAAATTCAGTGGCAGTTGATAATTATACCGGTGCAAAGCTTGCTGTCTGCCATCTGTTTGAAGTCGGATGCAGAAAGATTATCCATATAGGCGGCCCGAAACAGCTGATTCCATCTAAAGAAAGGCTGAGAGGCTACACAGACAGTTTAAAACAGTTTTCCCCAGAGCATCCTGTGATTCATTATGAAGGTGATTTCAGTCTTGAAAGCGGGAGGCAGCTGACTGGTGAAGCGTTAACGGAGCACCCTGATGCAGATGGTTTTTTTCTCGGAAATGATTTAATGGCGATCGGCTGTTTAAAAATGCTGAAGTCGCTTCGGAAAAAAATTCCTGATGAAATTGCGATTGCAGGGTTTGATGGTATTGACCTCACGAAGCTTGTAGAGCCTGAGATCACAACGATTGAGCAGCCTGTCTATGAAATAGGGATAGCTGCAGCAGACAAGCTTATTCAATTGATTGAAGGAAAAGCAGAAGAGAATGATTTTTTAAGGAAGCTTGAATTAAAACTGCAGGCAAGAGCTTCTACGCTTGGTTTTAAGGGGAAAACAAGAGGGAAGGAGAGGGACAATGACGAAGCGGATGCTTGAGAAAATAGAAGGTGTTCTATATGGAGGAGCTATTGGGGATGCAATGGGTTCTCCGACAGAAGGTCTGCTTCCTGAAGTGATCAGGAAGAAATTCGGGGTTGTCACAGCATTTCGTGAACCGGCAAGCGATGCATGGAAGGAACCAGGCAACATGAGGCCGCTTGAAAAGGGCAACGGGCACATAACTGATGATACTTTAATGGTAGAGGCGCTGCTGAAGATATATGAAAGAAAGCAAAGACATTTAACTGCTTATGATATTGCGGAAGAATTAGTGGAGGAAATAGCTGAGAAGACGGTCTACATTCCTGAGCTGAGAAAAGAAGCTCCTGTTATCACAAGACTTTATTATCCAGAGCAATATCTCTTTCTCAGGCATAGGCTTGCCAATGTAGATCCCCGTGAAGCGGGCATCGGAAATATGGTGAACTGCGGGGCAGCCATGTATATGAGTCCGGTCGGAATGATGAACGCAGGAGATCCTGAACGTGCCTATCAAGAAGCGATTGATCTTGCCGGTGCCCATCAAACAAGCTACGGCAGAGAAGCAGCGGGTGTAATGGCAGCAGCTGTCGCTGAAGCCATGAGCGAAGATGCGTCAGTGCAAAGTATTCTGAACGTCTCCCGGACCCTGGCTAAAGATGGTACAAAGCTTGCTATTGAATCGGTGCTGGATGCTGCAGCTGTCCATTTAGATGTTCTCCAAGCAAGAGAGGATTTAAGGCGTGCGATTGAGCCTTTCGATACAGTAAAAACCTTTTCTGACCGCAAAAAACAGGGCAAAGGAAATGCAAACACCCCGAGCAGAATTCATTCTATTGAAGAATTGCCGATTGCTCTTGCTTTATTTTTAGTAGCGGGAGGAGATACGATGAAGACGATTATCGGCGGTGTGAATTACGGCCATGATTCAGATTCGATTGCAAGTATGGGGGGAGCGATCGCAGGAGCATTGAACGGAAAATCTTCATTGCCTGAAAATCTTATGCAGGAACTTGATGCAGTTAATAAACGATCATTCCAGGATTTATCAAAGACAGTTTACGAAACGGTCATGACAATCATTAAACATGACAAAGCTTATTTTGAAAAAAGGATAAAAAGAATCGGCTTGTAATAAAAATGCCGCAGCCGGAAAGCTTGCTGCGGCTGAATATTCTTAGGCAGTTCCAATTTTATGGGGGTTATCCACTAAATGGATGTAAATAAATGTGTAGTTTATATGTAGACGGGGTAAAGATTAGTACAAACCTAAAAGAAAGAGGTACAGCGATGAGAAAACCTACCATTTACTTTCTGTCATATTTTAACTCTTGCAGGAGCTTAATAGCAGAAGCCTGGGCAAAAAAACTGTTCTCCAGTAAATGGCAAATCGAAAGTGCCGGTCTTGTCACATCAGAAATTGACCCTGCTTGCGTAAAGGCCATGAAAGAAGTAAATATGTTCATTGAGGACCTTGACTCGGATAAAATTGACCTGGAACTATTAAATAAAGCATCATTTGTCGTTCAAATGTACGATTATAAGCAGGAAAAAACACCGCCTGTAAATGAAGAAGGAAAGAATGTTCTTTCATGGAACTTACCCAACCTCGCGATGTATTCATTTGAAAGCGACGAGGAAGAATTTGCCCACTATCAGGAACTTTGTGATGACATTGCCATGAAAGTGAAAAACCTTTATGAAAAAATTGAAGGAAAAACAATCAATCAAACCGCTTCTGTGATTTAATGCACGGTAAAAAAACTAAGCTTGGCAGCAGCCAAGCGTACATATCTATGCCAAAACTTGTTCAACTGTAGATTTAATTTCCACTTTATCCATCAATGCACCTGCATTGATGAAGCTTAGGCTCATCTCTGCTCTCAGCCCTGTCAAAATGGGTTTTACTCCAATCAAGCCCAATGAAAGAATTAACTTTTCCAAACTGTCCACTACCATCTCATCGACCTTGTATACTCCCGAAAAGTCGACAATCAGCGTGTTCAATTTGAGCTTTGATGCACGAGTTAACGCTTGTTCAATTAAAACCTTTGCTCTTTTTTCATCAATTTCGCCTACGATCGGAAGAACAGCTATTCCGTTTTTAATAGGAACAATCGGAACAGAAAAAGTAAGATAATGGTCTTTCGTCTCTTGGATTTTTTGTTCATTTGCAAGCGTAAATGCGTGACTGAAGCCTGCGATGATATGATTGAAAATCTTATCAATCTTTAGAGCGATGTCTGTGAAAACAGTCATCGTCATTTGAAGATATGTGCTTTGAGATTCAAGGAATCTCCAAAACTGTTCCTTGTAAGCAGTCATATTTTTAAGGGTGCTCTCAAGGGTAGAATTGTTTTGCACACTCATGTAGCCAATGGTTTCTCCCCATTTTTCCGCTTGATTCAAGATAGCAGATTCTTCTGTCTGAAGATATTCAGCTGCAAAATGGACAAGCTGAGTGAAGATGTCTGTAACAAGTTTCAGGACCTGCTCGTCCTTTCTCACATGTGAATCGCTTTCAAAAGCCTCATTTATAATAGAAGCTGTAATATATTGAGAATATTCGGCTATTTGTTTGCCGAATGCTGCATAAGGACTATTAAAAGATGTCTCTTTCATCTCAGAGTCTTCCTTTCATCAATTAAGTAGTTCTATTTTACTTTAAATTGTTTGGGAAGTGTTGTTTATTTTTTTAGATAATCTTTAAAACAAGACCATAACTAAAAGAACTGCCTATTTTGAATTAGGCAGTTCTTTTTATTCAGTCTCTTTACGCTGTTTTTGGTTATAAATTCACCGCGTTTCGACTGTAATTCAATCAAGGTTTAATAAAAGCAGCAAACTTTTCAAAAAATCCTTTATTTATTGTGCACGAAGACCATTTTCAAACATATATACCAAACCCTGTTCAAATCCTGCAGCCCAGACAGACATGCCGTGGCCGCCGTTTAATATTCTGAGTTCAGCAGGACTGCCCGGCACAGGATCCCACTTCTCAAAAGGCCGGTTAAATACATTCGATCTGTGAAGGAGTTGATAAGAGGTGACTGCCTGCACTTCCATATTGTATTTGTAGGCGTCGTCCGGCAGATCCTCTTTTTCGCTTAAATGATTCCAGTCATCGTCTCCGGTTATAATAAACACCGGTACTTCAAAAGGCTGCTGGCCGTAGGATTCAAGAGCTTTAGGATAGTTTACCGAATTCCAAATGGCCGGTTCAGAAGGCTCTCCAAATGAACCACGTTCCACTGCGCCAGATGTTCTCGGCGCCTCGAAAGCTTGAATGGCCGGACTTAACAGCGATGTTCCGGCGAACAGATGAGGATAAACAAGCGAGTACCGCAATGCTCCATATCCTCCCATTGAATAGCCAACGAGCCCGCGGCCATTCCGGTTTGAAATCGTATGGAAATCATCATCTATTTTTTGAATCAAATCGTTGATGACGGCCGATTCCATATTCCCATACTTGACTGAATCTACCCAGTAGCTGTTGCCTGTGACAGGTGCAACCGCAATCACGGGTTCAATCTTTTTATCTTGAATCATTTTATCTAAAATTGGCCAGAATTTGTCCCAGCTTTTTTCATCTCCATAGGAACCATGCAGCAAGTAGAGGACGGGATATTTTTTTTCAGCAAGCGGGTCATATTCTTCAGGCAAATAAACGACATACTTCAGCTCATCATTACCTGGCGTTTCATCTTGAATAAGGCTTGGAGCATAAAAGGAGTGAGTATTCACAGTTCCTTTCTTTTCAGAGCTGTAGCTTGCTGGATTATAGATTGGAGAAAATTCACGGCTTTCAGCTTTTCCGAACATATATTTTAAGCCTTCTTGAAATCCCTTCAGCCATACCTCAAGTCCATGGCCGCCATTGATGATCCTCAGTTCAGCAGGATTTGAAGGAACATCTTCCCACTTGGAAAAATCCAATCCAAACAGGTTTTTTCTGTGAAGCTCCTGATAGAGCTGCACGGCCTGAACCTCCATATTGTATTTATAAGCATCAGGAGGCAGATCTTCTTTTTCACTCAAATGATTCCAGTCATCATCTCCCGTTACAATATAGACTGGAACCCGATGAGGCTGCTTCACATAGCTTTCGATTGCAGTTGGATAATTGTTTGCATTCCACAGAGCTGGATCATAAGGTTCTCCGAAACTTCCTCTTTCAACCGCCCCGGATGTAGCGGGAGGCTCTGCGTTTTGAATGGCCGGACTTAATAGAGTTGCTGCAGAAAACAGATGGGGGTAAACCATTGAATATCTGAGGGCGCCGTATCCGCCCATTGAATAGCCTGAAATGAATCTTCCGCTGCGTTCAGCGATAGAATTGTATTTTTTATCGATATGCGGAATCAAGTCTTTGATGACAGCGCTTTCATAATGACCGTACTTTTTAGAGTTCACCCAATAGGAATTGCCTGCTGCAGGGACAACGGCAATAAGCGGCTCGATTTCTTTATTTTCAATCATTTCGTCAAGCTTTCCAAAAAAATCATCCCAGCTGTTTTCATTTCCTCCGCTGCCATGCAGCAGATAAACGACCGGGTATCCTTCTGTCCGTTTTTTATCATATCCTTTTGGAAGATAAATCTTATAGGTGAGCTTATGGTGCTTTGGCCGCTCATCTTTCAATAATGCTTTTGAAGTAATCATTTCAACATCTGTTTTGCTTGCTGGCTCATGAGGCTTTTTGGCTGAAGTGAAAGAGGGATTTGTTAAGGTGATTATGAAAAAGACAAAAAGAAGCACAAGCCATACTTTTTTGTTTCCCACTTTGGATCCTCCTTTTGAGATATTCCTCGTTTTATAGCTTATTTAAATTCTCCTGATTTGATCATATAAGATACTGGATATATTTACAAACTATTCTGAAAAAAAAGGAGGCGGGATTCAGACGCCTTTTGTTCAATAAATCTCTAAAATGAAGCATAATAAAGAATGTTTTTACTGCCTGCTTTTTTCTGTGAAAATAATTAATGGTGTAAGTTGCAGTAGTGCTGCCACATTTAACGATTCAAAGCATAAAAAGTGGCGTCAGTCTCCTAAGTGCTGCCACTTTTGATGGGACAAGGTCCCAAAAGAAAGGGCTGTCCAATAAGTCAGTAAAAATGACTTTATGGACAGCCCAACTTCAGGTGTTATTTAATAATCTGGCAAGCATCGATTTGTTTTTAACCAGATCTGCAAGCGTATAGCAGTCAAGTACTTCAAAGTAGGCCTGCAGCGCTTTGTGCAGCACCCCTTTTAATGTACAGGCAGGGGATATCGTGCATGCATTGCTCTTTGGATCGAAGCATTCAACAAGATTGAAATCGTCTTCGGTCTGCCGGACAATGAAACCGATGTTGATTTCAGCAGGATCTTTCGCAAGCCGAATGCCGCCGCCCCGGCCTCTTATTGTTTCGATTACATTTAATTTGCCAAGCTCATAAGTTACTTTCATTAAATGATTTTTTGAGATTTGATAGGCTTCTGCTATTTCTTTTATATTGGATAGATTATCTTTTTCCTTTGTTGCCAGGTAGATCAGCACCCGCAAAGAATAATCTGTATAGTTGGTTAATCTCATAAACGTCCATCGCCCCACTACATGAAGTACGTCTATCTTACCACAGCAAATGAAATTTTAATAAAAGTTAAATTTTAAATGTGACAGATTTCTTAAAGATGTATTTGAAATATTGCTTTAAAGGTTTTTTGGATTTAAGATAAAGATGTATTTAAAATACTACTTTAAAAAAAAAGGGGAGCATCCAAATGCTTACTCAAAAAACAATCGAAATTATTCAATCTACTGTTCCAGTTTTAGAAGAAAAAGGTGTAGAAATCACATCGCGCTTTTACAAAAATCTATTTGAAAGCCATCCAGAGCTGCTGAATATTTTCAATCATGCCAATCAGAAAAAAGGAAGACAGCAGACGGCACTTGCAAATACGGTATATGCTGCAGCAAAACACATTCATCAGCTTCATATGATTCTGCCGGCAGTGAAACAAATTGCTCATAAGCATAGAAGTCTTGGTGTAAAAGCGGAACACTATCCAATCGTTGGAGAACATCTGCTTCAGGCCATCAAACAAGTTCTTGGGGAGGCCGCAACGCCTGAAATCATAAATGCCTGGGCAGAAGCATACGGCGTCATTGCAGATGTATTTATCGAAGCGGAAAAAGAATTATATGAAGGCGCAGATTGGACTGGATTCAAGCCTTTCAAAGTCGTCCGCATTGAAAAGGAAAGTGAATGGATTTCTTCTTTCTATTTAGAGTCGCCTGAAGGAATTCCAGCTTTTAAACCGGGCCAGTACATTTCCGTAAGAGTCAATATTCCTGGAGAAACGTATACGATGAACAGACAATATAGTTTGTCAGGCAGCAAAGAGATGCCTCATCTAAGAATTTCAGTAAAACGGGAACGCGGACCGGAGACTGAAGAAGGAAAGGTCTCAAACTACCTTCACGATCAAATAGCCGTCGGAGATATGATCGAAATCAGTGCTCCTGCCGGTGAATTTACATTAAATGAGGCTGCCCAAACACCTGTGACATTTATTAGCGGAGGAGTAGGAATCACTCCATTTATGAGCATGCTGCGCTCGATTACAATCCAGCAGACAGAGCGGGAAGTAACGTTTATTCATGCAACACAAAACAGCAGCACACATGCATTTGTAAAAGAAACAGCATCATTATGTTCGCAACTGCCTAACTGCAGAATGTTTGCCTTCTACAGCAGCCCGACAAATCAGGACTGCACGGATCAAGGTTTTTATAAAGAAGGCTTAATCTCAAAGGAAGATTTGGAGCACATTCTTGAGAACAAAGAAGGAGATTTCTATGTATGCGGACCTGTCCTGTTCATGAAAGCCATGATTCAGTATCTGCTTTCTCTAGGGGTAGAAAAAGAAAAGATTCATTATGAATTCTTTGGGCCGGCAATGGACTTAAAAACAGACGCTCAAACCGTTTCATAAGTTCATAAAAAGTTCCAATCCTTTCTCGTTGACAGAATGATGCCAAACAACTTAACATGGTTAAGTATTTGAAAAAATATATTCACGCAATAGTTAACCATAGAAAGAGGGGCTGTCATTTTGTCAGCAGAACAAAAGAAAAAAATGTTTATTTTAATGATCAACATGTTTATTGCGATAGGAAGCTTTGGGATTATTATTCCCATTCTTCCGGCCTACCTGGAATCCATTAATCAGGGCGGTACCGCAGCTGGATTAATGATCGCTATTTTTGCGGGAGCACAGCTTATTTTTTCTCCAATAGCCGGAAAATGGGCAGATCAATACGGCCGCAGAAAAATGATCATTTACGGGTTAATTGGATTGACCCTCTCCATGTTTGTTTTTTACGCGGTTGATTCAATATGGTGGCTTTATGCTTCCCGTGTGATTGGCGGAATTGGGGCAGCCTTGCTGGTTCCAGCAATCTTTGCGTATGTAGCAGATATTACAACAATGGATCAGCGCGCAAAAGGAAACAGTTTTGTTTCTGCCGCTATGTCACTCGGGATTGTTATTGGTCCGGGAATCGGCGGTTTTCTTGCAGACTTTGGCCTGAAAATGCCGTTCCTGATCTCTGCAATTGTTTCTTTGGGAGCCGTTATATTCTCGATTTTGCTTCTTGAAGACAGTGAATCAAAAATGACAACAGCTGCGATGATGCCGCAGGATAATGAATCCATGGCGCGAAAAATGGTGCGGTCGGTAAAAATGCCTTACTTTGTGCCTCTTGTCATTACGCTTGTCATGAGCTTTGGGCTCATGGCTTATGAATCGGTGCTTGGTCTTTTTGTTGACAATCAGTTTGGCGCGACTCCGCAGGAGATTGCAATTATGATTACTTCGACAGGTATTATCAGTGTGATTGTCCAGCTGTTTGTTGTAGACCGTGTTGTCAGACGATTTGGTGAAGGGATGGTTTTGAACATATTCCTTGCCGTAGCAGCAATCGGTTTTTTCCTTTCGCTGTTTGCTTCAAGCTATGTTTTATTCTTTGGTGTTACACTGCTTATATTCCTTGCAACGTCAATCCTGCGTCCTGTCCTTAATACGCTGATCTCAAAAATGGCTGGAAACGAACAGGGCTTTGCAATGGGCATGAACAATGCCTATATGAGCATTGGAAATGTGCTTGGGCCAACGATTGCAGGCATGCTGTATGATGTCCAGATTCTTTATCCATTTGTGCTGGGACTTGTCTTCCTTGTTGTCACACTAGTGATGACGGTGATCTGGCAGAAGCGGTCAATGAAGCAGAAAATGGTTGTTAATACAGAACATTAAGAATGAGAAACATGAATCCTGCCGGGGTTCATGTTTTTTGTTTGCTCTTTTCCAGAATCTTGATGCTTTCGTACCCTGCCAAATCGAAAAACGATATTGGAGGGTAAGCAAAGCGCCGAGCTAACTTTAGACACTAGTGCTCAAAAAACTCATCAGTCAGCAGGACTTAATTTTACTATAAGAAAAAGCACCAGAACACAATGTCTGTTCATCTTTTCCCCATCCCGCTCATACATTGTCTTAAAGACGAGATAGGGGGAAAACGCGTGAACGAAGCTTACCGGAAATCACTGGAATATGCGATTGCGGAAATCACGGAAATTGCAGATGGATTTGGACTTGATTATTATCCGATGCGGTATGAAATTTGTCCTGCAGATATTATTTATACATTTGGTGCATACGGAATGCCGACCCGTTTTTCACACTGGAGCTTTGGAAAACAATTCTTTAAAATGAAGCTTCACTATGACCTTGGATTAAGCAAAATCTACGAATTGGTCATCAATTCGGATCCATGCTACGCTTTTTTGCTCGATACGAACTCACTTATTCAAAATAAATTAATTGTTGCCCACGTGCTGGCCCACTGTGATTTCTTCAAAAATAACAGCCGGTTTCAAAATACGAAGCGCGATATGGTAGAGAGTATGGCCGCCACAGCCGACCGGATTAAGCAATATGAAATTGATCATGGCAGGGCAGAGGTAGAGACATTCCTGGATGCCGTGCTTGCGATTCAGGAGCATATTGATCCATCCCTCATGCGTCCAAAGCTTTCCTGGACAATGGGAGATGCTGAGGAAGAGGATGTGAAAAAGGCTTCTCCGTATGATGATTTATGGAAACTGGATGATAAGGAAAAACCAAAAGGCGCTCCTTCAAAAAAGAATAAGAAGTTTCCGCCATCCCCCGAAAAGGACATCCTGCTGTTTATAGAAGAATACAGCAGAGACCTGGAAGACTGGCAGCGAGATATTTTAACAATGATGCGCGAGGAAATGCTCTATTTCTGGCCGCAGCTCGAAACAAAAATTATGAACGAAGGCTGGGCATCCTTCTGGCATCAGCGCATCCTGAGAGAGCTTGACCTCACCACAGATGAATCGATAGAATTTGCCAAGCTGAATGCAGGCGTAGTACAGCCGTCACGAACCGGCATTAATCCTTATTATTTGGGACTTAAAATCTTTGAAGACATCGAAGAACGCTACAATAATCCCACAGAAGATATGATAAGACGCGGCGTAGAGCCTAACTCGGGCCGGGAAAAAATGTTTGAAGTGCGTGAAGTGGAATCTGATTTGTCGTTCATCCGAAATTATATGACGAAGGATCTTGTCACAAGGGAAGACATGTATCTTTTCCAAAAGCAGGGAAGAGATTATAAGGTTGTCGATAAAGAGTGGGAACATGTCCGCGACCAATTAATCAACATGCGTGTAAATGGAGGATTCCCATATATTACAGTGAACGATGGGGATTACCTGAAAAACAATGAATTGTACTTGAAGCACTGGTATGAAGATATTGAACTGGATTTGAAATATCTCGAAAAAGTGCTGCCGTATATTCATCAGCTGTGGGGACGCGCCGTGCACATGGAGTCGATTCTGGAAGGGAAGCCTGTTTTGTTTACGTATGACGGGAAGGCGATTCACCGCAAATATTTGTGAAAAAAAAGCAGCCTTTCGCTGCTTTTTTTCATGCACAGTTTTTGGATTCATAAGAAAAAACATGGCATATTATTTTTTTGACTATATGATATGCCAAAGAACTTAAGATTTTTCTATGGCAGGCAGCGTTTCCTTTAGCCGGGAAAAAGCAACAATGCCAGCTGTTAATGGCAGTAAAGCTACTAATCCAATTGCCCATTGAATATTTAATACATCAGTTAATATACCAGCAAATAATGCCCCAAAGGCATATCCGCTATCTCTCCAAAAACGATAAACCCCCATTGATGATGCTCTCCATTCTGCCTGAGCAACATCACTGATGGAAGCTTGTAAAGTTGGGTAAACCATAGCTGTTCCGAGACCTAATAAAATGGCTCCAATCAACCACCAGCTAAATTGGTCAACATACAATATCATCCACAGTGCAAATGCTTGAAGCCACATCCCGCCAATTATCAGCCATTTCCGTCCTAGCTTATCGCTTAGAGAACCTGTGAATAATTGGAATAGACCCCAAGAAGCCGGATATATGGCAATTATAGTTCCGATTTCATTCACAGTTAAACCTGAGCTCGTGAAGAATAGCGGGAAGAGCCCCCAAACCATCCCATCTTTAAGATTAGTGCTTAATCCTGCAAAAGTGACACTTGAGAGATTTTTATTTTTATATGTAGTTAGTTTGAACACTTCTGCTGCGGATAAAGTTTCAATTTTATTGGATGATTTTGATTGTAATCTCATATGCTCTTTTGTATCTTTTACAAGGAAGGATAAAATAAAACCTATCACGACTAAGCCTATTCCTATATAAAATGGTTCTGGCCGATTTGAATAAGTCGAAGCTGCAAAACCGGAAACAGCGGCCATAACAGCTACACCTGTGTATCCTGCGAATTCATTTAAGCCTACAGCAAATCCTCTCTGAGTAGGTTTTGCAAGGTCAATCTTCATATTGACTGTCATTGACCACGCTAATCCCTGGTTAATTCCTAAAAAAACATTTGCCGCTACTATCATCCACCACGAACTTGCGAATATAACCAATAAGGGAACAAAGAGACCGATCATCCACCCGATCAAGAGGATTTTTTTTCTTCCATATCTGTCTGCAATTCCGCCAGCAAAATAATTGACAACTGCTTTTGAAAATCCAAAGCTAATAATAAAAGATAAGGCTGCACTTGTTGATGCCAGTCCAAAATCTTCTTGTCCTATAATTGGGAGAATCGTTCTTTCTAGACCAACCATCGAACCTACAAAGAAATTTGTAATAACTAAAAGGATAAAATTCAACATGTTCTCTTTAATGCCTATTTGCACATGCCTCATTATTGTCACCTCCAACATTCTCAGTTTTTCAATTAGGTGTTACGCTTAATTCAGGGCCACATTTAGCTCATGAAAATGCACAACCTAATAAGTAAAGGCTCTTTTCGTAAATATTGGTGTTATTGAAAAAAATGTTAAAAACCTTAAGTGGAGCGGAAAGGAACGGACATCATTTATCATGAAAACAACAATCTATGCGAAAACAGCATAAGAAAAAAACGTAATCAATCTACTATACATCGGTATTTTAAAAAAGACAAAAAGCTGCATATTAGCAGCTTTTTGTCTTTTTTAATAAGATCAGCCAGTCATACGGTTGGATAAAAGAAGAGAACCTGCAGAAGTTCAGATCTTAAGAAAGCTGATCTATACATTTAATTAACCGCACTTCGATATCTGAAGCTATCTCTTCAAGGTTCTTATCCTCTAACAGCTGAATAAGTGAAGTAGGCTTTGGCATTCCGATCTTTGTAGAACCTTCATCACTATAAACAATTAATTTACACGGCAGAAAATAACTTGCCAGTATCGTTTCCTCTAATACCTTTTTAGCTTCAAAAGGATTACAAACCTCTAAGATGGCAATTTCCTCAGAAAAATTAACTCCTTTATCGTTTAACTTGTCTTTTAAATCAAGCTTCCACAACACTCCAAAGCCTTCATCTGCTAACAGCTCAGTAATCGCATTTACATTATCATTGACACTGCCATTTAATGTTTTTGTATAATGAAACATTCTCTCACTCCCTAACAAGTTGACAAGTATTATTATTATGCTGCCATTCTCCGGCATTCATCAGCACATTTAAAACATGCTTCTGCACATTTTTGACAATGATCATGATCATGTTTCTGACATTCATTTCCGCATGATTCACATATATCTGCACACAATTGACATATTTGCTGAGCGAATTGACTGTTTCGCATCATAGCTTGGGCTGCAAAAGCACAAATGTCTGCACACTCACGATCTAGACGAATGCACTCTTTCATCATATTTACATTTTCTTCTGATAGGCACTTGTCAAAACAAACGTTACAGGCTTCTACACATTCCAAACAGGCTTTAATACATTCATAGTGTTTTTGCATATAACCATCTCCTTTAAATTTGCTTACGCAAACTATTTTCCCATTCAAAATTATATAAAACCTAAAAATGGGACTATTGAAAAACCTTATTAATTCTGCACGATTTCTGCACATTTTATTGTTATTATTGCTATTTAGTACTCTGATAACGTTATATAAACATGTCGATATAAAATATCTCGAAAAGTGCTTCCATATATTCATCGACTGTGGAAACTCGCCGTCCATATGAAGTTATCCTTGAAAGGGGGAGCCTTTATTATTTTTTAAAAAAACTGAAAAATATTAAATAATTTAGTTGCAAATTACAAATAATAAGCGTATAACTAAAGTATGAGGTGATTAGATGGAAAACACTCGAGAACTATTTCAGATCATGACCCGTCGCTTTGGCTTACTGAATAAAAACTGCTGCACAGCAGGGGGAATTGATATTTCTTTAATCCAGAGCCATATTCTTTATGAAATTGAACATCTGCATCAGCCGTCCGTTCAGCAAGTAGCTGACGTTCTCGGTACAGATATAACGACTTTCAGCCGTCAAATCCAATCTTTAGTAAAGTTGAACTTAATTAAAAAGACACCGCATCCTGATGACAGAAGGATTCATGTCCTTTCACTGACAACCGAAGGGAAATTTGCTGCTGCAACGATTGATCATCAGATGAATGCTTATTTGGATGAGGTCTTTTCACATATGAATGAGTTTGAAAAAGAAACCGTCATTCGCTCGATCAAGCTATTGAACACATCTATGGCAAAATCGAGCGTATGCTGCACTCCGATGGGGTGATTTCTTTTTGGTTAATACTTGCATAATGCAAATAATTTTATAATAAATAATTATTGAGGAGGATTTTTAATGAAAAGTTTAACGTTTTCACTGAAAGTAAACGAGTGCTGTACTCCGGAAAAACTTGAGGGAAATTCACTCTCTAAACTCCCAGTCGCCATTATTGGAGCCGGTCCTGTAGGCCTTGCGGCAGCCGCTCATTTAGTCAGCAGGGGAGAATCCTTTATCTTATTGGAAGCAGGTCAGCAGGCCGGTACAAATATTTTAACCTGGGAACACGTTCGCTTATTTTCACCATGGCAATTTAACATGGATAAAGCGGCTCTAGCATTACTTGAAAGACATGATTGGATTCAGCCAGAGCCAGATGCTCTGCCTACCGGAAAGGATCTCGTGGAACAATATTTGCAGCCGCTCTCAAACCTCCCTGAAATTCAGCCATTTTTTTATTCGAATACAAAGGTTTTATCCATCGGCAAAAAAGATGCCGATAAAATGAAAACGGCAAATCGTGAAAAGGTCCCGTTTATTATTTACACAGAAAAAAATGGCGAGCTTCAAACGTTTGAGGCAAGAGCGGTATTGGATGCAACAGGAACATGGGGCAACCCAAATCCATCAACTTCAAATGGTATATGGCTGAATGATGAAAAATCCCTTCGCCATCACATTTTTTACGGTATTCCTGAAATTATTGGAATAGAAAAAGAGCGGTATGCAAATAAAAGAGCAGCAGTTGTTGGCGGGGGCCATTCAGCCATTAATGCTTTATTGGAACTTGCAAAACTGAAAGAATCTCATCCTGATACAGAAATCATATGGGTGATGAGAAGGAAAAGGGTTGAAGATGCCTATGGCGGGGAAGAAAAAGATGCGCTGGCAGCAAGAGGTGAACTCGGCAGCCGTATCCATCAGCTAGTTGATCAAAAGATGATAAAAGTAGAAACGCCATTTTTGATTCAGAACCTTAAAAGGTCTGAAAACGGTATAGATATGATTGGTACACAAAATGGGGAAATTCGTACTCTTTCAGGAATAGATGAAGTCATTGTCAATACAGGCAGCCGTCCAGATTTTACAATGGTCAGTGAACTGCGTACATCAATCGATCCTTCAACCGAGAGTACAGAAGCTTTAGCCCCTCTCATTGATCCTAATTTTCACAGCTGTGGAACTGTACGTCCCCATGGGGAGAAGGAACTCCGTCAGCCGGAAAAGAATTTTTATATTGTCGGTGCCAAGAGTTATGGCCGTGCTCCTACATTCTTGATGGCAACTGGATATGAGCAAGTAAGATCTGTAGTCGCCCATCTAAGCGGTGATCAGATGGCAGCTGAAAAAGTGGAATTAGATCTCCCTGAGACAGGTGTATGCAGTTTGAACCTTAAATCGAAATCCTCATGCGACGAATCGAGTTCTTGCTGTTAAATAGATTATGGAGAATTCTGTTCTCCCTTTCAGCTATGAAAATAAACTGAGAAACATGGAGTGAACGATATGGTGATTAATCACGCCGGCGCTTTAAGAAAAGAGTACTTCATTGCCTATATGAAATTGCTTATGAATGCATTTGAATGTACAGCCCAACAGGCCCGCAATTTGACATTTGAACGCCTCTTTCGTTCAAAAGAAGATTATTTAGGAAATCAAAGCTATAAAGTGTTCCTTGAGGCATATGAAGAAATAAAAGAATAGGAATTTTGAATGAGGTGATAGGCTGCATGAAGGCAATAAAAAGCAAACCCCATAATCAAAAAGTGATTACCATGGTTGCCATCATTACAGCCCTAAGTTTACTTGGAGATTCCATGCTCTATATTGCCTTGCCCATCTTCTGGAGAGAAGCAGGCCTTGACTCTATTTGGCAGGTTGGAATTCTTCTTTCCATCAATCGGTTTATTCGTCTGCCTTTTGGTCCAATAGCAGGGTGGATTTATAAAAAGATCTCATTAAAAACCGGGCTGATTAGTGCAATCATTATTGGAGCATTCACCACCCTGGGATATGGTTTGTTTAAAGGGTTTATTGCTTGGGTTATCCTTCGCGGTTTATGGGGGATTGCATGGTCTTTTTTTCGGATCGGCGGACTTTCAAGTGTGGCATTTTATGCGGATGAAAACCATCGCGGCGCGGCGATGGGATTCTATAATGGCATTTACCGTTTAGGGAGTTTGTTCGGAATGCTCCTTGGAGGCCTGTTAGTGCCTTGGCTGGGACTTAGTTTTGTCTCTTTAGCATTTGGCTTTTTGACATTGCTTGGCCTTCCTCTAATTATCTATTTCTTTGCCGCAGATTCACATTCACAGACAGAAAAGAAAATAAACTCACAATCTATTCCTTTTACAGTTGTTTTTAAGCGGAAACTCCTTGTCATTATCAGCGGTTTTATTATCACCTTGTTAGTTCAAGGAGTCCTGACCTCAACCTTAAGTTCCATCATTGAACATCATTATGGTCAGAAAATCAGTCTCTTTGGACTTATTATAGGCGTTACTTTTTTATCCGGACTTATCCAGTCGGCAAGGTGGATGTGGGAGCCTTTTTTAGCAAGAAGAATTGGAATCTGGTCGGACGGAATCAGCGGGAGGGTTCCTATCTTTATTTTTTCATTGATCTTTACAGCTGTGTCATTTGGAATGATTTCAAGTTCCCTGCCATTAGGAATGTGGATTTTTTCTGCACTTGCAGTCATGGTTGGAGCGACAGCGATCTCTACGCTTACGGACGCTATTGCAATCGATGCAGCAAAGAGTGTAAATGTTGTTTCTTTCCTTACACTGTACTCTGTCGTTCAAGATGTTGGGGCGGCATTGGGGCCATTTCTCAGCTACATGCTCATCGAGCTTAATAACGGATTCATTTATTTGTATTGGGGAGGAGCCTGTGTGTTTATAGCTTTAGGACTCCTATGGTTTATCCTTTTTCTTAATGAAAAGACATCTGGTTCAATTCGAATAAAAAATAACTTACATAGTAAATGAAAAACTTGGAGTTTAAATCCAGGTTTTTTTGTCCGAAAAAACTAAGATGCTTACAGTAAATTTACAAAGTTTTTATATATAAGCACTTTATTATATAAGTGAAGTATTATATAATGATTCCGACATGGAGGTGTTGGCAATTTGGAACTGACTTCAACGCTTGATATTCAGAAAGTTTCTCAAATACTTAAATTGCTTGGTGATAAAACTCGTCTCACGATGATGAAAATGCTTGAGACAAATGATTGCTGTGTCTGTGAGTTTACTGCGATTTTCAAAACAAGCCAGCCTGCAATCAGTCAGCATCTGCGGAAACTTCGTGATGCAGAATTGGTAAAAGAAAAACGCAAAGGCCAATGGATTTTTTATTCAATGAATAAAGAAAGTGAATATTATCCATTCATAAAAGGACTATTAGAGTATTTACCTGCACAAGATAACTTATTAACAGAATTAGAAGCACAAGGATTACGGATTACCTGTGAATAGAGAGGGGAAGAAAGATTGACTTCAGTCATTTTAGCTTCATTGATTTTTCTTTTAACTCTCATCTTAGTAATATGGCAGCCTAAAAACCTTTCCATCGGCTGGTCAGCATGCGGTGGAGCTATAGTTGCTTTATTAGTTGGAGTAGTTGATTTTGGTGACGTTATTGATGTAACTTCAATTGTTTGGAATGCAACCCTTGCATTTATTGCCATTATTATTATTTCTCTGATTTTAGATGAGATTGGTTTCTTCGAATGGTCTGCTCTGCATATGGCGAGAGCGGCAAGAGGAAACGGTGTACGAATGTTTGTTTATGTCTCGATTTTAGGAGCATTGGTCGCTGCGTTCTTTGCGAATGACGGTGCAGCTCTTATCTTAACACCCATTGTGCTTGCAATGGTGCGCAACCTGAATTTTGAAGAGAAAATGGTTTTTCCATTTATCATGGCGAGCGGGTTCATAGCCGACACTACTTCATTGCCGTTAGTAGTCAGCAATTTGGTGAATATTGTTTCTGCTGATTACTTTAACATTGGATTTATCGAATATGCTTCTCGGATGATTGTTCCTAACTTCTTTGCATTGGGTGCAAGTATTCTCGTTTTATACTTGTTCTTCCGTAAAAGCATACCAGGGAAGTATGATCTTAAAGATTTAAAAGCACCTAAAGAAGCCATTAAGGATGAGAAGATGTTCCGCCTGTCATGGATCGTACTCGGGGTTCTCCTCATTGGATACTTTATCAGTGAGTTCTTGCATATCCCAGTATCCTTTGTTGCTGGTGTCGTCGCCATTTTCTTCTTGGCTATGGCGAGAAGAAGCCCGGCTGTTCATACTAAAAAGGTGTTAAAAGGAGCTCCATGGGCGATTGTATTCTTCTCGATCGGGATGTATGTCGTCGTTTATGGTCTCAGAAATGCCGGATTAACGGCTGTTTTAGCTGATGTGATTCAAATGGCAGCTGATCAGGGATTATTTATCGGAACGATTTCAATGGGCTTCATTGCAGCCATCTTGTCTTCGGTCATGAACAACATGCCGACAGTCATGATTGATGCCTTAGCCATTGCCGATACAGATACAACGGGCACGCTTAGGGAAGCATTGATTTATGCAAATGTAATTGGTTCTGACTTAGGACCTAAAATTACACCAATTGGTTCTCTTGCCACGCTTTTATGGCTCCATGTTTTGAGCTTAAAAGGCGTCAAAATATCCTGGGGCACTTATTTTAAAACAGGTATCATTTTAACGATTCCAACCTTGTTTATCACACTAGTTGGACTTTATCTATGGCTGCTCATTATCTAAAAAACATCAAACTCAACTTAAAAGGAGACTACACCTATGTCTAAAAAAACAATCTACTTCTTATGTACTGGAAACTCTTGCAGAAGCCAAATGGCTGAAGGCTGGGCGAAAAAACATCTTGGCGAAGAGTGGGATGTAAAAAGTGCAGGACTTGAGGCGCATGGTTTAAATCCAAACGCTGTTAAGGCAATGAAAGAAACAGGAATTGATATTTCAAACCAAACTTCAGATGTGATTGATCAGGAAATCTTAAACAATGCAGACCTAATTGTTACATTATGCGGGCATGCAGCTGACAATTGTCCTGTTACACCTCCGCATATCAAACGCGTGCATTGGGGATTTGATGACCCTGCGAAAGCGGAAGGAACAGAAGAAGAAAAATGGGCGTTCTTCCAACGTGTGCGTGATGAGATTGGTGAAAGAATCGAGCGTTTTGCCAAGACTGGCGAATAATAAAAACAGAAAAGCCGTGAGATTTTCTCTAGGCTTTTCTTCTGTCAACTTAAAGTCTCACAAATGAGGCTTTTTTCTTTCGAATAAAAACGTTGAATTTTATAATGAATGAAAAGGGACTTCATGGATGGAGGATGTCTGATATGGATTTTCAAATAAAAGAAATGACAGCCAGCGACTGGGATCAAGTCAGACAGATTTATCTAGAAGGCATTGCAACTGGAAATGCTACGTTTGAAACGGATGCCCCTTCTTTTGAGAGCTGGAATGAAAGTCATTCTAAAACATGCCGGCTTGTCGCTAAAGAAGGAAATGAAATTCTTGGCTGGGCCGCTCTGAGTCCTGTCTCAGGAAGATGCGTTTACGCAGGGGTAGCAGATGTCAGCATCTATATCGGCAAATCATTTAAGGGTGGGGGAATTGGAACTGCCCTGCTGCGCTCCATTATAGAATTGAGCGAAAAAGAAGGATTTTGGACGCTTCAGGCTGGAATTTTCCCTGAAAACATTTCAAGTTTAAACTTACATAAGAAAGCCGGTTTTAGAGAAGTTGGGATAAGAGAACGAATCGGCAAAATGAATGGTGTATGGAGAGACGTGGCCCTTTTGGAAAGACGAAGTGGGAGGATTTAATGATTCAATGAAAAATAGTTTATAGACTTTTTCAGGTGGAAATTTTGTGTAACACGAAATTGTCCCCCGAAACCAAAGTTCGTGCGCCAAACCGGATTTTGCAGCACAAAATGACCTCAAGAAGCCGAAGTTCGTGCGCCAAACCGGATTTTGCAGCACGAAATGACCCCAAGAAGCCGAAGTTCGTGTGCCAAACCGGATTTTGTGGCACAAAATGACCTCCCGAAGCTGAAGTTTGTGCGCTAAACCGGATTTTGCAGCACAAAATGACCTCAAGAAGCCGAAGTTCGTGTGCCAAACCGGATTTTGCAGCACGAAATGATCTCCCGAAGCCGAAGTTCGTGTGTTAAACCGGATTTTGCAGCACGAAATGACCCGCCGAAGCCGAAGTTCGTGCGCCAAACCGGATTTTGCAGCACAAAATGACCTCCCAAAGCCGAAGTTCGTGCGCCAAACCGGATTTTGGAGCACGAAATGACCTCCCGAAGCTGAAGTTTGTGTGCCAAACCGATTTTGCAGCACGCAATGAGAAAACAACCATTATAAATTTTAATGGATATTTCCATTCATTTCTGTAATTAGCTTGAGCGTTTTTTCATCAAGGCGCTTGATGACTTGGTAGAGCAGCTCAACTGAATGGTCCAGATCGTCCTTATGCACGATGGAAACGTGGCTGTGAATATATCTTGCCGGGACGCTAACAACTAAAGTAGGCACACCCTGATAACCAAGATGGAATTTCCCTCCGTCTGTGCCTCCGCCAGGCATGATGTCAACTTGGTAAGGGATTGAAAGTTCTTTTGCCACACCGACGACAAAATCACGGAGTTTTGGATGCGGGATCATGCTTGCATCGAAAAAACCGAGCAAAGGACCTTTCCCGAGTTCTGTGTGTCCTTCTTTTTCTTTCATTCCTGGTGTATCTCCAGCTACACCAACATCAAGGGCAAACGATATATCCGGATTGACTTTGTTGACTAACGTCTGGGCGCCTCTTAGACCCACTTCT
Organism: Metabacillus sp. KH_069; assembly: GCF_057838075.1. Taxonomy (NCBI): domain Bacteria; kingdom Bacillati; phylum Bacillota; class Bacilli; order Caryophanales; family Bacillaceae; genus Metabacillus; species Metabacillus sp. KH_069. Next base: position 747,057 of record NZ_CM174460.1, read on the forward strand.
TCTTGAACTGTGGCGCCTGCATATAAGACATTAGAAGATTTTTTATCTGCAGCAACTTTCTCTAATGTTTTCAGGGCTACATAGCAGCCTGCGCGGTTATCCCAATTCCGGGCAAGCAGAAACTTAGGATTTGGAAGTACTTCGAATGGACAAACGGTCGCGATCGGATCTCCGACCTGAACTCCAAAACTCTCTGCTTCTTCTTTGCTGGAAGCTCCAATATCAATAAACATATTTTCAGGCTTCAGCACATTTTTTCGTTCTTCTATGGACAGAACATGAGGTGCCTTTGAACCTATGACACCAGTCAAATCTCCATTTTTCGTGAGGACTTTTACGCGCTGGGCAAGCATGACATGCCCCCACCAGCCGCCTAATGTCTGGAATTTCAGGAAGCCGTCATTCGTGATGGCTTTTACCATAAGGCCGACTTCATCCATGTGACCGGCGATTAAGATTTTCGGGCCTTTTTTTCCCGTAATTCCAACGATGCTTCCAAGATGATCTTTTAAAATCTCTGGCGTTATTTGACTTATGTTTTCTTCAAGAACTTTATGAATCCGTGCTTCAAAACCTGATGGACCTGCAGTTTCGGTTAATTGTTTCAACAGCTGTAAGTCTTTTTCCACTATACATCCCTCCATTAGTAGGATGTCTTGGATGTGAAGATTTTACGCTGTTTATTTTTATGCGGCAATCACGATTTGCCCATTCCAATCATTAATCCAATAAATGCGAGCAGAATCCCGCCGGCATACGAAAAGAGGAGATATTTGATTAGAACAGGATGATTTTTCTTTTCTCTAAGCTGGATATTCTCAAGCTTAAAGGTGGAAAACGTTGTGAAAGCTCCCATAAAGCCAATGCCGAATAGGAAATAAAAGCTTTCCGGCAGCCCTTTTCCGGTCATCCACCCGAGCAGAAAAGAGCCGGCTAAATTGACCGCTAGTGTGCCGATTGGAAATCCAGTCTGACTTTTGTTGTTCAACCGTGAGCTGATGATAAAACGGGCAATGGCCCCTAAACACCCGCCAGCAGCAATTAATAATAAGTTCATGATGCAGCCTCGCTTCTTTCCTTAAACATGCGTAGCCCCAGGAAGTACCCATACCATGACATGAAAAGTCCTCCAGCAAGACTGAGGATCACATAGATAAACGCCATGAAAATTGAACCGCTCTGAAGCAGCAGTACTGTTTCAACGCTGAACGTGGAAAAGGTTGTGAATGACCCGACAAGACCTGTTCCAAGCCCGGCTAAAATATGAGGATGAAAGAGCTTCAGTCTCAAAATGCCAGTTGTAAACCACCCGAGTATAAAGCAGCCGATCAGGTTCGCAAGAAGGGTTCCTAGAGGAAAACCATTGCTGAGCCAAGGGTGGGTGAGCACACCTAAAGAATATCTGAGCAAACTGCCAATGATTCCTCCGGCTCCGATCAATACATAATTCATCTTGTATAACCTCCTATATTAGAAGAAAAACCGAACCTCATTATTAAAAAGATTTTGTCTTTAAGATATCCGATTCATAAAAACTTCACATCATTATTATAAAATAAAGATTATACTTTAATATAGAACTTTAAAGCGGGGTTTAATTAGTGAACACAATATCTATTATGATCATTGATGATGAAGAAGCAATGAGAGCACTGATAAAGACATTTTTAATTAGTGAGGGCTATTCAGTCATTGAAGCTTCTAATGGCATGGACGCTCTTGAACGGATAAATATTGATGCGCCTGATTTAATAGTTGCGGACGTTATGATGCCTTATATGGACGGCTTTACATTTGCAGAAGAATTGAAAAAAAACCATCACATCCCCCTTATTTTTTTATCTGCGAAAGGGGAGGAATGGGATAAAATCCAGGGTCTCAAACTTGGCGGGGATGATTACATTGTAAAGCCATTTCACCAGGGAGAGCTGCTTGCAAGGATTGAATCTGTTTTAAGAAGAGCGAGGCAGAGCAGCATTTTAAGTAATCGGATAACTGTTGGTCCGCTTGTTCTTGATGCATCTGGCTATAAAGCGATGATAAAAAATCAGCCTTTATCCTTAACATTAAAAGAATTTGAGATTCTGTCCCTGCTTGCAAGAAATAAAGGGACGGTTTTTACGAGAGAACAGCTTCTTGAATCGGTTTGGGGATTAAATTACATTGGCACCGGCCGAACGGTAGATACTCATATTAAAACACTTAGATTGAAATTGAAGGATTATGCATATCTCATTCAAACAGCATGGGGTGTCGGGTATAAATTTGAGGTGTAACTATTGAAACGTCTGAACTTAAGCCAGAAAGTACTGATGCTGATTGGCATTTGCATTGTCTTCAGCATTTTATTTTCTTTCTTTTTTCTGCATTTTTTATACAAAGAACTTTATTTTAACAGCATCAAAGAGTCTGTCATTTATCAGGGCGAGAGAACAGCTGCGCATTATCACTACGGCTCTCTAAGCGATGAAATCATTGAGAAAATTCACTGGTACAATGTCGTGTCTGAGTATGAAGTGATTGTACTGGATGATATCGAAGATTTAAGTTCGTATTTTCCATATGAAGTGAACTATGAAGCTCTGATTACAAGTGAAGACCGCGAAATCCTTGAAAATGGGGATTACATCGTGAAGGATGGCTATGTAAAAGAGTTTAACCGTGAAATCATCGGCGCCGTTTTCCCGATTATGGGAGATAAAGGGCTTATAGGCTTCATCTATATCTATGTGCCATTAGCAGATCTTCAAGAAGTATTCGAAGGAAGCCTTCCTATTCTTCTGCTTGTCGGATCTATATTTTTTATGATTCTCTTTTTAGCCGTCAATCAGATTCGGCGATCGCTTTTTAAGCCTCTGAATGATTTTCAGGAATTTTCAAAAGAGGTCTCAAAAGGTAATTACTCGAATCGTCTGCTTCATAACAATCATGACGAAATTGGACAGCTTGCTCATGCATTCAATTCCATGAGCCAGTCGCTTGAGGAGCAGGAAGCGAGGAAAAAAGAGTTTCTTGCAAATGTTGTGCATGAGCTGAGAACGCCGCTTACTTATATTGGCGGGTACAGTCAGGCTCTTAAACACCAAATGTATGCATCGCCTGAAGAAGCGGATCACTATTTGATGACGATTGACAGAGAAACGAATCGCTTGAATAAGCTGATCACTGATTTAATCGACCTTGATCACCTTCAGGAAAATATGTATACACTGAACGTTGAACCCATCGCCATTGTTCAGCTGTTTTTAGATACGCTTGCATTATTCGATATCAGAATCAATGAAAGTAAGCTAAAAACAGAACTGGATATTCAAGAAGATCTTGCTCTTACAGGAGATCCTAAACGGCTGCAGCAAGTCTTCTACAACCTCTTGGATAATGCAATCAAGTATGCTGATAAAGAAAGTAAGATAAAAATAACTCTCATTGAAAAAAACAAACAGTTATTTTTTTGTCTTAACAATAAGGGAAATGAAATATCAGAAGAAGATCTCGCCCATATAGGAGAACGTTTTTTCCGCTCGGATAAAGCGCGGAGCCGAATGACAGGCGGGACGGGTCTTGGCATCTCAATTGTAAAAGAAATTGTCAGGCTGCATGGGGGAGAATTCTCAATCACCAGCGATTCTTCCAATGGGACAACTGTTACTTTTATCCTGCCAGGTTTATTATAATCCTGCTAAAACCGTCCGAAATTTTTTGGGCGGTTTTTGGTTTTTGTAAGATTCCTCAAAATCGTCCACCGTCTCAACCGTTTGGTATGAATTGAAAAAGAAAAGGCTGTCTTGATTGAAGCCCCACATGATAAAAATGGAATCTACAAAGCCCGGAGCAGCTTCAAAGCTGACGGCGTGTATTTTATCCAAACACATGTCACCGCCCGGGATATGCATGTCATGCCAAAGCAGCAATTTGCCGTAGGAAATGTAACTGAAGACGAGTTAAAAGCTGCTGAGGAAGCTGTTGAAAAAGAAAAATCAGCTGAAATTTCAGGAAAACATCATTAAGAGACAAATGAATCGTCTATGCAAAAGTTTAATTTTAAAAAATGGAGGGAAGATAATCTTTAATGAAATAAATAAAGAGAGAAAGAAGGAAAATGCGATGTTATGGACGATTATTGGACTTTTACTTTTATTCTGGGTGCTTGGTCTTGTATTTAATGTAGTAGGCGGAATTATTCACGTTCTTCTTGTTTTGGCAGTGATTGTATTCCTTTATAACTTTTTTGTTAAAAGACGTAAAACAAGGGTTTAAGCAGAGATGAAGACTGAGATAAAGGCACAATGTGTGCTTTTGCCTCAGTCTTTTTTTATACCATTTTATAAATGACTATCCCGAGACATAAGGTATGATACAATGAAATAATAGCTGTAAAAATAAAGACTCGGAAATTGAAAGTGATCAACAGTGCTAGGAGACTAAACATGACAATAGAGAAAAATGTAAAGATTATTCCGCTTGGCGGAATGGGTGAAATCGGGAAAAATATGTACCTCGTTGAATATGAAGATGAGATTGTGATTGTCGATTCAGGAGTTAAATTCCCTGACGAAGAGTTAAGAGGCGTTGATTACATCATCCCTGATTATACATACTTGGTGAAAAATGCCCATAAAGTAAAAGGGCTTTTTATCACACATGGACACGAGGATCATATTGGCGGTGTGCCTTTCTTGTTGAAAAAGCTGAATGTTCCTGTATTTGCAGGAAGACTTGCTATGGGCTTTATCAGAAGCAAGCTTGAGGAGCACAACCTGCTCAGAGATGCAGTTCTGCATGAAATTACTGAAGAAAGCACGATTAATCTGGAAAACCTGGATGTCACGTTCTTCCGGACAACTCACAGTATTCCGGATTCATTTGGAGTGGTCATCCATTCGCCAATAGGAAACATTGTTCACACAGGAGATTTTAAATTTGATCTGACACCTACAGGACCGGAGCAGGACTTATCGAGGGTTGCAAGGGTTGGACAAGAAGGTGTGCTCTGCTTGCTGTCAGACAGCACAAACAGTGAAGTACCCGGCTTTTCAGTATCAGAAAAAAAGATCGGGCAAAACATTTTAGATTTGGTCAGAAGACAGTCCGGGCGTATTATTGTGGCTTTATTTGCATCAAATGTATTCCGCCTTCAGCAGGTCATTAAAGCATCTGTAGCCTGCGGCAGGAAGGTGGCCTACACGGGAAGAAGCATGGAAAGAGCGATATCTATCGGCCTTGAGCTCGGCTACATTGAAGCGCCAAGCGGTACGTTTATAGATCCGGATGAAATCAGTTCCTATAAAAACAACGAACTGACTATCCTGTGTACAGGCAGCCAGGGGGAACCTTTTGCTGCTCTCTCAAGAATTGCTGAAGGAAAACACCGCCACATCCATATTGAGGAAGGCGATACCATTATTTTTTCTTCTTCCCCAATACCGGGAAATGTTCTTAGTGTAAACAGAATTATCAACAAACTGATGAAAGCCGGAGCAGATGTAATTGACAATAAGCTCTATGACATTCATACGTCAGGGCATGGCGGTCAAGAAGAGCTGAAGCTTATGCTGAAGCTGCTGAATCCAAAATTCCTGGTGCCGATTCACGGCGAATACCGCATGCAGAAAATGCATCAGACTCTTGCAATGGAATGCTTTATTCCAGAAGAAGATATTTTCATTTTAGATAATGGGCATGTATTGAATGTTTCCAGTGACAAGGCGTATCAGGCGGGGAAAGTGCCTGCCCGTTCTGTCTATGTTGATGGAAATGGAATCGGTGATGTAGGAACATCCTTGCTTGGCGAGCGGAAGCAGCTTGCAGACAGCGGAATCATTTCGATTCTGATTTTTAAAAACGGAGAAGAAATCATCCGCAAACCGCAGATCATTTCAAGAGGCTTTGTTTACTTAAGAGAGTCCAATGACTTCATTGTGGAAATAGAAGCACTTGCTGCTGCTGTCATCAGGGAAGATAAAGTTGAAGGGGATATCGAGAAACATTTAAATTCAGTGATATCCGACTTTATTTATAAAAGACTTAAAAGATCGCCTATCGTCGTTGTTAAGGTGATTGATGTGAAAAAAGAAAAGTAACACACAAGGCTGGGACAATAGGTTTCAGCCAAAGAATAATCCGAACTATTATGTGAAATTCCAACTTGAATTTCGTTTTAGTTCGGATTTTTTTCTTTTGCTCTTTTCATAAATATTGTTGCTGCAGGCTAAATGATAGAAACCATAAGTGGAGCGGAAAGGAACGGACATTATTTATCATGAAAAACAACAATCTATGCGAAAATACCCCTTTCTTTTAAAGGTTTTCGCACTATTCAATGTTCGGCTTTCATTCAGGAATTGATCTTTACGTTTTTATGTCTTCTCAATCGGAATTTGTTCAATCTTGCCTAAAACGGCTGTATAAAAGAATAATCCAATAACTAAAACAGCAGCAGCAAGAACAAATGCCATGTTGAATGATCCTGTCTTATCAACGATGTATCCTGTCAGGAAAGTGGCAATGATTCCCCCAAATAAATTATTCGAAAAGTTAACCATTGAACTGAGAACAGCAGTTGTCCCAGGCGGTGAGAGCTTTGCTGCAATCGTCCATCCGACCGGGGCAGTAGCGGAAATACCAGCGAGGCCTATAGAAATAAAAAGCATGGACATGATTGGATTTTCCGTGAAAATAGAACCCAGAAATGTCAGGCCGACTGTCATTCCGATGACGATGATTCCTTTATAAACTTTGTTTGGGGCATGACCTTTTCCAATCAGAAAATCAACCAGCCAGCCTCCTGCGATAATACCTGAAATAGCAGCAATCAGCCAGGGAATGGCCGTATACAGGGAGGAGGAAAGCAAATCAAGTTTAAACTGATCCCTAAAAAAAGTCGGAAGCCAGAGCAGAAGCAAATTAAAGGTGTAGCCATATCCTGTGAAGCCGATCATGAGCCCCCATACTTTTCGATTTTTAAAAAAGGTCTTTAAAACGCGAAGTACTTTGTAGGAAGGCATATCGGAAAGATCCCCATACTTTTGAATGTAATTGATTTCTTCCTTTGAAATGCTCTTATGAGAACGGGGTTCATCATAATATTTCCAGAAGATAATCGTAAAAATAACATTTATGATTCCAATTGTTAAAAAGGCAATTCTCCAATCATAAAGAGTAATTAAAATGGCTACCAGCGGTCCTCCAATTACATTGGACAGTTTTGCTGAGGAATCAAAAAGAGCGTTTGCGAATCCCCGTTCATGAAAGGGGAACCAGCTGGCTGTAGCTTTTGCTGCTGCAGGAAAAGCGGATGCGCTCGTAATGCCGGTAAAAAAACGCAGAATATATAAGAGAAGGGTTCCTTGAACAAACACTATACTGATGGTTAAAAGAGTCCAAACGATCATGCCGATTCTCGTTACCCAACCAACTCCCCATTTGTCGAGCATCCCTCCAATAGGAAGCTGCATAAGGGTATAAGCGTAATTATAAATGGTAAAAACAAGCCCCATTTCAAATGCACTGAGTGAAAAAGCCTGCTGCAGTTCAGGTGCTGCTGCAGCTACTGCAACTCGGTCAAAGTAATTTAAAATAATTAGACTGCTAAGCAGGGAGGAAATGGCCCATCTCGTGTTTTTGCCGAGAGGACGGATTATTTTTTCGGAACTGGTCAAAACAGACACCTGCCTCTTTAGCTGATTGGGAAGAAAGTAAGAAAAGGAATTCCTGTTTAAGGTTTCCTCTTTTTTCATTCATCATTCTTTTTGATTCACGCCACCGCAGAAAACAAAAAAAGAGACGCACGAATGTACGTCTCTTAGGAATTAATGGTTTGCTGCTTTAGTATTCGGTTTATCATATACGGCCAATTTATTTAAAAGAGTGGTACTGTCTTTGTTCAGCCCCGTTATTCTGACTTCAGTCCCATTTTGTCTGTACTTAAGGATAATCTTATCAATTGCTCCTATAGCAGAATCGTCCCAAAGATGAGCATTGGTTAAGTCAACCGTGATGGTATCAATCTCTTCTTTGAAGTTGAATGTTGAAAGCAAATCTTCAACTGAAGCAAAGAAGACCTGACCGCTGACTTTATAGGTTTTCATTAATTTGTTCCCGCTAACAAATGTTTCTACATGAACTTTAGAAATTTTTGCTGCAAAGAACAGCGCACTTAATAGAACTCCTGCAAGCACACCTTTTGATAAATCATGTGTAGCAACAACTGTCACAACTGTCACAATCATGACCGCTGCGTCTGTTTTTGGCATAATATGCAGCTTTGTTAAAGAAGACCAGTCAAATGTTCCGATGGATACCATAATCATCACACCCACAAGAGCTGCCATTGGAATTTGAATCAGAAGGTCGTTTAACAATAGGATCAGCACCATTAAGAATACACCGGCAACGAAAGTCGATAATCTTCCTCTTCCGCCGGATTTAACATTAATAACAGATTGCCCGATCATCGCACAGCCTGCCATACCGCCAAAAAATCCATTGATAATATTGGCAATACCCTGGCCTTTTGCTTCTTTATTCTTATCGCTTTCCGTATCTGTCATGTCATCCACGATTTGCGCTGTCAGCAGGGTTTCCAATAATCCGACAATGGCTAAAGCGAATGAGTAAGGCAAAATGATCTGAAGAGTTTCAAAGTTTAATGGAATATCAGGAATCAAGAAGAAAGGCAGTGCCTGTGTTAATTCGCCCATATCTCCAACTGTTCTTACACCTGCTCCAGTCATAACTGAAATAATGGAAATCACAATGATTGCCACCAGCGGAGAAGGAACGGCTGTAGTGAATCTAGGCAGGATATAAATAATAGCTAGAGCACCTGCTACCATAACGTACATGATCCACGTCTCACCGGCGAAATGCGGAAGCTGAGCCGTAAAGATCAGAATAGCCAATGAATTTACAAATCCAACCATAACCGATCTTGGAATGAATTTCATTACTTTTCCGAGCTTTAATACACCCATACCAAATTGAATCACACCTGTCAGCACGGTTGCCGCCAATAAATATTGCAGGCCGTGATCAGCAACAAGCGTCACCATCAGCAATGCCATGGCTCCTGTAGCTGCCGAAATCATTCCAGGTCTGCCGCCTACAAATGAAATCACCACCGCAATACAGAAGGATGCGTATAATCCGACCATCGGGTCAACTCCTGCAATAATGGAGAAGGCTATTGCTTCTGGAATAAGAGCCAAAGCAACGACGATACCCGCCAAAATGTCTCCCCGGATATTGCCGAACCACTCTTGTTTAATTGTCTGTACGTTCAATCAAAAAACACCTCTTTTATCTTATTTTGTTGTGACTTTCAACTCTCATGAAAGCCGTGGCCGTTGATAACCCGGAAATTATATCATCCTTTATGAAAAAGCAATAGTCTGAAGTAAGCGGGTACATTTGCAAATTACTCTTTATATCCTTTCTTTTCGTCCATTTAGATTCTCAGTTGCATATACAGCGATATTTTTATGTAAAAAATGTAAACTTAATCTATTATTCTTCCTTTTTTCATAAATTTTTTGTCTTTTGTCCAAAAACAACAAATAAAGCGCTTAATTCTTGTATTTTTAGAACGTTGTGAAAATTGTCGAAAAAAAGTAAGATTATCTTGTGATTACAACTTCTACAGGAGGTGTACGTTAACGATGGAAGCGATTACAAGAGACTTTTTCTTATTCTTATCCAAAAATAACTTACTTAATAATATTGCAAAGAAGCGCGGCGGCAGTTTTGCGGCAGGGAAAATTATCGGCGGAACAGATTTTCAAAGTTCCATCAAATTCATTAAACAGCTGAATGAAAGCGGCCTGCTGGTAACAGTCGATCATCTTGGAGAATTCGTAGATTCAGAGGAAGTCACAAGAGAAAGAACGGCAGAATGCATCGAAACAATCGAAATGATCAGCAGGGAGAAGCTTGATTCACAAGTATCATTAAAGATGACATCCCTCGGTCTTGATATTGATCACAAGCTGGTCATCGAAAATATGACAAAAATCCTTGATACAGCGGAAAAACACAATGTCATGGTGACGATCGACATGGAAGATGAAGTGCGCTGTCAGGCTACTCTTGATATTTTCAAACAGTTCAAAGAAAAGTACAGCTGCATCAGCACGGTCTTACAAGCTTACTTATATCGTACAGAGAAGGATTTAAGCGATCTAGCGAAGTATAAGCCGTTTCTGCGTCTCGTAAAGGGAGCATACAAAGAGTCACCAGAAGTGGCCTTTCCTGAAAAGGCAGATGTGGATGAAAACTATAAAAAGCTGATTGAGCAAAGTCTGCTTAACGGCAACTATACAGCTATCGCCTCTCATGATGACCAGATCATCGAGTACACAAAAATGCTCGCCAAAAAGCATAACATTCCAAACTCTATGTTTGAATTCCAAATGCTATACGGGATGAGAAGCAAAACGCAATTGGAGCTTGTCAAACAAGGCTACAAAATGCGCGTCTATGTACCATATGGTCTTGACTGGTACGGCTACTTCATGAGAAGACTTGCCGAGCGGCCATCCAATATTGCTTTTGCCTTTAAAGGCATGGTGAAAAGTTAAAGGTTAAACCAAATTATTCTTAAGGAGCGATTTCTAATGATTCCATACAAACACGAACCATTTACTGATTTCACAAACGAGGAAAACAAAAAAGCCTACCAGGAAGCTCTTCAAAAAGTGGAAGGCTATTTAGGACAGGATTATCCTTTATACATCGGTGCAGAAAAAGTAACGACAGATGAAAAAATCGTGTCTTATAACCCTGCTGATAAAAAAGAAGTAATCGGCCGCGTGTCAAAAGCAAGCCGTGACCATGCAGAAAAAGCGATGCAGGAAGCTTCTGCTGCTTTTGAAAGCTGGAAAAAAGTAAAGCCTGAAATCCGTGCAGATGTTCTTTTCAAAGCAGCAGCCATCATCCGCCGCCGCAAGCATGAGTTTTCAGCCCTTTTAACAAAAGAAGCAGGAAAGCCATGGAACGAAGCTGATGCTGATACAGCTGAAGCTATTGACTTCCTTGAGTTTTATGCCCGTCAAATGCTGAAGCTTAAAGATGGAGTTCCTGTTGAAAGCCGTCCGGGAGAATACAACCGCTATGACTACATTCCACTAGGTGTAGGCATCATCATTTCACCTTGGAATTTCCCGTTTGCGATCATGGCAGGCACAGCGGTAGCTGCAATCGTAACTGGAAACACGATTCTATTAAAACCAGCTTCAACTACACCTATTGTAGCTGCTAAATTTGTAGAAGTTATGATGGAAGCCGGACTTCCTTCAGGCGTTCTGAACTTTGTTCCAGGAAGCGGTGCAGAAGTGGGAGACTACCTTGTTGACCATCCGAAAACCCGCTTTATCTCTTTCACAGGTTCACGCGATGTAGGTCTTCGCATCTTCAACCGTGCTTCACAGCTGAATGACGGCCAAATCTGGCTGAAGCGCGTTATCGCTGAAATGGGCGGAAAAGATACGATCGTAGTAGATAAAGAGGCTGACCTTGAGCTTGCTGCTCAATCGATTGTGAAATCAGCATTCGGCTTCTCAGGACAAAAATGCTCTGCATGTTCTCGTGCGGTAATCGTAGAAGATGTGTACGATCAGGTATTAAACCGCGCTGTAGAATTAACAAAACAATTGACAGTCGGCAACCCGACAGAAAACCATTTCATGGGACCGGTTATTGATCAGGCTGCATTTGATAAAATCATGAGCTATGCAGAAATCGGAAAAGAAGAAGGACGCATTCTTACAGGCGGAGAAGGAGACAGCTCAAAAGGCTACTTCGTTCAGCCAACCATCGTTGCAGATGTTGACCCAAAAGCACGCTTAATGCAGGAAGAAATTTTTGGACCTGTTGTTGCTTTTGCAAAAGCGAAAGACTTTGATGAAGCGCTTGAAATTGCGAACAACACAGAGTATGGTTTAACAGGTGCAGTCATTACGACGAACCGCGCTAACATGGAAAAAGCACGTGAAGACTTCCATGTAGGAAATCTTTACTTTAACCGCGGATGCACTGGGGCAATTGTAGGCTACCAGCCATTCGGAGGCTTCAACATGTCAGGAACGGATTCTAAAGCAGGCGGACCTGATTACCTTCAGCTTCACATGCAGGCTAAAACAACATCTGAAACATTTTAATCTGCAGATTCATAGATAACAGTTTGGGGTTAATAGATGGGGGAAGTAACATAACAGGTTGCTTCCTCTTTTTAAAAGCTAATTTCGCTCAAAAGGCGGTTTTCTGCAGCAATTGGTGAAATTAGCAGCTATAAAAATAGAGAGTATTTGGCGGGAAAGGGGTTCATCTATGATTGACTACGCATTGATTACATCCATAGGCATTTACATGGCAGGCATGCTCCTGATCGGGTATTTTGCTTACAAACGAACGTCTAATTTAAATGATTACATGCTTGGAGACCGCGGACTCGGACCAGCTGTTACGGCGTTAAGCGCCGGTGCGGCAGATATGAGCGGATGGCTTTTGATGGGACTGCCGGGCGCTATGTTTGCGACAGGACTCAGTTCCATGTGGATTGTCATCGGTTTAACGCTTGGTGCTTATGCCAACTGGCTTTATGTTGCTCCCAGATTAAGAACGTATACAGAAGTAGCGAATAATTCCATCACGATTCCGGCATTCCTTGAAAATCGCTTTGCTGATGAATCACGGATTCTGAGACTTATTTCAGCTTTAGTTATCTTAATATTCTTTACTTTTTATGTTTCATCAGGAATGGTATCAGGCGGTGTTTTATTCCAAAGCACATTTGGCCTTGATTATCATACTGGATTATGGATTTTAACCGGCGTTGTAGTAGCCTATACATTGTTTGGCGGATTCCTGGCGGTAAGCTGGACCGATTTTGTTCAGGGAATCATCATGTTTATTGCATTGATACTCGTACCAATTGTTACACTGATCCATGTCGGAGGGTTTGGGCCTTCTATTGACACAGCTCGTTCAATTGACCCGGCACTTTTAAATATTTTTACTGGAACGAGCCTATTGGGAGTTATTTCATTATTTGCATGGGGCCTTGGGTATTTTGGCCAGCCGCATATCATTGTCCGCTTTATGGCCATTAATTCTGTAAAAGAAATCAAAAAAGCCCGCAATATCGGGATGGGATGGATGATCTTTTCAAGTATCGGTGCGATGCTGACAGGATTCATCGGCATCACTTATTTTTCTCAAAATGACATGAAGCTTGATGATCCAGAGACGGTATTCATCGTTTTAGGAGAAGTGCTGTTCCACCCATTTATTACAGGATTCTTGATTTCAGCTATTCTTGCTGCTGTTATGAGCACGATTTCTTCTCAGCTGCTTGTAACGGCAAGTTCCTTAACTGAGGATATATACAAAACGTTCTTCAGACGTTCAGCTTCAGATAAAGAGCTGGTCTTTTTAGGAAGATTATCCGTTCTGCTTATCTCGGTCATTGCCCTTATTCTTTCTTGGGAGAAAAACGACACTATACTTGGACTTGTCGGCTATGCCTGGGCTGGATTTGGTTCTTCTTTTGGACCGCTGATTCTGCTCAGTCTCTTCTGGAAGAGAATGACAAAGTGGGGAGCACTTGCAGGGATGATCGTCGGTGCCGCAACGGTTATCTTCTGGTCGATGGCGGGATTGTCAGACACTCTTTATGAAATGATCCCAGGTTTTGCAGCAAGCTTGATTGCCATTATTGTGGTAAGTCTGCTTACTGCTCAGCCTTCAAGAGAAGTAGAAACTCAATTTGAAGAGTTTGAAAGAATCTTAAAAGACTAAGCTTCAAGGACCGGGAATTCCCGGTCCTTTTTTAAATGGCTTAAACTCATAGGACTTTCAAATGCAGATGCTATTCCCTTCCTGCTGATAAAAGTATTATAATTAGTTTCATCATTTATATTTCAAGCAGGAGGGCCATATATGTTACTCGAAAAAATTCTGACACTGACAAACATTAATGATATTACAGATATGGTCAGCACTTACTTAAAAAAACCAGTCGTTATTGAAAATGATCAATTCTCTTTGCTGGCATACAGCTCTTATTACATAGGCCATTTCGATCAAGCCAATCAGCAGACCATTTTTACAAAGCACTGGCCGATTCCCATTCTTGAGAAATTCATGGATGAAGGCATTGTTGATCAGCTCAAAACAATTACTCATCCGTTTCGGGTAAAACAGATAAAAGAAATCGGCTTAAATCAGCGGGTTGTTGTAAGCGCCATCTACAAAGATCAGGTTTTTGGCTATATTTGGGTTCAGGAGACAGAGCCTATGACAGAGAATGAGCTGGATTTTCTGCATGAAGTATCCCGCCATATAGGGAAGCTTCTGTATCAGAAAAATCAGATAAACTTAAGAGAAAATGAAGAAAAAAACGAGTTTTATAAAAAGATTATCGGTGAAGTCTTTCAAACGGAAAATCAAATCAAATGGGAAGCGGCAAATCACAGTATTCTCATCCCGGAAACGTTTATCGTCAACCTTTTCACTGTTTCTCAAAGTGAAAAGGAACAGCTTGATGACCTGACAGAAACAGTTCGTTTATTTGCAAACGCATTGAATCATTTTGCGCATGTGTTTACAGATCAGCTGAAAGTGATCGTCATTATTGGGAGCAATGCAAAGGTTGCTGACCAGCTTGCAGCAAGTGCATCAGAGCTGACATCAACCGTCCTGTCGCAACTTGACAGCCATAAAATTTATGCTGGAATCGGCAATGCTTATTCTTCCATTTTGCAGTTGAGAAAATCGTACTTTGAAGCACTGGAAGTCATTAATGCAGCCAAGTTTATCGGCTCTCCTGAAAAGCTTCCCTTTACTTACAGCAAACTCGGGATATTCCGCTATCTCGAAACTATATCAAAGCATCACAGTATAACTGGCTACAACAATAAAAGCCTGGAAATATTGAAGAAGAAGGATGAAGAAAGCCAGACAAAGCTGATTCATACACTTGAGATTTATTTGTTCAACAACTGTAAAATCAAGCCGACTGCCGAGCAGCTGTATGTGCATACTAACACGCTCAAATACAGAATTAATCAGATCAATGAGCTCACATCCATTGATTTCGATGATTTTCATACAAGGATTCAATTGTATATTGACCTTCAGCTGATGAAGAAAGAAATCTAAAAAGATCGATGCATGAGGAGGGAACCTGTTGGTTTATACAATTTCACTATTCCTGCTGGCAGGGCTCGCAGAAATTGGCGGAGGATACTTAATTTGGCTTTGGCTCCGGGAAGGCAAGCCGGTTTATTGGGGTGTTTTTGGCGGAATCTCTTTAGCTTTATATGGGATGATTGCAGCTATGCAGACGTTCTCTTCCTTTGGGAGGGTCTATGCGGCTTACGGCGGTATATTTATTATTCTTTCCGTTCTGTGGGGATGGGGAGTGGACCGTAAAACGCCTGATATTTATGATTGGGCGGGCGCAGTAATCTGTCTGGTTGGAGTTTCGGTTATGCTGTTTGCTCCCAGGTCATAAAATAGAAGTAATGTAAAATGTCTATCCCTGGCGGAATAGACATTTTTTTTTAGTTTATTTAATTTTCGCATCAATATCAGAAGTATCCACTGACTGGCCAAACCACTCTATCAGCTTTTCTTTCGCCTGATTTTTAATATCGTCATCAATATACATAGCTACCTGCAGAAGCGCTAGACCCAGTGCACCCAAATCGTCGGTGTAGCCGACTCCGGCTGCCAGGTCCGGGATTAGATCGAGCGGCAAAATGAAATAGCCTAATGCCCCGATAATGATGGCTTTGGTTTTTTTCGGCACTTCAGGTTTCTGCAGCGTAAAATATAAAAGCAATACGGCATAGACCACGGAGGAGCCCGCTTTTTTTCCGAATTTCTTTAATTTATCCCAGAATTTTGTTTCTGAATAATGCTTTTCAGCTTCCTGTAATTTTTGAAAGGTATCTTGTTCCTGTTTTAAAGACATGTGTTCACATCCGTTTCCATTGGAGTATACCATTATTTTACTACATTCCGGGCACATCATGTTAGCACTTCTCTGTTTATTAGAAGCTGTTAGAGGAAATATAACAGTAAGAATCTGATTCAGGAGGCGCTGTATGTTTTTTCATCCCATGGATATTTTGGTCTTTGCAGCATTTGGCCTTGCGCTTTGGGCTCAGGCTAAAGTGAAAAGCAATTTTAATAAATGGTCAAAAGTTCAGGCTTCTTCCGGGTTGACTGGAATGGAGGTTGCCCGCAGAATTCTTGATCATCACGGACTTCATCATGTGCCCGTTGAACCTGTAAGGGGCACCCTTTCAGATCATTATGATCCGACTAAGAAAACAGTCAGGCTGTCTGAGCCTGTTTACGGCGGGCAGTCCATTGCGGCTATTTCAGTTGCAGCTCATGAAGTAGGCCATGCGGTTCAGCATAAAGAGGCGTACGGTGCATTAACGCTCAGGCATAAAATGTTCCCAGTTGTCAGTATTTCTTCCGGCATTGCTCCGTTTTTGCTGATTGGAGGATTTTTGCTCGGTTCGCTGAATCTGATCGGGCTCGGAATTATCTTCTTTTCCGCAGCAGTTGCCTTTCAGCTTGTCACACTTCCGGTTGAATTTAACGCAAGCAGAAGAGCGAAGGACTTTATGATTGCAGAAGGCATCATCCGCAATGAAGAAGAGCGCGGAGTGAACAAAGTGCTGGGGGCAGCTGCCCTCACGTATGTAGCCGCTGCTTTAATTTCGCTGTTTGAATTGCTGAAATTTATTATGATTTTTGCAGGTAACAGAGAATAAAGGAAAACCGGACTCACATGATAAAGAGTCCGGTTTTTAGCGGAGAACGCTCTCTAAATACTTTAAGCCGTTCTCTGTTATTCTTGTACCTCCGCGCCCCTTTCGTTTCACAATCATTCCTTTTTCCTCAAGGTCATCCAAACGCCTTCTCACCTGCTGCGGAGACAATGGCAGCGGGATGCTCCGTTCTTTTGTTTTTTCTGAAATATAGTCCCTGCTTGCAGCTTTTCCTGTATCATTGCATTCTTTTACAATCTGCAGGATGGTGTCATGTTCTGATTGTTCAAGCATGTTTTGATGAGGCGGTTCTGTCTCCAGAGCTGCTGAAAAAGAATGAGGGAGATCTTTTATTGTCAGGATGGCCCCTTCACAAACCGTAATCATGTAATCCACTGCATTTTTAAGCTCTCTGATGTTTCCGTTCCATTCAGCTGCTGTCAGCTTTTCCATCAGAATAGGATCGACCTTCAGCCATTTTCCATTCTTCGTAACAAAGTGGTGAATCAGCAGCGGAATATCTTCTTTCCTCTGATTTAAAGAAGGGATGGAAAGATTCAGCACGTTTAAACGATGAAACAAATCATTTCTGAATGTCTGAGTTTTCATTTGTTCCTCAATTCTTTTATTTGTTGCTGAAATAATCCTTACGTTGATTGGAATAATTTTGGTTCCTCCGATTCTTCTAATTTCCTTTTCCTGAAGAACCCTAAGCAGCCTGGACTGCATGGAGAGGCTGATATCCCCAATTTCATCAAGGAAAATGGTGCCGTTATCTGCAAGTTCAAACAATCCCTTCTTTCCGCCGCGCTGTGCTCCGGTAAAAGTTCCCTCTTCATATCCGAAAAGTTCGCTTTCAAGCAGGCTTTCTGACAGGGCACTGCAATTCACCGGCAAAAATGGGCCGTTCTTTCTCAAGGAATGCTGGTGGATCGCATGGGCAAATAATTCTTTGCCGGTTCCTGATTCTCCCTGAATTAAAATCGGGTGTTCAGATAATGCAAGCTTCTTTGCAATTTGTTTAAGCTCTTTCATTTTTAAGTTTTCACAAATGATGTCATCAAAGCTGTATTTAGCATAAAATCCTTTTTCCTTTAGCTTTCGCTGTGCTGTTTTTTCAATTTCAAAGGCTTGGCGCACACTTTTAAAAACAGCAACAGTTGTTTGTTCTCCTGTCATTGAGTAGCGGAATACGACGACATCCACCCCGTTAATGGTGAATAAATGACTTTCTTCTGATCCTTCCATAATAAATTCCACAACTTCTTTCTCAAAACTGGCAGTCTGGATGGGGGAATTCATTATTTCTGCTGATTTAACTTGAAAAAGCGCTTCAAGTTTTTCATTAAAAACGGTAATCTCATTTCTTTCATTCATTGCTAAAATGCCATCGTCCACTGTGTTAACTACATTCTGAATGTGCTGATAGACCTCTTTTGTCTGTTTTTCGGCAAGCATCAGTTTCTGCTGAAGCTCGATGATGCTGCGGATGTACCTTTCAGAGATTTGCAGGGTGGCATTCTCAGGCAGGCTGCAGTAATCAGCTATTTTCAGGATAGTGGTCATATCAAAGAGACGGACGCCAATATCCAAAATAAGCGGAACATATGAAGGGACAAGCTCGGTTTCACCGGGTGAAACCGCAGCATCTATATTTTCCTGATAAGAGTGATTTTTCTTGAACGGAATAAAACGGACGTGGTTAATTCCCAGCTGATAAAGGGACTGAATCAGTTCCATCGTGACGTTGTATTCATCATTTACTACAAGCACGTTTGAACCCGCCGGAAGGTTCAGCAGCTTGCCCAAGTATTCGTGATGAACAGTCCTCTGGCCGGTTATTAGGATTTTTGCATCTATATTCCTTAAATGACTGAGTTCTTCTTTCAGGGATTCGGAGGAATAGAGAATAATGTCTGCCTTAAGGTCAGTCGGAAGACCATCATCCGCAGCATAGCTCTTAATGGAAAGATAATCTCCCAATAGCTGGTTGAGTTGGTTGTGAAGCGTTTTCTTTGTTTTCATACCGCCTGTCAGGAGAATAATGGAAGGTTTCATGTTCTCACTCCTTTTGGTTCTATTGGTTATATAGTATCATAAAAACAAACCAATTTAGACCAAAAAGACAATGATTATTAGAAATTTTAGATAATAATACTTTATACATTATGATGAATATTGAAGTTGGGTCAATTTTATTTTTGGACTATACTTATTAAAGGACAAGCTGTGAGCTGGACGATATAAATTAAAACAGCCACCCCCTAATTTCGTGTTGGCACAAAAATTGCATTATATACTTGCAAATGACTATTTCCGTGAGGAGAGGCATTTCCAAGGGAGATGTCGTTTGCCATCTAAAGAAAACATGAAAAAGGGGAGAAGAACTAATGGCTCAAGCTGAAACAGCTTATCAACCAAAGGGGAAGGAAAAGAAAGAACGCAAGATTAATGTTTTTGCACTTTTACTCGGTGTATTGGTTGTTGCAACACTATTAACTTACGTATTGCCTGCAGGAGATTATGCAAGGGTAGAGGTTGACGGAAGAACAGAAATTGATCCGGATACGTTTCAGTCCGCTGAACAAACACCGGTCAGCCCGTTTGGAATGGTAAAAGCACTTCATACCGGGATGGTAGAAGCTGCAAATATTATCTTCTTTGTTTTGATCATCGGCGGATTTTTTGGAGTGTTAACGGCAACGGGTACGATTAACCTATTGATTACTACGCTTGCTAAGAGGCTTGCAACTCGTGAAAAACTTTTGATTCCTGCGATGATGCTGTTTTTTGCTATCGGAGGATCTCTTATGGGGATGGCAGAGGAAACACTTGCTTATATTCCATTATTGATTCCGCTTGCGCTCGCATTGGGATTTGATGTGCTGACTGGTACGGCGATCGTCATTCTTGGGGCTGCGGCAGGTTTTACAACAGCTGTCATGAACCCATTTACAGTCGGGGTGGCACAGGGGATTGCTGAGCTTCCGATGTTCTCCGGCATGGGGTACAGACTAGTATTATTCGTCATTGTTTATGCAGTATCGGTTATTTTTGTTTACCGTCATGCAATGAAAGTGAAGAAAGATCCATCAAAAGGCTTCTTTGGAAAATACAGTAGAGAAGAAGCGGACGTCCTGTTGAACTCAAATGAAAAATTAGAGACAAAACATAAATTGATTTTAGGCGCCTTTTTGCTGAATTACGTAATTCTTGCATTTGGAGTCATAAAGTTTCAATGGTATATCACTGAGATTGCTGCTCTTTTTGTAGTATTAACGATTGTCATCGGAATCATCGGCAGGCTTTCTGCAGATCAAATTGCGAAATCGTTTGTAGAAGGTTCCTCCCTGTTAATTGGCGGAGCACTCATTATCGGGGTATCAAGAGCGACGCTGGTCGTGTTAAATGAAGGGCATATTATTGACCCTATGCTTTACGGAGTTTCAGGCGCGCTTGAGAATATTCCTGCTTTTTGGAGTGTAATCGGAATGTACAATTTCCAGGCTATAATCCATTTTATCCTTGCTTCAGGAAGCGGACATGCGATGCTGACAATGCCAATCATGACGCCTCTTGCAGATTTGCTTGATATTACTCGTCAGACAGCTGTTCTTTCCTTCTCATTTGCAGATGGAATCGGAAACATCATCTTCCCGACAGCAGGTACACTGATGGCAGGTCTTGCAATCGCGGGTATACCTTGGACGAAGTGGGCTAAATGGGTATTGCCGCTTGTTTTCATTCAATATCTTATCGGACTTGCAGCAGTTGTTATTGCTCACTTGATGAATTACGGGCCGTTTTAAAAGACTGGTCATCATAGATAAACACAGGAGGTCAAACATTGCTTACTCTTATAAAAAATACAGAAGTATACGCGCCTCATTATTTAGGCAAAAAGGACGTGCTCCTTACGGCAGATAAAATCGGCTATATCAAAGACCGCATTGATTTGGATGCGGCATCACTTGATGTGCTGGTGATCGACGGAACAGGCAAGCTATTAGTGCCCGGTTTTATTGATGCTCATGTTCACTTGATTGGCGGCGGCGGGGAAGGCGGTTTTAAAACACGCACCCCTGAGCTGAATTTGACGGATGCTACGACTGCCGGGATTACTACCGTTATAGGTGTACTCGGAACGGACGGAACAACAAGAAGAATTGAGAGTCTGCTTGCAAAAGCACATGCACTTGATGAAGAAGGCATCACATCTTATCTTCATACAGGGTCTTACCAGATTCCGGTGAAAACCCTGACCGGTAAAATTGAAGAGGATCTGATTTTTATTGAAAAGATCATCGGTGTTGGAGAAATTGCGATATCTGATCACCGTTCATCTGAACCGACGTTTGAAGAGCTGGCCAAAATTGCAGCTGCCGCCAGAAATGGCGGTTTGATTACCGGGAAAGCCGGAGTGCTTGAAATTCATGTCGGCGATAGTGACCGCAAACTTGATCTTTTATTTGAAATTGCAGAAAAAACGGACATCCCTATCCATCACTTCCACCCGACCCATATTAACCGAAACGCTGAGCTGTTTGAAGAGGGAATCAAATATGCGGAACTTGGCGGTTATGTAGATATGACCACAAGCACCATTCCTCAATTTCTAGAGGAGGGCGAAGTAAAGTGCAGCAGAGGCTTGCGCATGATGCTTGAAAGGGGTATTCCAGTTACACAAATTACGTTTTCATCTGATGGTCAGGCAAGCCTTCCATATTTTAATTCAGACGGTGATTTTGCCGGGCTTCAAGTTGGGAAAGTATCTTCCCTTTTTGAAGAGGTCCGTTCATCTGTTCTTGATGAGGGCGTTTCTCTCGAGACAGCTCTTCAAGTCATTACATCGAATCCAGCCCGCATATTAAAGCTGAAGAAAAAAGGGGAAATTCGTGCAGGAAATGATGCGGATCTCGTCTTGCTTGATAAAGAAACACTCGATATTGACACAGTTTTGGCAAAGGGAAAAGTAATGGTTGAAGGAGGCATCGCAACTATTAAGGGAACCTTTGAAGCATAAATGTATGTCAGTCTGCTTTAACAGAAGAATATCTAATTTTGAGGGGGAATTGGAGTGAAGAAACCAATCAGTATGCTTGCAGCAGCCTGTCTGCTTGCATCAAGTTTCAGCATGCCTGCTGCAGCAGCAGGCAGCAAGGAAGAAATTAAAGGCAGTCTTGTGATTGCAGGAGGGTCTTTGGGGAGCAGCAATCAAGCAGTCTATGAATCTTTTATTGACCGCGCAGGCGGAAAGGAAAATGCCAGAATCGGGATTATTCCTACTGCGAGCGGAAAGTTGAAGTCTTCTAATGAGTTTAAAGCAGACCTCGTTAAATACGGGGTGAGAGCGGAAAATGTAGATATTCTTCCAATCTCAAATCATGATTTCAGTGATACTGATTTTGATGAGAGCAAGTGGAAAAACAACGTAAGCGAAAAAGAGATCATCAATCAGATTGAAGACCTATCAGCGGTCTGGTTCGTCGGCGGAGATCAGCTGAAAATTACGGACACTCTTTTTGATGGAAAAGGAAAAAATACAAAAGCACTAGATGCGATCTGGGACATCTACAGGGATGGGGCTGTTCTGGGCGGGACAAGCGCCGGGGCTGCGATCATGAGTGACGTCATGATTACAGGAGGCGACAGCCTTGGAGGGTTGAGAGGTGAATTCACAGAGGCGGATAAAGCACCTGAGAACAAAGAATATGCACCTGTTTACATTGAAAAAGGACTGGGTTTTTTCCAATACGGCATTGTCGATCAGCACTTCGATGAAAGAGCAAGATTGGGCCGGCTGGCAGCAGCAGCTGTGAAATATGAAATGCAAAAAGCGAAGTTTAATTCATACGGGATTGATGAAGATACAGCCTTAATCGTTGACAATAAGTCGGAAACCGCGGAAATTGCAGGCCGCGGCGGTGTCACAGTTGTAGATGCCAGTAAGGCAAAACCTGCAAGCAAGAAGCTGCACCCAGTCAATAATGTCTCGATCAGCTTCTTATCTCCTGGTGACAAAATTGACTTGAAGACTAAAGCTTTTTCGGTGAATCCGGAGAAAGATGAAACAAAAGGCTACGAGTATTATTCGTTTAAACCGCTTGAAGCGACTGGAGTCCTTACCTCTTACGGAAGACTTAAACCATATCTTTCTTACTCGCTGATTGATAACTCGTCGACCGAATCAGTAAAAAGCTATTTATATGACAGCAAAGGAAAAGGCTTTGCCTTAACGTTCAGTAAAACAGATGAAACGAATGGTTATTGGGGATATCAGGATGGCCAAAAAGATGACTACTCAATCACAAACGTTAAAATGGATGTTACACCGGTTTCTATTAAGTTCAAAAAAGATGATAAGGCATTCAAAGACTATAAACCTTCTAATTTTGAAATTCCTGAAGAAACCGATCGCGGCGACATTAAAGGCAACCTTGTAATTGCAGGCGGTGCTCTTGGATCAACAAACGATGCCGTATATAAAGCTTTTATTGACCTTGCTGAAGGGAAAACAGACGCGAAGTTTGGGATTGTTCCGGCAGCGAGCGGATCGTTGAACTCATCCAATGCATTTAAAAATGATCTTGTGGAATACGGAGTTAAAGAAGAAAATATTCAGATCCTGCCGATTTCAGCGACAAACTACAAAGATACTCCTGAAAATGATGCAGCAGAGTGGGAAAAGAACAAAAACAGCGAAGAAGCATCTGCAAGCATAAAAGAGCTTGATGCCATCTGGTTTGTAGGCGGCGACCAGACGAAAATCACGAAAGCTCTTTTTAACTCAGATCAAACAGAATCCAAAGCCTTAACTGCGATCTGGGACATTTATAAAAACGGGGCAGTTCTCGGCGGAACAAGTGCCGGTGCAGCAATCATGAGCGATGTCATGCTTGCAGGCGGCGGCAGCCTTGATACTCTTGCAAAAGGCTTTACTGACACATATGACGGCATGCAGCAGCAAGAAGGCGGACCAGGCTATCTTGAACGCGGACTTGGTTTCTTCCAATACGGCATCATCGACCAGCACTTTGACAACAAAGCCCGCCTTGGCAGACTGATTGCGACAGCTTATGAAAAAGGAGAAAGCAATCAGCTTTCTTATGGAATAGATGAAGATACAGCCATGGTCGTCCGCAATGCTGAAAAGAAAATTGAAGTAGTCGGCCGTGCAGGAGTGACCGTTATTGATTTATCTAAAGTTAAAACAAATCCGAAAGCACAGAGTGAATATAAGAACATTCTTCTTTCAACAATTGCAGCGGGTGACTCCGTTGATCTTCAAACAAAACAATTCGACATCAGCGACCACAAAGTCAGTACAGTTGGCTACGAGTACGGAGATTACAAAGCAGTACCGCACTCAGGCGTTCTGACTGCTCACGGAACACTAAGCAAGTTCCTCTCCTATAACCTGGTTGACAACAGCGGTGAAAAAGAAATAAAGAGCTATGCTTTTGACCAAGGAAAAGGTGTCGAACTTACATTCAGAAAAACGAAGGAAACGGATGGATTCTGGGGCTATAAAGATGGCGGCAAAGATGATTATTCAGTAGTTAATGCTGTTCTTGATATTACTCCTGTGTCTGTAAAAGTGAAGTGAGAACGGGGAACCAAGCCGAATGCGGTTTGGTTCTTTTTTTAGGCTGTTTTCGCATAGATAGTTGTTTTTGATTATAAAAGTTGTCCGTTCCTGCATCGTAGATCCACTAATGGTTTTAAATACGAATAGAGCGTTCTTTATGGAGGCTAACAAGTTTTAAACGGGAATTTGAGCTGTCGAGTTGCGGAATATTCAGCAGGTTATATATAAATATATTTATACAAAATCTTAAAATATGTAATTTGTATTATAGATAAAACAGGTCTAAACTAAAAAATGTAAAACAAACCAAAACACTCAGGAGGAATTCAAAAATGAGTAAACATATATTAATGGTCGTGACAACGGCTGACAAAATGAACGAAGATCACGCAACAGGCCTATGGCTTTCTGAATTCGGTGAAGCTTATGCGGAATTTAAACATGCAGGCTTTGACGTAACAGTGGCAAGCCCGCATGGCGGCAAAGCGCCAGTTGATGCAAGAAGTTTAGAAGGAGAAACACCACAGGAAATTCTTGATACAGCTCAACATCTTGAAAATACTGTGAAGCTTGATGACCTGAAAGATGCATCTGCATTTGATGCCATCTTCCTTCCTGGAGGCCACGGGACGATGTTCGATCTTCCGGATAACGTGAAGCTTCAGGAATTAATCCGCGACCTATATGAAGCGGACAAAATTGTGGCAGCAGTCTGCCACGGACCAGCTGGTCTAGTGAATGTAAAACTTTCTGATGGCACTCCATTAGTTGCAGGAAAAGCAGTTACTGCCTTCACAGATGAAGAGGAAAGAGAAACAACGCTTGACCGCTTCATGCCATTCCTGCTTGAAACACGTATGCGCGAGCTTGGTGCAGACTTTGTCGGCGCTGCAAATTGGACAGACCATCTTCAAGCTGATGGACGCCTGATTACCGGACAAAACCCTCAATCCACAATCAGCGTTGCTAAAGAAGTCATTAAGCATTTAGCTTAAATTAATAGAGTGGAAGAAGCCTGTAAACTGCGGTTTACAGGTCTTTTAAAATGTTTCATTTCAAAAATAGCGGGAAGCTTATTTATGAATAAGCAGTGATAAAAGGAGAGAATGAAAAACATGAAAGCATTATTGCTGAACGGCAAAAACGAATGGAAGCAAATGAAGATTGAAGAAACGGAAACACCGTCACCGAAAAAAGGCGAGGTGGTCGTTGAAATTCATGCGGCAGGATTAAATCCTGTTGATTATAAAACAGGAACAAATGGAAACCCCAACTGGTCATTCCCGCACATTCTGGGACTTGATGCAGCTGGGACGATCCATGAGGTTGGCGAAGGTGTAACGGAATGGAAAAAAGGAGACCGTGTTGTGTATCACGGGGATTTCAATAAAAGAGGGGCTTATGCAGAATATGGTGTGACAACTGCTCATACGATTTCCCGCATTCCTGACAGCCTCTCATTTGAAGAAGCGGCTGCCCTTCCTACAGCTGGCTACACAGCGTACCAGGCTCTTTTCCGCAAGCTTCCTATGAATGCAATCCAGACAATCCTGATTCACGGAGGAGCAGGCGGAGTAGGCGGCTTTGCTGTTCAGCTGGCAAAAGCAGCGGGGAAAACAGTTATTTCAACCGCTTCTGAACGTAATCATGAGTATGTTCGCTCACTTGGAGCGGATCATGTGATTGACTATTCGTCAGAAGATGTGAAAAACAAAGTAATGGAGCTGACAAACGGACGAGGCGTTGATGCTGTTCTTGATACGGTCGGCAGAGACAATGCGACAGCATCTCTTGATATGATCGCCTACAACGGCCACATTGCTCATATAGCAGGAGCACCTGACTATACGCATGTGAAGCCGTTTACCAAGGTAATTTCTTTCCATGAAATTGCCCTGAATGCCATTCACCATCATAACGATGAAATCTCTGAACGCGACCTGGCAAAAATGGGCGACGAGCTTCTTCTGATGGCAGCAGATAAAAAAGTCTCTCCATTATTGGAAAGAGTGATCTCGCTTGAAGAAGTTCCGCAAACACTTGATGAACTTTCACAGCGTCATGTAAAAGGGAAAATTGTTGCGAAAATCAAATAATAAGGAGATGTGCAAATGCCAGCTATTACAATCACGGCTATTTTAAAAGCTAAAGAAGGAAAAGGAGATGCCTTGCGGACTGAATTAGGGAAGGTGCTTGCCCCGTCCCGCGCTGAAGAAGGCTGCATCGAATATACCCTTCATGAATCCCTTGAAGAAAAAGAAGTCTTTGTTTTTTATGAAACGTGGGAAAGTGAGGATGCATTGCAGCAGCACATCCAATCAACGCATTATCAAACATATCGGGAAAATACGTCCGATTTTATTGAAAGCCGTCAAGTTTTCAAATTGAGAAAAATTGTTTAATTCTATTTGAAAAGCACCGTTCTTCATGGACGGTGTTCTATTGTTCGAACTGATATAATAAAAGTATAAATTTTGCTAGGAATGATAAAAATTTTTATAGATAAAATGAAAGGACTCTTTGCGCATGATTGATTTCGAATGGTACCGCAGTTTTATCAGCATATATCAGCACCGCTCTGTATCAGCAGCTGCCAAAGCACGCATCCTCACCCAGCCGGCAATGAGCCAGCATTTAGCTGCTTTAGAAGCTGAAGTAGGAGAACCGCTATTTGTGCGGGCACCGCGTAAAATGATTCCCACTGAAAAAGGAAAAGAGCTCTATACGAAAATCGTGCCGCTGATTGAAAACCTGGAAAAAATGACGCTTGATATCCGATATGCTTCTGGCGCTGATTCTGCTGTTCCTCTAATCCGCATAGGCTCGCCATCCGAATATTTTACAAAAGGAGCGTTGTCAAAGCTTGCTCATTTAGAGATAAGAATGTCCGCAGTATTTGATGTAGCCGGTGTGCTCCTTAATGCTCTGCAAAAAGATGACGCCGACGTGATTCTAACCACACAGAAGGTTCAAATGGCAGGGATTGAGTATGTAAAAATTGAGGATGAAACATTTGTCTTGACGGTTCCTGGTCATTTTTCCGCAAGTGAAGAAGATGTACAAGATACAGAGGAGTGGATGAATCAGCAAAAATGGCTGAGCTATGGCCTTGAGCTTCCGATTGTCAGAAGGTTTTTCAGAGTACACTTCGGCAAACGTCCGGAAATCCAGCCGCATTATATTTTCCCGGATTTGAGAACCATTCTTGAAGCCATTGAAATTGGCATGGGAGTCAGTATCCTCCCAGAGTATTTGATTGCAGAATCGGTAAAAGCGAATAAAACAAAAGTCATGTTTTCGAAGCTCACAGTGGATAATACGATTTATGCTGCTTATAAAGTTGAAAATAAGGATAATCCGTATCTTCAGAAAATTATAATGGAACTCCAATCAAACAGAAATTGATTATTCCGAACTTTTCAATATCTATTGTCTGGTGGAACCAATTCCTATATACTTCTTACTATTATTTAAACTTTTATATTCTTGTATAATTTCAGTCAAGATGGTCTGATCGTTTCTACCTGGCAGCCGCTAAAATGCCAGACTACAAGAAGGTATGAACAACAAAGATGAGAAGATGTGAATTGTGTGATATGCTAATCTTTGATTATCCTGTGAGGCTAATCTTTGAAAAACGTATTGAACAGTGATTCCGCATGCAGGCTCTTATTCTTTCATACCTTCTGTCTTGCGGCTGAAGGTGTGAAAGAATAAGAGCTTTTTGATGATTATAAAAGAATGAATGCCAGCTGATGTTTACATTCTTAACAGCCAGAGGAGAGAGACAGATGGAATTGGTAAAAGGAACAGCGCTATTATTACTAGTACTTGGATTATTTTCATTATTCAGCTATAAAGCTCCAAAGGGCATGAAAGCGATGGGGGCGCTCGCAAACGCAGCCGTTGCTGCCTTTCTTGTTGAAGCCTTTCAGCGATATGTTGGAGGAGATCTTCTAAAGGTTGAATTTCTTGGAGAAGTTGGCGATGCTGCAGGAAGCATGGGGGGAGTAGCGGCTGCTGCTCTTGTGGCACTTGCACTCGGTGTATCCCCGGTTTATGCCCTGATGCTTGGCGTATCATGTGCCGGACTGGGCTTGCTTCCTGGCTTTTTTGCAGGCTATCTTGTTGCGTTCCTGGTAAAACTGATTGAGAAAAAAACGCCTGCAGGACTTGATTTGCTGGTGACAATTATCGTGGCGGCACCACTTGTGAGGTTAATAGGAAACGCCCTAACTCCAGTTGTGGATGCTACGCTTCTGAACATTGGCGGCATTATTACTGAAACAGCCAACAGCAACCCGATTCTAATGGGAATTATCCTTGGCGGAGTGATTACAGTTGTAGCTACAGCGCCATTAAGCTCCATGGCTCTTACAGCCATGCTTGGGTTAACTGGACTGCCTATGGCGATTGGTGCTTTGGCTGTATTCGGTTCTTCCTTCATGAACTATGTTCTCTTCAGCCGTCTGAAATTCGGCGACAGACGAACAACGATTGCCGTAGCGATTGAGCCTCTGACTCAAGCAGACATTATTACGGCAAATCCGATTCCGGTGTATGTGACGAACTTTTTCGGCGGAGCTGCAGCCGGTGTAGTTGTCTCCTTATTCGGACTTGTAAACAACGCAACCGGAACGGCAACTCCAATCGCAGGTTTAGCTGTCATGTACGGATTTAATGACCCATTAACCGTTACGATAACAGCCGCGCTCTGTGCTCTTGCCGGTGGGGTTTTCGGCCTGCTTGGATCGATTGTGTTTAAAAATTATAAGATCAAAACAGTTTCTGATATTCGTAAAAGCAGCGATCTTAAAGAAGCAGCATAACGAAAATAAGCTTCTGGGGACATCTTTCCTCAGAAGCTTTTTTTTGCTTCAATATGAAGCTTTTTCATTCTATACTGCAGGCTCTGCCGGCTTAAGCCTGCTTCTTCTGCCGCTTTTGAGATGTTAGATCCGTTCTTTTTCAGCAAGGCTTTAATATAGTTAGCTTCTGAACGGTCCAAGTGTTCTTTCAGCTTCAGGGACTCACTTGTTTCTTCATAAACCTGTACTTGGGAGAAAGCAGTTGTCCGCGTCTTTGATTTTGAGCGGAAATGCAGAGGCAGATGGTTAAGTCGGATCGTTTCCTCATCTGCAATGAAATTCATCGCTCCTTCAATCGTGTGCTGAAGCTCTCGCACGTTGCCCGGCCATTCGTAAAAAAGAAGATTATCCATGACCTCCTGATCAGCACGCTTTACATCCATTTGAAAAAGCTCATTATATTTTCGGATAAATTGCCTGATAAGAAGAGGAATATCTTCAGTTCTGTCTCTCAGCGGAGGAACAAAAACAGTCACGACACTCAGGCGGTAGTATAGATCCTTTCTCATGCGTTCATTCGTTATCGCTTCAATCGGATCTTCATTGATTGTCGCTATGATTCTTACATCAATTGGCGTATCTTTCGTATCTCCAATCCGCCTGATTGTTCTCTCCTGCAAAGCCCTCAGCAGCTTGGACTGCAGATGGGGATTCAATGAGTTGATTTCATCAAGCAGCAGCGTGCCTCCCTCTGCTTGTTCAAACAAACCGGGATGATCAATCGCTCCTGAAAAAGCTCCTTTTTTGGTGCCGAACAATAAACTCTCAATCAGACTGTCTGGCAGTGCCGCACAGTTCTGAGAGATAAAAGGAGCCGCTGAACGGCTGCTTCCGTTATGGATGCTTTGTGCAAAAAGCTCTTTTCCTGTACCGGTTTCCCCGACAATCAGGACAGATGACGCTGTGCGTGTCGCACGCTTGGCACTTTCAATGACTTCTTTTATAGCAGGACCTTCCCCAATAATACTTTCAAAGGTATACCGTGTCCCTCCCTTTCTTTTAATATTGTCCTTTATCAGCCTCTCGATCTTTGTAATATCTTTTGCAATTTCAACAGCGCCGATGATTTCATCGCCATCCATGATTGGAAAAGTGTTGTTGACGGTCGTGATTTCTTTTCCTTTGTTGTTGAAATAGGTTTGTTTAATATTCTTCGTTTCGGTGCCGTTCTGAAGGGCCTGCACGAGCGTGCTGTCTCCGTCTTTAGAAAACATGAAAACGTCCAGGAGATTTTTGTTCATGACATCCCGGCTGTCCATTGATTCAATCTGCATCATTTTTTTATTGTAGAGAATGGTGTGTCCTTTCTTATCAATAACATGAAGACCCACATCAATTTCATCAATAATGGATTTCATAAACAAATGCAGATTTTCTTTTTTCAGATTCATAGTTAAACCCCCTTTATCGTACTTTTCTTCCATTCTATCCTCTGATAGGCATTGCAGGCAAAATAATTTTGCGTTTTTGGCGCAAAAAAATTCGGCACTGCCATATTATTTTGCACTAAGAACCCATTGACTGCTGTGATAACAGGTTGGCACGGAACTTGCATTCTATCTTAATTGAAGAATCAAACTCAGGAGGAATGGCCATGACCGTCACATACAAACATGAACCGTTTACAGATTTCAGTAAAAATGAAAACATTCAGGCAATAAAAGAAGCGCTGGAATTCGTGAACTCTCATCTGAATAAGGAGTATCCTCTTATCATCGGGGGAGAGCGAATCACGACATCAGAAAAAATAACGTCTGTTAATCCGGCCTACAAAGCAGAAGTGGTTGGAGTCGTTTCCAAAGCGACAAAGGAATTAGCCGAAAAAGCCATGGAGCAGGCGCTGGAAGCTTTTGAAACATGGAAACTTAGAAAACCCGAAGCGCGTGCAGCCATCCTGATACGTGCAGCGGCCATTCTTCGCCGCAGAAAGCATGAATTTTCAGCTTACCTTATAAAAGAAGCAGGGAAGCCTTGGAATGAAGCAGATGCAGATACGGCAGAAGCCATTGATTTTCTTGAGTATTATGCACGTCAAATGCTGAAGCTGAAGGACGGTGTTCCTGTGCAAAGCAGAGGAGGAGAGCAGAACTCGTTCAGCTATATTCCACTTGGAGTAGGAATCGTTATTTCCCCCTTTAATTTTCCGCTTGCCATCATGGCGGGAACGGCAGCAGCGGCTATTGTTGCGGGAAACACGATCCTTTTAAAACCTGCTAACTCAACGCCTGTTGTGGCAGCGAAATTTGCGGAGCTTCTTTTAGAAGCCGGACTTCCAGCAGGTGTCCTGAATTACATTCCGGGAAGCGGTGCTGAAGTAGGAGATTACTTGGTTGATCACCCGAAAACACGATTTATTTCGTTTACAGGTTCGCGTGAAGTTGGCTGCAGAATTTATGAACGTGCCGCAAAAGTTCACAGCGGACAAAAATGGCTGAAGCGGGTCATCGCTGAAATGGGCGGCAAAGATACTGTTGCCGTTGATAAAGACGCGGATTTGGACTTGGCTGCATCTGCCATTGTTGCCTCTGCTTTTGGCTTTTCAGGGCAGAAGTGTTCGGCAGGATCTCGTGCGGTTGTACATCAGGATGTATACGATGAAGTTCTTGAAAAGGCAGTAGCACTTACAAAAGAGCTGACAGTCGGAAATCCTGAGGATGCGGGCTCTTATATGGGGCCGGTTATCGATCAGAGTGCATTCAAAAAGATTATGAGTTATATAGAAATCGGTAAAGAAGAAGGGAGACTTATGACAGGAGGGGAGGGAGACGATACAGACGGCTTCTTCATCCAGCCTACTATTTTTGCAGATATAGGCGAAAAAGACCGCCTTATGCAAGAAGAGATTTTTGGACCGGTCGTGGCCTTCTGCAAGGCAAAGGATTTTAACCACATTCTTGAGATTGCCAACAACACAGATTATGGATTAACAGGTGCGCTTATCTCAAACAATCGAGATCACATTGAACGTGCTAAAGAAGAGTTTCATGTTGGAAACTTATATTTTAACAGAGGGTGTACAGGAGCCATTGTCGGCTATCAGCCGTTTGGCGGATTTAACATGTCAGGCACAGATTCTAAAGCGGGCGGACCTGACTATTTGCTGCTTCATATGCAGGCAAAAACAACTTCAGAGACATTTTAAGGAGGAACATTTATGACAACTTTGACAAAATCTCAAGAACTCATTCAGCAAACATCCCAATACGGTGCAAACAACTATCACCCGCTTCCAATTGTGATTTCGGAGGCTGAAGGTGTTTGGGTGAGAGATCCTGAAGGCAACCGGTATATGGATATGCTTAGTGCTTATTCAGCTGTCAATCAAGGGCACAGACATCCGAAAATCATTCAGGCTCTTAAGGATCAGGCAGATAAAATTACGCTCACATCACGCGCATTTCATAACGATCAGCTTGGACCATTCTACGAGGCTGTTGCTGCATTAACAGAAAAAGAGATGGTGCTCCCGATGAACACGGGAGCAGAAGCGGTGGAAACAGCCATCAAAGCTGCACGAAGATGGGCTTATGATGTGAAGGGCGTTCCTGAAAACAGCGCTGAAATCATTGCGTGCATCGGAAACTTTCACGGCCGCACCATGTCAGCTGTGTCACTTTCCTCAGAAGAAGAATACAAGCGCGGTTTTGGTCCGATGCTCCCTGGAATTAAGCTGATTCCTTATGGTGATCTAGCGGCATTGGAAGCAGCCATTACACCAAGTACAGCAGCCTTTTTAATCGAGCCGATCCAGGGAGAAGCAGGCATCGTCATTCCTCCACAGGGATTCATGAAGCAGGCAGCTCAATTGTGCAAAGAAAACAACGCCATTTTTATCGCTGACGAAATTCAGTCAGGGCTGGGCAGGTCAGGAAAAACATTTGCCTGTGACTGGGAAGATGTGAAGCCTGATATGTACATTTTAGGCAAAGCTCTTGGAGGCGGTGTTTTCCCGATTTCCTGCGTTGCTGCAAACAAAGACATTCTCGGTGTATTCAACCCGGGGTCACACGGTTCAACATTCGGAGGCAATCCGCTTGCATGTGCTGTTTCTGTTGCAGCCCTTCAGGTTCTGGAAGAAGAAAAACTTTCAGAGCGCTCGCTTAAACTCGGTGCTTACTTTAAAGAAAAGCTTGCGGAAATCAACAATCCTTTAATCAAAGAAGTGCGCGGAAGAGGCTTGTTTATTGGGGTAGAGCTTACTGTACCAGCCCGTCCTTACTGTGAAAAACTGAAGGATGAAGGGCTGCTCTGCAAAGAAACACATGAGACAGTGATTCGCTTTGCACCGCCGCTTGTAATTTCAGAAGAAGATCTTGAGTGGGCAATCGAAAAGATTACGCGCGTGTTATCAGAATAACTAAATAAATACTATTCATATCAATGGGGTGGAATCATGGGGATTATTAAGGACGTACAGGCAGATAAAGAAAAAGAAAGCTTAAATTTATTTCAGTCGACGCAGACGATTATTAAAGAGGCCTTGAACAAATTAGGCTACTCAGAAGAATTTTTTGAGCTTCTGAAGGAACCTGTCAGAATGCTTACAGTTCGTATTCCGATTCAGATGGACGATGGCTCGGTAAAAGTCTTTACGGGGTACCGCTCACAGCACAACGATGCCGTCGGACCGACTAAGGGAGGAGTGCGCTTTCATCCCGAAGTAAGCGAAGATGAGGTAAAAGCACTGTCCATTTGGATGAGCTTAAAATGCGGCATTGTGAATCTGCCGTATGGCGGGGGAAAAGGCGGAATCATCTGCGATCCGAGAGAAATGTCACTTAAAGAGCTGGAAAGACTGAGCCGCGGATATGTCCGGGCAGTCAGCCAAATTGTAGGTCCCACTAAAGATATCCCTGCCCCGGATGTGTTTACAAACTCTCAAATCATGGCGTGGATGATGGATGAATACAGCAGGCTGCGCGAGTTTGATTCACCGGGCTTTATTACAGGCAAACCGCTCGTCCTTGGCGGTTCACACGGAAGAGAAACAGCAACAGCCCGCGGCGTGACCATCTGCATAGAAGAAGCAGCTAAGAAAAAAGGCATAAGCCTTGCAGGTGCCCGCGTAGTCATTCAGGGCTTCGGAAACGCAGGAAGCTTCCTGGCCAAATTCATGCATGACGCAGGTGCAAAAGTAATCGGCATCTCAGATGCATACGGTGCACTCTACGATGCAGAGGGTTTGGATATTGACTATCTGCTGGACCGCCGCGACAGCTTTGGAACAGTAACAACACTTTTTACGAATACCATTACAAACAAAGAACTGCTTGCACTTGATTGCGACATCCTTGTACCGGCTGCCATTTCCAATCAAATTACAGCTGAAAATGCGCATCAAATCAAAGCGTCTATCGTGGTCGAGGCTGCAAATGGACCGACAACGATCGAAGCCACTAGAATCTTGACGGAGCGTGGTGTACTTCTCGTGCCGGATGTGCTGGCAAGTGCCGGCGGTGTGACAGTATCATACTTCGAATGGGTCCAAAATAATCAGGGGTATTATTGGTCAGAAGAAGAAGTAGCGGAAAGACTTCAAAAAGTGATGGTTGATTCTTTCGAGAATACATTTCAAACCGCACTTGTCCATAATGTAGATATGAGGCTTGCGGCATATATGATCGGAAGCCGGAAAATGGCGGAAGCTTCCCGTTTCCGCGGATGGATTTAAAGTGAAAAGAGCCCAGGAGACAATTCTCCGGGCTCTTCTATATTTTTGCTTTAAACTTCAATGCCACAATACAAATGACGAGCCACGCGCCTCCTGCAGCAAACCCCGCAATGACATCACTTGGGTAATGCACGCCAAGATAGATTCTGCTGAAGCCGATTAAAAAAACAATGAAAAAGAAAGATGCCATAATCAATACCTTAAGACTCTTCTTTTTGACCATTAAAGTTATTAAATAGGCGAGAATACCAATAAATGAGAAGGAAACCATCGAATGTCCGCTTGGGAAGCTAAATCCGTCTTCTGTAATAAGAGGGTTAAATGTGGGACGGTCCCGCTTAAACATCCATTTCAGATAATAATTTAAAAGAGATGAACCGGATACTGCCACAATTAAAAACAGCCCTTCCCACCATTGCCGGTTGATGAAAAGTACAATGAGTGCGATGGACATGCCGATCATGATGCCGGTTACTGATCCCAGGGAAGTAATGCCTGCCATGATTTGACCAAGCATAGGGGTGCGCAATCCATGTATGTATTGGATGATTGGGTTATCAAATGATTTAAGTTCCATCTCAATGACTTCATCTGCAAATTCTATGAAAATAAAACTGAAAGCTCCAATAAGGAGGATGGAATACATAATAAATGTCTTTGACATTCTTTCTTGTGCATCATTCTTCATTGCAAAACTCCTTACCGTATTTATTTAACAAAATACCACTTTTGATCATTCGGCAAACATTCATGATGGTTTCAGGTTTTAAGAATGTGATTTAAGGAAAAAGAATATTACAATTGGAGGTGTCTCAGGTTGATTAAAGAACTTATTAAACGAATTCAGCTGCATGAAACAGGAGATCAGGCAGCGGTGCTGTCCCATTTCTTTTTACTATCCTTATTTCCGCTTCTTATTTTCTTGGTCGCACTGCTTCCTTACTTTAATATTGAAACAAGCAGGATGGTTGATATTATAAACCAATATGCACCTGCAGAAGCAGGGGGAATGCTTTCTGACCATTTAGAAGGGTTGATTAATGAACCTAACGGAGGATTGCTGTCATTTGGTATTTTGGCAACAATCTGGTCAGCGTCTAATGCAACAAATGCCCTTATCAGGTCGTTAAATAAAGCATTTATTGTGGAAGAGACACGTCCATTCTGGAAAATTCGTCTTCACGCAGTCATTATGACAATCGGTCTTGTCATTACGTTTGCCCTTACACTTGTACTGCCTGTGTTTGGAAGTGCCATTATCGGATTTGTTGGAAATTATTTTTCATTTGTTAGTGACAATGAAATTATTTTAAATGTGATGAGATTTTTAATCTCTTTTCTGATGATGTGTGCCGTGCTGATGGTTTTGTATTATTTGGCACCGAATGAAGAGATGACTTTAAAAGGTGTCTACTTCGGAGCAATCATCGCAACCATCTTATGGCAGCTCGTATCGCTTGGGTTTGCATTCTATGTTTCTCAGTTTGGAAATTTTAATGCTACATACGGCAGTCTTGGCGGTGTCATCGTTCTTATAACCTGGCTTTATTTATCCGGATTTGCCATTTTGATCGGCGGAGAAATCAATGCCATTAAGGTTTGTGAGAGGAACGGAAAGAAATGTGTTTAAGCCGTGCTGCAGGGACGACAGCCGTAGAAACAAAAAAACAAATTAACTATTGACATTAAATAATAAATGATGTTAAAATTAAAAATTTGATATATTTACCTTCATGTGGTATACTGTAAATAGATACCATATGGAGGTGTTTTTTTGTTCAAAATAGGCGACAAAATTATGTACCCAATGCACGGAGCAGGAATCATAGAATCTGTAAAAGAGATGGAGATTCAAGGTAAGAAACAGGATTACTTTGTGATACAGCTGTCCATCGGGAATATGCAGATTATGATCCCTCTGCAAAAACTTAGTAAGCTCGGAATTCGTCCTGTAGAAAATCAAATAAAACTGGAAGAAGTATTAGTTGTTTTTCATGACGGAGAATCAGATGAGCTGCTGCCTTGGAAAGAACGATATAAAACCAATATGGATAAAATAAAATCAGGTGAAATCCAGCAGGGGGCTGAAGTAGTAAGAGACCTCATGCGAAAAAGCATTGAAAAAGCCCTAAATACAAGTGAAAAACAAATGCTGAACAATGCAAAGAACATCTTTGTCAGTGAACTTGTTTTAATCAAAGGCTGTACGGAAAATCAGGCTAATGAAATGCTGATGACCAAGAAAATATCTTAAGCTCTGCCCAAAATAGTGAAAGCTATTTTTTTTTTGCTTTAAAACAGAAAAAATGATAAAAAGTAATTCCTGAGCATCACTTTTCCTCTGAGCACCTTGATGTGAACAGTCCGCATAATTCTTCAGAAAGAAGCTGATTCATTTCCCTTTTATTAAAAGAATAATAACTCCAGGTGCCTTTGGTTTCTTTTAAAATCAACTCTGCATCCAATAAAATCTTAAGATGGTAGGATAACTTAGATTGAGGCATATTGATCATTTCACTCAAATCGCCTACACACACTGTCTGATGCCGGCAAATGAGATGAAGAATTTCCAGCCGTTTCTGATCAGCCAGGGCTTTGAATTTTTTTTCATAGAGAGCAAAGGGTTCAT
The DNA here is from genome assembly GCF_057838075.1 of Metabacillus sp. KH_069. Taxonomy (NCBI): domain Bacteria; kingdom Bacillati; phylum Bacillota; class Bacilli; order Caryophanales; family Bacillaceae; genus Metabacillus; species Metabacillus sp. KH_069. Next base: position 784,594 of record NZ_CM174460.1, read on the forward strand.
TTTTAAATGTTTGTTCCATATTCATCACCTTTCATCAAGGATTAAAGTATATTCGCTCTGAAACAGTTTGACAATATTTTATCAATAGAAGTTGATTAAATAGAGTCTATTGGAAAATAAAAACCGTTTATCATGAAGATAAATGGTTTTTGTGTTGGGTATGGACTGTATGTAAGGTTAACAGCTGCTTCCGCTTTTCTTTACTATCCAGCTCCATCTCCAAGCCCCTCGGCCAGAACAAATTCCCTCAGGAAAGGCAGGACCCGGACTTTTCGGGTGAATTCTTATCTGTCTGCCCGAGTCTGAACAGGTAGGTCTGTTTAACACATTGTCCAGCTCCACCGCCCAACTCCTCGGCCAGAACAAATTCCCCCAAAAAGTCAAACCCGGACTTTTCGGGGGAATTTGTTCTGTCTGTCGGGTCTGAACAGTCGATTCCGCTTTTCGTTAATCCCACTTCACAAATGCCTCTAACAAAATAGACAGCAGAATTCCCATCATCAGACCGTTTGATAGGAGAGGTGAAATATAGACAGATAGATTCTGGAAGACTGCGGGATCTGTGTTCATGATGCTTACGCCGAGCAGTAGCGGTGCTGCAATCCGGAAAATGGTTTTTGAGTCAAAGCTTGTTCCTTGAATGCTTTTTAGTGCTGTGCCGAAAAGCTGCAGATACGCAACGAAAAGGACAGCGTTTCCGACTGTTATTGGAAGTGTAATGAGAATGGCTACGAGCGGCGGGAATATGCCAAGAAGGGTAATAAGAGCCCCGCCAATGAAAAAGGGTTTGCGTTTGAATAGTTGAGTGCTTTCTAAAAATCCGATCGTCGATGTAAAGGGTGCATATGAAACAAGGCCAAGCAGGGAGGCACCTACGGAATAAGAACCAGTTAAAAAAAACGATCTTCTGTATGAAGCAGAGTCTGGAACATCCTTATAAAGCTTTGCGGCTGCCTGAACGGAGGCAATTGTATTGCTGAGGTTCATCATGCCCCCAAGAAAGGCTATCAGGATAATTCCCCATTCAAGATTCGGTTTTCCAAGCGGAAAGAAGATGGAGCCCTGCCCGGTAACGGCGTGTATGGATTCTTCCGAAGGAAATAATATCAGATAGAGAATCCACCCAACAACAATTCCAAGCAGTATAGAGAAATTGCCAAGAAAAGCATTCCCTTTTATTTTTAAAAAGCTGACGAAAAAAACAAGGGCAATTGAAAATAAACTTACAGCAGCATTTAGTGTCCCGTCCGGTTCTATTTTCAGCATTCCTTTGAAGAAGGTCAATATTAATTGAAAAGCCAGCAGAAAAAGATACACACTGGCAACCATAGGTGTGAAAATCTTCTGCACCGCAGAAGTGAGGTTGAACGCAGCCAGAATAATCGTTGTCATTCCGGCAAGCAGTATGCCTGTAGCAATTCCTCCGCCAATTTGGGAAAAGCTCATCCCGAGTACAGAGGCTGACATGCCGAGATTTAAAATCAGCCCCCAAATAATCCCTGAGTGACCCTCCATTAATGGGTATTTGTGGCCAATCCACCCTTGAAGAAAGCATGCGAGACCTGTGAAGATCAGAGAGCTTCTGAGGGTTATGGCAATTTGATCCGGGGTAAGTTCAAATGCAGCTCCTACTGAGATAGGAACAACAATCGTATTGGCAAAAATAAAGAAGAGCCACTGAATGGAGGCAAGCGGCGTTGTTAATTTTGATAGTGTCATATTCTTTCCCCTTTTTCTTTTATATCTAAGAACAGAATGAGAATAAGATTGGAATCTTAAAGACGAGTCTTTTTGCTTGCTCTATGATTATAATAAACCATTTTTAGTTAACCAACTAATTCCCCGTCTGTGAGCGGCTCGCTGTCTACTTTGAGCTCCTCCTCATGAAAGCCAAAGACCACAAGAAGCATGATGATAAAAAGGATAACAGTAAATAATAATGATCTATGCAGCAATGGTTTTTCTCTCCATTTTTTTTCGTTTCCTATTATGCTATCATACAGTTAAATATATGAAAAATATTTATATAATGAATAAACTATATCATTTTAGTATACGAAGAAGGCAGGTTACATATGGATATCAGGCAAATGAAGTATTTTATCGCCATTGCGGAAGAAGGCCAAATAACGGCGGCGGCCAATCGTTTAAGAATGGCACAGCCGCCGCTAAGCCAGCAGCTGAAAGCAATGGAAACAGAGCTTGGTTTACAATTGGCGGAAAGAAAGGGGAAATCACTTGAGCTGACGGATGCTGGACATAAGCTGTATCAGCATGCGCTGAAAATAACAGATGCCATGGAAGAAGCTATGCTCGAAGTCAAAGAAACTGGAACAGGTAAAACAGGAAAGCTTTCAATCGGCGTAAATACGTTATCCAGCTATGACTTGCCGAGATTTTTGAGGACGTTTCAGAAAAGGTATCCTGATGTATCATATAAAATTCAGCAAAATGAATCCGCTCAGCTTTGCAAGCTTCTTAAAGAAAGAGTCATAGATCTTGCAATAGTGAGATTGCCGCTTGAAGTTGATGATTTTGATGTGATTTCGCTTAAACCGGAGCCTTTTTATTTTGTCACTGCGGATTCAGCTCATACGATGTCATCTTCTGTTTCGTTTGAAGATCTTACTGGAGTTCCGCTGATTATCCCAAGTACAGAAGGTCTTGGTTTATATAACAAAATTTCTTCTGCATTTTCGAGCAGAGGACTTACTCCAGACATTATGTGTGAGTGCTCTGATATTTCTATTCTCTTTGATTTGGTTTCCTCGAGTTTTGGCTCTACGATTGTGCCGGAAACAGTTGTGAAACTAAATTCACTGAAAGATTTAAATGTTTATCTAGTTGAAGACACAGAAAAACTCGGGGAATCAGGGGTGATTTGTCTTAAAAATCACTATTTGCCAAAAACAGCTCAAAACTTCATTGAACTTGTACACGAAGGGTAATAAGGGTATACATACGGAGGGGTAAAGATATGAAGAAACTATGGGTGAGAAACGTTGTTTTAGAAACGGGTTATAAATTTGACGAAAATCATATCGAAACAGAAACAATGGTTTTTGATTTATGCGTAGAAGATGGAAGGATTAAAGAAATAGCGCCAGCTGGAAAAGGGATAGAGGGTGAATGTGAGATCTATGATGCAAAAGAGGCACTAGCTTTACCGTCGTTTTCAGAAATGCATATTCATCTCGATAAAACCTATTATGGAGGAAGGTGGAAGGCGCCAGTTAAAGCCAAAAATATCTTTTCCCGCATCGAGGAAGAGCAGACACTGCTGCTTCAGCAGCTTCCGTTTGTTAAAGAGCGGGCAGAAAGAATTTTGCAGCTTGAGCTCATGAATGGAACGACATTTGTCAGATCACATTGCAACGTTGATCAAGTAATCGGATTACAGCATCTTGAATTTCTTCATCAGGCATTTCATACCTATAAAGATAAGCTGGAAGGTGAGATTGTCGCATTCCCTCAGCACGGCTTGCTTCGAAGCGGCAGTGTGCAGCTTGTGAAAGAAGCGATGAGAAATGGCGCTAATCTAGTTGGGGGAGTTGATCCTGCAACCGTTGATGAAGATATAGAAAAATCATTGTCTGCAATGGTGGACATTGCCAAAGAATTTGATGCCGGAATCGATCTTCATCTGCATGACAGAGGCCACTTGGGAATTTACACAATGAAGCGCTTAGTCAGTATGATTGAAGAGGCAAAACTTACTAAACAAATAACGATCAGCCACGGTTTTGGACTTGCTGCTTTAGCTGAAGGGGAAGCGCGGGAGCTTGCAGTCAGATTTTCAGAAGCAGGAGTCAATATAGCGTCAACTGCTCCGCTTGATTTTCAAATGCCGCTTTCATTAATGAAGTCACAAGGGGTGGATGTGTATTTGGGCACAGACAGTATTACAGACCACTGGGATCCATTTGGCACAGGAGATATGCTTGAGAAGGCAAATACACTTGCTCAATTAAATCGCTGGAAGGACGAGCGCAGCTTAAGTCAGGCGCTTGGCTATATCACAAAAGGAATTACACCGCTCTCAAAAGAAGGGAAACAAGTATGGCCTAAGGTTGGAGATGAGGCAAGCTTTGTCCTTGCAGAAGCAGCCTGTTCAGCAGAAGCTGTAGCCAGAAGGTCAAAACGAAAAGCTGTTTTATTTAAAGGCAATATCGTATTTGAAGCATAAAGACATATTTTTAAGGCTCAGGTTTATAACGTAATAGTGAAGTTGTGATTGCCTGGAGCTTTTTGACTGTTAATGGGTAAAGCGGTTACAATAGGTATCGTGTATAGACTTGCTTCTTAATAGGAGAGGGATTATGTAATGAAACGTATACTATCAGCTTTATTTTTACTGGCATGTGTTCTGTCTATCACTGCCTGCGCAGCAGACTCCGGCGATAACACAGCTGAAGGGTCATTAATGGTAAACGCAGATATAAGACTGCCAGCTGAAATCAGCAAAAATAAAGAGGAAACGCTCTCTGTCGAAGTAACACAAGGCGATGAAGCTGTAGATGATGCATCTGACGTACAATTTGAAATATGGAAAGCAGAGAGCAAAGAAGACAGTGAAATGATCAAGGCGGTACATAAAGGCAAAGGCATCTATGAAATCAAAAAAACATTCAGTGAAGATGGAGCGTATTTTGTTCAGACTCATGTGACTGCCCGTGACCTTCACGTTATGCCTAAAAAAGAATTCACGGTAGGAAAAGTTTCGGAAGAAGAATCTGGAAAAGCAGATGAACATGAAAAGACAGAAAATGCAGGAGATGACCACAGTCATCACTAACAGGTCAGGGTTTATCCCCTGATCTTTTTTTGTTTTCTTAAAAGATGAAAAGAAGGCTTACCAAGGGCAGCCTCACAATTTTCATTAAATCTTTACATAGAATTAATAATTATTTGTTACAATATTGAAAAGCAATATCGAAATCCGATATTAAGGAGGCGCATCTTATAAATGCGTGAATTCATTCTGGGAGCTATTAAAATTCACATTCTGTATCATGCAAAAATTGAGCCGATTTACGGTTCATTCATGATTGAGGAATTGCGCAGCCACGGCTATGAAATTGGACCGGGGACTCTTTACCCATACCTGCACAACCTTGAGAAGGCAGGGTTTCTTACTAGGGAAGATAAAAAAGAAAATGGCCGGATCCGCAAGTACTACAGCATTACAAAAGAAGGGGAGGATGCATTGGAAAAATCAAAAGCGATGCTGAGAGAGCTTGCCAGAGAAGTATTAAAGGAGGAATTGTAAAAATGCTTAAAACGTGGATTGAAATCCTGCTTGTGTCTACGAAGCTTGGGCTGACCTCATTTGGAGGTCCGATTGCACATTTGGGGTATTTCAGAGATGAATATGTAAAGAAGCGGAAGTGGCTTGACGAACGGAGCTATGCTGATTTAGTGGCTTTGTGTCAGTTCCTTCCGGGTCCGGCGAGCAGTCAGGTCGGAATTTCGATTGGAATAGTCCGGGGCGGCATGGTAGGAGGATTTTTATCATGGTTTGGCTTTACGATGCCATCTGTCATTGCCCTCATCTTATTTGCTTATTTTGTAACAGGCTTTCAAGCAGAAGATGCAGGCTGGATCAATGGTCTGAAGATTGTTGCCGTGGCAGTAGTTGCGCAGGCCATTTTAGGTATGGGAAAGAATCTCACTCCAGACAGGCCAAGAATTACAATTGCGGTCATTGCAGCTGTCTCCGCTCTTTTCTTTCCAACCGCACTTGGGCAAATCGCCATTATATTAATTGCAGGTGCTGCAGGCTATTGGATGTATAAAAATAAAGAGGTTCCAAAAGCAGAAAAACTGAATTTATCCATTAACAAGAAAACAGGTATACTTGCCTGGATCTTATTCTTTGGACTGCTGATTCTTCTTCCAGTAATCAGGCAAGTGTTTCCTTCGATTTGGACAGCTATGTTTGATACTTTTTACCGGGTTGGTTCCATCGTATTTGGCGGCGGACATGTTGTGCTTCCGATGATTGAACGGGAAGTCGTGCCGCAGGGATGGATAAGCGAAGAAATTTTCCTTGCCGGTTATGGGGCTGCACAGGCAGTTCCGGGACCGCTGTTTACTTTTGCAAGTTATCTTGGTGCATCAATGAATGGTTTCTCAGGCGCAATTGTTGCGACAGCAGCCATGTTTTTACCATCGTTTCTGCTTGTAGTTGCCATGCTCCCGTTTTGGAATACGCTAAGAGAAAAAAGCAGCGTCCAAGCAGCATTAATGGGAGTGAATGCAGCAGTTGTCGGCATTCTGCTTGCAGCCCTATACAATCCAGTATGGACTAGTGCCATACAAACAACCGGTGACTTTGCCCTCGCTCTAATAGCCTTTGCCCTTCTTGTCTATTGGAAGCTGCCGCCTTGGCTTGTGGTATTGGCAGCAGCACTTGGTGGAATGATTTTGCAGTACATCAGCTAAGAGGATATGAAAAGAGGAGATCTTCATTTAGAAAATCTCCCCTTTCTGATGCCGCTTTTCCTTTTTATGCAGCTGGGTCAACCTCAACTGCTTCATTTAAAACTTCTTCAGGAATGGAGAAGTTCTCAAGCTCATTCATTTCAGAGAATTGAGAGGTGATGGTTTGCTGCATTTCGATCTGCTGATCATTTTCAGTTATAAACATTTTGATGTCCATGTTTAATGATTTAGGAAAATAGGTTTCTTTGTCCAGTGTGTACGTATAATCAATTTGTTCAATGTCCATTTGCTCCAGTGCTGCCTGCATTGCAGGATCTGAGCCCATCATACTACCTGTAAGGCTCATCAATTTTTCACCATTGCCTTTCACATTTAAGATATATTCACTTTCGGTTTCTTCCATCTGGATATCATCTGCCATTTGCTCCAGCTGTTTGATTTGATCAGCAGGAGTCATCGTTTTTGGCTGATTCATCATTTCGCCCATACCTGGTCCAGCCTGCTTCATTTTCACCCAACCGCCTGACTGCAGATCTTTTATGTAAATGAATTCCTCATCCATATACATATCAATGGTATTCGTTTGGCCTTCAGCTTTCATTTGCATCGTCTGCTGCATGACGAGCGGATCTACATTTGTTTTCGTCTGCATATCAGCATTTGTTTCCGTCGTTTCTTCTCCAGATTTCATGACCATATTCAGTGTGCCGTCCATGGCAAAATTTTTAAGCTCAGCAGATTTTTCACTGGCTGCTGCCAATACTTCCTGAGAAGTTGCTTTCTTGTCTGTTTCACTTGTTTCTTTGCTTTCAGCTTCCGTTTCAGCTGTTTCAGTTCCTTTATTATCTTTTTCTTCATCAGCAGCGGTATTTTGACCGCATCCAGCTAAAAGCAATGCAAACAATAAACTGACAATCCATCCTGTTTTTTTCAAAATAAACGAGCTCCTCTCCATTTTGGTGATTCAAGGTGTACACTTTCTTAAACGATTAAAACCTTATAAAGTTTCACTTTTTTTCCATTACCTCCTGAATGTATTTGGAAAACATTTAAACTTTTCCCTTTATCATCCAATTCGAAACGCGTCATAAGAGAATGACAAAGATAAAAGGACCACTTATTAATGGTCCTTTTATCTAAGCTCTTATTCAGTTGTTTCATTCAATCCCCATGTTTTGACTCCGTCTGACTCAAAAATACCAAGGGTGACATCGGCAATATCAGGATCGGTATATAAGTGATCTCTCACCCGGATTTTGATATCATCTGCTACGGCAAGTGATAACCCGGGTTTTAGTTCGAGATAGCTTTCAACATGATATTTGCGGCCCTCCTGTAGAATGCGGAGATTTTTAATGTCTTCTACATCAGGATCAGCGAGAATCATTTCTGCAATCCGGTCTTCGACATCTTTAGGTGCAGCAACTCCGATTAATCCAATGGTATTTTCATACCCAATTTTAACGGCAATGCCTATCAGCAGTACTCCAATCAGCAGAGTACCTACACCATCTAAAACATACAAGCCGGTGAAATAAGACACTACAATTGATACAAGAGCTAATAATGCACCAAATGTAGCAATGATGTCTTCGTAGAAAACAAGTCTTGTCGGCGGAGAAGCAAGGCTTACATTTTTGAATGCATTTGCTGCAATGGCAAATCCTTTAGCTTCCGTTCTGGTCTCATGGGCAATTTCTTTCATTGCTTTTATTAGAATGAGACCATCAATAATAACGGCGATGACAAGAATGCTTGCATTTAACAGGATATTTGTGGTTGCCTTAGGGTGCTGAATAAGTTCCCAGCCCTTATGGAGTGTTTCATATGCCATAATGGAAATCACAATTACCGCTATCAGGACGAAGAGATTTACGACCCGTCCGAATCCTGTCGGAAAACGTTTTGTCGGAGCTTTTTCAGCAAGAGCGCTTCCGACAAACACAAAACCCTGGTTGATGGCATCGGCCGCTGAATGCAAAGTAGTGGCGAACATCGTTCCATTGCCGCTAATAAAAGCAGCAATTCCTTTAATAATGGTTAATGCCGTATTTCCGAGAGCTGCAATGCCTGATGATTTATTCCCTTTTTTAAGTAGCTGAAAAAACGTCATATGCCCACCTGCCAAATCATGATTATTTTTCTATAGTTACTATCCTTCAAACTAGCAGAAATTACTCAATTTCAATATCAATATTCGTGTTCCGGATTGGATCAAGCCGTTCTTTCCGGAGAAGGTAAAGTCTGTAAGAATGGCTGCAAATGACCTTCAATATAGCGTAGGTCGGAACGGCAAGTAGCATTCCAAGCAATCCTCCCATGCTTCCTGCAACAATCAGCAGCAGGATGATGGTCAATGGGTGAATATCAAGTCTCTTGCCCATGATCAGCGGCGAGGAAACATTGCCGTCGATTTGCTGAACAACCACAACGACGATGAGCACTTGTATGACCATGAAAGGTGAATCCAGGAAGCCGACGATGACGGCTGGAATCACTGCGATAAACGGTCCAAGGAAAGGGATGACGTTCGTCAGCATCGCAAACATGGCAAGGAGGATGGAATAATCTAGTCCAATGATTAAATAACCTATGTACATCATCACACCAACCACAAGACTGACAAGTGCCTGTCCTTGAATGTACGAGCTTAGTGCATGATCCATATCTTTTAAAATAAGCTTGGCTTCGTTTGCTTTTGTATAGGGCAAAAAGCGCAAAACCTGTTTTGGCGCATATTCACCATCTTTCAGCAAATAAAAAACAATAAACGGCACCGTTACAAAGATAGTTGCAATGCTTGTCAGAATTCCAATGAAATTAGAAACACGGCTGCCAATATTGCTGACATTCGACTGGAAATAGTCTGTAACAGAGGCTGTCATCTTTTCAAATGTCAAAATATCATTCTGTTCAAATCGGGCGAACCATTTATTTTCTCTTAGAGCGAGAAGATTATCCTGAAGGGTTTGCACAATCTGAGGAAAGTTTTTGATCAGTTCTTGAAATTGTTTCTGAATAACCGGCCCGATCAAGAACACAAGCAAAGTTCCAAGACCAATTACCAGCAAATAAATAATGATGATCGAAATGGTATTCGGAACACCTTTTCTTCCTAAAAATCGTACGATTGGGCGAAGCAAATAAAAGATGATTCCTGAAACCAAAAAGGGGAAAAACAGGGTCGTGAATATGATTTCAAGCGGTCTGAAAATGAAATCTACTTTAGTCGACAGCAGAATAATCGTTAAAAAAATAATAATTCCATATCCAATTTTAAAAATGCGGTCCTTCGGCAAATGACATGCACCACCTTTGATGTATTTCTCACTTCCATGAGTTTGCGTAGATTTGCCATATGTAGCTTTTCCCATAAGGAGATGAGGTGAAACAAAATTATTTTCATTATAGCATGCCGGCACCATTTCTCAGTGTAGCGGCGAAGGCTTTTTGTTTGAATGGGCGAGTTTGTCTTTATCGTGAACTTCTTCCTGAAAGAAGACTCCATCTTCAATCGTGAGAAGGGCGTAGCCCAACGATAAGGGGGAGATGAATTTCGGTTGGAGGTAGCCAAAACTTTCCCTCTTATGTTATTTGTTATTCCCAAAGTTTATAATGTTTTTCAAGCTCACCAAGAGAAATCAAGTTTTTTTGCAGGGCTGCGGGACAAGATCGGTTGTATTTCATAATTTCTTTATTAATCAGTTCCGCTTCTGCTGTCCGTTTTTCATCATCACTCAGCTTCATCAGGTTTTCTATGCGGTGCTTAATCTCTTTCTGCAATTTAATCCATGCAGGCAGGTAGTTTGCGTTTTTGACGATTTTTGTGAAAATATCTCCTTCCAGAGCGCCTTTTGGAAGAGGCTTGCCCATACCCGGCAATTTTTCAGCACCGCCCTTTTTTTCATAATCCTTATAAATAGAGCTCATTAAATCTCTGTTAGATAAGTCATCATTGCTCTTTTTCAAGAAAATCCCTCCAATAGATCTAATAAGGATAACTTCTTGATGGATCTGGAAAGTCCTGTAAGGATTTTAGTCGAATTTGTGAAAAAGAAAAACCTATCATAAAAGATAGGTTTCAAGGGCAGTATTCAAATTCTGAACATAAGTGACATTTATGTTTGAATGAATTTTGTATACATCTTTTGCCTGTGCGGGCGTCAAACTTGCAAAAAATGCTTCTGCTCCCATCAGGCTGAATTCCTGAATGAGATTTGAAAGGTCCTGTATTCCAGCTTCAGTGATCTCCCCTACACCATGAAAATCAATAAAGACCTGTTCGGCTCCTGAATCCGCCAAAAGGTTTAACAATCGGCCTGTATTTTTAGAAATCAGATCTTGTGTCAGCGATCCGAACAGCGGAATGAGCACAGCTTTTTTAGTCAGCATGATAAACGGGCTGGAAAGTTCAACGATCCTAATGTACGCATCTTCGGCTTCTTCTTTTTTTGCAAGGAGCTGAAGATCTGTTTCTGCCAGCCTTCTGCGGTGAAGCTCTACTTGATGGACGAGAGCTTCCATTCGCGAGTTTTGCTCTGTTAACAGAAGGTAAAGAAAATCATCATCCCTGCTGATGTTTACTTTAAATAAGGCGAGAGGAGAGCTGAGTGTTTTTAGAACCAGCTCTGTCTCTAGTTTATCTGATTTCAGAACTTTTTCTGCTTTTGTTCTGCTGTCTTCATCAATTAAGTCAATAAAGCTATCCGTTTCTTCGAACAATTTTAATGCTGCAAGAGATTGTTCCTCTATGTGGAAGCCGTGATTTAATTTAAAAAAAGGCAGAGGAAGCATTCTGCTGTCAAACATGGGAATTTTCCTTTTCTTCTGTATTGCTGAGCCATTCATCAAGACCAGACAATGCATGAAAAATCCGCGTTTTATCAGAACAGTACTCAGCTTTATTTATAGTTGAGGCAAGCCGGCCTCCAACGATAACTTTAGGAGAGTGTTCTAATTGTTCAAGCTCCTGAATGTAGTGATTCAGGCGGTGTGCGTGCTTTCGCAGGGAAAAAGAAAGGCCGATTACGTCCGGCTGCCAGTCAGCAGCTGTTTTCAGGGCATATTCTAATGGGAGATTTGCTCCGAAAAGCTTTGTTTTATATCCGTATAGTTCAAACAGAATAGAAACCATCTTAAGACCAAGGTGATGAAGTTCATCCTCTATGCATAAAAACATGGCTTTCTTGTTGAATTCCGTTTGCTCCCGTTTTGTAAGAATGTGCTGCTGGTATCTGGAGAGGACAAAATCACAAGTTGTCGTTGCTAAGTGCTCATCGGCAACTGAAATTTGATCCTCTTCCCAGAGTATCCCTATATGTGCCATAGCCGGTGTCAGCAGCTCCTGAAAGATTGTAATAGGTTCTGCACCATCTGCATGCCTTGCTTCAACCAGCTGCCATGCGCGGTTTTGATTGCCTTCTAAAAGCAATCGTGTAAAAGCTGCTGTGTCTTTTTCCATATAAGTCACCTCTGAATCTATTAGCTGAAAAATACTGTCAGTTTGTATTATTATTTGATTACAATCATTTTAACATAAGTAAACCATTATATAGGAGGAAGAAACACCCATAGATTAAAATCAGAAAATCTTTTTCCCAAGGCCAATTTCTAGACGATAGGCTGAATGTTGCGATAAAATAGACTTATTCCCCTATTAAGTATCTTCAAAACGTTTTACAAAAATCAAACTATGAGGTGATGCAGTATTGTCGTTTTCTGTTGATAATATCATTCTAATTTTAGCTGTTCTTCTTACAATAGGTGTTATGACCGCAAAGTTTTCCTCTCGGCTTGGATTGCCTTCCCTAGTATTTTTTATCGTTGTCGGTATGGTGCTCAGTCATTATATTTATTTTGATAATGCAAAGCTTGCCCAGCTTTTTGGTATTATCGCCCTGATCATTATTATTTTTGATGGCGGTTTACAAACAAAATGGGTGGATGTCAGAAAAATTCTTGTGCCATCATCCATGCTTGCTACAATCGGAGTTTTTATCACGACGATTATTATCGGCGTATTTGCAAAATTCATTCTGGATTTAACTTGGCTTGAGGGATTATTATTTGGCGCGATCGTTGGGTCAACGGATGCTGCAGCGGTTTTTGCTGTTCTTGGCAATAAGAACATCAGAAAGAGATTGACGTCTACTCTGGAGGCTGAATCTGGTACGAATGATCCAATGGCCGTATTTCTGACAGTAACGATCATTCATCTGATTGGGCAGCCAGATACGAGTTTTATTGGCCTGATATTAAGGTTTTTCTGGGAAATGGGATTTGGCCTTGCAGCAGGATTGCTTTTCGGGAAACTTGCGGTTTGGACCATTAACAAAATAAATTTAGACTCGTCCGGACTTTATCCGGTTTTATCACTTGCCTTTGCGATCTTAACTTATGGCTTAACGACGTTTGCGCACGCAAGCGGACTCCTTGCTGTTTATGTAATGGCTGTGATAGTGGGAAATTCAGATCTGACTTTCCGTCATTCTATCATCCGTTTTAATGAAGGGTTCGCATGGATGATGCAGATATTAATGTTTATTTTACTCGGCTTGCTTGTGTTTCCAAATCAGCTGCTGGATATCATTTGGGAAGGTTTGCTATTGTCGGTTATTTTAATGATAGTGGCGCGTCCAATAGGGGTATTCATCAGCATGATTGTTTCTAAATTTTCCGTAAAGGAAAAGCTGTTTATTTCATGGGCTGGACTCAGGGGAGCGGTTCCGATTGTTCTGGCTACTTATCCGATGCTGGCAGGTCTTGAAAACAGTCAGCTCATCTTTAACGTCGTTTTCTTCGTTGTCCTCACTTCGGCACTGCTTCAAGGGGCGACGCTTACACCTCTTGCCAATAAGCTGAAGCTTTCAGAAAGCAAGAAAAATTCAGTGCCTCATACCCTTGAATTAATCTCTATCGGCAAAACCAATAATGAGATGATTGAGCTTGAGGTGGGAGAAGGCGCTAATGTATCAGGAAAAGAATTAAAGGACATTGAGCTGCCGAATGATGCATTAATAACGGCTGTTATAAGAAATGAAAAGCTTCATACTCCAAGAGGAGAAACCAACATCTTTGCAGGGGATACCTTATATATTCTTGTCTCAAAGAAAAACCGGGAAAAGATCAAGACTATATTTCAGGGTGAAAAAGTAGAGAGCGCAAGTAACTTTGAATAGATAGAGAAGGGGATTGTCCAATAAGTCTCTAAAATGAAGCAGGCAGGAAATAGAAATGTTATTTCCTGTCTGCTTTTTTCTGTACGCTCTTTTCATAAACTTTTTTTGTATTTAGACTCCATGTTGCAAACTTTAAGTGGATTGCAGCGGAAGGAACTTGACTCCTGCGGGAATTAGAGGGAAATGGGAGACCCCGCAGGCAAGCCGAGGAGGCTCCCACCCTCCCCGCGGAAAGCAAGTTCCTCTCGCTGCAAGGAACGGGCAACATTTATAATCGAAAACAATAATTATGCGAAAACAGACTTTCTGGACAGCCCCATTCTTTTTTTTGTGAAAATAAAAAAAGCGAAATCCAGGTACCCATACGAGGCGAAGGCCTGGATCATCTTTAATCTTTCTCCTCCAAAAATATTAATCATGCTTTTTTTACAAAATTCGATCTTTTTTACTACATATTGTCAGCGTTGATATATAATAGCAATGAAAAGTTAAAAAATTATGATTAATCAGTAAAAATTCAGGAGGAAGAAAAATGAGAAAGATTGTTTCGCTTGTATTGGCTATTTTATTTTTTACCATTTATTCAGCAGTTCCTGCAGCTTTCGCAGAAAGCAACAAACAATTAAGTGAGGAAGAAGTTCATTTGTTGGTTGCAGAGGCAAATGAGAAAATCGATTCATTAATAAAAAAGGCAGTTGAAGAATCAGAAAAACTTGAGAGCAGGTATATAAAAGACAAGCAAGAGACTCAAGAACGAATCGAACAAGAACAAATTGTGATCACAAACTTGGCTATAGAAATTCAGGATGCAAAAGATGATAAAAAATTGATGGAAAAAATGGAGAATGCAGAAGAAAAGCTCCTGAAAGAAAATGAAAAGCTTGAAGAACTGTCAAACAAGTTTAATAGAGAGCTTGATCAATTAATCCAGAATCTGCTGGATGTTACGAATGAAATTTCAGCTGAGACCATCAGCAAAGCCGCTGAGAATGGAATAACTGTGGAATGTACATGGATTTTAGTTGAGCTTGGCGGAAAAAAGATTTGGGTGGATCCGCTTAAAGTTGTTGGACCATAAACAGAGAAAAAGATTTCGCAATCCTTTTCTAATTTTGGGGGCTGTCAAATGGAAGGGCTGCATATTTTTAAAAAGGGCAGTTACATCAATACAGTAAAACAGCAGTCGGCAGAATTAAGTCTGCTGCTGAAGAATGAAGGGACGGAGATCCTTTTTCAAAGCATATTGAAGGATCGGATGTTCTATATATATCCCGGAGATAAGAGAGACTCCTTTGAATTTTATTACATCATTAAAGGGGAAGTTCTCTTTGAGGAGAATAACGAAAGCAGACTGCTGAAAGAGAAAGATTATTTTTATGTTCAGGATTTGAAAAAGCCAATCTTTTTTAAAGCATTAACAGATGTAGAACTGCTTTGGTTTATTACAGAACCGGCTTTTGATGATTTAAGCGAAGAAATAGAGAAGTTTACAAGCATGGTTCAGAAAGTAGAACAAAAGGATCGCTACACATATAATCACAGCATGAGAGTTCAGGAATATTCCATAAAGATTGCCAAAGAACTGGGCCTTGATAAGAGAAGACTTGAAAATCTTTATGTAGCATCTTTGCTTCATGATATCGGAAAAATTAATGTACAGGCTGAGATCTTAAATAAACCGGACAAGCTGACTGATGAGGAATTTTCGCTCATAAAGAAGCATCCCATTGATGGAGCTGAAATCTTAAAACATCAAAAAGGGGTAAGTGAGATCATTCTGCAGCATCATGAAAAATTAGATGGTTCAGGCTATCCTTTTGGATTGAAATCGGAAGAAATCCTGCTGGAGTCTAAAATCGTAACTGTAAGCGACACCTATGATGCGATGACACAGGATCGGGTTTACCGCAATGCTCTTCGTGCAGATGAAGCTGTGCGTGAACTGAAAAAATGGAGCGGAATCCATTTTGATCAGGAGATCGTGAATACATTGATCTCCATCTTGCAGAAGGAAGGTAAAATTGATTGAGGCGTCTTTATATTCTAACTCTTATTATCTTAGTATAATAGAAGATAGATAAAGATGAAGGCAGTGAGAAAATGGAGATTTCTGAGATTCTGATTTTTATAGAGGAGTATGGGTATTTGGCTCTGTTTGTGATGCTGTCTGCCGGAACCTTTTTTATCCCACTTCCAAACGAAGTGATTGTCATGATGGGCGGATTTGCTTCTTCTCATGGGATTTTGCACCCTGTACCTGCCTTTTTTTCTTCCTATTTAGGCATTATGACGGCACTAACTTTTTGGTTTTTTGTTGGAAAAAGCTTCGGGGAACTGGCTCTGTCTTTTTTAGTGAGAAGAGAAAGAGCAAAGCGCCGATTTATTAAATTTCAGCAGTTATTTGCAAGACATGGCGATTATACACTTGGCATGACTTATTTTTTTCCGCTGCTGCGGCATCTTGGCCCAGTCCTTGCCGGCATGAATAAAGTGAAGTTCTGGAAATTCGCTCTGCTGGCATATGGATCAGCACTTTTATGGGCCATACTCTTTTTTTGCCTGGGCAATAAATTCGGCTCTTCCATCGATGCAGTAAACGGGTATCTTACTAGATTTGGTCCGTTTTTTATTGGGGCTGGCTGTCTTCTTTTTCTTTCGATTATCTTTAGCAGGTATTATCGCCGGAAAAAAATGAGGTCACGTTAATAAGGGGGCTTAAAGTGAATAGTGAAACAGCAGGTGATGCGATGAACGATTTTCATAAAAAATGTGCGGTGTCTTTATTCAATGGAGTGTGGGACTTAATGGAAAAACAGGACTGCACACCAGTTGAAACCGATGCGATGATTCATATGGCGCATGCATCACGATATCATTGGGAGCATTGGCACAGCGGTTAACCTTTCGCGGGGAGAATGGCAAATAGCAAGGGTGTATGCGATTGCCGGCAGATCTGAGCCTGCCCTATATCATGCAAACCGCAATCTTGAACTCTGTCTGTCCAATCAAATTGGTGATTTTGATTTAGCTTATGCTTATGAGGGGCTTGCAAGGGCCTATTTATCAGCAGAGGATCTGGCAAACTTCAATCTATACTTCGAAAAAGCACTTCAGGAAAGCAGCCAAATAGAGAAAGACACAGATAAGCAGCTATTGCTGGACGATATGAAACAATTGCAGATAACGGCACAAAAACTCGGGTGACTACATTCCCGGGTTTTTTAATAGTATCAGAATTTATATGTTATGCGCTTCTTTGTCCAGCTCCAGCGCCCAACTCCCAACTCCTCGGCCAGAACGGATCCGAAAGTATTGGCAAAAAGCGCCTTCACTGGCGGATCCTTATCTGTCATGCCTGCGCTAAACGGGCGCTTGCGCTTTTCTTGTTAGAAGTGAACATCCAAATAGAAAAGTATATCGTTAGCTTTTTAAACAAACCTTTAAGAAGAGGGGCAGTGTTTAGAAAACTGTCGAATTTCGGCGAATGGGAAGCTGACACATCATGTTAGAATAAAAATTAGAATTTACCTCTAGAAAGGAAGATACATATGAAAAAAATACTTTCTCTATTTGGAATGCTCGTTCTGCTTATTTTACCGAATACAGCTTTTGCACATACTCATATGACCTCATCAAATCCTGAAGAAGGTTCGACCGTAACGGAACCGGTTAAAGAAATTGAGTTAACCTTTGATACACCGGTTGAGTCACTAAGTACGATGACCTTAACTAAAGACGGCGCTGACGTACCTCTGGAAGTGAAGGCTGAAGGAGAAACACTTAAAGGAATTTCGTCTAGTGAACTTGAAAATGGATCCTACACAGCAGATTGGAAAATCATCGGTGAAGACGGACATGAGATGGAAGGCACTCTTGCCTTTACCGTTCAGCAAGAGGACAAGGAAGAAGAGCCTCAACCATCAGCTGAAGATGAATCAGCAGTGAATGAGGATAATCAAAATGCGGAAAATGAAAAGACAGCACAAACAGATGAACAGGCTGAAAACGCGGAGTCAGAGCAGTCTGAGAACAGCCCGGTCATGACGATTATTCTTGTTGCAATTGGTGTTATTGCCGTGATCGGCATTGTTTTCTTCATGAAAAAGAAAGGCTGATCAGCATGGCTTATCTTATACCGATCGGAGAAGGGATCACGTATGTTCTCTTTTCTTTCTTAATTGGGCATGTTGTCCTGCAGTTTGTTGAAACAGACAAGAAACCAGATATTCGGCTTCCAAAAGTATTTTTGCTGTTATCGGTTTTGTTAATCGTTCTTTTTTCTTTTTTTCCTGTTTTAAACATTATCCTGAATTTCTATCAAATAGCCGGACTCAGTCAAACGATACAATCGGTATTGGCTGATTTTCAGGCAGGCCAATCGTGGCTGATGACAGCAGCTGCAGCCGTCTGTCTATGGATTGTGATTTATTTGGATGGTCCAAAATATATTCAGGGGCTGCTGCTGCTTTTCATGATCATAGCTTTAGGATATGCAAGCCACGCAGCATCCTTATCCTTCTGGCCCGGAATCGCCTCTCACAGCATTCATTTTCTTTCCGTCACACTGTGGACGGGCGTTTTGCTTCATGCAGCTTGGTTTTCAAAAAAAGCGGAGAATTGGCAGGCTTTCCTGAACTGGTTTACGCCGTTTGCTCTCGTATGTATGACCGTTTTGATGGCAAGCGGGTTAATCGTTATGACTTTTGTCGTTGATCTGAAAGATTATGCTGCTGCCTGGAGTTTATCGTACGGGCAAGTGATTTTATTAAAACATATCAGTATAGTCCCTTTGCTTGTATTTGCTTTTTTAAATGGCTTTGTAGGCAAAAGAGCCGGTCATTTTCAGGCTCTTGCCTGGGTAAGAGCTGAGAGTATTGTCGTCATGATTGTTTTTTTCTTAACAGGAGTACTTGGTACACAGGCTCCTCCTCATGATGTCAGCACAACACTTCGTTCTGACGGAGCTTCGCCTTTATTTGAATTTAGTAAAGGATTGAAAATCGAGGCGCCAATTGAGATCGGATTTGCTTTAACATGGAATGGTATTCTGCTCTTTGTTTTTGCAGCCCTGTTTATTGGCATGATGGTGATCAGCTTTATGAAAAAAAGAAATGCATATGCAGCATGTGCATTTGCGATTTTATTCATAGTTTCTGCATATCTTGCTTTAATGGCGAATGTTGCTGTCAGCTAATCAGCAGGCTGATTAAAAGACAGTGCACTAGTGAGAATTTATACTTAAGGAAAAGGAGGGATTTCCATGCCTGAACATTCTTTTCATTTAAAAGCACATTGGCCAGGCCTTAGAAATGACGTGGGGGAAATCGAAAGCGGGAATTTAAAGACACAGGTGTCGATTCCGCCGGAAATGGACGGTCCGGGTATCGGCACAAACCCTGACGAAATGCTCCTTGGCGCTGCTGCAACCTGCTATATCATTACACTTGCAGCAATGATGGAGCGCAGCCGATTGGAAAAAGAAGACCTTACCATGACATCAGAGGGAATCGTCGATGTTACAAATGGTGTCATTACCTATAAAAAAATCATTCATCGGCCTGTCATTGTGTTAAAAAGCACAGCATCTGCAAAAGATGAAGTGCTTGCAGGAAAGCTTGCTGAGCGGGCGGAGAGCTCCTGCATGATCAGCCGGGCGATTAAAGGGAATGTTGAAATGGGTCTTGAAGTGAGTATACGTAAAAAAGAAGTCACCGGCTGAGGTGACTTCTTTTTCTGTATTAAACGTGCAGTCTCTTCTTTTTAAGCGTGGTAATAATGCTATATGAAACTTCTTTCCAAAGTGATTCGTCTTCTTTATAGGATGCTGTTAATGTTTGAATCATTTCTGATTGCTTTGTTTTAAAATCCGGGTGCTCTTTATCCGGAAGGGGTTTTCTCAGACGGTCAACGAGCTGCTGAATTTTAGGAGCGCGGGGTCCCCAGACGGCTTTTTCGTTTCCTTCTTGGTCGATGAAAATGAAGATGGGAATCGCACGAGATGTACCATTGGTTAAATATTGATCCATGAGCTCCAAGTTCGAGTCGCGCAGCAAAAAGCGGACATCCATTCCAGCTTCTTCAGCAATTTTTAATAGAATAGGGTTATTCAGCATCGCATCTCCGCACCAGTCCTCTGTGAGAACAATGACGCGAAGGGATTGATTGCGGATGCTCTCAAGAATAGATACGTCGTCTTCATCAAGTGTAAACTGCTGATAGATTGTGTTCATTTCTTCTTTATTGACATGCATTTTTTCGATATATTCCTGTGCAGTTAATCCTTTAGCAAACCATGTATTAAGTGACATATTTAAGACCTCTTCCAGGATTGATTTAATGATAACGGTATCAGAATCTCCTGTAAAAATCCAGAAAGTTGAACTGACAAACTAACTTTACATCCTATCTTTATAATGGAGCTCAGATTCATGTACAAGAATAACCATCGAATAGCCTTTTGTTTTCATAATTTCACAATATCCGCTTTTATACTTGTGAAAAAGGGTGTAAGCTTCATTTCGGTAAATAACGTTGTGATGCATATTTCTGCCGCCCTTCATTTTGTTTTACAAGAAAGACGCAGAAAGCAGCCTCAAAGTTACCAGTTTTTTAAAAATAATAGGGACCAAAAGACGATGAGGTTTTCGAAGAGTTTAGTATAATAGTATTTTGTGAATACATTAGGTATGCAGAGTAAGGAGAGAAGTTCATGTTTGAAAAATATATGACCACGGAAAGTTTGATTCAAATTGCCGTAAGCATCGGGATTTTCGTGCTGTTTATGGTCCTTCGCAAACTTTTCACGAAATACGTATTCAAAATGATATTGAAGTTCAGCAACAAAACACCGACTGATATTTTCAGGAATGTTCTGGTCGCTTATGAAAAACCGCTGCGCATGTTTTTTATCCTGATCGGTTTATATTTGGCCATTCTGTATTCGCCGTTTTTTGAAAACCAAAGGGATGTGCTGAGTCAATTTTATCGATCTTCCATCGTGATGACGATAGCATGGGGGCTTTACAATCTGACGGCATCTTCCTCTCTCTTGTTTGACAAAGTGAATCAGCGTTTTGAACTTGAGATGGATGATATTCTTGGCCCCTTTTTATCAAAGGTAATGCGTTTTCTTATTCTTGCGCTGACATTCAGCATCATTGCGCAGGAATTCAATTATGATGTAAATGGTTTTGTGGCAGGGCTCGGACTTGGAGGTCTTGCATTTGCCCTTGCAGCTAAAGAAACAATCGGCAACTTTTTTGGCGGAATCATCATCATTACAGAAAAGCCGTTTACGCTCGGCGACTGGATTAAGACGCCAAGTGTAGAAGGGGTTGTAGAGGATATCTCTTTCAGAAGCACGAGAATCCGGACATTTCCTCAGGCTCTTGTAACCGTGCCAAACTCTACTCTTGCCAATGAGCCCATTATGAACTGGACAAAAATGGGCAAAAGGCAAATTCAATTCACAATTGGAGTGACATACGATACAACTGAATCTCAGCTGAAAACGTGTGTGAAGAGAATTGAACATATGCTGTCTGAGCACGATGGTATACATGATGACACAATCAATGTGATCTTTAATGCTTTTGGCGACAGCAGCCTTGATATTTTCTTAAATTTCTTTACCAAAACAACAGCCTATGCTGATCATTTAAGTGTGAAGCAGGATATTAATTATAAGATTATGGCGATTCTTGAAGAAGAGGGTGTAGGTTTTGCATTCCCAAGCCGTACCATTTATGTGGAAGGCGCTAAGCAGGATACATTTGAAAAAACAAAGCAGTATAGCTAAAAGCCGGTGTTTCAACGCCGGTGTTTTTGTACTCTTAAGTTTGATAAAATAACAATAGCCGATAAAGAGAGGAAGTAGTTTTTTGAAGAAAAGCACGATTTTATTTATTGGAGCAGGACGAATGGCAGAATCCATTTTATCCGGGCTTGTTCAATCTTCATACGTAAAAGACATTTATGTATCCAATCATAAGAATAAAGAGAAACTGATTTATCTGCAGGAGAAGTATCAAATCATTCCTTCTTTCAATTGGAAGGAAGATATTGAAAAAGCGGATATGGTTGTTCTTGCAATGCCGCCTGAAGTGCATTTGAATTTATTGCATGAAATGAAACCGTTCATACATAATCATTTCATTGTAACGATAGCTGCGGGAATCGGGCCTTCTTTCTTAGAAGAGCATCTGCCTGAGAATACCCCGGCTGCATGGGTGATGCCGAATACAGCATCAGAAATAGGCGAGTCGATGTCGCTTGTCGCATACGGGAAAGCTGTGCTTCAAAATCATAAAATCATGCTGAAGCAAGTGCTTGATGCCATTGGCGAGGCTGAGGAGTGCACAGAAGAGCAGGTTCATCAATTAACTGCAATCACAGGAAGCGCCCCGGCTTTTCTTTATGCATTTTCAGAGAGTTTAATCGAGCAGGCTGAATCCTACGGAGTCTCTCATGAAACAGCCGTCAGGCTTGTCTCGCAGATGCTCGCCGGCTCATCTTCCATGCTGAAAGAGAAGCTTGCTCCAAAAGAACTTAGAGAGCAAGTGACAACACCAGGAGGAGCTACTGCTGAGGGAATAAAAGTCCTTAAAGAAGGCGGATTTGACGACTTAATTAAACAGGCAGTCGTTGCTGTAAATAAAAAAGCCATGAGCAAAGGACTGGAATAGAATAAAAAAGGAGGGAGGGGTCAAGCGCGTTTCGAATTTTTAATGGTTGTTTCGCGCTTTCCCGTCCCGTTGCATGCTGAGCATGCTTTTTTGAAAAATGGAAGCTTTGACCTGACTTTTCCTTTTCCGCTGCATTTTACACAAATATTAATCATTTTCATTCGCATCACCGTCTGAATTTTCTTACTATTTATTTTATCACAGATTATCCGCTTAGAGTTACTGACAAACACCCTGAACAGGGGTGTTTTTTTTGAAATCAGTCATTTAAGCGGTCTTCTGCATCTATATTTTAATATATAA
This sequence comes from Metabacillus sp. KH_069, assembly GCF_057838075.1. NCBI lineage: Bacteria > Bacillati > Bacillota > Bacilli > Caryophanales > Bacillaceae > Metabacillus > Metabacillus sp. KH_069. The sequence goes on from NZ_CM174460.1 coordinate 807,203, forward strand.
CTGAAATGACAAAGAGTGACTAAAAGGAGGAGGATAAATGGAGCCCCATCAAATGTCCGTCATCAAACAGCACAAAAAGCTGCCAAAGGCTGAAATTGGCAAACGCATGGTGCTGATTTGTTTCGGTGCAGTCTTGATGGCAATAGGTCTGGAAATTTTCCTCGTTCCTAATCGTGTGATAGATGGGGGGATTGTGGGAATTTCCATTATCCTTTCTCATCTGACGAAAGTGAAGCTGGGTATTTACTTGTTTTTTCTGAATGTGCCTTTTTTCTTTATTGGCTACAACCAGATTGGAAAGACGTTTGCGCTTTCCACCTTGTTCGGTGTCGGAATTATGTCGGCTGCGACGGTTTTGCTTCACCCTGTTCCTGTGCTGACGGAGGATCTCTTGCTAGCATCTGTATTTGGCGGAATTATCCTCGGCATTGGAGTCGGCCTGGTTATCAGGTATGGCGGGTCACTTGACGGGACAGAAGTTCTGGCGATTCTATTTAATAAGCAATCTCCTTTTTCCGTCGGGGAGATTATCATGTTTTTTAACCTGTTTATTTTAGGCAGTGCCGGTTTTGTATTTGGCTGGGACCGGGCGATGTATTCCCTGATCGCTTATTTTATCGCTTATAAAACGATTGACGTGGTCGTTCAGGGCCTTGATGAGTCAAAATCAGCGTGGATCATAAGTGAGAACCCTGATGAGGTTGGTCAGGCAATCTTGGATCGCCTTGGCCGCGGAGTCACATACTTGAACGGTGAAGGAGCATATACAGGAGATAATAAGAAGGTAATATTTTGTGTCATTACAAGACTTGAAGAAGCAAAGTTAAAATCAATCGTTGAGGAATTGGATCCTTCTGCTTTTTTAGCCGTAGCGAATATAACGGAAGTAAGAGGAGGGCGCTTTAAAAAGAAGAGTATCCATTAAATGACATGTTTTTTAGAAATTCAGCAGGATAACAAAAAAAATTACAAGGTCAGCTAAGTAAAAAGACCCTTATTTTCGGATGATTGTTAAATCGTGTCACGCTTGGCTTTTTCAAATACGGGAGTCGAAAATCCACCTTAAAAGAACGATGAATTTTTTCCTTGCCTTTGACTCTATTCAAAAAAAAGTCAAATAAATAGGGATATATCATTATTTACTAAATTTTCAGTTTAATTATGATATCAATAAAGGAGGAGATAAAATGGGTAAAGGAAGAATTCGTGTGGAAGAGAGTATTAAAGTGCAGACGGATGAGGAAATGTACGAAGCAACTTTAATTGAAAAAGCGGAAGAGGAAGAAGTGAAGTAACAATCAGCCGTTTTAAGACCCCGTGTGAATCCTTGATAATTTTGTCTCTGGTGAATAAAGGCATGACAGCAGATTAACCAGTATACAGGTATAGACAGCGTAGCGAATCTAAAGAATTGAGGTACGTGATATACCATTGTGGGCTTGGCTGCTAGTTGGTTTTCTGGTTTTAGTCCTAATTGGCTGGATCAGCCATTTAAGAACAAAACGAAGAAGAAAGTAAAATGTTTATCACTCAGATCCTAAAGCTGAATTAATGAGAGCATAACAGCAAATTCATAATGACAATCGAGATATGAACAACTTTCATGGACAATAAATAGGGAGACTATCCAAAGGGGTAGTCTCTTTCTGAATTTAAAGAAAGAAAATTCAGATAAATGGTTTGGTCAAATAAAAAAGAGGGTACGGTTTACCGTACCTTCTTAAGTTGGCTATAGCTGTGAAGCAAGAACCACAGCACCTTCAGGAGCTTTGTTTCCTGCTTTTGGTTCAATCGTTATGGCTATCGTATCCCAATTCAGCTCGCCTTCCAGGTTCATTTCGTACATGACGGCACCATGTCCGGATGAATCTGGAACGAATGAACCGGCTGCGACTGGCTTTTCATTCTCAATCAGCCAGATTTGGTACACTTCGCCGTCTTTCAGCTGCTTCAGCTGTTCAGCCTGAAGGACAACCATTTCTTTAGAATCATTTTTCATCAGTGAAGCCATTGCCGTTACATTATTCATTTGCTCATCAACTGGAGCAAGCGCAACTTGTTTTTTCAAATCTTCATTGCTGAATGCTGCATCTTTAGGAGGTTCATCAGCCATTTGTGTTAAGAAATATCCATTTCCGAGAAGTGATGCAAAAAGCAAAGCAGCTACGGAAGGAAGAAGAAACTTATTGGGCCTTTTTTCTGCTTTGATTGGAACCATTTTGTCTTTATTTTCTGTATAGTGATCTTCTTTTTCTTTGACAGGAACAGGCTCAGGCGAATGATTTGCAGCATCCTCATTCAGGATGCTTCCTAAAATACGCTGTTTCATTTCTTTAGGAGGCTCTACAGGCTCAGAAAGATAAGGAAGGTCTTCTGTTAAAGCAGTCAATTCTTGAAGTTCTGCCGAACAGTCAGAACAAGACTCCAAATGAGCTTCAAATTCTCTTTTCTCTTCAGCTGTCATCGTCTCATTAAAATAATCGAATAGTTTATCGCACATTTGGTTATTCATCTATGACCCTCCCTTCTTTGCCCAGCGTGCTCCTTAAATGCTTCAGTGCAAGCCGTATTCTTCCTTTGACGGTGCCGAGCGGAATGTGATATTCTTCTGAAATTTTCTGCTGAGTAAAGCCTTTAAAATAAAAGAGCTCAATCATTTGCTGCTGTTCCGTTTTCAGCTTGGAAACAGCCTCTCTCAATATTTCACCCTGCTCAAGCCACTCTACTTCATTTTCGACAGACTGTTCGGAACTTGATACAGAGTCTTTTTCCATGATTTCAACGGTATCGATTTTTTTATGTTTGCGAATCAGATCGATTGCCTGATTTCTTGTGATGGTTAAAAGCCAGGAAGTAAACTTTCCTTTGCTGCTGTCATACACACGGTTCCCATGCCAAAGCTTCATAAATACGTCCTGCAGTACTTCTTCAGCAAGAGATTGATCATGAGTGATGCGGCAGGCAAATGAAAAAAGCAGTTTTTCATAACGATCGTACATGATTTCAAGGGCATCTTTATCTTTATTGCGGATTCTTTCGTACAATAAAGCGTCGTCGTTTACTGTCATCTCCCAATCTCCTCTAATTTGATCAGACTTTCATAAATTAAAGGATATCATTAATTGTCGCAATATGAAACTTTGAAGGATAATCTTTCTTTGTATATAGAATAACGAAATAAAGATGTTTTTGTATCACTTTCTACAGAAAAAATGCAAAAAAATGAGGCTGGGACGTAACGATCATCTCCTGAATGAAAGCCGAACATTGAATCGTGCGAAAACCATTAAAAGAAAGAGCTATTTTCGCATAGATTGTTGTTTTTCATGATAAATGTGTCCGTTCCTTGCAGCGAGAGGAACTTGCTTTCCGCGGGGAGCATGGGAGCCTCCTCGGCGTTGCCTGTGGGGTCTCCCAATTTGCTCTATTTCCCGCAGGAGTCAAGTTCCTTCCGCTGCAATCCACTTAAGGTTTCTACCATTTAGTCTGGCAGCAACAAAATTTATGAAAAGAGCCAAAGAAAAAAATCCGAACTAAAACGAAATTCAAGTTGGAATTTCACATAATAGTTCGGATTATTCTTTGGCTGAAACCTTTTGTCCCAGCCTCCCATTTCTTTTTTATAGGTCATCAAATCCGTTATCGATGGAGTTGACTTTCGTATACTGGCGCGATTTTTGTTCAAAGAAATCAGACTTTCCAAGATCGACTTCTTCATAGGCTTTGATCCACTTCAGAGGATTCGTCCGGTTTTCTTCGAAGGGGCGGTCGAATCCAAGCTGGTTGCATCTGACATTTGCATAAAATTTAATATAATCCTCAACGTCTTTCATATGAATGCCGTCGATTTTATTGCCTATGATAAAGCGGCCCCACTCAATTTCAAGAGCTGCAGCTTCCATAAAAGTTTCTTTAACAAAAGCTGCGAGTTCCTCTGTCTGATATTCCGGGTACTCGCTCAGCACTTCTTTGAAGATTTTCACAAACAAATCTACATGTATTTGTTCGTCCCGGTTAATGTAATTGATCATCGTGCTTGTAGCGACCATTTTTTGATTGCGGGCAAGATTGTAGAAATAAGCAAATCCTGAGTAAAAAAACAAACCTTCAAGAATGACATCATACACAATGGATTTGAGCAGATTGCTGACATTCGGTTCCTCAGCAAAGGCCTGATACCCGTTCGTGACAAATTCGTTCCGTTTTCTTAAAATAGGCTCGCTTCTCCAATATTCAAATACTTCATCCTGAACGTGCTTTGGAACAATGCTTGAGAGAACATACGAGTAGGAATGGTTATGAATCACTTCCTGCTGGGCGAGCATAATCATCAATGCGTTAACGCTTGAATCTGTTATATAGTCTGCAACTTTTCCTGCATAGTCTGTCTGAATGCTGTCAAGCAGGGCAAGAAGTCCGATGATTTTCAGAAAAGCATCCTGCTCATCTTTTGATAATTGAGGGAACTGCTTAATATCACCGGACATATTAATTTCAAACGGTGTCCAAAAGTTGGCCAGCATTTTTTTGTATTTTGCGTAGGCCCAGGGATACGTTACATCGTCCCAGTTCAATACATTGGAGCTGCTGCCGTTAATAATGGCCGTGGACCGGTTCGGTGCTCCCGAATCCATAATGGACCTTGTTTTTAATGAATGTGTCATGATTTGTCTCTCCTTTTAGCTCGCGCAAGATTCACAATCTTCTATGGCACTTGAAGTAGACCTCACATAATAAGTGGTCTTTAAGCCGGCTTTCCATGCTGACAGGTGCAGGTTCAGCAATTCTTTTGCTTTTATTGTGTTCTGCACATAAAAGTTAAACGAAACGGATTGATCAATGTGCTTTTGTCTTGCGGCATTTTGCCTGATGCTCCACGTTTGATCAATGAAATAAGCCGATTTATAATACCATGTGGTTTCAGGATTTAAATCAGGAGCAGTAACGGGTATTTTATAATCCTTTTTCTCTTCAGAGTACATTTTTTGGAAAATCGGATCGATGCTTGCTGTACTGCCTGCAAGGATCGAGGTGGAAGCATTAGGCGCCACCGCCATTAAGTAGCCGTTGCGAAGCCCCTTTTCCATGACCTGCTGTTTTAATTCATCCCATGGTAAATGTTCTGATGTGTAATTTCTGCTTTCGAAATACTCTCCGGTATGCCATTTTGATCCTTCAAACACTGGGTAGGCTCCTTTTTCAGCAGCAAGCTTCATGCTTGCCTGGATCGTATAAAAGGCAATCTCTTCATATAATTTGTCAGCATACTGTACGGCTTCTTCGTCTTCCCATTTCAGGCGTTTTAAAGCAAGCAGGTGATGCCAGCCGAATGTTCCAAGACCGACTGCACGGTATTTCTGATTGGTGAGTTTAGCCTGCACCACAGGTATGTCATTTAAATCGATCACGTTATCCAGCATTCTGACCTGAATGGCAATAAGGCGCTCAAGCACTTCATCACCGGCAGCTCTTGCCAGATTAATAGATGACAGATTGCAGACAACAAAGTCACCCGGAGTTTTAACGGTGATGATTTTGCCGTCTTCTGTATATTGTTCATCCATCGTCGTAGCGCTCTGATTTTGAGTGATCTCTGTACATAGATTGCTGCAATAGACCATGCCTTTATGAGAATTCGGATTGCTGCGGTTCACTTCATCACGATAGAACATGAAGGGGGTGCCTGATTCCAGCTGGCCTTTCATGATGCCTTTCATAATGTCAATCGCAGGTACGGTTTGTTTAGTCAGATCAGGATGATTGACGCACTCCCAATATTTATCGCGAAATGAGCCGAAGCCTTTTCCTTCGTCGTAAAAATCTTCTAAGGAGTACCCCATAACTTTACGGACTTCATGCGGATCAAATAAATGCCAGTCACCGCGGTTTTCCGCCTGTTCCATAAACAGATCAGGCAAGCAGACACCTGTAAATAAATCGTGAGTTCTTAAGCGCTCATCGCCATTATTCAGTTTAGAATCCAGGAATGAAAAGATATCCTTATGCCATACATCCAGATAGACGGCGATGGCTCCTTTTCTTTGACCGAGCTGATCTACACTCACTGCCGTATTGTTCAGCTGTTTCATCCACGGGATTACGCCGGAAGAGACTCCTTTAAAGCCTTTAATGTCACTGCCTCGGCTGCGGATCTTTCCTAGATAAACTCCGATGCCTCCGCCAGATTTTGAAAGATTTGCAATATCTGTATTGCTGTCAAAGATGCCTTGCAGACTATCATCAACTGTATCTATAAAACAGCTCGACAGCTGGCCGACAGGCTTCCCTGCATTTGATAATGTCGGTGTAGCAACGGTCATATACAGATTGCTGAGAGCCCAGTAAGCTTCTTTGACAAGCTGAAGGCGATGCTCTGTTTTTTCATTGGCCATAAGCGTCATGGCGATGACAAGATAGCGTTCCTGCGGCAGTTCAAATGTTTTTTTATCAAAATCTCTTGCTAAATAGCGGTCCGACAAGGTGCGGAGTCCAATGTATGTAAACAGCTTGTCTTTTTCCGGCTGAATGATTGATGAAAGGCTTTGTATTTCTTCGTCTGAATATGCGTTCAGCAAATTCGGACTGTATATGCCCTTATCAGTCAGTGTTTTAAGTAAGTTCAGAAACGAATCATATCCATTTGGCTGATTGCGGTTGAACGCAGCTTCCTTATATAGCTTTCTTAGATAAATGCGTGCACAAAAGTAAGTCCATTGAGGTTCAAGCTCACTAATATTGGAGAGACCTTCGAGAATAAGGAGATTGGAGATTTGGGATGTTGTATATTCACTGCGGCCTTCGATGCTTTGTACAATTCTTGTGCTGTAAGCATCCAGGTCAAGCTCTTTGAAGCCGTGTCCGATTTCATCTATGAAGTCTCTTATCCGTTTTTCTGAAAATGGGGCTTTTTCAAGTGTCAGTTCATTAAAAATAATTGTTGCCATTTTGGTTGCCATTTGACATCCTCCTAAAAAATAATAAAGCGCAAAGGCTTTAATCAGCTCTTGATTGTGTGATGTTTATACCTAAAAAAAAATCCGCTCATGGGATCATGAGCGGATCAAACGATAGAATAAAAGGATACAAGCAGTCCTGTTATTAACCATCGTTTCATCTCCTCAGTCCCCGAAGAATTCGAAACTATAGCAATCAAATGGCAGGTCTCCTGACTTGTGATCATTCTGCGCTGAGTCCTTCCCATACTTCAATCTCGTACAGTGGTATTCCCAGTTCGTCACACTTACAGTTGCGGGGACAGTTCCGGATTTGCACCGGATTCCCTTTTAAGCCAATAAATTGGCACCTTTGCTTGCTGTTGTTTTTCAATATGTAGTATTGCGATTTTGATTTTTTATCAATATCTTGTGTTTGTGGATAATTTCATCATAATGGACAGGAAAAGAAATTTCAACTGAAATCTGTAAAAAAACAAATAAAAAGATGAAACCATTTTACAGACCAGCGTGTTTCATCATAACATAGAGAGAGGAAGTTTTTCATTCAATCACATGTAATAAAATCGATTTATTTCAGAAAACAGCCTTCAATCTAACCAAAGGAGCCTTCATATGTACATACTTTTAAACGGTGAATTTAAGCAGAAAAACGAAGTATCCATTGATTTTGAAGATAGAGGATATCAATTTGGGGATGGCGTGTACGAGGTAATCAGAGTATATAATGGCTCGTTTTTTGCGATGAAAGAGCACATGGAGCGATTTGTCAGAAGTGCAAAAGAGATTAAGATTGTACTTCAGCATTCAGCAGAAGAATTAACAGGAATGCTGAATGAACTCATCCATAAAAATCAGGTGCAAGATGGTGCTGTTTATATGCAAATCACACGCGGGGTAACAGGAAGGAAGCATCTTTTTCCGGGAAAAGACGTTACTCCTAAGATAGTAGCCTATCCAATTCCTTGCTCAAAGCCTGTAAAAGAGCAGGAAAAAGGCATTAAGCTGTATCTTATTGAAGATATCCGCTGGCTGAGATGTGATATCAAAAGCCTGAATTTGCTTGGGAATGTTCTCGCCAAACAGGAGGCTTACGAAAATGCAGCATACGAGGCTCTGCTTCATCGCGGTGAGCATATAACGGAGGGTTCTTCGTCTAATTTTTACGGTGTAAAGAATGGGACCATTTATACACACCCTGCGAATCATTTGATTTTAAATGGTGTGACTCGCATGAAAGTTGCAGATCTTTGCAGAAAAAACGGATTGACGCTGGCGGAAGAGAGATTGAAAGTAGACGACCTCAAAACGCTTGATGAAGCGTTTATTACTTCTACGACGAGTGAGGTCATACCAGTCACGGAGATTGATTCCATGAAGGTTGGAGAAGGGGTGCCCGGACCTGTTACGAGAAAGCTTCAGCGGTTGTTTGAAGAAATGATTATCAACGAAGAAAAGGTTATTGGATAAGGTACATGTATTAAAACAAGAAGAAACCGCTTGAAGAATCAAGCGGTTTTCCTTATGCAGCTAATTGCTCCGCAGGCTTCTTTCTGCCTGGAATAAAACCAAATAAAACACTGAATAAAGGAGACAAGTAGAGGAAGAAAGCGAATGGAAGGTACGCTATTACGTCAACACCAAGTGTCTGGGCGAAAAAGGCTCCGCTTACTCCCCAAGGAATTAATGGATTGATGAGTGTACCCCCATCTTCCAAGGATCTTGATAAATATTTCTTATCAATGTTCATTTTTTCATAGGCGTCTTTGAATGATTGACCAGGAATTAAAATTGAAAGGTATTGCTCGCCTGTCACCAAATTTACTCCTATAGAAGAAGAAACCGTTGCAAGAATCAACTGTCCTTTGACTTTGATCCGCATTATCAGTCCTTTTAGAAGGGTTTGAATCAGTTGCATTGTATCCATTAATCCTCCTAAAGCAAAAGCAATCATGATTAATGAAATCGACCACATCATCGATTGAAGTCCACCGCGGTTCAGCATTTTCTGAACCGTTTCCTGTTCAATCTCAAAAGCTGTGCCATTTTGCAGGACATTCAAAAACTGTGCAAAAGAAGCGCCGTCCTGAAGCAGGATTCCTGTAGCGCCTGCTGTCGCAATCCCGGCAGCAAGAGCGGGAATTACGGGAATTCTTGTGATGGCAAGGGCAATCACAATCAGAGGAGAAATTAACGTCCAGCCGCTAATCTGTAAATGCTGCTCCATGACAGAGATAATTTCCTGAATATTTTCAAGTGTTGCATCGTTTACCGTTAATGTCGTCCCCAAGAACCAAAAAAGGAATGCTGTAATCAAGAAGGCAGGGATGGTCGTTCTCGACATGTGTTTAATGTGTGTGAAAATATTTACGGATGCTACTCCTGATGCAAAGTTAGTCGTATCAGACATCGGAGACATTTTATCTCCAAAACATGCACCGCAAATAACAGCTCCTGCAGCCCACTGGACCGGGACACCTGCTGCAATCGCAACTCCCATAAGAGCCACTCCAACTGTACTCACTGTTGTGAAACTGCTTCCCACTAAAGAAGAAATGATCGTACAGCAAATCAGTGTAAGAATGAGAAGTGAACCTGGGTCGATAAGATTCAATGCAGCTATCATCACAGTAGGAATGGTGCCGCTGAACATCCACGCACCGATTAGAATCCCGATTAATGCAAGGATGATGATGGGCTGAACGCCATTTTGGATTCCTTTTACTAACCCGGCTTCAATTTCTTTCCATGAATATTTATAGATAAAAGCAACTCCGCTTAATAAAACGAGACACAGCATCAGCGGCAGGTGCGGTTCCGTTTTTAAGTAAAATAGACTGATAAAGATGATGGCAATCATCGATAGAAAAATCATGACTGCAGCTCCAAATGGAACGGTTTTGGAATGGTTCATAACTTGTAATTCCTTCCTTTTATACTTGAACGCTTTTATGCTTTTGTGCATAAAAGTATTATATCAATCTATTAACTTATGTCAACTGGAGAAATAAGTAAGCATTTAGTCCTCTGTTCATGCAGATATCGGAACGGGACAAATACTTGTCAGCCTGAAAGAAATACTGTCCCTTTTCCATATACCTCCTAACTAAAGAGGTATAACAGTCAAATAAAAAGAAGAGCAGGCATTAACTGGCCTGCTCTTCTTTTTTGTATATATACAATGTATGATCCTCGCCATAGTGGAATTGGATGTTGTGGCCATTCCCATTTAACACAGGAATAAGCGTGCTGTGATACTCTTCTTCATGCACATCTCTAAAATGAAGCTTTAACGCTTTATTAGTTATAGAAAAATTGCCGCTTACATTTTCGGACGGCTGCGCATCTTCAATATAAGCACGAAGAAGGTTTGGATTAAGGATAAAGTATTCATGAATATCATATAAAACAGTATTTAAATTACTCATATGCTGTACCTCCTGAATATAGATAATTTATTTATATCCATAATAGAAGGGAGGCATACAGCTCATTTATTGGTATTTTCTGAAAAGGTTAATTGTTCGTGCATAAACATGAAAAAGATGAATGAAATCAAAAAAAAGACTGTTTTCGCATAGATTGTTGTTTTTGATTATAAATGTTGTCCGTTCCTTTCCGTTGAAGGAACTTGCTTTCCGCGGGGAGCGTGGAAGCCTCCTCGGCGAGCCTGCGGGGTCTTCCATTTCGCTCTATTTTCCCGCAGGAGTCAAGTTCCTTCCACTACAATCCACTAATGGTTTTAAACATCTAGTCTAAAAGCAACAATGTTTACAAAAGAGCAAAAAAAAAAGAATGCAGGAATGCATTCGTATATAAGGTTATTTTGCAATCAATACTGAAATGGAAATAGCGGCTTTGTTTATATATTCCTTGAAAGCAGTCTGAGGCTTTCGGCAGTATCATTGATTTGAGAGATGGAAGTTGTCAATTCATCGATAACGGCGGTAAAGTTGGTTAATTCCTTCTTGGTTTTTTCACTTTGATTTTTATTGTTATTCATAAGATGAACGACAGAATCAAAAAATTCGTTCATATTGTTTGCTTGCTCTGCACCTTTTGAAGTAAGGCGTGCCACCTCATTTACAGAGCCGGCAATGCTGTCTATTTGAGAGTGAATCTCTGAAATTAAACTTGATACACCCTGGACGGAATTTTTTGTTTCCTCTGCAAGCTTTCGCACTTCACTTGCTACGACTGCAAACCCTTTACCGTATTCTCCTGCACGCGCAGATTCTATAGCTGCATTTAATGCAAGAAGATTTGTTTGATCTGCTATTGATGTAACAATTGCTACGACTTGATTTATCTTTTCAGATGTATTCTCTAAGGCTTTCATTTTAATCGAGATATTTTCAGTGCTTGTCTCGATGAATGTCATCAGTTCATGCTGTTTTTCAAGGTCTTTTTTGCCGTAAGATGCTTCTGTTTCTGCTGAAGAAGCCACTTCAAAGCTTCCACTTGCAAATAAGGAGATTTCTTTAGATTGAGCATTGATTTCCTGAACAGAAGCATTTGTGTTTTCGGTGATGCCGGAAAGCATTTGGGCTGTTTCGCTGAGTTCGATTCGGATTGCCTCCTTTTCTCTCTCTGCTTTCATACGGATTTCCCCATATTCTTTGTCATATGCTTCAAGAACAAGCTGCTGTTCAAAACTGATCATTTTGCTGATGGCTTGAACAATCAGCATTAAATCTTCACTGTTTTCAGCTTTCAAACCGGCACAATCTATCAGTGATTTTGATAAAGTCTGCAGGGCAGACATGTACCATTTTGCTTCAAGACCGATTTTGACGTGAATATGGGCAATACGCTGAATGCTTTCAACTCTGTTCTTGTCCAGAATACCGCTGAACATTGAACTAATATGGATTTTCAGCGTTTCCTTCAATTTATCAATTGAGCTGTAGCGATTAATGATTTGAATCAAACTTTTTTCTAATGAAATGACCCGGTAAAAGTCTTCAACTATTTCCGAAATGTTTTGGTCTATTAGTGGTTTTAATACAAATAAAATACCTAAATCCTTCTCCGTAAGAGAAATCATCTCAATCTGTTTTGCTAAATCAGCACTGTATGATACATCAAGCTTTGTATTCCCTTTACTGATATTATTTAAAAAAATACTATTATTTACCTCTTTTTTGCGTTTGAACAATCCCATTATAAGGCTCCTTTAGGTTTATATCGACTCTTATTTTATTATCGGATAAACCTGAAAAAGATTAATGAGAACAAAAAAAACGAATGCAAGAGCATTCGTCTAAAAGGTTATTTTGCAATAAGTACTGAAATGGCTGAGTTATGGGACACTTTATCGCTTACTCCGCCAAACAGCAATTTTTTAAGGCCGCCTGAATCTCTGCTGCCCATTACGATTAAATCGGCATTTTTTTCTTCTGCATATTTCAAGATCGCATCCGAGGGAGAGCCTGATAAGATTTCAATCTCTCCAATCGCCTGATTCTCATCCATTTTCATTCTGATTCTTGAAACAATTTCATCTGCGTTATCAAAATAATCATGCTGAGTATGAGTTTGATCAAGCTCCTGAGAAGGAGGAGGCGCAACCGGATAGTTTTGAAGATTGTCTGTCAAATATCCATTAGCTGGTGCACTAGGAATAACAGGCTGAACTCCTTTGGTGTGCATCGCGTGTTCTTCCTGGAAAACGTGCACGACTGTCAGCTTTGATTCTAATTGTTTGCTCAAATCAATTCCCGTTTTTAAAGCTGCCTGACTTTCATCATGTCCATCATAGGCAACAACTATATGTTTAAACGTATTCATCTTAATCAAATCCTCTCTAGGGATAATGTGTTTATAAATAGATACCCTTTTTCAGAAAAAATAATCAATTCCCTTAAAGAAACCGATTACATAAAGATTTTTGAATTTGACAGCCACATATTTTCCAAAATAGGCGTACACCTTTGATAATTAGGGTAATAAGTAGAAGCACTAATTTTCTAATTTCAGGGGGTTACTAATGATAAAGTCACTATTCTCAATTAAGGGTGTATTTACGAAGCTTTTGATTTTCGTTCTGCTGGCCATCATCCTTATGTTTATGGTACATAATGTAGTCATTGCATCACAGGATGTCAGCAAATTAGAAGAAAGAGCAAATGCGCCGACTATTATTTATGATCAAAATGGCGAGATTGCGAGCAAAATTTCAACCTCGAAAAATGAGTGGGTAGATTATGAGGATGTACCGGATCATTTCTACGAAGCTCTTCAAGCGACAGAAGATCAAAATTTCTACAAACACAGCGGAATAGATTATTTAGGAATTATCCGCGCAATGTTTAAGAATGTAGCAGCAGCAGGAGGCGTAGTTGAGGGAGGAAGCACCCTGACTCAGCAGCTTGCTAAAAACACGCTGCTTACTCATGATCAAACATTTAAACGGAAGTTTGATGAGTACTTCATTGCGAAAAAAATAGATGAAGAATATTCAAAAGAAGAAATTTTAGAACTCTATGTGAATAAGATTTATTTTGGAGAGGGAGCATGGGGGCTGAAAAGAGCAGCTAAAGTTTATTTTGGAAAAGAAGCAGCTGATCTAACAGTTAATGAATCTGCCATTTTAGTAGGACTTATTAAAGCGCCGACAAATTATTCTCCTGTGAAAAACCTTGAAAAATCATTAGACCGCAGGGATGTTGTTTTAAGTTTAATGAAAAAAGAGAAGTTCATAACGGAAGCACAAATGAAAGAAGCAAAAAATGAAAAAGTTGTGCTTGAACGAAAGGAACTAGATGAATATAAAGGACGCTATCCTTTCTATGTAGATCATGTCATTGAAGAAGCCATTAAAAAATACGGTCTGACGCAAAATGAAATATTAGCGGGAGGCTTTGAGATTCATACCGAGCTGCGTCAGGATATGCAGTCCTCTATAGAAGAGGTATATAAGGACGATGCTAATTTCCCTGAAAGTCAGAGCGATCAGCTCGTTCAAAGCGGAGCAGTTCTCGTCAATCCTAAAACAGGAGGAGTACAGGCGCTTGTTGGAGGAAGAGGAGAGCATTCATTCAGACAGTTTAACAGAGCAACTCAGCTGAAAAGACAGCCTGGTTCGACGATGAAACCAATAGCTGTTTATACACCTGCATTAGAAAACGGGATGGACGTTGATACGAAGCTGAAAGATGAACCAATCGATATTAACGGATATTCACCTAAAAACTTTGATGGGAGCTATCGTGGCGAGGTTACCCTGTATGAAGCCTTAATTAAGTCATACAACGTGCCGACTGTATGGGCGCTGAATGAAATTGGCGTACAAGCCGGCGTTGACGCTTCTAAACGCTTTGGCCTGCCAATTACTGAGAATGACCGTAACTTGAGTTTAGGTCTTGGGGGCCTTGATAGAGGTGTGGCTCCGCTGAATATGGCAGAAGCTTATACGGCTTTTCCAAATGAAGGAACCCGCGTAGAGGCCCATGCAATTACGAAAATTGTAGATGTTCAGGGAAATACGATAGCAGAATGGAAAAAGAAAGAAACAAACGTTACAACAAAGGAAATCGCGCAAAAAATGACCCATATGATGCTTGGCGTAGTGAAAGAAGGAACAGGGAAAAAAGCACAGCTTGAAAATCATGAGCTGGCTGGGAAAACCGGCTCCACCCAGCTTGGTATTGATGGAATTGATGGAGTAAAAGATCAATGGTTTGTCGGATATACTCCAAACGTAGTTGGAGCAATGTGGCTTGGCTATGATCAAACAGATCAAAACCATTATCTGAATACGTCAAGCAGTGCGACAGCTGCACCGTTATTTAAAGTAATTATGGATGCAGCCCTGAAAAATGAGAAACCGGAGGATTTTAATCTTCCTCCTCTCAAGAAAACGGAAAGCAAGCCAAAGAAAAAGAAAACAGACACTTCTAATGAAGAGAGTAAAAAGAAACAAGAAGAAAAAAGAAAGCAAGAAGCTGATGAATTGGCTAAACGAGAAGAACAGGCAAGAATGGAAGAACAGGAACGTCTAAAGCAGGAAGAAAAAGCGAAAGCTGATGCTGAAAAGCAAAAGGCTGAAGAGCAAAAACGCAAAGAAGAGCAAGCTAAAAAAGAAGAAGACCAGGCAAGAAAAGAAGAGGAAGAAGCTAAAAAAGAAGAAGAACGCAGAAAAGAAGAAGAACGCAAAAAAGAAGAAGAACGAAAGAAAGAAGAAGAACGGAAAAAAGAAGAAGAGCAAAAACCAGCCGAACCTGAAGAACCAGCAGAGCCCCCAGCAGAACCAGAACCGCCGGCAGAACCGACAGAGCCGCCTGCAGATCCAGAGCAGCCTGCAGAACCTCCAGCGGATGGTGGATCTGATGCCGGGGATGCATCAGGTAATTAACAAAAAGCTGAACGAGATCATTCTCGTTCAGCTTTTTCAGTCCAATCATTTGTATTGCAGGAAAGGTTCTTAAATGGAAGTATCTATTATCGGGATAAGCGTCAAATTTGGGAGATTCGGAAGCTGCGAATTCGTGCTGCAAAATCGGTTTTGCCGCACGAACTTTGGGTTCGGGGTGCGATTTGTTTCTTTACGCTATAGTCACGGAACACGGAACAGCTTTATTTTAAAACAAAAACACACCCTGCAACGCAGGGTGCGGAAAAAATATTAGTTCAAATGCTTATTGAAACATTGGTAAAATATAAGTAATTAAAAACCAGATAATACCGAAGAATATAACCAAATATGCTGCATATTTAATAAAAGTAGCTCCAAGAAGACTGTTATTCGTTTTATGCTCTTCTTTTCTCTCAACATTCACTTGTTTATGTTCAGACATAAGGTTCCTCTCCCTTGTTTATCTTTAAATTACATAACTACATTAAGCAGCCAGCCAATAACAACGATTGCTCCAATAACGATTAAAATAGTTCTGATCATAAGTTATAATCTCCTTTTCTCTGTTGTAATGTAAGTAAGCCATACTCCCTTTATCATTTGTAAGGGATCACTGATTTTATACCTTTACTTTTTCAGCTGTGTTTAAGAAATTCGTTGTAAATCTTGATTCAGTTGAACAAATGGTGTCCATTTCAGCTAAGATCTCACTCGGGTTATCCCCATCGATGAGCACTTTAATCTGATTGGATCCAGATGTCATCAGAAAGAAAGTAATCAAAGAAGGAAACTTTGAGACATCTACGATGCTTCGTTTTCCAGCTAAGAAGTACACCTTTCCTGAATAGTTTTTTGCGAGCTGATTTAGACTGATAATTTGATCCATTCTGAATTGATCCTGGGTACATAGACTAGTGGAAACTAACTGGCTCATTGTTTTCCTCCTTCAATTTTCCTTATCTTCTGTTGTTTGTTACAGTTCTTTACCTTGTTTTTTGTTTTTTGAAACATCTTGAAGGTGAAAATAGTGATATGTGCCTATAAACCTCTTTTTTTGTGGGGGTCAATTTCTCGAATCTGGATGTAAAGATACAGGCGAAAGGAAGAACTCCATCTTTTACGCAGAATGCATCTATGGAACGGCCGTGTTCATCGAAGAATAATAATTGCAGGTTAACCAGAAAATAAGGAAAAATCCCAATTGACAAAATAATGAAAAAGATGGTAATCTATCTAAGGATTAAAATAAAAATTTGGTAAAGGAGGGGTTTGACATGAAAAAATTAATTGTGATTGCGTATGATCGAAGCGTACTTTCTTGTGCAGCCCCGCCATACCTTTATATCGTTTAGAGAGATCAGTCTCTGAATATAAAAAGGAAAAGGCACAGGGGTATGCTACATTGTATACTTCTGTGCCTTTTTACGTTTGATTGTAAAAAGGCAGACCCCCGGCATGCGGAGGTTTGCCTTTTTTATATAATTTAAATCTTAGAGGAGGAAGCAAGTATGTTTGTAATGATGATGATAAAAGAGAAATTGATGAAAAAAGGAGATCCAGACAGCGGTTAGCAGGATAAGGTTAGAAAGACAAAGGAGATGATCAGATGTTCTCGGTGTTAGTGAAGTTAGGCTGGTTTTTTAAAAAGTATTGGAAGCGGTACACGGCTGCAATCGTATTGCTTTTAGTTGTAAATGTTCTTGAAATTATTCCCCCTAAACTGCTTGGGAATGCGATAGATGATATTCAGGTTGGGCAATTTTCGAGTGAGCTGCTCATTCAATATATTGTCTTGTTTCTTGGGTTGGGTGTTCTAGTTTATATTTTATCTTATTTTTGGATGTACAATTTATTTGGCGGGGCTCATCTCGCTGAAAGAATTCTAAGGTCAAAACTGATGGGGCAATTCTTAGTGATGACACCGCGCTTTTATGAGAAAAACAGAACGGGAGATCTTATGGCCAGGGCCACGAATGATTTGAAGGCCATCTCGACGACTGCCGGATTTGGGATCTTGACATTGGTTGACTCAAGCATGTTCATGCTGACAATTCTGTTGACAATGGGAATACTTATCAGCTGGAAGCTTACATTTGCCGCGATACTGCCTCTGCCGATTATGGCGGTTGCGATGGGGATCTACGGCAAAAAAATTCATGCCAGGTTCATGGCAGCTCAGGACTCATTCGGCGATATGAATGACCAGGTGCTTGAGTCAGTGGCAGGCGTGCGTGTGATTCGTGCTTACGTTCAGGAAAAAGCGGATGTAAACCGGTTTAACACGTTAACGGATGATGTTTTTAAGAAAAATGTCAGTGTAGCAAAAATTGACGCATTATTTGAACCAACCATGAAATTGCTTGTCGGGATCAGTTATTTGATTGGACTTGGTTATGGCGCCTACTTAGTATTTCATAACGAAATTACCCTTGGTGAGCTGGTGTCCTTTAACGTTTACCTTGGAATGATGATCTGGCCGATGTTTGCAATTGGTGAACTGATCAATATCATGCAGCGCGGTAATGCATCACTTGACCGGATCAACGAAACACTATCTTATGAAGCAGATGTGAAAAATCATGATCAGCCGGAGGATATTGTTTCACCTAAAAAGATTGAATTTAAAGATGTATCGTTTCAGTATCCTTCTTCTGAAGTCGAGAACTTAAAGCATGTCAGCTTTACAGTAAATAGAGGGGACACAATTGGCATTGTCGGCAAAACCGGCAGCGGTAAAACAACAATCGTTAAACAGCTGCTCAGACAATATCCCTCTGGCAACGGCGAAATCACAATGTCCGGGGTTCCGATTGAGAAAATCCCGCTTGAAACCTTGCAGCGCTTTATTGGATATGTTCCTCAGGATCACGTGCTGTTTTCAAGAACAGTGAGAGAGAATATTTTATTTGGAAAGAAAGAAGGATCAGACGCAGAGCTGAATAAAGCAATCGATCTTGCTTTTTTCAGAAAAGATCTTGAAATGCTGCCTGATGGATTGAATACATTAGTAGGGGAAAAGGGAGTTGCATTATCTGGAGGTCAAAAACAGCGGATCTCCATTGCACGTGCACTTCTGGTCAATCCGGAAATTCTGATTTTAGATGATTCCCTGTCAGCTGTTGATGCAAAAACGGAAACAGCCATCATTTCAAATATTAGAAGTGAGCGTGCCGGGAAGACAACATTTATTACGACACACCGTCTATCTGCTGTCGAACACGCAGACTGGATACTAGTGCTTGATGAAGGGAAAATCATTGAAGAAGGCAGGCATCAAACGCTGCTTGCGAACAACGGCTGGTACAAAGAGCAATATGAACGCCAGCAAATTGAAGCTGAAAACGAAGGCGGGGTGGGAGCATGAGCACAGGAAAAAGACTGATCCGCTATGCTGCCCTTTATAAAAGAACATTAATACTTGCTTTAATCATGCTTGCTGTTGCAGTCGGGGCTGAGCTTACAGGACCATTTATCGCAAAAAAAATGATCGATGACCACATATTGGGCATTGAGAAGAAGTGGCATGAAACAGAAAAAGGAGAAAATGCTGTAGCCTACAAAGGATCCTGGTATAAACGCGAGGATTACTTTGAACCAGGTGAAGTAAAAGGAAAAGAAGTTCACATTCTGCAAGTGCAGCGGGATTATTATTTCATACCTGGTGAAATTCAGTTTGACGGAGACAGAAGAGCGGCCGGCAATTTGGTCATTATTGAACGCGGGACAGATTCTGCTTCTTATACAGGCAGCAAGCTGACTTCAAAACAGCTGTTTACATTTTATCAGCCTGAAATTAAAGGGCTCATCACTTTGATTGCCATTTATTTTGGTTTGCTTGTCTTTGCTTCATTCTTTCACTATGGACAGCGGTACTTTCTGCAAATTACATCAAACCGCATTATTCAAAAGATGCGCCAGGATGTATTTGAGCATATACAGCGCTTGCCGGTTGTTTATTTTGATAACCTTCCGGCAGGAAAAGTTGTTGCAAGAATTACAAATGATACGGAAGCAATCCGAGAACTGTTTGTAGCTGTGCTTTCTACATTCTTTACAAGTGCCATCTATATAACAGGTATTTTCATTGCCTTATTCCTGCTTGATGCCAAACTTGCATTAATCTGTACGGTCATCCTGCCGATCCTTGTCGTCTGGAGCATCGTATACCGAAAATACGCTTCAACTTACAATCATAAGATTCGTTCCCTTGTCAGCGATATTAACGGAACAATCAATGAATCCATTCAGGGTATGACGATTATTCAGGCGTTCCGCAGACAGGAAGAAACGAAAGCGGAATTTGAAGAATTAAACGCATCGCATTTTCACTATCAGAATAAACTGCTGAGCCTGAACTCCCTGCTGTCGCATAATATGGTAGGTTTTATGCGGAACTGTGCTTTCGTAGCGCTTATCTGGTATTTTGGAGGAGCCTCTTTAGGCGTTGGTTCGATGGTTTCAATAGGAGTTCTGTATGCGTTCGTTGATTATTTAAACAGGCTTTTTCAGCCAATCACCGGGATTGTGAATCAATTCGCCCAGCTTGAAACAGCGCGTGTTGCGTCTGAGAGAGTGTTTAGCCTGCTTGATGAAAAAGGAACGGATGTCAGCGAGAAAAAAGAACCTCGCTATAATGGAAATGTGGCATTTGAAAATGTGTGGTTCGGCTATAAAGAAGGCGAGTATGTTTTAAAAAATATTGATTTTGAAGCGAAGCAGGGTGAAACCGTAGCATTAGTCGGGCACACAGGCTCAGGAAAAAGTTCGATCATGAATTTGCTGTTCCGTTTTTACGACATAAAAGAAGGCAAAATCACAATTGACGGCAAAGATATTTTATCCATGCCGCGCCAGGCAGTCAGAGAGCACATGGGGATTGTACTTCAGGATCCGTTTTTGTTCACAGGAACGATTGCTTCGAATGTAAGCCTTGATAATCCGGATATCACCAGAGAACAAGTGGAAAAAGCATTAAAAGATGTTGGCGCAGATCAATTGCTGAAGCATCTGCCGCTTGGATTTGATGAGCCTGTTATTGAAAAAGGGAGCACGCTCTCATCGGGACAGCGCCAGCTGATCTCATTTGCAAGAGCACTCGCTTATGATCCGGCCATTCTCATATTAGATGAAGCTACGGCAAGCATTGATACAGAAACAGAAGCTGTCATTCAAGATGCACTTGAAGTTCTGAAAAAAGGCAGAACAACATTTATCATTGCCCATCGGCTTTCTACTATTAAAAATGCAGATCAAATTCTTGTCCTTGACCGGGGTGAAATAGCGGAGCGGGGCAATCACGATGAATTAATGAAACAAAAAGGAAAGTACTATCAAATGTATGAACTGCAGCAGGGAAAACAGAATACCCTTGCAGGATAAGAAAACCACGTGCCTGATTTAGTCAGGCTCGTGGTTTTTTGTTTTTTTAGAAGATAGGAATGCCTTAGTAAGCCAGTCCAACCCGTTTATGGATAAAGGACTTTTCCATCAGAACCTTATAAGTGAAATACCCTGTATCCTCAGCAGATATTTGCTTTCCGTCTTCCGGCAGATAATTTTCCTCAAATCTGAACTTCTTTGTTAATTCTCCGTCTGGCAGGTAAGTGGGACAGACAATTGTCCACTGATGAAGATTGGACTCTTTTAATGTCAGATAGGCATTTAAATGTTCGTTCGCTGCTCTCGTCAAAGTCCGTTTCGACTCATTTGACTGAAATCTGTACAGGTCAGGATTGGACCTTGCCTGTAAAATACCGGCTGTTCCAATCGTGACCACTCTGTTAATGTTTGCATTTCTCATTGCCTGAACAATCAGCGGCATCGCAACTGTAAGAGTATCATCTCCATCTGTGCCAAGGCAGCTGACAACTGCATCACAGTCTGAAACTGTTTTCTCGATGCTTTGAAGATTACGGGCATTTCCTTCAATCATTTCAGCATTTTTATCTATGTTCTCTAATTTTGAAGGATCTCTGACAAGCATTCTGACATTGTGCCCTTCATTTAGGGCATGTTCTAAAAATGCTCTGCCAACTCTTCCTGTTCCGCCAAATAATGCGATTTTCATAACAAACTCTCCTGTCGGTTTTCTTTCATTTTACTTCATTTAAAGGAGAAGAGAAAAACATACTATGTTCTAAACTGGTTACACTAAAAAAATAAAACAAATCAATTGACAGAAGGCTGTCTTGGAGGTAATATTCTAACGTACTTTATTAAAATCCGATAAGATTAGTGGGGGTTTAAACATGAAAAGATTTTTTAGTCTATTTGCACTTTTATCAGTGTTTGTGCTGATTTTGTCTGCTTGCGGAACAGGCGGCGATAAAAAGAAAGAAGGAGATCAGGCAGGCACTGACGCTGAACTGTTTGACAAAGTAAAAGAAGAGGGTGTTCTTGTCATTGGAACAGAAGGTACATATCCGCCTTTCACATTCCATGATGACAAAGATAAATTAACCGGCTTTGATGTAGAAATCGCACAAGAAGTTGCAAAACGTCTTGGCGTGAAGGCTGAGTTTAAAGAAACACAGTGGGATGCGATGTTCGCCGGTCTTGATGCTAAACGTTTTGATATGATTGCCAACCAGGTCGGCATCAAGCCTGAACGCACGGAAAAATATGATTTCTCTGAACCATATATTTCATCTGCCGCTGTACTTGTTACACATAAAGACAACAAAGACATTCAATCATTTAAAGATTTAAAAGGGAAAAAAGCAGCACAATCTTTAACAAGCAACTACGGGGAAATTGCCAAAGAAAACGGTGCTGAGCTTGTTGGTGTAGAAGGATTCACTCAAGCAATCGATCTCATTAATTCTAAACGTGCAGATGCAACGATCAATGACAAGCTATCTGTCCTTGATTTCCAGAATCAGCGCGGCAACGCACCCATTCAAATTGTTGATGAAAGTGAAGATGCTGCACAAAGCGGATTAATGTTCCGCAAAGACAGCGGCAAGTTAGTGGAAGAAGTGAATAAAGCATTAGCAGAAATGAAAGAAGACGGCACATACAAGAAAATCTCCGAGAAATGGTTTGGCGAAGATGTATCTGAATAATATTTTTGCAGACCCTGAACGGTTAGAACGTTTGGCCAATATTGCACAAAGTTCCCTTCTCCCTTTGGTGAAGGGAGCTTTGTATTATACTCTTCCATTAACACTGATTACGTTTGTCATTGGACTTATTTTAGCTGTTCTTACTGCTTTGGCACGAATATCAACAATAAAGCCATTTCAAATAATAGCGAGAATCTATGTATCAATTATTAGAGGAACACCTTTACTTGTTCAATTATTTATTATTTTCTACGGCCTTCCAAGTGTCGGGATTACAATCAGTCCGTTTATTTCTGCAGTTATTGGCTTCTCGCTGAATGTCGGAGCATATGCATCAGAAATAATCAGAGCCGCTATACTATCTACACCTAAAGGACAATGGGAAGCGGGATATTCAATCGGAATGAGCTACTCACAGACGCTAAAAAGAATTATCTTGCCGCAGGCTACGCGTGTATCTATACCACCGCTGTCCAACACGTT
Source organism: Metabacillus sp. KH_069 (assembly GCF_057838075.1). Lineage (NCBI taxonomy): Bacteria > Bacillati > Bacillota > Bacilli > Caryophanales > Bacillaceae > Metabacillus > Metabacillus sp. KH_069. The sequence goes on from NZ_CM174460.1 coordinate 830,059, forward strand.
TATCAGTTTAGTTAAGGATACATCCCTTGCATCATTGATTCTTGTAACAGAGATGTTCAGAAAAGCACAGGAAATTGCTTCAACCAACTATGAATTTCTGTTGATGTATTCTCTGGCTGGTCTATTATATTGGATCATCTGTTTTATCTTATCGGTCATCCAGCAGCGCATGGAAGCAAAACTGGATCGTTATGTTGCAAGGTAGTAAAGGAGCATTCATATGATTTCAATAAAAGGATTGCATAAAAGCTTTGGTGAATTAGACGTTCTAAAAGGCATTGATTTGGAGATTGAAAAGGGGAAAGTAGTTGTTGTGATCGGACCATCCGGGTCTGGAAAAACAACATTCCTAAGATGCCTGAACGTACTGGAAGTACCGACAATGGGAATCATTCAGCTTGATCAGCAAACACTTGATTTCTCAGGGAATGTGGCTAAAAAAACAATAACAGAGTTTAGAAGCAATACCGGCATGGTTTTTCAAAGCTATAATCTTTTCCCGCACAAAACAGCTCTTGAAAATGTAATTGAAGGGCCAGTAATAGTGAAGAGAGAAAACAAAGAAACAGCGGTGAAAAAAGCAAGTGCCCTGCTTGAAAAAGTAGGCCTTGGGGATAAAATGGATTTCTATCCTTTTCAGCTCTCAGGCGGGCAGCAACAGCGCGTAGGCATAGCAAGAGCACTTGCAATGGAGCCTAAGGTCATGCTGTTTGACGAGCCTACTTCAGCCCTTGATCCTGAACTTATCGGCGACGTACTGAATGTGATGAAAGATTTAGCCGCAGAAGGAATGACCATGGTGGTCGTCACACATGAAATGCGATTTGCAAAAGATGTGGCAGATGAAGTGATCTTCATGGATAATGGAGTCATCGTAGAACGCGGTGCACCAGCTGAAGTATTTGATCATCCAAAAGAAGAACGGACAAAACGTTTCCTTAGAAAACTTGAAGAGTAGGCGCGAGCATATATGCAGCCTGCTCTTTTTTTATGGGGAATTTTCTATATAAAATTCAAAGCTTTACAGACTTAACATCTTTCAGCAGCTGCTTTTTTTCCTGTTCAAAGTAATACACTCTGGGCATGTTAAAATGAACAATCATTTCATGTGCGAGGCTTGCGCAAATGAATGTGACAGCTCTCCAATCAATCGTTTCAAACATGAAGCATTCTCCTTCAGGATGTTTTCTTCATGTATATGGAGAAGAGAACTTGTTTGATACTAAGGGCTGATAAGAAATGTAGAAACTGGAAAAGACCCCGGCGGAATGCCAGGGTCCTTTAAGCCATGTTATTTGGTTGTCTTATTAGAATTTTCCGCCCATGTTTGATTGAGCATATGAAACTAAACGCTTTGTGATTTCTCCGCCAACAGATCCGTTAGCACGAGCAGTTGTTTCTGGTCCTAAGTTCACTCCGAACTCAGAAGCGATTTCGTACTTCATTTGATCGATTGCTTGTTGTGCACCAGGTACAACTAGTTGATTTGAAGAATTGCTGCGTGATTGTGCCATGTAAATACACTCCTTGAAATAATATAGTTTTTGGGTAAGCTGGAGTTGCACCAGTGCATGAGTCATATTGATTCATGGCCTGCTCGGCTAACCCATCATGTGAGTGCAGCGGGTTGTTCAACTGTTGTTATTACGTATTATGTATTTACCGTGAAAATATATGCACATGCGAATATGGTAATTATTATGGAAATATAGGTGTTACATAAAGTGAAAGAGAGTTAGGGAATATATAAGAGGAAGCAAGTATATGAAGCAGCAGGTGATAAAAATGAACATGTGCCCGCTTTGTAATGGGTTTAACAGTGAAATGGAAGCAGCAGCCTGTCCAAATTGCAAAATCAGCATGACGGATCATGGGAAAATAACCGATTATTTAGATGAATACAGCGCATATATGGAAATTGACACAGTGAAGCTATTCGATGGGGTCATGGATTCTCTTGAATCCCATCAGTGCATCCATTTGTTTTCTTGCAGCAATTGTCTTCATGAAGAGGCAAAACACATTAAGGAGTAAGAATGTGTGGGGAGGGCGAGGAAATGAAAAAAATCAGCCTGAGAGAGTCTCAGGCCGATTTGCTGGTTATTATTGTTCACTTGCCGGACGAATACGAACCTCTGTTTCTTTATCAAAGAAGTGAGCTTTGTTCATATCAAGAGCAAGCTGGATGATTTGGTCTGGTCTTACGTCTGTGCGTGAATCTACACGTGCAATGAAGTCCTGGCCGTCGATTTTAGAGTAGAGCATTGTTTCAGCACCCATAAGCTCAGATACTTCGATTTTAGCATCTACTTTTGATCCGTGAGAAGATTCGATGAACACTGGCTCATCATGGATATCTTCAGGACGCACGCCCATGATCAATTCTTTGCCAACGTAGCCTTGCTCGCGAAGATATTTCATTTTGCCTTCAGGAACAACGATGGATTGAGTTCCGATTGAGAACCTGCCGTCTGTTAATTGACCAGTAAAGAAGTTCATAGATGGTGAACCGATAAATCCGCCAACAAAAAGGTTTTCAGGCTTTTCATATACTTCTTTAGGAGCGCCGACCTGCTGGATGATGCCGTCTTTCATAACAACAAGGCGTGTTGCCATTGTCATTGCTTCTGTTTGGTCATGTGTTACGTAAATTGTTGTTGTTTGCAGGCGGTGATGAAGCTTAGAAATTTCAGCACGCATTTGCACACGCAATTTAGCATCCAAGTTTGATAAAGGCTCATCCATTAAGAATACTTTTGCGTCACGAACGATGGCACGTCCAAGTGCAACACGCTGACGCTGACCGCCTGACAATGCTTTAGGCTTGCGGTCTAAATATTGATCAAGACCCAAAATGCGGGAAGCATCTTTCACACGGCGATCAATTTCTTCTTTAGGGAATTTGCGGAGCTTAAGTCCAAATGCCATGTTGTCATAAACAGACATATGCGGATAAAGTGCGTAGTTCTGGAAAACCATCGCGATGTCGCGGTCCTTCGGCGCAACGTCATTCATGCGTTTGCCGTCAATTGAGAAGTCGCCTTTAGAAATTTCTTCAAGGCCTGCAATCATACGAAGAGTCGTTGATTTACCGCAGCCTGATGGGCCGACGAAAACGATAAATTCTTTATCTTGAATATGAAGATTAAAATCTTCAACTGCCGTTACCTTGTTATCATACATTTTATAAATATTGTTTAATTTAAGCTCAGCCATTTGAATCCTCCTCGGAAAATGAAAACGTTTTATTTATAGATTCAGTGTAATTCATTTCTGAAGATAAGCCTATGGACAGGTTGCACAAAAAAATGTAAGGGTTTTCGTGCAGGGTGAACAGCTGAGTTACTCTGCAAGTTGCTCCAAGTACTTCATCATCAAAGAAAAAGCAGCTGCTTCGTGAAAATGCCTGATATCGAGCCCTGTTTTTTCAATGAACTTGTCAATCCGGTATTGAACGCTGTTTCTGTGCATGTACAATTTTTTTGCTGTAAGGGACACGTTCAGGTTGCATTCAAAGTAAACCTTCAATGTTTGCACTAGCTCGCTGTCCTCTAAAGATTCTCTCAGTAATTCAGATATGAGCTGTCCGCTGACGCTTCCGTTAAGGAAAAGCACGGGCAGAGCCTCTGAAAATGTTACGCATTTTTTCATCCTGAATGAATTGTAAATCACTTCAAAGCTTGCCTGCTCAGATAAAATTCTTGTTTTTAATTCAACTGACATTTTATGAAGCTGGCCAATATAGACGTGCAGCTCGATGAAAAAATCACTGGTAAATGTGTCAATCCATTGATCGAAGCTTTCCTTATCAATGACCGGTTCAGGGCTTTCTTCAAAGATAATGCCTTTATGGCGGCTGATCCAGAGAATAGTTGAAGCTGGAATCGATCCCTGCATCGCTTCTTCAAAGCTCTGCCTGTCAGAGACCGGCAGCTTGCTGAAGAAGTAATAGCACCTGATGCCGTTTGCGGATGGAACGAAAGGAGGGCTGTTTTCGCCGTACAGATAGTGCAGCCATTTTTCAGAACGCTCACTGTGTTCTCCAAAACCCGAATCATAAGATGTATATAAAGTCGAAAGCAGGCTTTCTTCCTGTTCAGATAAGGCTTCTTTTAAGATGCCGAATACCTGGCCATCTTCTGTTTTGTACCATTTGTAGCCCTTTTTTTCATGCGAATAGGCAAGAGAGAAGGCTTCTTTGTAATGGGATGCTAATTTATCAATCATTATGATATCTCCTTTCCCTGCCTTTCTATTATATAAAAAAAAGAGAGCCTGGCGATAGCCTAGCTCTCTTTTTGAGCGGGAGGTTCTTCTTGTTCGAGGTCGCGCGCTTCTTCAATATTCGTGTATTTATCCCGCATATGCACAGAGCCGCCTGATAATCCTTCGTTGATCATTCGGTCAATATCCAGATAGGCTTTATCTCTGCCCTCATAATCCGTATCTTTTTGCTTATTTGCTTTGTTTTTCAAAGTGAACCCTCCTTCGCTGTATGCTTTTATTTTGCGAAGGAAAGGCGGAAATTAACCGTCATAAACGTGAAACAGCATTAGCTCGTGAATGCGGGAACGAATTTGTTCTGTGTCCTCTAATGCAGGTTTGGACGTTCCCCACTCGATTTCTCCATTTTTATGGTAAATGGCATCGTAATGAATCCCTTTAAAGTAAAAAGAGACACGCCAGCCAGGCAGTTTTGTTTGTTTAAACAAAGGCTGCCATTGAAAGTGTGTAATCATCTCATTCATCGCTCCTTATGCTTTTATATTAAAGGAAGTGAAGAGCGAAGTGAAGATTTTCCTGCAGACAGCTGATGAAATAAAGCTGCAAGCTTGTTAATGCGGTGTGTTTGAATATGAGGCTCATCAAAGGGCATAGGTTTGCTGTTTACTTCGTAAATGACCGGGCCTGATTCCGTTACTCCGATATCCATTGAAAATTCTCCAATTGAGCCATAATGGGAGGCTAATTCCCTGCCGGCAGTACTTACAATCATTTGAAGCAGCTCCATGCTGACTCTATTTGAAACAGATTCAAATGGTAAAATCGATCCGCCATTTGGAACATGTGTCGTCAGTGTCTGACGATTTGCAGCGGAACGTACGCCAATGCCGCAGATGTGATAATCATCTTTGCCTAACAGTGCGAGCACCCGAAGGTCATATTTTTTGTTTTGAAAGGTATCTGAGGCTATTTCTTCTTGTATAAGATAGCCCTCATAGAAAGGGTATTTTTTTTTAGCAAAAACCGATTTATCGCATAATTCACTTGAACCATCAATCGATGTTACCTCATAAAAATGTTCCTCAGAGCGGATCCGGTAAATTCCCTGACCCTGACTGCTCCGTAATGGCTTCAAATACGCACCTGGACAGGCTGAGAGAAAAGACTGAATATTCTCTGCGGAATGAACTTTTTCTGTAAGGGGGAGATAGGACAGCAAAGATTCAGACAGGATTTGATGCACATCCCACTTATCAAAAAAGAAAGAATTAAAAAATGGGATTTTGGCGGAAATCATTTCTTTTTTAAACAGCAGAAAGGATTCCGAGCTTTCTGCGTCCCGTGAAGCGATCCGATTGTAGATCACATTCGGATACGGGCATGCGAGTTTAGCCCATTGCTGCTTTTTTCTGCTGAAGGCAAATCCTTCAATATATTTTTCTTTTACACCGCTTAAAGTAAATACATAGCAAAAACCCCCCGCAGCTTTCATCTTGCGCTGAATGTTTTTAAAGTAGGTGCCATCTCCATGAAAGATTTTTCCCTTTCCGCCTTCGCCTGTCAGGATGCCGACGATTGGCCAGCAGGTAAGCAGGCTCATTCGTAAAGCGCCTCTGGTTCTTCAATCGCTTTTTTAGATAAATACAGGGCATACTGAAGTGACAGCTTTCTTGAGTGCATATCTTCTTCTTTGAGAGAAGGATGAGAAAAGATAGATCTGCCCGGTTTTGAATTGGCCTCAAACAGCCAAACATTGCCGCAGTCGTCTATGCCAAAATCAAAGCCGATTTCACCAATAAAGCCTTCAATACATTGATCAATTTTCTCGCTTAGAACAAGAGCTGCAGAAGTGAGCGAACGAAAAGCCTGATTGCGTTCATCTTTCTGATCAAATAGCTCTTCAAGTGTTTTGACAATGCCTCCATTATCTACATGTGTAGTAACACTGCCCTTGCCGGCAATTTTGGCGGCAAGGGCGGTAACGTGAAATCGGCCCATTGAATCCTTATTTGTGTGGACACGGAAGTCAACTTGCTGCTGCTCGATCCGAATTAGTTTTATCCGCTCTTGGAGGAGGTAATCTTCCATCTTTCTGCTTCCAAATGAAAACTTGAAAAATTGATCGAGCGATTTGTATTTGCGCAGGATATTATCTTCTTGTGAACGGTACCTGCAATAGTATATATGCTCATCGGGCTCATAAATTAATTGAAAAACACCTAGACCAAGACTTCCGTTTCGCGGCTTTAAATACACGCTTTTATGACGGCGGAGCATTTTTTCTATTTGCTCGTATGAGGGATCAAGCGTCGTTTCCGGCAAATACACGGCTGCTTCAGCGTGGGGAAGGAGGAGCTCGTGAATCGTCCATTTATCAAAGAACCCCGGATTAAACCATGGTATCCCATACTCCGTTTTAAGCCGTTTTTTGACCATCTTTATCGCATGATGATCTTCGGTTTCCCGATTTGGCAACCGGTCATACACAACGTTTGGAAGCGGGATTTTCATTTGCCTCCAGCCATCATCATCAAATGTATAACTATTTACAATGCCGGTTTCCCAGTCAATGAGGTGAGCCCCAAAAACATAGGCAAACAAACCGGCCGTTTTTTGAGCTGTTAAGTATTTTGCGAAAAATAACGAACGATTACCAATCGGGCGCAAAATGGAGCCGGTAAATCCAGCAGTAAATATACCTATCAGCGGTCCAAGGTATACAGAGTTCTGGTGAAGAATCAATTGTGTTTTTCCTAGAGGAAGACGGAGCTGATCCATTAAGTCCTTTGATATCTTAATAGCACCATTCAGCTCCTGAAATTCAACAAAGCATGGAGATGCTGCTGTTCCAAATACAACCTCGGTGATATTCTCATTCGTTTCATGTCTGACGGAAGCCGGAAGTATCAATTTTTTTGCATCAGTGAATGATACCGTAATGCTGTAAAAAGGATTCATAAAACACCTCCTGCATGGTTTGAAAAAGCTTAGTGAGCTTCATCCTGATGAGATTTGCACAAAAATAAACAATAATCAATAATCGAGCGCGCTGAAGGTCTTGCCGCCAGTGATTTGCGCTCTTCTGCATTTTTGGAAGGCTTTGTGTTTACTTCAATAATCCATGGATGTCCTCCTGAATCGACGGCCAGATCCATGCCGAATTCGCCAAAAAGACCGCCTGCATATTTACCCAATGCCTCGGCAATTTCAAGTGAAAGTTCATTTAAGAGCCTGCTGATATGAGCAGCTTCTGACAACTCAAAAGAAGCAGATAGAGCCTCTCTGATTTTGTACAGAGAGCCGCCGCGGGCGATATTGGCTACAAATTGATTTTCCGCTGAAACCCGGGCAACAGCGGAAGAGATTTTCCATTCCGAGTAATTTCTTTTATGGCACAGTATCCTGAAATCCATTGGCTTTTTCTCATAAGACAGCAGCTCGATTCCTTCTTGAACGATAAAAGCTTCTTTCTTAATTCTTGGAAGAAGACTTTGAAAAAGATCGTCAAAGGTAAGATAATCCCGCAGCAGATGCCCTGAGAAAGTAGAATAATCAAGTTCAAATCCTTCATCTGTATGACAGATTCTAAAGATTCGCTTTCCCTGGCTGCCGTTAATAGGCTTTAGGAATACAACAGGGTACAGGTGTACCATCGTTTCGAGAACCGTTTTTGTTGAAAGCAGTTCAGTTTTCGGCAGGAAGGGGATGAGATGGGGATTTGCATGTAAAATCTGATGAACTTCCCATTTATTTAGAAACCTGTCATTAAAATAGGGAACTTTATGCTGGATGAAATCTGCCGTCATCCTTAAAAAATCCTGTGACTGTTCCAGGGTCCGGGAATGAATGCGATTATGGACAGCACTCGGATAAGGAACAGAACATTCCTGCCATTCATTCTGATAGAGTGTATAGCCATTCATCTTTTCTTGATGATAATCAGACAGGGCAAAAACATAAAAGAAGATTCCCTTTTCTGCGCTGCATGAAGCGAGCTCTCTGCAAAAAGAATCTATGCTTCCAAGGGAGACCGGCTTTTCACCAGCATCAATTTCGGTTAAGACAGCGACAACAGGACCAAGCTCAAGCCATCTTTTCTGAGAATCATATTTAATACTGATTTTAAACGGATTAGCAGGAAGGGAAAGCTCTTTAAGCAGTTCCTGGTGAATAGTTACATGATTATGTTCTTCATTCATACATACGATTTTTGCGAAAATACTATTCCTTCCGCACACTACTTTCACAAGGCCAGATGAAAATGGCAAACTGAGTTTTGCTCTCAAAGAATAACTGATTTGGATACTTTTGCTGCCATGAGAGGTAAGGCGGGGGGATACAACTATTTTTTCTATATTCATAGGAAACCCTCATTTGCTCACTTTTCTAACAAGCTCTATAATATGTTTATAGGCAGACGCTGATATAAGCATCGTATGAATAAATCAGTGAATAGGTGAGATTTGGAAGGTAGATGGATATGACTGGATTGACATTAATTTTGTTTATGATTGCAATTGGAGCGGTAATTGGCGGAATCACAAACCACCTTGCCATTAAGATGCTCTTCAAACCGCATAATGCGAAGTATTTATTCGGTAAGAAAATTCCTTTTACACCCGGACTTATTCCCAAACGGCGCGCGGAACTTGCTGATCAAATGGGAAAAATGGTTGTCGGGCATTTGCTTACACCAGACGGCATTCGAAGAAAGCTCGCAAATGACGATTTTCATAAAACCGTTACATCTTGGGTAAATAATGAAGCAACACGTTTCATAAACAGTGAAAAAACGGTAACAGCATTTGCTGCTGACATTGGCATCGAAAATTTAGACGGGAAAATAGAAACAAAACTCAGTGAAATGATCGATTATAAAATGAAAGAGAAAGTTGAGCAATATCGGGTACTGACTGTTAAAGAAGCGTTACCTGCACACCTGTACGGAAAAATAGAGCGCTCACTGCCTGCAGCATCAGAATTTGTTGTTCAAAAGGGCATTGATTATTTTCAGAGTGATGAGGGCAAACAGCGCCTCAGAAGAATGATTGATGACTTTCTGGCAGAAAGAGGCATGCTCGGCGGAATGCTTCAAATGTTTTTAGGAAATACAAGCGTGTTTGATAAGGTGCAGCCAGAAGTGCTGAAATTCCTTCGAAATAGCGAAACCAAACGCCTGCTCACTTCCTTAATTGAAAAAGAGTGGAAGAGAATAGAAGACCTTAAACTTGGAGACCTAGAAGAAAAATTCAACCTTGATGAACTGCTGTTACTGTCAAAGCAGGCAATTTTAAAAGAAATGGCGATAAAAGACAGGCTCAATGCTCCTGTTTCTGACTATCTGCTGCCTTATTCCGAATGGATTACAGCTGACTTTATCCCCAAAATGGTAAAACTTGCTGTCCAATACCTTGAAAACCATATGGAAAAGATGCTGGAGCAGCTTCACCTTCAGGAGATTGTCAAAGAGCAGGTTCAATCGTTCTCTGTCTCAAGGCTTGAAGAAATGGTCCTTGGCATTTCGAGAAGGGAGTTTACCATGATTACATACTTGGGTGCATTGCTCGGAGGTATCATTGGAGGCTTCCAGGCGATAGTCGTGATGCTGATCAGATAGAAAAATGGGCACGAAATGAAATTTGGTGAATAGTTTGTTATAGTTGTAGGGTGCTTTTAAAGCACAGCGTGAAAAGATGTTAGGAGGAATACTTATGGCAGCGAATGTTTATGATTTAGGTTACGATCTTGAGAAAGCACTTAGAGACAGTGATGATTTCAAAACACTAAAGAGTCTTTATGATGAAGTGAACGCTGATGATTCAGCACGCACTTTGTTTGAAAGCTTCAGGGATATTCAATTAAACCTTCAGCAAAAGCAAATGTCAGGCCAGGAGATTTCTCCAGAAGAAATCGAACAGGCACAGAAATCAGTGGCACTTGTACAGCAGCATGATAAAATCTCAAAGCTGATGGAAGCTGAACAGCGCATGAGCATGACGATTGCAGAATTAAATAAAATCATCATGAAGCCGCTTGAAGAACTTTACGGCAGTCTTCAGCAATAATACGGAAAAACGGAGCGAGGACGAAATGCTCCGTTTTTTTTATTGGGATTGAATGCCGCGGCTAGTAATAAATGATTTTGGCTGATCAAAGGCAATTTCAGATGATGAACAAAAGGATAAATGAAAAAATCAGTTCGCTAGTAAATTGTATTAATTCGATAAAAATAATGAAAAACCGCTAATAAACGCAAGGTTTTCCCAAAGAATATTTCGGGGAATCCTTAAGGCTTAAATTCATCGTATAAATTCAGAATAAATCAAATAATAAAACGCTTTCATTTTTTTGAGAAAACCACTTGTCAAAATTGATTTAACTTGCAATAATAAATGTAAGCGTTTTTATTTCACTTATTTTATGGTCTGCGATTATGGGGATGATCGCCTGAACCATTCTGTCACCGGAAGCTGCGGGTAACAGTTTTCCGGCACGTTTATTGGGAGAAAGTTAAATACTGGGGTTTTACAATTATAAAAACAGCTCTGTGACCTGATCACAGAGCTGTTTTCGTTTTGCTTCAAAAATCACGGAAACAGGCTGGCGTGCATTTCGTTCTATTTCAGGATGAAAGGACATATCCTCATATTAGAAATCAGACATCAGCTGAAGGGGGATTCACAGTGATCTACCGACTACTAGCGTTAAACATTGACGGAACATTGCTTCGTTCCAACGGTCGACTTCAACCTTCTACAAGGGAAGCGATCCATTATGTCCAAAAAAAGGGAGTATACGTTACTCTCGTGACAAGCCGGCATTTTCAGACGGCCAAAAAACTTGCAAAAGCGCTTAAGATAAACAATATTTTGATTACGCACAGCGGTGCGTTTATTTCTGATAAAGTTGACAGGTCTTTCTATGAAAACAGAATATCAGAGGAAAAAACATTTAACCTCGTTCAGGTGCTCGAAACATTTGATTGCAACGTCCGAATCGTGCATGAACGTTTTTCGCTCGGAAACCGGAAGAAAGTATCCTCAAATATCGTCGGGAAAACATTGTTAAGCCCAACGGATCCGTTGTTTTATCCAGTACAGTTTGTCGATTCGCTTGGAGAAAACTTAAGAGATGAACCGCTCTCAGCCCCCAAAATGGAAGTGTACTTTTCAGAAGAGCATGAATGCCAAGAGGTTGAAAAAGTGCTTTCTGATGCGTTTGAAGGCATTACAATAAGGGTCAAAAACCCAACAGTGCTCGAAATCACTGCAAAAGGTGTATCAAAGGAGAACGGCTTAAGGCTGCTTGGTCAGCACTTAAATATTTCGCCTGAAGAAATGGTCGCTATTGGAGACGCTGATGATGACAAAGAAATGATTGAAATGGCCGGACTTGGAGTAGCGATGGGGAACGCTCCTAATCATGTGAAAAAAGCGGCTGACTGGATTACAAGAAATAACGACGACCAGGGTGTTTCTTATATGGTAAAAGAACACTTCAGAAAACAGCATCGCATTGAGTTCTTAGATAAGCTGAAGGTTGATCGATAAAAGAGGATCATAGGAGCAGAATAAAACGGGTACTAAATTGCAAGCCAATTTGTATCCGTTTTTTTTGTTGTTTCAGGAGATCAAAGAATTGGTATGATTCCTCAAGGCGCTGAGATGGGACGAAAAGTGGAATCAAAGCCTTGCTATGATTCCATAAAACGATGAGATGGCTCGTAAAGTGGAAACAAAGCCCTGCTATGATTCCACAAATCGCTGAGGTGGGACGAAAAGTGGAAACAAAGCCCTGCTATGATTCCACAAATCGCAAAGATGGTCCGTAAAGTGGAAACAAAGCCCTGCTATGATTCCACAAATCGCTGAGATGGCTCGTAAAGTGGAATCAAATCCCCGCTATGATTACGCTGATATGGCGTGAAAAGAAGAATCAAGAGCAAAAGTAGTTTAAAAGTGCCAACTTTCCGCAGCCTTAAATCGTTCAATAACCGGATATCCCCTTTTTTAGCCAATTGTAAATTCTATGTTAATCTGTATCCATTTCAAAAGGATTTTTATAGGTTAATAAGAAAATATAAGAATGCTTAAAAAGGAGGACCATCATGATTAACAAAGCAGCTGTAAGAAAGCCGTTTCTTATGAAAATGTGGGAGCAATACCCTAAGCTTTGGAAAGGGTTAATTGATTTTGGGATACTGATGAAATACAGAACATTGGATATCAGCAAACTTCCGGATAAAATCGTCCTGCCGTCTTCAACCGTTCTTTATGTTGATGCAAAAGAGAATCGGGGCAGAGCCCTGCTGATCAGCGGAGGCGTGACGCAAAAGAGGCTTCTTTCTTTTTGGCAGCAGGCTGTTGAAGCAATGAAGCCGGACTATATTATTGATATAGGCGTCAACTATGGAGAATGTATTTTCTCAATGATCTATCCGAAACATACAAAAATTTACGGAATTGAAGCTAACCGAAACCTGCTTACATATATCAGCAAGTCCCGGGATGCTCACCCGAATCAATCACAAATCAAGATTGTTCATGCCTTTGCTTCTGATTCAGACGGAGAAGATAAACGCTTTTTTATTGATAACCACTGGTCAGGAACATCTTCAGCTTCTTATATGCCGGCGCATCACATGGTTGACGAGGTTTCCGTACAATCAATTACTGTTGATTCGTTATTTACTAAAAGCATGGAAAATAAAGCGGTTCTTTTTAAAATTGATGTCGAAGGATATGAAGCTTTTGTTTTAAAGGGAATGAGGCAATTATTTGAAAACAGCCGCTCTGTTCTGGGTTTTATTGAATTCAACAGTGACTATTTTGAAAAAACGGGAGTGGATCCGAATCACTTTTTTGAGTATCTAAATCAGTATTTTACGATTTATGTTTATAAAGAGAATGATGATATCGTAAAAGTGCAATCGCTGAAAATAGAAGACCTTCGTGAAATGTTTGGATCGCACTACGTTCATACAGATTTTATTTTAGCGACTGAAGCAGAAATGGCAGATTCATTAACAGGCAATGAAAAGAGCTGAAAGATACAGCTCTTTTTTTTGTTCAAAGATAAGAAAGTATAAAACTTTGCGCTATCATGTTTAGCTCCATCGGCCAGAAGGGATCTGAAAATATTGGCAAAAAGCGCCTTTACTGGCGGATCCTTATCTGTCATGCCTGCGCTAAACGGGCTCTTGCGCTTTTCTTGTAAAGAATGAGAAGGTATTTCCGATTTTATTTAGAACTAATAAGGTATAACTATTTTTTCCGAAATGCACGGATCACTCACACCATTCCTGGGTCAATAACTAAAGAAAGAAGGTAAAGAGATGAAAGGGGACTTCTTCTCAAATTACGAAAAGTACATTATTGTGCCGCTCGAAGATCAAAATGCAAATCGAGAATTTAATCCGGGCGAGTATCAATCGCACTATATCCTAACGCTGTCACTTTATGATTCACTCATCTCAACTTGGAGTGAAGCGGGCAAATTCGATATAGAGATAGGAATAGGCCTCGAAAAAGTGCTTGAAGACTTTAACCGCAAACACGGGGATAGTTATCATCTGCAAGTCCTGGAGCTGGATTATGAAAAACCGTACTTTGTTTTAGCTTTTTCAAGCAAAGTGAAAATTGAAAGTGAAGAAGCCGAAGACCGGATTTCCTATGTTCTGGAGATCCTGCTTTCAAATCACTTTTATGTCGGGCAAAGCTGGTACAGGCTGATTGGCGATAAAGGGAGAATTAAACGCCAGTTATTCAGCTATTCGATTAAAGAGTACTTTGCAATGGAATCGATGAATGTTTAAAGCATGAGGCATCCATTTGGTTTATCAGCCTGTAAAATGATATCCTAGGTAAAGAGCCGAGAAGGTATAGGAGGATTTTTACATGGAAATTAAACTAATTGCACTAGATATGGATGGTACACTTCTGAACGAAAAAAAAGAAATTTCAGAAGCAAACAGAAAAGCAATCAGAGACGCTGAAGCCCGGGGCATTCACGTCGTCATCAGCACTGGCAGAAGCATGGCAACCCTGCGGGATCTGCTAAATCACTGAGCTTATCTTCTTATTTGGTCACTGTAAATGGCAGCGAAATCTGGGACGAGCAAGGTGAGCTCGTGGATAGAAATATTGTCCATAATGATTTAATGACTTGGATGTATGATTTATCTAAAACACATAAAACAGGTTACTGGGCAACAAGCACAGAAAGAGTCTTCTTTAATGAAATGCCGGAGGATTTAAGCACGTTTCAGTGGCTGAAGTTCGGATTTGAAATTGAAGATGATAAAGCCCGTGAAACCATTTTAAATGAGCTCCGCAGCAGAGGAGAATTTGAAATCACGAATTCAAGTCCTACAAACCTTGAGGTGAATGCAATTGGAATTAATAAAGCCAAAGGCATTGAGAAGGTATGCGGACTGCTCGGCATTACAATGGAAAACGTGCTGGCCTGCGGCGACAGCATGAATGACCTGGCGATGATTAAAGAAGCCGGAATTGGTGTAGCAATGGGGAATGCACAGGACATCGTCAAAGAAGCAGCTGACTGGGTCACTTTGTCCAATGATGAAGACGGGGTTGCTGAAGCAATTAAAAAATATGTATTGTAATTTAGGAGCAGATGGCGTTTTCGCCATCTGTTTTTATATTTTTTTTTGGAAAAATCGGCTGTTGAGAGTTGGAAGACTGGTTAATAAAATCGTCATTTTCACTAAATGGCATGCTGCTGCTTACCGCGATTTAGACAGACTCACCACTACTTTCAGGTTTCAGATAACGAATCTGTCTCCCTGAACTGACCGACCGTCTCCACTTTTCTAAATTGACCATATGCTCTAGGTTTTGTACACTTAAGGAAGTTTTGAATCTAAAAGAAGATAAGGTGAGAATCTTGCGTTTTACTATAAATGGCATAAACGATGAACGATTTTATCGTCCGCTGCAGTTAATTTCAAATTTGTTTTACGAAGAAACAAAGCTGATGTTTGAAGAAACCGAGGCGGACATCAGCATCGTTTTTCAAATAGAAGAAATAAATGGATCTATAAGTGTCCGCGGAACTTTGTCTGATCAAAAAGGATATGAGAAGTCGGCTGCGCACGAAAAAGATATTTCAGATGAGATGAGTGAAAAAGAAGTATTTAAAGCGGTTAAACATACACTCGTATACGTGCATTTGAACCTGCTTCAGGATTACACGGGCATGATTCAGCAGTGGGGGATCTTAACAGGCATACGTCCGACAAAGCTTCTTCATAAAAAATTGCGTGAAGGCATGTCAAAAGAAGAAGCGCATCAAATGCTGAAGGAAGAATATTTAATTTCAGACGAAAAAATTCAGCTGATGCAGCGGATCGTCGACAGGCAGCTGAGCGTGGTTCCCGATCTGTATGATCTTTCAAAAGAAGTGAGCATTTATATTGGCATCCCGTTCTGTCCGACTAAATGTGCGTACTGCACATTCCCTGCCTATGCAATTGGCGGAAGACAGGGATCTGTTGATTCGTTCCTCGGCGGGCTGCACTATGAAATCCGTGAGATGGGAAAATGGCTGAAAGAGAAAAACATAAAAATCACGACTGTTTATTACGGCGGTGGTACTCCTACAAGCATTACTGCAGAAGAAATGGATATGCTGTACGAGGAAATGAACGCAGCATTCCCGGGTGTAGATAAAATCCGCGAGCTTACAGTAGAAGCTGGCCGTCCGGATACGATTACAGAGGACAAACTGAACGTGTTGAAAAAATGGAATATCGACCGAATCAGCATCAACCCTCAATCTTATATTGATGAAACATTAAAAGCCATCGGCCGTCATCATTCCGTGCAGGAGACCATTGATAAATTCCATTTAGCACGCTCCATGGGCATGAACAATATTAATATGGACTTGATTATAGGATTGCCGGGTGAAGGAGTAAAAGAATTTGATTATACATTATCTGAAACAGAAAAACTGATGCCTGAATCCTTAACGGTTCATACACTGTCCTTTAAACGTGCATCAGAGATGACAAGGAATAAACAAAAATACAAAGTGGCAGGACGCGAAGAAATCGAAGAAATGATGGAACATGCAGTCAAATGGACAGATGAACACGGCTACACGCCATACTACTTGTACCGTCAAAAAAATATCCTTGGAAATCTTGAAAATGTAGGCTACGCGCTTGAGGGCCAGGACAGCATTTATAACATCATGATCATGGAGGAGCAGCAATCCATCATTGGCATCGGATGCGGCGCTGCCAGCAAATTCATACATCCTGAAACAGGGAAGATTACGCAATTTGCGAATCCAAAGGATCCAAAATCTTATAACGACAGCTTTGAGCATTATACAGAAGCGAAAATTAAAATTCTGGAAGAAATGTTTGTGTGATATTGGTCAGAGAGGCTTTCCCATAAAAGGGGGAGCTTCTTTTTTATAGAAAAAAGGGATCATTCTTAGAATTACCCTCAAATGTCTCCCTGAGCTATTCAACCACATAAATAATCCAAGCATCCCCCAACATGAGACAGCTCATGGCTGAATAGCCTAGGGGAGTGAGGAGGTGGGAGAAATGAAAAAACTACTGGGCGCCTGTCTGTTTATGTTCCTGTTTTTGCTTTCGGGATGTTCGGAGGATCCTGTTCAGGAGGAATTGCTGACCTATGTGAATGAAATCCTGCCTGAGGTTACGGAAAAAGAAACGGCTGCCATCAGCGCATATGACAGTGTGTCCGGCGACAATTACACTAGTGATGAAGTCATGTATTCAGTGATGGTAGATGAAGTTTCGCCAACGTACAATTCCTTTATTGCTGATTTAGAAGAAGTTCAGGTACAATCGGAAAAAATAAAGGCACTGCATGAAAATTACATTGAAGCAGCCAATATTCAGCATAGTGCTTTTATTTTGATCATTTCAGGGCTTGAAGAACAGGACCGGGGAAAAATTATCGAGGCGAATGATAAGCTGGCGACAGCACGAAAAATGATCCGAGAATTCAGTGCTGAGTTAGAAACGCTGGCAGAAGAGCACGGTGTTACCCTTGAAAAAGAGTACTAAATTCATGACTTCTTTCTAAAAGAAATAAAGTACAAAATAACCAGTCCATATAAAAAATGGGCTGGTTATTTTTTTAATTGGAAGGAATTCAATTGTGTATAAATAAATTGTAATATAGTGGTAAAACAAGTGACGGGCGGGATATTAATGGATTGTAAGAAGGTTAAGAGAACTTTTAAAGTGGTAGGCATCAAGGGCAGTGGAGCTTTTGACAATTTTGGCATCGATGTTCCAAGTCTTGCCCGGCAATTTCTAACTCGTTTAGATGAAATAGAAAACTGTTCGGGTACTGAAGTCGCTCTTTTTGAACCCAAAAGGGGTGTTGACCATTTGAGAGGTCATTATTATGCAGGATTAATTGTTAATGAGTCTCTTGAAGCCGTTCCAGAAGGGATGGATTATATCGAATTGTCTCATAACTATGTCACGATTAGAGGACAAATGAATAATATCGGCAGCCTGCATCACAATTTAGTACAATGGGCAGATGATCAGAGTTATATAAGAGACTTAGAATCTCATATTGTTGAGACCTATCATCCAATGGAAAATGGTGAGGAAGAGGTAGAGATTTATTTACCAATTCAAGTTTATCAATCCAATGTTTAATACCAGCTGTCAGCGTATGGCGGCTTAGGGTTCGGAATAAATTTCCCGAGCCTTTTTTATTTGCATATGATTTATTCCTTTAAATAAGAACGGATTTCATAGATATAAAACCTTCAAATGAAAGATTTCATATAGAATGAAGGAATTTTCTGAAAAAAGATGAATGTTAATAAAGGGATTAAATTATGAAGCATTGCCGCCCTTTTTGTAAACGCTTTCTATCTAAAGGAGGAGTTTCTATGTATTCAACGATTGGACGAGTATTTGATTTGACTGCTGAGAAGTACCCTGCAAAGGAAGCCATTTATGATGTCCGGAGAGGCATCAGGTGGACGTATGCCGAGTGGCAAAAAGAAGTGAATAAGCTTGCAAATGCGTTTTTGGAGGCAGGCGTTAAGAAAGGTGACCGGATCTCGACTTATTTATTCAATACGATTGAGCTTGCAACGGCTTATTTTGCCAGTGCCAAAATCGGTGCCGTCATCAATCCGATCAACTTCAGGCTAAAAGCTCAGGAGGTGGCCTACATCTTAAACGATGCAAAGCCGTCCTTAGTTCTGTTTGAACGGGCACTTGAGCAGCAAATCAGCGACATTCAATCGCAGTTTGACGAGATCTCCTTCTGGTTCATCGACGGTGAACCGCCATCATATGCTTCAAGCTATTATGAGAAAGTTAAGCATACAAGCGACAGGCTCATTGACATGGAAATGACTGAAAATGATCTGTATGCCATCATGTATACGAGCGGGACGACTGGGCGCCCGAAAGGAGTTCTTCATCGTCACCGGGATATGATTGAGCAGAATCATGTTTGTATTGCTGCGAAAAGGCTGACAAAGGATGACCGCGGATTAGTGGCTGCACCGATGTTTCACTGTGCGGAGCTCCACTGCTGTTTCCTCCCGCGCGTACAAGTTGGCGGAAGCAACGTGATTTTGCACCATTTTGAGCCTGAGCTTGTGCTTCAGCTGATTGAAGAAGAGAAAATCACCGTCTTTTTTGGAGCGCCGACAATGTGGAACATGATGCTTCAGGAGAAAATTGAAACGTACAATCTGACTTCCCTGCGACTTGGCTTGTACGGGGCAGCCCCGATGGCACCGGCTCTAGTCAAGCTATGCAAGGAAAAGCTCGGCACCGATCTTATTCAGGCTTATGGCATGACAGAGATGGGACCTGCAGTCACTTTCTTGTCAGAAGATGAGCAGCTGACTAAAGTAGGCTCTGCGGGAAAAGTCTGCTTCGGACATGAATTGCGGATTGTAAAGCCGAATGAGAATGGACCATCAGAACCTGAAGATATTCTTCAGCCGGGACAGGTTGGTGAAATCATTGTAAAGGGACCTTGTATGATGGCAGGTTATTTCAATATGCAAGAAGCATCAGAAAAAGCGCTGTATAAGGGCTGGTATCATTCAGGCGATTTAGGATATTTGGATCGTGACGGGTTTTTATATGTGGCTGACCGAGTAGACGACATGATTATAAGCGGCGGGGAAAATGTGTATCCGCGAGAAGTTGAGGATGTTTTATTTGAGCATAAAGGCGTACTCGATGCAGCTGTTTTAGGAGAGCCGCACGAGAAATGGGGAGAATGTGTGACAGCCTTTATTGTCAGAAAAGATATGAATCTAACAGAACAAGAGCTTGATGAATTCTGCAAATCGAGCGATAAGCTTGCGCCTTATAAAAGACCGCGGAAATATCACTTTGTAGAGGCGCTGCCTAGAAACGCAAGCGGAAAAATCCAAAAGTTTCTTTTAAGGGAGAAGCTCGCAGAACAGCCAAGCGCATAAAACAGGGGGAATGAATGAAATGCCGGCAGCCTACTTGCAAAAAGAGCATCAAATATTCCGGGAAGCACTAAGAAAATTCCTTCAAAAAGAAGCAGTGCCCTACTACAATAAGTGGGAAAAAGAAGGAATGGTCCCGCGTGAACTTTGGATCAAAATGGGAGAGCAGGGTTTTTTGTGTCCCTGGACGGATGAGAAGTACGGAGGATCCGGAGTAGATTTTGCCTATTCCGTCATTATAAACGAAGAGCTGGAAAAAGTGGGGTCCAGCATGATTGGCATCAGTCTTCATAACGATATCGTCGTGCCGTATTTTGATTCTTACGGAACGGAAGAGCTGAAGCAAAGGTTCCTGCCGACTTGTGTGACGGGAGAAACCATTACGGCGATTGCGATGACAGAGCCAGGCGCAGGTTCTGATCTCTCAGCTGTAAAAACGACAGCTATTAAACAAGGAGACTACTATGTATTAAATGGGGAGAAGACATTCATTACAAATGGAATCTGTGCGGATTTAATTGTTGTTGTCTGCAAAACGGACCCAAAGGCGGTGCCTGCTCACAAAGGCATAAGCCTGCTGATCGTTGAAAGAGACACACCTGGCTTTAAAAGAGGCAGAAAGCTTGAAAAAGTAGGCTTGCACGCACAGGATACTGCAGAACTCATTTTTGAGGATGTAAAAGTGCCTGCCGCAAATCTTTTGGGTGAGGAAGGCAAAGGGTTCTATTATTTAATGGATAAGCTGCAGCAGGAGCGTCTCCTTGTAGCAATCGGAGCGCAGACTTCTGCTGAGAGAATGCTTGCTATTGCCAAGCAGTATACGAAGCAAAGAAAAGCGTTTGGAAAATCAATCAGCGATTTTCAGACTGTTCAGTTTCGGCTGGCAGAAATGGCAACAGAAATTGAAATTGGCCGTACCTTTTTAGATTCTGTCATTGAAGAACATCTGGCAGGGAAAAATGCGGTTACCCGTGTTTCCATGGCTAAGTACTGGATTACGGATATGGCTAAAAAAGTGGCGTCAGAGGTCATGCAGCTTCATGGCGGATACGGTTATATGGAAGAATACGAGATTGCCAGACGATATCGTGATATACCTGTTTCAGCCATTTACGCAGGCACAAATGAAATCATGAAAACCATCATCGTGAAAAATTTAGATCTTGCTTAAACCATTCAGGAAAAAATCAAGGGGGACACACTTCCATGAGTATACAGAAAATAGCTGTTATCGGATCAGGATTAATGGGGAGCGGGATTGCCCAATCCTTTGCGGCAGCAGGAAAAACAGTTTATTTATATGATGTTTCAGAAAAAGCGCTGGAAAAAGCACGATCTGGAATTGATAAAAGCTTATCAAGGTTCGTTAAAGCAGGAAATCTTTCAGAATCTGATAAGTCAGCAGCATTAGAAAAGATCTGTTCTTTTACCGTGCTTGCAGATGCAGTAAATGCTGCAGAGCTGGTTGTTGAAGCAGTTCCCGAAAATCTGGAGCTTAAAAAAGCGATCTTCAAAGAACTTGATGAATTAACAGAAAAAGGGGTCATCCTGGCTACAAATACGTCAGAACTAAGTGTTACAGCCATTGCGGCTGCAACAAAAAGACCGGATCAGGTCATTGGCATGCACTGGTTTAATCCGGCCCCAGTTATGAAGCTGATTGAAATTGTAAAGGGAATTGATACATCTGATCAGACAATAGAAGCGATCAGGAAATTATCAGAGGAAATCGGGAAAGAAACAGTATTAGTGAAAGATGCACAGGGCTTTGTCACAACAAGAGCACTGTCTGCTCATATGCTTGAATGCATCCGGATTTACGAAGAAGGGATTGCAAGTGCAGAAGATATCGACAAAGCGGTCAAACTTGGACTGAATTATCCGATGGGCCCCCTTGAGCTTGCAGACTTAGTCGGTCTTGATACGATGCTGTTTGTAAGCAATGGGATGGCGGAAGCATATGGTGACCGCTTTTTGCCTCCGCAGCTGTTGAGAAAATTGGTTGAAGCAGGACATCACGGACGAAAAACAGGTAAAGGATTTTACACATACGAAGGAGAGAGAAAATGACACGGGAAGTAGTAATTGTTGAAGCGGTAAGAACGGCTGTTGGAAAAAGGAAGGGTGCCTTTAGAGAAACACATCCGGTTCATCTTGCAGCTGCGGTTTTAGATGAGGTTGTCACAAGGGCAGGTCTGCCGAAAGAGCAGGTTGAGGATGTGGTTATGGGCTGCGTATCCCCAATTGCAGAACAAGGCTTTAACATTGGAAGACTGGCCGTTCTTGAAGCAGGATTTCCTGTAAGCGTGCCTGCCGTTCAAATAAACCGCATGTGCGGGTCAGGCCAGCAGGCCATTCATTTTGCCTGTCAGGAAATCAGGTCCGGTGATATGGACATTGTCATTGCAGCGGGTGTAGAGAGCATGACAAAGGTTCCTATTTTAAGCGATGGAAACGACGAAACGATCCCTGCAAGCCTGCATGAAAAATATAACTTTGTTCATCAGGGCATTTCAGCCGAAATGATTGCAGAAAAACATCAGATTACAAGACAGGAGCTTGATGAATACTCGCTTCGAAGCCATAAACGGGCATTAGAAGCCATTCAAAAAGGAATCTGCCAATCTGAAATTCTGCCGATGAAAGGGCTGAATAAAGAAGGAGAAGAAATTGTTTTTGAACAGGATGAGGGCCCGCGCGCTGATACCTCTCTTGAAGCTCTGGCAAAGTTAAAAACGGTGTTCAAAGAAGATGGCGTTGTAACGGCAGGAAACGCAAGTCAAATGAGCGACGGGGCGGCTGCAGTCCTGTTAATGGAAGGCTCCAAAGCACGGGAACTCGGACTCAAACCAAAGGCAAGAATTGTGGGACAAGCCGTTGTAGGCTCTGACCCGACTTATATGCTTGAAGGAGTCATACCTGCAACTCAGAAGGTACTGGAGAAAAGCGGGCTGACTGTAAACGATATTGATCTTTTCGAAATCAATGAAGCATTCGCTCCCGTTGTCCTTGCCTGGCAGAAAACGATTGGCGCTGATCCTGAAAAAGTGAATGTAAACGGCGGGGCCATTGCTCTCGGTCATCCACTGGGTGCTACTGGAGCAAAGCTGATGACGAGCCTCGTAAATGAACTAGAACGCAGGAATGCACGCTACGGGCTGCTGACTATCTGCATTGGACACGGAATGGCGACAGCGACAATCGTTGAGAGAGTTTAAATTATCTGAAAATAATATCAATTAATTTCAGAACGGGCTATAATAATTAATGAGGATGGAAATTCAATTTAGGGGGATGGGTATGGAAACTGTTACATATGCGGTACATGGAAGATATGCAACGATTGAAATGAACAGGCCTGATGTTTTAAATGCCATGAATGAACAAATGCTGAGAGAGCTTCTTCAGGCATTGAAGCTTGCTGGAGAAAGTGAAGCTGATATTGTGGTGCTTTCCGGAAGCGGACGGGGATTCTCAGCTGGCGGGGATATTAAAACGATGCTGAATTCAATGGATAATTCGGGTTTTTCAGGGGTAATGGATTTAATCTCAGAGGTCATCACAACGCTATATACACTGCCTAAGGTAACGGTAAGCGCCATTCACGGACCGGCTGCAGGTTTAGGATTCAGTCTTGCTTTAGCAGCAGACTATGTTGTCGCACATTCAAGCTCAGTTCTTGCGATGAATTTTATCGGCATCGGGCTTGTACCTGACGGAGGCGGACATTACTTCATGGAAAAACGCTTAGGCGAAGCGAAGGCCAAGCAATTGATCTGGAGCGGGGAAAAGTTAAGTGCAGATGAGGCATACAAACTTGGTTTAGTTGATTTAGTATGCGACGTTGACTTAAAAGATGCCGTACAATCTCTTGTCAGCGAATGGCTGCAGAAACCTGTAAAAGCGATGATTGCGAGCAAAAATATTTATTCTGCTGTAAAGAAACCAGAGCTCGAACACATCCTTTCACTTGAAAAAGAAACACAATATAACATGAGACAATCTCAGGATCATCAAGAAGGCATTAATGCGTTTTTAGAAAAAAGAAAACCTCAGTTTACCGGTAAATAAAGAAAAAGCGGTTACCGTTTTGTAACCGCTTCAATATTAAAAAGGACGTCCTTAAATGGATGTCCTTTTTGAAAAGAGAAGAACGTATAAATATTTGCGCATTGGTGTCTAGCTCCACCTCCTAGGCCCTCGGCCAGAACGGCTCCGTCTGTAAAGGCAAAAAGCGCCTTTTCAGCCGGATCCTTATCTGTCTGCCTTAGTCTGACCAGTCGGTTCCGCTTTTCTTATCGTTTAGGAAATTATAAAAGGAAATAGGTTGTGGATAATGAAATTAAGTTATCTCCGTCCAGCTCCGGCGCCTAGATCCTCGGTCAGAACGAATCCGCCAAAAAAGGCGGGACCCGGACTTTTCTGTCGGATTCTTATCTGCCTGTCGGATCTGACCAGTCGTTTCCGCTTTTCGAAGTGTCTAGTCGGAGCGCCCAACTCCTCGGCCAGAACGGCTCCGCCAGCAAAGGCAAAAAGCGCCTTCACTGGCGGATCCTTATCTGTCTGTCGGAGCTAAACGGGCGTTTCCGCTTTTCTAGTCACCTTTCAAATAAAATCAATTTACCGCTTGCCGAAGTGCAGCGGTGCGTTTTTTTTAGATAGTTTTTTTCTTCAAGCTTTTGTTCGCCGACTTTTTTTGCTTCCTGGTCATTGGCCGCTTCAAAGCTTTCATCCATTAATTTTTCCCCGTCTTTATTAAATGCCGTTAAGTAATACATGCCCATTTAATAGCCCCCTTTGCATATGAAGTTTAAAATTTTTTATAGGCTTATAACTATAATTCTCATCATTTTCTCTTTTTCCTGCAATAATTGAAACATTTGCTTGATGAGTTTCGTACATAAGATAGACAGGAGGAATCAGGATGACATTAAAATTGGATGGAATTACGAAACGATTTGGGTCACACACAGCCGTAGATCAGCTTTCCTTAATGATTCCGGAGAGTGAAATGTTTGGCTTGCTTGGGGCTAACGGCGCTGGAAAAACAACAACTTTCAGGATGATTTTAGGCTTATTAAATCCATCAGCAGGGCAAATTTCTTGGGACGGCAAGCCAATTGGATATGATGCGAGTGATGAAATTGGCTATCTTCCAGAGGAAAGAGGGCTTTATCCTAAGATGAAAGTGCGTGATCAGCTTGTTTATTTGGGGCGTTTAAAAGGGATGAAAAAGCAGACGGCACTGGAAGAAATGAATGAATGGCTTGAACGCTTTAAGATTCCGGAATATGCAAACAAGAAAGTAGAGGAACTTTCAAAAGGAAATCAGCAAAAGATCCAATTCATTACATCAGTTCTTCATCGTCCGAAGCTGCTGATTCTCGATGAACCGTTCAGCGGTCTTGACCCTGTAAATGTAGAGCTGCTAAAAGCTGCCGTTTTGGATTTGAAAAACCGCGGAACATCGATTGTCTTTTCAAGCCACAGAATGGAGCATGTAGAAGAGCTGTGTCAGCATTTGTGCATCATGCATAAAGGAAAGCCTGTCGTTCATGGGGCATTAAAGGATATTAAGCGTTCCTTTGGAAGAAAGAATGTGATTGTTCATGCTGATTTTAACTTGGACTATTTACAGAACTTTGAAGGTGTTACTAAATCTAAGAAAACGTTTGAAGGAATGGACCTGCAGGTTACAGGTGAAGAGGTCTCTCAGAAAATCATGGCTTCTTTGCAGGGCAAAGGATTTGTGCGGAAATTTGAACTCGCAGAGCCCTCTTTGAATGATATTTTCATTGAAAAGGTTGGTGCCGCGTATGAATAAATTTTGGATCATCTTTTGGCATACATATACAAGCAAATTAAAGACAAAATCATTTTTGATTACAACCGGCATAACACTGCTGCTGATCTTTGGGCTGACAAACCTGCAAAATGTGATTGATTTTTTTAATGATGGGGATAAAGATGCTGCGAAGGTGGCAGTTATTGATAAAACGGAAAATGAAACAATTTATCCTATTTTTGAGCAGAATGCTTCAGCTATGGATAAGAAACTGCAGCTGAAACGCGCAGAGAAGTCAGAGGAACAGCTGAAAAAGGATGTCATTGATGAAAAAATGGAAGGATATTTAATCTTGAGTCTTGATCAAGATGGCTTGCCGCAGGGCTCCTATTATGCAAGGTCCATTGCAAACTCAAGTGTTTCCGGGACAATTGAGCAGGCTATACAGCAAACGAAAATAGCAGCAGGTACCGCAAATCTTGGCTTAAAAAGCGAGCAGCTGAGTCAGTTGTTTACACCTTCAGAACTTAAGAAAACAGCCCTGTTAGAAAATGCAAAATCAGAAGAAGAGCTAAATCAGGCAAGAGGGCTGGTCTACGTTCTTCTGTTCATTATTTATTTTTCGGTGATCTTATATGCAAGTATGATTGCGATGGAAGTGGCGGTAGAAAAATCATCACGGGTGATGGAAATTCTGATCAGTTCCGTTTCTCCCATCAAGCAAATGTTTGCAAAGCTGCTCGGGATTGGACTAGTGAGCTTAACGCAGTTCGGCCTCATAGTATTGGTCGGATACAGCTCAATTAAAGGAAATATGGAAAATACAGCATTGATGGGTGACGGTTTCTTCAGTTTTTCAGAAGTGCCTGTTGCAACCTTAGTTTATGCAGTGGTTTTCTTTATTCTCGGGTACTTTATTTTTGCCACTCTTGCTGCGTTTTTAGGATCGCTTGTCAGCAGAATTGAAGATGTTCAGCAGATGATTGCACCAATGACGTATATTATTGTGGGGGCATTCATTATCGCGATGTTCGGTCTTGGAAGTCCTGAAGCGACGTTCATCACGGTTACATCCTATATCCCGTTTTTCTCTCCAATGATTATGTTCTTGAGAGTCGGTATGCTGAGTGTTCCGGCGTGGGAAATTGGATTATCAATCAGCATCTTAGTTATAACTATAATCGCTCTTGCGGTCTTAGGTGCTAAAGTCTATAAAGGCGGGGTGCTCATGTACGGCAAATCCTCATCATTTAAGGATGTCAAGAAAGCCTTGCAAATGTCAAAGGATTAATAAGAAGAAGGAAGCAGAGCCGGTGCGTAACGGGTTCGGTTGAATGGTGAAAACCGCTAAATAACACGTAAATAACATATCAATTCACATACTAATTCGTATAAGAATTGGTATGTTTTTTTTGTTGATATATAAGGGTTTACTTGTAATTCCTGTTCAAATTTAACATATCAAATTACATAGGAATTAGCAGGACTTTGCTACTCAACAAAGTCCTGCTAATTGAGGTGCTATTTACATCCCCATTAATTACCCGGTATTACAGCACAATAAAAAAGGAACTCCGGCATTAAATTGGAGTTCCCTTTCTTATTCCATTATAGCCCCAGATTGTGTAATAAGAATTTGATTTATATTCCAAGGTAATATTCTATAAATCTTTAGAAGATAGTTCCTTTAAATAAGAAGAAATCCTAGATAGCTCAATAAGTATCATATACAGAGTCCCTATAATAATCCGAAGAAAAGACCAAATTCACCTACTATAAAAGTACCAACAGAACTAAATAGTGCAAAAACAAAAATTATTTTAACCTTTTCCTTATTACTCAAAGCATTTTCCTCCTGATGTCTCTTACTCATTTTCTATTTTGTTGAATTTCAACAAAAAAAGCATTTATCCTTCTTCAATTAATGCCCCCGTTAGTTCATTAAGAAAAGGTTCTTTCAACAACCTCCCTTATTGATGTAAAGCAAGTATTCCCTGACTTTCTTTGAGTGTGGGGTGTTAAGAAAGTATCTTGCTGAAAAGATCGAGACTTATCTTTTTATTCAGCTACCTAAGCCGAGTGAGTATCCAAATGTTTTAAAAATTTCTGCTGGAGATTACTGGTGTATCAAAAATAACGGCTGGTCTATTGATTCTGCTACTGAAATTTTTAGTGAGGAATGGATATCTGATGACGAGTTTTTTGTCACCGAATCTGAAATTTATGGGAATAATAAACTCTATCATCAATTTAAAAAAGAACTTTGAATAAGAAAAACATAGGGAGATTTTAGTCTTCCTATGTTTTTATTCATATTATTTATCTGTTTGTTTTTGCTTCTTTTTCAAATACTCCGCACGTATTTTTTCAAGTTGCTGCTTTTTATCAAATTTGGCAGGCGTCTGTTTTTCATGAAACTTTGTCACAGCTACCTGACCTTTGGTATCCAATTGATATTTTCCCACTTTGTTCACCTACTTTTCTTGTCTTTAAAGAGAATCTATTCAACAAATATAATATACCTTATTTTACTGAAGTAAACCTTATTACTTTATTAGTTGTACTGCTAACTTTGCATATATCAGTAAAAACATTAAAAACTTAGTACAGCAGCGGAAAGGAACGGACAACATTTATCATCAAAAACAACAATTTATGCGAAAACTGCCTTTTGTTATGAATGTAGATTTGCATCATATTTTGTATGATGTTTTCGGCTGAAAAAGGATGATTTCAGCGGATAGAAAAGGAAATGGCGGAATGAGCAAATAAATAAAAGGTGGAAAAACTGTTATTCTATATAATTCTGGCTGGCGATTTGGTATTTTGTGCTGTCCAGCTCCATCGCCCAACTCCTCGACCAGAACGGATCAGCCAGCAAAGGCAAAAAGCGCCTTCACTGGCTGATCCTTATCTGTCTGTCGGAGCTAATCGGGCGATTCCGCTTTTCTTGTGTCTAGCTCCGCCTCCTAGACCCTCGGCCAGAACGGCTCCGCCGGCAAAGGCAAAAAGCGCCTTTTCCGTCGGATCCTTATCTGTCTGTCGGAGCTAAACGGGCGATTCCGCATTTCTCATTGTCCAGCTCCACCTCCTAACTCTTCGGTCAGAAGGGCTCCGCCGGCAAAGGCAAAAAGCGCCTTTTCTGGCTGATCCTTATCTGCCTGTCGGAGCTGAACAGTCGGTTCCGCTTTTCTGGGTAGAACGTGCATTCGCATTTCCGAGGTGGTACAATATAGAATAAGAGAGAAGTAAAGGAAGGAAATAAGGATGGAACCTATTCGATTTATTCATGCAGCCGATCTGCATATAGACAGCCCGTTTGCCGGAATGCAGCAGCTGCCGGAACCGATTTTTGAAAGGCTGAAGGAAAGCACATTTTCTGCTCTGGACAATTTGATCAAGCTTGCTATCAGCGAACAGGTTGATTTCATATTGATAGCGGGGGATTTATTCGATGGAGAGGACAGGAGCTTAAAGGCTCAGCTGAAGTTAAAAAAAGCATTTGAACAGCTTGAGCTGCACAGAATTCAGGTTTATGTCATACACGGTAATCATGATCACATGAGCGGGAAATGGCTGGATCTAAGCTGGCCGCAAAATGTTCATATTTTTTCAGACAAAGAAGTAGAGTGTAAAACTTTCTGGAAAAACGGAATGACATCCGTCAATTTATATGGATACAGCTATCCGAAGCGAGCTGTTATAGAGAATATGACACCTTTCTATAACAAACAGGGAGAGGCGGATTTTAACATTGGACTGCTTCATGGGTCGATTGCGGGCAATACCGACCATGATGCCTATTCTCCTTTCCTGATCAGCGACCTGCTTGAAAAACAGTTTGACTATTGGGCGCTTGGCCATATACATAAACGGATGCATCTTCATGAAAGTGAGCCGCCGATTCTGTATTCAGGCAATATTCAGGGCAGGAACAGAAAAGAAACGGGAGATAAAGGATGCTATCTCGTTTCCATGTCTGAAAGCATCGTGTCTTACACGTTTAAGCCTCTCCATGATGTGAAATGGGAAGAACTTTTAATAGAGATTAAAGGAAGTTTTGAGGAATGGATTGACAGCCTGCACCTGCAGCTTCAGCATCTTAGAGGTGACGAGCCGCGTGTAGTTACAATTCGTATAAACGGTACAAATGAACTGTATGATTCGCTTCAGGAGGAAAATGTGCTTGAAGACATAATAGATCAATGGAATGAAGATGAGACAGGGCGTGAGAATTTTGTATGGATCACCTCAATCATCAATGAATCAATGCCTGAGAATCAACAAGGAATCACTGCAGCTTGATTCTCATTTTTTAGCGGATTTAACAGAAATTATCAAAAGCTTTGATGATTTTGAGGGCACCGTTTTGCCCCTGAAGCAGAACGCATTATACAGGAAACACATACCGGCATTTGATGCAGCTGAACAGCAGCAGATAGAAAGAGAAGCTGAATACCTGCTGTTTCAGGAACTTTTGAAGCATAGAAGATTGTGAGGTGAAAAAATGAAAATCAATGAACTGAATATTTATGGATATGGACAATTTAATCACATGAATTTTACTCTTAATCCCCATGCCATTCAAGTGATTTACGGAAAAAATGAAGCAGGGAAATCTACGATCATGTCATTCATTCAAAGTATCTTATTTGGATTTCCTTCAAAAATTCAAAATGAAAACAGGTATGAACCAAAGCAAGTGAAAACATACGGCGGAGCTCTGATTGTTGATACCGAACAATATGGAAAGGTCAAAATTGAGAGATTGCCGGGAAAAGCAGCAGGTGAAGTTACGCTTTACTTTGAAAATGGAGAAACAGGCAGCGGGGAAATTCTTGATCAAATGCTGTCACACTTTGATAAGTCGATGTATAAGTCTATTTTTTCATTTGATATCCACGGCATACAGCAGGTAAGCAAAGTAAGTGCTGATGAACTCGGAAAGTTTTTATTGTCATCGGGATTGCTTGGGACAGATGCTCTCTTGCAGACGGAAAATCAACTTTTGAAAAAACAAGAACTGCTGTATAAGCCTAACGGCAAAAAACCAGAAATCAATGCAGCATTAAGCAGACTGAAGACCCTTCATTCTGACATGCTGAAAGCAAAAGAACAGATTCAGCCTTACGAGGAACTTATGAAGGAAAAAGAAATGATTGAACGTCAGCTTATGGCAAAAGCAGAAAGCAAGTTTATGCTTGAAGCAAAATCAAGAAGGCTTGCTGAAATCATCGATGCTCTTCCATTATGGATTGAAGAAGAGTCGATCCTTACTGAATTAACAAAAATAAATCAGTCGTTTCCTGCAGATGGATTAAAGCGCATGGATGAGGTTGAAGCAAAGGAAGAGCCATTGCTGTCTGAAAAGCGGTCTCTAGTAAGATCGATAGAAGATCACCAGCAAGCCATACATCAAATGAGTATCAACGAATCGACTCTTTCGCATCAAGCTGAAATCGAACATCTCAGGGAGACAAACTCCGCCTATCATGCGAAAAAAGATCAGCATCAGCAGTACAGTTTGAAGTACGGGGCACTATCAAGAAAAATTTCAGAAGAAAAAGAGCGGCTTTTTGCGGAAGATTTAGATGATGAATCTGTCCTTTCAATAAACACTTCTATAACAGCCAAAGAAGAAATAAGAGAAATCGTGTCTGACTATCAGCAGCTGCAGCAAAGAAAGCAGCTCCTCGATCAGCAGTTTGAACGGGCGAAAGAAAATCTGGAGGAAAGCGAAAACAGATTAACAGATTACGCAAAAGGGCTGCTTGGTGCAGAAGAAAGAAAGCTTCTAGAAGAAAAGGTAAAACAGCAGGAAGCCATACAGCAGCATGTGCTGGATGAAAAAAGAGCAGAAGATGAATATCGGAGCAATGAAAAGAAAATAAATGAACAAAGCAAGACAAACCAATCAAAAAAGAATCAAATGAACATACTGAAAGCAGCTGCGGCTGTGCTGCTTATTTTGTGTTCCGGTTGGATTATCTATGAGCAGCAATGGCTCATCTTGCCGTTTTTATTAGGCTTGATTGGTCTCGTTTTCTTTTTTATTTTCCAAAATGATAAAGGGGAAGACGCATTTCTGAATCATTTACGCGACAAACAGGAGGAATTAAAACGTCAGCTTGAACAGTTAAGGGGTCAAGGTTATACAGATACAGAAGAGCTCAGGGGCATCCTGTGGAAGGATGAACAGCTGAGGAGATCTCATGAGCTTGAGCAAGTGACATTTGCACAGAATGAAAGAGCGTATCACCGCACAGTCAGCGGTTTTGATGAATGGGAAGAGGACCTTTATCAATTAAACCGAAAAGCCAAAAAAGCATACAGTGATTTTAGGATGAGCAGTGAATTCTCGCCTCTCGCCCTGCCTGATCTTCTGCAAACATTGTTTCAGCTCCAGAAAGATATTCGGGAGTGCTCTCAAATTGAAACGAAACTTGCAGAGCTGACATCGGCACTTTCTGCTTATGAAAATCAGCTGGAAGGTGTATGTGAAAAATGCGGATTTGACCAAAAGACTGATTTGAATGAAGGAATGCGGAACTTGTCTGCTGCTCTCCAAGATTCAATGGAAAAGAAGAGCAGACAGCTTATGTTTTTAGAAAAAATAGCCGATGCCGAACATCGATTAGCAAAAATTGAAGCAGATCTCAGCCTTCTTTCTGAGAAGAAAAAAGAGCTTTTCCATTTATCCAATTCAGCTGATGCCGAAGAATTCCGTAAAAAGGCTGAGGAAGCGGACAACAGAAGATCATTAGAGCAAAAGTTAAAATGGATTCAGCAGCAGCTCCAGGCTAAAAAGCATTTGCTCAAAGATGGAAAGCTGGATTTTCTGATTGATTATAAAGAAGAAAAGCTTTTATGTGATAAAGAGCTTAAAGCGGAAATTGAACAGGAAAGCAGCATGCAAAAGAGGCTTTCAGAGCTTGCGGCTGCACTTCAAAATATTGAGGGATCTGGACTATTCTCTGAACTAAAACAGAAGTATGAGCTTGAAAAAGGTGCAGTAAAGCAGCTTGCGCACAAGTGGGCCGTGCTCGCAGCCGCGAAAAACATGCTGAATAAAACGGTGGAATTTAACCGCGCGGTGAGACTTCCAAAAGTATTGGAAGGGGCAGAGCACTTTTTTTCTATTATGACGAATCACCAATACAGAAAAATCTTTCTGCCTGAATCAGAACAAACATTACTTGTAGAAAAAGCTGATGGAAACCGATTTGCAGCAAATGAGCTTTCTCAGGCAACAGCAGAACAATTATATATTTCACTGAGGCTGTCTCTTGCCCGTCATTTGAGCACTGGGCAGGGTCTGCCGATTATTATTGATGATGGTTTTGTGAATTTCGATTTTGACCGCACGAAACAAGTGCTGTCATTGCTTGAGGAATTTTCAAAGCAGCATCAGATTATTTTCTTTACTTGCCAGGAGCACCTTCTGCCGCTGTTTAAAGAAGAACAGATTCTTGATTTAAAAGCTAAAGAGCAAGCTGCAAAACAAGTATCTATTGGACAGAGATTATTGTAAAATGAACTGACGTAAGGTACCTGAAAGGAAGTAAGTCATGCAGCAAACTACACATGAGAAAAAGCCTCTTGGCAAACCGCTCTTTTTACTGAGCTTTAACTTGTTTATTATTATGGTGGGTATCGGTTTAGTCATCCCGATTCTGCCGTTTTATGTTGAAAAGTTTGGAGCAGATGCAGCAACACTCGGATTTCTGGTAGCTGTATTTGCATTCATGCAGTTTTTTTTCGCTCCCATATGGGGGCGGTTATCTGACAGAATTGGCAGGAAACCGCTGATAACACTAGGGTTGTTTGGGTTTGCGATAGCTGAATTTATTTTCGCTTTTGCAACGGATTTATGGATGCTGTTTTTATCAAGGATGATTGCAGGTATATTCGGTGCTGCAATCATGCCGAGCGCAATGGCATACGTTTCTGATGTAACCACACCTGAAAAACGCGGGCAGGGTATGGGGTATTTAGGCGCCGCAATGGGGCTCGGCATTGTAGTTGGCCCGGGAATCGGCGGCTGGCTGGCTGAATTCAGTCTTTCTTTTCCATTTCTATTTGCGGGTATTGCAGCAACACTAGCCGGAATTGTATCGGTCTTCGTTTTGCCGGAGTCCTTGTCAAAAGAAGCGATGGAGCAAACCATCGCTGAAAATGAAAAACGTGAAAATCAATTTGTCTTAATCAAAAAAGCTCTTCAAAGTCCTGTTGGCTTTTTGCTGATCCTTGTCTTTATGATGAGTTTTGCCCTGACGATTTTTCAGGCGATCTTTGGTTTCTATGCGTTAGAGCGTTTTGGTTACGGACCGCAGGAAGTCGGCCTGATTATTCTTATAACAGGGATTGTAGGAACGATTACACAAGGAGCTGTCGTTGGAAGACTTGTAGCTAAATTCGGGGATGAACGGGTTGTGACCTCTGCTCTTTTGCTGAGTGCATTTGGATTTGTCATCATGACATTTGCAAATTCTTTCACCACCGTTTTATTGACAACCTCTATCTTCTTTTTGGGAAATTCCATTTTGAGACCTTCTTTAAATACGTTTATCTCAAAATTAGCAGGAAGCAAGCAAGGTATGGTGATGGGGCTTAATAATTCTTTTATGAGTCTTGGAAATGTAGCAGGCCCCATTTTGGCGGGATTCGTTTTTGAATATCAAATCAACCTTCCATATTATATTGGTGCAGCGGTCATGCTTGCTGCACTGATTTCAACGAAGGTGTGGATTTCAAGAAGACACTATGCAGATTTGTCAGCATAGCTGGAGTCAGGAAATATAGATGGAAATTATGCTATACTCAGGATAGTGAGGCAATTTGGGAGGGACCGTTTTAATGATGACAAAAGGAATTAATCATTACGAGGTAGGCGAGCAAGCAGATGTTTTTCTGCTGGTGAAATCATCGACAAAGGGAATAGCCAGTAACGGAAAACCATTTTTAACATTAATTCTTCAGGATCAATCAGGTGAGATTGAAGCAAAACTATGGGATGCGGGTCCAGAAGATGAGGTATCCTACAGTTCACAAAGCATTGTTAAGATATATGGTGATATTCATCACTACCGCGGACGTAATCAGCTTAAGATCCGCAATATCCGAACTGCCTCAAGCACAGATAACGTGAAAATTTCTGATTTTCTTGAAACAGCTCCGATCGGACAAGAAGAAATGATGGAAAAAGTCACACAATATATTTTCGAAATGAAAAACCCTAACATTCAGCGCGTAACAAGGTATCTCATGAAAAAGCATCAAAGTGAATTCCTTGAATATCCGGCTGCAACAAAAAATCATCACGAATTTGTTTCCGGATTAGCTTATCATGTTGTTTCCATGCTTGATTTAGCAAAGTCCATTGCAGCTTTATATCCAAGTCTTGATACGGATTTGCTTTATGCAGGAGTCATTCTGCATGACCTTGGGAAGGTAACTGAACTCTCAGGTCCGATCGGCACTACTTATACAGTAGAAGGAAACCTGATCGGCCATATTTCCATTATGGTAAATGAAATTGCCAAAGCAGCCGAACATTTAGGCATTGAGGGTGAAGAAATCGTAATTCTTCAGCACCTAGTCCTCAGTCATCATGGAAAAGCAGAGTGGGGAAGCCCTAAGCCTCCGCTGATCAAAGAAGCCGAAATTCTTCACTATATTGATAATCTCGATGCGAAAATGAACATGCTTGACCGTGCTCTAGAGCGAGTGAAGCCTGGCGAGTATACGGAACGTGTTTTTGCACTGGATAATCGTTCATTTTATAAACCTTCGTTTCATCAATAATATTGAAGAGGCTGGGACAAAAGGTTTTCAGCCAAAGAAAAATCCGAACTATTATGTGAAATTCCAACTTGAATTTCGTTTTAGTTCGGATTTTTTTTTTTTTGACTAAATGGTAGAAACCTTAAGTGGATTGCAGCGGAAGGAACTTGACTCCTGCGGGAAATAGAGCAAAGTGGGAGACCCCACAGGCAACGCCGAGGAGGCTCCCATGCTCTCCGCGGAAAGCAAGTTCCTCTCGCTGCAAGGAACGGACATTATTAATCATGAAAAACAACAATCTATGCGAAAATAGCCCTTTCTTTTAAAGGTTTTCGCACTATTCAATGTTCGGCTTTCATTCAGGGGATGATCGTTACGTCCCAGCCTCTTTTTTCTTTAGTGCAGGCTCTTTTTATACTGATTGTTGTTTTTGGTTATACATTCCAAAAGCAACAAACAGTATAAAAAGAGCCATATAGTAAAATGCTTAAATTGACAGATTAAGATCTCAAAATTAGATGTATAAATTATTAAACAACCTCATATAGTGCAGTAAAGGGCTTGTCAATGAAAAGGGGGAAGCGGGAATGATCTTGCTGCCGTGGTGGGTTTACCTCTGCATACTTGGGATTTTATACAGCGGTTACATGGCTTTTTCAACAACAAGGAAAGAGAAGATTGTTGAGGAGGCGTATATAGAAAAAGAGGGCAATGTTTATATTGAAAGAATGCTTAAAGAACGTGAGATCCGCAGAAAAAATCAAGATGATGAAATGTAAAAAACTCCCCCATTTAAATAAAATGGGGGAGTTTTGCTGTTATTGTCCTTCAGCAGGAGCTGCAGGAGCTGCTGGCGCTTTGAAAGTATCTTCTAATTCTTTGTCTTTCACCTTTACATCTGCTTCTTTAAGAGCTTTGTCCAATGCTCCCTGAACAGCATCAGGCTGGCTTGTCTTTTGTTTTTTAACATCTGCTTCAAGTTCTTTTTTCATTTCTTCATACGGCTTCACTGTTTTTGTCACTTTAATGATGTGATAGCCGAATTCAGATTTTACAGGCTCGCTTACTTCGCCTTCTTTAAGAGAAAATGCTGCTTTTTCGAATTCAGGAACCATTTGTCCTTCGCCGAACCAGCCTAAATCTCCGCCGTTTTGTCCTGATGGATCTTTAGAAGCTTCCTTCGCTAAATCCTCAAATTTTTCACCTTTATCAAGTCGGGCTTTAATTTCTTTTGCTGTTTTTTCATCTTCAACAAGGATGTGGCTTGCCTGTACTTTGCCTTTTAGGCTTTCGTAGTATTGTTTTGTATCTTCTTCTGTAACTTTCACTTCTTTTTCAGCTGCTTTTTTGCGAAGCAGATCGACTTTTACCATATCTTTAACAGTCTTTTCACCTTGCTGCTGAATGACTGCTTCAAATTGAGGGCCGTATTGTTGAGTTAAGTTGTCAATTTCTTTGTTAACTTCTTCGTCAGAAACTTTGTACTCTTTGCTTAAAACCCTTTCATGTACAAGCTCTGTTAAAACATCTTTTCCGAAGCGGTCTTTCATTGCTTCATAAAATTCGTCTTTTGTTACATTGCCTGCTTTCGTTTCAGCAATGACCTCGGAACCGCTGTCATTATTACTGCATGCGCCTAGCGCCAAAACACTTGATGCTGCTGCTAATGCAAGAGCAAATCTTTTCATCTGATACAACTCCTACTTCTGTTTAATTTAAAGACTGCCTAATAATTGGAACACTATACCACATTGTGCCATGAACTAAAAAGTTTTGCAATAGGACTAGGGTAATCAGGGCATTCGTCTAGGTCAAAATGAGAAAGCGTCCATATGATGTATTGAACGCCGATAAGGGAGGTTTTAACATGAGTGGAGGATACTCAAACGGTTTTGCATTACTAGTTGTATTGTTTATTTTGTTGATCATTATTGGTGCTTCTTACATTTGTTAGGAAGCAATAAGGGCTAAGATTTTAAAAAGATTGCTTAAGACAAATGATAAATGCCTATTCGTTACATGATGATCGTGCATACAATAACTTACCGACGCATAAAGGAGGTGTCATTATGGGAGGATACGCTGGAGGCTTCGCGTTAATCGTTGTTTTGTTCATCTTATTGATCATTGTTGGTGCTGCTTGGCTATAAGCCAAAATAAACATAGCTGACAGATAACCTGTCAGCTATGATTGTATAAGCTGTGTGCGGATGTTGGCACGCAGCTTTTATAATGGTGAAATCTACGTAAATAAGATTTCTATGTATGAAGAAACTAATAAAATGGTAATCAGGACGTTGATTGTCCGGAATACTTTTGTTTGACGGTCTTCAGGAATCTCTCGGACCAGGCACAGCGTATTGGTCAATTTATTTATATAGAATAAAATGAACACGGCAAACAAAATGAAAAAAGCTATCATATGAGATTCCCCCTCTCCTCACTGATACATATTACATTACCAAAAAAATGATGAAAAAGATAGCAATGACTCCTAATAAATAGCAAAAGAAAAGCTTCTCCTGAATGAGAGGCTTTTCTTAAAAGAAAAGAAAGTATAAAATTTTGCGCTTCGATGACGAGCGGAATCGCTTAGGCTCCTCGGCCAGAACGGATCCGAAAGTATTGGCAAAAAGCGCCTTTACTGGCGGATCCTATCTGTCATGCCTGCGCTAACCGGTCGCTTGCGCTTTTCTTATTTATAGTAGCATATCATATTCTTTATGAATCAGCAGCGATGCAATATGCACAGTATTTTTTTTAATACTTTTGAAACAGAATTTCAAAGCTTTCATCAGCTTCTTCGATGAAACATTCTTTCGGCGCTTTGGAAAGCTGGCTCAAAAAAATAAAATCAGTCACACACAAGCCGGTATGAAAGGCGATTCCCAGGCAAAAGTAGTGTAAATATGCAGGAAAATGCATCAGTCCTGCGGTCATAACCGCCGTGACAATTATAAAAGGTGTAAGAAGCGAAAGCGTCATATTGGCTTTGCTTACATTGCAGTTTGTTTTCAAAAAGAGAATCGGAATGTATGACTGGAACTTCAGTTTAAGGGATACGCGGTAACCGTACATCCATAAAGGCATAGCGTGAAGCAGTTTGTGACATGGCACGATGCATATGATAAACAGAAGCAATAATAAAAAATGATCTTCTTTCAAATGGATAGAAGGAAATACGACCACAAGCGGTAAATATATGCTAATAAAGGTAATCATCATCGTTAATACAGAGACTATAAAAAGTCTATGGAATCCATAATCTTTTGAAAGATTAATGGTTTTCCAGCAATTCATTTCAATCACCGTCCGAAAGTTATAAATGTTCATGCAGATGCATGATTGGTCAAGTCCTTACATACTTTACGATGTTCAGTTGGAAAAAGCAATATGAAATTTCCCATGTAAACGGTTAAAATGAAAATAAGTAAAGTTTTACAAAATAAGAAACTTTCGAAAAAGGGAAGAATGATTTAAAATAAATAAACGAAGAAGAATGAAAGAAGTGAACCTTAGTGGAATCCTTGGAAAAACGAATAGCAAATTTGGAGTACTACCAGAGGTTGCTTGTTAAGATGGTCGACGCTGATCAATACCCTTTTTATCTGTCTGTCATGAATACAGGTTTATCTGCTGAAGAAATTGAGGACATTCACCGCATTTGCTCGGAGCTTGAGAAAATGCTTGCAGAACAAAAAGAGCAAGGACTCCTCGATTACATGAGTCTCCTTACTCTTTTCGCCGGACAGCTGAACCATAAGCTTCCAGTTAATGATACGATTCTTGCTTTGCATAAGCAGGGAATGTATGTGCCGCTGATGACAGAATTCAAAAAAATTATTCGGAAATAGCTGAAGCGGTTTCAGCAGCAGGGTCTTCCCGTTTTTTTAGTTTCCGGTTTTCCTCAACAAATTCCTTCTCAATATTCGTAAAGGAATGTTCGAAGATCTCCATAAAGTCATCTCCGTATATGTTTCGTATGATACACATCATTTCCATAATTTCAGGGAATTTCCCATACAAATTTTGAAGCGGCAGAGCGCCTTTAAACACAGCGTTTCTGCTTGGATCATAGTCTTCTAAAAGCTTCAGCAAAATTTCTTCGCCCTGTTCCGTCAGCTGAATGTACGTATTGCGTTTGTCATTCTGCTTTTTCGAAAACTCAAGATATCCTCTCTCTTCAAGCTTCTTTGAAAAGTTGAATGCAGTTGATACGTGCATCACTCCAAATTTAGCAATCTCTGAAATCGAAGCACCCTTTAAATGATAAGCAATCCATAAGATGTGATGCTCATTGATATTCAAATCATAGGGCTTAATCCATTGCTGCCAGTCTTTTTCGATGGATTTCCACAAAGCTTTGCTGAGCTGCGCGATTCTCTGGCTGAATAAAAGCGCTTCTTTTATAGAATAATCCTGTTCGTTACGTTTCATCCCCAGTCACCTACTTTTTCTCTTTTGCTCTTATATTCTATTATGCCAATAAAATAAAGATTAATAAAGATTAAATTTACAAAATTTTTAAATAAATCTTAAAAGCGTAGGAAAAGCGTTGATTTTTTGGATAAAAAAAAAGAGCGGCATGTGAGATAATCTGCCGCTCGTACAAGTGAATTGCTTTGTCTACAAAAATATTCTATTTGTTTAGAGTTTGTTCTAATTCTTTGATTTTCTGTTCGATTTCACTAATTTCTTTTTGAAGCTCATTTTTATGAGGCTCAATTTCTTCCTGCCAGGTCTGAATGGATTTTTGAAGATCTGATGTTACATCTTTTAAAACTACAGCACTTTCTTGAGCGGTTTTAACCACTTGATCTTTAAGTGAGACACTGTCATCTTTCAGCTGAACTAAAATATCTTCTAATTTTTGTTTATTTTGTTTTAACTGGCTGCGCAAATCTTTTCCGGAAGACGGGGTGGAGAGGATTGTTGCTATACCTCCAATAACGCTCCCGACTAAAAGACCAGTCATTAATGATTTTCCTTTTGCCATAGGTATCACTCCATTTGAGAATAATTATATGTACTTTTTCAAGCAATGAATAGGAAAGTCCTTCTTATATAAGTACCCCCTGTGAGGATAGATAAACGCTGTT
The DNA here is from genome assembly GCF_057838075.1 of Metabacillus sp. KH_069. Lineage (NCBI taxonomy): Bacteria > Bacillati > Bacillota > Bacilli > Caryophanales > Bacillaceae > Metabacillus > Metabacillus sp. KH_069. Next base: position 870,424 of record NZ_CM174460.1, read on the forward strand.
TTATTCATAGCTTATGATGCCTTTGCATAGATATGAGTAAAAGGGGGGAGGAGCTTGGCTGGCGTCATCTTTCTATTTTTTATCATAAGCTTGCTTTTTTTTATAGGTGCTTTTCATTACCTCAAACTAGCGCAGCAATCAGCATCCTATCCGCCTAAGCATGTTGTTCACCAAAAAGCTGCTGTGCTTGCTGGAGGCGGAACGCTTGCACTGCTGATCGGCATTTTATTCTATTCTTTCCAATAGGCTTCATTTTCATAGATTTTCACAAAAAACCCGACCGGCTAGGATCGGGTTTTTTCTATGTTATTGAGCAACTATATTTGAACGCTTCATGATTGTCTGTACGATCGGATAAATGAAAACCATTGCGATGGTATTAAGGGCTGTTGCCGGCAAAACAACTGCTATGAATAACGCCGTAAATCCTGCACCGCCTGGAAGTCCGACTATGAATAGTGCGGCTGTCAGAAAAACAGTACCGGAAAACAGTGTGCCGACCGCTGTCAGGATACCTGCTCCTGCAGTTGATGCAGCAAATTTCTTAATCACAATGACTAAAAGATAAAAAACAAATGCAGTCACAAATTTATCAATGACATTCGGCAGAAGACCGCCTGGAAAACTGGTAGTTAATCCTGACAGCACGCCCGTAACCGCTCCAAGTAAAAATACATTGCGAATGTGAGGGAACAGCAGGATGCCTAAGAACATCATTGTGAGCATCATATCCGGCTTCATTCCATTAAAGAATGGCGGGATAATTCCGTGTAAAGCAAGCCCCATTGCGACAAACAAAGATAAAACAACTAATACTTTTGTATTCATTTCTCAACTCTCCTCAGACTAAGCTCTTTTTTTGGAACTCCCCAATAATGACCTATGTCTTATTGCGGGAGAACTTACAAAATAGTATAACAGGTATTTCTGACCTTGTAAAAAAGATTATGCATGCTTTTTCTGAAATTCAGTCATAAATTCAGCTAATGCCTCACAGGCCTCAAGCGGCACTGCATTATAGATGGAAGCTCTGCAGCCGCCGATTGACCGGTGTCCGGCGAGACCTGAAAAGCCTTTTTCAATGGATTCTTTGAGGAAAGCTTTTGTTAATTCTTCATCTTTAAGCGTAAAGGTTACATTCATTGCTGATCGGCTATCCTTTTCAGCATGCCCTTTATAAAATCCGCCGCTTCCATCGATGCAAGAATAAAGCAGGCTCGCTTTCTTCTCATTCAGTTCTTCCATTGCTTTTAAACCGCCAGTTTCTTTGATCCATTCCAGTACAAGGGAAAGCATGTAAATCGCAAATGTAGGAGGTGTATTGTATAGAGAATTCTGTTTTGAATGTGTGCTGTATTTTAAAATAGCAGGAATTCCATCATTTGCATTCTCAAGCATTTCTTTTTTGACGATTACAACCGTTACACCTGAAGGACCGAGGTTTTTTTGCGCTCCTGCATAAATAAGCGAGAAACGGCTGACGTCAATTTCCCTGCTCATGATGTCGCTTGACATGTCGGCAATTAACGGCAGTTTTGTTGAAGGGAAAGTTTTCCACTGCGTCCCGTAAATTGTATTATTTGACGTTAAGTGTACATAGCTTCCTTCTGCCGGATCTTCAAAGCTTTTCGGAATATATGTATAACGATCTTCTTTACTTGATGCAATAATTGCCGTCTTGCCTATTTTTCCTGCTTCTGATTGTGCTTTTTCAGACCATACTCCGCTCATTATGAAATGGGCAGGAGAATCGCTTTTTAAAAAATTCATTGGAATCATGGCAAACTGCAGGCTTGCACCGCCTTGAAGGAACAGGACTTCATACTCTTCTGGAATATCCATCAGCTCTTTCAATAAAGAAGCTGCGCGGCTGTGAACTTCTTCGTAAGGTTTGCTTCTGTGGCTGAGCTCCATGACTGACATGCCTGTTCCGTTAAAATGAACTAATTCGCTTTGCGCTTTCTCCAAAACGGAAAGAGGTATTGCTGCTGGTCCTGCGTTAAAGTTATACGTTCTTTTCATGGGAAATTAACACTCCTTACTTTGTTACGCCTGAATGATTAAATTTCTATTTCATTATCCTAACATGAAAAAGAGAGTTAGAGTCGGAATTTTTGAAAAATAGTAATAACAACAAAAAAACCCGCAAAATGCGGGATTAGAGCAAGCCTTCTTGAATGGATGATGCGATTTGCTTTAAGTCTTCAGGTGTATATTCTTCCGTATGTGTTTTCCATACAGCGCCAAATCCATCGCCTTTTCCGTAGCGCGGAATCAGGTGAATATGATAATGAAACACTGATTGACCGGCTTTTTCGCCGTTATTATTAAGGATATTCATGCCGATTGGCTCGAATTGTTTTTTTATCGAATTTGCGATTTTTGGAACAACTTCAAACACATTGCGGGCAATGTCAGGTGTAAGTTCGTAAATATTTTCTTTATGTACTTTCGGAATAACCAGTGTATGTCCTTTTGTCACTTGACTGATATCCAGAAAAGCTACCACATGTTCGTTTTCAAAAACCTTAGCGCTTGGAATCTCTCCGTTCACAATTTTACAGAAAATACATCCGCTCATCATGTTTCATCCCTTTCTCAATATAAACTGAATCTTAACCGTATTTTACCATAAATAAACGGAGGATTAAATTGCCGTAGCAAGACATCAATGGGCGGTTCTTTTCGTAAATATTTTTCCTGTTTGACTAAATGTGAAAAAACTTAAGTGGATTGCAGCGGAAGGAACTTGACTCCTGCGGGAAATAGGAGGCTCCCATGCTCCCCGCGGAAAGCAAGTTCCTGGAGCGGAAAGGAACAAAAACAGCCAAAAAGAAACAGGATGATCACAAGGATCATCCTGTCCCGAAGAGGAAAGCAAACTGGCGCAGCTTAAAGATAAGGCTCGCAAAACTCTTTGTCATCTCCCTCATTTGCTTGGAAATGAAGGTTAAAAAAGAGTGAATTGACTAACATTGTACAAAGCAACCATCTCCTAGTTAAGAAAATCACATAATGGATAAACTCTTAACAAATCAGTAAACGGTCTTTGACGAACACCTCATTCAAAAATGAATTTATATAGGAGCATCTATTACAAAAAGTAACGGCCCGTAGACACCTCATCTCGAAATGGTAATGGATCATCATTTTTTCAATGTTAACTTACTCATGGATTCCTTAACATAAACTGTCTTTGACACACACCTCATTTGAACTGAATGTCTGTGACAGCTGCTTTCCTCTACACTCATTATGATGTCCGGAAAAGAATTGATTATGCATCGCAAATTAGCAAAAGTATCAAATGATTTGTTAAAATAAAAGAAAACGGTGAAGGGACGTAAACATGAGCTTATTAAAAGTAAATCACCTGACTGGCGGATACACGCGTAATCCCGTCTTAAAAGATATATCGTTTGAAATTGAAAAGCACCAAATTGTCGGTCTGATTGGTTTAAATGGCGCGGGAAAAAGCACAACGATCCGCCATGTGATCGGGTTAATGGAGCCGCATAAAGGCGAAATTGCCATTAACGGCATTTCCTTTCAGGAGCAGCCGACTGAATACCGCAGCCAATTTTCATTTATACCTGAAACACCGATTCTTTATGAGGAATTAACGCTTTATGAACACTTGGAGCTTACGGCGATGGCGTATGGACTAAATAAGGAAACATTTAAACAGCGTCTTCAGCCATTGCTGTCTGAATTCAGAATGGAAAAAAGGCTGAAATGGTTCCCAAGTCATTTTTCAAAAGGCATGAAGCAAAAAGTCATGATTATGTGTGCTTTTTTAGTTGAGCCTGAGCTCTACATCATTGACGAGCCATTTGTGGGGTTAGATCCATTGGCAATTAATGCGCTGCTTGAAATGATGAACAAAGCAAAGAAAGACGGAGCGGGAATTTTAATGTCAACGCATATTTTAGCAACAGCAGAACGCTACTGTGATGCGTTTATTATTTTACATAACGGAAAAATCAGAGCAAAAGGGACGCTTGCGGAGCTGCGTTCGGAGTTTGGAATGATGGACGCAACACTTGATGATTTGTATATTCAGCTGACGAAGGAAGATCAAAATGAGCAGCATTGATCAAATTTGGAAAACCCGGTTAGAGGCTCACATAAAAGAAGTGCAGTCTTATACAAAATATATGTTCAATGACCATTTAATTTTTGTTCTTGTATTTTTGGGAGCAGGCGGTGCTTTATCTTACCAGGAATGGCTGAAAACAATGCCTGATGACTTTCCTGCACTGGCGATCTTAACGGCTGTATTTGCGCTTATCATTACGGCATCGAGTGTTCGGACACTTTTAAAAGAACCTGATTTGGTTTTTCTTTTGCCGCTGGAAGAAAAAATGGCCGGCTACTTTCAAAAAGCCCTTGTATACAGTTTCTTCAGTCAACTGTATGTGTTTTTGATTGCAGCATTAGTACTCGCCCCTATGCTGTTCAGGGCTGAGAACTTGACTGGAACAGACTACCTGGTAATCTGTATTCAAATCCTTCTTGTAAAAGGATGGAATTTAATGCTGAATTTCAGAATATCTTTCTATACTGAGCCTTCAGCGAAGATCTATGATTTCATTGTCCGCCTTGCTATAAATACGTTAACCATTTTCTTCTTGCTGTCAAAAGCCTATGTATATGTATTTATAATGTACGGTGTGATGGCGGTGCTTTACATCTATTTTCAAAAAGCCACAAAGGCAAAAGGAGTTAAGTGGGAGAAGCTGATTGACCTGGAGCTTGAGAAAAAACAATCCTTCTACAGGATTGCAAACCTCTTTACAGATGTCCCAAAGCTGAAGAAAAAAGCAAAGCGCAGAAAGTATTTAGATGGATTCCTTGCGTTTGTTAAGTACAGACAGGAAAGCATCTACAGTTATTTGTATACAAGAGCATTTTTTAGATCAAATGATTATCTGGGCATCTTTTTGCGGCTGACAATCATAGGAGGAATTGTTCTCTATATTATCCCAACTAATCAGTTAAGTGTGCTCGCAATCGCTATTCTGGTTCTTTATTTAACTGGAATTCAAATGATCGGGCTTTATAAGCATTACGACATGCTTGCTCTGCCTGACTTATATCCGGTTCAGCCAAAGTATAAAAAAGCGAAATTCCTTAAACTGCTGTTTATCATTATTTTAAGCCAGCATATCATATTAACTCTGATTGCTCTGCTATCTGGAAATATCGTTCCGGCATTGATTCTTTTTGCAGCAGGATTTATTTTTGCCTATGTGTTTGTTTATCTCTACGTGAAATCAAGGCTGGTTAAAATGGATGCCAGCGTATTCTAAGATAAAGGCAGCTGATACAAATGATTTATGAAAAACAGCTGGAAGAAGATCTTTTTCAGTGGAAAAAGAAATTGCTGAGAAAATCCTCTAAGTTAGAACGTGTTTCTAAAAAAACACAAACGAAGATTAACGAGCGCATTCCAGCAAAAGTTCATGCAATCATTACAGAAAGTATTAAAAAAATGGTGCAGGCGACACTTGCGGGGTCAAATCTCACAACAAGCGAAAAGAAGCTTGCTGGACTGACACTTGAAGAAAAAGAAAAGAAAGTCAGGCAAACGATCGGCACCTTCCAAAAAACTGCTGCCGTAGAAGGAGCAGGAACAGGTGCCGGAGGGATTTTCGGTTCGGCTGCTGACTTTCCTTTGCTCCTGGGCATCAAAATGAAATGTTTATTTGAAATTGCAACTTTATACGGATTTGATCCTAAGCAATATGAGGAGAGACTGTTTTTGCTCTATGTCTTTCAATTAGCTTATTCCAGTGACGAACATCGAAGAAATACGTTCGAACGGATTGAAAACTGGGAACTTAGAAAAGATGATCTTAAAGAAATTGACTGGCAAACCTTTCAGCAGGAATACAGAGATCACATTGACCTTGTCAAACTGCTGCAGATCATGCCGGGAATCGGTGCAGTTGTCGGCGGTGTAGCTAACTTTCACCTTGTCCGGCATTTAGGGGAAACGGCAATGAATTGTTACCGGCTTCGGATTATGAATAAATAAAAAGAGTGCGATTTTTTAGAATCGCACTCTTTTTCGGTCCTTATCCTTATTTCTCAACTGCAACAGCATTGTGTTCAGACTGATAGGTCAGTAATGCCAAACTGAATGTTTTTGCTGCAATCAGCATCGCTTTTTCATCGATATCGAATTTAGGATGATGGTGAGGATAAGCTGTTTCAGAGTAAGCAGGCTTTGCTCCTGTGAAAAAGAACGTGCCTTTTACATGCTGCAGATAATAGGCAAAGTCTTCGCCCCCCATTTGCATTGGACTTTCTTCAACAATTTGGACACCTGGAACTTTTGAAGCAAGCTCAGCAAGCTGCTCTGTTTCCTCGCGGTGATTAACAACAGCCGGGTAGCCTCTTTCGAACTGATAGTCGTAGTCAGCGTCATAAAGGGCACAGGAAGCCTTGACCACACGTTCAATTTCTTCCTCAATCAAAGTGCGCACCTCTTCATCAAATGTCCGGACCGTTCCAATCAGCACAGCTGAATCTGCAATGACATTAAACGGATTTTCAGCCACAAAAGACCCTACAGATACGACTGCTGAATGAACAGGATCTACTTTTCTGCTCACAATCTGCTGCAGGTTCATGACAAGCTGGGAGCCGATGACGACGGCATCTTTCGTTTTGTGAGGCTGTGCACCATGTCCGCCCTTTCCATTAATAGTAATCTGGAATCGGTCGGCAGCAGCCATGATTGGGCCGACCCGGTACTGAATTTTTCCTGCTGGTTCGCTTGCCCATAAATGAGTACCGAATATGACATCAACACCGTCTAAGCAGCCATCTTCAATCATTGAAACCGCTCCCCCCGGTGCATATTCTTCAGCATGCTGGTGAATAAATACTACGCTGCCTTCAAGCGTGCGGCGATGTTTATGTAATACCTTGGCCAATACAAGTAATGTGGCAGTGTGACCATCGTGGCCGCAGGCATGAGCCACACCCGGAACAGTCGATTTATAAGGAACATCCTTTTCATCCCCGATAGGCAATGCGTCAAAATCGGCGCGGAGAGCAATGGTCTTTCCGGGCAAATCTCCTTTAATAACAGCAACGACCCCGTTACCGCCGACACCTGTTTTTGCTTCGATGCCAAGCTTATGATAAAACTCGGCGATGTAGGCAGCCGTTTTGAATTCCTGGAATGAAACCTCCGGATGCATATGAAGGTAGCGTCTGATCTCCACCATTTCTTCAAAACTCGCATCTAAATCTGAACATATGTCAGTATACAAAATTTTTCATCCTTTCTTTTTTTTAGGCTTCTATTCACCAAATCATTAATAAGATAAAATAAATGCAGATATTACAATAAATTCTAGAGAAATTGTTTGAAAATTACAAGAATAAAGTTGGAAAGGGGACAAAAGATGAAAAAAGGGTTTTTGCTAGCTTGTTTTCTAATTCTCACAATAGGAATTATCTTGTCGATGAATTCTGAATTTACAAAGCGGGCAGATGCAGCTGCGCGAGAGGCAGTATCATGGGTTCACCATTCAGATTTGTTGCTGGCTATTGTGGATGGGATAGGTTTCCTGGCTTCTAAAACAGGGATCATAAGCTTACTGGCTCTTGCCATTATCTTACTCGGACTTTTATATAAACATATTCTTCAGCCGCTTATGATTGTACTGGCTGTATATTTTGGAGATCTTCTGAACAAAGCTCTAAAAAACTTTTTTGGGCGTGAAAGGCCTCTTGAACCGCTGCATATTGAAGAAGGCTTTAGTTTTCCAAGCGGGCATGCGATGGTCGGTGTTCTTTTTTATGGATTTTTAATCTATTTGCTGGCTGGGAAAATAGCGTCAGCAGCTGTAAGAAGATGGCTTTACGCTGCTGTGTGCATGCTGATGCTTCTGATTGGCATGAACAGAGTTGCCACGAATGCTCATTTTTTATCTGATGTGGCTGGAGGATATCTCATTGGTCTGATTTGTTTAATCCTTGTGATTGCGGTCTATGACAAAGTGAATGAAGTTCTTGCTGCCGCAAGAAGCAAAAAGAGCGGCGTTTCTGTTTGACTTCTCATAGACTAAATAAAACAGGCACTTCTTATACGAGTGCCTGTTTTTGTTTCTTAGGAGGTTACTTTGGTGGATAAAAACGCTGGATTGTTACAGGGGCCGTTTTTTCCATTCTCTTTACATTAAAAACATAGCCACAATCGTAGTCACAATCAAACCAATTGTCACAGGGAGGATATTTCGTCTTGCAAGTTCAAATGGATCGACTCCGCATATGGCAGCAGCAGGAATTAGCGCCCATGGAATGATAGTCCCTCCGCCTACCCAGATGGCTGTGATTTGGCCTAAGGCTGTTAATGTGGCAGCGCCTGTACCTATAGCTGTGGAAAATAAGCTGGCAATTGAGCCTGCAAGTGATATCCCTGAAAATCCTGAGCCATCAAGACCGGTAAGCACGCCGACACCAGTCAGTGTAATAGCTGCGATTTCTTTAGTTAAAGGAACAACAGATGCGAGGGCGACTCCAAGGTCGTTTACAATTCCCTGTGAAGTTTTTGGTAAAAAATCACCGATAATTTTAACAAATCCGGCATCTCCCAGATAAAAGAAAGCTGCAATCGGAATAACAGGACCAAACACCTTAAAGCCAAATTGAAACCCCTCAATCATGTATCCTGTTGTTTTTTCAAAACTCGCATTTCTGTGAGCGAGCAGACAAACAGCAAGCAGAATGACAAGTGCAGTTCCTCCGATTAAAGCTGTTGCATCTCCGCCCTGCAAGTTAAGCTTAACCATCAGCAGAATATCAATCACAAATAATATTGGAATAAACAGGGCCATGAACAGTTTCATCCTGCCAGTCAGCAGCTGCGTTTTTTTCTCAGCTGAGATTGGCATTGTAAGAGACGGGAATGACTTACCCAGCTTAATATCTCTCATTAAGAGGAAATAAGCTGTTATGGTTGTAACAGTCCCCATCACAATAACGAGCGGAATGGATGCACTGATTACATCGCCAATCGGAAGACCAGCTGCATCTGACGTAAGTTTTGGAGCAGCCTGAATGACAAAGTCGCCTGAAAGCGCAATTCCATGACCGAATAAGTTCATGGCCATTGCTGCCCCTAGTGCGGGGAGACCTGCTTTTATGGCAACTGGCAGCAGAACAGCGCCAATCAGCGCAACAGCGGGTGAAGGCCAGAAAAACCAGGAAATGGTCATCATTAATAGCCCGATTGTCCAGAAAGCAAGTGTTGGATTGCGAATGATTTTTGTGAATGGCGAAACCATTGATTCATTTATTCCGGTTACTTCTAAAATCTTGCTCATTGAAACAATGATGGAAATCACAAGGATCGTCGGCAGCAGCTCAGTGATAGCAAATATAAAGCTGTTGAAAACACTTGTAATTGAATGACTTAAAGAATGGCTCGCAACAAAAGAAATGACAATGATCCCAATAATACTGACAACGGTTGTATCCCGTCTAAAAAGCATGAATCCTATAATACTTATAATGAAAAACACATAAAACCAGTGTATGAGAGTTAACTCAGCCCCCATAATGATCACTCCGCTCCTGTATATATGCCTAAATTCCTGTAATACAGGTTATGTCCGGCATACTAGGTTGTGATTGTTATTTTTAACGGAATAGGGGGTACTATTTTAGTAGAATGCTGTCATTTCCAAGGAAATATTGTCACCGTATCCCGAAAAGCGGAATCGCCCGTTTAGCTCCGACAGACAGATAAGGGTCCGTCAGTAAAGGCGCTTTTTGCCTTTACTGGCGGATCCGTTCTGGCCGAGGAGCTGGGCGATGGAGCTAGACATCACCGAAAAGCGGAGCCGGCTGTTTAGGCCCTACAGACAGATAAGAATTCACCCGGAAAGTCCGGTTCCCGCCTTTTTGGGGGGATTTGTTCTGGCCGAGGGACTAGGAGGCGGAGCTAGACACCACTGAAAAGCGAAATCACCAGTTCTGGCCGAGAAGTTGGGTGATGGAGCTGGACAAAACGAAAAGCGAAACCGGTTGTTCATAAGTGCTCCGACAGGCACAAATGAAAAAAACCTCCGCAAAATGCGAAGGTTCAGTTCTTTCATTCTTTTATTCGGTTACAGCATGATAGGTTGTTACGTAAGAAGGTCTTGGGAAAATCGGTTTTTGGTCTACACCTTCGCTTGTCCCTCTTTTTTTATGAGCCTGTTCATACGATTTTGACTGCTGCCAGTTTTTAAAGGACGATTCATCTTCCCACAGAGTAAGAATGACATAAGTATCATCATTTACAGGTCTAAGCACGCGAATCGCGACAAATCCGGGCTCGCCTTCAATCATTCGTGCCCGTTCTTTAAAGCGCTGTTCAAAGAGAGGCTTTCCTTCATCAGATACAGGAATATTGTTCAGGACAGCATAGCTTCCTTTCTGGAAATCACCCACACCATCAAGAACCTCATATTTTTTGGGCTCCTTAAAAAGGGAATGGGCATCGCTTTCATGTAAGAGAATGGCTTTATCTTCATTTTGCATAAGAAGCATTTTTTCATTCTGATTTTCAGATGCTGTTTTAGCTAAATAGTCTGCAGTTCCAAATGTGACATAAAAATTCATTTTACATTCACCTCTTTTTGTTTCATTATAACAATGATTCCATAATTATTGCTATTTTCAGTCTCCAGTGTACATATTCATTCCTTTATTTAACAATAATAAGGGTATATAAATTTAAGGAATTGTAGGTGATGACATGCGGAAAAAAATCATCCTCTCTGCCAGTGTTGCACTATCGACAGCTGTAATAGCTTTTGCAGTCTACCTGCTCATTTTAGTGATTGGCGATTATTCTATAGATGAGAAAAAGCTTGTCATGGATTCGACTACCACTTTAGTGGATTTAAAAGGCAATACGGTTTCTGAGCTGTATTTGCAGAACCGCGAGCCCGTAACGATTAAAGAAATTCCGGAGCATGTCCGCAATGCATTTATTGCTGTAGAAGATAAACGGTTTTATGAACACAATGGGATCGATATGAAGGCCATAACGAGGGCTTTGTATAAAGATCTGCTTGCCGGCCAGAAAGTGGAGGGCGGAAGCACAATCACCCAGCAGCTTGCCAAAAATACGTTTCTCTCTACTGAAAAGTCTCTTCTAAGAAAAACAAAAGAAGCTGCCATCGCGATGAGCCTCGAAAACAAATACAGTAAAAATAAATTGCTTGAAATGTATTTGAATCAAGTATATTTCGGTCATGGGGCGTACGGCATTCAAAGCGCTGCTCTTTACTATTTCAATAAAGATGCAAGGGATCTGACGGTCGAAGAAGGAGCGATGCTTGCCGGACTCCCAAAAGCACCTTCCAATTATTCGCCGGTTCTTCATCCTGAAAGAAGCAAAGAGCGCCGTGATACTATTCTGAGTCTTATGGGCGATCAAGATTATCTCACACCTGAAGAAGTGGTCCGCTCGCAAGGGAAAACGCTCGGTTTAAACATCTCTGAAGAATCGGAAACACCTTGGCTTACAACTTATATTGATATGGTGATGGATGAAGCAAAAGATCGTTATGCATTATCTAATGAGGAATTAATGCGGGGAGGCTATACCGTAACAGTTCCTATAGATGCGGAAATGCAGGAAACAGCCTATCAGCTGTTCAAAAAAGAAGAATACTTTCCGGGAACAAATCAGCATGCAGAAGGAGCATTTGTCCTGCTTGATAATAAAACCGGGGGCGTACTAGCCGCGATTGGCGGAAGAAATTATACACAAAAAGGGTTTAACCGCGTCAATACAAAGAGGCAGCCTGGTTCAACTTTTAAACCGCTTGCCGTATATGGACCGGCAATGGAGGAAAATGAATTCGGCCCTTATTCACTGCTCGAAGACAAACCTGTTTCATATAACGGGTATCAGCCCAGAAATAATGATCAGCAGTACGATGAAGAAGTAACCATGTATGACGCAATTGCAGCTTCTAAAAATGCACCTGCTGTGTGGGCATTGAATGAAATCGGCATTTCTAAGAGCAAGAAGTACCTTGAGAAGTCGGGTCTTTCTATAGAAGATAACGGTCTTTCAATCGCGCTCGGCGGACTAAAGGATGGCGTATCCCCATTGCAGCTTGCAAATGCCTACAGATCATTTGCCCAGTATGGCGTTTATAGTGAGCCGTTCGTTATCCAAAAGATAGAGGACCGTGAGTCAAAAAAAATTGGCGAAGTGAACCAAGAGAAGAAGCGGATTTTTTCGTCTCAGACTGCATGGAACATGACAAGGATGCTTCAAGAGGTAGTTGAAGACGGGACAGGGCAGACAGGAACATACGGCGGGGAACTTGCCGGAAAAACAGGCACAACTTCATATGTCGATAAAAAAGGCGCTGTAAAAGATGCATGGTTTGTAGGCTACACGCCTAAAGTATCAGGAGCACTATGGATGGGCTACGATAAAACGAACAGTGAGCAGCATCTGACTCATGGCAGTTCCTATCCAACAAGACTATTTAAAGATATTTTAAGAAATACTTCGCTTGATCAGAATGTTGCGTTCAGTCTTCCAAAAGGGGTAGAGGATCTGGAAGAACCGATCAGGCTTAAAAATCTTGGTGCGGTTGATGCAAAGTATACATTCAAGCCGCTCGGTTTATTTACCGTCACACTGAACTGGAAAGCTCAGAAGGATGACCGTGTCATCTACAGAATATATGAAACTAGCGGAAGCGGGGACAAGCTTGTCGGTTATGTTAAAGGAAAGGATTCCTATGAAATTCCTTATTCTAACCTGTTCTCAGAAGCCTCTTATAAAGTTGTTCCTTATAATGAGCAAACGGATCAAGAAGGCAAAGGCTCAAACCCTGTTAAACCAAAACTATTTTCATCGACTCCTTACTAGCTGGTTCTGGCAGCTTTCCTATTGATCAGGACGGATCTGGCAGTTAAGTCAAAACGGGACTTTTCTGCCGGATCCTTTTCTGTCTGCCTGAGCCTGAACAGTCGGCTCCGCTTTTCGGTGGTGTCTAGCTCCATCGCCCAGCTCCTCGGCCAGAACGGATCCGCAAGTATTGGCAAAAAGCGCCTTTTCTGTCGGATCCTTATCTGTCTGCCTGCGCTAAACGGGCGATTCCGCTTTTCGGTGATGTCTAGCTCCGCCTCCTAGTCCCTCGGCCAGAACAAATTCCCCCAAAAAGTCAAAACCGGACTTTTCGGGTGAATTCTTATCTGTCTGTCGGATCTGAACAGTCGGTTCCGCTTTTCGTGGTGTCCAGCTCCACCTCCTAGCTCCTCGGCCAGAACGGCTCCGTCTGTAAAGGCAAAAAGCGCCTTTTCAGCCGGATCCTTATCTGTCTGTCGGATCTGAACAGTCGGTTCCGCTTTTCTGGGTTTCAGTGTCAATTTATTGACATTTATTTGTGAAATCTATACAAGCAGGGGTGAAACAGTTATAGTGTAAGGAGCAAAAACATAGGATAGCGTGTTTGTTTTACATAGAAAGGTGGATTTGAGGATTTATGACGGATACAAAGCAGTTTAATGATACATTCCTTAGGGCGTGCAGAGGTGAAAAAACAGATCATGTTCCTGTATGGTATATGAGGCAGGCAGGAAGGTCGCAGCCGGAGTACCGTGCTATTAAAGAAAAATACAGTCTGTTTGAGATTACGCATCAGCCCGAGCTGTGTGCATATGTCACAAGACTGCCGGTAGAGCAGTATGGTGTGGACGCGGCTATTTTATATAAGGATATCATGACACCGCTTCCATCTATTGGGGTAGATGTTGAAATCAAGTCAGGTATTGGCCCTGTTATTGATAATCCAATCAGGTCGCTGTCAGACGTTGAAAAGCTTGGCGAAATCGACCCTGAAAGCGACATTCCATATGTGCTTGATACGATTAAATTGCTGACAACAGAGCAATTGAATGTTCCTTTAATCGGATTTGCCGGAGCTCCATTTACGATGGCAAGCTACATGATTGAAGGCGGACCGTCTAAAAACTACAACAAAACAAAGGCATTTATGTACGCTGAGCCGAAAGCGTGGTTTACGCTTATGGACAAGCTTGCAGACATGACCATTATTTACTTGAAGGCTCAAATTAAAGCAGGGGCAAAAGCGATTCAAATTTTTGATTCATGGGTCGGCGCGTTAAATGAATCAGATTATCGCTACTTTATTAAACCTGTCATGGAGCGCATTTTTACCTCGATGAAGGAAGAAAATGTTCCGATGATTATGTTCGGCGTGGGAGCAAGCCACCTTGCACATGAATGGCATGACCTGCCGCTTGATGTAGTCGGACTTGATTGGAGACTGCAAGTAGATCAGGCACGCTCCATGGGACTTACAAAAACATTAATGGGAAATCTTGATCCTGCGATCCTTCTAGCCCCTTGGGAAGTGATTGAGGAGCGGGCTAAAAACATTCTTGATCAGGGAATGAAGCAGGACGGTTATATTTTCAACCTTGGACATGGTGTATTCCCTTCTGTTAATCCGGATGTTCTCAGAAAATTAACAGGTTTCATTCATGATTATACAAAAACTGCCAAGCGTGCGAAGAGCATCTGATTTGGAATCTTGCCCTGAGTAATGGCAAAATAAGACTAGATCTTATAACTAACCAAAGAGGTGTAGGAAAATGACAAAGAAAACAATGGGTCTGCTCGTTATGGCATACGGAACTCCATATAAAGAGGAAGACATTGAACGCTATTACACACATATTAGACACGGCCGTCCGCCTGCTCCTGAAATGCTTCAGGATTTAAAGGACCGCTACGAAGCAATTGGCGGCATTTCTCCTCTAGCTAAAATTACATTGGATCAAGCCAAATCCCTTGAAGAACATTTAAATGCTGTTCAGGATGAAGTGGAATTTAAAATGTATCTGGGACTCAAACATATTGAGCCTTTCGTAGAAGATGCAGTAAAGCAGATGAAGGAAGACGGCATTGAAGAAGCTGTCAGCATCGTGCTTGCTCCTCATTTCTCCACTTTCAGCGTCAAATCATATAACGGACGGGCAAAGCAGGAAGCAGCAAATCTTGGCGGACTGACGATTACATCGGTTGAGAGCTGGTATAAAGAGCCTAAATTTATTGATTACTGGACGAAAAAAGTGAAAGAAACTTATTCATCGATGACTTCAGAAGAACGGGAAAAGGCTGTCTTAATCGTATCTGCCCACAGCCTGCCTGAAAAGATTATAGCAGCGGGTGATCCGTATCCTAACCAGCTTCAGGAAACAGCAGATCTGATCGCAGGAGCTGCCGGCATTGAAAACTATGAGATCGGCTGGCAGAGTGCAGGCAATACGCCTGAACCGTGGCTTGGACCAGATGTACAGGATTTAACCAGAGATCTATATGAACAAAAAGGATACCGTACGTTTGTCTATATTCCAGTCGGCTTCGTTGCAGATCATCTAGAGGTTTTATTTGATAATGATTATGAATGTAAAGTTGTTACAGACGAACTTGGCGCGAAGTATTACAGACCGGAAATGCCGAATGCCAAGGATGAATTCATCGACTGTCTGTCAACAGTTGTCTTAAAAGAATTATCTTTGAAAAAGTAAACAATAAAGAAGGCGATAAACAATGACTGACAAGAAAAAGAAAGTTGTCATCATTGGCGGAGGGATAACTGGATTATCCGCGGCATTTTACTTGCAAAAAGAAATACAGGAAAACAACCTGCAGGCAGAGTCAATCTTGATCGAAGCAAGTCCGAGACTTGGGGGGAAGATCCAGACTGTCCATAAGGATGGATTTATCATAGAACGCGGACCTGATTCTTTTCTTGAAAGAAAAGCGAGTGCACCGCAGTTTGTCAAAGATGTTGGACTTGCGTCAGAGCTCGTAAACAATGCAACAGGAAGATCATATGTCCTTGTAGGAGATCGGCTTCATCCGATTCCGGCAGGTGCTGTAATGGGAATCCCTACACAAATCCTTCCTTTTGTTACAACAGGGTTATTTTCCATTTTGGGGAAAGCAAGAGCTGCCGGTGATTTTATCCTTCCTGCGAAAAGAGAGACAGGTGATCAATCACTTGGTCATTTTTTCAGAAGGCGTCTTGGGAATGAAGTTGTCGAAAATCTGATTGAGCCTCTTCTTTCAGGGATTTATGCAGGAGATATAGACAAGCTGAGTTTAATGTCGACGTTTCCTCAATTTCATAAAGTAGAGCAGGATCACCGCAGTTTGATACTTGGGATGAAAAAAGGACTGCCCGCATTGAACCAGAAACATGAACCTGCACGTAAAAAAGGTATTTTTCAAACGGTAAAAGGCGGACTGCAGAGTTTGGTGGATGCCGCGGAAAGCAAGCTTGACGATACGAAGATATTAAAAGGCGTCAAAGTGGAGAGCATAGTGAAAAAATCTGCTGGATATCTTCTAATGCTGAGCAATGGGGAAATGGTCGAAGCAGATTCTGTTATTCTCACAACCCCACATCAGCAGACAGCGAACATGCTGCCTGACAAAGAAAATTATCAGTATATGCAGGAAATGCCTTCAACATCAGTTGCGACTGTCGCTATGGCTTTTCCGGAAGAAGCCGTTGATATTGAAGGCAATGGAACAGGATTTGTCATTTCCAGAAATGGCGATTACACGATTACTGCCTGCACATGGACGCATCGGAAATGGCCTCATACCGTTCCGGCAGGAAAAGCTCTGATCCGGGCATATGTAGGCAAAGCAGGTGATCAGGCAATTGTGGAACAGCCTGATCATGAAATTATCAGTGCTGTTTTAGAGGATTTAAACAAAATCATGAAAATAGATAAGAAACCTGAATTCACTGTCGTTTCAAGATGGAAAGAAGCGATGCCGCAATATAATGTCGGTCATCAGGAAGAAATTCTTGAGGTGAAAACAAAAATTATGAATTCTTATCCTGGTGTGTTTTTAGCAGGCGCTTCCTATTCCGGCGTAGGCATTCCTGATTGTATTGATCAGGGAAAAATGGCTGTTGATAATGCATTGGAGTATCTCAAAAAGGCAACTCTTTAAAAGAGAGTTGTTTTTTTAGTATCAGAATTTATATAGTCTTTTGGGTCTATGTCTAGCTCCAGCGCCTAGATCCTCGGTCAGAACGGATCCGACAAAAAAGTCAAACCCGGACTTTTCTGTCGGATCCTTATCTGCCTGTCGGATCTGACCAAGGCGCTTCCGCTTTTCTAAATGTTTAATCTTGATTAAGGGAAATTCCTGTGATATATTAAATTCTGTACTAATTGACCATATTTGTCATTTGGTCATTTCGATGGAGGTTAGCCGATTGAGCATTGATCGAAAACATTTAATTGTGGAGGCTGCAAAGAGGTCGTTTACACAGTTTGGCTATAAAGCTACAACAATGGACTCTGTTGCGAAGCTTGCCAACGTTGGCAAAGGGACCATCTACACTTTTTTTAAAAACAAGGAAGAACTCTTTGATGAGATTGTATCCACGCTTCTTGCTGAAATGAAAATGGAAGCAGAAAAAGCAATGGATGATGATCTGCCTTTTTTCGAAAATGTACATCGTGCTCTATACAGTCTGCTTGAATTTCGGAAAAAACATCAGTTCACAATCAAAATCTTTCAGGAAAGCACAGATGTTGGCACTCCGGCTGTGCAGGAAGTTGTGCAGCGCCTTGAGAAAATGATACTGCAGTTTATTGCTTCAAAAATTGAAGCTGCCGTTTCAAAAGGCGAGCTTCGGGAATGCAATCCTGAAGTAACGGCATTTGTGATGGTGAAGCTTTACATTTCCCTTATTTTTGATTGGGAAAAACATCATCAGCCGCTTGAAAAGGCGGAAATAGCAGATCTTTTTCAGCTTTACTTATTAAAAGGATTGTCAAAATAGATGGTCCTCTATTTTTTTAAACTGAATTGACTAAATGAACAAATTGGTCAATATGTATTTTTATAGGAGGAGATTTTTGAATGAGCTTAATAGCGAAAGAATGGAAAGCATTAGTTTCCAACAAAAAAGTTCTTATTCCAGTACTCGCTGTTTTATTTATTCCGCTAATGTACGCCGGAATGTTTCTATGGGCGTTTTGGGATCCATATGAACAATTAGATCAGCTGCCGGTTGCAGTAGTTAATGAAGACACCGGGGCGGATTACGAGGGAACCGATTTGAAGATTGGATCAGATCTGGTTGATAATTTAAGGGATAATCCAAAGTTCAAATGGGATTTTGTCTCAAAGGATGAAGCGGTAAGAGGCCTTGAAAATGAACAATATTATATGATGATTGAAATTCCTGAGGACTTTTCCGAGAATGCAACAACTCTAATGGATGAAGATCCTCAGTCTTTGGAATTAAAATACGTTCCGAATGAAGGCTTTAACTTTTTATCAGGGCAGATTGGCGGAACGGCTGTTGCTCAAATAAAAGAAGAAGTCTCAAATACGATTACGAAAACCTATGCAGAAAGTATTTTCGAAAACATTGATAAGCTTGCAGACGGCATCGGCCAGGCAAGTGACGGTGCCAGCGAGATAAATAACGGTGTTGGCGAATTGAAAGACGGATCTGGCAAACTGAAGGAAAATCTTCAACTTTTGGCTGAGAAATCAATCACCTTCAAAGATGGATTGAATAGTGCATCTGCCGGTTCTAAGGAATTGTCAAACGGCATTAAAAGCTTGGACAGCGGGCTTGGTCAGCTGCAGGACGGCGGAAAGCAGCTTCAGAGCGGTTCTTCTGAAGCAGAAGCAGGGACCGTTAAGCTGAACGAAGGATTGGGTACATCTCTTGCAGGAATGGAAAAGCTGCAGGAATCAGCTCCGCAGTTAACAGACGGTTCAGCTAAGCTCAGTGCAGGTGCGGGAGAGCTTTCAGGCGGTTTAAATCAGCTGGCTGAAGGCAATAAAGCATTATCAGCCGGTGCAGGAGAATTATCAAGCGGTTTAAATCAGCTTACTGACGGCAGTAAAGCATTATCAGCCGGTGCAGGAGAACTTTCAGGAGGCTTAAATCGTCTTTCTGATGGTAATCAGGCTGCACAAGCAGGGGCTGCGGAGTTATCTGCAGGATTATCTTCATTAAATGATCAGATGGCTGCTATGATTCCTCAAATTGAAAAAATGCCATTGCCGGAAGCAGAGAAACAAAAGTTAATTGAGGCAGCCAAAGGTGTCAATCAATTATCCCAAGGAAGCAAGAAGCTTGAAAGCAGTCTTGGAGAGCTATCAGCAGGAGCAAACAAGCTTCAATCAGGTGCGGCAGCACTATCTGAAAAATCCGGTCAGCTATCAGCAGGAGCAAACAAGCTTCAAACAGGTGTTGCAACACTATCTGAAAAATCCGGCGAGCTATCAGCAGGAGCAAACAAACTTCAAGCTGGCGCTGCTGCCCTATCTGAAAAATCCGGCCAGCTTGCAGCCGGTCAAAAACAAGTTGAAACTGCTTTAGATCAGCTTGTTGCAGGCCAAGAAGCTTTATACGACGGTTCAGGCAAGCTTTTAACCGGTCAGCAGAAGCTTACAAACGGATTAGAAACATATAATCAGAAATTCGCTGAAGCAAAAGCTGGATCTGCAAAACTTTCAGCCGGCAGCGGTGAACTCAATTCAGGAATTTCTAAGCTTGCAGACGGTTCATCTGCTCTTCAAGACGGTACAAATCAGCTTGCTGACGGTGCTGGAAAAGTAGATGAAGGTGTAGGCAAACTTTCAGATGGAACTGGGGAACTTTCTTCTAAACTTGGAGAAGCCGCAGAAGAAACAAAAGACACAGGCGGTTCAGATAAGACATACGACATGATTTCCGAACCTGTTAAAGTAAAAGATGAAAAAGTCAATGCGGTTCCTAACTATGGAACGGGCTTTGCACCTTACTTCTTGTCACTTGGTTTATTTGTTGGGGCATTGCTGCTTTCAATTGTCTTCCCATTGAGACAGGCGGCTGGCGTTCCTAAAAGTGCAATCGGCTGGTTTATGAGCAAGTTCGGCATTCTCGCAGTCATTGGCGTCATTCAGGCATTGCTTGCAGATGCAGTCTTATTATATGGATTAAACATTGAAGTACAAAGTGTTCCATATTTCATTTTATTCAGCATCATTACGAGTCTGACTTTCATTACACTGGTACAATTCTTAGTGACAACATTAGGCGATCCGGGCAGATTTGTTGCGATCATCATCCTGATTTTACAGCTTACAACAAGCGCAGGAACATTCCCGCTTGAACTGATTCCAAATGCGCTGCAGATCTTTAATGCATGGCTGCCTATGACTTATTCAGTCTCTGGCTTTAAAGCAGTCATCTCATCTGGTGATTTTGCCTTCATGTGGCAGCAGGCAGGCATTTTGGCGATCTTTATCGCTGCTATGATGATTGGCACAATTGCTTATTTCTTCTTCGCTTTAAGAAAGAATAAAAGAGAAGTAGCAAAAGAATTAGCTGTATAAAGGAAAAACGTCTAAAGCGAATGCTTTAGGCGTTTTTTTATTATGAATGATCCAGGAGTGAACCGGCAGAGATAAGATTCAATAGTTTTATATATTGAAAGCCCTTACATTTTGAAATATAATGGAAAATGAGAACGATTTCATTTGTATAGAGACACCATTCGTTCGCAAGATGAGGGGGAAAGCAAGTGTCTACAATTGAGGATGTTGCCAGACTTGCAGGACTGTCCAGAACCACGGTATCACGAGTCATCAACAACCATCCGTATGTATCTGAATCTAAAAAAAGGGTTGTATTAGAAGCAATGGAAGAACTGGGTTATGTACCTAATTCATCCGCCAGAAGTCTCCGCAATCAAAAAACAGAAATTATAGCAGTGTTCATTCCAAGAGTTCTCAATCCTTTTTTCAGCCAGTTCATTGAGTCATTGGAGATTGCTTCGTCTGAGAGAAACTACCAGCTGATTGTTTGCCAGACACAATATTCTAAAACCAAAGAACTAAAATATTTAAACCTGCTTAAAACAAAGCAGGTTGATGGCGTTATCCTTGCATCCCTTGAAAATGACTGGAGCAAAATCGAACCGTATATGGAGTATGGTCCAATCGTATTGTGCAATGAGTTCGAGGAAAATGCAAAAGTTCCTATGATCAGGCTAGATCAGGCATTTGGAGGCTACATAGCGACAAAGCACTTGATTGAGCAAGGCCACAAACATATCGCCTATTGCTGCGGAGGGCACAGAAGCAATGTTGCCAAAGAGCGGGAGAGAGGATTTAAACAAGCCTTAGCAGAAGCAGGACTGCCTTTTGACGAAAATGCCGCGTTCAGGGACGCATTTAATATTGAAGATGGAAAGAGAGTTTTCCGCGAATTAAAAGAGCTGCACGAGAAACCAACAGCTGTTTTTACTGGTGCTGATGAAGTAGCAGCAGGAATCATCTCTGAAGCAAGAAAGCATGGCTGGAACGTGCCGGATGAGCTTGCCGTCGTGGGCTTTGATAACCAGGCGATTACGGAATTGCTTGATCCAATGATTACAACCGTTCACCAGCCTGTCTGCGAAATGGCTAAAAAAGCAATGGATGTGATGATTGATAAAATTAACAGGAAAATCTATCATTCCCTTGAAATTTACCAGTTTCCTCTGAAACTTATTGTGAGGGATTCGACTGTGAGCAGGGAGATTGTGAAAGTTTAGATGAGAAATTAGTCAAAGAATAGAGAGCTAAGGACACTGTTTTAATGGCAGTGTCTTTTTTGATGCAAGGAATCTAAGAAATTCGGGTTTCATTGCCGGAATTATGTGGTAATTCAATAGAGTACATATAATAGGACGGAAGGAATGAATCAATTGGACAAGCATTCTAAAAACAGCAAGGATGAACAGTTAGAAGCGTACCGGGTAGATGATACGGGAAAGAAAATGACCACGAATCAGGGTCTGCGTGTTTCAGATGATGAGCATTCTTTAAAAGCGGGTGTACGTGGACCTACTTTGATGGAAGATTTTCATTTCAGGGAAAAGATGACTCATTTTGATCACGAGCGCATTCCTGAGCGTATTGTGCATGCTATGGGCTATGGGGCTCATGGTTATTTTCAGGTCTACGAGCCGATGAAAGAATTCACAAAGGCTAAATTTCTTCAGGATCCCTCTGTTAAAACGCCTGTATTTGTCCGGTTTTCAACGGTTGCGGGTTCAAGGGGTTCAGGTGATACGGTAAGGGATGCCAGGGGATTTGCAACGAAGTTTTATACAGAGGAAGGAAATTATGATCTAGTAGGAAATAATATTCCGGTTTTCTTCATTCAGGATGCAATCAAGTTTCCGGATCTGGTTCATGCTTTAAAACCAGAACCGCATAATGAAATGCCTCAGGCTTCTTCCGCTCATGATACGTTTTGGGATTTTATTGCAAACAATCAGGAATCAGCACATATGATTATGTGGGCAATGTCAGACAGGGCGATCCCGAGAAGCTACCGGATGATGGAAGGATTTGGCGTCCATACCTTCAGATTTGTAAATGAGGAAGGAAAGGGCCGTTTTGTGAAATTCCACTGGAAGCCGAAGCTTGGCGTTCATTCTCTTGTGTGGGATGAAGCTCAAAAGCTTGCGGGAAAAGATCCGGATTTTCATAGAAGAGATCTCTATGAAGCGATTGAAAATGGAGATTATCCAGAGTATGAGCTAGGCGTTCAAATCATAGAAGAAGCGGATGAGTTTAACTTCGACTTTGACGTTCTCGATCCGACAAAACTATGGCCGGAGGAAATCGTTCCTGTAAAATTGATTGGAAAAATGACGCTGGACCGCAATCAGGATAATGTATTTGCAGAAACTGAGCAGGTTGCGTTCCATCCTGGAAGTGTAGTGCCAGGCATTGATTTTTCAAATGATCCATTACTTCAGGGCCGTTTATTTTCATATACAGATACTCAGCTCTCGAGACTTGGCGGTCCAAACTTTCATGAGCTTCCGATCAATCGTCCCGTCTGTCCGTTCCATAACAATCAAAGAGACGGCATGCACCGGATGACGATTAATCGCGGTCAGACCGCTTATCATAAAAACTCACTTGCTCAAAATGACCCTCGTCCGGCAACTGAGGAAGAAGGCGGCTATGTTCATTATCAGGAAAAGGTAGAGGGAAGTAAGATCCGACAGCGCAGTGAAAGCTTTAAGGATCATTTTTCACAGGCTAAACTGTTCTGGAACAGCATGACAGAAATTGAAAAGCAGCATATCACTACAGCTTTCCGCTTTGAACTTGGTAAAGTAAAAAGCAAAGATGTTCAGCAGCAGGTTGTTGACATGATCAGTGCCATAGACATGAAGCTTGCAGAAGAAGTGGCAGCAGGCATTGGGGCATCGGTCAATAAGGAGACAGCAGAGTCAGGTGTAACGAACTCGTCTCCTGCACTCAGTCAGGAAAAAACAATCAAAGTGCCTGATACACGTAAAGTAGCTGTTCTCGCTGAGGACGGGTACAATGCAGCTCAGCTAAATCCATTCCTAAGTTCTTTGGAAGAAGCAGGCATGACGCCAGAGGTGGTCAGTCATACACTGAGCCCGCTTAAAAGTGATGACGGCCATCAACTTGAAGTGGACCATACTTTCCTTACTAGTGATTCCGTCTTATTTGACGCGATTTACGTTGCAGGAGGAACGAAAAGCCGGGATCTCTTGCTTCAGAAGAAAGAAGCTGCTGCTTTCTTGAAAGAAGGCTTCAGCCATTTTAAAGCAATCGGAGCAGCTTATGAAGCGGCTGAAATTCTTGAATCAGCCGGAATCAGCAATGGTTCTGGCGTAGTAGTTGCTGAAGAAGCAGAAAAAGCGGCGACTTTCTCTGATGCATTTATTGCAGCAGCAGCCGAGCATCGTCATTGGGACAGAGAAGTTTAATAGAAGAAGAAAAGGCACTGATTTCTCAGTGTCTTTTTTTATTGCATAAAAAAAGAGAAAGAACGTAACATTCTTTCTCCAAAATATAGGTATTGTTAGGATGAACGAAGGTTAAATGTGGTTGATTTTCATGCATTTATCGCATGTATTGCCGTAACACTCATGCTGTTCTTCAATTTTATCCCCGCACTCCAAGCACTTCTTAGCAGGCAGGTTTTTGAAAAATTCAGTCATTTTAACTAACATTGGTATCCCCTCCAAGTTGTTGTTAATGTCATTGTATTATAACAGATGGTGGTATGTCAACATCTGTTTTGTAACAATATCATAAAACATGCAATTTTTTATAAAAATGGGTATATTGAGAGGTAGGAATAAAAATAAAGGAGGATTGTCATGAAGGTAACAGTAGTTGGTTTTTGGGGCGGGTATCCAGCTGTAAATGAGGCATCATCGGGATATCTTTTTGAATCTGACGGATTTCGGCTCCTTGTAGACTGCGGAAGTGCTGTATTATCACAGCTGCAGAATTATGTGAAGCCTGAAGAGCTTGATGCGGTCATCCTTTCCCATTATCACCATGACCATATTTCAGATGTTGGACCGCTGCAATTTGCAAGACTGATTGCAAAGTACTTAAACAAGAACAGCAGGGCACTGCCGATTTATGGACATGCCGCTGATCAGCTGGAATTTGCAAGACTTACATATAAAGACGTGACTATAGGGAAGGCCTATAATCCAAATGAACAGATTCAAATCGGACCTTTTACCATTTGTTTCTTAAAAACGAAGCACCCGGTAGACTGCTTTGCAATGAGGATTTCTGACGGTGCTGCAGAAGTTGTTTATACAGCTGACTCAAGCTTCATCGAAGAATTTATTCCCTTTTCAAAACTAGCAGATCTGCTTCTTTGCGAGTGTAATTTTTACGGAGAGATGGATGGGTCAGGTGCAGGCCATATGAATAGTTACGATGCAGCAAAACTGGCAAATCGCGCTTCCGTAAAGGAATTAATGCTTACTCATTTGCCGCATTTCGGGAATCATCAGGAGTTAATCTCAGAAGCTCAGACCATCTATCAAGGTCCTGTCCGCCTTGCCGCTGCCGGCTTAAAATGGACACACGAAAATTAGGAGGAACAAAACATGCTATTTATCGATAATCAGGGGATTACGGATCCAAGAATAAATCTGGCCATAGAGGAGTATTGCCTGAAAAACTTAGATCCTGAACAAACTTATCTGCTTTTCTATATCAATGAACCTTCCATCATCATCGGGAAGAATCAAAATACAATAGAAGAAATTAATACGAAATATGTAGAAGATCAAGGGCTGCATGTAGTCCGCAGATTATCAGGCGGCGGAGCGGTATACCACGATCTTGGAAACTTGAATTTCAGCTTTATCACGAAAGATGATGGAGACAGCTTTCACAATTTCAAGAAATTCACTGAACCTGTGACACGTGCGTTGAAGCGTCTGGGCGTAGATGCTGAGCTAAGCGGCAGAAATGATATTTTAGCTGAAGGCAGAAAAATTTCAGGCAATGCACAGTTCTCAACTAGAGGCAGAATGTTCAGCCATGGCACTCTCCTGTTTGATTCAGAGATGGAGAATGTTGTTTCCGCGCTAGTGGTAAAAAAAGACAAGATTGAGTCAAAGGGCATAAAATCGATTCGCAGCCGGGTAGCAAACATCAGTGAATTTCTGGAAGAAAAGATCACGATTGAACAATTCAGAGAGATCATTCTCCGTTATATCTTTGATACAGATGGCGAAATTCCGCAATACAAACTGACAGAAACAGACTGGGAAAAAATCAATGAACTCTCAAAAGAACGTTATCAGAATTGGAACTGGAATTACGGCAAATCGCCAACCTTTAATCTTCAGCACTCACACCGTTTTCCAATCGGTCAGATCGATGTTCGTTTGGAAGTGAAAAAAGGCCAAATTGAAAACTGCAAAATTTTTGGCGATTTCTTCGGAGTGGGAGATGTTGAAGAAATTGAAAACCGTTTAAAAGGTCTGCAATATGATCGTTCCTCAATTGAACTTGCTCTCAGGGACGTTGATATCAAACACTATTTTGGAAACGTGGAGAAAGATCAGTTTATCGATCTGCTGTATTAATACATGTAAGGGATGTCCGTAAATCGGGCATCTTTTTTGCTTAGGAAATTATAAAATGTAAAAGGTTTTGGATAATTAAATAATGTTATCTACGGTAAGCGCAAGCGCCTAGATCCTCGGTCAGAACAAATCCGCCAAAAAAGTCAAACCCGGACTTTTCTTTCGGATTCTTATCTGCCTGTCGGAGCGGGCCTTGGCGCTTGCGCTTTTGTTCTTGAAATAATTTAAACAAGCCGTTTGTTGAGTATTTCTCTTCCATAAAATATAATAGACTTATAGTTTTAAATTTTTAGAAAATGAATGGTTATTCATTCATTTTTACAAGGGGTGGGAGAATGAATTTATCATCACAGCTGTCTTTATCCGCAAAAACGTATAGAGACAAGCCGGCATTTATCTTTGAGGGAAAGGAAACATCCTATGGGGAACTGGATGTTTTAATCAGCAAATTTGCAGATGGCCTGCAGAAGCTCGGAGTGAAAAAAGGGGATCATCTCGCTCTAGTGCTTGGAAATTCACCATATTTTGTTATATCGCTATATGGAGCAATGAGGGCTGGCGCTACAGTCATTCCAATCAATCCAATCTACACACCAGATGAAATCGGGTATATTTTAAACAATGGTGATGTGAAAACAATTGTTACTCTTGATGTTCTGCTGCCTTTATTTGAAAAAATGAATCCTGTTTTGCCAATGATTGAGAATATCATTTCATGCGAAATTCCTCCAACTGATGCAAAATCAGGATTGGATGTTTCAGCACTTTCAATCAGCACGAAATTGAAATCGTTTACAAGTTTAATTGCTTCGTCTGTTTCAGAGCCGGAAGAGGTCATTCTCTCAGAAGAAGATGTTGCCGTCATTTTATATACATCAGGTACCACTGGGAAGCCTAAGGGGGCAATGCTCACTCACAAGAACCTTTACAGCAATGCAAAAGATGTAGGTTCTTATTTGAAAATGAATGATGGTGACAAGGTGGTTGCAACTTTACCTATGTTCCACGTTTTCTGTTTGACGGTATCACTCAATGCGCCGTTAATCAGCGGGGCAACACTGTTAATTGTGCCGCGCTTCAGTCCTGCTGAAATGTTCAAGCTGATTAAAACCTATGAAGCTACTGTTTTTGCAGGTGTGCCGACAATGTATAATTTCCTTTTGCAGCACGCGGCGGGGGATGCAGACGATCTGCAGTCTCTCAGACTCTGCATTTCAGGCGGGGCGTCTATGCCGGTTGCGCTATTAAAAGGATTTGAGCAGAAGTTTAAGGTCGTGATTTCTGAAGGCTATGGATTATCTGAGGCTTCTCCAGTTACGTGCTTTAATCCGCTTGACCGTCCGCGAAAAGCAGGATCAATCGGCACGAACATTCTGAATGTCGAAAATAAAGTAGTCAATGAATTAGGAGAAGAAGTGCCTCATGGACAAGTTGGAGAGCTGATTGTTAAAGGTCCAAACGTGATGAAGGGGTACTATAAAATGCCTGAAGAAACAGCCCATACGATTCGGAATGGCTGGCTTTATACAGGTGATCTTGCCACAATGGATGAAGAAGGCTACTTTACCATTGTCGACCGCAAAAAAGATATGGTGATAGTCGGCGGATATAATGTTTATCCGCGAGAGGTTGAGGAAGTGCTTTACAATCATTCTGGTGTAGTGGAAGTAGCCGTTGTCGGTGTTCCGGATCCAAACCAGGGAGAAGCTGTGAAATGCTTTGTTGTTTTAAAAGATCAGTCACTGACAGAAGAAGGATTAAAAGCATACTGCCGCGAACATTTAGCTAAGTATAAGGTTCCAAGTTCCATTGAGTTTTTAGAAGAACTTCCTAAAAATACAACAGGGAAAATTTTGCGCAGGGCGCTTAAAAATCAAGTTCTGCAAAAATAGTCAGGAGGAAGTCTGTTTTGACCAACATTTTATACACAGTAGAAAAGCACCTGGCCGTAGTCATGTTAAATCGCCCGGAGGTATTCAACTGCTTCAACTATGAAACACTGCTTGAGCTTGAGGCGGCAGTTGAAGATATCCGCACGAATCCTGAAGTCAGAGCTGTGATTTTTACAGGTGCAGGGGAAAAGGCATTTTGTGCAGGCGCCGATCTGAAAGAGAGAAAGACTCTGACAGATCAGCAGGTAAAACGGAATCTATATAAAATTGGCGAGGTATTCACAAAGGTTGATGCCCTTCCACAGCCAACAATTGCAGCCATCAACGGTTATGCATTCGGCGGGGGAATGGAGCTTGCCCTGTCATGTGATTTCAGACTGATAGCAGAAGGCACGTCTGTCGGGCTGACCGAAACAGGCCTTGGCATCATTCCCGGTGCAGGGGGAACGCAGCGCCTTCCGCGTATTATCGGCGAGGCTAAAGCGCTTGAGCTTATTTTAACTGCGCGCAAAATTACGTCAGTGCAAGCACTGGAGTATGGTCTTGTTTCAAAAACAGCTCCAGATGTCATGGCTGCGGCAATCGAGCTTGCAGAAGAAATGCTCAAGAATGGACCTATTGCTCTGCAGCAGGCTAAATTTGCCATTAAACAGGGGATGAATGCAGATCTTCAGACAGGCTTGCATATTGAGCGCAAGGCTTATGAAATAACGATTCCTACCGAAGACCGCATTGAAGCTTTAGCGGCTTTCAGCGAAAAGAGAAAACCCGTTTTTAAAGGGAAATAAGAAGGAAGCGGCCATGTGATTGGCCGCTTTTTCTATGGTCTTTTTTCTATGGTCTTTTCGTAAACATTCTTGCTTTAAGATTACATGGTAAAACCTTAAGTGGATTGCAGCGGAAGGAACTTGACTCCTGCGGGAAATAGAGCGAAATGGGAGACCCCGCAGGCACGCCGAGGAGGCTCACACGCTCCCCGCGGAAAGCAAGTTCCTCTCGCTGCAAGGAACGGACAACATTTATAATCCGAAATTTTTCTAATTCCTTTTCATGGACTTTAGTCTCAAAAATCAGAATATTACTATTTCTATATTGTTCAAAATATAATACGAATGTATACTATATAAAACAAATTAAAAGGGAGAACTTATGAAATCACTGCAGGAACAAATT
Source organism: Metabacillus sp. KH_069 (assembly GCF_057838075.1). Classification (NCBI taxonomy): domain Bacteria; kingdom Bacillati; phylum Bacillota; class Bacilli; order Caryophanales; family Bacillaceae; genus Metabacillus; species Metabacillus sp. KH_069. Next base: position 899,475 of record NZ_CM174460.1, read on the forward strand.
GGAATCAACTTAAAGAATGTGCGCAAAATGCGGCAGTACAGTTTGGATCAGCTTTCAGCCGTTACTGGTGTGAGCAAAGGAATGCTTGCACAGATTGAAAAGGGCCAGTCAAGTCCGACCGTTAATACGCTCTGGAAAATTGCGAACGGACTTGGTGTATCTTTTTCGTCTCTGGTAGAAGAAGAACAGACGAGTGTTGCGGTTGTACGCAGGGCGGATAAAACAGCCGTTCAGGATTTGAATGAATTATACAATGTCTTTTCCTATTTTCCTTATGATCAGCAGAAGAAGTTTGAAATTTTTCTGCTTGAGCTGCTGCCGGGATGCAAGCATGTATCAGAGCAGCATTTAAGCGGAGTTGAAGAGTATCTGTTTGTAAGTGAAGGAGAAATGTCCGTTTCTATTGGAGAGGCACATTTTGAGCTGAAAAAAGGAGACTCCATTAAATTCACCGCTAACCGAGAGCATGTTTATGAAAATAAGGCAGATGTGGCCGCAAACTGTTTTCTGCTGATTTATTATCCGTAAAGGAGAGAGGGAGATCAATGGCAACAACAGCATTTTTAAGAAAACAGTCACATTTTTCTGAAGGAATAACAGCCGGCCTCAGCATTGCAATTGGCTATATGCCTGTTGCTATAACATTCGGACTGCTTGCAAGTGATATAGGACTTACTCTATCCGAAACCGTTTTAATGAGTATTTTCGTTTTTGCGGGAGCTGCACAATACATATCACTGAGCCTGATTGCAGCCGGCACCGGAGTATTTGAAATTATTTTTACTACTTTTATTGTGAATATCAGGCATTTTTTGATGTCAGCTTCTTTGAATGAAAAGGTTGAGGAAGACAGCTTGTGGAAAAAAGCGCTGTATTCATTTGGGATTACAGACGAAACGTTTTCGGTTGCTTCTGTGAAAGAAGGGCATGTTTCAGCCGGTTATATGTTTGGGCTTATTTTCATTTCCTATTCAAGCTGGGTAGTGTTTTCAGGTGTTGGGCATCTGATAGGTGCCAACTTGCCGGAAACGCTGCAGGAGAGCATGTCGGTTGCGCTATACGCGATGTTTATCGGTCTTTTAGTACCTTCTATGAAAAAGCAGAGGAAAGTTGTATTTCTAGCATTAACTGCTGCAGTTATTCATTCGTTCATTTACCTGACAGGGCTCCTTTCAACTGGATGGGCTATTGTCGTGTCTACGCTGCTTTCAGCTGTTCTAATTGAGCTAATCTATTCAAAAGGAGGAGAGGCAAAATGATCAGTAATGTCATGATGATGATTTTCGGCATGGCAGTTGTGACCTATTTGCCGAGGATGATTCCTCTGGTAGCTCTAAGCGGTATCGAGCTGCCTCCTTTTGTTCAGAATGTATTAAGAAACGTTCCTTATGCAACCCTCGGAGCATTGATTGTTCCTGGTGTTTTTCTTATTCAAGAGGATATCTGGTTTGGAATTACTGGGGCGATTGCAGCTTTTGCCGTTGCTTATCTGGGTGTTAATGTCATCGTCGTTGTGATGAGCTCCATCCTGACGCTGATTGTATACGGCCTCGTGTTTTAACCCGAATTTTAAGTTCTAACTCTCTTTGTCGTGAACTACACTAATACAAAGAGCTTGTTCGAGGGGGCGTCATCATGCGCAAATGGCTGACTGTATCAGTCCTGATTTACTTCTTGTATGGCCTGTTTGTTTATTGGTATATCTATATGGGTGCAGATTCCGCCCTGCCAACCCAGTTTCAGGGAGGTTCAGCTGATCCGAATACGTTTATGAACAGCCGCGAACTGGTCCTGTCAGGCGAATATTCCAGGCTTAGGGATTTTCTCTATTTCATAACAGCGCCATTTGAATGGTTTATCTTTTTCGTTATTCTAGTTATTGGGTTTTCAAGGAAAATTCAGCATTGGTCTGAAGGGATTTCACGTTTCTTTGTGATTCAGACAGCGGTATATGTGTTCTGGCTTTCTTTTATCGTGACGCTTTGTGCGTTTCCAATCGAATGGATGCGCTATAAAATCTCGCTTTCTTATCACATTACAACTCAATCCTTTGCTGGATGGATGAAAGATCAATTGATTGATTTCTGGGTGAATTATGCGTTTATGATTTTAATTGTTGCTGTGCTGTACGGGCTTATCCGCAAGTTTTCCAGGAAGTGGTGGCTTTTTGCATGGGTGCTGTCGATTCCGTTCAGTCTGTTTTTAATGTTTATCCAGCCCGTTCTAATTGATCCGCTCTACAATGATTTTACCCCGCTTAAAAACAAAGAGCTTGAAACGAAAATCCTTGCTATAGCGGAAAAAGCGGATATCCCGGCAGAGCATGTGTTTGAAGTGAATATGTCGGAGAAAACAAATGCGTTAAACGCATATGTAACCGGAATTGGGGACAATTCGCGAATTGTGCTCTGGGATACTACTTTAAACAAACTGAGTGAGGAAGAAATTCTGTTTATCATGGCACACGAAATGGGACATTACGTCATGAAGCATATTTACGTCGGAATTGCCGGCTACCTTGTTTTGACACTGATCGGTTTATATTTGATCAACCGGTTAATGAATTTTTCGATCAGGCGGTTCGGGCATATTCTCAATATCACCGAAAAACAGCAGCTTGCTTCATTGCCGTTATTTCTGATGCTTATGGGGATGCTTACTTTTGCCTCAGATCCATTTTCCAACATCATTTCACGCCATCAGGAAAAAGATGCTGATTTATACGCCATTGAAATGACTGAAAATCCGGAAGCAGCCGTCAATACGTTCCAGGAGTTGACGAAAGCCGGCTTGAGCCAGGTTAATCCGCCCGGCCTGGTGAAAATTTTCAGATACAGCCATCCTACGATACTTGAGCGGATTACGTATCTTGAGGAATGGGGCAACGGTAATCCTGATAAATAAAAATAGCAGCAGAGGCTGGGACGTAACGATCATCTCCCGAATTAAAGCCGAACATTGAATAGTGTGAAAAGGTTATTTTCGCATAGGTTGTTGTTTTCATGATAAATAATGTCCGTTACTTTCCGCTCCAGGAACTTGCTTTCCGCGGGGAGCATGGGAGCCTCCTCGGCGTTGCCTGTGGGGTCTCCCACTTTGCTCTATTTCCCGCAGGAGTCAAGTTCCTTCCGCTGCAATCCACTTAAGGTTTCTATCATTTAGTCTGCGGCAACAATAAGAAAAAAATCCGAACTAAAACGAAATTCAAGTTGGAATTTCGCATAATAGTTCGGATTTTTCTTTGGCTGAAAACCTTTTGTCCCAGCCTCTGTTTTTATTTTTTACCTGAAATCATTGTCTTTTACCCCTTGAAAACCCCATCCTATCAAGCATTCAATCTCAGAAAATAAAAAATTCAAAAAATTTTAAAGAAAAAGATTCCATTTCCAATTAATCTGTTATATATTAATACTATAAAATAATAACTGTATTATAACAATACAAACAACCTATTGGAGGGATCAGGAAATGACAAACGAAAGAGCACAGAAATTACAGGAAAACTGGGCAATGGATGCAAGATGGAATGGGGTAGAACGACCATATACAGCTGAAGAGGTTATTCGCCTTCGCGGATCGATTGATATTGAACATACACTTGCACGCAGGGGAGCTGAAAAGTTCTGGAACCTGCTGCAGACGGAAGATTATGTACATGCACTGGGCGCACTAACAGGAAATCAGGCAGTTCAGCAAGTAAAAGCAGGATTGAAAGCGATTTATTTAAGCGGCTGGCAGGTAGCGGCTGATGCAAATCTTTCAGGACACATGTATCCGGATCAAAGTTTATATCCGGCAAACAGTGTGCCGTCTGTTGTAAAACGCATCAATCAGGCCCTTCAGCGTGCCGATCAAATTCAGCATCTTGAGGGAGAAGGAAACATCGACTGGTTCGCTCCGATTATTGCAGATGCAGAAGCCGGTTTCGGCGGACAGCTGAATGTATTTGAATTAATGAAAGGAATGATTGAAGCTGGAGCTGCTGCGGTTCATTTCGAAGATCAATTATCATCTGAGAAAAAATGCGGTCACCTTGGCGGAAAAGTATTGCTGCCGACACAAACAGCTGTAAAGAATTTAATTTCAGCTCGTCTTGCAGCTGACGTTATGGGCGTTCCGACATTAATTATTGCAAGAACAGATGCAGATGCAGCTGACTTAATCACAAGTGATGTAGATCCTGAAGATCAGGCGTTTATTACAGGTGAGCGCACACCGGAAGGCTTCTTCCGCACAGCTGCAGGCATTGATCAGGCAATCGCACGCGGACTTGCTTATGCTCCGTATGCTGACTTAGTCTGGTGCGAAACGTCTGAGCCGAACTTAGAGCAGGCGCAGAAGTTCGCTGACGCCATTCATGCAAAATTCCCAGGCAAGCTGCTTGCCTACAACTGTTCGCCATCTTTCAACTGGAAGAAAAAATTAGACGAAGAGACAATTGCCAAGTTCCAAAAAGAAATTGCTAAAATGGGCTACAAATTCCAATTTGTTACGCTTGCCGGTTTCCATGCTCTAAATTACGGCATGTTTGAACTTGCAAGAAAATACCGTGATCACGGCATGGCTGCTTACTCTGAGCTTCAGCAGGCTGAATTTGCAAGCGAGCAATACGGCTATACAGCAACAAGACATCAGCGCGAAGTCGGAACAGGCTACTTTGATGAAGTATCACAAACCATCACAGGCGGAACTTCTTCTACAACTGCGTTAAAAGGTTCAACAGAAGCAGAGCAGTTCACAGCTAATCAATCTTAAGCAGGACAGAAAAAGCTGCCGCATCATTTTGGTGCGGCAGCTTTTCTTTTTGTGTACTGGATTTAATTTTGTTGCTTTTTTGAGATCTAAGATGTTGTATGATGCCTTTGAATCGAGAAGTTTTTTTGCGAAGGTACCCATAGGAGCTGTATGCCGCCCAGCACATTCTCCACCAACAACATAAAAGCAAGCCCCGCTTCGGGGCTTGCTTTTAAATGATTAATCGCAGCTCTGCATATTCTTTGGCTAACTTTAAAAATAGCGGTTTGTCATTGAGGTCCAAGGACTCATCGATCTTTTCCGAAAGGAGGGACAGTTTCCGGGTTAACACAGCTTCATCCAACACCATTTGAATGTAAATATCAAGTACGGTTTCCTGTTTCTTTTCCATCTTGAATGTGTTACGGGACTTCATGATCTCGGTATACGTTTTCCTGTTTTTCACGAAAGATCACCCCTGATGCCTTTTTTTAATTATATGGATAATAGGCACAGAAATCAACTAAATATTTATAATTTTTAGAAAACTTATTTCTCCAATTTCTGCATGTGGTTAAAAGTCAGGAAAACATGGAAGTGCAAAGATAAATGGAACGCAGAGCAGGACATGAAAGTTGATTGGATTCTGCCGGATGCCGTGTATTAGAGGCTTGAATTTTGTATAAGAGAGTTGTCTGCAGCACTTTCTCTAACTTATCATCTCAATGTTAAAATATTGTAAAATTGTAGAAAAAGAGAAATGGATATGCTAGATTAAAACTAGTTCTATACTCCTATATAATTAGAGGTGAAAATTTTGGAAAACGAGCAAGCAGAGTATTTAGATCATTACGTAGCAAATCGATTTACGATGGCAATCTTGCCTGAGGTGCACAGAGGAAGTCTGTTTTCTAGAGTCATTGAGGCAGAGCAAGAGGTTTTTGTGAAGCTCACTCCTCAGGATATTATAAACCGAAGCTGTTCTTATTTCGGGTCCAGCTACGAAGGACGCAAAGCCGCCACAAGGGATTTAATGGGGATTACACACAAACCTCCGATTGTCATTGATCCGGGAAATCATATGTATTTCTTTCCAACGTCTTCTTCATCAAGAAGGCAATGCGCATGGATTTCGCATGCACACATTCTTCAATATGCAGCTGCTGATTTTGATAATACAGACATTTTCTTTACAAATGGGGGCAGTGTAACAATTTCAGTCTCTTCAACGTCTTTTGAGAACCAATTATTCCGGACGGCTCAGCTGCGCACGATCATAACAGCACGAATTGAAGAAGAGCACCGCAAGATGAACTTGGTGCTGTTTCCAAAGGAAAAGCAGACAAATCTCATTTACGAACAAATCATTCGCGAGCTGAACAAGCATTAATTACTTTTTTATCACTTTAAATAAATATTCTTCCATGAGTTCGCATACTTTATTGCGTATTCGGGGATTAAAATAATTGTGCTGCTCCTCGTAGCCTTTAAAGATGAATGAATACATCGTAAATGCTTCATCTCTTTGCACCTGGCTGACCTTTATGCTGTTTTTTTTCAGTTCATGGCGTACGACTGTCAGATCCTTTTGTGCAAGTTTGAGTGATTCTTCGATGATGTTCAGGTAGGGCTGTTTAAGCTTGAATGGACTTTGCTCAATGATGGATAAGTCCCGGTTGAATATGGAAATGGTCATCGGAAGGTATATGGACATTTCAATTGCATCTCGAAGGTCTGAGGGAATTCTCGTCATCAAAAAAACCTCGCTTCAACATTATGAAAAGAACGTATGTTCGATTTTATTTTACTTTATCAGCTTATGAAATGCAAGTCTGTTTTATGCATGCTCCGCACAGGAAACTACCCTCTATGTTTAAAGTCTTTACACAAACGTGTAAAATAATAGCATAGATAAAGATGTAAGGAGCTTACCGCATGGAACTCGAGGCGTTTTTGGATTATTTTACTATTGAAAGAATGATGGAATTTTTTAAAGATTACCGTTCGTTTGGTCCGCTGCTGGGCATAGGGCTTCCTTTGCTTGAAGCGTTTCTGCCATTTTTGCCGTTAGTCGTTTTTCTTGTAGCGAATGCCAATTCGTTTGGCCTGTGGTTCGGTTTTATTTATTCCTGGATCGGAAGCTGTCTTGGTGCCCTAATTCTGTTTCTGATCGTTCGAAAGTACGGACAGGAGAGGTTCTTCAGGGTTTTCAGCCGGAATGCGACTGTGCAGAGAATGATGGGGTGGCTTGAGAGGCACGGGTTTGGTCCTTTGTTTTTGCTGCTTTGCTTTCCGTTTACGCCATCTGCAGCCGTTAATATCGTGGCGGGGCTGTCCAAGGTGAGTATCTGGCAATTCAGTTTGGCTGTGCTGTCCGGAAAGTTTGTGATGATCTTTTTAGTCAGTTTCATCGGATATGATTTGCGTGCTTTGATTACGCAGCCTTCAAGAACGGTCATTGCCGTGGCTGTTATTTTTTTATTGTGGTTCATCGGCAAGCAGCTCGAAAAGCGGCTCAATGTCAAAATGCTTGAAAAGAAAAGAGATCATTAAATTTACGGGGGAGTTAAGATGAGAAAAAGATACTGGTTTTTTTCAACTGTCATCACATTCTTGCTCATTATTACCATAAAAAATCTCATTTTCGTTGATTACAAGGTTGAGGGTGTTTCCATGCAGCCCACTCTGACAGCCGGACATCTGCTGTCCATAAATAAGGTCAATCACCGCCTGTTTGATTTCAAACGCTTTGAGATCGTTGTGTTTAAAGCACCGGGCGGAGAAGATGCTTACATCAAAAGAGTGATCGGTTTGCCGGGGGATGAACTCGAATATAAAAATGATAAACTGTTTGTAAATGGCAAGGCAATGGAAGAACCTTATTTGAAAACGCTGAAAAAAGGGACTCCTTTCGGAAGAGTAACAGGCAGCTTTACCTTAAAAGAAATCACCGGAAGAAATACGATTCCAGAGGGATATCTATTTGTTTTAGGGGATAATCGTCTCGTAAGCCGTGACAGCCGGCAATTTGGCTTGATCAGTCAGGATGAAGTGATCGGAAAAGTGAAAGAATGAATCTATTTTCTGATTGTAAAAAGAACAGCTATGCTGTAAAACACTGAGAACAAAAACAGAATTCCATGAAAGGAAAAGATGCCGGCTATTAAAGGGCCTATACTTGCTCCGGCTAAAAGCAGGAATGAATATAGGGACACTGCAGTTGCCCTGTCACGTCCTCCGTATTCGCCGATAAGCGAAATGACCGCGGGTATGCAAATGGAGAGCGATGCTGTGTATAACACAGAAAATCCTGCTGACATGTAAAGATTGGTGCTTAAAAATGATAGAAGAAATGAAAGGATTATTCCAATCAGGGCATATCTGACGGCAGTCAGCTTACCATACCTTATAATCCACTTCACACTCATCAGTGAGAAAAATACCCCCGTTAATCCCGCAGCTTTGGCCCAGAACAAAGCCTCATTCGAAACCGTTCCCCCGTATTCTCTGTGAAAACCTTCATAGTAAGCAACAAAAGACATTAGCATCGCAAAAGCAAGAAGATAACACAACATCAATTTTTTGTTTTTAAGAATAGAGCTTAAAGAAGAGAAGAAATTTTTCCGTACAGTTCCCGTCCTTTTTTCCTCAATTAAAAAGACCATCCCAGCCATTACAAAAGCATACATACATGCAAAAAAATAAAACACCGCAGCCCAATTGAATGCAGCTGCAATCGCTGAGCTGATCAGCTGACCCATGATGCCCGACATCAAAAACCCCATATTGATGAGGGAAATCAGCCGTGTCCTTATTTTCTCATCAAAGGCTTCAAAGCAATAGGCATAAGCGACAGGCGCGAAGCAGCCCAAAAAAAATCCTTGTAAGGAGCGCAGCGGGAGAAAGGTTGAAGGTGCCGCAAAGGCTAAGAGAACCGTGGCAATGATGGAGCAGCCAAATCCGGCAATGAGAATTTTTTTCTTCCCGGCCATCTCTGTAAGCGGCCCAAATACAAGTAGCCCGGCTGCATAGAAGAAGGTGAAAAAAGTGCTTCCGAGTACAGCTTCATCAAATGAAATTCCAATGCCTTCTGCTGCTTCATGATAAATCGGAATAAGAATATAGATGCTGCTTGCGACCATGATTGCCGTGATTAAAAAAAAGAATGAGAGCAGATTAATTTTATTCATTTTCCTGCCTCCTTTTCATTCATATCAAAATTCAGATAGCATCCAGCATCTATGTCCAGCGCAAGTACCCGGATTCTCTCTCAGAATGGCTCTGTCAAAACCTTGCCGCTTTCACTTTTCTTATAGCCTATGCATCATCTTATCAGGCCGTTCTCCCATGATTCTGCAAAACTTGGAAAGGGTGCGGGAATGGTATTCCCCTGTTTTTTCAAGTAAAATAGATGTAGAGATTACAAATGAAAGAATAGATAGCTTAAAGAATGAAAAAGGCATATTGGTATGCCTTTTTATTCATTGACGATAAGAAATTAATTTAGAATCTTATAGACAGTAAGCTGCCTGTGCGTATCAATGTGCTTGCGCTTTTTTTTAGAAAGGGGTCCTGAATGTGGGAGTAAAGTTTGTGTTAGGGAGATCTGGAAGCGGGAAAACACACCGGCTGTTAAATGAAATCCGCATGGATCTTTTTGAACAGCCGGAAGGAGACCCAATCGTTTATTTGGTGCCTGATCAAATGACGTTTGGCATTGAATATGAGCTGATTAAAACGCCTGATTTAGGCGGGATGATGCGTGCGCAAACATTCAGCTTCAGCCGTCTGGCATGGAGGATCCTGCAGGAAACAGGAGGAATCAGCCGCTATCATATATCCGGAACAGGGATTCAAATGATGCTTCGGAAGCTTGTTGAACAGCATAAGCAGGAGTTTAAAATCTTTGCAAAAGCAAGCAGCAAAAGCGGATTTATCGAACATATAGAAACGATGATTACAGAGCTGAAGCGATATTGTCTCACGCCCCAGGATATGGAAGAAAAGCTCGAGAAGATGTCAGTAAATGCTACCCGTCAGGAAAAGGCGCTGGCTGATAAGCTTCATGATGTTGTCCTGCTCTATAAACAGCTCGAGATTGAACTTAGCGGAACGTACGTTGATTCAGAGGATTATCTTAAGCTCTTGGCAGAGAAAATTGCAGAATCATCATATATTCAAAATGCGGATATTTATATAGATGGATTTCACAGCTTTACGCCCCAGGAGTATGAAGTCATCGCAGCATTCATGAATTATGCAAAAAGCGTAACCATTGCGCTTACAGCGGACAAGCCGTTTCATGAGCATCTGCCGCATGAACTGCATTTATTCAGAATGACTGGAATGACTTATCATAAGCTCTCAATGATTGCAGAAGAATCAAGGATGGAAGTGGATGAGGTCCTCGTATTAAATGAAATGCCGAGATTCATAGAACGTCCGTCACTTGCCCATTTAGAGAGATATCTTGAATCAAGGCCTGTAAAGCCGTACCAAGGAGAAACAAACGCGGTGATTGCCCAGGCCTCGTCCCGCCGCTCAGAAATAGAAGGGATTGCCAGAAAAATCCGCGGCTTTGTCATGGATGAAGATTACCGCTACAAGGATCTTGCCGTTTTAATTCGGAATATTGGAGATTATCAGGATTTGATTGAACAAGTGTTCAGAGATTATGAGATTCCTTTTTTCATCGATCAAAAGCGTTCGATGCTGAATCACCCTGTGATTGAACTGATCAGATCAGCCCTTGAAGTCTTAAACGGCAACTGGCGCTATGAAGCGGTGTTCCGCTGCATCAAAACAGAGCTTCTTCTGCCTCTTGACGCCGACAAGCAGGAAATGCGGGAAAAAATGGATCAGTTTGAAAACTACGTGCTTTCATATGGGATTCAGGGAAGCAAATGGACAAAGGAAGAACGCTTTGTCTATCGCAGATACTATTCATTGGACGATGAGTATGTCAGAACAGATGAAGAAAATGAAATGGAAGAAATGATCAATCAGCTCAGAGATCTCGTTGTCCGGCCGCTGAGCGGACTTGCTGAGAGAATGAAAAGGGCTAAAAGCAGCATCGGCATGGCCGAGGCTCTGTACCTGTTTCTTGAAGAGCTGGATATTCCGCTTAAGCTTGAGCAGCTGCGAGTGAATGCCGAGGAAGCGGGAAGACTGATCGAGGCTAGAGAACATGCTCAAGTATGGAGTGCTGTAACAGGAATGCTTGATGAGTTTGCTGAGATGATGAATGAGCATGCCATTTCCCGCAAGCTATTTTCCGAAATGATCGAAACGGGTCTTGAGGCGATGAAGTTTGCGCTCGTTCCGCCTGCAATTGATCAGGTTGTCATTGCAAGCCTGGAACGATCAAGACTGCTTAACGTCAAGATTTCATTTGTGGTTGGCGCCAATGATGGTGTTCTTCCTGCAAGGCCGATGGAAAAAGGGGTGCTGACAGAGGAAGACCGGATGTCTCTGCACCATCAGGGGATTGAACTTGCGCCAACTGCGAGAGAGCAGCTTTTAGATGAAAGTTTTATCATTTATTTAGCACTTGCAGGCGCATCTCATGAGCTGTATATCTCCTATCCGCTTGCAGACGAGGAAGGGAAAGCTTTGCTTCCGTCCATGATCATTAAGCGGCTGAAGGACTTATTCCCAGCCATTCGAACGGAAATTTTTATAAATGAGCCTGAGGAGCTGCCTGAAGAGGAACAGCTGTCCTTTATTGTGAATGAAGATGTTACCATTTCCTATCTTACTTCTCAGCTGCAGGCCTGGAAGCGGAGCTATCCAATCAGTTCCATTTGGTGGGATACGTACACGTACTTTACCCAGCAGGACCAAAAGGAGACGTTATCAAAAGTTGTCGGGAGCCTTTTTTATCGAAACGAAGCAGAAACACTGCAGTCAGACATCAGCCGAGAACTTTACGGCGAGCACATTCAAGGCAGTGTTTCGCGGATGGAAATGTTTAAGGCCTGTGCGTTTTCCCATTATGCAACACACGGATTAAAACTTAAGGAACGGCAATATTTCCGCTTGGAGGCACCGGATATCGGCCAGATGTTTCACTCTGCTTTAAAGCTGATAGCAGATCGAATGCAGCAATTAAAGCTTGATTGGAAGGATTTATCGAAGGATCAATGCGCCCGTCTTTCCAATGATGCAGTTGAAACGCTGGCTCCAAGACTTCAGCGGGAAATTCTATTAAGCTCAAACCGTCATCACTATTTAAAAAGAAAGCTTGTCAGCATTATCACGAGAGCTTCGTCTATTTTAAGCGAGCATGCCAGGGCAAGCGGGTTTGCTCCTGCCGGCCTTGAGCTTGGATTCGGCAAAGGCGGTCCGCTGCCTCCTATCCGTTTTCAGCTGGATAATGGCTGCACGATGGAATTGATCGGACGGATTGACCGCGTGGATAAGGCGGAAAGCTCTAAAGGAGTTCTCCTCCGAATCGTTGATTTTAAATCAAGTGATAAAGCTCTTAATTTATCCGAGGTGTATTACGGACTCGCCCTGCAGATGCTGACTTATTTAGATGTGATTATCACTCATTCAAAAAGCTGGCTTGGAGTGGAGGCGACTCCTGCAGGCGTGCTTTATTTCCATGTGCACGATCCGATGATTCAGACAGCCTCACAGATTCCGCAGGATAAAATTGAAGAGGAAATTTTCAAGAAGTTTAAAATGAAGGGGTTACTGCTTGGAGATGAGGAAGCTGTGCGTCTAATGGATCAGACTTTAGACAGCGGCCTTTCGAAAATTGTATCTGCCGGCCTTAAAAAGGATGGCGGCTTCAGGTCGGATTCTGCGATTGCAAGCGAAGGGGAGTTTGATTTGCTCCGCGGTCATGTGCGTTCGATTTTCCAAAGCATAGGCACGGATATTACAAACGGAGTTGTCGATATCGCTCCTTACAAAATGAAGGAAAAAGTTCCATGCACGTTTTGCTCCTTTAAGTCAGTCTGTCAATTTGATCAATCATTGGCAGAAAATCAATACCGCATGCTGAAGGATGACAAAAATGATGTCATTCTCTCAAGATTGCGGAACGAAGCAGGGAGGGAAGAGAATGATACAGAAACCGAGTGACAGCCAGTGGACGGATGATCAATGGAAAGCGATCGTCTCAGGCGGACAGGATATTCTTGTGGCAGCCGCCGCTGGATCAGGAAAAACAGCGGTGCTCGTTGAGAGAATTATCCGCAAAATCATTTCAAAAGAAAATCCGGTCGATGTGGACCGGTTATTAGTCGCAACATTCACCAATGCATCAGCAGCAGAAATGAGAAACCGGATCGGCGAAGCGCTTGAAAAAGCATTGAAGGAAAACCCCTCTTCCCTTCATTTGAGAAGACAGCTGTCCCTATTAAATCGGGCAGCCATTTCTACGCTTCATTCCTTCTGCTTGAATGTGATGAGGAAGTATTATTACTTAATCGATTTAGATCCGGGTTTCCGGATTGCAGATGAAACTGAGGGGCAGCTCCTGATCGATGAGGTGCTCGATGATATCTTTGAAGAACAATACAGCCTGGCAGATAATGATGCTTTTTTTGATCTAGTAGACCGCTATACAACAGATAGAAGTGATACAGACCTGCAGACACTGATCCGTGCGCTCTATCAATTTTCCCGTTCGCATCCGAACCCTTCTAAGTGGCTTGATGAGCTTGCCGGCATGTATGGCGAAGAAGAGCGGCTTGAAAACTTGCCGTTTTTTCCATATCTTGCTGCAGATATTTCCATGCAGCTCACAAGCAGTCTTGAAAAATTGCAGCGTGCACTTGCATTGACTGAAAAACCGGGGGGGCCAGCTCCGCGTGCGGAAAATCTGACAGATGATATCAGGCAGGTTCAGGAGTTGATTAAAGCGAAGGATTCGTGGCAGGAACTTGCGGAAAAAATGGCACTGACGTCATTTACGCGGGCTAAAGCATGCAGGGGGTCTGAATACAGCAAGGAATTGCTTGAACAGACTACGGCGCTGCGCAATTCAGCCAAAAAACAAATCGAACAGCTTCAGGAAGAGCTGTTTGCACGATCTTATGAAAGCCATCTGCAGGATTTACGGGATTTAAAACCTGTGATCGAAACACTTACAGGACTTGTGAAACTGTTTGGGGAACGTTTTGATGAAATGAAAAAGCAAAAAGGAATTGTAGATTTCTCCGACCTTGAGCACTTCTGCCTTCAAATTTTGGGAACAGCCGATGAGCATGGACACTTGCATGCAAGTGAAGCAGCTGTTGATTATCAAAATCAGTTTGAAGAAGTTCTTGTCGATGAGTATCAGGATACAAACCTTGTACAGGAAACCATTCTCAAGCTGGTAACAAAAAGCGGACGGGGAAACTTGTTTATGGTAGGCGATGTAAAACAATCGATCTACAGATTCCGTCTTGCTGAACCGTTTTTATTTTTAAGCAAATATAAAACCTTCTCAAAAGAAGGGCAGCACAGCGGCCTCCGCATCGATTTATCGAAAAACTTCAGAAGCCGTTCAGAAGTCATCGACGGCACGAACTTTCTCTTCAAGCAGCTGATGGGAGAGAAGGTGGGGGAAGTTGCCTATGACCTTGATGCTGAGCTGAAGCTTGGGGCAGCTTATCCGGACTCCGAACAGATGCGGGCTGAACTCCTGCTTGTAAATCGCGGAAAGGATGAGGAAGAGGACGGTTCTTTGGAAGAAGCTTCATTCCATCCTGAAGAACTTCAGACTGTTCAGCTTGAAGCAAGAGTCATGGCTAAGAAAATCCGCGGGATGATTCAGGATAAATTTCAGGTTTATGACCGTAAAATCGGTGGGACCCGGAATATCACATACAGAGATGTAGTCATTCTGCTGCGCTCTATGCCATGGGCGCCGCAAATTATTGAGGAGTTTAAACAAGAGGGCATTCCTGTGTATGCAAACCTCTCAGGCGGTTATTTTGAAGCAACGGAAGTCGCCATTATGATGTCGCTTCTCAAAGTGATTGATAACCCGTACCAGGATGTCCCGCTAGCATCCGTTCTAAGGTCGCCTGTTGTCGGACTGAATACAAATGAGCTGGCCATCATCCGGACATATTCAAAAAAAGGCACGTACTTTGAAGCGTTAAAAGTTTTCTTATCAGAAGCATCCCTGGAAGATGCAGCCCTCAGCAGAAGACTGCAATCGTTTTATGATCAGCTGCAAACATGGAGAGAACTTGCTCGCATGGGCTCCGTTTCAGAATTAATCTGGCAGCTGTACCGGGATACGAAATTTTTCAATTATGTCGGCGGAATGCCAGGCGGCAAGCAGCGGCAGGCCAATTTGAGGGCGCTCTATGACAGAGCACGCCAGTATGAGGCCACAACCTTCAGAGGACTTTTCCGTTTCCTTCGCTTCATAGAGCGCATGCAGGAACGCGGAGATGACCTTGGTGCTGCAAGAGCCCTCGGCGAGCAGGAAGATGTGGTGCGGCTGATGACCATTCACAGCAGCAAAGGGCTGGAGTTTCCGGTCGTATTCGCTGCCGGTCTTGCACGACAGTTTAATATGATGGATATGAATAAAAAATACTTGCTTGATAAGGAGCTCGGATTCGCTACGAAGCTGATTCAGCCGTCTCTTCGAATCAGCTATCCAACCTTGCCGCTTGCAGCCATGAAGAAAAAGATGAAAATTGAATTGCTGTCAGAAGAGCTCCGCGTTCTGTATGTAGCGTTAACTCGCGCAAAAGAGAAACTTTTCTTGGTCGGAACATTGAAAGACGCCGGAAAAACACTGTCTGACTGGCAAAATTCAATGACTCAGGAGGAGTGGCTGCTCCCGGATTTTGAACGGGCACAGGCTAAATCCTATCTTGACTGGATCGGTCCTGCATTAATCCGCCACGAGAATGCGGAAAGACTCAGAGAAAATAGCGAAGAAACAAGTCCATCTATTCTTCATCATCCATCGCGGTGGGAAATTAACGTAATGAATGAAGAGGAACTGTATGACAGTCAAAAAGAGGAGAAAAAGTACGATCAGGAAATGCTCAGTGCTTTGAAGAACCTAGAACCAGTAGCTGAGCAGTCAGATTATCAGGAGCAAATAAAAGCCCGGTTATCATGGACGTATGAGCATCAGTTTGCCACCATATTCCGTTCAAAGCAATCTGTATCGGAAGTGAAAAGGCAGCAGGAATTCAGAGATGAATATAGTGATGAAACCATTCTGCGCACTCAGAAAGACACCTTTATGTATGACCGTCCAAAATTCATGCAGAAAAAATCGCTCACAGCTGCAGAAAAAGGGACAGCTATGCATGCAGTTATGCAGCAGCTTAATCTGAGCGAAGCGGTAACGGCCGAAAATACCCGCAGAAAAGTACAAGAGCTTATCACAAAAGAAATCCTGACGAAAGAGCAGGCGGACAGCATTGACATTGACTCCATTGCTCGCTTTTTCCAGACGGATATCGGGAAAAGACTTCAGAAAGCCGACCGAATTGAGAGGGAGGTTCCCTTCAGTTATGCCTTGCCCGCCGATGAACTTTACGAAGAAGCAAAGGGTGAACATGTACTGATTCAAGGTGTCATCGACTGTTTATTTGAAGACAAAGAAGGTGTCGTTTTGCTTGATTATAAAACAGATGCCATTGAAGGGAAGTTTCCGGGAGGATTTCAGCAGGCACGTCCTGTTTTAGCGAAACGCTACAGTGTTCAGCTTGATCTTTACGGAAAAGCGATTGAAAAAATAACAAAGAAACCTCTTTCATCAAAAGTTCTTTATTTCTTTGATGGAGGACATGTACTAGAAGTGTAAGACATGAGAAGAAGTATTTACTTCTTCTTTTTTTAGAAGAAAGGTTGGGGAAATCTCTATGCGGATTCTACACACAGCAGACTGGCATTTAGGCCGAACGCTTGAAGGGAGAAGCCGTCTTCTTGAGCAGGCTCAATTTTTAGACGAGCTTTCGCAGATTGTCATTGATGAAAAAGCGGATGCTGTTATAATGGCAGGCGATGCTTTTGATACGGTGAATCCTCCGGCAGCAGCGGAACAGCTCTTTTATGAAAGCATCTCGAGGCTTTCTGATAAAGGCCGCCGTCCTGTTATTGTGATAGCGGGAAACCATGACAACCCTGAACGCCTGCAGGCCGCTTCACCGCTTGCAGACACACAGGGCATTCACCTGATTGGATACCCTTCATCAGGTATTTTAACTGTAGATGTGCCGGCTGCCGATCAATCAATGATGATGGCGGCGCTTGCTTACCCTTCAGAAGCAAGATTAAAAGAAGTGCTCTCAGACAGTCATGATGAAATTCTTTTGCGCAATTCTTATGATGAACGAATTAGGGATTTATTTGCCTATATGGCAGAGCAGTTCAGAGATGACACGGTTAATCTTGCAATGAGCCATATTTATGTAGCCGGGGGAAGCTCCACTGATTCTGAACGTCCAATAGAAGTAGGAGGCGCATATACGGTAGCAGCTTCCAGTCTTCCTGAAAAAGCGCAGTATGTGGCGCTTGGGCATCTTCATCGCCCGCAGACTTTGAAGCGGGCCGGCACAATGGCAAGATACTCGGGTTCGCCTCTTGCCTACAGTTTTTCAGAATCAGGCTACGCAAAATCAGTTTCCATTGTTGATATTGAGCCAGGTGGACAGGCTCAAGTTTCTGAAGTCTTGCTCTCAAGCGGAAAGCCATTAGTAAAATGGAGAGCCCAAGAAGGATTGCAGCAGGTTCATCAGTGGCTGGACAATGGGAAAGACCAAAATGCCTGGATTGATTTAGAGGTCCATTTAAAAGATACCCTTTCCCTTGAAGAGATTCATAGACTGCGAAATTCTCATCCAGGCTTTGTGCATATCCGTCCTGTCTTTGAAAAAAGCATAAATGAACAAACCCGCGAAAGCAGAGCAAATCTTCCGATAGATGAGCTTTTCGCCAAATTTTATGAGCAGCAGACCGGCGGGGCGCAGCCTGATCAGGAAACAATGAAGCTCTTTATGGATATGATTCACGACGAGCCGGAAGAAGAGGAGGACAAGGAATGAAGCCAATATCCCTTACCATTTCAGGATTGCATAGTTTCAGAGAAAAGCAGGTTATTGACTTCAGTTCTCTTTGCGAAGGCGGAGTATTTGGCATATTTGGCCCGACAGGAAGCGGAAAATCCTCTATTCTTGATGCGATGACTCTAGCTTTGTACGGAAAAGTAGAGCGGGCAGCCAATAACACACAGGGAATATTAAATCATGCAGAGAATGTCCTTCACGTCTCATTTACGTTTGAACTTGAGAATGCAAACAGCTCCAAACGGTATTCCGTAGAACGAATGTTTAAGCGCACAGATGAGCAGCGCGTTAAAACGTCGCTTTGCCGCATCATGGAGCATACTGAAGAGACCGTAGTTCTCGCTGACAAAGCAGCAGAAGTAAATGAAAAAGTGTATGCTCTCCTCGGTCTGACAATAGATGATTTCACAAGAGCAGTCGTTCTTCCTCAAGGGAAATTTGCTGAATTCCTATCCTTAAAAGGAGCGGAAAGAAGGCAGATGCTTCAGCGTTTGTTCCATTTAGAGCAGTATGGAGATGAGCTCGTTAAAAAGCTCAGAAAAAGACTGCTGCATGCCAAGGGAAAACAAAACGAACTGACAGCAGAACAGGCAGGGCTCGGAAATGCTTCAAGTGAAGCGGTTAAGCTTGCTGAACAAGAGCTTGAAGGGGCCAATCTGCTCTTTGAAAAAAGACAAAAAGAATACGATCAAACCGTCAGACAATATGATGAGTACGAAGAAGTGTGGCAGCTTCAGCTTGAAAAAGGCGAGTATGAAAACCTGCAGTCGCGCCTTGAGCAGCAAAAAGATCACATGGCCGCGCTTTCGGAACGTCTGGAAGTTGCGGAGAAAGCGGACTACGTCAAGCCTTATGCAGAGGCGCTTCAATCAGCTGAAAAAGAAAAAAACAGCAGCAGCCTGCAAATGAAAGAGCTGCAGCAAGTCCTCAAGCAGCATAAAGAGCGTTACGCCCAAACCGTCAGCGCTTATGAGCAGATACGTGAAAAGAAAGCTGCAGAAGAACCCGTTTTAGTGACGAAAAAAGAACAGCTATTGCAGCTTAGGGAATTGGAGAAAGTTCTTAAAGAAGAGTTAACTGTTATAAGGGAATTGACGGAAAAGGCTAATGAGGCAGCGGAAGATCTGAGTCAGCGGCAAGAAGCAGCAGAGCGGGCCAATCAATTATTGAAAAAAGCGCTTGAAAAGCAAAAGGCACTAAAAGAGCAAATGGATCAGAACACTGTAACTGTTCAAGAGAGAGAGCAAATACGGAAGGCGTCTGAGCATAGGTTTCACCTCGCCAATTATGAAGCATCCTTAGCTGAGTGGAAGAAAACAGCGGATAAAAAAGAGGTTTTTTTAAAGCGTGCAGAAGATCAGCTGAAGGACACAAGACAGAAGCACGAGGCGGTCGGCGAGAAAATTAAGGAATCCTTCAGCGGTGTTCAGCAATTTTATCATAGAAGCTGCGAGCTGCTTAACGATCATCAGCAGCAGACTGAAACCCGCAAGCTGCGCCTATTGGATGAAAAGAACAAAGCCGAGAAACAGCGCGAGCACAAAATGGCAGTCCAGCTTGCAAAACACCTTTCACAAGATGATCCCTGTCCAGTATGCGGATCGGCTCATCATCCAGAGCCTGCTAAGGAGACGGGTGCTTTAGAAATATCAGGCTCACTGATTGAGGATCTTGAAGAGAAAACAGCTGAAGATGCAGCAATCAGTGCACATCTTCAGCACTTAAAAGAAAAATGGGAAGAACTCTCAAGAGAAATGGTCTCGGCCTATCCCTTTTTATCGGAACTGGTTGTTTCATTGAATGAAGAGGAAAAAGAGGAAATGGATTCCCGTACAGAGTATAAAGCGCTGAATCAGGATTTTCTGCAAACGAAAGAACGATTCCAAAAGCTTCAAGTGAGCGAAAGAGAATGGCAGGAGAAAATCAATCAGCACCTTTATACTCAAAAGAACAGTGAAGAAGATCTAAAAGAAATTTATGAAAAGCATGATCAAACCCAGTCGGAATATCTTGCTGGACTAGAAAAGTGGAACCATGATTTTGGCGGGATTTCCTTTGAACAGGCAGAAGAAATGCAGCGGCAGATCAGCGAAAAAGATGCTGTTCTTGAAGAGCTGAAAACAAGAGTGCAAATAAGTGTTCAATTTATTGAAGAAAAAGAGAAACAAATCAAGCAGCTGGAGCATGAAGCTCAGCTCATCAAAAACACTCAGATTGAGCTTGCTGCTTCGCTTCAAAATAAACAGCAGGCAGCTGACGAGAAACAGAAAAGGCTGGGTCAAGAGACAGTTGGCAGTGACATTGCCTCTTTGCTCAGGGAAACGGACAGAAAATTAGCAGAGCTTGTTCAAACGGAGAAGAGTCTGTACAACGAGTGGCAGACTGCCCTGCAGGATGTTCAAAAGGCTGAAAGCAGGAGCCATGCAGCAGAGAAGGCTTATGAACAGGCAGAAGCGCGTCTGAAACAAGCCGAAACAAAATGGGAGCAGGTCAAGCAAGAGACCCTGTTTGCAGATCTTGAAGCTGCGGTAACAGCCATCGCAGCACCGGCTGATAAGCAGAAAATGAAAGAAGAAATTGATGCCTATCAGGATAAAAAGAAACAAGTGTTGGCAGACTTAAAACGTGTAGAGGCAAAATTGAATAACAGATTTGTCAGCCTTGAAAAATGGTCAGATATTAAGCAGCTTAAGTCTGAAAGCAAGGCGCTGATTGACCTTGCAGCGCAAGAAAAAGGAGCTGCTTCGAAAGCATTGCAGCTACTTTCGGAGAAGCATAAACGATTTATGGAAATTGAAGAAAAGCGAGTGGAACTTGACAGCCTTGCTGCGCGTCTTGAAAAACTTCAATCTGTCTTTAAGGGCAACGGCTTTGTGGAATTTTTGGCAGAAGAACAGCTGCATCTGGTCGCAGAGGATGCCTCCGAACGTTTAGGACAATTGACGAGGCAGCGTTATGCGATTGAAGTAGATTCCGGCGGCGGATTTATCATGAGAGATGATGCAAATGGGGGAGTGAGGCGACCTGTCTCAAGCTTATCCGGCGGAGAAACGTTCTTGACTTCCCTGGCCCTGGCCCTGTCTTTATCCTCGCAAATTCAGCTGAGAGGGGAATATCCGCTTCAGTTCTTCTTCTTGGATGAAGGATTCGGGACGCTTGATGGGGAGCTGCTTGAAACAGTTATTTCAGCCCTTGAAAAACTGCAGTCTGACAATCTTGCTGTAGGCGTCATCAGCCATGTTCAGGAGCTTCGTGCCAGATTGCCGAGGAAGCTTATTGTCATGCCTGCGGAGCCGACAGGAAATGGAACGAGCGTATTGCTTGAATTGATGTAGGTATAAAAAAGGATGGATGTTAATGGCGAAAAAAGGGTTGGGAACGTGCGAGCTATGCAGACGGCAGGAAGTAGAAACGACGGAGCACCATTTAACTCCAAAAGAAAAAGGCGGGACCTTTTTGCCGACAGCACAGCTCTGCATACCTTGCCACAAGCAAATTCATGCTTTGTATACAAATGATGAGCTTGCCATCCGGCTGAATACGATAACAGAACTGAGGAATGATCCTAAAATTGCAGGCTATGTAAAGTGGATCCGCAAGCAGCCTTCTTCCAGACTTGTCCGGACAAAAAAATCAAATGAGCGGAAGAAAAGAAAATAACCTGACATTAAAATGACGTGCTGTCTCACAGGCACGTCATTTTAATTATTTCCAACAATATTTTGATCATTTACATCAGGATCGATTGAATTTGTAGCACTTACAATATTGTTGACAATGATAAAGTCCCCGGTATTTCCCCCGCCGGAACCGGATGCTGTCTTTGATGAACTCTTAGGCGAAAGATAAAATGAGTCACCGAAGTTTACAACACCGCCTCCAACAGAGTTAATGCAGATTGGACCTATAATAGCTGGCATCAATGAACATCCTTTGGCTTTCTGTCATATTCACAGTCTATGCATTAAGGCTGTTTCCGTTCATTCCGGCTTAGCAATTGTCTGATGTGCTTCACGCGTGATTCAGCTGAGATGGTGTTCGTGGAACCGAAATGAACGATTCCAGATGAAGAAATAGATGTTACTTTCACAGCCCCAACTTTGATGGTTGGATTTTCATGAAAAAATGCTGTCTGAATATCCTCTGTAATCAGAGGATTTGGCAAAAGCTCTGAATAAATATTGTATTGTTTCAAGTCACCCTCGCTGCCGAGTTCGATTTCTGCTTCCCTTTGCACTGCGTATACCTTAACTCGGGGAACGATATCCACACTGTCCCCGATTTGAAAAATTGAACTGAGTCCGATCGAGTCAACATACGCCTTGTTAACGATCGATAATCGATTGATCATCGCAGCTTACGTCGGTGCAAGAGGGACGAATGGACCGATAATCAGTGATTCAGGCGGCGTATCGAAAACAGATGACAGTGTAATGCAGTTCGCATCGCCAATAAGGAAGACGCTGGAACTTGCAACAGCGGTCACCCGAATGGCTCCAACAGAAAGCTCTTTATTCACAACGCTGAAATTCATGAGTTGCTGTCAGCTCCTTCTTCTGGCAGGGCTTGGATAAAGTACGTAATGGAACGCTCCACATCCTGCTTTACTTTAGATGTAATATCTTCAATCTGCGCGCTGACAGGCACGGATTCATTATAGGTTCCCTGTTTTAAGTAGAACCTGATCCTGCTGTCAATTTGCTTGCGGATATCTTCAATGATAAATTCCTTATGAGCATCATCAAGCTCGTAGTTATTTTGTGCAGCGAGCTGTTCAATGTATTTGACGCAGTCCTCGTTCAGAAAAGCGAACAGCCGAGCCTGAACAGCTTCAAATATTTCTTCCTCGCGATTCGGGCTGTTTCCCTGGTTTACTTGAAGTCCCTTCTGATCCACCTCAAAGTTATCAATCTGATCAGGGACGGTTGGGTTGAGACCGATGTTCAATGTTCCCTCAAGTGTTTCAACTTTTAATTGATCAAATTTATATTCTATTTTTTCAATTGTTGTACTGGGGCGTTTTTTTAATTCTTCTATTTCGCCCATCATGGCGGAAACAGCGGATTCAAGTTTTTTAATTTTCTCATCCTGAGCCTGAACGATTCCATATAAATTCTGTACATACTGCATCATGGATTGATCATAGTACACTTTCATTCACCCCGCTTATAAATCACGTACCAATGTACCCTAGATTCATTTATATGCAGGGTGCTGAAATGGGTGAATGCCTACTCCGGATTAACTCGGGGCGAGCGGAACGAAAGGGCCTTCCGTTTGAGTCTGGCCTCCAGGAGGTACAGCAGCAGGGGCAGGGGCAGTAAATGCTCCAGTATTATAAAGGTTCGCGAGCGGTTTAATAATACCTGCACTGCCAATTTGAAGAACAGAAGAGTTGCTGACGGCATCAACTTTCAAGTAATTAATTTGGATCGTCTGGTTAATGTAAAAATTCATGTTTTCACCTCTTTTATCCCGCATTAACGGGCAGTAATACCTTTACTCAAGACTTGAGAGGGGAAGTAGAGATGGGCCAGGCAGGTAAACTGCCCGTAAAAGCCCGATTGGTTCAACTAACCAACAGTGGTGGATAAGGAAAACCTCTACTGTTGGAGGTTTCATTGACCAATTGAGGAAACATACGCCCCCTTTGATTCCACAAAACCCGGGAGCTTGCTCAATTGAGGAAACATACGCATCCTTTGATTCCACAAAACCCGGGAGTTTGTTCAATCCAGGAAACATACGCCTCCTTTGATTCCACAAAACCCGGGAGTTTGCTCAATTGAGGAATCATATGACACTATGCATTTCCCGCTATTGGCTGGTCAATCGTGTCATTATCGTAAGCATTCGTAACACTATTTTGATTGTTAATGCTCAAACCGTCTCCCGTATTGAAAGATCCAGCCCCTGCAAAGGTTTTGACTTCGCTGTATGGCGAGATGGTAATTACATCCCCGATATGAACAATGCTGCTCGTACCAACGGCATTTACTTTAAATGCTCCAACTATGGCTGGCATATTCCGACATCCTTTGCTTTGAGGTAAAGTATTGCACCTGTAAAATATCGTATGAAAAATAGGCAAACTTGTGATAAGTGCGGAGTGATTTAGCGGATATAAGCAAGTGAGATAAAAGCTGTTATAAAAGGTTCTTTTCGTAAACTTTGATGCTTTTAGACTAACTGGTAAAAACCTTAGGTGGATTGCAGCGGAAAGGAACGGACAACAATAATAATCGAAAACAAATATCTATGCGAACACAGCCAAAAAAAAGGACCCGCATAAATTGCAGGCCCCCTCAACAGCAGTTTTCCTTTTCATGTTACTTCATTCCCGATATCGTATATCCTTCAATAATGTGTTTCTGAAATAAGATGAAAATGATGATGATCGGAACGACCATAAAGGTTGATCCTGCCATTTGCAGGGCAAAGTTTCCTCCATACTGGCCTTTTAATAAAGACAAACCAACTGAGAGAGTATACAGTGCCTCGTCATTTGCGATAATTAATGGCCATAGGAAGCTGTTCCATCCTGCAATAAAGGTAAGGATTCCCTGAACAGCAAGAATTGGCTTTGAGATCGGCAGGACGATTTGCATGAAGACGCGAAATTCACTTGCCCCATCCAGTCTTGCCGCCTCAAGTAATTCATCCGGTATAGTGGACATAAATTGCCTGAACAGAAAAATGCTGAAGGCTCCAACAAGACCAGGCAAGACAATTCCAGCCATTGTATTTGTCAGCTGCAATTGGTTTAGAATTAAATAAACAGGAATCATCGTGACTTGTCCGGGAATCATCATAGTAGCAAGCACCATATAAAAAATCTTTTCTCTTCCTTTAAAATTGAATTTTGCAAAGGCATATCCCGCCATCGCATTTAGAAACAATCCAGCAAAAGAAAAAAGCACGACGATAATGGTGTTCTTTAAATAAACGGCAAAATTCATGTTGACGAAAAGATTAACAAAATTTTCAAGGGTAAACTCACTTGGCCATAGGGTTGGCGGGATTTGCATGACTTCACTCTCAGTTTTAAAAGCCGAGAGAATCATCCATATGAATGGGATGGAGATAAGAAAGCCGCCAATTGTTAAAATGATGCCAAGTGTCCACTGTTTATAACGCTCTTTTTCAGTTAAATACACCGGCTGTTTCATTGTCTTTGTTTTCATCGTACTCACCTCTTCATCCTCAATAAACAACATCTTTTTTCTGTAATCTGAATTGAATCATTGTCACAATGATGATGGCGATAAACAAGATAAACGAGCCAGCAGCAGCATAGCCGAAGTTGCTGAGCTGAAATCCATTGCGGTAGATAAATAATGCGACAGAGGTTGTGCTGTCAAGCGGTCCGCCCTTTGTCATAATAAATGGCTCCTCGAAAAATTGCAGCCAGCCGATCATCGTAGTAATGGAGACAAAGAAAATCGCATAGCGGAGCAGAGGAATGGTGATTTTTGTTAACTGTTTCCAATCACTTGCACCGTCAAGCTGAGCCGCCTCGTAATACGTTTTTGGAATACCCTGAAGTGCTGCTAAAAAAATAATCATATTGATCCCGATTGCACGCCATAAAGCTAAAGCAATTAAAGATACCTTTGCCATTACAGGGTGCTGCAGCCAAGGGACGGGAGAGATGTGCAGCAGCTCCAATATGTAGTTGAACAAACCGAATTGAGGGTTATATAAATAACTCCATACAACGGCAACTGCTACAACATTAGTGATTGAAGGCATATAAAATACAGCTCTGAAGGCTTTGAAAATACGTGCTTTTCCATAGTTAATAAGCAGAGCGATTCCAAGGGAACAGATAATGACAAGCGGAACCCCAAAGATTACGTAAAAAAGGGTGTTTAGGATAGATTTAATGAAGATCTCATCGCTTAAAACATCCGTATAATTCTGCAATCCAATAAAGTTTATGGTTGACCAATCTGCTAAGCCTGCTAAATCAATATCTGTGAAACTGATAATCAGAGCCACAAAGATTGGCAGCAATGAAAACAAGAACAACAAGATAATCGCAGGGGCTATGAAGAAATATGGTGTTTTGTTGTTAATGATGCTTTTCAAGGGAATCCCTTCTTTCACGTTAGCCAATAATTAATGATGGCTGACAGACAGAGGACTCTGCCTGTCAGCTCAATACTGTCACTTTTATTTGTTTAAAATTTCTTCGGACTTCTTGTTGAATTGATCTAATTCTTTTTCTACATCTGCACCGCCGCGGTAAATCTTTTCAAAGGTGCTTAAGTAAGTTTGGGCAATTTTTTCCCATTCTTTCATTACAGGCATTGATTGTGAGTGCTCCATTTGCTCTCCAAACGTTTTGTAAAGCGGGTTTTCTTTTAAGGATTCATCTTCCCAAGCTGCTTTTGTTGATGGCAGTGAATTTGTCATTTCCATCCACTTCAGCTGCGTTTCAGGTTTATTCATGTATGCTAAGAATTTTAGAGATGCATCTTTATTTTTTGTATGTTCAAAGATCGATAGATTGGATCCGCCAAGTGCCGAGATGTTATTTTCTTTTGCGGGAAGAACAGCAGTAGCCCATTTCCCTTCAAGCTCTGGAGCCTGGTCATTAATAAGTTTAATCATCCATGGACCGCTGATGAACATTGGAAGAATTCCGTCATCCCGGAAGCCTTGGATGATATCAATTCCCAGTTCATCTTTAGGGGCTGAACCATTCTTGAAAAATCCGTTTATGTACTCAACAGCTTCAGTAAATTCCGGTTCGTTGAACAGTGGCTTATTTTGGTCATCAAGCAGGGTTGAGCCATTTTGTCTTGCAAACATGAATGCCAAGCTTTGTTCTTTGGTATCAAGGCTTATTCCATACTTGCCTTTTCCGCGTTCAGATAATTTTTTTGCAGCGTCCTGAAGTTCATCCCATGTCTTTGGAGCTTCATTATAGCCTGCTTCTTTCAGCAAATCTGTACGATAATAGAGAACTCGCGTATCAATGTACCAAGGCACTCCTACTGTTTTATCTTCAAATTTAGTCGTTTCTACGGATCCTTCATAATACTTGGCAGGATCAAGCTCCGGATAATCTTTTATGTGAGGTGTTAAGTCCATTAATGCATTTGCAGAAGCAAATTCAGGAATCCAGGTTGTTCCCATCTGCAGAACATCCGGGCCTTTTTTTGAAGCAACAGCGGTTAATAATTTATCATGCGCTGTATCCCAGGGAATTGCCTGAACCTTCACTTCAATTTTCGGGTTATCTTTCTCGAATTCATCAGCAATTTTTGGAAGGGATTTAGCTTCCTCGCCCATGCCCCAGACAGTGATGACCGTTTTATCGGATGATGCTGAATTACTTGAGCAGCCTGCCATCACTCCAGAAACAAGCAATGTTCCTAATACTGCAGCACTTATCCATTTTTTGCTCTTAAATCTTGCAGATTTCTTCATTTTATTTCCCCCAGTTCATGTAATTCATTGATAAGAATCAATGGTGTAAACGCTTAGCATTAAGAAAGTATAGAAAGGTGTAAGATTGAAAGATTTAACCCATCCTCCTTCAGTGAAACGTTTCTATTAAGAAGAAAAAAATAGAGATTGACTGAATCCAGCGGCTTTACTCCTTATTATGATCAAAGCAAGGAATAAAACAAATCGTAGAAACGTTTCGATAGGGCTATTATAATGGAGTGTGTAATCGTTTTCAACATAAAAATTTTGGATTTTTATCATTTTCGCAACAGATTTCTATTATTTATTCGCTAATAAATAGGAAATGAAGAGATTTAACAGCGTTAAAAACGTTTCGATATTGTTTGACTCATAAAATGAAAGCGTTTATAATCCAATTAAATAGTAAATCGAAACGTTTTTATTACATACTTTTTTAAAAGTTATTAATATATGGGGGATGAAAAATAGTGAAACAGAAACTGAACTCTATGATCAAGAAGATGACACTAGATGAAAAGATTGCTCAGTTTATGCAGCTGGCAACTCCTTTTTATAAAGGAGCCAGCAGTGAAGGGCAAATAACAGGCCCTATGGCAGAAATGGGAATCACAAAGGATGTTATTCAAAATAGCGGATCTGTTTTAGGTGCATCAGGAGCACAAGAAACCATGGATATTCAAACTGCTCATATGAAAGAAAACCGATTAGGAATTCCGCTTTTATTCATGGCTGATGTGGTTCACGGATATAAGACTATTTTTCCAGTGCCGCTTGCAATCGGATGCTCATGGGACACTGAATTAGCTGAAAAAAGTGCGGAGATTGCTGCTAAAGAATCTGCTGTGTCCGGTGTGCATGTTACGTTTGCACCTATGGTTGATTTAGTGCGTGATCCGAGATGGGGAAGAGTGATGGAATCAACGGGAGAAGATCCATATCTTAATAGCCGATTTTCAGAAGCATTTGTCCGCGGTTTTCAAGGGACAAATTTAACATCTGATCTGAATCGGGTTGCGGCATGTGTGAAGCATTTTGCTGCATACGGTGCTGCTGAAGGCGGACGTGATTACAATACCGTTGATGTGTCAGAGCGTGCGCTGCGTGAATATTATCTTCCTTCTTATAAGGCAGCGCTTGATGCAGGCTGTGAAATGGTTATGACGGCTTTTAATACAGTTGATGGCATTCCTGCAAGCGGAAATAAGAAGCTGATGCGGGATGTACTGAGAGAGGAATGGGGATTTGACGGTATTCTTATTTCTGATTGGGGAGCAGTCAAAGAGATGATTCCCCATGGCGTCGCCGCTGATGAATCAGAAGCAGCACTTAAAGCTTTCCAGGCAGGAGTTGATATTGAAATGATGACTGCCTGTTACGTCAACCATTTAAAGAGCTTAATAGAAGCGGATTTGCTTGATGAAAAGCTTGTTGATGAAGCAGTCTTAAGGATTTTGGAGCTGAAGCAAAAATTAGGATTATTCGATAACCCGTATCGGGGGGCAGATGTGCAGCTTGAAAAAGAAGTTGTTCTTAGCGCGGAACACCGCCAGACAGCGAGAGAACTTGCAGCAAAATCTTGTGTTCTATTAAAAAATGAAAGCGTTCTTCCTTTAAACACAAACATGAATATAGCTCTTATTGGACCGTTTGCTGAAAGCGGCGATCTTTTAGGGCCATGGTCATGGCTCGGTTCACAAGATGAAGCTGTAAAGCTCGCAGACGGGTTTAGAATGAAACTGGATTCTTCAAAGCTCCATATAGCCAGAGGCTGTGAGATTGAAGAGGGGAATACTGGTCAGATTGAAGAAGCTCTAAGTGCTGCAGAAAAAGCGGATGTGATCGTTCTTGCTTTAGGAGAGCATTCTGGTATGAGCGGGGAAGCAAAAAGCAGGTCAAATATCCGTCTTCCTGAAATACAAGTTGAATTAATCAAGGCGTTGAAACAGCTGAATAAACCGATTGTAACAGTTCTCTTTAATGGACGTCCTCTGGATTTGCACGGTGTGATCGATCAATCGGATGCTTTACTTGAAGCGTGGTACCCAGGGACAGAGGGAGGTGCAGCCATAGCAGATTTATTATATGGAGATGTTAATCCATCAGGCCGTTTATCCATGTCATTTCCACACTCTGTCGGACAAGTGCCGGTCTACTACAATTGCTTTAACACCGGCCGCCCGCCTGAACACGCACAACAGGATGAATATGTTTCAAAATATCTGGATATCCCTAATGAACCGCTTCTTCCGTTTGGATTCGGTCTAAGCTACACAAGTTTTGCTTATAGCGAAGCAAGCCTCTCTGGGGATGCCATTACAGAAAAAGAGACTTTGCAAGTATCTGTGAAGGTGACAAACACAGGTGAAGCATCCGGAGAAGAAACCGTTCAATTATACGTTCAAGATCTGGCAGGAGAAGTTGTCCGTCCTTTAAAAGAACTGAAAGATTTCCGGAAAATTCTTCTGCATCCTGGGGAAACAAAAGAAGTGACGTTTGAATTATCCGAAGCAAAGCTTCGTTATCATCATTCAGATCTGACATATAAAAGTGATCCGGGCAAGTTTCATATTTATATAGGTTCAAACAGTACGGATGTTATTGCTCTGCCATTTGAATTATTGAAAGAAAATGAGGGATAAAAACATGACTACAATGACTGGTTCAACAATTGAAATCAAAGCAGGAGATATTTGCTTCAGCTTTTTAAACAGCGGGGATCTGAGACTAGCCGCCCATAAAGATACAATGATTAATCAGTGGATCTCAAATCCGATAGACGGATCATTAAATAATCTGTATTTGCGCTTGCATAAAGATAGTGAGATTCAGTTTTTTCCTTTGATTGGTGTACAGTCTGACAGCACAGTATCCTTTACAGATTCTGAGGTTATTTGGGAAGGAAAAGCTGAACAAGTATCCTATCAAGTGACGTTTCAATTAACAGAAAGAGGCATTTGGTATTGGAATATTGAGCTAGAAGGTCATGACGTGATTGCAGACGTCATTTACGGGCAAGATCTGGGAATTGCAAACAAAGGGGCAGTCCGTACAAACGAAGCATACCTTTCCCAATATATTGATCATCGGGTTTTTGAACATGAGCGTTTTGGCTATGTGGTGTGCTCCCGCCAAAATCAGCCTCAGAGCGCTGGATTTCCTTATATTCAGCAGGGTGCCCTGACAAAAGCTGCCGGCTATTCAACGGACGGATATCAGTTTTATGGCTTATCTTATAAAGAAACAAACATTCCAGAAGCATTAACTAAAGAAAATCTGGCAAATGAAGTGTACCAATATGAATTTGCCTATACAGCTCTTCAATCGGAACGAGTGAAATTAGCGGGGAAAGCACAGGTTGTTTTTTATGGCCTATTCAAAGAAAATCATCCTGAAGCCGTTGCTGCACTGGAATATGCAAATGAGGCAGAGGATGCATGGAATGAATACAAGACAGAAAGCAAGAAAGACTTTCAATCTATTGGAAAGATTTCACCATCTTCTGAGATAGGAACGCCTCTGCAGACACTTTCTATGACCTTAGAAGAAGTGGATCAGTACTTTCCGGACAGACATCAGGAAGAATGGGAAGGAGATACCCTGCTTTCCTTCTTTACAAATACACATGAGCATATCGTTTTAAAGGAAAAGGAAATGCTTGTCGAACGTTCTCATGGTCATATTCTGATGACAGGGAACAATGACAAACTCTCTGATCAAATTATTACGACGTCGTCCTTTATGTATGGTGTGTTCAATTCGCAGCTTGTGATCGGAAATACTTCCTTTAATAAAATGCTGACTAACACCCGAAATGCGCTGAATGTAATGAAAACGTCAGGACAGCGCATATATGCGGAAATAGATGGAGTTTATCAGCTTTTAACGATGCCGTCTATGTTTGAAATGGGATTCAATTATGCCCGGTGGTATTACAAGTTTGAAAAAGATATGCTGATAATTACGAATTTCACAACAGTTGATTCGCCTGAAGTTCATTTGCATGTGCGTTCTTTAAATGGAAGAGCTTATCGCTATCTTGTGACGAACCAAGTTTCAATGAACAATAATGAATATGAAACCTCGTTCAAAATGGAGAAAACTGGTCAAACCCTCACTTTTCATGCAGATGCTGCATCAGACAGTGCTGGTGTTTATCCGGAATTAATGTATCGTCTTCAGGTAGAAGGCGCAGATCCGGTACTCAAAGATGAGCGGGCGCTTGCCGAAAATGCTGAGCCGCTTTCTGCTTCCTTAGTTGTGATGGAGTTATCTGCATCGAGTGAATGGAACATAGTCTTCACAGGACATCTTCACGGGGAAGAAAGGTCAGCGTCATTTCTTGATGCAGAACAGGAAATCGAACGTTACCGTGAATTTTATCAAGAGGTCATGAATGGTTTCCATTTGTCATTGCCTGACGGGAAATCCGAAGAAGTTGAAAAAGTGAACGACCTTGCCTGGTGGTACACACACAATATGCTTGTCCATTATTCCGTTCCCCACGGTCTTGAACAATACGGAGGGGCTGCATGGGGTACAAGGGATGTGTGCCAGGGGCCAGCTGAATATTTCATGGCGACACAAAAATATGATTCCGTCCGCGAAATTATCAAGACCGTATACTCCCACCAATATGAGGATGATGGAAACTGGCCGCAATGGTTTATGTTTGACAACTATTCTAAAATCCAGCATGGTGAAAGCCACGGCGACATTATCGTCTGGCCGCTTAAAATACTGGGTGATTATCTTGCTGTTACAAAGGACTACAGTATTTTAACTGAAAAAGTACCTTATACCATCCGCGGATCCTTTCAATATACGGACGTGGAAAAAACAATTTTAGATCATGCAAACAAGGAAATTGACTATATTAAACAGCATTTTCTGCATGACACTTATCTGTCTTCCTATGGTGACGGAGATTGGGACGATACTCTGCAGCCTGCAAATGCCAGCCTGAAAAAATATATGGTCAGCAGCTGGACAGTAGCCTTGACATATCAGGTGATCAGCCAGTTTTCACAAGTTCTTGGGGAAGTGGATGAAAAAGAGGCTGACAGTCTCGAAAAACTTGCTGCAGGAATTAAAGCTGATTTCAATAAATACATGCTTCAGACAGATGTGATACCTGGATTTATTTACATGGAAAAAATGGGCGAGGAAGAGCTTATGCTTCACCCGGAAGATACAAAGACAGGCATCAGCTATCGTCTATTGCCGATGACACGGAGCATGATCAGCGAACTGCTTACGCCTGAACAGGCTGAATCACATTATCAGCTGATTAAACAGGAACTTTATTGCCCGGATGGAGTCCGCTTAATGAACCGTCCTGCAATGTACGCAGGAGGGGTAAGCACTCATTTTAAACGGGCGGAACAAGCAGCCAATTTTGGCCGTGAGGTAGGACTTCAATATGTTCATGCACATATCCGTTATGTAGAAGCAATGGCTAAGCTCGGAAAAGTGGATGAGGTTTGGGACGGGCTTTCCATAATTAATCCAGTTGGCATTAGTCAGACCGTTCCAAACGCTGAACGCCGCCAAAGCAATGCTTACTTCAGCAGCTCGGACGGGAAATTCAATAACCGCTACGCGGCACAGGAAAGATTTAACGAATTGCGCGATGGCACAGTCCCTGTTAAAGGGGGATGGAGAATCTATTCAAGCGGTCCTGGCATTTATATGAATCAATTGATTTCCAATTGTCTCGGAATCAGGCAAGTTCAAGGTGACTTAGTCATCGATCCCGTGGTTCCTCAACGATTAGATGGCCTTAAATTTCAATTTGAGTATATGGGACAGCAAATTACGTTTACTTACCGCATAAAAGGTGAAAAACTAAGCCATGTTCTAATTAACGGGAATGAGATTGAAGGGGAAATCCTGAAAAATCAATACCGTGAGAGCGGCATTCGCATTCCAAGAGCTGAACTGGAAAAAAGGGTTGAACACCAAACAGCTGAGATTGAAATTTTTATGTAATGAACAGCAGGCGGTCATGATTGACCGCCGTATTGTATAATAGCTGTAATGTTAAGGGAAGAGATAGGAGAGAGTTTCTTGGTCAGTATTAAAGATATCGCTAAAAAAGCAGGAGTTTCCATTTCAACGGTATCCTACGCACTAAACGGCAGCCCTAAAGTAACAGAAGAAACCTCTGCGAAAATTTTAGCCATTGCCAAAGAATTAAATTATATTCCTAATGCAGCTGCCCGTAACCTTAAAAAGAGAGAGACGAAAGTGATCGGTGTCTATTTGACTGATTTCAGCGGAGCATTTTATGGCCAATTGCTTCAGGGGATATTGGAATATCTCAGCAGAAATGACTATGGACTGATTGTCTGCAGCGGGGAGCATTCTCACCGGTATTTGCCTGAGCGCATGATTGATGGTGCAATTATTCTCGATTCGACGTTTTCAAGCAACGAACTTTTGATGTATGCAGAGCGGGGACATAAAATAGTGATACTCGACCGGCAAATCGAACATCCAAATATTAATCAGGTTTTATTGGATAATAAAGCGGGTGCCACACTTGCCATAGATCATATTGTTGAGAAAGGACATACAAAACTGTATGTGGTGACAGGTCCGGAAGATTCATTCGATTCGATGCAGAGATTAAACGCAGTAAGACAGGCCGTACAAAGGTATTCTCATATTGAATATACAGAAATTCCAGGGGATTTTACTAAAGAAGCGGGAGAGCGGGCCGCAGAGCAAATCATTGATGAATATGATCAAATTGCTGCTGCCTTTTGCTTAAATGATGAAATGGCGATTGGCATGTACAATTACTTGGCTAATACAGAGTACAATGCAGGAGAGCACGTTCACATCATCGGATTTGACAACCTGGAGGTTTCACATCACACCAAGCCGCGGCTATCTACGATTGACTATTCAAAACGCAGGTGGGGTGCGGTCGCTGCTGAACAATTATTGAAGCTGATCAAAGATGTGCCTGCAGAAAATGAACGGATTTATGTGACCTTGGTAGAAGGCGAATCGATTGGAGAAAAGAAAGCGTAAGAGGATTGAAGAAATATAAGACGGTAGTGGAAGGAATCTGTGAGGATTTATTCCATTCCCGTCTTTTGTTTGTCTAGTCTAAAATTGGAATTTGGAGCATGTAAGAGCCTGGATTTTAATAGAAAATCTATTTTTAGTATTGAGCCTACTGTGTCATGTATTTCTTTTTCAGAGAAGATGTTTCATACTGTAGATAGAATGAGAGGACAGCAGATCCATAGCTTCTCTTAATTACATGTTTGAAAAGAGGTTCAAAAAAGTATGTCGAGAGTTCTTATACTGGCAGAAAAACCTGATCAGGGGCGTAAACTCGCTGCTCCGTTTCCTTTTGTAAAAAGAGAGGGATACTTGGAGATCGGGGCGTGCCCTATCTTTCCAAATGGCGCGAAGGTCACCTGGGCAATCGGCCATTTAGTTGAGCTTAAAAATCCTGATGAATATAAAGATGAATGGAAAAAGTGGAGGCTTGAGACGCTGCCGATTATTCCAGACCAGTTTTTGTATAAAGTGAGTAAAGGAAAAGCGAAGCAATTTAAGATTGTTAAAGAGCTATTAAAAGAAGCGGATGAAATTATTATCGGAACAGATCCGGCCCGTGAAGGAGAAAACATTGCGCGCCTGCTGATCATGATGGCTGGAGCAAACCAAAAGCCGATAAAACGGCTCTGGACCTCTTCTTTGACGGAGAATGCAATCATAAAAGGCTTTAATGAGCTGTATGACGGCAGCAAAACGATTCATTTGTTTCACGAAGCTCAAGCACGGCAAATATCGGACTGGCTTGTCGGATTAAATGCAAGCAGGCTCTATACCCTGCATCTGCAAAAAAAGGGGATCCGCGATGTGTTCAGCGTGGGCCGAGTTCAAACCCCTGTATTAAAATTAATTTATGACCGGCAAAAAGAGATCGAAAATTTCAAACCAGAACCTTTCTTCGAGATGCAGGCAGCCTTCAAGGTCGAGAACGGGGAGTATACAGGCAAGCTGAAAGGCCGATTTAAAACATCTGAAGAATTGTTTGCAGCAGTAGGACCTGATATTACGGCTGATCAGAAAACGTATAATGCAAGAGTTAAAAGGACAGAAGTTGCTGAAAAACGCGTGCCTTCACCAAAGCTTCACAGCTTATCCACTCTGCAGGCAAAGCTGAATAAACAAAGGAAAATGAGTCCGAGCCAGGTCCTGAAAACGGCTCAATCATTATATGAAAAAGGATACATCTCCTATCCGCGGACAGATTCGCAATATATTACAGATGAAGAGTTCAGTTACATTAAAGCAAACATCAGCCAGTATCAGCAGGCACTTTCCCTGTCTTTTAACCCCGTTCGCCTGAATCCATCAAAGAGATACGTAGATCCTAAGCGCGTCAGTGATCACTATGCTATCGTACCGACTGAAAAGAAGGTCAGTTCTGCTGTTTTCAACTCTTTTAGCTATGAACAAAAATCCGTTTATGAAGAGGTCATAAAAACAGCACTTGGAATGTTTATGGAGGACTATGTGTACGATGAAACAACCATTGTGACTTCTATTGGAAAAAATGATTTCATCAGTAAAGGCAAAACGTTGAAGAATCCGGGGTGGAAGTCACTGTATCAAAAAGACCCCGTGGAAGCGGATGAAAAAAAAGAAGATCAAATGCTTCCGAAAGTTACAAATGGGGAAGCAGCTGATGCTTCTGTAAAAGTAAAGGATGGCATGACGCAGCCGCCTAAACCGTACACTCAGGGCCAGCTGATTACCCTTATGAAAACGGCAGGCAAGCATGTTGAAGACAAAGAAATGAGAGAAGCCCTGAACAGTACCGAGGGACTTGGGACAGAGGCAACACGTTCAGGAATTATTGATACATTGCTGATGAGAAAATTCATTGAAGTCAAAAAGAACGAGGTATTCGTTACAGGCAAAGGGGAAATTCTCTGTGAAGCTGTTGAGGGCACACTCCTTTCAAAGCCGGAAATGACAGCCAAATGGGAAGTTTATCTGAAGGGGATCGGCAGCGGGGAAAAGTCAAAAGACGTTTTCATTGATACAGCCAAAAAATTCTGTTTCACATTGCTTGATCAGGCTAGTGTGAGCATGGAGAAGTTAGAAGTGTCTGCACCTCAGGCTGCAGATACAAGAGAAGCCATTTGTGTTTGCCCTGCATGTAAAAAGGGCAGCATCATGGACCGCAAGACTTTTTACGGATGCACAGATTACAAAACAGGCTGCAAGCAGACGTTTCCGAAAAAGCTTTTGGGCAAATCGATTTCAGCGGCGCAAATTAAACAGCTGTGTCTTAAAGGGAAAACGAATAAGCTGAAAGGTTTTAAAGGCAAGAAACCGTTTGATGCAAGCCTTGTTCTGAAAGAAGGAAAAATAGAATTTTCGTTCTCTTAAATTCTCCATTCAAATTCCGGGACTTTTGTCCGATATAAGAGAGAGAATATGAACTGGGTAAAATGGGGTTGGAATGTGTCACTGAATTTAAAAACGTATGTTGCGCTAAGCTTTGGGATTCTTATTTTTTTACTTACTGCTTTTTTAAGCTTCACGATCAGCAGCAAATCTGTTCATGAAGTGAAAAATCAGTCTGGGAATTCATTATCAGAAATGGCTTTTCAAATGTCAGATAAGCTGGATTCATTTATGTGGTCCAGATATACAGAAATAGAAGTGCTGAGCGAACTTGAAACGGTCAGGGAGACTGAAAATCTTGTCTACACTCAAAATATGCTTGATCAGCTTCATAAAAGTATTCCTTCTTTTTCATGGGTTGGTTTGACAGATGAAGATGGAATTGTAACGGCGGCAACGGATAAACTGCTGATAGGGACAGATATCTCAGATCGGCCAGTGTTTAAACACGCTCTGACCGGACCGTTTATCGGGGATGTTCACGATGCGGTTCTGCTTTCTAAAATTCTTCCGAATCCAGGGGATGAGCCGCTTCAGTTTGTGGATATCAGTACACCTGTGAAAGGCTCAAATTCAGAGTTTAAAGGGGTTCTTGCAGCTCACCTTAGCTGGGAATGGTCGAACGAAATAAAAGAAACTGTGCTGAAGCCGTTAAAAGGAAAAAGAGAGAACATTGAGATTTTCATTGTCAGTGCAAAAGATCAGACCGTTCTCCTTGGACCGGACAGCATGGTGGGGAAATCTTTACCTTTAGACAGCATAAAAAAAGCCAAAGAAAAAGAAAATGATTGGCAGATTGAAACCTGGCCGGATGGAAAGTCA
Organism: Metabacillus sp. KH_069; assembly: GCF_057838075.1. Lineage (NCBI taxonomy): Bacteria > Bacillati > Bacillota > Bacilli > Caryophanales > Bacillaceae > Metabacillus > Metabacillus sp. KH_069. The sequence goes on from NZ_CM174460.1 coordinate 936,953, forward strand.
TATGTAACAGGATATGCAAGAAGCAGCGGCTACAAAGACTATTCAGGCCTTGGATGGACTGTTATAGCAAGGCAGGCAGAGGATGCGGCCTTTGCTTCTGCATCTGAGCTGCAGCAATTTATCATGCTTCTCGGCATCACATCTGCATTGATTTTCGCCGTCATCGGCTGGTTTGCAGCTGGCCGAATTGCTGAGCCTCTGGGAGCGATTTCTGCAGCAGCCCATTCCCTGAAAAAAGGGAAGAACGTAAGAATACCAGATTATAAAGGGATCAAAGATATCGAAGTGCTCTCAGATTCTTTGAGAGATTTGATTGCCGACCTGCAAAAGACAGAAGATGAACTCGGCAGAATGGAAGACCTGGCGTATTATGATGGTCTTACGGGTTTGCCTAACCGCTTCTCTCTGTATTTGAATATGGAAAAAGCAATGAAAAATGCGAAGGCGGGAGAAGAGTCGTTTGTCATTCTATTTCTTGATTTAGATGGTTTTAAAGAGATTAATGACAGCTTCGGGCATCATGTTGGGGATTCTGTTTTAATTGAGATTGGGAAAAGGCTGATGAACACCGTGGCTGAACCGAGCTTTGTTTCGAGATATGGGGGAGATGAATTTGTGTGCATCATCCCTTCAAAAAACGATCCTGAGGCATTTGGCAAGCTTTATGCAAATGAGATGATCAGCATCATTAATCAGCCGATTCAATTGGCGAAGAATGAAGTGAAAGTCGGCTGCAGCATTGGCTGTGCGATTTGGCCGCAGGACGGAGTCAATCCAGAAGATATTCTTAAGCTTGCCGATCAAGCACTTTATGTTTCGAAGACTTCCGGAAAAAATCAGATGAGTTTTGCATGAAAGAAAAACGCTTAGGGAGATTCCTGAGCGTTTTTTCTTTCATTTCAACTTCTTTTATTCGTCTGATTCTTCGCCGGATCGGCTTGTTTGAGTCGGAAGTGTATCCCAAAAGCTCACATCCGCGTTCTCGATTGATCCGTCTGCAATAGCTCTGACTGTAGAGTCAAGCGTTGTAATTGTTTGTCTAATCAGGTAGCCATTGCTCTTTTGTCCAAGCGCATAGGATTCGATATAGTGATCAGACATTCCGCGCATTTCAAACAGAAGAGTAGATATGCCATAACGGACAGCTGCGCCGTTGCGTCCGATATTTTGACCGCTGCCGCCATTGTATTTTCCGATATGGCCCCATCCGGTGTTTTCAATAGAATGATAAACAACAGACCCCAGTTTTTTAGAACGCTCAAGCACATCAGCTTCAACAGCATTATTAGTTGGATGCAGGATTGAACCAGAAACAAGCTCACCCTCTGTTTCACTAAGTGTGCCTTGGTGATGCAGGTCGATCATGTAATCAATCTTGTACTTTTCAAACACATTTTTATAGAGAGCTTTAGCTTCTGCCTGCATGCTTTCAATCGGTTTATCATGCTCACGGTTTAAATCAATTTCATTTGCATTATACCGGGTTAAACGGCGGTCACCATCAGCTAAATAGTTATCCAGTGAAAAATTCACATCACCCATGGCTCCATCAGCATTCAGCATTGGAATGACCAGAATATTTACGTTCTCCAGTACACCTTTTGTTTTATTGGTGCCTAAGTGTTTGATAAATTCAAGGGCTCCTTCTGTTGTCAGCTGCTCGTTGCCGTGCTGCTGCGTTAAAAAGAGAATAGTAGGGTTGTCCGGGTTGGATATGTATTTTGTTAAGTAAATATCCCGGCCTTTTACCGTTTGGCCGATGATTTCAAGCTGCATGGCCTCCTGCTTGGCATCTTGTGTTTTTAAATAGTCCACCATACTTTCATAGGTATGAAGAATGGATGTTTGGATTGACCCATTCCCTGCGCCAGGTCCATTACCGACTGCACTTACTGGTGAAGAAACAACGGAAATAGCACTAATTGCCATAAGACTGGATAGAGAAACAGACAATACTTTCTTTTTAAGATTCATAGACATCCTCCAAAGGTTTGATTGATAAATAATTCGTTATACGAAATATTTATACTTATATGCTATCTTTAAACGTTTTCATTGTTAATAAAAGGATAGACCTGTTGTTTTGACAGTATTGACTGAGAAAAAAGGAGGGGTAAACAAATTTAGCGGCGTTTTTTATGAAAATAGCAGCAGATTTATCGATTTTTTCATATGTAAAAAATCCTATTAAAGAGCTTTCTCCTGATTCTGTACAGAAATTGTCGAAAAGAAAAAGTCATGATTAACTTTGAAGGGAAAAAAGCGGATGAATAAGGAAAGAGAGGTTAAGCAATGTGATATTATATTTCTTAACTAGAAGAAATTGGAGGATATGATGGAATCATTACACGCGATACATAAAAATGACAGGCTTCATTCACTTGATATTTTAAGGGGTCTATCTCTGCTTGGGATTCTATTGGTGAATATGAAATCGTTCCATGAGCCCGCATTGTACAATAGTAGTTTTGTCAGCAGCACGGCAGCACCGGACAGGCTGATTGAACAATTCATCAATTTGTTCGCACAAGCGAGTTTTTATCCGCTTTTTTCATTTCTTTTCGGTGCGGGAAGTGTGATTTTTTATGAGAGGGCAAAGAAAAAAGGGCATTCGTTTGCGCGCTATTATACAAAGAGGCTGCTTGGGCTTTTTATTATCGGTATGCTTCATGCCGCATTGATTTGGCACGGAGACATCCTGACAAATTACGCGATGATCGGGTTCATCTTTATGATTTTTCTTAAATGGAGTGCGGGGCGCCTCATGAAGTGGGCACTGTGGATTCTGACCCTGCCGAATCTCCTGATTACGCTTGCTTTGATGGCGGCATATTCAGGAGAACCAAGTCTTGATCCTGACAAATATGGATCACAGGAAGCCATCCAGCAATCATTGGATGTCTATTCGACAGGAAGTTTTATGGAAATCACCCAGCAGCGCCTGACGGATTGGGCGTATGTAAACAATGCGGAGAATGCCATTTTTCTGATCTTATCCATTCTTCCGCTGTTTATGCTTGGCGCGGCGGCTTATAAAAGAGGCTGGTTTCATCAGCCGATGACAAAAGAATGGAAACGCACGGCAATCATTTCAGGTGCTGCGGCTGCCGTTTTAAAAGGCATGCCATACTATTGGGATGAAAGTATCCTGACCCAGCATTTGCAATTATCACTTGGAGGGCCTGCTCTAACCCTCTGTTATGTATCACTTGTCCTGATGTTTTTAAATAAATTCATGTTCAGGCTTGAGCCAATAAGAGCTGTGGGAAGGGGATCACTGAGCAATTATCTTCTGCAATCGATTGTATGCACGTTTATCTTTTATTCTTATGGTCTTGGATTCTATGGTGAAATTTCTGAATGGACGGGGTTCATGCTAGTTTTTATAATTTACGGGATGCAGGTATTTTTAAGTCACCTGTGGTTTAAGCGCTTTGGATTTGGGCCGGCTGAATGGCTGCTGCGGAAGTGGATTTACTTGTCGCTGCGGCCTTAATTGACGGCAGACTGAAGGGGTCTCTGCTGTTTAAGCTGCTGTTTAATTTGTTCAATAATCAATAAATCAAGTTCCTGGCTGCGGCGAACGGTCTCTGATGAGTTCATGCCGTATTCTTTTGCAGCTTCGAAAAGCTTTTGTCTGTAGTTTTCAATTTCGTTCAGTGCCATGATCTATTCTCCAACTTTCATGGTTTAATATGTCTTGGTTTCAGGCGGAAAGTGTATTGAAATTGTGAAATTGATTCCTGAAAAAGCATCTCTGCATAGGTAATAAGCTTATTATACACAGGGTTGTACAAAATGGTTTAGATTCGCTAAAATAACAAAAAACATTACAGATTTCTACAAACAGCGGCTGTTTGCGGATGGCTGAGAGCGATTGATTTCACTCTTGAATCTGCTGATTTCTAAGAGAAAACTTCTTTTGGAATTGAAACTTCATCCGTTTTTATAGAGGAAATATGTCATTGTTTAGCGAATATTTTACATAAGAGAAGGCCAAGGGATCATTAAATGTTCTATCAAAGGCAAAATGGGGGAAAACTATGAAACTGGCTACTGCACAGCTACACGGTCGAACATTCATCGGATTGATTATGGAAGAAAATAAAATCCTCGATATTGGGAGGGCAGAGAAAAAATTGTTTGATATGTCTTCAGCCCCGCAGACGGTAATCGAATGCATTGAAATGGGAGAAAAATTCTTCAACCACATAAAACAGCTTGAAACTTGGGTGAAAAAGTCAGACGAAACCGAGTCTTACTTATACTCCTTTTCGGAAGTTAAATGGCTCGCACCTATCCTGAATCCCCGCAAGAATATTTTTTGCGTCGGAAAGAACTACCGTGAACATGCGGTGGAGCTTGGAAGCGAAGCGGATATTCCTGAACACGTGATGCTTTTTTCTAAAGCACCAACGACCGTGATTGGGCATGAAGAAGCGGTTGATCCGCATTTGCATCTCACAAAGGAACTCGATTATGAAGGGGAACTTGCGGTCATTATCGGGAAAAAAGGAAAACGCATCACTGAAGAGGAAGCCATGGATTATGTGTATGGCTATACCATTATTAATGATATAACAGCGAGAGACCTGCAATCAAAGCATAAACAATTTTTGCTGGGAAAAAGCCTTGATACATCATGTCCGATGGGTCCTTACATTGTACATAAGTCTGCTGTGCCGGATCCATATGAGCTGAATGTGGTGACAACGGTGAACGGGGAAGTAAGGCAGGATGGACATACGAAAGATATGATTTTTTCAATTGAAAAGGTGATCGCAACGATCTCACAGGGAACAACACTTGAGCCGGGAGACATCATTGCTACGGGAACACCTGCAGGAGTTGGAAAAGGGTTTAAGCCTGCTAAGTACTTAATGCCTGGTGATGTTGTAGAAATTACGATTGACGGGATAGGAACGCTCAGCAATACAATTGGGGAATAATTCAAGCACACCAGTGAAACAGCTGGTGTGTTTTTAGCAGGGGGAATCCAGTATGTGCGGGATTTGAATGGAATCATAGAGTGAGAGACGAAGGAATTCCTGAGAAGCGGCAGGAGTTATTGACTGCGATTGAAAGCGACCTTCTGCATGATCACCACATAGAGGCTTTTTTCTATGGCGGTTCAATCGGCAACGGGAATACAGATTTGTATTCCGATATAGACTTAAGAATTGTGGTGAATCCAGATAAATGGGAAGATTTCATTTTGAATAAGAAAATCAGGCCCGGTAAATGGGGGAACGTTTTATTTTACGAAGACTTTCCTGGTGCAAGCTACACCATTGCCCACTACGATTCATTCATTAAGACGGATGTCTTCTATTACAGAAGAGAGAATATCACTCCTTCTGTATGGCTGAAAAACATTCAGATTGTCCGCGATGACAATGGATTTATGACTGCAATAAAAAATGAATCTGATAAGCTTTCCTATAAAATTATTAAGCCGGAATTTGAGTTTTGGAGAACGAAATTTTTTGCCTATTTTCACGAAGCTTATAGAAGAATGATGCGCGGAGAACTTTATTATGCGATTCACTGCATCGACAGCATGAGGCAATCGTTAGCTGCCGGGTGGTATATGGAGCGCGGAATACAGCCCAATTCATTTGGGGACTGGGCTAAGATAGAGGGACCGCGGAGCCAATTGGAAAAAGAGCAGCTTGATTTGCTGGATAGCTTTCATTGCGGGAGAAACCCTGGAGAGATTTATTCCGCAATGAAAAAGATGATACCTGAGTTTACTAGACTTCACCTTAAATTAGGTGAAAAGGCAGGGGCTGATACGGATCAGGAATGGGCAGTTAAGATAGTAAGTATGGCCGTGCCTGAGATAGAAAGGGATTAAACCCGGCAATAGAGCTGGGTTTGATTTTTTCAGTATGGCTTCAAGACCATTAAAGCGATCAGGACAACAGCAGCTGCATAAGTGAAATTGTTATATGGCGCCATTTTTTTATTGATCAGATGATAAGATTCCGGCAGTTCATCCCCATTGTGATTTTCGAGGATTTGTTTTTGTTCTGCCAGTTTTCGCGGAAGGATAACAGCTACGACAGGCTGAACAGCTATGTAGATAATGATTGAAGCTATGTACCAGATTTGAGAAAATAATCCGGGATTCAGTGCACCCAATGCAAGCCCTGTTGCGAGCAGGGTGAGGCTTCCTATCTTGGCGAGCTTTTCAATTCCCTTATTAACGGTGAATGCAAACAGAGCATGAGAAACCGTCTTTGGCTGCTCATTAAAACAGGGAGAGCGAATGTAGCTCCAAGTCCGCAAACTGCAGCGATAATATGAATAAAAACAATGATTCCATAAAAACTCATCGTGCTTTCCTCCTAAAATATTCATAAGATAATAGTATTATAAAAATAGAAAAAAATGTATTGTTAATTCCTTGTTTTGTAAAATTTTTTCAAGAGTTAAACTGAAAACAAAAAAAGTGTTAATCCGCAAAGGATTAACACTTTTTAAGACTGTATTTTAAGAGAGGACTTTTTTTACTTTCTCAATCGCCCAGTCAAGATCTTCTTTCGAAATGACGAGCGGCGGTGCAAAGCGAATGACGGTTTCATGCGTTTCTTTGCAGAGAAGTCCTTCTTCTTTAAGCTTTTCGCAATACGGGCGGGCTGATTCTGTCAGTTCTAAACCGATAAATAAACCCTTGCCGCGCACTTCTTTAATAATCGGATTGTCGATTTCACGCAGGCGGTCCTGCATGTAGCTTCCAAGCTCCAACGAGCGGTCAGACAGGTTTTCGTCAACAAGCACATCCAAGGCTGCAATGGAAACGGCACATGCAAGCGGGTTTCCGCCGAATGTTGAACCGTGTGAGCCAGGCTCAAATACACCAAGGACATCTTTATCTGCAGCTACACATGAGATTGGGAAAACACCTCCGCCAAGCGCTTTTCCAAGAATGTACATATCCGGTTTGACGTCTTCCCAGTCACAGGCAAACAATTTTCCTGATCGGCCAAGCCCTGCCTGGATTTCGTCTGCCACATAAAGCACATTGTTTTCTTTACAGATGTCATATGCAGCCTTCAGGAATCCATCTTCAGGAATGTGAATGCCCGCTTCACCTTGAATTGGTTCAAAGATGAAAGCGGCTGTATTTGGTGTAATAGCCTGTTTCAGGGCATCTAAATTGCCGAATGGAATCACTTTGATGCCAGGCAGCATAGGTCCGAAACCGCGTTTGTATTCTTCGCTTGAGCTCATTGAGACCGCTGTCATTGTACGGCCGTGGAAATTCTCCTCACACACAATAATTTCTGCTTGATCTGCCGGAACGCCCTTTACATCATAAGCCCAGCGGCGTACGGTTTTAACGGCCGTTTCGACTGCTTCTGCGCCTGTATTCATTGGCAAAACCATTTCTTTTCCTGTAAGATTAGAAACCTTTTCATACCAAGGGCCCAGCTGGTCATTGTGGAAGGCTCTTGATGTTAAAGTGATTTTATCTGCCTGTTCCTTCAGTGCGGCAATGATTTTTGGATGACGGTGACCTTGATTTACAGCAGAATAGGCACTGAGCATATCCATATATTTGTTTCCTTCAGGATCTTCTACCCAAACTCCTTCTGCCTTTGAGATCACGATTGGCAGCGGATGATAATTGTTTGCTCCATATTTTTCAGTCAGGTCGATGATTTGTACTGATTTTGACACAATATCCCCTCCGAGTACGATTAAGTCTGGAAACACATGAATCTGGCATTCCCTCAAGTACTACAATATCCTACCTTTTTTAAGAAAACAATAGGAGAGTCGATGCGCTTACATTTCATTTTTTATAGGCATTCATGATACTATATGGATGGGAAGTTATGAAAAAGAGGAGGATTTACATTGACTACACACTTACATATCACGACTTGGGTTGTCGCACTTATTCTATTTTTTGTCGCGAACTCACTCTTTAAGTCGGGGAAAGAAAAACCATTTAAAATTGTCCACATGACTTTAAGACTTTTCTATTTGCTGATCATCGGTTCAGGACTTCAGCTGCTGTTAAGCCTTGCTTCCATCAGCGGAGAATATATTGGAAAAGCAATTCTTGGCGTCTATGTTATTGCGATGATGGAAATGATTCTTGTGCGCGCTAAAAAGAAAAAGCCGACACGCGTTTTCTGGATTCAGTTTGTCATCGTGCTGATTGTCGTGATTCTGCTTGGCTTACGTTTGCCGATCGGTTTGAAATTCTTTTAATGCAAAGAACCTCTGCAGGAAGCAGAGGTTCTTTTTTAATGCTGCATCTGTGTTACTAGTGCTCTTTTCCCCGTACAGGTTGTAAATTCAAACCGATCTTCGTTCTTGCTGCCTCTTGAAAAATGATGCTGCACTCCGCAAATGGCTTCCTCGTTGTCAAATTGAAAGAAAGAAACCCCTTGTTTACCGTTTTTACCTTCCTGAAAGACCATATGATTATAGCTGTAGATACAATCATGGATGGAGAAAGATAACGCGTTCAGCTTAGCTGTGAATGCAAGAAAAGAATCATCGCTGAATTCCTTGAGCATATATTCTAATGCGAAAGGCACCTTTTTTTGAATGCGCAGCATATCGTTTGTTTTTAATTGATGGATGCCCATCGGTACAGAAAGCTGTCCATCTGTTAAATAGGTGCCCGTATACCAGCAGTCATTCAGCAAAATCTCGATTGTTTCGTCCGGTTTAAATTGCAGGATGGAGACTTCTTCGTTCACATCATCGTAAAATAAGAATTCCTGATCTTCGCCGATTTCAATAGAACCTGTTACGTGTGCCCGTTCCTGCTGTTCGAGCAGGCGGTGTTTCTGTTTAGAAAGCAATGAATGAACCTCCCTTAAATAGACTCGTTATCGTTCGTTTTTTCCATTTAGAGGAAGCTTTATTCATTTTAAAGCAAGGCGGTTTTAATTTATTGCTGTTTTCGCATAGATTGTTGTTTTTGTTGATGAATGTTGTCCATTTCTTTCCGAGGGGAGCGTGGAAGCCTCCTCGGCGAGCCTGCGGGGTCTTCCATTTCGCTCTATTTTCCCTCAGGAGTCAAGTTCCTGCAGCGTATATCCACTTATCGCTTTAAACATCTAGTCTAAAGGCAAAAAAGTTTACGAATAGAGCCTAATTTATTTATCGCAACATTCAGCTAAACTTAACAAAAGCATCCATTACAAAGAAAAACGTGATACGGACAAATCAACACTTCATAAGTTAAGCATAGGATAGGTACATCTTTTAATGTCTGAGTGAAATTCAGGCTGTTTAAATGGGGGAGATGGTAGGCAGATGTGTGGAATAACAGGGTGGGCTCATTATCAGAAAAACCTGCAGCAGCATAAAAATGTCATGACAAATATGGCGGAATGCTTATCAAAAAGAGGACCGGATGATACGAATGTGTGGGGAGAGCAGCACATTCTTTTTGGCCATAAACGTCTTGTAGTTGTTGATCCTGAAGGCGGAAGACAGCCGATGACCCGCAAAAAAGAAGAAAATACATTTACGATTTGCTACAATGGCGAGCTTTATAATACAGAAGATATCCGCGTTGAATTACTGAAGCGGGGGTATACATTTGCAGGCCATTCTGACACTGAAGTCCTTCTCAGCGCGTACATGGAGTGGAAGGAAGAATGTGTGCATCATTTAAATGGTATTTTTGCCTTTGCGGTCTGGGACTCAAATAATGAAAAACTTTTCATTGCCAGAGACAGATTGGGGGTAAAACCGCTTTTTTATTCTGAACAGAATGCATCGATTATCTTTGGCTCAGAACTGAAGGCGATTCTTGCCCATCCTGATCAAAAGGCCGTTCTTGACAGGGAAGGGTTAAGTGAGGTATTTGGACTCGGGCCTTCCAGAACACCTGGAATCGGTGTCTTTAAAGGTGTAAAAGAGCTCCGTCCAGCTCACGCTATGACGTTCTCAAAAGAAGGACTGAAGGTTTGGAGATACTGGAATGTACAAAGCAGAAAGCATCTTGATTCATTTGACGAAACGGTCAGCCGGGTTGGATTTTTAGTCAATGATGCCGTGACACGCCAGCTTGTGTCCGATGTTCCTGTGTGCACATTTCTTTCAGGAGGACTTGATTCAAGTGCGATTACCGCAATTGCTGCAAAAGCGTTTGAAAAAGAAGGCAAGGGTCCTTTGCACACGTTTTCGATAGATTACGAGGATAATGATAAGTTTTTTAAAGCAAATGAATATCAGCCGAACTCAGACGCTCCTTGGATCGATAAAATGACAGAGACTTTTCAAACCGTTCACCACCGGTCAATCATCACACAGCAGCAGCTTGTTGATTACTTAACGGAAGCTGTTGAAGTGAGGGACCTTCCTGGTATGGCGGATATTGATTCTTCTCTTTTATGGTTCTGCAAAGAAATTAAGAAAGATTTTGTTGTAGGCCTCTCAGGAGAATGTGCAGATGAAATATTCGGGGGATATCCGTGGTTCCACCGCCCGCAGGATTTATCCGAAGATGCATTTCCATGGATGAGATCAACGGATGCAAGGATGAATCTGCTTCGGACAGATTGGCAAAGCAAACTGAACTTAAAAGAATACGTAAAAACAAGATGTCAGGAAACATTGAAGGAGACACCTCTTCTTGATGGAGAGTCTGAAACAGAATCTAAGCGCAGACAGCTGTTTTATCTCAATATTCTTTGGTTTATGACGACCTTGCTCGACCGGAAAGACCGCATGAGCATGGGAGCAAGTCTCGAGGTCCGCGTTCCGTTTGCTGATCATCGTCTTGTTGAATATGTGTGGAACATTCCGTGGGATATGAAAATGCATGGAGACAGGGAAAAAGGCATTCTCCGCAAAGCATTAGAAGGCGTGCTTCCAGATGAAGTGCTTTACCGCAAAAAAAGCCCGTATCCCAAAACACATAATCCTCATTACACAAAAGCTGTTAAAACGTGGCTTCAGTCGTTAACTCAAAATAAGGACTCAGCCCTTCACGTCTTCTTTGATAAAAAAGCGCTGAACGATATTATTGAATCAGAAGGCAATGCATTCCAAGTACCATGGTACGGACAGCTGATGACAGGTCCGCAGCTGCTCGCCCATCTGGCACAAATTCACGTATGGTTTGAAAAGTACAGAATTGATATTTATGAATCTTAAAAGCCGGCTATGCCGGTTTTTTTGCATAGAAAAACGCCGTCAAATTGTCTCCTTTTGATCTTCCTATTTATGTTAAAATTGGATTTGAGGTGACAGGTGTGATTTATAAAAAAATTGGAATTGCTGCAGCGGCATCCATTGGTGTCAATTTTCTTATCTATTTAACTGCGCTTATCACAGGGTTTATAACAGGAGATTTCACCTCTGGACCAAGTCTGGAGGACATTGCTTTCTTACTGTTTTATATTAGTTCATTTATCTTCGCTATTGGTACTCCTGTCAGTATTCTTGCCTATTACATTGTCCGAAATAAGGGCGAAAGCAGAAGAGCATTGAATTTTTCCATTCATATGCTGTCATCATCAGCTGCAGGCCTGATATTTTTTCGCGAAATATATCCGCTGGTTATGATAACTGTTCTCTCGGGCTTTCTGTTTTTTCTTGGGGATGAATGTTTTTTGTACAGGAAGGGTCTGAAAAGGGGAAGGTTCAGAGTCTGGGAGGCCGCAGCTGCTGCAGGTATTATTGCCTGTGCGGCAGCTCCGATTTATCTCATTTCCGCTAATGACAGCCCGGAGGCGGTGGAAACAGTCGATCTCAGTAAGCCGCCGGTAATTTCGGTTGAATGGAATGAGACAACACTTAGCCGCATTAAACCTGAATACTGCGAATTTAAAAGAAAAGACTGTACCAAAGATAAAGAGCCATATTACATAAACGACTTAAAAGGTGAGACTATCGACATTTATTACGCAAACACGTTCAGGCTGAGTGCGTCTAACAGAATAGAAGATCCTGAATATGAAATTTATTATCTTGACGGAGAACAGGTCAAACAGCTTGAATCTGTCAACGGGACATTTGTCATTCCGGATGGCCTTAAAGATCAGGTGATCAAAGGGAATGCAATCTGGGAAAACGAAATTTTGCAGTTTGAGGCTGCAGTCAAAATGATTGACGCAAGTCCGGCGAATTGAGCCGGTCTTTTTTTTATGGCTTCAGGATGTTTCGTCTTTCGCCATATTTTAAAATCAATTGATCTGAAAAGCTATTGAGTTCGTTTTCTTTTGGGAAAGATATTTACTACTTAGAACACCATATTAATTGTGTTTTAATAAATCGAGTTGTATAATGTTTGTATAAGTATTGTATAGTATTTAGGAGGAGTAAAACATGGCTAAAAAAATCATAGTCATCGGTGCAGGACCTGGCGGCTTGGCAGCTGCCATGAACTTGGCCAGTCAGGGGTACCAAGTAGACGTTTATGAAAAACAGCCATATGTGGGAGGACGCAACGCCTCTATTGAAATGGACGGATTCACATTTGATATGGGGCCAACCTTTCTGAGCATGATTCATATTGCCGAAGAGATTTTTGCGTCAGCAGGCAGAAACCTTCATGATTATATGGACATGATTGAACTAGAAGAAATGTACGAATTGATCTTTGACGATCGATCTTTAAAAATGACGGGAAATTCAGATGAAATGGTCAAGAGATTAGAAGAGTTTTCACCAGGAGACGGGAAGGGCTACTTCAAATTCATGAATGATACACGGAAAAAAATGGCTGCCCTGACACCGATTCTTCAAAGCAAGATGGACCGTTTTCACCACTATATGAGCTGGAAGGTCATTAAGGCGCTTCCACAGCTTACGGTTACGAAATCTTTATACGATGTACTCTCCAATTATTTTCAGGATGAAAGAGTCAAATACGCGTTTACCTTTCAGTCGAAGTACCTTGGCATGTCGCCGTGGGACTGCCCGGGAGCCTTTTCAATTCTATCCTTCATGGAGCATGAATACGGAATATTCCATCCAAGAGGCGGAGTCAATCAGCTGTCAAAAGCGATGGGAAAGGTGCTTGAAGAATACGGCGGGAGGCTTCATCTCGGCAAAGGAGTCAAAAAACTATGGGTCGAGAAAAAGGATGTAAAAGGAATAATTTTAGAGGACGGAACGAAAGTCCATGCAGACGAAGTCGTCATTAATGGTGATTTTGCCCACGTAATGTCAAATTTAGTGGACCCAGGCATTTTGAGGAAATTCTCCAAAGAGAAACTGGAAAAGAAAAAATATTCCTGCTCGACTTTCATGATCTATCTTGGACTTGATAAGAAATATGATCTTCCTCACCATTCCATTATTTTTTCAGAAGACTATAAGAATAATGTGGAAGAAATTACAAAAACGCTGAAGATGTCAGGGGATCCTTCCATCTACATTCAAAATGCCAGCGTGACAGATGACACACTCGCACCTGAAGGCAAGTCTGCCCTTTACATACTTGCCCCGGTTCCTAATAATTTCAGCGGAATTGACTGGGAAAAACATCAGAATTCGTTCAGAGATTTGGTGTTTGAAACGATTGAGAAAAAGACGCAATTTAAAAACTTGAGAGCTCATATTGAAACGGAAAAAATCATAACTCCGAAAAATTGGGAGGAAGACATTCTCGTATACAAAGGTGCAACGTTTAATTTAGGACATCAGCTGACGCAAATGATGGTTCTCAGACCGCACAACAAGTTTGAAGAGCTGAATCATTGCTGGCTGGTGGGGGGAGGGACGCATCCCGGCAGCGGGCTTCCCACCATATTGGAATCAGCACGGATCACAACCAATGCCCTCATGAAGGAAACAAGTCATCCTGTACCTTTAAAATCTGAAAAGAAATTGGGGAATGCACTATGAAAATAGCGATTGCGGGCGGCGGGATCGGCGGTCTGATATCAGCGCTGATGCTCAGGAAACACGGATATGATGTCACAATCTTTGAAAAAAGGAACAAGCTTGGCGGCAGGTTGGCTTTTGTAGAGGAACAAGGATACAGGATTGATGAAGGACCGACGATTGTCCTTTTGCCTGAAATGCTGACAGAGATTCTGCAAGAGGCAGGGGTATCAAGTGATCAGTACGAATTAATCAATATTAACCCATTGTATAAACTGCAGTTTAAAGATGGTGTGTCTTATACAAAATATAATTCTATAGAACGCCAGCTCCAGGAAATAAGCGAAAATTTTCCCGGAAATGAAGACGGGTTCCGAACGTTTATGAAAGATATGGAGATTCGGTTTCAGCTTGGAAAGTCAAAATTTCTTGAGAAGTCATTTCACGACAAGCGCACGTTCTGGACGCGGCATAACCTGCAGACACTTATGCAGCTGAAGGCTTATAAATCTGTGAATAACTCACTCAAAGCTTATTTTCAGGATGAAAAGATCAGGCAGGCATACTCTCTGCAGACGCTGTATATAGGCGGCAATCCTCTTGATTCTCCCGCTCTGTACTCACTCATCTCATTCAGCGAGCATCAGCATGGAATCTATTATTTAAAAGGCGGTTATGCAAGTCTTGTCACCGTTTTAGAAAAAGAACTTTTAAAACATGGTGTAGAAGTTGTAAAGAACGCGAATGTTGAAAGAGTTTTATCAGACGGCGAAAAAGCAGAGGGACTGATTGTTAACGGCAATGTGATAAAAGCAGATTCCTTTGTTTTAAATGGAGATTTTCCAGGAGCATCCAAGCTGATTTCACAAGAATCGATGCCGCCCCGAACCTATACGCCGTCATCAAGCTGCGTCATGCTTTATTTCGGCTTAAACAAAGTATACAAGGATGCACTTGTTCATCAATTTTTTATGGGTTCAGATTTTAATCAGCATATGAAAGAAATTTTTGTTACTAAAGAAGTTCCTACAGATCCGTCCTTTTATGCTTTTCATCCTTCTGTAATCGATTCTTCGCTTGCGCCTGAGGAGCATGGGGTGCTCTATGCATTAATTCCTGTGCCTTCCGGAAGCAGAATCAATTGGAAGGAGCAAAATGGCTTTATCGAGAAAATGATCGATCAGCTTGAGGAGCGGGGATTCCCTGGACTCAGAGAATCCATTCAGTGGATGAAGGTCCGTACACCTGAAGATAAAGAGATGGAAGGTCTTTTTCAGGGAGGCAGCTTCGGCATTGCGCCTTCCTTATTCCAATCAGGCGTCTTCAGACCTCAGGTAAAGCCTTCGAAGCTGTCAAATGTATATGCAGCGGGAGCATCCATTCATCCGGGAGGCGGGATACCGATTGTGATGCAGGGTGCGAAATTGATGGTATCAGCCATCTTGTCAGATCATAAGAACAAAGAGAGTGAAGGAGTGAGTTTGAGTGGTTGATTTAAACCTTGCCTATAAACAATGTGAAGAAGTCATTCAGCATCATTCTAAAACTTTCTATAAAGCTTTTTCTCTCCTTCCTTCTAAAAAGAGGAAAGCTGTCTGGGCAGTATACGCTTTTTGCAGAATCGTAGATGATATCGTTGACGAAGGGGAGAATCCGAAAGAAGAGCTCAGACAATTTCAGACGGAGTTTGAGGACTTTCTAAAAGGCAGTTTTTCTCATGAAAACTTTATGTGGGTTGCCCTTCACGACACCTTCCGGCAGTATGAAATGGATGTTCCGGCCTTTTGGGATATGATAAAAGGACAGGGTATGGATCTTGTGAAAATCCGCTATGAGACTATGGAGGAAGTGCTGAATTATTCCTATCATGTTGCAAGTACAGTCGGTCTGATGCTTCTGCCCATTCTGGCACCTAAAAAGAAGACGGTTCTTAGAGAGGGAGCCATTGCACTTGGACTTGGGATGCAGCTGACAAATATTTTGCGTGATATCGGTGAGGATCTCGAACGTGACCGGATTTATGTCCCTAAAGACATTATGCGAAAACATCAGCTGACAGAGCGGGATCTTCAGCAGCAGAACGTTACTCCAGAATTCATCAGAGTATGGGAGCATCTTGCCGCTGAAGCGGAGAAACAGTATGACACGGCGATGCTGACGATGAATGAGTATCCTCTTCATGCCCGAGCACCTGTAAAAGCTGCCGGACACTTTTACAGAGCTATACTCAATAAAATCCGTTTGAATGACTACGATGTGTTCGGTGAGCGGAACTTTGTTTCGAATGAAGAAAAACATGCTATACTGTCGCAGATCTGATTCTGAATTGGCTCTGCGGCAGCCAGAATTTATGAGGCTGGTGAGGTTTACGCGGGCAGCAGTATAAACTTGGTCGGGTATAAAAGGTAAAGTGCAGTAAAAGCTGTTTAGCAGCACAAACTTGGTCAGGTATAAAGTGTAAAGTGCAGTAAAAGCAGTTTAGCAGCATAAACTTGGTCAGGTATAAAGGATAAAGTGTAGTAAAAGCAGTTTAGCAGCATTAACTTGGTCAAGTAGCAAAGGTAAAGTGCAGTAAAAGCAGCTGACCTGACCTGATAGCTGAACCACCGTCTTCATCGGGACGGTGCTTTTTGTCGGTTTTTAATCTCACTATTTTGATTATTCTAAAATAGTGATTGACAGATTGGAATATACAGGATAAAATTACGTTATTCAAATTTAATAGCTTGCTTATCAAGAGAGACTGAGGGAACAGGCCCTGCGAAGTCCGGCAACCTCCTTAAATGGAACGGTGCTAAATCCTGCAGAATGATTGTTCATTCTGGAAGATAAGTCGTCATACATACGATTCCTCTTTCTGAATGAAAGGGGAATTTTTTTGTGTGGAAAAATAGGAGGAGAAAGAATGAAAAAATTAGTTTTAGCTCTTATTGTACTTGTTATGGGAGTCTTATCTGCTTGCGGTGCAGAAGGAGCAGATGGAGAAAAGAAGAGTATTAAGATTGGAGCTTCAGCAGGTCCTTACACAGATATGGTTGAGCTGGCTATAAAACCGGGACTTGAGGAAAAAGGCTACGAAGTTGAGGTTGTTCAATTCAATGATTACATTCAGCCAAATCAGGCGCTCGGCAATGATGAGCTTGATGCTAATCTGTTTCAGCATAAAATCTATATGGAAACCTTCGCAAAACAAAGCAAATTGGATTTATCCGAAGTGATTACTGTGCCTACTGCACCTATGGGAATTTATTCTGACAAAATCAAATCCCTCAGTGAAGTGAAGGAGGGCGCGACTGTGGCGATTCCAAATGATCCAACCAACGCAGCGCGCGCTCTCCAGATTTTGAAAGATGGAGGATTAGTCGAGCTGAATGAAGATGTGAGTCCGATCCAAGTATCTGAAAAAGATGTGATCAAAAATCCTAAAAAACTAACATTCGTTCCTGTAGAAGCTGCCCAATTGCCAAGAGCAGTGGAGGATACAGATTTGTCTGCAGTACCGGGGAATTTTGCTTTAGCTGCGAAAATGAATCTTGCAGACGCAGTTAAGCTTGAGGATATGAATGATGTGCACCGCAATCGTGTCGTGATGAATACGAAAGATGCAGATTCAGAGATTGCTGAAGATATTAAGGAAGTTGTTCAATCTGAAGGGTTTGAAAAAGCGATTGATAAAGATTTTGCAGGTTTTGGAAAGCCTGAATGGATGGAACAGAAGCAATAGAGAGAAAGGAGCTACCCGCAGTACTACCACTTTTGACGATACAAAGCTAAAAAGTGGCATCATTCCCAGAAGTGCCGCCATTTTTAACGATTCAAAGCTTAAAAAGTGGCGTCATTCCCAGTAGTGCTGCCATTTTTATCGATACAAAGCTTAACAAGTGGCATCATTCCCAGTAGTGCTGCCGTTTTTATCGATACAAAGCTTAAAAAGTGGCGTCATTCCCAGTAGTGCTGCCATTTTTAACGATTCAAAGCTTAAAAAGTGGCGTCATTCCCAGTAGTGCCGCCATTTTTAACGATTCAAAGCTTAAAAAGTGGCCTCATTCCCAGTAGCGCTGCCATTTTTAACGATTCAAGGCTTAAAAAGTGGCGTCATTCCCAGTAGTGCTGCCATTTTTATCGATACAAAGCTTAAAAAATGGCATCATTCCGAGTAGTGCTGCCATTTTTAACGATTCAAAGCTTAAAAAGTGGCGTCATTCTCTTTAATACTGAAACTTTTGATGGGGCAATGTCCCAAAAGAAGGGGCTGTCCAATAAGTCAGTAAAAAATGACTTTTTGGACAGCCCCTCTTTCATGAAGCCGTTCAATATCTTTTTGCTAAAGCCTCTCCTACATGGATGCCGCTTAACGTAACCATTGGCGAACCTCCGCCTGGATGCGTGCTTCCGCCGACGAAGGAGAGATTTTTAATATCCTTTGCAAAGTTGCTTGGACGGAGAAAAGCATCTATTTTTCTGTTGGCGGATATGCCATATAATGCCCCGCGGTAGGCCCCAAACGTTTTTGATATCTCAAGCGGAGTGATGATGCGCTCACAGGCAAGATGGCCGCGAATTTGCACGCCTTTTTTTTCTAATAAATCGTAAATCCGTTCTTTATACTCTTCTTCGTTAATAACGAGCGTGCCTTCTTTAGTCAGCGCAGGAGCATTGACAAGGATAAACAGGTTGTCTCCATGCGGGGAAACAGTCCGGTCACTATAGGAAGAATTACTAATATAGATGGTAGGAGTTTCGCTGTATTGATGATCTGAAAACAATTCACGGAACTCTGTTTCATAGTCTTCTGAAAAAAAGACATTATGGTGGAGCAATTGCGGATTGCGAATCGTTAATCCTGCCAGTATGACGAATGCTGAGATGGACGGCTGGTAACGGTCGCGTTTAGCTGTGGTGAATTTTGGCCGATCCTGTTCGCGGACGAGGTTTGGATAAGCTTCAAGCAAGTCGGCATTCATAACAAATTCATCTGCCTCAAATTGCTGTCCGTCTGAAAGCAGTACAGACCTCGCGCGCTTTTTTTCAACAGTTATTTTGACAGCTTCACTGCCAAAATGAAACTGAACCCCCAGCTTTTCTGCTATTTCCAGGTAAGCTTCAGCAATTTTCACATTGCCTCCTTTAACATAATAAACGCCCTGTACAAGCTCCAAATAGGCAATCATAGCGAATGTGGCAGGTGAAATATAGGGTGAGGAGCCAATGTAAGTCGCATAACGGTCAAATGCTTTTATAATGTCAGGATTCTTAAAATAGCGGCTGAAAAAATGGTGCATGGATTCAAGCGGTCTTACCTTGAGAAGAGCAGTTCCAAGAGAAGGAGACAAATAGTCTGTAAAGGATTCGAACAGCTTAGGAAAAAAATAGGTTTCTGACAATTTGTAGAGTCTTGTAATCTCTTCTAAAAACGAATCATAGCGTTCTGAAGCAAATGGATCTGCCGTTTCAAGCTGGTTTTTCATGGCTCCCGCCCGGCTTGTAAAATCAAATACGGCACCGTTTTCGAACAGATTCCTTGTATGAACATCAAGTTTTTTCATTTCAATATAGTCCTGCATCTTTTCGCCGGCAATTGAAAAAACACGCTCAAACACTTGCGGCATTGTAATCGTATTTGGGCCGAAATCAAAATGATAGTCGCCCAGATCTACCGGCATCAATTTTCCGCCGGCGTGACTGTTTTTCTCAAATACATCCACCGTGAACCCTCGGCTTGCAAGTGTGATTGCAGCAGATAATCCGCCTAATCCGGCTCCTATAACAACCGCTTTTTTCATTCGTAACGTCCTTTCTTACACTGAAAGCTATAAAATATTAACGAAGTTCTTTGTATCTTGATCCATGACCTGCTGTTTTAAAACATCCAGTTCTTTTGTAAAGAAGCATTCGAAATGTTCATTTTTTTCCTTGCGTGTGTTTCCTTCAAGCTGATCATAAAAGAGAGGAGGTAAGATCCGGACGAAAATATCCTGTTTTTTTTGATTGCCGAAAGAGTAGTAAAACAGCATAGGCAAGATGGGGACCTTTTTATTTTTCTCAAGCAGGGAAATCGCGCCAGGCAAAAATCCAAGCGGCCTTTTCTCAAGGTGCAATTCATCGCCCTGCGGAAACAGACAGACAGACTTGTTTTCACCGAGCTTGGTTTTTGCATACTGAAGAGAAAGCACAATGTCTTTAGGTTTATCGCGGTTTACTGAGAAAGCACCCAATTTTTTAAAGAATGGGAACAGGATGAGTCCCTTTTCATGCATCATAATATAAATGTCGTGTTTAAGCTTAGCTTGATTGCAATGGAAAAGCAGCAATCCGTCCCACCATGTGCTGTGGTTCATGCAAATGACGGCCTGTTCCGGAATATTTGCGCAGCTGTCCGTATAGATGCCATTAAAATGCCGTTTAAACAGCATACGATTATAGATGAAAAAGAGTTTTTCAAAATATGGTTTTTTAGCGGCTTCGATCATGTGTAAACCTCTTCAGTGAAAGATAATAGCCTGCCAAAGCAATGGCTGTAAGCAAAGATGTCATAATGACGGCAAGCCAAAGCTGATTAATCAGCGCAAGCAGGATAAACATAGCCTGAATCAATCCGAAAACAAGGATCATTCTGCTGTGCCAAAGATTATAGGTTGAAATTTCTTTATGTACGATAAAGTAGATGGCAAAGTGAAGAATGAATGCCACGATAAACCAGCCTGCAAAATTTGAAAATGGAATATTGTAATAGAAGCTTTCGGCATGCCAGACCCAATATTCTTTCACTTCATAAGCGACTGGATCAATGATTAAATCCATTAGGACTGCAAGAAATGAGCCGGTCAGCACGTATAGGATGACATTTTGATTGTAAGCAATGACTTTTGCCAGCGCATGCGAAGAAGCAATAACCATCAGCCATGCAAATCCGATCGCAATTGGTACGCCAATCAGCTTCGGACCAAAATCCTGAGTATAATAGTAATCTCCAAAAAGAATTCCGTATTCTACCCCAAGATGTTCAGCAAAAATGGAAAAAAACACGATTAGTGACGATATGGCGAGTCCTTTCGTCCGGCCGTAGGAGCGGATAAAATAAATGCCGCCGATGATCCCCGCTGCAATCAAAAAGACGACATTGGCCCATTCAAGGGCAGGAGGAAGAATATCAAAGCTAAGCAAAATAACCCCGCATGCATACCAAAATAGAAAAAAATAATAGATGGATTGATCGAGTTTCATTTTTCGCACCTCTCTCTACCTTGATTATAGGAGACAGGGGTGTGATTCACAAGAATACATGCGCTGTCTATTAATTTAAACAATAAGAAACAGGCAATAAAGTCACAACCGGACTTTATTGCCTGCTTCCATTTAGACTGTTCTCTCAAAACGAACCATCTGATTTACCTATTAGGCTGTAGTTTTCTTATAAAGAGAATATTGTAAGTTTTGCGCTTCGATGTCTAGCTCCATCGCCCAACTCCTCGGCCAGAACGGATCAGCCAATAAAGGCAAAAAGCGCCTTTACTGGCGGATCCTTATCTGTCTGTCGGAGCTTAACGGGCGCTTGCGCTTTTCTTATATGAACTGCTTTCTTGTGCAGCTGCGAATGATTCAGGATAGCCGTAGCTTCCGTGCTCACTCATATCCAGTCCGATCATTTCTTCTTCTTCCGTTACACGGATTGTGCCCATCACTTGCTTCATTACTTTCAAGATAATGTAGGAGATGACAAACGCGTAAGCAGCGCATGATAGGATGCCAATTGCTTGAACCCCAAGCTGAGTTAAGCCTCCGCCGTAGAATAATCCGGCTAAACCGCCGTTTCGTTCTGCAAGCTCTGGAGTTGCGAAGAATCCGGTTGATAATGTTCCCCAGACTCCAGCAGCACCATGAACAGACAGGGCAAAAATCGGATCATCAATTTTGGCTTTATCAAATAGTTTCATGCTGAAGTAGACAATGATTCCTCCGACTAATCCAATAACAACTGCTGCCCACGGAGCAACAAACGCACAAGACGCTGTAATGGCTACAAGACCTGCAAGTGCACCATTCAAGGTTGTTGGGATATCTGCTTTTCCTGTCATCATGCGAACCACAATCATTGCAGAAACTGCACCTGCAGCAGCCGCAAGCTGAGTGTTTAAAGCTACATACCCAAAGAACCCGTCTGACACGCCGAATGTGCTTCCTGCATTAAAACCAAACCATCCAACCCAGAGAATGAGCACGCCTAATGCTGTAAACACTTGGTTGTGACCGGATAATTGATTCATGGTTCCGTCTTTCCCGTATTTTCCGAGCCTTGGTTTTAAGACAATCGTTGCTGCAAGAGCTGCCATAGCGCCAGTTAAATGAACAACAGTCGAGCCTGCAAAGTCCTGCTTGCCCAAATCCTTCAGCCAGCCGGCTCCCCAGATCCAGTGTGCGACAACAGGATAAACAAGAGCTGAAAATAAAACGGCAAAGATGACGTAGGCAGACAATTTAGCACGTTCTGCAAAGCCACCAAAGGCAATGGTCAATGCAATGGCTGCAAATGCCAGCTGGAAAAAGAAATCAACGGATGTCGTTAATCCGCCGTCAGCGGGTGATGCGTCACCATAAAAGAAATTTGAGAGGCCGATAAATTTATTTCCATCTCCATAAATAAATCCATAGCCCACAGCCCAGAAGACAAGAGAAGCAATTCCGATTGTAAAGATTGTCTTGCCGGCGATGTGTCCTGCATTTTTCATTCGGGTAGAACCGGCTTCAAGTAGTATAAAGCCTCCTTGCATAAGCAATACCAGTATACCTGCAATAATGACCCACAAATTGTCCATTAACACTACAGCATCCATAAAAACACGCTCCTTCTTTTTAGTTGGCGAATAAGCAATAAATAAGACCAAAGACAGAGAGAAGATCTAAAAACGATGTTAGGTAATATAACACTTGTTGTTATGTTTATTATCATATGGCATGAATATGCAGAAATCAAGTATTTTTCTGAAAATTTAAATAAAAATTTAAGGACTAATTGACTACAAATAAATGAAGCGCTTTCTTATTTGTGTTAATTTATCTTACATAAAAAAACCTGACTGTATAAGCCAGGTTTATGAAACAGCATTTGATTGTAAAATAAATCCTTTGTTCACCCACACTTTTGACTTCCAGCGGATCAGCATCAGCACTCCCCTGAGCCACTCATCTGCGATAAAAGCGATCCAAATTCCTGCAAGACCAAGTTCAAAGTGGATGCCTAATAGATAAGCGAGCGGGACGCTGATGCCCCACATGGATAAAATACCCATATAGACTGGGAACTTAACATCTCCGGCTGCTCTCAGAGCGCTTATGATAATCAGGTTAAAAGCTCTGCCGGGTTCAAGAATAATCGTCAGCAGCATCAGGGATGCACCGATTTGCAGAATTTCCTGATTGTCTGTGAAAATGCCAAACAAGCTATCTGTGAAAATGCTGAATATGATTGCGATAACAGCTGACATTCCAATTCCCCAGTATAAAGATTTCATGCAGCGTTCATAGGCTTTGCTGTATTCTCTTGCACCTGCCATTTGTCCGACAAGGATTTGATTTCCCTGGCTGATGGCTAAACTGAAGAGGAAGATGAACATCATCAAGTTTTGAGCGTACACTTTTGTTGTCAGTGCTTCTGCGCCAAGCATTGTAATGAAGACTGTGATGACGATTTGAGATCCATTGTAGGATAAATGTTCTCCAGCTGAGGGAACACCGATTTTCAGCAGGTTTTTAAGATGTGCAGCCGGCAGTTTAAATACATCCTGCAATTTTGTTTCAAAAGAAATCCTTTTTATGAGCAAATATGAAATGGCGATCAGTCCGATGAACCTGGATGTAACAGTAGAGATGGCAACACCTTCGACGCCCAGTACCGGCAATCCGAATGGACCAAAGATAAAAATGTAGTTGCCTATGACATTCAGTATATTCATCCCAATCGTGATGTACATCGTATCTTTTGTGAAGCCGTAGCTTTTTAAGATCGCTCCGATTGTCATGATCAAAGCTTGGATAAAACATAATCCGCCTACTAAACGAAGGTAAAAATCCGCTTCCGGAAGGAGTGAGGCTGGAAGGTTCATCATATTCAGCATGGCTTCGCTGAACACAATGACAAGCAAGCCGATGACAATCCCGAGGATCAGATTGGCTGCAATGGATACTTGAGAAATCTCAAGCGCGCTCTTGCGGTTGCCTGCCCCGACATTTTGTGTGATCAGCACAATTGTTCCGGTTGCAATAAAGCCGAACATCACAATCAGCACATTCAATATCTGATTGGCAACGCCTACTGCTGCTACAGATTCATCGGAATATTGGCTGAGCATAAGGGTATCGGCATTTCCCATCAGCATATGTAAAAATAATTCTATGAAAATCGGCCATGTAAGAGCAAATAATGTCAATTTTCGATCTTTTAATTTTTGAGTCAAACCGGACATTCCCTTCTGTAAAACACATATAAAATCATTACTAGTTTACAGAGGATCTTATATAATAAAAAGAGATGATTACGATCATTTTTGTAAATATACGACCTGAAAAAAGGAGGACAGTATGACTTACATCGGTTTTGATATTCCTCCATTTCCTGTTTTTATTAAAGGAGGGGATGCCATTTTTAAAAAAGGAACCAAACATTTCAAACGGGTTTTCACTGTGTTTGACCTTATCTATGTTCAGTCAGGAGAGCTTTATATGACTGAGCATGAACGTTCATTTACGATTAGAGAGGGACAATATCTGATTTTAATCCCTGGTTTTGAGCATTATGGCCATAAAAGCTGCGGGAAAGATACAAGGGTTTTCTGGACTCATTTTAAAATGGCAGGAGCTTTTTCCCTTCATGATCAAGGAAACGAAAACTGGTCCGAGGTGCAGACTGTTGATGGAGATTTCGTAGAGCCGTCCAGATTCCATTTTAAAATTCCTGCTTTTGGGGAATGCATACATAAGGATTTTGTCGAAAAGATCTTTGATAATCTGGTCAGTATGAATCACCAGACTCCTGATTATCCGTTAAGACAGCAGATTTACTTTGAAGAATTGATTCTTCATTTGCAAAAAGAGTCGCTGCAGATTCCAAGCGCTGCAGAAAAGGTAGTGGAAGAAACACTCAGGTTTTTAAGAAAGCATTACAAAGAAGAAATAAAAATGGAGGACTTCGCGAGAGAACTGCACTTTCACCCCGATTACATTACCAGGTGCATGCAGAAAACGATGGGAGTGACACCTGTTCAGTACTTAAATCAATACCGGATGGAGCAGGCTAAGCGGCTGCTCTCTACGGCTGACCACAAAATTTCATCCATTGCAAAAGAAGTCGGAATTTTTGATGCTGCTTACTTTACAAAAGTTTTTAAACGTTTGGAGGGGGTATCGCCGCTTGAGTATCGAAAGATAGTATCAAGAAAGAAATAAAGAGTGGATTAGAATAGCGGGTAATAGGTCAAGATGATACTACAATTAAATGGAGGAGATCGAAATGCCGACAATACACGTTCCGGGAAAAGGGTCGTTTGAGGCCGAAATGGGAAGAAAACTGGTACTTGCACTTGAGGATAACGGAATTGATATTCTGCACCGCTGCGGGGGAAAAGCAAAATGCACATCCTGCAGGGTCGAAATCCTCGAAGGTGATTTTGAAGATGTTACAAATGCAGAGAAAAATGCTTTTGCTGAAAAAGGTGTGGAGGACCATTTGCGGTTATCTTGCCAAATCAGAGTGAATGGCGACATCACCTGCAGGCCGATTATGACAGTCGAAAGCAGGGGCATTGAAGCGGGTCCGCGCCCTGAAGAGTGAAAAAAACAGCCCTGGAGATCATTCCGGGGCTGTTTTTCAATCGCTTATTTTTCAATTAAATAGAATGCCATCTCAAATGGCTTCACTGTTACAGTAAGATTCTTAGCGTGGGCGGCATATTCTTTTCCTGTGAGCAAATCAATTAATTTTGTATCTTCTAATTCAAATGGGAGAGCTGCACTTAATTCGCTTTCGGAATTGTTGAGGACAGCAATCATTTTTTGAGTTTCGTTTTGTTTTGTAAAAATAACATGATTGGTTTCATCGTCCGCTTCAACAAATGTAATATCTCCGCCGTTTCCGAATACAGGATACTGCTTGCGGAGGCCAATCAGCTTTTTCACATAATTGAAAAGCTCGCGGTCCTGCTTGTCCTCATCCCAGATCATGCATTTGCGGCAGCCTGGATCCTGTTCTCCGTTCATGCCGATTTCATCTCCATAATAAATGCAGGGCGAGCCGATAAAGCTTAACTGGTAGGCAAACAGCAGCTTCAGTTTTGCCTTGGAGTGATTCGC
The DNA here is from genome assembly GCF_057838075.1 of Metabacillus sp. KH_069. NCBI lineage: Bacteria > Bacillati > Bacillota > Bacilli > Caryophanales > Bacillaceae > Metabacillus > Metabacillus sp. KH_069. The sequence goes on from NZ_CM174460.1 coordinate 963,107, forward strand.
TGTATTTAAGATGCGCGGTGTATCATGGCTTCCGAGTAAATTGAAGGCCACTTCATTGACGTTTTTCGGATAAGAGTGGAGTACGCTTTCCATAATATTCACGAATTCCTGAGCCCTTACCTTATCACCAGCAATAAAATTCATTGTCCCTGTTGTAAACGGATAGTTCATAACGGCATCAAACTGATCTCCCATAAGCCATGGCATCGAATCATGCCAGATTTCGCCTAGGATATAAACATCTTCTTTTTCTGCGCGGACAGCCTGTCTGAATTCACGCCAGAATTGATGATCTACTTCATTTGCAACATCCAGTCTCCATCCGTCAATGTCAAACTCGCGAACCCAGTAACGGCCTACTTCAAGCAAGTACTCCTTTACTTCAGGATGCTCCGTATTCAGTTTCGGCATGCTCTCGACGAAAGCGAATGCATCATAGTTTAATGTATCATCTTCATTTTTAAGAGGAAACTGATGAATATGGAACCAGTCTTTATACTTGGAATCCATTCCATGTTCGAGTACATCCTGAAATTGGGGGAAGTAATAGCCGCTGTGATTGAATACCGCATCAAGCATGATTTTAATTCCGTTTTCATGACACGTTTGCACAAGTCGTTTAAACGTCTCTTTATCGCCAAATTGAGGATCGAGCTCCATGTAATCGATCGTGTCATATTTGTGATTGGAGTACGCTTTAAAAACGGGTGTGAAATAAAGACCGCTTACTCCTAATTCTTTCAGATAATCGATATTTTTGATTACCCCTTCAAAATCCCCGCCAAAGAAATTACCGCTCGTCGGCTCCGTGCTGCCCCAGTCCAATGTGCCTTCTGGATTAATGGAAGAATCGCCGTTTGCAAATCGTTCAGGGAAAATTTGATACCAGACTGTATCCTTAACCCATTCAGGTGCTTTAAAAACATCGGCCTTGTTCAAAAAAGGAAACGCAAAATAGGGGGCGGTGTCATCAGTTGTGATTTCATTCATAAACCCTTTTTCCGTAAAGATAAGCTTTTCGTCTCCGGAAGACAGCTCAAATCCGTAACGCATCCGGCGGTATTTTGGTTCGACAGCTGCAAACCAGTAATCAAACAGCTCATCCGAACCGCTTTTATGCATCGGCTCAAGTTTGAAGTGCCAGCCTTTTTCGCTCCATTCATATGGATCGCCATGAATCAGACTGACAGCGTCAGCATCGTTCTTTTTTGTGCGAAGCCTCAGGTGCATGGTTTTTTCATCATAAGCATAGGCAAATTGATTTTTTGGGCGGTGATAGATTGCTTCTTTTAACAAGTTGTTCACTCTCTTTCATAAGTTAAATTGTGTATGGCGGCAAAATCGGCAGGACAAAAGCTGATACAGGGGGTGTGACTATCATCCTATTCTATTAATCACCTTAAATCGCCAAATTATAGAATATGAACTCATTATAAAACATTGGGAAAACGTTTGCATTTATTTATAAAAATATATTGACTTTTAATTCTGGCAAACTTAAAATAAAAATTAGTTAATAGGGAAAACGTTTGCACAATTGTTCTCACACATCACTCACCCTTTTTTTTGAGAATGATAGGAAGCGTTTTCACTTTTAAACTATGAGACTTTGGTTTCAGTTGTGCGGATTGCCTCTGGGCACTAAGTACAATGAAATAGATTACAACAAAATAAAAGGTGGGGAAATTATGAGAAAGATTTTATCTTTATCTCTCATTGCATTACTGATGTTTGTTATGGTTGCATGCAGCAAGCCTAGCAGCTCAGAGCCGGCAAAAACAGAAGGCGGCGACAAAGAGGGCGGTAAAAAGACAGAAGAATCAGTAGATTTAGAACCTGAAGAAGGCGCAAAATTAGTTCTTTGGGATAACGCGGATTCAGAAGCTGAATGGGCATCTTATGTAGCAGAAGAATTCACAAAGAAATACGATATCCCAGTTGAAGTACAAGAAGTAAACCACGTTGACGCTGCTGGAAAGCTAGAAGTTGACGGACCTGCTGGGCTTGGAGCTGACGTATTCCACGCACCTCATGACCACGTAGGAAACATGGTAAAAGCTGGTCTTATTTATGAAAACGTTTTAGCTGACGAGTATAAAGAAAAATTCCTGCCAGCTGCAATCAGCGGTACTTCTTACACTGAAGAAGGCGGCGAATCTACTCTTTACGGATTCCCGATGGCAATTGAAACATACGCACTTTATTACAACAAAGATTTAGTAGACAAGCCTGCAGAAACGTTTGACGAAATTTTTGAGCAATCTAAAGGATTTGCTGGAGACGGCAAATACGGCTTCATGATGGAGCCTGCAAACTTCTACTTTGCACATGCATTCTTCGCTGGATACGGCGGTTACATCTTCGGAAATGACAACACAGATGCATCTGATCTAGGCATTAACAATGAAGGCGCTGTTGCTTCTGGTGAATTCATGCAGCGCATGAACAAAGAACTTCTTCCATTGAAAAAAGAAGATATTACTGGTGACTTGATCAGTTCTTTCTTTAACGATAACAAATTAATGTACCGCATCTCTGGTCCATGGGATATCAAAAACCATGAAGAAGCAGGCATCAACTTCGGTATTGCTCCGCTTCCTAAATTAGATAACGGCGAAACTCCAAAAAGTTTCTCTGGAATCAAAGCTTACTATGTAAACTCTTACTCTAAGTATCCTAAAGCTGCTACTCTATTAGCACAATTCGCTACAAGCACAGAAATGCTTGAAAAACGTTTTGAAATGACTGGACAGCTTCCTCCTCAAACAGAATTGATTGAAAGCGATGCGATCCAAAACGACGAAGTTGCTTCTGCATTCCTTGAACAGGCTGAATCAGCACTTCCAATGCCAAACATCCCTGAAATGCAATCTGTATGGGGACCAATGGAAACTGCTTATACAACAATGTGGAACGACGGAACTGAACCTAAAAAGGCACTTGACGCAGCACTTCAGCAAATTGAGGATGCTATCTCTTCACAAACGAAGTAATAGTCAGTCTGAGCCGATACCTTTGGTATTGGCTCAACTTTTATCCTTTATTGGCAGGCAGCAGCCTCTACCTCTATGCGGATAGAATGCATGGGACAGAGGTGCAGGCTAACTGCCCGTAAATGGGGACAGCAAAGGGACAATGGGGTAATAAGCAAGAAGAAATTTCTCAAGCAGACACAACTTTCAATCAACGTGAGGAGGCCTGGCATAATGCGCGGACCAGCTAGAATAGGTGCATTACTATCGTTTTTACTAATGGGGCTTGGACAGATCTACCACCGTCAATATCTTAAAGGAATTTTATTTATTCTTTTAGAAGTTTACCTTCTGGTATTCTGGTCTTTGCCGTTCAGATATGCAATGTGGGGCTTAACAACATTAGGCGACACCCCGCAGACAAGAAATGGATTTACAGTCGTGCAAGGCGATCACTCCATATTCTTAATGATCGAAGGGATCATTTTCTTAATCTCCTTCCTGCTTTTCATCTGGGTTTACTACTTAAACGTTCGTGATGCATACAAAGTAGGCAAAATGCGCGAGCGCGGCATCAAGCCTAATACAGCAAAACAAACCCTGATAAATGTATGGGAAAATGGGTTCCCTTACATCCTTTTAACACCATCTATTCTATTTACAATGTTTTTAACGATTCTTCCTCTGTTATTTGGAGTTATGATTGCATTTACAAACTATTCAGGTCCAAATCATCTGCCGCCAAAGGCTTTGGTGGATTGGGTAGGATTTGATACATTCTTAAATCTTTTCCAATTAAAAACATGGAGCACAACGTTCTACGGAGTTTTTGGCTGGACGGTCCTATGGGCGATTTTATCAACAGCGACTACGTTCTTCCTTGGTTTGATCTTTGCTGTTCTGATCAATCATAAAGGCATTAAACTTAAGCGTTTATGGCGCAGCATTTACATTCTGCCATGGGCGATTCCGCAATTTGTCAGCATCTTGATTTTCAGAAATATTTTCAACGGAGAATTTGGGCCGCTGAATCAATATATTAAAGCACTTGGTCTTGAAGCTATTCCTTGGCTGTCAGATCCAATGTGGGCAAAAGTTACGCTTGTAACAGTAAATATGTGGTTTGGATTCCCGTTCTGGATGGTTCTTATGAGCGGTGTTATGACGACAATTGATAAAGAAATGTTTGAAGCGGCAGATGTTGACGGAGCAACGCCTTGGAGCAAGTTCTGGAAGATTACTATGCCGATCGTTATGTTCTCAACCGCTCCGCTTCTTATCATGAGCTTTGCAGGGAACTTCAATAACTTCAATATTATCTATCTATTAACTCAAGGTAATCCTGTTAACGTGAATTACAGCTATGCCGGATCAACGGATATCCTGATCAGCTGGATTTATAAAATGACGCTTGAACAAAGTCAATTTGCTACAGCTTCTGTCGTATCGATCTTAATCTTTATCGTAGTAGCAACTCTTTCTATCTGGAACTTCAGAAAAACAAAAGCATTCAAGGAAGAGGATATGATGTCATGATGAATAAAAAATTAACTGATAAACTCGTCGTTGGCTTTATATACGCCATATTGATCATAACAGCGATTCTTGTCCTGTATCCTGTCTATTTCATCCTGATCGGATCATTAAATCCAGGGGATTCACTGTTTGCAACAAAGCTTATACCAGAAGCATTAAGTCTTGATCACTACCGTTATCTTTTTGAGGAAACAAAATATTTAACATGGTATAAAAACACGTTTAAAATTGCATTCTTCAACATGATTATTTCAACATTCCTTGTTGTTACAGCGGCATATGCGTTTTCACGCTTCCGTTTTCCGGGCCGCAAACAGGGGTTAATGGCGATGCTTGTCCTGCAAATGTTCCCAAGCTTCATGGGAATGATTGCGATCTACATTTTACTTCTTCAAATCGGATTATTGGACAATCACTGGGGCCTTATCTTAGTGTATGCAGGCGGATCGATTCCGTTTGGAGCATGGCTTGTTAAAGGATACTTTGATGGTCTTCCAAGAAGCTTAGAAGAAGCAGCAAAAATGGACGGTGCCAGTCATACTACGATTTTCTTTAAAATCATGATGCCTTTGTCAAAGCCTATCTTAGTATTTATTGCTGTAAATAACTTTATCGGACCTTGGATGGACTTCATTTTCGCCCGTCTGATCCTTCGTTCAAACGATAACAAGACACTTGCAGTTGGTCTATTTGAATTCGTAACAGGCAGAACGAGCACTCAATTTACCACGTTCGCAGCCGGAGCGGTTCTAGTAGCAGTGCCAATCACCATTCTATTCTTGCTTTTCCAAAAGTATATTGTTGAAGGATTAACGGCTGGAGCGAATAAAGGGTAAGATTCGGAAATCGATTTCATATTGAATTAATAAACATAGTTTAATAGTCTTATACGTAAAGCTGTCTCGAATCCGCTTATATGGAGACGGGACAGCTATTACGCAGTAAGGGGGGCAGAGGGATGGATAAACGTATACTACAAGTACTGATCATCCCTTTTTTCCTTCTCTCAGGTTTTTCATTGAACGCTGTTCGGGCAGAAGAGAAGGAAGAACGATCGTGGCAAGATGAAAGCATGTATTTTATTATGATTGACCGCTTCAATAATGGCGATACAAGCAACGATTTTGAAGCAAATCCCAAAAATCCGAAGGCATATCACGGCGGAGATCTTCAAGGGATTATTGATAAACTGGATTACATTCAGGAAATGGGGTTTACATCTATTTGGCTGACTCCGGTCTTTGATAATGAAGAAGGCGGCTATCACGGGTATTGGATTCGTGATTTTAAAAACGTGGATGAAAACTTTGGAACACTTGAGGACTTTAAAACGCTTGTAAAAGAAGCGCACAAACGGGATATGAAGGTCATGCTTGATTTTGTAGTCAATCATACGGGCTATAAGCATCCATGGCTGAATGATCCTGAAAAGAAAGACTGGTTTCATGAAAAGAAGGATATTGCCAACTGGCAAAATCAAGAGGAAGTAGAAAATGGCTGGCTGTTTGGCCTGCCGGATTTAAACACCGAAAATCCTGAAACGAAAGCCTATTTAATGGATGCTGCCAAATGGTGGATTACGGAAACAGACATCGACGGTTATAGACTGGATACTGTTCGCCACGTTCCTAAAGCCTTTTGGGAGGAATTTTCAAAAGAAGTAAAATCAGTGAAGAAAGATTTCTTCTTGATGGGCGAAGTTTGGGATAAAGATCCTCGCTACGTATCGGGTTATACGGAAGCTGGCCTTGATTCTGTCGTTGATTATCCTTTTTATGATGATGCATCCAAAGTGTTTTCGGATGCAGGTGGATCGCCGGGGATGCTTGCCAACGTGTTTAAACGCAATCAAATTCTTTATAAAGATCCTTATGTTTTAGGCAATTTTATAGATAATCATGATAATGAACGTTTTACACGGAAAGCCATTGCGAATAATCAAAATCCGGTTACCCGGCTGAAGATGGCTCTTGCCTACATGTATTCTGCACCTGGCATGCCAATCGTGTACTATGGCACAGAGATTGCGATGGACGGCGGCAATGATCCGGACAATCGCCGGATGATGAACTTCCGTGCCAATGAAGATCTCATCAAGTATGTGTCAAAGCTTGGGAAGATCCGCTCTGAATTTCCTTCTTTAAGACGCGGAGAAATGGACGTTTTATATGATGAAAAAGGAATGACCATTCTTAAAAGAACATATAAGAATGAAATGACCGTTATTGCGTTAAATAATTCCGCTGAATCAAGAAACGCCGTTATACCGGCTAAAGCGCTTGAAGAAAATAAAGAATTGCACGGATTGCTGACAGGTGATATGACCGAAGAAAAGAACGGAGAGTATGAATTTATTCTCGACCGTGAAACAGCTGAGATCTTTGAGGTTGGGGAAAAAACTGGCCCAAACTTGCCGTTAATCAGTGTGTTCGTGGCAGTTCCGGCAGTATTTGCAGGATTCTTATACATGAACAGAAGAAAGAAGCAGACATCTTAATGCCAGTGAACCAAAGAGAAATGAGATGATTTCTCTTTGGTTATAAAGGATTCAAAGTGAATGCGTTTACAAAGTGGTTATTTAAAAAAGAGTATGTTAAATTAGACTTTTCAATTTGGAGAGAAAAAACTGCTCCAAACATGATGAAAGTAAGAGAGGGATGGGATTGTGGCAACAATAAAAGATGTCGCAAGGTTAGCAAATGTAGCTCCATCAACCGTATCGAGAGTGATTGCTAATAACCCGCGTATAAGTGAGAAAACAAAAGAGAGAGTAAGAGAAGCCATGACTGAGCTTGGGTATCATCCGAATTTCATAGCCAGAAGTCTTGCAAATCAATCGACTCAGGCAATTGGAATCGTAATTCCGGGTTCTGCTGACAAAGCCTTTTTAAACCCATTCTTTCCGGAAGTGATCCGCGGCATCAGTAAAGGAGCTCACCAAAAACATTATGCCCTGCATATGTCAACGGGTGAAACGGATGCTGAAATTATGGAAGGCGTCGTTCAGATGGTTGAAGGAAAACGGGTCGACGGCATTATTCTCTTGTATTCACAAGTAGATGATAAACTGACAAAATACCTGCTTATGAAAAACTTCCCGTTTGTAATCGTTGGAAAACCATTTAAGGATGTCGAGTTAATTACTCACGTAGACAACGATAATTACCGGGCAGCAAAAGAAGTAACAGAACATTTGATTGAGCTTGGACACGACCGCGTTGCTTTTATTGGTGGTAATCTTAAACTTGTGGTAACAGTTGAACGCCTTTTAGGGTATGAGAAAGCGATTCGAAATGCAGGACTTGAATACCGCGATGACTACATTGTGCATGCTCAATTTCTAAAAGAAGGCGGGCAGGCAGCTGTTCAGGAATTGTTCAAATTGAATGAGCCGCCGACTGCGCTTGTCGTAGCCGATGATTTAATGGCGCTCGGAGTTCTGAATATGCTTGATGATATGGGCATAAATGTACCTAATGACGTATCAGTTGTATCGTTTAATAATGTGATGCTGTCAGAAGTTTCACGACCGCCGCTTACTACTGTGGATATTAATATTTTTCAATTAGGCTATGAAGCTGCCAAGCATGTGATTCAGCTGGTGGAAGATCCTAACGATCCAATTAAACGGATCATTATCCCGCATAAGCTTATGAAAAGGCAGTCATGCAAGGGATATATACAAGAAGAAAAGCTGCATCACGCATGATGCAAAAATAAGCTGCCCGGAAGAATCAGGGCGGCTTTTTATATTGTTTTATTTAATTCTTAAATAGGGCTGCATCAACTAATTCCTGGCTAACCAACTCTATGACAAAAAAACGTGGCTGGGACAAATGGTTTTCAGCCAAAGAAAAGTCCGAACTATTATGTGAAATTCCAACTTGAATTTCGTTTTAGTTCGGATTTTTTTCTTAGCTCTTTTCATAAATATTGTTGCTACAGGACTAAATGTTTAAAACTTTAAGTGGATTGCAGCGGAAGGAACTTGACTCCTGCGGGAAATAGAGCAAAATGGGAGACCCCACAGGCAACGCCGAGGAGGCTCCCATGCTCCCCGCGGAAAGCAAGTTCCTGGAGCGGAAAGGAACGGACATTATTTATCATGAAAAACAACAATTTATGGCGAAAATAGCTCTTTCTTTTAATGGTTTTCGCACTATTCAATGTTCGGCTTTCATTCAGGAGATGATCGTTACGTCCCAGCCTCGTTCATTTCGGCCGGTCATTTCTCCGGCAATAAAGTTAAGCTTTCTTCCTTCTGCTTCGCGTTTAGATCAGTCAGATGATAGGTTCCGTTCATCCAATCATCAATCTGATCTTGATACCATTCGCTTTTCACATGGCCGGATTGGCCAGGTCCAACAATATGGTGTCCTTTTGTCATTTCAGCCGCATCGATGACAAAGCGCCAGGAAGCACCGTGATTGACGATTCCTTCAGAATTATAGTTTGCGGCGGCGACTGTAATTTGACTGCCGCCGACAGGCTGAGGTTTCTCGTTATTAAACAGCCATTTTAGAACAGGTGAGGCAGAAGAAAGAGGGTGTCCAAAATAAAGCTGATGGTAATCGCCCCATTTCCAATCCTCCGGGTTATCGCCGTATTCTTCTTGAAGAGAGGCGACGACATTCCCGAATGATGTGAGCAAAACTTTATCAAGGCCACCTTTATCTGAAATCCATTCAGACTCATCCCCGTTAAAAGCGCGTCTGAGCAGTTCATCAACGATTCCCTGTTTTCCTTCAAATAAGTCATCCATTTCTTTTGGAACAGCGTCTTTAAAAAGAGTGACGGGAATTTCTTTCATCAGCAAGTGAAAGAGAAGCGGAGCTCCCATATCTTTATCATCTTCCATGTTCCATTTTACAAGCAATTTGGCAGAAGCTTTTTCAGTCTCATTTAAATCACCCTCGCTGATTCTGTTAATAATAGCGGGCAAAAATTCCTCAGCATATAAATTTCGCTGATCCATCTGCAGTTTTTTCATATCATTTAATGTGAGCTTATCGTCTGTCTCTAAAACCTCTTTAATTCTCATATACCGATAAGGCTGCGCCCAATGATGACTAATATGGTAAGGGTACGAATCATCAATCACCTTATTGTTTGCGGTAGCAACAAAACCTTCCTCAGGGTTGACCGTGCGGGGAAGCTCATCATAAGGAATAAATCCTTCCCATTCATATTCATCAGTCCAGCCAGGTATAGGAATCATGCCGTCACCTTTTTTCCGGATTGGAATTTTTCCGTTTGCCTTATAGGCAATTGTTCCATCCGCCCCGGCAAAAACAAAATTTTGGGTTGGGACGTGAAAATCTTCAAGAGCCTGTTCGAATTCGTTCCAGTCTTTCGCTTTGTTCATTGAGAGCACTGCCTGGAATTCGGTTGAAGGCATAAGAGCTGTCCATTTCATAGCAAGAGCTGTATCCTGCTTTTTATCAAATGCAAATTCGGACATGAGCGGGCCGTGCCTTGTTTCGATCACCTCATAATCGATGGTCCTTTCATCCTTCACCGCGATAGGCTCTTTAAACACCTTTGCATCTTCCCATTTATCGTTGTATAAAAATTGCCGCGGATTATCAGGATTGCGTTTTTCAATGTATAAATCCTGTACATCTGGCCCCGTATTCGTTACACCCCAGGCAATATAATCATTGTGTCCAAGAATGATTCCAGGGACCCCGGCAAAAATAACGCCGCTGACATTCATGCTGTCACTTTGCAGATGCATTTGATACCAGATTGATGGTGTGGCAAGTGAGAGGTGGGGATCGTCTGCAAGCAGAGGTTTCCCGCTTTCGCTTTTTTCACCGCTCACAACCCAGTTGTTGCTTCCATTAAATTCGGGTGGAATGATGGCACTTGCAAAGCTTTTCTCCATGTTCATTTTCACTTCATCATAAGCAGACAGAATTTCTGGGGCATCCTTTGGAAAGGAAGGAAATAAGTCATATGCTTTCTCTTTTGGAAACGTATCAAGCGCCCAGTAACGGAACGCCTGCCCTGACCAATGGCCTCCTAAATCAAAAGCCATGTATTTGCCGATGGTGAGGGAATCGATTGGTGTCCATTCTGCCGGCTCGTATTTCAGCAGGCTGAATTCAAGAGGCAGTGTCCCATGTTCTTTTGCGTCTTTCATAAAGGCATTTACACCATCTGCAAACCACTGCATGGCATCTTTTGAAGATTGATTATACTCTGGATAAGACACTTCAGCGGCTCTTCTCAAACCGAGCGTTCTAAAAAATTTGTCCTTATCAACAGTTGCCGCGCCGACCACTTCACTCAGCATTCCGGATGCCTGTCTTCTGCTTAAATCCATTTGGAAGAGGCGATCCTGAGCCTGTACATATCCTTGTGCGATGTATAAATCTTTGTCTGATTTTGCCCTAATATGAGGTACCCCGTTTTTATCCCTCGTTACTTGGGCTGCATCGGTCATTCCTCTGACGATTACTTCTCCATTTAATTGGGGAAGACTTTTCTCGGTGAAAAGGTTTACATAAATGAATACTCCGATTAGAAGAAAGAGAATGGCGAAAGCTCCAATCCATAGACTTCTCCGTCTCCGGGGTACTAATCTGCGTTCTGCCTTAGCTTCCATGATCCTCACACTCCATCTTTCAGTTAAGGAATATATTACACTCAGTTCAGGAAAATCCTGTGTACGAAAAAAATAAAAAGGAAATGACTATTTTCCCATTCAAGACGCGAGGAGAAAAACGTAGCATTCAATCTTTTCCAATTCCATATATATAACCATCTGACATTAGAAAATAGGTGGATTAACAATGAAAAAAATTTTACTGTTTGCAGATCCCGGAATCGATGATTCCCTGGCCATTATCTACGCTTTATTAAATCCCGATATTGAGCTTTTAGGTATTGTTACAAGCTATGGGAATGTGTCTAAACAGCAGGCAACAGAAAATGCAGCCTATTTGCTCAAGCTTGCAGGCAGAGAGGACATTCCTGTTATAGAGGGGGCGACATTTCCGTTAAACGGCGAGGTTTCGGTCTATTATCCTGAAATTCATGGGGAGGAAGGGCTTGGGCCGATAAGGCCTCCAGAGAATATAGAATTAAATATTAAGCCATTCAGTCATATTTTCACATTGATTCAAGAACACGGAGATGAACTTGTTATTGTTGATACGGGCAGAATGACCTCCCTTGCAAATGCTTTTAATTTTAACCTTGAAGTCATGCAGGGGGTTCCTGAAATTTATTTAATGGGAGGAGCTTTTTTTGTCCCGGGCAATGTAACTCCGCTCGCAGAGGCTAACTTCCATGGTGATCCAATAGCAGTAAACGTTGTGCTTAAGTATGCGAAAAAAGTATATATAACCCCTCTGAATGTGACCAACAGTGCCATTATCACCAGTGAAATTGCAGGATATATATACTCTATCTCTTCAAATCCCTATAAGGAGCTTATTCCTGCCATTACGAAGTACTATTCTGATGCTTATGCTAAGCTCAGGCCGGGAGGAAGAGGAGCATCCATACACGATGTTTTTACTTTGTACTATATGTTAAACAAAGACAAAATCTATTCTGTTACCAAAAATGTCGAGGTTTCGGTCTTAGATGACGCAAGAGGACTGAGCTATGCCGATTTTCGCAATAATCAAATGCAGCCAGGTGCAAGGCACACCATTGCCCTTCATTTTCAGTATCAGGACTTCCTTGCTGATTTTATTAAAGTAATGTCTTCACCTCTCCGATAATCAAAGTTTGAAAACCTGCATATAAACGTGCAGGTTTTCTGTTAGAAAATGGCTTACAAATCACATAAAACAAAGTATATTTAAAAAAGAAGAAATAAATATTTTGAATAATCCGGCGAGGGGTAAATATGAATCTATCATACATAGAAGAAACGCTGAAAAAACATGACTATTCAGGAGCAATGAAGCACTTTTTAGAAGAGTACAAGGAAGTGGCGGAGGAGAATAAGCTTTCACGTTTTCGCAGGTTTATTCGATCGTACACAGATGAAAGCCAACTGAAATATTTGCTTCAGGTTCTAGATGCATCATTAATGGACCAGCTTGGCGGAATCTTCATAAGAGACAGCTACAGGAGATTAAAATCTCCTCTGACGGCTCTTTGGTATTGCCAGCAGCTTATTGATGAGAACAAGCTGATTGAAGCTGAAGAACTTTTAAAAGAAATAGAAAAGCAGGAACTCACTGATGAATGGAGAGAAAAGCTTTATTTCACAATGGCAAGTGCACTTATTGGGATGCGGCGATTAAAGGCAGCGTTTCAATATATGCAAAAATGCGAAGAAGCTTCCAGTGATCCCGTGAAGACGCGCTGGGCTTATTACTATTTGCAAAGCGGAGAATGGGACAGGGCTTTGCAGTGCTTAGACGACAGTAAGAAGGATGAAAAAGACGGTTTGACCGCCTATGTGCTGCTTGTTCAGCATCATGCGCTTCAGGGGGATGCGGAACAAGCCGGAATCATTTTAGAAGAAGGTTTAACCCTTTATCCGGATTTTCCAAAACTAATCGTTGAAAAGATTAGGCTGTGCTATAAACAGAAGCGCTGGACGGATATGGAAAAAGCGATTTCAGACCTGCATTCACTTACCCCTTTTCATGAATATAAGAGAATGGCCGAGTATTACACGGCTGATTCCTTATATGAGCAGAAAGAATTCGGGAAGCTTGAATCGTTTTTAGCAGAGCACACTGAATTTAAGAAAGAATCCCATTATAAAAATTTTACTGGCCGGGCAGACCAAGCTTCTAAAATGGTGACCTTTAAGCCGGTCGTGCAAAAATATAATTATTGTGTTCCTGCATGTGCAGAAATGATTTTCAGTATGTTCGGCAAGACGTATAAACAAGATGAAATTGCAGAATCAGTCTTTCATGTTTCAGGTTCAAAGTTATCTAAAATAATTGAGTACTTCGAAGAAAAAGAGTTTACAAGCAGGTACTTTTTGGGGAATCCCGACATTTTAAAAACGCTGATTGATCTGGATGCGGCCGTTATGATCAATATCGATTATCCAACAACCTCCCATGTTCAATTGCTTGCGGGCTATGATGACAATTTGAATGTTTTCCACGTTCAGGATCCAAATCTCAGAACCACCCATGAAGTCATGTATGAAGACTTTGAGCAGGAATATGGGAACAATGGAGTCTTATCTTTAGCGGTTCTTCCTGAAAAAGAAGCTGAAAAATTGAATGTATTATCTATAAATGAACACGAACTAGCAGTTAAGCTTTTTTCTATGACAGAGGCATCGAACAAGCAGCTGAGTGATGCTGAACAAGCCTTTCTAAAAGAAAATCTTCACCTTATGGCTGTCTCAGCCTACGTCATTAAATATCTTCCCGGAATAGTGGCAGAAGAAATTCTTGATGCAGCTGCCATGTATGTTTTTGAGCATTCTAAGGAATCTGAATACCGCAGTCTTTCAGCTGCCATGGCTTATTTCAGCGTAAAAAACAATGAACGCGCCCTGGAGTACTTGACGCAGCTTCCTTTTAAACAGTATTTGGCGACTTATTGGTATGCGAAAGGGAGATTAAGCTATAACAAGGATGAATATGACGGTGCATTTGTGGCTTTTGCGGAAGCCTTGAAATCGGAACCGGATGATCATATTCTATGGGGATACCTCGCTCTGACTGAACTCAATCGTGACCGTGTTCAGGAAGCTTTGAGATATTCAGAGATTGCGATGGATATCAATGAAGATGATGCTTTTTCACTGATTAACCATGGAATTATTTTAATGGAAATGAACGAGTATGAAAAAGCCAGAAATCTGTTCCACTCATTCTTGAAAATTGAGAAGGAAGACGGGTATGTATGGTTTCAGCGGGCAAGGTGCGATAAAGAATTAGGAAGATATAAGCTTGCAAGAAGAGGGTTTCAGACTGCAATAGCACTCGAACCGGAAGTGCCGCTTGCATATAAAGAGCTTTCAGGACTTTACGAAATCGTTTACGATGATGTTCCTAAAGCGAAGGAGATTCTTGAAAAGGGGATTGCAGCTGCCGAAGACAAACAGATGCTCCTCCATGAAGCGGGAGATCTATCTGAACGTGCTGGGGAACTTGAACAAGCAAGGCAATTTTATATGCAGGCTGAAGAGCTCGATCCGAAAGATGTATATGCACGTATTTCCCTTGCCGCTCTTTATAAAGAGGAAGGAAAAACAGATCAATTTTTCAAAGTAATTCACCGCTATTTCGAACAATTCCAAGAAGACAGTGAATTTCTTATCAACGCAGGAAAGCTGATGTTCGCCGCAAGTTCAGAAATGAAAGAAAAAGACTCACATATGGATCTCGCACTTTCTTATGTAGAAAAAGGGATTTTATATGCGGATGCCAATATTGGGGAAGCGATTGAGATCTATGTTGATCTCGTATCTGAAACGCCATACTCACGCCGCGGACTTGAATTTTTAGAAAGCATAAGAGAAGGAAAAATAGACGAATTTCTTCTGATCAGCTATATCGGCTGTTTATATGAGTCCCAGGGTCTATTGGATAAGGCCAAGCAGTATTTAAAACAGGCCATTGCCTTAAAGAAGGATGATATTCTTCCGTTTTACCGGCTTGGGGAGATTGCCTTTAAACAAGAAGATTATGGCGAGGCAGAAAAACAGTATAAACGGGTGCTTGAGCTTGATCCTGCACATGAACAGGCAATGCTTGACCTTGCGGGTGTCGCAAATGCCAGAGAGGACAGGAAATCAGAGAAGAAATACCTGCTGTCTGCATTTAGAGTGGACCCTTATTGTGTTTCTGTCGAAGCTCTGCTCGAGGTTCTTGAATTCCAGACGGAAATTGAAGCATTTAAAGAACTTCTAATGAGTGCAAATGTTGAGAAGGCTTTCCTCTATGATGCCCTTGCCCATATTCATGGAAAGCTTGGAAATCTGAAAGAAGAAGAAGAAAATTTGAACAAAGCATTTGAACTTGCGCCAGCTCAATTTCAAATTCTTCATCATCAAGTCAAGCTCTGGATGAAGCAGGGAAAAATGAAACAAGCAAAATCCCAGCTCCTCACACTGATTATGGAAAATCAAGAAAATAAGTTTCTCTATGAAACGTGGATTGAAGTAATGCTTGGCACAAAGTCCATGCATAAACTTGAAAATGAAATAAAAAAAATGAAGCTTACAGCTGAAGAAAAAAGCATTATTTTCATGAATGCAGCAGCTGCGTATGAACGGCAAATGCAATCCATGCGTGATGCATACGAAGAGATGGAAGAACAAAAAGGATGGCTGAAGCGGTTCACGAATTTTTCGAAGATGAGCCTGAAATTTGGAACACTGATTGGCCTGTATGAAGAGGCATTGAAACATGACCGGGAGAATGTTACAGCTGTTATGTGGTATGCCGAATTTCATTTGGATGCAGGATTGGCGGAAGATGCGATTAAAATTCTGGAGCAGTGGCTCCGCTATCAGTGGGAGCCTGACGTTGCCTATAGGCTGGCTGTTCTTTATATAAATGAATTCGGAAATGTCCCAGAGAAAAAAGCTGTTAAGTACTTGTCAGGAGCATGCAGCCTTATTGAAACACTGCTTGAAGAAAACGAGGATCCCGATTATCTCGTTGTTCTTGGAATGGCCTTGCTTGAACTTGAAGAATTTGAAGAATCAGAACAAGTTCTCATGCGTGCAGTGAAAATTGAGACTGCTGTTGAAAAAGGATACTTCCACTTGGCCAGAGTCTATGAAGCTATAGAACAGTACAGCAAAGCAGAAAATGCGATCCAGCATGCAATCACTGTAAATCCGGATGATCATGACAATTATAATCAGCTCGGACTGATTTACCGACATCAAAATAAACTAAAACAAGCACTTGAAGCAGTTGAGAAAGCTATCTCAATAGAGCCCGAGGATTTAATCAGTTTGTATAACAGAGCTTGTTATCTTTCAACTTTGGGCAGATACAAAGAATCTGCCGGGCAGCTCGAAGCTCTTTATAAGCTTGATGAAGAATTTGTTTTCACTGAGATGGCAGAGGATGACGAAGATTTAGAATCATTGAAAGAAGCGGGATATTTTCCGATGAATCCGCTGCTGAAACGATAATGTTGAATGAGATGGATATGATCGGCGAAGGCTCGACAGCCATTACGTATTCTTACGGAAAAGATAAGGCTGTTAAAATGTATAGATATGATTCAGCAACTATTCATTACGAATTTGAAGTGAATAGATACTTGACTGAATGCGGAATCAGCGTTCCAAAAGCTTATGAGATTGTGACCATTGACGGTAAAGAAGGGATTGTCTTTGAAAAAGCAGCAGGCAATCCGTTAACAGCTGAAATGATGAAAAGTCCTTCAGCTGCCATTCGAAGTATAAAGATGATGGCAAGGCTTCATACTGGCATCCATGAAAAACCGGCAGAATCTCTAAAAAAACAGAAGAGTTCTATTGAAATGAAAATCCATGCTTCAAGTCTTTCAGGTACAGAAAAGGCAGCGGTATTAGACCATTTAGCCTGTCTTTCCTCAGGAAAACAGCTGTGTCACGGGGATTTTCACCCTGATAATATTTTAATCTCTGCCGGTAATCCTACAGTGATTGATTGGGCTGATGCGGTGTGCGGGCAGCCTGAGGCTGACCTTGCCCGGACCATTCTAATTTTGAGGTATGGCGGATTGAAGACAAATGATGCATTTATGGGGTTCATCCGCAAATGGATGTGCAGGCTGTATATTCGCGAGTACAAAAAACATCGTTCGTTCTCTGCAGAAGAGCTTTATAAGTGGGAGCTGCCATTAGCTGCAGCCAGACTTTCAGAATCCATTCCGACTCATGAAAAGCAAAAGCTGCTTGCAATCATAAGGTCGTACTTGAAAAAGTAAGCAAAACGGTTAATAATAAGGTGTATCTTTAATAAACTTTTAAAAATCAGACAGTTAACGGCACAATTTTCTGTTAAAATAAGAAAATATACGCCCATTGATGCGGCAAAATTCTAGAGTATTTACAGCAAAGGAGTTTTTTTAGATGGAAAAAGTTTTAATCTTTGGTCATAAAAATCCCGATACAGATACAATATGCTCTGCCATTGCGTATGCTGATCTTAAAACAAAGCTTGGTTTAATTGCTGAGCCTGTGCGCTTAGGCGAAATCAACGGTGAAACTCAGTTCGCTTTAACTGCTTTTGGGATCGAAACTCCCCGCTTTGTAGAAACAGTGGCTAATGAAGTCAGCCAGGTTATTTTAGTCGACCATAACGAGCGCCAGCAAAGTGTGAGTGATATTGACGATGTTCGAGTACTTGAAGTGATTGATCATCATCGCATTGCCAATTTTGAAACAAGCGATCCATTGTATTATCGTGCAGAGCCAGTAGGCTGCACAGCTACTATCTTAAACAAATTGTACAAAGAAAATGGTGTCAGCATTCCTAAAGAAATTGCTGGATTGATGCTTTCTGCGATTATTTCAGATTCACTATTATTTAAATCTCCTACATGCACAGATCAAGATGTAGCAGCTGCGCGCGAATTAGCTGAAATTGCTGGAGTTGATCCCGAGGTCTACGGCCTTGATATGCTTAAAGCAGGTGCAGATTTAAGCGACAAAACAGTGGCAGAGCTGATTTCCCTTGATGCAAAGGAATTTTCTATGGGCAACTATAAAGTAGAAATTGCGCAAGTAAATGCAGTAGATCCAAACGATGTACTCGTTCATAAAGAAGAGATTGAAGCCTTGATTTCCGCTGTTATCGCTGAAAAAGAATTAGATTTATTCATTTTTGTCGTAACGGATATTTTAATCAATGATTCCGTAGCATTGGCCCTTGGTCGCGAAACACGTGCTGTAGAACAGGCATATGATGTGAAACTTGTGGACAACACGGCTGTTTTAAAAGGCGTAGTTTCCCGCAAAAAACAAATCGTTCCTGTTATTACGGACATTTTGACAAGTACACAAGTTTAAGCTGAAACGCATGGACTCTAATGAGTTCATGCGTTTTTTATGTATCTAGAAACGGCTTACCTATGAGGCAAGCCGTTCATTTGTCATTAGCAGTAACCGTGTCCGCCGTATCCAGCGCCGCCTACAAAAGAAGCACCGATGATAATCAATAAAATAAACAATACGATAATTAATGCGAAACCGCTATTATAGCCGCCGCCGCAATTTCCTCCGTCTTTACCCATTAAAAATTCCTCCTATTGTTAAATCTTGTTGATGAGCATTTTCATGTCTCAAAGTTAAGGTATGCCGGAGGAGGAATTATGTTAGCCTATTTATGGGTTAAAAGAGAATCCAGTCAAAATGTAAGGTCGTGTGCAATACAAAAAAGACCGGCAATCTAAACTGCCGGCCAAGAACATGACTACTTTTTGAATAAACTTTTAACACCATAAAAGATTAAAACGAAAGAAAAAACTAAAATTGCTAAAACGCCAACGACTGATGTGAAAGGCTCCAAGCTTGCCAAGAATGTACCTGCCAGCGGCAATTCAACTAAAGCAAAGCCGGCAAGAATTGCAGCTAAGAATAAGAAGATTAATCGATCCATGATTTTCCCCCCTTCCTAGTACATTATATGTAAACGCTTTCAAAAAAGTAGTGGTCATACACACATTTTATTAAGGGGATAAATAAAATTTCAAACAAAAAAACGCCTGAATTAGAAAATTCAGGCGCTTTGAAATCGATTTATCCGTTAATGATTTTTCCGCCATTTACATGAATCATTTGTCCTGTAATATAGGTTGAATCATTGCTTGCCAGGAAAACGTAGCTTGGAGCAAGTTCGTCAGGCTGACCGGGACGTCCCATAGGCGTGTCCGCTCCAAATTCTGAAACTTTCTCTGCATCGAAGGTAGATGGAATCAGCGGAGTCCAGATTGGACCTGGAGCAACTCCGTTTACCCGAATGCCTTTTTTAACAAGAGACGCAGAAAGAGATCGGGTAAAGGCTGTAATAGCGCCTTTTGTTGACGAATAATCGATCAGCTGGTCGTTTCCTGCATAGGCTGTAATAGAAGATGTATTGATAATGCTGCTGCCTTGTTTCATATGCGGAAGGGCAGCTTTTGTCATATAAAAGAAAGAGAATATGTTTGTTTTAAACGTCCGTTCAAGCTGTTCTTTTGAGATTTCCTCAATACCTGCCTGGGGATGCTGTTCTGCTGCGTTATTAACAAGAATATCAATTTTTCCAAGCTGACCCACGGTTTCAGATACGATTTGTGCGCAGAATGATTCTTCTCCAATATCTCCCGGCATCAGAATGCATTTGCGGCCTTCCTGTTCAACAAGCTGTTTTGTTTCATTAGCATCCTCATGCTCGTCCAAATATGAAATGACGACATCAGCGCCTTCCTTTGCATAATGGACAGCAACGGCCCGTCCAATACCTGAATCTCCGCCTGTAATAATAGCCACCTTATCAAGAAGCTTCTCACTGCCCTTATATTGAAGTGCATCAAACTCAGGCTGCGGGTTCATTAAGTTCTCATGTCCCGGCTGAACATCCTGATGCTGTGCCGGCATCGTTTTTTTGTTTTGACTATCTTGACTCATTCAAATCCCTCCAAGGTTTAATCTTGATTAGTATGGTGAAAAGGTTGTTGAATATGTAGCTGTTATTTAGAATATATTCCCTGATTGAATGAGATGAAACGTGAAATCTTCTATAAAAAAAGGCTGTTTTCGCATAGATCGTTGTTTTTGATGTTAAATCTTGTCCATTCCTTTCCGCTCAAGGAACTTGCTTTCCGCGGTCCGGCTGGGAGCCTCCTCGGCTCTGCCTCCGGGGTCTACCATTTCCTTCTACTGTCCCGCAGGAGTCAAGTTCCTTCCGCTGCAATCCACTCATGGTTTTATATTTCTAGTTTAAAAGCAGCAAATTTTATGAAAAGAGTCTAAAAAAAGAACTAAAACCGAAGTTTTAGTTCAATACATTGAAATATCTTGCTTCAGGATGAGCGACAACAATTGCCGTTACGGAAGCTTCCGGCTCCATCATAAAGCCTTCCGTCAAGTTAACGCCTATATCTTCAGGAGCAATGAGGTCGAATAATTTCCCCTGGTCATCCAGATTCGGACAGGCAGGGTATCCGAAGGAAAAACGCTGCCCTTGATATTTGGCAGAAAAGCGCTGGTCCATAGTGAAATCAGGAGGATCTGGAAAACCCCATTGATCGCGGATCAGCTGGTGAGTCCGTTCTGCCAAACCTTCAGCAAGCTCAAGTGCCAGTGCCTGTACTACATGGCTTTTCAGGTAATCACCCTGCTCTTTAAAGCGGTTGGCAATTTCCCTCACTTTTTTCCCTGCTGTTACGGCAAAGAAGGAGACATAATCTCTTTGTTTATCATCTTTTCTAGGACGGATATAATCGGATATACAGCGGTGCGGCAGCTTTGATTGCCTTGGGAATTCAAAGGTCTGCAGCCTTTTTTCCGTTTCAGGATCAAGAATGTGCAGATTGTTGCCATCAGATTCTGCCGGGAAAAATTGATAGACAGCTGCAGGCTGAAACCATTTTTCCTCGTAGCCCTGTTTTAGAAGTTCATCTATTGTTTCTTTTAGGGCAACCGCTTTTGGATCTTTATTTTTAAGCATTTCCTTTACTTTTCCTTTTAGGCCAAGATGATGGCCGATCAGCATCTGCATGTTAATGTAGGGAATCAGATGTGACAGTTCAATATCTTTAATAATGTGCCGTTTGCAGTCTTCGGGCTGAAAATACGGAGATGGAGTGAGCTCTGCTCTTTTCTCCAGCAATTCAGTTACAGCCGGAGTTGCTTTCTTATCTGCAGATTTCTCTAGAATGGCTTCTTTTTTCTTGAATTGCGTTGGATCTACCCTGATCCTGTTTGCAAGGGACAGTCCATCCATAGCGTCCTTGGCATAAATGACAGGACCGCTGTATTGAGGTGCAATTTTTCCGTCTGCAAATTTTCTGGATAAAGCTGCGCCGCCAACCATGATTGGCACGGAGATGTCAGCTTCTTTTAAATCCTGTGCAGTCAAAACCATTTGCTGCGCAGACTTTACGAGAAGTCCTGATAGTCCTACAATATCAGGATTTTCTTTTTTGACCGCAAGAATCAAGTCCTGGGGAGTTACTTTTATGCCTAAATCCACAACCTTGTAGCCATTGTTGCTTAAGATGATATCGACTAAATTTTTCCCGATGTCATGTACGTCACCTTTGACAGTTGCAAGCAAAATTTTGCCTTTTCCGCTGTCATCCTTTTTTTCCATGTGAGGCTCTAAAAAGGAGACAGATGCTTTCATGACCTCTGCGCTTTGCAGTACTTCAGCAACAATCAGCTGGTTTGTATTAAACAGCTCTCCAACCTCAGCCATGCCTTTCATTAGAGGGCCATTGATAATATCCAGCGGTGCTTCGTACTCTTTTAATGCAATCTCAAGATCTGCAAGAAGTCCTTCTTTCGTGCCTTCGACCACATATTGAGCAAGACGTTCCTCCAGAGGAAGAGACTGAACCGGTTTTTTTGCCGTTTTCTTTTTCCCTCTATAATGGTTTGTGAAGACAGCCAATGTTTCGTCATTTGTGTTGAAAAGCAGAGTTTCTGCCATTTCAATTTCCTCTTTTGGGATGGACGCAAATCGTTCAAGTTTCTCTGTATTGACGATTGCGTAGTCCAGTCCTGCCTGTGTACAGTGATACAAATAGACCGCATTCAGCACTTCGCGTCCAACAGGAGGGAGACCGAATGATACATTGCTTACGCCAAGGATAGTCAGGCATTGCGGCAATCGCTCTTTTATTAAACGTATGCCCTTTATCGTTTCTTCAGCTGAGCCGATATATTGCTCATCTCCCGTTCCTACAGGAAAAACGAGTGGATCAAAAATGATATCTGAAGGATTTAGTCCGTGTTTCTCCGTCAGAAGTTCGAATGAACGAACAGCGATATCAAGCTTTTGCTCAGCCGTAAGCGCCATTCCTTTTTCATCAATCGTTCCGACGACGACAGCTGCACCATATTTGTGAATGAGAGGTACGACAGCGTCAAATCTCTCTTCACCGTCTTCTAGGTTGATTGAATTGATGATCACCTTCCCTTGAGAATAGGAGAGTGCTTTTTCAATCACTTTCTCATCGGTTGAATCGATGACAAGCGGTGCTTTTACTTTTTTTGTGATTTCCTGCATAAATGCTTCCATATCTTCTAATTCCTCGCGGTCTGGATCAGCAAGACAGATATCAATAACGTGTGCGCCATTTTTCACTTGCGCACGGGCAATTTCAGCTGCTTCTTCAAATTTCCCCTCCGCGATTAATCGTTTAAATTTTCTGGAGCCAATGACATTAGTCCGTTCTCCTACGAATAGCGGCCTCATCGAATCATCATAAATCAGCGGATCGATGCCTGATACTGTATGGGCTGGATCACGTCCCGGAACTTGGCGGGGCCTGAGTTCACCTACAGCGTCAGCAATGGCAGTAATATGTGCAGGTGTCGTTCCGCAGCAGCCGCCGACAATGTTCAGCCAGCCCTGCTCTGCAAATCCCTTCACTTTTTGAGCAAGAGAACGGGGTGATTCATGATAATTCCCTTCCTCATCAGGTAATCCCGCATTAGGATAGCAGCTGACAGCCGTATGAGCCATTCCTGACAGTGTTCGGATATGGTCGGTCATAAATTCAGGTCCTGTTGCACAGTTAAGCCCCACAGATAAAGGCTTCATGTGTTCAAGCGAGATGAAAAAGGCTTCAATATCCTGGCCTGCAAGCGTCGTTCCCATAGGTTCAATCGTTCCTGAAATCATCAGCGGAATTTCTTTTCCTGCTTGTTCAAAGGCGCGTTTAATGCCAAGAAAGCCTGCTTTCACATTTAATAAATCCTGGCTCGTTTCAAGCAGGAGCAAATCAGTGCCGCCAGCGAGCAGGCCAAGTGTTTGCTCCTCATAATTTTGAATAAGCTCATCAAACGTTGCTCCGCCTGTGACTGACAGTGTTTTTGTCGTAGGGCCCATTGAGCCTGCAACATAACGGGGCCATTCAGGAGTTGAAACCTTTTCAGCTGCCTTCTTTGCAATCTCCGCCGCTTTTTTATTTAATTCAAAAGCGAGGTGACCAAGATTATATTCATCAAGGACTATTTTAGTAGCGCCAAATGTGTTGGTTTCTATAATATCTGCTTTTGCCCTCAAGTAAGCATCATGAATGGATTCGATGACTTCTGGTGCAGTAATCGTTAAATATTCGTTGCAGCCCTCGTATTCTTCTCCGCCGAAATCAGCTGCTGAAAGATTTGCATCCTGAATCATGGTGCCCATCGCTCCGTCGAGAACGAGGATTTTTTTCTCAAGCTGTTTTTTTATATCAGACATGCGTAATCTTCCTTTCATTGACCTCAGTTTGTTTCTTATGAATGTAGTTTGTCAGTTCAACGGTTAATTCATAGTTTAAAAATGGTGTAATTAGGTAGATTCCATTAAATAAGTCAAAGGCAGCATCAATCAATCTTTTAGCGATAGCCAATCCTTCCTGATAGGCTTTCTCACGATTATCGCCTGCCTGAGCCATTCTTTCCCGGATACTGTCAGAAAGAGTAATGCCAGGAATTTCGTTATGAATAAACTCTGCGTTGCGGCTGCTTGTGAGCGGCATAATGCCGATATAGATTGGCACGGTTAAATGCTTTGTTTCTTCATATACATCAATCAGCTGTTTTTCTGAGTAAATGGGCTGTGAGATGAAATAATCTGCCCCGCAGGCAATTTTTTTCTCAAGCCTTTTTACCGCTTTATCAAGATATTTGACATTAGGGTTAAACGCGGCAGCTACTGAGAAATTGGTTTTTTCTCCAAGCGGTTTACCTGAATAAGAAAGGCCGTCGTTAAATTGCTTGATTAAGCTGATCAAATCAAATGATGAAAGATCATAAACCGATGTTGCTCCCGGAAAATCCCCGATTTTTGATGGATCGCCTGTGATTGCTAAGACATCTGTAAGTCCAAGTGTATGAAGACCCATCAAATGAGATTGAAGGCCAATTAAATTGCGGTCGCGGCATGTAATATGAATTAAAGACCTGAGCCCAAGTGTTTGCTGAACGATGGACCCAACAGCAACATTGCTAATCCGCGGTGACGCAAGCGAGTTATCTGCAAGAGTTAAGGCATCGATTCCAGCAGCCTGCAGAGCTTTTGCTCCTTTTAAAAATTTGTCTATTCCAAGTTTTTTAGGAGGATCAAGTTCTACAATCAGAGAACGTTTCTCGCTCACTATTTCCTGCAGGGGAGGGTACTTTCTTTCCGCTGCTGACGTGACAGAAATCTCTTCTTTTCTGATTTTCACTTTCTTCTCTGTAACTGGAGCCAGGCCTTTAAGCGCTGCTGCCATTGCTTCAATGTGCAATGGCGTTGTGCCGCAGCACCCGCCGATCAGTCTTGCTCCCTGATTTCTGAAGGCAAGAGCACTTTCTGCAAAATATTTTTCTCCTGAGCCATACACAAGTCTGCCTTCTTCAAGAGTAGGCAAGCTGCTGTTTGGATAAACAGATAAGTACGCTTTATCAGGCAGCGGAATTTCTTCAAGTGAAGAAAGCATATGGTAAGGTCCCAGTCTGCAATTCAGCCCGACAACATCCGCACCAAGTGCTTCAAGCTGAGAAAGGCCTTCATGCAGAGGTGTTCCGTCCTGCAGCACCCCGATTTCGTGCAGGGAGATGTTTGTAATAATCGGGATATTCGTTTCTTTTCTCGCTATCTCTAATACTGTTTTTATTTCCTCGAGATCATAATAGGTTTCAAGCAGAAGGCCGTCGACCTCTTCACTGAGCAAAAGGTAAAGCTGTTCCCTGAAATTTCTTTTAATGTCTTCAAGAGAATAGGCGTTTTTTTTGAAAGCACGGATGCCTCCAATTGTGCCGAGAACATAAGTGTCATTGCCGGCTGCTGCTTTTTTGGCAATCTGCACAGCAGTACGGTTGATCGCTCTCACTTCATCTTCTAATCCGTATCTTGAAAGCTTAATATAATTGGCGCCGTACGTATTTGTCTGAATAACATCCGCACCGGCTGCAATATAAGCCTTATGGACATTTAAGATTTCATCAGGCTTTGATAAATTCAATTCTTCGAAACATCGGTCCACTCCGTGAGAATAAAGCAGTGTTCCCATTGCTCCGTCGCCAATCAGGATCTTGTTCTGTAAATCGTTTAAAAGTGTCAAACTCCAAACCTCCTTCATGCAAGTAAAGAAAACAAAAAAAGCCTTCCAAGAAGAAGACTTTTGAACGTTCAGGACTTCTTCTTATCGTTCGATGGATGCATCGCTGGAATTAGCACCTTGGAATGAAAGCTCTGCTGAATACAGATGGTTTCATTATGCCAGGTTGCTGAAGCTTCAAAGGGCCAGTCCCTCAGCTTCTCTAGATAAGAATGGTGAAATATGAAATTAGCAAAAAGATATTATATCTAATTTACATGTTTTTTCGGATAGATTCAATACAAAAGTAAAAGTTTTCTGAATAGACGGGGAATTTATTGAGGATAGATCAAAAGGAAAACCTGCCGAACAGCTAAACAAACACCCGGCTGAGAAGAGCCCGGGTGTTCGTTCACTTTATCTGAAATTAAGAAACTGGACGTCAATCGGCAAGTCTGCACCGCGAACGGCTGCAATTACCTGCTGAAGGTCGTCCTTATTTTTGCCGGTTACGCGGACCTGATCATCCTGAACCTGTGTTTTTACTTTTAAACCAGAATTTTTAATAATGGCATTAATCTTTTTCGCATTATCCTTATCAATACCCTGAATCAGCTTAGCACGCTGGCGAATCGTACCGCCGGATGCGCCTTCAATCTTGCCGTAATCAATATTCCTGGTCGCCACATTGCGCTTAATCAGTTTGGAAACAAAAACATCCTTTAACTGATCCATTTTAAACTCATCATCTGAGACTAGAACAATCTCTTCTTTTTCAAGAGAAATGCTGCTTTTGCTCCCTTTAAAATCATAGCGCGTGCCGATTTCCTTCATTGTCATCGTAATCGCATTCGTCACCTCAGGCATATCCACTTTCGACACAATATCAAACGAACTATCCTTCGCCATAAGAATCCCTCCAAGAACTTTGTATTATTCTTAGATTATAGTAGAATGGACTTGGGATAACAACACATGAAGTGCGGAATCGCCTGTTTAGCTCCGACAGACAGATAAGGCTCCGCCAGGAAAGGCGCTTTTTGCTTTTCCTGGCGGAGCCGTTCTGGCCGAGGAGTTAGGCGATGGAGCCGGACAAACCGAAGTGCGGAGCCGTTCTGACCGAGGGGTTGGGAGCTGGAGCCGGATAAGACAAAATCCAAAGTCTGCCCACCTAATCAGTTTAACAATAACAGCAAATGCAACCTGCAAAAGAAAGGAACGAAAATCACTGATGAATCCAGGAACGTTTATGACGCTTTCAATAGATGAAAAATTAGATTATGGATACTATTTGACAGACGGAGAAAGCCGTGTGCTGCTTCACAAAACCGAAATCACGGAGCCAATCGAAGGCAAAGAAGAGATTGAGGTTTATATTATTGTCGATCATGAGGATCGTCTTGCTGCAACAATGAAAAAACCGAAAATTACTGAGGATCATTATGACTGGGTTGAGGTTGTAAGTGTAAGAGAAGATATGGGAGCATTTGTTGACATCGGCTTATCCAAGGATGCGCTGGTGGCAAATGATATTCTTCCCGCATTTATTGAGGTCTGGCCTGAAGAGGGGGACATGCTTTATTGTTCTTTGAAGGTAACGAAAAATGGCAGGTTTTTCACGAAGCTTGCAACGGAAGATGTCATGCAGGAGAATATTGTCTCAGCGGAAGGTGCTGCCAACAACCAAACCGTGACAGGCAGAGTGTACAGAATGATTATTGCCGGCTCATACATAATCACCGAAGAAGGCTACAAAGGATTCATTCACTCTTCGCAGCGTAAAAGAGAGCCTCGTCTAGGGGAACTTGTAACAGGACGCGTAATTGATGTTAAAGAAGATGGAACAATCAACGTATCCCTTCTTCCAAGAAAGCATGAAGCATTGGATGCAGACGCTCAGCAGCTTTATGATTACATGGAATCAAGAGGCGGAGCGATGCCATTCTTCGATAAAAGCGATCCTGAAGATATTAAAGAACGCTTTAACATGAGCAAAGGCGCGTTCAAGCGTGCAATCGGATCATTAATGAAAGCCGGGAAAGTTTATCAGGAAGACGGCTGGACATATTTCAAAAAGGAACAGTAAGCGAGTTGATCGCTTGCTGTTTTTTTTGCTCTTTGTAAACATTGTTGCTATTAGACGAAATGTTAAAAACCCTTAGTGGATGGCAGCGGATAAACTTGACTCCTGCGGGAAATAGAGCCCCATGCTCCCCGCGGAAAGCAAGTTCCTCTCGCTGCAAGGAGCGGGCAACATTTATAATGAATAACAACAATCTATACGAAAACAGCTTTTTTTTTGGACAATTACAAGTTTGGTAGATGAAAACTCAGGTGGCGGCGGATAAAATCAAAAATTGGCTGATAGTATTCTGAGGTTCTGTCATCCCATAAAAATATTGCACACAAAACCCTTCCAATAATAAATAATAAAGATTTTCGAAAATCAGTCGATATGACATGAGGAGATACTTTTAAAGGGAGAGAAACCATCAATGAAAAGAAATCATAGAGCGATCGTGCTTTCGTTTTGCCTCATGATGCTGCTTTCAGGCTGCGGAAAATCCGAATCTGTTAGTAAGTCAGAAGATAAGATAAAGGTGGGCATTATGTTGTCTGATGTCGGACTTGGCGATCAGTCATTTAGTGATTCAGCATTTGCAGGACTAATGAAATCACGTGATGAGCTTGGAATTTTATTCGATTACAGAGAAATTAAAGATACCGGGACCTATGAAAAGGGATTAACTGAATTAGTTAAAGAAGGCAATGACTTAGTTATCGGACTTGGTTTTATGGTTCAGGAGGATCTTGAGAAAACAGCAAAAAAATATCCTGAACAGAAATTCATCTTAATTGATGCTGTTTCAGAGATGGATAACATCACGTCGATTACGTTTAAAGAGAAAGAGGGCAGCTTCTTAGCAGGAGCTGCTGCTGCCATGACATCGAAATCCAATACAGTCGGATTCATTGGCGGAGCAGATGTTCCGCTTATCAATAAGTTTGCCGATGGATTTTCAGAAGGAGCAAAGGCAATTAACCCGGATATAAAAATAATAACGGAATATGCCAATGATTTCGGCGACGATAAACTTGGAAGTGAAATAGGGGAAAAAATGATTGGCAATCAGGCTGATGTTTTATATGCTGCCGCTGGTTTTACTGGAGTAGGTGCACTAAAAGCAGCTCAAGATAACGGTGTTTACGCAATAGGGGTTGACAGTGATCAGTATTTTTACGCAGAAAAATCAGTGATAACTTCTATGCTCAAAAATGTAGACGTGGGAATCTACAAGCTGCTTAAAGAGTATGTAAGGGAAAAAGAAGTACCTGATGGTCATATTGAATTAGGTTTAAAAGACAATGGCGTTCAGCTGGCGCCAATCCGTGTTATTTCGCTTACGGAAGATCAGCAGAAAACCCTTGATGAATGGCAGAAAAAATTAGCAGAAGGCAACTAGGGGGAAGACTTGTGTCACTTAAGAAAAAGCTTTTGCTGAATTCACTCAGCATCATAATTATGGCTACCTTGATGATTGGCTTTATTATTGTAAATATGCTGTCCATTCAATCATCTAATCAAAATGAAGTTCCAGTCCTTTTAAATATTGAAAAATTGCAGGGAGAGCTTACTGTAACAAAGCAAAGCCTCAACAACTTTGCCTTTTCATTGACAGATGCCCAAAAAGAAGAAACCCTTCAAGCACTGCAGAGAAATGAAAAGCTTTTAGAAGAATTAAATCAAATCGTGAAGGATAAAAATACGAAACAAGCTCTGCAAAAGGCTTCAAATAAATTTACAGCTTTAAAAGATGAAACAGGACAGGCTCTAAATGAAAAAAATCAGGCAGAAGCCAAGCGCCAGTCTGTCCGGGTTGATGGAATTTCAAATGATGTGCACTTAATGAACATTTATGCGAATGAACGATATGAGATGCTCCAGGGGAATTTGAAAAAACAAATCGAATTCGTTATTTTATCTGCAATAATTGGAACAGTTCTTTTAATTTCACTATCTTCATATATTGTCATTCGCATGACCAATGCTATTACAAAGCCGCTAAAAGGCCTTTCTCATCAGGCAAATGAAATTGCAAATGGCAATCTGGCAGTGAAAATGATCACTTACAAAGGAAAAGATGAAATAGCTGCACTGAATGATTCTTTCACTGCAATGACTCATCAGCTTAAAGGACTTCTATTCTCAATCGACAGCGTAAGTAAAGAAGTAGAGGGTTTTGCAAAAGAGCTTGAGGGAGAGAACAGGGTATTAACTGAAATCAGCAATCAGGTAGCTGTATCTACAGATGAATTATCGGCAGGATCACAATCGATTTCTACAGACCTTCAAGATGCGGTAACTTTGATTGAGAGAATGGATTTTGATTTCAGTGAAAATGTAAACCGGTCTGAGCAATCCGTTCAATACGGAAAAGAAACGGTAAACGCCATTGCATCAGGGCAGAACGCCATTAAAGCTCAGCGGCTGCTCATTACCGAAAACATGAATACAACTAAGCAAATTGAAGAATCAACAAAAACATTTATTGGATATATGACCAAAATAGAAGATATGGCTAAGGTTGTTTCAAATATTGCCAATCAGACGAACTTGCTTGCATTAAATGCTGCCATTGAAGCTGCACGTGCCGGCGAGGCAGGCAAAGGCTTTGCTGTTGTTGCAGCTGAAGTGAGAAAGCTTGCAGAAGAATCAACGGGTGCAACATCCCAAATATTTGAAATGGTAAGTTTAATTCAATCTGGCATATCCAGTATTTCAGAATCTGTCGTAAATGGGGTTTCGATTGCTCAAAAGCAGCAGAACGGAATGGATCATACAACAAGTGCTTTTGAAGATATCGATCTTAAAGTTAAAGGAATTACATCAGAATTAAATGAGTTAAAAACAGGAATGTTGAATTCAAAGGCACTTGGAGAGCAAGTGCTGCAAAATGTAGAAAGCATCAGTGCCGTAGTAGAAGAGACAGCAGCTGGAAGCGAGGAAATATCTGCTTCGACAACTGAGCAGCTCCTGGCCTTTGAAAAAATGGTTGAAAAAGTGGTTGAACTAAGACAGCTTACAGATGATTTAAATCAGACGCTTTCAAAGTTTAAGCTTCAATAAAACGAAAACAGCAGCGATTTTCGCTGCTGTTTTTTATAAATGATCTGTCTTTTTAGAATATTGTCTTTCGCCTTTTTGGCGGTTTTTCTCGCGCATCATGTTTCTTTCGTGTTCTTTGGCATTATTGTCTTTTGCTTTTTTGTCGTTATCGCTCGTATGCGGCATCATAAAAACTCCCTTATTTAAAGATAAGTTTATGTTGCCCTGTAAGAATAATATTATGAGATCGGTTTGTTTAAAAAGAAAATGGCGATTGTGCCAGGTCCTGAATGCGCGCCAACTGAACAGCCGACAGTGTTGATATATACTTCTTTCGGGTGAAATTCCGATTCAATCATTGCTTTTATTTCGCTCGCAGCGCCCATATCATCACCGTGACTGATGGCGATTGTCTGGTTTTCAAGATCTGAGCCTCGTTCTTTCATAAGTTCAATTACCCGGCGGTAAACTTTTTTCTTGCCTCTTAATTTTTCAAGAGGAATCAGCTTGCCATCTTCAACATGAAGCAGTGGTTTAATGTTGAGAAGACCGCCTACGAATGCAGATGCTTTGCTGATTCTTCCGCCTCTTGCTAAATATTCAAGGTTATCGACAGTGAAAATGTGTTCTGTATGCTCACAAAAATCCTTTACAGACGCTTCAATTTCATGTAGAGTGTTTCCTTTACTGGCAAGCTCAACTGCATGTTTAACTGCAAGTCCAAGCCCAAGGGAAGCGCATTTGGAATCAACAATGGAAAGCTCAAAGTCAGGATATTCCTCTTTGACTTCATTCCCGATCATGACAGCAGTCTGATAGGTTCCGGAGAGTTCGGATGAAAAAGCAACATATAATGCAGGTATTTGTTTTTTCGCAAGTTCAGTAAATGTCTCTTTTACATCAAGAGGAGAGATTTGAGTCGTTTTAGCTATTTTCCCTTCACGCATCGCGTCGTATACTTCTTTAGGGGAAATTGTGACTAAATCGCGATAGTCGTTTTCCTCTATATGGACACCTAGAGGGAGTAGCGTTACGCCGTGTTCCTTATAAAATTCAAGCGGCAGATCGCTTGCGCTGTCGGCGACGATATGTACAGTCATTTTTACACCTCAATTCATCTGGTTTTACCCGTAATAAGGGATTTTAGCCTCACATATAGTTCTAAATTAGCACTTAGTCAAAAAGAAGTAAAGAAAGTTAGTTTGCCCTAAAAAGACAATATTTGTATTGATCTGCAAGAAATAGGGGTAAATCAGAAATACTATCATTATCTTATAGCCCGGGAGGATTTTCTGCAAATGGTTTATGAAGAAGTAAAAAAAGCGGTAGTCGTTATTTTTGGAGCGCTGCTGAATGCTGTCGGCCTGAATTTATTCATGATTCCTGCTGATGTTTATGCGAGCGGTTTTACCGGAATCGCCCAGCTCTTATCAAGTGTAATTAAAGAATATACTCCTTTATACATATCAACTGGGGTCCTGCTGCTCTTGCTTAACATTCCAGTAGCAATTCTGGGATGGCAGAAAGTCGGGAAGTCGTTCACTCTGTACAGTGTACTTAGTGTAGCAGCGACCACATTATTTTTATCGATTGTCCCTTTATATCCATTATCTGAGGATATATTGCTCAATGCCGTTTTTGGAGGCGTCATCGTTGCTATTGGTGTAGGTATTACGCTGAAGTACGGTGCATCAACAGGCGGACTTGATATTGTAGCGATGATCCTTTCAAGAATGAAGGATAAACCGGTCGGCACTTATTTCTTTATATTAAACGGAATTATCATTTTTACAGCCGGATTGCTTTATGGCTGGGAAAAAGCGCTTTATACCCTTGTAACTCTGTACGCATCAACAAGGGTTATTGATGCCATCCATACCCGCCATGAAAAATTGACAGCCATGATCATTACAAAAAAAGCGGATGATTTAAAAGAGGCGATTCATGCTAAAATGGTAAGAGGTATTACAATGGTTCCTGCTAAAGGAGCTTTTACAAATGAGCAAAAGGACATGCTGATGATTGTGATCACGCGCTATGAGCTTTATGATTTAGAAAAAATCATTAAGGAAGTTGATCCAAAGGCATTTACAAATATCATTCAAACAACAGGAATCTTTGGTTTCTTCCGCAAAGAATAGGAGACGTGCAGGATATGAAAAAGCTTGTATTTATTATGCTGGGCTTATTATTTCTTGTCGGCTGCGGTCAAACTGCTGAAAAAAAGGATGAAGCGGAAGAGGTGTCCGGTGACGTGGAGACAAAAGGTGTACAGTTATCTGTAGAGGCAAAAGAGGATGCTGGAATTGTCCAGATTAACATGACGGTGAAAAATCACACAGATGAAGAAAAAAACTTCGAATTCTCATCTGGCCAAAAGTATGAAATCATCATTACAGATCCAAATGGCGCAGAAGTATACAAGTATTCCAAAGGCAGAATGTTTACACAAGCTCTGCAATATATGACCCTGCCCCCAGGCGAGAGTCAAACCTACCAGGAAACGTGGGATATGAAAAGCGCTGGGACAAAGCTTGAAGCAGGTGAATACACAGTAACAGTTATGTTTGCCGGAAAAGCAGAGGGCGTTAAGCCGCTTGAGCAAAAGCAGAAATTCTCAGTATCTGAATAGCGGAAAAAGCTGCGGGTAAAACCGCGGTTTTTTTTATAGTATCAGAATTCATATTTGTTATGCTTCAATGGCAAGTGGAAACGCCCAGCAAAACCAAAAAACGTTAATGGAGGGTAAGGAAACGGCTGAATCGTACCCCGCAAAACCGAATAACGGTATGTGAGGGTAAGAATGCCACGGATAACCTGTATTAAGCGGTCAAACCAATTTATTTCCACTTACTAATAAAATAAAATCCCCGAAAAAGAATTTTCGGGGATTTCGATTTCACTTTTGCTACATATTCTTCAGTTCGTCCTGAAGCTCGCTAAGCTGCTTTTGTTCTTCAGGAGAAGCATTTGCAAAGGCGGACATGAGTGCACCTTCTGCTTTTGCTTTTGCGTCTGCATCTGCGCCTTGGCGGCTGTGCTGTGCGCCATTTTGGTCCTGATGCTGGCTTGAATACTGAGTTTGCTGACTGTCATCGTGCTGGCTAAATTGGTTTTGCTGATGATGATCGTGTTTGTTATGATCGTCATTCATCTTGCCGCTTAAAACCTCGCCTGCTTTTTCAACTGCTTTTCTTGCTGCCTGAAATAGTTGATTGCCCATCCTAAAAGCCTCCTAAAGAGGATTTGTCTGCCATTTGAGCTTTGCGCTCTTCTGACTCAGCCATTGTTGTGTGATAAGGGAAACGTTCATCATGTTTCGAAACGGAATCTTTACCTTGCTGTACAAAGCGTTTAGATTTATTACTGCTCATGCGAAATTCCCCCTAAATGAATGTTTGCTGACGCTGCTGATGCGTCCTTACTATTTTGTCTCAACTCTCATGGTTCTATGGATGGTAATCTTCACTAAAAAAGACGCCCTTATAGTGATAAGGCGTCCTTTAAGTAAATGGCAATGCCATCCTCTTCATTTGTTTTCGTTTCTCTGTTCGCAGCTTCCTTGAGTTCAGGAATCGCATTTCCCATCGCTACACCTTGCCCTGCGTATTTCAGCATCTCAAGATCATTGTCTTCATCGCCGAATGCAATGATTCTTTCAGCGGGAATGTTGTACGAATCAGCAATTTTCTTTAATCCCACCGCTTTATTCATTCCTTGCTTAATGATTTCGATCACGTGCCAAGGTGCAGCCCAGCGTCTGTGATCAACAAGCTCAGCATGAACATCGGATAAGTACTTGCGGATATTGTCCACTTCTTCCTCAGAAGCATGGATAAGAATACTTGTTACATCATCTCCAAGATTTTTCCGCAAATCTCCAATCGTGATGTCTGAGGAGTTCATTGTGAAAATATCAAGAAGCTTTTCATCGTGATAATGGAAATAAACATGATCCATTACTTCCGCAAGTATGTTATTAACGTTGTGTTTTTCGCACACTTCAACGATTTGCTTTACAACATCAACAGATAGAGTCGTGTGATACGCTCCCCACTGATCATCTTTTGGATGATGGACAAATGCTCCGTTGAAGTTGACAATCGGCGTATCGAGCTCAAGCTCCTCATAATACATCGAGCTTGCACGATACGGGCGCCCTGTTGAAATGCAGACAATATGTCCTGCATCTTTTGCTTTTTTAATGATTTCTTTTGAATAGGCAGAAATCGTTTTATCATCTTTTAATAAAGTACCATCTAAATCAAGTGCAATTAAATAAGGTTTTGTTGTCATAGAAGCTCCTTTATTCTTTGAATTAAAAAACAAGTCCCACTATCAGTGTATCTTTTTTCCAAGATTATTGTCTACATGTTACACTTAAGATAATGAAAAAGAGGGAGGCATAAAACATGATCGCTGTTGAAAAAATGAATGCAGCCGGTATTCCTTTGCTTCATGTAGTAAAGGATTCTGTCAAAAATGATAAAACACCATTTGTTATTTTTGTCCACGGATTTACAAGCGCGAAGGAACATAACCTGCACTATGCCTACCTGCTTGCTGAAAAAGGTATTCGTGTTGTGCTGCCGGACGCCCTGCATCACGGAGAAAGAAACGAAAATCT
The DNA here is from genome assembly GCF_057838075.1 of Metabacillus sp. KH_069. Lineage (NCBI taxonomy): Bacteria > Bacillati > Bacillota > Bacilli > Caryophanales > Bacillaceae > Metabacillus > Metabacillus sp. KH_069. The sequence continues at coordinate 998,514 of NZ_CM174460.1, forward strand.
TGCAGGACTTGAGTTAAATATGCAATTTTGGAGCATTGTAATAAATGAAATCAATGAATTGCAGACGATTAAGGATTATTTTGAAAAAGAAGAGCTGATTGACCCAGGTCAAATCGGTGTAGCTGGAACTTCCATGGGCGGAATTGTGACACTTGGAGCGTTGACGCAATACGAATGGATCAAAGCAGCTGCAAGCTTAATGGGAAGTCCTTATTATGAACAGTTTTCCCGTCAGCAAATACAATATATACAAAAGATGGGCATTAAAGTTCCGCTCACGGATGAAGAGCTTGAAAAGCACTTCTTAAGTCTGCAGGCTTATGATTTGAGTATACATACAGAAAAGCTCGCAGCCCGTCCATTATTATTCTGGCACGGAAAAAAGGATCAGGTTGTACCTTTTGATCCGACCTACACGTTCTTTGAGGAAATCAAATCGTCCTATGAGGAAAAGCCTGAATATCTGAAATTTATTGCGGATACCAATGCAGATCATAAGGTTTCACGCGAAGGGCTGATTGCTGCCGTCGACTGGTTTGCCGATTTTTTGACTGAAAGCAAATAATTTCAGGTTGCTGCTTTGTTTCGATATACTTTGCTGTGAGGAGTGATTATTATGGATGAAGCACTTAAAGAAAATATTTATGGAGCGCTTGAGCTTGTCATTGACCCTGAGCTTGGTGTTGACATTGTGAATCTGGGACTTGTTTATGATGTGGAGCTTGACGAGAACGGCACAGCGCTTGTGACAATGACACTGACTTCAATGGGCTGCCCGCTTGCAGGCACAATCATCGATCAAGTAAAAACAGCCTTGCGTGATATTCCCGAAATTAAAGAAACAGAAGTAAATATCGTCTGGAATCCGCCATGGACAAAAGACCGAATGAGCCGAATTGCAAAAATTGCATTAGGTGTACAGTGAAATAGGGAGATCCCGGTTCTTAAAGGAACCGGGATTTTTTTTGTGAGCGTTTATAGGATAACTTCAGTAAAAACTGCTAGATGACTCAAAATATTGAAGGAATACCTGTAATCGTCCAAACCGGAGAGTCAGTTTATGATGGAGTGTCCGAATGATTCCACATTCAATGGAAAGAGCACGAAGAAGAGGAATCAAAAGCGTACTATCATTCCACAATCGATGAAATGAGCGCGAAAAGAGGAATCAACCGCATACTATGATTCCACAATCGATGAAATGAGCGCGAGAAGAGGAATCAACCGCATGCTATGATTCCACAATCGATGAAATGAGCGCGAAAAGAGGAATCAAAAGCATACGATGATTCCACAATCGATGTAATGAGCGCGAGAAGAGGAATTAATCGCATGCTAGGATTCCACAATTTATGGAAAGAGCGCGAAAAGAGGAATCAAAAGCGTACTATGATTCCACAATCAATGAAATGAGCGCGAGAAGAGGAATCAACCCCATGCTATGATTCCACAATCGATGAAATGAGCGCGAAAAGAGGAATCAAAAGCATACTATGATTCCACAATCGATGAAATGAACGCGAAAAGAGGAATCAACCGCATGCTATGATTCCACAATTTATGGGAAGAGCGCGAAAAGAGGAATTGAAAGCATACTATGATTCCACAATCGATGAAAAGAGCGCGAGAAGAGGAATCAAAAGCGTACTATGATTCCACAATCGATGAAATGAGCGCGAAAAGAGGAATCAAAAGCATACTATGATTCCACAATTTATGGAAAGAGCGCGAAAAGAGGAATTAAAAGCGTACTATGATTCCACAATCGATGAAATGAGCGCGAGAAGAGGAATCAACCGCATGCTATGATTCCACAATCGCGGCCAAAACCAGAAAAAGTGTCCCCAAAGAGTACACCCACCCCAAGTCATGAAAGAGGTACAAATATAATTTTAATAAAGTCGCCACTCTGATCAAATACGGTAAACTCTATCAGCTCGCACCGAGCAGCCGCAAACAATCAATTAATCTATAAAATTTTTAAATATACAATTGATTTTATTTTTATGCAGTATTATAATGGGTACTAATTCAAATAAAAGAACGATATAAATTAAAGGGTGATCCAATTGAATGTAGGTATTATAGGTGCAACGGGCTATGGGGGCAATGAGTTATACCGCCTTCTAACAAAACATCCAAAAGTGGATAAATGTATTTTATATACATCTTCTGAAGACGGAAAGGCATACAGGGAATCTTATCCTCATTTAACCGGCATAAGCGATGAATTACTGGTCCGCATAGACAGCGCCTCAATCGACAAAGAGGTTGATGTCCTGTTTATGGCCTCACCGCCTGGAGCTGCGGCAGAGATTTTGCCGCAAATCAACTTAGAACAAGTAAAGGTGATTGATCTGTCAGGAGATTTGAGATTAAAAGATTCTGCTTTATATGAAAAATGGTATAAACGAAAGGCTGCAGACCAGAAGATTGTTGAAGCAGCGGTATATGGTCTTTCTGAACTGAATAAACCATCCATTATGAAGGCATCCATTCTTTCAAATCCAGGCTGCTTTCCGACAGCTTCAATTCTTGGCCTTGCGCCGTCTGTCTCTAATGATCTGATCAATGAATCTTCCATTATTATTGATGCAAAAACAGGAGTTTCGGGTGCAGGGCGAAAAGCCGGCATCGGTGTTCATTACTCAGAAGTAAATGAAAATCTGAAAATCTACAAAGTGAATGGTCATCAGCATATTCCTGAAATTGAACAAGCGCTTCACCTGATGAATGAAAATATTTCGGCCATTACCTTTCAAACACATTTGGTTCCAATGACAAGGGGAATTATGGCAACCATCTACGCGGATGCAAAAGGAGAAATGAGTTCAGAGGAATTACTTGCATGCTATCAAGCTTTTTACAGAGATTCCTATTTTGTCAGAGTCAGGCCGCTTGGAGAATTTCCATCGACGAAAGAGGTATACGGTTCGAATTTTTGTGACATCGGCCTTTCTTATGACGAGCGGACAGGAAGAGTCACGATCGTTTCGGTGATTGATAACTTAATGAAGGGCGCTGCAGGTCAGGCCGTGCAAAACTTTAATATGATGAATGGATTTGAAGAAACAATGGGATTAGAGCTCACACCGCTATATCCATAGGAGGCTGAATTATGCTGAAAGTAAAAGAGTCCATCGGGCTTTGCAAAATAGATGAAGGATCGGTTACATCACCGGCTGGATTTACAGCAGATGGGGTACATACCGGACTGCGATATGCAAAAAAAGATTTAGGCGTTTTAATAAGTGAAGTTCCGGCAAGCTGTGCGGCCGTTTACACCCAAAGTCATTTTCAGGCAGCTCCGCTGAAAATAACTCAAGAAAGTATTGAAATGGATCACAAGCTGCAGGCGCTAATAGTGAACAGTGCGATTGCAAATGCGTGTACAGGCGAGCAGGGATTAAAAGATGCCTATGAGATGAGAGCATTGTGCGCGAATTCTTTTGGATTGAAAGAAGAGCATGTGGCAGTAGCTTCGACAGGTGTTATCGGTGAATATTTAAAAATGGACTGCATCCGGAATGGTGTGGGGGATATTTCTCCTTCAAAAGACGGGTCACCGGCCTTCCAAGAAGCGATATTAACGACGGATACTGTGACGAAGAAAACATGCTATGAAATGATGATTGACGGAAAAAAAGTAACGATCGGCGGCTGCGCAAAAGGGTCCGGGATGATCCATCCAAACATGGCGACAATGCTTGCATTCGTTACAACCGATGCCGCTGTCGAAAGCAATGTTCTGCAGCAGGCGCTCAGCGAATTGACGGATGTTTCCTTTAATCAAATTACAGTTGACGGCGAAACCTCAACGAACGATATGGTTTTAGTGATGGCAAATGGATTGGCGAATAATGAACCTCTGACTTCCCAGCATGATGATTGGGATATCTTCAAGCAGGGCCTAAAGCTTGTATGCGAAGATCTTGCAAAGAGCATTGCACGAGACGGTGAAGGCGCTACGAAGCTGATCGAAGTGACAGTCGAAGGAGCAGCAACTGATGAGGAAGCAAGAATTACGGCAAAAAAAGTGGTCGGATCAAGCCTTGTCAAAACAGCCGTTTATGGAGCTGATGCCAACTGGGGAAGAATTATCGGTGCAATCGGCCACAGCAGCGCAGAGGTGAATCCTGATAAAATCGGCATCTTTTTAGGTGATCAATGCCTGTATCATAATGGGCAGCCTCAGAATTTCTCTGAAGATAAGGCAAAAGAAGTCCTGGAAAATAACACAGTGAATATTCATATCGACCTCCGGATCGGAAACGGAGAGGGAAAAGCCTGGGGCTGCGACCTGACATACGATTATGTCAAAATTAACGCAAGCTACAGAACGTAAGGAGAGGACCATGAGCGAAGTTGTCGTGTTGAAATGCGGAGGAAGTATAGTTGATGAACTGTCAGAGCCATTTTTCGGAAGCCTGCAAGAGCTGAAAAAACAAGGATATAAAGTCGTCATTGTCCACGGCGGCGGTCCTGCAATTAATAGCGTTCTCCAAAGCATGAACGTTCAGACGCAGTTTATTAACGGGCAGAGAAAGACAACAAAGCAGGTCCTGGATATCGCTGAAATGGTGCTCGCAGGCCAAATCAATAAACAAATTGTAAGAGCTCTGGAACAAAATAACCTCACTTCTGCTGGAATTGCAGGTTCTGATGGCGGAATGCTGACAGCTGAGTTTTTAAATGAAAAAGAACTTGGTTATGTAGGACAAATTTCAAACGTCCAAATTCACCTGATTAAAACACTGCTTGATGGTGATTACATACCTGTCATTGCTCCAATTGCGAGAACAGTGAATCATCAAACTCTTAATGTCAACGCAGATACAGCAGCAGCAGCTATAGCAAGTGCACTTGGTGCCAAAAAACTGCTGTTTGTCACAGATGTACCAGGTATTTTAAAGGAAAAACAAGTGATCAATCATACAACGCCCGATGAAATTGAAGAGATGATTGGCGCAGGAATCATTAACGGCGGGATGATTCCGAAAGTGCAGGCTGCGATCAAGTCATTGTCTCAATCTTTAAAAGAAGTGATGATTGTCAGCGGTCAGTCAATGTTTGTTGCAGAACAATCCATCTTGGGAACAAAAATTACCATGAAAAAGGAGGCTGCATTTAAATGAGTCATGTATTTCCTACATATGCACGCTGGGATTTGGAGATAAAGGAAGCAAACGGTTCGGTCGCCACCGATCAAAACGGCAAAACTTATCTTGATTTTATTTCAGGAATTGCGGTTTGTAATTTAGGCCACGGAGACAAGGATGTGAAGAAGGCGGTTCAAGATCAGCTTGATAAAGTCTGGCACGTTTCGAATCTTTTTCAGCATCCACTCCAGGAGGAAGCAGCTGAAATTCTTACAGAAAACAGCTGCGGCGATGCGGTGTTTTTTTGCAACAGCGGGGCAGAAGCAAATGAAGCTGCGATAAAGCTTGCGAAAAAGCACACGGGCAAAACGAAGATTGTTACTTTTAAGCAATCGTTTCATGGAAGAACATTTGCAACGATGTCTGCAACTGGCCAGGCGAAAATTCATGATGGCTTTGGGCCATTATTGCCGCAATTTGAATACTTGCCATTCAATGATACAGAGTCTCTTTCCCAATTAGACGGAGATGGCTATGCTGCTATTATGCTTGAAGTGATTCAGGGAGAGGGCGGAGTCGTACCTGCAGAAGCTGCATTTTTAGAAAAGGTAAAAGAAACATGTGAACGGCTCGGCTCACTGCTGATTATTGATGAAGTACAAACAGGCATTGGAAGGACAGGTCTGCCATTTGCTTATCAGCACTTTCAAGTAGAGCCTGATATTATAACAGCAGCCAAAGGGCTCGGCAGCGGATTTCCTGTTGGAGCGATGATTGGAAAAAAAGAGCTGATTGCATCCTTTCAGCCGGGTTCACATGGAACGACATTTGGAGGGAATCCGCTGGCGATGGCAGCAGCTAAAGCAACGCTCACAAAAATCTTTCAGCCCCAATTCTTACAGGAAGTCACTCAGAAATCAGGGAAAATGGCTGATATGCTTAAATCTGCATTGCTTGATGCACCAGCTGTAACAGAGATTAGAGGTAAAGGTTTCATGATCGGCATTCAATTAAATCATGAAGCAGCACCAATTATAACGGAACTGCGAAGCAATGGATTATTAACACTCCCTGCAGGTCCAGACGTCATCCGTCTGCTTCCTCCGCTCACTGTAACAGCGGATGAAATAAATGAAGCGGTTAAGATCATAGAAAAAACGATCAAACACGCAGCGGTGACAGTCAGCAAGTAACATAAATTTTTTTAAATCTAAATGTATAAATATACTTAAATATAAATAAAAATTCATTACGAGGTGAATGAAAATGAGCGGTTACCTGATTCTTGAGGATGGCACCAGCTACAAAGGAAATTTGAACGGCGAAGACAGTGAAGGAGAGATCGTCTTTTACACGGGCATGACAGGCTATCAAGAGGTGCTGACAGACCCATCGTATCAGAATCAGATCATCGTGTTTACTTATCCTTTGATCGGAAATTACGGCATAAATGCAGTTGACTTTGAAAGTGAGAGACCGCAAGTAAAAGGTGCCGTTTTTTATGAATGCTGTGAACATTTCTCTCATTATGAGGCCGCTTATAGTGTCAAAGAATACTTGGGCAAATGGAACATTCCATATATCAGTCATGTTGATACAAGGTCCATCGTCAAGCAGATCCGTAAAAATGGAACGATGAAGGCGAAGCTGTCGGCTGATTGTAATCAAATAAAACAAAGTAAAAGTATAACAAAAAAATTGCCTGAAACCCAAAGGGGGATCACTGCTCTTGGAGAAGGATCTATCCACATTGCCTTGATTGATTTCGGATTCAAAAAATCAATTTTGCAATCGTTTCTGAAAAGAAACTGCAAAGTAACGATTATTCCATATACAGAACTGAATCAGCTTGCGCATATTCAGCCTGATGCAGTTGTTCTATCAAACGGGCCTGGCGATCCAAAAGAACTTGAAACCTATTTGCCGGCTATAAAAAAGATTGCTGACAGCTATCCAACGCTCGGCATTTGTCTTGGGCATCAGCTTATTGCCCTGGCTTATGGAGGAGATACGATGAAGCTGCCGTTTGGACATAGAGGAGCGAATCATCCTGTCGTGGACCAGAAAAAAGGAAAGGTCTTTATGACTTCTCAAAATCACAGCTATGTGGTGACGTCAGCGCATCATAAAGAGTTTGGCGTCAGATTCACCAATGTGAATGATCAGTCGGTTGAGGGGATGTTTCATCAGACACTTCCGATTCTGTCCGTACAATTTCATCCAGAAGCCCATCCAGGACCTGCAGAAAGTGAATATATCTTCGATGAATTTCTGGAAATGGTTCTAAACACAAGGAGAGAAATGGTTTATGCCTAAACGTCATGATATTAAAAGCATCTTAGTAATCGGATCTGGCCCAATTATCATTGGCCAGGCTGCAGAATTTGATTATTCCGGGACTCAGGGCTGCATTGCCTTGAAAGAAGAAGGATACAAGGTCATTCTTGTGAACAACAATCCGGCAACGATAATGACGGATCATCAATACGCAGATGAGGTCTACTTTGAACCGCTGACGGTAAAAAGCCTCACGAAAATTATTGAAAAAGAAAAACCGGATGGTCTTCTTGCAACTCTTGGCGGTCAAACCGGACTCAATTTGGCTGTGAAACTTCATGAGGCCGGAGTTCTGAAAAAACATAATGTGCAAGTTCTGGGTACATCTGTTCAGTCGATTCAAATGGGAGAAGACAGAGAAAAGTTCAGAAAGCTGATGTATGACCTGAAGCAGCCTGTACCTGACAGCGAAATTGTAACGGGTGCAGATGAAGCACTGGCATTTGCACAGGAAATCGGCTACCCGATCATCGTCCGCCCAGCTTACACACTAGGCGGTAAGGGAGGCGGGATTGCTGATGATGAAAAGTCATTAATTGACTTGATGAAAAGCGGATTAAGTGCAAGCCCGATTCATCAATGCCTTGTTGAAAAAAGCATTGCCGGATTTAAAGAGGTTGAATATGAGGTTATGAGGGATGCAGCCAATACGTGTATCACTGTTTGCAATATGGAAAACATCGATCCTGTCGGGATTCATACAGGGGATTCAATCGTAGTAGCACCTTCACAAACGTTGACTGATCATGAATATCAAATGCTCCGGAGTGCTTCGTTAACCATCATTTCAGCTTTGAATGTGGTTGGCGGCTGCAACATCCAGTTTGCTCTTGATCCGGTAAGCAAGCAATATTACGTTATAGAGGTCAATCCGCGTGTCAGCCGTTCTTCAGCTCTTGCATCGAAAGCGACGGGCTATCCAATTGCCAAAATCGCTGCAAAGCTTGCAGTCGGCTACACATTAAGCGAACTGAAAAACCCTTTGACACAGTCAACCTTTGCAAGCTTTGAGCCTGCTCTTGATTATGTTGTCGTGAAGTTCCCAAGATGGCCATTTGATAAATTCAAGGACGCCGACCGCACGCTTGGTACTAAAATGAAGGCAACCGGTGAAGTGATGGCGATTGAAAGAAATCTCGAAGCCGCCATCCAAAAAGCAGTATCATCACTTGAACTCGGAAATATCGGAATTTATTTTGAAGAAATATCACTGCTGTCAGATCTTCAACTCTTAAACATCATAAAAAAAGCTACAGATCAGCGTTTTTTTGCCATTATTGAGCTGTTAAGAAGAGGGGAAAGCATAAATGTGATCCATGAGGAAACAGGGATTGATTATTATTTTCTAAACAGCTTTCTCTCACTTGTCACATTGGAAAAAGAGCTTAAATCCCTAACCTTGCACGAAATCACTAAAGACTTCCTATCCTATGCAAAGGAAAAAGGATGTTCTGATCTGTACATCGCACATTGTTTAGATGAAGATGAATCTGCTGTAAGAACACTGAGAAAATCACTCGGCATCACAGCTAAATATAAGCTGGTTGATACATGTGCAGCGGAATTTGAAGCGAGAACCAACTACTATTATTCAACTTATTTCGGAGAGTGTGAGCTAGAAAAAGCGGCAAATCCAAGAAAAAAAGCGCTGGTACTTGGATCAGGCCCCATCCGCATCGGACAGGGAGTTGAGTTCGACTACAGCGCTGTGCAGGGAATACAGGCCTTGCAGAAACTAGGGTATGAAGCGATTATGATCAATAATAATCCTGAAACAGTCAGCACGGATTTTGAAACAGGAGACCGTCTGTACTTCGAACCGCTCACAGCCGAACATGTTCTGAATGTCATTGAAGCTGAACAGATAGATGTAACGATTGTGCAATTTGGCGGCCAAACCGCCATCAATCTTGCAGCCGCACTTGAAGAAAACGGAGCACTCCTTCTCGGAACAGATTCAAAAACCCTTGATATCCTTGAGGAACGAGAGAAATTTTATCACCTATTAGATGAAATAGAAGTCGCTCATCTTCCCGGCACAACCGCTCATAACGCAGAGGAAGCCATCAAGGAAGCAGAAAATATCGGCTATCCTGTTTTAATCAGACCGTCTTACGTCATTGGGGGAAAAGGGATGATTGTGCTTGAAAATAAAGAGCAGCTGGAGATGCAGGTTCAAAAAGCCGGCACTCAGGTCTTTCCAATCCTAATTGATCGCTATGTCACAGGCCAGGAAGCTGAAATTGATCTCGTTGCAGACGGCGAAAGCATCCTCATTCCTGCGGTGATGGAGCACATTGAGCCAGCTGGTGTGCATTCAGGAGACAGCATGGCGATTATTCCTTCCAAGAATATTAGTGACAAGCTGAAGCAAGACATGCACCAGGCGGCTCAGAAAATCGTGAAGCAGCTCAATTTTAAAGGAATCATGAACATCCAGTTTCTGATTCAAAACGAAACGCTGTACGTTCTGGAAGTCAATCCGCGGGCAAGCCGGACGGCTCCGATTGTCAGCAAAGTCATGGATGTCCCGATGATTGAACTTGCGGCAGGAATGCTGAATGGAGAAAAACTCACTCATCATTATATAGAAGAAGATAGACCATATACGGCTGTGAAATATCCCGTTTTTTCTAGTCACGCCCTTCAAAATGTAGACCTTAAGCTAAGTCCTGAAATGAGATCAACAGGGGAAGGCATGTGCCTTGCACCTACATTAAAGGAAGCGCTTGGCAAGGTATTTGATGAAGATCACGATAAGAGCAGCGTCAGTGTTTTTATGGATGAAATCGATTATGCCCTGATCCAAAAAGCAGAGGCGGTTGGACTGAAAACTGAAACGGAATGTTTTCTGAAATGGGCTGAAACGGCAGAGAACGGCGTGTTTGTCAGTTTGAAAAATGAAGAATCGAAAGAAAAGCGGCTGCTTGCTGCCGAAAAAGGAATCAAAGTTTTTTCAGATTCCGCATCTTTTATGGCTTATTTAAAAGCGGCACCTGACTATGAGGTTTATTCAATTAGAGAACTAACAAGAACAGGAGTGAACATGATATGAGTTCGATAAAATTGGCACAGACTAAATCATCCGCATTATTAGGAAAAGATTGTTTGACCCTGCTGGATTATACGACTGAGGAAATCCTGCATCTTGTTGAAGAAGGAATCCATATGAAGAAATTTCCGATTCAATCGGTTTTGTCCGGAAAAATATTGGCAATGATTTTTGAAAAATCGTCAACTCGGACACGTGTATCGTTTGAAGCGGGAATGCAGCAGCTTGGAGGGAGCGCGCTCTTTTTAAGCAGTCAGGATCTTCAATTAGGCCGCGGGGAAAGCATTGGTGATACAGCCAAAGTCCTTTCAGGGTATGTAGATGCTATTATGATCCGGACGTTTGAGCATAAAAAAGTAGAGGAGCTTGCGCTTCATGCTTCCATTCCAGTTATTAATGGACTGACGGACACATTCCATCCGTGCCAGGCACTTGCAGATTTAATGACGATCTTCCAGCTGAAAAAAACGTTTAAGGGCACAAAGGTTGCATACGTCGGCGATGGAAATAATGTTGCGCACTCTTTATTAATTGCGTGTGCAAAGGTTGGAATGGATGCGGTCATCGCTCATCCGGAAGGGTACGGTCCAGATCCGTCCGTAATGGGGAAAATCGATGAGATCTGCAAACAGACAGGAGCTGTCATCTCTGCCACAACGAATCCGCAAGAAGCTGTTCATCAGGCAGATATTGTGTATTCTGATGTATGGACGAGTATGGGACAGGAAAAAGAAAACGAAATCCGCCTTGCTGCGTTTAACGCTTATCAAATTAACGAAGAGCTAATGAGCGGTGCAAAAAAAGACAGTCATTTTCTTCATTGTCTGCCGGCACATCGCGGTGAGGAAGTAACAGCAGAAGTCATTGACGGAAATCAATCAGCTGTTTTTCAGCAGGCGGAAAACCGTCTCCACGTTCAGAAAGCCCTGCTGAAGGAACTTCTGGTTGGATAAAATCACATATTAGAAAACTTTAAAAGCATATAAAATAAAGCATGGATCCAATAAAAGATCCATGCTTTTTCTAAGCAAAAAATAAAACAAGCGGTCCGGCAATGAAGCAATAAAAAGCAAAGTACTTCAAATTCCCTTTTTCCATAATGCCCATAAACCATTTTAGCGAGAAGTAAGACATGATCAAGGAACCGATAAACCCTGCTGTATAATGCAATAAAAGCTCGCTGAAATGTTCATCGGAAATCAGATCGCTTATGCCAAGAACCATTCCTCCTGCACTGACTGGAATAAATAATAGGAAAGAAAATCTCAAAGCTGTTTCCTGCTTTGTTCCAAGCGCCATTGCAGCAACAATCGTAGCTCCTGAACGGCTGATGCCGGGAATTAGGGCGACTGCTTGGGCAAAACCAATAATAAGCGCATCCTTAACCGTTAAATCCCCATCTTTTTTGCTGCCTCGAAGATTTCGGATAAGGTACAGTGCAATACCTGTTACGATAAGGGAACCTGCGGCAAGCTGAACATTTTTGCTTGAAAGAACATCTTTAAATAAGATTCCAAGCACAGCTGCAGGGATCGTAGCAATGATTAAATAAACAATAAACATAAAGTCTTTTTTTGCTGAGGGGTCCTTTTTCACTGCATAATTCGCTCCGTTAACCGCTAAGCGAATTAAATCTTCACGGTAAATTAAAAGTACGGCAATCAGAGAGGCCGCATTCACAAGGAGTTCAAAGCTTAATCCCTCAATCTTGACACCCAAAAAGTGCTGGGCGAATACAAGATGTCCGCTTGAGGAAACAGGGATTGGCACTGTGAACCCCTGAAATAAACCGAGCAGTAAATATTTTAAAATTAAATAAACTTCGTCCATCTTTTTCCTCCGATCCTTCTGAGGTCATTACCATTAAACTATAGCGAAGAAAACGTGTAAAGGATAAATTTCTAATCCGCTTTACATGTATTTCAAAGAGATTTGCCATACTACAGAATGAAGGAACTTTAAGGAGGGATCTTATTTTGGGGCAGCAGCATCGCTTTAAATCAGGTCAAAAAGCACCTAATAATGGCATCTACGTAGAAGTTGGGGAAACAGGCTCAATGGTCAAAAATCCTCAGAAAATAAAGCTTCAGGCAGGAGATCATTTCCCTGAAACGTCAAATGATGACCGCCACTGGACGTATCAAAGAAAACCATAATCGTGACACCCGAAAAAAAACCCTACTATTTATAGTAGGGTTTTTTGTGTGCAGAGTCGAAAATTAGGTATTAATGATGTCCCTCTGCAGATCGGTCAGGCACAACTTCCCCGAGGATCAGGATGAGAACGGTTGCAACAACAGCAAGAATAGAAGCAGTAACAAAGTTATATGCAACACCTGTCATTGAAGAAACGACGTAAGCCATCATTTGCATTAATAAAAACGTCCAAAAAAATGTCCAAAAATAGCGCAATCTGTTCACCTCATTCTTCAAACAATTCTATGTCCATATTATCATACATAGATTGTGGAATAAAAGCTTTATTTACCATGAAAGTTGACTATTTCATGAACGTTCATTGCTGAATAATTAGGCGAATATCCATTCGCTTTCACATGAACGAACATATCTTATATAAAGTGCTCAAAGTACGAAAGAAAGGTGGTGGGCAAATGATGGGAATTACAAAACGTTTATTTCAGCTGGAATCAGAATGGAACATCATCCATTATCCTTATAAACCAAATGGATTCGGTGTCTTTATCTTTGGTGACAAAACACATTTCGTCGATGGGGAAACGAGCTTTTGGCAGCAGCACTATGGCAGAAACCAGCTGCTTTCAATTTTGCTTGACGCAGGTTATACCGTTTTCACTTCTAACCTTTACGGTGCAAACTGGGGAAGTCCGAAAGCACTGAGTCTTGCACAGAAGATTTATCATATAATCATGAAAAAAGAAATACTGAATGAGCGGGTTCATATTCTTTGTGAAGGGATGGGGGCGCTGATTGCCAAAGAATTTATGAAGCTTTCTAATGAAAAAATCCGCTCTGTCGCAATGTTTAATCCATGCCTGAACCTTCAAGCCCACCTTGCAAAAGAAAGAGAAAACATGTTTTTTTATAAAAGGCTGACAAAAGAAATTGCGCATGCATATGAAATGGATTCAAAGAAAGTAAAAGACCATCATTTTCAAACAAGTTTTGACCGCACCAGCATTCCTGTTCATATATGGCAAAGAATGAACAGCATCACTTACCCTTATCAGGATCACAGTAAAATCTATGAAGACTACAGAAGCAAAGAAGGCTCCCCTATCGACTTAACCTTTCATCTGGCAGACAACCAATACAGGCTGAATCATTCCGTAGTGAAATTCTTTAAAGAAAACGAAAAAAATTTATAAGCGGAATCGTCCTGATGGTACCCGGGACGATTCTTTTGTGCTCAAATGCTGCATACCATACTATAACGCTTCCTAAAAGGAGGAAATGAATGATGAGAAAAGCATTGATCGCAGGCTTTGGCCAATTTGTCGGTTTTGCTCTATGCAGCCGCCTGCTTGAAGATGGCATCGGGGTTGACGGATATATGAATACCTATAGAGATGATCAGGAACAAAAAATTGCCGATGAAAAAATGATGCTGATTGGCAGAAATGCTTTGTTTGAAAAAATCTCTTCAATCACAGAAGCTAAAGAAAATGATGTGATTTTTTATTGCATTCAGGATCCAACTGATAAGGAGAATAGACATGATTCAACTTTATTAAGTGATTGTGCTGATCTTTCTATAAAACAAAAAATTCCATTTGTTCTCATATCATCTGCTGAAGTTTTCAGTGAAGCTCAAGAGAAGATCGAAAAGGATACGGTTCCCCATCCTTCAACAGAAAACGGCAAGGCCCATCTGCAGCAGGAGTTAGAAATCCGCGAGCTGTTTGGAGAATCAGAGCTGTATAAGATTGTCAGATTTCCCGGCCTTTTTGGACCTTGGCAGCCGCAAACAAGCTTCATTCATCATTGTATTATTTCAGACTTGACGGGAAAAAAATCTGATTTTGAAGCAAAAGAAGAGAAAAGAGATATTCTCTTTATTGATGATGCAGTCAGCACTCTATTGGAAATTGCAGAGGCACATCCTTATAAAGAATCTGTTGTTCATCTCTCGTCTATGAAAGAAGGCCAGTGGAGCAAAATCGCTCAACTATTTTCGGAAAAGGCAGACCGGAATCTTTCTTATAAGGTATCGAAGGAACTCATCTGTCCTGTTGAAACCAGTATTTCTTTAGAAAAGGGCATACAGATCCAAACAGAATGGATCAAGCAAAACCTGTATATTTACCAATAATTTTAGATAAAATTCAAGTTTTAATCGTTATTGGGAAATATATCCTTGTGCGATGAATTGGTTACAGTCTAAAATATAGGAGGAATCATGACTTGCACAAGCTAAAAGGAGTTGCTTGGAATGCTGAAGAAAAGTATTCTATTCGCCATGTGCCTTTTTTTTCTGACAGGATGCGGACAACCCAGGCAGAATGAACTTGAAAAAGTGGGTTTGCTTGTCCCGGATACAATCAGTGATCAAGTATGGGGCACAAAGGGATACAAAGGATTATTGAAAATACAATCACGGTACGGTGTTGATGTTTTTTATAAAGAAGGCATGAATAATCAGGAAGTAGTCAGAGAAGCAGTAAAAGAGTTTTCGGGAAAAGGCGTCAATCTGATTTTCGGCCACGGCAGTGAATATGAAGTGTTTTTTGAAGAATTGAATGAAGAATATAAAGATATCCATTTTGTTTTTTTTAATGGCGAGGCTGATGGGGACAATATGACGAGCCTTAACTTTGACTCGAATGCCATGGGTTTTTTCGGGGGAATGATTGCCGGTGAAATGACAAAGACAAATAAAATCGGGATAGTGGCAGCATATGAATGGCAGCCAGAAATTGACGGCTTTTATGAAGGTGCGAACTATCAGAATCCTGATGTCGAAGTTGATATTCAGTATGTGCAAAGCTGGGATGATGTAAAAACCGCCCTTAATTATACAGATGAGATGATCGCAGAAGGCATAGATGTTGTATATCCTGCAGGCGATGGGTATAATGTACCTGTCATTGAACGCGTAAAAGAAAATGGTCTGTACGCAATTGGGTTTGTTTCCGATCAGTCAGATCTTGGCGAAACAACTGTTCTCACAAGCACCATTCAGCATGTAGACCGTTTATATGAGCTTGTTGCCGAAAAATATTCAGATGGTGAACTGGAAAGCGGAAATTTGTATTTTGATTTTCAGGACGATGTCATTGAACTCGGCAAATACAGTCCGAGTGTGGATAAAGCCTTTCAAAACAAAATACAGGAACATATTGAAACATACAGGCAGACAGATAAGCTGCCTAATCAAATATAAAAGGGGAATACATATGAGCCATGAACCGAAAACGTTAGAATTTATGCAAATCGCCATGAAATATCTTCCAGAAGCAAAAGCGAAGCTGGATGAAGCAGGCATAGAAATTACGGCTGATCATCTTCAGCCTATGATGGAGCTGCTTACAAAAGTAATGAATGATGCTTATGAATTAGGAAAAAATGAAGCAGGCAAATAAACCTGAAAAGTCCACAGTTTACATGAAACTGTGGATTTTTTATTTAGGCTGTTTTCGCATAGCTTTCCGCTCCAGGAACTTGCTTTCCGCGGGGAGCATGGAAGCCTCCTCGGCTTTGCCTGTGGAGTCTTCCATTTTGCTCTTTTTCCCGCAGGAGGCAAGTTTATCCGCTGCTATCCACTTAGTGTTATTAACATTTAGTCTGGCAGCAACAATATTTACGAAAAGAGCCTTTATTTATGAGAACTCCCGTAACTTTCCAGATTAAAGGAGTCATACACGTACATTATTCTCTTCCATGGAATTCTCCAAATCTTGGTCATTTCTCATAAATAAAATATTCTATCTCATCGAACTTCAGCCTATTTTAACTTTTGTTTGAAATAGTCCAAAATCGGAGAAAATTCTTTTACTACTGGCTTTAATTCTTTTAAAGAGTCCATAATATTATCAATCTGCATGAAAAGCTGAAAAAAATCTGTCTCTGACTGAGGTTCCTGCTCATCTGGAGCGGGGGTTCTTTCTGCTTCCTTCTGCTCTATGCTGCGCTCTCTTTTATCTCCAAACATGAAGGATGAGAAGAAATCTCCGGACTCTTCATATTGTCTTTTTTCGCTCAACATAAACACCTCGCTTCTCCTTCTTTATTAGTACTGTATGTTTTCTTTTATAACTTGTACGGGGCATTTGCACAGATTTTTGATTGAAATTTTAAAAAAGATAGGATAAAATTAGTACCAGGTAATAATAATTGATTCTAAATATAGGATAAAAGGAGCTGCGTATATGAGTGCAGGGATAATTGGAATCGGACGGTATAATCCAGATCGTGTTGTAACAAATGCGGATTTGGAGAAAATAATGGATACGTCAGATGAGTGGATACGCACACGGACTGGGATTGAAGAGCGAAGACTTGCAGACGATGAAACAGATACTTCTGATATGGCCTATTATGCCGCCCAAAAAGCGATTGAGAATGCAGGCCTGACTGCTGAAGATATAGATATGATTTTGGTGGCAACGGTCACGCCTGATCAGCCTTTCCCATCTGTAGCGTGTATGCTTCAGGAGAAACTGGGTGCAAAGAAAGTGGCTGCCATGGATTTAAGTGCTGCATGCGCGGGCTTCATGTACGGATTGATTACAGCGCAGCAATTTATTGAAACAGGCGCCTATAAAAATGTTCTTGTTGTAGGTGTAGAAAAACTTTCAAAAATCACAGACTGGGATGACCGGAATACAGCTGTTCTTTTTGGAGACGGAGCTGGTGCGGCAGTTGTCAGTTCAGTAACACCTGGAAAAGGATTCCTTGCGTTTGAACTTGGTTCGGACGGTTCTGGCGGAAAGCACCTATATCAGAGCGAAAAGCTTGTAATGAATGGCCGCGAAGTCTTTAAATTTGCAGTCAGACAAATGGGTGAATCAAGCGTAAATGTGATTGAAAAGGCAGGACTTAAAAAGGAAGATGTTGATTACTTAATCCCGCATCAGGCCAACATCCGGATCATGGAAGCCGCCAGAGAACGTTTAGAGCTGCCGGTGGAAAAAATGTCAAAAACGGTTCACAAGTATGGCAATACTTCTGCGGCATCGATTCCGATTTCTCTTGTAGAAGAACTGGAAGCAGGAACGATAAAAGACGGAGACCTTCTTGTAATGGTTGGTTTTGGCGGAGGGTTAACCTGGGGAGCCATTGCCATGAGATGGGGCAGATAATAAATATTACAGCTAGTGAAAGGTATGGTGTTTTTATATGAGCAAGAGGCGAGTTGTCATTACGGGTATGGGAGCAATTACTCCAATTGGAAATGATGTTGCATCAACATGGGAAAGCGCAGTAAATGGAAAGTCCGGTGTCGGTCCGCTTACCCGTATTGATTCAAATGATTATCCGGCTAAGGTAGCTGCTGAAATAAAAGATTTTGATGTCGAGACATACATGGATAAGAAGGAAGCAAGAAAAATGGACCGCTTCACTCAGTATGCGGTTGCTGCATCTTTTATGGCAGTTCGCGATGCGAACCTTGAAATTACAGATGAAATCGCTCCCCGCACAGGTGTGTGGATCGGTTCTGGAATCGGCGGAATGGAAACGTTTGAAAATCAGTTTGAAACACTTCTTACAAAGGGCGCAAGACGTGTAAGCCCATTTTTCGTCCCAATGATGATTCCTGATATGGCAGCAGGCCAGGTTTCCATCGCTTTGGGCGCGAAAGGTTTTAATTCCTGTACAGTGACAGCATGTGCAACCGGCACAAACTCCATTGGGGATGCTTTTAAAGTTATTGAGCGGGGAGATGCAGATGTCATGATTTCCGGAGGAACAGAGGCGCCGATTACAAGGATGGCATTTGCGGGCTTCTGTGCAAGCAAGGCACTGTCTACGAATCCCGATCCTGCTACAGCAAGCAGACCATTCGATGCAAATCGCGATGGATTTGTTATGGGAGAAGGAGCAGGCATTTTAGTTCTTGAAGAACTTGAGCATGCACTTGCCCGCGGTGCAGAAATTTATGCAGAAATCGTGGGGTACGGCGCAACAGGCGATGCCCATCACATTACAGCTCCCGCACCAGGCGGCGAAGGCGGTGTTCGTGCGATGAGAATGGCGATGGAAAACGGCGGACTGTCACCTGAAGACGTAGATTATGTGAATGCACACGGAACAAGCACATCATACAACGATAAGTTTGAGACGCTAGCTATCAAGGAAGTATTTGGAGAGCATGCTTATAAGCTTGCTGTTTCATCTACGAAATCAATGACGGGCCATTTGCTCGGTGCTGCAGGCGGAGTTGAAGCGATTCTTTCGATTCTTGCAATCAAAGAAGGCATCATCCCTCCAACGATTAACTACAGCGAAAAAGATCCGGAGTGCGATTTGGACTATGTGCCGAATGAAGCGAGAAAAGCCGAAGTGAATGTGGCACTCAGCAATTCACTCGGATTTGGCGGACACAACGCAACGATTATCTTTAAAAAATACGAGCAGTAAAACGAAAAGTCAGCTTAGCTGGCTTTTTTTTTAGTTTTAGAATGTATAAAAACTTTGCGCATTAATGTCTAGCGCTAGCGCCCCAGCTCCTCTGCCAGTGCTAAACTGGTGCTTGCGCTTTTCTTAGTTGATGGATCTTTTCACTTCCTCAAACACACCTTCATAAGATACGGCAGGAGGGAGTGGAGATTCCATGACTGTCATCAAAACAAATGAGTGGCTTGAACACTCTGCAGATCATATAAAAATTTGCGAGCGTCTGAAACCTTACTTTCATAAAAGCAATCCTGAGGAAATCAGCAAATATCTTCATTCATTTGGGATGTTCAAAGGAGAGCAGACTGGTGAGAGCCTTTATAAGGATTTAAAGAAGAACAGTGTTTGGGAATTTGTAAAAACGGATGAAGCTGCATTGAAAAAAGAGTGGGGCGGACCGGACGTGCCGATTTTCATTTTGCCTGCAGATGCAGGGAATCGGAAAATGAGAAATGAATATGGAGGGAAATCAGGCCTTGCTTTCCACGATAAACTTTTCTTGTTTTTATCGAATAACAGCAAAAAAGAGATTCAGACTATTCTTACACATGAGTATCATCATGTTTGCAGACTTGCAAAAGATCCTAAAAAAGAAAAAGACTACACGCTGATTGACGCTGTGATTCTCGAAGGACTCGCCGAGAATGCCGTACGTGAGCGAATGGGTGCGGAATTTACGGGTTCATGGACAAAATATTATTCAAAAGAGCAGCTGACTCAATTCTATCAGACAATCATTGAGCCTAATCAGAATATAAAAAGAGACTCGCGCAAGTTCTCTCAACTGATGTTTGGAACCGGCTTTTATCCCAAAATGCTTGGCTATGCAGCGGGTTATCACATAGTGAAATGTTACATGGAGATGACAAAAGCGAATATAAAAGAATTATTCTCCGTTTCTTCAGAAGAAATAGTGAAAAAGTCATCGATAAAACCCAATTAAGGGTTTTTTTATTGGTATTTTTTCCTAATAATGATTGTATTTTTAATATAAAGTTACATTATTTTAAAAATTAGCTTGATTTTGTAAAACTTTTGTAATACTATACAAATATATATTTTCTGACTATTCTATTTATAGAGAAAGTTAAGATGATTTATAAAATTGAGTATATCAAGCGGTTTATCTTTTACATCATAGGGCGGTGAAGGGTATTGTCAGTACTGTTGGAAGTTAAAAATCTAAAAACCTATTTCTACAAAAAGAAGCAGGCTGTTCCGGCTGTGGACGGTGTTGACTTAAAGATACATAAAGGCGAGACGGTTGCACTAGTAGGAGAATCTGGTTCAGGTAAAAGTATCACTTCTTTATCGATTATGGGACTTGTTCCTAGCCCGGGCGGCAAAATTGTTGATGGAGAGATCTTATTAAACGGCAAAGATTTGGTGAAGTTACCTGAAAAAGATTTGTGTAAAGTCCGCGGAAACGACATATCGATGATCTTTCAGGAGCCGATGACATCTTTAAATCCGGTGCTTACAATCGGAGACCAGATTACAGAAGTGCTGATGTATCATCAAAAGCTTCCAAAAAATCAAGCTGTTAAAAAAGCAATTGAGTTACTTAGATTAGTAGGTTTCTCCCGTGCTGATGAAATCATCAATGATTATCCCCATAGATTATCAGGCGGTATGCGCCAGCGTGTCATGATTGCCATTGCCATGAGCTGCAATCCGAAACTGCTGATAGCAGATGAGCCTACAACAGCACTGGATGTAACGATTCAGGCGCAAATTCTAGATTTGATGAAGGATGTCAGTCAAAAATTTGACACTAGCATTCTATTAATAACTCATGATCTTGGTGTTGTATCTGAAATTGCAGAGCGGGTTGTTGTTATGTACTGCGGTCAGGTGGTAGAAGAAGCTTCTGTGGATGACTTGTTCAATGAGCCGCTTCATCCATATACACAAGGATTAATGGAGTCTATTCCTTCAATCGATGGAGATATAGAGAAGCTTAATTCAATTCCCGGGAACGTTCCGACTCCCGATAATCTCCCGGCAGGCTGCAGGTTTGCACCGAGATGTCCGAAAGCATTTGATAAATGTTTCAGTTCACTTCCCGCGCTCACGGAAAAATCAGCTCATCGCTCTGTCCGCTGCTTTTTATACGATGATGAGGAGGCCGCTGTTCAATGAAAGTAGTAGACGCAGAAGTAAAATCACCGCTGCTGAAACAGGACGATACAATCCTTCAGCTGATAGATGTCCAGAAGCACTTTCCAATCAAATCAGGTATTCTGCAGCGGACTGCAGGACATGTAAAAGCAGTAGACGGCATTAATTTAACCGTAAAAAAAGGTGAAACCATCGGTATAGTAGGAGAATCAGGCTGCGGAAAGTCTACAGCAGGACGAACCATTATCCGCTTATATGAACCGACCGGAGGCAAGATTATTTTTGACGGGCAGGATATTTCACATTTACCCGAAAGTGAACTCCGCAAAACCGTCCGGAAAAATATTCAGATGGTATTTCAGGATCCATTTGCATCGCTGAATCCCCGGAAAACACTCGGTTCCATTATTAAAGAACCAATGGATACACATAGTTTATATAGAGGAAGAGAGCGAACAGAACGAGTAGAAGAGCTCCTTGAAAAAGTAGGGTTAAACGCCTCCTTCATTAACCGCTATCCGCATGAGTTTTCCGGAGGACAGCGGCAGAGAATTGGAATAGCCAGAGCCATCGCGCTGAATCCGCAAATGGTTATTGCTGATGAAGCGGTTTCTGCGCTTGATGTTTCGATTCAGGCTCAAATCATTAACCTGCTTGAAGATCTTCAGGACGAGTTTAACTTAACTTATATGTTCATCTCGCATGATTTAAGTGTAGTCCGTCATATAAGCGACCGCGTGGGCGTTATGTACCTTGGAAAAATGATGGAGCTTGCTGATAAGCACAGTCTCTACGCAGAGCCGCTTCATCCTTATACTCAAGCTCTTTTATCCGCTGTGCCTGTTCCAAGAAAAGCAGGTCAGGCAAGAAGAGAGCGCATTGTATTAAAAGGAGAGCTGCCAAGTCCGGCCAATCCGCCTCAGGGCTGTGTTTTCCACACTAGATGCCCTGCTGCGACAAGCGTCTGCCGCGAAGCTGTGCCTCAATTTAAAGAAGTAAAGAAAAATCATTTTGTTGCCTGCCATCTATACTGATGGCAGGATCAGCATATAATCAAGACCTTGAAGGGAGGAGATGGACCAACAATAATATGCATGTTAAGAAAACTAAAAATTCAAATTTTTAAGGGGGAAATACGAAGTGAAACAACGTAAAAGTTTATTAACATTACTTAGCTTATTGTTAGTTTTCTCTTTGTTCTTAGCTGCTTGTAACAGCGGTGCAGGCGAAAAAACACCTGCTTCAGGTTCTGGCGGTAAAGAAGATAAACCGGCTGAAGATGCAGGCGAACCGCAAATGGGCGGAGATTTAGTTGTTGGAACGATTGGCGGACCAACATTGTTTAACCCAATGTATTCAACAGATGCTTCAAGCTCTGATATCGAAGGTTTCATCTTTGACGGTCTTGTAAGCTCTGACACAGAGTTCAACCCGACATTACACTTGGCAGAAGATATCCAAACGTCTGAAGACGGATTAACGTACACAGTTAAAATTAAAGAAGGCGTTAAATTCCACGATGGTGAAGAATTAAATGCTGATGACGTAGTATTTACATACGGCATCCCTAAGAGCCCTGACTATGTAGGTGAGCGCGGTTCTTCTTTTGAATCTTTAGAGTCAGTAACGAAAAAAGGCGACTATGAAGTAGAATTCAAGCTTTCTAAGAAAGATGCTTCTTTCTATCCTGTAGCTCTTAGCTACGGAATCCTTCCTGAGCACATCCTTGGAAAAGTTCCAGTTGGTGAGCTTGGCGAAAACGAATTCAATACAAAATCTCCAATCGGTTCTGGTCCTTTCAAATTTGTTGAGTGGAAAGATGGAGAGTATGTAAAAGTAGAGAAAAACCCTGATTATTTCTTGGGCGAGCCATACTTAGATTCAATCACTTACAAAATCGTTCCTGACCAGGATGCATTATTGGCACAGCTTCAAGCTGGCGATGTTGATTTCACTGAAGTTCCAGGAACTGACATTGAAACTGTAAAAAGCACATTCAGCGGCGTGAAAGTGGAGTCTGGCCTTGGTCTTTCTTACACTTACATCGGCTGGAACCAAAAGAACGACCTATTTAAAGACGTGAAAGTGCGTCAAGCTTTAACAATGGCACTTGACAGAGAATCAATGGTTTCTTCTGTAATGAACGGCGACGGAGAAGTTGCACACGTACCTGAAAGCCCGCTTTCTTTCGCTTACAGCGACGATGTTACAAAGTTCTCTTATGACGCAGAAAAAGCTAAATCTCTATTAAAAGAAGCTGGCTGGGAAGATACTGACGGCGACAAAATCTTAGACAAAGACGGCAAAAAATTCTCATTCTCTTTAAAAACGAACCAAGGCAACAAAATCCGTGAGGACATCGCTGTAGTTGTTCAGCAGCAATTAAAAGAAATCGGCATCGAAGTAAAGCCTGAGATCATTGAATTCTCTGCTTTCATCGAGCAAGTTTCTGCACCAAACTGGGATTTTGATGCAATGATCTTAGGATGGAGCTTGTCTACATTCCCTGATCAATATGACATTTTCCACTCAAGCCAAATTGCTGAAGGCTTAAACATGATTGATTATAAAAACGAAGAAGCAGATAAGTTAATGGAAGAAGCGAAACAAATTCTTGATCAAGATGAGTATGCTGCAAAACACGCTGACATCTACAAAATTATTACTGAAGACCAGCCATACACATTCTTGTACTACCCTAACGTTCACCGCGTAATGCCTGAGAACTTACAAGGCTATGAGTTCAACGCTAAGAGCGAATTCTACAACATCCACAAATGGTGGTTAAAACAGTAATCATTCATTGATTGCTGCAACACTTCAGGGAAACTTGCAGAGGGAAGGGAATACTCCCTTCCCTCATTTTTATGAATTTGAAAATTGAACGAGTCTGCTGAGAATTCTGGACATGTTTTTATTTATAGAAAAATGAGAAGGAAAGGGGAGAACTAGCTGTGCTTACTTATATCATCCGCCGTACGTTAATGGCTATTCCCTTATTATTAGGCATCACCATTATCTCTTTTGCGATCATACGCTTAGCTCCTGGAGATCCTACAACATTATTAATGGATCCATCAATAAGTCCTGCTGATAAAGCGAAGTTTATGGAGAAATACGGATTAAATGATCCTGTACATATCCAGTATTTAAAATGGCTAGGAAGCATGGTTCAGGGTGATTTTGGAACATCATTAATTCGTAAAGGTGTACCTGTAAGTGAAATGATTATGAACCGTTTGCCAAACACACTTCTTTTAATGGTCGTATCTACAGTCCTTGCATTGGCGGTCGCCATTCCGTTTGGAATCATTTCAGCTGCAAGACCATACACAAAAGTTGACTATACCGTTTCTGTCACTTCCTTTTTAGGGCTTGCCACGCCTAACTTCTGGCTCGGTTTAATTTTAATAATGGTATTTTCCGTTCAGCTTAATTGGTTCCCGACAGGAGGGACCTCCACCTTGAATGCCGAATTCAGCATATGGGACAGGATTCACCATCTCATGCTGCCTGCATTTGTGCTGGCCTCAGCCGATATGGCCGGGCTGACCAGGTATTCAAGGTCAAGTATGTTTGACGTTCTTAAACAGGATTACATGAGAACAGCGCGTGCAAAAGGATTCCGTGAATCAAAAGTAATTATCAAACATGGTGTCCGCAACGGGTTAATCCCGATCATTACGATTTTCGGATTAATGATTCCTTCATTCATTGGCGGAGCTGTTGTCGTTGAGAAAATTTTCTCATGGCCTGGCATCGGACTGTTGTTCATCGATTCAGCATTCCAGCGCGATTATCCTGTCATTATGGCTTTAACCGTAATCTCTGCTGTATTTGTAGTTATCGGAAACTTAATTGCAGACATTCTTTATGCAATTTTTGATCCGAGAATTGAGTATTAGGAAGGGGGAGCAAAATGGCACAAACAAACCTATCACCGGAAACTTCTAATCAGCTGGCAGTTCATGGGAATTTAAAAGCGAACCCTGATACGTTAACGAAAATATTTTTCAGGAAATTTTATAAAAATAAGCTGGCCGTCATTGGAGCAATTTTTCTTTTCCTGGTCATTACGGCTGCTATTTTCGCACCTGTCATTGCACCATATTCTCCTGAGAGCCAGGATTTAATGAAAAAATTGGTGCCGCCGGGCGGTGAGAATATTCTCGGAACAGACCGTTTCGGTCGGGATCTGCTTACCCGTTTATTGTATGGCGCTCAAGTCTCTCTTCTGGTTGGATTTGCATCTGTTCTTGGATCAATTACAATCGGAACGATCATTGGAGCAATCGCAGGCTACTTTGGCGGAATCATTGATGCAATTTTAATGCGCTTTGTTGATATTGTCTTATCAATTCCGCAAATTTTCTTGCTGATCACTCTTGTAACTATCTTCAAACCAGGTGTAGACAAGCTTATTATTATCTTTGCTGTCCTTGGATGGACAACAACAGCACGTCTTGTGCGCGGAGAGTTTTTGTCTCTTCGTACACGGGAGTTTGTGTTAGCTTCTAAAACGATCGGAACGAAAAGCTTTAAGATTATTTTCTCGCATATTCTTCCGAATGCGATTGGACCGATCATTGTTTCCGCAACATTATCTGTAGGCGGAGTCATCCTTGCAGAATCAACTTTAAGTTATTTGGGTCTTGGCATTCAGCCTCCTGTAGCAAGCTGGGGCAACATGCTTCAGGATGCACAGAACTTTACCATCCTGCTGACTGCACCATGGTACCCGCTGTTCCCAGGCTTATTGATTCTCTTTACTGTTCTTGCCTTTAACTTTGTTGGAGACGGGCTGCGCGACGCACTCGATCCAAAAGTGAATGAATAAGACATCGTAGTCAAGAATTTATTCTTGGCTATTTTTTATGGGCGGGTGAGTTAGAATGATAATGATAGATTGCGGATTTATACTGATAAAATTAAAATTCCGCCGATAGAATGGCATTTTACATTGATAAAACACAAATTCCCGCCGATAGAATGACAATTCTTACTGATTAATCTCAAAACTTCAAATACGTATAAACAATGCCTAACAGAACGTGTTCAAAAATTGTCGAAAGAAAACATCCATAAAATGAACGAATTGGAATATATTTTCTTCTCCCTGCCTATACTGAAAGACAAAAGCATCGGAAGTGAGGGGTAATAAATGTTGTTTCTTCATGATGTATGGGTGAACTGGTTTGAAGGAGAAGAAAACGGGTACAATGTGTGTCATTTTCATGAATGGAGAAAAGATGACAGTGTTGAGCTTCTGGACCAGGTTCCGCTATTTAAAGTTAACTCGGTCTTATACCATTATATTGAGAATGATTTGTCGGAGCTGCCGCAGGGACTGTTAAAAGATGCCTTCCAAAAAGCATACATTCGCAAAAATCACGAGCGAATTCAGCTTGATTACTGTTTCGTCGTCACAGACGGGCAGGGGATACTGGCAGTCGATACGATCGGCTACAGCATTCCAGTCCGCAAAAGCCGGTTAATTCCGCGCCAGGAACAGCTGGTTTATGAAATGATTAAAGATGTGGAAGCAGAAGAGTATTTGTTTGAAACAGAATCCATGGAAAAGGAATTTCACATCCTGTCGCCAAGTCCGTCACATATGAGCGGTTTGACTAGAAAAGAACGGCAATTAAAGCAGCTGCTTTTCATGGCCCTTGATCAGCTGCAGTCAACAAAAAATGCGGCTGAGGTTAAGTATTGGTACACCGAATGGAATCCAACGATGTATGAATTGATTCAGGATATGAGCTTTGAAGATGTATGGAGAAAGCTTTACGATGAAACGATAAATGGCTGGAGTCCTAAGCATATGACGCTATGTGAACATCTGATAAAAGGACAGCCTTTCTTTGAGAAGCTGTGGGAAATGGAACATGAATCAAAAGTGAACTAGGACAAGCTCAAATAAAAGAAACCAATTCACAGAATATGGTTTCTTTTTTATGGTGAAAAAACGGTATGAATTGAAAATGAATGGTAAAATAGAGCGGTATGCAATTATAAACGATTAGCGAGGGTTCATATGAGCAGCGAAAAAGAACAAATTGAAGAATTACAGGCGGAAATTCTTGAACTTAAAAAGCAATTAGCAGCAAGTGCTGAGATTATTAAGGAAATTTCTGTTCCGATTATCCCGTCCATTATTCCTGATACCATTCTTGTGCCGATTACCGGAAGACTTTCGTCTGAAAGATTTGATCAAATTATCTCTAAAATTTTAGAAGTTTCTCATACAGATGAAATTTCTACTGTTATTGTTGATTTTTCAGCGATCTCAGAAAAAGAAATATGGGAACTCGATTTGTTTGGTTCTTATATTCATAATATGACGTCAGCAATCAGGCTGATGGGCATTCAGATTCTATATGTAGGCTTTGGACCTGCTTTAACCCAGCTCCTTGTCACTTCCGGTCTGACAAACTTTAATGAAATTCAGTCGTTTTTGACATTCAGAACGGCCCTTCAATATTTAATGAGTCAAAAGGGAATGGAGTTTGAACAGCAAATATAAAGAGAGCATCGGATGCGATGCTCTCTTTTTATATGATTCATTATCTTCTTTTTCTGCCAAGACCCATGGCGTTTTCCATTTTTTTAATCATTTTGTTCGCCGCAGCATTTGCTCTTTCTGCACCGCGGTCTAAAATATGATCCAATTCTTCTGACTCGAGTAAAGCATGGTACTTATCTTGAATTGGCTTCAGCACTTCAATCACGGAAGCCGCGGTATCGTTTTTAAAATCACCGTATCCTTTGCCTTCATATTTTTTCTCTAAATCATCAATGGACTCACCAGACAGGATGGAGTAGATAGAGAGCAGATTAGAGACACCTGGTTTGTTTTCTTTATCAAATTTTACGATTCCTTCTGAATCCGTTACTGCGCTCTTGATTTTCTTTTCGATCGTCTTCGGTTCGTCTAATAGAGTAATAAACGATTTTAAATTTGGATCTGATTTGCTCATCTTTTTAAGAGGATCTGCAAGTGACATGACTCTTGCGCCGACTTTTGGAATGCGGACCTCAGGGATTGTAAAGATGTCGTTATACTTTTTGTTAAAGCGCTCTGCCAGATCACGTGTCAGCTCTAAATGCTGCTTTTGATCTTCACCGACAGGAACGATGTCTGTTTTATATAGTAGAATGTCGGCTGCCATTAGTGGCGGATAGGTTAATAACCCCGCAGAAACAGCTTCTTTTCCAGTAGATTTATCCTTAAATTGCGTCATTCTTTCAAGCTCTCCGATATAGGCGACACATTGAAGCATCCATCCTGCCTGGGCATGCGCAGGAACTTCAGACTGAACAAATAATGTTGCTTTTTCAGGATCGATGCCGATCGCAAGGTAAAGGGCTGCAAGACTGCGAATACTTTTGCGCAGCTGAAGACGATCCTGCGGGACGGTGATTGCGTGCTGATCAACGATGCAAAAGTAGCAATCGTAATCATGCTGAAGATCTACAAATTGTTTCATTGCCCCGATATAATTACCGAGTGTAACAGATCCTGTGGGCTGTATGCCCGAAAAAATAGTTTTCATTTTATCACTCCTGTATTGTTTTACATACAAAAAAGCCCATTCGTGTCCTGCTGAACAGGGACGAATGGACCGCGGTGCCACCCTAATTATTTCTAAAAGAAATCACTTAACGTCTTTTAACGCAAGACGAAACGGCTGATCCTACTATTGTTCGGCCAGCTGCTCAAAAGTCCATTCCATAGCTTTCATTGCCTGCATTCCAGCAGCAGCAGGCTCTCTAAAAATGAAGTCACTATGTACTACTCTTTATCATCGCTTCTTAAATAAGTATTTTTTTTCATTATAAAAGCTTATGAGCAGATAATCAACTGCTTTACAGGTAATAGAGCATTAACCCGGCAAGCATAGTGGCGGCAAGGAGCAGGCCTGCTAATAAAAATGGCATGTATTCAATGCTCAGCAGCTCAGAAAACAGCCTCATTTCCTCGACTTCTTCCTTTTCTAAATCTCTGCCTTTTGATTGAAAGGTTCTTCTAAATCCTTGTGTAATTCCATCAAAAAATCCACCTTCCGCTACAAGCAGGAACAGCGAAATGAAGAGCAGAATTCCAGATATGTAAAAAGAAATATTGATATAGTGAAGAAGCGTGATCTCTCCATAGAATAGAAGGGAGAGCATAAAGACTAGAACAAACGACACGGAAAACGTTGATAAAAATAATTTTCGTTTCATAAATACCCTCTTTTTTTAACTAATTATACTAAAAAGTAATCCGTTCAAATAGTAATTTTGTATCGAAATATACGAAAGATATTATAGCACGAAAAGTAAAACTAGTCAGAATCTTTTCATTATGCCCGCAAAATAGTTTATTAACTATTGTTGTATATTGTATACATTTTATATTTTACACACTATTTAAATTCTTTACAAAGACTAAGCATTTGGTATTTCCTGTGTAAATTAACTGAAATATCAGGACAGAATACAGCATAATTTGTAGGTATAAAGAACTATTTTTCGTTAAAAATAGTCTTAATTTTATTGCATTTGTGTAAATTTTATTAAAAAAATGAATGTACAAAAATTCGAAAGCTTGTATAATAGTGTTTGTAAGAATTTTTTAAAAATAAAAGGGAGGGTTATTAATGAAAAAGTCAAAATTTTCATTGCTTTTAGTTCTTTCGCTTGTATTAAGCGTTTTCTTAACGGCTTGTTACGGCGGAGGCAATTCAAGTTCTTCTGACGGAGGAGACAAAGAGAAAGACTCTAAAGAAGAAACAAATGTGGCACAGGAGCTTAAAGTTTTAGAATCATCTGAGATTCCTTCAATGGACTCTGTATTAGCAACTGATACAATCAGCTTAACTCAATTAAACAATACGAATGAAGGTTTATACCGTATTGATGAAAACCAAGAGCCAGTGCCAGCTATGGCTGAAGGCGAGCCTGAAGCTAATGAAGACGGCACAGAATATACGATCAAATTAAAAGAAGATGCAAAATGGTCTAACGGCGAGCCTGTTACTGCTAACGACTTCGTTTTTGCTTGGCAGCGCGCTCTTAACCCTGATACAGGGTCTGAATATGGTCCATACATGATGATGGGTAAAATCAAAAATGCTGAAGCACTTTTCAATGGTGAAGTGAAACCAGAAGAATTAGGTGTTAAAGCTAAAGATGAAAAAACATTGGTTGTTACACTTGATAAACCAATTGCTTTCTTTAAATCATTAATGGCTTTCCCGACTTTCTATCCTCAAAACCAAAAGTTTGTTGAAGAACAAGCTGCAAACTTCGGTAAAAAATCAGAAAATTTAGTGTTCAACGGACCTTTCACGATCCAAGGATGGGAAGGACCAGCTGATACTGAGTGGACTTTAGAGAAAAATGCGGAATACTGGGATGCAAAAAATGTAAGCCTTGATAAAATTACATTCAACGTTTCAAAAGATCCTCAAGCTGCAGCAAATGCATTTGAAGCTGGAGAAGCAGATGTTACTCCTAAACTTTCAACGCCGGCTGTTATCGCTCAATATGAAGGTGATGACCGTTTGTTAAGATGGTTAGAGCCTACAATTTTCTGGCTTAAATTAAACCAGAAGAACGAAGCTCTTGCTAACGTAAACATCCGTAAAGCAATCGCGATGGCATTTAATAAAGAAGATTTAACAAACGAAATCTTAAACAATGGATCTATTCCTGCTAACTATGCTGTACCTAAAGAATTCGTTACAAACCCAGAAACTGGCGAAGACTTCCGCGAAGCTAATGGAGATCTATTAACTTACAACGTAGAAGAAGCTAAAAAGCTTTGGGCTAAAGGCTTAGAAGAAATCGGCCAAAAAGAAGTGAAATTAGTATACCTTGGCGGAGACACTGAGACGTCAAAAACAATCGATTCTTACATGAAAGATCAGCTTCAAAACAATCTTGAAGGTTTAACAATCGATGTACAAAGTGTTCCTTTCAGCGTTCGTTTAGATCGCGACAAAACAATGGATTATGACATCCAGGCTGCTGGCTGGGGTCCTGACTACCTAGATCCGATTTCTTTCTCTGATCTATGGATTACAGATGGCGGAAACAATAAAATGGCATACTCAAATGAAAAGTATGACAAGTTATTAAAAGACGCTCAAACAACTTTAGCTAACGATCCTGCTAAACGTTTCGAAGCTCTGCAAGAAGCTGAGAAAGTTGTATTAGAAGAAGATGCTGGTATCGCACCAATTTACCAACGTGCATCTAACCTATTAATCAACAAAAAAGTTGAAGGATTCACATATCACCTTGTTGGTCCTGAATACAGCTACAAGTGGATTAAAATCACTGACGCTGAGTAATACTTATTTACGAATGCAAGTCGAATGATTATAATCAAAAAGAATAAAAAGAGAGTATATGCTATATACTCTCTTTTTACCTGCTAAAGAATTGTCGAAATATGTAGATGATTCTGAATTTTTCATATAGTTCTAGGAGGTGCACACATGGTTAAATATTTAGGCCAACGTATGATTTACATGCTTATCACACTTATATTAATTGCTTCATTTACATTTTTCCTTATGAAAGTGATCCCCGGTACTCCATTTAAAAACAACAAGCTGTCAGATGCACAGGTAGAGATCATGAAAGAAAAATATGGATTAGATGAGCCTGTACCTGTTCAGTACTTTACCTATATGACAAACCTTGCTAAAGGTGACTTGGGAGTATCTTTCCAATTTAACAACACTCCGGTAACTGAGCTCTTGCTGCTCGTATAGCCCCATCTGCCATCCTCGGATTTCAGGCAATGTTTGTAGGAACGATATTAGGAATATTTCTTGGTATTCTCGGAGCACTGCGTCAGAATACATGGGTGGATTACGGTGCAACATTCTTTGCTGTTATCGGTAAATCCATTCCATCGTTTGTTTTTGCCGGATTAATGCAATATTACATCGGTGTAAAGCTCGGATGGCTTCCGGTTGCCTTCTGGCGCGGACCAGAATACAGCATTTTGCCTACAATAGCTCTTGCTATGTTCCCAATTGCGATTGCTGCACGTTTTATGAGAACAGAAATGATTGATGTTTTAAATTCAGATTACATTACACTAGCAAAAGCCAAAGGCGCAAGCTACTTTGAAATCGCCTTTAAACATGCACTGCGTAATGCTTTAATTCCAGTTGTAACGGTTTTAGGACCGCTTGCTGTTGGACTTATGACCGGATCCCTTGTTATTGAGAAAATTTTCTCCGTACCTGGAATTGGAGAGCAGTTCGTTAAATCAATTACAGTAAACGACTACCCTGTCATCATGGGTACAACCCTTTTATTTGCTTTCCTATTTGTTTTAATTATTCTTGTTGTCGACATTTTATACGGCATCATCGACCCACGAATTCGTTTAGCGGGAGGTAAAAAATAATGGCACAAAAAGAAATCAGCAAAGAATTATTCCAACCCGCTAAGTTAGATTCTGCAAAAAGTGAGGAAATCAATAAGCCGAGTCTGAATTATTGGCAGGATGCTTGGCTGCGGGTTAAGAAAAATAAAGCTGCCGTGTTCAGCATGGTTGTTATTGTTCTGCTAGCACTATTAGCTTTTATCGGTCCTGCTGTCAGCGGATACGATTCAGCCCGCCAAAAAGCAACACATGCAAACTTGCCTCCGCGTATTCAAGGACTTGAAAACATCGAATGGCTTCCTTTTGATGGAACAAGAACTCTTAATAATGGAGAAGAAGTAAAGGTTTATGAGCAAAAACAAATTAAAGAATACTACTGGCTTGGAACAGATAACCTGGGCCGTGATCAGTTTACCCGCATCTGGAAAGGGACACAAATCTCACTATACATCGCATTTTTAGCAGCATTCATCGACATGGTGATCGGTGTTGCTTACGGTGCAATTTCCGGATATTTCGGCGGACGCCTTGACAATGTCATGCAGCGTATCATTGAAGTGCTGATGGGTATACCAAACTTAGTTGTCGTTATCTTAATGATTCTGATATTAAAGCCTGGTATTATTTCAATTACAGTTGCGTTAACAATCACTGGATGGGTTGGAATGGCAAGGGTTGTTCGCGCACAGGTACTTAAAATGAAGAATCAGGAATTTGTTTTGGCATCGAGAACACTTGGTGCAAGTCATGCAAAAATTATCTTTAAGCATATGATTCCTAACTTAGTTGGGGTTATTATCATTAATACAATGTTTACCATCCCGAATGCTATTTTCTTCGAGGCGTTCTTAAGCTTCATCGGACTTGGATTACAGGATCCTCTTGCCTCTCTAGGAACGTTAATTGATGAAGGGTTTAAATCAATGAGAGCATTCCCTTATCAAATGATTTACCCGGCGATCGTAATCAGTGTCATTATGATTGCATTTAACATGATTGCAGACGGACTGCGCGATGCGCTGGATCCTAAGATGAGAGACTAGAAAAAGGCAGGTGACCTAAGATGGAAAAAATATTAGAAGTAAAAGATTTGCATATTTCGTTCCACACGTTTGCAGGAGAAGTACAAGCCATTCGCGGTGTGGACTTTGACTTAAAAAAAGGGGAAACACTGGCGATTGTAGGAGAATCAGGCTCCGGTAAATCTGTTACAACAAAATCCATCATGAGATTATTGCCTGAGAGCAACTCTGAAATCAAACAAGGTGAAATTCTCTTTAATGGAAAGAACTTGGCGGAACTGTCTGATAAACAAATGCAGAAAATCCGCGGTAAAGATATCTCTATGATTTTTCAGGATCCAATGACTTCATTGAATCCGACAATGATTGTTGGAAAGCAAATCATGGAGCCGATCGTAAAGCATCAGAATATGAGCAAAGCACAGGCAAAGGAAAGAGCGATTGACCTATTGCGTCTTGTTGGAATTCCAAAACCTGAGCTGCGCTTCAAGCAATACCCTCATCAGTTCTCCGGCGGTATGAGACAGAGGGTTGTTATTGCCATCGCGCTTGCTTGCAATCCGAAAGTATTAATTGCGGACGAGCCTACTACCGCTCTTGATGTTACGATTCAAGCTCAGATTCTTGAACTGATGAAGGATCTGCAAAAGAAAATTGACACGTCGATCATTTTCATTACACATGATCTTGGAGTAGTAGCAAATGTTGCTGATCGTGTAGCGGTTATGTACGGAGGAAAAATCATTGAAATTGGAACGGTAGATGAGATTTTCTACAATCCGCAGCATCCGTATACTTGGGGCCTTATCAGTTCAATGCCTAGCCTTGATTCGCAAGATCAGGAGCTGTATGCAATACCTGGAACGCCTCCAAATTTATTGCATCCTCCAAAAGGCGATGCTTTTGCACCGCGTAACGAATATGCCATGCAAATTGATTTAGAACAGCAGCCGCCAATGTTCAAAGTTTCGGATACACATTACGCTGCTACATGGCTGCTTCATCCTGATGCACCAAAAGTTGAACCGCCTGCAGCGGTAAAGCTTCGTCAGCGCAAGTTCCCTGAAATGAAGGAGGGAAAGTAAGTGATGGAAAGAGAAAAACTTCTTGAGGTCAAAAATTTAAAACAGCATTTTAATGTAGGAAAAGCAAATGAAGTAAAAGCAGTTGATAATATTTCATTTGATATCTATAAAGGTGAAACCCTTGGACTTGTTGGGGAGTCAGGCTGCGGAAAGTCTACAACCGGCCGTTCAATTATCCGTTTATATGATGCTACAGACGGTGAAGTGAAATTTAATGGCGTAAACGTTCACGGCAAGAAATCAAAAAGCGAGCTGAAAATCTTTAACCGTAAAATGCAGATGATTTTCCAGGATCCATACGCTTCCTTAAACCCGCGCATGAAAGTATCGGACGTTATTGCCGAAGGCATTGATATTCATGGTTTGGCAAAATCAGATAAAGAGCGGATGGAAAGAGTGTACGAGCTTCTTGAAACAGTAGGTCTGAACCGGGAGCATGCTAACCGTTTTCCGCATGAATTCAGCGGCGGACAGCGCCAGCGTATCGGAATCGCGCGTGCACTTGCAGTAGATCCTGACTTCATTATTGCAGATGAGCCAATCTCTGCACTTGATGTGTCGATTCAGGCACAGGTAGTAAACTTAATGAAGAAACTTCAAAAAGAAAAAGGCCTTACGTATCTATTTATTGCCCATGACCTTTCAATGGTAAAATACATCAGCGACCGCATCGGTGTTATGTATTTCGGCAAGCTGGTTGAACTTGCAGATGCAGAAGAGCTATACAACAATCCGATTCATCCTTATACACAAGCATTGCTTTCTGCTATTCCTCTTCCAGATCCTGATTATGAGCGCACTCGTGTCAGAAAGAAATACGACCCGGCCCAGCATCAGTATACAGAAGGAGATGAGCCGCAGTTCCGTGAAGTAAAACCAGGCCATTTCGTTATGTGTTCAGAAGCTGAATACAGGCAGTACAAAACTTTATATGCGAAGTAATGCAAAGTGATCTCATTGACTGAGATCACTTTTTTTATGTGTAAAAAGAATGAGGAATGAAAGCGGAAAGCTGTAGAAAATTGTCAAAATAAGTCCCAATACATGTATGAACATCCTGATTTTTCATTTATAATGAGGAGAGATCAACAAATGGAGGGTGTTAAACGTGGCTTTTTTTCAAAAGATTGTACCTGCATGCCTGATAGCAGGCTCTATTGCCGCAGCTGGAGCAGGCTATCAGGCGCAGGCAGACACAGGCTTAGTTGCCGCTGCACACGACAGTAAAGAACTTGTGTATCAAAAGAAAGAATTGCCGGATTCGATGCCCCGTTTTGTATTTGATTCAGGATTGAAGTTTGAGTATCCAGACGCAATCAGAGGAATCTATGTAACAGGCCATTCTGCAGGAGGAAGCAAGTTTGAACAGCTGACAAAGCTGATGGATACAACGGATTTAAACGCAATGGTCATCGATGTGAAAGATGATTACGGGAATTTGACTTATCGCCCTGACCCCGCTTCTCCTTATTACGATATTAGTCAACAATACATAAAAGATCCGCGGGCCATGCTGAAAGAGCTTGAGAAAAAGAAAATCTATCCGATTGCGAGAGTTGTTGTTTTTAAGGATTCGGTTCTTGCAAATAAAAAACCGGAATGGTCATATAAAGACGGAAACAGCGTCTGGAAGAACGGGCGCGGAGAATCATTTGTAAACCCATTTGTAAAAGACGTATGGGATTACAATGTTCAGATTGCTATTGAAGCTGCAAAGCTCGGTTTTCAGGAAATTCAATTTGATTACGTCCGTTTCCCTGAAGGGTTTGAAAATAAAGATGCCACGCTAAAATACAGCAACGGGGATTATACAGATTCAAAACAAGATAATGTTCAAAAACGCGTAACAGCTGTAACGGATTTTGTTGAATACGCAAGAGAAAAATTGAAGCCGTATGGCGTTAAAACGTCCGTTGATATCTTTGGATATACAGCGACATTGCCTGAAGCACCAGGAATCGGACAAAACTTCACCAAGATCTCAGACCATGTTGATGTCATCTCATCCATGATTTATCCAAGCCATTGGACGGCCTATTTCGGCATTGCGAAGCCCGATTTAAAACCTTACGAACTCATTACTGAATATGCAAAGCTTGAAAATAAAAAGCTTGATGAACTGAAAACAAGACCCGTATCACGGCCATGGCTTCAGGATTTCACTGCTTCATGGCTTGGCAGCGGTAACTACAAAAAGTACGGAAAAGAAGATGTAGAAGCCCAAATCAAGGCGTTGAATGATCAGGGGATAGAAGAGTACCTTCTTTGGAATGCCGGAAATAACTATACAAAAGGCGTAGATTACACGCCTTGATTTAAGAGCCTGACTGCTGTAAGTGAGTGGTTCTGGTATAAAAAGAAGGGATTGTCCAATAAGTCTCTAATATGGAGCAGGAAGGAAAAACTAATGTTATTTCCTTCCTGCTTTTTTTATAGGATCTTTTCATAACTTTGTTATTTTAGACTCTATGTTACAAACAATAAGTGGATTGTGGCGGATAAACTTGAATCCTGCGGGAAATAGATCAAAATGGGAGACCCCACAGGCAACGCCGAGGAGGCTCCCATGCTCCCCGCGGAAAGCAAGTTCCTCTCGCTGCAAGGAACGGACAACATTAATATTCCAAACAATAATTATGCGAAAACAGACTTTCTGGACATCCCCTTTTCTATGATTCCACAAAACCGTGATTCAACTTGAAAAGTGTCCTCAAAGGGTGTGTATGATTCCACAAAACCGTGATTCAACTTGAAAAATGTCCTCAAAGGGTGTGTATGATTCCACAAAACCGAGATTCAACTTGAAAAGTGTCTTCAAAGGGTGTGTATGATTCCACAAAACCGTGATTCAACATGAAAAGTGTCCTCAAAGGCTGTCTATGATTCCACAAAACCGTGATTCAGCAAGAAAAGTGTCCTCAAAGAAAGTCTATGATTCCCCAAACCTCAATATCTGTTCTATTTTGCAGAAACAAAAGCCTTAATGTTTCCCTCAGAACCAGCGCAGCCTCTTCAGAATCAATTGCACTATAATATCCCTTAAAATAGACGATTAAAATTGTTTCACATGAAATTCAAAACAAAAAAACCGGTCATCAAGACCGGTTTCCTTCATTAAAATACTATCTCCGCCTGCCGCCGACTTTTCTCCAACCTGCCTGCGTTTTTAAAGTATGTTCAACGTTCTCATTTTTCTTTTTTCCGCTGAAGATGGTCTCGCCGATTCCATTCGTTATGACTCCCATTAAAGCTGTTATTCCAATGACCAAAGCAGCAACAAGCAGAAAATCGAACGCATATTCAAACAAAATCTTCACCATCCCATTATTTACTTATAATTTTATAGTAGCTTATGTTTAACACTAAGGAAAGAGGGTATATCTAATTTAGAGAGAAATGAACGTTAAAAATGTGCAAGGAGCGGGTCAATGAACTGGTATGAGAAGTTAAATCAATATTTTCCTATTGAGGAAATGAAGTCTAAAGAACATATCGAAACTCTCTTGAAAGAGCGGGGTGATATTTATCATAAAGATGAAGGAGAACATCATGTTCTTATGTATGCTGAATTAGAAGATTTCATCTTTATTGACTACTTGTTTGTATCGAAAAAAGCAAGAGGGCAAGGCCTTGGCCATAAGCTGATTTCAAATTTAAAAGAGATCGGAAAACCGATTATTTTAGAGGTGGAACCCGTGGATGAAGATATTCTTGATACGGGCAAGCGCTTAAAGTTCTATCAGCGAGAAGGGTTTCAGCATGCAAAATCAATTGGATACAGAAGAAAGTCGCTTGCTACAAACGAAGTGAATGCAATGGAAATTCTTTATTGGTCCCCTGAGGATGCTTCTGAAGAATTAATATATGAAGCCATGAAAAAAACATACTTAATGATTCATACTTACAAAGATAAAGAAATTTATGGAAAAGAATATCAGGATGTCCAGGAAGTATTATCCATGCAGGATCAGGATAAGCAGAAGGATATTTTCGATAGCCTGGATTAATTGAGAATCAGATGACCTCATCTTAAAGGATGAATGAACCTGAAAGAACAGGATTTTAGAGCATGTTTGATTAAATAGTAAATAATATCCGTCGATTTTTTACGGAATTGTAACTGTTTTGTCAAACATTTGTATTTAAAAAGTATATACTTACTTACTTTTCTATAGTATAATTCGTTATAGATATTACTTAATTGTAGTCATTTCAATTTAAACACAAAGTAATACTTACTAATATAAGCAGTCTGCTCATTTTACACAAAAAGGAGTGAAAGGTTTATGGTAACGTTATATACATCACCAAGCTGTACTTCTTGTCGTAAAGCGAAAGCATGGTTAGAAGAACATGAAATAGCATATACAGAACGCAACATTTTTTCTGAGCCATTGTCAGTTGATGAGATTAAAGAAATCTTGCGCATGACTGAAGATGGAACGGATGAAATTATTTCAACCCGTTCGAATATTTTTCAAAAATTGAACGTGAACGTTGAAACAATGCCGCTTCAAGATCTTTATGATCTGATTCAGGAGCACCCAGGCTTACTCAGACGCCCTATCATCATTGATGAAAAGCGCTTGCAGGTCGGGTACAATGAAGACGAAATCAGACGATTCTTGCCTAGAAAAGTTCGCACATATCAGCTGCGTGAAGCACAGCGTTTAGTGAATTTCAGTTAATGAATCATAACCCATAGAAAACCTTCCTTATCAATTAAGGAAGGTTTTCGTTTTTTTCGATGCGCTGATAAATCATGCCTGCCAGGATTAAAAATAAAATGAGCAAATAAGGGAGCATAACACCCATGCTTGGATGAGTATGGAAGATTGGTGCGAGCTTGTGTTCATGTATGATCATTTTCCCTGCAGTATAAGCAAGCATTCCTCCTCCGATATAAATGAGGGCAGGATATTTGTCTAAAATTTTAAGAATAAGATTGCTGCCCCAAATCATAATCGGAATTGAGATTAGCAGGCCAATGACGACGAGAAAGGTCTGGCCGTTAGCCGCCCCCGCAACTGCAATGACATTATCCATTCCCATCAGCATATCAGCAAGTACAATAGTCTGAACGGCTTTTCTCAATGAATGATGACTCTTAATTTCTCCTTCCTTTTCCTGCGTTCCTACAATTAAATGATACGCGATGTAGAGGAGCAGGATTCCGCCAATCAGCTGTACAAAAGGAATCTGGAACAAGTAGACGGCTACGGACGTAAGTATGATGCGAACCCCGATTGCGAAGACCGTTCCTAAAATAACTGCTTTTTTCCGCTGTTTAGGAGGAAGATTTCGGCTTGCCATTGCAATAACGATCGCGTTATCTCCTCCAAGGAGCAAATCAATGCCGATAATCATAATCAAAGACATGAGAAATTCCTGTTCCATTTAAGTACCTCTTTCCCTGTTATAGACTGCTCGTACCATATATATGAAGAGAACTTTGATTTATGAGCCATTCTATATAGGTAAATAACTGTTTTTGTAAAATCAAGGTTTTTTTATTTCATTCGGAGCTGTTTTATCATAAAATAGGAGTACAAGAATCTTGAAAGGCAAGTCTTATTTTCAAGACAAGTTTTATAAGCTAATGATGCGTTGCGCTGACGATTAAATAGCTGCTGATTTGGGTAAAGTGTAGAAAAGTGCAACTTATTTAGGGGTTTAGTTGTCCCTTCAACATCATATATAGAAGGGAAGGTTGTAAAGATGGAGATAGAACGTATTAATGAATATACCGTAAAGTTTTATATTTCATATCTTGATATAGAAGAACGCGGTTTTGACAGAGATGAAATCTGGTACAACCGCGAAAGAAGTGAAGAGCTTTTTTGGGAAATGATGGATGAAGTCCACGATGAGGAAGACTTCATGGTGGAAGGACCGCTGTGGATTCAGGTTCAGGCTCTTGATAAGGGGTTAGAAGTCATTGTCACAAGAGCTCAGCTTTCAAAAGACGGTCAGAAGATTGAGCTTCCATTGTCAGAGGATAAAATGAAGGAGCTGCCGGTCGATGAAAACATCGAGTCTATTCTTGATCAGCACTTTAATGATGATCTTGATGACAAATCGGACGGTTCCGCTGAGGAAGAAGAACAGCAGCTGCAATTCTTGATAAAATTTAATGATTTTGAACATATTATTGCTTTAGCCCATGTTCCTGTGAGCGGCTTTGTCAATTCACTGTACTCACTGGATAAAAACTACTATCTGTTTGTAGAGTTTGATGAGCAGCACTCAGATGAAGACATTGAGAATATGCTTAGTATCATACTCGAGTATGGACAAGAATCGCGCATGACGATTCACCGCGTCACAGAATACGGCAAGGAAATTATTGCGGATGAAGCTCTTGACGTTGTTAAGAAACATTTTAGCTAAACAGGAAAAAATGCCGATTTCATGCAGGTGAAGTCGGCTTTTTTAAGCATTAATATTATAATAGAACCATTATAAAAGTCAGGGGTAAAACATGAAAAATACGGTTCGAGTGCTCTTATTTGCCATTATTATTGGTTTTTTCATCTACATCATTCAAAATTTTACGGGCAGTATTTCAAGTGAATGGATGATTACTGCTACAACTGTTCTTTTTACTTTTTCAATTATTTTTATTGGATTTGTCATATTCCTTGAAAACCGCAAACCGTCTCAAACCATTACATGGCTTGTTGTCCTTGGAAGTTTTCCGCTGATCGGCTTTTTGTTTTACCTTGTATTTGGCCGCAATGTGAGAAAAAAGAAGCTATTTGACCGAAAAGCGCTGGTTGATGAAAAAATCATGTTTGAAATTGAAGGCAATCAATCGACTTATGAGGACAGAATTGATTTAATGGGCGACCATCAGCAAATGCTTTTTAATCTTGCCCACCGCCTTGGACATACCCCTATCTCTTTCGCTACAAGAACGAAAGCATTGACGAATGGAAATGAGACATTTGGTCATATTTTCGGTGAAATAGAGAAGGCCAAGCATCACATTCACCTTGAATATTATATAGTCAGACACGATGAAGTTGGCAGCAAATTAAAAGATGCTTTGATTAAGAAAGCAAAAGAAGGCGTAGAGGTTCGCTTTTTATATGATTCGGTCGGAAGCTGGAAATTATCAAAGACGTACATTAAAGAAATGCAGCAGGCAGGCATTGATGTTGTTTCATTCTTACCAGTGAAAATGCCCTTTTTGAATAACAAAGTCAATTTCCGCAATCATAGAAAAATCATCGTCATCGATGGAACAGTCGGGTTTGTCGGAGGCCTCAATGTCGGTGATGAATACTTGGGCAAGGATGAATATTTCGGATTTTGGCGTGACACTCATTTAATGGTGTGGGGCGAAGCTGTCCGCACGCTGCAAATGATTTTTCTTCAGGATTGGTATTACATGACCGGCGAAAATATTGTTAAGAAGGAATATATGACTCCATCTGTTCAGCTTGAAGAGCATGAAGGCGGTGTACAGATAATCGCCGGAGGACCTGATAATAAATGGGAAGTCATTAAGAATCTGTTCTTCTCGATGATTACTTCTGCCAAAGATTCCATCTGGATTGCCTCGCCTTATTTTGTGCCTGATGAAGATATTCTTTCAGCCTTAAAGGTAGCTGCATTAAGCGGTGTGGATGTGAGGCTGCTTGTGCCAAAGCGGCCTGATAAAAAGATCGTCTTTTATGCCTCAAGGTCATATTTCCTGGAACTGCTTGAAGCGGGTGTGAAAATTTACGAGTATGAAGAAGGCTTTATGCACAGCAAAATCGTGATTGTTGATTATGAACTTGCATCTATAGGAACAGCAAATATGGATATGAGAAGCTTCCATTTGAATTTTGAAGTAAATGCCTTTCTTTACCGGACAAGAAGCACACAAAAGCTTGTCGATGAGTATGAGCGTGATCTTAAAGTATCTCATGAAATTATCATGGATGAATTTAATAAGCGTCCTTTCAGGCATAAGCTTTATGAATCAATGTCCAGACTGCTTTCACCTCTGCTTTAATAAGAAAAGACATGCCGATGAGAGTACGCGGCGTGTCTTTTTTTATTCCTTAATAAGGAAAACTTTTATATAATGAAGAAGACAATTATAAGATAGGAGCTGATGCAAAGCTATGTTAATTGCCAAAAACGGCAAAGGAACGATGATGAATCTTTGGGACAAGCAATGGGATGCAACGATTCTCATGCAAGTAAGAAGGGAAGAAACATTCTACTGTCCTGTGTGTGAAAATCCGCTTGATTTAAAGATTGGCAGCATTAAAGTTCCTCATTTTGCACATCAAAAAAATAAAGCGTGCACAATAGAAACAGAGCCTGAAAGCGAGTACCACCTCAATGGAAAGCTCCAGCTGTTTAAATGGCTGCGGGGACAAGGTGTACTAAGTGCCAAGCTTGAACAGTACCTGCCAAGTATCTCGCAGCGTCCCGATGTTCTCTTTAAGGATAGAAATAGGTACACAGCTATTGAATATCAATGTTCAGTCATTCCTGCTGCTCTTATATCAAAACGAACCAGCCGCTATAAACAAGCCGGTATTGAGGCTATGTGGATATTAGGCGCTAAAAAAACTGCAAGATTAAGCAGTCACACCTTTCGCATCTCTCCGTTTCAATGGCTGTTTACAAGAACAGGCGAAACTCCGCTTGATCCGCCATGTATCTTCACTTACTGCTCTGAAATGCAGGTATTCCTCATACTGGAACATCTCATTCCTTTTTCAAAACAAATCTTCTTCGCCATTCCAAGATATGTGCCTCTAAATCAAACGTCTATTTCTGATCTTCAATGTCCAAAATCAAACTCCATTAAACCTCATCTATCAAAATGGATTCATCTCATCAAATCACACCGATTAAAACCGGCCATCCATCTTCCGCCTGAGCTGATTTTGCTTCAGAAAGAACTTTATGAAAAGAAGCATATTCCACTATCCCACCTTCCTCCTGAAGCTTTTCTTCCAATGAATACGGGCTATCTGTTTGATTCCCGCATCTACTTCTGGCAAACCAAGATTCTATTGTTCATAGATCAAGTTCAGAAATATACGGTTTTTACTCTTGAAGAAGTGACCAGGGAAATAAGGAAGGACTCATCCATTAAAGTACGTGAACTTTCTCATTTAAAAAAGCTTCCAATTAGTGCACCAATCCATGAATATTTAGAGACATTATCACACATGGGTATGCTTCAGCGTGTTCATAAAAACAAATATGTCAAACAGAGAGAAATCACATGGCAGAGTTCATCTGCTGATTTATTAAAAAAAGATGAGATGGTTATAGAGCTATTTGCTCAATCTAAATGATTTGAATGAACAGCGGAAGGACGAAGCAACCTATGGAAGAGAGATTACGAATGGAGGAATGAAGATGTTTTATAAAAAAAGAAGGAAAAGCAATCTGTTTGATTATACTTTGACAGCTGTCAGCACAGGAGCCATTGCATGGCTGATGACGAAGTCGATGCGCGAAAATGTAGAGAAGGATGTCGACAGCCGTCAGGACTTGTCTGATATGCAGGGAAAATAGCAAGACTCTTAGATTGATTTGCAAGAAAATATAGAATATTATTGGGGTAATCATGTTTAAAGGGGGATTTAGATAATTATGGCAGAACAAACAGCCGTAAAAACATTGCCTAAACGAAGTGATATCGCTGTTGAAGATACATGGAGACTAGAGGATATTTTTAAAAATGATGAAGCCTGGGAAGCAGAGTTTAAAGATGTGAAAGCTGCCTTGCCTAAAATTGGTGAATTCAAGGGCAAGCTTGGAGAATCAGCAGATGCTTTTCTAGAAGCACTTACATATCAGGATGCTGTCATGGAAAGGTTAGGAAAGCTTTATACATATGCCCACATGAGATATGACCAGGACACAGGAGATTC
Source organism: Metabacillus sp. KH_069 (assembly GCF_057838075.1). Classification (NCBI taxonomy): domain Bacteria; kingdom Bacillati; phylum Bacillota; class Bacilli; order Caryophanales; family Bacillaceae; genus Metabacillus; species Metabacillus sp. KH_069. The sequence continues at coordinate 1,043,113 of NZ_CM174460.1, forward strand.
CCACTACCAGGGTTTAAATGACCGTGCTTCAAATCTGTACACACAGGCAAGCAGTGTTTCATCCTACATCATTCCAGAGATTTTATCCATGGACGAAACAAAAATCAAAAGCTTCTTAAATGAAAAAGAAGAGCTTAAGGTATACGGTCATACGCTGGATGAAATTAACCGCCAGCGCCCGCACGTATTATCTGCAGAGCAGGAAGCCCTGCTGGCGCAGGCTTCAGATGTATTGGGATCATCAAGCAATACATTTGGCATGCTGAATAATGCAGATCTTGAATTTCCTTCTATAAAAGATGAGGACGGCGAAGAGGTAGAAGTAACCCACGGCCGCTATATCCGCTTTTTAGAAAGCGAAGACCGCAGAGTAAGACAGGATGCGTTTAAAGCTGTATACAGCACGTATGATAAATACAAGAACACATTTGCAAGCACTCTTAGCGGAGCGGTTAAAAAAGATAACTTCTACGCAACGGTAAGAAATTATCAATCAGCACGCGAAGCTGCTCTCAGCAATAATAATATTCCTGAAGAAGTCTATGAGAATCTCGTTAAAACGGTCAACGATAATCTCCACCTGCTTCATAAGTACATTGAGCTCCGCAAAAAAGTGCTCGGCCTTGATGAACTCCATATGTACGATCTTTTCACACCGCTAGTGAAAGACGTGAAAATGAAAATCCCATATGCTGATGCAAAAGACTATTTGCTTAAAGGGCTTGCTCCGCTTGGTGAAGATTACTTGGCAATCTTAAATGAAGGCTTTGAAAACCGCTGGGTCGATGTTCATGAAAACAAAGGAAAAAGAAGCGGTGCCTATTCATCAGGAACATACGGCACAAACCCTTATATCCTCATGAACTGGCAGGATAATGTGAATAATCTCTTTACACTGGCTCACGAATTCGGCCACTCAGTGCACAGTTATTACACAAGAAAATCTCAGCCTTATCAATATGGCCATTATTCAATCTTCGTAGCAGAGGTAGCTTCTACATGCAATGAAGCATTGCTGAATGACTATTTGCTGAAAACGATCGATGATAAGAAAAAACAGCTGTATCTATTGAATCATTATCTAGAAGGATTCAGAGGCACAGTGTTCCGTCAAACAATGTTTGCTGAATACGAACATACCATTCATAAAAAAGCGCAGGAAGGCGAACCGCTGACGCCGGATCTATTAACGAAGCTATATTATGATCTGAACAAAAAATACTTCGGAGAACACTTGGCAGTCGATGAGGAAATTGGCCTGGAATGGGCAAGAATTCCTCACTTCTACTACAACTATTACGTGTACCAGTATGCTACTGGTTTCAGTGCGGCAACTGCACTCAGCAAGCAGATCCTTGAAGAAGGAAAGCCTGCGGTCGACCGCTATCTGGAGTTCCTGAAATCAGGAAGCTCGGATTATCCGATTGAAGTATTGAAAAAAGCCGGCGTGGATATGACATCACCCCAGCCGATCGAAGAAGCATTGAAGGTATTTGAAGAGAAGCTGAATGAGATGGAACAGCTTTTGTCAGAGTAAATAAGAAGAATGCAGCCGTGCGGGGCTGCATTCTTTTTTTTGTTTCTTCAAAGGAGAAAAGCGGGTGCGTCTGCGAGAGCTAATAACAACAAAAAATTTGCTGGAAAGAGCTGATCAAAAGTTTAGACACTGCTATGCTGTTGTTAAACCAGCTTCAAAACCCCTTAAATGTTTTCCGGTGATTCACTAAATAAAGTGTCACGAAAATCGCTATAAACAAAAGCGGAGAAGATATCAGCAATGGAAACATCTCCATTAATCCGAGTATATTAAGAAAGAAACTAATAATCAGCAGAACGGTACTGATAATCAGGGGAAGGCTGCTTTTCAATATGAGATCCTCCTTGTTTGTCCTTTCTAAAAAATATGAAAGACATCCTGTATTTATGTTTGTGACAAATTTGTGAAATGAAATCCTATGGGTTGTCATAAGTCGACAATATCTGATATATTATAGATGTGAAATTAATCACAAACAAACATTTACCCCTTTGTTTGACCGTGAAAAATTTCTCCCATCCCCTTTGTTGTCGTTAAGACATACAGAAGACTCCGTATTACCCGTGCGGAGTCTTTTTAAGAATAAGAAAGTAAACGTTTTCAATTGAAAAAGAAAGAGATCCGGTACAATTCCCTGTACCGGATCTCTTTCTTTTATCCAATGTATCTCCAGAACGTACCATGCTTCACCGGTACGCGCTCAACCTTTTGAGCAAGCAAATACTTTTTCATTTCTTTTTCCGCATCTTCTGCCGTCAAATTATAAACGGATGCAATCTCTGCTGTAGCAACAAATTGAAAGTAGCTTAAAAAGATTTCAAGCGGCGGAGCCTGCGATGGCTTTGGAACGTCGCCAAGCATTTCGGATAAGATGCCTACATACATTTCATACGGATAATATCCGCTGATTTTCAGCCCTTCCTGGTCGACATTCTGATTAAAGAAGGTGAGTGTAGGATTTTCCTGAACGTCCATTTCAGCAGAAATTTTCAAATCGCATTGCAGCGCTTTAGCGGCACTGGCGGAATGAAGGTCCTTTACAAACTCCTCCGTATCAAGACCGACTTCTTTTGCTATTTCGACAAGAACTTTTTCTTCTGTAATATTCTTTGTTTGAAGAAATAAGACTTCCTGAAGCTTGCGCAAATAGCGTATTCCTGCTTTTCGTCCTTGCAGCTCTGCCGATTTTATCGCAAGCGAAGCTGCAAATGGAGATGAAATTGAACTTTCAGACTTGAGAATTCCATCACAGGACATCCCTGTTAAACTGGCTGTTTTTTCCCACGCCTGAGCAAGATTAGCCGGATTTTTCCGTTTCATCTGGTTGAGCGTTTTAATTCGTCCGCTGATGATAGGTTTTAAGGTGAAAAATCTTCCATATTCAATCAGCAGTTTTTTGATGATCGGTTCAAGTGCCCAGCAGTCAGGGCAGAGAGGATCGATGAACATATAGATTTCGAGCGGTTTTTTTGAATTGCCTTGACAGTGAGAGAAAAATGGAGCGGATTTTTGATTCTCACTGTGCTGAATCATCATTGCGAAGCTCCCTCAGAATTATGTTTTTCATCTGGGGTGTTCACCATGTGCTGGGCTGTCAGTTCCAGCCGTTCAAAAAACCATACCCGAAATCGTTCATCAATCTCTAATTCATCCATCGCTTCATCCATGCAGGATAGCCACGCCTCGGCTCTTGCTTGCGTAATTTGAAAGGGCAAATGTCTTGCCCGAAGCATAGGATGTCCATGTTCTTCTGTATATAAAGACGGTCCGCCTAAGTATTGAGTTAAAAATTGTTTTTGTTTTCTAGCTGTTTCCGACAAATCATCAGGAAAAATCGGAGAGAGCAGAGGATGCTTGTGCACTCTATGATAGAAGGCATCAACCAGCTGCGAAAGTGCATCTTCCCCAATCGCTTCATATGGTGTTGCAAATTGATCAGCCATGCCTGTGATCTCCTTTATTGATTGATAAGCTTATTGTAACAATTGACCTGCCATTGCTCAAACAAACTGCTTTCAAAGATAAGTTGTATTAGTATGTTCTTATTATATAAGCCAAAATGAATTTAGGCGATAGGTGCTTTTTTATAAGATAAGAAAGGATAAAATGTTGCGCTTCGATGTCTGGCTCCCTCGGCCAGAACGGATCCGAAAGTATTGGCAAAAATCGCCTTTACTGACGGATCCTGATCTGTCATGCCTGCGCTAAATGTGCGCTTGCGCTTTTCTTAGTATATGTCCTGACATGTGTTCTATGAAATGAAAAAAGAACCGATTCAAAGCGTTAACCGCTTTTGAATCGGCTCTTTTTTTAAGCAAAATAAGAAGCAGTAATTTTCTGTACATAGTTTTGGGTTTCTTTAAACGGAGGAATGCCGCCGTACTTATCTACGTTTCCCGGCCCTGCGTTATAGGCTGCAAGTGCAAGTGGTATTTCGCCGTTGTATTTCGTGAGCATCTGCTTTAAATACTTTGTTCCGCCTTCTATATTCTGAGCGGGATCAAAAGAATCCATGACACCAAGGGACTGAGCCGTTTTTGGCATCAGCTGCATAAGTCCCGCAGCCCCTGCTGCACTCCTTGCATTAGGGTTAAAGCTGGACTCTTGGGAAATGACAGCTCTTATCAGTTTTTCATCCACGCTGTATTTAGCTGCCATATTAGAAATGATGCTGTCAATTTCCTTGCTGTCTCGCACTCCAGAAGAGGCAATTCGAACATTTACATTTGACGGCGTCATTGTCAAAGGGACGGCTGCTTGCTTAACTTGGGGCAGGACATCATCTGTCTGTCCATCAACATAAGACTGGAAAATCTCTTTGAACATGGAGACAGAAGAGGACTCAGCAGCATCATCTGTATCCGTTTGGGACAGGCTGCGTAAAGCCTGAAGCTGCATCATTGCTTTCATATGATTAATTTCCACTCTTAAAGCTCCTTCTCATTATCGATCTCACGTTTATGATCATAAAAACGTTTAATTTTGTTTGGTGTTTTGCGCAGAGGAATCTGCAGGGAAGCGAGCAGCTCGCGGAAAGCAAGCAGGCCTTCTTCTGCATCCAAGACTTCATATTCAATTTCATAATCCTCTTTATTTATATATCGGCTGTGATCAAGAACAATTAACCCATTTTTATAGGTTTTCTCTGCTCGATTTGTGGATAAAGTTCCAAAGAAGGAAATGTTTTCAGAATGAATTCCGAGTGAGTGAATCTGTTCTAAAACTTTGCCTTTTGGAAGTGAAGAAGCTGATGAAATAAGCTCTGACGCTTGCTCTGCCGTGATTTCCTGGTGAGTTTCAAGCAGGCCGACAGGTGCAGGTTCTTTTAATGTAAGGACGTACCTGCCGTTTTTAAAGCGAATGCGAAGGGCAGCTCCGCGCTCTTTAAGATCAAATTCAGGCGTATCAAAATAGTGATTGTCCTGGTGTTTGAAGTCATGATCAGCGATATGAAAAAAATTAGCCAGCCGGGAAAACTCTTCTTTCGTAAGCAGATTCTTATATTCAATTTCAATTTCCTGGGTCATGTTATGGAATTCCTTTCGGTTATCAGATAAAAAGTACAAATGATTGCGTGATTTATGTTCAGCTCCATCGTCCAATATTCTGCCGGATTCTTATCTGTCTGTCGGAGCTGATGGGGGATTTCAGCTTCACACATTGTCTAGCTCCATCGCCCAGATCCTCGGCCAGAACGGATCCGCCAGCAAAGGCAAAAAGCGCCTTTTCTGCCGGATCCTTATCTGTCTGTCGGATCTAAACGGGGCGATTCCGCTTTTCTCTTCTATTATTACAATTAAAAATCCGGTTTTCAATGTTTATCATGCATAGGGGGAATATGATAAAATAGACGTGGAATTGATTTGGAAGGAGATTTTTATGAAACAAAGAATTGAAGTGAATGAAGCAGTACTTGATCAAGAAAGAATGATACTAAAAGCGCAGCCCTTTGAAAAGGATGATTTAAGCGGTTTGACTGCAACGGGCCAAGTGCTGGTTGACTCCGATCAATTAGCGTTTATTTACATAATGGATCATCATGAAGACTTTATCTATACCAATTTGCCGGAAGCGGTTTGGCCGCAGCTGAAAACGGCATTAGACAGCGAAATTCTTATAGATCTTAATGTAAATGGTATAACGATTGAACTGACAGATATCCATGAAGAACTATCCTATCTGCTAGAAAATATCAAAGATAATGCAAACTATGGCGAAGAAATGGAAAAGAAAGTCGTTGAGACATTTGGCTTAAATGACTAATACATAAAAAAGCATGTTGTTTATTTATAAAAAAAGTTTGAGTATTGATGGCAAGCGGAGCTGCCCGACTCCCAGGCAAGAACAAATCCGCAATAAATCAAACACGGACTTTTTGCAGGATTCCTAGGAGCTGAACGGGCGCTTGCGCTTTTCTTATGACGAGGGGGAAGGCTATGATCGGCAGAAAATGGGAAGTTTTTTTAGCACCGTATCACCAGGCGGTTGATGAGCTGAAAGTGAAGCTCAGAGGGACAAGATCGCAATATGAACTAGAAGGAAGCCATTCTCCGATTGAATTTGTAACAGGAAGAGTAAAGCCGATTGCAAGTATTCTTGATAAAGCAAGGCGCAAAGATATTTCCTTAGATGCTCTTGAGACTGAAATGCAGGACATAGCGGGCATCCGTATGATGTGCCAGTTTGTAGATGATATAAAACTTGTCGTCGACATGCTCAGACAGCGGAATGATTTTGAAATCATTGAGGAACGTGATTATATTTCACAGAAAAAAGCAAGCGGATACCGCTCCTATCATGTAGTTGCCAAATATCCTGTTCAAACGGTATCAGGTGAAAAAAGTATTCTGGTGGAGATTCAAATCAGAACGCTTGCGATGAATTTTTGGGCAACCGTTGAACATTCTCTTAACTACAAATACAGCGGGAATTTCCCCGAAGACATTAAAATCAGGCTGAAAAGATCAGCGGAAGCAGCTTTTCTTTTAGATGAAGAGATGTCAAAGATTCGCGGAGAAATAAGAGATGCACAAGTCATTTTTTCACGGAAAACAGAAACGAAAGATAAATGATGAATAAAGGGGCATGCTGTTATGAAATTTGCGGTCACATCTAAAGGAGATACCGTTTCAAATACACTAATGCATAAAATGAAAGCCTATTTAATGGATTTTCATCTTGAATACGATGAGGACAAACCTGATATTGTGATTTCAGTCGGAGGAGACGGCACGCTTTTATATGCTTTTCACCGTTACCGCAGCAGGCTTGATAAAACGGCATTTGTAGGAGTGCATACTGGTCATCTCGGTTTTTATGCCGACTGGGTTCCGGATGAAATTGAGAAGCTTGTCATTGCGATTGCGAAAACACCTTATCAGGTTGTTGAATATCCGCTGCTTGAAGTCATCATCAGACATAATGACGGCGGACGGGAAGCCCGCTACCTTGCCTTAAATGAATGTACTGTGAAAGCGATTGAAGGCTCACTTGTCATGGATGTTGAAATCAAGGGCCAGATTTTTGAAACCTTCCGCGGCGACGGTCTCTGCATGTCTACACCATCAGGCAGTACAGCATATAATAAGGCTCTTGGCGGAGCTATTTTGCACCCATCCATTCCTGCTATTCAAGTCGCCGAGATGGCCTCAATCAATAACCGGGTATTCAGAACGGTCGGATCGCCTCTAATTTTGCCGGACCATCATACTTGTTTACTAAAGCCTGTAAATGATGTTGATTTTCAAATCACGATTGATCATTTGACGCTTCTGCATAAGGATGTAAAATCGATTCAATGCCGCGTTGCCAATGAAAAAATCAGGTTTGCGAGATTCAGGCCGTTTCCATTCTGGAAGAGAGTCCGAGACTCTTTTATTTCCGAATAGGATTCTGAAAGGAAGATCGTGGTGAACGCGTTTCAATTAACATGGACAATCCCTGCTGCTGAAGCAGGCATGCTCATACGGGATTATCTTAAGGAAAAGAATATTTCAAAGCGCGCTTTAACAGATATCAAGTTCGGAGGCGGAAGCATTTTAGTCAATGATGAACATGCAACCGTCCGTTTCGAGCTTAGGGCAGGGGATGTCCTCAAGGTTATTTTTCCTTTAGAAAAGCCAAGTGCAGGTCTGCTTCCTGAAAAAGTTGATTTTGAGATTGTGTACGAAGATGAATGGTGTCTTGTCATCAATAAGCCGCCTTACCTTCCTGCCATTCCGTCGCGCGAGCATCCTGGAGGGACGCTCGCAAATGGGCTGCTTTTTTATTACAGGGAAAAAGAGATCGCTGCAACGATTCATATAGTCAACCGGCTTGATAAGGATACTTCAGGGCTAATGCTTGTTGCTAAGCACCGTTTTGCCCATTCCCTGTTTTCATCCCAGCAAAAGCGGGGGGGAATCAAACGGACCTATTTTGCATTGGTTGAAGGAGAAGTGAAGGAGAAACAGGGCACCATTTCTGCTCCGATCGGCAGGAAAGAGGACAGCATTATTGAACGGACCGTGAGAGATGATGGCCAGCATGCTGTAACCCATTACCAGGTTATTGCGTATTCGGAATGCAACACTCTCGTTTCTTTGAAGCTTGAAACGGGAAGAACTCATCAAATAAGAGTTCATATGGCGCACATCGGCCATCCGCTATGCGGCGACAGCCTATATGGTGGCAGTCATCTACTTATTCCAAGGCAGGCGTTGCACAGTGCCGAGCTCTCATTCTTTCATCCTTTTTTAGAAAAAGAAATGACTTTCAAGATTGACTTGCCGGATGATATCCAGTCGGTAATCAACAGAAAAAACTCATGCTGATTACAGCATGAGTTTTTTTCTATATGAATATAAGGGATTTTCGCAAAGAAATGATGGTATAAACTAGTTTGTGTATGAGGACTGACCAAGATTTGGAGTACTCCATGAAAAAGAAAAAGTACGTTAATGAAACGAAATTCAGGCGGTAGGGTATAGAGGGGTAAAATCCATGTTTAAGGTACTCAAAGATTCCACTATTTTCGCTGTTTCATGGAAATGAGGAATCATAAAAGGTCTTTGATTCCACTAATTATGCTTTTTCATGGAAAAGAGGAATCATAGAGTGGTTTTGATTCCACTAGTCACGCTCTTTCATGGAAAAGAGGAATCATAGAGTGGTTTTGATTCCACTAGTCACGCTCTTTCATGGAAAAGAGGAATCATAGAGTGGTTTTGATTCCTCTAATCACCCTCTTTCATGGAAAAGAGGAATCAAACAGTGGTTTTGATTCCACAAATCCCGCTTTTTCATGGAAAAGAGGAATCATACAGGAATTTTGATTCCACAAATCACGCTCTTTCATGGAAAAGAGGAATCATACAGGAACTTTGATTCCTCTAATTACACTTTTTCATGAAATAGAAGAATCATACAGAGGCTTTAGTCCGAATGACAGCCAAAAAAAGGGAAAAACCCTGTTTTTATGTACTCATAGAGAAATCGGCAGCTCCGCAAACAAATTAGATTTTCGCGAAAAAATCCGGTGTTTTTCGCAAGTGAATTTTCCTCAAAGAAATCGATGATTTCGTAAATAGATTGACTCTCGTCCTAAAAATTATGCTCCTCCATCCATCTCGCGGAACCTGGATTCGTCATAAGGCAAGGATGATTTTACTGAGACAACCTCTTTTTCAGGATACCTGAGTGCTGTTAAATAGCCTCCAAATACCGCTCCAGTATCAATGTTCACTGTATCGCCGACAAATCTTGCTTCGCGCACAGGTGTATGACCGTAGACAATAAACGGTTTTCCTTTGTACAGCTTTGCCCAGTCTCTTCTTACAGGAGTGCCGTCAGGGTTTGTCTGGCCTGTTATGTCCCCGTACAGGACAAATTCTTTTACCTTTTTGTGCGTTTTACCTATGTAGTCTGCCCGGATTCCTGCATGGGCAATGACAAGTCTGCCTGCGTCTAGGACCTGATAGAGAGGGGATTGATCATAGAGCTTCATGAAGCTTTGATAGATATGTTTACGCTCATCTTCTTCCAGCGCTTCAAGTTCTGCGGCAGTTGTTTCTAAACCATGTGCAACCTGGACTTTGTTTCCGAGCATGTAGCGGTAGAGTTTATTGCAGTGGTTGCCAGGCACGTAGTATCCTGCCTGATTTTCTGTAATTTTAATAACGGTCTCAATTACTTTTATAGATTGTGGTCCCCGGTCTGCAAGATCTCCTACGAAAGCAAGTTTTCTGCTGCTGTGCACAGGATACCCGTTTTTCCAAGCATATCCGAGCTTTTCCGTAAGTTCGTAAAACTCATCAAAACAGCCATGAATGTCACCGATAATATCAATTTTCATCTATACCCGTCCTCATTTGTCTCTTTTTCTAAGATGATAGCAGATATCTTTAAAGAATCAAAAATATCATATACTTTCATCGTGCCAATAATGAAAGAAAAGAATTCAGGATAATAGAAAAAACCCGTTTTTATAAACGGGTTTCATTAAGATGATGGTAAATATGGAGATTGTCCTTTGCTGTGTAGCTAACACCTCCTGGCCCCTCGGCCATGAGGTTCCGCTTTTCTTAATCAAACATATACTTTCTCGTCCGAGATCTGACATTTAACACAATGCCAATGGCAATCATATAGGTTGCAAGTGAACTTCCCCCATAGCTGATAAAAGGAAGCGGCAGTCCTGTAATCGGCAGGAGGCCGACAGTCATGCCGACGTTTTGAAACACTTGAAACGTAATCATGCCAATGACTCCTGTGCACAGGAAGCTTCCGAATGGATCGTTGCTCTCAAGTGCAATGTGAATCATCCGGTAGATGAGAAGGAAGAAAAGAGAAATCACAATGCTGCCGCCGATAAATCCGAATTGTTCAGAAATAATCGCGAAAATGAAATCTGTGTGACCTTCAGGCAAATAAACCTCAAGCTGCTGATAGCCTTTTCCGTAAAGCTCACCCGATCCGATGGCAAGAAGGGATTTGATCAGCTGAAATCCGATGTCGCTTGAATATTCATATGGATTAAGCCAGCCATAAATACGATCCAGTTTGTAAGAATTGGTGTCTAAAATGTACTTGTTGAAGAAATCCGGAAAGGTGAAAAAAATGAATACGCCTATAGCGGCAATTCCGGCACCGGATAAAATAAAACTGAAAATGAGTTTCCATTTAACACCTGAAACAATAATTAACGATCCGATAATGGCGCAAAAGACCATTGTCATCCCTGTATCCGGCTGTCTCATCAGCAGAAGTATGGGAGGTGCCGCTGCTGCAAATACTTTACCTAACAGGAGCAAGTCATCTCTGACCGTGTTGGCGGCGTATTTTTCGCGATGATCTGTGATAATTTTGCTCAGGACAATAATCATAAATATTTTCATAAGTTCTGAAGGCTGGAAATTACCTATACCAGGGAGAGTGTACCAGCTTGTTGCGCCTTTAATCGGCTCTACAAGCGGCGGCGGCAGGACTTCAAGCCCTAATAGCAAAACCATCCCAAATCCATATAAATACCATGAGAGCTGTTTGAACCGGTCAAAATCAATGACCATTGTTCCAATGACTGCGATAATACCGATGATGTACCATCTAAGCTGAAGAAAGGCAAAGTTTATATTCTGCAATTTTTCGGGTAGAGTAGGTTGGGCGCTGCTTATCGCAATGGCACTGGTCAGCGCCATTAAAAACATGATAAAAATAAGTGTGTAGTCTAACTGCTGCTGTGGGGATTTATCTGTGTTCATAATGGATCCCTTTCTATAAAAAAACTAATAATGGAATTAAATCAATTTTTCAACTCTGAATAAACAAACAGCGGAGAATAAACTTTCTCTGATTGAAGTTTTACTTTATCAATCTTAGCGAAAATTGATGAATTTGCAAAGGATTCATTTGTAAAACATCGCAAAACATGCTACCTTATCACAAGGAAAAAACGTCTGTACAGAGCGCAAACGCTAGTGCCGTGCATGTTTTATGCAGGTACATAAAATGTATCACAATTTGATGACATTTTGATGTCTTGGCTTTAATATAGAAACGTGTTGGGGAAGGAGGAGACTCTTGATGTCAGATGAAAGAGAAAAACTGGAGATTGAAGCTGCGAAATTAGTAACAGCTTTGGAGAATGAAGACTTTGAAGGGTTTCGCTCCATGTTTTTGGAGCAGCATCCATATGATCAGGCGAAAATTTTTGTAAAGCTTGAGCAGGAGGAGCGGACGAAGCTTTATCATTACCTGTCTCCTGAAGAAATGGCTGCTCTTTTTGAGAATATAGAAGACGAAGAGTACAATTACGAAATGTACCTATCCGAAATGGATCCGCGCTTTGCATCCCAGATGCTTGAGCACATGTACGCGGATGATGCGGTAGATGTACTTAATGAATTAAATAAAGATCAGGTGGCAAGCTATCTGACCATAATGGATGATGAAGCTGCACAGGAAATCCGTGAACTCCTGCATTACGAAGAATTCACTGCAGGAAGTATCATGACGACGGAATTCATTGCCATTATTGCCAATCAAACCGTTAAATCTGCCATGCATATTTTAAAGCATGAAGCTCCTGATGCAGAAACCATTTACTATCTTTATGTCGTCGATGAAGATAAACATCTTGTAGGCGTAATCTCACTGCGGGATTTAATCGTCAGCGACGATGATCTCATGATTGGCGAAATTATGAGTGAACGGGTATTTTCTGTATCCGTCGGCGAAGATCAAGAAGATGTAGCAAGAAAAATGAGAGACTATAATTTCCTTGCTCTGCCTGTAGTTGATTTTCAGAATCATCTTTTGGGAATCATAACGGTTGATGATATCGTCGATGTTATCGATGAAGAAGCATCTGACGACTATTCAAAGCTTGCAGCGGTATCAGATGTGGATTCTATAGACAGGGGGCCGCTGTCAGCGGCTAAAAAAAGATTGCCTTGGCTGGTCATTCTATTATTTCTAGGAATGTTAACCGCAAATTTAATAGGCCAGTTTGAAGAAACGCTTGATAAAGTAGCCATTCTAGCTGTATTTATTCCGCTGATTGCGGGGATGGCAGGGAATACTGGAACTCAGGCACTTGCGGTTGCTGTCAGAAGAATTGCAATGGGAGATCTTGAAGAGGGCGGCAATTATAAAATTATTGCCAGAGAAGCTGGTACAGGAATTATCAATGGTGCCGTGTGCGGAATTCTTGTGACTGGAGTCGTATATTTTTGGAAGCATGATTTCTTTTTAGGACTTCTGGTAGGCATCTCCATTCTAGCAACCTTGACTGTTGCGACAATCGCCGGGGCGTTTGTCCCGCTTGTGATGCACCGGCTGAAGGTTGACCCTGCGGTGGCATCGGGCCCTTTTATTACAACGATTAATGATATTATTTCCATTCTTATTTATTTTGGCATGGCAACTTTGTTCATGCAATATTTAATCTAGATTCAGGTTAGGAGGGAAATACTGTGCATGGAGCTTCCTTTTCATCACTAGTTATCGTACTATTAGCCGCTTTTATTACCCCGCTCCTGCTGCATCGCTTTAAAATTAAAGTCATGCCTGTTGTAGTGGCCGAGATTATCATGGGGATTATTATCGGTCAAAGCGGATTCAATCTGGTTCAGGAGGATATGTGGCTCGAAACACTATCTATGCTCGGATTTATTTTTCTTATGTTTTTGAGCGGACTTGAAATTGATTTCACCGCTTTTATCGGAGGCCGAAAAAAAGAAAAGCTGCCTAGCGGAAAAGAAGCGCCAAATACGTTTGCCGTTTCTTTCCTTGTTTTTGTCGGCATCTTTATTTTGTCTCTGCTCTTATCGTATCTGTTTGTTTTCCTTGGTTTTATCGAAAATGCCTTCTTGATGACGCTGATTATTTCTACGATATCGCTCGGTGTGGTCGTTCCTACACTGAAGGATGCGGGCATTATGAAATCCAACATTGGACAAATTATTTTGCTTGTTGCAGTCATCGCCGATTTAGTGACGATGATACTGCTTGCCGTCTTTGCATCGATTTATGGCGGAGAAAATACGAATACGTGGCTGCTATTAGTGTTATTTGGCGCTGGAATTGCTTTATATTTCCTCGGCAAAACCTTTCAAAGCAGGTCGTTTATTGAAACTCTGTCTAAAGGCACGATTCAAATTGGGACAAGAGCGATTTTCACCCTGATTGTTGTCCTTGTTGCTCTATCAGAAACAATCGGGGCTGAAAATATATTAGGTGCTTTCTTAGCGGGGGTTCTTGTCTCCCTGCTTTCACCGAACAAAGAAATGGTTCAAAAAATGGATTCCTTCGGATACGGCTTTTTGATCCCGATTTTCTTTGTCATGGTTGGCGTCGAACTTGACATATGGTCGCTGTTTAAAGATTCTAAGATACTAATGCTGATTCCCTTGCTGTTTATCGCTCTGCTGATCTCTAAAATTGTGCCGATCTATTTACTGAAGAGATGGTATGACACAAAGACAACTCTGGCATCAGGCTTTTTACTGACGTCAACACTGTCCCTTGTTATTGCGGCAGCTACTATTGGAGAAAGAGTTAATGTGATTGATGCACAAATGTCAGGGGCGCTCATTTTAACAGCGGTTCTGACGAGTATATTTACTCCGATCGGGTTTAAGAAGCTTTTCCCTGTACAGCTGTCTGAGAAAAAGAAGCTGAAGGTAGCTTTCATTGGGGCCAATCAGATGACACTTCCAGTAACGCGCGAGTTAAACCCGAAGATGTATGATACAACGGTGTATCATACTCATATCGATAAAAATGAACAGCAGATCGCTGAATCACTTTTTCAGATTGAAGACCTTGAAGATTATTCGATTGAAACGCTTCAGTCAAAAGGTGTTTTCAGTGCAGATATCCTGATTGCCGCTACAGGAGATGAAGATGCGAATGCGGAAATCTCCTTATTTGCGAAAGAGCTTGAAGTTGACCGGGTGATAGCAAGCATTTCGTCACCATTATTGGATGAACAGCTTAGAGCAAAGGGAATCGATGTCTTCTCTGTCCTGTTATCTACAAAAACTCTGCTCAGAGCTCTTATTGAAGCTCCTGGCATCATGAAAATTCTGACTCATAATGATTCGGCGCTGTACCAGATAAAAATGAACAACAGACGCTACGATGGCATGGTGCTTCGCAGCTTTCCCTTTACAGGCGACGTTATTTTTGTCCGTATTTTCAGGGAAAATGAATCGATTGTGCCGCATGGAGATACAGAGCTGAAACGCGGAGATCTGCTGATTCTGACTGGATCAGCTGAATATGTGGATGAGCTCAGACAAGAACTTGAATTCCATAAAAGCTGAAAGTTTTGACTTGAAAGTTTCTTTCAGCATGATATGATGTACATGTAAATATTTCTAAAATCATATATGAACTACCGCTAGGGGAGCCCTGTTAGAAGGGCTGAGATTGAAGTTTGCCTTCAAGACCCTCAGAACCTGATCTGGCTAAAACCAGCGTAGGGAAGTGGTGTAAAGGTCTATTCATACACCACTTTTCTATGCGAAAAGTGGTTTTTTGCTGTTTTCGCACCTAAAAAATGAGGAGGAACAAAACATGTCATTTTCAAAAGAATGCCGGGAGTATGCAAATAAATGGTGGGAAGGAAGCTTTGAACATCCTTTCGTAAAAGGAATTGGCGATGGCACCCTTTCAAAAGATAAATTTAAATATTATGTGATGCAGGATTCATATTACTTAACGCATTTTGCAAAAGTGCAGGCTTTTGCAGGGGCGATGGCGCCTGATTTGCATACTACTTACCGGATGTCCGTTCATTCCCAGGGAACGTACGAGGCAGAGCTCTCTCTGCATCAGCAATTTTCTGTCCTGCTTGGCATTACAGACAGGGAAAGGGAAGAATTTAAGCCATCTCCAACTGCGTATGCTTACACCTCCCATATGTACCGTTCCGTTGCGACGGGAAATCTTGGAGAAATCATCGCCGCATTACTTCCTTGTTACTGGCTCTATTATGAAGTCGGGGAGCATCTGAAAGATTGCAAACCAGGTGATGATGTTTATGAAAAATGGATCGCGACTTATCACGGTGAATGGTTTAAAGAGCTGGTTCTTGAACAGATTGCACGATTTGACGAGCTTGCTCTGCATGCAAGCGATCACGAGAGACAAATGATGAAAGAAAACTTCCTCATCAGTTCAATATATGAATATCGCTTCTGGGACATGGCGGAAAAAATGGAAGTGTGGGATGAGTCAGAAACCGTGCTGATGCAAAAGTGAAATTACATCTTGTGACAGACGGCCGTCGCAATATATCAGAGCTCATAAAAATCATCACAGACATACATACAGCTGCAGATGCCATTCATATTAGAGAAAAGAATAAATCGGCCGGGGAACTGATAGAGCTGGTTGAAGCTCTCCATCAAAATGGGGTGCCGAAATCAAAGCTTGTCATGAATGACCGGGTGGACGCCGCTGTTCTTTCTGGTTTGCATCAGGTTCAGCTCCCATCGCACAGCTTTGATGTGAAAATGGTGAAACAGAGGTTTCCGCACCTTGTCGCAGGCTGTTCTGTCCACACTGCTGCTGAAGCAATATATTGTGCTGAAAATGGGGCAGACCGGCTCCTATTCGGCCATGTATTTCAGACATCATCCAAAGAAGGTCTAAAAGCAAGAGGGATTGGCGCATTAAAAGAAATAGCGGAATCTGTCAGCATTCCTGTCATTGCAATTGGAGGAATCATTCCCGCTGTCATTCCGGAAATAAGAGATTTAAAGATTGAAGGAGCAGCCGTGATGTCCTACGTTTTTTCATCAAATCATCCTTATCATGCTGCATGTGAGATTGCAGAACAATTAAAAGGGGGAATGGGCGATTGAAACCTTTTTTTGATGCCGGTATTATCGGCGGAGGCGTCATCGGGCTTGCCTCTGCCTATTTTTTAGCGAAAGCAGGTATCCGCGTTGCGGTGTTTGAAAGCGGGAAAACAGGCAGCGGCGCATCAAGTGCTGCGGCCGGAATGCTTGGCGCCCATACTGAAACGGAAAAGGATGATGCTTTTTTCAGGTTTGCGAAAGAAAGCCAGACGCTTTATCCGGGATTAGCTCATGATTTATTGCTGGAGAGCGGAATCGACATACAGCTGCAGTACAATGGAATGTACAAACTGGCAATATCAGCAGAAGAAGCAGATGCTTTGAAAAAAAGAGCAGAAACAGAAGGGGATGTTGAATGGCATTCTAAAGAAAAAGTTCTAAGGAATGAGGAAGGCATATCAGAAGCCATTTACGGGGCTCTTAAAATTGAAAAGGATGGCCAGGTTAATCCTGCTGCTCTTTGTAAAGCCTTTACAAAAGCCATTCAACTCATGAATGGAAAGATTTTTGAAAACACACCAGTCTATAAAACCAACAGGATTGAACACTCCCATTATGAAATCGAAACGCCTCAAGATCTCTTTTTTTGCGAAGCTCTTATTCTTGCAAACGGTACATGGAGCAGCAGATACATTAAGGATTTCGTCCGGAATATATCTGTTTATCCCGTTAAGGGCGAGTGTTTGTCTGTGACATTGAAAGAGGGGAAACTATCATCTACTGTTTTTCATGAAAGCTGTTATCTTGTGCCAAAGCTTGACGGTAGAATTGTTATTGGCGCAACGATGAAAGAAGATACCTGGAATACAGAGCCTTCCGTACAAGGAATTGCTGCTCTCATGAATAAAGCGGTTAAAATGATGCCTGCAATTGAAAAGGCCAGTTTTCATCACGCATGGGCTGGCTTAAGACCTGGAACAGCAGACGGAAAGCCATATATTTTTAAGCATCAGGGTATACCTAACCTCTTTGTAGCAACAGGTCATTTCCGGAATGGCATCCTGCTTGCTCCGAAAACTGGTGAAATGATCCGAGATTTATTTTTAAATAGAAATGTAAATGAAGAATACGTTCATGCATTTAGAATGGACCGTGCACTAGAGGTGAGATTATGACCTTAAAAGTGAATGGGAGCATGATCGATCTGCAGTCTTCTGTACGCACGGTTCAAGATTTGCTGGCTTTTTATGAGGTAAGTAATAAAATCGTCATCGTTGAACATAATTCAGAAATCATAGCCAAAGAAGAATACGCAAAAACGGTTATCAATGATGGGGATGTTCTTGAAATTGTTCATTTTGTAGGAGGAGGATAATTGATGCTGACAATCGCAGGAAAAACGTTTCAATCGAGATTGCTGCTTGGAACCGGAAAGTATCCGTCTTTTGACATTCAAAAAGAAGCAGTACAAGCGGCTGAAGCTGATATTTTAACGTTTGCAGTAAGAAGAATGAATCTTTTTGAACCGTCTCAGCCTAATTTTCTGGAACAGCTTGATCTTTCACGCTACACGCTGCTGCCGAACACAGCTGGTGCGAAAACGGCGGAAGAAGCAGTCAGAATTGCCAAGCTCGCTAAGGCATCAGGGTTATGTGATATGATAAAAGTAGAAGTCATCGGGTGTGCGAAGACACTGCTGCCCGATCCTGTAGAAACCTTAAAAGCAAGTGAGGAGCTTGTCAAGGAAGGGTTTATGGTGCTTCCTTACACGTCTGATGATGTCGTGCTTGCAAGAAGGCTTGAAGAAACAGGTGTTCATGCCATTATGCCAGGCGCGTCCCCAATTGGTTCAGGTCAGGGCATTATCAACCCTCTGAATCTATCTTTTATAATTGAACAAACGAATCTGCCGGTTATTGTGGATGCAGGTATTGGATCAGCTGCTGATGCAGCAAAAGCGATGGAGCTTGGAGCGGATGGCGTTTTGTTAAACACCGCCGTTTCTGCTGCAGGCAATCCGGTCAAAATGGCAGCGGCTATGAAGCTTGCCATTGAAGCAGGAAGATTAAGCTTTGAAGCAGGCAGAATACCGGTAAAAACCTATGCATCTGCAAGCAGCCCGATCGAAGGAATGATGACATCCTAAATGGAACGATACTCTAGGCAAATCTTATTTTCTCCAATAGGAGAAGCAGGGCAGAAAAACATTCGAAATGGTCATGTGCTCATTATCGGTGCTGGGGCTCTTGGGACGGCAAATGCAGAAATGCTTGTACGTGCAGGTGTCGGCACACTGACGATTGTGGACCGTGACTACGTTGAATGGAGCAACTTGCAGAGGCAGCAGCTCTATACAGAAGAAGATGCGGATTTGCGTCTTCCTAAAGCAGCTGCTTCAAAACAAAGACTATCCCAGATTAATCATGAAGTAGAAGTCAGGGCGGTCATTGAAGATGTGACGGCTGAAAATATTTTTGAATTTAGTCAGGATGCAGATGTTATTGTTGATGCAACTGATAATTTTGAAACGCGGCTTGTGATCAATGATGCAGCTCTTAAGCAGGGCATTCCTTGGATCTACGGGGCTTGTGTCGGAAGCTATGGCCTGACTTATACGATCTTGCCCGGGCTTTCGCCTTGTCTGAACTGCCTTTTGAAGAAAATTCCAATGGAAGGACAAACGTGTGATACAGTGGGGATTATCAGTCCTGCTGTCCAAATGGTTGCCTCTTATCAAACAGGGGAAGTGCTGAAATTGTTAACAGGCGCAGCCGATCAGGTGAGAAAAGAATTGCTGTCGTTTGATGTTTGGAGAAATCAATTTTCGCAAATAAAAGTCCATGCACTGAAAGATTCAGCTTGTCCATCATGCGGCAAATCTCCCATTTATCCATTTTTATCACGCAATAATAGTGTGAAAATGTCGGTTCTATGCGGCAGAGATACGGTTCAAATAAGACCTTCAGTCTCTAAAGAAATGAACTTTAAGGAGCTGTCAAAAACACTTGGCAGAGCTGAAGCAGAAATCACGGCAAATCCGTATTTGCTCTCATTTCAGACGGAGCATCACAGAATCGTCGTCTTCCGTGACGGCCGTGCACTGATTCATGGAACAAAAGATCTAGCGGAAGCAAGGAAAATTTATCAGCGCTATTTAGGATAACAAGTTTATAAGAATTCATGAAACAAAACTGGCCTATGCTGGCCAGTTTTTTCTGTATTATGACATAGATTTATTGGATTTCTTTCTTAATTTAGACTAGCATGGACTTAACCAATATTTTATAAAGATTGAAGGTAGAACATGTCTAATAAATCTAAGAATTTAGCTGGAATATCACTTGCTGTCATGGGAGCGGGGTTTGCCGCAACAATCCCTTTTCAGGGATCAGTTGCTGGAGAATTTCTTCAGGGAGGATTTGAAGCCGGTCTTGTCGGCGGGTTAGCAGACTGGTTTGCTGTTACAGCGTTATTCAGACACCCATTCGGCTTGCCTATCCCTCACACCGCATTACTGCCGAAGAATCGCCACAGGATGATCAGGGGACTTGTAAACACAATTGAAAATGACTGGCTGTCAAAGGACAGCATTCAAACAAAATTATCCCAAATAAATCTCACAGAAAAGCTGCTGCCTATCCTTGAGAAAGAGTTTCATTCGGATTCTTTCAAAAAAACAATGAAATCGCTTATGATCCAAATGATTGAAAGTGTGGATCTCGAAAAGCTTGCTCCCCTTATCCAGAAGCAGCTGAAAGGATATTTAACATCTGATGAAGTATTGAACCTCCTTAAAGCTCTCATTCATCAGGTGCTTGAACGGAAATATGATGAAAAGAGCCTGGATTATTTCCTTATGAAATCTGAGGAGTGGGCGTCAAGACGCGATCAGCGTGAGGAGTTTGGAAGATTTGCGATGAGGGCCATTGATAATGGACAGGCCGATGGTTTTTTGCAATTTGCCATAAAATCCTTCCGGAATATTGTAAACGAAGAAAAACTCGGAAAAATTCTCCAGGATATTATTCTGAATGTAATTGGCGGTTTGCGGAATCCTGAAAGTGAATACCGGCAGGCCATCCTTGATCGCGTTCGAAAAGAATTGCTCGGCATTCAGGAAAACCATGCTTTGCTGGAGGAAATTGACCGGGTGATTTCTGAGTGGGACCCTTCTGAAAAACTGATGACAATCTTAAAGAAAACACAATCAAAAACGATAGCCTTTATTGAAGAAGGTTCATTTATGGACGATCATCTTATGCCTTTTGCTGATCAATTAATCGGAAAAATCAGTGCAGATAAAGAAAAAATAGATGCTATCGAGAGCAAAATCCAAGAACAAATCACTCTTTTTATAGAAAAAAACCATTCAAAAATCGGCAAACTGGTCGAAGAGAATTTAAACAAGCTTGATGATGAGACATTAATTGATATGATTGAAAATAATGTCGGGAAAGATTTACAGTGGATTCGGGTGAACGGTGCAGTGTGCGGATTTTTCATCGGAATTGTTTTAACGGGACTAAAAATGCTCTTTTAATTAGCTGAAATGATTCAGGTTCGTCCATGAAATCCAGCAGTGGTCTAGAAAATAAGCAAATAGCATGATATAATTATAACCAGGTACTAATAACATGTATTAATTAGGAGGATTCCAAATGAATTTATCATTAGCTGGACGCAATGTAGTCGTAATGGGCGTCGCAAACAAACGAAGCATTGCCTGGGGAATTGCCCGTTCTCTTCACTCGGCGGGAGCGCGTCTTATCTTTACATATGCAGGTGAACGCCTTGAAAAATCAGTGCGTGATCTAGTTGAGACGCTTGACCGTAATGATTCGATTGTTCTCCCATGTGATGTAACGAATGATGCTGAAATTGACACATGTTTTGAAGCGATTAAAAAGGAAGTCGGCGTTATTCACGGAATCGCCCATTGCATCGCGTTTGCGCATAAGGAAGAACTGAGCGGAGAGTACATGAATACAACGCGCGAAGGATTTTTGCTTGCTCATAATATCAGCTCTTATTCTCTTACAGCTGTCGCAAAAGCTGCAAGAGGCTTAATGACAGAGGGCGGAAGCATCGTGACACTCACATATCTCGGCGGAGAAAGAGTCCTTCCTAACTACAACGTGATGGGAGTGGCAAAGGCATCACTTGATGCAAGTGTGAGATACCTGGCAAGCGATTTAGGAAAAGACGGCATCCGCGTGAATTCCATTTCTGCCGGCCCAATCCGTACGCTTTCTGCAAAAGGAATCAGCGATTTCAACTCCATCCTAAAAGATATCGAAGAACGCGCGCCGCTGCGCCGCACAACAACACCAGAAGAAGTTGGAGATACAGCTCTATTCTTATTAAGTGACCTTGCAAGAGGCATGACTGGCGAAAATCTTCATGTTGACTCAGGCTATCATATTTTAGGTTAATCTAAACCTGGGCATAAAAATACAGAAGAAAACGGGTAATGAATTGCAGAGCAATTTGTGCCCGTTTTTTTTGTTGTTAGGGGTGAGTATTGGCTAAGCTATGATTCCCTGCCTATATGATTGAGGGCGTTTAGAAGACTCAAAGGTCCCGTATGATTCCTCAATTTCGTGAAGGAGCGTGAAAAGTGGAATCAAAAGCCATGTATGATTCCTCAATTTCATGAATGAGCGTGAATAGTGTACTCAAAGCCCCTGTATGATTCCACAATTTCATGAAAGAGCGTGAATAGTGGAATCAAAGATCCCTGTATGATTCCACCATTTCATGAAAGAGCGTGAAAAGTGGAATTAAAAGCCCTGTATGATTCCACAATTTCATGAAAGAGCGTGAATAGTGGAATCAAAACCCCTGCATGATTCCACCATTTCATGAAAGAGCGTGAAAAGTGGAATCAAAAGCCCTGTATGATTCCTCTATTTCGTGAAGGATCGTGAATAGGGGAATCAAAAGCCCTGTATGATTCCTCTATTTCATGAAAGGGCATGAATAGTGGAATCAAAGGTCCTGTATGATTCCTCAATTTCGTGAAGGAGCGTGAATAGTGTACTCAAAAGCCCTGTATGATTCCTCAATTTCATGAAGGATCGTGAAAAGTGTACTCAAAGCCCCTGTGTGATTCCTCAATTTCATGAAAGAGCGTGAAAAGTGTACTCAAAGCCCCTGTATGATTCCTCAATTTCATGAAAAAGAATGAATAGTGGAATCAAAGCCACTGTATGATTCCTCAATTTCATGAAAGAGAATGAAAAGTGGAATCAAAACCCCTGTATGATTCCTCAACTTCAGAATAAAGCGTATTCCAAAGAATCAACTGCCCTCCAAAGTCTCTTTAAATGAGACGTTTTGATTCCTGAAAAAAATAAGTTTGCTGCTTGTCCATGTGACCACTCCTATTCTGATAAAATATGGATAAGGAATGAAATCCTAATCATAAGGAGGATTGGTTTTTGCATGAGTGAATTTCAAGATCAAGTGACTGTCGATGCACCGCTTGACCAAGTATTTAAATTTGCGGCAGACGTTGAAAATGCCCCTTTGTTTATGCAAAATGTGACGAAAGTCGAAAAGTTGACGGACGGCCCTGTCCAAGCAGGCACGAAATACAGGGAAACCCGTGAAATAAGGGGAAGAGAAGCTTCAGCGGTAATTGAGATTATAGAATTTGTTCCGAGCGCAAAGTACTCCGTTAAAAGTGAAATGAACGGGATGGAAGCCATTTATCATTACACGTTTTCATCATCAGGCAATCATACGACAATCCGTTTCGAATGTGAAATCAAAGCGAAAAAATTCACAATGAAGCTTATAAAGCCGGTATTTGTGAAGATTATGAAAAAAGAAGACGGAGATCATCTTCAGCATTTGAAAAAAGTTTTGGAAGCTAAGGGTGCAGATGATAAAAAAGGACAGTGACAAATGATGGGATTAACATTTAAACTAGCTGAATCAGACGAATTAGAAGAAATATATGAATTAGCAGGAGAAAACCGCAGGGAAGCAACAAATCACATTTCAGACGATAATAAGGAAAAAATGATTGAAGCCTATGAACACTCCGCTAAATATCAGGCTTATTTTGTGTGCCTGATGGAGGGGAGCACATTGATTGGCTGGATTATGATTGATAAAGCATTCGATTTCCTGACAGGGGATGAAATCGGCTGGATTAATGATTTATATGTAAAAGTATCATACAGAGGCAAGGGCTACTCCAAGCTATTGATGGAGGAAGCATTAAAGGAATTCAAACAAAACGGGTACAGTGATGTAAGGCTGAATGTGTATGCTCATAACCAGAAAGCGATGAAGCTATACGAACAAATGGGGTTCAAAGACGTCAGCAAATTTATGAAAATTTCTCTTTAACACTCTCTCATCATAAAACAAATCTCTCCGCATATACTTCTTTGTAGAACACGAACATGAGGAGGGACGTCTGTGAAAAAGCATCAATCTGTTAAGAATCCTCCGCTGCTGTATATCGTTCAGCCGGAATTTGAACCTGTGTTAACATCTATGCAAAAAACATATGTCGTAAAAAGAGAGCTGCCGGCCGAAACAGCAGCTGCACCTGAGGAAGCTGTTTTAAGCGAAGAAGTGAAGCCTGAGGCGGCAGTCCAAAAAGAAGGCAAATTGACAAAGCCTCTGCATTCCTTCAATGACTTGTCGATCCCGGATAAAATTCAGCTGCTTCTTCATTTGCCTGACCGTCTTTCAAGCCTGAACTGCAGCATCTCAACGAACGTAAAAACCCACATAGGCAAAGTAACAGAATACAAGGATAACTGTGTGACGATAAACGGTGAAAAAGTTCCGCTGGAAGAAATACAGGATATTAATTTAAAAGGTTTATGAGAAGTGTCCTTGAATGGGCACTTTTTTTGTATTTCGTTTGAATAAATACAGCCTCCTGATATGAACGAAACTGTCAAGGCTCCTCCCGCACACCTCTTTTTGGACATCTTTAAGAAGAGAAGCGTTTTAAGCTTCTTTTCTTAAAGCCATTCTGGCTAGATAATCTCCTTCTTTAGCCTACCTACCACTCCTCACCCTCAGATTAGGTGTCAAGCGCTTTCCTTGACACCTAATCTGAGGGTGAGACACTTTTTCAGCTAAAGAAGCGTGAACTCTTCCTCCTTTTCTTAGAATAAGATTGAAGGTAAGAACACGGCACGAAGGCAAAAATTTCAACTGCGGTTAGCACTCTGATATTCGTGGGTTTTCACATTTTATCTTTCCGTATAAAGGACTGGTCCACTAACTCGGCGCGTGCATTCATCTCTTTCGACTTAGCACAGAGGAGGCACGTGGGTTTTCCTTTCCGGTTTTTCTCTTTGCCTTCGAGCCCTATTCTCATTCTTCAATTTTTCTGTACAATACATTATGAACTGTGAGATACGATCATGAATTTGTGTTAGGTAACTCTTCTACTTCATGCATCACCGCCCAGATAAAGCCGGCTAATTCTCTCGCAACTGCCGTTACAGCCTTACCCCCGTTTTTCCCTTTGGACAATAGCCTGTAATATTTCTTGTGAAGACGATTTTGCGCTTTCCATGAGATGGATTGAATGGATGGTGATTGACCGTTTATACGCTTCTTAAGTTCTCCCTTTACAGCTGGCTGGTAACGATAACTCCACGCCGATTCAACAAGTAAGCGCCGAACATGTCGATTCCCTGTTTTCGTAATGTTTCCTTGTTTTCGTTTTTCTCCGCTTGAATATTCGCTAGGAATCAATCCAACGTAAGCCATAAATTGTCGTGGGGTTGAGAAACGCTTAAAAGAACCAATTTCAGCTACAATACTTGTCGCCGTAATAAGCGCTATTCCTCTTAATGATTGAAGAGCTTGAACTTTTTCGGCATGTATCCCTTCTTTTGCGTGAATATTAATTTCTTCTTCTAATCGCAGGAGGCGCTGTTTCAGTTCTTTGAACTGATGATAGTATTCTTGAAAGACCACTCGCAAATGAACATTCTCAAATTTCAGCTTATCCAGCCAATTAAAATATTTTACTGTCCATTTATTTACTCCAGCAGGAGGTTTCAGATCATTCCGAAGTAGAAATTTACTTAATCGGTGTTTGGCCCTTAACTCGTCTTCTTTTGCGTCTTCTCTACAACGGACAAGGTCTCTTAATGCTTCATCATCCGGGGTTGGAATATAAATGGAAGTTAACTCGGCTGCACGATATAATTGAGCCAATCGAATGGCATCCCGGCGATCCGTTTTAATGCGTTCTCCGGGCTTTTGAGGGATAAGGGATGGGGCAATCACTTCACAATGAATTCCCATATCCGATAACAGCCTGTATAAGGCATAACCTGTCGGGCCAGCTTCATAACATACTCGAAGATACTCCGGCTTTCCCACCTTTTTCATGACCTTTTTTATGGCCTCTGGAGTATGGTCAATCATTCCCCAATATCGAGGTGCTTCGCGACCCTCATCTGCAATCGCAACCGCAATTTTTTATTTTGATACGTCTAAACCTACGTATTTCATGGCATCCTTCATAATAACTAGCTCCTTCCGTAATGTAGCTCTGATTTGGTATGTTTTTCCAGTAAACATTCTAACCAAATTAACCTACGATGTTACGAGTAAGGAGCTAGTTTCGTTCATGATAACTCGGTTGCAGTTGAGGATATACCAGTTCTTTTTAAGCAATCTGATTATGTTCACATTTACGTCGAATTAAATCTCAATGCGCGCGAATTAATTTGGAAAGCCCGTGAATTAAATTGAAAAGCCCGCGAATTAAATTAATAGCACGCCAATGAACGGGTATCCCCCTTGATTAACTGCAGGTCATCCAGCAGCGGAACAAAAAAAAAACTCATACACAAAGTATGAGTTTTCACGACATTTAATTCAATTTAATCATTGAATTTAAATGTGCTTCTTTGATTCTTTCATATTCGAATGCCTGAGCCAGCTCTTCTGGAAGCATATCTGTTTTTCTGACGAACTTTTCCCGTGCGATATCGTACATTTCATAAGGGAAAAGCATGTCAATATACATTACTTCTTTTTGTTCAGACGTTAACGGATTGACGCTTTCATAAGCATTCATCATTAATTGGAATCTTGCTTCATCCCACTCGCCTGTTGTATCCAGCAATGGAATGATCATCTTCCGGAGGTCGCGGATTGGCAGGTCGTATGAGACCGTGTCTAAGTCGATGACCCAGATCTTGCCGTCATTTCCGAGTACGGTATTTCCAGCGCCGTAATCCTGGTGGCAAAGTGTAGGATTTGCTGCTTGTTCTGTAATCCAAGGGACATACTTAGAATTCATCAGGCGGTCAAGAGTCTGTCTTCCTTGATCAATAAAATAATCGATCTCCTGTAAATACAATTGGGAAAACGGGTTATCGGGCATGGTTCTGGCTATATGCTTCCATGATTCCATCTGCTGACACCTTTTGATGTAGTGATTCGGCCAGCGTCCAAGTTTTTTAAACACTGGAATGCCTTCCGGCGGATGGTATCCCTCTGACCACAGGTGGAATTCAGCCAGTCCTTTCATGACAAATTCCAGATCAGGATCAACGGCTAAATCGAAAACGCCACCTTCAATCCAATCATAGAGAACGAATAAATATGGCCCTTGTTTAGTAAATAATTGATTTTGTTTGTTCCGGATTATTCCTGGTACTCTTGCGCCTTTTTCTGCTAAGTAATTTTGAGCATTAATGGAGAATAATGCTTTCTTTTCAGGGCGGTGTATCCGCTTTAAACAGACTGGTCCGCTGCTCGTGTGGATTTTCCATACGAGTGCCATTTGCCCTCCTTGAATGACCTCAATCCGGTCAACAGAGATATCCCAGCTTCCAATAATATATTCAGCAAGCTTTACAAGCTTAGCTTCTTCTTCAGGTGTCAGGACAAACCCAATCTCTTCTGCTTCCTCTTTCTCTTCTTTCTTTTCCTTTTTCTCTTTTGGAAAATCATATTTATTCGCTGTTTTTTTATCCGCACGCGCAGGTGATTTTGTAAGTTCTGATTCCATCTCTTCTTCATAATCGAAGTAATTAAAGAGTATTTTTCCGGCCAATATCGTCACCATCCCATCCTTTTACTTCATAGGTTATGAAAATAGTGTGTTTTTTGTCCTAGGCTCTTTTTGTAAAGTTTAATTGTTGTTTTGATTTTTACAGCAGTATTCTCCGCACAGGTTGATAACACACATTATTCCGCTGAAAAGTGATGAATTCGCCTTTTTTTAAAATAGTTTCTTTGGGGAAAGCACACCATTCCGCTTATTTCCGTATTTTAAGATAAGGGTTTTATAGACGAATGGAGGTAACGTATGAAGATTGCATTAATAGCAACAGAAAAACTGCCTGTTCCCGCAATTAAAGGAGGGGCGATCCAAATCTATCTTGATTCTATTGCTCCTCTTATTGCACAGAAGCATGATGTGACGATCCTCTCGATTCAGCATCCAGACCTTCCTGAGACTGAAACGCGAAATGCTGTTCATTATATTCGGTTTGCAGAAAGCGATTATCTTTCTCTGCTTGCTGAGCATGTAAAAAATACGAAGTATGATGTGATTCACCTCTGCAACAGGCCTGCATGGATTCCGCTCCTGTATACAGAGTCACCAAGTTCAAGGTGGATTTTAAGTGTTCACAATGAGATGTTCGCCAATGATAAAATGACGGATGAAGAAGGCAGGGCTTGCATTGCTGCTGTCGCCCAGATTGTAACGGTAAGCGATTATATCGGAAGGACGATTACAGACAGATTTCCTGAGGCAAAAGGCAAGGTGAGAACTGTTTATTCAGGTGTTGACCTTCAAACCTATTTTCCTGACTGGACGTCTGAAGGCAGGAGGCTAAAAGAACGGGTGCGTTCTGAACTGAAGTTGAGAA
The DNA here is from genome assembly GCF_057838075.1 of Metabacillus sp. KH_069. Lineage (NCBI taxonomy): Bacteria > Bacillati > Bacillota > Bacilli > Caryophanales > Bacillaceae > Metabacillus > Metabacillus sp. KH_069. The sequence continues at coordinate 1,071,315 of NZ_CM174460.1, forward strand.
ATCAGAAGGTTATTTTGTTTGTAGGGAGATTAAGCAAAGTAAAAGGACCTCACATCCTCTTACAGGCAATGCCTGAAATTATCAAAAGGCATCCCGATACGGTCATGGTTTTTATTGGCTCAAAATGGTTTGGCGACAATGAAGTCAACAACTACGTCAGACATTTATACACTCTCGGCGCAATGTATCCTGAAAACGTTCAGTTCATTCAATTTGTTCAGCCGAAAAATATTCCAACGCTCTATGCCATGTCCGACATTTTCGTCTGTTCATCGCAATGGCAAGAACCGCTTGCACGTGTTCATTACGAAGCAATGGCTTGCGGACTTCCGATCATCACAAGCAATCGAGGCGGAAATCCGGAGGTTATTGATGAGGGCAGAAACGGAAGGGTCATCAAAAATTTTGAAGATCCAATGGCATATGCGGAGGCCATCAACTCAATGCTTGACAGCTCGGGAAAAAGAGAAGAAATGGGCAGGTACGGCAGATCTAAAGCAGAGCGTGAATTCAGCTGGAACACGGTTTCAGGAAACTTATTGAGAGTTTATGAAAATGGAAGATAGAAAGGGTGGAACATCGTGGATACAGAACTAAGCCGTCATGAACTTCAAATGAATATATTAAGCTTGTACCCTTTTGATGTGCAGTCAATAACCCTATTAACGAATAAAAGCGGAAGAACGACTTGGCGGGTGGAAACTGAGCAAGGGACTAAAATATTAAAAAGAGTTGTGATGAAGCCTTCGAGAATGCTGCTGATCGCAGAAGGACATGAGCATTTACAGGAAAATGGCCTCCAAATTGCAGCCATACACCGCACCAAAGCTGGAGCTATCTGCGTAGGCGCCGAAAACTCAGCATACGTCCTTTATGATCTGCAAGAAGGAAAAGAAGTACTATATTATGACAAACGCCAAATGCTGCAAATCATGGAGTTTATAGGGAAGTTTCATCAAGCATCAGCCGGATACATGCCGCATGAAACCAGTAAAAAAAGAAGCCGTCTTGGCAAATGGCACAAGTTATTCCGCTGGAAGCTGCAGGAACTGGAAGGAAATAAAATGCTTGCCATAAAATCAGACCTGGAAAATAACCTTCCGGCACCAGCTGTAATTGATCCTGAAATGGAACAAACGTGGATGAATGATCAATTTTCAAAAATGGTGATTGAATCAATAGATGAAATGATCCTTCGCGGAAAACAGGCATTGGCAGAACTCGATGAGGGCCATTATGAGAAGTGGTCGCTGCAATGCCTGGAATCCAGAATGTTTTGCCAGCAGGACTTTACTCTTGCCCGTTTTATTGAGCTGGATGAGGGGCTTGCCATGAAAGAGCTTCATTCCATTACAGCTGATCTGCCATCCAGGGATCTAAGAGTTATTTTAAATAAAGTCATGAAAAAAATGTCAGTGTGGGATCATGATCTTGTCATCGAACTCTTAAGAACGTATGACAAAACGAATCCCCTCACAAAAGATCAATACCGAGTGTTATGGACAGATTTGAAATTTCCGCATTTATACTGTTCCATTGTCCACAAATATTTTTTGGGCCAAAAAACGTCTTGGTCAGATGAAAAATACATTTGGGCTATTCAGAACATTATCGCTGTTGAACAATCAAAACAAAAATTTCTATCAGATTTTGATGAGTTTTATTCCAAAATAAAAGCATAAAGGAGGGGATATAAGATGAGTGAGGCAAAAAAAGATCACAATGAAATACCAATAGTAAAATTAGGTGATTTTTCCTTTTCCCCGCCTGGTCCAATGGGCTGGAGCTCTGCAGAGTATGAAAGCATGCTTGCAGATCCTGAACTGTTTTTGTCCCAGTATAAAATAAAGCATCCTGAACCTCAGCATGAGAACATCATGCTTGTAGAGCTTCCTGTAAGAAACCGGCGGAATTCTGCAATGAATCAAACTGCATTCGCTTCTGTAAAAAAGGAAGCTGTTTCTAAGGAAAAGATAGCCACATCAGCTGTTCCAGTCAAAACGGATGTCTTTGAGCCTGCAATCATGGAAGCGGTTCAGGATGATCAACATACCTACAATTACGATCAATTAATGGAGCATTTGATTGATGAAGAACCTGATTTTTACAGCATTGACGAAGGTATTTTTATTGGAATCGGCAAGAGAAAATCAAAAACCTATTCATCCCGAAGAACGAATCGTGTTATTTTTATCTAATCATAGCTGCAGCATGGGATGCTTGGATTTACCTGGGCGATCACAAAAGCAGCTTAATAAAGATGGAAGAACCAGCCATAAGGCTGGTTCTTTTAAGAGTTTAAATAGATTTTCTCCAGCTTTTTGGCTGTATTTATAAACGAGAATTTCGCTTCGACCATCCTTCTTCCGTTTTTCGCGATATATTCAGAAAGACTGTTGTTTTGTAAAAGGCGTGTAATAAATGAAATGAACGCCTCTTTCTGATCATATTCTCTGATAACATAGCCATTTACATCATTAAATATGACTTCAGCATTGCCTCCCCGATCGGTCGTAAGTATGGGCAGACCAGCCGCCATTGCTTCGTAATGAATTCTGGCAAGAGGCTCGTGCCATTGCGAACTGCAAACAAAGAGGTCCCCCATCAGGAGGATGTTTGGAATTTCAGGTGCTGGTATATATTTTGTGAATAGTACCTTATGTTTAATAGGCTCAGCTATTTCGTGCAGGTGTCTGACATAATCGTTCAGTCCGTTTTCACTGAACCATTTTCCGCCGACGATGGCAAGAACGGCATCTGGTTCGTGTCTGATAATCTCGTACATGGATTTAATAAGCAGGTCAGGACCTTTCGTTTTGCTTAACCTGCCTATGAAAAGAATGACTTTATGATGCTGCTCCAAGCCATATTTTTTCTTCCACTCAGCTCTTATTTCCTGTCCCTTTACCGACCAGACCGGGTGGAATTTTGTGATATCAACTCCAGAATATACTACATGAGTTTTTGGTTCAGCTTGAGGATACCGGACGGTGACGGTGCGTTTAATGTATTCACTTACTGTTGTGATGCTGTCGCAGTGAACAATTACTTCACAGGCTTCCTCGCGGCTCAGCTTTCTCGTCGTAAACATATCATTATGAAGACTTAAAATGATTTTGCTGTCGGGTGAAGCTGCTTTATATCTGCAAACTTCACTTGGACGATTAAAAATATGGATGTGAGTGAATGATTTTTCTTTTAAATCCAATGCGACATTCTCTGAAAATCCAAGTCTGGGAAAGCGGATATAGGTTATTCCGTTCTCAGTATTTCTCTCCGGCAAAAGCGGATCGGTAATAGAATAAACCGTTACACTATAATTCTTGCTGAAATAAGGAGAGATTCCATCAAGCATAAGCTGAATGGCCCCTCCTTTAATAGCAGGTGCAGGCAGTTTTTCTGTGCAGATAAAAGCGAGATTCATGTTGATTCTCCTTTTAGGATGACTTTCATATATTCATATTCTTTGATCAGTCCTTCGCGCAAAGAAATATCAGGTGAATAGCCTAATTCCTTGGATGCGTGGGAGATATCTGCATGGGTGTGTTTAGGTTCGCCGGTCGCTGCATCTAAGTAGCGGATCACAGCCTTTTTGCCTGTGATTGTTTCCATTTCATTAATAATTTCATTAATGGCAGCTCTTTCTTTTCCGCCGATGTTAAAGATTTTTCCGATCGTATTCTCTGCATTCATCACAGCCGCTGTTCCTTTTACGCAATCATCAATGTAAGTAAAATCACGGGATTGAGTGCCGTCTCCGAATAATGTGAGGGGCTGATCCGTTAGAATTTGTTTGAAAAAACGGTGAAAAGCCATATCTGGCCGCTGTCTTGGCCCATACACGGTAAAATAACGCAAAATCGTAACAGGAACATCAAAGTTCTGATGATAAACAGAGCATAAGTGCTCGCCTGCAAGCTTTGTTACCCCGTAAGGCGATAGCGGTTCGGGCATGGCATCCTCAGGCACCATTCCGTGTTTGTATCCATAAATAGACGAGGTGGAAGCATAGATGAACTTTTTCAGATTGACAGATTTAGCGGCCTCCAATAAACGCTGGGTGGCGAGGATATTATTCTCTGTATATGGAAAAAAGTCCTTGCCCCAGCTTGCTCTTACCCCTGGAATGCCTGCCAGATGATAGACAACATCTGCTTTTTGCATAAGCTCCTCACAATCAACATTCATGATTGAGTCTTTAATCAGCAGAAAGCGCGGATGCTGCAGCAAACTATCTATATTTAAATCTTTTAAAGAAAAGGGTGTCGGACCGATAAAGCAATCGATGCCGATAATTGTGTTTTCTTCCTGCTCCAAAAGCTTTTCGCATAAGTGAGAGCCAATAAAACCAGCACAGCCTGTTACAATAATTCTCATATGCGGCCAACTCCAATATAATCTAAATCAGCTGCCCTGATGATGTCAGGATCCAGGCAATTTCTTGCATCAATTACTGATCTGCCTTTCATTTTACTCCGTGCCTGCTTCCAATCGAGGCCAATAAACTGTTTCCAATCTGTTGCCACAACAGTCAGATCTGCGTCTAGCATGGCATCTTCAGGAGTCTCAGTCTGCACAATCATTCTTAGTTCTTCCGGCAGAGATGCTTTGGGATCATATGCAGAAACTGTACACCCATACTCATGCAGTTTTTTGATGAATGCAACAGCGGGAGATTCGCGGATATCATCTGTATTCGGTTTAAAGGCAATACCAAGTACGGCAATTTTCATAGAGGACAGATCCTGATACATAGCTTTTATTTTCTCAAAATAGATGTTAATTTGAGAAGCGTTTACAGATTGAACAGCATCCAATAAGAGAGGCTGAAGTCCGTTATCTTTAGCAGTAAAACTTAAAGATTTTAAGTCTTTTGGAAAACAGGAACCGCCGTAGCCAATGCCTGCCTGCAAAAATGAGCGGCCAATGCGCGCATCCAAGCCAATACCTTTAGCAACATGCGTCACATCGGCGCCAAATTGTTCACAAATCCGGGCGATTTCATTTATAAAACTGATTTTAGCAGCCAGAAAAGCATTAGAAGCATATTTGATTAATTCTGCTCCAGCATAATTCGTGACAATAACGGGAGCTTCCATTCCGCGGTATAGTTCTTTCAATTGACCAAGCAAATCTTCGTTTTCTTTTGCTAAGCCATAAACAATCCGATCAGGAAACCTCATATCATGAAGTGCCGATCCTTCTCTTAAAAATTCTGGATTTGATACAAGATCAAAAAGATCCGGCTGATACCCCTTATCTTTCAGAAGCTGCAGGATAGCTGCATTAGTCCCAGGGGGAACCGTACTTTTTATCATGATTATTTTATAGGAATCAAGATGTTCCATGACATCAATCATCGCTTTATATAGAAAGCTTAAATTTGTGCTGCCATCCGGGAGGGACGGTGTACCGACTGCCATAATAATGATTTCTGCATGGTTTATGCATGAGGGAAGATCGTCAGTAAAGCGGAGCCTGCTTTTATTTTTCTGGACGCAATCTTCTAAATCAGGTTCAAAAATTGGAATAGAGCCGTTCTGCAACGATGCAATCTTTTTAGTGTCATGATCGATGCATGTAACGTGATGACCAATATCTGAGAGAACTGCTGCAGTTGTTAAGCCAACATAACCAGCGCCAATCACGCAAACATTCATAGTGGAAACCCCTTTCTAAACACCATCTCCCATAGCCTATTATGAAACAAGCCTGAAAGGTTACAGCATCTGTGAAAAAACTCATAAAAGAAGCTTTTTACAAGGACAAATTGCCTTACCTGCAGCTTTTGAATAGGCTAGAACATAAAAAATGAAGAGCGAGTGGAGGGATAAGAATCCTTATCTTTACCATGAGCAGAGGAGTGAATCTTCTCAGATGGAAACAATTGCCCATTATTTAATGGAAGACGTGAAAATCAATCAGCGCTTTATATATAATCAAATGGTTTATCAAGGGCTGTATCGGTCAATTGTAATCGGTCCTTTTCCAAGAAAACATGACACTGATTTTCCATTTGAATCCTTTTATAATATAAATGAGATTTCAGATCTGGATGCGTTTTTTAAGGAACAAAAGGTAGTCGCCATCCATGCACATCACGGAAAACATGCCGTTGATGTTTTTCCGCTTGCCATGCAGCATAATCTTCCTTTTATAGTGAGCATCCGCGGTTCTGATGGTTCAGCACAAAGCGAAGTGCTTTATAATAAAAATTTTTCCCGTTACCGGTCGATTGTAAATTATGACAGCTTGTTCGTTCCGGTCTGTGAGTATCTTGGAAATGAGCTGCTGAAGCTTGGGGTTCCGAGTGACAAGATAAATGTCCTATACGGGGGCATTGACCTTGATCTGTTTCCTTTCCAAGAACGCCGCAAACCGGGTGATGGGGAATTCGTCATGATTTCAGTCGGCAGGCTTGTTCAAAAAAAAGGGCATGAAACCCTTATTCATGCATTTAAAACTGTTCAAAAAAATCATCCGGAAATCAAGCTGAAAATTATCGGAGGCGGCAAAGAGAGGCCAGTTCTTCAAAAGCTGATTGAAGAACTGGAGTTAACACAATCCGTTTCTTTATTAGGGAAAATGAGCTTGTTTGAAATAGCTGCGGAGCTTCAAAAAGCACATCTCTTTTGCTTGCCAAGCGAAACGGCACCAAATGGAGATGTTGAGGGAATTCCGAATGCTTTAAAAGAAGCGATGGCCATCGGGCTTCCGGTCATATCAACTAGACATGCAGGTATACCTGAGCTGATTACTCATCTGCGCACAGGTTATTTAATTGAAGAACGGAATATTCAGCAGCTTGTTGACGGCATTGAATCATTTATACGTTCACCGGAAGCTTGGAGTGAATACTCAAAGGCTGCACGATGCGTTATAGAGGAAAGATTCGAATTAAAAAAGCAGCTGAGAAAGCAGCATGAGGTGTATGAAAGATTTGTAAAAAAACATATAGAAATAGAGTATTGAAACGCAGTGTGATGGCTGCGTTTTTTTTATTTTGCTGCAGGGAAGGCATGAAACCAGTGAAGTTTACAAAAAGCACAACAAAAAAACACCTCATTAGGTGCTGAAATACTCGCTGTTTGCATCAATAACCAGTTTTGGCAGCTCATGCAGCTGTTCTCTATTTAAGAAGGCATACAACTTTTCTTTTTCCATCTCAGATACATCCCATTCATAAGGTAATTCTTTGAGAACATTCCAAATATGATCTTGCTTAATGTTCATGATTTTTTCACTGAAAGCAAACAGCAGAGAGGGATCTCGAACAAGTGAACTTGCCCATTTATATACAGGCATTTTAACCCGGTACAATGGATCCTGAATGAGTGTTTCTTCGTTCCATTCATACATTCCCGGGAAGCATCTGCCATGGTCAATCATCCAGAAATGATACCTATCGCAATCATTTTTTTCGAACAGGAGATTTGTCCGGCTTCGGTCATTGTTGTTTATCCACTGATCGAACACGAGCATACCTGTGAGGTTATTACAGTTTACCAGATTTTCTTTATGCGGAAGTTCACTGAGTTCAGCGTAAGAGGCAGCATGTTCAAGAAACGGGATTGCAAGGTGTTTTCCTGATTTATAGGATGCGTGACGGTAAGCAGGTATATCTGCAAGAGAATCTATTGGCATGTCAACGATTTTCATGTTTAATACAGGCAGACCAAGAAGCTGTGCAAGCTTAACAGCAAGCCATTCATTTACAACTTCGCGTTTGCGGTATTTTCGAACATGATGAAATTTTACAACATACTTCTGATTATCACTGAATAAAAACAGATGAGCATAATTGCCTTCTAATGTCCTTAAATATTGAACTGGCACGATTTCTTTTTTTGACAAGCATCCATTCCCCCTGTCATCCAGAAAAAGCTTTTAAACGTCCGCTATTTATTCATCTTCCCCTTCAATGTTCTTTTCAGATAGAGGCAGATCCAGTCCCGTAATTTCATTGAAAGAAAAAGACTTTTGTGTTCCGCCATGCTCGTAAAAACGGTCAATCATAAAGTGGGCGCATTCACCTTCAATATCTATAGAAATTAAAGAGGCTTCATAATAAATCTTCTCACCGGCATGTACATTGACTTCTGTGCCTTCTGTTAATTGGATCAGTATCTCTTGGACGGGCTGCGTGGATCCGCCTTCACCAGAAAATTGTAATTTACTCATAAGATCCTCCTTCAATTTGATTTACTAACCAGTATATGTTGCATCTCCCCAGAAAGTATGGATATTTAACCAGTAAACGTTAACTTCGGTCATAAACGCTGAATGCTTTCATAAAATGTATCATTATCTCAGGCAAAGAAGGAGACCTATATGATTGGATGGATCGATTTTATCCTGCTGTTTTTAGCGAGCTTCCGCCTTACCAGATTGCTTGTTTATGATAGAATAACCGCATTTATTAGAAGGCCCTTCCATAGGGAAGCGGAAGAAGTATTGCCGGATGGAAGTAAACTTTCCTACATTGAAATAAAGGGGACAGGGCTGCAGAAATGGATTGGTGAATTGCTCAGCTGTTACTGGTGCACGGGAATTTGGACATCTGCCTTTTTGTATTTTATCTTTATATATATGACAGATCAGGCAGCTCCTCTCATACTCATATTGGCTATTGCAGGATGTGCGGCGATCCTGGAGTCTATCATTGAAAAATTAACATTTTAAAAGAGTCTATTGCTAGACTCTTTTTTTGAGCAGTCTTATACTCAAAGCACTTCAGCATTTCTTTCTGAATGTTATTGGATGGAAAGATGATTGAGTGAGGAAACACCCTTAGGAAGTTCCTTCGTATAAACAAATCCTTTTACCGATATTGGACGTTTGTCGGGTATAGGGAATGAAATTTCGAAACCTGAAAAAATAAGATCATCATTTGGATTGATTTGAGTTTCGGTTATTGGCTGAAGCCAGTATTGATTTTCGCTGCGAATTCGCTCTCTCCAGTTTTCATGAACATGCTTCCAATGATTGCTTGGGGCATCCTCATAGATTTTGGTGTCATCCATTTTACGCTGCATAATGATTTTTCCGCTTAATGATCCGAATTGAAGCGGGGAAATCTGAATGCAGATAATCGGCTGATGAAGTGGCTGATTGCCCGTATTTCTTATAATGAAATCTCCAAATACAGATAGATTGTCATCTTCTGATTGAGGAAGAAAAATAGATGCCTGGAAATATGAATGAACTTGAAAAACAGGTTCAACTACAACTGGCTTTGCTTGTTCTTCCTGCATCAGCATTTTTTTTCGGATATCAGCTGTTCTTCTTTTTTCTTCTTCAAGAGCCACTTCAAGTTTAAGTACTTTTTTTTCAAGCTGAAAAACTTCTTTTTCGTATTGTTCAGTATGAGTATGAAGAGCTTCATTTAGTTTTTCCTGCAAATACTGGTTGCGGATGATTTCTTTTTTTACCTGATTTTCTGCATCACTTACTAGCTTCTGCATGCGGCTTAGTTCAGAACGGTAATGCAGAATCTGCTGCTGAAGCTGTATGAAACGTTCTGCAGAATGAGGACCTTCTTGTTTTTTCATCTTTTGCCGCTCCTTCCTGAACTCCCTAAAGCATATGTATGAGAAACAACAGAAAATCATTTCAAATGGTTTTTATAAAAAACAAAAAATAAGAGGCTGCTGGATGCAGCAGCCTCTTAATGGTATTAGTGTACTGGGAAGATATCCGGGCATTGAGGCGGGAAATGGTTATTGTCACATGCATTGATTGCTTCTGTTAACTCATCACGCGGTCTGCAGATTTTAGCTTCCACTTCAAGTTTCACATTAGCTTCCATTTGAACATCTAAGCAGAATGTAATGGATACATCTAATTGTGAGAACACGTCTGTGCAGACTAAAGTTGCATCGCATTCAAAGAAGTTAATATGGCAATCCAGCTCAGTGCCTTCTGGTGCACAAAGAATAAATGTTTGTGCTGTAGCGAATGGAATCGGTTTTGATTCACATAGAACGTTGTCATTTGCATCTAGAACTTCAACTGTTACGAAGCCTTTTACAAGAACTTTCACTTTTTGCAATGTAACTTCATCGCCGTTTGGAAGATTCACTTTTACATCTGTGCGTTTGTCAGAAGGCGAAATTTCCTGGCAAAGGAAAGATCTGCTGTCTGAATTAGGATCAATTTTACGTCCATCCTTATCACTCAGGAAACAATTGACTGTTAAATCACCTGATCTCACCTTGTGTTTTAAGAATTTACAAAGATCATCATGTTTATCATGTTTCTCTCCGCAGTCAAATAATTTATCTAATTCTTTGTCATTAACGCTGATTAATGGCAGATCTACCGGACGAGTAACCCAGTCGTACACTTTACGCGTCTTAATACAAACTTTTTCTTTACGAGAATGATGACTCACTGTTGTTTTCCTCCTATCTTAATTTCTCCCGTCCATTTTAATGAACAGATACATTAGGTGTCGGGACTAATGTATAGTATGTTTTTTCCCAATTTGTGTGCCGTGATAAGAGCGGAATTTTAGGTGAATGTCAGTTTCCTGCATAAATGCACGGAAGTCTGAATTTCTTATTAGTAAGGGAATAATTTAAGTATATGGAGGGAGAGGAAAAGAGTGACAAATCAGCAAACTGAAAGCCTAAAGACTCTTAAAGCGAGAATGGCGTATTTACAGCGGGAGCTTTCGCATACAAAAGCACAGCTGCTCGATTATGAGGAGAATGGTACGTTCAATGAACTTAGAAAAGAAAATAACATTCTCAAAGAAAAGCTTAAGAGTCTAGAAGGGGAAAATCTCGTTCTATTTGAATTGCTCACGAAAAACAACACTGTAAAAGATAAAGCTGATCACGAAACAGCAGAGAAGTTTGACTCATGGTTTATGAGCAACTTGAAAAGTCAAGCTTCAAAAGATAATGGAAGGCAGAAGGAGTAACTACTGTTTTCTTTGTTTTGTATTATATGTAGATTTAATTTTCGGCTTCGATCTTCGTCAGAGCGGAACCTTAACCGCTGAATCCATTTTTATTGGTGTCCAGCTCCATCGCCCAACTCCTCGGTCAGAACGGCTCCGTCAGCAAAGGCAAAAAGCGCCTTTACTGGCTGAGACTTATCTGTCTGCCTGCGCTAAACGGGCGATTCCACTTTTCTTGGTGTCCAGCTCCATCGCCCAACTCCTCGGCCAGAACGGCTCCGTCAGCAAAGGCAAAAAGCGCCTTTACTGCCGGATCCTTATCTGTCTGTCGGAGCTAAACGGGCGATTCCGCTTTTCTTGGTGTCCAGCTGCGGCGCCTAACTCCTCGGCCAGAACGGATCCGTCAGCAAAGGCAAAAAGCGCCTTTACTGCCGGATCCTTATCTGTCTGTCGGAGCTAACCAGGCACCTCCGCTTTTGTAAATAGTTCTTTCGCTGAAGTCAAAGCTTTGGTTATAAACATACTGTATGAGTAATAACAGAAAGGGAGGATTAGTATGCAATATAAAAAATCGGCAAAATCCGCCAGTTCAAATTCAGTCGTGGTGTTTGGCTCTTCCCAATATAAGCAGTTATCCGGCAATACACTGAAGGCGGGCTGCGGATGCGGCAAGAAAAAGAAGATTGTTAAAGAATAGGGTTATACATTAAATACATGAAAAAATCCTCTGTTTTCACAGTGGATTTTTTGTTTTTCCAGCTATAAGCAAAATGCTTTCTTATTGAATAAGTTATTTGGAGAGGTGAGTGACTTGGGAAAGCTTAGCGGGGAATTCGAAAAGTTTCTTGATGGGCTTTATGGCCGCCATGATGAGATCCAGGTAAAGCATTCGAAATGGATGAACCAAAAAGAGAAGGACTTAGATTCACTGGACATCTCAGCAGGCAAATTTGAAGGACGGATGGAGCAGATGGCAAATGAAGCGGAGAGATGGATGACAGCACAGGAAAAACATCTAAAATCTTAAATTTCCGCACTTTACCTACTCAATCTGTCCAAACAAACAGGTACATCTGACATAAGATGTATAGACGAAAGGCAGAAGGAGGTGGCTAAGATATGGGTTACGGATATTGTGGATATGGCGGCGGTTACGGCGGCGGCGGCTACTACGGTTCAACATTCGTATTAATCGTTGTATTGTTCATCTTATTGATCATCGTAGGTGCTTCTTTCTATAACTAAGCATAACGAAATCGAATGAATAGGAAGTACGGGCATTATTGTCCGTACTTTCCTTTTTTTAAGCTCTTTTTTAAAAAAAGATAGGCACAACAGATCCGGAGCTTCATAGGATATATCATCATAAAGGAGGCAACAAACATGGATAATCACTTCTTTAAAAATCTTGAAAAGAAAACTGGCGTAAATATGAAGGAAGTATTAGATCTTGCAAACTCCCTTCAAAATGCCAATTTCAAAGATGAACAAACCGTCCGCGGAGTCATTCGCCGCGTCTCTCAAATTGCCAATAAGCCCGTTAATAAAGAAATGGAAGACAAAATCGTAAACAGCATTGTGAATGGAAAAGAGAAGCTCGACTTTGGAACCATTTCTAAGATGATTAACAAGAAATAAGAAAATGGCCTCTCCAGATCTGGAGAGGCCATTTATTGGGGTTGACTGATTTGACTGATTCCTTATAAGCCTCAAACCATCAATCCTCTGATAAAGCGTGACGGAATGGCTTTTCGTCCCCGTCTGTACTGAGGAACAGATACAGATAGAGAAGATTTCGCACGTGTCATAGCGACATACATTAAGCGGCGTTCTTCTTCGATTGGCTTTTCATCGCCTTTTCGGAAGGAATCCAGTGCGAAATCATGCGGCAAGCCTCCGTCTACTGCTCCTAAAATATAGACATGTTCATATTCTAAACCCTTCGCCCGGTGAACAGTCATCAGCTGAACGGCATGCGGGTCCCGCTTTTGTTTCCATTCCTTCGATTTGGCTGTCATATGCTCGACATGCTCCAGAAGTTCTGCGACCGTATCAAATTTATTGGCAAGCACTCTTAAATCCTTCAGATCGTCCGAGCCTTTTTCAATGGCGTTCCCTTCATTGCCCCGCTTTTTCAAAAAGTCGGAGAACCCCATATCTTTTTCAATCATATCAATGGCAGCTGCAGGCTTTAGTGTTTTCAGTTTTGCAAACATCGGCACAATCCGCTTGATTTTTGCCTTTTGAAACGGCTGAAGGGACTCAAGTTTGGTCAGCGCCTCAACGAATGTGCAATCATGTGTAATCGAAAAAGCCTTCAAGTCGTTCAGTGCACTCTGTTTTATAAAAAGAGCGCTCATCACATGGACGATGGCAGCAGAATCGTCCGGGTTCATGCCGAGTCTTAAGTATGCAAGCAGCCCCTTAACCATTCTTCTTTCGTAAAAAGAGAGTCCTTCCTGTTCAATCGTAAAGGGGATGCTCGATTGAGCGAGCCGTTCGAAAATGGCACGGCCTGCCGTATGAGTCCGGTACAGAACGGCAAACTCACCCGGTTTTGCTCCGTTTTCAAGCTTTTCCTTCATGTCATTCACAACAAGCGTGGCTTCCTCTTCTTCATCATGAGGAAAAAAGAAGAGGGGAGGTGCTTCGTTTTGATATTGTGCGTTCATGGCTTTTTGATGGCGCTGTTTATTTTTAGAAATAACCGAATTGGCGCTTGAAACAATTTCGTGGCTTGACCGGTAATTCTCTGCAAGTGTCACAATTTTCGCGTCAGGAAAATCACTTTTAAAATTCAGAATAAAAGAAGGATCACTGCCCCTGAATGCGTAAATAGATTGATCATCATCACCGACAACACAAAGCTGATTGGTGTGGGATGACAGCATTTTTAAAAGCTCATACTGAACGGGATTAATATCCTGGAATTCATCTACGAGAAAATAGCGGAACCGCTTTTGATATTGGGCAAGCAGATCGGGATTTTCGAGTAATAGTTCGTAGCATTTAATCAGCATATCATCAAAATCAAACTGATTCTGAGCGCTCTTCATTTCTTCATATTTTTCGTAAAGAAATAAGGCTTGTTCTTCCCATTCTGTTTCAGGCTTTATGTCGCGCTTAGAAAGAAATGTATTTTTCCAGAAGCTGATCTGCTGCAGGGCCTGATCGTATGGAAACTCCTTTTCATCCAGACCCAGCTCGCGTCCCGCTGATTTTATGTACTGCTCTTTCTGCCAGTCCCATTTAATCAAGTGCTGCCCGTTCCACCTTTCCTGATCGCTGTGCAGCAGAATTTTATAAAAAATGCTGTGAAATGTTCCGCACACAAGTCTGCCTGAAGCTTGTGAAGTCGAATATTCATTCAGGCGGTGCTTCATTTCCTGAGCTGCCTTTGAAGTGAAGGTGACAAGCATGATGGAGCCGGGATTTATTTGCTGTTCTTCCATCATATAAAGAGCGCGTGTTGTTAAAACACGTGTCTTGCCGCTCCCGGCGCCCGCGAGAACTAGAAGCGGACCGTCAATCGTAGTAACAGCTTCAAGCTGTGTATCATCAAGTTTTACTTCCAAAATGCTTTTTGCAGCCGTTTTTTCCTTTGCACGAAGCGGAACAGCCCCAAGTTTTGCAAGCTGATATGGCTTCCAGGCCGATTCTTTTTTAGGCTGATCTTCTCCAATGGCTCTTTGTGACGGCATACGAAAACCGTTCGTTTCTTTATGAACAATTTCCTTTGAGGCAGCCGCCTGCTGGATTGTTTCGCTGTATTGTTCACATTGCTCATGTACCGCATGATCAGCATGATAAAAATAAGGTTTTTGTTTGATGCCCAAGTATAGCTTTAATGGCTGATTGCAGCATGCGCATGTCACTTTTCCATGAAGGCTTGCTTCATAGATTTGCTGAAACCGTTCTCTGGCCAAATAAGGGAGCTGTATAAATTCATCTTTAAATTTTCCGCAAATCAACGAAAGTCCTCCCATAATTTCACAGTAAAATGCGTATCTTTATGGATAAAGACACAAACTCTATCTTATCAAAAGGAAGCAAAACAAAAAAGGGGAAGGAAGATTCGTTTTAGAGCACGAAATAATGGGAATAGATTCTGACAGGGGTGATGAAGATGAGTTACGTAGCACCAATTCAGTTAGATCAATATGTGCAGTATGCCAACCGGATGGTAAGGCACAAGCAGGATTATGCAGAATTATCAAGTGTCACGAGAACCCAGCTTAACACCAGATCAGCTGAAGAAGAAAAGAAATTTGCCAGTATGCTTGATCAGGAAAAACGAACAAAACAGATCAGAGAGATTTATTTGAAAAGAATGACAGGGAATGGACATCTGCTTAACGAATCTGTTTAAGAAGATTATTTGAAGACTCTTTTCGTAAACATTATTGCTTTTAAACTAGATATATAAAACCATAAGTGGATTGTAGCGGAAGGAACTTGACTCCTGCGGGAATTAGAGCGAAATGGGAGACCCCGTAGGCTGGCCGAGAAGGCTCCCACGCTCCCCGCGGAAAGCAAGTTCCTGGAGCGGAAAGTAACGGACAACATTTATGTTTGAAAACAACAATCTATGCGAAAAAAGCCTATTTGAAAGAGGTATGTCATGAAAATGATCCAACTAACGGAAAAGTGCTTTTATTTTCAGGGTGCCGTCAATATCGGATATATCAGGAGCGGCAAGTTTGGAATGCTTATTGATGCAGGCCTGGATGATCAAACAGCAAAAAAAGTCTGCAGACAATTAACAGACCAGAGCTTTCCTTTAACCCATTTATTTATCACCCATGCTCATGCAGACCATTACGGCGGTGCAGCATATATTCAAGAAAAGCATCACGTTTATACATTCGCTTCAAAAGAAGAGGCAGCCATTTTAACGAATCCGATATTGGAACCGCTTTACTTATTTCAGGGCAATAAGCCATTGCCTGAGCTTCGGAATAAGTTCCTGGAAGGTGCTCCTATTATGATCGATGAAGAGGCAGCGGAAGGAGAGCTCCAATTTGGCGATGTTTTATTTGAATGCATCGCATTCCCAGGTCACAGTCTTATGCAGCTTGGTGTAAAGGCGGACGGCATTTTATTCGCTGCAGACGCCTATTTTGGGACAGCTCAGCTGAAAAAACATAAGATTCCCTACATAATAGATGCGGAAGATACGCTTCAATCTTTAGAAAAACTGTTAACCATCAAATGTCTTGGAGCGGTTCCCGGACATGGAACCTATGAAGAAGCCTTTCAGGAAACGGTCAAGCAAAATATAGAGTATCATCAGCATGTACTCTCTGTGCTTAATGACATGCTTTTGAGTGATTCTCATACACATGAACAGATCATTCAGAAAATGTGCCGCCAATTTGATGTAAATCCTTCGTCGCTTTCAACCTGGCTGCTGTTTCGGACAGCAATCACGGCATACGCCACCAAGCTTGTAAAAGATCAAAAAGCTCAATTAGTAATCGAGGATGCCATTTTGTATTTAAAGTGCTAATTCATTTTTTGCAGAAAAAGCCCATCTCCTTCAAGCCATTCAGCGTATAAGACCTCTCTGTAGGTCTTTATATTTTGTTTCCTGAGCTCTGTCTGAAGCCATTCTTCAGAAAATCCTGCTTCTTTCACATTATCAAGCAAGACTTCCCCATCCAGAATCATGGAAAAAGGCAGAATCGCTCTTGAAGGAGGCATGTTAAACTCACTTCGTGTCGGCGTCTCAAATTTTGGCTTCTTTAAGATGTTTACTGTCCCGTCTGTTTCCAAAACAGCAAAAGCTACTTCTCTTAGTGAAAAAGCTCCTTTCGCTCTTACCAGGTGCTGCAGCTGATTAATGTCCAGCTTGCTTTTTCTCAGATTTTCACGGTTAATTTCTCCATTATGTATGACAATGGTCGGTCTTCCCTCTAAAAATGCCCTTGTTTTTTTCCACTTTTGTGTGATGATTTCCAGAAGGAAAATAAGCGCGCCCCATACTGAGATGGCAAACAAAATTTTGGTAATTCCATTATTATCATCAAATACCGCATTCCCAACAAGCTCTCCAAGAACAAGGGCAGAGATGAAGTCAAACGTTGTAATTTGGGTAATTTGCGTTTTCCCTAAGATGCGCGTTAAGAAAAACAATCCAAAAAAGCCTACCACTAAATCAATGCCAATATGTACAAATTCCATTGCGTCACCTTGTCTCATGTTAGATGCATTTAGCATGTGCAGGTTGGCCTGTTTTTATTGAAGAAGAATACTTTAAACATCGGTCTTAAATGAATATTCCTCCAAAGAGTCAACTCCACGATTTTGGGTACTCATATGTATTGTATAGTCCCGCCTAGAACCAAACATTAAATCACAATAACAAAAAACGGATACTGATTGCAGTGCAATGCAGTACCCGTTTTCTTCTGTATTTTGCTGTTTTCACTCAGTAATTGAAACCGTTAGAGCAGTTTTTAAGATTTCATTTCTTTTACCATCGTTACATGAGGAATGCCTGCATCTAAAAATGTTTCTTTTGAAATGGTGTTATAGCCAAGCTTCTCATAGAAAGGCTCTGCATGTGTTTGTGCATTCAGTTTTAACGTCTGCATTTCTTTTGAAGCAGCGATCTCTTCAAGTTTTTCCATGATGATTTTTCCTGCACCTTTAGACCGGTAATCAGGAAGCACGCAAATGCGTTCAATTTTGCCGATGCCGTTTAGGATGCGGAAACGTCCTGCGCCGACGGGCTTGTCGCCGTCATATAAAACAACGTGAGAAGCTTCTCTTTCAAATTGATCGATTTCCTCTTCTTCAGGAACTTGCTGTTCTTCTACAAACACTTTTGTGCGGACATCATAGGCGTCCTGCAATTCTTCATCTGACTTTACAATTCTTGCGATCACTTACAGTCCTTCCTTTCCAAGCAGAAATGTTTCATAAACCGTCCAAGATCCATTTTCCAGCTGATAAAGGAGATGAAAGCGGTCAACGGTTTCTTCGTGCTGAAAATCTGTCATTTTCAGGCGGCCAAGCACATCTGAATGTTCATCGTCAGACAGCTTTTGACCAATCGTTATATGCGGAACAAAGGCATATTCTGGCTCAATATTTGAGAAATATTCGCCGTGCAGCGCATCATACAGATTCAAGATTTCTTCTGTAGGCTCCACTTTAAGATAAATGACATTGTTTACTGGTGAAAAGGAGCTGAATTTTCTAATTGAGAGTGAGAGCGGCTGCATTTTTTGTGCAATCTGGCGCAGCTCTCTTGAAATGTCCCTTACTTGCTCATCTGTCGCTTCAAATGGCTGTTTAAGCGTCAAGTGAGGCGGAATCAATGCATAATTGGGATCATAGCGCTTTCGGTAAGAGTTAGCTGAATCCTGCAGTTTTTTTGATGGAAAAATGGCAATTCCGTACTTCATAAGGGTTCCCTCCCATGTATAAATATGTATTCATAGTATATCAAAATTTAAGGATTGAAGCATATGAGACCATTAGAACATTGTTTTTAAAATCTTTTTCAGAGACGGCTGCCAGTATGTCCATTTATGATCGCCTTCAAATTCTTCATAAACAGATGGAATTCCTTTAGCTTCAATGGCAGTGTGCAGTTCCCTGTTTGGAGTCAGGAAGTCCAATACGGCGCCATCTGTCGTTTTTACTTCTGTTTCTTTCGTGCCGATTTGGTGATAAATAGATAATAAGGCAGGGGAAGAAAAATCCTTCACCATCTGCAGAACGGCTTCATCTGAATAAGGTGATTGCATCATGACTTTACCAAACGTATTCGGATAAGTAAGAGCAGTCATAAAAGATACAGTTCCAGCAAGTGAATCTCCAATCAGAGCCCGTCCGGCACCCATTTGATAGGTTGGAAACTCCTTGTCCAAAAAGGGAACAACTTCATGAGCCAAAAAGCGAATATAGGCTTTTTGCTTTGGCCCTTCCGGATGATATTTATCACGGCGGTCTTGCACGTCACGATACGGAATTCCGACGATGATCACATTTTCAATTTCTTTCCTGCTTAACAGCTCCTCTGTCTGCCTTGGGATGCGCCCGAGCCTGAAGTAATCCTGACCGTCCTGTGCAA
The DNA here is from genome assembly GCF_057838075.1 of Metabacillus sp. KH_069. Taxonomy (NCBI): domain Bacteria; kingdom Bacillati; phylum Bacillota; class Bacilli; order Caryophanales; family Bacillaceae; genus Metabacillus; species Metabacillus sp. KH_069. The sequence goes on from NZ_CM174460.1 coordinate 1,090,304, forward strand.
TAATCAGGCTGTACTTATAAAGAGGCGAATAATTCTTCGGCAAATAAATCAGGAGCGTTACTTCTTCTTCTAATTCCTTTGAATAAAGCAGCGTCTCTTTTACAATTCCTGCTTTCGCTGTCATCACGATACCCCCAAAGATGATGGACGCTGTCACATCCATTATTAAAAACGCTTCCATTCATTTTAGCATGAATTGCGGCAAAATTCTTGCTTCACGCGCGATTGATTTTTGCAGAAACGTCTGACATAAAGCGGCCGGCTTCATCGGCATTTAAAAGAATGATATCTGCTTTCTTTTTGATCCCATACATGAGCTCTGCGGATACAGCTTCTTTTAAAACGATTTTAATGGCCGGTTTTTCTTTTATGAAATCAGGCAGACTCAAATCCAGAACGTTTTTTTCTTGTTCTCTTGTTAATTTTTCAGGGAAATCGTTTTCCTTGATCTCCTTTATTAGGTGAATGGGAATGGTGACCCGTTTAGAGATTCCAGCCTGAAGGTATAAGCTATGTTCCGTCAGTCTGTACGGAGTCAGTCTTATAGCTTGAAGATCTGCCAGAATAAAGAGGACTCCATAGCTGTTTAAAATAAGCAATACCCATGAAAGAACGGGACTAAACGAATGAAGAAGAAAATGAAATCCAGCTGTTTCAAGGACAATGGCATGAATCAGCATGATGTTTAGGGCAATAACACTTGTTTGATGATGAGCGGTGAAATAAACACCTCCATGCTGAGGGGCTTTTTTCCGCCAATTGAAGAAAGCAAAGTAGAAAATGGAAATCTCCGTAAAAAGGATATCCATCAAGCGGTTTGAAGGAACATGATTTTCAAAAGCGGCTTTCGCTTTTGGAAAAAAGAATGGGAGATCAGTATTCAACTTGTAATCTCCAATGATTCGCGGAAGTTTCTTAAAAAAGAGAATAAGGATAAAAATCTCCGCGAGTAAAACAAGAGCTTCACAAGCAAAAAGCAGCCACGGTATAAAGGAGAAAGCCTTCATTTGCTGAACGGGGATGAGAAAGCGGGCAAATCCATAACCGGCAAGGATGACAGGAACCAGATAGGTAAGGGAGTACCTTTTTCTTAAGATAAACAAGTAGGTTAAAAGCGGTATCACAACCAGAAAATCAAGCAGAGAACCTAGAGCTGCTCCCTGCGGAACAGGCTGCATGAATGGAAAACGGTAGATTGCGGCATTTGATCCGGCAATGAGAAGAACCAATGCTGCAAAAAGACCCCATTTTGGCTTTGTTAATGAATGTGTCATTCGTATCGCCACCTTTCACTTATAGGATAAATATATCATGAAAATATGTAAAAAAAAGACAGTTGATTTGAACGGTTTTTGACAGATTCAGGACGCGGCATAATTCCATTCTTCAGCACATATTCCTTATATAAAGACAAGCCCGGTGCAAGGGAGGAAAATGCCTGAAAATGAGGAAATCTGTTCATGTGACAGCAAGTATCTATGCAGCCGTTTCAATTTCTTTCTGGGGAATATCCTTTGTTTCAACGAAAGCTGTTTTAAGTCAGCTAGAACCTTTTACATTGCTTGCTTTGCGCTTTTGTATTGCAGCTGTCTTTTTATTTTTCCTGCTTTTGCTCCTTCGTCAGCCATTCAAAATGAAGGTGGCTCATCTTCCGTCCATTTTTATCCTTTCTGTGCTTGGCATCTTTGTTCATCAAGTGTTTCAAGCAGCAGCCTTACAGTCTATTCAGGCATCGCAAGCGGGATGGATCATCTCTTTTTCCCCGATTTTCACAGCTGTTCTGGCCACTCTCTTTTTGAAAGAAACATTTACGCTTTTTAAAGCAGCGGGCATGACAATTGCTGTACTCGGCGTTCTTTTAATAACTTCATATGGACAAGGCGGGTCTTTACCTTTTCACGCTAACATCGGTTACTTGCTGATGATTTTAAGTACATTGAATTGGGCGGTTTATTCGATTTTGATAAAAAAACTGAAGATCCCATATCCCGCGCTGACAGTTACTTTTTATACATGCTCCTTCGGCTTTATCATGACTCTTCCTTTCTTTTTAAGAAATAATGGCTTGGTTCAGATGGCTTATCTGACAAAGGAAAATTGGACTCATTTGCTGTTTCTCGGAATTTTTGTCTCCGCAGTCGCATACTGGTTTTGGGGCAAAGCGCTCGAAGTCATGGAGGCAACTAAAGTGTCATCTTTTCTGTACTTTGAACCCCTTGCAACTGTGATTGCAGCAGTGATATTGCTGCATGAACCGATTTTGAAGGCAAGCGTGGCCGGAGGTCTTCTGATTATTGCCGGGGTGATGATGGTAAACCGTAAATATTCATAAAAGCCTTGCAAAATATTTGATAATGAGATAAGGTTATAAAAACAATCAATTCAAAAAGTTCATACTATTTATTCTTATCCAGAGAGATGGAGGGTTCTGGCCCTGTGAAATCTCAGCAACCGGAAAAGAACGGGGAATCTTTCTGTTCGAACCAAGGTGCTAAATCCAGCAAGCGCAGGTAATAAGCTTGGGAGATAAGGAGAAGCAATCATTCGATATTAACGTCTTCTTCTTAAATGAGGAAGACGTTTTTTATTTTTATATTATTGGGATGCAGTCTTTTTGCCGGATTAGATGGAATGGCAGTCTTTAGGTTTAAACACACAAATGGAGAAAAACTTGCAGAAACTATTATGGGACGGTGTTGGAAATGTCAGAACGCATTGAAACAATCTTAGCTCAAATTGGAAATCGAAGTGAAAACGCAACGGGAACCGTGAATCCGCCCGTCTATTTTTCTACAGCCTACAGGCACAATGGTATTGGGGAATCAACAGGATTTGATTACGTCCGCACCGGAAACCCGACGCGGCAGATTCTTGAAAAGGCCATTGCAGAGCTTGAGCACGGAGATCAGGGTTATGCATTCAGTTCAGGGATGGCAGCGATTCAGACGCTTATGGCATTGTTTAAAAGCGGAGACGAGCTCATTGTATCCTCTGATTTGTATGGAGGTACTTACCGATTATTCGAACGGGAATGGAGAAAATATGGCCTTGTTTTTCACTACGCAGATTTTAAAGACGGGGACTGTACGCAGCAGCTGATCAATGAACGCACAAAGGCCATTTTTCTTGAGACCCCGACAAATCCTTTGATGCAGGAAACAGAGGTCAGCAAGATTGCGAAAATAGCCCGTGAAAACAATTTGCTGCTGATTGTCGACAACACGTTCTATACGCCGATTCTGCAAACACCGATTTTAGACGGAGCTGACATCGTGATCCATAGTGCCACTAAATATTTGGGCGGTCACAATGATGTGCTTGCCGGTTTGGTTGTTGCGAAGGGAACGGAGCTGTGCGAAGAGCTTGCCCAGCATCACAACGCAATCGGCGGGGTGCTTTCTCCTTTTGATTCCTGGCTCTTGATCCGCGGCATGAAAACCTTGGCTCTGCGGATGAACCAGCATGAGAGAAATGCGGGCCAGCTCGCATCTTTTCTTGAAAATCAGTCTGAGGTGACAGATGTGCTTTATCCGGGCAAAGGCGGAATGCTTTCATTTAGGCTGCAGAAGGAAGAATGGGTCAATCCATTTTTAAAGGCCTTAAAGACGATTACATTTGCTGAAAGCTTAGGCGGAGTGGAAAGCTTTATCACATATCCCGCAACACAGACACATATGGATATTCCTGAAGAGATTCGCGCTGCAAACGGCGTGTGCAACAGGCTTTTGCGATTTTCTGTCGGCATTGAATACGCAGGAGATTTGGAACTTGACTTAACACAGGCATTTGAACTGATGAAGGAGGCGGAGAAAGTTGAGCAACGGTGATTGGAAATTCGAGACGAAACTGCTCCACAATCGTCAAAAGGTGCAAAAAGAAACAGGAGCGGTAAGCGTGCCGATCCATCATTCCTCTACTTTTCACCAATTTGACTTTGATGACTACGGCAAATTTGATTACAGCAGATCCGGAAACCCGACGCGCGAGGCATTAGAAGAAACCATTGCTGAACTTGAAGGCGGCACAAAAGGATTTGCCTTCGCTTCTGGAATGGCGGCCATTTCAACCTGTTTTTTATTGTTGTCTAAAGGCGACCACGTTTTAATAACGGAAGATGTATACGGCGGAACATACCGGATCATTACAGATGTATTGAGCAGATTCGGGATTGAATACAGCTTTGTCGACATGACTGATTTGCACGAAGTGGCATCGCACATCAAGCCGAATACAAAAGTAATCTACGTGGAGACACCGTCTAATCCGCTTTTGAAAATTACCGACATCCAGGGCATTACGAAACTTGCAAAAGCAAATAACTGTTTAACCTTTTTAGACAATACATTTTTAACACCTGTTCTGCAGCGTCCGCTCGAGCTCGGAGTCGATATCGTGCTTCACAGCGCAACCAAGTTTTTGGCCGGACACAGTGATGTCCTTGCCGGTCTTGCAGTAGTAAAGGACGCAGAGCTCGCTGCACAGGTTGGGAAACTGCAAAATGCGTTCGGTGCGGTACTCGGCGTGCAGGACAGCTGGCTTGTCCTACGCGGAATCAAAACACTGAACGTCAGACTTCAGCAATCTTCCGCATCTGCCCGGAAGCTCGCAGAATACTTGTCGAAGCATAAAGCTGTCCGTCACGTGTATTATCCTGGACTAACGTTCCATCCTGGCCACTCCATTCAGCGCTACCAGGCGGACGGACCGGGTGCCGTGCTATCGTTCACACTGGCTGATGAAGATGCGGTCCGCACACTTGTCAAAAATGTGGAGCTCCCAGTATTCGCAGTCAGCCTCGGCGCTGTGGAATCCATTCTTTCATACCCGGCAAGAATGTCGCATGCCGCTATGCCAAAAGAAGAGCGGGAGCGGCGCGGGATCACGGATGGACTGCTGCGCATCAGCGTCGGCCTTGAAGACGCTGACGACTTGATCAAAGACTTTGAGCAGGCATTGGGGAAGCTGCCTGCGCATGCGCATAATAAGTTGAGAGCTTGATAGAGTTTAGGACGATTCCTTTGTGGGGTCGTTTTTTTTTGTGTGTAGGGGATTCATTTCTAAAGACAACTATGAAATGGATGGTCAAAATTATTCCAAATTGGACGGTTATTACATGTGTTCTTAATTGTATAATATTGTCGGACCCCTAGGATGGAATAGATAAGTTATTAAAGTAAAGGTGATGAAAATATGACTTTGGCAGTTTTAATTTCTTTAATTCTAATGAGTGCTATAAAAATAGTAATGACCTGTCTTCCAACTTTTAGTGTCGATTGGCTTATCAGCAAATTTGAGATTCATTCAAAACTCAGTGACTCAAATTCTACAGTAACCATTGATGGGAAATCCTTGAAAGGTGAAGGCAAAATACAAGTAATTAATGATTTTAACGAAGCTGTTTTTTTAAAAAAATATTATATTTATCCTGGGAGCGAGAATTTATTTTTACATCCGGAGAACGGCGGGACTCCAATTATCATTGATACTAAGAGAGGAAAAAAGGATGTTAGAATCTTTATATACAGTTACAAAGATCGCGTTTATGTAGTAAAACGGTTCAAAAAGAAAATAGCAGCCTACAGTCTGCTTTCTGATAGCCTCCAAAACCGTTCGAATTCAGTATCAGAGGGAATAGTGTTATCCTCCTTTTAGTTTGACTATTCAAAAAAGATACGCTATCTTTCTATACATAAGCTGATCGGAAAAACCGAAGGCTCTTAACGTTTATTTGTTAGGGGTCTTTTCTATTATGGAGGGATTTGTTCATGAACTATAGTTATCTATCACATTTAAGCTGTCCGAAATGCGGGACGGAGTATTCAGCGGAGACGATTCAGCAGCTTTGCACGTGCGGGTCGCCTTTGCTGGTAAACTATCATTTGGATGAAGTTAAATCTGTGCTGACGAAAGAAGAGGTAAGTAACAGAGAAAACAGCCTTTGGAAATATCATGAGCTGCTTCCGGTAGAAAATCCGGACAATATTGTATCAATGGGAGAGGGCATGACACCGCTGCTTAAGATGGACAGAATTGGCAGGAAATTAGGTATTGGGCATCTTCTTATGAAAGATGAAGGGCTGATTCCAACGGGTTCTTTTAAAGCGCGGGGCGCTGCTGTAGGCATTTCGAAAGCGAAAGAGCTGGGTGTGAAAACATTTGCGATGCCGACAAACGGCAATGCAGGTGCCGCGTGGTCACTTTATGCAGCAAGAGCGGGAATGGAGCCGTATATAATCATGCCATTGGACGCGCCTCTTATTACTAGAAAAGAAACGGCAATTTCCGGTGCGAATTTGCATTTGATTGATGGGTTGATCAGTGATGCCGGAAAAGTTGTAGCGCAGCTTGTCAGCGAAGAAGGTTTTTATGATGCTTCCACGCTAAAAGAGCCATACCGCATTGAAGGGAAAAAGACGATGGGGTATGAAATTGCGGAGCAGCTGAACTGGACCGTGCCTGATGTCATTTTGTACCCGACTGGCGGGGGTGTGGGCATTATCGGAATCTATAAAGCTCTTCTGGAATTGCAGGAGCTTGGCTGGATCAGCAAGGACAAGCTTCCCCGCCTGGTTGCTGTTCAGGCGGAAGGGTGCGCACCGATTGTAAAAGCATTTGAAGAAGGAAAAATGGAATCAGAGTTCTGGGAAAACTCACAGACGGATGCGTTTGGCATCAATGTGCCGAAAGCGATCGGTGATTTTCTTGTTCTTCAGGGGATTTATGATACGAATGGCTGTGCCATTGCTGTTTCTGAAAAAGAGATTCATGCAGAGCAGTCACAAGTCGCCAAATTAGAGGGCTGTTTTATTTGTCCGGAGGGGGCGGCGACTTTTGCAGCAGCCCGTCTTTTAAGAGAAAGAAACTGGATTAAGGAAGATGAAACCGTGGTCTGTCTGAATACAGGGCAGGGAATTAAATATCCGGAAACAGTTCGTGCTGAAGCACCGCTGCTCCGAAAAGATGAAATGCTGAAACTATAAGCTTCTACTCTTCGCGGCCGAATCATATAATTTACCAATGTACAGCCTGTCTTGTACATAATCGGCCGCGGAGGTGGAACATGTTAATCGAACTAAGTGCTGTCGGAGCTGCATTAGCCTTTATTTGTCTTGTCGGGTATTTGATCCAAACGCTAAGGCGCGGAATGGTTACCCTGGAAGAAACAAATGAGACCCTTGTTGAAGTAAGAAAGGCTGTTCATGATTTGTCGGGAGAGGCTGAGGATCTGATTCACTCTGCCAATCAAATCACTGTTGATGTAAAAAGCAAAATGAAAACGGTAGAACCATTGCTAGAATCTGCTCAGGATATGGGCGAGGTCATTCACAGTGTGACGAACACCGTAAAACAGGCGGCAACAGGGTATGGTTATGGACTTCCGCCGGTGAAAAACGAGAAGGCGCCAAACCGCGAAGTGAAGATTAAGCTGAAATGAAAATTCCCCGCATAGGGGAATTTTTTTAGTTCTTATACTGTTCCTGAATAGCTTTGGCATGCGATAAGATAATCTCAATCAGTTCCTGCGGTTCTTCGACGATAGCGTCTCCTCCAAGCAAATAAAAGTGCCTGGCCATAAAGCTGATTTCATCAATTGGAATTTTGGCGGAAATTGTCCCTGTGCCATCATGATGATGAGTTAGATAATCTGCAAGGTATGGCAGGCTCTTGCATTCCCTCACTCCATTTTTCGTCAATTGGACTTTTAAAGGAATCTGATCCCGTTGTTCCATTTTAGAAAACCATCCATATAGGTTCGTTTTTATAGATTCTTCTGCACCTATTACCTTCACGCTGCAGATTCGGTCGACTCTGAATAATCGGTGATCCTGAGAGCTGTAGTCGTAGGCTGGACAATACCATAATCCATTAGATGCATAAATGCCATAAGGAAAAATGCTGCGAATAGCTTTCCCTTTCTTTCCTTCATACTCTATCTCGATTTGCGACTGGCTGACTGCGCTTTCGAGAATGTTATTTAAAAAAGGGGCATGAATTTTCTGGGGCGGCGCTAAAAAGGAAATGTGATTTTTTATTTCATCTATTTTCTTTTTGATTGTTTCATTAAATGATAAATAAAGTTTATCGGATGCGGCCTTAATCTCCGTTTGAAAGGGCAGGGTCTGGTAGTGCATAAGGTACTCGTATGAAAAATACAGGGCAAGTCCCTCGTCTTCAGTGAAGAAGAGCGGAGGAAGGATATTATTTTTCAAAACAGTGTATCCCCCGTGAGGTCCCTGATCACTATATAGAGGCAAGCCCCATTCTTCAAGCTCTGCTAAATCACGCTGGATCGTTCGTATAGATACTCCAAACTCATTAGACAATTCGCCTGCCGTTACTTTTCTGTTCCGGTTGATATAAAACAGAATACTGAATAATCGCTGAAATTTTGACATGTTTTTTCCTTCCTGATCATGACTAATTCTGTCGTCATTATCTGTCAACATAAAAGCCTAAGTCAATCATTTCTAAAAAGGAGACCTGAATATGAGCAGAAAGATCGTTTTATTTATTGCAATTAGCCTTGATGGATATATAGCCCGTCTGGATGGGGATATCAGCTGGCTTGATGAGGTCGAGGGTGCTGGGGACAATGGTTATAGTGAATTTATTGAATCCATCGATACGGTCGTGATGGGAAAAAAAACGTATGACCATGTTCTTCTTTTAACAAATAATCAGTATCCGTATGAAGGAAAAACAAGCTATGTATTTACAAGAAAAGAAATCGGCACGAGTTCAGATCTTCATTTCACAACGGAAGACCCTGCAGCGCTTGCTGAAAAATTAAAATCACAGCACGGCAGGGATATCTGGCTTGTTGGGGGAGCTGAGTTATTGGACAGTTTTATGAAAAAGAACTTGGTCGATGAGTACATCATCACGACTGCCCCGATTATTTTAGGCGACGGCATCCCGCTGTTTAAGACTAGGAATCCTGAGATCAAACTCAAGCTTAAAAGCAGCAGTAAGTATGGGGAATTTGTACAGAATATTTATGTGAATGCTTGAAAAAAGGGTGTCCCCAATTAATCTTTAAAATGAAGCAGGCAGGAAAAACGATTGTTTTCCTGCCTGCTTTTTTAAAAAATAAATAATGGGATCACTGGCCGTACTCGGCCGGAACAAAATCTCCAATTATTTCGGAAACCCCTCCAATTAATTCGAAAACCCCTCCAATTAAATTGGAAACCCCATCAATTCATTTCAATACAGACAATTTTGTTACTTGCCGGTATTGAAGTTATCCGCTCAGCTCATGCAATCGTTGCTTCATGATTAGATATGATGTCTAGTTTGATTTCCCCTCGGCCAGAACGGATCCGGCAGTAAAGGCAAAAAGCGCCTTTTCTGCCGGATTCTTATCTGCCATGCCTGGGATAAACAGTCGTCTCCGCTTTTCGTATTGTCCAGCTCCGCCTCCTAGCCCCTCGGCCAAAACGGATCCGTCTGTAAAGGCAAAAAGCGCCTTTTCAGCCGGATCCTTATTTGTCTTTCGGGTCTAAACAGTCGGCTCCGCTTTTCTCTATACAAATAGAATCTCATCCGTCAACCGATATTCGCTCGGGGTAATGCTTACGTATTTTTTGAAGGTAGTGCTGAAATAGTTTGGGGTATTAAAGCCGAGTTCATCTGCAATTTGCTCAATTGTTTGATCCGTATGCCGGAGCATCCAGACGGCGCGCTGAAGTCTGACGAAGGTGACATATTCAACAAAGCTTCGGCCGGTTTCTTTTTTGAAGAGTTTGCAGAAATACGGAACGCTGATGTTGATTTGATCAGCGACGATTTTAGTCGTCAGTTCTTTATGGCAGTTAAGAGCAATATAGCTTGTGCACGTATTGATTTGCGGATTAGTGGTTATTTCTTCAAAATATCGAAGCGAGAGCCGATTGTAATGAGGGGTGCGCCTTGCTTTGCGTGCTTCCCGGTAAGAATGGGATAAAAGCAGGGGTTCTCTGTAAATGGAACCGACTCCTATGTATAAATGAATGCCATGTTTATTTTTCAGAACCTCAATCGCCTGAAGCAGTTTGCTTTCGCCTTCATGCCAATTCCTAATGGATGATAAGCCGTGCGGAACCTGGATAAGCATGAGCAAATGTTTTTTGTAAGCGAGAAAAGACGGCTGCTGGTTCACTTGTGAGAAGAGCTGTTTAAAGACTGTCTGAATGAGAAGAGGCGCCGATTCTGCTTTTTCCCTGCTTTGATTGTGAATAAATCCCTGTATGAAGCAAACCGCGTTTGGAACTGTTTCATCAGAAAGATAGGAACGTGCTGCAAACAGCTCTTCTTCTGATTTCACTTCGGCACGGAGCAGTCTCCGCAAAAAAGCTTCTTGAAAAGGAAGAAGGCGTGCGTCTGTCCCTCGGTCTTGTTCCAGCTGCTGAACCATTGAACCATAGTTTGTGATGACTGCGCTTTCATTTTTATTTGACGTCATGACTTTTCTTAAACTTTTAATGAAGGTATGTTTTTTGACGGGCTTCACAAGCATGGTCTGCAGCTGCAGTTCAATAGCAATGGGAGAAGTTTTCAGCATAGATGGATCTAGAAGCGGGAAGATGATGCAGTCATGGTGCTTTTTTTGCAGACGGTGAATTTTGACCCAGTCAAATAACTTTCTGATTTCTACGACAGCTATTTTTAGTGAGGTGTTTATGGTTCCCTCATCAACGTGCGGGGTATCCTCTAGTTCTTCATGTATCCATGTTGTCATTTTTTCTTTTTCAGCTGTTTCTTCCACTATGAATGTAACGTTGTACACGCTTAAATTCCCCGTTCCTTTACAGTATGTCTCTAGTACTAGTATACATGAAATGGATAATATATTAAATATTTATACATTTCTGATAATTTATTGTAAGGTATGCCGTTTCCTTCTATTGTAAAATACAAGCATGCAGTGAAATAGATAAAAACAAAGGGGGAACGGATTTTGGCCGCTGAGTTTAAAGAATATGATTATGTAGAGGCAGGGACGGTTGACGTCCGAGAGCTGGAACCGCTTGATCAGCAGACACGCCATTTGATGAAAAGTGAATTTAGTACAGGCTCGAAACTGACATTGTTTTATTTTGCCTTTATTTTTGCGATGCCGATCCTGAATTGGTTTGCACCCGAGTTTATGTTTTCAAATTTTTACGGCGGAATGACGTATGCCTGGTTCTTTACAGGGATTGTTGCAATGGGAATGGCCTTTATTATTGCTTATATTCATACTGCGTTATATGAGAAGAGATTGAAAAAGAGCCGGATGACAGACAGCTCCGTTCGTCCTTCTAATGGAAGGAGTGTCAACTGATGGCTGCTTTGTTTGAACCTAAAATGCTGCTCACGATTTTCCTGATGGGAACGATCGTCTACATTACGTATCTATCAAAACGGAATGCAACGGCATCTGACTTTTTTGTAGGCGGCCGGAGCTTTGGCTGGTTTACGAATGGATCGGCCATCGGCGGAGATTACTTGAGTGCTGCCACCTTCCTCGGGATAGCAGGACTGACTTTTCAGCTTGGCTATGATGGAGCTTATTACGCCTTTTGTTTCTCAATCGGACTGACTCTCCTTGCAATCTTTGTAGCGGGACCGCTTCGCAGATTTGGCGCTTATACAGTTGCAGATTTTCTTGGCTACCGTTTTCACAGTAAACGGGCAAGACTTGCAGCGGTTGCTGTCGTACTCGCGATTTCAGGTTTCTATGCAGCACCGCAACTATTGGGAGCAGCACAAATCTTAAGTATGTTCTTTGGGACAAGTTATGAATTTGGCATTATTTTTACGTGCAGTGTTATGATTTTCTACGTTGGAATCGGCGGAATGAAAGGGACTACGCTAAATCAGGCGCTGGAATTATGGATTCGTCTCGGCGCATTTATTTTAATGGTAGTAGCGGCGATTTACGGCGGTTTATATTATGAAAGAATCCTTGCTTCTGTCACTGAATTTACAGGAAGCATTGCCGGAACAGCAACGTTTGCACCTGATGGAAAAGACGTTGTTCATGATGGTCAAACCTGGATTGGCACAGGAAACTACTTCCCGTCCTTCTGGCAGACCATTTCAATGACAATCGGGCTTGCGCTGGGTACGATCGGTCTTCCGCATATTCTGCTTCGCTTTTACACAAACCCAAGTGCAAAGGCCGCACGTAAATCAGCTCTTATGGCAATCTTAATTGCAAGCGTTTTCTTTTTCTTCGCTGTTTACCTTGGAGCAGTCGGAAGATCTATTTTCTTAAGCGGCTCAGCGGATCCACAGGTTATGAAGGATCTTGTAGCGGGAGGAAATAATATGGTTATTCCTTCTACTGCACAGGCTCTTGGCGGAGAATGGCTGCTTGGACTTGTCATCGCAGGTGCATTTGCAGCAGTCTTCTCGAACTTGTCCGGTTTATTTATCGCAAGTTCCGGTGCTTTGGCACATGATCTTTATGCAACTTTCTTACGGAAAAATATCACTCAAAAAGAACGTGTTATCGCCGGTAAAGTCTCGATTCTGGTTTTAGGTGTCCTCTATGGAGCGCTTGGTCTTCTTGTAAAAGAAGCATCAATCGGCCACCTTGTTGCACTCGCCTTTACGGTGGCAGCAAGTACATTTACACCTATCTTCATTCTTGGAATCTGGTGGAGAGGCATGACTGAAAAAGGGGCAATTGCGGGACTTGTCCTTGGGCTCCTTTCCTCCATGTACATGATTTTCCTGCCGGCGACTTTACCTGAATTCCTTCAGTTCAGAGTACCAGGACTGATAACCGTCCCAATCGGATTCCTGTCTGTTTACATCGTCTCGAAGCTTGACCGCAAAGTTCCTTCTGACGTAAACGACTTTATGAGAAAAGTGCACTCGAAAGAATCTGAGATTGCTTGATGAATGAAAAAGAAGACCGAATCAGGTCTTCTTTTTATTGCTCATACTTCAATATCATTCCATTCAAAAAACTCCTTCATTAGAAAGAGTTTTTTTGTCTTTTCACAATAGAATAATGAATCGTTAAAAAAGGAATCCGAAAAATCCACATTTTATGCTTCGCGGACAGCCTTCCCTCAGGTGCTTCCCCGACATGAAAAACTTCTTCAATCGGAAGTTTGAACAAGTTTTGCCCGAAAGCCAGATAAACACCGGCATCTGAATCCTGACCCTCTCTTTTACTTGAAAGCTGAAGGTCTTGACCATTCTGCTTAAGTTCCAATATCCCAATCATGACTGAGCGGGGAAGAGGAAGGGCAATATTCATGTAGGTTTTTTCATTAGTCCTATGATAAGAGTAGAGGGCAACAAAAGCAGTTTCTCCATTAACCTTCCGCACCCATGCACGGACAGACTCTCTGTCATCGTTTTCTTTTTTTACCGGATAGATCCTTCCGGTCATTTCAGCCTGCTTGCTTGAAAGCGGAAGGTTGATTTGTTTCACTTGTCTGCTGAACAATCGGTAGACGAAGGCGAATGGTTTGAACCACCTGTGCCAATTTACTTCTGCAAACAGGCGGTATTGATTGGTATTTTCATAAAAGCTGATAATCTCTTTAGACAGGTTTTTCAACGAAATATCAGGTTCATAGATGCCCATATGATCTACTAGTCCCTGGTATTCAGCGTTTCTGTCTGCGATCTCATCCAGTATTTTCTCGCCAATTGCCCGTTTTCCCCTGACTTTACTGATGGGAAAGGCCGGGCCGTCTGCAGAAGAAGGGGTGAAAATAGACCAGCCAATCACACCCAATAAAGCAAATAAGACGCAATTCAGGATGCCATGAAATTTCAGCATAAAGTCAATGGATACGGTGAAAACTCCCCAACCATTTCCCAGGGCATAAGCCAAAGAAAAAAGAATCGTGATCCCAAGTGCTGAAAAGGACAGTCTGATCAGCCATTTCGCCTGTTGAAGCGGCACTTTAAATGAGAGATAGATCAAACTATAAATCCCCGCAATATAAAAAAGGATGGATAACAGTTCAAGCCAGACTGAATAGGCAATCCCCAGTGCTACAATAAACGGCGATACGACCAGGATAGAAGTCGACAGCCGGTAAAATGGAGGTTTCGAAATTCTCCCTAAGAATCCTGCAAAAATCGGCAGCAAAAAGGAAGAGTAGTGAAAGTGAATGCCAGTCAGCCACGTGATAATAGGGGGAAAACCAGTTTCAATATCACCTATATGTGCAAAAAACCATGCCCCGCCGATCATTAACGATAATAGACCGATATCCACTGCAAATTCTTCAAATTGAATAAAACCCCGGCTTAAAAAACGTGAGCATCCATAAGCAGCGACAAGAACCGTAAAGAACAAGTAGACACCTGCAAAAATGACATCAAATGAGGATTCTCCTGTTACTTGCAGGAGAAATACAGATGTATAAGCAGGAATGGAAACATAGGGATAAAGCTTATAAAACCAATCCCCTTTTTTCATGATGAGCTGCAATACGAGCGGAACATAGACAAGCTGTGCTGCCGTAAGCAATAAAAAGTACCATGGCCCCTCATTTAAAAGTATGGAAAGAAGAAAGATGATGCTGTGAATGATGACAAAGCTGCTAAATTTCATCTGCTGTAAACGCTCCTTCATATGAGAAAACGGTGCCGATGACACGGTTTACTACTTTTACTTCTATTAAAAAAACGTCCCTGTCCTCGTCGTAGGATTCTGTTACAAAAGCCAGTCCCTGAAACAATCCCGGCACAGGTATCTCAAGCTTTCCAAGAACAAGCCGCTGACTTCTGGACTCTATTTTTAGTTGCCCGCTGTCATTCACATGAAAGGACAAATCGGAATAGAACAATTTCGGCTCACCCAGGTAATCTTTAATCAAGTTCCTTTTAGAATCCAGACTCATTAAGGCATTGAAATACCTTTTTTTCTTTTTAAAATAAAAGATCCGTTCCCAGTGAACCTGTTCTTCTCCGTCAGCGCCAGTGCGCGGAGTATTTCTGATAACAAACGGAATCTCTTTCCCATACTCCGGAAATAGGAGTTTAAAGCGGACTCCTGCTAAAAAGAAGGGGTACAGCCATTTTGGTCCGCCGTTTATTGTTTTCATCACTCCTTTAGCTGTAAAGGGAAACTCGTACCTTTTTTGAAGCTTTGGATGGAGACGCTGAAATTGATCACCTAATACACTTCTATAAATAGACATCTGAATCTCCTTATCTCTTTCTTTTGCAGCTGCCCGCTGTCGGCAGGTCCCTGCTGTGGAAGAATCCTATGATCGAAAGAATGAATAAAGCGGCATTAAAGGTAATGGGACTGAAGGGATGAATCAGGTTAGCAGGCTCTGCCAGAACAGCTGATAGGGAAAGAAGCGGGAACACGATAATCTGCAGGCCAAATAACCTTCTTTTATTAAACGGCAATAGCCACAGCAGTCCGAATAGAATCTCTGCTATGCCAACAGCAGTAACAATGGAGGAAGCTTGATTCATCGAAATAGGCATCAAGTTTTTCGTCATAGATACTTCTTCTGGATGATGGAAAATTAATTTCGGCACTGCGCCGTGATAAGTCCATATAAAAAAGAAAAGAAAGGAAATAAGCCATGTACTAAAAAAGCGCAAATACTGGGAGGCCGGGGCTTCTCCCTTTTCAAGCCATCTTTTCAGGACATCAAAACTTAAAGCAGTTGCCCAGCCGATTAATGGCCTGAATATGATGGCATCAAAGAACGCACCCAACCTGCCAAAGTTCACTTTATAATCGTATTGTGTCAGAAAAGTGAGTGCGTCCTGGTTTTGTATGTACTTCCAGTATCCCTTGCCTTCTTTGATTAGGGATATTTTTTGATCTGTTCCGAAATGAAGAGATGATGTTCTGGATCCATCCTCAGCGTGAAAGGTTCCGACGCTTTTTCCCCATCCCTGTATGCTTTGGCCGAAGCCAATATTTGTTTTATATAAAAAGTGCTGAGGTTCGTTTTCTTTTTTCGGAAGATAGGTAATGGCTGAAAAACGGAGATCCCAGCTCGAATGCAAGTCTGGAGTTTGTGTTGCACTCCACAGTTTTTCCATGTCTGATCTGACCAAAATTTCAACATAAATTGGTTTTCTTTTCATCGTATTCACCCCTCTTTTAGAGTATCATAATCTTAGATGGAAGAATTAGAGAATGATAGAAATTAATTGAAAGGAATGGTTCTGAATATGACGAAAATAGGGATTATCCGCCATGGGCGTACTGCCTGGAATGTAGAGAGAAGAGCACAGGGGAGCTCAGATATTCCACTTGATGAGAATGGAATCATCGAAGCGGTGAAGCTTGCGGAAAGGTTAAGTTCTGAGGACTGGGATATGATTTATGCAAGTCCATTAGCCAGGGCAAAACAGACAGCCGAATACATAGCAGCAAAGCTTGGGAATCTTCCTATTCAATTTGATGAAAGACTTAAAGAAGTGGATGGCGGACAAATTGAAGGAACGACTGAAGCAGAAAGATTAAAGAAATGGGGAGATCAGTGGCGGGAGCTCGATCTTGGAATTGAAAAGACTGAGGCCGTTATCAAAAGAGGTCAGTTGTTTTTCGATGAATTAATCAAGGAGCACCCTGAAAAAAACATCTTAATAGTCAGCCACGGAATGTTCATCTCACATTTTTTAAGACAGGTGGTCCCTACTTTAGAAATGAAGGATGGACTGAGAAATACGTCAATCTCGACAATTGTAAAAGGAGAAAAGGGATGGGAGTGCGACTTGTATAATTGTACAAGTCATTTGTAAAAGCAGTCACCACAAAGCATTAAATGACAGGATTTATAGAAGCTACATTGGTAAGATTGGACCTGGGAGTGAGTGATATGTCATGGATAGAGTCAATACAGAAGGCAATCGACTATATGGAAGAACATTTGCTTGAAGATATTTCGATTGAACAGATTGCAAAAGAGGCAAATGCTTCAAGTTATCATTTTCAGCGGACATTTACGATCTTAACAGACATTTCAGTTGGAGAATATCTTCGGCGCAGACGTTTAACTTTAGCCGCCCAGGAGCTCGCAAACAGCCGCAGCAAAGTGATCGATCTTGCCTATAAGTATGGCTATGACACTCCCGAATCGTTTACAAAGGCTTTCAGAAGGCAGCACGGGATATCGCCTAGTGAAGCGAGGAAAAGCACTTGTAAACTGAAATTCTACAGCCGCCTGGCCATTCAGGTGAGTTTGAAAGGGGCAGATCCGATGAATTACAATGTGGTGGAACGTAAAGGGTTTGAAGCAGTCGGAATTAAACGTGAGTTTTCATGTGAGAATGAGGAAAATCTTATTGGTATTCCAAAGCTCTGGAATGAAGTCAATCAGGATGGGACCAATGATTTGCTGATGAAACTGAACAACGGGGAAATTAAAGGCGTGATGGGAATATGCGTAGCAGGCAGCAGCAAAATGATGGATTATTGGGTAGCTGCAGAATATAATGGCAAACTGCCTGAAGGTTTCTCAAAACTCACGATACCAGCATCAAAATGGGTTGTGTTTGAAGTTCATGGCCCAATGCCTCATGCGATGCAAAATGCATGGAAGCAAATTATCTCCGAATGGTTCCCGACGAGCGGATATGAGCATGCCGGCACACCTGATTTAGAAGTGTATACAAATGATGATCCATATAGTTCAGACTATTATTCTGAGATTTGGATTCCTGTTAAAGTTTAAAGATCTACAGCACAAGGGATTGTCCAATAGGTCTTTAAAATGGAGCAGGCAGGAAATTTCCTGTCTGCTTTTTTCTGTAGGCTCTTTTCAAACTTTGTTGTTTTTAGACTACATGTTAATAATCTTGAGTGGATTGCAGCGGAAGGAACGGACAATATTTATTATCGAAAACAATAATTTATGCAAAAAAATACTTTCTGGACAGCCCCTGCTTGTCTCATAACTTGTCAGATTCTCATGTCAGGTGATTGATTCGAATTATATTCTTTTACACTAACATTCACCTTTTTTTTCTGAAAAAGTTTATGATAGGGTGAAGAATAATGGAAAACGCGGGGTATTAAAAATGAAACAGGACAAGATTTTAGAAAAGGATTTATATTTGCCGATACAACGATATTTTCTCAAACAAGGCTTTGAAGTGTACGGAGAAGTAAATGACTGTGATCTGGCTGCGGTTAAGGGGGAAGAGCTGATTATCGTTGAACTGAAGCTCAGGCTGAACGTTGAACTGCTGATTCAGGCGGCAAAAAGACAGCGTTATACAGAACGTGTGTATATTGCCATCCCCAAGCCCTCATACAGCCTGCGCTCGAAAAAATGGAAGGATCTTTGCTACTTGGTGAAGCGGCTGGAACTTGGTTTGATTATCGTGTCTTTTCGGCAAGGAAGGGCTCAAGCTGAAATCAAGCTGGACCCATCTTCATTTGATCGCGTCAAAAGCATGAAGCAGAGCAAGAAAAGAAGAGAAAGAATACTGGCTGAAATGGCCGGGCGAAGCGGGGATCATAATATTGGCGGCGTGAACAAAACGAAAATCATGACAGCTTATAAGGAAAGATGCATTCATATTGCCTGCTGTCTCGAAAGGAATGGACCGCTCAGTCCTAAAATGCTCCGTGCCATGGGAACCGGTGATAAAACGCTCTCGATTCTTAACAAGAATTACTACGGATGGTTTAAGAGGGTGAAAAGGGGGACGTATTCCTTGAATGAAACTGGAAAAAAGGAATTGCTCCTGCATGAGGCTTTAAGTGAGTATTATTATAAGAAGATTGAAGAGTGGATCCACGGAGAGAAGACCTGATTTTGAGGTCACGGATGTACTGGGATCAAGCTATCCGGAAAAAATGAAGATGAAAATTTACATTCCTGTTTATTAAACTAATTCAGGCTGAAAAAAGAAGAAAATCCGATTGTTCGAAATACCAAATGGAAAATTTTTTTTGCCAACTATCACAAAAAGGGTTTGAGATTCTAAATGTATAGTACTATCCTTATAGATAGAACATCGTTTTGGAAAGGAGAACCATGCAGACTAAAAACAATTTACACACAACCCTCAAAAAAATTAATGAAGTGATTATAGATCAAAAACAAGAATTGATCCAAACTATAAAAGTAGAAAAGACCATAAAATACCCGAACCTGATCCAGTCAAACAGCCAGGAGCTTTCTAATTGGAGAGAAAAATTAGTGAACGTTTATGCTGAAGCTATTTTGCTCAAGAAGGAGGAATCGATTGTTCTTCTGAACAACTGGGGAAGAGAAACGGCAGATTTGCTGATTGCCATTCAATTTCCGCTTGACCTGGCCATTGAGGAAATCAAATTTTACCGTGATGTGATTGGTGACATCATTAAAGAACAGGCAAAGGCTGACAGCTTATCCCTGGATGAGTTTTATGAGCTTCTTTCATCTTTTGATCATGTTGTAGATCACGCTATCCATTTGATCAGTGTTTTTTATATGAAAAAATACTCGACTAACATTCAGTCTGCCAAAAATGCTGTTGATGAGCTATCTGTGCCAATTGTGAATGTTTCAGAAAAAATTGGGGTTCTTCCTTTAATCGGGGACCTTGATACACAGCGTGCACAAATATTAATGGACGTTGCTTTAACAAAAAGTGCAGAAAGTGCATATGAGTATTTAATCATTGACTTATCAGGCGTACCTGTCATTGACACAATGGTAGCAAACCAAATTTTCAAAGTGCTTGATGCTCTGCAGCTTCTGGGCGTAGAAACAAAGTTGAGCGGAATACGCCCTGAAATTGCACAGACCATGATTAGCCTTGGACTTGATTTTAAAGAGACCAAATCATTTTCAAGTCTGCACCTTGCCTTGAAATTTATTGGATTTGAACAAAAGAATTTAGTATAACCTTACGCGGTATCTCTTTTAGGAGATGCCGTGTTTTTAAAAGGGGTTCTTGCGTTTTAAAAGTTTCCGCATAGGGAAATGATTTTTAGAAAGAAAAGGACGCAGTGAAGGAGTGAGGTCTTTGGAGAACTGGATTACGGATTTTATGGAACAATACGGGTACTTTGGCATCTTTCTGATGATTGCCTTGGAAAACATATTCCCTCCTATTCCTTCAGAAGTTGTGCTGCCATTCGGAGGATTCATGACGACCAATTCAGACATGAATGTGATTGGGGTCATACTCGCAGCTACCGCAGGATCTGTTGTCGGCGCGATCGTTTTATTCTGGATCGGCCTGCAGCTGGATGTTGAACGGCTCGAAAAAATCATTGATAAATGGGGCCATATCCTGAGAGTTAAAAAGAAAGATGTACACCGTGCAGATGCATGGTTTGATAAATACGGCATTTGGACCGTCTTTTTCTGCCGTATGGTGCCTCTGCTCCGCAGCCTCATCTCGATTCCGGCGGGCATGTCCAATATGAATTTCCTGAAATTTGTTCTATTTACTACCTTTGGAACCCTGATCTGGAACATTGCACTTGTTATGCTGGGGGCATCACTTGGTGAAGCCTGGCCTAAAATCAATGAGTATGTCGGCGTGTATTCATCGGTCATTTATGCAGTACTTGGAGCAGCAGCAGTTGTGTTTATTATCTGGTTTATTCGAAAAAGGCAAACGAAGAGTACACATTAATAGGATGAAAAAATACCCAATCTGAATAGATTGGGTATTTTTTATGCAGCCTGTGGCTTGCTGTAGGTCTGCTTAAAGGTATTCATCATCGAAATATTCACAAGCATTCCGGCAGAGATGCAGAGCAGAATCAGTGATGACCCTCCGTAGCTTACAAATGGAAGGGTAACACCCGTAATTGGAAGGAGACCGGCTACCGCACCAAGATTGACGATGGCCTGAATTCCAATCATGGATGAAATGCCAATGGCAAGGAGTGAGCCGAATGGATCCGGACAAGCTTTGCTGATGGCAAAGCCTTTTAACACGATAAACGCAATCAGCCCGATGACAAAGAGCACTCCGAACAGTCCAAGCTCTTCACTGATGACCGCCATAATAAAATCCGTATGGCTTTCCGGCAAGTAGCCATATTTTTGAATGCTGTTTCCAAGGCCAAGCCCGAGCATGCCGCCGCTGTTAATTGCATAATAAGAGCTGACAAGCTGATAGCCTGAATCGGCGATATTTTCAAAGGGATCCAAAAAACCTGTAAATCTTGAAATTCTCTCGGATGAGAAGACGTCAGCTAATTTATTTGTAATAAATAAAAGCATAAGCCCGATTGAAATGGCCATCGCTGTAAAAGCTGATAATTTGATAAAGCTTTTAAGCGTAATTCCTGAACAAAGAATAATGATTGCTGCATTCAATAAAATAATGAGTGCTGTCCCAAAGTCGGGCTGCAGCAAAATTAAAATGAAAATCACAACAACAAATATAACTGGCGGCAGAATGGCATTGTAGAAATCATCCATATATCTCTGTTTTTTTGCAAGCAGTGCTGATAAATAAATTATGACCCACATCTTCGCAAACTCTGCGGGCTGAATCGCTGCTCCGCCTAATTTTACCCAGCTTTGAGCGTTTCCGGCTGTGTGCCCAAAAATCATGACAAACAATAAAGAGCCAATCGATATGTAAAATAAGAGCTTGATCATTTTTTTCTGAAGAAAAATTTTATATGGGAAAAATGAAAGTGCGGCAAACATAATGAAACCTATTAGCAGGGAAATACTCTGCTTTTTGAAAAAATAGCTGCTCGTCACATCATATCTTAAAATGGATGTGATCATGCTTGAGCTGTAGACCATTAGAAGCCCGAATGTGCTTAATAAGAAAATGGCTGCTATTAACGAATAGTCGTATGATTTAAGAATTCTGATGAACATGATGTGGCTCCTCTATTAAATTGGTGTGCAACATAGTAGATGTACCCAAAAATTACAATGAAATAACCTCTTGAAAGCGGATTTTAAAAAAACATTCAAAAATCTTGGCCGTTAAAGTAGGATAAGAGTAAGAGAATGGTAAAAAGGCATCCTTTCTAATTATCGGATAGCGTACAAATTACTTAACATTCTCAGCGGCATAGCCTGAAATTTATCGTGGAGGGGAAGTCCAATGTAAGAATCTGCCCTATATATAAAGAAAGAGGGGTAGTTTACATGAAAAATAAATCGTTTCGCTTTCTTTGGCTCGGTCAATCAATAGCCGGGGGCGGAGATGTTTTTTATATAGTAGGTCTGATTACGCTGCTTTACTTTTATACAGGTTCTGCCGTCTTAATAGCGGCTGTTCCTTTTACTGTCACAATCGGCCGTTTTATCAGCGGATTTTTAGCCCCTATCCTGATTGATAAATATTCGCTTAAAACATTGCTGGTTATTTCGCAGGCGGGGAAGACGGGAATCCTCTTTATGCTGGCGCTGTTTAATGAGTTCACTGGACAATCAGGGCCAGTATATCTGCTTTTTATTTTCGTATTTGTCATCTCTTTTCTGGATGGGTGGGCAGCTCCAGCTGTAAGCGCAATGCTCCCGAGATTGGTTCCATCAAATGAACTTGTGAAAGCAAACAGCCTCGTTTCTATTTTGGATCAGTCTGTTCAGCTTGGGGGCTGGGCAATAGGAGGAATACTGGCTGCTTCAATTGGGGGGAGCAATGTTATCTGGATGACATGTGCATTATTCGTCATCTCAACCATCATGATGGTGCAAATTAAAGATCAGTATTCTGCTGCAGACCACACTGAACCTGCAAAAAAGAAATGGAACTCCTTAAAAGAAGGCTGGCTCTTCATATGGAAAAATCCATCCTTAAAAACGCTCACTATTATTGCTTTTATTGAATCCATTGCCTTTGTCGTCTGGATTGCAGCGATTATCTATATCTATGTAAAAGAACAGCTGCAGATGGAAGAGGAATGGTGGGGCTATATCAATGCAAGCTTTTTTATTGGGTTGATCCTCGGCGGATTCATTGGTTTAAAAGCATCTGCTTTTATACGTGGAAAACTCAGCACCATCATTATGGCTGCAGGATTTGGGTTGAGCCTTTGTACTTTTCTGTTTGGGTTCACGACCATACCAATGCTTGCTCTTTTCATCTCCTTTGCCTTCGGAGTGCTGGAACAGCTGAAGTCCATAGCTATGCAGACCCTGCTGCAAAACAATGCATCAGCTGATCAGCTTCCAAAGGTTTATGCAGCACAGGGTGCCATGCTTTCTTTAACATTCGGACTCGCATCCCTGCTCTTTGGCTATTTGACAGAGCAGACAAATGTGCAGACTGTTTTTGCCGTTTCCGCCTTGATTCTCCTCGGTTCGGCTGTGTTTGCCTTTTTAAGACGCCTGGATTTGAGGGTTTTAACTAAAGTTGATAGACAGTAAGAAGAAGTCGATGCAGGGAGTGACTGCGTCGGCTTCTTGATCTTGTAATTATGCAGCCAAATCTCGATGTGTTAAAGCTTCCGCAATACTTGTTATATAACACATTCTCCCAAATATGCTATAATGACTTTGAAGATAATTGAATATTTCGACGGAAAAGGGGATGGAGAAATGAAGGTGCCTTTGCTGCTGCCGCAATTTTTAGATCGGGCTGTTAAGCTGTACGGGGAGAAAACAGCTGTGATTGATGAGTTAAAAGAATTTACATACGCACAAGTGAATGAAAGAGTCAATCAGCTTTCACGGGGGCTGACGGATTTAGGGATTGTAAAAGGGGACCGTGTTGCTTATCTTGCACCAAACTCATCTGAAATGTACGAGGGATTTTACGGCGTTCTTCAGCTTGGAGCGGTTATCGTTCCGCTGAATACGAGGCTGATACCGGAAGATTATGTTTATATTTTAAATCACAGTGAAACGAAAGTATTATTTGTTGATCATGAGCTTTATGCACAAATTGAGCCTGTCGCAGATCAATTGAAAACGGTTAAAACAATCATTGTTCACGGTCTTGAAATCAGCGGAGATGGTCCGATCGCTTATGAGCAATGGCTGAGTCAATATGAAAAAGATGAAATCGGACGACCTGAAATGGAGGAGGATGATCTGGCCACTCTCCTTTATACGAGCGGAACGACAGGCAAGCCTAAAGGGGTTATGCTGACCCACCGGAGCAACTATTTGCATGCGCTAGCATCCATGCATCATCTTCGGGTTTCAGACCGTGATATTCTCCTTCACGTGCTGCCGATGTTCCATGTGAATGGATGGGGTTCTCCATTTTATTACACCGCAAATGGCGCAACACAGGTCTGTCTTCGTAAAGTGCAGCCGGCTGATATTTTCAGAAAGATCAATGACTATGGCGTGACTGTTATGCACATGGCTCCAACCGTTTTAAACAGTCTTCTTCAATACGCAGAAGTGAACGGCTATTCGAAGCAGCCGCAGGATATTCGAATTGTAATTGCTGGCTCTGCCCCGCCTCCTGCATTTGTAAAGCGGGTGGAAGAGGAATTGAAGTGGGAGTTTATCCAAGTCTATGGCATGACAGAAGCATCTCCGCTCATTACAACTTCCATCATCCGTGATACACAGCAGCATCTCAAGCCAGAGGAAAAATACCGTTTAAAAGCAAAAGCCGGCTATCAGTTCATTGGAAGCGACGTAAGAGTCTTTAATGAACTTGGAGAGGAAGTTAAGCACAACAGTCAGGAAATCGGAGAAATTGCGGTACGCGGAAACGGCGTAATGGAAGGCTATTGGAACAACCAGGAAGGTACAGATGAAGTCATTCGCGGCGGCTGGTACTATACAGGGGACATGGCTGTTGTAGATGAGGACGGAAACATTGAAATTGCTGATCGGAAAAAAGATATTATCATCAGCGGAGGAGAAAACATCTCTTCAATTGAAGTGGAAGGCGTACTGTATGATCACCCTGCCGTGCAGGAGGCAGCTGTTATTTCAGTCCCGCATGAAAAATGGGGAGAAACGCCGCAGGCTATAGTTGTCATAAAAGACGGAATGCTGACAAGCGAAGAAGAACTGATCGCCTTCGCGCGCAGCAAGCTTGCTCATTTTAAAGCGCCGACGAAAGTGATCTTTACAGATGAGCTGCCTAAAACGGCTTCAGGCAAAATTCAAAAAGTTCATCTGCGGAAGGAATTCTGGAAGGAAAAAGAGAAGTTTGTAAACTGAAAAAGCTGAGAGCAACAGACCAGGGAAACCTGGTCTATTTGAAGTGAATAGGAAGGTGATGAAAATTGAAAGCAACAGAGGAAATCTTGTCAGTCTGGAGAAAGTTCGATGAATTTCCGATGGAAACCCTCACTAAGGCATGGTATTTCAGGAGATCTGGTTCAAAAAAGCAGAGAGATGTTTTTTTAATGAAGGAACACAAGGAACAGTATGGCATAACAGGCAACTGTTTTGATTTATCCATCTGGCTGCTGGATGAGTTTGCACATGCAGGAATCGATGCTTACCCGATTGGAGAAGATCACGGAGCAGTCATCGCGCTGGATGAAAGCGGCAGAAGATATTTGTGCGATTTAGGGGATCAGTGGCTGAATCCGATATTGATAGACACTAATGCAGAGGATTTCACTTCGGAAAAACTAAAGAATTTTTTCCCTGGAGCAGAAATAAGAGTGGAACCTAGAGGAGATGATGTAAAAATTACGTACTATCGTCCGAATGGAAAGTCGTCCGAACAAATCTATCAAACTGCTCCGATTGAAAGAACACAATTTCTGGCTGCTGCCGAACTCTCACAAAATACAATCAAGCGGGAGCCGCTTTTAGAAAAAAGAGTTCAACATGGAGAAGAAACAGCTCATTGGGAATTTTATAATTGGAAAAGCTTCTTAAGCACCCAAATTGGATTGTTCGACGATCCGGATGCAGAGACCATAGAAGAATGGGCTGATCGTATTCACCTTAAAACAGCTTATGATAGAGATTTTCTCTTAGAAACGCTGATTATTTATAAAGATATGGGAAGTTAAATGAAGCATTGAAAGAACAGAACTGAGAGGTCATTAAAGTGGAACAAGAATTACTGCGTATTTTTGATGAAAATTACAATCCAATTGGAAAGGCATCCCGCGCCGATGTACATAAGATAGGTAACTGGCATGAAACATTTCACTGCTGGTTTGCAGGAATAGAAAACGACAGGGTGTATCTCTATTTTCAGCTGCGGAGCAAAGAGAAAAAAGATTATCCAAATCTATTTGATATTACGGCTGCAGGCCACATCCTGGCCCATGAAACGATTGAGGATGGAACACGCGAAGTAGAAGAAGAAATCGGCATTCGTGTTTCCTTCTCAGAGCTGGTTCTTCTGGATGTCCTGAAGTATTGTGTGTCTCAAACAGACCTGATCGATAATGAAATAGCCCATGTTTATTTCTATCCATTCAATCTGGCATTTGAGGCATTCACCTTGCAAAAAGAAGAAGTATCCGGAATGGTTCGGGCAGACTTGCATTCATTTAGTGAGCTTATTTCAGGCAGTAGAAGCAGTCTTTTTGTGGAAGGTTTTGAGGTGGACCAGGATGAGACTAGAAGAACAATTCAAACGGAAGTAGATAAAACGAGATTCGTACCTCATGAAGATGCTTATTATGAGAGAGTTTTAGAATTGATTGAAGGGAAGATGAAGAGAAAATAAGGCAAAAATAATCTATTGTTTTCTGAAACTTCATAATCAGCCTATAATGCGGCAGTAGCTTTCAATAGACCCAAATAATTCTTTCTATAAAAGAAGGAAAGTCAGACCTTATCACAGAAGTCTAAAAGCTTAAGTAAAATCCAGATAAGGAATGAAGAGCTTTGAATAAACGCAACCCTTATTTTCTTCTAGTTCTTGCGACGGTTTTGTGGGGAGGGAATTTTGTCATCGGACGTGCGGCAACGGACAGCATGCCGCCATTTACCCTCTCCGTGCTCAGGTGGTGTACAGCTTTCATTATCTTTCTGCCATTTGCGTGGCCACACCTGAAAAAAGAGCATTCCCTGTTAAAAAAGAACTGGCGCATCCTGATTTTGATGTCTATAACAGGTATTGCGGGTTTTAACAGCCTTCTTTATCTTGCGCTGCATTATACTACATCCATTAATGCTTCGTTAGTGAATACGTCAACTCCAATCATGATTTATATTCTCTCCTTTTTCATTCTAAAAGAGAGCTTGAACAGAAATCAGTGGATCGGAACCATTCTTTCACTTGCAGGGCTACTTTTTATTCTTTCAAAAGGATCTCTTGCTGTTCTTGTCAATTTCTCGTTTAATTCTGGTGATTTTATTGTACTAGCAGCTGTTGTCTGCTGGAGTATTTATTCGATTTTAATAAAGCGGTATACAGGGATTTTGCCCGGATACAGCACATTTCTCGTTTGTATGGCTGTCGGAATTCTCGTTCTGTCTCCGCTGGCCTTTTATGAGACTTTCATTTTAAAAATCCCAGTTGTTTGGTCAAGTTCAGCGATTTTCACCATTTTTTATACTGGGGTTTTTGCATCGATAGTTGCATTTATCTCCTGGAATACGGCTGTTGTTAAAGTTGGTGCAAATAAAGCGGGAATTTTCCTGAACTTGATTCCTGTCTTTGCCGTCATCTTTGCTGTTTTATTTATAGGTGAATCCTTAATGTGGTATCAGCTTGCAGGGGGAATATCTGTCATAGCGGGGGTCTATTTGTCTGCAAGACCTATTCCAGCTGAACAAAAGTCAATTTTAAGAGATAAGGAGTTTTATCATTGAAAAAAGTAAGCCGTTTTTTTCTCGGTTTGGCACAGCTGATCTTTCTATTCGTCCTCCTTGCAGGCATCATTTTTTCTGGTTTTATGATTTATGATTCCATTATGGGCGGTGTATATCGTGATGTGGCCATATACATAGTAATGCTTGTATTTTGCATGTATTTTTTTGGCATGCTTATGGAGAAAAACAACTTTGATGGGGGAGCTGGAGAGGATTTTATTGCTCTTTCCATTTTCATTCTTTCTGTCCTGTTGGGAGGCCTTGTTTATCACGGGATAAACGCAATTTCAAAGCATCTCTATTGGCTCTTTTTTCCTCATCGAAAACCCGCTGCGCCTGCAAAAGTCAGGAAGAGCAGGACAATGTCATATAAGAAGGCCAGGAAGAATAGGTGAAGCATTAGACGTGTAAAAATTTAAAGTAAATAAGCATGATTCCTAAATCTGAAAGCATGTGACACAGAATGGCAGGGACCAGTGAGCGGAATCGGTGACGAAAATATCCCCAAATCATTCCCGCCAGGAAGACAGGGATGACTGCAAAAAGATTGATTGGCCAGTTAAACAGGAAGATAAGTGACAGCAGGTGATAAAGGCTGTAGAAAAAGGATGTAATCAGGATTGTATTTATAACACTCAGTTTTTGCATCAGCTTAGCGTACATAAATTCCCGCCAATAATATTCTTCCAATAAAGGATTGACGATCAGCAGGATCAGAATAAGCCAGATTAGATGCCCGCCAGTAAAGTTCCAGTCTATTAACTGCTGCTGAAGCTTTCCTGCATCAAAAAAAGAGTCAGGGAAAGCTGAAACGGTACCGAAGATCAGGAATAAAAAGAGGATTCCAGTACCGAAACCTGTTAAGACCCCTTTATTTAAGAGTACATTGTTTCTAACAAATTGAAGGCTTTGTCGGATGCTTGAAGCTGAGAACAGCAGAAGCCAGCCGTAAAACAGACTAAAAGTCAGGGGGACACTGTTCATAGCGTACAGTCCAAAAGCAATCATGATCGAGGGGCCAAGCAGAAGCAGCGAATATCCGAGCACAGCATCACCTCATTAAAATACATTTCTCTATTTCTTCTTGATAAAGAAGGAAAAATCCTTTCTTCTCCGATATTCACATTTCCTGCATTTAAAACCTATTTTTTAAACAAAATACTGACAGAATAAACAAAAAATCCTCAATATTCGACAAATTTCCTATCTATTCTTGCAATCTTTTCTTATTTTATGGCTTCCGCTGTAAACAAGAGTCGATATTTTTAAATATCTTTCAGGTACTATCTGAGGTAATATAAACATACTTCCTAGTTGCTAGTTTTTGGAGAGGGACCATCATCATCATGAAATCTGCGGAGGGATCTGTATGAGTGTTACATTAGAAGTGAGGAAGATAACAAGTTATGCTGATTTGACAGATGAGGTTTTGCTTGAACTCGTTCAAAATGGAGATTCAGAATCGACCGACTTTTTAATCAGCAAATATCGCAATTTTGTCCGGGCCAAAGCAAGCAGATATTTTCTCATTGGCGGAGAACGGGAAGATATCGTACAAGAAGGAATGATTGGGCTTTATAAAGCCATTCGTGACTTCAAAGTGGACAAGCAGGCTTCATTCAAGGCGTTTGCAGAATTATGCATTACCAGACAGATTATTACGGCCATTAAAACAGCTACCCGTCAAAAGCACACCCCTCTTAATTCCTATGTCTCTTTGTACAAGCCTCTTTTTGAAGATGATAACCACACGCTGCTCGATGTGATTCCCGGAACAAAAACAATGGATCCGGCCACTTTGATCATCAACCAGGAAAAAGCGCTGGACATTGAAATGAAAATGGCAGAAATGCTGAGTGATCTTGAAAGAAAAGTATTGGCCCTTTACATGGACGGACAATCCTACGTTGAAATCTCTGAAGAGCTGAATAAGCACGTTAAATCAATAGACAATGCACTCCAGCGGGTAAAGAGAAAACTCGAGAGATATATGGAGATGCGGGATTACAGCCTGGTATAGAGATAAATATCTGAATAGCGGGAAAATGGATGGCATGACTTTAATCGGTGATGCTTTTTGTTTTGCTTTTTTCTATTTTTTACTTATTAAAGGGAGTTCATTCAAAGTAAAATAGATAGAAAGGGAGGGTGAAAGAGATGGAAACACTTTTGGTTTACAAAGATGGATCATCGAATAAATTTTGGAAAGTAAAGACGGATCATACCTCTTTTACGATTACATACGGAAAAATAGGGACAAGCGGAGCGGTCAAGACAAAAGTATTCGAATCCGAGGAAGAATGCAGGAAGGAAGCAGAAAAGCTGATCAAAGCAAAAATGAAAAAAGGCTATCTCCCAGCTGAAAAAAAAGAAGGAATTATGAAAGAAAGCTCTATGACTGAGCATGCATTCTGGAATTTATTTCAAACAGCCAAGAGGAAGGCAGCCGACAGTGAGGAACAAATTGAGGTGCTGACCTATACGTTATCAAAAATGCCTAATAAGGATCTTGTGCGTTTCGATTACATCCTTCAGAAGTATATGAACGAATCATACTCTTCAAATTTATGGGCTGCCGCCTATATTATTATGGGAGGATGCTCAGATGATTGTTTTGATTACTTTAGAGCATGGCTTATTTTCCAGGGGAAAGAGACCTGCGAAGCAGCCATATCCAATCCAGAAGTGCTGATACCACTCCTTGAGAAGATGGAAGAAGAGGGGGAATTCCCTCAGCTAGAAGAGCTTTTATCAGCAGCATGCATGGCTTTTGAAGAAAAAACAGGCCGCGATGAAGACGATTATTACGAGCTGTTTGACAAACTTGAAGGATTTGAGATGCAGCCTGAAATTGAATTGGACTGGGAAGAAGATGACGAAGAAGAACTGCAAAAAAGATTTCCAAAGCTGTGGGGAAAATATGGAGAAGTGCCGATGGAATGGTAGAATGCTTGGGGTTGACTTAGCGGGTTCGGTTCAGAGGTGCAAAACATAAAAACACATAATATATAAAACCTCGTATAACACACCCATTATTAGAATGGGTGTGTTAACTGGCAGCAGCATTATAAACCTTTTAAACAAATAACCTTAATGTTATTGGAGAGTGATCGGATGATTTGGTTATATTTATTGACTCCTGTCGTTATTCTAGGCGGTATTGCTATTTATCTTGAAAAAAAATCTGGAAGCACTCCGCCTGATGAAAATATCCAAGATGAAAAGCTAGGAGAAGTTATCAATCAAAATGGCATCAATTCCAATGGGAGCCATGATGGATCAGGATATTAATAGTTCACTAAAGGACCCTTTATCGAAACAAAGAACTTCTGCATAAACGATCGGTTTATTATGCAGCCATTCGGCTTCTCCGACAGCTGGAAAGGTTGATTTAACAGGCTTGTATAAAATCCTGCATAGCCGATAAAAATGACCGTCAAAAAACCCCTTGAATTATAAGGGGTTTTGTTTTTTGCACCTGCCTCTAGGTTTCATTATGTTAACTGGTTTTGTATAACGTATTCATGTACTACAATAGATAAATCCCATTTATATTTTGAACACTTACTTAGCTCACAATCATTCACTTTTTTTCTGGTATGATATTTAAAATAATTATATACACTTTATCTGTATTGAATTCACCGACATAAAAGACTTGATGAATCTCCAATGCTTCTCCTTCTTTTAGAGGGTGGAGTTCCGTTTGCATTTTTATAGCTTCTTCCAGCCGTTTTTCAAATGAAAAGTCGTCATAATTATTGCCAATTGTCCATTCAATAATCATTTGGTTTTGTATACGCATTTATTAATCTCCTCCTTCATTTTATTTGCAATAGGGGTAATGAGTACTTGAACTAGAATCAGTATGATTAGTTATCACACGATGCCAATATGTAAGACCATAACCAGATATCATTATATTCATAGGTCTACCTTGAAATCTCTTTAGATATACTGTTGTAAATGTTCCATCCACACGTGTGGAAAACTTTTCATCAGGTTTTGCGACTGTTGAACTTCTTAAAGAACTTACACCAACATCACTAGCATATCGAGTTCTACTACAAGAAGTACTAGTAACGCTCTTGTCATATTTATGTCTTTCAAAAGCATGAGTATTCACAAATTGCGAGCTAGTGGATCCCCCATTTAACTTAAAGGGTACATCAGGATAAACCGCAAGAATATCAACTAAGGATTCTCCTTCAATAGAAGCCTTTATATCATTTATCTCTGTAGTTGAAGAAATATTTTTTTCAACTGCTGGAGAAATACCATCTTCCTTTACTGTTGAGATACTCTTTTCCTTTACAGAAGAAATAGCACCTTCCTCATTTACAATAACAACTAAGTCTATGCTTTGGCTAACCCCATCTATGTCTGTCCAATGATATGTAATTTCATTTGTTCCACTTTTTAAAGTATCCTCTATCATATTTAATTTGTATGTTACGATTTTCTCATTTAAGTCAACTTCACTAGATGAGATACCTGAAGCATAAACATTTGAAAAACTACTAAACAATAAAACAAATGCTAAGACTATGAAAAAACTATTTTTTTTAGTTAACATATATATCCTCCATTTGCATTTTCTCGATTTTAATTAATAATACCCCTGACAGTTTCAGAAATTCCAAAACGTTACTACACCCTTCATTCTTTAAATTAACAAATTATACAATATTTTCATATTTCATTTTAACAGGTAAAGTGTTGAAAAAATACTAAAAATTGAAAATAATTACAGAGCAAATTTAACTAAAACTATATGAATTGTACAAACAATTTACTATCAAAACGCTACTTTCATCGTCATACATAACTTAGCCATTATAGAAACCATTCTTCCTATTCTTCTATTTATTGATCCCTCTCCATATTTCCGTATATCTTTCCTCATAAAACTTCTATCTCTACCCTATAACCGTTACTGCTCATCCAGCGACAACCTTAAGTACCAGAAGACCTCATCCTACAATCCTATGTTGATAGGATGAGGTCTTCTGGTGATCACGAAAAAGAAGGAGCCTAGTCAATCTCCTTTTGGACAAGGGTTTTTCACCAACAAGACACCAAAAATCAACAGGGGCAATTGATATCTTTTTCATATCTCTCTAATTTCGGTTTTAAATTCCAACAAAAACACACCGAATTATTCCCGTTTGGGAAAAGTCAGTGTGTTCTTCTACAGCCATTTTCTTCTGATAACTTTGATTATGTTAACTAGCTTTGTTTAATGTAATCATATAGTAATTGAGGATCGGTATCGGAAGATTGGATTTTTCTGATTTATATGTCATCACAATCGAGCGCGTTAGCTGTAGTTTTGCACAATCATTGATCAGCAGTTACAGTTTCAACATGATTTCTGCTCTCTTTGACATGCTTCAACTGAGCCACAATCATAAAACTGACAATCACAAGGAGCAGCCATGAGCTGATTTTGCCGATGTGGACAATTTCCCATTGCGCCTGCTGGTTTGGATACGCCCATGCCCCAAAGTATGTCGCAATATTTTCTGCAATCCAAATGAAAAATCCGATTAGAAAAAAAGATAAAGGAAGAGGCATGAAATAGGTTGTTTTGTTTACAGTGAAAGAGACAAACGTTTTTAGAAAAACAAGCAAGATTAGAAGTTTCAAAATCCATCGCACATCATAGATGTAATGATGAGTGTAAAAGTTAAAGTAGATAGCAGCTCCGAGTATCACGACAATCCAAGATGCCGGCCAGCTGCTGATCCGCAAATCCATTCTCCTCCACGCCTGGCACATATAGCTTGCCACGCTCGCATACATAAATCCGCTGTACAACGGTACTCCGAATACTTTGCTTACCGCATCTTCCGGATAAGCCCACGAACCCATCTGCACCTTATAAAGTTCAAGAGCAAGTCCAATAATATGAAATACAAAAATGACTTTCACTTCATCCGCTGTTTCGTACTTGAAAAGAATCATTAGAATCTGAGCTGAAAGACAAATCAGCAAAATGAGATCGTAGCGGGCAATGAATGGAACTTCTATGTATTTTGTTAATGCAAGTGTTAGAAAAATAATTACCGGAAAAAGGCATGACATGGCTTGCTGGTATCCAAAGTGAAAAAGATTTATTAGATGCTTCATAAGAACACCTCAGTTAAAAAACATTCAGTTTTTCTATTAAGTATGATGGAGATAATTTGGGAAGTCTATAAAATTAAGTGATTTATTTATCGGTCAATGTAAAATATTGCTTGACTTAAGTTAGTTACGAAAATATAATTACTTACATAAAGTAAGTTAATGAAAGTGATCATAAAGGGGGATTCATTTATGGAGTTTCATCAGCATCCGCATACCTATGTTGGCCAAGTCAGCATGAAAGTTCAGGATTTAAAAAGGGCATTAGCGTTTTATCAGGATGTGATCGGTTTTAAGATCCTTGATCAAACTGAACAGCATGCCAATTTGACAGCTGACGGCAAGACGGTTCTTCTGTCACTTGAGCAGCCGGAAAATGTTTCAGCTAAACAGCCACATACAACGGGGCTTTATCATTTTGCTTTGCTGCTTCCAAAGCGCTCAGACTTAGGAAGAGTGCTGCAGCATCTGGTTCAGATCAACTATCCGATTGGCGCATCCGATCATTATGTAAGTGAAGCTCTTTATTTAAATGATCCTGACGGCAATGGCATTGAAATTTATGCAGACCGGCCAGCAACTGAGTGGACATGGCAAGAGGGTCAAGTGTCAATGGCGACTGAACCGCTTGACGCACAAAGTGTCTTAGCTGAAGGGAAAGGTGAACCATGGACTGTTCTTCCTGAAAAGACGGTAATGGGACATATCCATCTGCACGTTTCACATTTGAAGGATACAGAAGAGTTTTATGGCAAAGGCTTGGGATTTGAAGTTGTCACCCGTTATGGCAGACAGGCTCTCTTCATGTCAACAGGGGGCTATCATCACCATATCGGTTTAAATACCTGGGCAGGAGAAGGGGCACCGGCTCCGTCCGAAAACAGCGTCGGATTAAAATGGTTTACACTCGTCTATGCTGATGAAGAAGCTAGAAATAAAGCTATTCAGCAAGTAAAAGAATTAGGTGCAGAGGTTACGAAAGTAAACGCTGACTTTATTACGGCAGATCCATCTGGGAACCGGATTGTCATAAAAATTTGAATACATGATGCAGTCTTATTGGCGATGCCAGTAAGGCTGTTTTTTTATGCCAAACAGCATAGAAAAAAATTCCATGAACATTTTGTGAAAGCGATTGTTTTCCTTAATAAATCGGAGTATAGTAAGGGTATAGAAAGTTAGTGAAAATATTCACAAACTTTCTTGACATAAGCTGGCTTGTCAAATTATTTTCCTTTTTTTAACTAATTATGTGAAAAGATTCACAAAGAGGAGATGTTTAAGATGGCATGGTTTAGAGGAACAAAGATGGCAGTTGTTTGGACGGTTCTGCGGATCTGGCTTGGTATACAATGGTTTGAAGCAGGCATTGGTAAAATTACAGGCGGTTTTGATGCAACAGGGTATCTGCAGGGAGCAATTGCGAAAGCGGGCGGAGATCATCCTGCCGTCCAAGGCTGGTATGCGGCTTTTCTGAAACATGCAGCATTACCTAATGCTGAGCTGATTAATGTTCTAGTTCCATGGGGTGAAGCACTTGTCGGAATCGCATTAATCGTTGGACTTGCAACACTGCCGGCTCTTTTAGCAGGTGCATTTATGAATCTGAACTTTATGCTGGCAGGGACAACAAGCACGAATCCCATTCTCTATACTGCCGCTATGCTTTTGATGGCAGCCGGTGCGGTAACTTGGTTTTACGGGGCTGACCGCTTTGTCATACCATATATCAAAAAATATTTTAATCGAAATCAAGGGCTGAAAAAAATGAAACAGCATCATGCAGCAGCTCATTAGACATAGGATATAATTTCTTGTATTTCTGTCCAGCTTCAGCGCCTGACACCTAGGTCAGAACGGATCCGAAAGTATTGGCAAAAAGCGCCTTTACTGGCGGATCCTTATCTGCCTTAAAAAGCTGACCAAGTCGCTTGCACTTTCAAATTGTAAAGGAAATTATAAAAGGAAATACGTTGCGGATAATAAAATTAGGTTATCTACGTCCAGCTCCAGCGCCTAGATCCTCGGTCAGAACAAATCCGACAAAAAAGTCTTAACCGGACTTTTCTGTCGGATTCTTATCTGCCTGTCGGAGCGGGTCGTGGCGCCTGCGCTTTGTTCTTAAGACGTCGGAGCTCCCATATCAGACCATTCTTCTTTTGAAGGTCCATAAGCGCCGGTTACTGGAAGTCCTGCCTGACGCATTAATACAGTCAGCTGTCCGCGATGGTGGATTTCATGTTTAACGAAAAGAGATAATGTCATCCCGTTTTTCCACTGAAAACCAAACACTTCTTTTGTTTCCTGCATTTTCTCATCATCCCAATCACTTATGCCATCCAGAAGCGATTGAACCGTGACGCGGTACTGCTCCGCAATTTCTGCTGCTGCAGCAGGGACTTCATTGTTTGCAGGAGCCTGAATCTTAACACCCATTGGTTCAAGCATACCTCCAGTAGGCACTAAATGCCATGCCAGTTCACCAAGAGAGCGGTGCCCGGGTGCAATTTCTTGCTTTAATGAAGCATCTGTTAATGAATTCAGCAATTTTTGTGTGACAGCTGCTTCATTTTTGTAGTCGCTGATAAAGCTTTGTACAGTTAAATACATGTGATTAGCTCCCATCCGATTTTAATTTACAAGAACATACGTACTGTTCATTTATTCAATTCTCCATATAAACCTCATTTCCTTCTTAAAATAGAAACGATTTTTTTAATCTGAAAAAACACGTATAGAATATTTTCAACCTGCAGAAAATGAATGTGGAAATCATCTCCATTCCCTATATGACATTTATCATGTATCTAACATGACACCTATGTCTGCACAGCGGAATGGAAAGCGTCTATAATTTGAATTACCTTATTACGAAGGGAATCAAAAACTATGAGCAAAGAATTGCAAAGAAACTTACGAAAACAAGTAGCTCCATATGAAAAAGCAAATACGAAAGCAAGCATTATGCAGATAGTCAATACCTTAGGGCCCTTCTTTATCCTTTGGGCGCTTGCGTATCAGAGTCTGTCGATTTCATACTTCCTGACGCTTGGATTCGCTGTCCTTGCTGCCGGATTTTTAACAAGAATTTTCATTATTTTTCATGATTGCTGTCATCACTCATTCTTTAAGAACCGAAAAGCAAATAAAATCATTGGTACAATAACAGGTGTTTTAACCCTGTTTCCTTACAGCCAATGGCAGCATGATCACTCAATCCATCATGCAACAAGCAGTAATTTAGATAAACGCGGAACAGGCGATATTTGGGTTCTGACAGTTGATGAATATTTGGCAGAGCCGATGTGGCGCAGAATTGCGTACCGTTTATACCGCAATCCGCTTGTGATGTTCGGAATTGGACCAACCTACGTTTTTCTTTTCAAGAACCGTTTTAATAAAAAAGGTGCAAAAAAAGGCGAGAAAATGAACACTTACCTTACGAATGCATTAATTGCTGCAGCAGCGGCTGCTCTGTGTCTCACAATTGGATGGGAAGCGTTTCTTTTAGTACAGGCCCCAATTTTCTTAATCTCCGGATCTATGGGTGTATGGCTTTTCTATGTACAGCATACATTTGAGGATTCTTATTTTGAAGAAGATGAAAACTGGGATTATGTAAAAGCAGCTGTAGAAGGAAGTTCATTCTATAAACTTCCAAAGCCGCTTCAATGGCTTACAGGCAATATCGGCTATCATCATGTTCATCACTTGAGCCCGAGGGTGCCGAACTACCGTCTGGAAGAAGCACACAATAACACAGCGCCTCTTCAAAACATTCCGACGATTACACTTGCAACTAGCTTGCAGTCGCTGAAATTCCGTCTATGGGATGAAAGAAGCAAAAAGTTTGTGGGTTATAAAGAAATAAGAGCTCTTTCTAAAATGAGAAGCAGCCATCAAGTATAAGAATAATTGGAAAATACATGCAGTCTTAATAGGCTGCATGTGTTTTATTATGATAAAATAGTTAGTAAAAAAGGAGTTTCCATCATGTTTAAACGATATTTTAATAACGGAATTTCTCCTTATATATGGGCCGTACTCAGCATTCTGCCATTTTATTTTATTCTTCAATCCTCCTCAACGGCTGAAATCATTATTGGAATATCTTTAACGATTTTATTTTTCATTATTTTCAGGTTTGCTTTTATTTCAAAGGGATGGCCGGTCTATTTATGGACGTGT
Organism: Metabacillus sp. KH_069; assembly: GCF_057838075.1. NCBI lineage: Bacteria > Bacillati > Bacillota > Bacilli > Caryophanales > Bacillaceae > Metabacillus > Metabacillus sp. KH_069. The sequence goes on from NZ_CM174460.1 coordinate 1,128,211, forward strand.
CTGTTAATCGGTATTTCCTTTACATCGATGTATTTATACACTTATATCTACTTTGCGTTTTATATTGCATACCTGATTGGAAATGTGAGGGACCGGATCGCTTTTCTTACCCTTTATGTCATCCATTTAGTCGTGACCACGGCTGCTATTAATTTCAGTATCATTTTTCAGGAAGCATCTTTTTTAGAGCAGCTCCCATTTATTATTATCACGTGCATCAGTGTCATTCTTCTTCCCTTTAATATCTATAATAAGAAGGAGAGGGGACAGCTTGAAGAAAAGCTTGAAGATGCCAACAAGAAAATCTCGGAGTTTGTAAAGCTTGAAGAGCGTCAGAGAATTGCCCGTGATCTGCATGATACGTTAGGACAAAAGTTATCGCTGATTGGTCTGAAAAGTGATTTGGCCAGAAAATTAATTTATAAAGATCCTGAAAAAGCACGCGAGGAATTAAAGGATGTTCAGGCTACAGCAAGAACAGCCTTAAACGAAGTGAGAAAAATGGTCTCGCAAATGCGGGGCATCAGGCTTAAAGAAGAAATGGTCCGCGTCAGACAGATTTTAAAAGCAGCGGAAATCGAGTTTGTCCTTGAGCAGGATGCGGCACTTTCTAATGTTTCCTTGCTTACTGAAAATATATTGAGCATGTGTTTAAAAGAAGCGGTAAACAATGTTGTGAGGCACAGCAAGGCAAAAACCTGTTATTTCCGGGTTGAACAGACTTGGGACGGAATCGTGATGACGGTCCGTGATAATGGAATCGGCAGTATTACTGAGGGTGATTTTACAAAAGGCAACGGGCTGAACGGCATGAAAGAACGCCTGGAGTTTGTAAATGGAAGTCTCGAGATCAGGTCGGAAAAAGGAACCACGCTCATCATAAAAGTACCGAATGATGTAAAACAAAAAGATAAGGAGGATCTCATATGATCCGAATCGTGATTGCAGAGGATCAGCAAATGCTTTTGGGCGCATTAGGATCACTGCTGAATTTGGAAGATGATATGGAAGTTGTAGGGAAGGCTCATAACGGGGAAGAAGCTGTTGCCCTTGTGAAAAAATTCAAACCGGATGTATGCATCACTGACATTGAAATGCCTGGCATGAATGGACTCGAAGCAGCCGAACAGCTAAAAGCAGAAGGCTGTAAAGTGATTATCTTAACAACGTTCTCACGTTCTGGATACTTTCAGCGTGCGGTAAAAGCCGGCGTAAGTGCCTACTTATTAAAAGACAGCCCGAGCGAGGAGCTTGCAAGCTCTATCCGCAGCGTAATGGAAGGCAGACGAATCTATGCACCGGAACTCATGGATGATGTGTACAGTGAAGAAAATCCCTTAACGGAACGGGAAAAAGAAGTGCTGGAGCTCGTCGCAGACGGCATGAACACAAAAGAAATAGCCGAAGAACTTAGCATAAAAGCTGGAACCGTCCGGAACTACATCTCAACCATTTTTGAAAAGCTCGAAGTAAAAAACCGAATAGAGGCCATTTCCCAATCGAAGGAAAAGGGATGGTTCAAATAAATCGCTGCAAACCTTGATAAAGTGGAGAACACTGGATTGAGGTTTTTTGTTTTGGCTGGAAAAGTCTTTTTTTTGAAATTATAATTGCAAAAAAGCCGGCAATTGCCAGCTTGATTAGGAGTACTTGTTAAAAATGGTTTTATCTGATGGGATATTTTCCAGGTAGACAATTTTCCCTTCCTCATTCAGTTTGGCACGATCAATGCCGGATAAGGCATAGACTTTCCCTTGAATCGTTTTTCCATAGACAGCCCAGTTCGTTTCGTAATATCCGCTCTGATCATTGAGCACCCATTTATCAAACATGTGTTTGACTTCCGCGTTGTTTGAATAGAAAGCCTTAATGAAGTTTTCAAAGCCAATTTGTTTTGCTCCATTTAAGACGATTTCGACTTTCGGTGAAAATAAGCTCAGCAGCTCGTCCATCGCTTTAGGGTCTTGTCCTGCTTGATCGAACAAATAAAAGTAGTCATTTAAAATTTTCATAATATCCCGCCTTTTTTCTATGATGTGAACGATAATTGCTATTATACTCCTGCTAAAATAAAATAAGAAGAAGGCACTTTTTTATTAGATAACCAATTAGAATAAAGCAGGTTACCTGTAAGTAACCTGCTTACTTTTACTTAAGGCGGTCAAATCCATGGAGAATGAAGAGATCAAATCGGCAGCAGAAGGTTCATGTATCCCGATTATTGAAAATACCATAAGCATAATTGGAGGGAAATGGTCATTTTTAGTATTGACTCAGCTGTGGGTTCATAAGAAGAAACGATTCTCTGAACTGCAAAAGTCACTTCCAAACGTAAGTTCAAAGGCTCTTACAGATACATTGAGAAGCCTTGAACACAACGGAATGCTCACGAGGGAAGTTTTTGCTACCGTCCCTGTTACGGTGGAATATTCCCTTTCCGAAAAGGGAGCGGACTTCCAAAAAGTCCTCCATGCCATGCAAGTGTGGGGCAAAAAATGGGCAGACGAAACGATGTGAAGTTCGTAAGTGCGAAAAAGAGGCTGGGACAAAAGGTTTTTATTCAAAGAATAATCCGAACTATTATGTGAAATTCCAACTTGAATTTCGTTTTAGTTCGGATTTTTTCTTTGGCTCTCTTCATAAATTTTGTTGCTACAGGACTAAATGTTAGAAACCTTAAAGTGGATTGCAGCGGAAGGAACTTGACTCCTGCGGGAAATAGAGCAAATTGGGAGACCCCACAGGCAACGCCGAGGAGGCTCCCATGCTCCCCGCGGAAAGCAAGTTCCTGGAGCGTAAAGGAACGGACAACATTTATCATGAAAAACAACAATCTATGCGGAAATAGCCCTTTCTTTTAATGGTTTTCGCACTATTCAATGTTCGGCTTTCATTGAGGAGATGATCGTTACGTCCCAGCCTCTTCTTTTGGGGCCTTGACCCATCAAAAGTTGAAGCACTATTGGGATTGACGCCACTTTTTAAGCTTTGAATCGTCAAAAGTGGCAGCACTATTGGAATTGACGCCACTTTTAAAGCTTTCAATCGTCAAAAGTGGCAGCACTATTGGGACTGACGCCACTTTTTAAAATTTGAATCGTCAAAAGTGGCAGCACTATTGGAATTGACGCCACTTTTTAAGCTTTGAACCGTCAAAAATGGCAGTACTACTGGGACTGACAGCATGAAATATTTCACAGAAAAAACAGGCAGAAAAAATCATTCTTTTATATGCTTCATATTAGAGCTTTATTGAAAAGCCCTTCTTTATCATGATTTTACCGCCCGGTAGATCCGCTTAATTGTTTCAATATGCATGGCTTCATGATAAAAGCTGAATAAAAATGTCTCTCCTACAGTGTGAAACGTGATGCCTGCCCGGTTGGTAAATGGTTCTTTTAGCTTTTGATGAAAGTGTCCGGGAATGTATTCTTTTAATCTATCCTTTTGATGATTCAGCACTTCTGAAATCTCAGCAAATGAGGGCGGTGTGCCCTTCCAATCAGAAGGTTTAGTGCCAGCGCTGAACAGCTCCTTATAATTCCCCGGAACTCCTGATTCCGCGCCAGAGAGTTCGAATACAAGCTTTTCCTGTATGTAGGCAATATGGCCAAAGTTCCAGCGGATGTTATTGTTGTAACCTGCAGGAATGAGGTCCGCTCTTTCCTCAGGTATTCTGCTGAGTGTGTTTTCTGTAATACCTCTCACAATCTCCATGTGCTGCATAATAGTTTGTTCCATGAAAAAATCACTCCTTTACAAGGTTTATTCGTTTCAATACCCCGTTTTCCTTCTATTTTGTATTTTTAAAAGGATTTTCGATTTGTCTTAAAGAATAATACTTTGATGCTTCAAACTTTATAGGTTCTGGAGGAACAAGATGTTAACTGAGATAAAGCTAAACGAGATTGAGGTGCTTCAGCATGAATGCGAAGCGTTCGATCAAATACAATTAAAACTGAACTGGGATATGCTTAAAAATCGTTCTGAAAATGAAAAGAATGATTTTCTTCATTATGAAGATGGAAAGCTTGCGGCATTTTTGGGAATATACAGCTTTGGAAAAAAAGCAGAACTGTGCGGTATGGTCAAACCAGAGTACAGAAGAAAAGGAATTTTCACTAAGCTTATAAAGCAGGTTTTGTCAGCTTGCATAGAAAGACAGTTCAGGGAAGTTCTTTTAAATGCTCCTGCAAAGTCTCCTGCTGCAAAGGATTTTCTAAAAACCATCTCGTGTGAATATGGTTTCTCTGAATACCAAATGAAATGGACCGAAAACGAGTCTCCAGGTGAGGACCGCCGAGTTACTCTAAGAAAATCTGAACCTGCTGATCGTGAACTTGAAATTCAGCTGGATGTAAGCTGCTTTGGCTATTTGGAACAAGATGCATCCGATTACAATCATTCCTTGAAAAGGGAAGATGATCAGGAGTTTATCATCATTGAATTTGAAAACAAAGCAGTCGGGAAAATGCGTGTTTCTCATACGGGCGGGGAAGCCTGGATCTACGGCTTTGCGGTACTGCCTGATTATCAGGGCAGAGGAATCGGCAGAAATGCTTTGCAGAAAGTCATTGCTAAGGAAAATGAAGCAGGGTATCCGATCTTCCTTGAGGTTGAGGCAAAAAATGCTCATGCTCTTAAACTATATGAATCATGCGGATTCAGGTCGTTTCATGTGCAGGATTATTATGTGCTGCAGAAATAAATAAGAGCATTTCTTCCCGGAGGGCGTTATCATTTCATTTGATGACGCCTGTTTGCCTTTAGGTACTTTTCATCATTTTATAGATGAATGGTGTCAGATATGAAAAGCAGAGCATACTCATATCAAATGACCAAGCATGATTCTGTTTACAGAATGCAGGGAGGAAAGGACCATCAGAAGCGGATCGGAAATTGTGGATTTTTTAATCGTAGATGAATCTGAGCTGGTTTCATTTCAGCCATTGACAGGATCTTTTGTTATTTTAAGATGCAGGGGTAAATTCCTGCTTTGTTTCAGTAAAAAGAGAAAGCAGTGGGAGCTTCCCGGCGGGAGAAGGAAGAGCGGAGAATCTCCGAAAGAATGCGCGATAAGAGAGTTATTTGAGGAAACAGGACAATATGTACCGCAGCTGGAATTTGCTGGATTGCTGAAAAAGAGAAAAAAGAGTACAGGAAAAGTAAAATACAATCCGATTTTTTTCGCTGATGCGGAGGAATTAATGCCATTTAAAGTGAATAAGGAAACATCAAAGATTATCTTATGGGATTTTTCTGAACAAATAGGCATGATAGATCAAAAAGTTTTTAGCCTTTTAATCTATTTGAAAGAAAGGCTGTTGGACGGTAACTGGACGTAAATTAAGAGTTTAAAGAGAGAAAATATTCAATAAAGGATGAGGAGCATGAACAAACGCCCGGAACAAAATGAATATGCACCGTATTATGAAGGTTATATCAGCATGATACCTGAAGGCAATCTTGAACAAATATTAAAGGAGCAAGTGAAGGATACTCTCCATTTGCTTAACGATCTTTCCGAGACACAAGGAGAATTCAAGTACGCAGAAGGAAAATGGAGCATAAAAGAAGTAATCGGCCATGTTGTGGATACGGAAAGAATTATGGCATACCGTCTTTTATCTATTGCAAGGGGAGATGAAGTGCAGCTGCCAGGCTTTGATGAAAATACATATGTAAATCAGGCGGATTTTAATGGGGAGAAGATGGAAGACCTCCTTCAGAATCTGTTCGTTGTCCGGGAGGGGACACTGCTCTTGCTTAAGAGCTTAAAAGAAAAAGACTGGCTAAGACGTGGAACGGCAAATCAAGTGGATGTAACAGTACGTGCAATAGCATGCATCATTGCCGGTCATGAGCTTCATCACCGAAAAATCCTTAAAGAACGCTATTTGGAAGCGAAGGAATTTTCAGCTCTAGTCTAACCAGCGAACTAGTATTCGATAAAAGCGGAATGAAGGTACATATATATGAAACTAAAAAAAGCTGTGTCACGTGTGGACACAGCTTTTTCAGGGTAGCCTTTACTGTTTCAGACAGTGGCTTTTTGGCTAAATACCTACCTGTCTGTCAGGTCTGAACAGTCGGTTCCGCTTTTCTTGGTGTCTAGCTCCACCTCCTAGCCCCTCGGCCAGAACGGCTCCATCTGTAAAGGCAAAAAGCGCCTTTTCAGCCGGACCCTTATCTGTCTGTCGGGTCTGAACAGTCGGTTCCGCTTTTCTTGGTGTCCAGCTCCATCACCCAGCTCCTCGGCCAGAACGGATCCGACAGCAAAGGCAAAAAGCGCCTTCACTGTCGGATCCTTATCTGTCTGTCGGAGCTAAACGGGCGATTCTACTTTTCTTATCACCATTCCTGAGAAGTAGGCCTCACTATTATCTCGTTTATCGCTACGTCTTCCGGCTGTTCGATAGCAAAACTAATGGTGCGTGCGATGCTGTCTGCGCTGATGGCGCCTTTGTAGACATCTTCAATTCCTGATTTTACATCCTGATCAGTAATGGATTCTGTTAATTCTGATGTTACCGCCCCAGGTGAAATGATGGTAGCGCGGATGTTGCTGTTTGTTGATTCTTCCATTCTCAGTCCTTCTGTGATGGCGCGCACGGCAAATTTTGTTGAGCTGTAGACGGAGCTGCCTGGTGCAATGGCATGTCCTGCAACAGAAGAAATGTTGATGACATGGCCTTGCTTTCGTTCTCTCATATATGGGAGAACGGCCGAGATGCCATAAAGAACACCTTTAATATTGACGTCGATCATTTTATCCCATTCATCGACTTTTCGGTTGTTTAAGAGTGACAGCGGCATAATGCCGGCGTTGTTGATGATCACATCTATTTGACCGAATTCTGCATGGGCATATTGAGCAAGCTCCTCCATTTCAGAATGAGATGTTACGTCCGTTACTTTATAGATGGCTTTTCCGCCATTTGCCTGCAGTTCTTCCTGAAGACTCTGAAGACGGTCTTCGCGTCTTGCAGCAAGAACAAGCTTGGCTCCTTTGGCAGAAAGCTCTTTTGCAGTAGCTTCCCCGATTCCGCTTGAAGCTCCTGTTAAAATCACAACTTTATTTTCAATGTTAGACATTTTCATAACCTCGCTTTGATAAGAATGATTAACAGGTATTTCTGTTTATAAAGGACGGTTTTCCCTGTTTGAACACAGTTAAACTTTAAAACTGTATGCGGATAGAATGAAAGGAGCTGATTGAATGGACTCTGCCCTGCTGATGCTAGTGCCGCTTTTGCTTTATGCAGGAACTATTTTCCTTGGAATCTTTGCAATCATCTATTTTCTTAAATTAACAAAAGAAAGAAATGAAGTCTTAAAGGATATAAGAGAAGAGTTGAAGAAAAGGAAACTTTAGCGTATGCACTTATTAATAAAAAAGATGAATAGAAAAATGGCTGCTGACATTCTGAAGTGGACCTATGAGCCGCCCTATGATTTTTATAACATGGTGCTTACAGAAGGAAATATAATTGGAATGCTTTCAAACTCTTATTATGCGGTCGTCGATGATAAGGGGAGATTGATGGGCTTTTTTTGTCTGGGAAAACCGGCTCAAGTTCCAGATGGGCCCATGCAGGAAGTCTATTTAGAAGATATGATTGATATTGGACTGGGAATGAATCCTCATTTGACGGGTAAAGGAGCGGGTAGTGAATTCTTTTCCTATATTGTTTATCATGTCCGGATCGGATTTCCGAACATGCCGCTTCGTTTGACCGTTGCTTCTTTTAACAAAAGGGCTGCACGCGTTTATCAGAAAGCAGGGTTTGTGGAGGCTGCGAGGTTTGATAAAGGCGGCGTAACATTTAAAGTGATGGTAAACAAAGGCGGATTGTAGAGAAGAAAAAAGCTCAGACAATGCTAGCATCTGAACTCCTATCCTTTTAACATGGCGAAAAAATAAAAGAAGCCAACTATCAATAATATTCCTATTAATCCTGAAACCAGGATGACAATGAGGAGAATCCAACCGAGCTTTTTCCGGTCTGTTCTAATAAAGAAGATGCATAGTGTGATAATTCCAAAGAAAAACCCTAAAATGGCCCATAGCCATTTATTTTTGTTATAAAGCGGTGCTTTAATAAACAAATATACAGCGATGAAAATTTCTATCAAATAATACAGGCTGCTTTCTGCCAAGGGTAACCTCCTTTTCCGCTTTTAGCAGCAGTTTCTATGTACTTTTAAATTTTACCTGCTGTTCTTCCAGATTGGCAATCTTCAAGAGCAATAAATAGAGCATGAAATCTATGAGATTTCATGCTCTTAAATTGTTCATTTGTTATATTTCAGCTTAAACTGCTGTCTGATTCAGTACTTTTTCAATGAATTCCAGGGTCTTGTCAATGATCAGCTGCTGGTCATGGTCAAGTGTGGCGACATGGTAACTGTTTTCAAGCGTGATCAGGTTTTTATCCTTCGAAGAAATCTCTTCATAAATGACCCGTGAGTTATCCGGCGGCACAACGTTGTCCACTGACGATACAAAAATAAGCGCAGGACATGTGATCTCGTCCAGCTTGGTTTTCACTATGGCCATAAGTTTATTAATCTCTTTTAATGATTGAACCGGCGTTTTTTCATAGGCAAGCTCGGTTACTGCGGGGTTTTTGATGTCAGATCCAATCGCGTCGAGATATCTTGCCTGAATTTGCTGGGCGCCTGCCATTGTCGGGATATCAATCGCTGCATTTATTGGGATGATCGCTTTTATTTCAGGATGATTCTGGGCGAGATAGAGAGTCAGCGTGCCGCCCATTGAGAGTCCTGTAACAAAAATGGTCCTGCAGCGCTCTGCAAGCCATTGGTACCCTTCTTCAACCGAAGCAGCCCAATCCTCATAAGTGGTTCCTTCCATTTCCTCATAGTGAGTTCCGTGGCCTTTAAGCCGCGGTCCGCACACTGTGTACCCCGCTTTTGCGTAGGCTTCACCAAGCGGACGCATGCTTTGCGTTGAGCCTGTGAATCCGTGTGATACAAGGATACCAACTGAATTCCCTTCAAAATAAAAGGGTTCTGCTCCTTCGACTACCGGATATCTTTCTGACATTAACAAAACCTCCTGCCGATTATTTAAAAACCTCAACGTTTTACCATTCGCTATGAGACCTGGAATCTCCTACTAAAGGTTGAGATTCATCCACCCTTTTTAGGATTCGGAAAATGAGAAATTGTGGTAAACTTTTTTTTATCACTAAGTGGAGGGTGCATTCATGAAACAGCTTAAACAGATTCATCCGCTGGGGTGGAACATCTTAATCGGCACCATTTTCGGCAGAATGGCAACATCGATGAGCATTCCATTTCTGGCGATTTATTTAACTCAAGTAAAAAGTGTCTCAGCGTCCATGACAGGAACGATTATTGCCGTCAGCTCACTCGCCGGCATCTTATCAAGCTTTTATGGCGGCTATTTATCTGACAAACTTGGAAGAAAAAAAGTGCTGCTGACATCCATCTTTCTTTGGGTGCTTGTGTTTATCGGTTTTGGGGTGGCAGACAGTGTGCTTTCATTTTTTATCATGAATGCGCTGAACGGAGTGTGCAGATCGGTTTTTGAACCAACCTCGAGAGCGCTCCTGTCGGATATTACCGATCAGAAAAATAAGCTGCTGATTTTTAATTTGAGGTATGCGGCCATTAATGTCGGGGTTGTATTCGGACCAATACTTGGCATCTTTTTCGGGTCAGCCAAAACGACGTTTCCCTTTTATATTGCAGCTGCAATTTATACCCTTTATGGCATCTCGCTGCTGCTGACATTTATGAAATCTGAACTTGCAGGAGAAGCAGTAGAAACAGCGCGTATTGCCTTTCGGGAGGCTTTTCAAGTCACGAGAAAAGATAAGCTGCTTCTGTTAACTTTAGTCGGGATTATCCTTTGCATTACAGGATTTTCACAGCTTACTTCTACATTGCCGCAATACTTCGCCATGTCTCCTCAAATAAAAGACGGGGCCAAAACGTTTTCCATTCTGCTGTCGCTTAATGCGGTAGTTGTTCTTATCATTCAGTACCCGGTCGTCCGAATAGCAAAAAACTATTCTCCGATTAAATCGATTATGCTTGGAAATCTGTTTGTTGGCAGCAGTCTTTTCAGCTTTGCTTTTGTGGAAAGCATTTGGATGATCGGCCTTGTTGTTATCTTCTTTACGGTTGGGGAGGTCCTGCTCTTTTCAATGATGGATGTTCTAATCGATGCCATTTCCAATCCTGATATGAAGGGAACATATTTTGGCGCAATGGGCTTTACCCAGCTCGGGAACGTTCTCGGTCCATGGATTGGCGGGCTGCTATTGGATTCTTACGGTGTCAGTGATCCGTCCATCTTATTCGGCTGTCTGATGCTAATCACATTAAGCGGGCTGCCGGTTCTGCTGCTTGTGAAAAAAGAAATGGAGAAAAAGGTGGAAGGAACAATAATAAAACATCATGTTCATGTTTAAAGAAGTGAGGAAGCGTATAGTGTGCGCTTCCTGTTTTTCTGTTCGTGAACTTTTTTGCTGTTAGACTAGATATCTTTAAAACTATAAGTGGAGCGGAAAGGAACGGACAACATTCATAATCGAAAACAACAATCAATGCGAACACAGCCTTTTTTTTAAACGCCCTTACTTATGCCTGTTTTCTTTTTCGTTGATGAAAAAGGAATATACAAAAGCAGAAAGAGCAAGAAAGCGGCTATTTCCAAGGAAAGGATATACCAAGGATAAGGCCCTAAAAAATCAAGCGGAGTCGGATTCACTGGTTTACGTGATAAAAACATATAATTACCGCCGGCCGTTTGATTGATGAAGAAAATCATAGCAGCTGCTGCATTCAGATATCCCATCGTTTTTAATACAGATCTAAAGGTTACTTTGTACTTTTCAACCCATACAAAGAAGAAGCAGGTTAAGATGATGACCGAATGCGTCATAAAAAAGTGAAGAAAACGCAGGTGCGGAAAGTTATAGTTCAGTTCAGGCGTGAGTAAGGCGAAGAAAGCTCCGGCAAGGCCGATAAAATACACAACTTCAAATACCCGCCTGCTTTTTGTGAGCAGCAAAACAATACATAAGATTAGACTGATGCTGCACAATTCCAGCGGAAGCGTGTAGGCAGCATTCCACGTTCCGTTTAAAGTCAGCCATAGGTGATAGGAGAGCTCGGAAACTAAACCGGTCCCTGCCAGAAACCATCTTGCTGCTCTATTTCTACTTTCATTCAGCAGCTTTTTTCGGAATAAGAAAAGGACCAATAAAGTCAGGAACAGCAGGAATATACTTAACAAGTGAACGGCTGAAAAGGCAACAAACGGGTTGTCTTCATAACTCTGCTGGAAAATCTGGTTCATAACACATCCTCCTCCTCTATAAAGAATAAGGGTTTTAGAGGACGAATAAAAGATAAAATTTGGAAAAAAACAGTTGATTATTATCAAAATATATATTATTATCATAAGTGATAATAAAACATAGTAATGAATATAATGGAGGAAAATGATTTGAATAAATCAAAGATGAACCTGATCTTGCATCCTGTGAGAATGAAGATTGTTCAATCTCTGCTGAACGGCAAAGAGATGACCGTTCAGCAATTAGGGGAGCGGACGAAAGATGTTCCACAGGCGACACTTTACAGACATCTTAATAAACTTCTTGAAGCCAAGATTATTCATGTGGTAAAAGAAAACCAGATTAGAGGCACAATTGAAAAGGTATATGCGCTCAATGAACCATCCGTTCAGTCGCAGGAAGACTTCTTAAACTTAACAAGGGAAGAACATTTAGAACTTTTTATGAATTTTACAACACAGCTGATGGGAATGTATGAGAGTTATTTGCAAAATGGGGAAGCGGATTTGGTAAAAGATGGAGTAAGTTACGCTGTAGCAAACGTTCATTTATCAGATTCAGAATTTATGGACCTGGTAAAGGGGATCGGTGAACTGCTCCAAAACGCCATGCTAAATGAACCTTCCCCTGAACGGACCGGAAGAAACATCGCAACGATTGTGATTCCTGATAAAAAGCCATAGGGGGAAAAGGTATGAAACAAACGGATTTGAAATTGGCACTGCTCATTGGAGTGATCTGTTTCGGAGCAGGATTCCTCCTGGTGCCGTATCAAATGAATGCGTTGACATCTGTACTGCCATCGAGTGAATTGGAGAAGATGACTGGTGAAATATCGGTCGGATTTCTCTCACTGATGACATCGATTCAACTATTTATTACAAGTTTTATTCTTTCATGGATTGGTTTTAGACTTGCGCGCAAAACGGGCTTTTCTTTTGACATTCTTCAGTCACTCGTTCAGAAAGGACCAAAGAAATGGTTCCGTGCAAAGCCTCTGCTTCTTGCTGTCCTTCTTGGTACAGTGACCGGATTTATCATTGCCGGCGGCGATCGATTTTATTTTGAAAAGCACATTCCTCAAATTGAAGCAATGAATCCGGAGTTTTCTTGGATCGGGTAATTTGCAGGTGCTCTATACGGCGGCGTCTTTGAAGAAACCATACTGCGTTTATTCTTTGTCAGTCTGCTCGTGTGGGTATTTATCAAAATTTTTAAAAGAGAGACCAGCTCCTTTTACTGGGCAGCGATCCTCATCGCAGCACTTTTATTTGCCGGCGCCCATTTGCCTTTTACAAACCTGCTTTTTGGCGAACTTACAGGGCTGATTATTTTCCGCTGCTTTTTGCTGAACGGGATTGGAGCTATCTTTTTCGGCTGGCTCTACTGGAAAAAAGGATTTGAGTATGCCATTGTTTCGCACATGTTTGCCCATATTTCCATGCAGCTGCTGTTTATTCCATTATTCTATTAAAAAGGGAGCTTGAGAACAGATGATTGAAGTCGCGGGGGTTTCAAAAACGTTCGGAAGCCAGATGGTGCTGAAGAACGTGAATTTTAAAGCTGAACAAGGGAAGATTGTAGGACTGCTAGGACCGAATGGAGCTGGAAAAACAACATTTATCCGCATATTAAATGGGGTTATAAAAGCGGACAGCGGAGTGATTTCGATCCTGAATCATGATCCTGTGAAAAATGGAGATGAGATCAGAAAAATATCAGGCATTGTTACAGAAGGGGCAGGTTTGTATCATCAATTGAGCGGTGAGGAAAACTTAGCATTTTTTGCGGATCTATATGGGGTCAAGGATAAAACCAGAATTCGTCAGCTGCTTCGGCTGTTTGATTTGGCTGATCATAAAGATAAACCTGCCGGAACTTACAGTACAGGCATGAAAAAGAGACTTGCTCTCGCAAAGGCGCTTTTGCACAGTCCAAAATTGCTGTTTCTGGATGAGCCGACCAATGGCCTCGATCCGGACGGCATCAAAATGGTGCTCGCTTATTTGAAAAAATACAACGAGGAAACCGGCACAACGATGATCATCTGTTCTCACGTATTGCATCAGCTGGAACCGGTTTGTGATTCCTTCGCTTTTATTGAGAATCAAACCATTGTTGAACAAGGAACAAAAGCTGAACTTGAAAAAAAGTATTTAAAAGAAATAAAGATAAAAGTAAACACGAATCTGAAACTTCACGGAAAAGAATATATGGCGTTTCCTTGTGAACAATGGGGAGAAGGAGAAATGATTTTCACTCTGCCTGGAAAAGAAGATATTCCGTTCTTGCTGAAGGGGATTTTAGAAAACCATCATGTCTATTCCGCTGAGATAATAAATAATGATCTGGAATCCATTTATTTTAAAGTAAGGGAGAAGCATAATGAATAGGACCATGATGAAAGCAATCATAAAAAAAGATTTATGGGATATTTTTCGCAGTAAAAACTTATTTGCTACGCTAATTATCATTCCGATTCTATTTTCAGCGGTCATACCCGCAGCTATTCTTGGCAGTGCTCTCTTTTTAGATATCGAAGAGCTTGCGGGCAATGATGCACAGAAGATGATCAGCAGTTTCCTGACTCAGCTGAAAAGTGAAGACCTTGCTCTTGAAACGACCGAACAGCAATTTGTTTTTTTATTTATCAACTATATGCTTCCGTCTTTATTTTTGCTGGTGCCGATTATTACGGCCAGTGTTGTTGCCGCCAATAGTTTTGTAGGGGAGAAGGAACGGCGTACACTTGAGAGTCTGCTTTTTTCTCCTGTTCCGATTAAAACCCTCTTTGTGAGCAAAATTCTTGGATCTTTTATTCCCTCCCTGCTTGTTTCTTGGCTGAGCTTTTTGCTTAGCGGTGTGATCATTAATGTACTTGGGCATCAGCTGTTTGGGCAAATGATTTTTCCGTCAGCCAATTGGCTTGCGCTGATCTTGTGTCTTTCACCGATGGTGTCTCTCATGACGGTCTTGCTGAACGTTTTTATCTCCTCGCGTGTCAAAACGTATCAGGAAGCACAGAACATTGGAGGGCTGATTATTCTGCCTGTTGTGGGAATGATGGCAGGGCAGGCAAGCGGGTTGTTTTTGGTGGGCTCGCAAATTACGATGCTAATTGCGCTCGGTATTCTGATTGTGAACGCCATTTTGCTGCAGAGAATCACGAAGTATAATGATCGGTATGTGCTGTTTGAAAAGCAGATTCATTGAAGCTGTTTTTAAAATGAATGTTGTTTTCGGCATAGATTGTTGTTTTCAATTATAAATGTTGCCCGTTCCTTTCCACTGCAATCCACTTAGAGTTGAAAGAATCTAGTCTAATAGCAACAATATTTACGAAAAGAGCCTTGATTATAAATATTGTCAGCGATCTTGCCGGAGATGTTCTCGGCTTTCGTACTTGGTGTATGAGGACAAAAAAACAGAATAGCAGCTGCAAGGTGGGATTAACCGCATCGTATGAGTACAAAAAACCGGAATGTCAGCTGCAGGGTGGAATCAACCACACCGTATGAGGACAAAAATCCGGAATAGCAGCTTCAAAGTGGAATCAACCATTGTTTCTGCTGCAATCCACTAAGGGTTTGTAACATTAAATTACAAAGCAGCTAAACAGAGCTATATGAAAAAACCCCCGCAGCCAAACGGCAGCGGGGGTCATTTTATTAAATCTTAAGGTCAATCTTCGCGCTTTTCTTAAGTTCTTCTACTTTTTGAGCAAGCTTCTCCTGCTGTTTTTGCTGCTGAAGAGATTGTTCAATCTGAGGTTTTACTTCTTCAAGCTTTGGAACTTCCTGTCCGCTGCTTTTTCCTTGTTCAGCGTATTGATCATACGTTTTTTGAATTTCTTCATCTGAGATCTCGCCTGCAGGCACTTCTTTTTCAATATACTGTCTGAATTTAATATCATCAGCAATTTGAGCTTCAAGTGTTTTCATGTCCATGCCTGATTTTTTAAGAGCGGCTTCGAATTCTTTTTCTGTTTTAAACTGTTTTTTCGTTTCATCCAGCTGTTTTTTTACGTCTTCATCAGATGCTTTATAGCCTTTTTTATCTGCCTCTTGAAGAAGCAGGGTTTGCCCGACTAAGCTGTCCAGTGTTTGTTTTTTCACTTGCTCTGCAGCTTCTTTAGAAGTAGGGTCTTGTCCCATTTGCTGCATTTGGCCCTGAGTTGATTGAAGGACGCTGTTATAGTCACTGCCAAGGATTTTTTCGTCATTTACAAGAGCAACAGTTTTCTTTTCATCTACTTGCTGTTTCTCTAATTTCTTTTGCATTTCTTCCATTTGCTTTTGCTGATCTTTCTGCTGATCAGTTTCTGCTGTTTTTGCTTTATCATCATTTTTCGCTTCTTTGCTTTCTTCATTTCCTCCGCATGCTGCTAAAACAACGGTCATTAGACCGGTTATTAATGGTAACATTACTTTTTTCATAATCGATCTCCTTCCTTCAAGCTAGAAGTATAATTTTTCTTTTGAAAAAAAATCATCTAGTGCGCATTATAAAGGAAATTCAGTGAAAAAGAAACCTTATGCGGCCGATCTGAAGAATTGTAACAGGATTGAAACGTTTAAAATCAGTAAATGGCAAGAGGGAAATATGTTAGAATATGGGTATCTGAAAGAGAGGCGGGATAAAAAATGGGAAGAGTGGTTGGTTTTGAATTAAACAGCGCTGAGCCTGAAAAATCATCAGCTTTTTACGCAGCCGTTTTTGGCTGGACGGTGAGTGAACCTCTATGGGATTATAGGGGTGTAACCACAGGAAAAGAGTCTGCTGCTGGCATAAACGGCGGAATCAGTAAAGGGCCAGAGGATTACCCTCACGGAACAAGGATTCAAATCGAAGTAGATTCCATTGACGATGCACTTGCTTCTGCCAAAGCAAATGGAGCTGTTATCGTGAGGGATAAGATGGAGTTTGATGACTTTTATCTAGCTTATTTAACTGATCCGACTGGAATTGGGTTTGGGATTATTCAGAAGAAATAGATGCTAGTTGAAAAAAGGAGATTACCATGACACAGACACAAAACAGCAAACCTTGTTCAGAATCAAGAGTTTTTCAAACAAACCGTGTACTGCCGCCTGACACGAACAATCATCACACGTTGTTCGGAGGGAAATTAATGGCTTCAATAGACGTTGTAGCCTCTATCTCAGCTGCTAAGCATTGCCGTTCAGAATGCGTCACGGCATCAATGGATTCGGTTGATTTTCTGCATCCGATCCGCCCGACTGATGCGGTGCACCTTGAATCTTTTGTCACATACACAGGAAGATCATCAATGGAGATATTTGTGAAAGTTACGGCAGAAGATTTAGTGAGCGGTGAATCAAGAGTCGCAGCGACAAGCTTTATCACGTTTGTTTCACTGAATGAGCAGGGAAAGCCAAAAGAAGTTCCAGGAGTTTACCCTGAAACGGATGAGGAGAAATATTTATTCGAATCAGCAGAGGAGCGCTCTCTGATCAGGAAAGCGAGAAGAAAAGCAAGTATTGCGTTCTCTGAGGAAATTAAAAAATATTGAGTGATATGGTTAAAAAGGGAAGATCCATTGCGGGTCTTCCCTTAATACTGACTGAAAGTAGAATTATTCTGATAAAACGCGAGTTCCACTGATAGAATACATTGATAAGCCTTCGATCGTGCCTCTAAAACTTATCCGGAAACTGCTTCATGATTCCTGCAGAAAGAACATCGGCCATCATCAGCAGATGGTCTAACCCTTTATCGAATGCCAGTATACTGGCATTCCAATCCTTCTTAAGTCTTGCCGTTACATCATCTGTAATGAATTGCAGATGCATATATAATGCTTCCTTCAGCTCTTTTTCAGACCAATTCGGGTTGGCGCTGCTCAAGAACTTCGCAATGTCATCGGCATTCTTATACCATTCGGCATGAAACTTCTTAAAGTCTGATTGATTGCCGCTTTTTGCAGCTGCCGTTAATTTTCCTGCAATCAGAATGTGATCTCTTAATAGTTCCGCAAGTTTGTTTCCTGCTTCTTCCCCGTAGTAAGGCTTAATGGCATTGCCGATGTCATCCTGATTTTTCAGAAGTCTTGCAAGCAGTTCTTTTTGATTTTCAAGTCCATTAATAGAGCTGACTATATAGCTTTTTGTCCAAATCGCATGATCGATCCAGAGCCTTCTCATTCCCTCTTTTAAAGCAAGAGCCTCTTTAGTTATGCACTCCGATTGTTCCCTGGATTCTGCTTTTGCATCTGGTGCTGCAGGCGAGAGGGTAAAAGCTAACGTCATTATTACCAGGCCGGCAGTTAGTAAATGTTTTTTCACACAGATCATCTCCTTATTGTTTTTTGTAAAATGTTCCATCATTAGTTTGCATAATAGACCAAAATTCATTCTTCAATTTCCCCATATTGACTTTTCCAATGCTTCATCATATAGTTAAATCTGTTAATAGTTAAACAGGTGAACAATTAAACAATGGAACAATCTATGAAATGGGGTGAAGAAATGTCAGGAGAAAACATAAAAGAACTGGTCGATCGGTACATAACGGTTTCTTTTTCGGTTACAAGCATCGCCGAGACTTTGGTCAAAGAGCAGATTGGAAGCGATCTGACAAATGACCAGCACTATATGCTCAGATATATCAATCAGGCAAACTCATGTACATCTTCTGAGCTGGCAGAAGTGTTTAATGTGAAAAAAAGCGCGATAACCGCGATTATCACAAGAATGTTTGAAAAAGGACTGATAGAGCGGACGCGTGATGAAAATGACCGCCGCGTCGTTTATTTGACGCTGACTGATAAAGGGAATGAACTATATGAAAAAGCGGAAGACCGCATTCATAAGCTTGTGGAATCATTCATTAATAAGTTCGATCCAATGGAAATTAAACAATTCATAGAAACATATGAAAAACTCAATCAAGTTTTAATCGAAAGCAAAGAAGAATAACTGGGGGAAAACCATGAAGACAATTATTAAAAGCAAATGGCTGGTTCTGATTGCCTGGATTGCTGTTGTGGCAGGGTTATTGTTTGCGGCCCCGAATATGGCGGATTTAGTCCGGGAAAAAGGACAGATTGATGTGCCAGAAGGATATTCTTCATCATATGCCTCTGAGATTTTAGACGAAGTGCAGAAGGATGAAGGCGGCGGAGATGAAAGCAGCGTGGCACTTGTTTTTTACAGTGAAAAAAAACTGACGAAAACAGAAATTGCCGAAGCTGAAAAAGCGATCAGGCTGCTTGAGAACAAGGAAGATAAACTTGGTATTACTGAAATTCTCACACATTTTAACGAAGAAAGCTTAAAAGAGCAGCTTGTATCGAAGGATGGAAAAGCGATTTTGGCATCCGTTAATGTGGCCTGGAATGACAGAGAGCCGAGTGAGGTCAGAGAAGCCTTATACGGTGCGATCGAAGATGTAAAAGTTGATCACGATTATACGGGAAACTGGATGATTAATGAAGATTTGATGAAAAGCTCAGAAGAGGGCCTGAAAAAGACAGAAGGCATTACAGTTGTCTTTATTTTAGGCGTTTTGCTCTTGGTTTTCAGATCGATTGTCGCCCCGCTTATTCCGCTGCTGGCAGTTGGATTCAGTTATTTGGCTTCGCAGTCGATTGTGTCATTTTTAGTCGATTCATTTCATTTTCCAATTTCAAATTATACGCAAATCTTTTTAGTTGCGGTCCTGTTTGGAATCGGAACGGACTACTGTATTTTAATTTTAAGCAGGTTTAAAGAAGAATTATCTGCTCATGAAACTGTGCCGGAAGCTATTGTGGCAACTTACCGAAATGCAGGACGCACCGTGTTTTTCAGCGGTGTTGCCGTTATGATCGGCTTTGCGGCAATCGGTTTTTCACAGTTTAAACTCTATCAATCTGCTTCAGCGGTTGCGGTAGGGGTTGCTATTTTACTAGTGGCTTTGTTTACAATTGTTCCTTTTTTCATGGCGGTTTTAGGCGGGAAGATTTTCTGGCCGTCCAAAAGCAAAGCAGAGCATGGGGAAAGCAAGCTTTGGGCAGTATTAGGAAGGTTTTCGCTTGCACGTCCTTTTCTCTCGCTTTTAATAGTAGCTGCGATATGTGTGCCATTTCTAGCAGTCTATGACGGAGAATTATCTTTTGATTCACTTGAAGAGGTCAGCGGGGATGTAGAGTCGATTAAAGCATTCAATGCGATCGCAGACAGCTTTGGTCCGGGAGAATCCATGCCGACTCAGATTGTCATGAAAAATGATGAAAAAATGGATTCTGCAGAATATGCGGCACTTGCAGAGAAAATCAGCCAGGAGCTCGAAAAAGTGGACCTGGTCGATAACGTTCGCTCTGTTACCCGTCCAGCAGGAGAACCAATCGAAGATTTCTTTGTCGCCAAACAGGCGGAAAGCCTTGGAGAGGGAATTGGAGATGGGAAAGAAGGACTCGATGAGATCAGCAAAGGTCTTAATGAAGCAGGCAGCGAGCTTTCTAAGTCTGAGCCGGAGCTGAATGATGCAGCAGAAGGCATAAACGGCTTAATTTCCGGTACTTCTGAGCTTCAATCTGGACTGACTGAAGTTCAGGCGAATTTAGCAAAAATCGAAAATGGAATTCGTCAGGGATCAGCAGGATCAGGAGAAATTAAGAAAGGATTGGAGCAGGCTAAAGCTGGCAGTGAGGAATTGCTTGCAGGATATAAGGAACTTTTGAAAGGGTACGAAGATATTGAAGGTAATTTAAAAACCTTGAGTTCTCAATATACACAGGTTCAAAACGGCCTCGCGGCTTTAAATGAAGCTATGGCTCAAATCCAGCAGGAGGATTTTGCCTATATTGAATCGAAATACGCAGGTATCGAAAATGAAGCTCAGTATCAAAAAATAAAGGGAACAGTGGGCGCTGCTCAGCAGGAGCTGCCTAAGCTTTCAGCAGGATTAACAGAGCTGAACTCCGGTTTATCTCAATTGACCGCAGGCATGGGCCAGGCGAACACAGGCTTTGCTGAAGCGAATGCAGGCCAGGCTGGAATTTCCGGAGGTCTTGATGCACTCATAAAAGGCATCGATCAGCAGCTATCAGGACTGGATCAGCTCGCTGACGGTCAAGGACAAATTATAGATAACATGCCGAAGTTTACGGATGGACTTAGCGGAATCAATTCCGGACAAAAACAGCTGCTTGACGGATTTGGAGATCTTGGAGGTCAATTAGGAGAGCTGACAGATGGTCTGAATCAGAGTGCAGATGGCCTCAATCAAGTTTCAGACGGACTTGGATCCGCTCAGGATTACCTTTCAGGCTTATCAAAGACATCAGATACAAATGGTTTTTACTTGCCTCAGGAAGTGTTAGAGAGCAAAGAATTTGAACAGGCGCTGGATGCCTACATGTCAGAGGACCGCAAAACAATGACTCTTGATGTTGTCATGGAGGCTAGTCCATATTCAAATGAAGCAATTGAACAAGTTCCTGAAATTAAAGAGGCAGTTGACAGAGCTGTAAAAGATACAAAACTTGAAAACGCAGTAGTCGCAGTCGGCGGAATTACCAGCACGAATGCAGACTTAAGTACCGTTTCGGCACAGGATTATTCCAGAACGGTTGTCCTGATGCTTGTCGGAATCTCAATTATTCTTATCTTCATGTTCAGGTCTATTATTATGCCAATCTATATTATCGGATCCTTGGTCTTAGCTTATTTTACATCTATGGCTATTAATGAAGTAATCTTTGTAGACATCCTGCAGTATGCCGGCATCAGCTGGGCAGTGCCATTCTTTGGATTTGTCATTTTAGTCGCTCTTGGAGTTGATTACAGTATTTTCCTTATGGATAGATTTAACGAATACCGCGATCTCTCAGTAGGAGAAGCGATGCTGATGGCTATGAAGAAAATGGGAACTGTCATTATTTCAGCTGCGGTTATTCTTGGCGGAACCTTTGCGGCGATGATGCCTTCGGGAATGCTGTCATTGCTGCAGATTGCATCAATCATATTAATAGGATTGTTCTTATATGCGCTAGTGATTCTGCCGCTGTTTATTCCAGTAATGGTGAAGAGTTTTGGGCAGGGGAATTGGTGGCCATTTAAGAGGGTTTCGAACTGAATAGGATAACAAACAAGCCGTTCTCTTGATGAGGACGGCTTGCCCTGCTAATCGAGTTATTTACAAAGAAAAAAAGGAATACTAGCATCTGGAAATTTTTAGTTAACATTGATAAGATAATGAGAGCAATAAGAAGTTATTATTGTGCTCTTTCTTTATGAAAAATGATATATGCAAGAATAGAGAAGGTCGTGATTAAGGTGAACTCAGCAAATGAACATTTAATGAAAGATTGGAAAAAAAATATTATTCTCTTTTTAAGCAGTCAGACGATATCACTTTTCGGTTCGTCTTTAGTTCAATATGCGATTATGTGGTATATCACACTTACAACGGAATCAGGTCTAATGATGACGCTGTTTATCATTTGCGGATTCATCCCTACTTTTATTTTATCTCCCATTGCGGGTGTATGGGCGGACCGCTACAATCGGAAAATGCTGATTATTTTATCAGATGGACTGATTGCGATTTCAACACTTATCCTCGCAATTGTATTTTTTATGGGGTATGATGCGATTTGGCTGCTCTTTGTTATGGCTGCAGTTCGTGCAATCGGGACAGGCATTCAAACCCCGGCAGTCGGAGCCATTTTGCCTCAAATCGTTCCAAAGGATAAGCTGACGAAAGTGAATGGTACAAACGGAAGTCTTCAAGCAATTATTATGTTTGTGTCTCCAATCGTTAGTGCAGCTCTGTTAACAATGGCATCCATCGAAATGATTTTTATGATCGATGTCATCACTGCAGCTATTGCGATTCTGACTTTACTTGCATTTTTTAATATTCCGGTGCATGAGAAAGCATCCGAAAAACAAACTACGAGCTACTTCGATGATTTTAAAAAAGGATTAACGTATATAAATAATCACGATTTCCTTAAGAAATTCTTTCTGTTTTTCGCGTTTTTCTTTGTCTTAATGGCACCTGCTGCATTTTTAACTCCATTGCAAGTTACTCGCAGTTTCGGCGACGGTGTGTGGAGGTTAACAGCCATCGAAATCGCTTTTTCAATTGGGATGATGGCGGGCGGAGGAATTATTGCTTCATGGGGAGGCTTTCAAAACAAAGTTTATACGATGACATTTGCAAGTATTTTAATGGGAGTTTGTACATTTGCTCTCGGGATTGTTCCTGTCTTTTGGATTTATTTAATTTGTATGGCTGTATTTGGAGTTGCAATTCCAATTTTTAATACGCCAACTATGGTTTTATTACAGGAGAGAGTCGATGAAAATTATCTAGGGAGAATTTTTGGTGTATTTGGGATGATATCGACGTCGATGATGCCGCTTGGGATGCTTATTTTCGGTCCACTCGCAGATTTCTTGAAAATTGAATGGCTGCTTATTGGAACAGGGTTACTCATTTTAATCCTTGCAATCTTTTTAGGAAGAAACAAAGTATTAATTGAAGCCGGAAAGAAAGTAGTAAAAGAACATTCAATTAATTAGGTTATTGTCAATAAATAAAAGTAGATCAAATTTTCTTCTTGTGTAATGGGGCGCAATTGATGAATAATATAAATCCCAATTTCTCATTTATTACATTGAGAAATTGGGATTTTTTTAATCCTGTAATATTCTTTTCGTTGTGCGCTTGGGTGTTTTCATAAATTTAACGTTTATTTTGTATTTGTTTCATATACAAGCATAGAAGAGTTATCATCATCAGGAACAGCATATAATTTCATTCCATGATCCGTATTTTCAAGATATACGGGGTTGCGTGTTATATTGTGCCCTTGAGGTGAAAACTGAATGATTGGCAGTTCGTGTTTGGTTCCCATCGTTTTCATATTTAGTAACGCTAATCCGCCTAATTCATATTTAGCTGTATTACTATCTTGCTGTGGCAGCTCTGTAACTCCGCTGCAAATCATTGTTTCTTTACCTGCACTCTCACAGTCCTGATAATCAATAAAGTGACTTGGATTGTTTGTTTTGCTTAGGATGTTCCCTTTTTGATCAAACTCGTAAAATGTTCTAGAACCCCAGCTTACAGCTTTTAGCTTTCCTTTATTTCCATCCCGCAAGATTCCTCCGATATGGTCATTCGTTCTAAACATTTCTTTGGGCTCAAGTTTTTTCTGATCCAATTTATAGATAATGGATTCACTATTTGGCCGTATTCGGCAACCGATACCCAAATTGATTCACCATCAAAGGCTATTCCGCCAGGGTGGTACATATCTCCTTCACCAAGCTTTATATCTTTTAAAAGCTTCCCTTGTTGATTAAAAACAAAAAGGTGGCCGATACCTTTCCCGGGTGTACGGTCGTAGCCGTCATGAGGCTGAGTGTATTTTACCGGTTTTTCAATGATTTCGACAGAAGACATATAGTATAAATCACCAATTTTCGTCATTCCTTGTGGATGATAAGTGTTAAACTGCAAATCCACTTTTTCTTTCTGTTCCCAGGCTGTATCACGGGAGAGTTTTTGGAACTTGTCCGCCAGTTGTTCTCCTTCTTTCCGTGGTTCTAGAACGTCTGGATTTGCAAACGCCGCAGTAACTGAAACGATCGTTAATGCAGCAGATAGTGTAAGTAACAATTTTTTCATTATTTCATCCCCCTAAGCGGTCTGATATTTTATAAGTTAACGAGGTAAAAGTAAGATGCCATCACCGACTGGACGTTCACCAGAAGCATCAGAAGGTGTACTTACCAGCTTCTGATTAATTGTCATGGCTGTGGAGCCGCCGCCGTCAAGATTCAGGGCGTTTACCGCACCTAAAGATTTTAGAAGTTGTGCACTTTCTTTAAAGTTTGCTCCAACACTATAACCTGGTTTTCTTCCATCAATGGCTACTAAAAGAATCGTACCATCCGCTTTAATTCCAGCAGCGGTTCGGGGATGTCGTCTCTCTCCGAACTGATAAAAGAACTCTGGGTTATCGGGCTGATGAAATCCTTCTGCAGTTGCAGGAATGTCTATCTTTTTATCTTGTAAGAGCCTTGGCCCGCCATTGATGATTCCAATTCCTTCTCTTGAAGGAATGGAGCCTTCTTCTGTAACCATCTTTTTCTCGATCTTCACTTTTTCTCCATCTTGCAGATGAGCTTGAATCCACTGTGCATTTTCCGCCGTTCCTGATAAAACGGTACTTCCTTCAGGAATTTTGCCTCCGCGTACATCTCTGATTTCTGTCACGATCCCTTTGCTGTTAATGACGGCTTCAGCACCGTTTCCAGAAGGAGTATTTGTTCCAAAGTGTGAAGAATACTGGATTAATTCGCTTGAATCTGTACACGTATAGTCGTGTTTTGCTTGATTAGTCTCTTTATCACCTGCACCGCCGCATCCCCGAATAAGTCCAGGGACCCGGTTTAGGCCATCTATTACCTTTCTGTCACCTTTAGATGTTTGTATACTGAGTTTTGTATGAACCCCAGAGACAGATCCTTGATTTTTCTCGTTTAAAATGAGGCTTGTTCTGCCATTTACAGCTTCGCTGATCAGCTTTCCATCTACCATAGAAATACCTGCAAGGTCACCTTCAGTTCCATCTTTAGGGCCCATTACAAAATATCCACCGTTAATGCCGCCTATTGCATTAAGCCTCTTTGACATACTAGTCAGTTTTTCTTTACCAGGAACTTGGTCATTCGCTAAAACAGGCGATATATGGCCTTTAAACGTTTTTGGGTTTATCTCAAGAACACGAACAACCCATGGTCCTGTGGTTTCATCTCCGTCTTCTCCAGTAAAAACAACCTTAGAATCGCTGTAACCTTTTGTTGCCAGTTCCTCTTTTAATATCTTTGCTTGAGACTCTGCTTGGTATGGGCCGATTCTCACTAGATATCCAAGCGGTTCTCGTTTCTGATCGTCTTGTGCTCTTTCATTGATTGTATGAATAAATGAATCATAGCCTTCTGAAGCCAACTTTTCTTTTAGTTTTTTTGCTTCATTATTTGAAGTAAGAAAATCCACATCTACCATAAAAGCATCTTCCTGATTTGCTTTTCCGTAAACAAGTTTAGAAAATGTTGCGCCGTCCTGTAATTTTTGTGATTCTTTTGTTTCATACTTTGTAAATGGGGATTGAGTTTCTGCTTTCACAGTTTTCGTTTGTGGATTGTAAGTATCGATAAGAGATGGAGTTGAAAGTAACAATACTGCTGTGAAAGTTATTTGAGAAATCCTTATTATTCCTTTTTTCTGAGATTGAAAAAGTGGTTTCTTCATCATTTCCTCCCTTAGTGTTGTGACTACTTCACTTTACAAAATTGTTATTAAGCTAAAGTAAAGGGGATATTATGTGTTTATGAACATTTGATTACAGAATAAAAATATAAATCATTGGCTAAAACACTCTTAAAAAAAACAAAAATGCTCTAGCAAATTTTTTGCTAGAGCACTTTAAAATCGTTCAACTTATTAATAAATAAAATCAAAACGTCACTTCATCCTGATTCCTTACAACGAGAAGCGTTTTTCCTTTATCCAATTCTTCTTCAAGCTTTTCAGCCATTTCTTTATCAAAGCCGATTTCTTCCATTTTCACGCGGAGTTTATCGCCTTTGCTTCGGAACACATTTTTTATGGCAGTTCCGACTCCGGTTACGCCTACGCCAATTTTGTTGGCATCTGTTTCTTTGCGGTCACGTCTCACATGGTCATTGTCATGTGACAGAATATAGATGTCGTCATCTCTGATTCCATCATGTCTTAGCGTATCAATCGATTTGCTTAATTGTTCGTCATCGTGGAATACTTTGAATTTTGGTTTCATTTGTATCGCCTCCATAGGTTAGAAATACCCGCTCTATTAACTGGGTAAACAAGAGAATGTTTTGGCAGATTCTTTCCAAGAGCTGCGGCACTTCTTTTTTCGGTAAGTAACTCGTGAAAAATCGGGTGAATTTGATATAATAGATTGAATGAAGTAAATAACTAGTTTTTAAACGTGCAGCCAACTTTTTATAGGCACCTGAAACTGCCTTTTATATGAATGGAAAGAGAGTGAAAGAATATGGGTCGCAAGTGGAATAATATTAAAGAGAAAAAAGCGTCAAAAGATGCAAACACAAGCCGTATTTATGCCAAGTTCGGACGTGAGATTTATGTAGCAGCAAAGCAGGGCGAGCCGGATCCAGAATCAAATCAGGCTTTGAAAGTAGTCCTTGAGCGTGCAAAAACATACAGCGTTCCAAAAGCGATTATCGACCGCGCGATCGAAAAAGCAAAAGGCGGTTCAGAAGAAAGCTATGATGAACTTCGTTACGAAGGATTTGGACCAAATGGATCAATGGTCATCGTGGATGCCTTAACGAACAACGTAAACCGTACAGCATCCGACGTTCGTGCAGCATTCGGCAAAAACGGCGGCAACATGGGAGTGAACGGATCTGTTGCCTATATGTTTGATGCAACAGCTGTTATCGGCATCGAAGGCAAAACAGCAGATGACGTCCTTGAGCTGTTAATGGAAGCAGACCTTGATGTGCGCGATATTATGGAAGAAGAGGATTCAGTCATTGTTTACGCAGAACCTGATCAGTTCCATGCCGTACAAAAAGCATTTAAAGATGCCGGCATTACTGAATTTTCAGTTGCAGAGCTGACAATGCTTGCACAAAATGACATGGAGCTTCCTGAAGATGCACAGGCACAATTCGAAAAAATGATTGATGCGCTGGAAGATTTAGAAGATGTTCAGCAGGTTTATCATAATGTGGATTTAGGTTAATAAAGGCAGAAAGAAGAAAAATGCAGAAGAAAACGGGTACTAAAGTGCACAGCAATTTAGTACCCGTTTTTTGTTATTTTAATATTTGTTCTTTCAATATAATATACTGCAAGTTATCTAATTTCCGTTTAAATATAATAAGAGTGTATTATTCATTTAGGGATAATAAGTGTTTTTTAATGTCTTCTGGGTTGATGGTTGTTTGAGCCACTCCACTGTCTATTGCCGCCTGTGCTACAGCTGCTGCAACGTGAGCCGCAACTCTGCGATCAAATGGATCTGGAATGACATAGTCTGAATGAAGCTCTTGATCTGGAATGAGTTCGGCAATAGCGTAAACTGCTGCTAACTTCATTTTTTCATTGATTTCTGTTGCGTTTACGTCCAGCGCACCGCGGAAAATACCAGGGAAGGCAAGAACATTGTTGACCTGGTTCGGAAAGTCGGACCGACCTGTACCGACTACTTTAGCACCCAAATCTTTTGCTTCTTGAGGCATAATTTCCGGGATTGGATTAGCGAGAGCAAAAATGATTGGATCATGATTCATGGACTGAACCATTTCTTCATTGATAGCACCGGCAGCCGATACACCTACAAAGACATCGGATCCAGCCATCGCATCTATTAATGTTCCTTGTTTCTGCTCTAAATTCGTGATAAGTGCCATTTCTTCTTTAAAAGGATTCATGCCGAGAGGGCGAC
This sequence comes from Metabacillus sp. KH_069, assembly GCF_057838075.1. Lineage (NCBI taxonomy): Bacteria > Bacillati > Bacillota > Bacilli > Caryophanales > Bacillaceae > Metabacillus > Metabacillus sp. KH_069. The sequence goes on from NZ_CM174460.1 coordinate 1,156,051, forward strand.
CTTTATAGATAATTCCTTTTGTGTCACATAAAATCACATCTTTTACACCCATTTGCAGTAAAAGCTTCACAATCGCTACACCGGCTGCACCTGCTCCATTGACAACAACACAAATTTCTTCCAACTTCTTACCTACAAGCTTAAGGGCGTTAATCAACCCAGCTGCTGTTACAATCGCTGTTCCATGCTGGTCGTCATGAAATATAGGGATGTTGCAAGCTTTTCGTAATTGTTCTTCAATCTCAAAGCATTGCGGTGCTGCAATATCCTCCAAGTTAACGCCTCCAAAGGTAGGCTCTATCAATTTAACTAATTCCACTATTTTTTTAGGATCAGTCGTATTGAGGCAAAGAGGGAAGGCATCAACATCGGCAAATGATTTAAATAGAAGGGCTTTTCCTTCCATTACAGGCATTGCAGCACGCGGTCCGATGTTTCCTAACCCAAGCACAGCGGTGCCGTCTGATACGACCGCCACAAGATTGCCTTTCATGGTATAGTCATATACTTTTGATTCATCATGATGTATCTCCATGCACGGTTCTGCAACGCCAGGGGAGTAAGCAAGACTTAAATCATAGGCATCACGCACCGGAACTTTCGAATGAACACCAAGTTTTCCTTTATTTTCTTTATGCATCTGCAGCGCTTTTTCACGTAGACTGTTCATCTTTTTGTTTCTCCTCTCGCATATTGGTTAAAAAGGGGGGAAGGCTGAAGAAAGGGTATTTCTTCAGCCTTCTATATCCCTCTTAATTTTGTATGATCATAATTGTTTTTTATCGCATTTAGGCTTTTCTGTTCTTACTTCTTGTATTAGCTCATAAAAGTTTTCATAAAAGCACTAACAAGAACCCTCAAGGGAGATTGGCATCCGCTAATACGAAATCATTGACATAGATGTTTTAATCCATGTCCAATGATTTATGCGGATTTAAACAGCGGGTTACTCTCTTTCAAAAAGGGCAGCACCTGCAATTCCCGGGTTTGTCATCTCGTAAGGATTTAAAATGAGATCAAGCTCTTCTGCTGTTAATACATCATATTGAAGGCATAGCTCGCGTACAGATTTTCCATTTAAAATGGCTTCTCGTGCGATGCGTGCTGCCACTTCGTATCCAATATGCGGATTTACAGCTGTAATAATTCCTGCGCTTTTTTCTACATATTCTTTTAACCGGTCTTCGTTTGCTTCAATGCCTGCAAGGCAAAAATCGGTGAATGAACGAAATGCATTGTTCATTATACTGATTGATTGGAGTAAGTTGAATACAAGCACAGGTTCCATCACGTTTAGTTCAAGCTGACCTGCTTCAGAAGCCAAACAGATTGTATGGTCGTTGCCAATTACCTGGAATGCAACTTGGTTAATCATTTCCGGCATAACCGGATTTACTTTTCCCGGCATAATCGATGAGCCTGGCTGTCGAGCCGGCAAGAATATCTCCCCAAATCCCGCACGAGGGCCTGATGCCATTAAACGCAGGTCGTTGGCAATTTTCGACATGTTCATCATACATACTTTTAGGGCGGCAGAGACTTCTGTGTAGGCATCCGTATTTTGTGTTGCATCAACAAGATGCTCGGCACCTACGAGAGGAAGACCGCTGATGTCCGCTAAATGCTTGACCACATTTTTGATATAGCGAGGGTCTGCATTTAATCCTGTACCAACGGCTGTTGCCCCCATATTTACTTCATACAGATGCTGGCGTGATTGTTGAATGCGTTTGATATCGCGCTCTAATACACGGCTGTAAGCTTCAAACTCTTGGCCAAGTCGGATCGGTACCGCGTCTTGGAGGTGTGTACGGCCCATTTTAATGACATGATCGAATTGCTTCGCCTTTTTTTTAAACACTTCCCGCATATATTGCATTGTGTCTAATAACTTTCCAACTAAATTAAGTGTTGCAATATGAATTGCGGTTGGAAACACATCATTCGTTGATTGTGACATATTGACATGGCTGTTTGGGCTCAACTCAACATATGCCCCTTTTTCTTTGCTGAGCAGCTCAAGTGCACGGTTCGTAATAACTTCGTTTGCATTCATATTCATGGATGTACCGGCACCGCCTTGGATCGGATCTACGATAAACTGGTCATGCCATTTTCCTTCAATGATTTCGTCTGCTGCCTGAACAATCGCATCTCCAAGGCCTTTATATAAACGTTTCACATCCATATTCGCTAGCGCAGCCGCTTTTTTGACGATTGCCAATGCTCGAATTAAATCCTCGTGAATGCGATAGCCTGTAATCGGAAAGTTTTCCACAGCCCTTAATGTTTGCACACCGTAATAGGCATTAATAGGCAATTCTCTTTCACCCAAAAAATCTTTTTCTTTTCGTACATGTTCGTTTTTCAAGTTGAACTCCCCCATCTATATCTTGCTCACTTATGATGTTAAGAAAGATTATGCTGCATTTGTTTGATTACTGGCTTCAAGTGATTTGATATAATCTTGTGCTTTTTGTTCATTGAATTGACCTTCCCATTTAGACATGACAATGGTCGCAAGAGAGTTTCCTATCACATTGACCACTGTTCGTGCCATATCTAATACACGATCCACACCTGCGATAAAAGCTAATCCTTCCATCGGCAGTCCCATTGCGCCGAGCGTAGCCAAGAGCACGACAAATGAGGCACCAGGTACGCCAGCCATTCCCTTTGAAGTTACCATCAGAACTAACACAAGGGTCAGCTGTTCTGGAATAGACATGTCAATTCCATACATTTGTGCGATAAATAAAGCTCCAATCGCTTGATAAATCGTCGAGCCGTCCAGATTAAAAGAATACCCTGTCGGAATGACAAAAGACGTTATAGCTTTTGGACAACCGAAGCGCTCCATTTTTTCCATTAGTTTTGGCAGCACAGCCTCTGAACTTGCGGTAGAAAAAGCGAGTACCATTTCATCTTTCAAGATTTTCATGATCGTAAAGATATGGGTGCCGCACCATCTTGCAATTAATCCTAGTACAATCAATACGAAGAAGATCATGGCACCGTATACCACTATTACAAGCTTGCCAAGCGGAATAAGGGACGCAAGTCCAAATTTTGAAACCGTGACTCCGATTAAGGCAAATACCCCAAACGGTGCAAACTTCATTACTTGGTTTGTCACCCAAAACATGGACTCGGCAACACCCTCAAAGAAGGTCAAAACGGGCTTCCCTCTTTCACCGAGTGATGCTACCCCAAGACCAAACAATACTGAAAAGAAAATAATCGCAAGCATATCGCCCTTCATTAAGGACTCAAATATGTTCGTAGGTACGATGTTAACGAAAGTATCGGCAATTCCATGACTATTTTGTTCGTCAGCTGAATCGACATATTGATCGATGCTGGTCGTACCTAACTCATCCATTTGAATGCCTGCACCAGGCTGTACAATGTTTGCAGCCAGCAACCCGACGATAATCGCAATGGTTGTGATGACTTCAAAGTATAGAATTGTTTTGCCGCCAAGTTTTCCAAGCTTTTTTATATCACCCACGCCGGCAACACCGACAATTAATGTTGCGACGACAATCGGCACGACAATCATTTTAATTAAGCGAATAAAAATATCTCCAATCGGCTGGAGGAATCCTTCAATATTTGGATTTCCATAAAAGGCAGCTCCAACCGCGATTCCTAAAATGAGACCAATTACAATCTGCCAAGCTAAGCCAAGTTTTAGTTTTTTCATCCCATCCACCCCTTCAAGTCTATTACCAATATGAGTGTAAGCGGTTACCTACAATAACCTACTGAATCATACGAAAACCTACAAATACTTATAAAAAAATAAAAAAACTTTCTCATAACTGTTTCAACTTTCCAAAGGTTTGAGTACAATGTGTAATGTTTGTACATTATTTGGTATGGAGGTGTCCGAACTGAAGGAACGAATTTTAGCCGTTTTATTGATGATGATTGCCGTACCGCTCGCTGGAGAGTTTAAATTCTATCCGTTCAATGATGCATTCCGCGTCAGCCTGGGGACACCGGCATTTTTCTTGTTTTTGTTATGGAACAGGGGCATTCACCCCTATATTGCAGGGGTTTTGACTGGGACGAGTGTGTTTGTGTTTCGGTTTTTGCTGGCGGTCATTATCAGTGACATACCGGTTGAAGAGGCAATCTACCGTCATCTTCCGGTATTGCTTTATTACGCCATGTACGCTTTCATTTTTCATATTACAAAGCTGAATGAGCAGCATAACAAGCCGTTTATGATTGGATTACTAGGCGTGGTCATTGAATTTTGTGCAAGCTTGTCGGAAATGGCGATTCGATCCTCGTTAGCGGATCAGATCATTTCATTTCACGCAATCAAACAGATTATCTTTATCGCGTTTATCCGAAGTTTTTTTGTACTTGGTTTTTTTAACATTATTAAACTGAGAGAAGCAAAATTAGCAGAGGAAGAGCAGCGCAGACAAAACGAGCAAATGCTGCTGTTCATTTCGAATTTGTATGAGGAATCTGTTCAGCTTAAGAAAACGATGCAAAATGCAGAAGAAATCACCCATAAATGTTATGATTTTTATCGCAGGTTGAAATCGGGAGATTCCCATGGTCATGAGGCTCAAACAGCATTGCAAATTGCAGGTCTCGTGCATGAAATGAAAAAAGATAATCAGCGAATTTATGCTGGATTATCAAAGTTGATGACCTCTGAAAAGCTAGAGGACTACATGAGCATTGAGCAGCTGAGTAACATTATGTTTGTTTCCAATAGAAGGTATGCGGAGTTATTGAATAAACAAGTTTCGTTTTCTCTGCATGTGGAAGGAGAACATCCGCCATATCAAGTAAACATGGTGTTATCATTGATAAATAACTTGATCGGAAATGCGTTAGAAGCCATTGAACAAGAGGGACATGTATCGTTGTATGTCATTCGAAGGGACCGGATGGTAGAATTTCAGGTCTGTGATAATGGACCAGGCATTGAGCAAAAGCTGAAAGAAGTCATTTTTAAAGAGGGGTTTACAACGAAGTATGATGCCTGCGGCAATCCTTCTACAGGCATTGGACTTTCGTATGTGAAACAAACCGTTGACAAGCTTGGCGGACATATTAAGCTAATAGATAGACATAAAGAAACCATATTTATCATCGGGCTTCCGATTGATGCGATGATACAGAAAGGACAGGTCAAATGAATTACTTCATTATAGACGATGATCCAGCTATTAGAGCGATGCTAACAGACATGATTGAGGATGAGGATTTAGGCAAAGTGGTGGGTGAAGCAGAGGACGGATCATTGGTGGACAATGGGAAGCTTGCGCTCAAAAAAGTAGACGTGGTGCTTATGGATTTACTGATGCCAAAGAGGGACGGAATTGAAACAATTCGAGTTCTTTCTTCAGAATTCCAGGGAAAATTCGTGATGATTTCTCAAATGGAGGCAAAGGAGCTCATAGGGGAAGCATATAGTTTAGGAGCAGAATACTACATCACAAAGCCGTTAAACCGCCTTGAAATAGCAGGAGTGTTAAAAAAGGTAAACGAGCGGGTGATTTTGGAAAAATCAATTCGGGGCATACAAGAATCGTTAACATTATTTACAGGTCATCAGTCGCCGCCATCCAGCTCTCCTCATACAAAAAATATAATCGAAGCAGGCCGTTCATTGATTTCGGATTTAGGGATGATCGGAGAAAGCGGCAGTGAAGACTTGATGAAAATTTTAGAATTCCTGCAGGATGAAAAACAAAAGAACGGATCCTCCTACATCTTTCCGCCTCTAAAGGAAATATTTTATGAGAATGCCCAAATAAAGTTTGGAGAACATGCTGCCGAGGCGGAAGTACAAAAAGAAATGAAAGCCTCCGAACAACGGGTTCGCAGAGCTATTTACCAGGCGCTCAACTATATTGCCTCTTTAGGATTAACAGATTACACGAATCCAAAATTCGAAGCGTATTCATCAACATTTTTCGATTTCTCGGAAGTCCGAAAGAAAATGTTGGAGCTTGAAGATAAAAGTGAACGAAGCACCAATCAAAGCCGAATCAACATGAAAAAATTCATTCAATCGCTTTATATAGAAGCGCAGCAATTGGTGGATTAACAAATAAATTTCATCGAACCGTTCCTGGCATGGTTGGAAAGATTACCTCATCCATCTCAAGCTATGATTTAAACATCTCAGATATGTGAACAGAAGTGGTGGGTAATATGCCTATACAATGATTGATTGAAGGCATTGTCACAGCACGTATTATCTAATGGCTGTTTTAGGAAAGACATGATAAATCTCTTATAACATAAGGGTTCGTGCACTTTTTTTAATGGTGATACAAGTATCTGTATCACCTTTTTTGTTTTCTACCTTTGCATTGCATAGAAATCCTTTGATTAAACAGGTGAGGAGAACCGTATATAAGAATCAGTCGCCTCCAAGGATTCCCCAACTTTTAGTAAGCGAGATCCGAGTATTCAACCGCCCACTATGATACCCAAAAAACTGAAGTAGGAGTTTTTTCCGTTATATCAATCGGTAGTTTGCTTTTTTCTGCTGCTCAATTCTCCACTTCAAACTTATACCCCACACTCCACACAGTCTGAATCAGTTGTGCCTCTTCCTTTAATTTCAGCCGCAGGGTTTTGATATGGGTATCGACTGTTCTGCCGGTGCCTTTGTAATCGTCTCCCCATACAGCCTGAAGCAGCTGATCGCGTGAAAAAACGGTTCCTTTATTTTTAGCAAGGAGGGACAGCATGTCAAATTCTTTAAGGGTTAAGGAAAGCGGCTTACCATTTATGTATGCACGGTACGCCATGGAATCCAGAACGAGCGGGCCGATTGATAGTTCTGTGCTTTGCCTGGTTTGATAATTGGCTCTTCTTAAAACGGATTCAATTCGCGCCAGAAGCTCTCCCGGATGGAATGGCTTGACAATGTAATCGTCTCCGCCAAGCTTAAGGCCATGAATTTTATCCCATTCCTCTCCTTTTGCAGATAAAAAAATAAGCGGAATGTGATAAGACTTCTTTAATTCTTCCGCAAAAGCAAATCCATCCATAAAGGGCATCATCACATCTGCTAGGATAAGATCAGGTTCTTTCTTTGAAATCAGTTCGAGAGCTTCCAGCCCATTAGAAGCTTCCAGTACGGCGTAGCCATCTTTAAATAAAAAGGTCTTAATCAATGACCTCATCGGTTCTTCATCGTCTATTATCAAGATCGTCGGTTCATTCACACTGAGTTCCCCCGCTGTATTAATCTTTCAAAATTAATTCTCTCAAGTCATTTTATAGGAAAAAAAGAAAATAAACAAAAAAGTGATCCATATGGAAAACCCGCTCGTTATCTTAACAAGAAGTTCAAAAAGGACTCAAATTTTTCAGGAGGAGAGTGGAATCATGAAAATTAAGAAGTTATTAGTTCCAGCACTTAGCTTATCGTTACTCGTCCCAGCTTTTGGAACAGCCAATGCAGAAGAAATGAAGCCGACAGTTAATACGCCGGCCGCTCAACTTAGAGCAGATTTAGACTATCTCTTATCTGAACACTTCGTTTTAGCCGTATCGGCCATGACAAAATCGTATGATGGTGCAAAAGATGCAGAAGCCGCAAATAAAGCACTTGATCAAAACGCAGCTGACATGACGCCGGCAATTGCTTCGGTATATGGAGAAGAAGGCGCAGCTGAATTTGAGAGAATCTTCAGAGGCCACAATGATTACACAGCAGATCTAGTAAACGCAGCAAAAGACAAAGATGAAAATGCACGTGCAGAAGCTGAAAAAGAAGTTGCTGAATTTGTAGAAGAATTCTCTGCTTTCTTAGGAACAGCAACTGAAGGCAAGCTTCCAAAAGAAGCAGCTGAAGAAGCGGTAAAAGTTCACGAAGCACAAGTTCTTGAAGTATTTGATAACTACGTTGAAGGCGACTATAAAGAAGCGAATGAAACGTTCCGTGAAGGGTACAAGCATATGTATGTCATCAGTGATGCACTAGCAGGAGCAATCACGACGCAAATGCCTGAGAAATTTGAAAACACAAAATCAGATACTCCTGCAGCAGATCTTCGTTCTACGTTAAACAGTCTTGCAGCTGAACATTTCGCTTTAGCAGCCACAGGCATGCAAAAAGGTGTTGATCAAAAAGAAGATTACGACTTCGTCAGCTGGTCTGAAGATGCAAACACGGCAGACTTCAAAGCGGCAATCGGTTCTATCTACGGAGAGGAAGGCGCAGCACAGTTTGAAAAAGTATGGCAGGGCAACCATATCAATGCGCAGGCTGAAATTGTAGCAGCCACTCTTGAAGGCGACGAAGCAAAAGTAAACGAAGCAAAAGCTAAGCTTGATCAGTTTGCAATGGATTTTGGTGCATTCCTTGGTGCAGCTACTGCTGAAAACTTGCCTGCAAAGGATGCAGAAGGTGCAGTTAAAGCGCATGAAGCACTTGTCACTCAAACATTTGATCAATATGCTGCAGGAGACTATGATGCTTCTTACAAATCCTTCCGAGAAGGCTACAAATTTATGTTTGGTGTAGGCCAAACATTGGGAAATGCAATTGTAACGCAAATGCCTGACAAATTTGCAGCTTCTGAAATGCCTGAAGATATGCCGAAAACAGGTATGGGCGGAGCAAGTGAAACAACTTCTCTTTCTGCTATGACATTTGCGGGTCTTGGATCACTCCTTGCACTTACAGCATTGTTCTTGTTCCGCAGAAAATCAGCTAATCAACAATAAATAAATGGATGAAGAGAGGGAGACCTCTCTTCTCCTTCAATAAAAAGAGGTGTAACGGTCCCATGAAAAAAATTATGATTCTTTCTATCAGCAGTCTTATCTGTTTTATCCTCGCAGGCTACAATTATGGTATTTTTCCAAATCAGCAATCCTCCCAAAAACAGTCCCCAAAAACAGCAGAGCAAACGGAAGTTCAGACGGAGAATGTAACCGCTGAATCTGAAAACGCGGAAAGCCCATTATCCAATGAGTTTACTCTATTAAAATCCGAAGTTAGAAAGCTGACAGAAGCACAAGCAAGACAATCGGCTCAAATGAAAGGCATAATGCCTGTTAAAGTAGAGATCCCTTCAATAAAAGTAGAAGCGAACATTGAACAGGTAGGTATTTTAGATAACGGACAGATGGGAGTCCCTCAGAAAATCAATGATGTAGGCTGGTTTGAACCGGGGGTAAAACCAGGAAGCAGAGGCAGCGCTGTTCTTGCCGGACACGTGGACAGCAAAACAGGACCTGCCATCTTCTTTAATTTAAAAGACTTAAAGCAAGGTGATGAAATTATTGTGACAGATAAAACAGGAAAGGCCTTGACTTTTCTTGTGAAAAAACAAGAGAGCTATCCCCGGGGATCAGCTCCTATCGATGAAATCTTTCAGACCTCAGAAGGACAAAATCTAAACCTGATTACATGCTCAGGCACATTCAACCGATCAGCTGGTACACATGAAGAAAGACTCGTCGTGTTTGCTGAACTGAAAAAAGAAAAGGAAATCCAAAAGGAAGCACCACCTGCTTCACCTGAAAGTGTAGAGATAAATGGCACGTTTGTAACATGGCACGCTGTAAGAAATGAAAACATCGTGGGGTACAGAATCTACAGAGGTGACAAAAATGGGGTCAGCTTCGAAAAAGCGGGAAGCGTCTCAGCCCATGAAAGAAAGAGCTTTACCGATGAAAACGCCGAAAAACACACCTATTATGTAACCGCCATTGATGCTTACGGGCAGGAATCAGAGCCTTCTGACATCGCAGCCGTAAAATAAACATATTATTAGAGGCTGGAAAAAATGGTTTTTAGCCAAAGAAAATCCGAACTATTATGTGAAATTCCAACTTGAATTTCGTTTTAGTTCGGATTTTTTCTTTGGCTCTTTTCATAAATATTGTTGATGCCAGACTAAATGGTAGAAACCTTAAGTGGATTGCAGCGGAAGGAACTTGACTCCTGCGGGATATAGAGCAAATTGGGAGACCCCACAGGCAACGCCGAGGAGGCTCCCATGCTCCCCGCGGAAAGCAAGTTCCTCTCGCTGCAAGGAACGGACATCATTTATCATGAAAAACAACAATCTATGCGAAAATAGCCCTTTCTTTTAAAGGTTTTCGCACTATTCAATGTTGGGCTTTCATTCAGGAGATGATCGTTAGGTCCCAGTCTCTTTTTGTGCTGGCTGAAGAAAAAAGCAAGTGATTTCCATTTTGTTATGTCTTTCATTTGAAACTTTTCAGTTAGAATTAGCGTATATAAGTTATGTGAAACTTACTTTTGAGTGTTATATAGTGAAAGAATAAAAATGTATGAAAATGGAAGATGATTCTGCTGCTTTTAAAAGAAAATATTCATTTATCCACCTAAGGTAAGGAGAGTCAACATGCCCAAACCAGTCATAAATGAGCAGTCCGTTGTCCGTAAAAAACAAAAGAGAAAAGTGATTCTTGGTGCCATTTTGCTGCTCATGCTGCTGTCTGCAAGTGCTGCTGTTTATCATTATTTAAAACCGCTTCCTGAAGGCATCTCGCACGAAGGAGACATTCATTCTTCCGGTCAGGTTGAGTTTTTATATGATCTAACGTTTGAAAACGAAGGAAACGTCACTCATAATCAGGTTATTTTTGATCAAATTGAGACCATGATTGACGAAGCTGACGATTTTATCCTGATGGATATGTTCCTGTTTAACGATGAATATGACCGGTCAGCGAGCTATCCTGCTTTATCAAAGACTTTGATGGAAGCTTTAATTGAGAAAAAACAGCAGGACCAAGAAGTGGACATAACCGTTATTACAGACCGCATCAATACCTTTTATGGTTCATATCCGTCTGAAATTGCTGAAGAACTCAAAGAAGAAGGGATAAAGGTTGTGTTTACAGATCTAAAACCTCTTAGAGATTCGAATCCTTTTTATTCAGGAGGACATAGAACGTTTCTTCAGTGGTTCGGAACGTCAGGCAGCGGTTGGATTCCGAATGCCTTCAGTCCCGACTCTCCTGACGTAACGCTTAGATCCTATCTCGATCTTCTGAACTTTAAAGCCAACCACCGCAAAGTAGTGGTCAATGAGAAAGAGGGTCTTGTTACTTCCGCCAATCCGCACGATGGCAGCTCTCTGCATTCCAACATTGCCTTTGTTGTCAAAGGAGAGATATTGAGAGAACTTGTTCAAACAGAAAAGGCTGTTGCCGATTTGTCAGGAGCAGATGTAAAGATCAACGAAAGTGAGTCTGTCTTTAAGCAGGCCGAATCTGGCGAATACGATGTTCAGCTTTTGACAGAAGGTAAAATAAAAAAGCATCTGCTTGATGAACTTGAAAAAACGAAGGAACAAGAAAAAGTGACAGTAGGAGCGTTTTATCTATCAGACCGGGATATTGTCAAAGAATTGCTTGCAGCTTCTAAAAGAGGAGCTGAGATCAAGCTGATTCTTGATGCCAACAAAGATGCATTCGGACGCGAGAAAAATGGTGTTCCAAACAGACCTGTCGCTCATGAACTGGTAACGGATTCGGATCAAAAGATTCAAGTCCGCTGGTACAAAACGAATGGGGAACAGTATCATACGAAGCTTGTCTTTTTTGAGAGAAATCAAGAGGACACAGTGATTGGCGGCTCTGCCAATTTTACAAAACGGAACCTGGGTGATTTTAACCTTGAAACGGATTTGAAAATAACGGGTCCAGCTGACACTGGAATGATGAAGGAAATCGAAGATTATTTTCACACGATCTGGAATAACGAGTCAGGCACCTACACTGAAGATTACGAGGTGTTTGCAGATGATTCGTTTTGCCTTCGTTTGCTTTACCGCTTTCAGGAGTGGAGCGGGATATCGAGCTTTTAACAAGAACGGCAGCCTGTGAGCTGCCGTTTTCTTTTTAATACACTTTATACGTTTGCCCCGTTTGAGCACCAAGGACACTTTTTTTATAAGCAAGTGCTGCATCCGCTGCAGCAACCGGTTTAAAACCCTGAAAAAATTCAGCATACTTATCCATGGATTCAATCAGGACATTGGGACTTACGTTATTAATTCTGATTCCGCGCGGCATTTCAATGGCTGATGCTCTGACAAACGCCTGAATTCCGCCGTTCGCCATGGCTGCGGAAGCTCCTTTAAGAATCGGATCATCCATCATGACTCCGCTGGTGAGAGTAAAGCTGCCTCCGTCGTTTACAAAAGGAATGCCGAGTAAGACGAGGTTGACCTGACCTTTTAGTTTGCTCATGATTCCTGTTTCATTTAATTCAGGCGTAAGCTCTTCAAGGGGGGCAAATTGTGCTCTTCCGGCAGCGCTGACAACTGCGTCTACTTTGCCCACAGCTTCATACATCTTTTTTATGCTTTCGGGAGAAGTGAAATCTACTTCTACATCAGTGCCGTTACGGCCTGCACGAATGATTTCATGATCTGTGCCAAATTCTTTTACAATCGCATTTCCGATTGTTCCGCTTGCACCTATTAGTAAGATCCTCATTGAACAGCCTCCTTATGGATGATTATGGTTTCTATTATATCTTCCATTTTTCTGTTCTTCCAATCATTTAAGCTGGAATTAATAATTGCTTTCTTTTTCCTATATACCGACAGTATTTTGTCTGAGGAGTTGTAACTTATAAATAAATATTAGATTGATAAATTCAGAACATTCAGATATAATGGCAATACCAATCCGATGACAGCAAAAGCCTTGCTGCATAGCCGGAATAATGGATAGCATGAATACTAAATAAAAATGGCACCTTATTCATTTGATCTTCTTTTACAGGAAGACGAGCCTTGAGTTAAGAGCCAGTGAAACGGCAATGTTCGCACATTGCCTGTTTTACTGGCTCTTTTTTATTTGGAATTTAAAGAAAAGAGGCAGATAAAATGGGAAGAGCATTAGAAGGAGTAAAAATAATAGATTTATCCCGTGTGTTAGCCGGTCCTTTTTGCACCATGGTTCTTGGCGATTTAGGGGCAGAGATTATTAAAGTTGAGCATCACGAATCTGGTGATGAAACAAGAGCCTGGGGACCGCCGTTCATTAATGGAGAAAGTGCCTATTATTTGTGCGCAAACAGGAATAAACAAAGCATCACTCTTAATCTTAAATCAGAAAAAGGTAAAGAGATTTTTCATCAGCTTGTATCTTCTGGAGATGTTGTGGTTCAAAATTTTAAAACAGGTACATTGGGAAAAATGGATTTAGGCTACGAACAATTAAAAGAGAGCAATCCATCACTGATCATGGCTTCGATTACAGGGTTTGGCTTAAATGGACCATATAAAAACTTACCTGGCTACGATTATATCATTCAGGCAATGAGCGGATTAATGAGCATCACAGGTGAGCCAGAAGAAGAACCTGTGAAAGTCGGGGTTGCGATTGCAGACGTTTTAACAGGTTTATACACGTGCATTGGAATTATGACAGCTTTGTATCACCGGGAAAGAACTGGAGAGGGTCAGGAAATTGATATTTCATTAATGGACTGTCAAGTTGCTTCATTAATCAATGTGGCCAGTAATTTTTTATGCAGCGGGGTTGAACCTGTCAGACTCGGAAATCAGCATCCAAACATTGTCCCTTATCAAGTGTTCTCAGCGTTAGATGGGGATTTCGTCGTTGCCGTTGGAAACAATGATCAATTTCGAAGATTTACAAATCAATTGGGAGTGCCTGATTTAGCAGACATGAAAGAGTTTCGTACGAATGAAGCAAGAATTCAAAATAAGGATCGTTTAATCACGATATGTGAGGATATTTTAAAGAGAAAAACAAGAAAAGAATGGAAAGACCTGTTTGATAGCAGCGGAATACCAAACGGACCAATCAATTCAGTAAAAGAAATGTTTGAGGATCCTCAAATGAAAGCCAGGGAGATGGTGGTAAAAATGAACCATCCTCTCATTGAAGATCTTAAATTAACAGGATCTCCTCTAAAACTATCTAAAACTCCGGTAACTATGAATAAATACCCTCCATTATATGGGGAACATACGGACGAAATTCTGCAGCAATTAGGGTATAGTAAAGAACAAATTTTAGATTTTAAGCAAAATAAGATTATTTAATAAGAACGGAAGAACTTATACTTATAATCGCATAAAAAAGAAGGCACACACCTGCACCTTCCAAGTTATCAGTCTATTAATCCATCGATTTTCCGATATTCTGCTTGCGTTCCTGCTCAGCGATTAATTCATCATCTTCGGCGTTATCTCTTGTTACTTTCTGAGTAAGAATGGCTCCGACTGCAACCAGCATCATAACGGCAATGTAGTATCCTTTTTCATTCAGCTGAAGATTGTCTGCGTTGTAAAGACCGATACAAAATAATGCGACACCTGCAAAAAATGTGAAATAGGCTAAAAAGGTGAATGCCGGCGTATTTCTTCTTCTGTATTTTTGCATAGTTATGACCTCCCTGATATTAAAGTTATGTAAGTAATGACTTAGATATCATACCATAATTTACCTAAAGTGAAACCTGTGGATTGTAAAATTTTTGTTGATTTTCAAGCCGCATATGAGATAGTAAATCCATCCTGATGGAAAATAAATACAAAAAGAACGATTTGCCGGCAGCAAATCGCTCTTTTTTCACTTCACATTAATATGAACAGGCCCCTTGATCCGGACAGGCGGTTCATTTACTGAAATTTCGGTGCGTGGAGGGCGTTTTCCGCCGAAGACCGCACCTACCTGTTTAATCGAGCTTGTGACATTATGAATCATTTCTCCCACATCCTGTGCGGATTCAAGCAGCGGATCGACCGTTTTGATTTTTCCTTTTACGTCAACGGTAATCTGATTCGCTGTATGTATCAGCTGTTCTGCTTCTTCTGTCAGGCCGTTGACTGCGTTTCTGACCTCAGCAAGTGTCTTGTTTGTTTCATCAAGTGTGACCATCCCTTTTTTCAACGTCCCGACCAGATTGACAGCAAGAAAAATAAATGCGCCTGATGCTCCTGCTACACTTAATTTAATAAGCATTTCTTCACTCCTTTTTACTTTCACTTTATGTTTTTCCGGGACCGTACATTCCTATATTTAATCGATAGAAATTTTATGGTCAGTTGAGGTAAACTGTTCTTAATGAAGTCACGCAGCGAAAGGAATAAATAAATGATAAAAATCAGACAAGAAGCCCCTTCAGATATCTCAGCCATAAAAAAAGTAAATGATGCAGCATTCGGTCAGGAAAATGAGGCAAATTTAATTCATACAATCAGAAAATCTCCGTCCTTTGTGCCAGAACTTTCTCTAGTTGCCGAAAACGAAGAAATTGTCGGACATATTTTGTTCAGTAAAATAACAATCGAAACGGAAAACGGCAGTGAGGTTCCTTCACTCGCTCTAGCGCCTATGGCGGTTAAGCCGGAATTTCAGAAAGAGGGAATTGGATCACAGCTTGTTCATGAAGGGCTGAAACGCTGCAGAGAACACGGTTATGATTCAGTCCTTGTCCTTGGACATCCTGAGTTTTACCCAAAGTTTGGTTTTGTTCCAGCAAGCAGCAAAGGAATTAAACCGCCATTTAAAGTTCCGGATGATGTGTTTATGCTGATTGAGTTAAAGTCAGGTTCGCTAGATGAAGCAGCTGGAGTTGTGAAGTATCCGCCTGCTTTTATGAATGTGTGATCTTGGCCTAATTTTCAAAATTCTTATGATTTTATGTTGACACAGAATAGGATTGCCTTTATGATAAGAGTATACAAATCGAATAGTTTCTCCTAAAGGGGAGTAGCTTTTACAATAGAGTCGTCATTTCGAAGCATTTGCTTCCGGCCCTATTGGCAACCATTACGTTGTTAGCAAGACCTTTACCTATAACGGTAAAGGTCTTTATATTTTTTCAGATAAAAAACCTTTGCCGGATCACAGGCAGAGGTTTTTTTTATTCGAAAAATGTCCTGAAAGGTGAGATGAAAAATGAAAAAAGTCAGAGGTTCAATTGAAAAGCTTATTAGAGAAAACAAAGAGGAGCTGCTGAAGGATAAACGCCAGCTCGAAAAAATTGAAAAACGCATTGACGATAAATATTCAAAAGGAAATTCATAACAGGAGGAATGTATAATGATACTCAGAAAATATATGTCGATTTTAGGAATCGGTTCAGCGCAGATTGATCTAATTTTGCCTAAGGAAGAATTTCAGCCAGGTGACTGCATCAAAGGTTATTTCTTAATCAAAGGCGGTGTCATTGAGCAGCAGCTGAAGCGGATTGATTGTGATTTAGTCATGGCTGATTTGTCATCAGGAACAGAAAAGGTCATCGAAACAGCCAATATTTTAACATCTAAACAAATTCAGTCAGAGGAGCAGAACAGGATCGATTTTAGATTCAGCTTGCCTGAGGATTTAGCGGATTCAACAGAGGAGAGGTCGTATTACTTTAATACAAGACTTGTGTTTAATGAAGGTGTGATCAGCAAAGATCAGGATTTTATTACGGTAAAGGGGGACTAATTAAATGGAAATGACGATGTTAATGGAATATGGATGGGTTCTGCTCCTGTTAATTGCAATCGAAGGGCTGCTCGCAGCAGATAATGCTCTTGTGCTGGCCATCATGGTGAAGCATCTTCCTGAAGAGCAGAGGAAGAAAGCCTTATTTTACGGTCTGGCCGGCGCGTTTGTTTTCCGCTTTGGCTCCCTGTTTGCGATTTCTTATCTCGTTGATGTATGGCAGGTTCAGGCAATCGGTGCTCTCTACTTGTTGTTCATTGCAGCTAATCATATTTTAAGAAAGCTAGTGTTTAAGAAAAAAGAAGAAGAAAAGCAGGATGAAAAGAAAAAGTCAGGATTCTGGCCAACGGTGCTTAAAATTGAGCTTGCGGATATTGCGTTTGCGGTTGATTCGATTCTTGCAGCCGTAGCGCTTGCTGTTACGTTGCCAAATACAAGTCTTCCTCAAATTGGAGGCTTGGATGGCGGCAAGTTTCTCGTCATTTTTGCTGGAGGAATCATCGGACTTGTGATCATGCGGTTTGCGGCTAACTTTTTTGTTGACTTGCTTCATAAAAGACCTGGTCTTGAAATTGCCGCATTCGCGATTGTTGGATGGGTAGGTGTGAAGCTCTCGGTCTACACGCTGTCACACCCGGAGCTCGCCATATTGTCAGAAGGATTTGCTAAGTCTCCTGCATGGAAAATCACATTCTATGTCGTTCTTGTTGGAATCGCATTAGCGGGCTGGTTTTTATCCAAAGAGAAAAAGGAAGAAACACCTGTAATTGAAGGAAAGAATGCATAAAATTAAAACGGTATCTTTTTTTGCTGGGAAGCTGGCAGGGGAGATATCGTTTTTTTGCATATATGGATTTCTAAAAAATACTAGTTTACCCATATATTATAATTTATATTAAATATATAAACTAATAAACATGAAACGGAAGTACTTCGATGAAAAAAAGAATCATGATAATTATAACCACACTTTTAGCTATAGGCTTAAGCTATACAGGCTTTTTGCATTACAACATCCACCAATACAGCTCAGAAAAAGCGATAGCAGACGCTGATTACATAATCGTACTCGGGGCGAAGGTGAATGGAACGGTTCCTTCGCTTGCCCTGCAATACAGGGCGGATGCAGCAGCAGAGTATTTAAAAGTCAATCCAAATACGATTGCGGTTGCCTCAGGAGGGCAGGGTCCCGGCGAAGAAATAACGGAAGCGGAGGCTATAAGCAGGATTCTGCAGGATCATGGGATAGAGGAATCCCGGATCATAAAAGAATCAAAGTCTACAAGTACAATTGAAAATCTGACCTTCTCGAAAGCATTGCTGCCGCCAAGTGCGAAAAAAGGTCTTATTGTAACAAACGATTTTCACATCTACCGTTCATGTATGATTGCACAAGATCTTGGTCTCGATGCAAAAGGACTGGCAGCCAAAACGCCAGCAGTAGCCGTTCTAAAATCCTATACTAGAGAATATTTGGCCATTACCAATTATTATGTGAAGAGCCGCTAAGAGGCAAAATAAAAAGAACCATCTTTTCCTTCTCCCTGGAAATGGTTCTTGTACTTTTGCTTATACAGCTGCTCTTTTTTTGTTTTTGTTTGTCTTGTACGCAAGTCCTGAAAGACAAATGGGCTTCTTCCTGCTTCCGGATTCCTTTCTCCTTCGCGCATTTTCTTCAATCGCTGTTTTTTTGCTTTAGATTGACTCATGCTTTAACACTCCTTGTCATGTATTTCTATCATTATACGAGAAAGGACCGGTTTTTGTACAGGAAATGGTAAAAATCTCAGAGTGAATGGGACTTTGAGATGTCTCTTTTTGGAGACTTTAATTTTCAATAATGATTTCTCCCTCGCCTATGGGTTCTTTAAAAACCACCTGCTTTATCTAATGGTTGTGCAAAAGTCTGATTTAGAGAGCTGTATTCCTTTCATTAGTTTACTCAATGGTTTTTGTCTCAAGAAACATTTTCCAACAGGTTTCTTTTCTCTTAACAATGGGAAATTAACACTCAGCAGGCATTATATTTAAGGGAGCGATTGGTATGGAGTATTCTGCAAAAGCAGGTGCTAAGCAAAAAACAAATCAGGCAGGAAATGAAACGAAGCCCTGGATCAGGCGTTTGGGCAGATTTGGATATATGGCAAAAGGTACCGTTTATTTCTTAATCGGGCTTCTTGCTTTGATGGCGGCACTTGGCCTTGGAGGCAAAATGACAGGAACAAGCGGGATGCTTGAGACGGTAGCAGGGAAGCCTTTTGGAGAAATTCTTCTTTGGGCGATCGGAATTGGCTTAATCGGATATGTGATTTGGGAAGTGATTAAGGCAATCCTCGATCCGGAAAATAAAGGAACGGATGCTAAAGGTTTATTGACTAGAGTTGGCTACGGAGTAAGTGCAATTATATATGGAGGTATCGCGTTTAAAGCCATCTCAATCGCCATGCATGCAAGTTCAGGAGGCGGAGGCGGATCGGAAAAAACGATCTCTGCCAAGTTATTGGCACAGCCTTTTGGACAATGGATCATCGGACTTGTAGGTATGATCATAATCGGCTACGGAGTTTATGAACTGTATAATGGTTACACTGAACGATTTATGAATAAATTCAGAGTCAGTGAAATGAATCAGCATGAGAAAAAGATTGCCAGAAAATCAGGGAAAATGGGGCTGATAGCTCGAGGAGCAGTTCTTGCTATGATCGGTTATTTCTTTATTCAGACAGCTATTACGGCTAACCCTGAACAATCAAAAGGCATTGACGGAGCACTTGCAGAACTCGCTTCAAAGCCTTACGGACAGTGGCTGCTTGGAATTGCAGCTGCAGGTCTGATGCTTTACGGCATTTATGAAGTGATTCGCGGACGCTATGAACATATGAGTTTTGGCGGAAAATAAGAAAGGGAGCAAGAATCCTGAAAAGGTTTCTTGCTCTTTTTTGTGGATCGATTAATAAAGCTTCAGAGTTGTAACCGATGAAATTAAAGAATTCCCCCCTTTATATAAATAAATGACTTCGATTTTATTGTTTCATAAATATAACTCCTTCAACAAATAATAGAAAAAACTAAATTTGGAGGAATTTTTCATGCAAGAAGGAAATCGTCCGAAGTTAACCTCATCTGAAATTGCATGCATATGGACAAGTTACATGAATGACAGTATGTCAAATTGTATTCTTTCGTTCTTTTTAAAGCATGCAGAGGATAAGGATATTCGACCCGTTATTGAGTTTTCCTATAATCTTACCGTTGCTCATCTGGATAAGCTAAAGGCCATTTTTGAAGAAGAGGATATTCCGGTTCCCTCAGGCTTTACAAGTGAGGATGTAAACCTTAATGCACCACGGCTGTATACAGATCTTTTCATGCTAACCTATATTAATCACATGGCGAAAGTAGGTATGCTTGCTTACGGCGGTCTTATTTCAATGAGTGCAAGGAAAGATATCCGCACACTTTATATAGAGGGGCTAAATGAGACAGCAAGGTTATTTGATATGAGTTCTGAGGTTGCCTTATCAAAAGGGGTATTTGTTAGAGCGCCTTACATTTCCTATCCAAAGAGCAAAGATTTTATTGACAGCAAAAAATATTTAAGCGGGTTTTCGCTGTTCAGCAAAAAAAGACCTTTGAATACAATTGAAATTTCTCATTTATTTATGAATATCCAGACAAATCTAATCGGAAGCAAGCTGGCACTAAGCTTTGCACAAATTTCACCGCGGGAAAACATTCAAAAATGGATGTTAAGAGGGAGTGAAATTTCCCAAAAGCATATTCAAATTTTCAGCAGAACACTTTTTGATAATCACATTCAGCCTCCGATATCTTCTGATATATGTATTACGGATTCCACAGCATCTCCTTTCTCAGATAAGCTTACGCTATTTCATATGTCATTGTTAAGTGCAGCTGGAACAGGAAACTATGCATCTGCGGCGGCAGCAAGCCAAAGGAGTGATCTCATTATGAATTATGAGCGCCTTTCACTCGAAATTGCCCAATATGCAAAGGATGGAGCAGATCTTGTAATAGGCAATGGATGGCTTGAGCAGCCTCCCGGCACAATTGATAAAGAACAGCTGATAAGAAAAAAAGACAGCTAAAGGTCTATTTGTAAAATCATTCATATTTTTACAGCAAACAAGGCATGTTAAGAATGTCTTGTTTTTTTGCACGAAACATCCTCAACAACAGGAGGGGAGAGTATGTTTTCTTTTTTTAAGAAAAATCCATCTTTTACACAACTGAAAAAAACAGATGCAGATAACGATGTCCCTAACCTTGAGGATCTCCTGAAGCAATGCAAGCTGTCAGCTGATTTTACCTCGTATCGTTATTCACAAAGCAGTCCTTATTATATTCATTACTATAAAACTTTAGTAGATGTAAATGTTTTACATAAGCATATTCTGCCTTTCCTAACCGAAGGACAGAGCAATACGAGTTTATTTGAACTGCAGGAAATCCTGCCGATTGATAATACAGAAATCATCAGCAATGTGCTCAAAATTCAGGAAAGGCTAATGTCTGGTTACATTGCCGTTCAATGTGAAACGAATTTAAATGAAGTCCTCTTGCTGTCAGCTGTTTCCCTTGAAAAAAGAGCGGTCAGCCTGCCTGAGGTTGAATACAGTGTTGTCGGACCTAAAGAAGCCTTTGTTGAATCTCTGGATGCAAATCTGAACTTAATTCGAAAAAGACTTCCTATTCCTGAACTTGTTGTTGTAGAGATGAGGGCAGGAAGGCTTTCTAAGACAAGAATAGCTGTTTTATATATTAAAGGTATTGCGAATGAAGACAACATCAATACCGTTGTACAGAGAATTAAAGACATCGATTATGACTCAATTTTGGATAGTTCAATGATTGCACAGATTATATCAGATAATAACAATTCCCCATTTCCCCAAATGATTGATACAGAACGGCCTGACAGGGTAGCGGGTGTTTTGTCAGAAGGGAAAATCACGGTTTTGGTTGACGGTTCTCCTCATGCGCTGACTGGTCCGACAACGCTGGTTGAATTTTTCTCTGCTTTTGAGGATTATTTTTTATCTTGGCCGATTGCCTCCATTTTCAGGCTGGTCCGGTTATTTGCCGTTTTCTTTTCCGTTATATCTACCGCCATGTATGTTGGCGTTCTTACCTATCATTACGAAATGATTCCGCAAAACCTTCTGAATCCGCTGGTAGCATCCAGAAGCGGTGTTCCTTTTCCGCCGATATTAGAGGCGATTATTCTTGAACTGACAATTGAGCTCCTGAGAGAAGCAGGAGCCAGATTGCCGACTAAGATTGGCCAGACAATTGGTATCGTAGGCGGAATTGTAATTGGAACAGCGGCTGTTCAAGCCGGACTTACGAGCAATGTACTGCTGATCATTGTGGCCCTTGCTGCACTCGCATCCTTTACTACTCCCGTTTATCAAATGGGCAACGTCATCCGTTTAATCCGTTTTCCTTTTATCTTTGCTGCACAGCTTTTTGGTCTAATAGGGATTGCTTTTTGTTTTGCTTATTTTCTTGGGCATTTGCTTAAGCTGTCCTCCTTAGGCCGTCCATATCTTGCACCAGTATATCCTCTAAGGCTGAAAGATTTAAAGGATTCCATTTTCAGGCTGCCGATGTACATGCAAAATAAAAGACCTCTTCAATTGAGATCACCTGCGCCTGATCGTTTTCAGCCAAAAGCTCATAAAAAAGTGAAGCGGGATATTGAGGAGTAAAGGAGGTGTTCTCATGTTCCCATTGCCTAAAGATGATAAAAAAGTATCCAATTATTTTGTTTTTTATTTGATACATACCATGCAAATCGGTGTGGGGATCTTAGGATTTGAGAGGTATATTGCGAAGTCTGCGGGCCACAGCTCCTGGATCGCTATTATTACTTCTGCCATGACCATTCTTGTTTTGATCTGGTTATCGTATCTAATATTAAATAGAGGAAAAAATGATATCGTAGCCATCCATCACCAGATTTTTGGAAAATGGATTGGAGGGATTTTCAGTTTTTATTTTATTATTTATTACGCGATGTTTGTCCTTGTTCTGATTCGTACGTATGTAGAGGTCATTCAGGTATGGGTTTTTCCGGATGTCTACCATTGGGTATTCATCGCCATTATTATTTTAATTTGTTATTCATATGTCACAGGAGGATTCAGAATTGTCACCGGAATTGCTTTTCTTGGAGTCATCTATGGATTGCCGTTATTATTTGTCAAATATTTTCCGATAAGGGAATCTTATTTAGGCAGCCTTCTTCCTGTTTTTGATCTCTCGTTTAAGGAGCTCTTGTCGGCTTCAAAAGGAATGACGCTGAATTACCTGGGATTTGAAGTTCTGTTTATGTTTTATCCGTTTATAAAAGATCCGCCTAAGTCTCAGAAGTGGGCTCATTATGCTGTGTTATTCAGTATGTTTTTATATTTGCTGACTGCATTGGTTTCGTTTGCTTACTTTGATCAGAATCAGCTGAAAACAACCATTTGGGCAACGCTCACTCTCTGGAAAATTGTAGATTTGACCATTATTGAACGCTTTGAATATGTAGGTATTTCTTTATGGTTCTTTGTGGTATTGCCTAATATGTGTATTGGACTATGGAGCTCAAGCAGGGGAATGCACCGTCTTTTTTCCATGACTCAAAGAAATGCGCTGCGAATCCTATGCTTGATGATTTTTATCGCTGCTGTCTTTTTGAAAGACAGAGAACAAATTGATCTGCTGAATCAAAAAATGTCAGAGATAGGTTTTTATACGATTTATGGCTATATTCCTATGCTGTTTATCCTGCAGCTTATCATCATGAAGGTGAGGAATAAAACATGAATGCTTATAAAATTTTTGCACTCCTGCTATGCATGTGTTTCTTAGGCGGCTGTATTCCTGTTTCAAAAGTACTGGAAGATGTTCAGCTGATTCAGGCAATTGGCTATGATTATGTAAATGATCAAGAATTTCAAGTGACTGCCGGTGCTACTTATACACCGCCTGGCATTCAATCCAAACCGCAAAATGTAGCATTAACCGCTGTAGGCCGGACAAGTAAACATATAAGGCAGGAAATTCAGGCGCAGTCTCCAAGACCAATTGAAATAGGCAGGGTGGGAGTAATTTTGTTTGATGAGGAACTGGCTAGAAACGGAATCGATGATCTCGTTGACAATCTTCAAAGAGACCCAAATATAGGGAGAGACATCAGTTTAGTTGTATCAAAAGGAAAATCAAATGAAATCCTTTCAGCAGAATCCGAACAGCATGAATCGGTTTCACAATTTATCATTGATATCGTCACACAAAATATGGAGAGGACAATTCCAAGCATCAATCTGCATCATTTTTTGTTTCATTCCCACTCCCAGGGGTTTGATCCATTTTTGCCTCTAATTGAGAAAAAGGGGGATCTCATTCAAGTCTCAGGTGTAGCTCTTTTTAAGGGGAATCATTTAGTCGAGACCATCGATCTGAAAGAAGGATATATATTAAAAGTTCTATATGAAAAAATCCGAAAAGGCATCATTGAAATCGATTTAAAAGAAGACAAGCAAATCAGCATTCAAAATCTTTCTTCCAACTCAAAGTTCAAACCTGAAAAAACAGGAAACGGCTATAAGTTTAATGTCAGCATAAAGATGGATGGAAGAGTTATGGAAGGCGGAGGTTTAGATCTTACACAAAAAAAGAATATCGAAAAAATAGAAAAGAAAACAGAGGAAATGCTTGAAAAAGAAGCTTTAGCTTTGCTTGAAAAACTGCAGAAATTAAATGTCGATCCACTTGGCATTAAGGAAGAGCTAAGACAGGAAGGCTATAAAGATTGGAAAAAGCAGTATGGATCTGTTCATTTTGAGGTAGAGGCTAATGTTCATCTGATTCAGGCCGGGATTATGGAATGAGAATAAGACGAATAGATTCCGCACTATGATGCAGAATAGGTATGTATGTCTTTAATGAATGAGAGAGGAATGGTAAATGTGGATCAATCAGTGAACAATGCAGGGTCTGAAAATATGCAGACTGGAGCTGTGCCTCCCCAATTAAGTCATGGCGGACATGAAATGTTTGATGTATCCGAAATTTTATCTGGAGCTATCAATGCATTGAATTTATACACGATTTTAAAACCGCACGCTAAGGATCCTGAACTTCTGGATATGATGAACCGCCAGGAGCAATTTATGATAACCGAATACAATACGATTGTTGAGTGTTTCCAAACCGGAATGAAGCCTTCGGTATCAACGGAAGTTTATAACATGAAGCAAGGAAATGACTTTGTGTTCGGCCTGAAACAAATGCCGCCGATGAAGCCATTGATGATGCCGGAGGAAATAAATGATCAGGTTATTTCAGACTTGATGCTTGGATCTGTAAAATCAAATGCTTCTTTAAAGGGTATGGCAACCACAGAAGTTTCAAACCCGGTTGTCAGACGGGTTTTGGCTGATACGATTCCAAATTGCATTGAAATGGCTTATGAGATTTCGATCTATCAAAATAAGCATCATTATTATCAGGTGCCGCAGCTGCCAGCAGGTGACATGCAGCAGATGGTTAATTCTTATGCTCCCGCTCAATCGAAAAATCTCCCTAATTGATCGAAGTAACAAAAAAGACCTCTCGCGCTGGAGAGGTCTTTTTTGTTTGAAATTGATTTAGACCTAAAACGGTTAATGCGACCCTTTTTCTAAAACGGATTGATTTGAAATTTTCCGTATGAACCCAATAAAGAATCGAGCAAATAAAAAGGTGAAAGTGATTGAAAGAAAACTGATTTTCGAATTCCAGCCTTTATGATACTTAATTAATTGTGTGTTTTTTTCAAGCCAATCCTCGACTAGTGTCATTGGAACACTGAATAAAAGAACTTTAGCAGAAATACCTCTGAATGATGAATTGACTGTCAATTGATTATAAAAAACACAGGTAATCGGGAAGATTAGATAATCAAATATAACACTTATATTAAAGTATTTTTTAAATAAGTTGGCAGGATACGAAATATACCCCATTTTAACTAAGAAATTATCTACTAAGGATGAAAAATAACTTTTAACTAGAAAAATGATCAGCCAGTCTTTAACAGGCGGTTTTTTAAGCAAGACGATAAGTGCTAATATCCCAAATGAAAGTAAGAATCTTAATACCTTTTTTTCGAATTTTTTCCCCATCTGTATGTTTGCTCCAATCTGCTGGATTTACCCTACTCAGGTCTACCCGGCGGGCTGTATTTTGGCGGCACACGAAGCCACCCTCTTTCTTTCATCAGGTTTTTAAGCGGAGCAGCAAATTTCATCAGTTCAACCTGTATTTCAAAAAACAGAATACCTACATCTGTTCGAACCGTTTTGGACATTGCCTGCGCGCAAAACGTGATGGAGGATGCTATTTTGACAGCAATTAAATTCGCAATTTC
The DNA here is from genome assembly GCF_057838075.1 of Metabacillus sp. KH_069. Classification (NCBI taxonomy): domain Bacteria; kingdom Bacillati; phylum Bacillota; class Bacilli; order Caryophanales; family Bacillaceae; genus Metabacillus; species Metabacillus sp. KH_069. Next base: position 1,181,933 of record NZ_CM174460.1, read on the forward strand.
ATCATCAGACAGTTTAATACCTTCTGGAACTGCAGCTGCATTTGAAAGGGGTTTTTTAGGATTGACCAGCGGCAGAGGCACGCCTTCCCTTAACAAAAAATCTTCAATATCCTGAGTATCTTTTTTACTGCCTTCTAAGGCATTCTGAACAACATGCTGCAAATCGGGATCGATTGTTGAGTTCAGTGCTACTTGGTAAAGGGAATGTGCTTCATGAAATGCAGTGAAAATTGTCCATAAATCCATCACTTCCCCCACATGCAGCGGAGGTTTAGGATCTTTATCAATAAAGTTTTTAATAATAGCTGAAATGGATTCGATAGCCCTTGTCATAAGTCACCTCATAAAAAATCGTTCTTCTTATTGTTTCCAAAAGTCTGCTTAAAATGAGAGAAAAGAAAAACAGCCTTTATTAAAGGCTGTTTTCGTATTTATTGATTCATATCATTTAAGCCGGGACTGTGTTCATTCGGCATCTCGGGAAGATCTGGAACCGGAAATCCTTTAGGCGGATCAGTGACCTGTAAATCTCCGCTGTTTCTGCTTGGGGATTCACCTGTGAAAATTTCACCAATACGAGTTGAATCTAATCGGAAGTTAAATTGGGCATTGTCATAACCCATTTCAACATACTTTCTGCATTCAGGATATTTGTTAATATCATAATTTGGAATCGGGAAAACCTTGCCCCAGTTGACTCCTAATGTTTCAAGTGCTTTGGCAAATGCATTTTGATGGGCATTGTCCCTAACAATTAAAAACGCAATGGTTTCTCTAAACGTTTTATTAGAGCTCATTTCATAAATTCTAGATTTTTGCAGAACGCCTGTTGATTCAAGGATTACGTTATTAAGCAAATCGCTGATTAGATTTCCGTGGCTGTATACCCATGAGCCGTTCCATGGATTTCCTCCTGCATCAACAGGAAGTGAAGCTTGAGCTCCAATAATGTAGTGGTGAGGATTCCCGTGCATGACCGGCTCTTCAAGCGGTGCTTGACTTGGTCCGGAATTCCCCGCTTCATTCACTTCGCCTGAGCCATTTAACAGCTGATTAATAGTAGTTTGAACAAGTTCTACATGACTGATTTCTTCAAGGAAAACGCCTCTGATTAAATCGCGGTATTGTTTATCTTTTCCTCTGAAGTTGGCACTTTGAAAGGAGTATTGCATCATCGTGCGCATTTCACCGAACTGACCGCCGAGTGCTTCCTGCAAAACTTTGGCAGCAGCAGGATCCGGCTTGTCCGGAACAATCATATTGATTAAATCTTCTTTGTAAAAATACATGATCAGTCTCCTAATTTGCAGCAGATAGAACTGCTGGCTGTTTTTTATTTATCTAAATGCAGAGGAGGGGGAACTAACCAGCCTTTTTCTTTATTTAATTGAAGGATTTTACCACCGTATTGCACTTTTTTAGCATGATGCTGAGTAAACAGCAGCGCAATATCTTCTCGAATACATTGTCCGATCATCGTGCTGTCAGCCACTAATCCTTGAGCAAGGTCTTTAGAGATGCTCATGGCCACTTCCGGATCTGAAATGCGGGCACCCGCAGGAATTTCTTCTAGTCGGGCATTTGGTCTTTCAGGAGGTGTTGGCGGCAAGCCGACCTCATTCTTTTTTAATAGCGCTTCAAGTTCTTCAATAGAAGGCAAAATATTATTTTTAATGATTTGATCAATTAATTTTTTCAAATCGGCATCACCAGTGTGATTGTAATAAACTTGATAAGCTGCGTGAGATGCTTTAGCAACTGATAATGCACTCCAAACTCCAAATACCTCTCCATAATGCATTGGTTCATCTGTCGGATTTCCGCTGAGAATACCCAAATTGATCACTCCATTTCATATTTTTAAAAGACACATTCTATTTTGCACCAGAAGATTTAATTGATACTGTTTTTTAAAAAAACATAACGAATAATAAATTGCTGTTTGAGGATTATAACTAACGTACTAATCATAAAAATGGAGGGATTTTTTTGAAGAAGAATATAATGATGATCCTATGTACAATGGTTCTTGCCGTTATGATGTCTGGTGTAAACGTTCAAGCAGAAAATAATTACAATGACAGAGACGATAACATCAGCACAAGAAATGTGAATACCGAAACTGCGGCAGCAGCTGATGATGACGATGATATGGATATTGGCTGGATTGGTTTATTAGGATTAGCAGGGCTGCTTGGGCTTAGAAGAAAAGATAGAGATCGCAGAGATATCAGATAATAGCGGAAATACAAAAAAGCATGCGGCAGCACAGCGCATGCTTTTTCTATATAAATTTATGGCTTTAATACAACCTTCACACACTCATCTTCATGATCATTAAAGATTTTGTACGCTTCGCTTGCCTTGCTTAAAGGCACTTTATGCGAGACGATTTCTGTTGGATCCAACTTCCCTGAGGTAATCATATCGAACAGCATTGGCATATAATGAATGACCGGAGCCTGTCCCATTTTCAGGTTGATGTTTCGTTCAAAAATATTTCCGAGCGGGAACATGTTGTATTTTGATCCATAAACACCAGTCAGCTGAATCGTACCAAACTTTCTGACAGAGTTCATCGCAATTTCAAACGGGCTGAGGGTTCCGCCTTGCAGCTTCAGTTTTTGCCCGATTTCTTCAAGTGGTGACTTTTTCCCGTCCATCCCAACACAATCGATGACGGCATCTGCTCCGCCGCTAGTCAGTTCTTTAATGTGTGAGCCTGTATCTTTAAAGTCATCAAAATTAATGATTTCAACGTTGTTCATTCTTTTTGCCCGTTCTAATCTGTAAGGCAGGTTATCTACGGCAATGACCCGTTTTGCGCCCTTCATCCACGCGAACTTCTGAGCCATAAGACCAACTGGTCCGCAGCCAAGAACTACTACGGTATCATCACTTTTCACACCGGCATTTTCAATGCTCCAATACGCAGTAGGCAGGACATCTGACATAAACAGCAGGGCTTCATCTTCAAGCTCGACGGATTCCGGAATCACAAACGGCATAAAGTTTCCAAATGGCACTCTTAAATATTCAGCCTGTCCGCCCGGATGATTTCCGTACCGTTCTGTAAATCCAAAGTAGCCGCCAGTATCAATTTCAGGATTGGGATTTGAGTTATCACACTGGCTTTCAAGGTCGTGTTTACAATAGTAGCAGCTTCCGCACGAAATGTTGAAGGGGATAACCACTCTGTCGCCTTTTTTTACCTTTGTTACCTCTGGGCCGACTTCCTCGACAATTCCCATCGGTTCATGACCGACCACATAATCTTTCTCAGCAGGCAGTGCTCCCTGGTAGATGTGAAGGTCAGAGCCGCATATAGCGGTTGAGGTGATGCGGACAATGATATCGTCTTTTTTTTGAAGCACCGCATCCGGGACCTCTTTTACTTCCATTTCCTTTGTGCCTTGAAACGTCACAGCTTTCATCTTTACAGCCTCCTAAAATGTGATAGTTTTGTTATACCCTTTTGAACTATAAATAATGGGGGAAATGGAAAAATGAGACTTTTGGAGGAGGAGGAGATTGGCGGCATTTTGAGGAGAAGAAATGTGGCATGAATCAGGATCAGCTTACTCTATGAATAAAGCCGCCCTTACACAGAGCGGCTTAGTCCCTTCACTTATTGTTTTACATCAAAACGGTCAGCATCCATTACTTTCACCCATGCAGCCGCGAAATCACGCACAAACTTTTCTTTGTTGTCATCTTGTGCGTACACTTCCGCAAGTGCGCGAAGGATCGAGTTGGAGCCGAAGACTAAGTCGAAGCGGGATGCAGTGCGCACCACTTCACCTGTTTTTCGGTCACGGCCTTCGTAGTGGTTGAAGCCAGCAGGTTTCCACTCAATGCCCATATCTAAAAGATTTACGAAGAAATCATTCGTCAATTGGCCGGCGCGGTCTGTGAACACACCATGTTTTGTGCCGCCATGGTTTGTCCCAAGGACACGCATTCCGCCAAGAAGAACCGTCATCTCCGGAGCTGTCAATCCCAGCAGCTGGGCTTTATCGACGAGCATTTCTTCAGGGCTGATGGAGTATTCAGCTTTTTGGTAGTTGCGGAATCCGTCAGATACCGGCTCTAATACTTCAAAGCCCTCAACATCTGTCTGTTCTGCTGTTGCGTCACCGCGGCCCGGTGTGAATGGAACGGTTACCTCAAAACCTGCGTCTTTCGCAGCTTTTTCAATTGCAGCACTTCCTCCAAGTACGATCAAATCAGCAAGGCTGACTTTTTTGTCAAGCTGGCTTTGAATACTTTCATAAGCATCCAGAGCTCTTGCAAGTTCAGCAGGCTCATTTGCTTCCCAGTCTTTTTGAGGAGCTAAACGCACTCGTGCACCGTTTGCACCGCCGCGCATATCAGAACCGCGGTATGTGCTTGCAGATGCCCAGGCTGTTTTAACAAGCTCACTTACTGTCAGACCAGAGTTTAGGATTTTTTCTTTTAAGTCTGCGACTTCAGCGTCTGATAATGTGTAATCCACTGCTGGAATTGGATCCTGCCAAACCAGTTCTTCCTGCGGCACTTCCGGACCCCAGTAGCGCACTTTCGGCCCCATGTCGCGGTGAAGAAGTTTGAACCATGCACGCGCGAACGCATCTTCAAACTCTTCCGGGTTTTCAAAGAAGCGGCGGGAGATTTTCTCGTACGCCGGGTCAGTGCGCAATGCCATATCTGCCGTTGTCATCATTGTTTTCACTTTGATGGATGCATCCTCAGCGTCCGGCGCCATGTGATCTTCCGGAAGGTCAACTGCCTGCCACTGGTATGCACCGGCCGGGCTCTTTGTCAGTTCCCACTCATAGCCTAATAACTGTTCGAAGTAGCCGTTGTCCCATTTCGTCGGGTTTGCTGTCCAGGCACCTTCGACTCCGCTTGAGATCGTGTCACGGCCTTTTCCTTTTCCGTGCTCGCTAAGCCAACCAAAGCCTTGAGTTTCCAGTGTTGCTGCTTCCGGATCATCACCCACAAGAGACGGGTCGCCTGCACCGTGTGCTTTTCCAAAAGTATGTCCGCCGGCAATCAGAGCAACGGTTTCTTCATCATTCATTCCCATTCGGTAGAACGTATCGCGGATGTCACGAGCGCTTCCCTGAGGGTCCGGCTTGCCGTTTGGTCCTTCCGGGTTAACATAGATAAGCCCCATTTGAACCGCTGCAAGAGGGTTTTCAAGTTCACGGTCTCCTGAATAACGGTTGTCGGCCAGCCATTCTTTCTCATTTCCCCAGTAGACGTCTTCTTCCGGGTGCCAGATGTCTTCACGTCCTGCACCGAATCCGAATGTTTTCAGACCCATAGACTCAAGCGCTACATTACCAGTTAGAACAAGTAAGTCTGCCCAGGAGATTTTGTTTCCGTATTTTTGCTTGATTGGCCACAGTAAACGGCGTGCTTTATCTAAGTTTACATTATCAGGCCAGCTGTTCAGCGGTGCGAAACGCTGAGAGCCAAAGGCACCTCCTCCGCGTCCGTCAGCTGTACGGTATGTACCGGCTGCGTGCCATGACATGCGAATGAAGAAGGGACCGTAATGACCGTAATCTGCCGGCCACCAGTCTTGGCTGTCTGTCATCAGGTTGCGAAGATCGTTTTTCAATGCATCATAGTCCAGTTTTGAGAACTCTTCTTTATAGTGAAAGTCTTCTCCAAACGGATTTGATTTTTTATCATGCTGGCGCAGAATGCCAAGATTCAGCATGTTCGGCCACCAGTCTTTGTTTGTTGTGCCTCCAGGCTTTTTGGAAGTCGTGATGGCGCTGTCTTTGTGACCTCCTCCTGCACCAGTTATAGGGCACTGACCTGCACCAGCTGCTGTATGGCTTTTTTGATCTTGGCTATTGTTATCGTTCATTTTCAATTCCCCTCCTATTTGCTTGTTTTGTGAAAAAAGATGAATATACTAATGATTGTGATAATTCAATATAAAATAATCATTATCAATTTAAAATTATACTAAATTAAATTTTGAATTTGAAGCAATAAGGTTAGAGAAAATGAAAATTTATAAAAGATTAATAAAACGAAATTCTCCAGGTCCTCGTTATAGAAGCAAACCAACAAATCAATGAGAATACAACTTAATAGAAAGATAGTTTATGTTAGAGGGAAAATGATCAATATTTGAATTTAAAGAATAGATTGACAATTTTCTTCAAACATATGGTAATATAAAAATGTGGTATTGTTACAATTAAATTACAAAGAGGGGGAAATTTACTAGTGAAAATGCGTAAAAGTTTATTTATGGTCATGCTTCTTGCTGTTGTGATGATCATTTCGGCCTGCGGCGGAAATGAAAAGACATCGGGTTCCGGCGGTTCAGGAGATTCTAAGCCGAAAACACTTAGAATTCTAACAGGCGGCACGGGTGGTACATATTACCCTCTTGGCGGATCATTCGGCGATATCATTTCTGATAGCACTGATTATAAGGCAACTGTACAGTCTTCAGGTGCATCTGTTGAAAACATGCAGACATTAAAAAGCGGAGATGCTGAGATTGCTTTTTCTCAAACCGATATCGCGACTTATGCATTAAGCGGAGAGAGTATGTTTAAAGATAACAAGATTGATAATGTACTGGGCCTTGGTACGTTATATAACGAAACGGTTCAGCTAATCACAACTGACAAGAGCGGCATTAAATCAGTTGAAGATTTAAAAGGCAAGAAAGTTTCCGTTGGGGCAATCGGTTCGGGAGCTTACTTAAATGCTACACAGGTTCTGGAAGTACACGGTTTAACAGTGGATGATATTCAGGCTCAAAACCTTTCCTTTGATGAATCAACTGAAGGAATTCAAGGCGGCAGCATTGATGCAGCATTCGTTACAGCAGGAACTCCGACAGCTGCAGTTGAAACTCTTTCAGCTCAAAACAAAGTAGTAGTCGTTCCTCTTGAAGCTGACAAAGTGAAAGAGCTTATCGAAAAATATCCTTTCTACTCTGAGGATGTTGTTCCAAGCGGCACATATAAGATTGGTGAAGACGTGAACACAGTTGCTGTTAAAGCGATGCTTGTGGTTCAGGATGAACTTGATGAAGATTTCGTATACGACATCACAAAATCAATCTTTGAAAATACAGACAAAATTGCTCATGCAAAAGGAAAACTAATCAAAGCAGAAACGGCACTAGAAGGAATCGGTGACTTGAAGCTGCATCCTGGTGCAGAAAAATACTTCAAAGAAAAAGGCGTACTGAAATAATGGTTTGAGAGATAGGCCGCAGAGAAACTGCGGTCTATCGCTTGATTTTGGAGGAAACAGGGATGAAGAAAAAGCTATTATACGTTCTCGTGCTTTTCATCTTGGTCATTCTCATTTTTTTTATCCCGTTTAAAAAAACCGCAGCTTTTCATTTTGAAGACACAAACAGGCTATTGGCTTTCATTTCTGTTCAAGAAAGGGATACTTTTCAAATAAAGTATACTCATTCCATTCATCTGACAGATGTGATTGAAACATATGAACTTTCGAACAAACAGATCAAACAAATTGAGCTTTCATATGAGACGTTTGCAGTTGGCATGCCCTCTGGACCTGAGGGGGAAGAGATTTTTGAAAGAAAGGATGGCCGTTATATCATTTCAAATATGAATCGGACATTTCCTTTTTTTGACCTCAGCACAGGACAGGTAGTTGCCAATCACAGAGTCGTTTACAAAGGAAAAGAATATGAATTGAAAAAATACATAAAACCCGGTACATGGGTCAGAGTCAGCTATGAAACCATGAATCTTTTTCAGCTTTTGAAAGGAGTGAAAATCAATGAGTGAAGAGAACAAAACGTTATCAGCAGAAGAACAGCAAGCCATTCTCGAAAAATATGACCCTGAATCCGCAACAAGGAAACTGACAGGTGTTTTCGCCTGGATTGTCTTTTTTGGCTTGCTTGCTTTTTCACTCTTTCAGCTATACACTGCCATCGTCTCCGTATTTACTGCACAAATTCAGCGTTCTGTTCACTTAGGTTTCGCTTTATCTCTCATTTTTCTCTTATTCCCGATAACAAAAAATAAGAAGAAAACCGGGAAATGGCAGGTCAGCCCGCTGGATATCGTCCTTGCCCTGCTCAGTATAGCTGTAGGAGCTTACTGGCCGCTGTTCATGGAAGATATCGCCATGAGGGTCGGTATTTTAACAACAACTGATTTTGCTATCGGATTAATTGCGATTTTATTAGTATTAGAAGCAACAAGACGTGCAGTGGGACTGCCGATTACCATTATTGCAGTAGTTTTCATGCTATATGGGTTATTTGGACAATCCATGCCGGGATTTTTGCAGCATGGGGGACTGAGCTTAGAGCGCCTTGTTCAAACTATGTTCTTTACTACTGAAGGAATTCTTGGAACTCCTCTCGGGGTATCTGCAACGTTTATCTTCTTGTTCTTGCTTTTTGGATCGTTTCTAATTCAAACGGGAGTTGGGCAATACTTTAACGATCTTTCTGCTGCGATTGCAGGAAAACGAGTAGGGGGACCTGCTAAAGTCGCGATCTTCTCAAGCGCCCTGCAAGGAACAATCAGCGGAAGTTCCGTTGCCAACGTTGTTACGTCAGGTGCTTTTACTATTCCGATGATGAAAAAATTAGGATATAAGCGTGAATTTGCAGGCGCAGTTGAAGCGGCAGCATCTACAGGCGGACAGCTGATGCCCCCAATCATGGGCGCCGCAGCATTCCTGATGGTTGAATTTATCGGAAACGGCATCACATATTGGGATATTGCCAAAGCTGCAGCGATTCCGGCAGTTCTGTATTTTACGGGTATCTGGATCATGACTCACTTTGAAGCAAAGAGATTGGGTCTTCGGGGTCTAAAAGAAGAAGAAATGCCAAATCGCAAGGAAGTTTTAAAGAAAATCTATCTGCTGCTTCCGATTGTTGCAATCGTAGTGTTGTTGATGACAGGAGTACCTGTTATGCATGCAGCGCTGTATTCTATTTTAATTGCCATAGGAGCAGGCTTTATTAATAAAGAAACACGCATGGGGCCAAAAGCGATTGTTTTGGCACTTGTTGATGGTGCGAGATCAGCACTGTCCGTTGCAGCTGCAACAGCTGCAGCTGGAATAATTGTAGGGATTGTCACAAAAACAGGTCTCGGTTTAACTCTTGCAAATGGTTTAATCGATTTGGCGGGAGGAGCAATTATACCAACCTTGTTCCTTACTATGATTGCCGCTCTCATACTGGGGATGGGTTCACCGACCACAGCAAACTATGTTATTACTTCAACAATAGCTGCACCCGCTATTATTTTCCTTGGCTATCCGGATTTGGCGGCTCATTTATTCGTATTCTATTTTGGAATAATAGCCGACATCACACCTCCTGTTGCTCTTGCAGCGATTGCTGCGGCCGGGGTGTCTGGCGGAGAACCAATCAAAACAGGAGTTATCTCTGCAAAGCTCGCCATTGCAGCCTTTATTATTCCGTATATATTCGTTCTGCAGCCTCAAATGCTGTTAATCGATACAACGCTGCCCGAAATCGCCTGGGTTGTCTTCACGGCAGTTTCCGGTATGATCGCTATCGGAGCGGGAATGATTGGTTTCTGGATGAGAAAGCTGCACTGGATTGAACGGCTTCTAGCCATCGCAGCAGGCTTGCTGCTTATCTATCCAGAGGGAATTTCGGATACGATCGGCTTAATTCTTTTTGCAGGCTTATTCGCAATCCAGCTATTTATGAAAAAAGATAAAGATCAAAATGTAGCACAGCAGGCATAATGTATTAAAAAGAGCATGAAAATCAATCAATTGATTTTCATGCTTTCTTAATATAATCGTGTAAAAATAAAAATAGTGCTTTTGAAATCGTCGATTATTGTCCGGGAAATGAGTCGAATGGGATGGTTATTGTTTTGTGGAAAGATATTCCATAAATCCAAAAGGGTCACAAGCGGATGTCAGAAAAAAAGCAAATTAATGATGCGAAGGGATATGGATATGAAAAAGATGCCTAAGCTAAGACTCTCAGGTATTTCGGAAGCTGCGGCATTCGGTTGGAGGACACCCAATGAAGTATACTCAAAAAGACTTTAACGACAATCTATTAAACAGGATTACTTCTATTGAGCAGAAATTGAAAAAACACATAGAAGACTTGATGAAAGAATATAAGCCTATTTTTAAAAATACCCTTAAGATTGACGGGGATTTTGAGCATGAGGGTACTCATCCTTTTAAACCGGGTTATCGTTCTGCAATATCTGTTGGAATCATTGATGAAAATGGAGAAATAGTCAATTTACATACAGTGCCGATTTGGGAATGCGGCTGCCGTTTCCTGGGTTTACAGGTTTCATCAAAGATTGCAGGAAGCAGGTTAGTTGGTGAACTTCTTGATGAATCTGCAGAAATGATTAAAGAAGAGTTAATAGAATTTATCCAGAATCATCTTGAGGAATTGAATAGAAAGGGCTGAATCTAATGAATTACTTTCTTCTTTTAGTCATTCATTTATTAATAGGCATTGCCCTAGTAAACATAAGAGGAAGACTTCCTAAACCACTACTTATGAAATTAATTGTCATACAAATTAGTACTGGCTTTTCTCACTATAAGCTCATAGTTTATACAAGGTTTATTCCATTAACATCATCTTAGGAGATAAACAGCAAGTCGTTTAATAAGTCATCAATTAAGGTGGCTTTTTTATTTTGGTTTTCTCTTAGAGGGATGGCGAACTTCATCCCTTGTTGGATCCATATGTCAGTTTTTGCATAGTCCATTGCGTTTCTTGTACTGAGATCGGTCTCTTACTCTAAGATTCTCATCGCATTTTCTGCATTCCATGTCTTCCAATCTCCTTTAAAGAAAAAAGTAGCAGGGGGTGACTAACCCCGACTTATCATACGTTTAAATTGTTATGCGGCGGTTTAACGTAGACATAACGAACGAAAAGAATACTCGCTTATGATCATTTCTTCCTCTGGGAATTTCCTCAATCAATGTATTCATATGAGCAGAATTATACTATGTTAGAGCGTTTCTAAATATTTTGTTGTTCCGTTAAACGTTACACATATGATTATTACTTGTTTAATAAAGTCATAAATACATATGGACCATTTAATCATTGGACTATTCTTAGATACACTGAAATAACTTTATGACTTCTCTTAATTCTATTGCGGGCAGGATTGGTATTTCTTATTGTTAGCATTAGATAATATACGTTTATACACAAATGATAGCGTTTTCTTTTAGTTTAAACAAAGGGGAGAATGACTCGTGAAAAAGACTGCTCATATAATATCTCATTCCCATTGGGACAGAGAATGGTATTTGCCTTTTGAAACGCACCGTTACTATTTCGTTAAGCTTATGAATACTTTGATTGAACAATTTCAAAAGGAAGGCAATCAGTTTAAATCTTTTCATCTAGATGGTCAGACGGTACTGCTTGAAGACTATCTGGAAATACATCCTGAAAACCGCCCGATAATAAAAGAAATGATTGTGAACCAAAAGCTTTATATCGGTCCATGGTATGTATTGCAGGATGCGTTTCTAACAAGCTCAGAAGCGAACGTGCGCAATTTATTGATTGGCATGAATGATGCAAAGAACTATGGCCATGTTTCTAAAATCGGCTATTTTCCAGATACGTTTGGTGTATATGGTCAAGCGCCCCAGCTATTAAGGCAAGCTGGCATTGAAACAGCGGCATTCGGACGGGGTGTGAAACCAACAGGATTTAACAATACTGTTTCAGACGCGGCTGAGTTTGAATCTCCATTTTCAGAAATGATTTGGAAATCGCCTGATGGATCCAGTGTACTGGGCGTACTGTTTGCTAACTGGTACTCAAATGGAAACGAGATTCCGGTTGATAAAGAGAGTGCGCAAACGTTCTGGGACCAAAAGCTTCAGGATGCTGAGAAGTACGCATCGACAAGTCAGTTGTTATTTATGAACGGATGCGACCATCAGCCACTGCAACAAGACATACCACAGGCCATAGAAACAGCAGCGGCACTTTATCCGGAGTACGCCTTTAATCATTCAAGCTTTGAAGAATATATCCGAGCTTTAAAAGAGGCACTTCCAAAAGAGTTGCAAACGATTCAAGGCGAGCTCAGAAACCAGCGGACAGATGGCTGGTCCACCTTGGTAAACACGGCTTCTGCCCGTATTTATCTGAAGCAATGGAATCATCGATGTCAAACACTTTTAGAAAAGATTGCAGAACCTATGGCAGCTATGACGTATCTCATACATGGATCTTACCCCCGCGAATATATACGCTTTATGTGGAAATCCCTCATGAAGAATCATCCTCATGACAGCATCTGCGGCTGCAGTGTAGATGAAGTACATCGCGAAATGGTGACACGGTTTGAAAAAGTTAACCATATGGGAGAAGTGTTCGTTAAAGAACATGCATCAGCACTTGTTCAGTCCATAAATACTTCACATACGCCAGACGGTGCCATTCCTCTTGTAGTAATAAACACAACTGGAATGACTAAAAATGAAGTTGTAAAAACAATGGTGGATATAGAAAAAATCTATTTTTCACAGATGCATTTTGAAGACATTCCAGCACATCTAAATGAAAAAGACACGATATCTTACAAGCTTGTAGACGAACAGGGCATAGGATTTCCTTGTTTGATTGGACCTCCATCAATTGAGTTTGGCTATGATCTGCCGGATGACCGATTCAGACAGCCTTATTTTGCAAAAAAAGTGAATATATCCTTCTTCGCAGAAAACATTCATTCCTTTGGCTATAAAACCTTCTATTTAGTGCCGCAACATGAAGACCCAGTCAAGGAAAAACAAACGGTATCGTCTGTTAACCCAATAGAATTAGAAAATGAACATGTACATTTGATTTTCCATGGGGATGGCACGTATGACCTTACAGAAAAGAAAACCGGCCAAACCTTTTATCAGTTAGGTATATACGAAGACACCGGGGACATTGGGAACGAATATATGTTTAAAGAAGCTCAAGGACATAAAACGATTACAACTAAAGGAACAAAAGCTCAGTTTACGGTTAAGGAAAGAAACGACCTTTGCACCGTTGTTGAAATTGAACATTCGTTGACCATTCCGGTCTCTGCTGATGATGAGTTAGAGAAGGAACGACACAGACTCATTTGGCATAAAGAACGCAAAGCTGGGAGATCGGACTACACAACGACAATGTCTCTCAGAACCATTGTTACGCTTGAAAAAGGAATGAAAGGTCCACAGTTTAAGCTGTATATGAACAATCAGGCAAAAGATCATAGACTGCGTGTACTGTTCCCATCAGGTTTACATACAGATACTCATCAAGCTGATAGCATTTTTGAAGTGGTGACTCGTCCGAATACTCCAGAAAGAGAGTGGGATAATCCAAGCTTTTGTCAACACCAGCAACGTTTCGCGAGCGTATCAGACGGAGAAAATGGGCTTACAGTTGTGACAGATGGGCTTCAGGAATATGAAATCGTGGAGCCTGACACAACCATCGCGGTTACAGTTCTTCGCTCGGTTGCAGAATTGGGAGACTGGGGATACTTCCCAACACCTGAAGCCCAATGTATCGGTGAGCAGACCGCTGAGTGGTTTGTCATTCCTCACAGCAAAGATGTAATTGAATCAAAAGCTTATATAGAAGCTTATCAATATAAAGTGCCTCTAATAACGATACAAACCGATCGTCACAGAGGAACACTTCCACCTGCCCACCAGTTCGTGAAGACAAAGAACGAGGGCCTAGTGTGGACCTCTATGAAAGTGGCGGAACAGCATGAGGATGTGATGATTCGCTGGTTTAATCCCTCTGATAGGAATGTAAGTGTGGCGGCTGCCATACATGATGAACATCCATCGTATCGAAGTAACATCCTTGAAGAGAAAACGCGTGACTCAAAAATTACTCATGAAGTGAAAAGCAATGAAATTATAACACTAGGTATAGAGCCAAAGAGGAGAAAATAACAAATGACACAATCTATTCCTGATTCCATACAAAAACTGATTACACATGTAAAAGAGTTCTTTCCTTATGATGAGAAGCTGCAGCGCATGTTTGAAAAGTGTTTCGTAAACACCTATGAAACTACAATGAAGAAACAAAAAGACGGGAAAACATTTGTCATTACAGGAGATATTCCGGCGATGTGGTTGAGGGATTCTGCTGCACAAGTAAGGCCTTATCTTTTGGCTGCAGAAGAGGATGAAGAAATTGCTGACCTGCTAGAAGGAGTCGTTCGTCAACAATTTGACTTTATCTTGCATGACCCTTATGCGAATGCATTTAATGAAACGGCTAATCAAAGGGGGCATCAACTGGACCGCACGACAATGACTCCCCGAATTTGGGAACGTAAATATGAGATTGATTCACTTTGTTATCCGATCCAACTTGCTTATTTGTTCTGGAAATCAACGGGGCGTACTTCTCACCTTGATGAAACGTTTCAAAACGTCATTGAAATGATTATTGAAGTATGGCGAACAGAACAAGATCATGAAAACCGTTCTTCTTATCTGTTTGAACGCTCAGATTGCCGGCAATCTGATACATTGATGCGTGACGGAAAGGGCGGCCGTGTCGTTCCGACTGGTATGACCTGGAGTGCGTTCCGTCCCAGTGACGATGCATGCACATATGGTTATCTTGTGCCAGCTAATATGTTCGCTGTTGTGGTCTTAGGTTATGCTGCTGAAATATGCGGTGATGTGCTGAATAATTTTGCATTGAAAGAGGAATGCCTCTCCCTTCGCCAAGAGATCCAGGGTGGTATTGAGCAATTTGCAAAGTTAGATCATCCAATCCACGGAGAGATGTATATATATGAAACAGACGGAGAAGGCAGAGTCAATTTAATGGACGATGCAAATGTACCGAGTTTACTCGCAAGTCCATATTTAGGCTATGTCTCATTGGATGATCCGACCTATCTAAATACTCGCTCATTCTTATTAAGCCGTGATAACCCTTATTATTACGAAGGAAAACATGCAAGCGGAATCGGCAGTCCGCATACACCGGATCATTATATATGGCATATAGCACTAGCTATTCAAGGCATGACAACAAAAAACGAAGAAGAAAAGAAACAAATCCTAACGGCCTTCTTACAGACAGATGGCGGAACAGATTATATGCATGAAGGATTCAATGCAGATCAACCAGAAGAGTTTACGCGCGATTGGTTTGCTTGGGCAAATTCCATGTTCAGTGAATTTGTTCTAAGTCTTACAGGAAAAGTAGTAAAAGGAAGCCCGTTGCATGAAGCTGCAGGTAAATCCAGAAATTAAAAGGGTTGGCTGACTTGTAAGAAAGGAAGGCGATGGCATGAAGTGGACGGAATGGATGGTCGAAGTAAGCGATTGGCTGTGGCGTCTTATACTTGCGAATGTATGCTGGATAATTTTCACACTTCTTGGTCTGGGGTTTTTTGGTTTTTTTCCTTCAACAGTGGCTTTATTTACAGTCGTTCGGAAATGGTTGAAAAATGAGCAGGATATTCCGATTTGGAAAACATTTAAGCGTGTGTATATTAAAGAATGGAAAAGAAGTAATCAGATAGGTTTTATTTTTTACGGAATAGCAGCTTTTCTTTATGTGGATATTAGGGTGGTAGAGTCCATGCCAGGTATCCTCTCTATGTTCCTGTTGGCTCTTTTATGGGTGCTTGCTTTTATACTGCTTATGGCCCTTGCCTATTTTTTTGCCATCTATGTGCATTACGAGTTTTCAAACACAGAATATATAAAACAATCATTTCTTTTTGCCATATCAAGCCAATCAACAGCATTGTGGATCGGGGCAGGAATCTTTTTTATCGGTTACTTGATTTACCAATTGCCCGGATTAATTCCTTTTGTATCTGCTGTCTTCCCGGTTTTTTGGATGATGAAGGTTTGCCTGAAACGGTTTGAACAGCTAGAAAGAAAATTGTACAACCATTAAACTATTAAAATTTACGAGTTGGTGAAAAAGGCATGTTTTTAACAGAACGAAAATTAGAAGCGCGGATTCAGGAGTTATCTCCTCTTAGATACCGTGACACCAAACCTATAACGTCTTTTCTGACGATAGAAGATAATGGTGAAATTGGTCTATATCCTCCTGAGATTGGGAATGAACATCAGGAGATAGGAGCAGGGGAACGCTGGGAAGGCCGTGATGTTTATAAGTGGCTGCAAACAACGGTTTTGATTCCTAAAGATTGGGCGGGAAAAAAGATCGCAGGGATCTTTCAGTTTGGAAGAACAGGGGGAGGCAATAACTCCGGATTTGAATCCCTGCTCTTTGTAAATAATGAGCCTTATCAAGGTGTGGACTCGAATCACGAAGAGGTAATCTTCAAAGAGTCCTTTGCTGGAGAAGAGGTATCGTTATCATTTCGTATGTGGACTGGTTTAGAAGGCGGGGGACCTCCCCAAATTCAGCATTACCGCTTGGATCGGGCAGAATTAAGCTGGCTTGATGAGAAACTAGATGATCTGTACTTTACCGCATTAGCCATGTATCAAACAGTTATGGAACTTCCTGAAGCAGACCCTATTCGTTCCATGCTGATTACTCTTTTGAACCAGACATTTTTGCTGGTGGACTGGACAGCTCCAGGTGACGCTTTCTTTTACGATTCTTGTTATCGAGCAAATGATTTCATCAAAGGGGAACTAAGCAAACTGGATAAAAATCATCCCGTCACGGTTCATTGTGTAGGGCATACCCATATTGACGTAGCTTGGCTGTGGCGTTTGAAGCATACGAGAGAAAAAGCAGCTCGCTCTTTTTCAACGGTGCTTCGTTTAATGGAAGAGTACCCAGAATATTTATTCCTGCAGTCACAGCCGCAGATCTATGAATATATCAAAAATGATTATCCTGATATTTATGAGAAGATGAAAGACCGAATCAGCGAAGGACGCTGGGAAGCGGAAGGCAGTATGTGGCTGGAGGCGGATTGCAATATTCCAAGCGGTGAATCACTAGTGCGCCAGATTCTCATTGGAAAGCAATTTCTAAAGAATGAATTTGGTGTGGATTGTTCGGTCCTGTGGCTGCCTGATGTATTTGGCTACAGCTGGGCATTGCCTCAAATATTAAAGAAATCAGGTATTGATTCTTTTATGACAACGAAGATTAGCTGGAATCAATACAACCGGATGCCCCATGATACGTTTTATTGGAAAGGTATTGATGGAACCCAGATTCTTACCCACTTCATTACCACACCAGAAACTTGGAACGAAGATGATTCCTGGTTTTATACCTATAACGGGCATGTGACTGCTAAAACAGTAAATGGTGCGTGGAAAGGATACCGAAATAAAAATGTGAACAAAAATCTTCTTCTGTCGTATGGTTATGGGGACGGAGGAGGCGGAGTTAACAGAGAAATGCTGGAGCTCCGCCGCCATTTAGACGAAATGCCTGGCATTCCGCACGTAAAGCCGGGAAAAGCAGGGGATTACTTTAAAGAGCTTCTTCATACAGTGGAGAATACAGATCAATATGTTCACCTATGGGACGGTGAATTGTATTTAGAGTATCACCGCGGCACATACACAAGTCAGGCATTCATGAAACGAAATAACCGCAAGCTGGAACTTGCTTTTAGACAATGGGAATTCTATAGCGTTCTTGAGTCTTTAAAAAATGGATGGAGCAGTTATCCTGCAAAAGAGCTCCTTTACGCATGGAAAATTCTGCTTCGCAACCAGTTCCACGATATTATTCCAGGATCATCGATACGGGAAGTATATGAAGATGCCCAAGTTGAATATGAAGAAGCTCACAGCCTCTATCAATTCCATATGAAAAAATCCGAAGATGCATTAATGGAAAAACAAAAAGGCACTTACACGCTATTTAATCCGACTCTTTGGAATCATAAGCAGGCTGTGATGATTCCTTATGATGATGCAAATCAAGGAGATGGCTGTTTTAAGGATGAAAAGGGAAATACGCTAACTGCACAAAAAGGGAAAATCGGCTGGTGGGTACTCCCTGAGAAACTGCCTTCTTTTGCAGGCACGAGTCTTATATTTTCGAAAAAAGATCAATCGGATGAAATCGGCAAAACACCTTTTTTATATAAGAACCAATCATTATCCACCCCTTTTTATGAAGTGAAATGGAATGAAAGCGGACAGATCATTTACTTGTATGATAAAGAAATGAACAGAAATGTTTTAGCAGATGGATCTAAAGGAAACATTCTTCAGATTTTTGAAGATAAGCCATTAGCTCATGACGCATGGGACATTGACTTATTTTATCAAGAGAAATCTAAGGAAGTAGAGCATCTTGAACTCATAGAAGTAACAGAAAATGGCCCAGTAAGGTTTTCGGTGAGAATGAAGTGGAAATATCATTTGTCAACGATTACACAACATGCAGTTTTCTTTTCAAATACGAAACGCATTGATTTTGAAACACATGTTGACTGGCATGAGAGAAGGAAACTTCTAAAAACAGCATTTCCAGTTGACATTCGTTCCACAGAAGCCACGTTTGACATCCAATATGGAAATGTCAAACGTCCTACGCACTGGAATACATCATGGGAAATGGCGAAATTCGAAACAGTAGGCCACCAATGGGCGGATTTATCTGAAACGGGTTATGGAGTCAGCCTGCTCAATGACTGTAAATATGGATATGATATAAAAGAGAACGTACTTCGTCTCTCATTATTAAAATCTTCTATTTACCCGGATACGGAAGCGGATCAAGGTGAACACAATTTTACTTATTCGTTATATCCTCATTGCGGAGATTGGCGTGATGCCGGAACCCATCAGGAAGCGTGGGTCCTAAATGCACCAGTGCAGGTTTTTAGTGGTGTTGCTGCAAATAGTGGCCAATCACTTCTCTCGTCGGATAATTTCAATATTCATGTGGATGCCGTAAAGAAATCAGAAGATGCAGACGGAGTTATCGTGCGATTCCATGAATTTGAAGGAAGGAAAGGGAAAGTTGCCCTTTTTTCAGATTATAACATCGAATATTGGAGTGAAATGGACTTAATGGAACAGCCAATTTCTGATAAAATGAAAAGCAGCGCCATTACTCTTGATGTTTCTCCCTATGAAATTAAAACCGTTTTTATTAAATTTCAATAATGAGAAAAAGCGCAGCACTTTTTGGAGTGGTGCGCTTTTCTCTTACGCCATGGAGAATGTCTATTAAACTATTAAACGTACTTTACTTACTCGTACAAGGAGCATAGACATGATTATCAACAAGTTAGTTAATCAAATGAAACAAAAAGTGTTTAATAAAATTCTAATGGTGTACTCTATTATTTTGATTTTAGTCATGTTTCTGCTTTTAAGCGCCCTTTGGAATTATTATACCGATGTAGTAGTGCAGCGAGAACAGGATGAAAATATGAGAATTTTAAATGAAGTGTCCTCTTACTTTGATCAAAAGGACGACTTTGTGAATCAAGTGGTACGGGAGATGTATACAAAAGATGATATCATCTATGATATAAGCTATTCTTTACAGAATAATTATTCTAGTTATCTGTCGTATAAACTGAATAAATATAGCGAAAGCCCTTCTTTCGTGCCTAATAATATGGAAACTTTCGTACAAACCTATTTCAGTGATGAAGAGGATATAAATGCCATTAGCTTTGCAAGTGAAGAGGAGAAATATGAATATTTATTTATCTTTAATCACTTTCGCTGGACTCAATCAATTATTAAGAATGATCCTGCTTCTTTAAAGCAATATGATTACCTGATGCCGCAGAATGAAAAGATTCCTGAATTAAAACGTTCCTATCAAAGAGAGTTGAAAGATACATATACCATAAAACGTGACCTAAAAGACCCCCGATCTTTAGAAAAACTTGGAAATTTCTATTTGTATTTTAGTTTTGACTCTCTCAATCAATTTTTGCTTACCAACAAGGAAAGATATAAAGGCAATTTATATGTATTGAATAAGGACGGAGACGTATTTTATTCGTCAAATCGTAAAGTTTTTCCCGATGATTTATCCCTGCCTGCTTTTAAGACAATACAAGAGGAGAAGAGCATAAAAGGGGAAGATTATATTGTCAGTACTCTTGCAGATGATCAGCTAGAGCTAATGTTTGTCAGTTATCTTCCAAAGAGTGAACTCCAGCAGCTTTCAATTGTTTTATGGACCATGATTTTATTCACCGTGATGCTGGTTTTCATTGCGATCTCAGCTACTTATTTCATTATGCGCTCTTATTCAAAACGTATTTATGCTATTGAACATTCCATGAAACAAGTACAAGAAGGAAATTTAGATGTACGTGTTCCTGTTTCTAATCATAAAGACGAGCTTTCAACCATTACGGTTACGTTTAATCAAATGTTAGAAAGATTAAAAGAGTATATCAATCAGGTCTATATAAGTGAAATAAAGCAGAAAGAAGCAGAAGTGAAAGCGCTTCAATCGAATATAAACCCTCACTTTCTTTATAATTCTCTTGAAACGATCAGAATGAAAGCCCTAAGTGAAGGTTCACGCACAACGAGTGATATGATTGTTTATTTAGGTAAATTGTTTCGCTATTCACTTGAGCATAAACAGATTGTAACCGTTGAAGATGAAGTAAATCACATCAAACAGTATTTGAACATGTTTCAAATCAGATATGCAAATCGATTAAAAGTCGAGTTTGACATTCCTGAGGATTGCTATGATCTGCCAATGATGCGATTTACCTTACAGCCGCTTGTAGAAAACTACATGATTCATGGATTTAAGAAACAACATGACAACAATTTATTAAAAATGGTCGTAAAAAAATCAAAAAATAAATTCATCATTACTATTATTGATAATGGCGAAGGCATTGAAAAAGAGCGGTTAAAAGAAGTCCTTGAGAATTTAAAAAAGGAAACGATGGGGGAGTCTATTGGTCTTCATAATGTCCATCAGCGGATTCAGATGAAATACGGAAAACAATTTGGTCTGCATATTGAAAGCATTCTAAAACAAGGAACATGTGTGATTCTCACTCTTCCTATTCTTAAAGGAGGAAACGAAGATGTATAAGGTTTTTATCGTAGATGATGAACCTATTATTGTTGAAGGGTTAAAATACTTGATTGATTGGGAAGGTAATGGACTGGAGGTTACCGGCGAGGCGAATGATGGAGAAAAAGCTCTTCTGCAAATAAGGGAAAGCCCGTGTGATTTACTCATTACAGATATTATGATGCCAAATATGACAGGTCTTCAATTAATTGAGGAAGTAAAGGCTATTCATCCTCATACTAAATGTGTGGTGCTTACAGGTTATCAAGAGTTTAACTATGTGAAAAAAGGAATTGAGTTAGGCATTGAAAACTACTTGTTAAAGCCCGTAGATGAAGAAGAACTCAATGCCACGATCCGTAACGCAGTTGAGAAATTAAACCAGCAAGAGCAGTCTGTGGAAGAAAGTCAAATCTTGCGTGATAATGTGATTTGGCGCTGGCTAAATGAAGAGATCGAAGAAGCAGAGCTAAAACAACGGCTTAAAATGTATCATATTCCGTTTTCAAAACAACAGTTATACCTTTCATACTTAAAGCTAGATTCGACTGAAGAACATACATTGAAAAAACGAATAGCACTAAAAAAGCAATTGGAAGACTCAATGGATGCCCTTTTTGTGATGGAGCCTGGAGGCGAAATCATCGTACTTTGGATGAATAAAGAGATTGACATAGTAGAGAGAGAAATAGAAACCATAGTAATCATGCTTAAGAAAGAAGATTGGATAAGACACTTTTGGATTACAAAGAGTGAATCAACTTCAATGATGGATCCTATTTCTGTACATTTCAAACAGGTAAAACAATTGGCTGAATTTAAAGTTGTTTTGACAGAAGATACACATGTGATTACAGAAGAATTGGCCAGAAAATTTAGAGTTCCTTCTCATCCTGCATCACTAAATGGGCAAGAACTTGTGCAAATCATATTAAGATATGACGAGGAAAGCCTTAAGAAATGGATACAGTCTTTCTTGCAGCAAGGCTGCTCCTTAGAAGAGCAGCAGCATGTAATCGTGCTGCGGGGACTTGCCATTGATACTATTTCTATTATAAAAAACTCAATCTCAATTCAAGTAAACTATTTGGAGACAGCCCGGATTATGCAGGAGATTTTACAATCTGCGAACATGTTTGAATTAGAACGAATACTCTATCAATATTGTTTAAAAGTCATGGAAGGGCTGCAAGAGAGAAATAATCATATTAGCCCTATTATTAAAAGCTTGGTGAATTATATAAAAAGAAACCTTCATGAAGATCTTTCTTTAAAAAGTTTAAGCCATCAGTTCCACATTAACACGGTCTATCTAGGTCAGCTTTTTCAAAAGGAAATGAACGTTGTTTTTTCAGATTATGTGAATGAACTTCGCATTCTAAAAGCGAAAGACCTTCTGCAAACCACTCATCTTCGTGCTGGTGAAATAGGAGAACAAGTGGGTTATTCAGATTCTACCTATTTTTATAAACAGTTTAAAAAGAAGATTGGTTTGACTCCTACAGAGTATAGAGCATTATCTCAAGGTGCTAATTCATGAGTCGTCATCCCGTACACATTCGTGATACGGGATTTTTTAATGGACATATTTTAGTTATAGTGAAAAAAACTTATCACTTCATTAGAGTGGATTGACGGTTTGCAGGGCCCAGGATATAACTACATAAAGGAAGATGGTGTTGTATCAATTATACTTTTGACAGCGCTTTCGCTGATAGTGCATGTAACAGACTAAGAAAAGGAGCTTGCTTAATTGCTTCATTATAAATTTGAAAGAGGAGAGGATGGAATTTGAATCACTTGAAAAAGAAAGTATGTGAAATCAGTAGTTTCCTAGGAATGTGCTTGTTATTATTAATGTTTTGGCCTCACAGCAGTTTTGCAGAACAGCCTCAGTCTTCGCATTGGTTTCCGGAACAGCTATTAAATTGGTCTCCAGAAAATGACCCAAATGCAAAGTTTAATCGCAGTCATATTCCATTGGCAAAACGAGACGTATTATACAAAGTGAATGAGAATTCACAGTCAGATGCAAAGCTCGTTGCTTTGTCTGCATTAAATCCAAATACAAGTGGTGTACCATCTCAAGGCGGAAAAGAGTTTTTTGCTAATACATTCAGCTATTGGCAATATGCAGATTTAATGGTGTATTGGGCAGGTTCGTCTGGAGAAGGGATTATTGTTCCGCCAAGTGCTGATGTTATTGATGCTTCTCACAAAAATGGTGTACCTATTTTAGGCAATGTATTTTTCCCTCCAACTGTTTACGGCGGAAAGAAAGAATGGGTAGATCAAATGCTGGCGCAGCGGGAAGACGGGTCTTTTCCTGCAGCCGACAAGCTGCTTGAAGTATCGGAGTATTACGGATTTGACGGATGGTTTATCAATCAGGAAACGGAAGGAGGAAATCCACAAACAGCTGAGAAAATGCAGCAGTTTTTAATTTACCTGCAGGAACATAAGCCAGAAGGCTCTCAAGTGATGTGGTATGATTCCATGACAAACGATGGAAGAATTAACTGGCAAAACGCTCTTACGGATAAAAACAGTATGTTTTTGCAAGATGGTGAAGAACGTGTATCAGACAGCATGTTTTTAAACTTCTGGTGGCGGGATCAACAATCATCCTCTATAAAGGCGCAGCAGATTAATAGAAGTGCATATGATTTATATACAGGTATTGATGTGGAAGCGCGGGGGACAAGTACTTCTATTCCATGGGAAGGCATCTTTCCAACAGGGAAAACTCCATATACCTCTTTAGGCATCTACCGGCCAGACTGGGCATATAAAACCTCAGAGAACATGGAAGAGTTCTATCAAAAGGAACAAGAGTTTTGGGTTGGTAAAAACGGAGATCCTTCCAATACTGATGGTAATGGGAGCTGGAAAGGAATGGCTCACTACTTTACCGCCAAAACTCCTATTCGTGATTTGCCATTTGTGACACACTTTAACACGGGCAGCGGAAAGTCATTCTCTGTGAAAGGGAAGGTTGCAAGCAAGGAGTCTTGGAACAACCGAAGTCTTCAAGACATTCTTCCGACATGGCGCTGGCTCAAAGAAGGCGGGCAAAACCTAGAAGTTGCTTTTGATTGGGAACAAGCATATGAAGGCGGCAGTTCTTTAAAGCTTTCAGGCACATTAAATCCGTCAGATCCAGCTCATCTTAAACTATATAAAACAGATCTTTTATTACAAAAGGATTCGGAATTGTCCGTGACGTATAAAGCCAATTCCAAGCAATCAAAAATAAAGGTTGGCTTGAGTTTCTCAGACAATCCAGAAAAATTCATTTACTTAGATACTAAAGCGAAAAGTGATAATAAATGGGCAACAAGTTCGTTTAAGTTAAAAAAATATAATGGTAAAAAGCTAGCTGCCATTTCTCTTTTTGTTGAGGGCCAACAAGAAGTCGCAAACTATGAACTAAATGTAGGTGAAATCAAGGTTTTCAATAAACAAGATAAACATATTGAAAAGGTTCGTCCTAATGGAGCTGAGGTAAGTGACGTAGAATTTGATAATGGAATTTATGCTGATGCATCACTCTCATGGATTCCGTTTGAGTCAAACATTAGTCATTATGAAATATACCGAACGTTGCCAAATGGTGAAAAAGAATGGGTTGGAGCAACGCCTAATCATGTCTATTTCTTATCTGAACTAAAGAGATATGATAAAGAAGAACATACAATTTTAGACATTGTGGCAGTAAACAATGAATTTAAACGAAGCAAACCAGCGAGCATTCAATTTGAATGGCCGCCTTACCCTAAGCCTGTGGCTAACTTCAGTGCAAATAAAACGATAGCAGCGCCTGGAGAGGAAATTCAATTCACAAATACATCATCTGAAGTTACAGAAGAAGTAAACTGGCAGTTTGAAGGTGGCACACCATCTGTAAGCAAAGAATTAAATCCTGTTGTTAGCTATGAAAATGAAGGCGTTTATTCTGTTACGTTAACAGCAAGAAATAGTGAAGGAGAAGATGTGCTCAAAAAAGAAGCTTGGATCACCATCTCTAAAGATGCCCAAAATATTACGAATGTAGCATTAGGGAAGAAGGCAGAGGCAAGCGGAGCGTGTGCTTCGTCTGAAGGGCCATCCTACGCCTTAGACGGTAAAGTTACAGATAACAGCAAATGGTGCGCACTTGGTACGGCTCCTCATTGGTTAAAAGTTGACTTGGGAGAAAACCATTCTGTTTCAAAGTTTGTTGTACATCATGCACAAGCAGGAGGAGAGGCTCAAGCATTTAATACGCAAGCCTTCAAAATTGAACTAAGCACTGATGGGGTAAATTGGTCTAATTCTGTACAAGTAACAGACAATACTGAAGCCGTATCCGAACATACCATTCCGCTTACCGATGCACGATATGTCCGATTATGGATCGATAAACCGACCCAAGGAAGTGATCAGGCAGCAAGAATTTATGAATTTGAAGTATACGGCTACTCTTCTCCTTGATTACATTTGTCGTAAAGGAACATGGATTAACCCATGTTCCTTTTATATACATTCGTCCGGTGAACCTTAAATTTGTATATAAAACAAAGATAGTACAGTAAAACTAAATTTTGTTAACTACTCTAATGAATCTACCTTTTGTAAAATTAGTATATAGAATCAACTATAGAACAAGGGGGGGAGAGAAATGACTAGAGTAAAGAGGTTCTTTCAAGATGTTTATAAAAATAAAACATGGATCTTGATGGTTCTTCCAGGTGTCATATGGTTTTTGCTGTTTTCTTATTTACCAATGTTTGGGACCGTAATCGCGTTCAAAAACTTTCAATTTCATCCCGACGGATTTTTTGCAAGCGTCATCAATAGTGAATGGGTGTGGTTTGAAAACTTTGAGTTTCTCTTTAGTACTAATGATGCATTCATTATTACGAGAAACACCATACTATACAATTTGGTATTCATCATCCTTGGACTCATACTAGCGGTAGCAACAGCAATTATTTTAAACGAGATTACAAATAAGAAAATGGCAAAAGTGTATCAGACAGGTATGCTGTTTCCTCATTTTTTATCTTGGGTCATTGTCAGTTATTTTGTTTTTACCTTTTTGAGCGTAGATCGAGGAATGATGAACAATATTCTGCAATGGTTTGGCGTTGAGAAAGTTTCTTGGTACAGTGAGCCGGAATATTGGCCATTCATCCTTGTGTTCATGAGCATGTGGAAAGGGATTGGATACGGCAGCATCGTTTATTTAGCTGCTATTGTAGGAATAGACCGGAATTTTTATGAAGCTGCTATGATCGACGGTGCATCAAAGTGGCAGCAAATCAGGCATATCACCATTCCGATGATCACTCCATTAATCGTCATTTTAACGATTTTAAACATAGGTAAGATCTTTAACTCTGACTTTGGATTGTTCTATCAAGTTCCCTTGGACAGCGGATCTTTGTATCCGGTTACAAACGTCATTGATACGTATGTGTATCGTGGATTAATGACGATGGGTGAGGTCAGTATGAGTACAGCAGCAGGGTTATATCAATCCGTTGTTGGTTTTATCCTGGTTATCTTAACGAATTACATTGTAAAAAGAATCAATAATGATTATGCACTTTTTTAAAAAACAGCCCTCGTCTCTTAAAACTCAATCTTAGAAAGGGGGGAAGTCGCACCTAAAGCGACTCTTGCATGAGTAAATCCATAGTAGAATCTGATTTGCCGAAGCCACTGGCTCAATTGAAGAATGAACCAAAAATAGTGAAAAAAAAGAACTACAATCCTCATGAATTAGGAAAAAAAGCGAATGTGATTTTAAACACGATTCTTGCCGTTTTCGCATTCTCATGTGTGTTTCCTTTTATTTATGTCATTATTATTTCACTGACAGATGAAAGCGTTTTAGATAAGAATGGCTTCAGCTTACTTCCAGAGACATGGAGTTTTGAAGCTTATCAATTCTTATGGGCCATAAAAGGTCAATTGCTTCAGTCTTATATGATTACGATTTTAGTAACAGTGCTGGGTACCATCATTAGTGTGTTCACCATTTCTTTTTATGCGTACGCCATCTCACGCCCGCAGTTCAAATATCGTAAACAGTTCACCTTTTTTGCTTTCTTTACAATGTTATTTAACGGAGGACTTGTTCCCTTTTATATCGTGGCTACTCAAGTCTTGCATCTGCGCGATACAATCTGGGCGCTCATTCTTCCGATGGCAGTCAATGCTTTTTACATCTTAATTATGAGAACATTTTTTCAGCGTTCAGTACCTGAATCCATATTAGAATCTGCTCGTATTGACGGAGCTAGTGAACTGCGTATCTACTTTAAAATTGTTTTGCCGTTATCCCTTCCCGGGTTAGCTACAATTGCTTTGTTTAGTACACTTGGTTATTGGAACGACTGGTTTAACGCATTATTATTCATTGATAATCCAGCTCTCGTACCACTTCAATCTCTTTTGATGAAGATTGAGAATACCATTGAATTCATTCGCCAGAACACATTGTTAACAGGTTCTGTAAAAGGAATCCTGCAGTCTGTTCCAAAAGATGCAGCTAAGATGGCTATGGTTGTTATTGCAACCTTACCAATCGCTGTTTCGTACCCATTCTTTCAAAAATATTTTATCCAAGGGTTAACGATCGGCGGAGTAAAGGAATAAGCAAATCCACAATAATAGGAGGAAATAAAATGAAAAAAGTATTTCTTGTATTGTTTTCCTGTTTGCTTTTAACTGCCGGTGTACTGGCCGGCTGCAGTTCGAACAAAAGCGATGCAGACGCTAAGAATGGGGAGACAGTTAAACTTACGTGGTATATGGTTGGAACGCCACAGAAGGATTTGAATAAAGTAGTTGACCAAATAAACAAGTATACGAAGAAAGAAATCAACACGACCATTGATCTGAAAATGATTGATTGGGGAGATTATGACAAAAAGATGCAAGTCGTAATCGCTTCAGGAGAACCATTTGACATTGCATTCACTGCTTCCTGGGCAAACAATTACGTATTAAATGCACGTAAAGGAGCTTTTAAGGAATTAGATCAGCTGATGGACGAACATGGAAAGGAACTTAAGAGTGCATTAGATCCTGCTTTCCTTGAAGGAGCAAAGATTGATGGAAAGCTTTATGCGATTCCAACAAATAAAGAAGTTGGACAACAAAGTGTATACGTTTTCAATAAACGCTTAGTAGATAAATACAAGTTTGATATAAAAAATATTAAGAGTTTTGAAGATATGGAGCCAATGCTTCAAACCATTAAAGAAAAAGAATCTGGCATTCAGCCAATGACAACCTTTACACCTTATGTGCCATTTGACTATATTCTCGATGATAAGATGCCATTTGCGGTTCCTTTGTCTGGCGAAAATAAAATCATTAACGTTTATGAAACAAAAGAAATGGAACAAACACTGGATACACTTCATAAATATTATAAGACTGGATACATCAAATCTGATGCAGCCACATCAAAAGAGCCTTGGGCACTTGATGTTGAAAACTGGTTTGTACGTAAAGAACTTTATCAGCCATATGCAGAAAACATCTGGAGCCGTAATGCTGGGTATGAATTGGTGGTACAGCCAATGCATGAATCCCCAATCACCTTTAACAACTCAGTAACAGGTTCTATGCAGGCAATTTCGGCTACTTCAAAAAATCCAGAAAAGTCAATGGAGTTCTTAAATCTATTAAATACAGATGAATATTTGCGCAACCTGATTGATAAGGGAATTGAAGGAGAGCATTACGAGAAACTTGATAATGGACGCATTAAAGACCTTCCAGCTCGTAAAAATTATTCAATGCCAAGCTTTGCGTTAGGCAATCAGTTTATCTTAGATCTGTATGAAGAAGATTCAGATGATAAGTGGGAAAAGTTTGAAGAGTTTAACAACCAGTCTTCAGCTGCTCCTACACTAGGTTTCTACTTTGATCCAAAACCAGTGCGAACAGAGATTGCTGCTATCTCTAACGTTACAAGTGAATTTTCACAAGCCCTTTTAACAGGCTCTGTTAATCCGGATGAATACTTGCCAAAGTTCAACAAAAAATTGAAAGAAGCCGGATTGGACAAAGCATTAGATGAAATGAACAAACAATATGAAGAGTGGAAGAAGAAACAATAAATGAAAAAAGTAGCCAAGTTCATTGTGACTTGGTTACTTTTCTATTCAACAAATCTATTAATTGATGGTGATATGAAATGAAAAAGACTATACAAAAATACCAATTCCCTTCAGGCTTCTGGTGGGGAAGTGCTGCATCAGGGCCGCAAACAGAAGGAGCTGCGCAAGAAGATGGTAGAAAACAAAGTATTTGGGATTACTGGTACTCCAAACAGCCCCATTCTTTTCATAATCAAGTAGGTCCAGAGCATACATCTAACTTTTACTACCTGTTTAAAGAAGATATCCAGCTTATGAAAAAGACCGGTCACAATTCCTTTCGTACTTCCATTCAATGGTCTCGTCTTATTCCAGATGGACATGGAGACACTAATGAGTTGGCAGTCCGCTTCTATAATGAGGTAATTGACGAATTACTCGCAAATGGTATTGAGCCCTTTATCAATTTATATCATTTTGATATGCCGATGTGCATGCAAGAAAAGGGCGGATGGGAATCCATTGAAGTGGTCGAGGCGTACGTTCGCTATGCCGAGACTTGTTTTAGACTATTCGGTGACCGCGTGAAATACTGGTTTACTTTCAACGAACCGATCGTACCAGTAGAAGCGGGTTATTTATATAACCTTCATTATCCGAACATCATTGATTTTAAACGCGGTGCACAAGTGGCGCATAATACGATTGTGGCTCATTCGAAAGCTGTAGAGGCATATAAGAAGTTAAAACTGGATGGAAAGATAGGTATTATTTTAAATTTAACACCTTCTTACCCAAGAAGTGATGATGAAAGAGATGTTAAAGCTGCCCATATTTCCGATCTGTTTTTTAACAGAAGCTTCTTAGATCCGGTCACAAAAGGTCACTATCCAAAAGAATTAATAGAAATTTTAAAAGAGCATGATGTAATCCCGGCTATTCAAAAAGGCGATATGGAGGCCATCCGTACCAACATCATTGATCTGTTGGGTGTAAATTACTATCAGCCAAGAAGGGTCAAAGCGAAGGAAGAAAAAGTCCTGCCCGGGAAACCGTTTATGCCTGAACATCTATACGATCCTTATATAAAGCCTGATCGAAAAATTAACCCTCACCGCGGATGGGAGATCTGTGAAGAAGTTATTTATGACATTATGATCGACATCCGTGACAACTACAGCAACATTCCGTTTTTTATTTCTGAAAACGGCATGGGGGTAGAGGGAGAAGAAAAGTTCAGGAACCATGAGGGATATATTGAAGACAATTATCGCATTGAATTTATTCAAGAACACTTAAAGTGGGTGCATAAAGGCCTTGAAGAAGGAGCTAATTGTTTAGGGTATCACCTATGGACATTTATGGATAATTGGTCATGGACAAACGCTTATAAAAATAGATATGGCCTTGTTGAAGTAGAAATTAACCAAGAATTTCAGCGGACCATCAAAAAATCGGGCCGATGGTTCAAAGGGTTATCTGAAAATAACGGCTTTTAATAAAGAGGAAAAGGGTGCGAGACATGGGAAGACATCTTCTTGGCATTGATTTAGGCGGAACAAATCTAAGAGTAGCACTTGTTACAGCTGGCGGTGAGATTCTAGAAGAACATATTGTTCCAACGGAAACAGAAAAAGGACCGTATCATATCATTCAGGTCATGGCCAATCTTTGTAAGAATTTCATGCATTTAAACCAAATTGAAGCTATTGGAATTGGAGCTCCAGGCCCTTTGGACTCAAAACAAGGTTTAATTTTAAGTCCACCAAATTTGCCTGGCTGGGATGAGATTCCATTAGTCATGGTTTTAGAAAAATTATTAAACAAAAAAGTAGTACTTGATAATGATGCTAACGCAGCTGGCCTTGCAGAAGCGATGATAGGCATTGGAAAAGATGAGGAATCTATTTTTTATATGACTGTTAGCACTGGAATCGGCGGCGGTTATATTTATCAGAAACAAATTATTCAAGGTGCACATTCTTGTGCAGGAGAAATCGGCAACATGATAATTGATCGCGAAGGACCCGTACACGCTAAGCTTAATATTGGCTCTTTGGAATCGTTGGCTAGCGGAACAGCCTTAAAAGCTGCTGGAAGAGACAAGCTAGGCTTAGAAGGCCATGCAGGCGAATTATTTTTGTTAGCCATGGATGGCCATAATGAAGCAATTGTTATTGTTGACAACATGCTGAATCATTTAGCAAAAGGCATTGCCAACATTGTTCATACGGTTGATCCGCATATGATTGTACTTGGTGGAGGCGTTATGCAGTCAAAAGAATACATCATGCCAATCCTTTATAAAAAAATTAATCATTTTTTATATCCTCAGCTTCGTGATCAAGTAAAGATTAAGTGTGCGTCATTAGGAACAAAAGCGGGTGTGATTGGTGCTGCATTGTTAACCAAGCAATTTAATGCGGCAGTACGGGGATGATGAAAATGAACAAGTACATGGTGTTTGATCTAGGTGGAACCTATTTGAAATTTGCTGTAATGGATGAAAAAGCAAATATGTTAGAGAGCGGCAGGATACCTACTCCTGTCGAAGGCATTGAAGAATTATTACAAAAAATAGATGCAGTCGTGAAGGAATATGAGAATATGTATACTTTTTCCGGTATAGCTGTCAGTTCTCCTGGTGCAGTAAACTCTGAAACTGGGTTTATCGGAGGGACCAGTGCCATTTCTTATATCCACAGAATGAACATGATTGAGTTACTTGAACAGCGAACAGGTTTAAAGGTTTCAATTGAAAATGATGCGAATTGTGCAGCATTAGCAGAAGGCTGGTTAGGTGCAGCGAAAAATACAGATTATTATATTTGTGTTGTGGTTGGTACTGGAATTGGGGGAAGCATTGTTCTCAATCGATCTATTCTAAAAGGAGCAACCCTTCACGGAGGAGAATTTGGCTGCATGATCATCGGAAACCCGCTTGAGTATCCACTTCAAAAGACGTGGAGCCTTACATCGTCCACTAATGCACTTGTAAGAGAAGTGGAAAAAAAGAAAGGTTTATTGGCAGGCACATTAAATGGAGAAAAAGTTTTCCAACTCGCCGAAGATGGAGATTTAACAATACAGGAATGTATAACAAATCTATATAAAAAATTAGCAGCAGGAATCTTTAATCTTAAATACTCGCTTGATCCTTCTAAGATTTTAATAGGTGGGGGAATTAGCAAGAGGCCAGAAGTGATAGATGGCATTAATAAAGAATTAAAACAGCTGAAAAATGAAACAGCAACCTTAGACATTGAAGTAGAAGCATGTCAATTTGGCAATGATGCGAACTTAATAGGTGCATTGTTTCATTTTTTAAAAGAAGAAAAGTGCATTCAATGATAGCAATTAAACAAACTCTTAAAATGTGAATAAAAATACCCTAAGGGAGATTGTAATGTTGTGTATAAAGAACCCATTTTCTTAAAACCTGTGTTTAAAGACCGAATCTGGGGAGGCACAAATCTTCGTGACCAGTTCGGCTACGATATTCCAACTGATACAACTGGTGAGTGCTGGGGAATCTCTGCTCATCCGCACGGACCAAATGAAGTTATTAACGGCCCGTTAAAAGGAATGACGCTGGACCAAGTATGGCACAAGTACCGCGATCTGTTTGCTGGCCAAGAAGGTGATGACTTTCCGTTACTAGTAAAAATACTAGATGCAAAGACCAATCTCTCTGTGCAGGTTCATCCAGATGATTCCTATGCGCGTGATGTTGAAGGAGAAGCTTTCGGAAAAACAGAATGCTGGTACGTGATTGATTGTGAGAGAGGAGCAGAACTAGTTTACGGCCATCAGGCCGGCTCCAAGCTTCAGTTCGAACAGATGGTTTCTGAAAACCGGTGGGACGAACTTCTTCGTAAGGTACCGATCAAGCCAGGAGATTTCCTATATGTACCTAACGGAACAATTCACGCGATAGGTGCAGGTACGATAATTCTTGAAACACAGCAAAGTTCAGATGTTACGTACCGCGTTTATGACTACGGCCGCCGCGATGAAGATGGGAATACACGTGAACTTCATCTTGGAAAATCCATTGAAGTCGCGAGGATTCCACATCTTGATGCTGATTTCGATTCTGTATTGTCAGTAAATGAAGATATGAGAATGAAAAAACTGATTAAGGAGACTTATTTTACTGTTTACCACTGGAATTTGTCGGGATCTGTTTCTATAGTAGAGAATCCTTCCTATCAATTAGTCAGTGTGCTGGATGGGGAAGGGGAATTGAGGATGAAACAGAGTGCTTCTCAATTTAAAAAAGGAGATCACTTTATTGTTCCTTCTTCAGTTAAATCCTTTTCTTTGAAAGGTGATGCACGATTTATTGTGTCACATCCTACGCTGGAATTGACATAACGGTCGAAAAAGCTAAGATCATACATTTCTTAGCTTTTTTGCTTTTAAATCTGAACTATATAAATAATTGATGAACTATTTAATACAGGAATTAACTAGGCTCCAACTTCAATTCCATTAGAATCGAAATATCGCAATCATCTACTATAAAACGCTATTCTATTGTGAAATCGTA
Source organism: Metabacillus sp. KH_069 (assembly GCF_057838075.1). NCBI lineage: Bacteria > Bacillati > Bacillota > Bacilli > Caryophanales > Bacillaceae > Metabacillus > Metabacillus sp. KH_069. Next base: position 1,215,594 of record NZ_CM174460.1, read on the forward strand.
AAATCTTGTGAAAATAAAAAAATCCTTCTGAAGAAGGATTTGGACTTGCAAATAATTTATTTAAATAAAGGGGGTATAAGTAGTTTACCCATTTTATTAATTTTATAAACATATAGTTTTTTTAGAAAAAGAGAAATCATAGAACCAGTGTGAGTTCTTAAAACAACTGAAAAATGGAGTTAGGGGAGACTTAGGTTTTGTATGAACGTGAGCCTGAAGAATTTTGTTGACTTTACGCAAGCAGCCTCATATAATAGAGTTTGTCAGCAATACCTACATACTGCGACTTGTTAGCTCAGTGGGAGAGCACTTCCTTGACAGGGAAGGGGTCGGGGGTTCGAATCCCTCACAGGTCATTATAACAAAACCTTGGTAACCTTTGTGTTATCAAGGTTTTTTGTCTATAACAGGATATTTAATTTGAAGTAAAACAGAGGAATTGGCGGTAAATTGGCATCGAAAATTAAAAGCTTCTATTTTAAAAAGAGGATATCACTTAAAAAGAAAAAATAACTCACACATTTTCTCAGAATGAATAAGGTGCATGTAAAACTGATGAATCTAGAAAGTTACTTTTCGATTTGTGGTTAATATGACAACGTACAGGACGCACGGAAGCAAGAGAAAATTGATCCAGGAATATAAAAAAATAGGTCTGGCAGAAAAATAAGCCAACACTATGCAACTCTGTATAAAAAGCTGCATAATATCGGCTCTAAGGATTTTATACGTTATTGAATATTAGCTTTTCGTTACATTAACAGAGCCTTTCTAATTAAAAATGATAGGAAAAGTAAATGTAACGAATGCTGCCCAAAATCCGTAGACCGGCAAATACTTAGTAACGGCATCTTGGATAGTTGAAGGTCCGGATTTGTTTTGTAGAAAACGCATATAGGAGAGCATAATCCAAATTAGATTTGCCCAGATAAGTATGTTTACTCCTAAAACAGCAAGTCTATTAGGCGTAATCCCATAAGAAGAAAGTCTGAACACGATGGCCGACAAAGCCACACTGTCTATGATAAGCGCAAGAACAATTAAGGCAAAATTTATATAATCTGAAATGTTCTTTTTCTCGTCTGAGTCGCTCTCGGTAATGGAAAATATGGTAACGGCCAATACACCAAGGAGTATTCCGTTGAAGGCTATCAGGAAATTGCGGTCCAAGAATGGATTTTTTCCCACCCATATAACCGTTATTAGATAGACCAACAATGTGACCAGGACAAGAGGACTAAAAATTTTAGCTATATATGGTGTAATATTCTTAGCAAGTTTAAGATTCATTGATACCAGGTATGCAGCCACAATAGCGAGAGCGGCAGCACCAAATAAAACGACATTACTAAAATAGAAGTCTTCTATATCCAAGCCAACAAAGCTAAATAACTGCATGGTTAATGCTGCTAGTACCATTCCGCTAACTGCCATGCTAGCATAGAGAATACAATATTCCAAATTAAATTTAATATAGGCTAATCTTGTACTGCCTTTTGAATATTCATTTCCTGTAAATGCAAGCCCTGCCAATACCCATAAGAATATGGGAAGGTGTAAATAAGCAAGGATAATACTGTCTTTATCATTTAATGGCAGCATATTAAGATAAAACCCGGAAATTAGGAACAACGCTGCAAGGGAATAAATAACACTTTTTTTCGGAGTATTATTGTAAACAAAATAGGCAGCAATAAAGGGAATTATTCCAAAAGCCAGGTTAATTGGAGCAATTGCTTCCTGTTCGACAAAATGGAAAATGATCCTGGTGCTTATCCCGGCCAGAATGGCTAAAATACCCATGAATAAGAAACCTTTTTGAAGCAAGAAAGATTTTTCTGTATTTGCCGTCTCCTTGAAATGCAATCTTTCATACCAAACGCCAAGAACCTGAGAATCAGGATTTTGTTCCCATGCGTGTGAGAATGACTTTTTAAAAGCTTTCGGGTCTTTTCTATACATTCTCTCCAGCTCATGAGGGTTAGCAATATTTTCAATAATCAAATTGTTAATGGCCATAGTTATACCTCCCCTAATAATTGTTATATTAAGTTTCCTCAATATGTTTAACTGTCTTCGTCACTTTTGTATTCTAAAATATCTCCAGGCTGACATTCTAAAGCCTTACAAATTGCCTCTAAAGTGGATAATCGAATCGCTTTTGCTTTTCCATTTTTCAATATAGAAAGGTTCGCCATTGTTATTCCAACCTTCTCCGAAAGTTCTGTTACGCTCATTTTCCTTTTTGCTAACATCACATCAATATTGATTATAATTGCCATTGTTATTCACCTCAGACCGTTAAATCATTTTCTGATTTGATATTAATTGCTTCTTGTAAAAGTTTTTGGAGAACAGCCGCAAAGACTGCGATAACCATCGAAGCAAAAGGAACAACCAATCCGACAAAGATAACTCCTGGTGCGTCGTCTACTTCCGCAAAGATATAGAAGAGCGGCCAAACCAGCACATGCAAAATACTGATTGTGATGGCACAGTATTTGATTTTCTTTAAAGCTTTTACAGATAAATCGGAGAAAGCTTTATTTTTGTCAATATAGCGTAAGAGTTTGAAAGCTTGATACAAAGCAAAGTAAAAAGGTATCGCTGATGCATCAAAAGCGATGAAAACGAGATATTTTATAAAAGCAAACTCTGGAAGCAATTTTGCTGCAAGATTCGCCATCTCAGGCACCAAAAAGGTGCACAGAGCAAGAACTGGGACTCCTAAAAGAATAACAGCTATTTTTAAAAACATCGTTGTTACTTTTTCCATAAAAAGCACCTCACTTATTTATTCTGATTTTGATTTTAATATATATTTTATCGTTTTACAATAAATTTTTTATTCATTTGAATAATATTTTTATTGTAGTTTTTTGTTTTAATCAAAAATGAAAAGCATTCCTCATTCAAAGAAATGCTCTATAACATTAAATATTAAATTTATAACTTGTACAGCGAAGAGATTCAATTAATTATAGTGGATGAAATCGATCGACTGAAACTGCAACACTTTAAAAAGGATAAAAGCTCTTTAATTCTTGTATAATATGGATGAAATATCATTAGGAGTTGAAAGTTAGGAGAAAAAGATATGCCGTTAGAAAAATTGATTGACCGAAGAAAAACACATTCTGTTAAATGGTACATAGAGGATCAAGATATGATTCCATTATGCATTGCAGATATGGATTTTCAAGTTTCAGAAGAAATAGTCAATGCTATAAGTCAAAAAGCAGTGCACGGAATATATGGGTATAGTACATTTTGTGAACGATATTATGATGCTGTTCAATATTGGTGGAAAACACAGTATGATTGGGAGTTAAAACGCGAGTGGATTTCTTTTAGCCCGGGTATTATTCCTGGAATAAATTTATTATTACAAGCTTTAACACAGCCAGGTGATGCTGTGATCGTGCAGGATCCAGTATACTATCCTTTCTTTTCAACGATAGAAACACAAGGTTGTACATTATTAAGTAATTCTCTTATCTATTCTAATGGTACATATGCAATGAATTTTGAAGATTTTGAGGAAAAAGCATCCCGCCCCAATACGAAAATATTTATATTGTGCAGTCCTCACAATCCGGTTGGAAGAGTTTGGACCAAGGAGGAATTGCGAAAGATTGGAGAAATTTGCGAGAAACATGGTGTTTATGTTATTTCAGATGAAATGCATGGAGATTTAACTTACTCTGGTTATAAACATACACCGTTTGCAACTGTTCATCCCGGCCATTTAAAGTTTTCGATTACATGTGCTGCTCCCAGCAAAACATTTAATATTGCAGGAATGCAAAGCTCTATCTTCATTATTCCGAATAAAGCAGTGAAAGAAAAATATGAAAAGCTTTTAATGGGATACGGATTAATGCGTCCAAATGCTTTTGCAGTGGAAGGAACGATTGCCGCTTACTATAAAGGTTTGCCATGGCTTCAAGATGTAAGAAGTTATTTAGAATGTAATCTCCAGTATGTATGTTCCTTTTTAGAACGGAATATACCGTCCATTAAAGTGGTGAAACCTGAAGCGACCCATTTGATTTGGCTGGATTGCCGTGATCTTGGCATTCCCCACGAAGAGTTGCATCATTTCTTTTTAAAACATGCAAGAGTCCGCCTTGATGAAGGAATGAAATTCGGTAAAGGCGGGTATGGGTTTGAACGAATAAATATTGCATGTCCCCGTGAGGTCTTAACGGAAGCTTTACTTAGAATGAAAGCTGCTGTAAAAGAAAAAGAGACAACCTGCTGACGATTCTTTTCTGGCAGGTTTGTCTTTTATTTTACGAGTAAAATGAGGGTTATCTTAGATGCTAATTTTAGTTAGGAGGACAAATCATGATTATCGAAGCCATCGCAGATTCACTTGAGGATGCAATAACCGCACAAACTGCTGGTGCCGATCGGATAGAATTAGTCACTGGATTATTGGAAGGCGGGCTTACGCCCAGCTATGGATTAATCAGAAGTGTCTGCAGCGGAGTAAAGATTCCCGTTAATGTGATGATTCGCCCGCATAGCCGGAGTTTTTGCTATTCGGATGAAGATTTGAATATTATGTTAGAAGATATTGAGATCTGCAGGAAATTAGGTGCAGCTGGAGTTGTATTTGGTGCTCTTACCATCGAGAAGGAAATACATGAGGAAATGCTTACTAAATTAATTCACGCTTCGAAGGGGTTAGATATTACCTTTCACCGTGCGTTTGACGAGGTTAATCATCAGGTCACTGCTTTAGGCGTGCTTCAGAAGTATCCTGAGATAACTAGAGTACTTACATCAGGCAGCAAAGATAAAGCTACAGAAGCAATAGAAGAGCTGAGTCAGCTAGCAGATCTATCAGCCGGAACGGGTCTTTCCATTATGGCAGGATCAGGGTTAACCCCTCAAAACTTATCTGCATTCTTAGAAAAAGTGAACGTGAGAGAAGTTCACTTTGGTTCGGGAATCCGTTATGAATCAAATTATAGTAATCCTATCGATCCCCTTCAAATAAAAGCGATCAGAAAAATCGTAACATGACTATTACAAATAAAAAGAGGTTGGGACAAAAGGTTTACAGCCAAAGAATAATCCGAACTATTATGTGAAATTCCAACTTGAATTTCGTTTTAGTTCGGATTTTTTCTTTGGCTCTTTTCATAAATATTGTTGCTGCAGGACTAAATGTTAGAAACCTTAAGTGGATTGCAGCGGAAGGAACTTGACTCCTGCGGGAAATAGAGCAAAATGGGAGACCCCACAGGCAGCGCCGAGGAGGCTCCCATGCTCCCCGCGGAAAGCAAGTTCCTGGAGCGGAAAGGAACGGACATTATTTATCATGAAAAACAACAATCTATGCGAAAATAGCCCTTTCTTTTAATGGTTTTCGCAGTATTCAATGTTCGGCTTTCATTCAGGAGATGATCGTTACGGCCCAGACTCTTTTTTGTTCGTTTCTGATAGTTTTGGAACGTCTGAAATAGAATCATGAGAAATATTTACAATACTTAAATAGGAACAAAACTCCAATCATCATCGAATAACCTATTTTCAACGACAAATCTTTGATTCATAAATTTTCATCAGGTCTCATTAATAAATCCAAGCATAAACTTTATTAACGCTTAATAATGGCAGGTGTTTTCCATGCATGAGATGTCGCTCATGTCAGAAATTATAAAGATTGTTTCCCAAGATGCTGTTTTACATGGGTTCTGCCAAGTGACGCAAATAGAAGTCATAGTCGGAGATTTATCGAATGTGCTTCCGGACGCTCTTGAGCTTGCGTTTTTTCATCTGAGGAAAGATCCTGTCAGCTTTCCTATTAATGAAAAGACCGAATTACATATTATACGAGAACCTGCGCTGTCAAAATGTCAGACCTGTCATCTTGAGTTTGAACCAGACTATCAATTAGCACGATGCCAAAGGTGCGGCATTCCAGATTGTCTGCTCATTTCTGGTGAAACGTTCAGGGTTGATGCTTATGAAGGGAGTGAGGAGCATGAAAATTAAGATTGGAGAAGATGTGCTGAAAGATCAACATACAGCAGCTGAATTTAATAGGGAACTCTTTGAAAAGAGCAAAACGCTTGTAATAAACATAATGAGCTCCCCTGGTGCCGGCAAAACGACTTTACTTGAAGAAACGGTTAAAGCATTAAAAGATGACTATTCTATTGCAGTGATTGAAGGCGATTTAGCCACAGACCGGGATGCAGAGCGCTTGCGGCTGCTTGGAATCAAAACGGTTCAAATCAATACTGTGGGCGGGTGTCACCTTGATGCAAGAATGATTGCTAAATCGCTGCCGGAATTAGAGGGGCTCGATCAGTTTGATCTCCTCTTTATTGAAAATATCGGCAACCTTGTTTGCCCGTCAGGTTATGATTTAGGGCAGCATTATAAGGTAGTTGTCCTGAGTGTTCCAGAAGGCAATGATAAAATCCCAAAGTATCCAGTGATGTTCAGGCGGACAGATCTCACTATCATTAATAAAGTGGACCTCCTGCCCTATGTATCTTTCAACCTTGAAGAAGCAAGACAGGATTTAGAAGCAATCAATCCCCAGGCGCTGTTTAAAGCGGTTTCCGCAAAGTCTGGAGAAGGTATGGATGACTGGATAAATTGGATAAAGGACGCTCATTTCCAATGCATCAAACAATAAAGATCATTGTTAAGGGGAGGGTACAAGGGGTCGGCTTCCGCCCCTTCATCTATTCACTATCTAAAAAGTATCAGCTTACAGGAAGCGTCCAAAACAACGTTGATCATGTCATCATTATTTTTCAAGGACAAGAAATTTCATTAAAAAAAGCGGTAGACGATTTGAAAATGTCTCCGCCTCCATTATCTAGAGTGAAAGAGATGTCGATTCAACAAGTTCCCCATTCTGAGTATAAAAAATTTACGATAGCTGCAAGTCAAATAAACAGCCATTCTGCTCTCCCATGGATAGCAGCGGATGCGGGTATTTGCAGACAGTGTTTAGAAGAAATGAAAGAGCCGTCTAATCGCCGGTTTCAGTATCCTTTTATCAATTGTACTCAATGTGGGCCGCGATACACGATTATTAAGGACTTGCCCTATGACCGTCCCAAAACTACGATGAGAACATTTAAAATGTGCGAGGAATGCCGGATAGAATACGAAAATCCTTTAAATCGGCGTCATCATGCACAGCCGATTTGCTGTTCAGAGTGTGGACCTGCGCTTATTTTGCAAAATCAACAGAGGGATACTCTGGCTGAAAACCAGCTCGCAGTCAGTCAAACAATCGATCTTTTAAAAGGCGGATCGATCATTGGTATAAAAGGAATTGGCGGCTACCATTTAGCATGTGATGCATCTCAAGAGGGGGCCATTAATCAAATTAGGCTTAGAAAAAAAAGGCCACAGCGTCCGCTTGCCATCATGGTAAAGTCTATCGAGGCAGCAAGAGATCTGTGTCATATCTCAAGCCGAGAAGCAGAATTGCTTACAGATCCAGCAATGCCAATTGTAGTCCTGCAGAAGAAAAAAACGTGCATATTACCCGAAAATCTTTCACCTGGTTTATCTACTTTAGGAATCATGCTGCCTTACACGCCAATACATCATCTGCTGTTTGAAAAAAACAGGCTGGAATGTCTTGTCATGACAAGTGCTAATCCATCAGGTCTTCCCATAATTTATAGAGAAAGTTCATTAAATTGTTTAGAGGAGATGTGTGATTATTTATTAACACATAATAGACAAATCTATCTTCCAATCGATGATTCTGTTGTTCAATGTGATGGGGAAAAGCCGATGTATTTACGGCGTGCCAGAGGATTTGTTCCTGATCCCCTTAAAACGAATTCGAACGTTGATGGAATCATTGCCCTCGGCGGAAATCAAAAAAATACGTTTGCTCAGGGAAAGCAAAATCATATTTTATTGAGTCCGCATATAGGCGATTTAGATAATGAAGAAATGATTCACTTCTTTGAAACACAGCTTGATCATTTTAAAGATTGGCTTGGCATAAAAGAGAGGTATATAGCTGTTGATAAACACCCTCATTATGCAGCTCATCGAATGGCTGACAAACTAAAAGGTCAATTGGTGCCTGTCCAGCATCATCATGCTCATCATGTGTCCTGTATGGAAGATAACGAACTTGTTGCGCCATGCTTTGGCCTGATTTTGGACGGAACAGGTTACGGAGAAGATGGTCAGATTTGGGGGTTCGAGTGCCTGTATGGAAATGCAGATTCTTTTGAACGTCTGGCTCATTTGCACTATACCCCGCTGCCAGGAGGAGAAAAAGCTGTTAAAGAACCATGGAGAAATGCTGCAGGAATACTGCTTTATTACTGGCCGGAAGAAGGCAAAGAATTAGCAGTGAATCTATTCCCGGGCAAGTCAAACGAAATTGCCATCATCGAACAGATGATTAAAAGACAAATCAATACGCCAATGGCAGGAACGTGCGGCCGGATTTTTGATGCAGTGAGTGCCATCCTCGGCATCTGTCTAACATCCACATATGAAGGTGAAGCAGCCATTAAATTATCGGATTATATGAATGAACCTCTAATGGAAAAGACGGACGAATCGTATCCTTTTCATCTTGAGGCAAACAAGGAAAACCTGCTTCAGCTTGATTTATCACCCATGATCAAAAAAATCATTCAAGACCGGCAAAATGCTGTCCCGCTTGAAAAAATCATCCAAATCTTTCATCAAACGATTGTTAATAGCTGTGTCCAAATGGTTCTCACACTTGCAAAAAAGAGACCGGAATTAAATAGAAGTGTGGTTCTCTCGGGAGGTTCATTTCAAAATAGGTTTCTAGTTAAAGAAATAACCAGTTGTCTTCAAAAGGAAAGCTTTCATGTTTATTCCCATCGTAAAGTTCCATGCCACGATGGCGGTTTAGCTTTAGGACAATTGATAATCGCTTCAGCAGCTGAAAGAAATCAAAGGCGGTGAATTCATATGTGTATAGGAGTACCTGCAAAAGTCATCCAAATAAGAGATGAGTCAGCGCTGGTAGATGTTATGGGGTCCAGAATGCATGTTGGAATCTTATTTGTTCCCGAGGTCAAGGAAGATGATTATGTTCTGCTGCATGCAGGGCAGGCAATGACAATTGTTGATGAGAAGTATGCCAAAGAAAGTATTGAGGAATGGAGGAATGTATTAGATGGAAACCATGGACATCTTTTCTGATCCGCTCTTGACTCGTCATTCGCTTGAAGCTGTTAAAGAGTTAGCAGGAAAGTTTAAAGAAGAAACAGGAAGAATGCCGGTCTTTATGGAAGTATGCGGATCACATACGATGGCATTCGCCAAGACAGGAATCAAAACCGGATTGAAAGACTATGTAAAGCTGATTGCCGGTCCAGGCTGTCCGGTATGTGTGACAGATCAAAAATCGATCGATGCCATGATTCAGCTATCTGAAGGAACCGGGAGAATACTATGCACCTTTGGGGATATGATGCGCGTGCCCGGGTCTAAATTTACCCTGATGAAAGCAAAAACAGAAGGCAAGGATATCAGGGTTGTATACTCTCCGCTTGATAGTGTGAAAATTGCGGAAGAAAATCCCGATAAAGAAGTCATCTTTTTAGGAATAGGTTTTGAAACGACGATTCCGATTCTCGCTCTTGCCATTCGCGAGGCAGAGCTGAAAAAGCTGAAGAATTACTCCATGTGGATGACAACCAAGCTAGTTGAACCTGTATTGAGAGCGCTCCTTGATTCTGGTGATGTGAAATTGGACGGGTTTGTTTTGCCTGGGCATGTTTCCGTCGTTTTAGGAAAGCAGAACTACAGTTATTTATCAGAAGAGTATAATATTTCAGGCGTGATTACTGGATTTGAACCTGTTCAATTACTCAGCGGCATCTATAAATTGCTGCAGCTTTTGCTTGAGAATAAGACCGATATACTGAATGATTACACCTACTTGGTAAAAGATCAGGGCAATCCTGCAGCTCAGCGATTAATGGAGAAGTATTTGGAACCCTTTGATGAAATATGGCGGGGGATGAGCGCGATACCAAAAAGCGGATTAGTGCTTAAAGAAAAATATGCCCAATTTGATGCGAAAAAGAAATTTGCGGTTTCAACAGGGGAACCAAGAAAAACAAAATGCCGCTGCGGTGAAATCATTCGGGGATTAATCACACCGGAAGAGTGCGTGCTTTTTGGGAAAAGCTGCTCACCATCCAATCCAATTGGACCTTGCATGGTATCTGCAGAAGGAACCTGCGCTGCACATTACCAATACATGAGGGAGGAATAGACATGGTTCAGCGAATCAGTTTGGCTCATGGAGAAGGCGGGGAACTGACTCATCACCTCATACAAGATGTATTTATTCAATCATTCGGCCATTCAGCGCAAACACAGCTTGATGCTGCAGTCCTTGCCTTTCCCGCGCAAACAATCGCAGTCACAACGGATAGCTTTGTAGTAAAGCCTCTATTTTTTCCCGGAGGAAATATAGGTAGGTTAGCCGTAACAGGAACAGTGAACGACTTAGCTGTTTCAGGGGCAATACCTCTTTTTATGACAGCGGGTTTTATTATTGAAGAAGGCTTTCCTCTCAATGACTTAAAAGAGATCGTAAAGAGTATGGCGACAGAAGCTCTAAAAGCCGGAGTGAAAATTGTTGCAGGCGATACGAAAGTAGTTGAAAAGGGAAGTGCAGATGGTTTATTCATAAATACAGCTGGAATCGGGGAGGTACGTGATCATCGGCTAAAATCTGAAAAGATCCGTGAGGGAGATTGTGTGATCATCAATGGGACCATTGGGGATCACGGGATCTCTATCCTCAGTGCACGCCAAGAACTTGGGTTGTTGACAGACGTGAAAAGTGATTGCACCTCATTAAATCAGCTTATACATGAACTCATGAGGGAAATCGACGGCATTCGGATCATGCGGGATCCTACCCGCGGAGGATTGGCGACAACTCTAGTAGAACTGTGTGAAGACTTTCACTTTACGGTTGAGTTAGATGAAATGGCAGTTCCGATTCGCAAAGATGTTAGAGGTGCATGTGATATTTTGGGTTTTGATCCTCTATATCTAGCAAATGAGGGGAAAGTCGTGATAATAGTTGATGAAAATCAGAAGCAAAAAGTACTGACGATTTTAAAGAACCATGAAAATGGTCAAAATGCATATGTGATTGGCCAGGTCACATCCTGTCAGAATCAAGGTGGTAAATTACTCCTGAAAACCCCTATAGGCACAACAAGACGCCTGCACCGGCTCGCGGGCATGATTTTACCTAGAATATGTTAGGGAAGCTGAATCATATGCATTAGAGAGGATGAAAATGTGCCTTAAGGAGAGAACATCATGCAAAACATCGAACTGCTCAGAATGCAGCTGAATGACCTTATTGCTCAGGCGCGTTATGACATCTATACCATGTCGAACTTGCGGAATCCAACAGCAAATCATCAACATCTTCAGCGATTATGGCATACACTTTCAATGATTTCCTTCCACAGTAATCAGATGGCAAATCAATGTATGACGAATTATCGCTTTCTAATGTCAAATCAGTCACCTTCCCTTCATCCATCCATCTCAAAATCACGGCAGCGTACTTTTACAATTGAAGAATTAGCAGTCAATGATGGGAAAAACGGCAAGCCTGCCTATGTCGCCGTTAATGGCACCGTTTATGATGTCACGAACAACAGGGCATGGGCAGCTGCCACTCACTTTGCTTTAACTGCAGGTAAGGAATATTCAGCAGAATTTGCCTCTTGTCATGCCGGGCAAGAAGCAATATTAAGCACGCTTCCAGCCGTGGGGAGGTTATCATCATGAATCAGCACATATTGCCGCCGGAGCCATTAACGAACGAAGCCATAGCCGCAAGATTAACCAATTCAGCAATGAACAGCATCAATAAGGGGCTAATCAAGAAGAAAAATCTAGTTTATTTAGAGCTGAATGGGTGTTCGGGAAATATCATTTCGCTGCTGAACGGACAAAATCCAGATTTTGAGTATACCTTAAATTCAATGGTTAACCTTCGCTACAGTAATAGTTTAATGGCATCAGAAGGGGAGCGGGCTGTTGAGAAACTGATGAAGGCACTGGATGAGGGAGACTATATCCTTGCCGTTGAAGGCGCTGTCGCTTTAAAAAACAATGGCTTATACAATATCATCGGAAGCTGGCAGGGAAAACCGCTCACCGGTCTTCAGGCAGCAACCATGCTTGGAGCGAAGGCATCACATATTTTAGCAGTCGGCGCATGCGCCACACACGGCGGTGTCTCTGCTGCTAAACCAAATCCATCTGAATCTGTCGGTCTTCAAAACGTCCTTCCTGATGCAAAAATGATCAAACTGCCGGGGTGCCCCGTTCATCCAGACTGGTTTTTGGGAACATTAGCACATCTCCTTTTATACGGCGAACCTGATACAGATAAGCTAGGTCGTCCGCTGATGTTTTACAGCACGCTTATCCATGACCGCTGCCCAAGACGGCCATTTTTTGACCGCGGTATTTTCGCAGAAAAATTAGGGGATAAAACATGTCTTTTTAAGCTCGGATGCAGAGGTCCTGTAACAAGGGTAGATTGTCCAACGAGACAATGGAACGGACATGTGAACTGGCCGATCGGTGATAACACGCCATGCATAGGCTGCGCACAGTTTGGGTTTCCGGATGCCATGGCTCCATTCATAAGCTTTGACACGACAAGGGTGGTGGAAGATGAGTAAAAGAATTGTGATTAATCCTTTGACGCGTATAAGCGGTTTTATGGAAATTGATGTTCTCGTGGAAAATAACCAGGTGGCAGATGCCAAAACAAAAGGGAATTTATTTCGGGGATTTGAGCAAATGTTAGTAGGGAGAAATCCGTTTGATGCGGTTTATTTCACACAGCGAATATGCGGAATTTGCTCAGCAGCCCATTCGATGGCCTCATCATTGGCATTAGAAGATGCATTAAACATAGAACCGATGGAACAAGGACGGTATCTTAGAGATATCATTCATTGCTGTGAGTTTCTGCAGAATCACATTCGCCATTTTTATCAATATACGGTTCCGGATTATGTGAAAATTGAACAAAATTCTCTTTTTCTATCAGACCATGGCGATTTTAGACTGCCCAAAGCAATAAATGACAGGATTTCAAAGCATTACTTCGATTCACTCGCGATAAGCCGGTCAGCACACCAAATGCTGGCGGTATTAGGGGGGAAGGCTCCCCATAATCATGGCGTATTTATTGGAGGGATTACGGCGCAGGCAACAGCAGAAAAAGTCGTTCATCTTGATTCCATTCTTGAAGAGATCATCTTATTTATAGATGAAAAAATGCTTCCTGATGTATATGAGATTGCCAGGTATTATCCGGAGTACTATCGATTAGGCAGAGGATACGGCAATCTTTTGACCTATGGTGCCTTTAATGATTATAAAGAGCTGGGAACGCTGTATGTCAATCCTCTGGTATCTGTTAACGGCAATGTAGAAGCTTTTAATGAGAACAAAATCACGGAAAAAATTGATTACTCCTATTACACAGCAAAAGAAAGCACATACGGGCCTGATGCAGAGGTGCCAGAACCTGACATGGATAAAGAGAAAGCATATTCCTGGGTAAAAGCGCCAAGGTACAATAATCTTCCCTTTGAAGTTGGCCCGCTGGCAAGATTAATTTTAAGCGGTTCTTACAGCAATGGAATTTCAGCCATGGACCGGACAATTGCCAGGGCACTTGAAGCGAAAAAAATCACGGAAATTATGAAAACATTATTAAAAGAGCTTATCCCTGATGTAGATGTTCAAAAAAAATATGAGCTTCCGCAGACTGCATCAGGAAGAGGGCTTGTCGATACAACAAGAGGCGCTTTAGGGCATTGGCTTAAAATAGCTGATAGAAAATTATCATTCTATCAAGTTATCACCCCATCAACATGGGATTTTTCTCCCAGAGATAAAAACGGATACAGAGGCGTTGCAGAAGAAGCGTTAATCGGCACACCAATTGAGAATCTTGATAATCCAGCTGAGATCGGAAGAATCCTTCGTTCCTTTGATCCATGTATGTCTTGTGCGACACATGTATACATTCCTGGAAAACAAGTTAAAACTATTAAGGTGTTTTAATGGGAAAAATCATCGTATTGGGAATTGGAAATCAATTAATGATGGACGATGGAGCTGGAATCTATCTTACAGAAGAACTGGCGAAGCTTGATCATGATCCAAGCATCGATTATAGGATAGGTGAATCAGATATTGATTATTGTATCGAACTGATTGACGGAGCATCATTTGTGATTATTCTCGATGCTGTATCCTCGGGCAAACAAGCCGGGCAATTATCAATCTATCCCCTGGCAGCATTACATGAACACCGGACCCTTGATATTTCTCCGCACAACCTTCATTTATTTGAAGTGCTGTATCAGCAAAGAAAAACGATCAAGGGATTTCTAATAGGTGTGGAACCTTATCAAATTGATTTTCATATAGGTCATAGCGACATGCTGACAGATATATGGGAAGAGATTTTAGAGGAGGCAAGGAAGACGATTGAAGAATTAATAATAATTGAAAATAGGAATGAAATAGAAGATAGGTAAAATTTATAAAAAATATCAATTTTAATAGATTTACAGAAAAGGCAAACGGTCAGCGTTTGTCTTTTCTTTTGGCTCTTTTCGTAAGGATTGTTGCTTTTAGGCTTGAAGTTAATACCATAAGTGGCATAGTAGAAGGAACTTGACTTCTTCTGGAGAATAGAGGGAATTGGTTGTTTCCATTATACAGCTGCCTTTCTGGAATTTTGTCCTCATAGCGTGCGGTTGATTCCACTTTTCAGTGCAAAAACATAAATTGTGGAATCATAGCATGAGGTTGATTCCACTATTCGGTGCAAAAACTAAAATTGTGGAATCATAGCATGAGGTTGATTCCACTTTTCGGTGCAAAAACTAAAATTGTGGAATCAAAGCATGAGGTTGATTCCGCTTTTCGGTGCAAAAACCTAAATCGTGGAAACATAGCATGAGGTTGATTCCGCTTTTCGGTGCAAAAACCTAAATCGTGGAAACATAGCATGAGGTTGATTCCACTTTTCGGTGCGAAAACTAAAATTGTGGAAACATAGCATGAGGTTGATTCCACTTTTCGGTGCAAAAACTTAAATTGTGGAATCATGCATGAGGTTGATTCCACTTTTCGGTGCAAAAACTTAAATTGTGGAATCATAGCAAGTGGTTGATTCCACTATTCGGTGCAAAAACTTAAATTGTGGAATCATAGCGTGCATTTGATTCCACTATTCTGCGCATTAACCAAGTTTGTGGAATCATAGCGTGCTTTGATTCCACTTTGCTGCACAATAGCCAAATTTATAGAGGGTAATCAAAAACAGCCTTTTCTTTTTTTCTGGAAGGCTGCTGCTGGCTTTCTTCCAGCCGATAGAAATATAATAAAGGTGATTAGCATTCCATCATTCATTAGCGAGGGGATAGTCATGGAAAACAAGGAACTCCTGCTTGCCATCACGGAATTGAAGGCAAGCATTGACAAACGTTTTGACGCGCTTGAAAAACAGGTGGACGTGAGGCTTGATAAAGTGGAAGAGCAGCTGTACAAGCTGTCAAAACAAGGACTTGGAGATGGGGATGACGATCAGGATGAGCCTCTCCGCGAGTTGAATGCAGAGGTCAAAGACTTAAGGCTTTCAATGAAGTATGCTTTGAAGAAGATTGGTGAACATGATTTTGATGTGTATAGGTTGCTTAATATGAAAAATGACACCTCTGAGATTTGATTAAGGGGTTCCGTTTGTAGAGGGAAAACTGTAAATAGCACATTAAATAGCAGGCTAATTCGCATATGAATTTTACCTGCTATTTTTGTTGTTATTACAGGGTTTACAACCATTTCTGAGCAGAAATAGTTATCTAATTAACAGCCTATTTAGCTCAAGGACAATAGCTATTGTCCATAATAAAATTAGAGTGCGAATTATGGTGCTAATAGGCTCCAGATTTTATTGCGGTAGGACTATTGAACATCACAAATATATGGGGTTTTTATGATGTAATTATAAATAATGGATATTCTACTGAAGGGCAGTTTAACGGAGTAAGCGGATAGAGTAGACACTTAAAAAGGTCTGCCCTATAGGGTACTTTATTTGTCATGATGAAGGAATAAAAGCTGGATGAGCCGAATAAGTCATAGTATTCAAGGTTTTGTTGTATTCTCAATATAAAAGAATGGAGAATTTCATTGAGAATATTTTTTCGTTATATGGCCGACAGTCGAAAATGAAAGTTATTTTATGCGTATGAATGGCTTTTTTGAAATTGATTGAGGATTATTGTTATCGTCACCCGGAAATTTCGGATTACCCTGCCATGTTGGAGAGGATTAGAAGCTGGAAAGAAAAGTATGTCCAATATGGAAGGGACCACTTGGATTTGGTTTTTACCTTTTAGGACCGATTAATTTATACTATAGTCAGATTTTTTCTTGTCTTTTAACTTTGAAAGATTACACTAAACAGTGAGGAGATTGGTAGTATGCAAGTTGTAACCAAAATGTTTTTAGAACAACTCGACATGCATTGCAATGAGAATGAGTGGTTTGTATCCATGGATCAGGCGCTTCATGGAGTCATCGCAGCTGAGGCAGCATGGACAAGTCCGGGCAGCAATTCAATTTGGCAGATTGTCAACCACTTGATATTTTGGAATGAAGACGTGATCCATAGAATTAAGGGCACAGAGAATCCTCATAAGCCAGAAACCAATGAAGAAACCTTTGGGAAACCGGGGGATCCAGAAGACGAAATTGGGTGGACCCAGACATTCCAGCGCCTTAATGAAGTCATGAATAAATTAAAAACGGTCATTGCAGACCTGGACGATGAAAAGTTAAAAGCTCCGTATGCAGCTAACAGGTACTCTATTGAGCGTTTACTCAACAATGTCATGATGCACGATTCATATCATCTCGGCCAAATTGTTCTGTTGCGAAAGTTGCAATCCTCTTGGGGTGGGGTTGATTGGTCCTAAAGACCATAATTCAGCGACCTTCCTCGCCCAGCTAGAAGCAGTATTGACGGTGTGAAGCCCTTTTCATTCTCTCTGGTGAAGCGGTTGATTTTATGGCTAAACGGGTGTGTTAGTCAAATAAATTAGAACTATTGCAGAGCGATCTTTCGCATATTTCATTGTTCAACAGTCGGGCGCTTTTCTTAAATAAGAAGGCGTCTTTTTGCATGTACAACACATTTAGGGATTGAGTTTAATGAGGTGTAAAAAAAGATTGTGAAGTCCTGTACTTAAAGTAAAGGGGCTTTAGTTAAAGATTATCTAGTTGCTTTGGCAGCTTTTTTTCTTATTCAACTAACGCAGCAGTTTAGCTCGGGAAGAGGGGGCATTATGAAACTTCAAATTGAAATGATACCAAGGTCTGCTTGGAGTAAAAATTTAAGAACTAAACTAAAACCACTAAGAGATTGGGACAAAATTAGAAAATCTGTCTATGCTAAAGAAAATATGCATTGTAATATTTGTGGAGAAAAATGTGAAGTACTTGACGCTCATGAAATTTGGGAGTTTGACGAAACAAATCATATCCAAAAACTTGTTGAAATTATAGGAGTATGTAAACTATGTCATAACACAATACATTTCGGACGAGCTCAAATGATAGGAAAAGAACAGGAAGCAATAGAACAATTTATGAAAGTTAATGACTGCATTGACTTTTTTGAGGTCGAAATGGAAATTGAACGTGCTAAAAACGACTACTTTAGAAGAAGTAGAATTGAAGATTGGAAATTAGATTTATCTTTTATAGAAAGACAAGGTTACGTAGTAAATAAAGATTAAACTATTTTTATTAAGCTAACGGTTAGCTTTAATGGAATAACCTATTAACTCAGATCAATAAAGAAATGAGTTTTATTATGCAAAAAAGCACCGCTAAAAGCGGTGAGAATTAGCGTGCTAATTCTAATGCTATTCACGGTGCTAAATACCGTGTATTTTCAGGTTTTCCTTCCAAAAACGGAACCCCTTAATATTTAATCAGAGGTGTTTTTGCAGAGATATTGCTGATTTCCTAAGTGCGAGCTTTGGCTCCATCATCTGAGTAAGACTGACGGAATCTGGATGTTCAATTAGAGAAAGCAAGGATGTGACCATTTTCTCAGCTAGTTGTTCGATTGGGACACCAACACTTGTAAGCTCTGTTTCAAGGCTCGCCATCTGCGGAATATTGTCATAGGAGATGACGGAAAGATCTTCAGGAATTCTGATCTTCCGTTCTTTTGCAGCACGCAGCACCCCGACGCTGATATCATAGCTTCCGCTGATCAGGGCTGTTGGCTTGCTTGTTTTAAGCAATTCTTTTGCTGCAAGATACCCATCATACCAGCTCAGTCCTTTAGTATTGCCGATGCTATTTTCATGAACAGTCAGACCGGCATTTTCCATAGCTTCATAGAACCCATTCAGCTTCTCGGTTTGCCGCTTATCTCCCGGAGTGGCATCCCCGATATAGGAAAGGCTCGTATGTCCCAATTCTATCAAGTGGCTGACTGCCAGATGAATGGCTTTTTTATGATTTACGTCAATGATTGGGTAAACATGATCACCAGAGACTCCGTATGAAAGGATCGGGATCGAAGAGAAGACATCTGAATGGAGCATGGTTTCTCTGCCTTCTTCAAATATCATGACGCCGTCCACTTGGAATCCTTTGAACATCCCAATGGCTTTGTCTGCTTCATCCACTGAGAGAATCATAAAATAATTTTCAGCTGTTACAAGTTCATTTATCTTTGAAACAAGGGCTGTTAGGGCAATCCGGTCAATTGCCGGCCACACAAGCCCAATCGTTCTGCTTTTTTTAGAGACAAGGTTTTTAGCGGCAAAGTTAGGTGTATATCCAAGCATGCTTGCTGTTTCAAGGACTTTTTTCTTCGTTTCAGGCTTAACAAGCGGGCTATTATTAAGCGCCTTTGAGACGGTTGAATAACTGACTCCTGACTCCCTTGCGATATCTTTTATCGTCACACTCATTTTAAATCCTCCAAAAGGAAATGTTGAAAATTTTCGGAATACATATTATACTGAGAAATAACAACGTTGTTACTTGTAGTATAGTATAAAAAGCTGAAGAATAACATGCTTTTTGATAAAAAATAACAACGTTGTTATTTTACGAATGAAAATAACAACGTTGTTAATTAAAAATGTAACCGTTATCAAAGGGGCAGTATACTTTCAGGAGGGATGGGAATTGAAAAAATGGATGGCATTTATGATGATCTGCCTGCTTGCAGCCGGCGTTTTGTCTGCATGCGGCACACAGGCATCAAGTGATGGGACGATTACGATGAGGCTCGCACATAACCAAAGCGAAACGCACCCTGTGCATAAATCGCTGACGGAGTTTGCGAGATTGACAGATGAGAAGACAAACGGAGGAGTAAAGATCCAGCTTTATCCGAATGGACAGCTTGGGGCAGAGCGGGAAGTCATTGAACTGACACAGACCGGAGCTGTAGATCTATCAAAGGTCAGTGCAAGTGCTCTGGAGAGTTTTTCAGAAGTCTACTCTCTTTTCAGTCTGCCATATTTGTTTGACGGACGAGATCATTATTACAAAGTGATGAACAGCAGCACGGTTAATGGCATCTACGAATCTACGGAAGAGATCGGGTTTAGAGGGCTTACGTTCTATGACGGGGGTTCAAGGAACTTTTATACGAAAAATAAACCGATCATGCATCCGGACGATCTGAATGGGATGAAAATACGGGTACAGCCAAGTGCAACAGCCATCAGGATGATTGAGCTGATGGGCGGTTCTCCTACTCCGATGTCTTTCGGCGAAGTCTACACCGCTCTGCAGCAGGGAGTAATTGATGGTTCTGAAAATAATGAAACCGCTTTAACGGATAACAACCATGGAGAGGTGGCAAAGGAATATTCCTACAGCGAGCATGCCATGGTTCCGGACATTCTGATTATGAACCAGGCGAAGTGGGACGAATTGAATGCAGAACAGAAACAGGCCATCAATGAGGCTGCCCGTGAATCGTCTGCTTTTCATAAAGTTGTTTGGGAAGAAGCGATTGAAAAATCGATAAAAGATGCCAAGGAAAAAGGCGTGACTTTCAGTACACCTGATAAGGAACCATTTCAAAAGGCGGTTCGGCCGCTCCATAAAGAATTTGCCGAAAAAGAGTCTACAGCTGAGTACTACAAAGAGATCCGTGAAGCTGCTGATAAGGAATAAACAGGGGGAGGAACTGTGATGCAGAAAATAAGAAAAACAGCCGATCAGACCATAGCGTTTATTACATGTACGATGCTTGCCTTTATGGTGCTTGTGGCCGTATGGCAGGTTTTCACAAGGTACGTACTGAACTCGCCAAGCACTGTATCTGAAGAAATTTTAAGATATTCACTGATTTGGGTATCCATGCTTGGGGCAGCTTATGCATTTGGACAGAAAAAGCATATTGCGATTGAACTGCTTGCAGAAAAGCTGCCTAAAAACAAAGCTCTTCCTGTCAGCGTCGTCATTGAAGTGCTTGTTCTTTCATTTGCTGTTCTCGTTATGGTGATTGGGGGATCCAGAACGGTAGCGATTACGATGGCCCAGTCTTCAGCGGCACTTGGCGTTCCGATGGGATACATCTATTTATCCCTGCCGGTAAGCGGCATTCTTATCATCGGATATAGTCTGATGAGCATCTATGAAGCTGTTGTTAAGAGAAAAGTAGAGTTATATTCAGATGATTTGGAAGCCGTCTCAAAAACTAGGATTGAAGGCTAAAACAAAGGAGTGATTGAAATTGACCTTAACTGCAGGACTCATCTTACTGAGTGTGTTTTTTGTCCTTTTAATAGTGGGAGTGCCGATTGCCATCAGTATTGCAGGTGCATCCATCGCTACCATGCTGATTTTGTTTCCGTTTGATGTTGCGGTATTTACCTCTGCTCAGAAAATGGTTACAGGCCTCGACAGCTTTGCTCTTCTGGCCGTTCCATTTTTCGTGCTGTCAGGAATCATTATGAATAACGGCGGAATTGCCATCCGATTGATTAACCTTGCAAAACTGCTGGCTGGCCGCATGCCGGGTTCTTTAGCTCACACAAACGTGCTCGGAAATATGCTTTTCGGATCGATTTCAGGATCCTCTGTCGCTTCTGCTGCGGCAATCGGAGGAGTCATGTCTCCGCTTCAGGATAAAGAAGGGTATGAACGGACCTATTCAGCAGCAGTCAACATTGCTTCTGCACCGACAGGTCTCCTGATTCCTCCAAGCGGTCTGCTTATTATTTACTCGCTTGTCAGCGGGGGAACGTCTGTCGCTGCCTTGTTTATTGCCGGATATGTTCCAGGCATTTTATGGGGGCTTGCTACAATGCTTGTTGCTTACTTCATTGCTAAAAAGAAGAACTATCCAATTGCACCCCGGATTCCGTTTAGCCAGGGACTGAAGGTATTCCTTGATGCCATTCCAAGTCTTCTGCTGATTGTGGTTGTCCTCGGCGGAATCATAGCAGGGGTCTTTACAGCAACTGAAGGCGCAGCCATTGCCGTTGCTTACTCACTGATTCTGTCCATGATTTATCGAACGTTCAGCTTTAAGAAGCTGCCGAAAATGCTGCTGGAAACGGTGGAGATGACAGCCGTTATTATGTTATTGATAGGCACTTCCACGATTTTATCTTTGGTCATGTCTTTCACTGGTATTCCTGAGGCAATCAGCAGCGGTCTGCTCAGTTTAACGGACAGTCCAATTATCATCCTGCTGCTTATGAACGTGATTCTATTGATTATCGGTACATTTATGGACATTACACCTGCCGTATTAATCTTTACACCAATCTTTCTTCCGGTTGTTACAGCGTTTGGCATGGATCCGGTTCACTTCGGCATCATGATGGCCTTTAACCTGTGCATCGGGAACATTACACCTCCTGTCGGCAGTGCTCTGTTTGTAGGCTGCAGCATTGGAAAAGTGAAAATGGAGCAGGTCATTAAACCGCTGCTGCCATTTTACGGAGCCATTATCGTGGTGCTTCTGGCGGTTACGTTTATTCCGGAAATCAGCCTCAGCCTGCCAAAACTGTTTGGCTTATAAAATACAGCAGAGAGAAGGGTTTCATTCATGAGCATTAAAGAAAAATATTCATTCACATTAATAAAAGAAGAAAACAATATCGTTGAATTTCAGCTTGAAAACGGAAAGGTAAAAGCTTATGTGTTCGTTCTTGAAACGAACATTGTACGCGTGCTTTTTTCGGAAGGAAATTCGCTGAAACTAAAGCAAACATGGAGTATCGCTCCCGGAATGGAAGACGTTCCTTTTGAAGGAAGAAACAGATTTGAGACGGCGGGATTTTCATTGCCCGGCTATCAAATTAAGCAGGATGAAGACACAGTATGCATCCAGACAGATGCATTGAAGATGGACATTCAGCTGAACGGGTTTAAAGTGACCTGGTATACAAGAATTGAAAATAGCTGGATCCAAATGGCGAAAGACCGGACGACACAGGCCTATCAATTTGAGTATACATCAGGCGGCGGACCTGCCCATTATCTGCAGCGTGACTTAGAAGAGCAGTATTTCGGTTTTGGAGAAAAAACCGGAGCAGTTAATAAGCATGGAAAGCGGTACCGCATGCAGACGATTGATGCCATGGGCTATGATGCAGAGTACACGGATCCTCTTTACAAGCACATGCCGTTTTACATAACAAGAAATAAAAAAACGGGTGTATCCTTTGGCTTATTTTATGACAATCTATCAAGCTCTGTTTTTGAAATGGGCTCTGAGCTTGATAACTATCACGGTTTGTACCGCTATTTTCAGGCGGAGGACGGAGATCTTGATTACTACGTGATAGCAGGTCCAAAAGTTCAGGATGTAACTGAAACATTTGCATGGATGACGGGTAAAACGATCCTTCCGCCAAAATGGAGCCTTGGCTATTCCGGTTCGACCATGAGCTATACAGATGCACCTGATGCGCAGAATCAGCTGAAGCAGTTTCTGGAACTTTGCCGCGAACACGATATATTGTGTGACTCGTTTCAGCTTTCATCCGGATATACGTCCATTGGCGATAAGCGATATGTCTTCACCTGGAATGAAGACAAGTTTCCAAATCCTAAGGAATTGGTGAACGACTACCATGAAGATGGTCTTAAACTGTGTGCAAATATCAAGCCTTGCCTGTTAAAAGATCATCCCTTATTCCATGAACTGGCAGAGAAAAAAATGTTTATTGAAAACCGTGAAACCAAGGATGCAGAGATGGCCCAGTTCTGGGATGAGACAGGGGCTTATCTGGATTTTACAAACAAGGAAACCTACAGCTGGTGGAAATCACAAGTAAAAGAAAAGCTGCTTGATTACGGGATTGATTCAACCTGGAATGACAACAACGAGTTTGAGATATGGAGCAAAGAAGCGGAATGTCATGGATTTGGAGAAAAAATCAGCTTTGAAGCGATTCGTGCATTGCATCCTCTGCTCATGATGAAAGCTTCGTATGAAGCACAGCGGGAATACAATCCAGAGCTTCGTCCTTATTTAATTTCAGATCCGGCAGTCCGGGTATGCATCGTTATGTTCAAACATGGACAGGGGACAACCGGACAAGCTGGAAAACACTGAAGTTCAACATCAAGATGGGAATTGGAATGAGCTTGTCCGGCCTTTATAATTTTGGGCACGATGTCGGCGGATTTTCTGGTCCTGCACCAGAACCTGAGCTGTTCGTAAGATGGATTCAAAATGGAATCATGCATCCGAGATTTACGATTCACTCTTGGAATGACGATCAAACGGTCAACGAACCATGGATGTACCCCGAGGTGCTGCCTGCAGTCAGAGACCTAATTAAATTCAGAACAAAACTTGCGCCATATCTATACACAGCGCTGTACGAAGCGCATGCCAACTATAAGCCGATTATCCGTCCAACTTTTTATGAATTTGAGCATGATGAAACGACATTTGAAGAAAACGATGATTTTATGCTCGGAGAGAACCTGTTAGTCGCATCTGTTGTAGAAAAAGGGAAACAACAGCGGGACGTCTATTTGCCGCAGCACCACGGAGGCTGGTACGACTTCCATGAAGGGACATGGTTTGAAGGCGGACAGACGGTTGCCATTCCCGCACCTCTTCATTATGTTCCGCTGCTTGTAAAAGGCGGAAGCATCCTTCCTGTTAATCTGGCGGACGTTTCTTTTGCTGATAAACATAAAGATGAAAGAGGATTTCTGTTATTCCCTGAAAAGGGCAGCAGTGAATCCCTGTACAGATTATATGAAGATGACGGCGTGACCACTCAATACAAAGAAGACTTCGCTTATGTGGCAGTCAAAATGAATACAACAGAAACAGAGATTCATATAAACGCTGAAATAGAGGGGAATTTCACTCTTCCATATAACACAGCAGCATTTATTTTGCCGCAGGGTGAAAAAAGAAAGCTGATTATAGACGGTGCAGAATATAAAAGCGGAGATCAAATCTATTTGAAAAAGGAGGAAATCTGAAGTGAAAAAATTTATGGATGACGATTTTCTATTAGATTACGAAAGCTCTAAAATTCTGTACCACGAGTATGCAAAAGATATGCCGATTTATGATTACCACTGCCATTTGAGCCCTGAAGAAATTGCAGGAAATAAGCAGTTTCGAAACTTGACGGAAATCTGGCTGAATGGTGATCACTACAAATGGCGGGCTATGCGTGCAAACGGCATCAGTGAAGAGTTGATTACAGGCCGTGCAAGTGATAAGGAGAAGTTTGATGCCTGGGCAAAAACAATGCCTTCCTGTATCGGCAATCCTCTTTATCATTGGACTCACTTGGAGCTGAAGCGCTATTTCAACATTGATTTGCCGCTGAGTGAAAAAACGGGTGACGAAATCTGGGAACGCTGCAATCAGCTGCTTCAGCAGGAGGATTTTTCTGCCCGGGAGATTATAAAAAAATCGAATGTTCATGTGATTTGTACAACAGATGATCCGGCAGATTCGCTCGCTTATCATAAGGAAATTCAAGCAAATGAAAGCATAGAGACAGCTGTGCTGCCTGCTTTCCGTCCAGATAAAGCCATTGAAATTGCACAGCATGGTTTTAAGGAGTATGTAGAAACTCTGTCTAAAGCAGCAAACATCGAAATAACCAGCTATCAGGATTTATTAGCAACTTTTGAACATCGTGTTGCTTACTTCCATGAAGCTGGGTGCAGAGTCTCAGACCATGGTTTCGAACATCTTTTCTATGAAGAGGCAACGCTCTCAGAAGTTTCAGCGATTTTTTATAAGGCTATTCACGGTCAATCCATCACTTTATCTGAAGAAAACAAGTATAAGACCTTTACGCTGCTTCATCTTGGGAAATTGTATCATTCTCATGGCTGGGTGATGCAGCTTCACATTGGAGCGACTCGCAATAACAATACGAAAATGTTTAAGAAAATAGGTCCTGATGCAGGATTTGATTCGATGAACGATTTTGAACTGGCAAAACCGCTGAATCAGTTTTTGAATCACCTTGATAAAGAGAATGAGCTGCCAAAGACGATTCTCTATAACCTTAATCCTGCACATAATCCGATCATTGCTTCAGCCGCAGGGAACTTTCAAAATGAAGAAGCAAAAGGGAAAATTCAATTTGGAACAGGCTGGTGGTTTAACGATCAAAAAGACGGGATGATCCGCCAAATGACTGACCTTGCAAGCATAGGACTGATCAGCAATTTTGTAGGCATGGTGACAGATTCCCGCAGTTTTCTTTCCTATACAAGACATGAATACTTCCGCCGCATTCTATGTAACTTAATCGGCGGCTGGGTCCACAAAGGGGAAGCACCAGATGATTATGAATTACTCGGACAAATGGTCCAGGATATCTGCTATAACAATGCCAAAAACTATTTTGAGATTACTAGATAATCAAATGGAGGGAAAACGTTTATGCAAATGACATTTCGCTGGTATGGGGACAATGATCCTGTTACCTTACAAAATATTCGCCAGATTCCCGGTATGACTGGAATTGTATCAGCTATTTACGATATCCCGGTCGGAGAAGCCTGGACTTACGATAAAATTATCGGGCTCAAAAAGAAGGTTGAAGAGAGCGGATTACAGTTAAGTGTAATAGAGAGCGTCCCAGTACACGAGGACATAAAGCTTGGTCTTCCATCAAGAGATCGGTATATAGAAAACTACAAAACGACGATTCGGAATTTATCCAGGGCCGGAATAAAAATTGTTTGCTATAACTTTATGCCTGTCTTTGACTGGACACGTTCATCCCTTGATTATAAATTGCCGGACGGTTCGACTGCCTTAATCTATGAGGAAGAGAAAGTGAAGCAGATGAATCCTATAAACGGAGATTTAAAGCTTCCGGGCTGGGATACAAGCTATGAACCTGAGCAATTAAAAAGTCTGATGAACCACTATCAAACTGTATCTGAAGAAAAACTGTGGACGAACCTGTCCTATTTCATTAAAGAAATCATCCCCGTTGCAGAGGAAGAAGAAGTTAAAATGGCCATTCATCCGGACGATCCGCCTTGGTCCATCTTCGGATTGCCGAGAATCATTAACAGTAAAGAGAACTTAGACAGATTCGTTAATTTATACGATAGTCCATACAACGGACTTTGTTTATGCAGCGGTTCGCTTGGGGCAAATCCCGAGCATGATTTCCCTGAATTTGTCCGTTATTTTGGCAGGAAAGAGAAAATCAATTTCGTTCATTTAAGAAATATAAAATGGACCGGGGATAAATCGTTTCAGGAATCTGCCCATCTTTCAACGGATGGATCATTGGATATGTACGAAATTGTCCGCGCCTTAAGAGAAGTGGATTTTTCAGGACCGGCCAGACCGGATCATGGCAGAATGATCTGGGGAGAAACGGGGAAACCAGGTTATGGTTTGTATGACCGTGCTTTGGGTGCTACCTATCTAAATGGCTTGTGGGAAGCGGCAACAAAAGAAAAAGACAGACAAGCGGAAAAGGGGAATAAATATGAAGATTCCTTTTCAAATTAATTTAGACGGAAAAGTTGCTGTCGTTACTGGCGGAAGCGGTGTTCTGTGCAGCCAATTTGCCAAAGCACTTGCTGCATGCGGAGCAAAAGTCGCTGTCATCAGCAGGCGGCAGGAATCTGTAGAACGAGTGGCTGAAGAAATCCGTGCAGAAGGCGGGAAGGCCATAGCCATATCTGCTGATGTGCTTGATAAAACAAGCCTTGAGAGGGCAAAAGCAGAAGTGAATGAAAAACTTGGTCCATGCAGTATTCTTATTAATGGAGCAGGCGGCAATCATCCAAAAGGGAATACGGATAAAGAATACTACTTTAATGAGGACTTGAACAACTCTGAAATCAATACGTTTTTTGATTTGGATTCAGAAGGAGTGCGGTCAGTCTTTGATTTGAACTTTCTCGGAACCCTTCAGACCACTCAAGTTTTTGGCAGAGTGATGGGCGAAGGAGACGTCATCATTAATGTCTCTTCAATGAACGCTTACACCCCACTTACCAAAATCCCTGCATACAGCGGGGCAAAAGCGGCGGTCAGCAACTTTACTCAATGGCTGGCTGTCCATATGTCGAAAGCAGGTATAAGAGTAAATGCTATTGCACCAGGCTTTTTCTTAACAGAGCAAAATCGAAACTTACTAACGAACAGTGACGGCAGCTACACCGATCGGGCGAAAAAAATTCTTAACCAGACACCGCTTGAGAGATTTGGAGATCCTGAGGATTTAAATGGCACCCTGCTCTGGCTTGTGAGCAATGAAGCTTCCAGGTTTGTGACGGGAACGGTGATTCCAGTGGATGGAGGATTTTCAGCTTATTCGGGAGTTTGATAAAATCTGCTTTTTCGTTAGGCGGTACGGTTCCATGGTGCAAAAAAGTTTAATAGAAAAACCACATCATTTAACGGCTGATGTGGTTTTTTGTTGAAAGAAATATTCTCGAATAGGGTTAATGACATTATTAAATCTTCTAATCTATCGTTTTTAACATGTAACATCCGTCAAAATTCAGACTGTTTTTGCCTTCTCATCCATTGTGTTGCAACCCATTTTTCTCCGGCTGTAACAGGTGCTCCGCCATGTAAAGTCAGTTCATTTACGTTTTGATCGTTATAGAAATATTCGAAATACACCGCCATCCCTTTTTGTGGAGATACAGAAAAATTCAATTTAGGAAAAAACGTTTCTCCTCCATCCTCTACATCATTTAAGTACATGACCAGTGTGCTGATTCTATTATTTTTTATGACTTTACTTGAAGATGTGAAAAAATCAAAATGAGGTTTATACTCTTGACCAGGGCTATATTTAAGAATTTGAATACCATCCCCATGTTCAATGGGTATGTTCATTATAGCTGATAGTCTTTTTTCAATTTTGGAAATGGTGTCATTTTCATTTTCTTGAAAAAACATGCTGCTGCTTGTTCTTATCTGATTTATTTCGTGCGTAACTCCAATTTTAGAACGATGCAATTTGTCTTTTGACAAACTGATCAGTTCGTCGCATTCTTCGTCACTCAAAACATTTCCTAAAATGACAATTAACGGTTCTTCTAATCTGGCAATTATCTTAATTTCTCTATCTTCTGTTATGATCTTATTTCCAATGTGATTGAAAATAGTTAATTCTTTACTATCAATTGTCAACTTTCATCTGCCCCTTAAGAGATTTAATCTTCAAGTTTGTTGTTTTTGTAAGCGGTTTTCTATCATAATTATACCATGAACCTACCGTTATAAACTGTGCCTAGCTAACAGGTGCTTTAATTTTTTTAAAAAATAGATAAGAGGGAGGAAGAAAAATGAACCTGCACATTCACATACCCGCTGCTTCAAATATAGAAAGCGATCCAACTTTTCCTATGCCGGAAGATTATAATTATTGGCCTCCATTAGCTGCACATTATCTAAAACAATCCAGGCTGATTGAAATTCATTGCTGGAATGATGAAAGGCAAGTAATCAATGAGTTGAAAGAATTAGGAGCTTTTAAAGTGGAAGCTGATGTGAATATGACGATATTCAAAGGTGATAGGTCAGATGAAGCTGCCGATTTTCTGTTGAATTGTTTTCTGGATGGTGAAGGGAAGTTTAAATGGTTTGCTGTCTTTGCCGATCATTTTTCAAGCGAACATTGGGCAACTGAATTCATTATTGAGGCTGCCGATAAAAAGGAGACCGCAAGAATTTCTTCCGTTACCCCGGCTGAAACACAAATACATCAGTTCTGATAAGGGAAAACGGTCAGGAGAGACTGTTTTCCCTTATTTATTTGATTCCCGATGCTTCCATCGCTTAACTTGCTGCTTCTCATCTTTGGACCCTCTAAATAAGTGATCTTTATTAGATTAAATCCCCCTCCTCAATCCAAATCCAAAATTCTGATACCATAAATGAAATTTCCTAACTTATCTTCAGGGTCATGTTTTCTTACAATGAAGACAGATAGAGAACATCATGAAATTGGGGTGGTGAAGAAATGGAAGCGAAGATTGTACAGGCGCAGGAGAAAGTGATCGCGGCCAGTACACGCAAAGAGAAAATGCAGCGCAATTTGAGAAGAATGAATTCTCAGAAGTATTTGCAGATCATGGCGCTGCTTGGTATGGTTTGGATGTTTATTTTTAACTATGTGCCGATGTACGGGCTGATTATTGCGTTTAAGGAATTCAGTATTATCAGCACGATCAGGGAGGCGCCTTGGGTCGGCTTGATGCAGTTCAAGGAATTTCTGCAGGATGAGAATTTTATCACGGTTCTCAAAAATACGCTTGGGATCAGCTTGATCAAGCTCATCATCGGGTTTCCGCTGCCGATTATTTTTGCTCTTTTGCTGAATGAACTGACATCTCTGAAGTTCAAAAAGACGGTGCAGACGATTACGTATTTGCCTCATTTTCTTTCTTGGGTTGTTTTAGGAGGAATCCTGACAACATGGCTTTCAGATATTGGCATTATAAATGAAATTTTATTAAATCTTGGCGTGATTGATAAACGCATCAGCTTTCTTGCTGAACCGCAGTATTTCTGGGGAATTGTGATTATTTCAGATATTTGGAAAGAAATCGGCTGGTCCGCGATTATTTATCTCGCAGCGATTGCCGGAGTATCAACAGAACTTTACGAATCATCAACGATTGACGGAGCGAATCGCTTTCAGAAAATGTGGCACGTAACACTGCCTTCCATTCGTCCAACGATCACGATTTTATTCATTCTTGCAGTCAGCGGTGTACTGAATTCTAACTTTGATCAAATTCTTGTGCTGCGTAATGCTTTAAATGAAAGCGCTAGCAACGTGATCGATATTTATGTCTATCAAATGGGTGTGCAGAATGCTAGATACTCTTATGCAACTGCAGTTGGTTTGTTAAAAGCGATTATTGCCTTTATCCTGCTGTATACTGCAAATAAAATCACGAAAAAATTAGATGGAACATCTTTATTTTAAGGAGGCGAAGGAAACGTGCTGAAACTGTTCAAACTCAATCGCAGAACGAAAAGTGAATACATTTTTGACAATATCAATGTTGTCGTCATGTTTATCATCTGTGCGATTACGCTTTATCCCATTTGGTATGTGATCGTCAACTCCTTAAATGAAGGTGCCGATGCCATGAATGGCGGAATCTACTTCTGGCCGCGCGAGTTTACCCTGCAAAACTATGAAGCGGTATTCGCGAATTCAGGTATTTTGACTTCCTTTGGAGTAACGATTGCCAAAACCGTCATTGGAACGATTACTCATGTCTTTTTCACGGCAATGGTCGCTTATGCGATTTCACGCAGAGATTTATATGGCAGAAAGCTGTACATGATGATCGGAATCGTGACGATGTTTTTCAGCGGAGGATTGATTCCTTACTTCCTCTTAATCAGAGACCTTGGCTTGTTTGATAACTTTCTTGTGTATATCATTCCAACAATGTTTAACTTTTTCCATCTGATTATCTTTGTCTCCTTTTTCCGGGAGCTGCCGCCAGCGCTTGAAGAGGCAGCAAAGATTGATGGAGCAAATGATTTCGCTATTTTCATTAAGATTATTGTTCCTTTATCGATGCCTGTTATTGCGACAATCGCATTATTTCAGGGAGTGTATCAGTGGAATGACTACTTTGCAGGGGTTATTTTCGTCAACAATCCAGATCTGCAGCCGATTCAGACTTATCTTTATAAAGTAGTCGCAGAATCCAGCTCCAATCAGATGATGATGAACGCACCGGGAAGCATTACGACGAAAACCGTCACATCCCAGTCTATCAAACTCGCAACAATGGTTATTACAACGCTGCCAATTGTGCTTGTCTATCCATTCCTGCAAAAGTATTTTGTCAAAGGTATGTTAATCGGTTCTGTAAAAGGCTGATGCATAGAGAAAGAAAGTCTATTATAATCAAGTACTAGAGAGGGGTTTACTATGAAAAAGTTAAAAAGCTTTTCGATTTTCCTGATTTCGATCCTCCTTATTTCCATGCTCGCTGCATGCAACAATGAAACCGCTTCCTCAGACGAGAAAGAAAACAAGAAGCCTGTTTCAGCAGATGAGCCTGCATGGAAAGCAGATACTTCTCCAATCACGTTTGACTGGTACATGAACTTTTCGTGGTTCGCTTCTAAATGGGGTGAAGACGCTGTATCTAAATATGTAACAGATAAAACAGGTGTTTCAATCAACTACATTTCTCCAGCGGGAAATGAAGCAGAAAAAATGAATACAATGATCGCATCAGGCAAGCTTCCTGACTTTATCACGCTTGGCTGGTGGGAAGATGCTGTAAAGAAAATGCAAGAAGGCGAGCTTGTTCTTCCATTAAATGAGCTGGCAGAAGAATATGATCCATACTTCTTTAAAGTGGCGGACAATGCAAAGCTTGAATGGTATAAGCAGGAAAATGGAAATGTGTATGGTTATCCAAATGCTTCCTCTTCACCTAAAGACTTTGAAAAATACAAAGATTTAAAGCCTTCTAATCAAACATTTTTAGTAAGAAAAGATATGTATGAAGCATTAGGAAGCCCGGATATGAGCACGCCTGAAGGATTTGTTTCCACTCTTAAAGCAGCTCAGGAAAAATTCCCTGAAGTAAATGGCGCTCCATTGATTCCAATCGGATTTAATGAGTTTACCGACGTTGGAAACGGATCACTTGAAGGATATCTTCAAAACTTCCTTGCGATTCCAATGGAGAAAGACGGAAAGCTGTATGACCGTACAGAAGATCCTGAATACGTAAAATGGCTTAAAACGTTCAGAGAAGCAAATGAAGAAGGACTTCTGGCAAAAGATATTTTCGTAGACAAACGTCCGCAAATGGAAGAAAAAATTGCACAGGGCCGTTATTTCGCGATGCTGTATCAGCGCAGTGACATGGCTGCACAGCAGCAGGCTCTTTTTGCAAAAGATCCAAATTCCGTATACATTGCTGTTGATGGTCCTGCGAACTCTGCTGGAGATCAGCCAACACTTGCAGGAGACAGTATTTCTGGATGGACAGTAACATTGATTTCTAAAGATGTAAAAGATAAAGAGCGTGCGATTGCATTCTTAAGCTACTTGATCAGTGAAGAAGGACAAAAAGATTTCTTCTTTGGAGAAAAAGGCGTAACGTATGAAGAAAAAGACGGAAAACCTGAATTTAAACCTGAAGTGTTAAAGCTTCTAAGCTCAGACCGCACAGCCTTTGATCAGCAATACGGAGCATCATACAAGCACTGGATGCTGATGGATACAAACATGAGTCTTCCATGGAACCCGCCTACGGCTGAACCGTTTAAGCAAATGGAAGATTGGACAAAAGGAAAAACAAAGAGCTTTGCAGAATTTGATGGCTTGAATCCAACAGGCACATCTTCTGAAGCGATTTCAAGCACGAAAATCAGCCAGGAATGGGGAAAAACGCTTCCTAAACTCCTGCTTGCCAAATCCGATAAGGAATTTGACAAGATTATGAAGGGATTCTTAGAAAAACGCGAAGACCTTGGCTATGAAAAAGTGCAGAAATACCAAGAGAAAATGTACAAAGAAAATAAGAAAAAGCTAAGTGCTGGAGAATAATAATTAAGAAAAGGGCTGCTTCCGGCAGCCTTTTTCCCTATATTGGACCTGCCACAGTAAAGATGTATGGTTTATACTGAAATGACTACATACAGACAGCAGGTGCGTACATGTTTTCATATAATAAAATTAAAACCTCTATATATGAGTATTTCCTCAGACTCTCTTTGCAAAAAAAATTCATAGCTTTATATATTTTCATAATTATGATTCCCGTCATCACCTTCACGCTCATTTATACAAGGCAAGTCGATGACAGTGCCATCAAGGATATTACCAATAAAAATGAATACTTGCTTGAAATTGAGAAGGTTCATATTGAAAATAACATTGAATCCATGCGGCGAACCGCACAGATGGTTGTATCTGACAACGAGTTTATCGATTTTGTCAAAACTAGAGATGAAACGAATGTGAATGATTTGCTGAATTTTAAAATGAATGCGTTCTCAAATGTCTCACGTCTTCAAGTGAATAACCCGACGATCGAAAACATTCATCTTTATACGAATAATCCTTACGTGAATGAAATGTGGCCCATTCTCTTCAGCGAGGACAGGATCAAAGACAAGCCATGGAAACAGGAGACGATTGCCCGAAACGGCATGGAGTTCTGGTGGTTTGAACAGCAGGATTATGATATTTTGGGACGCTATCCGTACCGTGCAAACGCTAAAATTTCCGTGCTGAGGGAGCTTGATTATCCTAAGGATGAACACCTGGGCATCATTGAAATCAGCATGCTGCAGAAAAACTTTTTCCCGAAAATGTTCAGTACTGTTGATTCGGTTGATTCTTCAATGGTGGTTGTCGACAAAAACAATAATTACATCATCAACCCGGAAAACAGCTTTCTCAAAAACAATCAGATTGATATGAAAAGCCTGACCAAACAATTTGAGAACAAGAAGAAAAAAGGGACTTTTTCCTTTCAGTATATGAACAATGAAACCCCGATTTTAGTCGGGGCGATCTATTTGGAAGGCATTGATTCTTATATGCTGAACATTGTTTCTCTGGAAACGATTTTTGCTGAGACTGAGAGTACGAGGAACCTTGTGCTTGGCGGCATTATTTTTCTTGTGCTGATCCTTTCTTATCTCACATATCGGATCATCTCTTATCTGCTGAAAGAAATGTATAAGCTGATGAATACGATGAAAGAGGCGGAAAGCGGAGATTTTGGTGTGAAAGTTGACGTAAACGGCTACAGTGAAATCGGTCAGCTTGCCTATCATTTTAAAAGCATGCTGTCTAAAATTAACCGATTAATTGCAGATGCAGTCAACAAAAACGCCGTGACAAAAGAAGCTGAGCTCAGAGCCTTAAAAACGCAAATCGATTCTCATTTTCTTTTTAACACCCTTGAAAATATCAAAATGATGGCTGAAATCAAGGGAGATTACGAAACGTCGGATGCTGTCACTTCCCTTGGTTCGATGATGAGATACAATCTAAGATGGAAAAATGACTTTGTTCTTTTGCAGGAAGAGCTATCGCATATAAAAAACTATGTGGATATTATGAATTTGCGTCTTGATGGCCGTTTGACGCTTATGATTGATGTTCCGGATGAGCTGATGGCGACCGAAGTGCTGAAAATGTCGCTGCAGCCGATTGTTGAAAATGCGGTAAAGCATGGGCTGACCCCTGTTCTCTATGAAAAGCAGGGAGAGATCAGGCTTCATGCGTACCGGAATGAAACGGATATTGTGATTGAAATTTTCGACAATGGCACCGGCATGTCCTCTGAAGACGTTAAAAACCTCAATGAAAAAATCAGAGCAGGTTTGGATGCCGAATCGAATAGAGGAATGGGAATCGGATTAGTTAATGTGAACGAGAGAATGCAGCTCCTTTATGGAGAAGAATACGGACTTGAGGTACAAAGCAAAGAAGGCGAATACACGAAAGTGGCCTTTCACGTGCCAAGTTTCATTGCAAAGGAGGAGAAGCAAGTTGTACAAGCTCTTAATCGCTGACGATGAAAGCAATATCAGGCGCGGAATTCAGGCCATGATCGAGCGGGAGTTTTCAGGTGAAATTGAAACTATGCTTGCAGGAGACGGATTGGAAGCATCTGAACGATTAAATAATGAAAAGATTGATATTTTAGTAACGGATATCAAAATGCCGCGTATGAATGGCGTGGAGCTGATTCAATCTCTTCAGGAAAAGGATCAGATCCCCGTTCTCATCATTTTGAGCGGTTATGATGATTTTGAATATACGAAAGCTGCCATCAAATGCAGGGTAAAAGATTATTTGCTGAAGCCTGTAAATCGAGAGGAGCTTTATCAAACGATCCGCAGCACACTCGATGATTTTAAGAAAACAGAGACGATTACACAGCGTGAACTGGAAGAGGTGCAAAGCAGCCAGCTGCAATACATCCTGCTGAATCCGCTGATTACGGAAGAACAAATAAAAGACATATGCAGCAAAATCCAGCTCGATCTTTCTTCTGAAAGCTACTATACGGGAGTGATTGACAGTAAAAATGGAATCGAATCCGTTAAAAAACATCTAGAAAAAAGCGGTATGAAGTCTTATTGCTTTTTGGATCAAAAAGAGCGGGCCGTTATTCTTTCAGAAGACAAAAACATCTTCCCATTTTTAAAAGAACAGCTAGGCTCGGTGTCAATCGGGTTCAGTGAGGGGAAAACCGGCTTCAGGCACTTAAAGGCCTCATACCTGGAAGCGGCTGAAGCGGTGAAATATGGATTTCTCTATCCAAGAAACCAGCTGATTGATTATAAGGATATTCAATACAGAGAAGAAAATGTGCTGCCTCCGATTGAGGAAATCAAAAAAATAAAGAACATGCTTGGCACTGTTCGGGAGCAGGAAATCAAATCTCTCCTATTGAAAATATTAGATTATGAAAAAATCACCACTTTTTCAATCAGCTACCTTGAAGCGGTCAACAAAGAAATGAACAGGCTGATTTTTGACAGTTTCTTTGCAAGATTTGGAGAGGAATCTGCGGAAACGTTTAAACGCATGTCAAAAACAGGCTGTCTTTACAGCTTCCGTGATTTTTATCACTACCTGCACGAAACGCAGAATTTGCTCATGAGGCTGCACGAATATATGAAACAAACAAAATCCATCTCTTCTGAGCAAAACCACCTGGATCAGGCCATGCAGTTTATACAGGAAAACTATTATAAAGATTTAAACCTGGCTGTCGTATCCAATCACATTTCTTTGAATTACTCTTATTTCAGCCATATTTTTAAAGAAAGCACAGGTCAAAACTTTGTTGATTACCTGAAACAGGTCCGCATTCATAACAGCAAAAAATGGCTCCGTGAATCAGATCTGAAAGTATTTGAAATCAGCGAAAAGGTCGGCTACAAAAACCCTAAACAATTTGCGCGTGTGTTTCGTGAAATAGAAGGGATTTCACCGAAGGAGTTTAGAGAGCAGGTCCGCGAGGTTGGGAGCGGGATGGAAAATAGCTAGTAAATGATTCATTTTAGAAAGTAATTTTGCTGAATCGGACAGTAAATCAGATCGATCGGACAGTAAATTATGAAATTGTAAAGTATGATCAAAAAAATCTTGAAGGATTCTCTTTTCTCAGATAAAATCACCTAAAACGTTCAGGAGGAAATCTATGATTACCTATCCTATCTTAAAAAATGATGCAACAATCGGAGTAACCGCACCATCATCGGGAGTACCATCTGAACTGCACGATATTCTTACCCAAGCCTGCAGCCGCATGGAATCGAAAGGCTATAAAGTAATCTGCGGAGAAACAGCCTGGACGCAGGAAAAAGCTAAATCAGCTCCTGCCAAAACAAGGGCTGAAGAATTTAACCGAATGATGCAGGACGATGAAATCGATCTAATCATCCCTCCATGGGGCGGCGAGCTTTTGATTGAAATGATTGAACATATTGACTATGAATCAATCAAACAGAAATGGGTGCTTGGATACTCAGATATCAGTCTGCTGTTGTTTGCACTTACATTAAAGACAGGAATGGCGACGGCTCATGGAACGAATCTTGTAGATTTAAGAGGCGAGAAATCTGATCCAACTACAGCCATGTGGGAGAACGTTCTTAAGACAAATTGCGGGGAATCCATTCTTCAGTCCTCCTCAAGCCATTACCAAAAAGAGTGGCAGCACAACAACCCGACACCGCACATTTTTCATTTAACTCAGGTTACAGAATGGAAGACAGTGTCTGGCCGGTCAGAAAAAGCCGAAGGCAGGCTGCTCGGAGGATGCATCGATGCGATCAAACAACTGGCCGGAACACCGTTTGGAGATGTCAAATCGTTCAGAGAACGGCATATCCCGAACGAACCCATTCTCTGGTACTTCGAGAACTGCGAACTTTCAACAGTCGATTTGCGCAGATCACTTGTCCAGATGAAACTTTCAGGATGGTTTGAAAACTGCTCAGGCATTTTGTTCGGAAGAAGTGCGGCAAATCATCCAGTCGATCAGTATACAGTATTGGATGTATACAAAGATTTGACTGAGGAACTGAACATTCCGGTCATTTATGACATCGATTGCGGTCATCAGCCTCCGCAAATCACGTTGATTAACGGGGCTTACGCGGAAGTGACGGTGGAGAATGGAAAGGGAACGGTTCTGCAGAGTTTTAGAGAATAGTTGAGAGAAAAACTGTTTTGAAAGAATTAGGCGGTTTATACGGAAATTAAAAAGAGCATCATTACGCATGATGCTCTTTCCTGTGTCAATAAATCTCTTTAATCCCCGCAAGCCTGATCGAGAAAATATTCTTGTTCTCGTCTTCAAGAGAAAGCGTCTGATCGCTCAGGTCCAGGTTATGGACGCGGCCCTTTAATGTTTGAATCGCACCGTCGATGTAGTAGTTCACCGTTACTAATTTGTTTCGTCTCAATGCTTTTAAGATCATGATGATTTCTCCTTTCACATGTTGTTATATTTAAAGTTAATTAGTCTGTAAAATTGGATTTCTGTGAGTATATTCCTATTATACTACAAGATTGTGAAAGCGATTACATAAAGTTTGAACACTTTGTGAAAAAAAACACATTGAGAGGTTAATAAGATAAGATTGATACATTGATTGTAGAATGATACCTTTAGTTATAAGAAAAATCGGAATTGGGCTTTTCTTTAATATAGTCAGTGGAAATGGGGATAGAACATGGGAAAAGGTTTAGAAGGAAAACGGATTGTCATCGCAGGCTCCCGCAAAACAGATGAAATCAGCACGTTAATTGAAAAGCAGGGCGGAATTCCGTTAGTGCGTTCTCTGCAAGGAACCGTCTTCTTGGCAGAGGAACAGGTTGAACCCGATCTCAGAAAATTTATTCAAGAGGGTGCAGATTGGGTTATCTTTACAACGGGTATAGGAACGGAAACGCTTTTAAATCTTGCCCGGAAACTTGGGGAAGAAGAAGCTTATTTGAAAAGAATTCATCAGGCGAAAATCGCATCCAGAGGTTACAAAACGTTTGCTTCTCTGAAAAAACTTGATTTAGCACCCACTGCAAAAGATGATGACGGGACAACTAGAGGTCTCGTGCGTGCTCTGGCAAACGAAGACTTTCATGGAAAAAAGGTAATGGTTCAGCTGCACGGTGAAACAGCACCAGCATTGATCAGCTTTCTTGAAGATAAAGGAGCCTCTGTTCTGCAGGTTCTGCCTTATCAGCATATATCTCCTGACGAGGAGGCAGTCAGTCTGTTGTGTGATGAAATGCAGAGCCGTCAAGTAGATGCTGTTTGTTTTACAGCGGCGATACAGGTGCGCGAATTTTTTACCTATGTGAAAAAAAATGATTGTCTGCAGGAAATTCTTCATGCATTTAATACTAATGTACTCCCCGTTGCAGTTGGAAAAATTACGGCAGAAGCTTTAACGGAAGAAGGCGTACAAAATCCGCTTGCACCTGATCTTGAGAGAATGGGTGCCATGATCATTGAGCTTGCAAAGTATTACGAAGAAGCAAAAATAAAATAAAGGATGATGCATCATGCCAAAATGGCTGAACAACACGCTGTATGTTCTGGTCTTAATTCTCAGCATCGGCTGCGTTTCGCACGGTTTTGAGTGGAAAAAATAACAGAGGAAGTTCTTGACATAAAGACATTTTCTCCGCATAATATATAAAAATCAATGAACGTTGAAGAGGGACTAGTATGCGGGTCTTTATGTGACAGAGAGCGGGGTTTATCAGCTGGAAGACCCTGCCGCAGCAAAGCCGCAGAACCTGCCCTCAGAGTCCTATGCCAAAAACATAGGCGCCATCAACCTGGCGTTATCAGGCAAAGCGGGATGCTGCGTGCATCCAACTAAGGTGGTACCACGGAAAAGCCAAGCCCTTTTCGTCCTTTCTATAAGGACGAGAAGGGCTTTTTTGTGTTTATCGGTTTAAATGGTTTGGTTAAAGGATGGCTGTTTTATCCTCAAAATCGTCTGGAAAAAAGCGAGTTTTTGCAAATAAGAAAATACAGGAAGCAAGTCAAATTAGGAGGTCCTTTCCATGAAAAAACGTATTGTCGTCAAAATCGGCAGCAGCTCCTTAACAAACCGCAAAGGAGAAATTGATCAGGAGAAGTTTACCGATCATATTGCGGCAATCGCTGCCTTAAGAAAAGAAGACCATGAAGTGCTGCTCGTCTCATCGGGAGCAGTAGCTGCAGGCTTCAGAAAACTGGGCTATCCGGCAAGACCGGTCACCTTAAAAGGAAAGCAGGCAGCGGCTGCGGTTGGACAAAGTCTCCTGATTCAATCATACATGGAGCAGCTTGGCAGTTATGGCATCATCCCTGCGCAAATTCTGCTCACCCGCAACGATTTTTCAAAAAAGGACCGCTATAAAAATGCCTATGCCACCATTCGCGAGCTTCTGGACCGAGGCATTCTGCCGATCATCAATGAAAACGACACTGTCTCAGTAGAAGAATTAACGTTTGGAGACAATGACATGTTATCCGCTCTTGTCAGCGGTCTTGTCCAAGCAGATCAGCTGATTATTTTAACGGACATTAACGGATTATATGACTCCAATCCTCGTGAGAATCCCCAAGCCAAAAAATACGATCAGCTTCAGGAAATCACAGATGAAATGATGCAGGGAGCGGAAGGTGCCGGATCACTCGTTGGAACAGGCGGCATGAAATCAAAGCTGATTGCTTCAAAAACGGCGCTGACTTTAGGCGTGAACATTTTTATCGGAGTAGGAATGGGAGCAGGAAAATTCATTGACATTCTTGAAGGAAAAGGCGATGGAACTTACATAGGCGGAGACAGCCGTTCCTTCATAAACAGCAGCAAGCAATGGATTGCTCTGCACTCACTCGTCAGAGGAACAATCTATGTGGATCAAGGAGCCGAGATTGCATTGACCGCAAACGGCAGAAGTCTTTTGCCTGCGGGCATTTACGACATTACCGGAACATTTGAAGCAGGTGACGTCGTAGAAGTTTTCGGAACAAACGGTCTGCTTGGAAAAGGAGAAGTGCTATTTTCGTCAGAAAGCCTGAAACAAATAATGGGGAAAAGAAGCCACGAATTAACAGACGAAAATATCTCTATAGAAGTAATTCACCGCGACCGCTGGGTCAAAGCCTGAAACAGAGGGGGAAAAAACATGAGTGAAGTACTAAGAAAAGGCAAGGCAGCCAAAGCTGTCAGCTATCAATTAATCGAAAAAACGACGGAAGAGAAAAACACCGCATTAGAAAAAATTGCCCAGCAATTAGAAAACGAGCAAGACTATCTCATCGTCGAAAATCAAAAGGATCTCCAGTTTGGAAAAGCAAATGGCGTATCTGACTCTATCCTGGACCGCATGCTGCTGAATAAAAAGCGCATTGAAGACATGGCACACGCCATCCGTCTCTTGATCGAACTCCAAGACCCAATTGGAGAGATCCTTGAAACAATCGAAAAGGAAAACGGACTTCACATCCAGAAAAAGCGTGTTCCGCTTGGGGTGATCGGCATGATTTACGAAGCGAGGCCAAACGTCACCATTGATGCCGCAACTCTATCATTAAAAACAGGAAATGCCGTCATTTTAAGAGGGAGTTCATCCTCCATCCATTCAAATAAAGCGCTGGTAGCTGTCATCCATCGCGCTCTCAAACAAACCGGCATTCCGCAGGATGCTGTTCAGTTAATCGAAGACACCAGCCGCGAAACAGCGAAAGAGCTTTTCACTCTTAATGAATACCTGGATGTATTAATCCCCCGCGGCGGAAAAAAATTAATCGATACAGTCGTTAGAGAATCAACGGTTCCGGTCCTTGAAACAGGCGCTGGCAACTGTCATATTTACATTGATGAATCAGCAGATCCGCTCATGGCTGAACGAATTGTTCTGAATGGCAAAACACAGCGTCCATCTGTGTGCAATGCGATCGAAACGATTTTAATCCATGAAAACTGGCTTCAAACCAATGGAGAAAATCTATTGAAGCAGCTTCATGAGCACTCTGTTGAAATTTTTGGAGATGAGCAAATACGATCTATTTTTCCAATAGCAAAACCAGCTGCTGAAGAAGACTGGAGCACGGAATACTTGGCGCTTAGCGTAAGCATCAAAGCAGTAAAGAATGTAGAAGAAGCCATTCAGCATATCAATCAATACGGAACGAAACATTCTGAGGCCATCATTACGAAAGACGCTGCAAACGCAGCTCAGTTTCAAACAAGGGTAGACGCAGCAGCTGTTTATCATAATGCGTCAACCCGGTTTACAGATGGCTTTGAGTTCGGATATGGAGCAGAGATCGGCATCAGCACGCAAAAATTGCATGCAAGGGGACCGATGGGGCTGCCTGCTCTCACTTCAAGCAAACACTTTATATATGGAAATGGACAAATCAGGGAATAGCTAACCATATCAAGTCAAAAGGGGCTGGGAATAGTGAACACATCAATCAAATGGAACGGAAAAATGAGTTTCTCAGGCACAACGCCATCAGGCCATGAAGTGAAAATAGATGCTGCAGAAGACTTTGGCGGAGAAAATACAGGCGCAAGACCGACGGAGCTGCTTTTAAATGCCATTGCCGGCTGCACAGGCATTGATATCATATCCATCCTGCAAAAAATGAGGCTCAGTCCTTCGTCTTTTCACATGGAAGTAAGCGGAACACGAGCTGAAGATCATCCAAAACGCTTCACGGCGATCCACATTCATTATGCTTTAGAAGGAGAGCTGCCGGAAGACAAAGTAATCAGAGCGATTCAGCTTTCGAAGGACAAATATTGTTCGGTCTCACAATCATTGAACGCGGAAATTTCAGTGGGGTATTCGATTAATGGTGTGAATGGGGAGCAGAAGATTTAAAATGAAGAGAGACGTTTCAATCAGCATGCCATGAAAGATGGTGTGTTTTTTTAGCTCTTTTGTAAACTTTGTTGTTATTAGACTAGATATATTAAACGGCTATAAGTGGATTGCAGCGGAAGGAACTTGACTCCTGCGGGAAATAGAGCAAAATGGGAGACCCCACAGGCAAAGCCGAGGAGGCTCCCATGCTCCCCGCGGAAAGCAAGTTCCTCTCGCTGCAAGGAACGGACAACATTCATAATTGAAACCAACAATCTATGCGAACACAGCCTTTTTTATTGGAAGAGAGCAGTTGAATAAAGGAGTTATCTACATTTTGTAGAACTCTAAATCTAACCATATTTTGAGAAAAAGAAGGAGAAACGGATGGATGTGGAAAAAGCTAATAAAGTTTCTGCAAGAAAATAAAGACAAGATTTATTACAGCATCATCTTGATTTTCTTTATACTGGCAGTTATATACGGAGTAAAAGGATATTTCCATCATCAATCTTTACAGGCTGTAAAAGATGGAAACGATCTTATGGGCAGAATCTTCTCACCGTTCATATTAGCCATTCTGAGATTCATCGTAGTTGTGCTTTTAGGGATTTTCGTTGCTATGATCGTCATTGCCACCCCTTTAAAGAGAATTAAAGTGATGCAATTTGAAGTCGAGTTTGCAGAAATTGCTAAACAGCAAGAAAAACAATTAAACCAATTTCATTTTATTTCGTCTGTTCTGAAGCTGAATACCTACTTCATCGGTAGAGTGTCCTCCTATCCCGCAGTACCTTATGAAAAGACCATTCAAGAAATCTTAGCAAAATACGAAGAATTTTTTCAAAGTGAATTAGTCATCAATATTCAGGCGCAAGTTTGGGAATATCAAGCGGGTACTTCACCCTTTTCAAATCCATATTACACAAATTTAATGGAGAGGCTGGTTCTTGAAACAGCGTCTGACAAACAAATTTTGATAAAGAATAAGGTATCTGGAGACACCAATATGTTAATGGCCGTCAGAGAAGAGTTTGGGAAAAAGGTTATTGTGCTCATAGAAAGCAGAGAGCACACATTTACAGACTACGATAAAGAAGTCGTTACCAGCATTTTTGAATATGGAAAAAACATTTGTCATACAACCCTTCTGATCCCGTAACTGCCGCCCCTGAGTGTTTACTTAAATAGTGGTTTGGTTATACAATAGAAGAAAGGGAGTGAATTTAATGGAAAGTCAAAATTCACATATGCGTATTTACAGCTCTGCAGAAGAAAATTCAAAGAACAGTCAGGATTCTGAACGATCTATAAAAGAAACATATAAATCTCACTTTTTAGAAACCATTAAAACCAGCAGCATGTCGGATGTTCAAATTAACAAAGTCCATGTCTCTAAAAATGATCCGGTTTTGAAAAACATTCATGCGTTCCTGACGGCGGGCAGCGCTAAATAACGGGTTCGGTTCAGAGGAGCACAAGAAGAAATGTCATTAGAAATCGCATATCAATCCGCGAGGCAATTCGCAAATGTAAATTTATCAAATCACACAAGGGATGCGTTATCGTAATCTTTTGTGTGATTTTTTTGATTATAGATAATAAAAGTGAATCTATAATAACCTTAAAACGCAGGAAGGATATAAAAGGAAAATAAACGGCAGATTTCTTGTGTTTTAAACTGTAAATTTAATTGTTAAGAAGGTAGAAGCCAGGCATGAACAATAATAAGCTGATTAAAAAGTTTGATAAACAAGCCAATACTTACGATCGAATAAGAGAAAAAGAAATCCAAAGGAAATGGAGAGAAAAATTAATTAAAGAGGCCAAAGGATCCGTACTTGAAGTAGCAGTCGGAGCTGGAGGAAACTTTCCGTATTACAACCCAGAGGAGATTGGGAAAATTACAGCGGTGGATTTTAGTCCTAAAATGCTGGAGAAAGCAAGGGCTCGACTCATCAGTATCATCTTCCAGTTGAAATAATTGAAAGTGACATTGATCAATTGGAGTTTGCGGAGAATCAGTTCGATACCATTGTGTCGACGCTTTCTTTTTGTGGTTATCCTCAACCATTAAAAACATTAGAGAACCTAAGTAAGTGG
The DNA here is from genome assembly GCF_057838075.1 of Metabacillus sp. KH_069. Lineage (NCBI taxonomy): Bacteria > Bacillati > Bacillota > Bacilli > Caryophanales > Bacillaceae > Metabacillus > Metabacillus sp. KH_069. The sequence goes on from NZ_CM174460.1 coordinate 1,260,146, forward strand.
TGTAAACCAACGGGACAAATATTGTTATTGGAGCATGGGATCAGCTCCCATTTTATATTCTCAAAGTTACAGAAGATCTTAGATCCTATGTTTGTGAGAATGATTGGGTGTCATCAAAACCGAAACATCATGGAACTAATTAGTCTTTCTCCTATTGAAATACAGAAAGCAGAACACCATTGGTTCGATGTTTTCCATCTGATTTGGGCGAAACCCAAAAAATAACTGGCGGGTAGATTTGGAGATATACAGCTTTTATTCAAGAAACGGGCAGAATTATGGAATAAGAGAAGACATTACTTAATTAGATAGAGTGAGGTTTAAAAAATGAATGAAAATGAATTGGATTTTGTATTTGAAGACATTATAGATTTATCTAGAATGTGTAAATTTACTAATTGCACTCATACCAAAGAGCCACATTGTGCAGTTAAAAAAGCTATATCGGAAGGTGTCCTTTCTAAAGATAAATTCTATGCCTACTATAGAGAAAAAAACGAAGAAGAACATATTTTGAAACAAAAGAATAAAACAAAGGCTGTTGATTATATGAAACAGAGGAAACTTTTTCAAGAACCGTAGATAAGATAATACTTTGCCAAATAAGTATTACTATTAAACAATCGGGGGCGATAGCAGCAGATAGTGAACACCCTTTAGATAAGAATTGGGCAATTTAAAAGGAATAATCATTGTTTTAGAACAAGGAGACTAGTAATGAGAGCAGCAATTGAAATTGAATTAGGTAAAATAAAAGGTTTGAAATTACAGTATGCAGGAAGAGCCTCTAACCTATTTTGGCTGGGATTTGGAGAAATGGTTCAAATTATTAGAAGTGGCCAAACAGAAGAAACAGCAGAATATGCATTACATATACAATGTTCGTGGAGGATTACATTAGAAAACAAAATTGTTATAGCTTCTCTCGATTTCTATTCTCCAAACTCGAAGTGGGACGACCTTGATGAGGATTTTGAATGGGATATTCAAGGTAACAATCGATTTGATGAGCGGATAAAATCTTTTTTTAACGATAATGAACAATTAATAGTAGAAGAAATTAAAGCAGATGATTTCGGGGGATTCGCGGCCATTTTATCAAATGGTTATAAGTTAGAAACCTTTCCAGACAGTTCAGAAGACGATGAGGATAGTGAGTTTTGGAGGTTCTTTAACCCAAAAGAAAAAAGCCCTCATTTTGTTGTTTCTGGAGAAGGGATTGAAAGAGTTTAATCTTCCACAATCGGGGGCTATTCTTCAAGAAGGAGAATAGCTATGAGTATGTACCAGAACAATTTTTAATTTAGTTTATCAGGTTTATGTCTGACCAAAGATGTCAATTAAGCCTTTCTCAATTTCTGATTTGGTATGGGGAGTTATATTTTGAACATAAAAGTGAATTGTTCCTTCTTTATCAATGATTATTCCTTCAATCCCTAATTGAATCAATCTTTCAGTCTCATATGAAATCCCGTATTTTAAAATGTCATCTTTTCTTAATTCTTTTATAGGATTGGGAATTTGTGAACATGCACTCAGCAAAATGAATATAAACAAAGAAATAATAACCTTTTTCATTCCATACACCTCTAATATTAAGGTGTCAACAATACAAAATCTTATTCAACATTCGGGCGCTATTGTGTAATATCGGTTTTCACCCTTTGACGTTAAGAATATAGCGAGGAGAAAATAATGATTACTGATAAAAAGATTCACCGAGCTTTTGGAGTTTACGGCATTTACACCGACGGCAATAAAATACTAGTAATCAATAAGAAGAGAGGACCTTACATAAATCGTTATGATCTTCCAGGAGGAAGTTTAGAAGACGGTGAAAGTCTGACAGCAGCTTTAAAACGAGAATTTCTTGAAGAGACTGGTATTGAAGTGAAAATAGAAAAGAACTTGGGTATTGCTGATTTTATGTTCCCTTGGGCTTGGAATGAGTGTGAACTTGTCCACCACATTGCAGCTTATTATTTGGTTAAAAAAGTCCGTGGCGATATAAATAATCCTCATCAGTTTGAAAGTGTATTTGATCCGGATGTTGAGGTTTATAATGATTGGAAAATGAAAATGTAAGATATTCAACAAACGAACGCATTTCTCTAATAAGGAATACGTCTCTTTAAGGGAATAACAAAGGATTTGTGGAAACAAACATAAAAAAAATTTGTAGATCAATTAAGGAGATAAAGGTGGTAGTTGAAAGTAATTAGCTCAGAATGGAGGGATTATAATTTTTAATGAATTGTTAGGAATTTCGGATATTGATGAAAACAAAATTAAGATAAACTACAGAGAAGCGGTCAGGGCTATAATTATTCAAAACAATAAAATTCTTATGGTTCATTCAAACATTGGAGACTTTAAATTTCCCGGTGGTGGAGTCGAAAATAATGAAAGTCATGCAGAAGGCCTAATGCGTGAGGTAGCAGAAGAGACAGGCTATCTGAACAGTTTAGTTGGAGACAAAATGGGCGTTGTCATTGAAAGACATATAGATGACTATGATAAGGGAGCTGTCTTTCAAATGACTTCACATTATTATCTCTGTGAATTAACCGGTGAGGTAGTTGCTCAACAATTAGATGATTACGAGTCTGATCAAGAATATACACCTAAATGGGTAAAGCTTGATGATGCAATTAAACAAAACCAAACCATTATAAATCAATCTGAGCAGAACGTATGGATACACCGAGAAAACTTTATTTTAAGGGAACTAAAAAAATTAATGAATTAGTATAAATATGGTGTATCTTCTGCAATCGGGCGCATTTCTCTAATAAGAAATGCGTCTAGTTTAATTTAGGGCCATATAGTTGAAGATGAGCAGACAATATTTAACTAAAGGGAAGAAAAGTATAAAAAGGAATATTCACACATTCGCTGAATATATAGGTACGGACATTAAATAAATCGGGTTTGATATAATGATACCTACCCTAGGAGATGATCGGAGATGGAAACACGGGTGAATCAAATTGAACTGAATGGACTCACTTTTCAATATCGCGAGAGTGGAGAACCTTCTGCCCCACCACTTGTTGCACTTCACGCGCTGGGGACAAGTGCAGAAACATGGGATCAAGTTGCTGCTGTATTAGGAGATAAATACCGAGTTTTAGCTTTAGATCAACGGGGGCACGGTGGCAGTGCGAGAACTAGTAAATACACTTTTGAACTGATGTCCGATGACTTGCTTCATTTTGCGAATGCTATGAATTTGGAACGGTTTACGCTGATTGGTCATTCCATGGGAGGAACAGTATCCTATCTTTTCGCGGAAACATATCCGTCAAGAATAGAAAGGTTAATTGTTGAAGACACTCCTCCTCCTGTTCCAGATAAGACGTTCGAAGTTCCTACCAAACCTTCTGATCCCCTACCGTTTGATTGGCTGGTTGTGCCTTCGATTCTACGGCAACTTAATGAACCCAATCCCGAATGGTGGGAGCGTCTTTCGGACATTATCATGCCGACTCTTATTATAGGCGGTGGGTCCAGCCATATTCCTCAAAACAAATTGCAGGAAGTTTCTGAGCTTATACCGAATTGCGAACTGGTGACGATAGAAGATGCCGGGCACTTTGTGCATGATGCTAGTTTACCAGCCTTCTTAGCTGCCGTAAAAAGTTTTCTTAATTCATGAATTTCCAACACTTTCACTGTTAGCCTAATTCATAACAAACAAACGGGCGCTTATTCAAAACAAGGATAGCGCCTTATTTAATGTTATCAAGTATTGTGTAAAATGTTTAGTTTTGAAATAACTGGTATTAAGCAATTGGGCAGGATTGTTAAATAAGAGATTTTACTTTGTTTCAATAGGAAAAATAAAAATTGTTGTAATGAATTAACTATGTAACTCCTAATGGTATAAAATAAAATGCAAAATGTGAGGCATGAATGATGTACGGAGCTTAGAAAAGTGAAATTGAAAAACGATGAGACGAGGAGCGTGTTTTTGCGTTGACAGCTAATTTTGAACCTATGGAGTTTGAGATGGAAACCGATCGACTGTCACTGAGTATGTGGAGGGAATCAGATGCATCCTGGTATAGGGAACTGGTTGCCGAACGGGGCAGGGATATGCCAACTCTCAGTGCTGCCCGTGAAGATGTCATCATTTTACGTGATCGAGCATTGGAGAGCGGTATCGCTTTACTCACCATTCGTCGTCGAGATGAAGGCGATTATATCGGATACTGCGGATTAATTATTGGTCGTTCTTCGCTGGAAGAGCCGGAGATTGCATACGAGTTGTGCCGAAGAGTACATGGTAATGGCTATGCGACTGAGGCAGCATCCGTGATCCTGGACGCTGCGATTGCTACCGGGCGCCACAGGCTTTGGTCGACTGTAGGAGCTTGGAATGTTGCTTCCTTCCGAGTGCTAGAAAAGATAGGATTTAAGCGGCACCACAGCACGTGGGAAGACGAGCGCGGCGAGATAGTTTGGAACGTACGCGATCTTTAGAGATTTCGACCTGATCCGAAACTATGGAAAAGGGGAAAAGGACTGGTTTATAATCCAAATAGTCACAAACTATAACCAATACGAAGCATTTACTAAAAATGTGGCTGGACATAAAATCTAATGGCACTACTTAGTGCTTATCTTGAATAGGATTTAAGCGAAGTTCTTCAAGAATAGGGCGCTATTCTTCGATAAGACAACATAAATGATATTCAACAATCGGGGGCGATTGCTTAACAAAGTGATCGCCTTTTCTTATTGAGGAATTGGGCAGCATTCCTGTAATGAAGAAAAATGAGGTTTGAACAAAAAAATAACCTCTTGGTATGATATGAGTGTCCTGAAGCTGGCCAGCGAAAAGGACAAAACATATATACCAGGAGGCCTTCAATATGAATTATAACCAAAATGAAAAGATTGCTCAAATTACTTCTCAAACACTAATTGTAGGTGTAGATATTGCGAAGTACAAGCATGTAGCTCGTGCTCAAGACTTTAGAGGCCTAGAGTTTGGTGCACCTTGTCACTTTGAAAATACCAAATCACATTTTGATCTTTTCTTAGGCTGGATAAAATATTTAATGGAACAACACGGCATGGATAAGGTGATTATTGGAATGGAGCCGACAGGTCATTATTGGCTCAACCTCGCTCATTTTCTGAAAGAAGAGGAGATTAAGTTTGTCGTTGTAAATCCTATGCATGTGAAGAAATCTAAAGAATTAGATGATAATTCTCCAACCAAAAATGATGTAAAGGACGCTAAAGTCATTGCACAGCTAGTCAAAGATGGAAGATATGCCGAACCGAATATTCCACAAGGAGTTTATGCAGAACTTCGTGTGGCAAGGAAAATACGCGATCTCTTATTTGTTGACTTACAAGCTGTGCAGGGGCAAATTCATAACTGGTTAGATCGATATTTTCCTGAATTCCTTACAGTGTTTAAGGATTGGGAAGGAAAAGCAGCATTACAATTATTAAAATTAAACGTATTACCACATGAGTTAGAGATAGTCTCGGAACAAGAGATCCTCATTCACCTCAGAAAAGCTGTAAAGCGTGCGGTTGGACTCAGTAAAATTCAAGAACTTAAACGAGTAGCCAAAGACTCTATCGGTATTCGTGAAGGTTCAAGGATGGCTAAATTAGAGCTTCGCACTTTACTAGACAAGTATGAGTTAATAAATGAAAAGTTCGAAGAACTAGAATCTGATATTGATGGACTCCTTGAACGGATACCAGGTGTTCAACAAATGTTGGCCATCACAGGAATCGGCAAGGACACTGTAGCTGGCTTCTTTTCGGAAGTAGGGAATTTAAGTTACTATTCTCATCCTCGACAAATCATCAAGTTAGCTGGGTTGAGTTTAAAGGAGAATACCTCTGGAAAGCACAAAGGACAAACGAAGATTACAAAGAGAGGCAGGAAGACACTAAGGGCTCTCCTCTTCCGAGTAGCAATGCCTTTGGTAGCTAAGAACACTGCTTTTAAAGCTTTACATGAGTATTTTACAACACGTAAAACGAATCCTCTAAAGAAAATGCAGTCTCTTATAGCGATATGTAATAAGCTGATACGAATTCTTTTTACGATTGGTACAAAACAATGTGAATTTAGTGAAGATAGAATGTTGAAAGATATTCCCCATATGGCACCATTACTGAAAGCAGCTTAGGGTTCATTAGTTAATATTCAATAGGTTTTATTTAGGATTATTATTTAGACATTTGAAGCACGGATTAGTCAGTAAAACAATTAAAGTACGGACTTTGATCCTGTCGGGCAGCATCACTGACATCCACCTCATGGAAAGGTTGGACGAAGGAATTTTGGAGCGTAGACTCTGTGAGACATGGGAGGGTTGACCTCCATGAGACATGTGGACATCCACCAGTGCGACCATACTTTTACTAGGTAACCACTTTTTGGATAGGAGTGGTTAGGCAGGTAAGGACTTTTTTTCTCTAACACTCCAAAAATATCCTTATTTTCAACTTAAATCCATAGCTTTGATGTCTAATTAAAAAAAATCTAGATGAAATCTTAAGAAAAAGCTAGAAATCCAGAGTTATTCCTTTCTTTATAGAGGGAGTTTAGTTTAATAAATACATCCTTCATAGTTAATGGCTCCTTTCGTGTGTAGCTCTACACTTGTTTTTTAGTTTATGACTAACGGGCGTAGTATTTACAGAGAAGAAAGCGACTCTTTTTTAATCTGAGCAAGAAAGGGATAATTACATGAGAAATATGTCCCTATTTCGATTTCAACGGAAAAAAGCGATTTGGAAAAAGTCCAAATCGACTTTTTTAATATTATTACTTTTTAGGTTTCTTATTTAATATAAAGCGTAGTTCATTGATATCATCATCAGATAGGGTATCTTCCTGAATGAATTGGACAAGCATGGATTTCAGGGTACCTCCATAGATACGGTTGATAAATGATTCGGTCTCGGCACGCTGGCACTCTTCCTGTGTATAGAGTGGATAAAATGTGTAAACTCTTAGATTTTTATTGACACCTACTACATCTTTTTGAACCAATCGATCGAGAAGAGTGCGTATGGTTTTCGGTTTCCAATCGGTACTCTCCTGTAAGGAAAATATGATGTCATTCGCTGTTTGAGGGGCTTTATCCCAAAGCACGTTCATGATTTCCCATTCTGATTCTGATATATTAGGAATGTTTTTCTCCATATTTCTCCCCTCCATTTTCTTTAAAGATTCCTAAATCTTTTAAAATTGATAAAGTAATTTCTCTTGCCTTGCTTCCAGATGCATCATCTTCATTTTGTAAATTAGTAGCAAAGAAATAAGTATTGTTCTTCGCCTCTACATACCCGATAAACCAACCATTGATGTTTTTTCCATTCACTGCTCCTGTACCTGTTTTTCCTGATAGGCGAGCTTCTTCATTCTTTTCTAAGAGTAGTGCTTCCTTCACAGCTTGGATATTCATTTCCTTATATCCAAATTGATTGTAATAAAAGGCTTGCAGCAGTTGGACTTGCTCGACTGGAGAAATTTTTAATGAGGATTCGAGCCAGAATTCACCAAATTCCCCAGATACATCGGAATTTCCATAGTTTATCTCTTGTAGATTGGATTGTATTGTTTCAAATCCTGTTCTACGATCTAATTCTTGGAAATACCAGTTTACAGATTTTTGTAAAGCAGATGAGACATCCTGATCCATATTCCAAGCTTCATAGGGTTGCTCCTTCCCATCCCATGAAAGGATGGATTCTTCGGGTGATATCACATTTGATTCTAGTGCAAATAAGGCACTATAGATTTTGTATGTGGAATCAGGTGATACCCGCAACGTACTTTTCTCTTCATTATAAATGCGATATTGCTGTGCGTTATGATCATATAAAACAAAGCTTCCTTCATACCCTTTAAAGAATTGATGTAAATCCTCATAAACTACTCCGTCATTATTATAATTGTATCGTTCGTTTTCCGTCGCAAATGCGGAAACGAAAGGTAATTGGATTGTCAAAATGAAACTGGCCAACACATAAATAAAGACGCTTTTTCTAATGGATTTTTTTACGGAATGCTTATAGGTAGAAATGTGTTCAATTCTTTTTTTGATTTGAAGCTTCGAACCTTTTAATTGTGTCACTAACTGTAGCATATTTGACCGTTTTGAAAGATCCAAAAAATTTATTATTGTATTTCCATATTCACTAAATGAATTAACATCTAGTAACTGTAAAACAGATGTATCACATGCGATTTCCCGATCCAATCTCATTTCTCTAAAAGCAAGCCAGACAAGGGGATTAAACCAATAAATGATTTGATAGAACAATATAACGTAATTTGTCAGCAAATCCTTGTTTTTATAGTGGTTCAGTTCATGAAGAAAGATATACTCGTAATTTTTCAAGCTAAGCCAGTTTTCATGCTGAGAAGGTAAGACGATATATGTTTGAAAAAGTCCGAATATCATTGGAGATTGGACTCTTTTCGAAATAACAATCTTTATTGATTTTTTAATCTGTAGTCTTTTCTTGCATTCTTCGAAAAGCACGAGAACTTCTTGATTGGAATACGCAGAAGAATCATTCTTTATCCTTCTAAGTGTGATCAATCCACGAACCATAGTAAAGGTAAATAAAAGCATCCCTGACATCCATAAACCCATCACTCCAATATTAAGTAAGGACAGGTTCAGCCGATTGACCGATACAGAAAAGTCTTGTACTAGGTGCAGGCCCTGCATCATATCTGTTCCAGTTGTTTCTATATTGGAGCTGGGTGCATTAGTCTGATATGTATCCCCACTGCTAAAGAGAGAATTAAAATTATATAAATCAGTAGGTATGAATGGAAGTGCTAAAGCCATAAAAAGAAACATCCACAAATGATAGGACCATTTTGCTGTTAATTGTCTTCCAAACCATTTTCGTATAAGGAGAATAACAGTAACGGAAAATGAAGACACCAATAGACCTATTATAAAATGAGTTAAAAACATGTCCTTCAAAACCACCTCTCTTGATTTTAAAATTTAAAAAAACAGGTAGATAGCATATTTATAGTGGTTTGTTGGTAAAAAAATAAAGAATTGACTTTACTTGATTACATATGTAATACTGTACTACAGATGTAGTAAGACTACAAATGTAATCCATCGAAATTTCTTGCATGAGGCTGTTTTTTCAATTCGTACATAAGAGTCTAATCAAATAATTAGGAGGTCTACATTATGAACAAAAGATAGGGTGCAAGAGTTAAAGATCCGGCTGCTATCCCAGGAGAATACAATAAATATTTTTTAGAAAGAGGTTGAATTTTAATGAAATCATTGAGCAACATTTTTAGTACTTCTACATTCAGAAAAATTGTGCCTGTACTATTTCTTTCATGTGCAACGCTTGTAGGTTGTTCAAACAATAACGTTCATGCTGAATTAACTAAACCCCAAAAACAAGAAACTGCCAATAATCATGATTTTGATAAGCTTGAAGAAAAATTTGATGCTAAACTTGGTGTCTTTGCGTTGGATACTGGTACAAACCAAACAGTAACCTATCATCCAGATGAGCGTTTTGCTTATGCATCTACTCATAAGGCTCTAGCTGTAGGAGCACTTTTACAACAGAAATCAATAGAAGACCTTAATCAAAGAATTACCTATACACGTGAGGATCTTGTTAATTATAATCCGATTACAGAAAAGCATGTTGATACGGGGATGACTCTTAAGGAGCTTTCAGATGCTTCTATTAGATACAGTGACAATACTGCGGCGAACCTCATACTTAAGCAACTGGGGGGACCGACTGGATTTAAGAAAGCACTGGAGGAAATTGGTGATAGTGTTACCAACCCTGAGCGATATGAGCCAGAGTTAAACGAAGTTAATCCAGGTGAAACTCATGATACGAGTACACCAAGAGCACTTTCTACTAGTCTTCAGGCTTTTACATTGGGAGATGCACTCCCAACTGAGAAACGTGAACTTTTAATAGATTGGATGAAAAGAAATACTACTGGAGATGCGTTAATTCGTGCTGGAGTGCCGAAAGGTTGGGAAGTGGCTGATAAGACTGGAGCAGGATCATATGGTACGAGAAATGACATTGCGATCATTTGGCCACCAAAAGGAGATCCTATTGTTCTTGCTGTACTTTCAAGTCGTGATAAAAAAGATGCTGATTATAAAGATGAGCTTATTGCTGAGGCAACAAAAGAAGTAATTAAGGCCCTCAAAGTCAAAAATAAATAGAAAATAATTGTATTAAAAAAGGCTGCGTTAAGTAGCCTTTTTTAGTACATTAATTCCTAAAGCGATTGTTATGGTGAATTCTTCGACTCCCATGAAAGAACGAAAGTCTTTCATTATCTGTGGTGCTATGAAGTGCAGAAGGGTTGGCTAACAGGTCAGTTTCTGGCTTCAACATTAAATTTTTTATGATCACTTTTTAAGATGAAGGTCCCTTTTTTTATTCCTTAAGAAAGGTTGTGTAATAATGTACTTAAACTATAGAGTGCGTTAGTTAAAGATGAATTGTGATTTGAGCAATTTTAGGACTGTGGCCATATTGTAGTTATTCCATTAAAGGTGGAGATTGCTGTACAGTGTGATCGCCTTTTCTTATTGAGGAATTGGTCAGGATTGTGGAAGATAAAAATAATGTAACCTACAAAATTAGGAGAGTTAAGAGATGGATAGTCTTTCGAAGAAAACAGAGATATTGCTTGATGAAGAAATTGATGAACAGGAATTTGTTGACCGAATTTCACGTATTTATCAGAAAGAATGTTACATATATGCGATTATTCCAGAATATGAAAAAGAGCTGCTGAAAGAACTTTCTACAAAATTCATTGCAGTTAAATCCATTCCGTTATCCCGTATTTTCACTTGGGATACAGGACATTTAGGTTATATAAAGGACAGTCAAAAACAATTTTTATATGAATTTTATTTACGGTCAACGACAATGGATTACATCGTTTTTTCCGAAGCAGATGTATCTGAGCATTTACAAACGATAAACAAGAAAAACAAAGATATTTATAAAATATTTGAATTGAATAGGATTCCCCACATAACCATAGGTCACGATGGTCAATGGCTAAATATCATTGAATATAATTAATCTATGTTCCATTATAGGAGGCTTTTCTGGAAAATTATTGAAGTGTATATACTCCAATGGATCTTTAGCAATCGGGCGCAATTCTTCAGTTTAATTGTGCACTTTTTTTATGTGAATGATCATACTTTAGAGGAACAAAGGAATAAAAAGTATACCAGTAGCTATGCTAATTGGTATACTTTTTTAGTGCTATTTAAATTGCCAATAATAAGTTTGCACCCCGCAATCGAACCAGTTAGGGAATACCGGTTTCCTTTTATTTTTTGAATGAAGGATATGTAGTCATCACAGTCTTTTTAACAGGCTAGGAACGGGTATAAGTTTCAGGATCACGTCTTTCGTTGTTGGATAGGCGATTTTTTTTATACTGGACCCATCAGGATCTTCTATTCCCATCCTAATTTCTTCTAAGAAAGCACGTTTCCACTCTTCTTTAGTCATAAGTGTTCATCCACCTTATAATAGATACCTCATTTTATGCAGTCGCTGTTGCTATTATTCATTTTAACTGTCCATGAGAGGGGATGCATCAATTGCTGCATTTCCATAAAAAAACGCCAATTACAAAGGAAATTGGCGTTTTAGAGTGTTGCTTATTACATTTTAGGGTTCGGTCCATATTTATTTGCTCCCGGCTCACTGTCCTGACAAGTGAACACAAGGATGACAATTGCTCCGATAATCGGAATCAGGTTAAGTAACAGCCACCATCCAGTTCTGCCGGTATCATGGAGTCTGCGGGCGCCAACAGCAAGGGAAGGGATGAGAACGATAAGAGAATAAATTCCGGTTAAGATTTGAGACAGATCAGTCATTGATTCTACCACGGTTAAAATAATGCTGATAATCAAGTTGAACAGAAAAAACATCCAATATTCCTTCCGTCTTGCACGTCCTTGAAAAACAGCATAATTCTTTAATACATGTAGGTACCATTGCATGTGTAATTCCTCCTCTCTCATTGTATATATGATGACAACTTATTAAGTATATCACCTTCAGATTCCCATTTTGAACATTATTTTTGAACATAAAAAACATCGAAATCCATTGATTGCATTTCGATGTTTTTAGTTATTTATTCAGGATACTCTCTTCAAGCACCGCTGATTTATCCCCATAGACCTTCGTAATGTGTCCTTCTCCCCAGGCACAGAGCGAATCTAAAATTGTCTGCAGGCTCCAGCCGTATTCACTGAGTTCGTATTCAACTTTGGGAGGAATCTGCTGATGGACGATCCGGTTAATCACGCCATCATCTTCAAGCTCCCGCAATTGCTGAGTGAGCATTTTTTGCGTGATGTTTGGCATCAGGCGCTTCAGTTCGTTTGTGCGCTTTTTGCCGTGAGTCAAGTGGCAGAGAATGACGCATTTCCACTTGCCGCCAATGATCTCAAGCGTTGCTTCAACAGGGATATTGTATTTCTTCTCCATATAAGTCCTCCTAACTGATAGGCACCAAAAAGTGCCTACAGCACTTTAAAGTACGTACTTTTCATTATATCCGATATGTTTCATAATAACATTTGCCGGCTGATCTTTACCATACAATTTATTTTGATAAATATTCAATTTTTTAGGAGGAGAAAAGATGACTTTAGATAAAAAAAGAAGTACACTTGCGCTGCTCGCGTTAGCAGTCAGTGCTTTTGCCATAGGTACAACAGAATTTATCAGCGTTGGCCTGCTGCCGATGATTGCTGAGGATTTAGCTATTCCAGTTACAACTGCAGGATTAACCGTTTCTTTATATGCAGTGGGGGTCATGTTCGGAGCGCCGATTTTGACATCTCTCACATCTAATATGTCCCGCAAAACGTTATTGCTTTGGATTATGATTGTTTTCCTTATCGGAAATAGTCTTTCTGCAGGAGCTACCAGCATTGGGGTATTATTAGCCGGACGTATTATTGCAGCTCTTTCACATGGTGTGTTTATGTCAATCGGTTCAACAATTGCTGCGGATCTTGTGCCTGAGAACCGCCGTGCAAGTGCGATTTCGATCATGTTCACCGGTCTGACTGTCGCAACGGTAACAGGAGTTCCATTTGGAACATTTATCGGCCAGCAATTTGGCTGGAGACTAGCTTTTATTGTCATTATTATTATTGGACTGATTGCTCTTATTGCAAATAGTATTCTTGTACCGTCTGATTTGAAAAAAGGAAACCGTACAACGTTTGGCGATCAGCTTAAGCTTGTAAAAAACGGCCGTCTGCTGCTTGTCTTTATGATTACGGCACTTGGTTACGGCGGAACATTCGTTGTCTTTACGTATCTATCACCGCTGCTTCAAAATGTAACGGGCTTTAAAGAAGGAACAGTAGCTATCATCTTACTTGTTTACGGAATTGCCATCGCCATCGGAAATATGATTGGCGGAAAGCTTTCGAACCAAAATCCGATCAAAGCCTTATTCTATATGTTTATTGTTCAGGCCATTGTACTTTTTGTATTAACCTTTACCGCTCCATTCAAAATTGCAGGTTTACTCACCATTTTATTGATGGGATTATTCGCATTCATGAACGTGCCTGGTTTGCAGGTATACGTCGTGATGCTTGCTGAACGCTTCGTCCCAAGTGCAGTAGATGTAGCATCTGCCATCAATATTGCTGCGTTTAATGCAGGAATTGCAATCGGGGCATTCCTTGGAGGAATCATTACAGACTCAATCGGTCTAATCCATACTGCCTGGATCGGCGGATTCATGGTCCTTGGCGCCGTTATTCTTACGGGATGGAGCCGTGCTTTAGAACGCATGGATCAGAATAGGGATAGTCAACAACTAGCCGGATAACTTTATGAAACTAAAGGAGGAATAGTAGAAAAACGGACGCCATTCACATGCGGTGAATGGCGTCCGTTTTTCATTTTTTCAATTTATATAACATCATTCAATGACGGGTATTGTTCCGAGACGATGAAATCATCTTCCGTTAAAATATAAGGATGTGTTTCGAGCAATATGGTTCTAAGGTGATCCGGCATTCTTTCTCCATCATAGGCACAAATTAATGGAAACGACAGCAGGTTTACCGCTTCATCTACTGTTTTTTCAAGATCTTTTATCAAATGCAGAGGATCTTCCATAGTGGCCCACTCTACATGAGCCCATGACCTGAAAGGGAGTTTATTTTCAACGAATGGAGTAACCGTTTTATTAAAATAATCAAAAATTGCCGGAGGATGATAACTGCCGCTTGAATAATAGAAATCGAAATTGTTTACGAAGTGAACAAACTTCATTTGATCTTTCGTTAAACGGGAGCACAGTTCTTTGTGAATCATGCGGTAAATACGCTCATTTTCAATGAGAATCACATAATCTCCCGTCTCAATGCCATGTTGGGTAAAACTCACAGCCTGTTCTATGTAATTCTTCATGCCATTATAGGCATACAGCACATGAACACTCTTTTTGTCCTCAAACAACTGGTGCATTTTGCTTTTCATGTAATCACACCCCTTTGTTCTATCTCTTTCCTATATTATATGAGATTTTGGTGGAAAAATCTAAATTATAATAGCCGTACCTTGCTTTACTGCAAGTCAGCGCAGGATAAGGACACTTGGCAGTCCGTCATTCCATTTATAAAGGAAATAAAAACGCCATTCACAAGGAATCGCGTTTATTTCATAAAAGAAAACCACTTAAAAAACGGGTTTTTCTTGTCGGTTATTTTGATTTCATTCATCAAAAGTTTGTCTTTTCGTTCAGCAATCCATTGATTTAATTCATGCTTATCCTGGCAGTGGGTCATGTACGTTTCTCCGCCTTTTCCGCTCGCGTTAATGACATATCTGCACGAATTATTTTTCATTTTGTCCCGCCTTTTTTTTCATAATGATCTTTAACTTTCACCTATTATAACAAGTTTAATCAAACCGTCTACCCCTAATTTAAAAATAATTTTGGTTTATTTTTCTGGAAAGCATTTCTTTCTTCTGATATAGACAGATAGTAACAGGATTGAGTGTGAAATTTTAACCAATTGTTAACAAAAATTTACACCTAATTTCCAAATATTGTTGTATATTTATGGAGTATGTCTATTTCATTTCTCTGGGGGATAAGCAAATGTCTATTTTAACGAAGTTCTCGCTGAAAAATCGGGCAGCCATTGTCATTATGGTGTTTTTGGTGACAGTACTCGGCGTATACTCAGGTTCACGCTTGCCGATGGAGCTGCTTCCGAGCGTGGATGCACCTATGATCACGGTCACCACGTTTGGTGAAGGAATGGATGCCGAGACGGTAACCGAAGAGATAACGGAACCACTCGAACGTCAATTGAAAAATGGTACGTATTTAGACAGCATGACTTCATCAACAAGTGAAGGTATCTCCATGATTACGCTGAATTACACATCAGAAGCTGACATGAAAGAAGCTGCTTCTGAGGCTGAAAAGCTGATCAATCAAGTGCAGCTGCCGCAAAACACAGGAAAGCCTGTAGTGTCCCAGCTTAACTTCTCCATGATTCCGCTTGCCCAGGTGGCGCTTGAATCTGAAAATGGGTTTTCAAAAGCCGATGAAGATCGGATTGAAGAAGAAATAAAAACGAAATTTGAAGACATAGATGGTGTATCAAGCGTCACGTTTTACGGAAAGTCCATTTCAGAGCTGTCTGTGAAAATCGATCCCGAAAAAATGAAAGAAAAGAAAGTGTCCGCCGATCAGCTGATGATGGCTCTGCAATCTCAGAATGCATCTGTCCCTGCAGGGGAAATTGCTGTCGATGGAAAAGCAAATGCCATCCGGGTGCTAGGTGAAGTAACAGACGAAACGCAAATTGAAAATGCCATACTCGCACCGGATACGAAAATAAAAGACATTGCGGATGTTTCCATTCGCCAGTTTTATGAAGCAGATGCAAGATTAAATGGAAAAGAAGCACTTGTCTTAGTTATTTTCAAAGAAGCAAGCAAAAATGCCGTTGAAATTGGAAAAGAAGTGGACCGGAAAGCGGAAGAATTACATGCTATTTATAAAGATGACTTTTCGATCCGCACGGTTCAAAATACAGCAGAGGATGTTGAAGGCGCCGTGCTTGGCATGGCAAAGGAAGTGGTCATTGGGGCAATCGCTGCAACGCTCATCATTCTGCTGTTTTTAAGGAACATCCGAACGACCTTGATCGCGGTAGTCAGTATACCGCTTTCGATTTTAATGACCTTGTTTTTACTTGATCAATCCAATATTACGTTAAATATTTTAACCCTTGGAGGTCTAGCGGTTGCGGTCGGACGTTTAGTTGATGACAGCATCGTGGTCATTGAAAATATTTACCGCCGAATACAGACGGAAGGCTTGTCAAAAGAAGTCATTCTGAGCGGGACGAAAGAGGTGTCCACTGCGATTACGTCTTCAACGCTCACGACAATCGCGGTCTTCCTGCCAATTGGCCTTGTAGGAGGTTCGATTGGAGAAATCATGACACCGCTGATTTTATCAGTTGTCTATTCAATTCTTGCATCCTTGCTTGTCGCATTAACGGTAGTACCGCTGTTAAGCTTCGTTCTTTTGAAGAAGGTAAAGCAGAAGGAGCATCAGCCGTCTGCCAAGTATTTATCGATTTTGAAATGGTCGCTCAATCATAAATGGATTGTATTGGTCGCCGCACTGCTCATATTTGTGGGTTCCATATTCACCTTCAATGCAATTCCGCAGGCAAGTGTAAACAGTCAGTCTGAATCGTTCGTCAACGTCTCATTAACGTTTCCGGCAGATTATGATCTAGAAGATGCCAAGGAAAAAGCAGGGGAATTGGAGCAGGAATTATTAAAAGAAGATAAGCTCAAGGATTTGTTTTACCAGATGGGCTCTACAGCAGAAGATGCGAAATACGGGCAGGTGTTATCTGAAAAACAAGCGAATTACTCGGTGATTTTTGATAAAGGAAAAGATGTTGAAGCATTCCTCGACATGCTCAAGGAAAAAAATGAAGAGTATGCCCCTGGGAAAATTGAAGGGTCTCAATTCTCATTTGGAAGCTTTGGCGGAGGAAATGGCATTCAGCTGAATGTGACTGCTTCAAATGAAGAAGACCTTGCAGAAGCAGGAAAGCTTGCAGCAGAAGAACTTGAGAAAATCGAAGGAATTGAAAAAGTAAAAAGCAATTACGAAGACTTGAAAAACGAATGGATTGTCAATGTGGATCAGGAAAAAGCGGGGGCACTTGGCTTAAGTCCCGTACAAATCGGCCAGCAGATCCGCGCCATGCTGAATAAAACGCCGCTTGGCCAAATCAAAGTCGGCGAAGAGCAGCTGCAAGCCGTCATCGAATACGAGGATGCCGACTTCTCCACAACAAAACAAGTACTGAATACTTATGTCACGTCTCCAGTAGCGGGACCTGTCCAACTAAAACAAGTGGCTAAGATTGAAGAACGGGACATCAAAACTCAGGTCTATCATCAGGATGGAAAAGAAACGATTCAAATTTCAGGTGAAATCAGTGCTGAGGACTTAAAAACGGCAGGAATGAAAATCGATCAAATGACAAAAGAAATCGATCTCCCGGAAGGTGCAGCTGTCTCCATCTCGGGCGCAACTGAATCGATGCAGGACGATTTCGCCGACCTCTTTAAAATGATGGGCATCGCCGTATTAGTCGTCTACCTCATCATGGTCATCACCTTCGGCCAGGCAAGAGCGCCATTTGCGATTCTCTTCTCGCTGCCGCTTGCTGCAGTGGGAGGCATACTGGGACTCGTCATCTCGCAGACTCCGGTTGACATCAATGCCTTGCTCGGAGCCTTAATGCTGATCGGAATCGTCGTTACAAACGCGATCGTCCTAATCGAACGTGTCCAGCAAAACCGTGAAAAAGGACTCGACGCTAGAGAAGCTCTGCTGGAAGCAGGATCCACGCGCCTTCGTCCGATTATCATGACAGCCGTAACAACCATCGTAGCCTTAACACCAATGGTTTTCAGCGCTACAGAAGCCGCAAGCATGGTCTCAAGAAGCTTAGCAGTAGTCGTAATTGGGGGCTTAATTGTTTCAACTGCGCTTACACTTGTAGTTGTACCGGTTATGTATGAATTGCTTGCGAAAATGGGGAGAAGACGGAAGAAGAAAAAAGATGTTGCAGAGGATGTTGGGGTATAAGGAGTAATGAACACAGAGGTGCAGCCTTATAAGTGTGCCCTCTGTTTTTTACGAATAGGAGAGGGAAAGCGGTTTTAAGCTGATTGATAACAATATAGAAAACAAAGAACAGCGAATATCTCACTGTTCTTTGTTTTTGCTTTCTGGAAGACAAAT
Organism: Metabacillus sp. KH_069; assembly: GCF_057838075.1. Lineage (NCBI taxonomy): Bacteria > Bacillati > Bacillota > Bacilli > Caryophanales > Bacillaceae > Metabacillus > Metabacillus sp. KH_069. Next base: position 1,278,528 of record NZ_CM174460.1, read on the forward strand.
TGACCTCAAATGATAGTCCAGGGTTTTCATCATCTTCTCATACGTAAAGACAGATGGATGAAGAAGATGATGCAGGGCTAGTCCGTCTACTAGTGAATGAAGACGGTTTATTTCAGCTTCCATCTCCAGTTCATCCTTTAACATCCCCAGTTTGCCCAGCAGCTGCAGGACCTGTCCCAAACCATCATGCATTTCTTGGTACACATTTTCACTTAAAGGCCGGAGTTTAGTATCGACGAGCGTTTTTACGGAAAAAACCAGCCACACCTCCATTTCAATTCTTCTCTCGTCATCTCCAGGAAGCAGCTCAGAAATCGATTCTTTTACAATATCAAGCGGGTTCCCTTTATAAGTTTTAGCTAAGGCACGCTGCCTCACCCGTTCTGACACAAGTTCCATGGAATAGGAAAGCAGCTCAGACTGTGTGGAAAAGTAGTGTCTTAAAGCTCCAACCGAAAGCCCGGCAGCACTGGCAATTTTCCTTACAGTTGCCTGCTCAATACCTTCCTCGGCAATGATCTTCCAAGTTGATTCAGCAAGCTGGATTTTACGTTTCTCATGATCAATAACTTTTGGCATGTTTTTATTATAACACAGTTGTATTATTTAAAACATTTTGCTAGTATGAAATAGTACAGTTGTATTAAATAAGGGGGTTTCCGAAGTGATTGGCTGGTTAATTATAGGATGTGAAATCGGATTTTGGGTCTTTGTTCTAGCAGGTTTAGTCGCAAGATATATATTCAAAAAGAAAAAACTTGGAGCGTTTCTGCTGATTTGTACACCTGTTGTGGATTTAGTGCTGCTTGCGGCAACCGTACTCGATTTAAAAAACGGGGCAACAGCGACAATGGTACATGGAATCGCAGCCATCTATATCGGGATAAGCATTGCTTTCGGTCATGGAATGATCAAATGGGCAGATCAGTATTTTGCCTATCGGTTTGCAAGTGGAATGAAACCGCCGAAAAAAATCAAATATGGAACCGAGCATGCACGACGTGAAAGAGAAGGATGGTTCCGCCATCTCCTTGCCTGGATCATTGGAGCTTCTTTTCTCGGGGCCATTATTCTCTACATCAACAACGGACAGCAAACAGAACAGCTGTTTAAAACGCTTCAGCTTTGGACTCTTGTCCTTGGACTTGATTTTCTTATCAGCTTCAGCTACACCATATTCCCCAAAAAAGCACATCATGAGGGAAGAGGGATGTAACTCAAAGAGGGTTTGCTTTTCTGTCTTTCAGAGCTAATCAGACGATTCCGCTTTTCTTAATTGAATGATACAAATTGTCGCAAGCATAAGGATAAGTAAAAGCTTCTGAAAAGGGCTGATCAACTTGAAGCGAAATCCCTATGTTCCGCTGATTGCAGGATTGAGTCTGATTTTTTTCGTTTATGTAATAGTCAATACAATTAAACATGTGAAAGTCTACCTTGTTTACAGCTCGGGTCTTGGTCCGTTTATCATTGGCGGGTTATTGCTTGCAGTGATTTTAGTTTTGATTGTGAAGGGGAGCAGTTACCGGTGAAAAGGCAGATTATCTTTAATGGATCTGCCTTTTATTATTATTCATATCTCTTCATGAGTAAGCTTTCAGGTTATAATTAATCGGATTAAATATTGTTTAAGATAACGTCCTTTTTTTTAGCGAAAAATAAAAAAAGACCCAAAAAGGATCCATACGCAATCATTCATTTTATTCTTTTGAGCTTTTTTCATCGTTTTGCTGTTTCGTTCCCTTACTTGTATAAGGCTTAAAACTCTTCTTTTTATTGGCACCAGCCTGCCAGCGGTTCCAGCCCTTTTTGCCTGTTCCGCCGCCTGTCCCGCCTTTACTGCTCTTTGTTTTTGCTTTAGCTTTACCCATACGATCACTCCATTATAATTGAACGCTGAATTGCAGCGTGTTTATTTTAAGCGTATTATTACTACACTACCACAAACATCCGCTTCTATGTGAAAACCAAAAATAGTTCCAATATTCGGTTTAAGTTTTACGATTCAAAGCTTCAATCACTTCATCTGCTTTTTTCCATGATCCAATCGAGGCGCCTGCCGCAAAAGCGTGCCCTCCGCCGCCAAACCTCCGGGCGATGTCATCTATCGGAATATTCCTTGAACGAATCCTAATGCGAATCTCATTCGGATATTCAATAAAGAAGACCCAGATTCTAACGCGTGCCATCGAAGACAGGACATTCACAAGATTTGCCGCCTCCGCATGGTCCACCCCGTAAGCAGCCAGTTTCTCCTCCGTTAAATAAATATAGGCAACTCCTTGCTCCGTCACCTTAAACGTCCTTAAAATCGCCTCGCGTAACCGAGCAACACCGCTGCTTTTCTTATTCAGCTCATTATGAATCCGTTCAGGCTGAAAAGGAAACTTCCGCAATGCCTTAACAACCCTCAAAGTACGCGGCGAAACAGTCCCGTTCAGCATACGTCCAGTATCCCCAATAATTCCGGCATACAAAGCCCCGGCTGCACCTTTATTCATCCGAAAAACCTCGGGATACTCCAAAAACAAATCAACCAGCATCTCACTAGCTGAGCTGTACGAAGGGTCGACCCATGAGAGATCGCCGTATGGTTCATGATCAGGATGATGGTCGATTTTTATCAGCATGGCTCCATTAGTAAATCGCTGGTCGCAAATACGAGAGGTATCTGCAGTGTCACAGACAATGACTAGAGCTTCTTTGTATGCTTCATCCGGGATAACGTCCATTTTATTGATGAAAAGAAGACTTTTTTCATCGCTGCCGGCGGCGTATACATTTTTGTCTGGGAAAGAATGTTTAAGCGTTCTCAGCAAGCCTGCCTGGGATCCGATGGCGTCGAGATCGGGGTGGATGTGGCGGTGGATGATGATGGTTTTATAATTTTGTATTGCCTCTACAATGCTTTGTTTAACATTTCCCATCTCTTCACCATCTCCCTTTTTTGCACTCTAATACGAAGTAAATAAAGTGAGTGAACTTAAATTGTTGCGTCTATATTTATTTTCTTCCTAATATAGTAGAATTTTACTTACAACCTACTATATCAGTTCGTCAGGAGACTTAATATGATCGTTGAAGAAAAACTGATCGTAAATTCCGATAAAGGAAATTTATTAAATGAACTATCACGTTCCATTCTAGAGTGTGAACGATTTTATTTCAGTGTAGCATTTATCAATTTTAGCGGCCTGCAGCTTTTACTAGATTCGTTTAAAGAAGCAGAAAAGCGCGGCATTAAAGGGAAGATCATTACCTCTACCTATCTCAATTTTACAGAAGCAAAGGCCCTTCGGAAAATAAAGGACTTTGAACAGATCGATTTAAAGGTTTTTGTAACAGACAAGGAAATCGGGTTCCATACGAAGGCTTACATCTTTGAATATTTGGATCACTACAAGGTTTTCATCGGTTCTTCCAACTTAACGCAAAGCGCGTTGAAAAGTAACATTGAGTGGAATGTAAAAATCATGACCAAAGAGGATACTCATTTTATTAAAGAGGTGTTAAGTGAATACAATCAGCTTTGGGAGAGAAGTACGGAGGCAGATGAAGCTTTTCTTAAAAGATATGAAGAATTTCTCAGCAAACTGACTGCTATTACAACGAAACAGAATCTTATTTATGAAAATACCGACTACATCATTCCAAATAGAATGCAGAAACGAGCAATGGAAAACCTCGAACGGTTACGATCGTTTGGAGAAAGTAAAGCTTTAGTTATTGCGGCAACAGGTACAGGGAAAACTTATATGTCGGCTTTCGATGTGAAAAATTTCAAACCACGCAGGCTCCTTTTTATCGTACATAGAGAAGAAATTTTGAAAAAAGCGAAGGAAACGTTTGAAAAACTGATCGTAAATGAAGCAAAAACGTTTGGTTTGTTAACGGGTAATCATAAACAGAAGCATGCAGATTATGTGTTTACAACCATACAGACATTGTCTAGATGCTATCACGAATTTAGTAAAGATGAATTCGATTACATTATTTTTGATGAAGCCCATCATGCAACAAGTCCAAGCTATGGTTCAGTCCTAAATTATTTCGAACCAGCGTTTACATTAGGAATGACGGCTACACCTGAACGGAGCGACAATCATAATGTTTTTGCATTATTTGATAATAATGTAGCAATCGAAGTGCGATTACATGAGGCGTTAGATGATGAGCTCATTATTCCCTTTCATTACTTTGGCATAACAGATATTGATGGAATCGATCTAAGTGATGTTGATATTGACAATATTGCTGAGGTGACGAAGCGCTTAAAAGTAAATGAACGAGTAGACTTTATTATTGAAAAGATGAATTTCTACGGTCACGATGGGAAAAAGAGAAAGTGTTTGGGCTTCTGTGCAAGTGTAGATCATGCACATTACATGGCGGACGAATTTAAGAAAAGAGGGTATAGCAGTGTAGCTTTATCCGGAGAGAGTTCCGTGGAACAACGCTCCTATTTCATGAATCGATTAGAAAACGACGAAGATGAGTTAGAGGTTATTTTTACCGTGGATATTTTTAACGAGGGTGTCGATATCCCATCTGTTAATTCCGTGTTAATGCTACGGCCTACAAACTCTCCAATTGTTTTTATCCAGCAGCTGGGGAGGGGACTTCGTAAACACGAAAGCAAGAGCTTTCTAACCGTGCTCGATTTTATTGGTAACCACAATAAAGCCTTTTTAATTGCTCTTGCCTTAAATGGAAGCCGGTACTATGACAAAGAAAGTTTAAAAGTTGCCATTGCAACAGATTTTGCGAATATTCCTGGATGTACTCATATTCAAATGGACCGGATTTCACAGGAACGCATTTTAGAACAGATCGATAACGAGAACTTTAATTCGATGAAATATCTGAAAGAAGAGTACTTCGAGTTTAAAAAAATGAATCAAGGTCATATTCCATACTTATTACTCGATTATTTAATGTTTGATGGAGCACCGGATCCTATTAAGTTCATTCAGAAGGAAAAAACCTATTTAAAGTTCCTGAGCAAAGTGGAGAAAGATGATTATATTAAGGGAATGCTGAGCAATGAAGCATTTGAACGTGCATTAAAAGAACTATCGGATCTGCTTCCATTAAAAAGAATTTACGAATTTGTGATGATAAAATATTTAATGGAAAATGAAATGATTTCTGTGGATTCTGCGAAGGAAGAGTTATTGAAGTATGTAGCTGAAGTTCATGAAGATAGTATTTATCACGCATTTGAATGCTTAAATCATGACTACTTTGACAGCGTTCAAAAGAAAAGTAAATTGAAACTGGTCGACTTGAAAAGTGGAATTCTTCGTAAAACAGCAGGTTTTTCAACTGTATTGAATAATCCTGAGTTTAGAAGATTTATAGAGGATATCGTGAATTATGGCATTTTCCGCTATGAAAAGGACTTCAAAAACTTGGATTACGGTGTACCGCACTTTAAGCTCTATGAACAATATCAAATGATTGATGCAGCCCTCCTATCCAACTATCGAAAAATCCATAGCTCATTTAGGGGCTCAGGGCTACTGACAAACGGAAACGATTATTTTCTCTTTATCGACTTGCACAAAGAAGAGAATATCAAGGAAAGCATCAATTATCAGGACAAACTTATCAACGAAAACACATTCCAATGGCAGACCCCAAACAGTACGAGCCAAAGCTCTGAACGTGGAAAGAATATCATCTTCAACGCATCGAGGGGCATTAACCTTCACTTGTTCTTGAGAAAATATAAAGAAATCGATGGAAAAGTGGAACCCTATATTTATATAGGGAAGGGAGATGTTTTTGAATACGAGGGAGAAAAACCAATAACCGTTCAAATTCAATTAGAACACAAACTTCCTGCATCTCTTTATACAGAATTCGTTGTAATAGTATAGTCTTCTCAATGTGAGAAGACTATTTTTTCGTTTATTAAAGCTTCAACCGCTGGAATGTCAGCTGGTGCCCAATTCAATGAAGCAAGATTTTCACGCTTCAACCAAATCAATTTAGAATGCTCACTCGGCTCAGGCGATCCTTCAGTGATACGAGCTTTAATGCATAAAAGAGTAATGATAAAGGTTTCATATTCATGAGTATGTTCGTGAAATAAATAATCAGTCTCAATCATACATCCTAATTCCTCATCAATCTCGCGAATCAAAGCAGAATAGATATCTTCATCCTTCTCTACCTTCCCGCCAGGAAACTCCCACATGTTCGGAATGGCCATCTCTGGAGATCTTAACGCGCAGAGGATTTCATTTTGATCGTTTTCGATGATTGCTGCGACGACTTTTAGTGATTTTTTCAAGGTGGAATCCTCCTCGTAAATATTTATACATTAAATAAATAATATCATAATTGAAAATCGTTTAAGGGATTTTAAAGGAAACAAAAAACTAAATACTAATAATCAAAAAGGTAGCTGGTAAAAAGTAGTTAATCTTTAAAAAAACTTGTAAGGATTTTCCCTACAAGTTTTTGAAAACATTCAATTCATCCACTTCTATAAAACTAGATAAAGAAAATCTAAGAGTAGATCTAACATCTTCAATTGATAGGCCTATTGCAGTAAGTACATGGGAAGGTTTACTTGAACTACAAGCTGATCCTGTCGACACTGCCATTACTGGAGCTAAGTTTTTAACGAGTAATTCATTATTAACACCTTTAAATAGAACACTCAAAATACCCGGGATTTTATTGTGTTTATCATGATTAAAACAAATACTTTCCTGGAATTTGTCTGTTAATATTTTAGAAAGATATGTTTCTAATTCAAGTAATTTATTGATATTATATGCAATATTTTTATTAGCAATTTCAGCAGCTTTACCCATACCAACTATATTGTGAACAGCGAGGGTACCGCTTCTCAATCCTTGTTCCTGTCCACCACCATGGAAAAGAGGGGTAATCTTAGTAAGAATACCATACCTATCTTTTCTAATATAAGCAGCTCCTATTCCCTTAGGGCCATGAAATTTATGTGCGGAACAAGAAAGAAAGGTTAATCCAGGATAATCAGATAAGTTTATCTTAACTTTACCTACAATTTGAGTAGCATCAGAGTGGAGAAAAACATCGTGGTCTTCGCAAACTTTAGAAATTTCTCCCATGTCATTTAAAGATCCTAATTCATTATTACCCCATATAATACTAACTAGAATAGTCTTTTCATTTATATGGTTCTTAAGAGCATTTATATCAATTCTTCCATATTTATCTACATCTAGATAAGTAACGTCGAATCCTGTCAGCTCTAGATGTTTACAAGTCTCTAGAACTGATGGATGCTCTACTTTAGAAGTGATAATATGGTTACCTTTATCCTTATAATAATCAGCTACTCCTTTAAGGAGCATATTATTGCTTTCTGTAGAGCCACTAGTAAAGATAATTTCAGAGTCATTACAACCTATAAGAGATGCAAGAGATCGTCTTGCATCTTTAACCGCATTATTAGCATTTTCAGCTTTAGAATAGTATTTACTTGAAGGATTACCGAATTCTTCAAGTAAATACGGCAGCATAGCATCTTTTACTTCGGGATGTACTTGTGTTGTTGCACTATTATCTAAATACAGCATTCTATCACCTAGTTTTCCATTCTTAATAGGTTTTGAAGAAGTTTTTCATAATTCCCTGCATGCTTATATTCATTTTCAAGTAATATTATACCTCTTTCTAAATGGGCATTAAAAAGGTCTGGGAAATACTCTTCGTCTTTAATATTTCTTTGAGCATGTTGGCGAATCAACGCCTTATAAATATAATCATTTTCCCCAGTCATAGCGTTACGATGGATTTCTACTCCAGATTTATTTTCTACTAGTTGTGGAATTTCTGGAATTTTTAAAGAAAGGGCAAGTGCAAGCCTTGATATAATGTTCCAAGTTAATCCAGTAGATGCTTGCATGGTAACTAATCTTTCACCTGTCTCTTTAGAAGTTTTTAATCGGAAATTCATAAACTCATCTCCATTTGTTTAAAGGGGAAATATTGGTTAATAATACTCGTTTCTTTACTTTCTACGTTAAACTCTAACATGTATTCTTTCGCAATATTTGGCTTTAAAATATTATAGTGAATTTCATCAATTTCAGTATCAGTTGCCAGGATAATAGCTTGACGACCACAATTAGGGATAAATTCTTTTAAAACTGCTGCTTTATGGGTTTTATCCAATCTGCCTAGAAGAGTGTCAAAAATAAATGGTACTTTTCTGCCGGAGCATTTAAAGATAGCCCATATGATAGAAATTAAAAGAATTTCTTTTTCTCCTGCTGATAATGTGGATTTTTCTATAAGGTCTTTTTGAGAACCAATTAATTTAACGTCATAAGTTTCATGATCAATGATAATTGAAGAAATATAATTTTGCTTTCGGAATATTCTTTTTAACATAAAGGAAGATTCAATTTGTACTTGTTGTAGTTTTTTCTTCAATTGAATTTCTCTAAAACGTCTACTCAAAGCAATTATTTTTTGTGATTCAAGAAATGAACTTTTGGTTTTATCATTGTCCTTTAAGGTGTTTTGAAGCTTATCAATAGAAGTGTTTATAATCTCTAGTTTATGTTTATTTTCCTCTAATTGAGTATTAACTGAATTCATCTCTTCGTTTAAGCTTAGAATCGATTGTTGTATTTTCTCCATTTTCTCAATCATTTCGCTAAACTCATTAGCATCATCGTTAGATCTTAATTTATTTCTCAGGTCGCTAAGTTCTTCAAGTTTTATTCTATTATCTTTAATTAATTCTAAATATTCTGATTCAGATTGAACTGAAATCATCAAGAAAATATTTTCAATTAAGCTACTTTCAGAAAAAGAAGCTCCATGAATATGTCTTAATTCTTTCTCAGGCTTCATTAAATTAACTATTTGTTCTTTTAATATCTTACTAGTGTCAGAGCTGAATTCTCCTGGAGTAATTTGTAGTATGTTAAGGAGCTTTTCTTCTGTAAGCCTTTCATCTAATTGTTTAGATAATTGATAGGATTCTTCATTTTGAATTTGAAGTCTAGTATTTATAAGTAACTCCCGAGATAAATAAAAAGGAAGTAAATTAGTTACAAAACTTCTTATTTTTTCACTCTTTTGTTTCCGTAACATTTCAATGTTACTCATTTGTTTAAGGATGTCATCTCTTTCAGATTTAACAAGACCACCGTATTTTTCAAAATCATATTTCAAACGTTGATATTCATCGCTAAGCTCATTTTTTTTGTTGGTTAGTTCATTAATTCTTGATAAATTAGATACAATTTTTAATCTTAACTCTTTTTCCTCTAGATTATAGTCGTACAATTCTTGCTCGAAACCCTCCATTTTTTTTATATCCAATGTTTGATTTGAATAATTCTCTAGATCATCTTCTAGCGTTTCAAATAAATCAAGATTAAAAACAACTCTTGAAAGGTTTTTTAAATAATCTGAAAGAAGATTTTCATTTACAATTCTAGCTATTTCTTCTCCATCAAACAGACATAAGTCAAGTAATTGAGGAGGCATAACTTCTTTTAACTTAGACTGAAAAATTTCAGTTTCATAGTCAGTTAGATGCTTACCATTTGCAATTAACTCAAAGGCTTCTTTTAAACTATTATTTTTAAAAAACCACGTACGCAATAATACATAATTGGTTTTTTCGAAATTATCTATTAATGCAAAATCCATTTTTATTTTATAATTATTTTCATTAGTCCTTTTAGCTTCGTGATTTAATATGCTCTGAACTTTCTTATAGTATTCTGCATTTTCTGTTTTAAAACCAAATCCGTAAGAACCAAATAAACCAAGTTTTATGGCATTTAATAAAGTAGTTTTACCTGCTCCATTTTCGCCACCAATCAATATCACATTGTTTTCCTCACTGGGGCGAAAGTCAAAAGAATTAACTCCTTTATAAGCACCAATATTAGTCAATTGAACTTCGTTAATAATCATTATAGAACCTCATTTTCTACTATTATAAATGTAGATAATCTTGCTTCAACGCTTTGCTTATTTCATCCATTAATCCTCTTCTAACTTTGTATCCTGAAAAATCTTTCTCAATAGAAATCAATTTTTTAATTACTTTAATATCAACTTTAAATTGATCACTAAGTAATTCTAAATCAGATATTTGTTCTTTATCGAATAATGGGCGATCATCTATTTCCCAATCTAAGGAATAACCCATAATGCCTTCAAAAATTTCAGGAATTTCGTCTTCCCAATCACCATTTTTAAACCATATTTTGCGGATTTCCTTAATTTCTTCATCAGTAATTAATACGTAATGAGGATCCTCCGGATGAATCAGTTCTTTCTGAACCTTCAATAGTTTAATAAGAATCTCTTTACGGGATTCCATTGTATATGGACCTAATCCTAGTTGAGCGTATTTAGTTATAAGTTTTCCGTCTAAAGTTTCTTCTTCATATGTCACTAGCAATCGATGATCTTCCGGTGCACTTAGATCTATATTGTTTTCGGTTATATAAGATTTTAAATCTTGTTTGGTCGTAATTGCATATTCGTTAAAAGGAATTAACTGTTTTGCTCTACCAGATTTTTTCGGGATCAACACATGTTTTTCCCCATTTATCTCTTCTATTCTTACATCTTTGAAATATACTTGGCCATTCATTCTGTACTTCATTCTTCTAGTTCTGTCATCTCTTATTTGTGAAAGCCAATTTCTAAAATCCAATAACGGTTTCATCCAGTCATGTCCACTTTGAATAAATCCGCTCAGAGCTTTGTCTTCGCTTACTACTGTACAAACCCAACATCCAAAGCGACTGTTTCCACATGATCCTGCAGTATCTTTTATTGTTTTATCTACAACAAGGGGACATTCGCCACTACTTGAATCTTGATATAATCTGTGTAAGTCATGATTATCATCGCCCCAAGGTGAAGGTTGATTTAATAAGTAATTCCAAACATCATCTAGTGAGAAGCTTCTAATTGGAGCATAGACATATGCATTGGATAAAGTAGAATGTCTCATAAATGTTTTCCCTTCAACAGTATGAGATCGAATAACATTCCCACGTGTTGCACTTTCATCTTCACGAACACCCAATACCATAATTACTTCCCCGAAAGAAGACACCTTGTCCATAATAAATTGATTGGCAGGATCAATTTTTAATCGATCTGTACACCATCTAAACTGTTGATTAGGAGAAGGATAGCCTTTACCAATAATATTTACCCAGAATGATTGTTTAATGAGTGGTTTGACTTTATGAGTTTCAATCGGTAGGTCTCTTCTCAAAGCTTCATCTTGAATTCTTCTTAATGTTTGATTGATAGAGTTAATAATTAATGGTGTTTCAACTAATGTGTCAGATGAAATCACATATACTTTTTTATGTAACTCTTCTTTTGGCATTTCACTAAGTGCTTCAAACACTAATTGGACAACAACAGTCGAATCTTTACCACCACTGTATCCAACTACCCAAGGATGTTCATCTTCTTTATATGCTTGTTTAATATGCTCTTTTGCTTCATCAACATAAGGCATTTGTTTAGATAAAAGGTTGCTAATAATTCCGTTTTCCATATTAAACTACTCCTTGAAAGTATTTATCTTCTAAAGCCTGTTCGTTTTCTGTTAGTGGTAAATCAATTAATTGCTTAATCTTATTTGCTGTAAGCTGAATAGTATATGATGTCTTTTGGATTCGACCGTTATTACTAAAAGCTCTTCCTAACCAGTCATCTGTATTACTTCTACTCCAATCGATTTTTGAGAGCTTTTGTATATAATTCTTCCAATCGTTTTCATGATACTTCAGAAGATAATTGCCAACTAGTCCCATGGCTTCAATTAAGACGCCATGACCAACGATATAATTAGCTCTAAGTTCTCGTGGAGTTAATTCTTTTTTAAAGACTGCGTTCCATTCAAGGATTGAATCTGTTAATATTTCCCAAAAATCTTTTAAATACTGCTCTTCAGATAAAGATATTTCATCCCCTTTAGTTTTTCCAAGCAACTTTAGATTTGTATTAAAGATATGATTAAGTGCTAAAATTTTGGGGGAATTCTTTGAAAGAGAAACTCTTTCTTTATCTGTATACCTACTTAGTATTGGAATTGCAGAGATTAGTTCCTTTGTTATCATGGCCAAACGATCTCTATGGTCATAAAGAATACCAATAGAAGAAGTTGTATTAACTGCATGTCTATTTAAATCTGAGAAGATTTGTTGTGAGTTAGTTAACCCTTCATCATAGAAGAAAACTACAGATATAGTTTCATTTCCTAGTTCAGGAGATATCTTTAATGCCTCTTCAATTGCGGCTCTTCTATGTTGTCCATCGTTAATTAAAAATCGCGCATCTAAGGATATTCTCAATTGACCTAAATCATTTGATGAAGGGTTATCAGAAAATGGTAGAAAGTTAATTTCACCGTCTATTGAAGCAGTAATAGATGAGAATACATAGTCGTTTTGATTTTCAATAATATAATTTGTCATTTCAGGGATTCTAGATTTATTTAAGATTCTTTGAGAACGATGTTCAGGTGGAATTTCTTCTTCATCAAATAGAAATATTTTAGGGATAATTCTAAGTGGACACATGGCAACAAAATATTCTTTGCCTGCCTGTATTCCTCTAATAGCAGGGAAGTTATAACTAAATGTAGTATCCATGATCAAACCTCCAAATTACGTACGTAATATTATGGGGTTATTATATTCTTTTTAAAAGAATTGTTCAAGGAATTTGCCGAACTTTTATTCGGTTTTTTATTTGTCTTAATTAATATTGTAAAATATTATGTAGACAATAAAAAAATTTACAAAACTTTTATGATATGATATAGAAAAAGATTATGCATTCGGAGTTGAACAGAAATGAGTAATGAAGCTAACCATTTTTTACATTTCTTAAATAAAATAAATCCAACAGCTGCAATTAATGCACAGAAAATGGAAGATCTGATTTTTGAAGACCCAAGTAGTGCTATTATCAAGGCTAGACTTTTTGCAGAGGGAATTTTAAATGAAGTATTTAAGCAAGAGCAAGACAATATTGAATCACCTTATTTGTCTACCCTCTTCGAGAAAATATCATTTCTGTCAAAAGAAGGATATATAAAAAGAGAGATTCAGCAATCATTAGATATTATAAGAATGTCCGGAAATAAAGCTGCACATGATGGAAACTTCAATGATATAACAGAAGCATTTAAGTTACATAAAGAAATGTATAAGGTAGGTGTTTGGTTCTATGAGGTCTACTCATTGGATCAATTGTCAATCCCTCAGTATGATCCCCCAAAACCTCCAAGAAATGATGCCATTGAGGATATTGTAAGAAAACAAATTTTAGAATTTTTAGGCTCTAGTAAACTCAATGAACTTGATATATATAAAGGTTTTAAAGATGATAATATGACTTCTTTTCAGAAAGAAACTACTATTGTTGAAGAACGGTTTTCAGTTTTAAATAAAGACCTTAAAAAAGATGAAAGTTATCTTTTAAGAGAATTATCAAGATTAAAAGATTCCTCTCAAGAGGCAATAGAGAACGCAAGTCAATTTAGTGCATTTAAAAACTACTTGCATGTTGATCGTAAAATTCAATTAGATATAGAAGAAATACTTATAAAAAACCATGACCGTCAAGAAAGTAACTTAATTTTATTATGTGGTAGTGTAGGAGATGGTAAATCTCATCTTCTAGCTTATTTAACCGAAAATAAACCAGAGCTTATTAGTGAGTACACAATTTTTAACGATGCGACAGAAAGTTTCTCTCCTGACAAGAATGCAATGGAAACGCTTGAAGAAGTGTTACACAATTTTTCGGATGGAAAAATTAACTTATCCAATGATAAAGTGATTTTAGCCATTAATCTGGGAGTATTGCATAATTTTATTAATACGAGACATAGTAACTATTCTTACAATCATTTGAAAAAATTTATTGAAGATAGTGACTTGTTTTCTCAGAAAATAACGACTTACTTCGGTAATGATAAGTTCGATTTACTAAGCTTTAGCGATTATCATTCATTTGAGCTTACAGAAACGGGTCCAAAATCTTCATTTTACTCCTCATTATTAGAGAAAATTTTTAATTCTTCAAATGATAACCCTTTTTATCTTGCTTTGAAAGAAGATGAGAATAAAAATCTTGAAACAATGATTCATAAGAATTACAAATTTATGCAAAATAAGTTTGTACAGGATCAAATTGTGAATTTAATTATTCAAACCGTAGTTAAAAAGAAATTAGTTATTTCTGCTCGGGCTTTTTTAAACTTCATAGCAGACATCTTAATACCTGATGATATACAAAATCTAAATGATATAAATGAATTTGACGTTTTAGAGTATTGTTTGCCAAATCTTTTATTCAATAGAAAAGAAAGATCTATTATTTTGCAAGCTTTAAGCGAACTAGATCCAATTCATCGAAGATCAGTATTTATTGATCAACTAATAGTAGAGTTAAATACATTGAATGATTGGAAAAATGTTACTGAAGTTTATATTAATGATGAAATAGCTGAAAAATGGCTGAAACCTTTTGCTTCAAAAAGTAATTTGACAAACTCGTCATTTAATATTTTCTTTGAATCTTTTATAAGAATTACTTTTTTAACTAATAAAAAATTCGCTTCCAATATATCTGATGTTAGTTATGAATCATATACAAAAAATCTTTACTATTTTAATTCTGGGAATAATGCAAAAATCAAATTGTTTTATGAAGAAGTAAAGACATCCATTTTTAAATGGAAAGGTAGCCCTAAAAAAGAGTATGTATTTTTGAATAAACCTATTGAAAAATATCGTTTAGCTCAAAAATTAAATATTAGGCCTACAATAGAACACCTTACTCCAATTAAAGCTGATGTTCTAAATACTTTTAGATCAGCAATCGTGTTAGCATATCATGATGGAAATTCCAACAATAAAATATACCTAGAAATTGATTTTCCACTATATAAGTTACTTATGAAAGTTAAAGAGGGATATAGACCGAACAAAAAAGATGAAGAAGACGCAATTAATTTTGTGGAATTTATAGATAAGCTAATGAAATTTGGAGAGAAGAAGAAAGAAATAATCGTTTGTTTCCCTAGAGATAATAGATTTTACATGATTAAACGAGACGATTTTGGTGCTTTTGTTTTTGAAAGGGAGTAATAGTAAATGAACGAAACTTTAAAAAGAGAGTATTTAGGTAACCTTTTAAAAGAAAAAGGAAAGCATGATACAGGTAAGGCCTTGGATGTACTTCCTTTTTTATCAAAAAGGCCAAAGGTTATAAGAGAGCATTTTAATAAGGCTCTTGGAGAATATATTAGAAATATAACTGGTGTAAAAATAGACGAGAAATCACTTAAAAGTAAAGACTTCTATATAGGTTCGGAAGAAAACGTATTAAGTGAATATATAGCTAATGAAATTGATTTCCAAAATGAAGATGACAAGTATGATTTTATTAGGTTTCTCAATCAATATTTATTTAATCAAGAAGATATTAAGCCCATTCATCCTTATTTATTTAACTATATTAAAATAGATAAAAATTTCAAGAATGAATTAGGAAAATATGCACAGTTCATGTATGAAGTATTAGTCAATGATAACCTCGAAATAAATAACTTGTTTAATAATAAAGATTCTGAGGATATTCTCACTGAACTAATATTAAGTAAAATGGATTTACTTAATAAAAATGATCAAAAAGCTAGTGTTAATAATAATCAACAATATCAACCACTTTTAACCGCTTTTGTGAATCTTTATCAAGAAGATCTTATTTACTTAAGTAGATATAAAGATTATTTCTTAACATCATTTCCACTACTAACGCATTACTATGTGTTTATGTACGCTTGCCAAATTCTATTAAAGTTTGAGCAATTCACTGAAGCTGATTATGATCATGTTCAGCCATTATATTTTGCTCTAGAATGGGAATCTATTAGTAAGCGGAGAAAGGCAGCAGATGAAATAGAAGGTTTTAGATATGTAAAAGGGAAAGCAATAAATCTATTCCCACATATTCATACCATATCTCAATTAAGCCATAATTCTTTCAATAATGATTCACTTTTAGAAAATGATTATGTTCAAATTATCCCTTATAGTTCACTATATAAATTAATTCAAGAAAAAGGTGAAGTGTTCGAAAAAGACTTTCTAAATGAAATAAAACAATGGATAAAAGATTATTGTTTAATTAGAAAGATTGAAATTAATGATGAATCAACCAATATACCTGAAGCATTTAGAGTGCTTTTTAATTGTTTAAAAGAAGGTATGAGTACTGGGGTGTGTGAAAAATACGGCGGTAATATTGAAGATTTAGGATCGAGTCATTTTATTAAAAATCGAGGAAATTTAGGCCAGATACTTAATATTAAACATGATTTCCTACTTCTGTTGACGGCTGTTTGTGTTAAGGATAAACGTTTACCTCTAAATGACTTATTTGTTGAGTTCGAAAAAAGAGGAGTTGCTTTCGACAGGTATTCTAAAAAGGAAGTTATTTCTCTGCTCGACAATCATAATATTTTAGATAAAAAAAGTGATAGTGGTGATGCTCATTATGTCAAACCAATTTTATAATTATATATCTGTATTATTAATAGATTACTTTAACCATGTAGGTATCAAACAAGGAGATCGATTCTATTTACAATTAGATAATCAATCAGATGTAATGCACTTGATTCAAGCTTTAAAGAATACAGAGAATACACACTCTTTTCATTATAAACATGAACTGGGAGAAGAGTATAAAACTTTTTCAATTCCCTTTGGTTCCATTAATTTAGTGGTGGCAAATACTTCACATCAAGTAAAACCTGATTTTCTTGTAACATTAAGAAACTTGGTAGGAGAACAAAAAGAGGTTTGGAGGGAAACTGCTCTTTTAAGTATTGTTCACGAACAGTTAGATTCCATTCAAGGGGGAAGCAGTGATTTACAAAAAGAAGGCTTACCCTTACATCCTACATCGCTATTTGCCAATTTGAAATACCAAATAGAGAATAGTGAACTAGAAAAAGTCGATCAGATTATATTGTTGGACAACCTGGAAAATTTATTAAAAGAACAAACATATCAACAAATAACTTTTTTTGAATTTGAAGACATTTTTACAACGTTAAAAAAAGGATTGATTGAGGATAATGAATATCATAAATTTGGACTTTTTAAAGACCCAGATCTACCCACTTTTAACGGTAAAGATTTAAAAGAGCGTTTAAAGGAAAACAGAGAATTGTTTGATTATGTTAGAAAAGTACATGATTTTGGTTTAGATGAAGAAGAACTACAAAAAAAGTTTTCTCCTATGGGAGCAAAAGAATTAAAAAGTGAAGAGTGGAAAGATGTTCTCTTTCCTAAAGTTTATAATTATCATAAGGAAATCATTGATTCTAATAAAAAGAAAAAAGTTGATTTAAACTCTTTAATAGTGGCGGATAAAATCAAATTTTGGGATAAACCGCATAAAGAATCTCCTGCTGGACAAAGGAAAAGATATTTAGTGATTTTTAATTCGGATGAAAATGAAATAGTTGAGTTACAGGTGAATTTCACATTGAGTAATAACGTAAAAAATCTTAACGCTCAATACATTAAAATTCCAAACTCTTTTACAAAAGATGTGGATGTTAAAGTGAAATCTACCAATTTAATAGCAAAAATAAAGACGAAGAAAAAACAAGCAACCTTTTTACGTTTCTCATATAAACACGATAATAAAGCTACATTGGGGGCAGAATTCTTTATAGCAGTTCTACCCATTGACCCATTGTATTTGGATGGTTATAAATCTAAATATTCGGTGGATCCCTTAAATGAATTAGTTGAGCTTCGGCCTGAAGGAGATATTCTGAAATTTGGCACAGGTATAGATCTAAAGAAAATAGAAATAAAAGAGGAAAATCAGATTGTATCAGTTAATCAGGATGAAAAATTAGAGATTACCACATTATCAGAAGCATTTAATGATAATGATGAATTGAAAATTAAGATTCAATTTGATCAAGTTACAATTCCTGTTCTATTAAAGAATGAGCTACCTGAATCTATGCCAATTTCAGGTCAGCGTATTTGGAAACTAATAAGAGAAACCGGTAAAGATATACAATGGATCAAAGAGAATAATCGATTAATTTTAGAAAATAGAGAGTTCTATTTTCACTCTGAATATAGAGAGTTTTTTGAATGGGAAAATAAATGGATTGAAGATGGGATAAAGTGTGCTAAGCATGTTTCAGATCAACTAATAAAGGAAGAATTAAAGATTAGTGATGACTTAAAAGAAGCGTATAGCCGTTTTATCACTTATTTTAAAATTAGGAATTCAATTCCAAGTTTGTGTGCAGTGTCAGATGATTTAAAAGAGCGATCGATTGAATATGTAAAAGAATATCAAAATGAGATAAAGAAATTCAATAATGGATCACCTGCAGGTAGAAAAGGAATAGATTTATTTAAATTAGGAACAATTCATTCTAATGGTGAAGTTTATTTTACTCCTTTCCATCCTATCATGGTTGCTTTTAAACTAAAATTATATGAACAGTTACAATCAGAGGAAATCGAAAATAGCATTCTAAATAGATTAAACCCTGATGCTCTTATCCCTTATTTATATAACGATAAACAGATTTTATTTAAGCCAGACCATCAACAAGCAGCTATGGAATGGCTCATATTTAAACCGGTTAATAAAGTATCAGTCTCAGATGCTAACCAGTATTTAGCTAAGGTTGTAAGTGATAAAATATCCCAATTCAAAGAACATTTTGCTTATTTATTTATTCAAAAGTCTCAAGCTCCTTTACAAATAAATGTTATCAATATTGCTAATGACAAAGAGGTTATTCGTGGAATATTACTATGGATGCTAAAAGAAATCGAAAAATCAAGTATAGAAAATTTAAAGCCTGTTGAGGTCACTCTATACAAGGAAGAAAATTCCGAAAGCTGTTTTGATCAATATGCAACTACTGAATCAGTTTCGCAATTTGAGGATCTCTTTGATTTGAAACTTAAATTAAAGGATACGGACGCCGAAGATACCTTGAGAACAATTAGAGGAAAGCTTTTCTTTTATAAACAAGATACAACTGAAGAGTTTAGATATGCTCATATTTCTTTCTATAAAATGCATGCCCAAGAGCACCATGCTGTTCAACCTGTGAGAGATATGACTTCGGGAATTTCTATTGATGGCCTAAACTCTAGCGTGCCATCAATGAAGGATGAAGAAAATTATAAGACTGGGTTTGGTATTAAGTCTTACACAATAGAAGATAGAAATTATTTAACAAGTACAGCTTATTACGTGAATGAATTAGCAGCTAATTTGCGTAATAGTGGAAACGATAGCTATAGAAAAGGAGAAGCTATACTATCAAGAACTACAACAGCAGATGAGGTTGTTTTAGAAAAAGTATTTAACTCTTCTTATTGGGTAACATTTGTAGATCCTTCGATAGATTTAGAATTTTTCAATAAATATAATGGAAACTTAGTTGTGATTCATTATAGTGACCAATATTCTTCATCAAGTCGTTTTGACGCGATAACGGTAACAGATAAATCACAACAATATTATTCAGTTATTAAAGAATTTCTTGAACGGAAAGATGTAGCAGGAAAAGAAGAAAATGTTATTAATACAATTAAAGCTTTCAATACGTTCAATGGAGAATGGCTGCTTCGAATTATTGGAAGCAAGGGACACTATGATAGAGAAAAACTAAGTATTATATCTGCTATAAAATATTCTGTGTCCTATTTAGATCATAAGGACATATTATGGATTCCTATTTCTCTTGAAGAAATATTACGGGTTGCAGGGGCAGTGAGTTTAAATAAAACAGATGGTGTTTTTACTGCAAAGAATCTTGGTGTAAAAGGAAGCCATAGTGATGATTTATTATTAATAGGCCTAGAAGGTAGGGAAGAGAAAGTATTCCTTCATTTCTATCCTATAGAAGTGAAAATTGGTATAAATAAAAATGAAGTAATAGATAAAGCGAGAAGACAAGTTCAGAAAACAAAAGAACTTATTTACGATGCTTTAACAGGTGAAGTTGGTAAAACATTTACAGGTAAATTTTATCGCAACTTTTTTGCTCAGTTAATCATCTCAAATGCAAAAAAACTATCAGAAAGTAATTTTTGGAAGGATAAAGACTATCATCTAAACGATATAATAATTGAGAAGCTTTTAAAAGATGATTATGTAATTTCAAATCAATTAAATCCTTATATTGGTCAAGGAGCTATTTTGTCTTTTCAAAAAGATGCTTTCTATCGTAGTGCAGATTTAGAAAGTGACGTTTTATTAATAAATCTTACAGAGAAAGATGGGTATCAAGGTCTGGTAATTCCAATTGAAGAGATGAGACATTGGATTCAAGAAGAACCGAATGATTTTATAAAAGAAAAGATGCTTTCTTATCAGTATAAAGGAGATAAAATAGATTATCCTATTGAAACCCTAGTAACTGGTGAAGAGAAAGAGGAATATAGTAATAAAAATATTGATGATCTTACTGAATCCGTCACAAATACTAAGGAAGATAGTGTATTAGATTCAGAGGATGTAAAGAATGATAAAAGTGATACTTTTATAAATGAAAAGAATATTTCGGAACCTTCATTAATTAAACCCATATTTCATCCTAAACCTGAAATAGAGCCAACAGAATCTTTTCAAAAATTGCCTTTAGAGGAATTAAGAATAAAAATAGGGGTAGCTGAAAATTCGAATCGAGAAATATTTTGGGAGTATGGTAATAAAGGGCTTGCTAACAGGCATTTATTGATTTCTGGTAAGTCAGGACAAGGAAAAACCTATTTTATGCAGTGTCTATTGTTAGAAAAATCGAAGCTCGGAATTCCAAGTATAGTTATTGATTATACAGAAGGATTTTTACCTAATCAGCTTGAACCTGAATTTGTCGAGTTTTTAGGTGGGAAATTGAAGCAAAAAATAGTATTTAGTGATAAACTTCCAATTAATCCATTTCTTAAAAATGTACGTGATATTGGTGGCATACAATTACCTGAATCTAATACAGACGTAGCGGAACGAATAAAAAGTGTGTTTGCAGCTGTTTATAAATCATTAGGTATTCAACAGCAGAATGCAATTTATGAAGCAGTCTTAAATGGTTTAGAACGTCATGAAGACCAAATGAATTTACTTTGGTTAAAAGAGATGCTTGAAGAAGATGGTTCAAGCTATGCTAAGACAGCATTATCCCAAATCAGGCCACTAATAGATCGAAACCCATTTAGTAATAATAATTCTTTTGACTGGAAAGAAGTTGTGGAGAGTAATGGGGAAGTATATATTATTCAACTTACTGGTTTTCCAAGGGATGTTCAGCTAATAATTACTGAGTTTATATTATGGGATTTATGGAATTATTCAGTAAGGTTTGGAAATAAAAATAAACCAATGCCAGTTATAATGGATGAAGCACAGAATTTAGATCATACAGAGAAATCCCCTTCTGCAAGAATTCTGACTGAAGGTAGAAAATTTGGATGGTCGGCATGGTATGCAACTCAATTCCTTAAATCTCAATTAGATACAGATGAATTAGCAAGATTGCAAAACTCTTCTCAAAAGGTTTATTTTTCCCCTCCAGAGCAAGAGTTATCGAATATTGCTGCAAGCTTGACAAAGGATTCTCAAGAGAAAAAATATTGGGAAAGCAAATTAGGTTCATTGAGAAAGGGACAATGTATTGTTCACGGACCTATAAAGAAAGAAAACGAAGAATTGTCTAATCCAACAGTAACCATCGTTAATATTATTCCTTTATCAGAAAGAATTTAAAAAAATCCCACCGAATTAATTATTCGGTGGGATTTTCTATAGAATGCAAAGTCTGAAATCTTCCATGGAGCTTTTACCATTCAAATTCTGTTCGAGCTCCCTTACTCCAATCTCAATATATGCTATCATATATTGATGCAATTCTTCATCATTTAATGAGGAATTTACTTCATTTACTATTAAATGCTTAAATAAGAGGAATTCTCTATCTTTAATAATATTATCTGGAATCGTCCACTTATTTTTACCTGAAAAATCTATATCCACTGGACCATTAGATATTGATAAGCCTTTTGCGAGAGCTAATTTAACTCCCATCGGTCTCTCTACTTCTAATATATTTACGACATTATCTAAAATTTGTTTACCTTCTTCAGATAATAACATTCTTCGATTAGACATTTTAAATCACCCTTTGATAAATTCAAAGTACCCATCTCTTATTATTGTATATTTTTTTCTTTCATTATAGTCTAACATATATTGTTTGTAAGAATTCCCCTTCATTAGGTTGACATATTCTTTTGTAATTTCAGTATCAGTTGAAAGAATAATTACTTGTTCGCTTAGTTCTTTATAATAAAAATTAATTAAATGGTTTCTATGGTAGCTATCAAGTCTTCCTAGGGGAGTGTCTATTACCATTGGCAATGCCAAATCAGAGACTTTTGTTAATGCCCATATCAAAGCAGAAGAAATCATTTGCATTTCGCCGGCTGAACGATCTTGAATACTCATTTCTTGCATACGGTCATTAAATAAACGTATGGAGAAACTGTTAATATCAAACTCAATTTTACCGAATTCATTTTCTTTTCTAAATAATTTCTTAAGCATCTTTGAAAACTCTTCTTTGATATATGTCGCTTTCATAGTAGTTATTTCTGAAACATACTTTTCAATAACCTTAATAGTCATTCCGACTTGATTATTTTGGGTTTGTAAGGATTCTAAATTTTCACCTTGTCCTGAAAATCTTGTCAATTTATTAATAAGATTAGCTTTTTCTTCTATAGCAGTTCTAAGCTTTTTATTTAAAACTTTTAGTTTTAAATCAATCTCACCAACAGTTCTAACTAACATATCAATAGATTTATTTTCATCATCAATATTAACTGATTCTGGAGCATTTCTTATTTCGGACTCTAATTTGTTTAATTCTTGCTGCAGTTTTTCAATCTTATTTATATACTCAGTGACTCTTATTTTGTCATTAATAGAGTAGTTAATTAAGGAGTTATAATCTCTGTTTGAAATATCATGTAATTCTTTAAAATCATCTGGGATCGTATTATTAATATCATTTTCTTTAATCCAAACTTCTTCGCCAAGCAACTTAATTTGTCTTAATTGTTCGGAAGTGAGTGGGGGAGATATTGTTTTATCTAATAATTGATTCATAAAATTTCTATAAGGTGTCAATGAAGCATTTTGCAATAACTTCTTTTGAATAATATCATTTTCCATTTTAAGACTCTTTTTTAAAGTTTGTATTTTCTCTTTTAATATGATGCTAATCATATTTTGTTCAAGGAACAAGTTCAGATCATTTGTTGTTAAATCAAGTTCTGTTGCTACTCTTGTTTGTTGTTTAACAATAATTTCTCTGGATTTTGAGTTTTGAGCCATTTTTAAATTGCGCTTTTGCTTAGTTTCATTTATTAATGTTTCATATTTCAGCTTTTCATTATTGAAGTTATTTTTTTTAATTTCAAGAGTCTTAATGGTTCCTTCTACTTCAGAAAGGTCAGATTGAATATTAGATAACTTAATTTGACTTACAGATTTAGCTAGTTTATTTTCAAGAGAGATCTTTAAAGCGCGAAGGTCACATAATAATTGTTTATATGTTTCCATTCCAGCAATTTTATGTATAGCTTCTTTCATCTCATGACTGTTTTGTCTCAATATGATATCTTTTATTTCTTCTCCATCAAATATAAAAAATGGAGCAGCGTGATATGGAATGATTTTATCAATAAATTTGTTAAAAACCTCAATATTTTCTATTCTGGCATTTTTCACTATGCTAGATCCTGGTTTTTTTACAGTAAGATCTCTTTCTTCGTGAGTCATTCTTTTTAATTGATCAAAATACCATTTTACTTTAAGATTCCATTCTTCCCCAGAGTCGGTCTCAATAGATAGAGAAACAGAGCACTCTCTTCCACCCTCATCAAAAAAGGTATTATTTATAATGTTTGCAAATAAGCGTTTATATTCTGAATCAATCATTCCTCTTTTACCAAATAAAACATAGAGTATTGATTTTAGAATAGTTGTTTTTCCGGCCCCATTTAAGCCACCGAGAAGGATTATATTTTTTCCTTTTTCTTCTCTTACTTCTTTAGGTATATACAAATCAATTTCTTGATACCCATAGTAAGTTTTATAATTATCAAATACTAATTTTTTTAGTAACATTATTTATCACCTTGTGATATGTCTTTTGTATAGTGTTTTATTAGTTTATGATATTCATCCATTCTTGCCCCTTGACTATTATTCTCATAAGCATGCTTCTCAGCAGAACGGATTAGTTCCATTGCTAATTTTAATGGGAGATTATCTTGTTTACATAATTTTGCTAAAAGTTCTAATTCTCTTCTTTTAATTTCTTTCATTTAATCACCTTTTATTAGTAACTTTTTAGTATATAGAGTCTTCTAAAATATTACCATAAAAAACTAATAATGTTACAATATCTTTACAAGGGAAATATTTCTATTTACTTAATGCTTTTAAACTTAAGAAATTAAACGAAGGTGATGGATGATGGGATGGGATTTGAAGATTGGTGAGTTGCAGCAAGAATATGTAACTGACTCGGAAATTTGGATAGCTTTAAATAAATTTTTTTATAGTTCTAGGGTAACAATGACATATAAATATGGTTTCTTTAAATCATTAATAGAGAATCTTTATAACGTAAATGAAAATCTAGAATTAAGCTATCAATATATATTTACTTCTTTCACCAAAATATATTGGAACCTAACAATTCATCATGGATTGTTACAATCGAACAATAAAAATCAAAGTTCAAGCATACATAAAATTTTATATAAATACTCCAACCAATTTGCTATTCCATGTGATTTGAAATTTGACAAAATAAATCCCTCACTTCAATTAGAAATTGTCAAAGAAGTTAAAAAGAAGGGAAAGAGATATGTTATTGGAGCGTTTTACGGAGACACAAATGGAATATTTTATGAATTTAATTTAAGATCTGAATATTTAAGATTTAATCCACAAGTCTACAATTTCCTTCAAAGACATCAAAGAACACTAACTTATTTAATAAACTATCATCTCGCAAAATTTCTTGAGAAATTTAATAACGTTCCACATATAAATTACTTAATAAATAGGGTTGAAAATATTTCTAAAAGAACATCTTTAAGTGAATACTATAATATTTTAATCAAACATGACGCAAAGGTTTGTTTCTACTGCAATCAAAATCTTATTAAAAGATCTAATGTACATATTGATCATTTCATACCATGGAGTTTCATACAAACAGATAATCTGTGGAATTTAGTCTTATCATGCCCAAAATGTAATGTTCGAAAAAACAACAAATTAGCTATCAATAAATATTTAGGTAATATATTAGAGAGAAATAGCGAAATTATGGATAATATTCAAAGAGATGACCTTAACAATTATTTTTTTAATTACGATAATCATAAGTTGATAACCTTATACGATTTTTCTATATACAATGGAATAAATGAATTTTGGGAGCCTAATATAATTTACAATATATAAAATTAAAAGTAGTAATTAATGAGACTGGTAAATCAGAGCTATTAAATGATCGTGCTTCTCTATATGCTCAACAAAGGTCCTGAGAACTGGCTGAAGCCAGTTACACCGGAAGAGGTGGCGCCATTTTTCTTTAACTATCTGACCGAAAAAGAGTATAGAATAAACATTGATTTTTCAGGAAAAGCAGCTATGGAAATGTGAAACGGAGATTTGAATAAAGTAGCCAAACTCATAAGAGATATGCCGATGACTAAATGGAGCGGGAGTTCAAATGGGCTGGTTATGATTAATGAAGGTGAATTCTCTTTTAATCTTTCAGTGAATGAAAATGAGGCATTGCAATTGTATAAATGGACAAAGGAAATTTGTGAGTATCGTTTGCATGGGTATTTTGAGAGGAAGGATAGTAAGGTTTTAAAATAGTATTTAAGGTTCAACCGTCCTCACTTTTGGACGGTTTAAATTTATTTAAAATCAACTTTCTTAAGTAATTTCCAGTTATTATTAAAAAAGAGGTTTGTATTAATCAGAAATGAAAGGAGTTTTTTATGCTTTCAGTCTCAGAAAAACTATCAATCTTTAAAAGTTATTCATCACTAATTGAAAGAAAACACAAAGATAACATCAGGATCTCATATAAACATCCAAATGCAAAAAAACGTCAGAAAACTGTCATCACTCAATTTTCTACTGAAACTGGAAATGGTTATGTATGTGGAAAGTATTTTTCAGATGTCCACTCTTATTCAGTAGATAAAAGAGGGTGGATCAATATTAAGAATTTTAATGAAGCAAACTTAAGAAAAGTAATCGAACAGTCTATGAAGTCATTAGATAATTAACTTGAACAAAAAGAACGGGAGTCGATGAAATTGAATCAGAAAAATAAGTGCCAGGCCCCCCAGTTCGCTAACGCTATAAAACAATGGAGAGCAGCCAAGTGACTGCTCTTTTATTAAGTGATATGAGTGAGCTTCTCCGGGTTCATGACGGAGTAAATCGTTTGGATTTTGTTGTCCTCGATGTGTAGGGAGAGGACCGCATATACTTGCTTCCCGGCGTATAGAATGAGGCCTGGCTCCCCGTTTACGGAAGTGATGGAATAGGTCATGTCCTGCGGGAGTTTTGATAGAATGCCCATGTAAAAACGGGTGATGCGTTCCGCGCCAAGGATCGGGAAGATGGCTGCTTTTACTTTTCCGCCGCCGTCTGTTAAAAGGGAAGCATCCGCAGACAGGAGGCTGAGCACTTTGATGGTATCTCCTGATGCAAGTGCTCCAAAAAACTGTTCGGCGAGCCATTTACCCTTTTGGGTCATTTTAGGTGCTTCCTTTGGGGGAACGATGCTCCTTTTTGCCCGCGAAAATAGCTGCCGGCAATTGGTGCTGCTCTTGCCGACAATCTCTGCAATTTCCTCATAGCTGTATTGCAGCACTTCTTTCAGGATAAAGACCGCACGTTCTGTCTCGGATAATTGCTGAAGCAGCAGGAGATAGGCCATGGATACCGATTCTTTTAAGAAGACTTGGCCGGCCGGGTCGCCGCTCGGACTGTTTTCGGTAATCAGCGGTTCAGGCAGCCACGTGCCTGTATACTGTTCCCGTCTCTTTGAAGCAGATTTTAAAAGGTCGATACAGCGGTTTGTCACCATTTTGCATAAATAAGCTTTCTGATTTTGAATAGCCCCTGTCTCTGTTTCACTAAATGTGATGAACACATCCTGAAGCAGATCCTCCGTATCCTGTACACTGCCGAGCATTCGATACGCCAAAGAGAAAAGCAGGGGGTGGTGAGAGGTGAAAAGCAATTCGGATTCAATCGGACTCATATTATGCCTCCTTTACCATTCCAGGATTTGCAGACTGTTGAATGATTGCGGCTGCTGCTCTTTTCGCACTTGCAAATGCCGCATCTGCTAGCAATTCGCTGCGTCCGGCTCCATCTCCTGCAATATAAAGACCAGGGATATCAGGAACAGCTGGACCTAGGGGAAGATAATCATTCAGTGCACATGAACCGTTCGAGACCGCTATGTGAGGTAAGTACTGATAGCCTTCCAGTTCCTTTCTCCAGCCTGGCTGCATCAATTCCAGAACGTTTTCGAGTTCTTTTTGATCAGACGCGGCGTTGGAAGCTTCTTCCGTCCCCAAGTACTTGATGAGACTGATTACGGAGGAGCCGTTTTCACTTAATTTTGCAGCCCTCGATTGATTGGTAAGCAGGATCGGCTGATCGATGCCGATGGCAAATTGCTCGCCAGGTCTTGGGAGCTGACGGAGTGAAACGTCGAGACAGGCGGCATAAATCGGTTTGACTCGCTGTCTCCCTGTCTCCAATGTGGTTCCAGGCGCTCCTCTTATTAGAGAGAAGGTTTGGTGAGGGCTTGCAGTTGAAAGAACCATCGGAACTTCGATTCTGTTCCCGTTTTTTAAGGTAATCACGAATCCTGATTCTTTCTTAATCGAAACAGCGGATTGATGAACGATGGCTGCGCCGAAATCGATGGCTTTTTGCTTTAAAAGATCTACCATGGATTGCCACCCTCCGTCGATATAGAAAACACCATTCATCCCCCTCTGCACTTGATGGAGCACAATCGCCGCCTGTTGATTTTCAGGTCCGATGCAATAGGTGGAAGTCCTGCATAAAGCGTAAAAAGCATGCCGGACCATTGGATCGGTCATCTCAGCCTCAGCCCATTCCCGTAAGCTCATCTTCCCAATTGACGCCGGCTGCAGATTCTTCAGCTTTCTCATCACGTTTCCGAGTTCAATTTTACCGGACAGTGTTAAAAGCTTTGTGAATAGGAGGGAGGGGAGGCTTGCAGGAAGTGTGAAGAGCGAACCGTTCCAAATCGCTTTGCCCTTTGTATCAGGAATCCCGCCTGACAGTTCAATACCCAGTTCATCTAGTACCGATTCCGCTGCGCCCCCTTTGTAAAGGGCATGGGCGCCGATATTGAAATACGCTCCGTTCTTCTTAATGGTTTTTGCACGGCCCCCAAGAGGTTTCCCCTTTTCAATAACCACAGCTGATACCCCTGCCTTTGCCAAGTAAAACGCCGCCGTTAATCCTGAAATTCCTCCTCCAATAATCGCTGCTTCATATTTTTTCATCACAAATTCCCTCTTTCTGTTTTACAAACAAGACGAAAAGAGGTGGTGTTCTGTGACAATTTTATTTTTAAATCTTAATTTAGGACGGCACAATGAAGGATTGGAACATTATTGCTGCGTGGATTAAAGGAGTTAATTAAATTTAGGAAGTCTCCAACAATCAAGATGGAGACTCTTTTCTAACATTCAACTTTTATGTAGAAACAGTCATTTTGCGTTTAGTAACCCCACTCTTAACCAGATTCTTCAGTGCACCGTCATTTTTATACCTAAAATAAACAAGCAATCGATCAAAATCTTTCTTTGACAGCGCTGAGTCCTGTACACCAAGTTCATAGCCGTCCTCCAGTTTCGCTAACGCAACAGGGATCAGGCAGAAGCTCGCTGCTTGAGCAATATAGGTAGAGGTTCATGCAGTGGGAAAGTTCACATTTAACTCCAATTAATATAGAAATCCCTCGAATTATTTTCAAAACCCCTCCAATTAAATGACAAACCCCTTGAATTAATGACAAAACCTTGTGAATTAATTTGAATATATGCAGGAGGCTTGTTTTGGAGGGGAAACAGGTACCTTTCTTACAAATGATTACACTCCTTAATCACAAACTTCATAAACTTCAAAGCATCATTTCTTCTCTTAATCATCGAACTATAAAGAGAGAACTTATTCCCATTCCGAATGCGCAGCGCTTCTGTGATGATTTGGTGATACTCTTCAGGAACCGTTCGCAGCGCATATTCTCCTGCCCCCACTTTTGATGTGATATCTTCTTCTCTAATGGAGTAAAAAAGCCTTGTCACCCCAAGTACTCCCCATTCGATCATGCTGCCGCTTACATATAGACCAGGAAATTGGAGTGATGTGACACGTTCACAATCCTTCACCCAGTTGAGCCAATAGGTATTAATGTTTTCTACCAAGTTCGTTTTCAAGTGATTCCAATCTACTGGTAAGTTATACGTTTTTATCGGAAGTCCTTTTATTGTGATGCCGTATGTTTTTAGTTGATAAGCATCTATCCAGTTTCGGCGGAAATGCCGGTACATCTGGAGTTTGCCTTCATTAAAATACGGACATGAGGACTCTCTTGCGGTTCTTCCTTCTAGATCATCACGCGTCACATACATGCCATCTAAACTTGGCGTTGGAAACTGTTTTTTCATATCTAAATGAACCTGCTTTAAGATCTCAATATCACTTTCGGTCAGCTTTTCTTTTACAACTCCATAAAAGTCCAAGTCGCTTTTTCCCTCTTGATAAGCACCTAATGAAACGGATCCAAACAGATAGAAAGATTCCAGCACGTTTGGCAGTCTTGCCTCTAACATCTTCAAGTAGACGGCTACTACTTCGATCACATCTTTTGGCAAATGGTTACGTTCATTTGTTGGTTTGATTTGTGTCATCGTTGTTGCCCTCGTTTCATTTCTTTCCTCCAAAAACAAATTCCGATTTTGTGAATATTCTCCACTAGCAGGATAAGCTCCTCTTTTACATATTGACATACAACTAAAAGGTGTTATATTCTAAACGTACAACCAAATGGTTATATATTAATTGTAGGAGATGAACGTTCATGGCAACTTTACCGGATATTAAACAAACCGCGATCTTCAAGGCTCCAATCCAAAAAGTGTGGGATTCTGTCTCGACAGCAGAAGGTATGTCAGTTTGGTTCATGCCAAATGACTTTAAAGCTGAGGAGGGATATGAGTTTCATATTCAGTCTCCTTTTGGTCCATCACCGTGTAAAGTGTTGGTGATCGACGAGCCGCACAAGCTTTCTTTTGCATGGGATAACGATGGCTGGGTCGTAACGTTTCTATTAGAAGAAAAAGGAGATCAGACAGAGTTCACCTTGATTCATAGCGGATGGAAAGAAGACGATGATGTGATTGGAAAAGCGAATGAAAAGAGTTCGGTTATTCGCGACCGCATGAATGGCGGCTGGGTTGGTATTGTTAATGAAAGACTAAAAAAGGCAGTTGAGGGCTAAGTGGCGGCACCGGCAGAAAAACACGATGTCTTTAAAGCGATCGCTGATCCAACAAGACGTGAAGTATTGAGGCTGCTCGCAGAAAATGAACGGCCGATAACCGAAATCGCTGAACACTTCGATATGAGCCGAACAGCTGTGACAAAGCACCTTCAGATATTGACGGAAGCTGAACTAATATCCGGCAGAAAAGAAGGGCGTGAAAAGATCTACCGGCTGCACCCCGAACCGTTAACTGAAGTGAAGCAGTGGCTCTCGTATTATGAGAAGTTCTGGGAGAATAAGTTGTCGACGCTGAAGCATTTAGTTGAAGACAATAAGTAAGAAAAAGAGGTTCGTTCAAAGTGATTTCTTCCTTTGAACGAACCTCTTTTTCTTAATAGAAGCTTCCGGCTTTTTTGTCAGACTCTCCCTGTTCATTCATCATTTGGGTTCAAAATCGCCATAATCCCTCCCATGGAGTGGGAAAGTTCACATTTAACTCCAATTCATTTAGAAACCCTGTGAATTATTTTCAAACCCCTCCAATTAAATTGCAAACCCCATGAATTAATGACAAAACCCTGCGAATTAATTTGAATATATGCAGGAGGCTTGTTTTGGAGCGCACCCGCCTGCGTTATGTTGACGCCGAGAATAGGCACCTTTCATTCATCGTCAGGATTCAAAATCGACAAAACCACATGATCCTCCCACTTCCCATTGATCTTTACATTCTTTCTAGCAAGTCCTTCTTTATGAAATCCTGCTTTCTCTAATACTCGGATAGATCCAATGTTGTGCGGCATCACACCGGCTTCGATGCGGTGGAGTTTGAGTTCTTCAAAGGCGTATTGAACAATTAATTTGACTGCTTGGGTTGTGTAGCCTTTTCCGTTGTGGGCTTGGTCCAGAAAATAGCCGAGAATCGCGTTTTGCAGAGAACTGCGCATGACTTGGAAGAGGCTGATGGTGCCGAGTAAGCGATTGTCCTCATTCAGGAAGATACCGAATTGATATTCGATGTCTTCTTTGCTCTTTTGTTCGTATTCTTGGATCATGGTGCGCTGCGTTTCCAGGGTGTAAAAGTCAGGTGTGCGGATCATGGAGAATTGTTCAAAGAACTCGCGGTTTTTGAGCTGCAGCTGAAGTCTTGCTTCTGCGTCCGCGATTGTGAAAGGTCTTATATGTATGTTTTCATTTTTTAACATTGAATCATCTCCCTCTCTTAATTGTAGCGAAAGATGAAGGATTAACAAGGTAAAAGGTGGAATAGGGTGGGTGGAATTGTTTAAAAGGTCAAGGAGTGGGTGACATGAAAATTGAAATTAGAAGACCAAGAATGGAAGATATAGACGAGCTGAATCTGTTTTTCAGTAAAGTCATCAGGGATACGTTTGAAAAAGAAGGAATATCGGAACTGGTTGGTGATATGAAAGATGAAATGGCATGCAAGAGACAATACCTAAAGACTGATTTGGAAAGCAACGGGGAGGATCGGTATTTTTTGATCGGTCTGGATGGAAAAGAGATTGTCGGTTGTATTGAATATGGTCCTGTGAGTGAGCTGATTGTTAGCTGCACAGATGGAGCGTTAAGCGGATTGAGCGAGATAGGGACGGTTTTTGTTCATCATAATTATCAAAGACGGGGGATAGGGACTCTGCTTTTACATGTCATGTTCCTTACCTTGCAGAATAGAGGGATCAGCGAATTTTGCCTTGATAGTGGTTATTCGAGTGCACAGAAAGTCTGGAAGAAGAAGTTTGGTGAACCTGATTATTTGCTTCAGAATTATTGGGGAGAAGGGTGTGACCATATGATTTGGAAAAGGAATACTGCTGATTTGCCCCTGCAATTTCATTTGTAAAATTAATAGAATCTTAACAAGGAAAACTTTGGATAAGGACGAATAGTACGTAGTGGAGGTGGCATCCATGGATTTTTATTTTGAAGCGGAGGAACGGGCTGAGATTCTTCAAGAGTTAACAGAAGAGCAGAGGGTTTATTTGCTTGAGAGGCTAAAGCGAGGAAAACGGACTCTTTTTTCAAATGAGCTGGTGAAAAGCAAGGGAACTTACAGTGGTTCTGAGCAGGAGCTTGACCGGGAAATTAACGACTGGGAGTTTATTGAGCTGCTTGACGGCGGTCTTGGGAATCGCCCGTTTCGCTGTGAGTGCGGGATGCCGTTGAGGTATCAGTATATTGTGAAGAATACAGAGACAGGCGAGATCAAGAAATTTGGAAAAGATCATTTTGAATTTCATACCGGGATTCCGGCATCTGTGGTGAAGGAAATCATCAAAGGGTTTACGCAGATTGATTTTGAACTGGATGAAATTCTCTATAAGGTGATGAATGGCTGGGATCAAAAGGTTCTTTCAGAAGCGAAAGCGATGGGCCTTGACCTTCCTAAAGAGGTGCAGGATCTCCTTGATCTCGATCTGCCTTTGTTAGACCGGCAGATTAATAGACTTAATCGAATGATTTTGAAGGAGAAAGCGGGTCGGCAAAAGGAAATGCGTCAGCCTTCAGCCGTTTCGACGATTACAAGAGCTGCACCAAAGAAGTTATCCGCCATTCCTAAGGTGAATTCACCTCTGGGGAATGAGATTCATCAAGCGATTATTCGTTTAATCGAAAACACAGGAACGATAAGTGTGCTCGAAATCTGTGAGGATATCAGTCAGTACAGTCATCCGTTTAAAGGATATTATGACTCCGGAAAGCCGAAGTCGTTTGTATATGTTGCGATGGTGATGGATCAGCTTGTGGCTCAAGGAGTCTGTCAGTTAGACAGTAAGACGTTTGAGGATCGGTGGTATTCAGTTAAGTAGAGGTTTAACATCTTAATTTTTGCAATGAGGGGTGACAAATTCATGTACCAGCCAAAAGCATTCGGAACGTTTCTGAAAAAGAAGAATCACATTTTCCGCCAGTCCGCTTATCTTCAATGGGGTGAGAGCGAAAAATCCATTGGCAGTTTTTTGCTTCTGAATCCTGGGAGTGCCAGTCATGAGACTGTAAAGGATTTGCGTGATGGGCAAAGTGTTTTTGCACCTATTTCCTTGGATCCCACAATGAAACAAGTGGTGAAATTGGTGGAAGCTTTTTATCAGCTTGAGCCGCTAAATGGAAGAATTCATTTGTATAATTTGTTTACGCTTCAGAACACGAAAGACAGTGAAGCCATTGCTCAAATTGAATATTTTGGCGGAAGAGGGATAGTTCTTGCTTCTGATATGGAAGTTCCGCTGAGTGAGCTGAAACAGAATCCTTGGATCTGCATCGGGTGGGGAGTAAACAGTAGAAGTACATATACCTTTTTAAAAGAGCTGAAAAGCAGCTGGATGGAACGTATCAATCAAGCGGGCATTCCTTCGTTTGGTAAAAAGAATCAAAATGGCGATTATTATCATGTATGCCCTCAGTTAACTGCGCAAAAGCATAGCATGATTGAAGAGCTCAGACAATTGTACGTGCGGGAGGTTAAACCCCAAGAACTATCTGAGATCATTGAATTTACGGTTGCTGCCACTCGTCCTAATCTATATCTTGGGCCTTTTACCACGTATTACGATGAAAATGAAGGATGGGCGGTTTCAAGAGATAATCCTGAACGTGTGATTCAAAGTTTTTCACAGCTGAAGATTCGAAAAGGGTTTAAACTGAGAGCCTATCAATATACAGCTGGAGGAAATGGGCATTCTGCCGTATACGCCATTCCGCATGACCGGGAACTGCCGCCGCCGGAAGAATGCATGTATGCGGACGAGCATAGTTTGGAGCATCCGAAACCTGATTTTGCTTATGATCATGTTTTTCAGGCGGTGGACGGGGATTATTCGCCGCTATCCTACTTGCAGGCAGCGATTGCCTATCATGAAATCGGGGAGTTCGGCGCGCTGTGGCACGGGTGCTATTGGAGTGCAGGCGATATTTTGCCCATAGATGAGGACGAATACAAAGTGGCAAACAGTGTCGTAGACTATTTGTATACTCTTGGTGAATGGAATGAATTCAAAACGATCCCGCCTTCTCTCAGACCGGTTTTCTTCTATGAAAATGAAAGTCCGACTGTTGTCTTCTATACGAAGAACGACGTGGGTATGGTCAAACTGAGCCGGTATACACATAGATTTGAGAAAGACAGTTATGTTCAGAAGGTAGAGTGTGAGGATTTGTCGTTTGCGGGGTTGGGGATTATTTTTTGATAGAAAAAGTGCCTGAACCCTAGTTCGCTAACGTTATAACGCGACGGGGGGCAGACACCTTTTTTAATTCATGCAGTGGGAAAGTTCACATTTAACTCCAATTAATTTAGAAACCCCGCGAATTATTTTCAAAACCCCTCCAATTAAATGGCAAACCCCATGAATTAATTTCAAAACCCTGCGAATTAATTTGAATACATGCTTAAGGGCGCTCAAGAACCCTAACAAGCATTTCGTGAATAACATCATGATCACGCGTATCATACAGCCTGTATTTCTCACCCGGAAGGGAATACCACTCCTCAGCCCCAACATATGTGATGGCAAGAGTCAGGTCGCCGTCATCACCGCACGTGGTGACAAGTTCAAGGTCACCGCTGATTACGCCGACTTCAGAGGTCATGACACCGTGGGTTGCTGTAAAAGTAGTTGACTTCTTTTCCATACAAGCACCTCCATTATTTTGTATGTAAAGGTGCTGTACGAACGACCAGCCAACTGTGAATCGTTCGTTCGTACAGCTATCCAATCAATAAGAGCAGCTATTGAGCATGCTCTGAAGTGCGGTCTTCTCTGAAGACTGCAGGCTTAAACCCCATTTGTACTTCGTACTGATCCACCACTTTGAGTATCCGCAGGCTGCGCCGGAACGGGGCGGCTGCCACGTAGATGGATCCTGGTCACCTTTGGAACGATTGGTGCTGGCGCTTACCGCAATTAGCTGCGTGCCGCTTAAGTCGTTGGCAAAGTCCTCACGTTTGTCCGTTGTCCAGCTGTTTGCGCCGGAACGCCAAGCCTCAGCAAGAGCGACGACATGATCGATGTCAAGGTCCGACGGATTGTACAGCGTAACACCGTCATAGTAACTGTACCACTTGCCGGACGTCACAGGGCAGCTGCCGCTGTAGTAGTCGGCATCACGCTTAAGCACCAGCTGACGGGTATCACAGCCGTTTCCTTGACTGATCCAATGGGGGAATTTGTCACGGGAGTAGCCGGTCATGGAGCCCTCTGTCTTCACGGTCAACGCGTTCAGCTGCGAT
This sequence comes from Metabacillus sp. KH_069, assembly GCF_057838075.1. Taxonomy (NCBI): domain Bacteria; kingdom Bacillati; phylum Bacillota; class Bacilli; order Caryophanales; family Bacillaceae; genus Metabacillus; species Metabacillus sp. KH_069. The sequence continues at coordinate 1,314,497 of NZ_CM174460.1, forward strand.
TGTGCCGTGGACTTCGACGGAGTGCCGGGTGGCAGTGCATAGGCGTCCGGCAAGAATAATGTGAACGAGAGAAACAGTGCAAAAACAAATAACATCGTTTTTTTCAGCATGTAAATGCCTCCTGTATGTAATTTTTATATTAATCTCTCATTTTTGATAGGTGAGAGGTTAACAACAAAACAGCCACTGGATTGTTGTTTAATTGATAAATGGAAATTTGTATCTCCATTTGAAATGATAGTATAATAATAGATTTTTTTACAAGTTAAGCATTTGTAAATCCCTTAACATTTAGGGGAAGAAATGTAAGTACATTAGAAAGAGAAACGGTAAGGCTCCTTGAATAAATAGGTTAATAAGTAATAAGCATTTTTTCTGAAAATGAGGATATTGTATCGAAAGTTCTCTGTATGCAGCAGTTCCACACCTGAATGTTTCAAATGTAAATATATTCAGAAAATGAGTACATAGAAGGGGGTGCTGGGAGTGAAACGAATGGGAGAAATCAAATGAGCTCGCTGCTTGAGCAATATAAGTAGGTGTTCATGTAGTGGGAAAGTTCACATTTAACTCCAATTAATATAGAAACCCCGCGAATTATATTCAAAACCCCCCCAATTAAATGGCAAACCCCATGAATTAATTTCGGAACCCTGCGAATTAATTTGAATACATGCAAGAGGCTTGTTTTGGAGCGCAGCCTCCTGCGTTATTTGTAGAATTTTCAAAAAAATGTTCATATCAGAGAAAAGGTGCCTGCCCCCCCAGTTCGTTAACGCTGTAACGCAATGGGAGTCAGGCACCTTTTTTCAACATGATTGACAGCAATAAGGGCTGCCCAGAAATTCAGGTAAAACCGAGTTTCTGAACAGCCCCTAGTATAATATTCACTTGATGCTAAACTTTATTTATCTTGTTCCGCTGTTTCTTTTTTCATGATGTAAAAGGCTGCAGCGATCCAGGAGGCGATAGGAATAATGATGGCTACACCTATTCCGGCACAAAGGATCGTGATGATTTCAGCGCTGAATACTTTTGAATTTACGATGTCTCCAAGGGAGTAAGATAATTCTTTAAACCAGATCAGCAGTCCCAAATAGCTGCCAAAGAAGGCGAAAAACAACGTATTTGTGTTTGTCCCAAGAATGTCTCTTCCGATCTCTATCCCTGATGCGTATAAGTCTTTCCTGCTTATGGACGGGTTATGTTTGACAATTTCGTGCATCGGGGATGTTATGGAAATAGCAATGTCAGTAATGGCCCCGATCGTGCTCATGATAATGACGGAAGCTCCTATTCTAATAAAATCCACCCCAATATACCGTGAGAACATACTTAGTTCTTCGGATTCCTCTTCGCCAAATCCCTGAATCATTGTGTGATCTGTCAACATGACAATAACAATGAACATAATGGCAAGCGTAATAATGGTTGAAATAAAGGCAGTGGTTGTTTTTTTGTTTACTTCGTTTATAAAAAATAAATTAATACAACTAATTACTGCGCATGCTGCCAAGGTTAAAATAATTGGATCAAGATTTGGATCTGCCATAAAGAGAATCGTGAAAAAGAGAACGCCGAAATTTAGAAATAAAGCGATAAATGACCTTGCTCCTTTTCTTCCGCCAATTAGAATCATTAATAGTAACAAAATGGATGCGAGGGTGACTAATACATTCATACTTTTGCCCTCTTTCTTTTAATGAAAAAAATAGAGGTATACAGGCCGATGGGGATTGTTAGAACAATTCCGATTCCTCCGGCCAAAGCCCGGGCCAATTCCAATGAAAGGTTCATGGAAAGAGTGAATCCGAGTGGAGAAGAATTTTTTAAATACAAAAGCAGCATGGGAATAGATCCGCTTATATAAGCGAAAAACAAGATATTTGTCATCGGTCCCATAATATCTTTTCCTATTTCCATACCTGAAGCTTTCAGTGCTTTTATGGGGATATTGTTATTCTTTTCATACAGTCCATATATAGAGGAAGACATTGTAATGGCTACATCCATAACTGCTCCTAAAGAACCGACTAGAACTCCCGCCATAAACACTACCTTAGGGGGACGAGTCAGAAATTGCATCTCTTCATATCTAAGACCGTTTCCTGCCGTTGCCTTTATGACAAACATGGCAATGAACAAGGAAATAAACGTACCTAAAAGCGTGGCAATAATAGCTGCAAACGTTTTTCCATTAAATCCGTTAACGAGGATCAGAGAAATAACCGTAAATAAAATGGCACTGATGCTGCAGATCAATAGTAAATCAATGCCGGTTGTATTTAGATAAACGTCTAATGCGTACGATAAGATGATGCCATTGACTGCCAGACTGATCACAGAAAACAGCCCTTGTTTTTTTCCGACTATCAATAAGGTAAAGATGAAAAGCCATGCTGCAATCAAAAGGTATTTATCACGTTTTACATCTTTAATTGTACCGGTTAAAGCTTCATCTGTTTTCTCATCAATTAACACAAACAATTCATTACCAACATGATACTCTTGATCAAAACCTCCGGATGATGAATATTCATTGGTTAAATGGATCAGCTTTCCTTTGTCTTCTCCATTTTTCAACCTGGCTGTGATCTCCTGCCTAAAGAGACGATCATGGTTGTCGTGCATATCCACCATGTTTGATGCATCTGTCTGTTTTGTTTTGACTACTTCTGCTATAGGGCGTTCATAAAAGGAGTAGTTATGATGAACAAATATAAAAGATGCTGTAAAGCAAACAAATAATATGGCCAGTAAAAACCTTTTATTGTTACCTGATATATTTCCTGTGTGTTTCAAAATAAACCTCCAGCAAGTATGTATGAATCTGAACAATGGACTTAGAATAACAGGACAGGTTTCTCAGCGTCAAGAACATCTCCTGGTGACAGTTGAAATAAATAAGAAAAAAGTGCTTGCCTCCACCAGTTCGCTAACGATGTAACGCAACGGTGATCAGGCACTTTAGTCAGGTAGATGTTCATGTAGTAGAAAGTTCACATTTAACTCCAATTCATTTAGAAACCCCGCGAATTATTTATAAAACCCCTCCAATTAAATGGCAAACCCCATGAATTAATTTTAAAACCCCTCGAATTAATTTGAGTACATGAAGGAGGCACGTTTTGATGCGCAGCCTCCTGCGTTATTTGTTGAATTTTCAAAATTAATGTTGACACCAAGCATATTTTTCCTTTTAATTATAAATGTAAACGCTTTATGAAATCGTTTGCACATCTGCGCAACACCCAGCCACGCATATACACTCTTACCAGTTTCAAAGTTTCAATGAGTACAAGCTAATAAATCATAATGGAGGTTGAAGAATGCAAAGGATTCTGAAAAGTGCACTAGTTTTGATTTTAATGGTTTCATTGTTTGTTCCATCTCTGTATTTGCCGAAAGCAAACGCAGCAGAAAAGGACCCGGATCTGCCTGAAAACACGGTCAGAATTCACTATGTGAAGGACGATAAAAATTATAAAGATCTTGGATTATGGTTATGGGAAGACGTAGCGGAAGCACCAAAGGAATGGCCAAAGGATGCTGTGCCATTTACCGAGGAGCAAGCTGATGAGCATGGCCTCTACATCGATGTAAAAGTAAAAGAAGGCGCGAAGAAACTCGGATTCCTTGTTGTCAATCGCGTGACTGGCGAGAAAACAGGCGGGGACAAAGTGTTCACGATGCTTGAGGATTACAATCACCTGTGGATTAAAAATGCGGATGACACCGTTTACACATCATCTGAATGGGAAAATCCAATTGGCATTGTCAGTGCAGAAATCGTTTCAAAACAAAAGCTTATGATTGGACTGACAAGAACAGAAGGTTTGACGGAAGAAGAGCTACTTGCAGCAATCAAAGTACAGGATGAAAACGGCACAGACATTCCGGTTGAAAGTGTGAAAATTATGTCCGGTTCAACAGTGGAAGTCAGTACTTCTGCAGAACTGACGAATGATTCTTACACCGTTACATACGCTGGTAAATCCGTTGCCGCAACTAAAGGCTGGAGAATGATTGATGAGCTTTATGCTTATGATGGCGATGATCTTGGTGCTGTCTATCAATCTGGGAAAGCTGTGCTGAAATTATGGGCGCCTAAAGCAAGCAAAGTAACAGCGGTATTTTATGATAAAAACGACTCAGCAAAAGAAATTGGCAAGCTCGATTTAGCCTTAGGAGAAAAAGGTGTCTGGTCAGTTGAAGCGAAGCCTGAGAATCTTGGAATCTCTGATTTAAAAGGATACTTCTATCAATACGAAGTAACAAATGGCGGCGAGACGAAGAAAGTACTCGATCCTTATGCCAAATCAATGGCTCCTTTCACTGTGAATACAAAAGGTGAAGCAGGACCTGATGGCGATATGGTAGGAAAAGCAGCTATTGTTGATCTTGCAGGAACAGATCCGGCAGGACTTGATTTTGCGAAAATTGACGGCTATGAAAAAAGAGAAGATGCAGTTATTTGGGAAATCCATGTCAGAGATTTCACTTCTGATCCTTCCATTGAAGGGGATTTAACATCTGACTGGGGTACGTATGACGCGTTTAAAGATAAGCTCGAATACATCAAATCACTTGGTGTGACTCACGTTCAATTGCTGCCGGTCATGGCTTGGTATTACGGCGATGAAACGAATATGAGAGAACGCGAGCTTGAGTATTCAGCTGCAAACAACGAATATAACTGGGGCTATGATCCACACAGTTATTTTTCACCGGACGGAGCTTATTCCATGAATCCGAAAGATCCGGAGCTCAGAATCAAAGAATTAAAGGGACTCATTGACGCGGTGCATGATTCAGGAATGGGTGTTGTGCTTGATGTTGTTTATACGCATATGGCAAAAGCAAGCATGCTGAATGATATTGTCCCGAACTATTATGCTTTCCAGGATGCTAATGGAAACTTCATCGGCGGATTTGGAAACAATCTTGCGACAAACCACGTTATGGCTGAAAAGCTGATGGTTGATTCGGTTAAATACTGGTTTGAAGAATACAAAATTGACGGCATGCGTTTTGATATGATGGGCGATGCAACGTATGATTCCATCCAGAATGCTTACGACGCAGCTGCTGAAATTAATGAAAATGCCTTATTCATCGGCGAAGGCTGGAGAACGTTCGGTGGCCATCTTTCAGATCCGGCACTTGCAGGTAAAGGTGCCGATCAAGATTGGATGAACAAAACAAATGATGTCGGAGTTTTCTCAGATGAAATCCGCAATGAACTGAAATCCGGTTTCGGATCGGAAGGGGAACCGCGATTCCTGACTGGCGGAGCAAGAAGTCTTGATCTTATTTTGAAAAATATTAAAGGGCAGCCTACCAATACAGCTGCAGATGATCCTGGTGATATGGTTCAGTATATTGAAGCGCATGACAATCTTCCATTATATGATGTCATCGCTCAATCGATTAAGAAAGATCCAGCCATTCCTGCGAACAACGAAGAAATTCATGACAGAATCCGTTTAGGAAACTCCATGATTCTGACTTCTCAGGGAACTGCTTTCCTTCATGCTGGACAGGAGTACGGAAGAACAAAGCAATGGTTTGGAGAGGGACTTCCTGAACAGAAATTCCATGCTCTTCAAGATGAAGCTGGAAAAGTGTTTGGTTACTTCATTCACGATTCTTATGATTCATCAGATGCCATCAACAAATTTGACTGGGAAAAGGCGACAGATGCCAGCACATTCCCAATTAATAACACGACACGCGAATACACGGCTGGTCTGATTGAACTGAGAAAATCATCAGATGCATTCCGACTAGGAAGCAAGGAGTTAGTTGACTCAAATGTTACGATGATTGATGCCCCTGAAATGAACGATTCAGATTTAGTCATCGGCTATAAAAACGTATCTTCAAATGGAAAAGAAAGCTACTCTGTGTTCGTAAATGCGGATACAAAAGCAAGAAAGCTTACTCTTTCTGAAGACTTAAGAAAAGGCGAAGTGGTAGTCGACAACGACGAAGCTGGCGCTAAAAAAGTTAAAAAGCAATCAGGCTTTAAGCTGAAAAAAGATTCCATTACAATCGAACCGTTAACAACTGTTGTTGTAAAAGTAAGCGATAAAAAAACGGGTCCTGCTAAACCTGAAAAAGAGCAGGAAACGCCAGTTCCTCCGGCTAAACAGCCTGGAGAACCAGGTGACACTCCTGTAAATTCAGACAACCCGGCTGATCCAAGCTCTACTGAGGAAAAACCTGCAGGCCAGGAGTCCGCAGCTGCAGCTTCTAAAAATCAGCTGTCCAATGATTCAAATGGAAACTTTTTGCCCGCAACGGCAACGAACCAATACAACATGCTGTTAATTGGCTTAGTGAGCTTGCTCGCTGGAACTGGCTTCTACTTCATGATGAGAAGAAGAAGCGCAGCGGTATAAGAATTTCAAAAAGAGTACTGAATGGCTTTTGCATTTGGTACTCTTTTTTTTATTAGCAAAAACATAAAAAAACGCCCGAATATTACTAGGCGTTAACCAAAACAAGGATCATTAAAGTAAACAATTTCAGACAGAAACTTGCTGCCTTTTAATTTTTTGAATGCATCTCTGGCTTCTTTTTCTGTGCTGAATTCGTACATCTTGATGGTTTCCTTTAAAAAGAGGGTAATCACCCACATTTTCGTTCCTCCTTGTTGAGCTGATTTTTTCTTCTTATTACATGCTATTTCGAAATGGACATATTATGACCGCGCTCAGGCAAGCATTCCGGAAACATCATAGTTTTTCTTTGTGTACACGTACCCTTCCAAGATGATTCTCGCTGTTCGAACGACTTTAATGGCGCGAATGTGACCGGCGATCACATCTGTTTTTGTCTGCATAATTCCTGCGGGATGTCCTAAACGGAAAACTTCATTTTTTACGGTTATGAGATCAGACAAGATCGTTTCTTTTAGATATGCGCAGGAGGTTGTACAAATCGCTCCTGTAATAGCAAGGGCCTGATGCGGTTTCTGCATGGACATCATCCTGATGGTGCAGTCCATTTCAGAAGCGGATCTTGGTGTTCCAGTTACATCAGTGTAATCCATTGGCGGAGCGATTATAGTCATTTTAGGCACGGCGGGCGATTGTTTCGTTGCGTTTTCTTTTTTTGCAAAACCGCACAATTCAGCTGCTGACGCTCTTATTGCTTCAAGTTCAGCCAATTTTTCCTGCGTAAATTCATGGGGAAGTTCTGTTCCTTTAAGACCCACATCATTTGCGTTAATGAAGACGAGCGGATTGGCCACATCAACTATTGAAACTTCAATGGGACCTCTCGGTGTTTGAATAGTATCTGCAGCGTTTCCGGTCGGAAACAGCTTTCCAGTTACGGCACCCTCTGCATTTGTGAACGAAAGATAGATTGGGGACCCTGTTCCGGGAACACCTGGGATTGAGCACATTCCCTCTGTTTTGACCCGGCCATTTTCAACTTCTACCTCCGCAATGATGATCTTCTTAGTATTGGTATTATAAATTTTTACGGTCGTAATCGGTTCGATTGCTGGAACAAGTCCCTGCTCAATTGCATAAGGGCCAACTGCAGAGGAGATGTTTCCGCAATTTCCTTTAAAATCAGCCAGTTGATTTTCAATGCTGATTTGGGCAAAGGTGTATTCGACATCCATTTCTTCTGAATCTGACTTTTTGATAATCGCCGCTTTACTGGTTAATGAATTGGCTCCGCCGAGTCCGTCAATCTGCCTGCGGTCAGGGCTTCCCATAATATCGAGTAAAAATTCATCCCACAGCAAACGATCAGACGGCATATCTTCAAAGTTCAGAAAAACGCCTTTACTTGTTCCTCCGCGCATCACTACGACAGGCACTTTCATCTCGTAACCACCTTTTCTTATTCATTTCAAAAAGTACCGGTGCTTTTAAAAATATAGTATGATAGAGAGAATCATAAGTAAAATAGATAAATTCTTATTGAAATACATGAAAAAAATTATAATCAAAGATTGGAGCTGAAAGGGATGGATGAAAAAGACTGGATCGCTTTGAGGATTTTAAGTGAGGAAAAAAACATCAGTCGGGCCTCTGAACGTCTGTATATATCACAGCCTGCACTGACTTATAGGCTGAAAAATTTGGAAGAAGAGTTCGGAACCCGTTTGTTTTTTAAAATAAAAGGGGGCATAGAGTTTACCTCCGAGGGGCTGCATTTAGCTGCTTATGCAGAAGAAATGATCCAAAATCTGCAGAAAACAAAAGACTACATGTTGAACATGCAAAAAGAAGTAAGGGGAACTTTACGACTTGGAGTATCGAGCAACTTTGCACAATATAAACTTCCTAAACTATTAAAAGGGTTTTCAACCGAGCATCCTAATGTGCAATTCAGCGTGAACACCGGCTGGAGTACTGAGATTATGAGCCTGCTGGATTCTTCAAGCGTGCAGCTTGGCATTTTGCGCGGAAATTATGACTGGTATGGAACGAAAACACTTCTCCATAAAGAAAGGCTGTGTCTGATTTCAAAAAATGAAATCAATATGGACCGGCTTCCTCAGCTGCCGTTTATTCAATATAAGACAGATAGTTCCTTGAAAAATTTGATAAACGGGTGGTGGAATGACCGTTTTTCAGAGCCACCATTTGTAACAATGCAAACAGACAGGCAGGAAACGTGCAAGGAGATGGTGAAAAATGATTTAGGAATTGCGATTTTGCCTGAAATTTGCCTCCAGCCATCTGATAATCTATATACGTATGGCCTGTCTTATAAAAATGGGGAGCCTGTTTTGAGAAATACGTGGCTTATGTACAATCAGGATTCTCTGCAATTGTCTACTGTTAAGCATTTTATTGACTTTTTAAATCATCATCCTGATATTTAAGGGAACGGGGAAATTTACCCGTTCTAATGACTGGTTATAAGATTTTTTTAAAGAAAACCTAAAAAAATATATATTTTACTTATTTCCTAGTTTCTAATAATCTTAAAATATGCAATATTGCGAATGATAATTAGAATTACTTGTAAGCGGTTACTTAAAACGAGGAGGGGATGAAGATACTTACTTTTTTAGGAATTTCGATGGTGGCGGTCTTTACCTATTTGATTATGGCGAAGCGGTTATCTCCTGTTACAGCTCTGGTTATTGTACCGATTGTTTTTGCGCTGATTGGGGGATTCGGGTTAGAGCTTGGGGAGATGATGATGGAAGGCTTGAAGACAGTAGCCCCTTCAGCAGCTTTACTCCTGTTTGCGATTTTGTTTTTCGGTATTTTAATAGATGCGGGATTATTTGATCCCCTTATTCATAAAATGATGAAATTGGTGAAAGGCGATCCGGTGAAAATAGCGATAGGAACAGCTGTTATCGCCATGATCGTTGCGCTTGATGGAGACGGAACTACGACACATATGATTACCATTTCTGCCATGCTTGCGCTTTACCTGCGCATTGGCATGAATACGCTGATTCTCGCTACGATTTCGATGCTGTCTGTCAGTATTATGAGCGGCATGACACCTTGGGGAGGACCTGCTACAAGAGCGGTTGCCTCATTAGGCCTTGATGCAAATGAATTCTTTCTCCCTATGCTTCCGACAATGCTTGCAGGAATGGGATGTATTCTTTTTATCGCTTTTGTTCTTGGAAAAAAGGAGCGGGCACGAATAGGGATTATTGAAATGGAAGAAGTTTCAAAGGAATCATTGGCGCTGAGTGAAGCGGCAGCCGCATACACGCTTCAGGAAGATATAAAACGCCCAAAATTAAGATGGGTCAACTTCATTTTAACCCTTACAGTTATGGTGATCCTGGTCATGGGCATTCTGCCGGTTCCCGTTCTGTTTTTAATTGGAGCTGTGGTTGCCGCAATGATCAACTACCCGAATTTAGAGCAGCAGAAAGAGCGGATTCTTTCTCATGCGGGAAATGCTTTAACCGTTGTTATCTTAGTATTTGCCGCAGGTATCTTTTCAGGCATTTTTTCCGGAACAAAAATGGTGGATGCGATCTCAAATTCCCTGGTCGCTATTATTCCTGAATCTGTAGGTTCTTTTTTTCCGCTGGTTGTGGCGCTGACAAGTATGCCGTTTACATTCGTGCTTTCCAATGATGCGTATTACTTTGGCGTATTGCCGATACTTGCTGAGGCAGGAGCTGCATATGGAGTAAGTCCCCTGGAGATTGCGAGAGCTTCTGTTTTAGGCCAGCCTGTTCATTTTCTGAGTCCGCTCGTTGCTTCCACGCTCTTACTTGTTGGGATGGTCAAAACGGATCTTGGCGAATTTCAGCGCTACGCCTTTAAGTGGACTCTTCTATGCTCCATTGTGATAATAATTGCAGCCTTTATAACTGGTGCTATTACTTAAAAAGAGCGGAGCCTGCTAGATGCGGGGCTCCGTTTCTTTTTGCGCGGCGATTGAAATGATGCTGACAATAATCTTCGCCAGGTTCATGACCGTAAACAGGCGGGTATCATTTAAAAATTGTGAAGCGGGCAGCGGATCGATATAATTCACGATCGCTTTGAAATGGTAGTCACCAACTTCCGGCAGCATCTTTTCCAGCGCTTTTCCGGGTGCAAGAGGACCCTTATTAAAAAAGACAGAACCGACTTGATCTTGAGTTCCAAGGCAAGCATCCATGCTGATAATGAGAGGTTTCTTAAATGGTTTTTGAATCTCTTTAAGGATTCCTTTTAGATTAAAGGCATGAACCGGTTCTTCCAGCGTTCCGTAAATGCGGAAGGGGATTTCTTTTTCCGAGAGCATTGTTCCGGCTAAAGGTCCTAATGAATCACCGACATACCGGTCTGAACCAATGCATAGGAAAACAATCTCCTGATTCTCCTGTGCAGCTTGCTGGAAAATTTCCCGTAATTTCCGGGCTGCAGCTTCCATTTCCTTTTCTTCTGTTTTACTTTTGGATTTCACTCGATAAGCAGGTTCCTCTGGCTTTTCATTAGAAAAAAGATTCACTGTTGTCCCCCCAATAGGCTCTGTTATGAGGCAGAAGCCTGCGATTGTTTCTTCTTCTTACATTCTAAGACATGCAAGAATTTAAAGAAAGGAGGAAGAATCATACAGACTGCGACGATCCGGAGCACCTGAACCGCTGCGACAAATGCGGAGTCGGCATGAAACACGATGGCAGCAGTTGTCAATTCTGCAATGCCGCCCGGGGCAAATGCGAGCACAGAGGTGATGAATGGCAGATCTGTTGCAGCAGATACAAGATAAGCACATAGAAACATAGATAGTACAAGACCTGTTGTGCTTAAAAAAGAGATGAACAGCGTTTCTTTTAACCCGATGAACATCCTTTTGTGAAAACGGGAGCCAATGCTTGCTCCGATAAATAGTTGTGAAAGGATGATAAACTCATGAGGCCACCAAGCTGTGAGATCATAACCGGCTATGGAACTGAAAGACTTGACTATACCTACACTGATCATTGCACCGATCAGCCATGGAGCAGGAAATTTTAATAATTTAAATGTGTAAGAGCCAAGCCATGCGGCCAGCACGAAGACCGCAGTCCCTGCCAAATCTTCGAAATTAAAAGAATAAATTGCAGGAGAAACCGTGTCCTGGACAGGACTTCCAATCCATATAAAGAGAAGAAGCGGAATGGAGAGAACAACAATGAATATCCGCATCGTCTGAATGATGCTTACCATTCCTGTATTGGCGCCTGCTTCTTCTGCCATACTCGGCATGGCTGACAGGCCGCCGGGTGCTGAGGCAAAAAAACTGGTCAGCATATCAAGTCTGCTGTATTTCCATAAAATCAGGCCGGACAGTAAAGCAAATAAAATAGAAAGAAACAGCATCATCGTGACAATCAGCCAATTCTCTTTGAAAATAATAAAAACAGAATCATTTAACTTCATGCCCATTTCAATCCCCAAGATCCCCTGACCAATTAATAACCAATGATTTGGAACACCTGTCCTTTGCATCTTCATCCATTTCGGACTCGTGATTGAAAGAAAAGCTGCCGAGAGCAGCGTTCCAATCATCCATCCGACCGGAACACCTGTGAGGGAAAAGAGAAATCCGCAAGCCCCGCATACTGCCATAAAGAAAACAAATTGGAGAAATTCGCTGTTTTCTTTCATACAAGCTCCTTCTTCCTATGATTTAAAGCAGTGAATGGACGAATCACCAACTTATTAACCCAAATATAGTATACTTTCAGATATAAATAAAATATTGATTTTTTATCCTTATCCATAAATATTATTGATGTCTGACAGAGGGGGGAAAGAGGATGGATGAACGGGATTGGCTGGTTTTGCAGACGCTTTACCGTGAAAAAAACATTACAAAAGCCGCCCAGCATTTATATATTTCGCAGCCTGCATTAACGAATCGCCTGCAGCAGCTGGAAAAGGAATTCGGTGTGACCATCGTTCACAGAGGAAGACGCGGCGTTCAATTTACACCACAAGGCGAATATTTGGCGAAATGCGCCCATGATATGCTGTCTGCCATTCAGAAAATAAAAGAAAATGTCCTCAATATGGAGGATAACGCGGTTGGAACATTAAGGCTTGGCGTGTCTAATTTTTTCACAGATTATAAACTTCCCAATCTCTTAAAATTATTTAAAGAGCAGTACCCGAATGTTGAATTCAAGGTAACGACCGCATTCAGCAGCGAGATTGCCCATTTAATTTACAGCGGGGATGTTCACATCGGGTTTGTCAGGGGAGATTACAGCTGGAAAGGGCAAAAGCGTCCGCTGTTTGAAGAAACCTTGTGCATTGCTTCAAAAAGTGAAATCGATATCTCAAAACTCCCCGACTTGCCGAGAATTGATTACCACACAGATCCTCTGCTGAAAACAGCCGTAGATCATTGGTGGTCTGAACATTTCACGCAGCCCCCATTGATAAGCATAGAAGTGGATAAAGCCGATACGTGCAAAAAAATGGTTGTAAATGGATTGGGCTATGCTATTTTGCCAAGTATGATTTTAAGTGATGTCGATGACCTTCACAAAATTGTTATTAAAACCTCTGAAGGAAAGCCAATTATGCGTAAAACGTGGATGTTTTTCCACGAGGAATCCCTGCAGCTGAATATTGTGAAGGCATTCGTTGATTTTATCGAGGAACTGGATTTGGAGAATGGGATTTAGAGGAGAAAAAGGCTACCTATTTTACATTCGCTTTTCTATAAAAATGAACAAATTGAAAAATAACCAGACCTTTGATAGGCTGGTTATTTTTTTGCTAGAGTTTAATAAAAAAACAAGATTATCTATGAAGATCTTTACGCCGTAGATAAAGAATGAAAAAGTAAACGAATGCGGAACCAAATATAAATAGTAAATATTCCTTTATCTCATTTGGTTTTAACATTAACTTTTCATCGTAAATAAATTTCAGATTTTCGTCTATAGAAATTGGGACAGTAAAGATTGTTAATACTAATGATATGGCAGAAAAAACTCCATATATAACCAAAAACATAGAAACCGTAATTTTCTTTTTTGTTACAACCTTCACATTTTGAGAAGTTTGTGTTTGGATGTCCATTAGACTCCTCCTACAATTATTTTTTATATGTTATTTTTACGGCTAAGATTTTTAAAAGTTTCAAATATGCAACAGGCGGCGTTAGAATAAACAGGTCAAAAGGGAGAAAATAATGAAGAATGGATTAATTTCCTTTGGAATGAAAAAAGTTCGTTTCTCTTTGATTATGGCTGTTTTCGCATAGATTATTGTTTTTCATTATAAATGTTGCCCGTTCCTTGCAGCGAGAGGAACTTGCTTTCCGCGGGGAGCATGGGAGCCTCCTAGGCGTTGCCTGTGGGGTCTCCCATTTTGCTCTATTTCCCGCAGGAGTCAAGTTCCTTCCGCTGCAATCCACTTTAGGTTTTAACATTTAGTCTAATAGCAACTATATTTAAGATAAGAGCCTTGATTATTGATGATTTAAGCGAAGCTGTGGTTGGCAATATCAACATCTGTGTGAATTGAACCATAGCTCGTTTGTGTATTGAAAATCGAGGGTAATAATGAAGGAGACATTAGAAAAAATTTCTATATCGCTCATTCCAAAATGGATAGGTTTCCGTTTTTCAAGGAAGACATAGGAGGAACAAATGAACATACGCAAATATATGGTTGAGGGAAATAAAAAAGTTAAACTAAAGAATTACGAAACAACAGAAGACCATGGCTTTACGGAAAAGGAACTGCTTAATCAGCATATTCCGGAAAGCGTTGACAAACTGAAAGAATTGCACTGGCGCCTTCATGCAGAAGAGAAAAAAGGCATAGTAGTTGTTTTACAGGCAATGGATGCCGCGGGTAAAGATGAGGCTATCAGCTATATCTTTTCGAATTTAACTGCACAAGGTTTAAAAACGACTTCTTTTCAGAAGCCGTCTGACACAGAGCTTAGCCATGACTATCTTTGGAGGATTCGCGAAGGACTTCCGGCGAGAGGACAGATCGGCATCCTGAATCGGTCCCATTATGAAGAAGTGATTGCACCAAGAGTCCATGATTTGCTGGATGATGAAACAATACCTGACGATAAGGAAAAGGAAGAAATCTGGTCAGTGCGCTTTCGTCAAATAAATGATTTCGAACGCTATATGGTGGAAAATGGCTTTGAAGTGATTAAATTTTTCTTTCATATGTCGAAAGAAGAACAGAAACATAGACTGCTGGAACGAATGAAAAATCCGAAAAAGAACTGGGAGTTTTCATTCAGCGATGTAGAAGAACGGCAGCATTGGGACAGCTACCAGGAAATCTTTGAAGATATGTTAAGCAATACGTCAACGGATTACGCCCCATGGTACATTCTTCCGGCAGACGATGAATGGTATTCGCGCTACATCATCACGAAAGTCATGATTGAATGTCTTGAAAAAATAGATCCGCAATTTCCGGAAATTTCACAAGAAAACCGGGAGAAGCTCGATGAATATATCGAGCTGCTGGAAAATGAGGATGACTAATATAGTGAGCGAAATTTTTGTGTTCAAAAAAACGGGTACTAATTGCTTTGCAATTTAGTACCCGTTTTCTGCTGCAATTTGCTGTTTTTTCAATACGGAACCCGTTATGAATTCACATCAGCCTTTTTCAGAATAGGATTCTGCAGGTCCTTTCATTTTTTTCTTCATAAACATACTTTGTCTTTTCTTCATCGACTTTGTTAAATAGCCGCCTTTAAACGAGCGGATTTCATAGGACATCATGAAAGCAGTTGGTTCTCTTTCCTGAATAATTTCAAGCAATTCCTCTTCGCGTGACCGTTTAGAGACGATATCCAAGCGGAAGCGGATGGAATTGATGCCCTGTCCTTCAAATGAAGTTACCCCGAAACCTGCATTTCTTAAATCATTGACAAGCTCCGTATTTCTCTCCGGAACATTTACCTGATACGTTATATAGCCAATGGCCAGCTTCTTCTCCAATAAACCTCCGAGCAGCAAGCCCACACTGAATCCGACGACATAAGCGATAATGTTATAAAAGTTTGATAGATCCTGAAAAACAATTCCTAAGCTGATGATGTAGATAATCGCTTCCAATAACCCGACACCAGCTGCTGATTTTGTTTGATTTTTTACAAGAAGGATGGTTCTCATTGTGAGGACCGGAACAAAAACCAGCTGCAATAAAAAGATCAACAACGCTTGAAGCAACATGTAAAAAACTCCTTCTTCATGACATACGGAAAGCTTAACATATTTCGTATGGATTTTCAGTTATTCTTAATCATTCATAAAATTACCAGGAAATCTGTTGAATGGATTTCCCGCAGGCGTTATCCTTATCATATATTAATAACGCTTTCATCGAGGGGTGTTCGGTGGGGGAATTGAATCGCGACATGCTGAAAAGAATGTAACAGAAGTTGGAGTCTTTAAATGAGAGCAGGCTTTTTTCAACCTAATGGTCAAAACCATTTTACTTTGTATAAAATAAAAATAAATAACTGACCCCG
Source organism: Metabacillus sp. KH_069 (assembly GCF_057838075.1). Taxonomy (NCBI): domain Bacteria; kingdom Bacillati; phylum Bacillota; class Bacilli; order Caryophanales; family Bacillaceae; genus Metabacillus; species Metabacillus sp. KH_069. Next base: position 1,330,448 of record NZ_CM174460.1, read on the forward strand.
TATCTTTTCATCCCCCTACATTCGTTTAAAAAGCAGAGAGGTTTAAAAGGAGTGAGATCATGCACGGTAACAGGCTGTCAGACTTAGAAAAGCAGGAATGGCCAGCATCACTTGAGTATTATCCGAAATTACAGCAATATTGCCAGTTTCTGACCCAGAACAAACATGACGGGGAAGACGTAGCCCAGGATGTGATGGTAAAAGCGTTTCTTAAATATGAGCAAGGAAAAATCAGTCCAGCACTATTGAATAAGATGGCGTATCATCAGTGGGTTGATGTGGTTCGGAAAAGGAGAAAAGAATCTCTTGGAGAACTCCCTGAAATGAGTACAGGAGATCATGCAACCCGAATGAATGAGCTGGCTGAACTGATTGATCATTTAATGGAGAAGTGCACACCAAAGCAAGCCGTACTTTTTCTGCTGAAGGAAGGATTTCAATATCAGACGAGGGAGCTTGCTGAAATGCTTGAGACTTCCGAAACGGCAATAAAATCCGCGTTGTTTCGGGCAAAGAAACGATTGGCAAAGGATAAGAAAGAAGCTGATTCCTTCTGGGATGAGGAAGAACGCGAACTGCTGTCTGACTTGATGTATACGTCACTGCAATTTCAGGATCCCTCTCCTTTGCTTCAGGCATTGCCTGACATTCTTACATTTGAAGGTACTGAAAGTCCGGCACTCATCCTTACAAATGTGCGGCCTTTACCGAGCTTCTCTTCTTCGGCCTCTCTGTGCATGGCTGCATAGCCTGCAAAATCGAAACGAGGAGGAACTCCATTGAGTACGATACCTTATGTTATTGAACAGTCTGGGCGCGGAGAGCGTTCCTATGATATTTATTCCCGCCTATTGAAGGACAGGATCATTATGATCGGGGATGAAATTAATGATCATGTCGCGAACGTCGTTGTCGCGCAGCTCCTATTTTTAGCGGCAGAAGATAACGAAAAGGACATTTCCATTTATATAAACAGCCCCGGAGGATCCATAACAGCGGGGTTCGCGATTTTTGATACGATGCAATATATCAAGCCCGATGTCAGAACCATCTGCACCGGAATGGCTGCTTCATTCGGAGCAATGCTCCTTTTAGCCGGAACAAAAGGAAAGCGGTTTGCACTCCCGAACAGCGAAATCATGATCCATCAGCCGCTGGGAGGAGCACGGGGCCAGGCAACAGAAATCGAAATCTCCGCCCGCCGCATCCTGAAGCTTCGTGAGCACATCAACGAAATCATCGCTGAGCGCACAGGCCAATCCATTGAAAAAGTAGCCAGAGATTCCGACCGCGATTACTACATGAGTGCAGCTGAAGCGAAGGAATATGGGATTATTGATGAGATTATTGTTTCGAGATGATAGGGGACACACACCTGCTGTAAAGCGGATGTGTGTTTTTACGTAAAATTAACAAATAAGCAGAAGGAATATTTGTAAAATAAAGATTGGGGAAATCTGATTGAAACCCAGGAAGAGCAGATAGAATAGAAGTTAAAATGGGCCGCAAAAGGTCCTTTTTTTATGTCTTTATATCTCCATCGTCATTTCTTAAATTTCTTTAAAAAATCTTAAGAAAAAGTTTCCTTTCATAATGGGATAAGCTGGCATATAATTTGAGGAGAAAAGATATAAGAGTGAATTTAACCTGAATGCAGTTTTTATATAAAATGTTAATTTAACTAGAATTATAGAAAGACGGGTGAGTCAGACATGCCCCCTACAGCAGCTGCAGCATGCGATCAGACTTCTTTTAACGATATTTATCAAACTTATTATACGGTGATTTACCGGATTGCCCTGAGGATGACAAAGGATCCCCATTTGGCTGAGGATATTGCCCAGGAAACCTTTCTTAAGGCATTTTTGAAGATGGACACGATTTTTGAAAAAGAGAAATTGAAAAATTGGCTTTCGTCTATTGCCAGGAGAACGGCGATTGATTTGTTTTTAAGAAAGAAGAGAAATGAGATTTCCATAGAAGAGCAGCAGGTAGCGGACGGCAGGGAACAGATAGAGGATACGATTGACTATTCACTTTTAAAAGAAAAGACGAAGCTTCTTGTTTCAGGGCTGAAATCGGATTACAGGGAAATCATGATGCTGAAACTGTTTTTGGAAATGAAAGATCAGGAGATTGCAGAGTATCTTTCCTTGAACCTTTCAACTGTTAAAACAAAAATACATAGAGCGCGAAAGGAATTGAAAGCCGCGCTTTGAAAGAGGATGAAGCTCACAGGAGTTCATCCTCTTTTTAAGGTCTAGTCCTATTTAAGGAACATACAATGGGAATAATTATCAGAAAAGTGAAACTTTAACTCGTGTGTTCCGTATTATCAGGTATAGGAGAGGAGGAAACATATATGATTTATATTTTCACATTAGTCCTTTATGCAGTAACACTCGGTTTCATCGGACTTGGGATCTTTATGCTTTTCACAGGATATGAAAAAAAGAAAACAATCATTGTCCTGATTATCGCTCTTATTTTAGTCATTGTGGGACTATCCATTAATAAACTTATTCCTGCCTCAGATGGTGAAAGAACAATAAATGTAGACAATAAAGCCGTTTCTGAAATTTATGGCGGTTATCATTGCGTCCTGAAAGACGACTACCTGGAAATGGATTTCCGCTATGAAACTGGCGATAAAGCTAAAGCCGAAACGTACTGTGATCAATTTAATCAAGGGGAAGAGTATACGATAAACTATGTTCGCGAAGATGGGGTTAATTTGATACAAAAAGTGATTAATTAACTCTTTTTCCTTCTAATCATTCAGGTAAGGGAGTGTTTATATGATTTGGCTCTATTTTTTGATACCAGTAGTTATCATTTGTGCTCTGGCTGTCTATTTTGAAAAGAAATCCGGGATGTCACCGCCGGATGGAAGTCTGCAAGAAGAGAAATTACATGAAGTTAGTAATCAAAACAGCATAAATACGAATGGAACAGGCACAAATTGATATCCAAGGGAACTCCGGGAAAGAAGGGAGTTTCCTTTTTTTGCTCTGTTATTCTAATATATAGGCTATTTGAAGCCTATCAGCAGAATCGTAAGAGTATAAAATATCCTTTCTTTACAAAAACCAAACAAAAATTTACATAAATCTGATAGCCTCAGGCATGGTTTTCACGTTACCCTTTATTTATAGAAAACCAAGTTCAGGAGGAGAATTCATGAAAAACACAGATTTGTTTCGTAAATTCGGCACATTATCTTTAGCAGGTGTTTTACTGGCTTCGAGTTTTCCGGCAAGTTCTTATTTTGCAAAAGCTGAAACGACATCTGAGAGAGTTTTCAGCGGAGAAGGAAATGCTTCTTCCCAAATGGTGTCAGGGGAAAAAGAAGGTGATGTATCTCTCAATAAAACGATGAAAATTTCCGATATAAAATCAGAAAAAGGCCTTAAAGGTCAAATGATTGCAGTGGAAGGTACGGTGTCGGCAGCAAATGTAAAGGTTCATGCTGATGCCATGCCTGTAACATATATACAAGATGAAACTGGAGGAATAGCAGCTGTCGGACTTGATGCAAAGAAAGGCCAGCGTGTCCGTATAAGCGGGATGGTTCAAGATCAAAAAGGCAGTCGTTCAATATTGACACAGGAAACTGTCCTATTAGATGAAAAAGAAGCAGATGTTGATGAGGCAAGGGTTTCTGCTGAGGATGCGGCCTCTAAAGAAGGATTTTTAGTGAAAGTAAAAGGTGAAATTACAGCTAAAACCGCCGATACACTCACAATTGACGGTGCATTGACTGCCTACGCAGATCCTTCAGCTGGCACATTGCAGGATTACGAAACAGGGGATTCCATTACGGCTTATGGGATTGTTGCTTTTGATGAAAAGAAAAAGCCGCGCCTGATTGTGAGCAGTCTTGGAGATATAGTGAAGAACGAACAGATGCCTGATACTCTTCAGCTGAAAAAGGTGGCAGGTTTCAGTACAGGTGTAACGGACAAAGATGGCGGAGTGGCAGAGATTGTGAAATACAATCCTGATAATAAGAAGTTTTACGTGATTAATGGAAAAAGCCAAACCATTGATATTGTCAGTTTAAAAGATTTAACTTCTAAAGACGGCCAGGAGCTGAAAAAAGAAAAGTCACTTAACGTTGCAGAAGCCGTGAACTCGGATACGTTCAATTACGGTGATGTAACGAGCATTGATATCAATCCGAAACAGAAAGTGATCGCTGCGGCGGTTCAGGAGGCAGACTATACGAAAGCAGGCAAAATCGTTGTAATGGATTATGATGGGAATGTATTAAAGACGTTTGATGCCGGTATCCAGCCGGATATGGTGAAAATGTCTGAAGATGGCCGCTTCATTCTGACAGCTGATGAAGGTGAACCTAGAGCAGGACTTGAAAATGGAGTTGATCCTGAAGGATCAGTAACCATTGTGAATTATGAAACGGGTGAAGTGAAGAAGACAAGATTTAATGATGCAAAAGTGATTGATCGTCATGTTCACATCCGGAATAACGGCAATAAAGCAGATGCCGTACATGACTTGGAGCCGGAATATCTTGCTTTGTCTAAAGACGGAAGCAAAGCGTATGTATCTCTTCAAGAAAACAATGCTATTGCGGCCATCGACGTGGCCTCAGGCAAAGTGAAATCAGTCAAATCTCTCGGTTACAAGGATCATTCATTGCCTGGAAATGAGCTGGATGCTGCACGAAATAACAAAATTGAAATGGAGCGTCTTCCGATTTTAGGTGCATATATGCCAGATTCCATTGCCCATGTGGACATCAAAGGAGTCAGCTATCTTGTTACGGCAAATGAAGGCGATGCCACAGAGTGGGAAGAGTTTGAAAACGTCACGGACTTTTCAGATATAAAGGACAGCATCAAGCTGAAATCCAATCTTTTTAAAGGAATGTCACCTAAAGAAGCAAAAGCGGCTTTTGAAAAAATGAAGAACTCCGGAGATTACGATAAACTCGAAGTGCTGACTGACAGAGGCGACGACGCTGTTTATACGCTAGGCGGAAGATCGTTCTCCATTTGGAAAGCTGACACGATGGAACTGGTTTATGACAGCGGAAGCGACTTTGAAAAAATAACAGCAGAGCGCTATCCTGAATTTTTCAACTGGTCAAATGACGATAACGCCTTTGAGAAGCGCAGTGCAAAAAAAGGACCTGAGCCAGAGGATATAAAAATAGGCATGATCGGTCAAGAGGTGTTTGCGTTCACAGGTCTTGAGCGAATTGGCGGAGTTATGGCGTATAATATTTCGAACCCTGAAAAAGCTCAATTTGCAGGCTATATTAATACTAGAGACTTTTCAAGTGAAATCGCAGGTGACGTTTCCCCAGAAGGACTTGAATTTGTGCCTGCTGAAAAGAGTCCGACAGGCCGTCCGCTAGTTTTAGTGGGAAATGAAGTCAGCGGGACAGTTGCCGTAAACGAAGTGCAAGCGGGTCCGGACGGGGATTGAAGGAATTCTCAGGTACATTGCCATTCATTTAGACTGCAGTTTAACAGAATAATAGAAAAAAAAGCAGAAGCTCCAAGCCGTCAGGCTGGAGTTTCTACTTTTTTCTTCGGCTTTTTAACCGGCACTTGATTCATGCCCAGTTCTTTCGCCTCTTTTGTTAATGCTTTTATTAAGCTGATGGTCATAAGCGCCATGATGATAGAAAACGGAAGGGCCGCAATAATCATCGTGTTCTGCAGAGCCTGCAATCCGCCTGAATAAAGGAGGACGAGTGCGATTGCAGCTAAGAATACTCCCCAGATCACTTTCACGCTGCCGCTTGGATTTTGAGAACCGTTTGTTGTCATCATGCCAAGCACAAATGTACCTGAGTCAGCTGATGTGATGAAGAACGTGCCGACCAGCAGCATCGCAATAATAGAAAGAATTGTGCCCATCGGATAATTTTCAAAAACACCGAAAAGGGATTCTTCTGTTGCGAGTGCTGAAATCTTAGCTATCCCCTCATGCTCAAGCAAAATAGCGGATCCGCCAAAAGTTGAGAACCAGATAAATCCGATAAGTGATGGGATCAGTAAGACGAATACGACAAATTCACGAATCGTTCTTCCTTTAGATACACGGGCAATAAAGATACCGACAAAAGGAGACCATGCAATCCACCATGCCCAGTAGAAAATCGTCCAGCCGTTGATCCAGCTGCGGTTTTCTTCATTTAAAGGCGAGATGCGGAAACTCATGTTCAAGATATTTTGGAGGTACGTTCCAAGTGTGTCTGTGAACAGGTTTAGTGTAAATAGCGTTGGTCCGAAAATGAACATTAACATAAAGAGTGCAAAAGCTAAAATCATGTTTGCGTTACTTAAGATTTTAATTCCTTTTCCAAGTCCGCTCAGTGCAGAAATAATGAAAAGAATGGTAAATACGGCAACGATGATAAATTGAACGACCATGTTTGAAGGGATGCCATATAAGAAGGATAAACCTCCGTTGATTTGAACCGCTCCAAAACCTAAAGTAGTCGCTACACCGATGACAGTCGCAATAACTGCAATCACGTCAATCGCTTTTCCAATCGGTCCATTTGCATGGCGGCCGATGATTGGTTTAAGTGTTGCGCTGATTAATCCAGGCTCACCTTTTCGGAAAGTAAAGTAAGCAAGAACCAGTGCAACGATTCCATAAATGGCCCACGCATGGACACCCCAATGGAAAAAGGTAAATCTCATGGAGTTGCGAATTGCCTGATCTGTGCCTGTTTCACCAGTTGGAGAACTTAATGCATAATGGCTGATCGGTTCAGCCGCTCCCCAGAATACTAGACCAATTCCCATTCCCGCACTAAAGAGCATTGCAAGCCAGGTTGGGCGTGAAAACTCAGGCTTATCCTCCGGTTTCCCAAGTTTAATCCGGCCAATCGGACTTACGAGCAAATATAAGCAAACAAAAACAAACGCGGTAACCACAATCAGATAATACCATCCCAGTTTATCTGTGATAAATCCTTGCATACTGCCTGTGACACTCTCAAGTGAAGATGGTGCAACAACACCAACCAAAACGAGAAGGGCCAAAATGGCAGCTGATACGTAAAATACAGCTGTAACATTTTTCATATTAAAATAAAAACTCCCATCTTTGATAGATTCGCAGAGGGCTTTACTTCAATTGGAAAACACAAAAACATGCAAAACCAACCAATATATTTCTTTCTTTTTTTATGAAGCAATAGTAACTAACCCTTAAAGATTGCGTTAATAAAATACGTTAACTAATCATTCTCACTTAGCTATTATTTCCTCATGAACACTAAGCTGCCTGAACAATTATTCAGGCATATTACATCTGGATGGATGTTTGGTTATTTGTTTGTTTTGCCGCGCGGACATCTTGCTCGGATGCGGGGGATCTTGATGGTTTTCTGAAAAGGCACTTCAACAGTATACACTAGTTAAGCAGATAATGTCTTTTCCTGATGAGTCTTTTCACAAATTTGTAATTGGTAGAAAGGTATGATGTTTTGCAGGTTTTTGTGTTTTCGAAGCAAAGCTCTGAGAACAATTCCCCATTCTGGAGGGGTTTAAACCTGTTTTTGTGAAAAAATGCACATGAAAAACTGTAATGAATATTCTCTAAAAGACAGATATAATAAAAACTAGAATTGCGAACTGTGCTAAAAGGAGATATGAGATGAAGAAAAAAGAAGATGTGCGTTTTAAAATTGCTCATAAAGAAGCCAAAATCGGAATTGGTCTCGTTCTTTTTAATTTTATTTGGTGGTTTGGCTTTGCTTATGGGCTTGGTTCAGGTGATCCTGAATCTTACCGGTACATACTTGGATTGCCAGAGTGGTTTTTTTACAGCTGTGTACTTGGGTTTGTCGTGATGACGGCACTTGTCATCATCTGCGTGAAATTCTTTTTCAAGGAAGTATCGTTTGAGGATAAGGAAGAAGGTGATGTCGGATGAATTGGGCCGTTATTTTTCCGTTATTCCTCTTTTTAGTTCTCATTTTCTTTGTCGGTTTTTGGGCCAATCGTTTTGTGAAATCCTCAGATTCTTTTCTGCAGGAATATTTTCTTGGCGGAAGACAACTCGGGGGTTTTGTGCTTGCAATGACGATGATCGCGACATACGGAAGCGCGAGCAGCTTTATCGGCGGACCGGGTGTTGCTTACACACGGGGGCTTGGATGGGTGCTCTTATCCATGGCCCAGCTTGCAACAGGATACTTTGTGCTGATGGTGCTTGGGAAAAAGTTTGCGATCATGGCGCGGCAGTACAAGGCGATTACGCTGATTGATTTTTTGAAAGAACGATATAAAAGTCATGCGGTCGTCATTATTTCAGCCATCAGTATTATTGTCTTTTTGTTCTCGGCGATGGCTGCCCAGTGGGTTGGCGGTGCAAGATTGATAGAATCGCTGACTGGTTTGTCGTATACAACCGCTTTGTTCATATTTGCTGTATCCGTTCTTGTGTATGTCATTATCGGCGGATTCAGGGCGGTCGCGCTGACAGATGCGGTTCAAGGTGTCATTATGTTTGTTGGAACGCTGGTTCTGCTTGTGGCAACAATTATTGCAGGCGGAGGAATTTCAAACATTATGGCAGAACTTGTCGCAGAAAATCCGAATCTTGTATCTCCTTATGGGGCAGAGCGCGATTTAACTCCGCTCTATGTTTCTTCTTTTTGGATACTCGTTGGAGTCGGGGTTGTCGGCTTGCCTCAAATTACTGTCAGAGCAATGTCCTACAAAGATTCTCGTTCGATGCACAGAGCAATCATTATCGGTACAGCTGTCATCGGGTTTATTATGCTCGGCATGCACTTAATTGGTGTTTTTGCCCGGCCAATTCTGCCGGGTGTAGAAGTGGGAGATCAGGTGATGCCGATGCTGACGCTGAAAGTATTGCCGCCTTTGCTTGCAGGACTTGTCCTTGCCGCTCCGATGGCTGCGATCATGTCGACCGTTGATTCACTGTTGATTTTGGTCAGCTCAGCAATAGTAAAGGATATATATTTAAACTATATTAAACCTGAAGCTACGGAAAAACAGGTAAAAAACACAAGCTTCTGGGTAACAAGCGTAATCGGGATTTCCGTGGTGCTGTTCGCATTAAGCCCGCCTGAACTGCTGATTTGGCTGAACTTGTTTTCGTTCGGAGGACTCGAATCGGTTTTCATTTGGCCGGTTGTTTTCGGTTTGTATTGGAGCAAAGGAAATAAATATGGTGCCGTGTCATCCATGATTTTGGGGATGGGTTCCTATATTCTGCTTGACAGGCTGCATCCAAATGCGCTCGGCATGCATACCGTTGTGCTTCCGATTCTGATTTCCTTATGTGCCTATGTTGCAGGAAGTCTCCTAACACAGCGACTAAGTGTTCAGTTAGGTAAATAAATAAATTGGTTCATTTTTCCTGGTAAAAGTGAAACTTCTTGTTTAGAGAATCGTACATATAGTACGGTTCTTTTAATTTGGACACATACATATGAAAGTAAGCAAGAGCAGTCCGGACACCAGAACTGAATGATTGATTGATCAGGGGGAAATAAGAATGTCACTAGCTGCAAAAGCGTATTCATGCAATGGAAGAAGTTCATGGTCAGGAAGTTCACGAACGGAAAAAGAGGGGTATCAATGGATTGTTAATACGTCGGACAAAGGATATGTCCAATCTGGAGGCTCCATATGCGGTGTCGTCTTAAGCAACACGGTCATTGATTTCAGCGATTCCTTTCTCGCTAAAAATGGCTATTCAGGAAACAAATCATCATATGTAGCAAGCATTCAAAGAACGCTTGCATGCCTAGGCTACTCACCGGGCGCTGCTGACGGAATCTTTGGAAGCGGGACAGAGCGGGCAGTCAAGGAATTTCAAGCTGACAAAGGCCTTTCTGCAGACGGAATTGTGGGCAAGGATACTTATTATTGTTTATCGACTGCGAGGTATTAAAAAAACGGATTGTCCATTCATTAAAAGTGAGAATTCGAACTGCAAACAAAAAAGGACTCGTCAAAAGCGACGAGTCTTTGGTATTTTAAAACCTCAGCACGGTACGTACTTTTTATCTGCTTTTACTCATCCAGCTTTAAAATCCGCATCGGATCAAATTCTGCAAGTTCGGCTCCTTCCGGGGGAGAAGTATCAAACAGTTTGTGGTTTTTTTCTGCTTCAACAACCTTGAATTCGATTAGCTTAGGTCCATCATCATTCGGCAATCTTTTCCCATTCTCTATCCTGTACTCATTAATGATCCAGTTTGTTTCTTTATCAAACCAATACTCTGCGATCCATCCATCATCAAACGTAATTTCATACATATCAGCTTTGCGGCCGACATAGGTCGTTTCCCCAAGGTGCTTAATTTGGCTGGGATCTAAATCTTTAAAGATATCTTGTGTCATTTGTGAGATGGTTCCGTCTAATGGTTCTGATGTGTATATATTTTCGTCTTTGAAATAGGTTATTCGTACACTTCCATCTGAGACTTCAAAGTTGCCATTTGCATATTCATTCCGATTTTTTGGTCCTGATTCATATGTGATCATTTTGTTGCCATTCGGTGTTTCTTTTACGGTCCGAATAATCAGTTCTGTATCTTTCTTCTTCTTTTTATCTTCATCCTTATGCTCAAGCGGTTTGTCCATTTCTAAAAACTTGTCTCCAATTAATTCATTGAGCGCTCTTTCTATCGCTGCTTTGACCGGCGGTGTATTCCAGGCGGCAAGACAAAGGATGAAAAGGGATGCACAAATGAGTGCTGCGCGTTTTAAGTATTTATATGGATTTGGCTTTTGCTTATTCTGCTGCGGGAGAACGACGGCTTCATCTTCGAGAATGATGTCCAATGCTTCTTCAAGCTGCAGAAAGTGTTCAAAGGCTTCTGAGCATTCCTCGCATTCTTCAATGTGTTCAAGCAGGGCATCCTGTTCCGTCTCTGACAGTTGATCAAAGATCAGAATTTTTTCCTGGCATGTTACGCAGTTCATTTATAGCACCCCCTTACTTTTAAGAGCGTCCATTAATTTCTTGCGGCCCCTAAATACTCTTGTTTTTACTTTTGCAAGGGAAATTTTTAGGCTTGCAGCTATTTCTTCGTATGAACGGCCTTGATTTCTTAAGATGAGAATATTCTTTGTTTCCTGATCAAGCGTCTGAAAAACTTCTTTAACCTCGCCGATCATTTCTTTCGACAGAAATGCCCGTTCCGGTGTTTCAGTGTCGATGCTGATGTGGTGCTTGTATTCTTCACTTACATGCTGAACCGTATCCTGATTGCGTTTCATTTTCCGCAGATGATCATAGGTTGTATTTTTTGAAAGTATGGTAATCCATGCTTCGATATTTTCAGGATATTCTCTCTCTTTGTCTGAAAAGTACCGAAAGATTTTTATTGAAGCATCTTGAAGGATGTCATCGACTAGAGAAGGATTCTTGATTAACTTCCTGATGGTCCTCTCCATTCGGGGACGGTGTGCTTCAATCAGCTTTTCAACATTCACTGTTTCCAATCTCCCCACCCTTTTTCCTTACTGAATTGACGTCGCGTAATGACATTAGTTTCAAAAATATGTAAAATTATTCATAAAAAAATCAAACCTCTGTCATTATAACAAAGGACAGCATGTACACATGAAATTATTTTATAATAATGGAAACTTTTTCCCTTCTTATTCGTATTACATTTGAATACATAAATCGACAGAAAGAAATGAGGTCTAAAACATGACGCAGTATGCACTTGAAGTGCAGTCTCTGACAAAGAAAATCGGCAAAAAAACAATCGTGGATGATGTCAGCTTTCAAGTTGAAAAAGGGGAAATTTTCGGTCTGCTTGGTCCTAATGGCGCCGGAAAAACAACGATTATCCGCATGATTGTCAGTCTGATCAACCGCACCGGCGGGAAGGTGATCATTAATGGCCATAATCTCGATGATTCCTTCAAGGAAGCAATGAGTGAGGTTGGGGCAATCGTAGAGAATCCGGAGTTTTACAAATATATGAGCGGATTAAAAAACATCCTTCATTATGAACGGATGGCTGTAAAAGATATTTCAGAAGAACGGAGAAACGAAGTCATTGAACTTGTAGGACTTCAGAACGCGATGCAGCAAAAGGTGAAAACGTATTCGCTTGGCATGCGCCAGCGGCTCGGAGTTGCACAGTCTTTATTGCATAATCCGTCTGTGTTGATTTTTGACGAGCCGACAAACGGTCTCGATCCCCAGGGAATCAGAGAGTTCAGAGATTATTTGCGCAAACTCGCAAACGAAGGGATCTCCGTGCTGGTCTCATCCCATCTGCTGTCAGAAATGCAGCTGATGTGCGACAGGTTTGCCATTATTGAAAAAGGAAAATTGATTCACATCTCATCCATGCATGATTCAATGGAAGAAAGTCAGGAAATGACACGCGAGGTTGTTTTTGATGTAAGTGACAGCTCTCAGGCGGCTATTCTTATTAAAGAAAAAGGTTTATATGAAGGTGTGATGGAAGCAAAAGGCGACCAGCTTAAACTTCATTTGGACAAGGAAAAAACGATGGCCATCAATCAGCTGCTCGTTTCAAACGGAGTCGGCGTATACGGAATTGCAAGCCGTAAAGCAACACTAGAAGACCGCTTTTTAGAGCTGACGAACAAAGAGAAAAAGGAGCAAATGCTATGATTGGACTCATACAAAATGAATGGATGAAAATCTTTTCGAAGCTGTCCAGCTGGATATATCTTATTTTACTTGCAGTCCTCGTGTCCGGAGCTGCTTTTATCGATTATAAGTTTTCAGAGAAACCGAGCGATAACTGGCGCCAGGATGTTCAGGCAGAAATCACGCAGCTGCAGCAGGATATGAAAGAACTGCCGGAAGAGGAACAGGAATGGCAGCAAATGCAAATTGGGGAAAAGCAGCTGTATTTGCAGGAGGATATTAATCCTAATGCCAAAAGCACCTGGCATTTTCTAAATAACGTTGTCTTTATGATGACGTCTGTCGTTACATTGTTTGCGGTTATTGTGTGCAGTGCAAATGTGGCGTCTGAATTCTCGGACGGCACCATCAAACAGCTGCTGATCAGACCGCATAGAAGATGGAAGGTATTGCTTTCTAAATACATCACAGCGACGCTTTACTCGCTTCTTCTTTTGCTTGTGCTGCTTACTGCCGGGTATTTAGCAGGTCTGATCATGTTTGGTGCAGGAGATTTTGGTGAAAGAATGTTTGAAATGTCGATGGAAGGTCAAATGAACCCTGAAAACATCGTGGCTGTAGGCGATCAGGCTGTGCTGAAACTGCTTTATTTCCTGCCGAGTCTATTCATCGTAACAGCGATTGCTTTCATGTTGTCGACTTTATTTAAGAGTCAGGCACTTGCAGTCGGCATCGGGATTTTTGTTCTCTTTTTCTCCTCGACAATCGGAGGAGTCATTCTTTTCTTGGCAGAAAAATACACATGGACGAAATTTTTAATTTTTCCGCACATGGATCTGACAGTGTATGCCTACCAGGATAAAATCCTTGAAACCATTACGCTGCCAATCTCATTGCTTATTTTGGCCATTTATTATGCGGTCTTTATGACAATAACGTTCTTGTATTTCCAGAAAAGAGATATCAGCATATAATTTTCCACCAAAAAAGAATCAATTCATTTGGTTCTTTTTTGGTTTATGGAGTAAAATAGAGGACAGATAAGAGTGGAGAAATCAGGAGGAGAAATATCGTGCACAGAAATAAGAAATTCTATAACTATTTGCAGCAGCGGGCACATCATTTAACGGAAGAATGGTATGACTCTCTGGATAAATCCAAAACAGGCGGCGTGTACACCTCAAATGACCCTGAAGTGATTAAAGCTTTGAAGGAGCAAAACCAGGAATTTCATCAAAGATTTATTCAGGTTTTTGCTGAGGAAGAAAAGGAATTTATGGACCTGTTTGAAGAATGGATCAAGAAAATCGCTAAAGACGGCGAGCATTTAAGTACACCGATTCAGTTTATTATCAAAGAATTTATGAGAACGCGCAGTCAGTATTTAGATGAAGTCACTACATTTGCGCGTCTTCATCCTGGGGACTATTCTCAGGAGCAGTTTAATGCCTGGAAAGATTTAATCGTGAGAGCACATGACAGGGTAATTTATCACTTTGTTGAAGAAACTCAAAAAACATCGGACAGGCAATTAAGAGCTCAGCAGGAAATGATTTATGAGCTCAGCTCACCAGTTATCAAACTTCAAGATGACACAGCCTTGCTTCCGCTCGTTGGAGATATTGACACAGCTCGCGCTAAAATGGTTCTTGAAAATACGTTAAAGCAATGTTCTGAAAAAAGAGTGTCTCATTTGTATATCGATTTATCTGGTGTCGTGATGATTGATACGATGGTGGCACATCAAATTTTCCAATTGATTGATGCTCTGAACCTGATCGGCATAAAAACAACATTGTCCGGCATTCGTCCTGAAATTGCGTTAACATCGATGCAGCTTGGACTGACGTTTGATAATATTTCCATAAAATCGACACTATCTCAGGCACTTGCAGCTAAATAGGCTTTAGGACATAAATTGAAAATGTCTGCGAACAGTCTAGGGGGATCTTTGTTTCTCAAGATAAAATGTTAAGAGCCCATTAAGGGGAAATGTACGTGAAACAAAAAATAGATCAGTTCACAAAAGATTTAATGCAAGAAGCAGGCGGACATATCCTGTATTACATTCATAATCAAGAACGATATCTTGAAAATATTGTTGCTTATATTGTGTCTGGGGTGGAACAGGGAGATCGCGTTTTTGTCATAGAAAATGAAAGATTGTCACCTGCCATTGTCAGCAAAACCAAACAGCTTTTGTCTAAAGAACAGTTTGCTAAAGTTCACTTCATAAACAATTTTGATTTTTATAGTTTGAATGGTGAGTTTAATTCAATAAAAATCACCGATTACTTTACTTCTATTATTAATCCTTATCTACAGGCTAATGATTCTATTCGGACTTGGGCTCATGTAGAATGGGGAAAAGTCAATGATGTGATAAAGACGATTGGCGATTACGAAATGAATGCAAACAAAGCGGTTTCTGAAATGGGGATTATTTCTGTTTGCGCCTATGATGCTGAAAGAGTTCCTGAAGAATTGAAAGAAAACTTAATGAATAATCATGATTTTTTCATGACGGATGATGATATTTTGAATCTTTCAAAAGCAGAATTGAAATAAAAAAGTAAGAGCGGTGAGAAAATCTCCGCTCTTATTTTTTGTATTGAAAAGCAGCCATTTCAATCTTAGCTAAAATCGTGGTTACTTTGCCGTTCAGCTCTTTTTCTTTGACAGGTATGACGCGCCAGCCTTGTTTATTGAGGTATTTCCTTTTTTTTAGGTCCTCAATTTTGTCGGAATCACGGGAGCAGCGGAGGGCAATTCGATAATAGGGGAGTACTAAATCCAGTGTATAGGGTCCGCACTTTTCTTTAACCCGTACATAATAGCCATTGTTGCGGAGGGTATCATAAAGTCTGCGCTGCATCTTGCTGTCACACTTTTGACCCTGATTCTGAAAGATCTCTGGATCAGCATGAATATGAAGATAGAAGAGGACAATCAATAAGGGCAGCCATAAAAAGAATAAGAATAAAAATAAAAGAGTAACATGTGTCATGCTTATCACCTCTGCCCATTAGCTTTTGCAAATTGGACATGAACCATTCTTTTTAGGGAAAGAGGCAATTTATGCCACTTGCGGATAAGCAGAAAAAGCAGACCCGTAAAAAAGAAGTGTGTAAGCTTCATACAAAAGCGAGAACACTTCATTTTTAGGCAATCATACGTGTATAATAGAAGCATCAAAATCCAGAAAGAAGGGGAAGGTTTGAAGCTGAGTATTTTAGATCAGGCACCAATTGCGCAGTCTGCTTCCCCGCAAGCCGCGCTGCAGGAATCTTTGAAGCTTGCGCAGCTGGCTGAAAAAACAGGCTACACCCGATACTGGATCGCCGAGCATCATGATATGCCGGGACTTGCGTGTCCTGCACCGGAAGTGATGCTCGGCTATATTGGTGCCGGAACACATACGATCCGAATCGGGGCTGGTGCGATTTTGCTGCCGCATTATAAGCCATACAAAGTGGCTGAAACGTTTCATTTGCTTGCCACTCTATTTCCGGGAAGAATTGATCTTGGAATTGGAAGGGCTCCAGGGGGATCAGCTGAAGCAACAATGGCTTTGTCCGATAATTTCCTTGAAAACGTGCGGACAATGCCGCAAAAATTGAAAGAACTGCTTCGCTTTTTACATAACGATTTTCCAGATGAGAATATGTTCTCAAAAATTAAGGCTTCTCCGATGCCTTCCGTATCCCCTGAAGTCTGGCTTCTCGGCACAAGTGAAAAAAGCGGAAAGCTTGCTGCTCAAACGGGGATCGCTTACGCGTTCGGCCAGTTTATGAGTGATAAGGACGTGGCGGAAATGCTGAAAGGATACAAGGATTCGTTTCAGCCAAAATATGAACTGAAGCAGCCGAGATCCATTCTGACTGTAAATGCCGTTTGTGCAGAAACGACAGAAAAAGCAAAAGAAATGGCAAGCAGCGCACATCTGTGGAGAATACAGCAGCTCCAGGGAATAACTGGCGGAATTCCATCTATAGATGAGGCTAAGGCTTACAAGTACAGTCCTGAGGAACGGGAAATGATTGAGGCAGCGGAGGCGAAGATGGTGATTGGAAATCCATCTGAAGTCAAAAAGCAGCTTATGGAAATCGAAAGAAAATACGGTGCGGATGAGCTGATGATTGTCACAATTACACACAGCTATGAGGATCGCCTCAAATCTTACAAATTAATCGCAGATGAAATGGGAGAGATGATGAAATGAAGAAATTTGGTTTTGTACTAATGACACTGCTTTTGTTATTAAT
This sequence comes from Metabacillus sp. KH_069, assembly GCF_057838075.1. Lineage (NCBI taxonomy): Bacteria > Bacillati > Bacillota > Bacilli > Caryophanales > Bacillaceae > Metabacillus > Metabacillus sp. KH_069. The sequence continues at coordinate 1,347,322 of NZ_CM174460.1, forward strand.
GGCAGCTTGCGGCAATGAAGCAGAGGATCAAAGTTCTGAAAATCCGGCTAAGAAGGTTGAAAAGAATCCAATTGTCACAATTACAATGGAAAACGATAAGCAAATCAAAGTTGAGCTGTATCCGGAGATTGCCCCTAACACAGTGGCGAACTTCGTTTCGCTGATCAACGATAAATTTTATGATGGTCTGATTTTCCACCGCGTCATTCCTGAATTCATGATTCAGGGCGGCGATCCTGAAGGAACTGGAACAGGGGGTCCTGACTACGGCATTAAAGGGGAATTCAGTTCAAACGGATTTGAGAATCCGCTGAAGCATGAACGGGGAGTCATTTCAATGGCACGTTCGCAGGCACCGGATAGTGCCGGATCCCAATTTTTCATCATGGTTGCTGACTACCCAAGCCTAGACGGCGAATATGCCGCTTTTGGAAAAGTAACAGAAGGCATGGATGTAGTAGATGAGATCGTAGGCGCAGAAACGAATGGTGAAAAGCCAGTAGAAGATCAAAAAATGAAAACCGTAACCGTCGATACATTCGGCGAGGAGTACGGGGAGCCTGAAAAGGTGGAGTAGAGGAAAGCAGCGGGGGTCCGCTGCTTTTTATTTTGACTTTTTATGATTTTTTTCTTCATAAGGAGCTTCATGCTTGGTCTCGCTCATTGAAATTTCGTTCGAATAATGGCGGACAAGTCCATTGTCGATGTCGTTGACAGGAGTATATTGATTACTAGGCAGCTTGCGGTTTTTCCTGATGATTTTGTAGAGAGAAAAAGCGATGACACCAAGAATGACAGCGAGAAAGATGGTTTCCATTGAAGCACCTCCGTATTGTTTATCTAGAATACTATTCCTTTTGAAATGTATGGAATCCTACTTGTAATTTCATAATAATAGAAAAAATATAAAAATATTCCAAAAATATGTTGTCTTGATTTTACACCTGTCATATAATTATTACATATGAAACATCAATTAAATGGTGACCAACTATTAAAGATTTTAGAGGCTCTTTCAAATCCATACCGCTTAAAAATTTTGGCTGTCCTTTATAAAGAGAGACAATACGTCAGCCAGCTTGCAAGAGAGCTCGGAATCAGCCGGGCGCTGCTATATTTGCACCTTCAAAAACTTGAAGATGCTGAATTAATTAAGGGCCAGCATGAAATCTCGGAAGGCGGGAAAGCAATGAAATATTTTGAGCTAATCCCATTCAATCTTCCAATCGATGAATCTCTGATTGCCAGTGTGGCTGAAAGTTTGACCATTAAGAAGAAGAAGGAGTCCCTGTCCCACCCTGAGAAACCCTGAAGGTTGTGCGTCAAAACCTTTTATGCAGCACGGATACGCACTTCGATACCAAAGATCGTGCGCCAAAATCGAATATGCAGCGACAACAAAAAAACAATCTATGAGAACACATGTTATAAGAAGGAATGGGGGGAGCAGAAGTGGATATCTTAACTTCTTTAGGACCAATTATCATCATGCTTTTATTAGTGGCTGTTCCATTATTCGTGATCATCCGCTTGTTTAGGAGAATGGAAGCACGAGCTGAAGAAAGAATCAAATTAGATCGGGAGCAGATTACTTTTCAAAAAGAGCAGCTAAAAGCAAATCAGGAATTGAATAGGCGTTTATCGAACATTGAGGACATGCTTAAACAAGTAGAATAAAGAAAACCCACTCATTTGCACTTGCAAAAAGAGTGGGTTTTTCATTTATTGATTTAAAAATTTCACACAAACCGGATCCGGAACGGTTACATCTGATTGAAGCAGTGTAAGCGTGCCTGTTTCTGGGTTTCTTTCAAATAAAATAAGGCTGCTGCTTTCCTGATTTGAAGCAATTAAGAATTTCTCTGTCGGATCAAGGGCAAAATCACGGGGCCAGTTGCCTTCTGTTGAAGTGCGATCAACAAATGTCAGCTCGCCAGTATCGCTGTTTGTGCTGAAGATGGCAATGCTGTCATGGCCGCGGTTGGCTGCATAAACGAATCTTCCATCAGAAGAGATATGGATGGCACTGCCCTGGTTATTTTCAGTAAAATCATCCGGAATGGTTGAAATGTACTGTAATTCTTTAAAACTGCCATCTTCTCCGTTGTAAGCAAGGACAACAACTTCATTGCTCAGCTCCGTCATGAGATAAGCGATTTTGCCGTTCGGATGGAACGTCATATGTCTTGGACCGCTACCTGCCGTTAAATGAAGGCTGTGTATTTCGTTTAATTCGCCTTTGTTTAATTCGTATGTGTACAGTTTATCTGTTCCTAAGTCGATGGCGGCCACGTATTTCTGATCAGGAGTAAAGCCTGCATAATGGGCATGAGGTCCATCCTGTCTTTCTTTGTTAGGGCCGTCTCCTTCATGCTTTTTGATTGAGAGCGAAGGATAAAGAGTTTCACTATCAGCGTTCATTTCATAAGATTGAATGGTTCCATTGTGATAATTCGCTGCTACGACAAACTGATTCTCGTCATTTACACTGACATGACAAGGTGATGCGCCTTGAAGAAGCTGACGGTTCAATTCTTTCAATTCACCTGTTTCCGTGTTTCTTGAGTAAGCAACTACGCCTCCTGCCTCGCCTTCATTGGCAACGGCATAAACAAAGCGGTTGTCCTTGCTTAGATTTAAATATGTAGGGCTTCCAATGGCAGCAGCAACGCTGACTTCCCCCAGTTTTTTCTCGTCCGTATCAAGAGTGAACGAGTAAATTCCTTTGCTGTCACCTTTTGTGTATGTACCGATATAGCCAGTGTACTTCATCTTTTTTCCTCCTCATATTCATAGGTATGACTTTATTTTAGCACATGAAGCGCGTGAACTCTCATCTGAAAGGTCCGTTATTCATCCATACCCTTCCGTCTTGAAAACAGAAACCCCTTTTACTGAAAAATATGCTGAGGCTATTCCATCAAATTCGACACCATTTTACAAGATTCTCACTATATTATTAAGTATCAAAGAATTAATCAAATCATAAAAGAGGAGGATAATTTTGAATATCAACGAACTGTTCAGCTTGAAAAATAAAACGGCCATTGTAACAGGCGGGGGAAAAGGTCTTGGTGCCAGAATGGCTATGACGCTTGCAGAAGCAGGAGCAAATGTTGTGGTTTGTTCAAGGGATCTGAAGGCATGTGAAGAGGTAAGTGAGCAGCTGCAGGCAAAAGGGGTCAAATCGTTAGCCTTACAGTGCGATGTGTCAAAGCAAGAGGACATTGAGAGAGTCGTTGCCGAAACGCTCAGACAGTTTGGCTCAATCGATATACTGGTTAACAACAGCGGAACCTCATGGATGGCCCCTGCGCTTGATCATCCAGCGGATAAATGGGACAAAGTCATGAATGTAAATGTGAGAGGATCGTTTTTATTCAGCCAGGCTGCGGCAAAAGTCATGATCAGCCAAGGCGGAGGGAAAATCATCAATATTGCTTCTGTAACGGGAATGGGAGGAACACAGCCGGAGCTGATGGATACAATCGCATACAGCACGAGCAAAGGGGCAGTCATGACCTTTACAAAAGATCTCGCGGTAAAGCTTGCAAGACATAATATTCAAGTGAACGCCATTGCACCAGGGTTTTTTCCAACAAAAATGTCCCGCAGTGTCCTTGAAAAGGAAAATGCGATGATTTTAAAGGGAGTTCCTGCAAGAAGGTTCGGCAATGACCAGGATCTTGATGGGGCCATTTTGTTTTTATCAGGAAAAGCTTCTGATTATGTAATTGGCCAGGTATTGGTTGTCGATGGAGGCATTACGGCATTAGTATAATCAAATTCATTTAAGAAGAGGAGTAAAAGAAAATGGATCAACGTTTTTATGATCTTTTAAAAGAAAAGGGAGGAGAACTCGAGCAGCTGCTAAACGGAATGATTCAGGCAGGATTAAATCAAAAGGGCATCGTTCAGGCAGCAGAAGTTCTCTTAAAATCAGGAGCTCTGAAAGTGAAGTCTGCAAGCGGAATGGCGGAAAAAATAATGGATCTTTCCCGTAGCCTGCCAAGCAAAGAAGATATGAAATATGCTGCTGGACTCATTACACAGGCCGAAGAAATAGCAGAAAGCATGACAGCAGGGCTGCATGAATTGAAGCGAAGTCCTTGCAAGGCTATCGGGAAGATTGAAGATAAAATAGAAAGCCTGGAGGATTCACTTAAGTGTTTGATGAAAGAGATGAAAAAAGTAAAGAAGCATCAAGCAAAGAACATGATCGAAGAATTGTTTGAAGAGTACCGTGAACGTTTTGAAGAATCCCTGAATGAGCGAAAGTCCGAGCAGACATTGGGAATGCAAACTGCAAATTCAGAAGAAAAAACTTCAGATCTTATCATTACCCGCGGAGAAAAAAGAGAAAAAAAGAAGAGAGGAACCATCATCCATGGAACCTGAAAAGGATATTGAACTGGAGCGGTGGAAGAATTTTACGAGTGTTTTTAATGATGATGATATCCAGACTGGATTTACTGAAAAAGAAGCAGTCTGGAAAAAAAATAAAGCGACGCTGTGGCGTTATAAGCCGTCTGTACGGAAATACAGCACGCCTCTTTTCATGGTTTATTCTCCCGTAAATGAGCCGTTTATCCTTGATTTACAGCCAGGCATCAGTGCAATCGAATCATTTATCAATAATGGTTTTGATGTCTATTTGCTTGATTTTGGAATCCCTGATTATGAAGATAAAGATTTTTCAATTGCTGATTACATTCTGCTTTATATAAAAGAGGCAGCGGAGTTTGCTCTTTGCCATTCAGGTGCAGCGGACTTATCTCTAATTGGCTACTGTCTTGGGGGAACACTTGCTGCAATCTATGCTTCTCTCGCAGGAGAATCAATCCGCAACTTAATCCTATTTTCAACTCCAATCGACTTTCGGCATGTTCCGTTATTTGATGAATGGACAAAAGCTCTGAAAGAGAAAGATCTCGATTTGAATGAAATCATCGATCAATATGGAGTCCTTCCTGCAAGCCATGTTGAAGCAGGCATACGGCTGCTCACATCTCCAATCTATTACAGCCCCTATCTCACTCTTCTTGCAAAGGCCGAAGATCCGGAATACGTCATGAAGTGGCGACGTTTCAACAAATGGACGAAAAGCTACATTCCCATCCCAGGAGCTTTTTTAAAAGACTTGATTCACGATTTTGTGAAAAAAAATAAGTTAGTAAAAGGCAAAATGAAAATAAATGGTCAAAAAGCAGACCTGAAAAACATAAAAGCCAATGTCCTGGTCATTGCGTCCGCTTTTGACCGCTTGGTACCAAAAGAACAAAGCGAACCGATCATGAAGCTGATCTCAAGCGAAGATAAAGAATTCCGTCTGATTCAGAACGGTCATGTTCCTCTAACTGTAAAAGATGGACAGCTGCCGGAACTTCTCGCAGACTGGCTGCCGAAGCGATCAAATCCAAGTTTATGAATGGAGGATGAGCATGTATTTTTATGATGAACCCATGCAATATGAACTTTCACCTGTGATTGAGTATTTAGGTTTTGCAGGCATTGTCTATTTCCGTTTTTTTTCAACCTTATCAACAGAAAGTTAACTTGTTAGGAGAGAGTGCATACGGCATTCTCTTTTTACATTTTTAATGTTTTCGAAAACCGAAATCATGCAAAGCCTGTTTCATATTAAACTTCGTAGTTACTGCATTAAAATCTAATCCAAGGCTCATAATCGTCTGGGCAATCTCAGGGCGAATGCCTGTCAGAACGGTATCAATGCCGCTCAGCTTCAGAGCGTTAACAATTTTGAAAATTTGATCAGCGACCATTGTATCGATGATTGGAACTCCGGATACATCCAGAATCATATGCTCTACATTCAGACGGGCTCCTTCATGAAGAGCAATCTCCATAATTAAAGAAGCGCGGCGCGTATCGACTGCGCCAACAAGGGGGATTACGGCGATGCCGTCTGCAATCGGAACAACTGGAACAGATAATTCTTCAAGCGCTGAATAAGCAATTTCCATTAATTCATTGCTGTGATTCTCATAAACACTGCCTGTGACACTGGATGCTTTATCAATTAGGGGGTCAATGATTTTTGACACATCGAGCATTGTGATGGCTGAAAAATTATTTTTATGGAGCTCTTCAGTGAGAGTATCCCATAATGCTGTACGGTAAGCGGCAATTGCACGCAGACATTGGCTTAACGGTACATTAAAATGAATCGCCCGCTTAGAAATTTTGATGCTCCAATTTTCCACTTGCTCACTTACAGATTCTCCGCATAAAGCCTGTCCTAAATATCCAATCAGTTCATCCCGATAGGCAATACGTTCTCTTAATGGGAATCCGGATTTATCTAGCTGCTGTGTGTGTTGTGTGTCTTGAACATTTGGTATATTCAGTGTGATTTGCCTAGCGTTTTCCTGTATTTTATGGCCGATATAATGCAGCTCTTCCTTCATTCGGAATCCATTCCCCTTTTGAAACTCAGATAGGTTAAGTATATAAGATTTTTGGAGGAATAGACAGTGAGGGAGGGGTTGATTAAAAAATATAAAGAACAAAACAATTATTTTCAAATGCGATGGTTGGCTGAACAACACAGCTTGCGGCACTGATAGCATGTACGGTCTTCAAAAATGCTTGAGAACTGAGTGCCAAGGCAGGTTTGATTCCCACACAGTCCAGTTAATTGTATATAGTTAACCGCACGATAAAAACTCACTCGTGCGGTTTTTTTCTTCTTTAAAATAACTAAAAAAGAAACGTCCTATATTTAATAATGATGTTTTGAAACACAGTTTGTTGTACAGTATTCCAGGTCAAAAATGACTTCACCTCTGCATGTTGCTGGTAAAGGCAATTCTGCTTCACTTGGTAAACATGCTATATCAAGTGAGAGTAAACATTCGACAAAGATTGGGACGGATGCTCCGGGACTGACTGTCGCGACAACTTCAGTACCGGATCTATCTGTGACACGAACTTGCATGGAACAGCCGCAAGCGGGATTCCCTGTGTTCTTAACCACAATCAAGCCGCTAAATTCAAGATTGGCCCTGCTCGTAAAATGGTTATAAAATTCAGCATCACATGGCTGGGAAATGGGTCCACAATGCTTAAAGAGCCTTAATTCTTCTTTTTTGCGACAGAAATCAAAGCCTTTAGTTTCTTCTACACAGAGTATAATTTCATCTTTGCATTTATCCATATCACAATGATTGCATTCGCATTTGACTATTTCACAATGGTCGCATTCACATTTGTCTATATCACAATGATTGCATTTGCATCTGTCTTTATCGCAATGATTGTCGTCTTTGCATTTGCGCTTTTTATGATTCTCACATTCGTTAATGTGTATGATCGGGCTGTTTGAAGTACTTTCACAGCGATTACATCGTTTGAAGCCCTTACATCCACACGGCTTATCTATAAACATAATAAAGCTTCCTCCCCTGTACCCTCGGTAAAGATACTACTAACATATGTAAAATGGGATTCTTGGCATCAGTGCAAACGCCCATTTTTGGGTATTTATATTGGTTTAAAGCATTGATGATGTATGAAAAATATGGTTCATGCCATGAAAGGTGTGTTCTATAATCCGCCAGCATAAGGGAATTTTTTTTGATTTACACATCAAAAAAGTGAATCTCTGTCTCGTTTTTAGACAGAGATTCACTTAGATTAAGACAAGATAAATGGATTTTTACCTGATGAGTTGTATTTGCTGTTATTAACTAATTCTGTCGATTTTCACTCATTTATATAAATGGAGGAAATTTAATAATAATCGATATACGTTGTTTATAAGCAATTTTTTGTTGCACAGTATTCCAGGTCAAAGATGACTTCACCGCTGCAAGTTGATGGTAGAGGCAGTTGTCCATCTACACATGCAATATCAAGTGAGATTAACCCTTCAACAAAGATTGGAACTGATGCTCCTGCACTAACTGTTGCAACAAGTTCTGCTGTACCAGCTCTATCTGTTACACGAACTTGCATGGAGCAGCCGCTAGTAGGATTTCCTGTGTTCGTAACCACAACCAATCCGCTGAATTCAAAATTGGTTCTGCTTGTAAAATAGTTATAAAACAATGTATCACAAGGCTGAGAAATCGGCTCGCAATGTTTAAAACATCTTAATTCATTTCTTTTTCTGCATAAATTGAACCCTTTTACACGATCCGGGCAAGGATCCTTTTCATCATGCCAATTTTTCTTAGGCATCTCATATTTTTCATAATGGTGCATCTTTGGATAATCCCCCATTTTTTTTCTGCACGTGCATTTTTCAACCTCTCTACAGCCACATGGTTTACCGTCTGAATTAATGATCATTAACTTTTTTCCTCCTTGAGTCCTAGGTTTTAGTTTCCCTATCAATATATGTCCGGTGTTCCTCGGCGTACAGGCTAATCAATCAGCACAAACATCCATTTTTGAATGAGAGGGAATTACTGATCAGGAGAATTCTATCCTTAAACATACTAAACTTGTTAAATAAACCTGCTGAGAATTTTTTGAATCATTAAAGTGGAGCTGTTTGAGGTTCTATTAAATCGTGCCTAATATTTGACTTACTACAGTAAACCCGCTAATTGCGCATAATGTGAAAACACAAATCTCGGTTGGAGCAGTAATGTCATCAACAAAGTAGGCTAGACAGTCTTTTACCGTCAGTACATAGAGAGGGAGGGGGGAAGTTTGTCCCTTGATAAAAACATCAAGGAGCAGTCCGAAAGTAGCTGTACATCTTAACTCTGCTCCAATACCTGAGGCACAGCAAGGACAATTACAAGGCTTTTTCTTCTTTTTGCACGAGCATTCTTCTGTGTCATCATTAGCTTGTTGAAGGAGAAATTCAAAAACATTGGAAACTTCAGGTGTAGCATCTGTATCTGTCGCGCATATACCTGCAACATCACATAATTGCACGGCTGTATTGGGGACAACCGTAATCTGATCAGCAGGTCTAAATCTAAGGACCGAACAATCCACTACCTCTGTAATCACCTGTCCTTCAGCGGGATTTACTAAACCTGTGAGAGAGCTAAAATAAATGTCAATTGCCCGATCTGCTGGTGCTGCTAAAGTCGTTTGAAATTCCTGAACCTTTCTTAGAAGATCCGCAAGATTTTGGACACAGCAATCACAATCCTTTGGACATTTATTTTCCTTGCATGTACATTTTTCCATGTCATCACCCCCTTGGTCGCGGTGCTTACTATTCTTATGTTTTTCAAAGAAATCATCTTGAAAGATAATAATAGGCTTACAATCGCCGCATTCTACATTCACATTGACACCATCTACGTCCACTGGGGTTGAAATGGTCTGGTTGTTTTCCATGGTTTGATCGCCATGTCTCTGAGCTTGCAGCTGTGGACCTTGAGTTTGATCTTGATCTTCCGTCTGGTCTTGAATTTGCGTTTGTTCTTGAATTTCAGTTTGGCCTTGCGTTTGAGGACCTTGAGTTTGATTTCCCTGCGTTTGGTCGCCCTGCAATTGTTTTTGCGATTGAGGACCCTGCCTTTGACCTTCTTGAATTTGGTCTTGAATTTGAGGACCCTGCGCTTGTTCAAGACCTCCCTGATGCTGCTGTTGCTGCTGTTCTTGTTCCCCTATAGATTGAGATTGTGGATTATGCTCTGAAAATGTTTGCTCACAAAGTTCAGTTATCTCTTGACTGCCTATGTCTGAAGAGCAGGAAGGCTGACATGTGCAAAACTGTTTTTGCTTATAGCACTCCTTGCAAAATCCATAACTATCGCTATGCGAATAACTCATAGTGGTCACCACCTTTCAGTACTAGCATATGAACAAAAGATATGATATGAATGGACAGATAGACCAGGTGCAAAAAAAGGGCAAACTATTTTAATCAGTTTCATATTTCCAGAAAACATAGGGCGGCTGGTAATCATTACACGAAGAATGAACAATGGCGTAGACTAACAGCAAAGAATTCACAAAAATGACAAAAGGCATTCGGATAAAGAATATCCGAATGCCTTTTGTCTACAATCTGAGAGACTAGGACGTAACGATCATCTCCTGAATGAAAGCCGAACATTGAATAGTGTGAAAACGATTCCATGAAAGGGCTATTTTCGCATAAAATGTGATTTTTCATGATAAATAATGTCCGTTCCTTTCCGCGGGGAGCATGGGAGCCTCCTCGGCGTTGCTGCACTGCCCCCTATAAATTGGACACTTTATTTACTAAGCAGCTTGCTCAAAACTAGTTCGATAAGACACTGGACTTTTACGTTGTAATCGTGATTTGATTCTCAAATGATTGTAGTAGTGTATATACTCTTCGAGTTCTTTCTTGAAGTGGTCTATACTCTCGAATTGTTGTAAGTACAGAAATTCTGATTTCAATATCCCGAAAAAGTTTTCTATAACGGCGTTGTCGTAACAGTTTCCTTTTCGAGACATGCTTTGAGTAATGTGATTTTCTTTTAATATGTGCTGGTATCGAGGCATTTGATAATGCCAGCCCTGGTCAGAATGAAGTAAGAGTTCGTCGTTTTCGTTCACGCGCTGTAGGCCTTCTATCAACATCGTCTCTACTAAATCAAACGTAGGCCTTGTATTGAGCGTATACGTGATAATCTCGCCATTAAACAGGTCCAGAATAGGGGACAGGTATAATTTCTGTCCAAACAATTTAAATTCCGTGATGTCTGTCACCCACTTCTGATTTGGTTTTTCGGCCTTGAATTTACGATTTAAGATGTTTGGAGCTGTTTTTCCGACCCCGCCCTTATAGGATTTGTACTTCTTCATTCGTACGATGCATTGAAGCCCTATCTCTTTCATAATACGAAGGACTTTCTTCTTGTTAATCATATACCCTTTGGCTTGAAGGACATCTGTGATACGGCGATGGCCAAGGCGTCCTTTGTGCTTACGGTAAATGAAGCGAATTCTCCTTTTCCACTTGCGGTCAGGATCCGGCTGTTTCCATAATTGAACGCGGTGATAGTAGGTGCTTTTCGGCAAATCAGCAATCTTCACCAGTTGGTTAACAGGGAATTCGTGCCTTAGTTCATAGATTACTTGCGTTTTGAGTGTTTTACTGATTCTTTCTGAACTAAGGCTCGCAGCTTTTTTAAATACGCATTCTCCATACGAAGAAGTTCGTTTTCTTTTTTCAGTTCTTCTATAGATGGGTCAGAGGAATTTTCTTTCTTATTCTTTTTCTTTTGATTATGAGATGACATGGCAGATGGCCCCTTTTCCTTTATTTTAAGGGCATCTTCACCACCAATCTCCCACTTTTTCTTCCACCTACGGAGCATACAAGGATCTGGTAGGTGGAAAATGGCCGATGCCTCTCGAATCGAGTAATTCGTTTCATTTGTAAATTGAATTACCCTCAGTTTAAAGGCTGGCGAATAGTTTGTATAGGGAAAGGAGAATGCTTGGTCACCATGATGTTTGAACAGCATCACCCAGTTTCGGAGAACGGAGTGATCGACTCCAACCTCTTTAGCTAATTCTCGATAACTTACTAAACCATTCAAATAACGTTGTACGGCTTGAATTTTTTCTTCTAATGTAAAATTACGCAATTGAAGTACACCTCCTGTTGTTAGATGTGTGTCCAACAATAGGGGTGCACTTCATGCCTGTGGGGTCTCCCAATTTGCTCTATTTCCCGCAGGAGTCAAGTTCCTTCCGCTGCAATCCACTTAAAGTTTCTAACATTTAGTCTGGCAGCAACAATATTTATGAAAAGAGCCAAAGAAAAAATCCGAACTAAAACGAAATTCAAGTTGGAATTTCACATAATAGTTCGGATTTTTCTTTGGCTGAAACCTTTTTGTCACAGCCTCTTTTCATCTATTAATAATAAACAAGACTTTTGAATAGATTGTCACCTAAAAATTATCATTTTCGTAAGGTTTTAATGCTTTACTACTGTAACGGTAGTGGCTAAACTTACATTTCCTGCACCGTCTTTTGCAGTAACAGTTAACTTAACGCCCACTTTTTGAACCGGTATAGCAACTGAGAATGATCCACTTTTTGGGGTCTTTCCTGTTGCCAGTACAGTTTTCCCATTTTTAATTGTGATTGTAGAATTGTATTCAGCCTTGCCGGTTACAACTTTGTCATTGCTATCGACTTTATTAACAGTAGGCTTTGTAGGGGCAATTACATCTGCTACAGTCACTGATGCAGATGTACTTACATTTCCTGCACTGTCTTTGGCTGTAACTGTCAACTTGGCGCCTGCTCCTTGAACAGGTATGGAAACAGAGAAAGAACCGTTAGCTGCCGCCTTTGTTGTTCCTAATAATGCATCACCTCTTTTAACTGTAACTGAAGAGTTGGCCTCTGCCTTTCCAGTTACAACTTTATCATTGTTATCAACTTTGTTTACACCTGGTTTGCTTGGTGCTGTCCCATCTACAACAGTTACTGACACACTTGCACTAACATTTCCCGCCTTATCCTTGGCCGTGATTGTCAATTTTGCACCGGCTTTTTGAACGGCCATATTAACAGTGAAATTACCATTAGATGCAGCTTTAGCAGAACCTACTACTGTATTTCCATTTTTAACAGTAATTGTGGCACCAGATTCACCTTTGCCGGTTACAACTTTGTCATTATTATCTACCTTGTTGACAGTTGGCTTGTTTGGAGCCACATTGTCTGCGAATGCAGTTGCAAGTACATATAAATCTTCTTCTGTATTGTCATCAAAGTAATCGTTATCATTGTCGATAACGCCTACGTAGTAGGTGCCCCCCTTAGCCTGGTACACCTGGTACTCAATTCCCTCTTCATACTCAGAACCCAAATATACTAATTTATCATTCTCAACAAAATCTTTTTGCATAGCGGCAAATGCTAGATCAATAGCATAGGAGTTAGTCCCCCCAGCTACCATTAGCAAACCATTTTGCGGTACAACGACTTTATGAAAATCTACATCATATAAAGGAAGCAATTGTCCTATTGTTGGCTTATTATACGAAGAGGCGTTTGCAGTATTAAAAGTGTCATTGTATTCCATTTCAAGCAAATATTCTTCATCGCTGGCTGCGGCGCTGCTCATAACTCCCATTTTATTTAAACTATTTGTTAAGTAAGATTGAGATCCTTTTACTTCTTTTTCAAGCTGATTAAATGTGCGTGAATCAATGATTCCTTTATTAAGTGGTTTTTCAATTTGACTTTCAATACTCTTTTTAGACAGTTCGTACTCGTTTCCTTCAGCTTTTACAGCACCTACCGACAATGATGAAGCAAATAGACCTACAGCAACTAATGAAATGATACATTTTTTACGCACAACTAACCTCTCCCTTATTCTTTATTAAGAACATACTAATAGTACTATGAAATACTTAAAATTACCATCTTATAATTCTAAATACCTATAAATTAGAAAGAAAACAGGATACCTTGACTTATAGGTCAAGGTATCCTGTTGCACGGTTCAGTATTATACGCTTGGGCCTTAAAACCCTTAACCGTCATGAAAATCCTATTATTAATCAGCACTCTTTCGCTCAATTCTCTCAATAATCTCCCCAAGCTCCTCCGGCCGGTGAAACTCAATCGGTGAAACGCCTTTCTCAAACTGAATCGTATCGGCTTCAACCAAGAGCACATATCTGCCATTGATTTTCCCCAAGTGAATATTCTCGCCATAGTCTGCAAGCAATCCTTTAATGGAAGTTTCACCAAGCTTCATTTTCAGCTCAGCTTCAGGTGTGTGTTCGACAATCTGCGCTGCAGCTTCAATGACTTGATGGGTATCCAGACGCTCTTGAATTTCACGCTTTTCGCTGGCTTCCCAGATTTCCATGTCATGCTCGAACTGTTGGCGTTCCTGGCTGTTTTCTTCGTATGTTTCAAGCACGTGCTCCTGGACCATGCTCATGACTTGGGTTTTCATGATTTCCGGCATGGATTCTCCGTATTCGACGAATTTCAGGAAGTCTTCAAAGTAGCGTGCATGTGAGGCCTGATGAATTTTCAGCTCTCCCGGCTCAGTCATACCTTCTTCAGGCATGTACGGGTATTGGATGGATTTCATGTTTTTTGTTGTGATGGCCATCTGCACGTTGCGGATCAGGGTTGATTCATCAGAGATTGAGGCAACTTTCGGCTCAAAATCACATTTTAAGATGAACAGAAAAGTATCTTCAAAATACTTTTCAGGCGTGGCGGAAAGAACTAAAAAAGCCCCGCCCCGAACGGCACTTGCATCCAGATAAGCTCCCACAAATCGCTCGCTTGCTTCTTTAAACGAATCCTTTGTATCAGCAGTCAGCGCTTTATGGAAAAGGTTGTAGTTTGGGTTGGAATCAAGCTCATAGCCGGGTTCTACGACAAAGTATCCAAGTTTCGTCGGAACCTGTTCACTGCGCGGATGCTTCTCGACTTTGCGTTTGACGATTTTCTTCAGTTCTCCATCCAAGAAATCTTTCAGCGCGTTTCCTTCGTACTCTTCAGTTGTTAAAGTTTGAAAATGTTTATATTGTTTATTGGCATTCTCTTCTTTTCCATCCACTTGGATGAGGTAAAAAGAAAGATAGTTAATTTTAAATTCCATAGATTCACCTGCTTCTTTTTCAGTTCTTCAAGTGTAAAAGATTGGACTATGGCAGTCAATCTATTACAATGGCTTTATTAAAAGAAGAAGGGAAGTCGATTCTATGGAAAAGTTCAGAGCCCTTGTCATTGATAAGCAAGAGGATAAGATCCAATCGGAAATAAAGCCGCTGACGCTGTCAGACTTGCCGGAGGGTGATGTCACGATTAAGGTTGCATACTCCAGCATTAACTATAAGGATGGCTTAGCGACGCTTCCTGAATCGATCGTAAGAAATTACCCGATGGTTCCAGGCATTGACCTAGCAGGCACGGTCACAGAGTCCAGCAGCAAATCTTTTAAAAAGGGCGATGAAGTCATCGTTACAAGCTATGAACTCGGAATCTCTCATTTTGGCGGTTTCAGTGAGTTCGCACGTGTCCCTGCAGGATGGGTTGTTCCGCTGCCTGAAGGGTTAACGTTAAAAGAAGCAATGATTCTGGGTACTGCTGGATTTACAGCAGCATTATCCATTTTGAGGCTGGAAGAAAACGGACTGGCTCCTGAAAATGGAAAAGTGCTGGTTACCGGTGCAACAGGCGGAGTCGGAAGCATTGCCGTCGATATTTTATCTAAAATAGGCTATGAGGTTGCGGCGAGTTCCGGAAAAAAATCAGAGCATGCGTATTTAAAGCAGCTGGGAGCTTCAGAAATTTTATCGAGAGAAGAAGTTACTTCTGACGACGGTAAACCGCTTCGCAAACAGCTTTTTGCCGCTGCAGTTGATCCAGTCGGGGGAAAAACACTTGAGTATTTGCTGAGCGCAACTAAATACGGAGGATCCGTGGCAGTAAGCGGTTTGACTGGCGGAGCAGAGGTTGCAGCGAGTGTTTATCCATTTATTTTAAGAGGCATTAATCTATTGGGAATTGATTCCGTCTACTGCCCGATGGAAAAGAGGCTGACCGTCTGGGAGAGACTTGCGTCTGATCTGAAGCCGGCCAATCTTGATAAAGAAATTGTGAATGAAGTGTCTTTAGAAGAAATTCCGTCCATTGTTGAAAAAATTTTAAATGGGGAAGTCAGGGGCAGAACACTTGTGAAAATGTAAGAAGATAGAATTTTCAATTAAATCATTGCGTTTTCATTTGCTTATGTGTATAATCCAGTTAACTAAACGTATTTCACGCCTAGAGAGTTAGCCCTCTTGTGTCCCGTGATCTAGTTTATCACCAGCTTAAATAGGATTTTTTTCAAATCTGCTGATTTGTCTATGGAAGAGATTGATTAACGTTGACAAAAGCCAGCTGCCTTCAGTGTGCAGTTGGCTTTTTTTATATCTACAACCAAAAAGGGGATGGAGCAAATGATGAACTTTAATTTATCAGAAGAACAACATGCAGTAAGAAAAATGGTGCGTGATTTCGTAGATAAAGAGATTAATCCGAATATTGCAGAGTGGGATGCAGCGGGGCATTTCGAGCCTTCTATTTTGAAAAAGCTTGCAGAGCTTGGGCTTATGGGAATTTGTATTCCGGAAGAATACGGCGGAAGCGCCATGGACTACAACACACTTGCGATTGTGTGCGAGGAGCTTGAGCGCGGGGATACGGCGTATCGTACAGCCGTTTCTGTTCATACGGGTTTGAACAGCCTGACACTTCTGCAGTGGGGGAATGAAGAACAAAAGCAGAAATACTTAGTTCCGCAGGCAAAAGGTGAAAAGGTAGGAGCGTTTGGATTAACAGAGCCGAATGCAGGATCTGATGTGGCTGCGCTCCAGACAACAGCTGTTTTAGAAGGCGATCACTACATACTGAACGGTCAGAAGACATGGATTTCCTTGTGTGATTATGCGGATCATTTTCTAGTGTTTGCCTATACGGATAAAAGTAAAAAACATCACGGTATTTCTGCATTTATAGTAGAACGCACAATGCCTGGCTTTGATTCAAAAGCAATCAAAGGCAAGCTTGGCATCCGTGCCGGCAACACGGGAGAAATTTTCTTTGATCATATAAAAGTTCCGAAAGAAAACCTGCTTGGACAAGAAGGCGATGGCTTCAAAATTGCCATGTCTGCCCTTGATAATGGAAGATTCACGGTTGCAGCAGGAGCATGCGGTCTCATTCAGGCCTGTATTGAAGAAAGTGTAAACTACTGTCATGAACGGAAAACGTTTGGAAAAGAAATCGGAAAGCATCAGCTCGTTCAGCAGATGATTGCAAAAATGGAAGCAGGCTATCACATGTCACGTCTCCTTGTATTCCGCGCTGGCTGCCTGAAAAACGAAGGCAAGCGCAATACGAGAGAAACGTCTCTGGCAAAATGGCAATCCTGTGATTTCGCAAACGAAGCAGCGAACGATGCCGTGCAGATTCACGGGGCATACGGATACTCCAATGAATATCCGGTTGAACGCTTCTTGAGAAATTCAAAAGCACCGGTCATTTATGAAGGAACAAGAGAGATTCACACGGTTATGCAGGCGGAATACGTATTAGGCTACCGTGAAGATAAAGCGCTCTCAAACATGCTTCCGAGCTGGCCGTTTGAAGATGCAAAAGAGAAAGTAGAAAGCTAATTGAGGAACCCGCGGTTATAAACTGCGGGGATCTTTTTTGGAGGAAGATAATTACAAAGGTAAACGAACGGAACAAGATGAAAAGAGAATTTCAGAGGCACTTGAAAAATTTTCAACTTAATCAAATGGCAATATTACTTGAGCACTCGAATTGATGGGTGCTTTTTATTTGGGTTAATCAAAGTGTTTTATCGATAAAGCAGGATTCCCCCAATAAATAAAGAAGTAAGTCAGTATCAAATTGGGGTTTTTGTCGAAAGGAAGGGCTGCACGATGCACTCACAGACGATGTTTATTGCCGGACATGCTCGCTTGCCGGCAGGAATGGCTGCAAAAAATGTATATGACATGCTGACCATTACGGTTGAAATTGATAAGAGATATTCAGTAATTTTGGAAGCGTCCTGTACGCTTGCGACAGAACACGGAAGAGATTTCGTCGGACGTCTGCTTCGCGGCTATAGTCTTCAGCATGGGGTTGAAGAAGTGATCCAGCATGTTAAGGAAAATTACTGCGGGAAAGCGATTCACGCGATTGTTGCTGCATTGTCAGATCTTCATTTTCAGTATCAGCAGCTGAAAATCGAGAGGTGACTGCGATGAATGCGAAGATGATTGAAAGCATTCCTTTTCCATGTATTGTGACGTCCAGCAGCTATGGTATTTTGCACAGCAATGAGTTTGTCCTTCATTTCACCAGCCGGACAGACGTTCAAAATATGAAGGTCACCGAGTTATTTGATGTGTGGGAAGAATTAGAAGGCGGGAAACTGATTCATGCGAGCTGCGGCGGTTCAAGCTGTATTTTTATAAAAACTAAGCTTCCTGATTCTGATGATTTTCTATTTATTGGAACCGCTTCCACTGAACTTATTACCCTGATCAATGAGCTTAAGGAATCAAAGCGGGTCAATCGTGAACTGGACGCGATCATCGAAAATTCATATGACGGCATTTATATTACAGATAAGGAGGGTGTCACATTAAAGACGAATTCTGCGATTGAGCGGATTACGGGGATTCCGAAAGATTACTATATCGGGAAAAATGTGAATGCTCTCATCAGCCGGGGAATTCTTGAAAATTCAGTGACTCATAAAGTATTGGATAAAAAGCGGAGTGTTTCCGTTGTTCAGCTGAACCGCGCCGGGAAAGAAACGCTCCTGACCGGTAACCCTGTTTTTAATGATAAAGGCGAAATTGAAAGCATTGTGACAAATATCCGTGATCTCTCAGAACTGAATGATCTACAGAGTGCCTTGCGGAAAGCGACGAAATTGAATGACAGCTACAAAAAAGAGATTGAGCGATTAAAAGGAAAAACGGATGTGAGCGGAGATGTCATCATTAAAAGCGAAGAATTAATCTCCATTTATGAAACGGCTGACAGAGTGGTAAATGTAGATGCGACGATTTTAATCCTCGGAGAAACCGGTGTCGGAAAAGATGTCCTTGCCCGCTACATTTACAGCAATAGTGCCCGTGCAAAAAAGGGTGAGTTTATTAAAGTCAATTGCGGTGCCATCCCTGCTGATCTGCTTGAATCCGAACTGTTTGGCTATGAAGCAGGCGCCTTTACGGGTGCGAACAAACAGGGGAAACCGGGCATGTTTGAACTGGCTGATAAGGGTGTTGTGTTTCTGGATGAAATCGGTGAGCTGCCGCTAAGCCTTCAGGTGAAGCTCCTGCGTGTGATTCAGGAAAAAGAAATTCAGCGGGTAGGCGGAACGGCTCCGAAAAAAGTGGATGTCAGAATCCTTGCTGCCACAAATAAAGATCTGAAGGAAATGGTTCAAAACGGGGAGTTCCGTGAGGATTTATTTTACCGGCTGAATGTTGTTCCGATTCTGATTCCTGCGCTCAGGGACCGAAAAAGCGATATCCTGCCGCTTACGGAGCTTTTTTTAGAGAAAGCCAACAAAAGGTATGAGAAGAAAAAACGGATGGATGCGGCTCTCAAAGATTTTTTTTACACATACAGCTGGCCTGGAAATGTACGCGAGCTTGCGAATTTAATTGAAAGACTCGTTTTAATCAGCGAAGAGGAGTTATTAAAGATCCGGGATCTGCCTTCAGAGTATCAGCGCCAGGAAAGCCCGATCCATATTTCTAAAATTGTCACGCTGAAGGAAGCGGCTGAGCTTGCGGAGGAAAAAATCTTGTCGCTTGCGGTAAAAAAGTACAAAACAACTTATGAAATTGCGGAAGCGCTTGACAGCAGCCAGCCGACGATTGTGAGAAAGCTGAAGAAGTATGGACTCTGTTTTGAACAGCCTGTCCACTAAAACGCCTTCTGAAAAAAGGCATTTGCGAGAGCATCCTTCATACAATTGTCGAATATTAGCACATAATCTCGTGGTACAATAGAACATATTGAATCATGAGGAGAGAATCGTTATGGAAGAAACAGCTCGCACAGGCAAGAATTATACGGCGATTATCGTCACCCTTTCTCTTGTCGTCAATGCGATTATTCTGGGTTTGTTCTTTTTGCCGATCGGCTATGGCGGCGAAGTTAAATTTGATATTCATATTTTCCCCAGGATCAATGCGGTACTGAACAGTTTTACGTTTGTTTTCCTGGTCATTGCGCTTGTCTCGATTATTAAAAAGAATGTGAAGCTGCATAAAGGCTTTATTTTAGCCGCTTTTACTACGACATTACTTTTCTGTGTGTCTTATCTGACGTATCACTACCTATCAGTTGAAACGACTCGATTTGGCGGAGAAGGGATCATTCGCAGCATCTACTTCTTCATTCTCATTACACACAGTTTCCTTGCTGCCATCATTGTGCCGCTTGCCCTTTTTTCACTTGTATGGGGCTGGACAGGACAGCTGACAAAGCACCGCAAGATTGTCCGCTGGAGCATGCCGATCTGGTTATATGTAAGCTTTACGGGTGTGATTGTTTACTTGATGATTTCACCTTACTATTGAAAAGAGCTCATCTGGCTTGGTTCACAGGTGCAAAACAACCTGTATAATACCCTATCTGGCACACCATTTGAAATGGTGTGTTTTTTTTATTCAACCTTGTTTAAGGTAATATTAAAGCATATTTCTATAACAACAATTATATAATTAAATTCAATAATAATTTATTGCAAAACAATAAATGCGTGTTAAAATCAAATTAATAATAAGTAGGTGAGGTGCTTTTTATGAAACGAGAAACATTCTTTTTAAAGTTCGTTGTTGTTCTTATGGGACTTCCTGTTCTTGCTTTGTGTATATTTGTGTTGCCTGAGATAGCTGGATTTTTTGCAGAATTAAATCCGAAGCTGGATTTTTTGCAATATCCCTTTTTAATCGGTTTGTATGTAACGGCGATCGTATTTTTCACTGCATTGTACCAGACTTTTAAACTTTTAAGCTATATTGACAAGAATCAGTCCTTCTCGGAATTAACTGTAAAGTCTTTAGAGAATATCAAATACTGTGCCATTACCATTAGTGCGTTGTATGTGGTATTTATGCCGCTCTTGTATCTCATGGCAGAAGTAGATGATGCCCCGGGTATTATACTAATCGGATTGGTCATTATTTTTGGCTGCATGGCGGTTGCCGTTTTTGCCGCTGTTCTTCAAAAGCTGTTAAAAAATGCCATAGAAATAAAATCAGAAAATGATTTAACGGTCTGAGGTGAAAAACATGGCGATTATAATCAATATTGATGTGATGCTGGCTAAAAGGAAAATGAGCGTAACAGAACTTTCGGAGAGGGTTGGAATAACAATGGCTAACCTTTCTATTTTGAAAAATGGAAAGGCAAAAGCAATTAGACTCTCCACTTTAGAGGCGATTTGCAAGGCTTTAGAATGTCAGCCCGGAGACATTCTTGAATACCGAAGTGATGAAAACACTTAAGAATAATAGACAAGAAATTTCTCCAACTGGGGCATAATTGAACAACTGAGGGAACTCCGAAATGAAAACGGGTTTCTTCAAAGGCTCAAAACATTATAAAAAACATACAGGAACATTATTTAACACACCAATTAGTAAGCATAATTGGTGTGTTTTATACTTATAAGACCCATATTTTGATTGCTTGAGAGAGAATATAGTTGAATACAAGTTTTGGAAAATAAATAATGAAAAACTATAGATGCGATTTTCCTTAAAGGATTAGGCAACTATTTATTGAAATAAAGAGAAGGTAATGAAAAAAATCAAAAAAACTGATGTCGATATAAACAATTTTCATTCGTTGTCTTTATAGAGGAGGGAATCAATTGGGGGAAGGAGGAACAAACATATGAAGGAGTTTTTCATCCAGCACCGGATTGAGTCGGTTTGGAAAACGGAATCAGCTAAAATAGTTGCTGCCATAACTCGGATGGTGAGAGATTTGAGCATGGCGGAAGATCTTGTCCAAGACACATTGATCATAGCACTTGAACGCTGGCCGATCTCTGGTATTCCAGATAACCCTGGTGCATGGCTGATGACTGTGGCTAAAAGAAAAGCCATTGATGTACTTCGTCGAAAAAAACTGCTAGATCAAAAATATGAACAAATTGCTTACGAATTGAACACACAGAATGAGCCTGACTGGGCTGATGATATTGACGAGGATATAGGGGATAATCTGCTCCGGTTGATGTTCATGACATGTCATCCGGCATTATCCAAAAATGCCCGTGTGGCTCTTACACTGAGATTGCTCGGGGGACTGACAACAGAAGAAATCGCACATGCTTTTCTTGTACCTGAACCGACGATTGCCCAGCGGATAGTGAGGGCAAAACGAACACTCTCAGCGGCCGGAGTACCTTTTGAGATACCTCAGAAGTCAGCGTTTACGGAACGGCTTTCTTCTGTGCTGGAAGTGATCTATCTTATGTTCAACGAAGGATATTCGGCATCCTCAGGTGATAATCTGATACGGACGAATCTTTGTGATGAAGCATTAAGAATGGGAAGAGTTTTAGCAGAACTTATTACCATAGAACCGGAAGTTCATGGTCTTGTTGCGCTAATGGAGATACAAGCATCCCGATTTAAAGCACGAACGAATCCTGATGGTGAAATGATTTTGCTGCTGGATCAAAACCGCTCGTTGTGGAATCAGGAACACATCAGCCGGGGGATTGCCTCACTAAAAAAAGCAGAAGACTTGGGAGGATCACTGGGAATGTATGCTTTACAAGCATCTATAGCTGCCTGCCACGCCAAAGCGGTCTCACCAGAAAAAACCGATTGGGATAAAATTACTGCTTTTTATAGTGCACTTGCAGAAGTTGCTCCTTCTCCAGTCGTTGAATTGAATCGGGCAATTGCTGTATCGATGGCTTATGGAACAGAAGCAGGGTTGGAGATTGTTGATTCTCTACTTTCAGATAAGGTGTTGAAGAACTATCATTTGCTTCCGAGTGTAAAGGGCAATTTTCTCCTAAAGCTAGGGAGAAAGAGGGAAGCTTTTAAAGAATTCCAGCGTGCTGCTTCGTTAACCCAAAATGTACAAGAACAGAAATTTCTATTGAAACAGGCTAGAAATTGTATGGAATAAAAAAAATATTACAATTTAGTCGATTTTTCTGTTTGCTAATCGTTGTATTAGTATATACAAAAAATTTGAGTGATCTAGGAGAGATGATAATGATATTTTTATGTATGGGCTATTTTAACCCTGAAAAAATGGATAGTCGCCCAAGGGCAGAAATTGAGGCCGTTATGAGTGAATGCCAGCCCGTCGTTGAGAATTTTTATGAAAGCGGTAAGGTGCTGATTGATGCCGGTCTGGAGTCAGAGACCAAAACCTTACGCCGTGTGAACGGTAAGGTAATCGTAACAGATGGCCCGTTTACAGAAACAAAAGAGATGATCGGCAGCATATTCATTTTTGAAGCAGAGGGCATGGATGAGGCGATCCAGCTAGCCTCTCTTCATCCGACAACACAAATCAGCAGAGGGGAAGAGTTTGGCTGGCGCATCGAAGTCCGTCCTGTTCATTACTTTAAGAATGATAAATGAGTTACCATAAAAAGGGTGTTGTCTAGTAATCAATAATGGAGTACATCTTAAGGTAGTTCAGAGTGGGAAGCAAAGGCACTAAATATTTAGAAGATATTTTAAAGGTGCTTTTCTAATAGACGTACTTTTTATTATTAAATTTAAGGATTCAGTTAATTGTTATATTTTGTAATGATAAACGAACTTAACTTTTTATCAAGGAGATGACTTTATGACGATTGGTATTAGTATAGTTCAGGACGTTCTTGAAAATTACAAATGTGCCGTTTATGAAAAAGATGCTGAAAAATTCCTATCTGTCTATGCTGCTGATGTACACATTTATGATTGCTGGGGAAACTGGGAGTGTAAGGGTATTTCTTCATGGAGAGAAAATGTGATAAATTGGTTTAATGGTTTGAGTGAAGACGGAGCTTTATTAAAAGTAGATTTTCATGATTTAACGATTGAGGAAAATACTAATGTTGCATTTGTTCATTGTGCTGTTACGTTCGCTGCTTACAGAGAAAAATCTGGAGAGAAACTTCGTCAAATGACAAACCGTTTTACATTTGGCTTAAAAAAAGTAAAAGAGTCTTGGCTCATAACACACGAACATTCATCATTGCCAATAGATATGCAAACTGGAAAAGGTATGTTTAACCTAAAATAATCGAGTTAAGTAGTGGGGGAATAGTATAATACCTCTATTTTATTCCACAATCGGGCCGAATTATTTAAGTTATCTGTCTGACAATGCCTCTACAGTTGAAGAAGTCAAAGTTCCATAAGAATTTCAGCCAAAATGATAACTCGATGTTAAAAATAAAAAAAGATAGTAAAGAAAGGGGAAACGTAGAAGCGTTGCCCCTTTCATTGAATTATCGGACGTTTATCTGTCATACTAACATATGTGTTGAAAATAGCATTCTTTCCATATAAATCCCTAATAAATCAGCTCACCAGAAGCTCAGCAAATTGGTATGCTAATACTGTTAATTAATATGTTTGCACTCCGTCAGCCTGAGCTGAGCTTTTTTTATTCGCTTTTTGCAATAAATAAATAATCAGTCTGCGAGATCACGTCTATTTTTTCCCCGTTTTTTTCGTACGTTGTCAGCGCTCCCATCTGATCAACTTTCTTCCAGCCCCAAAGATTGATTGCAAGGAGATAGGCAGAGGGAAGGCCGTTCTCTTCTGAAGCAAGTGTCCAGCTGTATTCTTCATAAGCTTTTTCATCAGGTGACTCACTAAGCTTTGCACTTACTGGTACCGGGAAACCTTCTGCTATTTTGGAAGTTTGGTATAGACCGTAAAAATAGATAAGGACTGCAGCTATAACAGTACATACAAGAATAACTAACTTGTTCATCATTGATACAACGACCTCCACAAATAAAAGACTGCATACGCTTCCCAGCCCTTCCATCCTTCAGCAAGTTTGGCCAGTTCTCCGATTGACGGCTTTCTGTCTAATCCAAGCTGTGCTTTTATAGCATTTTGTAAGCCGACGTCTGAAATGGGAAAAGCGGAAGAATCGTTCAAGCTTTTCATCATGACATAGTCAGCCGTCCATGCGCCTATACCTCGAATGCTCAGCAGAAGAGATCTTGCTTCCGATTTTTCTAATTCAAGCAGCTTTTTTTTAGAAAGCCTGCCGCTTGCCATCTCTTTTGCAATACCAAGGATATATTCTGCTTTTCTTGTTGTGAATTGAAGTTTTTGGAGATCTGTCATTTCAAGTTCAGCAATCACTTCAGGTTTTGGGAAAAGCCACAGCCGCCATCCTTCAAAATCATGACTCTGACCGAAGTGTTCGATCAATCTCTTTTTAAGCGTATAGGCAAAATTCAGGTTGATTTGCTGGCCGATAATCGCCCAGGTCAAAGCCTCAAATAGATCAGGGATGCCAATGATCCGCAGTCCATAATGTTTTGTGACGACGGTTCTTAAAAGTTCATCCTTGTCAGACAGCTCATAAAAAGGCTGCATCTCCCTGTCTAAATCAAATAGATTCCAGATGTATTTTCCTGCTTGTACTCGGCTGAACTTGTCAGGAATATGATCAGGGAATTCAATAACTAGTCTTTCCTGCTTCATTGATACCTTCAGCAACATCTTTTTCCCATCGATTTCACTCCATTTCAGCAGAAAATCCCCTTGAACGCGGTGAAGGACTTCAGCTGCAGATCTTCCTAGAAGGACAAGACATTCACTGAAGGCAAAATCAGTTGGAGGGAGCAGCTCTATGTAAGTCTTATGATCCATCCACTTGCTTTGCGGAAAATCCGGAAAACATTTTTTGCATGGGCGGAATTGCTGGTTTTCCGCATCTGCTGGAGTTTCGAAAAAAATCACATTCTGAGGAAGAGGTTTTTTTGCATAGCAGGAGGGCAGACAATAGATTTTCGTCGTTTTTACACCGGTGTAAAAGACGCCGTCGAACGTTTTATCAGCCGAAAGCATAGCTTCAAGCATCGTGCTGCGGGGTAATGCAATCATGATTCCATCCCCTTTCTATTAAAAAATGATACCACTATTTTACATATTTTTGTATAATGACGTAGATTTCATTCCTTTGAAACTTTTCTTCAATCAGATTCCTCTAACATGTGAAAGGAGAGGAAAGCGTGAGTCAACTACATATTGTTAAAAAAGCAATAAAGGGCAATGAAGAAGCATTTGAAGAGCTGGTTAAAGCGGAAAGCGCCAAGCTATATAAAACGGCATTTTTATATGTCCGGAATAAAGAAGATGCATTAGATGTTCTGCAGGATACTGTTTGTAAAGCCTTTATCTCCATAGAAAGCTTAAGGCAGCCGGAATATTTCAGCACGTGGCTGACAAAAATTTTAATTCGCACGGCTTATGAACTTTTGAAGAAAAAGAAAAAAACAGTCTTAATGGAGAGCGCATTTCTTGAAAAAAAAGCTGTTGTTTATCAAGAGAGCGAGCTTGATCTTACCTTTGCCATATCTGCGCTGAATCAGAACTATCAAACCGTCATTATTTTATTCTATTACCATGATTTATCAATCCGTTCGATTGCAGAAATGATGAATAAACCTGAAGGAACCATTAAGACTTATCTGCGCAGGGCTAAAGCGGAGCTGAAACAAGTGCTAGAAGGAGGAGAGCTGTATGGACAAAAAATGGTTTGAGAACCAAATGGCCGAAATTGAACTGCCTGAAGATGAGATTTTTGCCGCCGTTTCACGTGGAATAAAGGCTGGCAAAGAGCAAAAGCGGAAAGACAGCCGTTACTCTGTGAAATCAGCAGCCCTTTTATCAACAGCGGCAGCATCCATTCTGCTCGCTTCCGGATTTATTTTTACGCCGGTAACAAACGTATTGGCAAGTGTCCCGCTGCTCGGTTCCATCTATGAAAACTTCTCTTTTTCTATCGGCAAAGAACTGGCGTCAGCTGAACTAGTAACTGAGCTGAATGAAAAGGCTGTAAGCAATGGGGTCGGCATTACGCTGACAAGTGTGTTTTTTGACGGCAATGTTATAGGGGTTACATTCAAGGCGGAAGGGGATTCTCTTCCTGAAAAATGGGTGGAGGGACCGAACGATCCTGCTTCGGGGTACGGACATCATCTCTTCGACGGCAGCGAATCAAAGCAGTGGCCCGGCTCTCATTCTGGGATTGTGAAAACGGAAGATGGATATATAGGCTCGATGGAATTCTATTTTCAAGGAAAGGAACTGCCGGCTGACTTTACGCTACCGCTGACATTTAATTCGATCGCTGGTCAAGAAGGGGAATGGAGGTTTGACGTTCCTGTGAAGCGAATTCCGAATGAAACGGCAGCTGTAAATGCCGAATCAAAGATCGGTGATGAAAAGCTTGTGATTCACTCCGTTACGAAAGGAAAAGCTGCCACTTTGCTAGACTATGAAACGGTATTGTCTGATGAACATGATAACTTATCATTCCGTGTAATAGACGATCACGGAAAAGAGCTTCCGCTTGGTCATGGAGATGTGATTAGCTCAGAAGTGAAAAACGGAAAAGTACATACGGTGCAGCGTTATCTTTTTTCAGCGGGATTGTCAGATGAAACCGAATACTTAATGGTTTATCCGGAAATTGAGCGGGATGAGCCGCGAACCCTGGCTCCAGTCGTTTCGCCGCCTTTCACTGCAGAGAGCAAACGGTTTGGGTATGAGCTGCAAGTAGATAAAGTGACTAAAAAGGATAACAGAGTCGTTTTAGACTATCGTATAAAACATGTCAATGGAGCGGATTACAAGCAGGACATTCTCAAAAATTTTGCTGATTCCATCTCTCTCCAAATAGGAGACACTTTCATTTATCGCAATAACGCCAAGCTGATCGATCCTGAAAGCCTGCACTTTCAATCCAATTTTAACGTTACAGCGGATGTTGATCTGAATGACTATTCTTTATCTATTCCCTTCGGAGTCTTCAGCATGAACGGGGAACCTGTGAAATTGCCTCCTGTTAAAGTGGAGCTGAAATAAAAAAGTATCTCAATCATCCAGGATTGTCCAATAAGTCTCTATATGAAGCAGGCAAGAAAAACAAATGTTATTTCCTGTCTGCTTTTTTCTGTAGGCTCTGTTCGTAAACTTTGTAGTGGATAGCAGCGGAAGGAACTTGACTCCTGCGGGAATTAGAGCGAAATGGGAGACCCCGCAGGCTCGCCGAGGAGGCTCACACGCTCCCCGCGGAAAGCAAGTTCCTCTCGCTGCAAGGAACGGACAACATTTATAATTGAAAACAATAATTATGTGAAAACACAGCCACTTCATTAATTCAATCCTGAATCCTCCGATTCAAAAATGAATCACAAAAACCCGCTTAAATCGACATGATTGATTCAAAAATGAATCTTCTTGTTAGAAAAATCCCGCTGCGCAAGCTTTCCCCCAGTTGGCACACTTCTTGCATCTACTAGAGTAAGAATTTAAAAGGGGGATTTATAGATGCAGGCAACAGTTACTCAAGAAATCGAACAAATGAAAAAAATGGTGAGAAGTTTTGTAGATAACGAGGTTGAACCATACGCTCAGCAGATTGAGGATGAAGACCGGATTCCAGACCATTTAGTAGAACAGGCGAAGGACCTTGGACTTTTCGGCATCAGCATTCCGGAAGAGTACGGCGGAATTGGGCTGAATGCGGTTGGAAAAGCAGTGGTGCTTGAACAGCTGGGACATACACATAACGGATTTGTCAGTTTGATCAGTGCCCATACAGGCATCGGAAGCACAGGACTCGTGAAGCTTGCTTCAGAATCATTAAAACAAAAGTATTTGCCGGATATGGCTGCAGGAAAGAAAATCGCAGCGTTTGCTTTATCAGAGCCAGGCGCTGGTTCAGACGCTACGAATCTCGCAACGCGTGCAGAGAAACGGGGGAATCAGTGGATTTTAAATGGGACGAAGCATTTCATTACGAATGCGCCTGTTGCTGATGTCTTTACGGTATTTGCCTTAACGGACAAGGAAAAAGGAGCGAAAGGCGGAATTACTGCATTTTTAATTGAAAAGGATTTTCCTGGCTTCTCGCTTGGAAAAAAAGATAAAAAGATGGGGCTGCGCGGATCTCATACAGCACAATTGATTTTCGAAGATTGCGTCGTGCCTGAGGAAAATGTAATCGGTGAAGTCGGCATGGGATATATGTCAGCGCTGAAAATTCTGAGCGAAGGCCGTGTGGGGCTGGCGGCCAGAGCAGTTGGTTCATGCGACAAGTTAATAGCGCTTTCAGCATCGTATGCAAAAGAACGGATTCAATTTGGAAAACCGATTGCCGACAATCAGGCGATTCAGTGGATGCTTGCGGATATGGCAACAGAAACAGAAGCAGCAAGAACACTCACTTATATGGCTGCATCGATGATTGATGAAGGAAAAAAAGTCATCAAGGAAGCATCGATGGCGAAGCTGTTTGCGTCTGATGTCTTCAATCGGGTAGCAGACAAAGCGGTACAGATTCATGGGGGCATGGGCTATGTTTCGGATTATCCGGTAGAGCGTTTTTACCGCGATGCCCGCATTACGAAAATTTATGAGGGAACAAATGAAATTCAGCGTCTGATCATTGCAAGACGAGTGCTGGAAGAAAATTGAGCAAGAGCGGATAGGGGGAGTTAGATGCGCTGGACTGTGCTTGTTTTACTATTCTTTGGGATGTTCATTAACTTTGCGGATAAATCGATTACGGGGCTTGCAGCTGTCCCGATCATGAAGGAATTTAATCTTTCGTACGCCGATTGGGGTCTTGTCGGCAGCAGTTATTACTGGCTTTATCCTGTAACAGGTATTTTTGGCGCAGCATGGGCTGACCGGGTTGGAGCTAAAAAAGTGCTCGGATTTTTGATGCTGACATGGGCGGTTTTGCAAATAGGCGTGCTTGCCATTGCAGGTCTCCCATTGCTTCTGCTGTACCGTTTTTTACTTGGAGCATTTGAAGGGCCGTTCAGCCCGATTGCTTATAACCATGCAAACACTTGGTTTCCTCCAAAGCTTCGCGGACTTGCCAATTCAGTTGTTGTATCAGGAGCTACGCTTGGTGCGATGGTAGCGGCGCCGATTCTAGTCGCGCTCATCCATATTTTCGGCTGGCGGATGGCTTTCGCGTTTTTAGGAGTCGCAAGTATTGTCTGGTTTGTCGCGATCCAATTCACTCGTGACGTCCCTCGGGCTGATGAACTGGAAGAAGACGAAAAACCAAAGAAAAAGCAGCTTGAGAAGCTTGATGTAAAAGCATTTTTACTGATGCTCTCTAAACCATCTGCTTTGTTTACAACGCTTGCTTATTTTTCAACCTACCTGCTTGTTGTCTGGTTTGCTGTGTGGCTTCCTGTTTACTTAGTGAAAATCGTCAACATGACAAATATTGAGATGGGTTATGCAGTTTCAGGCATTGGAGTTGTTTCAGTCGGCGTCTATATCGGGGTATCTGTTTTGTCGGACAGAATGTTTAAGCGGAATAAAGACTGGCGGATATCGAGGGTGTATGTAGTCGGCATGGCCATGATCATCGGCGCGCTGCTGCTTGCTTCTACGGCTTATATTACAAATTCAATCTGGGTTATTATCGCCATGTGTCTTGCTAAAGGACTTACGTATGGCATTTTAACGATAGGACCAACGATCATCATTCACCTGCTCCCTGAGCGCGGCGGTCTGATGACAAGTATTTTAACCTCATCAGGCAACTTGGCGGGCATTGTTGGACCTTTAATTACAGGCTATATCATTGGATTATCAGGTGAAAACAGTGCGGCAGGCTTTGATTTATCAATCATCTTCATGGCCGGGCTGATTACGCTATTCGGCGTATTGTTCACGGTTTTTGTAAGGCCTAATTCAAAAATTGACCTTGCCGCAGAAAATCAAGCCGCAATCGGAAAGTAAGGAGGAGGTAGTGTGGAGCGTACGATCCAGCGTCCCTGGCATTCATTTTATCAGCACGGGGACGTTCATATACCGGAACAGTCCGTTTATACAATGCTTGAGAAAACCGCAGAGCGATATGGCGGGCAAACCGCAATCCTTTTTGAAGAATTAGAAATAATGTATCTGGAGCTGAAAAACAAAGTTGATAGGCTCGCAGGAAAATGGAATGAAATGGGGTTCAAAAAGGGTGACCGCATCGGATTGATGCTGGCCAATCATCCCGATTACGTGATTTCCTATTACGCCGCTCATGCACTGGGGCTGATTGTTGTCCAAATTAACCCGATGTACACAGCGAGAGAGCTGCTTCAAATTGTAGCAGATGCTGAAGTGACGACGATCGTTGCGGATGCAGCTGGCAGGAAAACCATTAATGAAGTCAGCGACCTTTATTCCTTTACCCATATGATGGCATCCCAGCTTTCTGACTCATACGGCCATTATCTGAAGCTTGAAGATCTGATTGCCTCTGGGATTTCTTTAAAACGTCCTGCCGAGATCAATGCGAAGGAAGATGTTGCAGTGATCCAGTACACAGGCGGAACCACCGGGAAAATGAAAGGCGCGATGCTGACTCATTTCAATCTTACAGCCAACGTCTACCAAAGCTACCTGATGTACGGGGATTCGATGATTCAGGGAAAAGAAACCGTCCTGATTGCAACACCGCTCTATCATGTGTATGCGATGACAAGCGGCATGAACCTGGGAATCTTCATTGGAGGGAGGCTGCTTTTATTCAGGAAGTTCGAGATTGATGATGTACTGGAAAAAATTAAAAAGCACCGTCCGACTTTTTTTCCAGGCGTGCCGAAGATGTATATCGCTTTCGTCAATCATCCTGAAATAGAAGAAGCAAAACTGAATTGTCTAAAGCTTTGTTCTTCAGGATCTGCACCGCTTCCGGTTGAAATCATTCAGCGATTTGAAAGCTTGACTGGAACGCGGATAGGGGAAGGATTCGGACTGTCAGAAGCTTCACCTTCCACACACCGCAATCCGCCGTTTGGCAAAAGAAAAATCGGCAGCATCGGCATTCCTGTTCCAGAAACCGACTGCATGATTGTCGATGAGGACAACCTTGCGCTCGGGCCTAAAAGTGTCGGAGAGCTTTTGATCAAGGGTCCGCAGATCATGAAGGGCTACTGGAACAATGAAGCTGAAACACATTCCGCTCTGCAGAATGGCTGGCTGTACACCGGGGATTTGGCGACGATGGATGAGGAAGGCTACTTTTATATTGTCGGCCGCAAGAAAGAAATGATCATATTGGGCGGCTTTAATATATATCCGCAGGAAATTGAAGGTGTACTCTATGAACATCCGGATGTCAAGGAAGCGGCTGTAGTCGGTCTGCCTGATGAGGAGCACGGAGAACGAGTGAAAGCGTACGTTGTTCCAAAGGATGGGAAGACGATTGATAAAGAAGAGCTGAGGGGCTATTGCTATACAAAACTAACACCCTATAAAGTTCCAAAGCAGTTTGAAGTGCGGGACAGCCTGCCGCGGAATACGGTTGGAAAACTATTAAAACGACTGCTTGTAAAAGAAGAAACAGAGAGAGGGGACAATCAAAATGGGAATTGAATCAATTGAAAATGTGGCTGTAATCGGAGCGGGGACGATGGGCTCGCAAATTGCGATGGTCTGTTCACTTGCCGGATATCCGGTCACGCTGCAGGATGTAAGCGCAGAAAGCCTTGAAAAAGCAAAGCAGTTTCTGGGAATTCAGATGGAGAAACGTGTTAAGAAAGGCAGGTTCACTGCTGAGGAGGTTGAAGCTGCGTTCAGCCGGATTACGTTTACCGCATCTCTTCATGAATTAAAGGAAGCGGATCTGGTCATTGAAGCGATTGTTGAAAAGCTGGATGTAAAAAGAGAGCTCTTTAAGAAGCTTGATGAAATTACACCGCCGCATGCTATTTTAGCGACTAACAGCTCAACGATTGTCAGTTCAAAGATAGCGGATGTAACGGGCCGTCCTGATAAGGTGTGCAACATTCACTTTTTTAATCCTGCATTAGTCATGGAGCTTGTAGAGGTTGTGAAAGGTCCGCACACTTCAGAAGAAACGGCTCAAACGTCGATGGACTTTGTGAAAAAGATTAATAAGCTGCCAGTTTTGCTGAATAAAGAAATCTCAGGATTCATTGCGAACCGAATTTTAGGAAAGCTGATGGATGAAGCGGTGTACCTGCTTGAAAACGGCTATGCCAGCCATGAAGAAATCGATCTCGTCTGTACAAAAGCACTGAATCATCCGATTGGACCATTCGCCTTAATGGATCTGACCGGCATTGATGTGAACTATTTTGTCAGAATGCAGCGCTATGAGGAAAGCGGAAACGAACGCGATAAGCCTGCCAGGATCGTTCAGGAAAAGGTAGAAAAAGGAGAGCTCGGCCGAAAAACAGGCAAAGGTTTTTACACATATGACAACCAAAAGGCTGCAGTGAAATAGGGGTGATTATGTGCAAAAAGTCAGTGTAATTGGTGCAGGTACAATGGGCCGCGGCATTGCCTATGCATGTGCGGCTGCAGGGTTTTCAGTTATTGTTCAGGATATTCATGAACAATCGCTGGATATTTGCAGATCTTATGTGTCGAGACAATTTGAAAAGGCAGGCAAGACAGATGCGGAAGCGAGCATTGTTTACACAACGGAACTAAAACAGGCTGCAGAAGATGCAGATCTCATTATTGAAGCAGTCCTTGAAGTAATGGAACTGAAAATCAGCGTGTTTAAAGAGCTAGACCGGTATGCAAAGCCGTCGGCTATTCTTGCAACGAATACGTCAACGATGAGCCCGACTGAAATCGGTGCGCAAACAAGCCGGCCCAAGCAGTGCATTGCGCTTCACTTTTTCAATCCGGTGCCAAAAATGAAGCTGATCGAAGTCATTTGCGGCCTGGAAACGTCACAAGAAACGATAGATGCCTGCTTCCAATTTGGGGAGGCGCTTGGAAAAGAATGCGTAAAGATCAATGAGTTCCCGGGTTTTGCAGTCAGCCGCATGAATTGCCTGATCGGAAACGAAGCGATGACGATGGTGATGGAGGGAGTCGGCTCGGTTCAGGATATCGATAAGGCGATGAAGCTTGGCCTAAATCATCCAATGGGACCGCTCGAGCTTGCTGACTTAGTGGGGCTTGATACGAGGCTTCGGAATATGGAATATCTTTATAAAACGCTCGGCGAAAAATTCCGTCCGTGTCCGATCCTTGTGAAGTATGTTAAAGCCGGCTGGCTCGGGAAGAAAAGCGGACGCGGGTTTTATGAATACAGCTAGGAGGCGGCCTTGATGAACTTTCAATTTGATGAGGACATTCAATTTTTAAAACGTAACGTCCGCGATTTTGTTCAAACAGAAGTTGAAGCCGTTGCCATGGAAATTGAGGAGTCTAATTCGATTCCTGAACGGATCATTGCCATGTCAAAGGAACTTGGGCTTTTCGGATTAAGCATTCCGGAGCAATACGGCGGACTTGGCATTGGCATGGTTGGCAAATGCGCTTTATATGAAGAAATCGGCGCTACACATAATGGTTATACAACCTTAATAGGTGCACATACAGGGATTGGAACAGTCGGCATCGTCGAGATGGGAAACGATCAGCAAAAGCAGAAATACCTCCCTGCCATGGCAAGCGGCGAGAAAATCGGTGCGTTTGCCCTTACTGAGCCAAGCGCTGGATCTAATGCGACAAATCTTAAGACAACTGCTGTGAAAAAAGGTGATAACTACATTCTGAACGGGACGAAGCATTACATCACGAATGCCACCGAGGCAGATGTCTTTACAGTAATGGCCGTAACAGACTCTTCAAAAGGAGCAAAGGGCATCACGTCTTTTATCATTGAAAAGGATTTTCCGGGATTTCAAGTAGGAGCTGTTGAAAAGAAAATGGGCCTGCGCGGTTCCCATTCTGCTGAAATCATTTTAGAAGATTGTGAGGTTCCAGCTGAAAATGTGCTTGGAGAGGAAGGGCAGGGGTACGTTAATGCTCTTAAAATTCTCGCAAATGGCCGCGCTGGTCTAGCAGCTCGAAATCTGGGATCCTGTCAAAAGCTGCTTGACCTCTCGATGACATATTCCCAGGAAAGAGTGCAATTTGATGTTCCTATTTTTGAACATCAGGCAGTTTCTCACATGATTGCCGAGATGGCAATGGAAATTGAAGCATTGCGGTCGTTTACTTACCGGGTTGCCTGGATGGTGGACGAGGGCATGAAGGTGATTAAAGAGGCGGCAATGCTGAAGCTGTTTGGATCTGAAGTTTATAACCGGGTAGCGGATAAAGCGGTTCAGGTTCATGGGGGAATCGGCTATATTGCAGATTACCCGATCGAACGATTTTTCCGCGATGCACGGATTACGAGAATTTATGAAGGCACATCTGAAATTCAGAAAAATATCATCGCAGGTCAGCTGAAAAAGCAATATCAATAAGGAAGGAGCTAAGAATCTATGGAAACCATTGTGATAGCAAGTGCTGTACGGACACCCATCGGCAGGTACGGAGGAGCGCTTAAAGATGTTGAGGCCAGTTTTTTGGCTTCCTATGCGATAAAAGAGGCTCTAAATAGAGCTGGAGTTGTTGCTGAACAGGTCGATGAAGTCATTTTAGGGGAAGTCAGACAAACGACTCTTGCTTCAAATGTTGCAAGAGTTGCAGCACTGAGAGCAGGTATTCCTGAAACAGCTCCTGCTTTTTCAATTAATCGCCTTTGCGCATCCGGCATGCAGGCAATCGCCTCTGCCGTGCAGCAAATTCAGTCAGGACAGGCTGAAATCGTGGTCGCCGGCGGCACGGAGAATATGAGCCAGGCTCCGATCTATCTTCGCGGATCCCGTTTTGGCGGAGATGCAGCACATCTGGTCGATTCGAATAAAGAGAACGGACAGCAGCCAAAGGAAACGTTTGGCGAGCATCTCGGCATGGGAATCACAGCTGAAAATGTGGCCGAGAAGTATCAGGTTTCAAGAGAAGATCAGGATGCCTTTGCCCTTGAAAGTCAAAAGAGAGCAGAACAGGCAGCTCGAAATCAGGTTTTCCAGGATGAAATTGTGCCGATTGATGTTCCTCATAAAAAAGGATCTACTTTATTTAATACCGATGAACACCCTCGCCCTGAAACTACTTATGAAAAGTTAGCACAATTAAAACCGGCATTCAGAAAGTCAGGAACGGTAACCGCCGGAAATGCCTGCGGCAGAAATGACGGGGCAGCTGCACTAGTTTTAATGACGGAAAGCAAAGCAGAAGAACTGAATATAAAACCGCTTGCGAGAGTAGTAGATTGGGCGGCAGCAGGTGTTTCCCCTGAAATTATGGGCATTGGTCCTGTACCAGCGGTGAGGAAGCTATTAGAAAGAACCAATAAAAGCATCGCAGACATAGATGTATTTGAACTAAATGAAGCCTTTGCTTCTCAGGCCCTTGCTGTTATCAGAGAATTAGAGATTGATAAGGAAAAAGTCAACGTCAACGGAGGGGCCATTGCACTCGGACATCCACTGGGTGCGACTGGTGCAAGAATTGTGACGACGCTTGTACATGAGATGAAACGGAGCAATCGCAAGCTTGGTGTAGCGACGCTCTGTGTCGGCGGCGGACAGGGAATGGCCATGATGATTGAACTTGTCTAAAGCGGAAAGGAGCGGGGCAAATGCTGGATATTATGCATTCTTCCTTTTTTGATCATTTGTCCCTCCGGAGGGAGCAGGATCAAGGAAAAGAAATTATCATTTCTGTCCTGATTGAGAATAAACATTTGGCCGATCCTCATACGATTGGAAGCGGCATTTTTTACACGATGCTTGATATTGCCATGGGGACAGCTGCATCTAAAGCGGGAGGTGCTCCCACTGCGACGATTGTTTTGAACACAACCATTTTTGATGCAGCCGTCAAGAGATCATTACTATGCAGGGCCAGAGTGACGCACTGTTCAGATAGCATGGCATCTGCTGAAGGCTGGGTTTACGATGAAAATCAAATTCTTATTGCGAAAAGCCAGGCAGACTTTAAACTGCTTAAAAAAAGGAGATGAAGAAAAATGAACGCTTTTGCCAATATCGAGGTCAGAAAATCAGACGGACTTACTTACCTTGTGATCAATCGACCGGAGCTTCGAAATGCTTTAAATAAAGAAACGTTAACTGAAATGATGGAAGCTTTAGAAATCCTGGCAGCAGATGATGAGACAGGGTGTGTCGTTTTTACCGGAAGCGGCGAAAAATCATTTGCAGCTGGAGCTGATATCGGCCAGCTGAAGTCCAGAACAGCACTGGATGTTTTTAATCGAGGGGGCATGCAGCAGGTTTATGATTACATAGAAGCCTACGATAAACCAACCATTGCCATGGTAAATGGCTTCGCTCTTGGGGGAGGCTGCGAGCTTGCGATGGCATGTGACATCCGGATTGCTTCAGAACATGCTAAATTCGGACTGCCGGAGCTGAATTTATCCATCATTCCAAGTGCAGGCGGCACACAGAGGCTTGCGAGGCTAGTTGGTAAAGGTGTGGCAATGGACATGATTTTAAGAGGGAAAATCATTGATGCAAAGGAAGCATACCGAATCGGGCTCGTTTCAGAGATTGCAGAAGCCGGAGAATTACAGGGAAAAACAGAAGAAGCAGCGAGACAAATTCTTTCAAAAGGTCCGCTTGCGGTCAAACTCGCAAAGCTTGCAGTGCATGCAGGGTTTGATGCCGATCAAAAAACAGGGCTTGTCATTGAAAAGCTTGCACAGGCTGTACTGTTTTCAACCGATGATAAAAATGAAGGAACATCTGCCTTTTTAGAAAAAAGAAAGCCTGAATTTACATCCAAATAAGAAGGGACGATTACTGTGGCCATTCTCGTTCATGACATTAGGGAAAGCTTTGAAAGCAGCCCTTTTTATAACCATATGGGAATCGAAATCCTTCATTTTGAAGAACATTCCGTCAAAATTAAACTTTCGATCAAAGAGCATGTGCTGAATGCAAATGGAACGCTGCACGGCGGCGTTCATGCAACCATGCTGGATTTTATTCAGGGTATGCTGCTCAGATCCATTACAAAAACAAGATGTGCCACAATGAATTTAAACGTCCAATACTTGGCGGCTATTTCAGAAGGCGACATTTTCGCAGAAGCAAATGTTCTGCAGCTCGGATACAAGGTAGCTTTTATGGAAGGTGAAATAAGAGATTTCTCTGGAAAAATATTGGCCAAGGGAACAGGGACGTTTAAATTAATCAGAGATGAAGATGGTATTTAGATAGTCGAAGATTATGCACAGGAAAAATGGCAGGGAGTCTAAATGACTGTTTTTCGGCGTCCGAAATAACTTGGGTGAAATGTAAACTATGCAGATCGGGATTTTTGTCCGGGTGATAGCCGGAGGAAGCGCAATTATGGATAAGTCGTCTTATAAACCCTTTACAAGTAAAGGGTTTTTCACCATTTTAGTTAAAATTATTGTATTCGGGATTACGTTTAAAAATCATTCTTTTACTCTATCAAATAAAAACTGGAGTAGGTTTTCTTTCATGTTTCATCTACTAAAATGTGTATCTATTAGGTCTTTATATCCATGGGAAATGAAGTAAATCTATTCGCTATCATGCATTTTTATGTAAATGTTATTGTAAAGTAATGATTTTTAATTTATAATTTTAAGAAAATTAGCAATACAAACAGGGGGAATATGGGTGAAGATATATGTCTCAGTTGACATGGAAGGAATCACTGGACTCGCTGATGAGACACATGTGAATTCATCCAGGCACAATTATGAACGCGGCCGCCAGATCATGACGGATGAAGCCAATTATGTCATTGAATCGGCTTTTGACGCTGGTGCGGAAGAAGTGATTGTCAATGACAGTCACTCTAAAATGAACAATTTGCTCATTGAAAGGCTGCATCCTGAAACACAGCTCATTACGGGGGATGTTAAGCCCTACAGTATGGTTCAAGGGCTAGATGACAGTTATTACGGGGCTATTTTCACCGGGTATCATGCACGCGCATCTAAAAAAGGTGTCATGTCCCACACGATGATTTTTGGTGTGAGAGAGATCTACATAAATGATGTTGCGGTAGGGGAGCTTGGCTTTAATGCATACGTTGCAGGCTATCACGGGGTTCCGGTCATTATGGTGGCTGGAGACGATCAGGCAGCAATGGAAGCAGAAGCACTCATTCCGAATATCACCACAGCTGTCGTAAAGGAGACGATTTCCAGATCGGTCGTAAAATCACTGACGCCGGTCAAGGCAGGGGAGCTGCTAAAAGAGAAAACAGCCCTTGCCATTAAAAACAGAGAAAACGTAAAGCCGCTCACTCCTCCAGACCGTCCGCTTATGGCCATTGAGTTTGCAAACTATGGACAAGCTGAATGGGCAGCGCTTATGCCCGGAACAGAGCACGTAGAAAACACCACGATTGTCCGTTTCCAGGCAAGCGACATTCTTGAAGCCTACCGGGCGATGCTTGTCATGACGGAGCTTGCGATGAGAACGACATTCTGTTAGGAAGTGAGAACTTATGAATACATATCTTTTTAAACGTCTGCTTTCGATGATCCTTACGCTTTGGCTGATTATTACGCTCACGTTCGTCCTGATGCATACTATTCCAGGTTCGCCTTTTAACGAAGAGCGGGGGACAAGCGAAGCCGTACAGCGAAATCTTGAAGCTTTCTATCATTTGGACGAACCGCTTCCTGTGCAATATGCGATGTACATGAAGTCACTTGTCACCTTTGATTTCGGCCCTTCTATTAAAAAGTCTTCGCAAACAGTCAATGAATTGCTTGGCCGCGGCTTTCCGGTTTCTTTTGAGCTTGGAATTGTCACGCTCGTTGTAGCTGTATTTTCAGGGATTGCGCTTGGCATCATTGCAGCGCTCCGCCACAACGGTTTCATTGATTATTTAGCGATGACCATCGCCGTTCTGGGTATATCCGTTCCAAACTTTATCATGGCGACCCTCTTAATTCAAAATCTGGCCGTTAATCTAAAAATACTTCCTGCTGCGACATGGTCGAGCCCGATGCACATGATTCTGCCTACACTCGCGCTTGCTACAGGACCGATGGCCATTATTGCCCGTCTGACACGCTCAAGCATGCTTGAAGTGCTGACTCAGGATTACATAAGAACAGCCCGTGCAAAAGGACTTTCACCTGTCAAAATCGTGTTCAAGCATGCGCTGAGAAACGCCCTTCTTCCGGTTGTAACAGTCCTTGGCACGCTTGCAGCAAGTATCTTAACAGGAACATTTGTTATTGAGAAAATATTTGCGATTCCTGGCATGGGAAAATACTTCATCGAAAGCATTGGCACCCGTGACTACCCAGTCATCATGGGCACGACCGTCTTCTACAGCACGATTCTGATCGTGATGCTTTTCCTTGTCGATGTTGCTTATGGAATTTTAGATCCAAGAATTCAATTAAATAAAAGGGAGGGAAGATAATGGAGCTCAGAAAACAGCACGATCCTTCCCGGGATATCCCTGATGATTGGTTTGTTCCGAAATCGAGGGACAGGCAGGCTGCAGAAGCCGTCGTCAGACCAAGTCTTTCCTACTGGCACGATGCCTGGAGAAGACTGCGTAAAAATAAGCTTGCGATGACAGGCTTGATCTTCTTGATTTTTATTACATTCATGGCCATTTTTGGACCGATTATTTCACCCCATTCTGTCCGAACACAAATTCTGACCGATCAAAATCTGCCTCCATCAGCCAAATACTGGTTCGGAACAGATGAACTTGGACGCGATGTTTTTACTAGAACATGGTACGGAGCGAGAATTTCGCTTTTCGTTGCAGCGATTGCCGCATTAATTGACTTTGCAATCGGCGTTCTCTACGGAGGCATTGCCGGCTATAAAGGAGGCAAAATCGATCATTACATGATGCGCGTCGTTGAAGTCCTGTACGGCCTTCCGTATTTGCTTGTCGTTATTTTGCTCATGGTCGTGATGGGACCTGGTTTATTTACGATTATCGTAGCCCTGACCGTCACAGGCTGGATTGGGATGGCGAGGATAGTAAGGGGACAGGTGCTTCAAATCAAAAACTATGAATTTGTTCATGCATCTAAATCATTCGGCACGAAAACAAGCAGGATCATCCGGAAAAACCTGCTTCCAAACACAATGGGCCCGATTATTGTTCAAATTACACTTACCGTTCCATCTGCTATTTTTGCAGAAGCGTTCCTGAGCTTTCTCGGACTTGGCATCCAGGCTCCGTTTGCAAGCTGGGGTGTGATGGCAAGTGATGCTCTTTCAACAATCTTAACAGGACACTGGTGGCGCCTCTTTTTTCCTGCCCTGTGCATCTCTCTGACAATGTTTGCCTTTAACGTGCTCGGAGACGGACTGCAGGATGCGCTTGATCCAAAGCTAAGGAGGTAACATCATGGAAAAAGTACTGGAAGTAAACGACCTCCACGTGTCATTTAAAACATACGGAGGACGCGTAAAGGCGGTAAGGGGAGTAACCTTTGATTTACGGAAAGGCGAAACGCTCGCAATCGTAGGAGAATCCGGCTGCGGAAAAAGTGTGACTTCACAAAGCATTATGCGCCTTATACCTGAACCACCGGGAACAATTGATTCAGGCTCCATCCTTTTTAAAGGAAAAGATGTAACAAAAATGAAGGAAAAAGAGCTGAGAAAGCTTCGCGGCGCAGACATTTCAATGATCTTCCAGGATCCGATGACAGCACTGAATCCGACGCTCACCATCGGAGATCAAATCATGGAAGGCATTATCCAGCATGAGAGCATGCCGAAAGAAAAAGCAAAACAAAAAGCTCTTGAGATGATGAATCTTGTTGGCATTCCAAGCCCTGAAGCGCGCTTAAAGCAGTATCCGCATCAATTCAGCGGCGGGATGAGGCAGAGAATCGTCATTGCGATGGCGCTTGTCTGTGAGCCGGAAGTGCTGATTGCTGATGAACCGACGACCGCACTTGATGTGACGATTCAGGCTCAAATTCTCGATCTGTTCCGTGACATTCAGAAGAAAACAGGGGTATCCATTATTCTGATAACCCATGACCTGGGGGTGGTCGCTCAAGTTGCTGACCGCGTTGCGGTTATGTATGCCGGAAAAATTGTAGAAGCAGGCTCTAGAAGAGAAATTTTCTATCAGCCTCAGCATCCATATACAAAGGGTTTGCTTCGTTCCATCCCGCGGCTTGATATTGAGGGAGAAGAGCTGATTCCGATTGCGGGTTCGCCGCCGGATTTATTTTCGCCTCCTGAAGGGTGCCCGTTTGCGGCAAGGTGCGAATATGCGATGGAAGTATGTGACCGAGTGTATCCTTTTACGTCAGCATTAAGCAAAGAGCACCAAGTAGACTGCTGGCTTCAGGACAGCCGCGCATTAGCTGCAGCATCAATGAAATAACATATAGATCAAGATTAAGAGGGGGAGTATTATGAAAAAGTGGATGGCGATGTTCCTGACTGCCTTGCTTGTATTCGTGCTTGCAGCATGTACAGCAAATGAGAGTGCAGGAAAAGACACAGGAAAAGACGAAAAAGAGAAAGAGAAAATTTTGCACCTGAACAACGGGGCTGAACCAACTTCGTTTGATCCGGTTATCGGATTTGACGCTGTTTCATGGAATGCGCTGAACAATTTAATGGAAGGTCTTACCCGTCTGGGGAAAGATCATGAGCCAGAAGCCGCAGCGGCTGAGAAATGGGACGTTTCTGAAGATGGCAAAACGTACACGTTCCACATTCGCGAAAATGCAAAATGGTCAAACGGCGATGATTTAACAGCTGATGATTTCGTCTTTGCTTGGAAACGTCTTTTAAATCCTGAAACAGGATCAGGGGCAGCATTTTTAGGATACTTCATTGAGGGCGGAGAAGCTTACAACAGCGGAACTGGCTCTGCAGATGATGTCAAAGTGAAAGCTGTTGACAAAAAAACATTTGAGGTTACGTTAATCAGCCCTCAAGCATACTTCTTAAGTGTGATTGCAAACCCGGCATTTTTCCCGGTAAATGAAAAAGTTGCGACAGAAACACCGGACTGGTTTGCAGAAGCTGACACATTCGTCGGAAACGGACCTTTCTCATTAGAGTCATGGGAGCATGACAAAGAATTTATGATGAAGAAAAACGATCAGTACTGGGATGCAAAAAACGTGAAGCTTGATGGCGTACATTGGGCAATCGTAGAAGATACAAATACAGAATACCAGCTTTACCAAACAGGCGAACTGGATACATCTGATGTACCGGCTGACTTGGCAGAATCACTTTTTGAAGAAGGAAAAGCAAATGTTGAGGAGCAGGCTGGCGATTACTTCTACCGCATGAACGTAACGCTTGAACCGTTCCAGAATGTTAACATCCGCAAAGCATTCGCAATGGCTGTTGACCAAAAGCAAATCGTTGATTTTGTAACAAAAAATCAGGAAACAGCTGCATATGGTTTCGTTTCACCCGGCTTTAAAGATCCATCAGGCAAAGACTTCCGCGAAGCAAGCGGCGACCTTGTGAAAACAGATGCTGCTGAAGCTAAAGCATTGCTTGAAAAAGGCATGAAAGAAGAAGGCTATGACAAGCTTCC
Organism: Metabacillus sp. KH_069; assembly: GCF_057838075.1. NCBI lineage: Bacteria > Bacillati > Bacillota > Bacilli > Caryophanales > Bacillaceae > Metabacillus > Metabacillus sp. KH_069. The sequence goes on from NZ_CM174460.1 coordinate 1,390,437, forward strand.
TGAAGTAACATTGACTTACAGCACAGATGATACGCACAAGAAAATTGCAGAAGCGCTTCAGCAAATGTTTAAAGAAAATTTAGGCGTGGATGTGAAGCTTGCTAACCTTGAAGCGAACGTGTTCGCCACCGATCAGAAGGCGTTGAAATTCCAATTGTCACGCAGTTCTTTCTTAGCAGACTATGCTGATCCTGTGAACTTCCTTGAGAACTTCCAAACAGGACACAGCATGAACCGCACAGGCTGGACAAATGCGGAGTATGATCAATTGATCAAAGACTCTAAAAATGAATCTGACGAAGCAAAACGCTTTGAGATGCTGTACAAAGCAGAAAAGATTTTATTTGAAGAAGCACCGATCATTCCGATCCATTTCTACAACCAGGTTTACCTGCAAAATGAAGATGTATCAGGCATCGTCCGTCACCCTGTCGGATATTTAGAATTAAAATGGGCAGATAAGAAGTAAGCCATGCAAAAGGGGTGTTCAGCTGTTTGAACATCCCTTTTCTATATAAAGGAGACTACTAGAATGATAAAACCTCAGGCGTTAAAAAAAGGCGACACAATCGGCATCATTTCCCCGGCAAGTCCTCCAAATCAAGAGAACCTGAAGCGCTCTCTTTCTTTTTTAGAAGAAACAGGCCTGAAATTCAAACTCGGAAAACATATTGAACGCGAATACGGATATCTTGCAGGAACAGATGAAGAAAGAGCAGAAGATGTTCATACTATGTTTCAGGATCAAGAAGTGAAAGCGATCATCTGCGCGTGCGGCGGATTTGGAACAGCCCGCATGGCTTCACTCTTAGACTATGATCTTATTGAAAAGAACCCGAAGATTTTCTGGGGCTACAGCGATATCACTTTTTTGCATACAGCCATCAGACAGAAAACCGGTCTTATTACGTTTCACGGTCCGATGCTCAGCTCTGATTTTGGAGAAGAAGCTGGTGTTCTTCCGTTAACAAAACAGTATTTTCAACAGCTTTTTGAGAAGAGTCCGCTTACTTATGACGAATCACTTTCGCCACTTGAAGTGATGATTGAAGGCAATGCAAGCGGGGAGCTGGTTGGCGGGAATCTATCATTAATCACAAGCTCTGTCGGTACAGATTATGAGATTGATACAAAAGGGAAACTGCTGTTAATCGAGGACATTGATGAAGAGCCATATGCAGTTGACCGCATGATGAATCAGCTTTATATGGCAGGGAAATTAACGGATGCAGCAGGTATTCTGGTTGCTGATTTTCATAACTGTGTTCCTCAAAAACGGAAAAAGTCGATTTCGCTTGATGAAGTGCTGGCTCATTACATCAAACTCGCTAACAAACCGGCACTAAAAGGATTTAAAATCGGACACTGCAGTCCTAATATCTCTATTCCGCTTGGTACACATGCAGAAATGAATACATATGAGAAAACGGTTGTGATTGAAAGCGGGATTCTTTAAAAAGGGTGGATTTCTATGAAAATCGAAAAGATTGAAACATTTCGGGCAGCTGTCCCTTTGACAAAGCCCTTTAAAACGGCTCTGCGGACAGTTGTGACGGCAGAATCCGTCATCGTGAAAGTGACGTGCGAAAGCGGTATTGCCGGATGGGGTGAAGCGCCGCCGACACTTGTGATTACCGGTGATAGTCTGCCGAGTATAGAAGCCAGTATTCATCAAGTGCTGAAGCCGTTTTTAATCGGAAAAAATCTATTGAACTACGAAGTTATTTTCCAGGGAATACAAACCATTTTAGTAGGCAATTCCAGTGCAAAAGCTGCGATTGATATGGCTCTTTATGATTGTCTTGCCAAACATAGCAGACTGCCGCTTTATCAATATTTAGGCGGATATAAAGAGGAGATGGAAACGGATTTTACCGTCAGTGTAAATGACGTGCGCGAAATGGGAGAAGATGCGGTTTCCTATATCCAGCAAGGGTTTAATGTACTAAAGGTTAAAGTGGGACTTGGCGACAGCGCACTGGATATCGACCGGATCCGGGAAATCAGAAGCCGAGTCGGTCCGGATATTAAAATCCGGCTCGATGCCAATCAAGGATGGAAGCCGAAAGAAGCGGTCAATGTGATCGGCAAAATGGAAGACCTTGGCTTGAACATTGAATTAGTGGAGCAGCCGGTTAAAGCTCATGACATAGAGGGGTTAAAACAAGTAACAGATGCCGTGGAAACGCCGATTATGGCAGATGAAAGCGTGTTTACTCCAAAGCAGGCGTTTGACGTGCTGAAAACGAGAAGTGCGGATTTGATTAATATCAAATTAATGAAAGCAGGGGGCATCTATCAAGCTTCCATCATCAATCAGCTTGCTGAAATCTGCGGAGTGGAATGCATGGTCGGAAGCATGATTGAAACGCGAATCGGCATCACCGCCGCCGCGCACTTTGCAGCAGCCAAAAAGAACATTACACGTTTTGATTTTGATGCCCCGCTTATGCTTGCGAAAGAAATTGTAGAGGGCGGAGTCCGGTATAGCGGCAGAAAAATGACATTTTCAGAAGGAAATGGACTGGGAATTTCAGATGTCCTTCTAAACGATGGGGAGGTTATGGCAAAATGACGATACGAAAAGGCAGAGTTGCGGTATCCGTTGCAACCGTTTGGACGGCAAAGGATTCCGCACGGGAGCTGGATAAAAACGCCGTTGTGAATCCTGTTGATATTGACTCATGGCTTGGAGGACTGACTTATGAAACAAGCCTTGCTCTTTGCAATGAAAATCGAATTCAGACACAGGCTTTGCTTGGGGAAGAAGTATGGATTATGGACGAAGAGGACGGCTATGCACATGTGATTATTCCGGCTCAGTCCTCTTCAAAGGATGAAAGAGGATATCCGGGGTGGATGCCGCTTTGTCAAATCGAAGAGAAGGCGGAATCTTTGGAAGGAACGATTGCAGTCGTTCAAAGCAAAAAAGCGATGCTTTATGCTGAAGATGAAACTCCTCAATTTGCATTGAGTTTTCAAACTGTTTTGCCTGTATTAATAGAAGGAACAGAATGGATTGAAGTTGAAACTCCAGATGGAAAAGGGAAACTGAAGGCAGCGGATGTTTCCATCTTTGATGGGTTTGATAGTGTGCCTAAAGGAAGCGGCGGGGATATCGTTGCTGATGGCGAAAGATTTATCGGCCTTCCTTATCTTTGGGGCGGAATGAGCAGCTTCGGCTTTGATTGCTCCGGTTTCAGCTACACAATGTGCAAAGCAAATGGATACATCATTCCAAGGGATGCTCATGATCAGGCTGCTTCAGGTGAAAAAGTGGAACTGGACTCGATGGAGCCTGGAGATTTATTGTTTTTTGCATACGAAGAAGGAAAAGGAAGTCTTCATCACGTGGGCATTTATTATGGAGACGGCAAGCTGCTTCATTCTCCGAACACCGGGAAATCAATTGAGATTCTGGACATGGCCGGAACCATATATGAAAAGGAATTATGTGCAGCTAGACGCTATTGGCTAAAGACGGAGGGATAACAGTGGAGAATTTGCTTGAAGTACGAAATTTAAAGAAACATTTTCATCTTGGTAAAGGGTCAACACTAAAAGCAGTAGACGGCATTTCATTCACGGTGAAAAAGGGTGAAACATTCGGCATCGTCGGGGAATCAGGGTGCGGAAAATCAACTGCCGGCAGGACGATTCTCGGTTTATACGACCAGACAGAAGGAGAAGTTCTTTTCAACGGTAAAAACATTCATGATTTAAAAGGAAAAGACAAATTTGCCTACTACCGGCAGATGCAAATGATTTTTCAGGATCCATATGCCTCATTAAATCCGAGGTCAACGGTCCTTGAAATCATTTCTGAACCGATGGAAGTTCACGGCATGTACAAGAATAAACAGGGCCGTACGGAAAAAGTGCATCAGCTCCTTGAAGATGTAGGCTTAAACCGTGATCATGCAAACCGTTACCCGCACGAATTCAGCGGCGGCCAAAGACAGCGGATCGGCATTGCACGAGCCCTTGCCCTTGACCCGGAATTCATTATTGCCGATGAGCCGATTTCAGCACTCGATGTATCTGTCCAGGCTCAAGTTGTCAATCTAATGAAACGTCTGCAAAAGGAAAAAGGACTAACCTACCTCTTTATTGCGCATGACCTTTCCATGGTCAAACAAATCAGCGACCGTATTGGGGTTATGTATCTGGGCCACCTTGTTGAGCAGACCGCAAGCAGCGAGCTGTACAAAAAACCGCTCCATCCATACACACAGGCTTTGCTGACTGCCATTCCGATTCCTGATCCCGATATAGAGGACAAGCGGGAGCGCATTATTCTTCAGGGTGAGCTGCCAAGCCCGATGAGTCCACCGAGCGGCTGTGTATTCAGAACACGCTGTTCCTATGCGATGGAAGCCTGCGCTTCAAAAAAGCCAGTGTGGCAGGAAGTAGAAGAAAATCATTTCGTTGCCTGTCATTTGTATGACAAGAGGATCATGGGCGACCAGGATTTTTCTCAAATCGCAGCAACGAAATGACGGTGAACTTAGAGCTAAAGCTGCAGGAATTAATAGATCGCTGTCCAGGAAGAATTGGACTCGCGATCGATTTTGACGGCGAAATCATCAAACGGAACAGCCGCGGAATCTTTTCATCAGCGAGTCTGATTAAACTGCCTATCTTCCTGACAGCTTTTCGTCAAAAAGAGCGCGGTATTCTTTCATTAGATGAAAAAGTGAACCTTCATGACATTGAAAAAACAGGCGGAGCAGGTGTCCTGCAGTCTTTCTCAGATGACTCCGTCTTAACTGTTTCTGATTTGCTTTCATTAATGATCATCGTGTCCGATAATGCGGCGACTAACTATATGATCCATAAAGCTTCCAGACCGGCGATCCACGCCTGTATGAAGGATCTGAACCTAACAGGTACTGAGCTGAACCGGAATATGATGGATTTGGAAGCAATCAAAAACGGTCTGAATAACTGGACGACTGCTGATGACATGCTGAAATGTTTGAAAGCAATCGGCGAGGACGGCTTTCTCACGGAAGTAAGCAGAAAACAAATAGAAGACATCCTGCAAAAGCAGCAATTCACAGACAAGCTTCCCTATCATATGGACAAGGATAAGGTATACGCAGGCAACAAAACCGGTGAGCTGCCAGGTATTGAGCATGATTGCGCCATCATCCGCTTTAGTGATCGGACGGCTTATGCCGCCGTTCTGATGGATCAGCTTCAAAATAAGGAAGCAGGCAGAAGAACAATCAGTGAAATTGGCAAGTTCATTTATGATGAGCTATTAATGGATAATCAATTCAGTTAACACAGAAAAAAAGAGGCTGGTACAAAAGGTTTTCAGCCAAAGAAAAATCCGAACTATTATGTGAAATTCCAACTTGAATTTCGTTTTAGTTCGGATTTTTTCTTTGGCTCTTTTCATAAATATTGTTGCTGCAGGACTAAATGTTAGAAACCTTAAGTGGATAGCAGCGGATAAACTTGACTCCTGCGGGAAATAGAGCAAAATGGGAGACCCCACAGGCAAGGCCGAGGAGGCTCCCATGCTCCCCGCGGAAAGCAAGTTCCTGGAGCGGAAAGGAACGAGCAATATTTATCATCAAAACAACAATATATGCAAAGACACACTTTCTGGACAGCTCCGTTTCTGAAAGTATTATGGTGCTTTTTTAATTGGGTAATTTAAGAAGGTATTAAGCTGATGAAAAAGAATCTATTAAAAGAATCGTTTAATGTTCTGATGCAGAGGGCATTTCTCTAATAAGCATGATTCATTTCAGCTCTAATTTATGAAATAATAGACGGTAGATTAAAATTCCTGAAAGATAGGGAGAGATAAGATGTTATATATATGGAATATCGAAAAAATCATTAAAGATGTATTAGATGAGCACCGTTTAGATATTAATTATGAATTTGATAACCAGCTGCCTGCACATATGAGTTATAACGTATCGACAAATACAATTAAATTCAATTATCTTCAAATTAACGGATATAGAGGGAAAGTGAGAATTAAAGAATCGGATGAAAACTTTGTTAAAATTCTTATTTATCATGAGATAGGCTATTATTTGAGTTTTAAGAAAAACAAACATGATTTAAGAACCCTGATTTATGGGGGCGATGAAGAAAAAGAGGAACTTATGGCTGAAATAGAAAACAATGCCTGGGAATATGGGAGAACAATGGTGCCTGAACACCTTTTGGAGTCATATGACAAAGTGCGTGAATTAGATAAAATGCTGTTAAAGAGATAATAATAAAGACATTAATATGAGAAAGCTCAGAGCTAAAACTCTGAGCTTTTCGTGTGCGCCGTTTTAAATCCGATCTTCACAAACAGGGAAATCAAGATAAAAAACGGTCCCGTTTTCATCACTGCTGGCCCGCATTGTACCCTTATGGTTCTCTACAATTTTTTTCGAAACTGAGAGACCGAGTCCTGTCCCGGTGTCTTTAGTGGAGAAGAAAGGGTCAAAAATATGATTCAGAGCGGATGGGATGATGCCCCGTCCGTTATCAGAAAAGCTGATCTGCAGCTTGTTTTCCTGGCGCTTGCAGGTGATGTGTATTCTCAGCGGATCTGTGTTTTTCGCCTGAAACGAATTTTGAAACAGATTCAGAAAGACCTGCAGCAGTTCATCCTTATTTCCAAGGATGCAGGTTCCTTCTGCATAGGGATCGATATTAATATGAAACTCAATGGAGTAAAGCAGGGATTCGCTTTCTAAAATTCTTCCTAAATGATTCAGCAGAAACTCTTTCACTTCGAAATGCTCAGACCTGATTTCGGCAGGTTTTGCGATGCTCAGGAAATCGGAAATGATTTTATTTGCCCGGTCGATTTCGGGAATTAAAATCGTTTGAAACAAGTTTTTCGTATCAGCATCTGCTGAGGCTTGAAGCACTTGCAGAAATCCTCTTACTGTCGTTAAAGGATTTCTGATTTCATGGGCAATTCCAGCAGCAATTCTTCCGGCAATTGCCTGTTTTTCAGCTTCTTTTATGGCATTTAAAAAGTAGAAGGTCCCGATGACGCGTTTGATGGATCCATCGGTATTCCAGAGGATTCTCGTGTTCAGGATGCCATAATTTTTATCAAGCACTTCACGGTCAACGAATTCTATCCCGGTACGGGCGGTTTCAAGCGTCAGAAGCTGTTCGTCTGGAATGTTGACAAGCTCCCTTAAATGTTTTCCGATGATTTCGTCCCGGTTGACTCCGTGATCTTTTGCTGCTTGAAGATTGCATAAAGTAACAATGCCCGTTTCATCAATAAAAACAACATGATGGGCAACTAAATCAAAGATGTCGGATAAAAAAGCTTCTGTATGATGAAATGAATCGTTTTCTGATGATGATAGGTAGAGGCGCTGATTTGTGTGAGCCGTCAACTGTGTGCTGGTCATTTTCAGAATAGATGGAGGCGTGTCTGACTTTTCTTTACAGACCGCAAGTTCAAGTTCCGGATTTACATATGTAAATGCAGACGGCCATTGTGTGATGAGTTCTTTTAAAAGCTGATTTTCTTTTCGCAATGCTTCTAGTTCATTTTCCATTTTCATTATTTCCAGCCTCATATGAGAAATATATAGTTCAACCTTTAAAACTATATAACAATTTAACAAGTTTGACAATTACTAACAGAGGAATAAAATAAATAGGCGTAAGATAATGTCACAAAAAAGTTTAATATTTACGCCATTTAGGGAATAATCTCATAAAAGCAATCTTTTATGGGGGAATTTATTTTGACGACGATTCGAAAACCAGATCAGACTTTAGCCTGTTTCAGTGAATATGATTCATTAAAGAAGGTGCTAGTCTGTCAGCCAAACTATATGCGAATTACGGAAGTTATAAATGAAACACAGCGGCATTATGCCGATGAAAATATTGACGTCCAGCTTGCCGTCAGCCAGCATCAGCAGTTTGTCAAAACATTAGAAGAAAATGGAGCGGAAGTAATCATGCTCACTCCTTATGAAAAGTACCCTGAGCAAGTGTTCACCCGTGACATCGGCTTCACTTTGGGCAAAACCGTTTTTGTATCCGAAATGGGCCAGGACATCAGACAGGGTGAGGAAGAAGTGCTCCGCAGCTGGCTTGACGCACAGGGTTATCCAATGCAATGCCTGAAAGAACACCGGATTGAAGGCGGAGACGTCATTATTGACAGAACGGCTATTTTCGTAGGAGTAAGTGACAGAACGTGCATGAATGCGATTGAAAAACTGCAGTCGCTCGTTCCCGCCTTTGAAGTTATTCCTGTTCCAATCAACGAAAAATACCTTCATCTTGACTGCGTATTTAATGTCCTTTCTGAAACGGAAGCCCTTGTCTTCCCAGCCGCTTTTGAAGAGAAAGAGCTGAAAATGCTTAGAGAACGCTACAGCTTAATCGAAGTAACGGAAGCTGAGCAATTCACTATGGGGACAAATGTCCTATCGATCGGCGGTAAAAAAATCATCAGTCTTCCTGTTAATCAAAATGTAAATAGGCAGCTCAGAGACAGAGGATACGATGTTATTGAAGTGGATATTACTGAAATCATCAAATCGGGCGGCTCATTTAGATGCTGCACGCTTCCGATTTTGAGAACGGTATAAAGGATAGTAGAGCCGGCCTGCCAGACAGATTGTGCAGACCGCTTTTTTTTCTTTTCTGGGAATTTAGGGGGTAAAACCAAAAAGTGAAACCCAAGTGTTCAAAGTGGCAGCACTAGGACGAATGCTGCCACTTTTCATGTTTTGCACCGTTCAAAGTGGCGGCACTAGGACGAATGCTGCCACTTTTCATGTTTGGCACGGTTCAAAGTGGCATCACTAGGACGAATGCTGCCAATTTTCATGTTCTGCACCGTTCAAAGTGGCAGCACTAGGACGAATGCTGCCATTTTTCATGTTCTGCACCGTTCAAAGTGGCAGCAGTAGGACGAATGCTGCCACTTTTCATGTTTTGCACCGTTCAAAGTGGCGGCACTAGGACGAATGCTGCCATTTTTCATGTTTTTGCACGGTTCAAAGTTACAGCACTACTGGAACTGACGCCAATAATTATTTTCACAAAAAAGCAGGCAGGAAATATAATAGTTTTCCTGCCTGCTTTAATTTAGGGAACTATCTGACAAGCCCCTTTCTTAATTTAGAATGGGAGGCCGTATTTTCTCTCTAGACATTCAATCCATTTATCTATATACTCAACTTAAACGATTAAGTGGAAATGGTGAAAGCAATGAAAAAAGCAACAATGAAAGATATTGCGGCTGAAGCGAATGTTTCGGTTGCGACTGTGAGCTACGTATTAAATAATGCAGAAAATCAATCCATTCCAGCAGAGACAAAGGAACGTGTCCTGCAGATTGCAAAGAAATTGAATTATGTACCTAACCTTGCTGCAAGATCTCTTGTTATGCAAAAAACGGGGTTGATCGGTATTCTCTTAAACCGCTCTGTACATGAAGGGGTTTGGCGACGCGCGCATCACGCCGAGTTTATTTTTGAGCTTGAGCAGCTGCTGACAAAACAGGGTTATCACGTTGTGCTCTCAAGGATTGATGTGGAAAAACCCAATCTGGAGATTATCGCAGAACGAAAACTGGATGGCGTTTTCTTAATTGATGTCCGGGAAGATTTCTTCTACAGCATTTCAAAAACGGTTCCAACAGGAGTTCCGCTCGTGCTCGTTGACAGTGTAATTGATGATGAACTTTTTTACAAGGTTATGTACGATTACCTGGGAGCTTTTTCAGCAGCAAAAAAACAGCTTGAACGAGAACCCTCCGTATTAATTATGGAGAAGTTTCACAATGCCGGACTTACTGAGCAAATTAAAAAGGCATCAGGGCTTGCTGAAGAAAATATTCATCTGATGGAGAACGAAAAAGGCCTTGCTGCTTTTTTGGCAACGAACAGCGATCGATCAGCAATTATTCTCAACGAATTTTTGGCAGGCACTGTTTCGAAATACCGGAACATTGAGGATGATGCCGTAATCTGTACATCCAATTGCCCGGAGATCCTTCCAGCCGAAGCAAAAACCGTATTATTTAAGAATTCTAAAGCATCGATTGCTTTCCAGGTTTTATCCGATCTCATTAAAGACAATCGAGGTCTGCATTTAGAAAAATACACGTATTTACCGGCAGAGTAGCTTCTGCTTTTTTCTACCGTTACTTAAACGTTTAAGTCTATAATTGGGGGAATTGAAAATGATGTTAAAAGAAGCGGTTTACCACCGTCCAAAAAATAATTTTGCCTACGCTTATGATAAAGATACGCTGCACATCCGTCTGCAGACAAAGAAAAATGATGCCGAAAAGGTGAATTTGATCTGGGGGGATCCGTTTACTTGGGAGCAGGAAAGTGAAGGAGTCTGGAAATGGAAGTCAGAAAAGCATATCGAGATGACTTTGCTTGGAAAGACTGAACTTTACGATATATGGACGGTTGCGGTTAAACCTCCCCACAGACGTTTGAAGTATGGGTTTGAGATGATATCAGGCGACCAAACGCTGATTTATACAGAGCAGGGTTTTCTTGATAAAAAACCGCAGGATCATAACGGCTACTATTTTACATTTCCATATATTAATGAAGAAGACATCTTTACTGCACCGTCATGGGTAAAGGACACTGTCTGGTATCAGATTTTCCCGGAACGCTTTGCAAATGGAGACGCTGCACTTAATCCTAAGGATGCCCTGCCATGGGGCAGTACAGAGCCAACAGCAGCGAACAGCTTTGGAGGTGACTTTGAAGGGGTTATTCAACATATTGATTACCTTGTAAAGCTTGGCATTACCGGAATCTATTTCACCCCTATTTTTAAAGCGTTTTCGAATCATAAGTACGATACAATTGACTATTTGGAAATTGATCCGCAGTTTGGGGATAAAGAAACGTTTAAAAGATTAATTAAGGTCTGTCATGAAAACGGCATTAAGGTGATGCTTGATGCGGTGTTTAATCATTGCGGCTACGAGTTCCCGCCGTTTCAGGATGTCGTCGTAAACGGCGAAGCATCCAAGTATAAAGATTGGTTCCACATAGATCAGTTTCCTCTGAAAAAAGACGGCAAGGTACATTATGAAACGTTTGGATTCTCGGAAAATATGCCGAAGCTCAGAACAGGGAATCCTGAAGTGCGGGAATATCTGCTTGAGGTTGGGCGCTACTGGGTGCGGGAATTTGGCATTGACGGATGGAGACTTGATGTGGCAAATGAGGTATCGCATGACTTTTGGCGCGAGTTCCGTAAAGAAATCAAAGCCATCGATCCAGAGGTTTATATTTTGGGAGAAGTGTGGCATGATGCTATGCCGTGGCTGCAGGGCGATCAATTTGATGCCGTCATGAATTACCCATACACAAGCGTTGCAATCGATTATTTTGCTCACGGAAAAGTAACGGCATCAGAGTTTATAAACCGAACGTCGGAAGCGCTTCTAATGTATCCTGAGCAAGTGTCGGAGGTTGCCTTTAACTTGCTTGGTAGTCATGACACCCCTCGTATCGCTACTGTCTGCGGGGGAAATACAGATAAAGTGAAGCAACTTTTCGCGTTTCTCCTCTCATCACCGGGCGCACCATGCATTTATTATGGGGACGAAATCGGCATGACAGGTGTGATGGATCCCGGCTGCCGCAAGTGCATGATCTGGGATGAAGAGAAACAGGACAGCGATTTATTGAACTTTATTTCTCAGATGATTGATCTTCGTAAAAATAATGCGGCATTCGGCAACAAGGGGAAAATCCAATTTGTGGAGGCAGGCATTAAAGATGAATTTGTCATGTATACAAAAATGTATAACGATGAAAAGATCCTGTTCATTTTAAACGGGGCAGATCATCCAATTGAGGTTTCTCTTCCAAACGGAATGAAGAAGTCAGCATGTCTGTTAACAGGTCGGGAGATTTCTGCATCAACGGCTGCACTGGAAGCTCACGGGCTTAGCATCATCTCATATAAATAACATCAACCAGCCGATTCTCCAATACGGAGAATCGGAGAGCCTGAAACTGCTATAATATAGAAAAAGCAGCCAAAAGGGGAGAATTCTGTTGAATGAAACGATGCAGCTGATTAAAGAGCTCGTATCCATACCGAGTCCATCAGGAAATACAAATGAAGTGATTACATATGTAGAAAACTATTTAGCAGATTGTCAAATAGAGACGAGGCGCAACCGCAAAGGCGGACTGCTTGCAACGATCCCGGGAAGAGACAATTCCCATCACCGCATGCTGACAGCGCATGTTGATACACTTGGGGCAATTGTAAAAGAAATCAAAGCGAGCGGGCGGCTGACGATTGATTTAATCGGCGGTTTTAACTACAACTCGATTGAAGGAGAATACTGCAAAATTGAATCTTCATCAGGCAAAGTATTTAAAGGCACGATCCTGATGCATCAGACTTCTGTACACGTCTACAAAGATGCTGGCAAAGCAGAACGCAATCAGGCCAACATGGAAATCCGCCTTGATGAAGTGGTGAAAAACGCGGAAGATGTACGCGCGCTCGGCATTGAAGTCGGGGACTTTGTTTCGTTTGATCCTCGAGTGGAAATCACGGAAAATGGCTTTATCAAATCCCGCCATTTAGACGATAAAGCAAGTGTTGCTCTTTTGCTTCAGCTTATGAAACAAATTAAGGAAGAGAAAGTGCTGCTTCCGTATACCACTCATTTTTTAATTTCAAATAACGAGGAAATCGGCTACGGCGGAAACTCCAACATCACACCTGAAACCGTTGAATATTTAGCTGTTGATATGGGTGCGATGGGAGACGGGCAGTCAACGGATGAGTATACCGTTTCCATTTGTGTGAAAGACGCAAGCGGTCCTTATCACTATGAGCTCCGCAAAAACTTAACGAATCTGGCGAAGGAGCATAACATCGGCTATAAATTAGATATTTATCCTTACTATGGTTCAGATGCTTCAGCGGCGATCCGTTCCGGACATGATATCGTGCACGGATTGATCGGACCGGGTATCGACTCCTCTCATGCGTTTGAGCGCACTCATAAAGATTCGCTTGAAAATACGGCAAAGCTGCTTTATCACTATGTGAAATCGAACATGGTGCTGTAAAAGAATAGGTTCATACTGACGAGGAGCTGCGGATAGCAGCTCCTTGTTTAAATCTACCTTAAAAATATAGAAATGTTTTCCAAAAGGAGAGTTTCTGTGTTTTAATAGAGACTGTAAATATTATGAATCTATTAAGCGGAGGTTTCAAATGACGAAAAGAAAGTTTAGCAGTTTCATGGCAGTCATTCTGATTTTTGCCCTGTTTTTCAGTCAGTTTCCTATAAAGGATGTTAAGGCTGCAGAAGCAGATGTGCCGAAAGAAGAAGCCAAATTAACCATTTCAGAACCAGTTGAAGGTTTGTTTGAGGAATCGGAACAAGTACATTGGTACACAGTTGATCCAACTCAAGCAGAAATAAAAGATTACACACATTTGCGCATGAAGCTTCAATCTGAAGCTGAACTGAATGTAACGGTATACTCAAGCCTCGAAAATGCAATTGATAATCGAGCATTCGACAGATACATGGGATATTCATACGCCGATCAGCCGGCTGTTATTGATTTTCCGGTAGCATGGGCTGGACCTTTTTATATTAAGGTAGAGCATTATGCCATGGAAGAGGAATACATAGAAGAAGAGATGACGATTGAGGAAGAAGAGGAAGAGCCATCAGTGCCTGCCGCTTCATATACGATCGGCTACGACGGAGTCACACTTCCTCCTTCTGAATATATAAGCACAGAAGAGTGCCCGGCTGAGCTCAGCACAAAAGAAAGAGAAAACGGCAAAGCTATTTTAAAAGATTTGAGAAGCATTCGTGAAGATGTCCTGGCTAAAACAGAAAATGGAAAAGAACTGTCTTCCATGTATTACAAGATTGCTCCATTTTTAAGTACGAAAGTGGTTTTCAGCAAGACGATCCGCGATAACGTTTATCAAGATTTAATCCAATTAAAAGGCTTGTTTGCAGATGTTGCTGCAAAGGGCAGCAGCAGTACCTATAAAATTACAAGCGCCGATCAAGATGCGATCAATCGTTTATATAGCACAGCGCTTGAATCAGTACCGTCTTTCCTGAAGGATCAAATTGAAAAAACAGGGAAGAGCATTGGGATTTCAAATGTAACGAACAAAACGGTTTCTTCTATTTTGCAAAAAGGCGGATATTCTGTACCTGCAGCAAGCAGCTATGAAAACCGTGTCATTGTAAAACTAAAAGAAGGCAAGAAATTAAGCAGCATTCAATCAAAAACAAAATCATACGGCATTCAGTCGGCTTCACCGCTAAAAGCCAATAAATCGGTCTTCCCTGATATGTATGTAATGGAAGTAGAAGGAAGCTCAGCTGATTTCAAAGCCTCAGCAAAAACGTTAAAAACAGCTGCAGGACAGCTTGCAAAGCTGCCGGAGGTTGAATTTGCAGAACCTGTTCAGCAGTACAAAGCATTTACTGCTGACGCTCAATATCCATATCAATGGTCATTGGAAAATGAAGGGGAAGATGGCGGCATTGCGGATGCTGACATTCAATTTGAACAGCTTCAGAAATTATTAAAAGGCAGACAGCTCAGTGATTCAGTGATTGCTGTAGCTGACACAGGAGTAGATCATACCCTTGCAGATTTAAGCAGCAGGGTACTTACTGAAAAAGGCTACAACTTTATTGAGAAAAACACAAATGCCATGGATGACAATGGACATGGAACTCATGTGTCCGGCATCATTGCGGCAGAAGCAAATAACCATTATTCAATGGCAGGCATCAATCCTCATGCCAAAATTCTTCCTGTAAAAGTCCTTGATGCAGCAGGAAGCGGTGACACTGAAGGAATTGCATTTGGAATTCGATATGCTGTAGATCAAGGTGCTAGGGTCATTAACTTAAGTCTTGGCGGAGGATACAGCCGCGTCATCGAGAGTGCCTTAAAATATGCATATGATCATGATGTAACAGTTGTAGCAGCAAGCGGAAATGACGGAATGGAAGAGCTTTCTTATCCTGCTTCCTCTAAGTATGTTATTTCAGTAGGCGGAACAAACCGCATCGATTTAGTATCGGATTATTCAAACTATGGAAACGGCCTGGATCTTGTTGCACCAGGTACAGACATTCCAAGCTTAATGCCTGATGGCAATGTCACGAATATGACGGGAACATCAATGGCAACACCTCATGTTGCAGCAGTGGCAGGTCTTCTTCTTTCACATAATCATGATTTAACGCCAGGTGAAGTAGAAGGAATCTTAACAAAATCTGCCGCAGACATTGCGTTTGATGAACAGGATAATCCTATGGATGACTATGAAGAATATCCATATGACGAAGAATACCCATACCCTGAAGAAGAAGTCATTCCAGGCTATGACACAGTTTCCGGCTGGGGCCGTCTTGATGCCTTCGGAGCAGTGAAAGCAATTGACCGAATGAATATTCCTATGGAGCGGATTTTTGGTTCAGACCGCTATGAAACAGCTGTAAAAGTATCAAAAGAAAGCTTTACTGGTTCCGGTACTGTTGTCATTGCAACAGGCAAAAATTATCCGGATGCTTTAAGTGCAACACCGCTTGCACATAAAAACAAAGCTCCTCTTTTATTAACAGACACGAACAAACTTCCTGCTGTTGTAAAAAGTGAGCTTAAGAGATTGGGAGCAAAAAAAGTCATTCTGGTTGGCGGAGCATCTGTTATTACAGCTAACGTAGAAAAAGAGTTAAAAGCAGCCGGCATGACAACAATCTCAAGAATCAGCGGGAAAGACCGCTACGAGACATCTGTCAATATCGCAAAACAGCTTGGAGCAGTGGACCGTGCTGTCGTTGCAACAGGCGAAAGCTTTGCAGATGCCTTATCGATTGCGCCTATTGCTGCATCGAAAACTATGCCAATTCTGTTAACAAAGAAAAATGCAATCCCTGATTCAGTGAATCAATACGTTAAATCAAGCAAATTGAAGCAAACCTTTGTAATTGGAGGCGCAGGGGCTGTGCCTGATAAGATCGCAAAAGGTTTCCCAAATCATAAACGCATCAGCGGGGCAACTCGTTATGAAACAAACAGCAGCATTATCAAGTACTTTGCAGCTGATTTGAATATGACAAGTCCGTTTATCGCAACTGGAGCAAACTACCCGGATGCCTTGTCGGGTTCTGCTGCAGCAGCGGTTCATGGCAATCCTATGATTCTAACAAATCCTAAAGCAGTTGAGCAGACAACGATCGATACACTTGCTGCTTATGCAGATTCAGCTAAAATGTATTACATCATCGGGGGAGAAAATGCCCTTCCCGAATCAGCAATTGCCTCATTATTTGAGTGATTTGCACAAGAAAAAGTCCTGATCTGATCAGGGCTTTTTTCTTATATTCAAGTTGTCAAAATAAGTCGAAAGAAATAGTTTATAAGTCAACCTAAATTTTGGTAAATATATCTTACATCTGTCGAAAATTGCGAGTATAATCTAATAGATTTCATATAGAAAACAGGGGGATAACATGAAAAAAGAATTGATTTTAGCGTGCGGATTATTTCTTGCACTTCCTTTTGGGCAGGGATTTGCAGAAACAAGTCCGGTTCAGACAGCCGAACAGAAAATGGCTTCTGCTCTTAACCAGAAGGGCTTAGGGCAAAACGAAATGAAAGCAGCAAGTTTTAATGAGGATGAAGCAACTTATTACGAAGAAGAACCTAACAATGTTATGGGGAAAGCTACCTACTCCGAAGTTAATTATTATTTATCTGGAAGGATACATAATCAAGTCTCCAATAATGGAAAAGATATCGATTACTTCAAGTTTTCAGTTGCCGAAAATGAAGAATATTCATTACTGTCTTTAATGGTAAATGAAGATGAGATCAATGAAGAAACTTCACGAGTGATGAAGGTGCGATTACTTGATGCTAGCGGTAAAAAAGTTGCTGAAAGTGAATTGCTTGAAGATGATGAAGGTGGAGGTCTTCAGTATCTGGATGCATCACTTGCATCTGGAACTTATTATATTGAGGTCACAAATCCTTTTTCAACAGATTTAAATGAGGATTATTTAATTTTCCATTCTATCGGTTATGAAGAAGGACCGCTCGAGACTACGTTCGAGAGAATCTCCGGCAAAGACCGTTATGAAACAGCTGTAAAGCTTTCTCAGGATGGCTGGGGAGATGAAGGCTCTGAATATGCGGTTATCGCAACTGGCAGCAATTTCCCGGATGCTCTGAGTGCAACGCCTCTTGCTTATCGCGTTGGTGGTCCTTTGCTATTGACAACTCCCAATACATTGCCTGATACCGTTAAGAAAGAACTTATCCGCTTAGGTGTAAAAAAAGTTTATCTTGTTGGAGGAAAAGGAGCTATTTCTGACACGGTTAAAACACAACTTGAAAAAATGAAAATCACTGTAACTAGATTAAGCGGTTCAGACCGTTTTGAGACATCTGTTAAAATCGCTGAGGAAATTGGAACTTATGGAACTGTTGTAGTTGCAACAGGAAAAACATTTGCAGATGCTCTATCTATTGCTCCAATCGCAGCTCAAATGGAAATGCCGATTTTACTTGCAAATAAAGACTCAATTCCAGCATCTGTTACTAGTTACATGAGAAGCTGGGAAGCAGATAAAACGTATGTTATTGGCGGAACAGGTGCTATTTCTGACGCGACTGCCAAAAAACTGCCAGGCATGAAACGGATCAGCGGCAAAGACCGCTATGAAACAAATAGCCGGATCATTGACCAATTTGCAGCTGAGATTGACCCATTCTACACGTATCTTGCCACTGGAACAAACTATCCTGATGCACTTGCAGGTTCTGCACTTGCAGCCATGAGTTTCAGTCCTGTCGTATTGACAGATCCAAAGCAGGCTAACGCTGCTACGAAGACAACTGTTCAAAAGTATATGGATTCTACAGCGGTATATTACATCATTGGCGGAGAAAAAGCTCTTCCTCAAAGTGCCGTTGACCAGCTGTTTGAATAAAAAGAAGCGCGGCTCGCTGCCGCGCTTTTAAAATGCTTCAATTTTCGTTATCACTTCTTTTAATCTATCAATGGAACCAGCAGGATCCCCTTCCACTTCTAAACTATGATTTGCCTCTGGGATCAGAAGGGAGTCGATAGCCGGATTTTTCTTCAGCTCCTGAAATCGTTCTTCTTTATAATAAGGATCCTTATCACCAATTATGCACAATCCCCTTTTTTTCCTTTTTACCATCGATCCAAAAACATCTTCCCGATTTAAAAGCGGCGTCAGCCAAATCACTTTTGCATCGAAAAAAGCCGTTCTGCCTAGTTCAGAAGCTAAGGCTATGGTCCCCAATGATTTTCCTATCAGATAAAAATCACTGTAAGTATGTGAGCTTAAAACAGTGTCGATGACGTTTCTTACATCCCTTTTTAACGCCTCATCGAGTTCTTCATTTGAAAAAGATTCATAGAATGCTGAATTGTATTGATAATTGATATGCAGTACATCCACATTTTTATTTATGTATACTCCTGTTGCATAATGAAAAAGAGGTCCCTGAGCTGTATATCCCAGACCTGGAAACATGATGGCAAGGCTTTTTGATTCAGAATTATTGCTGAGAAGCGTGTATGAAATGATAGCATCCTTAAATCCGGTTACGGAATCTGTTTTGATCTTCATTACTGGCTTCACCCTCTCTTTTCTAGTATTATACAGATAATTCCACTCTTGCTTAAGGAAAAGTTTTTGTTATTTGAAAAAACATGAATACCTCCTGATTATTTCGGGTAATAGAGGTAAAGGTATGATTATTTTTCCACTACATAATAGAAAAAGGTGAGCTGATGATCCGCTTTGAGAACGTATCTAAGGTGTATAAGGATGGTACAAATGCCGTTCGTTCCTTGGATTTAACTATAGAAAAAGGGGAATTTTTTGTTTTTATCGGGCCATCCGGCTGCGGAAAAACAACGACGATGAAAATGATTAACCGTTTAATTGATGCGACGGACGGATCTGTGTTTATCGACGGAAAAAATGTTCATGACTATGACATTCATGAGCTGCGCTGGAACATTGGCTATGTTTTGCAGCAGATTGCGCTGTTTCCGCATATGACGATTGAGGAGAATATCGCGATTGTTCCTGAACTCAGAAAATGGGACGCGGATAAAATCAGTAAACGCACAGATGAGCTGCTTGAAATGGTAGGTCTTGAACCAAGTACATATCGAACACGGAAACCGAGCGAATTATCAGGCGGACAGCAGCAGAGAATTGGAGTTATCCGGGCGCTTGCGGCTGATCCTGATATTATTCTGATGGACGAACCGTTCAGCGCGCTCGATCCGATCAGCCGTGAAAAACTGCAGCAGGATATGCTGGATCTGCAGAAGCGAATACATAAAACGATTGTCTTTGTTACACATGATATGCAGGAGGCCCTGGCTTTAGGAGACCGCATTTGTGTAATGAAGGATGGAGAGGCTATTCAGATTGATTCACCCCAAGCGATTATTGCAAATCCTGCAAATGAGTTCGTCAAGCAATTTATCGGCAATCGTGCCGCGGCTAATGTGCTGGATGGTTCTATTGAAGGGTTTGTGCGTCCTCCTCAGGAGACAGATCCACTTAAAGTACCGCTTTCTCATTCCGCAACAATCAGAGAGGCCTTAGCCCGTTTAGGGGATGAAGACATGGTTCCAGTTGAACGGAATGGGCAAATAATCGGCACCATTACTAGAGAGTCTGCCGTTCAGTTTCTGTCTGGACGAACGGAAGAAAGAGGTTAATCGATGAATGCATTTATTGATGTTTTTAAGGAAAGACAGGGTGAGCTGCTGACCGCTCTGTTTGAGCATATTCAAATTTCTTTCATAGCTTTATTGCTTGCAGTGGTGATCTCGATTCCGCTTGGCATTTATTTAACAAGAAAAACACAGGCGGCTGAAGGGGTGATCGGTGTTTCTGCGGTCCTGCAGACAATCCCGTCACTTGCCTTGCTGGGACTGCTGATTCCTCTTGTTGGAATTGGGGTTGTGCCGGCTATTATTGCATTAGTGATTTATGCGCTGCTGCCAATCTTAAGAAATACATACACGGGGATTAAAGAAGTGGATCCTTCCTTGATTGAAGCTGCAAGAGCGATGGGGATGAACAGCTCAAAGCGCCTGTTCAAAGTGGAGCTTCCGCTTGCACTGCCTGTCATCATGGCCGGTATCCGTACAGCTATGGTGCTGATCGTTGGAACAACAACACTTGCCGCCCTTATTGGCGCAGGCGGCCTCGGCAAGCTAATTCTTCTTGGAATTGACCGAAATGACAATATGCTGATTTTGCTGGGAGCCATTCCAGCCGCATTGCTGGCTATTTTCTTTGACGTCATCCTTCGATTAGTGGAAAAAGCATCTGCGAAACGATCGATGAAAGCCATTGGGATTGCAGCATTGATCGCCGTCTTGATCGCTGCCGTTCCGCTTGCATTCGGCACAGGGAAAAAAGACATTGTGATTGCAGGGAAACTTGGCTCTGAGCCTGAGATCTTAATCAATATGTACAAACTGCTGATTGAGCAGGACACAGATTTAGAAGTTGAAGTGAAGCCAGGTCTTGGAAAAACGTCGTTTGTTTTCAATGCCCTTGAATCAGGCGATATCGATATATACCCAGAGTTTACGGGGACAGCCATCACTACCTTCTTAAAAGAGGAGGCAGTCAGCACAGACAGGAAAGAAGTGTATGAGCAGGCGAAAGAAGGCATGGAGAAAAAATTTGATATGGCTTATCTAGAACCGATGCAGTTCAACAACACATACACGCTCGCTGTTCCAAAAGAAGCTGTTGATCAATATGGCCTTGAAAAAATGTCAGATTTAAAACAAGTCGCAGGCAATATGAAAGCCGGGTTCACCCTCGAATTCTCAGATCGAATGGACGGTTATAAAGGGATTCAAAAGCTATACGGAACAACCTTTCCAAATTTAAAAACAATGGAGCCAAAACTGCGGTATGAAGCGATTCAATCAGGGGAAATCAATCTAATTGATGCCTATTCAACCGACAGTGAACTGAAGCAGTATAACTTAACGGTTCTTGAAGATGATAAAAATCTGTTTCCGCCTTATCAAGGAGCACCTTTATTAAAGCGGGAAACACTTGAAGAGCATCCGGAAATTGAAGATGCGTTGAACAAACTAGCCGGCAAAATTACAGATGATGAAATGCGTGATATGAATTATCAAGTAAACGTAGAAGGAAAACCGGCTGCAGAAGTGGCTGAAGATTATTTGAAAAATGAAGGCTTGCTGAATAAGTAGAGGTTAAAAGAGAGAATTCCGTGCGGATTCTCTCTTTTTTGAGAGATAAGAAAGTATAAAATTATTGCGCTAAACGGGCACTTGCGCTTTTCTTAGTGAGTCGAACGGTATTCAGTTGGTGAGAGATTCGTCTTCTTTTTAAAAACGGCTGAGAAGTGAGCGGCATTTTTAAATCCTGCAGCAGATGCAATTTCATGTATAGGAAGCTCTGTTTCAAGAATAAGCTGTTCAGCCCGCTGAACTCTTTTCTCCAGCAGATACTGGCTGGGCGATGTTTTCGTTTCATCTTTAAAAATCCGCTGCAGATGGAAGGGACTTATATAGAGCTTTTCTGCCAATTTCTCCAGAGTCATTTCTTCTGTAAGATGTTCGGATAGATAGGCTTGTGCGGTTTGTATAAGGGAGGGAGTCTGCAGCTCATCCGGACGACATCGTTTACAGGGACGCAGCCCATCACGAACAGGGGTGTCACTATCTTCATAAATCGTGACATTCTCCTGTTTCGGTGTTCTTGAAGGACAAGAAGGCCTGCAGAAGATTCCAGTTGTCCGGACACCGTAATAGAAAATGCCATCATAGGTTTGATCGCAGGATACGATGGCATTCCAAAATTTCATTTCCATTAGATCAGCTCCTTTCTTTCATTTTATCATGTGTGCGTGCTGATCTCGTAATAGAAGAAATGAAACCGCAAAAATACAATAGTGGAGACGTTTATAATAAGAAAATGGGAGGTGTCATGCAAATGAAAGGATATTATCAATCACCGATTGGATGGATAGAAGTGATTGGTTCTGAGAAGGGGATTTCAGGTGTTTCTTTTAAGGAGGCGGCAGAAAAAGAATCAGTCTCTCATCCCTATATTGAGCGGTGCATTCAAGAACTTGATGATTATTTTAAAGGAGAAAAGCCTTTTTTTACGGTTCCAATTGATGCAATCGGAACGGTTTTTCAGCAAAAAGTATGGTCTGAAGTCAACTGTATCCCGTTCGGACAAACAGCTTCATATTCCGAAATTGCGGATAACATAGGAAGCCCGCAAGCGTCTAGAGCAGTCGGGATGGCGAATGGCAAAAACAAGCTCGGCATTTTGATTCCGTGCCACCGGGTCATAGGGAAAAACAGCAGTCTGACGGGATACGCCTGGGAAACGTGGAGAAAACAATGGCTGCTGAATCATGAAAAGAAAATGCTGGGAGAATGGAATCATTTGAACATGGCAAAAAGGAATTCGGAGCTGAAATCTTGAAGGTAGGTAGGGAGAAAATCTGATCCTGCGGGGTGAGGAGTTTATGAAGGCAGACGGGGTATTTGAAGGCGGAGGCGTTCGGGGAATTGCGTTTACCGGCGCCATTCAGGCAATGGAGGAAGAGCAGGTGGAGTGGGAGAGACTTGCCGGCACCTCAGCTGGGGCGGTAATCGCTGCTCTTTTGGCAAGCGGGTATAAAAGCTATGAAATTCGCGATCTTCTTATTCAAATGGATTTTACTAAATTTAGAGGCAAATCCTTTTTAAATTATATTCCGATTGTCGGCGGGCTCTTTGAACTCATGATCCATTTAGGATTTTACAAAAATGATTATCTGGAAGAATGGGTTGATTCTATGCTTGCCGCTAAAGGGATCAGGACTTTTGCCGATCTGCCGGAAGGGAAACTGAAGATCATCGCATCAGATGTTTCAAACGGAGAAATTCTTATTTTACCGGATGATTTACCGAAATACAGCATGAAACCAGGGGATGTAAAAATATCAACTGCCGTCATGATGAGCGCATCCCTGCCCTTTTTCTTCAGGCCGGTCAAATGGAAGTCAAAAACAAGATTTACCTCTTATATTTTAGATGGCGGGCTGCTCAGTAATTTTCCCATCTGGATCTTTGATTCGAAAGAGGAACCGCGCTTTCCAACGTTCGGCTTCAGGTTTGTGAAAGAGGACATTCAGATGGGGGCCGTCATTCCAACACCCGTCCATCTCTTTAAAAATATCTTTAAAACGATGCTTCAGGCACATGACCTTAGACATCTAACCGAAGAAACAAAAGAAAGAACGATTCAAATCCCTACAGGGGGTATTACCGCAACTGATTTTGATTTGAAGGACGAAGAGATTGCCTTGCTTTATCAATCTGGATATTCCGCGGCAAAAGCATTTCTGCAGGGATTTGAGTTTGAAAAATATAAGGAATTGAGAAAAAAGTACAAACCATCCGCAGGCCAATGATCATGTTGGCCTCTTTTTTTACGATGTGAATGGAGCCCTGTAAAACCGATAAAAAAAATCCGGGTACTCATTCGAGCTGATTATGGCAGCTGCAATCAACACAGTGCATTTATTTTAAACAGTTCAATCTGGCTAATTATTCAAATTTGACTATAATAAAGGAGTAAGCTTAACATACTTAATTATTAAGGAAGTGAAACAAATGGATGGAGCTCAAAGCAATATTCGTTTAGTTGTAGCTGGTTTGCTTCTTGGGATCTTTATGGCAGCCATTGATAATACCATTGTAGCTACTGCATTAGGATCCATTGTCAGTGACCTTGGGGGACTTGATGAATTTGTGTGGGTCACATCTGCGTATATGGTAACAGTGCTTGCCGGAATGCCGATTTTCGGCAAACTGTCGGATATGTATGGGCGGAAACGTTTCTTTATCCTTGGTCTTATTATTTTCTTAGCGGGATCTGCCTTATGCGGAATAGCACAAAACATTACACAGCTCAGTCTGTTCCGTGCTCTGCAGGGAGTAGGGGGAGGAGCGCTGCTTCCGATTGCCTTTACGATTGTATTTGATATTTTCCCTCCAGAGAAGCGCGGAAAAATGACTGGCCTGCTTGGAGCAGTTTTCGGATCAGCATCTGTTTTCGGCCCTTTGCTTGGCGCTTACTTAACAGAGTACATCAGCTGGCATTGGGTATTTTACGTGAACATCCCGATTGGTCTTGTTTCGGTTATTTTAGTCAGCAAATACTACAAAGAAAAAGCACAGCTTCAAGCTCAGAAAATTGACTGGCTTGGTGCGTTTACATTAGTTGCAGGGATTGTAAGCCTCATGTTTGCACTCGAGCTTGGCGGAAAAGAATTTGCATGGACATCATGGCAGTCCCTTGCATTATTTGGATCATTCCTGCTTTTCCTGCTTGCTTTTTTAGCAGCAGAAACAAAAGCAAAAGATCCGATCATTTCGTTTTGGATGTTTAAAAACAGGCTGTTTGCCAGCTCGCAAATTTTAGCCTTTTTATATGGTGCATCTTTTATCATCTTGACGATTTTTATCCCGATCTTCGTTCAGGCTGTGTACGGCGGTTCTGCTACTAGTGCAGGATATATCCTGATGCCGCTGATGCTGGGTTCAGTTCTTGGAAGCGGTTTGGCCGGTGCTTTTATGACAAAAACAAGCTACCGCAGCATCATGTTCGTCTCCATCACCTCATTTATTATTGGAATGGCTTTGCTCAGTACGATGACTCCTGATACAAGCAGAATTCTGTTAACTATCTTTATGATTCTTTCAGGCTTTGGTGTAGGTTTTTCCTTTTCCCTGCTGCCTAACGCATCAATTCATAATCTGGATCCCAGGTTCCGCGGTTCAGCCAATTCAACGAATGCCTTCTTCCGTTCCCTTGGCATGACGATTGGTGTGACCATTTTTGGGGCCATTCAAACGAAAATTTTCACGAGAGAATTAGAAAAGTCTTTCCCTGCCGGCGGCGGAAACGGAGGATTTGATCTCAGCAATCCTCAAGGGATTTTCGAGCCTGAGGTGAGAAGTCAACTTCCAAATCAGGTTCTGCAGCCGATTGTGGATGCGATGTCCGATTCGATTACAACGATGTTTGTCGTTGCGCTCATTCCGCTTGGAGCGGCGCTGATTACTGTGTTTTTTATGGGCAAAACGAAGCTTGAAGTGGAAAAGAAAGCAGAACCGTCTGCTTAATTAATGAAGAGAGCTTAAAATTCGGGGAATTTTAGGCTCTTTTTGCGTGAATGTAAAAATGATTCAAAAGGAGGGAAAGGTAAATAAATATGAGAGATTCTGGGATATCCTTGCTATATAACCTTCGAATCACGAAATAATAATTGAATCATAGGTCCTGATTTAGCCGAAATAAACAAAAATGTCGAATTTTATGAGGACAACAAACTATTCATAATTTTTTGAAAATAAAAACCTTTTCCTCTATTATTAGATTCACAAGAAGAAAGAGGAGGCAGTCCATGAAAAAGGTTCTGAAAAAAAGCTCGATTCCAGTATTATTGACAGCCAGTTTTTTATTAGCGCCTGCAGTGAGCGCTGAAACACCTTATTACGGTAAGACGTACAGCCAGCCTGAACAGGTAAGGCCGCTGTTTCCGGAGGTAGAAGTAACGGATGGGACACCTGCATTTGTAAAAGGAGAAAAAGCTTTTACAACCCAGGAGGAAATGCTTGCTTACATAGAAGAGCTGAAAGAGAAGAGCCCGTATGTTTCAGTGAAAAACATCGGCACTTCTCAAAATGGCATGGAAATGCCTGCCCTTTATTTTACGAAAGATCAAAAAATCAATCCAAGTTATTTATCCCGCAAACCGACTGTTTGGATTCAAAGCCAGATTCATGGAAATGAGCCGGCAAGCGGAGAATCAATTTTAGCGATTGCGAACCGGTTGACAGGAGACCTTGGAGATGAGGTATTAGATAAAATTAATGTTATCATCGTTCCCCGCGTGAATCCGGACGGCTCGTATAATTTTAAACGCCAGCTGCAAAACGGACTTGATGGAAACCGGGATCATGTAAAGCTTGAATCTCCAGAGGTGCAGGCTATTCATCACGAGTTCAACAAGTATACTCCAGAGGTTGTCATTGATGCTCATGAATACACACCTTATACAAAGTCATTAGACCAGTTCGGCGAAGGCGGACTGCTGAAATATCATGATATTTTGCTATTATCAGGCAGGAATGTAAACATTCCTGAAAAAATCCGGACGATGTCTGACAGCCTGTATGTCGATCCGACTTTAAACACATTGGAAGACAAGGGCTTTACAGGTGACCGCTATTATACATCGGCTGTAACTAATGGGGAAATTGACATCCTTGAAGGCGGAACTGAGCCGCGCATTGGCCGGAACGCATTTGGCCTGCAGACCTCGTTTTCATTTTTAGTTGAAAGCCGCGGAATCAATATTGGAAGAGAAGATTTCGGCCGCCGTGTTGCTGCTCAAATTGCGACGCACGAGCATATTTTAAGACAGACCGCAGAGCATGCGAAAAAAGTAAAAATGACCGTCGCGCAAGAGCGGGCAAAGCTTGTCAAAAAAGGGCTGCGCAGTAATGATAAAGATCCAATTATCGTCAACAGCGAAGCCGCTGAACTTGACAATCAAACACTTGAAATGATTGATATCGCAACAGGCACCGTAAAAGATATTCCGGTGAACTATTTCAGTGCAACAGAAGCAGAAGCGACGTTAACGAGAGAAAGACCTACAGCCTATGTACTGAAGCCAGATCAGGGAGAAATTGCAGCTAAGCTTCAGAATCAGGGCTTAAAAGGATTCCAGCTGCCAAAGCAAATGAAACTGCCGGTTGAAGCTTATGAAGTAACCAGCAAGGAGAACACGGAGAAGTATGAAGGCATCCAGCTTGCAGAAGTGCAGACGGAGCTTGAAAAGAAAGAGGTTGTGTTCCCAAAAGGCACATATGTATTCCTATCCGCCCAGCCGCAAAACAACCTGCTGTCGCTCTCTTTAGAACCGGAATCGATTGACAGCTATGTCACATTTGGATACATTCCTTCTGAAGTTGGACAAGATCTGCCGGTTTACAGGTTTATGTTTGATGGGAAGAAGCTTAAATAGAGAAAAAAAGGAGCAGGGAAGTTAGATTCCCTGCTCCTTTTTTTATTAAGGCTCTTTTCGTATATATTGTTGCTATTAGACTAATTGTTAAATCCTTAACTGGAGCGGAAAGGAACGGAAAACATTTATCATAAAAAACTACAATATATGCGAAGAATGCCTTTATTAAAGTACAATACTCACAATAATCGCAGATAAAATACTTACAAGTGTAGCACCGTAAAGCAATTTCAATCCAAAGCGGGCAACAACGTTCCCTTGTTTTTCATGAAGTCCTTTAACAGCACCTGCAATGATTCCGATAGAAGAGAAGTTAGCAAAGGATACAAGGAATACTGAGATGATTCCAAGTGTGCGTTCGCTGAAGTTCTCAGATACTTTAGCCAGATCCATCATTGCAACGAATTCGTTTGTCACTAATTTAGTGGCCATAATTCCGCCGGCAGCAACTGCTTCACTCATAGGAACACCCATGATTAATGCAAATGGTGCAAAAATGTAGCCCAAAATTGCCTGGAATGTAATGCCGAAAATCATATCAAAAATGCTGTTTACAGCTGCAATTAAAGCAACGAAACCGATAAGCATTGCGCCTACGATAATAGCTACTTTAAATCCATCCATGATATATTCGCCAAGCATTTCGAAGAAGGATTGCTTTTCTTCTTCTTGAATGACAAGAATATCTTCTTCATCAGTAACAGTGTAAGGATTAATGATAGATGCGATAATGAATCCGCCGAACAGGTTGATGACGATTGCTGTTACAACGTATCTTGGCTCGATCATTGTCATGTAAGCACCAACGATAGACATAGATACCGTAGACATAGCTGATGCACAAAGCGTGTAAAGACGCTGTGATGATAATTGGCCAAGCTGTTTTTTAACAGTGATGAAAACTTCAGATTGTCCAACAATGGCAGATGCCACTGCGTTATATGATTCGAGTTTGCCCATTCCATTGATTTTGCTTAATACAAATCCAATGCCTTTCATGATAAAAGGAAGGACCTTAATGTACTGGAAAATCCCGATAAGTGCTGAGATAAAGACGATTGGAAGCAATACATTCAAGAAAAATGGAGCTTGTCCATCATTTGCAAGTCCGCCGAAAACGAACATGATTCCTTCATTTGCATAGCCAAGCAATTTGCCGAATCCATCAGCAATCGCTGTGATCATGATTAAACCAAACTTCGTGTTCAATAAAAGGAACGTTAATAGAATTTGAATCACAATCATTAGTGCAACAGGTTTGAACTTAATTTTTTTGCGGTCGCTGCTTGCAACCCATGCTAATCCGAGTACGATCGCTAGACCGAGAAGGGCTATTAGGTATTTCATTTTCTTCACCTCTGAGATGTATTTAAAAGCATTTTTGAAAAGAATCTGTATACGCTTTCATCTAATTCCAAAAAGAGAGTCAGCGTCATCTGATGTCTGACCTCTGACGTATTTAACTATAATAGATTAATAGGAACAAAGCAACCCTATTTTTTAAAGAAATTTGGTTTATTTATAAGATAGTCTGCTGCTCATTCTTGCTAATAACCCTTCAAATTTAGGGAAAAAGTACTGAACAACAAAGCCTAATGTAAGCGTGACGATAAATGTTCCGATCCCGATTGCCCCTTGAAAAATAAAGGCAAGCAGAAGAGCGAATGCTTCACTGATAATTCGTGAATTTCTTAAGTTCAAGCCAAAGCGAGTATGAATCGCAACCATCAATGTGTCCATAGGGCTTGCAGGGAATTTAGCCTGCAGGTAAATAGCTACTCCGACGCCCATTGAGAGAATGCCGGCGATAAGAGCTGAAGCCTGGAAAAACAGGACAGTTGGCGAATAGTGTTTTAAAACAACCAAAAGCCAAAAATCAATCAATGCTCCAATTAGGAGAATACTTGCTGCTGCAAGAATTTCAGGCTTTTTCTTCATCAAAAAAGCATTGATGAAAATTAAAGCGATTCCATTAATGAAAATGCAAGTTCCTACTGTCAGGCCAAACATGTTTGATTCGCCTACAGCGAGCGCGTCCCATGAAGATGCTCCTAAACCTGATTTGATAATCAAAGAAACACCAAGTGTTAAAATCAATAATCCCGTGATAAAAAATAATGCTCTTTCTTTCATCAAAAATCCCCTCTCAAGCTGGTATCTATTGTAAGTAATTGGATGTTAGTCATCAGACCTCTTTGAACCGTTTTCATCATACTCAATTCTGCATGCAAAAGCAATATGAAATTTATTGTAAAGAGCACATAAAAAGACGTGAGATCCGAAAATCTCACGTCTTGTCTGTGTTTTAAAGAATTATAAAAGTTAAAAGGTTGGCAAATAATGAACTAAAGTTATCTGAGCTTTAGTTCATAGATAAGAAAGTAAAAAATTTTGCGCTTCGATGTCTAGCTCCATCGCCCAACTCCTCGGCCAGAACGGCTCCGACAGTAAAGGCAAAAAGCGCCTTTTCTGTCGGAACCTTATCTGTCTTTCAGAGCTAAACGGGCGCTTCCGCTTTTCTTTTAATTTAACTGTGTCGTTCTTAAAAATTCTTTCGTGCGTTCTTCCTGAGGATTGGTAAAGAAGTCATCAGGATGGCCTCTCTCAACAATTCGGCCTTCGTTCATATAAACAATCCAATCGGCCACCTCGCGGGCAAATTGCATTTCATGCGTGACGACAACCATCGTCATTCCTTCAACAGCGAGCTCTTTCATTGTAGCCAATACTTCACCTACAAGCTCTGGATCAAGTGCCGATGTTGGTTCATCAAATAGCATGATTTCAGGCTTCATCGCAAGGGCGCGGGCAATCGCCACACGCTGCTTCTGGCCTCCTGAAAGTTTATTTGGATACACGTCAGCTTTATCTGAAAGGCCTACTTTTTCAAGCAGGGCACGGGCTTCAGAGGCTGCCTGTTCTTTTTTCATTTTCTTCACCATAAGCGGTGCTTCCATGATGTTTTCAATCACGGTTTTGTGAGGGAATAATTGAAAGTGCTGAAATACCATTCCGACTTTTTGGCGTACTTCATTGATGTCATGTGTAGCCTGAGTGATTTCTTCACCATTAATGATGATTTTTCCATTGTCTTTTTTCTCAAGGAAGTTCAGGCATCTGAGCAGGGTGCTTTTTCCGGATCCGCTTGAACCGATTAGACAGACAACATCGCTTTCATTCACTTTCATATCAATATCTTTTAATACATGCAGGTCGCCGAATGATTTATTCAGCTTTTCAACCTTGATCATTTCTTTCGTTTCCAAAAATCATTACCTCCTTAGCGGTCGCTGATCGACATTTTCTTTTCAAGACCATTTACGATAAGTGTTAAAATGGCCACTAAAATTAAGTAATAAACGGCAACTATCAATAAAAATGTCATTTCATCAAAGTTATTTGAGCCGAGTGTGGTCGCCACATTAAAGAGCTCATTTATGGAAATAAAGGCTGCAAGGGACGAATCCTTAAGCCCGATAATCATCTGGTTTCCAAGCGGCGGAAGAGCGCGTCTGAAAGCCTGGGGCATAATGATTCTTCTCATTGTAAGGCCTCTTGTCATGCCAAGAGAGCGTCCTGCTTCCATCTGTCCTTTATCAATGGACTGAATGGTCCCGCGGAAAATCTCGGCAATATAGGCACCGTTATGAAAGGCGAGCGCCAGTGAAGCAGCCCAGAAATCGGGAATTAAAAAGAGTCCGCTGAATCCGAAGTACAGGATGAAAATCTGTACAATCAAAGGCGTCCCCCGAACTAAATAAATGTAAGTATCCGAGATAATGCCAAGCACTTTTAATTTAGAAATTTTTAAAAGGGCAAAAAAGAGGCCGATGACAATACCGATTAAAATGGAAACAACCGTTAATTGCAGGGTGACAAGCATCGCATCAAAAAAGACGCCTTTGTTCGCAACTAACGAATCAAAAAAATGTGAAAAACTAGGCAAAATGAACAACATCCTTTCTGTGCAAATGGTGGGTTACTCAGGTTTCGTCGTAATATCTTCTCCGAAGTAATCAATGCTGATTTTCTTAAGGGTACCGTCCTGTCTGAGTTTTTCCAGCGCTTCATTCACTCTTTTTAAAAGAACGGGATTATCCTGGGGAATGACTACAGCCTGCTCGCTTCGTTCGATCAGCTGCTGACCGACGATGTCAAATCCGCCTTTAGCTGCACTTTTTCCTGTTACAAAATCAGTTATGACCGCGTCGTGGCGGCCTGTACTCAGCGCTTTAAGGGCAGTAATATCGCTATCGTACATCTTTATGTTTTTCGTGTATTTTTCTGCGGTTGCAGCATATGTAGAACCTTTTGCTACGGCAACTTCTTTTCCTTCTAGATCTTCTGTTGTTTTGATATCACTGTCAGGACGTGTGAATATCTGAGGACCCGAGTAGTAGTAGGGAGTGGAAAAAGAAACATGCTTTGCACGCTGATCATTAATCGTGTGGCTGGCAACTGCCGCATCTGCACGGCCGGTTTTCACGCCTTCAACAATGCCTTTAAATTTGATTCGTTTTTGAACTGGCGTAAGGCCAAGCTCCTTTGCAATCGCTTCGCCGACGGCAACATCAAACCCGGTCATCGTCATATCATCCTTCACATAGCTGAAGGGCTTGAATTCACCTGAAGCCGCAAACACAAATTCATCTTTGTCAATCAGTTCCGTGCCATCTGATAATTTCTCTTTTTCTGCGCAGGCGGTAAGCATGCTGACAAGAAAAAGAGCAGAGAATAAGAGTAATGCTTTTTTTCTCATTGAAGGTTCATGGCTCCTTTCTTTTTTTGAAATAGCGCGATTATGGTAAACAGGAAAAAATGCCCTAGTTGTACATACCCTAAGTTTTAGGATGGTAATCATATAATTTGAAAACTTTGAAATTAGGGGGGGGGAGGGAGATGGGATAGATTCATGACGAGGAGCATAAAACACTTATTTGGTGCTGAAGCCCGCATTAAGTGCTGCAAAGTCAGTTTTGAAACACTTATTTCGTGCCGGAGCCCATATTAAGTGCTGTAAATTCGGTTTTGAAACACTTATTTCGTGCCGGAGCCCATATTAAGTGCTGTAAATTCGGTTTTGAAACACTTATTTCGTGCCGGAGCCCATATTAAGTGCTGTAAATTTGGTTTTGAAACACTTATCTGGTGCTGAAGCCCGTATTAAGTGCTGCAAATTCGGTTTTGAAACACTTATCTGGTGCTGAATCCCGCATTAAATGCTGCAAAGTCAGTTTTGAAACACTAATTTCGTGCCGGAGCCCATATTAAGTGCTGTAAATTCGGTTTTGAAACACTAATTTCGTGCCGGAGCCCATATTAAGTGCTGCAAATTCGGTTTTGAAACACTAATTTCGTGCCGGAGCCCATATTAAGTGCTGCAAATTCGGTTTTGAAACACTTATCTGGTGCTGAAGCTCACATTAAGTGCTGTAAACACTCATGAAAGGATTCCACTTAGATCAACTAATATAAACGCGTTCATTAAGTCGTTTCAGAGTATTTTAGAACGAGATTGTTATCAACGAAGTTCACCTATGTATCTTTTATTCAAATGGAGATAATCCATTAAAAAAAGCGATCAACCTATGACCGCCTCAGAAGAATGAAAAAAAATTAATAACGTCGAAATTCGGGTGCCAGAGCGACCTCCGCATGTTTTAGCCCAACAAAAAAGAAGCAGATCCTGTCTGCTTCCTAATACATATCATTCCATTCAATTTCGCCTGCTTGCTTGTCATAGTCAATGTTTACTTTAAAGTCATGTTTTTCATAAAAATGGACAAGACGGTCAACGTGATCCCAGTCTCTTTTGGCAATGTCGCCAGTGATGTAGGGGATGTTTTGATCTTTCGCAAACTCTTTCAAATAATTCATGCAAATGGATCCGTAGCCCTTATTAGCAGGGCCTTTGATATCTCCGATGTGAATCGCCTTATCATCGTTGTATGTGGCGTGGATGGAAAAATCCCATGTACCCCGATAAGCTGATTCACAATCATTCAGCATCACCTTGCATGAATCACCGTCATTTTGTGCATAAACTATGACCCATTTATCTTCTTTTGTCTGATCAATTCCGACAACCTGCCATCGCTTGGCAATTTCCTTCAGATTATCCTGCATTCTAAAAAGCTGAAACTGAAGTTCTTCAGCGTCAATGGATGTCTGATCACTGCGTGTTAGGACAGAATTATACATACTGAGCTCCTTCCATTTTTAAAATCCGAACGTAAAACACAGTTTACAATTTTACTAGATTTAATTAGTAGAATCAACCGTTTTGCACAAATTGGAAGGAGCTGAAGAAATGTCTGAAATTTTGTAATACAATAAAGATGGACGATTATTTTCAGGGGGGATAAGATGATCAAAAATGAAGTTAAGCTGTCAAAAGGCGGCAATACACTTGCGGGAAACAGCGGTTCAATCGACATCCATATTTCATGGGAATATGCGCCGTGCGATCTGGACATCAGCTGCTTTATGGTTGGTTCAAATGGGATGGTTCCATCAGATGATTATATGATTTTTTATAATCAGCCTGCTGATCCTCAGAAAATCGTGACATTCAATCGGTCTTCTGATCAATCTGCCGTCTTTACGATTCAGTTGGATCAACTGCCGAATTCATTGGCAGAAAAGTGCATTTTTGCTGCAACCTTAGATGGAGAATCCGCCGCATTTAAAGAAGTAAAGGGATGCAGTGTATCGATTATAACGGATGAATCTGAAATTACATATGAGGTTACCGATGCTGGTGATGAAAAAGCACTTGTTCTTGGCGAATTGTACCCCCATTCTTCGGGATATAAGCTTAGGGCGATAGGAAGAGGTTTTAACGGCGGGCTCAAACCTCTTGCTGAAGCACATGGGGTAACGGTTGAAGAGGAATCGGACGTGGAGGAAGAAATTAAGGTCGATCATGTAAAGCAAGCACCAATTAATTTAACTAAGATTGATTTGCTGAAAAAGAAGGTCGTCATTTCACTTGAAAAGAAAAAGATTTCACATGTGAAGGCAAGAGTGGCTGTTGTCATTGATGCATCCGGGTCTATGGCAAATCTCTATTCAAATGGAACCGTTCAAAGTGCTTTTGAAAAGGTGCTTGCTGTAGCTGCCTGCATGGATGATGACGGAGTAATGGATACTTGGTTTTTCGGAAGCAAGTCAATGAGAGCGAAAAGCGTGACGGAAAGAGAATTTGAGGGATATGTAGAGAGAACCTATCCTAGACCCAAGTTCTTTGGGGGGCTTGGCATTGGCAACAATGAACCTGAAGTCATGAAAGACGTGATCCGCAAATATACAGAAGAAGAACCGAGCGATTCCCTGCCCACTTATGTCGTGTTTTTCAGTGACGGAGGCATCTATGAAGATAAGAAAATATCGAAACTCTTAATAGATTGCTCCAATCAAAATATTTTCTGGCAATTTGTTGGCCTTGGAAACGCAAATTTTGGTGTGCTTCAAAAACTTGACGATTTAACTGGAAGAGTCGTTGATAATGCCGATTTCTTCGCTCTTGACGATTTAAACGAATTTCCTGATTGGCTTAAACAGTCACGGTCCAAAGGGATATTAAGGTAAAGGAATGGGGCTGTCCAAAAGTCAGTTATCACTGACTTTCTGGCTAGCCCTTTCTTTTGGGATTTTATCCAAAAGAGTAGCAGATCTACGGCGAATGCTGCCACTTTTTATGCATTTGAACCGTGAAAAATGGCAGCACTATGGCGAGTGCCGCCACATTTGGTGCATTGAACCGTAAAAAATGGCAGCACTATGGCGAGTGCCGCTACATTTGGTGTATTGAACCGTAAAAAATGGCAGCACTATGGCAAGTGCCGCCACATTCGGTGTATAGAACCGTAAAAAATGGCAGCACCCCGGTGACTGCTGCCACTTTTTATGCAATGCACCGTTAAAAGTGGCAACACTACTGAAGCTGACGCCACTAATTCTTTTCACAGAAAAGCAGGCAGAAAAAACAGAAGTTTTTCCTGCCTGCTTTATTTTAGGGACTTATCGGACAGCTCCATTCTTCATTCTTCTTCACTGTCATAAATAAGATGGTCAAAGCTGTTATTGTGAATGGCGTTAAGCTCGTTTAATTTGTATATTAAAAATTGATGGTCGTCCCCATACAGATCAAGTTTGTTCATTGTTTTATACTGCTCGAGCGCAGTCCGCGCTTTTGTTTCTTCTGTAAAAATGCCGACAACATTCGAAGCTTCTCCGCAGTCAGAACAGCCGATATCCACTACCACGAAATACATTTGATCACCTTCTAGTTTTCGTTCTTGCATTCATTTTCTCATGAGGTTCTTATGAAAACAAGAAATCGGCACAAAAAGAACCGGCAGCCAGGTGCCGGTCCATGAATTCTTATACTTCTAAAGTCTGCGGTGACTCATGTTCACTGTTCATTAATCTGATTTTATTCGGCTTAATCGCAAGAACGATGTAATTTGGATCGTTCGGACCTTCAAACCAGTTTTTCATATGATCGTTCCAGATCTTGTCCTTTAATTCCTGATCTTCGCTGATGCTTGCTTTGCCTTCAAACTCAATATAAGAATCCCCATATCCTTCACCTTCATAGCCAAGCAGGATATGTACATTTGGATTTTCGTCAATTTCTTCTGCTTTATGGGTGTTTTTATTAGTAGGTGTATAAAGCATTAATTCATCATTAAAAAATGTCATATAGCGAGAGTGAGGCTTGTTATCTACTACAGTAGCAAGCGTGCCGACCTTATGCTCTTCCAATATATCTAAAACTTCTTTGTTTAATTTTTGCTTATCCAAGTAAAACATCTCCTTTTAGTGGGTGTTAATGTATGTATTCCTTCTTATTTGCAGATTAAAACATGGGAAGGTGCTGACGTTATCGTAAAAGGTGATTGTCAAAAATCCCCTCAAAGTGTAAAATGTAACTAAATAACACATTTTTCTATTTGGCGGTGGATCGATGAAAAAGAGATATTTTGTGCTCCTCACTCTCGGATTTCTAATAGTCTTTGCATTTTCATTAAAAGCAGCTTCTGAAGAAGAAAAGCATGATCCGTTACTTATGAACGATGTCAGCAGATTGATGCCTGAAAAAATTGATAGGGTCGTAAAAGGAAAAGAGATTGAATCTTTCAGAAAAGCAATCACTGAAGCAAAAGAGTCAAACAAGAAAATCTCGATTGCAGGAAAACAGCATAGCCAGGGGGGACATACCTACTACAAAGATGTCATCGTAATTGATATGACTTCCTATAATAAGATTCTGGATTTTGATAAAAAGAAAAAGACGATCACTGTCCAAAGCGGGGCGACTTGGGATGATATCCAGCGCTATGTCAATCCGCATGGCCTTGCAGTGAAAGTCATGCAGTCTCAAAATATTTTCACGGTGGGCGGTTCGATGAGCGTGAACGTGCATGGACGGGATATCCGTCATGGTTCTTTAATTGACAGCATTCAATCCTTTCGCTTGCTGAACGCGGATGGAGAAATTGTGCATGTCAGCCGAACGGAGAATCCAGAGCTTTTCCCGCTTGTCATAGGCGGATACGGTTTGTTCGGAGTCATTTTGGATGCAGAAATCAGTTTAACCGATGATGAACTCTATATTATGAAAACAAAATCTATCGATTATAAAGAATATGCGGATTACTTTAAGCATGAAGTCCGCGGCAATGAAAATGTCCGGATGCATCTTGCCAGATTATCCACTGCACCTGATTCTTTTTTGACGGAAATGTATGTGACGGACTATGTGCTTGCAGGTGAACAGGGGGCCCGTACAGAATATGATGAACTGAGTGAAGAAAAGAATGTCGCACTCATGAAATTCCTGCTTGGTTTATCAAGGAATTACGACTGGGGAAAAAATACGTTTTGGAAAGCCCAAAAGTCTTATTTTGTGAAAAAAGAAGATTCCTATATTACGAGAAATAATGTGATGCGGTCAGAGTCCGGGTTTTTGGAGTACGAGAATGAGAACAATACGGATATTCTGCAGGAGTATTTTGTTCCGGTTGATGCATTTCCTTACTATGTAGACAGTCTGAGGAAAACATTGACAGAGGAAGAGCTGAATTTATTTAATATCACGATTCGATACGTTGATCATAATGAAGACGCTGTCTTGGCCTACAGCCGTGATGATATGTTTGCGTTCGTTTTGTTAATCAATCAGGGGATGTCTGAAGAAGAGATAAAAAAGACCAGGAACGTCATCCGGAAAATGATTGATGTCACCCTTTCGTATGGCGGCACATATTATTTGCCTTATCAGCCATATCCGACAAAAGAGCAAATGAAGCGTGCGTATCCACGAACAGATGAATTTTTCAGGCAGAAGCGTGAGTTTGATGAAGAGGAACTTTTCATGAATTACTTTTATGAGGAGTACGGACGCGATGAAAAATGATTCGTTCAGAAAGTTTGTTGCGGCTCAGAGCACGCTGTTTTTTGCAGGCAATTTCATTTTCCCATTCTATATTTTATTTATAAAAAATGTAGGGTCTTCTTTTTCGCAGTTCGGAATTTCGTATGGATTATTTGGACTGTCAGCAGCGCTTGTTCATCCGCTCTTAGGGCGTATGTCAGGGAAGGTAAGCGACAAAGTTATGCTTTCGGTTTCTTCGTTCGGAATGGCTTTGATTCTTTTGTATTACCCTCATATAAAGACGATTGAAGAAGTATATGTATGCCAAACGATCATGGGCCTCTTTGGCGCGATGCAAAAGCATGGAGAAAAGATGCTGCTGACTCAGTGGACGACAGAAGAAAAAAGAGGGATGCAAGTTGGCCATTATCATTTTTTCACATCGCTTATGTCAGCAGCTGCGATCATGGGAGGCGGATTTTTAGCTCAGTACTTTACCGTAACATTCCTTTTTTTCATAGCATCTGCCGTTTATTTTACCAGCGGCCTCATTGTATTAAGAATAACAGATTCATACTTTGATAAGGAACAGAAGGTGGCACAGCATGCAGATTCAGCTTCATCCCATAACGAAGCATAACTGGAAGACGTGTATATCGCTTAAGGTTCAAAAAGAGCAAGAGAAGTTTGTTGCGGGCAATCTGTATTCTCTGGCAGAATCAAAATTTGAAACTTCCTTTTTGCCGCTTGGGATTTACGCGGAAAATAAGATGGTCGGGTTTGCGATGGTCGGTAAAGATCCTGAAGACGGAGTGTACTGGCTTGTCCGATTTATGATCGATAAGGACCACCAGGGAAAAGGATATGGTTTTGCTGCTTTGCAGATCATTCTCAGTTTTATGAAATCACGCTTTGATGTCAGTCCTTTCCTATTACTTGGAGTCACTCCTGAAAATACTCAGGCAATAAGGCTTTATGAAAAAGCGGGTTTTAATGATACAGGAAAAATAGAAAATGGCGAAGCCATTTACCGTCTGGAGCTCTATTAGGAAGAAAGTGCCGCACGAAAGCCGTGCGGCACTTTTTAAGGTGTTTTTACGTGAGGATTTATCTCCTCAATTCCCTTGAAAAAGCCAGTTTCGTCCTTAGGCAGAGAGACAAGGGCAAATCTTGCGGCTGCATTTGGTCTCGTTCCAATCGGCTTCGCAAAAACGATTTCAAGTCTTTTCAGCGTCCATGCGGGAGCTGAGAGCGGATTATTGGAATAACGGATTTCCTTTATATCTCTTATTGGTATTTCTTTTTTGATTAGTCCGAACACGATGATTAATGTTTGGTTCTCAATGACAAAGTAAGATTTGATTAATGCGTGGGCTAAAAAAGCGGACAGCAAGAAAGGAATAATCAGTGATGGAAGGGTTTCAGACTGAAAGAGCAGAAAAAACGGCAGAATAATCATAAACAGCACAATCGCAACAAGAATCGGGTTTCGCTTTATTTGAAAGATCATTTTTGAAGTCCCCCTTTTATGATTGGATTTTAGCATATTTTTCCTGTCAGCTAAAGGTATTGATGTCTACATGTCATACCATACTATATTCCCTAAAGAAGCAAATTAGGAAAAATAAGGATAGGAAGAACGGACTAATATTCAGATAATTCAGACGTATCGCTTGATTCTCTATTTTCTTTTCCATATGGTAGAGAGGAGATTCTACTTATGAGGAGGAAGGGTATGAAAAGAAGCTTGAGTGTTTTTCTAATTGCCATTTTGCTTGCCGGGGGATTTCCGGTCAGTACAGAGGCTAAAAAGCCCGAGAAGAAAGTGGAATACAGCCAAGTTGATGTAGGCCGTGACGGAATGGTAGCAACGGCCCATCCACTGGCATCGGAAATTGGCGCAGAGGTTCTTAAAAAAGGCGGGAATGCCATTGATGCAGCGGTTGCGATTCAATATGCGCTGAATGTGACAGAGCCGATGATGTCAGGAATCGGCGGCGGCGGGTTCATGATGGTGTATGACGGCAAAACCGAAGAAACAACGATTATCAACAGCCGCGAACGGGCGCCAGCAGGAGCAGCACCTGATATGTTTCTTGATGAAAACGGGAATCCAATTCCTTTTTCAGAACGATACAAAGGCGGTACTGCGGTTGGAGTTCCAGGAACACTGAAAGGGCTTGAAACGGCTCTAGACATGTGGGGCACACGATCAATGAAGGAATTGATCAGTCCTTCGATTAAGCTTGCTGAAAAGGGGTTTAAAATCGATTCGGTTTTGGCCGCAGCAATTTCAGACAATGCCGAAACGTTATCAGCAACAGCAGCAAAGGATGTCTTTCTTCCAGATGGAACTCCGTTAAAAGAAGGGGACAAGCTTGTTCAAAAAGATTTGGCGAAAACCTTTAAACTGATTCGTTCAAAAGGAACGGATGCGTTCTATAAAGGCGAAATCGGACAAGCTCTAGCCGGCACTGTCCAGGATTTTGGAGGCTCCATGACGCCGAATGATTTGAAGAAATATGATGTTACCATTGATGAACCGATTTGGGGCGAGTATCAGGGATACGAAATTGCCAGCATGCCGCCGCCAAGCTCA
Organism: Metabacillus sp. KH_069; assembly: GCF_057838075.1. NCBI lineage: Bacteria > Bacillati > Bacillota > Bacilli > Caryophanales > Bacillaceae > Metabacillus > Metabacillus sp. KH_069. Next base: position 1,430,578 of record NZ_CM174460.1, read on the forward strand.
GGTGGAGTTTTCTTACTGCAGATGCTGAAGATCCTTGATGATTTCAACCTATCTCAATATGATGTACGCTCAGCTGAGAAGTATCATTTGCTCGCAGAGGCCATGCATCTTGCATACGCTGACCGCGCAGTTTATGCAGGTGATCCTGAATTTGTAGATGTACCGGTAGAGGGGCTCCTGCATCCGGATTACATTTCTGAAAGACAGGAACTGATCAGTCTTGATTCAGTCAATCCAAATCCTCAAGCGGGAGATCCATGGAAGTATGAAGAAGGAACTGCCGACTATGAACAAACCGTTCAGCCAAACGACAGGCAGTACGGGGAAACCACTCACTTCAGTGTGACCGATAAATGGGGAAATGTTGTTTCTTACACAACAACCATTGAGCAGGTTTTTGGAACAGGCATTATGGTTCCGGGTTACGGGTTGATGCTGAACAATGAACTCACTGACTTTGACGCTGTTCCAGGCGGAGCCAATGAAGTTCAGCCGAATAAACGTCCGCTCAGCAGCATGACTCCGACTATCGTATTTGAAGATGATCAACCTGTTTTAACTGTTGGATCACCTGGAGGACCTACAATTATCACATCCGTTCTTCAGACGATACTTCATACAATCGAATACGATATGGAATTAAAAGCAGCAGTCGAAGAACCTAGAATCTATACGAACAATTTGAGCTCATACCGCTTTGAAAGCGGCATTTCCTCTGACATCATCACCCGTTTAAATCAAATGGGCCACAAGTTTGGGCAAAGCCCAGTAGTCATCGGAAACGTGCAAAGCATTCTGATTGATCATGAAAAAGGAACATTTAAAGGAGTGGCTGACTCCAGCAGAAATGGCGCTGCCATCGGCGTTGATTTGAAAAAGAAGAAAGAGAAGTAAGAGAATACAGCACCCTGATGGATGGGGTGCTGTTGTTTTTTTAGATGAACTTGGGATTTTAATTTTAAAGGTCCCGGAATTAATTAGAAAGGTTAATTCAAGAGGAAACATTTGTACGGATTAAATCAATATATCTTAAAATAGAGTTGAAGAGTTTCGGAATTACTTGAAGAGACCACGCTATTTATATATATAAATTAAAGCAATGGGCTGCAGGATCAACTATTTTTATTGGGAAAAGGCTGTACTTGTAAAAAAAAAAATTAACTGGTATAGATAACTAGTTGAATACATGTTATAGTGAATTTGAAAACGAATTCAAGGAGTCGTTTTTCATCAATTATTAACTCTTAATTATCCTATACTTTATTTTGGAGGAATGTAAAATGATGAAATATCTTCAGAAAATCGGCCGATCATTGATGCTGCCTGTAGCAGTATTACCGGCTGCGGCGATTCTGATGGGAATTGGTTATTGGATCGATCCTGCAGGCTGGGGAGCTGGCAATCCGATAGCAGCATTTTTAATTAAAGCCGGATCATCGATCATTGACAATATGGCGATTCTTTTTGCAGTTGGGGTAGCGCTCGGAATGTCTAAAGAAAAAGATGGTTCCGCCGCAATGAGCGGTTTGGTAGCCTACCTGGTTATAACAACTCTGCTTTCAACAAACTCAGTAGCTATGCTTCAAGGGGTTGACCCGGAAAATGTCAATGCTGCTTTTGCTAAAATAGGAAATCAATTTGTTGGTATTCTTTCAGGGATTGTAGCCTCAATGATGTACAACCGTTTTAGTCATGTACAATTGCCGGCTGCTTTATCATTCTTTAGTGGTAAACGTTTAGTTCCAATCATGACAGCCGTTTCTATGCTGCTTGTATCAGTAGTATTGTTCTTCGCATGGCCTGTAATCTTTACTGGATTGGTTGCTTTTGGAACATGGATCAGTAAATTAGGGTTTATTGGGGCTGGATTATATGGTTTCTTCAATAGAATTTTAATTCCTACTGGATTACATCATGCTTTAAACTCAGTGTTTTGGTTTGATGTTGCTGGAATTAACGATATCGGTAATTTCTGGGCAGGGACAGGAACAAAAGGTGTTACAGGAATGTACCAAGCAGGATTCTTCCCTATTATGATGTTTGGTTTACCGGCAGCAGCATTAGCGATGTATCATACTGCAAAAACGAAAAGAAAAAAACAGGCTGCATCGCTCATGTTAGCGGCAGGTTTTGCTTCATTCTTTACTGGTGTTACAGAACCGCTTGAGTTCTCATTCATGTTTTTAGCTCCAGCACTTTATGTGGTTCATGCAGCCTTAACAGGTCTTTCATTAGCTGTAGCAGCATTTTTCCATTGGACAGCTGGATTTGGTTTTAGTGCAGGATTTGTTGACTTTGTGTTAAGTTCAAGATTGCCGTTAGCGAATCAGCCATATATGCTGCTTCTGCAAGGTCTAGTGGTAGCAGTCATTTATTATGTGCTATTCCGATTCTTAATCACAAAATTCAATCTTGCTACTCCTGGAAGAGAAGCAGATTCGGATGAAATGCTTGAAGAAGATACATCAAGAGGCAATCAATCTCACGCTGAGGGGTCAAAATTTGCAGTAATGGCTGCTGAAATTTATGATGGCTTAGGCGGAGACGCCAATGTGACGTCTGTTGACAACTGCGTGACTCGTTTAAGAATTGAAGTAAAAGATATGAATGCTGTAGATCAAAAAAAGATTAAAGACACAGGTGTACCGGGAATTAATATTGTCGGTAAAAACAGCATTCAGGTCATTGTGGGTACACAAGTACAATTTGTTGCGGATGAAATAGAGAAAATCAGAAAATGATTTGAAATCTAGACCTTTTTCCATAAGCTTTATGTTTTAGTCTATAAACATAAATTCCCTTCTATGATGCCAGAACGATATCATCATAGAAGGGAGTTTTATATTGAATTATACTGGTATAGACAACTAGCTAGATGGATGTTATAGTAAGGTTGATTATAGATGCAAGGAGCTGGAACCATGCAGAAAACCTATTTAACTAACGCAAAATTATATACAGGTGATGTCGTTTTCAAAAACGGTTTTATCCTGATTGAAAAAAATAAAATTATTGCAGCTGGTGACTTGGCTGAAATGCCGGAACCTGAAGCTGATGATACGGTGATAGATCTTAGAGGCAATGCTTCCATTCTGCCAGGTTTTATTGACATTCATATCCACGGTGCAGATGGTGCAGATGTGATGGATGCGACAAAAGAAGCGATTTTAACCATGAGCAGAGCCCTTCCAAAAGAAGGGACAACGAGTTATCTCGCAACAACAATGACTGCAGATCGTGGCCAAATTACAGATGCCCTGAAAAATGCGGCTGAATTTATCGAACGGGAAAATAATGAAGGAGCAGAAGTGCTTGGTATTCATTTAGAAGGTCCTTTTCTGAACCCTAAACGTGCAGGTGCGCAGGCGCCGGGAAATATCATTGAACCATCATGCAGCCTTTTTGATAAATGGCTGGAAGAAGCAAATAATCATATTAAGCTAGTCACACTTGCACCAGAACGCAAGAATGGATATGACCTTGCCCAACATTTAACCTCTGCCGGCATTACGGCTTCAATTGGCCATAGTGATGCTGTCTATTCAGAAGTTGAAAAGGCTATCGAAAGAGGCGTGAACCACGCTACACATCTTTTCAATGGAATGAGAGGCATTCACCATAGGGAACCTGGCGTAGCTGGTACTGTTCTTATGATGGATGAAGTGAAAACAGAAATGATTGTGGATGGTATTCACATTGCTCCTGAAATGGTGAAGTTTGCTTATAAAGTAAAAGGCAGTGAGGGAACGATATTAATTACTGATTCTATGAGAGCAAAAGGTCTTGGGGCTGGTAAATACGACCTTGGCGGGCAGGAAGTAACGGTTGATGCGGACAGAGCAACGCTTGCTGATGGAACTCTTGCAGGAAGTATTTTAACGTTCAGAAATGCTGCAGTAAACATGATGGATTATACAGGCTGCTCACTTGAAGAGATTGTGAAGATGTCATCTGTTAATCCAGCTAAACAAATCGGCGTTTATGACCGCAAAGGAAGTTTATCTACCGGAAAAGATGCTGATATCGTCGTACTTGATGAAAATTGCGAAGTGCTGATGACGTTTTGCAGGGGCAAAATCTCTTTTACAGGAAGTGTTGAACAATGAAACTAATTGAAGCAAAAGATTATCATGAAATGAGTATGCTTGCAGCAGAGGTCATTTTGGATCAAATCAAGTCAAAAACCGATTCAGTGCTTGGTTTGGCAACTGGCGGCACGGTCCTTGGCACTTATCAGCAGCTGATTCTCGATCATCAGCGAAACAAAACATCCTATCAGCATATTAATACATTCAATCTTGATGAATATGCCGGTTTATCAAAACAAGATGAAAACAGCTATCATGCTTATATGAAAAAACACTTTTTTGATGAAGTGAATATTCCTTCTTCTCAAACCTTTCTTCCAAACGGAGAAGCACAAGATATGAAAGCGGAATGCGAGACTTATGACCTTAAAATTGAGGAATTAGGCGGAATTGATCTTCAGCTGCTTGGCATCGGCCAAAATGGGCACATTGGATTTAACGAACCTGGAAGTTCTTTTGAATCACATACTCATTTAGTCGCTTTGGAACAGTCTACCCGAGAGGCAAATGCACGTTACTTTGACTCAATTGAAGATGTACCCACTCATGCAGTAACAATGGGAATCGCTTCAATTATGAAAAGTAAAAAAATACTGCTTCTCGCTTCAGGCATACAAAAATCATCTATTTTATATGATTTGTTTCATTCAGATGTAACCAACTCCATACCGGCAACGATTTTAATAAATCACCCAGATACAATCATCATTGCCGATCAAGAAGCATTATCAAAATTGCATCAAGATGAAAGGAAGCTGTTTGCCAAATGATTCAAAAGAATTCTCCGCTCCCAATTTATTATCAGCTTGAAGAAGGAATAAAAGAAGCCATTCAACAACAGCAATTAATGCCAGGTGAGATGATTCCTTCTGAAAGAGAATACGCTGAAAAATATGGAATAAGCAGGATGACGGTGAGACAGGCTCTTTCGAATCTGGTGAATGATGGTTATTTATACCGGCAGCGTGGAAAAGGTACCTTCGTTGCCCATCAAAAAATTGAGCAGCCGCTTCAGGGGTTAACAAGTTTTTCTGAAGATATGCGATCAAGGGGCCTTGTACCCAGTACCCGCGTCATCAGTTTTAAAGAGGTTGAAGCAAGTATTGATCTGGCAGCTAAGCTTGAGGTTAAAGCAGGAGCTCCTCTTTTCGAGCTGAAACGAGTGAGATTTGCCGATCAGCTGCCTATGGCTTATGAAATGCTTTATATTTCAAAAGAGCTTGCACATGGTCTTACAGAAGAAATAGCTGTGAACTCCATTTATGATTATGTGGAAAATAAGCTAGGATTAAAAATCCAGCACGGCAGACAGGTGCTTGAAGCCTCCTTTGCCAGAAAAACAGAGGCTGAGATGCTCGAAGTAGCTGAAGGGGCGCCAGTACTGCTGATTGAACGGAGAACCACGCTCGATACAAATAAACCTCTTGAGGTCGTCAGGTCTGTCTACCGCGCAGATCGCTATAAATTCACGATTGATATGGAGCGATTTTAATGGTGCGAAAACCAACCGAAGAGAGAAATGAGAGAACTTCTCTTATTGATGAAATGGATTCCCTTCAAATTGTGGAAATGATGCACAAAGAAGATGAAGCGATTACGGCGGCCGTAAATGAAGCTCTGCCGCAAATTGCCAAAGCTGTTGATGAAGTCGTGAAGCGATGGAATGAGGGCGGCAGAGTCTATGTTATTGGAGCGGGAACCAGCGGCAGAGTCGGCATGCTTGATGCTGTAGAGCTTGGTCCAACCTTTTCAGTAGAAACCGGCAGATGGACTGCCATTGTTTCAGGCGGAAATGAAGCGATGTGGCAGCCTCTTGAAGAGACTGAAGATGATGTAGGCGTTATTCGAAATAAGCTCGAATCCTGCCAGTTAAACGCTTTTGATTGTGTGATCGGATTGACTGCCAGCGGTTCTACACCGTTCGTGATAAGCGGACTGTCTTGTGCAAAAGAGGCAGGGGCATGCGCCATTTCAATCAGCAACAATCAGAATACAGACGTTTCCGAAATAAGTGATGTGGCAATTGAATTAAAAACGGGTCCTGAAGTCATTAGAGGTTCCACAAGACTGAAGGCTGGCACTGCCCAGAAAATGGCGCTGAATATGATATCTACTGCAGTCATGATCCGGCTTGGAAAAGTTTATCAAAATGAAATGGTTGATATGAAGCTCATTAATTTGAAGCTGAAAAAACGGGCTGAAAATATATTAATGGATTTGACTGGTATTGAAGCTGAAGCAGCTGAATCTGCCATGCATCAAACTCACTACAATTTAAAAGAAGCGATCTTTATGACTGTTACTCAATCTTCACAAGAGCAAGCTGCAGCTTATATTGAACAGGCTGAAGGGAAATTGAAACTGGCGTTACAACGTTTTTTCCTTAGAGATAATAGGTAAGGGGAAGAACGCGGGGCAAATTATTTTTCCAGTACGATATGAGCAATCAGTCATTCTAAAGGTGCCGCAGAGGCTCTGTATTTGCTGGTACAATAAGTTAAAAAAAACGATTGGACTATATTTGAAGTCCAATCGTTTTTTTATACAACAAGCTTTAATGAATTATTTTCTTTTATAAACTGAATCGCAGCTGTATTAAATTGCTCAGGCTGATCGATATTGCAGACGTGGCCGGAATTTTTTATGTAAATGGCTTTGACTTCTTTATGTGCAGCTTCAATTTCCTTAACCGCAGACAAAAATAAGTGGTCTTCATCACCCATTACAAAGAGAGTCGGGATCTGATGAAAATCCTTTTGCAGCTCCATTAAGTAAGGGTTTACAAATCTTGTCAGTGAGAACCAGTGAATGAACTCCTTCTGACACATTTTTTGTGCCTGGGAAATAAACATCGAGCGCGCTTCTTTATGATTGGAGTAAGGCATAATGATCCAGGCAAAGAAAGCATACAGCCAAATATAGGGTAAAATCCGCTTTCCGAGGTTGCCGAGAATAAGCAAAATGCGGGTAAAAGCATTCAGCTTAGTGATCGCTCCGCCTAACAGCATGGAAGACAGGAGACCAGGCCGCAGCCTTGCAACCGACTGAATCACAATCGTACCGAGGGAAATGCCTACAAAATGAGAAGAGCTGATGTTAAGATGATCGTGGACGTCAATGACTTCCTGTGCAATCTCAGTGAAATCATCGCCCTTTTTCCACAGTCCTTTTTCTGATTTCCCATGCCCGCGCAGATCAATCAGCAGGATATTGAAATGGTTTTTAAATTCGCGTATTTGTTTGTACCATATGGCAGAACTGCCGCCGGCTCCGTGGATAAACGTGACCCACGGTTTCTGTTCATGATTCCGAAGCGTCCGGTAATATAAAATGTTCCACACCCGCCATCTTTAATTTAATTGGAACTTCCATCTTAATATGTTTCTAGACTGAATGAACAGCAGTTTGCCAAATTGTAAGAAAAGCGACACATTTCGAAGTTACCTGAAAAGATTGGATATGAGCCTAAAAAAATATGAGAAACGGTTGCGGGAAGAGGCCTAATTTGCTATACTAAGAGTAATTATTTTTGTTCGTAATATGATTAAAAAGGCATTCGTCTTGAAGAATATTATCTAGAGCAGGGATAGTAATACAATTGTGCGGATAACGCACGAGGAGGATACACACATGTTACAAGGTAAAGTTAAATGGTTTAACGCAGAAAAAGGTTTCGGTTTCATCGAAGCAGAAGGTCAAGAAGACGTATTCGTACATTTCTCTGCTATTCAAGGCGAAGGCTTCAAAAGCTTAGAAGAAGGTCAAGAAGTTACTTTCGAAATCGTTGAAGGCGCTCGTGGACCACAAGCTGCTAACGTTCAAAAGTAATTGAACGAAAGGACTCCCATGCCGGGAGTCCTTTTTTTATGCAAAAAAAATTGGAGGGAATCACATGCACGAATTGCCAAATTGCCCAAAGTGCCAATCCGCTTATACGTATGAAGACGGAAGTCTATTTGTCTGCCCGGAATGTGCTCATGAGTGGACGGCTGAAGCGGAAGCTGAAAACCAAGAAGAACAAAAGGTTGTTAAAGATGCGAACGGTAATGTCTTAAACGATGGGGATTCTGTTACCGTCATCAAAGACCTTAAAGTAAAAGGAAGCTCATCTGTCATCAAAATAGGGACAAAAGTAAAAAGTATCCGTTTGGTAGATGGAGATCATGATATCGACTGCAAAATCGACGGTTTTGGTGCGATGCAGCTGAAATCAGAATTTGTTAAAAAGGTGTAAGAGCAGCCCTTATTTTAGGACCTTGCCTCATCAATAGTGCCAGCGCTAAGGTGATTGAAGCCACTTTTGATGCATTGAACGGTTAAAAGTGGCAGCACTGAGGTGACTGCCGCCACTTCTGATGCATTGAACCGTTAAAAGTGGCATCACTAAGGCAAGTGGCGCCACTTCTGATGCATTGGGTCGATTAAAGTGGCATCACTAAGGCGAGTGGCGCCGCTTTTAATGCATTGAACGGTTAAAAGTGGCATCACTAAGGCAAGTGCCGCTACTTTTGATGCATTGAGCCGATAAAAGTGGCATCACTAAGGCGCCTGATGCCATTTTTTATGCTTTGAATTTTTAAAAGCGGTAACATTACTGTGGCCTCCCGCCACTAATTATTTTCACAGAAAAAAGCAGGCAGGAAAAACATTTGTTTATCCTGTCTGCTTCATTTTTGAGAATGATTAATACTATTCAGATCCAGCATCAAGCACTTTCAGAGGCTTATCTGCAGGACCCTCAATCACTTCTCCGCTGTAAGAAAACCTTGAGCCGTGACATGGACAATCCCACGTCCTATCGCCGCTGTTCCACTCTGTTTCGCAGCCTAAGTGAGTGCAGGTCGTATCAACGAGGTGAAGGACGCCATGCTCATCTTTATAGGCACCAGCCTTTTTACCCTGAAACATGACGGCACAGCCTTCGTTTGTTTTTAGATCTTCAGGCTTTTTGGACGGACGCTTTAGCTTGCCTGAGATTAAATGTTTGGCTACGTCCGCATTTTGCTTCAGAAACTCTTTTACACTCGGATCGGATTGAAAGCGGGAAGGTGTAAAGAGATCAAGGTAGCGGGATTCTTTTTTGACAATCAGGTCTCTCAGCATAAGGGCTGCAAAGGTTCCGTTTGTCATGCCCCATTTATGAAAGCCAGTTGCTGTATACATGTTCTTGTGGCTTGATGTAAGGTTTCCGATGTACGGCACCTTATCCAGAGTGTATAAATCCTGTGCCGACCATCTATGTGTGATGTCACTTAAGCCGAAAACTTCTTCACCGAACGTTTCAAGCTTTTCATAAAGCTTATGTGTATCTTTTACTTGTCCGGCTTTATGACCTTCTCCGCCGATGATGACAAGTTGTTCTTCTCCGCTTCCAGCTGAACGAAGAGACCGTTTAGGTTCATCCACACTTAAATACATGCCTCCCGGATAGGGCTTGTCCGTTTTAGCACTCAGTACGTACGAACGCTCTGCATACATTCTCGCAAAATAAAATCCATTCCCATCAAAAAAAGGAAAATGCGATGCAGCAATGACGTGCTGACAGGTGACTTCAAACCCTTCATTTGTAATCAGTTTCGGTTCATCTTCTGTTCCTTTTACATCGATAATCGCGGTGTTTTCAAAAATTTGAACACCAGACTGGGACATTTCCTGAAGCAGGGTATGTAAGTATTTTAAAGGATGAAATTGAGCTTGATTTTTTACGATCAGCGCGCCCTGGACTTCAATCTCAAGCGGAATTGAATTTGTGTATTCATAAGGAATGCCAAGAGTATCATAGGCTTCTTTTTCTTTATGCAGTTTTTTCAGAGCGTCATCTGAAACGGCATAAAGAATGGCGTCTTCGTCTGAGAACCCGCAGTCAATCTTCTTTTCTTCAACCGTTTTTCGAATAAAGTCAAGGCCGCTTTTATTAGCTTCGTAGTAATGCTTTGCTTCGTCAGCGCCAAAGTGCTGAATAAGTTCATCATAAATGATGTCGTGCTGCACCGTTATTTTTGCAGTTGTATGGCCGGTTGTTCCATTTATTAATACATCTGAATCGAGCAATGCCACCGACTTTCCCTCTTTTGCAAGTAAGTAGGCAGAAGTAATCCCGGTTATTCCGCCTCCGACAATGGCCACATCCACATTTAAATGCTTGGAGAGCTTCTGATAAGACGGCAGTTTGGCGGTATCTCTCCAATAAGGCTCTGGAAACTGAGGCAATTTTGAGTTTTGATTCTTCAAATGAATCCCTCCTTTATTTAATAGTTATCCAGTATTTAACTAAAGTAAACGTTACCTTTACACGTTTTATGTTTTCCATAAAATTCAAATGAATGTATGTGAAATAATTAATTGATAATTTTGACAGTCATCGGTTATACTAGAAATAACTACAGGAACGGAGGTGGATAAGAGATGATGAGTTTGAAAGTGTCGCACGGTAAAGAGTTGTCATACCTTTATTTATGTCGTGCAATTTTTCATGCAATTGTAATCAACGGGATACGTATGCCCTTTTTTACTAATTGCATAGTCACAATCAAACGTTAAGAAGATTCTCTTATCCATTAAACTAAAATGATGCGGAGAGCTTATTGGCTCTCCGTTTTTTATGTCAACATTGTCTAGCTGCACCGCCGCCTAACTCCTTAATCAGAACGGCTCCGCAAAAAAAGTCAAAGGACTTTTCTTTCGGATCTTTATCTGCCTTTCGGAGCTGAGCAAGGCGGTTCCGCTTTTCGATTGACCAGGATAAGCAGGAAACTGCTTCTTTCTGGTCTTTTTTATTTTTTTAAGGGGAGATGTTACAAATGACAATCTGTTCAGTACACCAATTAGCTAAATCATATGGAAGCCAGCTTATTTTTGAAAATTTATCCTTCGAAATTAATGAAAATGAAAAAATCGGATTTGTGGGGCGAAATGGAACGGGAAAAACAACTTTGTTTAAATGTTTGTCAGGAATTGAGCAGCCTGACGCAGGAACGATTTCAATCAGAAAAGGAATGAAGGTCGGATATCTTGCCCAAATTCCGATGTTCCCTGCAGGAACAACGGTTGACGAGGTTCTGAGACAGGCGTTTGCCGAACTGCATCAACTATCGAACGAGCTTGCACAGCTGGAAAAGGAAATGTCTGATACAGAGGATTCCGACAAATTGGAAAAAGCCATTGCACGATATGGCGTTTGCCAGGAAAAGTATGAAAATCTGGGCGGATATGAGATGGATGCTAAAATCAGCGCCGTAGCAAATGGATTGCAGCTGCAGCCGCTTCTGAACTCTGATTTCGACCACATCAGCGGCGGAGAGAAAACAAAGGTTTCCCTTGGTTTGATGCTGCTTCAGGCACCACAGATCCTATTGCTGGATGAGCCGACTAATCACCTTGATATCGCGGCTGTAGAATGGCTTGAAGGCTTTTTAAAAGAATATAAGGGGACGGTTGTTGTCATTTCCCATGACCGCACCTTTTTAGATGAAGTGGCTGCAAAAATCATCGACTTAGAAGAGGGGGAGGTCACAGTCTACCATCACAATTATTCCGGGTTTATTGCGGAAAAACAGAAGAGACTGATGGCCGAATTTCAGGCTTACCAGGATCAGCAGAAAAAGATAAAAAAAATGCGGGAAGCCATTAAAAGGCTTAGAGAATGGGCTAATCAGGCAAATCCTCCGAATGAGGGGCTTCATAAACGTGCAAGGAATATGGAGCGTGCACTTGAGAGAATGGAGAAAGTAAAAAAGCCGATTTTAAACCACAGGAAAATGGATCTTCATTTTGACGGATCGGACCGGAGCGGTAAAAAAGTGCTGACCTTTGAAAATGTAACAAAAACCTTTGGAAATAGACAGTTGTTTGGAAATGTCAGCCTGCAGCTTACCTATAAGGAAAGGGCGGCAATTGTCGGGGAAAACGGTTCGGGCAAGTCAACGCTGCTGAAGCTTGTCATGGGAGAGCATGAACCTGATGATGCAGGAGTAAGGATCGGCAGCAGTGTGAAAATCGGCTATCTCTCACAGCAGCTTTCTCTTCCAGATTCAGAGGTCACAATCATTGATTATTTCAGAGAAGATTTGTCTGTGGCAGAAGATGACGCCCGTCATATTTTAGCGAAATTCTTATTTTACGGGCCTGCGGTGTTTAAAAAAATGAAAAATACGAGCGGGGGAGAGAGAATGAGGATTCAGCTTGCTAAGCTGATGCAGAAGGATCTTAATTTTCTCATTTTGGATGAACCGACCAATCATTTGGATATTGATTCAAGGGAAGTGCTCGAGGAAGCGATTGAACAATTTGAGGGCACCATCCTGGCTGTTTCCCATGACAGATACTTTCTCAATAAACTTTTCACCAAAACATTCTGGCTGTATGACAAAAAGCTGCATGCATTTGACGGAAATTACTCATGGGCCAGGGAAAAGATGAGAGGTCTTTTGGATGAAAAGGAAGTGCCTGTGAAAATTGTCTCAAAACCTGAATCGAAAAAATCAAACGCAGTGAAGAAGGCGGCAGCACCATCAGAAATTGAAAGGCAGATTGAACAGTATGAAACCGAATTGTTCCGTCTTGAAGAAAAGATGATTTCGCTGACCAATCTTGAGCAGCTGATGGAGCTGAACAGATTGAAGGAAGAAAAAGAAAAGCAGATCGAATGGTTATATGAACAGCTTGAAGCGATCAGCTGAACAATGAAAAGGTCCATTGCCTGGGAGCAATGGACCTTTTGCCTATTTGAAATTTTCCACTTCATCCGGGTTGTTGGAATGATTGTCTTTTAATATACCGTTCTCTTCAATATGGCGTCTTGCCTCTGCGTCTCCAAGCATGTAGATCATGGCATAAATTTTTCTCATGGAATCATCATACTCTTTATTTTCTGCGTCATGGTGATATTCGCGAAATGGAACCTGTGCGCGCTGGAACGTTTGAAAATCCGCTGCGCTGTTATCGCTGTAGTACGATTTCAATTCATTCAGCTCGGATTGATTGGCAAAAATTTTAAAGCTTGGACTGGATTCAACCGGGTTTTCAAGGATTTCTCCGCTCGCAATATCAACAAAATAGGTGCGTTTTTCTTGTTCCATGTTCGTCCATCTCCTTTAGTGTATTTAGTAAGCATTTACCACTAAAGAAGGAAAGCTAATCCTGAAATTTACTATGATAGGAAAGGATAAGGTGATGGCGGGAGGTTCCGCTTTTCGTGGTGTCCAGCTCCACCGCCCAACTCCTCGGCCATAACAAATTCCCCCTAAAAATCGTTAGGGGGAATAGTTATTTGTCTTTCGGTGCTGAGGAGCAGGTTCCGCTTTCTAGCTCAGCATCACTTTATCTGAAAGTGATCCATTTCCTTTAATTTTCGAAAACTCATTTAAGAGTGCTGCTACGGTCAGCTTTTTCTTCTGTTCGCCTTCTGCTTCAAAGATGATGCGGCCGCCGTCCATCATGATCAGACGATTGCCAAGATCAACTGCCTGCTGCATATTGTGAGTAATCATCAAAGTAGTCAGGCTGCCGTTTGTAACCAGCTTTTTTGTAAGCTGTGTGATCAGTTCGGCACGTTGCGGATCAAGGGCAGCTGTATGCTCATCCAGCAGAAGGATATCAGGATCAGTAAACGTCGCCATCAGGAGGGAGAGGGCCTGCCTTTCTCCGCCGGACAGAAGCCCCACTTTTGCGGATAGCCTGTCTTCAAGCCGCAGACCAAGGGAGGCAAGCTGTTCTTTAAAATATTCTCTCCGTTTAGCTGTAACACCGGGGCGCAATGATCGTTTTTTCACGCGTGAGTATGCAATGGCCAGGTTTTCTTCAATGGTCAAAGCAGGGGAAGTTCCGGCCATGGGATCCTGAAACACACGCCCGATATACTTCGCACGTTTATGTTCGCGGACGAAGCTGACGTTTTTACCGTTTATGGATACATCTCCTTCATCAGGAAACATTCTGCCTGAAATGACGTTCAAAAGAGTCGATTTTCCTGCACCGTTGCTTCCGATGACAGTGACAAAGTCACCTTTATGAAGAGAAAGAAATAGGCCGTTTAAAGCCTTTTTTTCATCAGGCGAGCCTTCATTAAATACTTTTTGTATTTGCTTCAATTCAAGCAATTTTGACACCTCTCTTTTGATGCAGGCTTTTTTTGCGCCTCCGCTTAGCGAGCAGCTGCGGAACGACCAGAGCTGCAATGACAATGGCTGCGGTAATCATTTTCATGTCGCCTGTTTCAAGAAAATCAGCTCTGAGAGCAAGTGCAATGATCATCCTGTAGATAATCGCTCCGATAATGACCGCGAGTGTTGCCCGGATAATCGTTTTCGTCCCAACAAGTGCTTCTCCGATAATCACGGAAGCAAGACCGATAATGATCATCCCGATTCCCATGCCGACATCGCTGAATCCTGAATACTGGGCAATGAATGCTCCTGAAAAAGCGACAAGCGCATTTGATAAGCCAAGACCGATAATTTTCATCATATCTGTATTTGCTGAAAAGCTTGCGATCATCTTTTCATTATCGCCGCATGCACGAATGGCGATGCCGACTTCTGTTTTCAGGAAATAATCCAAGACAAACTTAATGAAGACGATAAGGATCAGCATCGCGATCAGAATTGACCACGTTTTTGGAATAAAGTTTTCAAGACCGATAGAAAGAAAGAATGATTGCATAAAAGAGTCAATCCCCAGGCTATTCCAGCCGTCAAGCAAAGCGGTAAAGACCGTGCTTTCTTGAAGAAGAGGGACATTTGACTGCCCCATGATCCGCAAGTTGATAGAATAGAGGGCAATCATCATTAAAATACCGGCCAGCAGCGGATTGATGTTTCCTTTTGTATGAAGGATACCTGTCAGACAGCCTGCCGCAAACCCTGCAAGCAGGGCTGCGAGCGTTGCAATGAAAGGATTTATGCCGTTTACGATCATTGCTGCACAGACGGCAGCTCCGGTTACAAAGCTTCCGTCCACCGTTAAGTCTGGAAAATCCAATATTCGAAATGAAAGATAAACACCGAGCGCCATAATGGCATAGATCAGTCCGGATTCAACGGACGAGAAAAGAGCAGTAAACATGATGGGTCCTCCTTAGTCGATAATCTCTGCATCTTCCCAATCTTCTTTAATTTCAACATTCATTGCTTCAGCTGCTTTTTTGCTGATTTGAAGTTTAAGTTTTTGCGGGAAATCAACCGGTATTTCGTTTGCTTCTTTATCGCCGGTTAAAATTTCGGCTGCTTTTAATCCGGCTTCATAGCCGATGTCGCTGTAATCAAATCCATAAGCGGCAAATCCTCCGCGTGCTACTGAATCAAGCTCTCCGACAAACAGGGGAATATCTTCATCGCCTGCAACAGAAATAACAGATTCTAATGCCGAAACGACCGTATTGTCAGTAATGATATAGAAGGAATCCACTTTTCCGACAAGTGCTTCAGCCGCTTGTTTGACTTCTGCAGAAGTGGAAACAGATGACTCAACGATTTCTAAATCAGTATCTTTAATCGCTTTTTTAACAAGATCAATTTGAGCTGCTGAATTTTGTTCTCCTGAATTGTAAATCATCCCGATTTTATTGCCTTCGACGTTTTCATCGATAAATTTGACTGTGCTTGGAATCGCATCTGGATGAGTATCGGTTGTCCCGGTGATATTTGCTCCAGGCTCCTCAAAGCTTTTAACCAGTCCAGCTCCAATTGGGTCCGTTACGGATGTAAAGACGATTGGTATATCTTTTGTTGCATTCAGTGCGCTTAGAGCACTTGGCGTTGAGTTTGCGAAAATAAGGTCAACGTCATCTCCGACAAAATTGCTTGCGATCGTCTGACTGTTGTTTTGATCTCCGCCTGCAATCTGGACATCATAATCAACCTTCAGTCCTTTTTCATCAAGCGCTTTTTTAAATCCTTCCAATGCAGCATCCAGAGAAGGATGCTCAACAATTTGAGTAACCCCGACTTGATAAGTCTTTTCACTTCCTGCACTGCCCGCCGTATCTTTGCTTCCGCATCCCGCTGAGATTAACATTGCTGAGATTGCAGCACTCATGCCAAGCTTTGATTTCCAGTTCATTGTAATGCCCCCTATTATTGATTGTGCTTTTACGCTTTTATGCTTTTATTCATTAAATTATAACTCAACTTTACGTTTCTTCAATCATTAATTTCAGATTTTACTGAAATTTCTGCGCTTTTTAGGTCGTTGGCTTCAATTACCGTTCTTTTTTCTCCTAAAAACTCACAAATTTATAACAGAACAATGAAAACTATATTACAAAACGATGATATGAAACATTCGCACTAAGACAATATGTATACTTATTTGTAACAGATTGGATTAGGTGGCAGGTATATGAACATAAATGACAGAGCATTAGTAAATCTTTCAAGAATCTATTCAAAACTATTAGGCTATTTGCTTGTCAAACGAGATGCGGATGGTAATGTGAATTATCAAATCAGCGAACTTTCAGATGAACTTGGCGTTTCAAAACGCTCCGCCATGCAAAAGCTCGTTCAGCTCGAGCAGTTCGGGGCCATTAAGACTAAAAAGAGCGGAGTATGCAGAATTATCAGCACCCGCATTGAAAAAACGCCGATCAGCCTTTGCTATCAGGCGCTTGCTGCTCTCAAAAAAAGTCCTGCGCTCGCCGAAAATCCTGCAAAGCTTGCTGATGAAATGAACGTGGAAGAAAAGGATGCAGAGATGATTTTGCAGCTATTAACGAAATAGATCAATGAGAATCCCTTGGGAAGCCTGGGGGTTTTTTATGTTTGCAGGAAATTACGGAATAATAAACAGGGGGAGCTGTATATGGGAAGGTATATAAGTATTTTCATTCTGACTTAAATGGCAAGCAGTCTCATTTTTCTGCTTTTCGGTTCTAAAATTATTGGCAGGGGAGATCCTTCTGAAGACGCTATTTTTACATTTGGTACAGTGATTGTTGTGCGTCTTATCATGCAGGTCTATTATTTAACGAGTTTCATAAAAAAGAAAAGGTAAAGTATGCAAAAAAACGCTTAGGACGTTCCTAAGCGTTTTCATGATTTCTTAATTTACCCCAAGTTCTTTCAAAATGGATTCAAGTGTTTTGCCATCTTTTGTTTTCGTTGGTGCTGGAGCGTTTTCGACATCTTTGTTTTGAAGAAGGTAATTCTTTTTAACATAGCTGATATCTTTTGAATCTACTGTTCCGTTGAAATCAATATCTGCTGCGCGGTTATTTGTGTTCCATGCTTCCTGAATGGCAATGGCATCAAGTACATCAATCACGTTATCCTGGTTTACATCGCCCGCAGTGAGTTCTGAGTGTACAGAAGCAGATTTTCCGTAAAGAACTCCTTTGTATTCAAAACCGATCAGTTCTTTGCTTACAGTCATAAAGTGTCCAGGAACCTTTACTTCAAATGTATATGGATCTTTGCTTAATGGAAGTTTTTCCATTGTGAAACGTGCGTTGCCATCGAATAAGTTTGATGCATCAAAAACGTCTCCTGATGAATTGGTCAATTTGACAGAAGCGCCGACTTTTGACCAGTCTCTGTTCCCGGTAAAACCGCCTGATCCGTTGTCAACATAATATCCTTCTGGAGAAAGATATCCCTGAACACGATTAAAAGAAGGTTTTAAATTGAAACGGCTGCCGCCATGCAATAATTCGGCCGTTTTATTATCAGCATCAATGATTTTTGCGGTCGGATCAATGTAGCCAATTGGATAAAAGATTTCATCCTGAACTTTTACTTTTACATCTACAATGGATTTTTGATCAAATTTCATTTCTTCATTGAAGGTTACTTTGACTTGATCGCCGCTGACATCCAAAGTTGCTTTTCCAGATAATTCATCCGTTAAGTTTGCCTCAAGAAGATCCACATGCTTAATTGTATTCTTCTTGCCAAATGTCCAAACGGCTTCTTTCACACCTTCAAGGTTATCAAGGACAAGGGAGGCTGTTAAGATGTCTCCTGACCGGGCAACCTCGGTTTTGTGTTTGGCATAGGTATTTGGCGTACCTTCTTTCACGAAGAAATACTCTTTCCATTTCGCCTGGTTTCCGGCTTTGTCATAGCCAATGACATTAAATGAAAGGGATTTTGCATTTTCGTCCATGGCAACTTCGTCCACAAGCTTTCCTTTAGAATCCATATAAACAGGACCTTTAGGAAAAGGGAAGCCGTATGTGTATACCATAAAGTTCGACGATTGATCTATGTCTATGCCTGCATTTTGCATGTTTTGCACATTTTCATCTGTAATCTCAAGTTCAAAAGGATATGTTGCCTGTCCTGGTTGATATTCAATGAAAGGTGAATCACCGTCTAGAGAGCTTTTGACTGATGGCGCATCGATATCGATGAACAGATCGTGATCAATGGTTTTCGATTTGCCTGATGGCAGGGTATAGACGAACTTCATTTTATAGTGGCCAGGCTGAGCGATGGAAAACTCTTCTGATACCGGCTGTTTCTTATCGCCGGTAAAAGCATAATACGTGCCATTGAATGCATTTAAAAAGTAAGATGTATCATCGAGCGCTGCTGTCATATCAAGTGTTCCAATCAATCCTAAATCAGTTCCCGTTTTTGCATCCTGTAAAATAATATCCATCGAATCGATAGGAGAGCTTGTACTGAACTGGACCATAGCGGTTGAGGTCCGGTAGCCATCATAGGCGTGATTGAAAAACGGCGTTGTAATGGATGGAGTCAGCAAATCAAGATTGTTAAACCCTTCTTCCGATTTTTTTACACTGAACGGTACACGGTACGATTCATTTTTGTCGTTCTTATTTGTAAGTAGAAGGTAGCCTTCATAAATCCCTTCTTTCGCTGTTTTAGGCATTGTCAGAGTTATGTTGACTTTTTTCTTTTTAGTAACAGAGATCTCTTTGTCTGCATGGACGGTTACACCGTTTTCTTTAAGACTATTCGTTTTAGCCTGAACGTTTTCTGTCATTTGAACGTCAAATGTCTTTTTCTTTTCGCTGCCAAGTGTGATGTCCAAGCTCTTCTTTACGCGAACCGATTCGCCTTCCATCACGACTTGATTATCAAAGCTCAGACCGCCAGTTTGATTCTTAATCGTTACTAAATCTTCTCCTTCAGGAAGAAGCGTTTCATCATTTACCTGAATTTTCGTCTGACCGTGCAGGGCCTGGTATGGATCAATTCTTCCGGCGCCAACTTCAAATACGCTGTAATTTTCAGAGAGCGGATCAGCAGAATTCATTAAGATGGTCTTAATTTCAGCCGGCTCTAAATCCGGGTTTTCCCCTAAAAGAAGCGCTGCAGCTCCTGCAGTAAACGGAGACGCCATGGACGTTCCGGAAAGTCTTGCATAGGCGTATTTGTATTCGTCCGGATTCTCTTTATAAGCAGGGTAGGTTGAGAGCACGCTCACTCCAGGAGCCACTATTTCAGGCTTCATTTCATAGTTTTTCGTAACTGGGCCTCTGGAGCTGAAGTCTGCCAGCATATCGCCTTTTGTATAAGTTTCTTTTAAATTAGTGAACGTATAGGCCGTGTTTCCGGCTGTGATTGCAGCTTTAAGTTTTTCTCCATCAGCTTTTGTCATGGAAAAAGCCGGTACGAAATCTGTTGATTCTCCTAGGTTAAAGCCAACATGGCCATCAGCATTGTTGTACATAATGACAGCTTTTGCGCCATTTAGTTTCGCCAGTTTCACTTTGTCATTCAAAGTGGCTCCGCCGCGCTGTACAAATGCAATTTTCCCCTGAACATTCTTATTCTTGTAATCTTGCGCACCTCCAAGTCCCACATCCGCTAACTCAAGAGATGCACCTTCTAAACTCGTAAACTGATCTGCAAAACCTCTTGCCATGCTTACAATCTCTGAAGTCCACCCATCAGCCGTTTTTCCTGTGAAAAGGGTTTGAGAAACAGGGACATCGCTTGCGCCAACTGTTAAAGCTAGTGCAGCTGTCCCTGGTGAGCCGAGGGTAAAATCATTTGGACCGTTGTTGCCTGCAGATACGACCGCTGTCACACCATTAAGAACTGCATAGTTAATGGCTGTGCTTGTCGGATAGTAAGGGTCATTTACAGGTGCACCCAAAGATAGATTGATTACATCCATGCCATCCTGTACAGCTTGATCAATCCCCGCAAGAACGGCCTCAGTTGTCCCGCTTCCGTATGGACCCAGCACCCGGTAGGAATAGAGGTCTGAATCAGGAGCTACTCCTTTTACAGATACCTCACTGTCATTTGCATTTTGTCCGGCGATCGTTCCTGAAACATGCGTGCCATGTGAGGTATAGTAGGAGCTGCTGCCTTGGAATTCCGGCTGTTTGGAATTCTTCCAGTCTTCATACGTGGCTTCCATTGGATCAGCATCATTGTCTACAAAATCATACCCGCCTTTGTAGGCATCTTTTAAATCAGGGTGATTGTAATCGATCCCTGTATCAAGAACTCCAACTTTAATGCCTTCGCCTGTGATGCCTTCGTCATGAAGCTTATCAACCTTTAAGAATGGAAGACTTTCTACTGAAGTCGTAATCTCTCTTTCCACGTCTTGAGGAAGATCATTTTGAATAGGATCAACTGTATATGTTTGATTTTTAAAAACAGCTTTCACTGCCGCTGATTTTGTCAGTTCTTCCACCTGACTTGCAGGAAGCTTCATGGCGACTCCGTTGAACGCCGTTTTATAAGTACGGGTAATTTTAGGCGAAGCTTTCTTTCCATTTACCGGGGAGATATGCTTCTGTACGTCGTCCTTAAACGTTTTGTGTTCTTTTTCAATCTGTGCCTGTGCGTTTTCTTTCGTCAGCTTTTTCCCTTTTACTTCGGCCTCTAAGACTGCGACTTTGCTTGGCTTTGAATGGAACTGAACAATGACGGAGACTTCTTCATCCGTTAACAGTTCAGCCGGCTGAAATCCCTGAAGACCGGTCTGATCGTTCAGCTCCAGCTGTTTTAAAGCCAATCTTTGCTCTGCTGTTAAAGTAGACAGAATGTCCTCCGCTTTCCAAGCCTCTGCCTTAACAGGTGCAGAGTATGTGTTAAAAGGGGATGTGAGCAGTCCGGCCGAAAGGGCAAGCACGGCAACCTTTTTTCCAATGGATTTTACTTTCATAATCTCTAACCTCTTCCTGATAAAAATAGAAAAACGATTCTAAATAGTAGTACTATTTAAATTCTAGTCTTCTTTGTTAAGGGAGGCTATTGGGGTTTTTATGCTAGTCTTTTTACCTAAATGCATCTTTAATACCGATTCAAAAGGCCTCTTTTTTGAGAAAAAACAAGAAAAAGGAGCCATCACAGCCTTTCTAATTGGGGTTATAATAGGGAGAATTATAACTGCAGCAATTGCAATTGGGGGTATCTGGATGCTAGAGGGGAAAATCATCAAATTTTACCGAGAGTTTAAGCAAATCAAACAAAAAGATTTAGGAGAAGCGATTTGTTCAGCTACTCATATTAGTAAAATAGAACGAGGGCTTACTGAGGTCTCAAAAGAAACCATTCAATTGTTATCTGAGAGACTGGGGATTACTATGAAAAATGAAATTGAAAACTATCATAGAATTGAAGCGCTCCTTAAAGAATGGCATGAGTCCATCATTAAAAAAATCCAAACAAAATCTGATGGAATTAAAAAACAGCTGGATGGCATCCACTTATTGCGGATACAGGATTTTCACCGAACTTATACACTCATCCTTACAAGGTATTACTTGTCAGACTCAGACTTTCTCCAGGCAAAAAAATTAATAGATGAAATGGATACATGGACCGAATTATCTCCATATGAACACAGCATGTTCATGCATATTAAAGGAATCTATTACATGAGGGAGAACCATGATAACTTCAAGGCAATCTCTCTGCTGAAGGAAATCAGGTTATCCGATTACGCAAACCCAGAGTATTTTTACGATTTAGCTGTAGCCTATCATTCAATCCATTCCAATGTATTAGCCTACTTCTATGCCAATAAGGCCTTGCAGTACTTTATGGAGAAACGCAGTTTTTCAAGAATGATTGAATCAGAGATGCTTATGCTCATTCAGCTCGAACAATCGGAGGATACAGGCTTTGATAACAGAGAATATGAACGATTAATCGACATGGCAGAAGACTACGGACTGGAGCACCAGCGTGCCCTGCTTCATCACAATTACGCATACTCACAGCTTCGGAAGGGGCAATTCAAATCTGCAGGCGAATATTATAAAAAATCCCTCAGCTTCCGGGAAGACCATGATCCCAATTTCCTGGGCTCTTTAGAAGGTTACATAAACTCTCTGACAAAAGAGGGGGAAACCCCGAAAGAGGAACTGCTTTCTTTAGTTGAAAAAGGACTTCGCCTTTCGGAAAACGGAAAAAATCCAACCTTCTTTCATTTCTTCACCCTCCATCACCTGAACATAAAAGGGAATGTTGAAGGCTATTACGAATACTTGGAGGCAGAGGCTTATCCACACTTCAAAGAAATGGGATACGTCCTTCCAACCGAACATTACGGGTTAAAGTTGTTTGATTTTTACATGGAACAAGGCAATATGGAAAAAGCCAATTCATACGCGAGAGGTCTGATGGAGAAGTTTCGGAGGAATAATCAGTTTGTGTGAGGTGTCCGGCAGTCAGTTTTTATTGAATCCAATAATTAAAAAAGAGGGAAGAATAAAAAGTCTATGTCTGGAGATTTTCAGCTGAGATAAACAAAAAGCCATCACGATAATCAGGTGATGGCTTTCACTTTATTCTTCAATCAGCCTGTTCTCCTCAACACTTTCTCTCAGCAAATCCGGTGCAGTTAAATAAAGCAGTCCATTGCCTTCCTGCGTTTTTGGATTTCCCTGGGGTATTGTCCGCTTGATTAATTGCGCATACACTTCCGCCTCTGTAAATTTGCGGTCAAATTCCTGTTGTTCGAGCTGTTTAATTAATGCGATAGCACCTGCAACATGCGGCGTTGACATCGAGGTTCCGGTGAATGCCGCATATTCTCCTCCGGGGATGGTTGAGACAATTTTTTCTCCAGGTGCCACGAGATCAACTTCGTTATTAGAGTTTGAGAATGGCGACGAAGTTTTACCGAAGCCGATTGATCCGACCGAAATGACTTCGTTATAGGATCCCGGATAGGAAAACTCGGCTGTTCTGCTGTCGTTATCCCCTTCATTTCCTGCAGCGCAAACGACTGCAATTTGATTGGCAACCGCTTTTTTGACAGCTTTTCGCATCTCAGAGTGATCCGAAGGTCCCCCAAGCGACATGGAGATTACATCCACTTTTTGTTCAATGGCATATAAGATGCCGTTTGTTATCCACGCATATTCTCCGCTGCCGGATTCTCCCGCAAGCACTTTCACTACAAGAATCTTTGCCTGAGGCGCAACTCCCACATACCTTGTCGCCGCAATGGTGCCTGATACATGTGTGCCGTGGCCGTGGTAATCTGTCAGGCTGTTAGGGTTTCCGTTATCGTCAGTGGTGAAATTCCGCCCGCCGGCAATATTTCCCCGCAGGTCAGGATGATTCACATCACATCCGGTATCAAGTACTGCAATTGTGATTCCTTTCCCTTTAATGCCTTGTTCCCAAATCTTTGGAGCCTGAATCACGGCGACACCTTCAGAATTAGCTTTAACATTTTTCACAATCGGTCCGTATTTATGAGGAAGCAGCCGAACTTGTCCTTTCACTTTACCGTCTCCTTTTTTCGTAATGATTAAGGTATATGATAAAAAGTGACATTCGATGATAAAAATAGGAAAATCAAAGAGCTATTCATTCCCTATTTTTTGCCATATAATGAAGTTTAGAAAGAGGGCAGAGGTGACGTATGAATTTAGAAAGAAAAATAAATGAAATGGAAATGCAAATGAGGCATTTGCAGCAAGAAGTAAGTGAACTTCGAGCTGAACTGAATCACATAAAAGGAGAACCCCGTGCCGCGAAAACTGTCTATCAGGCACAAGAGCCGGTTCATACTGAAAAAAAGCCGGCTGCCGCAAAAATAAAGGCAGAACCGGTTGACTGGGAGCGCGTGATTGGACAAGTCTGGCTTCCTCGAGTATTTATTCTGGTCTTGCTGCTTGGGGTATTATGGGCGTTTAAGGCCGCATCAGATGAAGGTTTTATTACAGATGCAGTGAAATGCATTCTTGGCTATTTGTGTTCTGCTGCTCTGATTGCAGGCGGTGAATGGCAGATTAAGAAGGGAAGGGCGGCGCTTGGGCAAGTTCTGCTTGGCGGAGCGATTGTGATTTTCATCTTATCCACATTTTCGGCAAATGTTTTATATGGGCTGATACCTTCAGCGCTTGCTTTTGTTTTGAATGTGATTTGGGTAAGTGCCGGCATGTTTCTTTCTCACAGGCACCGTTCCCAGCCAGTTGCCGTTTTAGCGGGGATTGCCGGATTTTTAGTGCCGTTTTTAGTGGAAAGTGAATCAAACAATGCCCTTTTATTTGTCGCTTATGAATTTTTGTTTTACGCAGGGCTTTTGGTGTATGCAATGAAGAAAAAATACATTGTTCTATACTTTTCTTCCTTTTTCCTGCTTCACGCAGCGCTGTTTGTGTTTGCTGCTTTTGCTCCTTTAGAGAACAGTACCCTTATCTTAACTGCGATTCTTTTTCAGCATGCGGGGCTTATGATGACTTACTTTATCCAATCGCTTTATCAGCTGCAGCAAAAAACATTGGTGCTGATCAGCTTTGTCCTCACGCATTTTTGGTTTCAGGCTCTTGCGGATGAGACCGTATATCTCGGATTTCTAGGCGCTTCGTTTGGTGTGTATGCAGCGGTTGCCGTCTGGCTTTTCTTGAAAAAAACGGAGACAGAGAAGCTGGATATTTTTGCTCCGATCGCTACCTATGCTGCAGGCATCTTTATAGTAGAAGTAACAGGTGAAGAACAAATTAGTCTTTTGCTTCTGCTGCATGGACTTGTTGCGTTATATGTGGGTTTCGCAGTGAAAGGGAACATTCAAAGATATATTGGTTTGATTGTCTATGTAATTGGTCTTTTAGCGAGCTGCACTAAGGTGATTGAACATGTATGGTCCTATGAAACAGCCGTTTGGATGAGTATTGTTGCATCACTGATCGCATTGAAGCTTATGCTTCGAAAATACAGACTTGAATTCAAGGAAAGTGATGTCCGGTTTCTGAATACCGTCTTGTTTGCCGGACTCGTGATTACGACGTTTATTTTCGCGACCATGCTCGTTCTCGCAGCTGCTTCCAATATGTCATTTGAAATCAGAATGATGTCTGTTACAGGAATCTGGGCATTATATTCTGTCGTCTGTGTCGTCTATGGCGTCATGAAAAATCATCGGAAGGTTCGGATTTTAGGAATCGGCCTGCTTTTTCTCACGTTATCCAAGCTCGTTCTCCTCGATCTTGTTTCCCTCTCGATTGTCCTGCGGGCTATTTTGTTTATAGCATTGGGAACGGTTGGTATTGGGCTTTCACGCTTCTTTTATAAAACTAAATAATGGAGATTTTCGCAGGGATCACGGGTTCCTGCGTTTTTTTAGGAGGGAACTGGAAAAAAGATAGAATTCCATTTGAAACGGCAAGTATTTATTTCATTCCGGCTAGTAAAAGGAGCATTTCAGCAAGTAATTGTCCGGTTCTCGAATTGCCCCCATTTAAAATACGCATTGCTAGCCCTATTCGCGGAAATCTTGGTCCAACTCGCATAAATGCAGGTTCAATTCGCAAAAAATGGTGATTGAACTCGCAGACTCTGTCCAGGCAGGCGGTTCCGCTTTTTGTGGTGTCCAGCTCCACCGCCTAACTCCTCGGCCAGAACGGCTCCGCCAGTAAAGGCAAAAAGCGCCTTATCTGTCGGATCCTTATCTGTCTGCCTGCGCTAACCTGGCGGGTTCCGCATTTCTTGTTGATGTGCTCAAATTTTTTTATGCTTCATTTAAAAGGGTATTAAAAAAAGACAAGCAAAATAAACTAGAGGGGAAAGGGAGGAGATCATCATGAAGCGTTTTTCAGTTTTAGCCCTTATTAATGTTATTGGGTACATTCTTGTCATCGCGGTTAATTACTTGGCAAATGCCCTGCCCATCAACGGGCAGACGACTGGTGAAGTGTCAGCCGGCATTCCGGTGCTGTTCACGCCGGCATCATATGCTTTCTCCATTTGGGGATTGATCTATTTGCTGCTCGGAATTTGGGTGGTGAGGCAGTTTTTTGTGAAAGACCAGGAACGGAAAATTTATGAAAATATCGGCTATTGGTTTTTCATCAGCTGTCTATTTAACAGTCTTTGGATTTTTGTTTTCCATTATGAATTGTTTACAGCTTCACTGCTTGTCATGCTTGGTCTTTTAATTTCTTTGATTAGAGTATATGTAAGAATTCAGTCATCACCGGATCCTAAATGGCTGATGCGCACACCTTTTTCAATCTATCTTGGATGGATTTCGGTTGCAACGATCGTCAATTTCTTTATTTTCTTCTATACAAACGGCATTGAGTCGTTCCTGGGACTGAATGAACTGGCTTGGACAATTATTATGCTTGTGGTTGGGGCAGTCCTTGCAGTATGGTTTACGTTCAAAAATGACGACATCTATTATCCGCTCGTATTCATTTGGGCATATATCGCAATATATGTGAAACAAGACCCAGTCTCAATTAAAAGAACCGTAGTGGTAACAGTTATTCTAATCGCTGCCGCTGTTCTTCTGAAGATCATCCGCATGTTTCGGAACAAGAAATAAAACGGCTGGTTTTTTCCGGACGGGTTCGATTCAGAAGTTCAAAACAGTATAACGTAAAAAATACACCATTTAGCAGCTTAAATGGTGTATCTTTGCGTTGTATATTTGCGGCTGAATATTGGGCAATTATGCTAAAATGGAAATAATAGCTATTAAATTAAAAAACAGTTTATTGGATAAGGAAAAATAATATTTATATTCGTTAGGAAATTTCAGCTTAAACATAAGGAGATTGAGCTATGCCTCGCATCAAAGATATTCAGCTGTATGTTCCAAAGAACAAGGATGTAAACTGGACTTTTTTTCATGAAACAAGATGTATTACGTTTTTATACAGCCGTCTATTGCCAAAACTAACCGCAAAAGAAAATAAAGGAATTCAGATTTTTTGTGTAGAGAGTCTAAAACAAAAAGAGCAGATCGATACGTTTGCACATATCATATTTGATTACTATCCTGTTTTTGTTGCAACAAATGCTGAAGAGATCTTAGCTTTGACCTCTGACCGGGAAAAAAAAGAACACACTCTTGAGATTGTCCATGAGGGGATGAAAAAAGCTGCCCAAGAATTGAATTGGGATTTATCTGATTTAGAAGAAATCTATAACACTATAAAAAAAACTGGCTATGAAAACACCTATCCGCTGCTAAAGAAGAGCAGCCCTAATAAGAAATACGTATGTAACATCATTTGTCATCATGAGGTAAGGAATATTGATGTTTATATGGAAGTTAAGAAAAGAAACGGCAATGTTATCAATAAGGAAAAACTTTTCTTTGTTGAAAACACGGATGAGCAGGATCTTTTCAGTGATTACGGAAGTCTTGAATGGAAGCTGAATCATAAAGTGGAGTTTGCGGATAAGGATTATCATAAAGTTTATCGTTTGACATTTCTTGAAAAGGACAAACCTGAAAATTTGATTTGGAAAATCGAGAAGAAATAAAGACTTTATATTCAACAATCGGAGGCTATCATTGAATAACTGAGGGAACTCCATATCAATCTGGAGTTCCCTTTTGTGGGACTCTGATTTTCCACCGGATAATATGTGCCGTTCATGATTCCTCAACATTTCTTGAAAATGGCTTTTCCAAAAATACCTGGTACCCGTATATGACTGCTGCAAAAACCAAAGACAGAGAAAATAAACGATGCTTGCTCAATCGTTTCAGTCGGTAAAAGCCTGCTTTTTCAAATAAAAAGGTGAGTGGATAAGCCATTAGAAAATCAACAACTGTATTTACCAGCATGTATTTCCAAAACTTTCCGTATGTTAGGTGAAAAATCCACAGGGTACCTGCAAAAAAAGGACCGAAAATAAAGCTGAAATCTCCCCATAAACGTCTTTTTAATCCGCCTTTGATTGTCCATAATTTGTAGGGAATGGCAATCATGGATTCCACCGTTAAAAGCAGCGATACTAAAATGGCCGCTTGCGAAAAGCGTTTCGCAGAAGCAGGTTTCAGGAAAAGAAGACTGCCCCAAGAAAGAATGAGCAAAAGGATTCTAAGCGGTTTTGAATATAACATACAGATCCCTCCCTTTTTTAATTTTGCTCTATTTGAGAGGGATTTATGAAAAAAGCGTTCAGACATTTGTCTGAACGCTTTCCGGTCATTGCTTCTCATCGTCATACTGCATATACACTGCATGTGTCACAGTGAAATCTTCGATTCCGTGTTTGCCGTCAGCTCCGCCGAGTCCTGATTTGCGAAGACCTGCATGATAGCCTTGAATGGCTTCAAAGTTTTCACGGTTGATGAAGGTTTCGCCGAATTTCAGTTCATTGGCTGCTCTCATTGCTTCATGCACGTTGTCTGTATAAATAGAAGAAGACAGTCCATAATCTGAATCGTTGGCAAGTTCAATCGCTTCATCAAGCGTTTTATATGTCATGATTGGAAGAACCGGTCCGAAAATTTCTTCCTGAATGATTTCTGAATCCTGCTGCACGTTTGTAATGACAGTCGGCTCGTAGAAGAACCCGCTCGTCATGTCTGCTCTTTTACCTCCAGTTAAAACTTTCGCACCGCTCTGAACAGCCTTTTCCACCATTTCATGAACAATATCCAGACGGTCCTGACTGACAAGCGGACCCATTTCCGCATTTTTATCATTAGGCATGCCAAGTTTCGTTTCTTTCATTGCCTGCGTCATTTTTTCAATGAATTCTTCTGCGATGTCCTCATGAACATATACTCGCTCAGCATTTGTGCAGGCCTGCCCTGAGTTCGTTATGCGTGACGTTTTGATGCTCTTCACTGCCGTCTCTATATTGGCGTTTTTGGTTACAATAGCTGGTGCCTTGCCGCCAAGCTCCAGATTGACTTTCGTAATGTTTTTAGCTGCTGCTTCCATGACTTTCGTTCCGGCTTTCACACTGCCGGTCATTGTAATGATGCCGACTTTAGGGTGAGAGGCCATTACTGTGCCGATGGTTGATCCTTTTCCGGTAATGAAATTATAGACGCCTGCAGGGATGTCTTTCATTTCAGCGATAATCTTAGTGAATTCAGCTGCCGTATTTGGTGTTTGCTGACTCGGTTTTAAAACGATCGAGCAGCCAGTAATGAGGGCTGTTGCCACTTTTCTTGCCAAAATAAAGACCGGGAAGTTCCAAGGGACAATTCCTGCTACTACTCCGATGGGTTTTCTGAACATCAGAATATTCTCATTTGGGCGGTCACTCGGAATGATTTCTCCTTCAATCCGGCGGGCCCATTCGGACATATAATAGAAGTAGTCGATTGCGGTATCGACTTCGCCGCTCGCCTGTTCATATGGCTTGCCCTGTTCCTCGCTCAGCAATTCAATGAACGTTTCGCGTCTTTCTTTCAGCTTATCGCCAAGCTCGCGTACAATTTTACCTCTATCAGCAGAGGGGACTTTCTCCCATTTTTTCTGGGCTTCATAAGCTGCCTCGATGGCTTTGTTTGCATCCTCTTCTGTACCAGCGAAGATTCTGGAAATGACTTTTTCCGTAGCTGGATTCACGACATCGATCGTTTCCTCTGAAGTAGAGTTTATATATTCACCGTTAATGTACAATTTAT
Organism: Metabacillus sp. KH_069; assembly: GCF_057838075.1. Taxonomy (NCBI): domain Bacteria; kingdom Bacillati; phylum Bacillota; class Bacilli; order Caryophanales; family Bacillaceae; genus Metabacillus; species Metabacillus sp. KH_069. The sequence goes on from NZ_CM174460.1 coordinate 1,460,436, forward strand.
GCTGTTGCATGGTTGGCCTCCTTAAATGATTGTCTTAAACTTTTCCACTCCCTCTCAGGTATCAAACATTCTTATCGATTTCAATGTGTTCTAAAAAATCGGACAATCTTTCTTTTTGAAACTTTTTTTGACGGATTTCGTAGTACAATGGAAGCAGACTTCCTTTTTGGAAAATAATTTACGAGGTGATGATTATGTCAATATCTTTATCAAAAGGACAGCGGATTGATCTGACAAAAACAAACCCCGGTTTAACGAAAGTCATCATTGGGCTTGGCTGGGATACGAATAAGTATTCAGGCGGCAAAGACTTTGACCTTGATGCATCTGCTTTTCTTGCAGATGGAAGCGGCAAGGTTCAAAACGACTTGGAATTTGTTTTTTACAATAACTTAAAAAGTCCGAATGGCGCTGTTGAGCATACTGGAGATAACCGTACAGGAGAAGGGGACGGCGATGATGAGCAAATGATCATTGATTTCGCGCTGATGCCTCCTCATGTAGAGAAAATTGGAATAACGGTAACGATTCATGATGCAGAAGGACGCCATCAGAATTTTGGACAAGTATCCAATGCATTTGTACGTGTTGTAAATGCTGATAACTCTGAGGAAGTCCTCCGCTATGATTTAGGAGAAGATTTTTCAGTCGAAACAGCTGTAGTGGTCTGCGAATTGTACAAACATGGTCAGGACTGGAAGTTCAACGCGATCGGAAGCGGTTTTTCAGGCGGACTTGCAGCGCTTTGCAGAAATTACGGATTAGAAGTTTAATAGAGTGCAAAGGGGATAAATACTGTGAGTTCAATTAACTTAATGAAAAAAACCGCCGGTATCGTTCTTGAAAAAAAGAAGCTGACCGGAGTTGTCGCACGTGTCGGACTTGTTCTTGATATATCGGGCTCAATGAGAAATCTCTATAAAAATGGCACCGTTCAAAAAGTGGTGGAACGGATCCTTGCAGTCGCAAGCCAATTTGATGATGACGGGATGCTTGATGTTTGGGTCTATGACAATGAGTTTTCAAGACTGCCTTCTGTAACAGAAAGAGATTTTGCAGATTATGTAAATGCAAGAATTTTATCAAACGATGCCATACATAAATTTGGCCGCAACGATGAACCTCCTGTCATGTACGACGTCATGAACAAATACTTAAAAGAAGATCCAAGCAAGGATCCTGCTTTTATTGTGTTTATAAATGACGGCGGCTGCAAGAGCACCATCAAAAAGCCGGTCGTCTCATCTTCGGACAAGCCGATCTTCTGGCAGTTTGTCGGTGTCGGTGATTCAACCTTCAAAGTGCTGGAAAACCTTGACACGATGGAAGGCAGATTCATCGATAACGCGAACTTCTTCCATGTTCAGGACATTGATGCGATGAAAGATGAGCAGCTGTATGATCGCTTGCTGAACGAATTTCCTGACTGGATCAGAGAAGCGAAAGAGAAGAAAATATTATAAGCAGAAGAACAGCCGGGGATGTGGATCCTGGGCTGTTTTTTTATGCTGATCATTTGAAATAGTTAGAGCCCGGTTCTAAATAGTGAAACAGTTTTTTAAGAGAGTTAGCGTTAGAAGAACAGATTTCCACGGCACAGAATGTGGACTGTTTCACACCTGATTTGACCACAGGATAATCTAACGTGTTTTTTTGATATTCGTAAATATTGTTGCTATTAGACTAGATATTAAAAAACTTGAGTGGATTGCAGCGGAAGGAACTTGACTCCTGCGGGAATTAGAGCAAAGTGGGAGACCCCACAGGCAACGCCGAGGAGGCTCCCATGCTCCCCGCGGAAAGCAAGTTCCTGGAGCGGAAAGCAACGGACAACATTTATCAAGAAAAACAACAATCTATGCGAAAACAGCCTTTGATAAAGATGCTCCAATTAGTATTCCACGTGCACAAAAATTCAAAAATCATTCAATATGACTACACAAAGCAACAAATTAATCCATTTCAGTACGGATGTCCTCAATGCAATTTCCTTTTTTACAGAAAAACATGCTTTAATACCTAATAACACACCATGAACACTCGTTTATTCAAAACATTTCCTCTTGCCGTCTAGTCATAAAAGCGCTATCATTTACGTATAATCTGAAATGTAATTTCAAAAATATGAATATTAATTTGAAATTATGTTTAAGATGCAATATACTGAAAATTGAGAATTTAATTATTAGGAGGCATCACCCGTTTATGGAAAAACAGCTGCGTTCATTAACGACAGAATTGAGAAATGAACAAACCATGAATATTGACAGCGCAAATACACTCGAAATTCTTTCAATGATGAACAATGAAGATTTGAAAGTGGCGATTGCTGTACAGGAGGTCCTGCCTGAAATAAAGGCAGCCGTTGAATGTGCATATGAATCGTTAAAGAAGGGGGGAAGATTGATTTACATTGGAGCTGGCACAAGCGGAAGACTTGGAGTTCTTGATGCGGTTGAGTGCCCGCCGACGTTCAGTACGTCACCTGATACAGTGATCGGTCTGATTGCAGGCGGAGAGAAAGCATTTGTCCGTGCTGTAGAGGGAGCAGAAGATAAAGAAGAGTTTGGTGTGGCTGATCTAAAAGCTATTCATATATCGGCAGATGACACGGTTGTCGGCATTGCAGCAAGCGGCCGGACACCTTATGTGATTGGGGCCCTGCGTTATGCAAAACAAACAGGGGCAAAGGCAGTCGCACTTTCTTGCAACAAGGATGCAAAGATTTCTGAAGCTTCTGATATCGGCATTGAAGTTGTCGTGGGACCTGAAGTTGTCACCGGATCAACCAGGATGAAAGCGGCAACGGCTCATAAAATGGTGCTGAACATGATTTCAACAGCGACAATGATCAAGATCGGAAAAGTTTATGAAAATCTTATGGTCGATGTGAATGTCAGCAACCACAAGCTGAAAGAGAGAGCGATCAGCATCATCCAAACGGTGACAGATGCGGAATATGATCTTGCAAAAGACACGCTTGAAAAAGCAGCGCTTAAAGTCAAGCCTGCGATTGTCATGATCAAAACAAACACGTCATTGGAAGAAGCATTAAACCTATTAAATCGTGCGGATGGGGATGTACGAAAAGCCATCTCACTCCATACATCTTAAGGAGCGAGTCCTATGGCCACAGGCGGATTATCCATCATTCAAACCATGCTGAACAAGCTCCCGCAGTCCGAGCAAAAGCTTGCAGATTATATTCTTCAGCATCCTCACGAAGTAGTAAACAGTACGGTAAGTGAATTAAGCGCGTCAGCTAAGACAAGCGGGGCAGCAGTTGTCAGGCTCTGCAAATCACTTGGCTTAAAAGGGTTCCAGGATCTCAAAATGAGAATTGCCGGTGATCTGATGAAATCGGTTGAACAGGGCTACCGTGATATTGAACCTTCCGAATCCCTGTACAGAGTCGTTGAAAAAACAACGAGCAACACGATTCAGATTATCCGGGATACAGCTGAAATTATCGATCATGAAAATTTAAAAAACGCTATCAGCTTGCTGCTGAATGCTAAAAACGTTCATTTTTGCGGGGTAGGAGCTTCTAACATTGTGGCTCAGGATGCCCAGCAAAAACTGATCCGCATTAATAAAGGAGCAACAGCTTTTACCGATATGCATCTGGTCGCAACCCTGATTGCCAATGCGGATCCGGATGATGTCCTGTTCGCCATCTCGTTTTCCGGCGAGACACAGGAAATCATCAACGTACTGAAGCTTGCTAAAGAGCGCGGCGTTAAAACCATCGGTCTTACACACTTTGGACAGACGACCGTATCCTCCCTGAGCGACGTTTCGCTTCACACATCGTTTTCAAATGAAGCGCCGTTCAGAAGTGCTGCGACTTCTTCAAGGCTGGCACAGCTTTATATGATCGACATTTTGTTTCTCGGAATGGCAACCGAGCAGTACGATGAGACCGTTCAATATATCGACAATACAAGAGCGGCCATCAAATCAATGACAGAAAAATATAAATAGACACGTTCAAAGGGGGCTTTAAGATGGCAAAGGGGAATAACAGAAACTTATTGATTGCCGAACAACTATTGGAGCATCTTGGCGGAGCGGCTAACATCGCGGCGACCACACATTGCATGACAAGACTTCGAGTCGCGCCGCAGGACCGTTCAAAGGTCAACATGGATGCCATTAAGAAAACAGAAGGGGTTCTGGGTGTTGTAGAAGAAGAAACGATCCAGATTATCCTCGGACCGGGCGCTGTAAATAAAGTTTCAGCAGAATTTGAAAAACTGCTTGCAGCTGCTGATGATTTTGACCTGAAGGACGCAGCTTCCAAAAATAAATCAGAAATTGATAAAAAGAATGCAAAACCTTTTAAACTATTTTTACGCAGAATCGCAAGCATCTTCATCCCGCTGATTCCGGCACTTGTTGCGTCTGGTCTAATCACAGGAATTACAAAAGCAATCGTTCAGGCAGGCTGGCTTGCAGCAGATTCACAATTAGCCATTATTTTAACTGTTATCGGATCTGGTCTGTTTGCTTATCTTGGAATTTTAGTCGGAACAAACGCGGCAAAAGAATTTGGAGGATCACCAGCGCTTGGAGCACTGGCCGGTATTCTCGTCATCAATCCTGCTGTCGGTGATATCGCTTTGTTTGGCGAAAATCTGCTTCCTGGGCGCGGCGGTTTAATTGGAGTCTTATTTGCAGCCATTTTTATCGCTTTAGTTGAAAAACAAGTAAGAAAATTTGTCCCGCAATCACTGGACATCATTGTTACACCTACAATCGCCCTATTAATTACAGGTATCGTGACTTATATTGTGTTCATGCCAGTCGGCGGTTTTGTATCTGATACGATCACAAAAGGCTTGCTGAGCGTACTTGATCTTGGCGGAGTGGTAGCCGGATTTGTGCTTGGCGCAACGTTCCTTCCGTTAGTTGTAACAGGACTTCATCAGGGATTAACACCGGTTCACCTTGAGCTGATCAACTCCATTGGAGATGACCCATTGCTTCCAATCCTTGCTATGGGCGGAGCGGGTCAAGTCGGCGCAGCATTTGCCATCTACTTTAAAACGAAAAAGAAAAGCTTAAAACGTGCAATCGGCGGGGGACTTCCTTCAGGAATGCTCGGAATCGGCGAACCGTTAATCTTTGGTGTTACGCTTCCGCTTGGCCGTCCATTCTTGACAGCATGTTTAGGAGCAGGCGTAGGGGGAGCATTCCAGGCTCATTTTGATATTGCCACCATTGCAGTTGGTGTATCAGGCCTTCCGCTTACATTCTTAGTTCACACAAACCAGATTCTTCTTTACCTTGCAGGACTACTAATCTCTTATGTATTTGGATTTATTTTCACGTACCTATTCGGATTTAAAGATGAAATGGCAGTTGAATTCAAGTGATCGGCATTTCATTTTACCTTCAGGATCCAAACGCTGAAAAACAACTTGTTCATGCAGCAAAATCAGGAGTGAAGCGGGCATTTACCTCGCTTCACATCCCTGAAGAAAAAGGAAACCTTGTTGACAGGATGACGGAGCTTCTAAAACTTGCTCAGAGCCATGATATTGAGATTCATGCAGATGTCTCTTTAAAAACACTTGACCACCTTGGAATTGACAGATTCGAAGATTTATCCTCGCATGGAATTAAAGGAATCCGGCTTGATGACGGGTTCGACTATGAAACCATTCAATCTTTATCAGACATCTTTTCTCTTTCACTTAATGCGAGCACCCTGACAGAAAAGGAATTGCTGACTGTTCTTGAGAGCGGAATAAAACCGGACAGGCTCATTGCCTGGCATAATTTTTATCCAAGGCGTGAAACCGGGCTTGATGAAGCATTTTTTCATCAGCAGAATCAGATGTTCAAAAAATACGGCATCCCGATTGCTTCTTTTATACCAGGTACGGGAACAAAACGGGGACCGCTTTTTGACGGCCTGCCCACACTTGAAAAGCACAGGGACATGAACCCATATGCTGCCGGAGTTGAACTGATGCAGCAGGTGGATGAAGTATTCATTGGAGATCCGGGAACAGAAAATGAACTACTCGAAAACCTTTCTATCTATGAAAATCAGAATATTCTTATAATGAATGTCATCTCTAGTACATTTTCCAGCGGAACATACCAATTTCGGCCGGATGTTTCGAGAGATGTCTACCGTCTTCAAGGTACACGCACAGCTTCAGAGGTAGAACCTGAGAACACAATCGCCCGTCAAATAGGAATGATTACGATGGATAATGACGGCTATGGACGCTATAAGGGGGAAATTCAGATTTGCCGGCATAACTTGGAAGCTGACGAACGGGTAAATGTCATCGGACACGTTTCTGCAGAGGATTTGCCGCTGCTTGATCTGGCCCTGCCTGGTCAAAAAGTGAAACTGGTTGTTTCATAAGCTATCAAAATACGAATTCAAAGGGGAAACATGATGAAAAAATGGACAAGCTGTGCGCTTACTTCTGTTCTCGCAATCTCACTACTGGCACCATCTGCTTCTTTTGCAGAACCAAATGAAAAAGCTTCACCTCAAGCACATGTTCAATATCCAGTCTTAACAAAAGCAAAAAAGCCGGAGGAAGCCGGATTTTCCTCTGAAAAGCTTGAAAAAGTCGATCAGCTGATTGAAAAAGAAGTGGCGGCAGGGTTTCCGGGAGCGGCGCTGATTGTCATAAAAGACGGGAAAATCGTGAAGAATGAAAGCTACGGCTACAAGCAAAAGTTTGACGGACATACACCGCTTAAGAAGTTTTTGAAAATGGAGAATGACACCCTTTTTGATCTCGCATCCAATACCAAGATGTATGCGGCAAATTTTGCCTTACAGAAGCTTGCGAGCGAAGGAAAGCTTGATATTCATGCAAAAGTGCAGGATTACATACCTGGTTTTAAAGACACAGAAGCAGATGTGATTAAAGGAAAAGATACAATGCGTATTATTGATGTCCTGCATCATACGGCCGGTTTTAAACCCGATCCGCAGTACCATAATCCAGCAGTATCAAAAGAGCTTTACTCCCAGGAACGCGAAAAAACGATTGAAAACATTAATAAAACCCCGCTTACATATGAGCCTGGGACACAAAATGTATACAGTGACGTTGATTATATGCTGCTTGGCACAATTGTGGAAAAAATCACGGGCCAGAAGCTTGATGACTACGTGGAAAATGAATTGTACAAGCCTTTGAAGCTGAAAAATACGGTCTTTAACCCGCTTCAAAAAGGCTTCAAACCAAAGAATATTGCGGCTACTGAGCTATTAGGCAACACGCGTGACGGAGTGATTAACTTCCCGAACATCCGAACATACACGCTTCAAGGGGAAGTGCATGATGAAAAAGCATTCTATTCTATGGAGGGCGTTTCCGGTCATGCAGGTCTATTCTCTACAACAAGTGATCTCGCTGTTCTTCTGCAGGTGATGCTGAACGGCGGTGGTTATGGAAATGAGAAGCTTTTTGATCAAGAAGTCATTGAAGAATTCGTTGAACCTTCAGACATGAATGGAACTTATGGTCTTGGCTGGAGATTAAACGGCAACGACAGCATGGACTGGATGTTCAGCAAATATGCAAGCGACAGTGCATACGGTCATACGGGCTGGACAGGAACAGTCACGATTATTGATCCTGAACATGATTTGGGAATCGTCCTGCTGACAAATAAAAAGCATTCGCCGCTTGTGAACCCTGCAGCGAACTCCAATCAATTTTTCGGGGATCTTTTCACAACAGGAAGCTATGGAAGTGTTGTAACGGCTGTTTATGAAGCTTTAGAATCTACTAATTAATAAGGGGATGGATAAACATGGGGAAAAAGAAATGGGTTTCTGCAGCGCTCGCCGCTGTTCTATCAGTTTCCGCTTTAGCAGGCATCAAACCTGCTAAAGTGTCTGCTGAAACAGATGTGAATGCCATTGTTCAGAATATGACAGTTGACGAGAAAATCGGGCAGATGCTGATGCCGGACTTCCGCAACTGGCAAAAACAAGGGGAAAGCAAGGCAACCGGGTTTACGGTTATGAATGATGAAGTCGGCGGCATTATCCAGAAATATCATCTGGGCGGAGTCATTCTATTTGCCGAAAATGTAGTTGGAACAGAACAGACAGCTCGTTTAACGGATGGTCTGCAAAAAGCGAGCCCTGAACTGCCGCTGTTTATTACGATTGATCAGGAAGGCGGAATCGTCACTCGCCTTCAAACAGGAACGAACCTGCCCGGCAATATGGCGCTCGGTGCAGCAAGAAGTGAAAAGTACGCCTATCAAACTGGCGAAATCATTGGAAAAGAATTATCGTCACTTGGGGTAAATGTAAACTTTGGTCCATCTGTAGACGTAAACAATAACCCTGGAAATCCGGTTATCGGAGTACGTTCTTACAGCTCAAATCCTGAGCTTGTTTCAAAGCTTGGCATCCAGACGATTAAAGGGCTCCAAAGCCAGAACATGGCTGCAACGACTAAGCATTTCCCGGGACATGGCGATACAGCAACAGACAGTCATTACGGCCTTCCAATCGTCACACATGATAAGGAAAGATTGCGTGCAGTCGAGCTTGCTCCTTTCCAAAAAGCCATTGATGAAGGCGTGGATATGGTTATGACTGCACATGTACAGTTCCCAGCCTTTGATGATACAACATATATCAGCAAAAAAGATGGACAGGAAATTCTTGTTCCGGCTACTCTTTCGAAAAAAGTACTTACAGGGCTTCTGCGTGAGGAAATGGGCTTTGAGGGTGTCATCGTGACAGATGCGCTGAACATGAAAGCCATCTCTGACAACTTTGGCCAGGAAGAAGCCGTTGTTTTAGCTTTAAAATCAGGGGTGGATATTGCGTTAATGCCTGCGCAGGTCAACTCTCTTGAGATGGAAAAGAATTTAGCGTCTGTTTTTAACGCAGTAAAAGAAGCCGTTGAAACTGGAGACCTTCCGATTGAGCAGGTAAATGCTTCTGTTGAAAGAATCCTTGAACTTAAAGTGAAACGCGGAATCTTGACTCCGGACCATACACCGATTGATGAGAAAGTTGAAAATGCTCTAAACGTTGTTGGGAATGAAGATCATTTGATGAAAGAAAAGAAAATGGCTGAGGATGCTGTCACTCTTTTGAAAAATGAAGACAAAACACTGCCTTTTAAGCCTAAAAAAGGTGAAAAGGTTTTAGTTCTTGCTCCTTTTGCGGATCAAGTGGAAGCAATGACAAGAAGCATCAAAGAATTAAAAGGGAAAAAGAAAGATGTTGAAGTAACTGGCTATGCTTTCTCTGGCAAAGTATTTAATGATGAAACAGCTGCAATGATTGATGAAGCAGACTATGTGATTACAGGTTCCTACATTGTTAAGAACGATCCAGCTGTAAATGACGGCGTGATCGATGACAGCGTTCAGGATTCAAGCAAGTGGGCAACAGCATTCCCAAGAGCGGTTATGAAAGACGCTCAGGCAAAAGAGAAAGACTTTGTCTTAATGAGTCTGCGCAATCCATATGACGCAGCGAATTTTGAAGAAGCAAAAGCTGTGCTTGCGGTCTACGGATTTAAAGGCTATTCAAACGGTGCATACAGACAGCCGAATATCCCGGCCGGCATCAAAACAATCTTTGGCGATTCAAAACCTCAAGGTAAATTGCCTGTTGATATTCCATCTGTCACACAGCCGGATGAAATTCTCTATCCATTTGGCCATGGACTAGATATTCGTTCAGGAAAACAGCTTAAATAATCCGATTTGAAGGGGAGAGGTTTCATTGAAACGAATTCTTGTGCTGATCACGATCCTGATGCTTGCACTAAGTGCTTTGCCTGCAGCAAAAGATGTTGCTGCTCATAAGGAAAAGAAAAAGAATAAAGTATTGCCTGGTGTTGAAGTTCTTTTAGAAGATCAAAAAGATCTTTTAAAAGGCAAAAAAGTCGGCTTAATTACAAATCCGACTGGAATCGACTCAAAGCTTACCAGTATAGTGGATTTGCTGCACAATGATCCGGATATTGAACTGACAGCCTTATTCGGTCCGGAGCATGGAGTGCGCGGAGATGCTCAAGCTGGATCTTACGTCGAATCCTACATCGATGAAAAAACTGGATTGACTGTCTACAGCCTTTATGGACAAACAAAAAAACCAACACCTGAAATGCTTGAAAATGTGGAAGTGCTTGTCTTTGACATCCAGGACGTCGGGACACGCTACTACACATACATCTACACAATGGCTTATGCCATGGAAGCAGCTAAAGAAAACAACATTCCAATCGTTGTGCTTGACCGTCCGAATCCGCAAGGCGGACTTTCAGTTGACGGACCCGTTTTGGAGCCTGAAGCAGCATCGTTCGTGGGACTCTATCCGATTCCGACAAAGCACGGCATGACCGTTGGAGAGCTTGCATCTTTCTTTAACGAAGAATTTGAAATTGGAGCAGATCTGACAGTCGTGAAAATGAAAGGCTGGAAGCGCTCGATGGATTATGATGACACAGGACTTCCGTTTGTCCTTCCGTCACCTAACATGCCAACAGTTTCAACAACCTTTGCTTATCCGGCAACGGGTCTGGTTGAAGGAACAAATCTCTCAGAAGGCCGCGGTACAACGAAGCCGTTTGAACTGATTGGCGCGCCGTTTATCAACAGCACGGACCTGGCTGCAAAACTCAACTCGCTGAGCTTGCCTGGTGTGAAATTCAGAGCAGCATCCTTTACACCAACATTCTCAAAGCACCAAGGAAAGCTAAGTCACGGGGTAGAAATCTATGTAACAGACCGCGAAGAATTTGAAGCAGTCCCAACAGGTCTTCACATCATTAAAACGGTTCATGACATGTACCCGAAAGACTTCCAATTTTTATCGAACAACTTCTTCGATAAATTAATCGGAAACACATGGGTCAGACCGATGATTCTAGATGGAGCTTCTGTTACAGACATCATGAATAAGTACCAGAAAGAACAGGATGAATTTAAAAAGGTTCGAAAAGAGTATTTGATCTATAAGTAATAGCGTGAAAGAGGATGAAATCATTGTGATTTCATCCTTTTTTATTGGCTGTTTTCGCATAGATTGTTGTTTTTGATGTTTATTGTGCAGGAAAGCAGAATTAAATGCACGCTATGAATCCACGATTTTGTTTTTTGCGCAGAAAAGTGGAATCAACCGCATGCTATGCTTCCACAATTTTAGTTTTTGCACCGAAAAGTGGAATCAACCACATGCTATGCTTCCACAATTTTAGTTTTTGCACTGAATCGTGGAATCAACCACATGCTATGATTCCCCGATTTTGTATGTTGCACCGAAAAGTGGAATCAACCGCATGCTATGATTCCACGATTTTAGTTTTTGTACCGAAAAGTGGAATCAACCGCATGCTATGATTCCCCGATTTTGTATGTTGCACCGAAAAGTGGAATCAACCACACGCTATGATTCCACAATTTTGTTTTTTGCACCGAAAAGTGGAATCAACCGCACGCTATGATTCCACAATTTTAGTTTTTGCACTGAATAGTGGAATCAACCACACGCTATGCTTCCCCGATTTTGTATGTTGCACCGAAAAGTGGAATCAACCGCATGCTATGATTCCACGATTTGGGTTTTTACACAGAAAAGTGGAATCAACCACACGCTATGCTTCCACAATTTTGTTTTTTGCACCGAAAAGTGGAATCAACCGCACGCTATGAGAACAAAATTCCATAATGGTAGCTGTAAAAAGGAATCAACCAATTCCTTCTATAAGAGTGGTTGATTCCTTTTTGAGGCATCATTTTGCCAAAGAAATTTCTGCATAGATCTTAGATATGTAAAGAAGGAGATTCCAGTAATTTGCAGAAATTTACTTACAGGAATCTTAAGGAGGATGCATGTGAAAAGATTTTTGATTGTCATACTGCTGATACTCTTTATCTGTGCTGGTTTCATTGGTTTAAGATTCGGCAGCGCATTGTTTCAAGAGGAAGATTCTGCATCTATTCTGCTCGCAATCATGGAGCTTGAGCTATCAATGAGTGATTACATAAAGGTTTCCGGGCATAGATATGTTTCAAAAAGCACAGATAGTTCCGGATTCATACAGGAATTTATGACTGAAAAAGGATGGACTTATAGAGAACAAGCTGGCTCAGGATTTATTTTTGAGAAGGAAGAGCGGTCTGTTGTAGTAGAGACTAGACAATTCTCAAGTCATTATATACTATGGGATGTTCCTAAGGATAGCTGAAAACCAGTTACTAGATAAAGGAGTCATTATGAGAGCAGATTTTAATAAAAGAAGAGTGCAGCAGCGTTATCGCGATAAAAAGAGGCGAAAAGAAGAAAGGGATAAACATACTATTGAAACGATTGTTGTTCTTTTTATCTTTTTGCTGTTTGCGTTTTTATTTTTTCGAAATTACCTTGTTTGGTAAATGAGTTGAAAAGCAATGGTGGTTCCATGATGTTCCGATGCTGCCGGCTGTGCATAAGTTTGATCTAAAAGAACCACAGGAGGAATACAATGAAACGAATGCCATTTCAACGTCCAACAGATCATTATGATGAAAAAGTGTTACCAATTGATGAGCAGCTTTGTGAATTATTGAAATTAAGAAAAGACATATCTAATAATCAACCGGGTTTTCCGCCTTTGGAGTATATCGCTGAGTGGTCTGCAAAATACGAATTATACGAGGATTTGCTCAATAGCGTGTTCGGAGCATTATGGAATGATGAACAATTTCGTCCTGTTGTCGAACCAAAAGGCTTTCGCAAGTATATCCAGGTTTTAAAATCAATAGAGATAGGAGAAGGTTTTTATTCCATCCCATTTATTCGACAGTATGAGAATGCCAGTGTTGTATTTCTGAATATTGATTGGGAGATGAACGAAGGCTGCCTGGAAGATCGGATTCACCGGCATAGCTTTTGGAAGTTGTTTATTAAAGGCGCTTATGATTGCCGAATTAAGGGAGGCGGGGGATCGGATGGGCATCTTTCGTACAATTTCATCGTGTCACCGCCTTTGCCTGACAATCTTTCAGGTCTTGAATTCTCCTTTAAAGAGTATAAGAATCCGTTAAGGGATGAAGAGTCGGCCGGACAGGTAATACGAATCAAAATTGAATAAGAAAAATTTTATTTATTCATCATGAGACGAACAAATAAAAAAATAACAAAAAAGGAGCCAGGATAACAAAATCCTTGGCTCCTTTCTTATTAATATCAATTTTAAGCCGTAGCCGAAACCCGATTCTCCTCAGAATCTGCTTCCTGACTCTCCCGCTCAAGCGGAGCTTTTTTATGATATCTGCCTAAGATAGCCGTCATAACAAAGATTGCGACAGCCGAGTAGACAATTTGCAGCGGTCCGAAGACAAGGAGTGCTGAACCGACGATCATGAGGTCGGTGATGAGCATCGTTTTGCCTGGGTTAAATCCGAATTTCTTCTCAAGGAAAATGCAGAGAATGTTCATGCCGCCTAAGGATGATCCGTTTCTGAACAGGAAGATCAGTCCGATGCCGATGGAGATTCCTCCAAGGATGGCTGCGATGACCGGATGCGGAAAATGGACAATGAAAGATTGCTGCAGAAATTCTGAGGTGATGGACAAGATGCTGACGCTGATAAACGTCCGAAGGGCAAAGGCGATGCCAAGCTGAGTGACAGCGAGTGCATAAAATGGCAGATTGATTACAAAAAACAGGGTTCCAAATGAATAGTTGGTCAGATGCTGTGCTACGATGCCAAGACCGGCCGTTCCGCCAATCACCAGTTCTGAGGATGATAGCAAGTGAACGCCGAGGGACACGGCAAAACAGCCAATTAGGATGCTGACCCAGCGTATTACGTTTTGCATGTTTCCTGACGACTCCTTCTGTAGATGATATCCATCATTATACATGAAGAATTCGTTTATCCTTTTGTTATTGAAAAATGGAAATGTTATGAAAATTAATTGAAAACCCTTTCAATTCGTGTGGTTAAGTAAAACAAATTTAGAGAGGGTTTTTCGCGGAATACAGCTTTTTGCTTTATAATTGAAATTATGAAAAAAGTGTAGCTAAATTGAATGATTATAAAATGTGAATATCTGACCGATGTATTGTTTGTTTTTATGTCAGATTGGGTAAAGAATAAAGTTTGAACGAGCTGATACAATCTAAGATCATCAGAAAGGCTGGAAAAAATAGATGTCAGAAATGCTTTTAGGTTTAAGTACTCCAATAAAAAAATATCGTAATTTTGATGAAGCTTCTGAAAGCATTCTTAAGATGATGAGCCAATTTATTGAAATTAATACTTTGTTCATTGCGAAAAATGATCGTCATAAAAATGAGATTGTGAAAGTTCTGAATCAGGAATTGACGCTTTTAGAAGAAGGCTCAGAGCTTCCTTTTAAAGAAACGTTTTGCAAATTGAGCGTTGATAAGGGAAGAGAGGTACTGATCATTTCTGATTTAGCCGGCAGTGATCTGACAAAAGATTTGGATGTGACGAAAAATTTAGGCGGCGGCTGCTTTATCGGAATTCCGATTTTCTATGAAAATGGTGAAAATTACGGAACCATTTGCGGTCTTGATGCGAAGCCTTTTGCTTTTACAGACAAGCATGTCGATCTATTTGAAACGATGGCATCCCTGCTGTCGTATGTCTTGGAGCTTGATAATGCCAACAAAGAAATTATTCATCTTTCAGCCCCGATTGTCCCGATTACCAAGGGAGTTGCAATCCTTCCGATCATTGGTGATATCAGCGAATACCGGGCTGAAAAAATCATTCATACGGCTCTTTCCTCAAGTTCAGAATTATCTCTGCAATACTTGATAATCGATTTATCAGGCATACTACAAATGAATGATGACGTTAGTTTTCATTTGTTAAATCTTGTGCAGATGCTGAAGCTGATCGGAGTAACTCCTGCTTTGACAGGAATTCGGCCGGATTTAGCGATGAAAGCTGTGCAGCTTAATTTAGATCTGAAGGATGTCATGATAGGCGGGAATCTGGAAGAGATCCTGCATCGCATAGGCTTTACGTTGAATCGAAGCGAATAAACGATCTGATTATTTCATAAAGAAAAGCATGAAGGGCAGCCTCATGCTTTTTGAGCTTTAATATAATCAGGAAAATCCGTTGTAATCCCGTCCAAATCCAGCAGCATAAAAGCTTTTGCTGTTTTACGGTCGCGAATCGTATACGGAATGATTTTCATGTCGTGTTCATGAATACGCGCGATTAGTTTTTTTGTAACGAGGCGTCTGTTAGGATTCACATAGTTTGCATAGGTCTTGAATTCCTCGAGCTGTGTGTTCGATATTCCTTTTGGCGTGAATTTTACAAGGACTCCGATTGGAATCGTTGGTGCGATTTCATGAAATCGTTTCATCGAATTGGTATCGAATGATTGGACAATGACATGTGTCTGCCGATTTTCAATCAGGCCTCTGCTTGCTAAAGCATCGTAGACTTTCTGCTCAATGCCTGGATACAAGGCAGGGCTTTTCAGCTCAATGAGCAGTCCGCATTTTTCACTATAGCGGTCGAGCACCTCATCAAAGGTCGGGATTTTTTGTCCTGCAAACGACTCGTGAAACCAGCTTCCGGCATCGAGTGTCCGGAGCTCATTAACTGTGAGATCGCGGACGTTGCCTTTTCCATTCGTTGTTCTTTCAACGGATTCATCGTGAATGACCATTAATCGGCCATCTTGACTTACTTGCAGGTCAATTTCAATAAAATCAGCTTTCATTTCGATCGCTTTATCGTAGGATGCAATCGTATTTTCCGGTGCATAGCCTGAGGCCCCTCTGTGGGCAACGGTCAGCATTGAGCGTCCTGCACCTTTTTGTGACGCTGCTTTTTTTAAAAAAAGAATGGCTGTCAGTATACATATTGCAATGATAATAATGATGGTTTCCATAAATATACACCCCCGGTCGGCTTGTCTTTTCATAGTACCCCAGTTTATGAATCAATGCCAACAGGAAGGATAGAATCATGATATACTGCAAGTAAAAACGGTGTCAGGGAGGCAGTTATGGAGAAAACAAAAATCTTGATTGTAGAAGATGAAGTGAAGATTGCCAGAGTGCTGAAGCTGGAGCTTGAGTTTGAAGGGTATTCGGTCCACTCCGTTCACAATGGTCTGGATGCGCTTGAACAAATTCGTTCAGCTTCCTGGAATTTAATCCTCCTTGATGTGATGCTCCCTGGTTTAACAGGCATTGAGGTGCTTAGAAGGCTTCGTGCAAATGATCTGGAAACTCCTGTTATTCTTTTGACAGCACGCGATTCGATTCCTGATAAAGTGAGCGGCCTTGATCAGGGTGCGAATGATTACATAACAAAACCCTTTCAAATAGAAGAATTGCTGGCGAGAATAAGGGTTTGCCTGCGGACAAGCAAACCGATTCGTTCAGCTGAGGACGAAGGAATATTGCAGGCGGCTGATCTGACTGTGAATGAAAAAACAAGGGAAGTAAGGCGGGGAGAGGCAGAAATTGAATTGACACCCCGGGAATTTGATTTGCTTGTTTATTTGCTGAGCCATAAAAATCAGGTGCTGAACCGGGAGCAGATCCTGAACGGAGTGTGGGGATACGACTATTACGGAGATACAAATGTCGTTGATGTGTATATCCGTTATTTACGGAAAAAAGTAGACAGTGCGTTTGATTTTGCCCTTATTCACACAGCCAGAGGTGTCGGATACTCAATCAAGGAGCCCGCATCATGAAAATCAACCATAAAATTCAGCTGTTCTCAACGGTCTGGATGCTGATTATCGTTCTTGCGATTAATGCTGCCATCTATTTTTTGTTTTTGACGATGACTCAAAACAGCGAGCTTGACCGGGTGAAGCTGCATGCTGAAGCCATTGCAGGAGCCATAAGACAGGGTGAAAACCAGCCGGTGAACTCATCAGACCTTTTAAGAGCTTATTTGCCTGCTGACGGGATGATCCGAATTATTAATGAACAATCAAAACAGATTTTAGCTGTTTCAAAAAATGCAGATTATCGAAACATCCTGTCTCCGGAATTTCGCTCATCTGAAAGCAGCGAAGTCGTCAAGGCTGAAGGACTTTCTTTTGCGAAGGCTGCTGTTCCGGTAATTTGGAGCAATGGGGAAGTCGTTCAGCTAGAGGTAACCGAAAACCTTGAGAATGTGAATGAAAATATGAATGTATTGAAAATCGTCCTGGCAATCGCTTCGCTTCTAGTATTGCTGCCTTCCTTCCTTGCAGGAAGAATGCTGAGCAGGATGATTCTAAAGCCAATCCATTCATTAATAGGGACAATGGAGGAAATTGAAAAAAAGGAAACCTTTAAAAAAATTGAAGTCAGCCGCCATTCCAAGGATGAGCTGCATCAGATGACAAATACGTTCAATAATATGATCGATCTGCTTCAGACAAATTTTGAAAAACAGCAGCAGTTCATTTCCGATGCGTCACATGAATTGAAAACCCCTTTAACAATCATTGAAAGCTATGCAAACTTGCTGAAACGATGGGGGACCACAAAACCGGAAGTTATGGAAGAATCTGTAGAAGCCATTTACTCTGAAGCAGTGAGGATGAAAGAAATGACCGGGCAGCTACTTCAGCTCGCAGAAAATGATGCACGTATGCAGTTGAACGCAGAAAAAATCGATCTTGTTTCTCTTTGTCAGCAGTCAGGACGAACAATCGAGCAGGTCTACAACCGTCATATTGACTTTTATTTTGATAAAAAAGAGTTGTTTATCTTTGCAGACGAGCTGAAAATGAAACAGCTGCTTTTTATTTTGTTCGATAATGCGATGAAGTACAGTTCAAAGAGCATCACATGTACAGCTGAACGGGAGAATGGGAGGGTGCATCTTTCGATTGCCGATCAGGGCATTGGCATTCCGGCTGAGGATCTTCAGCATGTATTCGACCGTTTTTTCAGAGTGGATAAAGCGCGAAACAGAGAAACAGGAGGGACAGGGCTTGGTCTTTCCATTGCCCGGAAAATTGTTCATGCCCATGGAGGAGAGATTTCCATCGAAAGCACAGAGGGAAAGGGGACTGCTGTTCATCTTTTTTTGATAGATAAGAAAGTATAAAATTTTGCGCTTCGATGGCGAGCGGAATCGCTCAGGCTCCTCGGCCAGAACGGATCCGAAAGTATTGGCAAAAAGCGCCTTTTCTGCCGGATTGTTATGTGTCATGCCTGAGCTGAACGGGCGATTCCGCTTTTCTTACATTCTCATGAAGTTTTAATCTTGAAGAGGTAAGATGATTTCAGGGGTTGAATAATAGGAGGGAATCATGAACAGAAAATGGACCATCATCAGTGTGCTTGTGATCATTGGCGTCATTGGAATCATCGGGATTGCTTCTGCCATGAAGGGTGATGTGAAGGTAACCGAAGCAGAAGCCCGAAATCTAGTAGAAGCGCACTATACGGGAACAATTAAAGAAATGGTGTTAACTCAATCAGATGGCGGAGAAGTCTATCAGGTGGAGCTTGAAGAAAAGAAGGGATTATATACGCTCGAGGTAGATGCCGCAACGGGCAGCATTCAAAACTTGAAGCAGGTAAAGAAGGCAGATCTTGAAAGTGAGAAAGAACCGGCACTGACAGAAGCAGAAGCGAAAAAGCTTGCCGAGGAAACCTACAGCGGGACTGTTCAAACTATGACTTTACAGGGAAAAACCTACAGCATCACATTGCTGACAAAAACAGAAGAAATTAAAGTAGAAATGAATGCTGACAGCGGGGAAATTACTTCAGAGGACAAAAGCAGCATTGAAAAAACCAAACAGCCGGTCAAATTAACAGAAGAACAAGCAGAAAAAATCGCATTGGCTGAAGTGAAAGGGAAAATAGAAGATATTGATCTAGAAGAAGAGGATGGCAGTGTATTCTATGAAGTCGAAATCGAAGCAGGACAGCAGGAAGCAACCATCCAAATTGACGCATTTACAGGTGAAATTTTATCTGTAGCCATTGAAAATGAAGAAGACTGAAAAACATCTTTTGATTTTGTCAGAAGGTGTTTTTTTTATTGTTTGGGGATAGATAGGGCTAAATGATAAGCATTTCATGTTTTTCTCATCGTTTTCTAATGTTTCTATCTCTTTTTTATCATTTTAGAGGTCTAAGATAAGGGTGTAAGAGAAAAACAAGGAGGAATAAAACATGAAATTAACAACAGCATTATTAACAGGAGCACTTGTCATTGGCGGAATTGGGGCAGGATCACAGTTTATCGGACCGAATGACCGTGCCCAGGCAGAGAAAAAGGCAGAAGAGCAAAATCTGAAAATCAGCTACGAACAGGCAAAAGAAATCGTCCTGAAAGAACAAAAAGGCAGTATTTCAGAAATGGACCTTGAGCGTGAATCAGGTGTCTGGGTATATGACATCGAAGTGAAGTCAGGCGGAAAAGACTATGATTTTCACGTAAATGCGGACTCAGGCGAAATCACGAAAAAGAAACAGGACAATAATCAGGATGATGACAGCGATGATTCAAACATTGATTCAAAAAAGGTGAAAATCAGTCTTGAAGAAGCAACGAAAATCGCTTTAAAAGAGGCAAAAGGAACGGTTGAAGAAGCTGAGCTTGAGAATGAAGACGGAAAAGCAGTCTACAATTTTGAAATTCAAGGTGAAAACGGCAAAGAAGCAGAAGTCGAAATTTCGGCAGAAACCGGGAATGTTTTAAAAACAGAATGGGAAAATGAAGATTAATAGAAAAGAACCCTCAAATGTGCTTAGGCCATTTGAGGGTTTTTGATGAAACTCCACTCTTGTCCTATGTCAATTCCTAGTAATTTACATATTTTGATAAGGAAAGTGACTAAGACGTGAAATGGAGGAAGAGAAATGTCTGGTGGAAACAACAACAATGGCTTCGCGCTGGTAGTCGTATTATTTATTCTTTTAATCATCGTAGGAGCTTCATTCTACGGCGGCAACGGCGGATACTAATAATAGCCGGGAGCTTCTGATGATAAATCAGGGGCTCCTTTTTTACATATAACGCATTAGGGTGTTTGATGATTTTCGACAAAATTTACGCGTCTTGGACAAACACACATGCGAACTAATAGAAGGGTGAATAAGATGTCTTATGAGGAAGATGCTTTTCTCAGAATCCTCATATTTGTAAGACACCTCTTCCTGCTTGCGCATGCTGAAAACAGCATGCGATCTTTTTTTGCCTAAAAACGATGCAGACTTGATGCTCATAGACATTTCCTTTTTATTAATCATTTCCCTTACAATGTAAAAACGCCTGGATGGTTTCCAAGCGTCTAGAAGCTCTATTCTTTTGGATCTATGTCTCTCTTTTGATTCAATGAGAGCTGATCGATGCTTTGCTTAATATTGCCTTTGCCCGAGTAATTTTCAATCAGGTCCTTTATGTCAATGCCCGAGGATGCTTTCAGACTTTCCTGAAGAGAGCTCATCAGATTAGTCGCATAGCTGGTGACTTTATTGGCACCGCTGTTTTCCCCGCTTCCGCCGGTGTCGACGACTGTAATTTTATCAATGTTGGAAAGCGGAGCTGCAACTTGCTTTGCGTATTCAGGCAGCATTTTCACAATCATATCCAATATCGCAGCCTGGCCGTATTGTTCAAATGCTTCGGCAATTTTTTCTTTGGCGACAGCCTCAGCGATCCCTTTCAGGCGGATGACTTCAGCCTCTGTTTCCCCTTGTGCTCGCTGTGCTTCGGCTTTTGCTAATCCGTCCATGCGGATTCTCTCTGCCTCAGCTCTTGCCAAAGCTTCAATTCGGTACTGATTTGCATCTGCATCTGCAAGCTGTTTTGCTTTTTCAGCAGCTGCGGCCTGTTCAACGGAGTAGCGGTCAGCATCTGCTTTTTTCTTCACTTCAGAATCATACTGAAGTTCGCGGCGCCGAATTTCTCTTTCTTCGAGTTCAATTTGCTTTTGACGTTCAATGATTTTAACTTGCATTTCCTGTTCGGTAACATGCTGTCTCGCTTTTGCCGTTTCCAGGTCATAGGCCTGATCGGCATTTGCTTTTGCTGTATCCTGATCTCTCCGGTATTCCGCCATTTTCAGCTGATTCAGCTTCTCTGCTTCCGCAATTTCCGTTGCGCGCTCAAGCTCCGATTTTTTCGCCTCTTTTGCTGCTTCTGCCCGTTTGATCCGGGTTTCTTTTTCAGCTTCAGCTGTCGCAATGTCAGCATCGCGCTTGACCTGGGCAATTCTCGGTTTTCCTAAAGAGTCAAGATAGCCATTCTTATCACGGACATCTTTAATGGTGAAGGATACAATGACAAGCCCCATTTTCGCCAGATCCTGAGAGGCTACGCGCTGTACTTCCTGAGAGAACTTTTCACGGTTTTTGTAGATTTCCTCAACGGTCATTGAGCCGAGAATCGAGCGGAGGTGGCCTTCTAGAACCTCTCGGGCTTCCTGCTCACGGTCTGTTTTTGATTTCCCGAGAAATTGTTCAGCAGCTGTTGCAATCTCTCCGATTGAACCGCCGATTTTAATGATCGCCGTTCCGTCTGCCATGACGGGAACTCCCTGCTCGGTGTAGACTTCAGGCGTCGATACATCAAGTTTGCTTGAAAGCAGGCTGAGCGGTTCTGCTTGCTGAAAGACAGGCAGCACGAACGTTCCGCCCCCGCGGACGATTTTAATCTTGTTGCTGTTTTCATCTGTATGGACGTTTTTGGTTCCAAGATAGCTTCCCGTTACAATAAGTGCCTCATCTGGCCCTGCTGTCCGGTATTTCGTAACAAATACAGCGATTAAAGCAATGAGAATGAAAAAGACAATGCATAAAACAATAATGATTGGCATGGTCATAATGTGTCCCCCTTAAGTGTGTCTTCAAATGGCTGATACGATGTGACAAATGCGATGCTGTTTTTGCTTTCAATGACTAAAATCTTTGTTCCGCTTGGGATTGGGGTATTATCAAAGCTTGCGGCCGTTTTAGAGATGGAGCCGACACTGCTTGCGAGCAGCACTTCACCGAATCCATCAACCGGGATGGATGTAATCACATGGCCGATGCGGCCTTTAAGCTCTGATTCATGATAAGAAAGGGATTCCTCTGCTGAAGAAAGCGGAACGAATACAAAGATGTGAAGCAGAGTAACTAGAATTGCTGAACTGAAGATGGAAATTAGTACGGAAAGAAACATTGAAAACAGGGCGGTCATTTCAAGAATGTATCCGCAGGCAAAAAAGAATGTCATAAATGCGAGGACAAGCGTCGGGCTTAAAAACGGAATACCTTCGGTGATGCCTTCTATGGCGTCTCCAAAAAAGACAAACAGCAAGGTCAAGCTTCCGGCAGTAATCAGTCCGATTAAATAAATGGTTTCAATCGGGTAACCAAACAAGTTATCACCCTCTCTCTTTCTTTTTTTGGAAAAATGTCCTTTCTTTGGGTCCCACTTACTTATACGACTTAATAGGCGGAAAGTTTCATCTTTTTGGAAAAATTGAATCATTGCCATTTATTCATTGAATGATAGAATTTAAGAAAACGATCAGCAGGTGAATCTGTAATGAATGAAAAACTCGCAAAAGAGATTGTCGCAAGAACGATGTCCATTATTCCCTACAATATCAATGTCATGGACAAGGATGGAATCTTAATCGGCTCTGGTGATCATGCACGACTTGGGGATGAACATCACGGAGCACTGAAGGTTCTGGAGACAGGAGAAAAGGTTGTGTTTACAGAGCAGGACAGCAGAAATTATCCGCGGACGAAGCAGGGAGTCAATTTGCCGATTTTTTTTCATCAGGAATTAATCGGCGTGATCGGCATCACAGGTGATCCATCAGTTGTCGCTCCGTTTGGAGAGCTTGTAAAAATGGCGGCTGAGCTTACAATAGAACAAGCTTATTTATCAGATCAAATGAGGTGGAATGAAGCATTAAAGCAAGAAACGCTTATTCAGCTCCTAAAAGGCGGTAATCAGCAGACAGCTGAATTTAAAGAACGGGCAGAACGCCTGAATCTGAACATTTCCACAGAAAGACAGGCTGTTCTTTTTCGCCTTCCTGAAGAAATTCCTTTAAAGAAGAGGCAGCTCTTTATGAGAGAACTGGAGCATAGAGCCGGAAAAAATGATTTAATCGTAACAACTTCTGCTTCAGAAATAGTCTGGCTGGTAGAAAGCAAAGTTGTTCGGTCATCTGTTGTTCAAGATAAAATGAATGAAATGCTGGTAAGAATGAATCTTGGTATTTACGGTGCTCTTGGTTATCAGTACGAAGGATTTTGCGGTGTATCACTTTCTTATGAGAGTGCAAAAGAAACCCTGGATGCTGCAAGAAAATACTGTGCTGACGGTTATTTCTACATATATACAGATTGGGCGCTTTCCGTTCTGCTCAGAAATAAGAAAGACGAAACGAAACATGAGCTATTTAAACATACGATGAACATATTCCTGCAGTCAGACCGGAATGGAGAGCTGCTGCATACCTTAAGAGCATTTATTCAGTTTGACGGAGACATGAATAAAACAGCTGAGGAGCTATTTATCCATAGAAACACTCTCAGATACCGGCTTGATAAAATTGAAGAAATAACATCCTATAATCCTCGGAAGACGCTGGATTTAATGACCCTTTATGCGGCAATAATGGTGACTTAAGCTGTGCATTTGCACAAATAAGTCCGATTATTGCCTTCTTTTTTTGTCAGCCGTGACAATGATTCCTTTTTAGTAAGCGATTACAATTATATTTATTGAAACACTTACAAAGGGGGATACACCATTGGATATTCAAGTAAGCGCTTTCGGTGCGGTGTGCGCGCTGATTGTTGCGATCGTTCTCATCTTAAAGAAAGTTCCTCCAGCATACGGCATGATGGCAGGCGCGCTGGCAGGCGGCCTTCTTGGAGGAGTCAATCTGACGGAAACCGTAGAATTAATGATCACCGGCGCCAAGGATATCACGCCGGCTGTTCTTAGAATTTTAGCTGCAGGCGTTCTTGCAGGCGTGCTGATTGAATCAGGTTCTGCCTCAGTGATCGCAGATACAATCATTAAGAAAATAGGTGAAAAACGCTCACTGCTTGCCCTCGTAATAGCAACGATGCTTTTAACAATGGTCGGTGTCTTTATAGATGTAGCTGTTATTACCGTTGCACCGATCGCTCTTGCCATTGCACAAAGAGCCAAGCTCTCTAAGCCGGCGATTTTGCTTGCGATGATCGGTGGAGGGAAGGCAGGAAATATCATGTCGCCAAATCCAAATACGATTGCGGCAGCAGATGCATTTGACGTGCCGCTTACATCCGTGATGGCAGCTGGCATCATACCTGCGGTTTTTGGTGTCATTGTCACATATGTTTTAGCCAAAAGAATGGTTTTAAAAGGTGAACAGGTAAAAGCTGAAGAAATTACGTCTCAGGATGGAGGCCATCTTCCTTCTTTTGCAGCAGCCATCAGCGGTCCGCTTGCAGCCATCTTATTGCTTGCGTTAAGACCAATTTTTGATCTTGCGGTCGATCCGATTATCGCTTTGCCTCTTGGGGGCATCATTGGAGCAATCGCGACAAAGAACGTTATCCGCTTAACCGATTATGCCACTTCAGGGCTTTTGAAAATGTCTGGTGTGGCGATCATGCTTATCGGAACAGGGACGCTTGCAGGAATTATTGCGAATTCAGGTCTTAAGGATGTTATTGTAGCAGGTTTGAACGCTTCCGGACTGCCGGCATTTATTCTGGCTCCGGCATCAGGAATTTTCATGTCAATGGCTACTGCCTCGACAACAGCGGGCACAGCAGTAGCAAGCAGTGTTTTTGCTCCGACAATCATGGAAATCGGGATTTCCGGCCTTGCAGGAGCAGCCATGGTGCATGCAGGAGCTACTGTGCTTGACCATCTTCCCCACGGTAGCTTTTTTCACGCAACAGGAGGAAGTGTTTTTATGGGAATGAAAGAAAGAATGAAGCTGATTCCCTATGAATCTCTTGTCGGATTCACACTGGCGGTTATCTCTACCTTAATATTTGGCGTATTAAAACTGTTCGGATAGGAGCTGAAAAAGTTGAAGATTGTGATAGCACCAGATTCATTTAAAGAAAGCATGACGGCGCTCGAAGTATGTGAAGCGATAGAACGCGGATT
Organism: Metabacillus sp. KH_069; assembly: GCF_057838075.1. NCBI lineage: Bacteria > Bacillati > Bacillota > Bacilli > Caryophanales > Bacillaceae > Metabacillus > Metabacillus sp. KH_069. The sequence continues at coordinate 1,485,525 of NZ_CM174460.1, forward strand.
AAGACGGTCCTTGCCTGAAGTTCAGACGGTGAAAATTCCAATGGCCGATGGGGGCGAAGGAACTGTACAGGCATTGGTGGATGCTACAGGCGGAACCTTTACCTCCCTTACCGTGACAGGTCCTCTAGGTCTTCCAGTTGAAGCTGGATACGGCTGGCTTGGAGATAGGAAGACAGCTGTCATTGAAATGGCGGCTGCTTCAGGGCTTCATCTAGTGCCGCCCGAAAGAAGAAATCCGCTAATGACGACAACAGCAGGTACTGGCGAGCTTATAAAAGATGCTGTGCAAAAAGGGGCAGAGCATTTGATTATCGGCATTGGTGGAAGTGCAACTAATGACGGCGGCATGGGCATGGCTCAGGCACTGGGAGTGAAATTCCTTGATGAAGAGGGAGCAGACTTACCGAATGGCGGAGGCGCCTTATCAAAGCTTGCAAGAATTGATGTTTCAGGAATGATGAAAGAATTATCAGGTGTAGCCATTGATGTAGCCTGTGATGTCGATAATCCCTTGACAGGGCCGAACGGTGCGTCTGCCATATTCGGTCCCCAAAAAGGAGCAACAGATGAAACAGTTGCTGTACTAGATCAGAACCTCTCACATTATGCTTCTCTCATTCTAAAAGAAACGGGCATGGATGTTGAAAAAAGAGAAGGATCCGGTGCAGCAGGAGGACTGGGAGCGGGGCTGCTTGCCTTTTTGAATGCGAATTTAAAGCGCGGAGCCAGCATTGTCATAGAAACCGTGCAGCTTGAAAAACACATGTCGGAAGCTGATCTTGTCATAACTGGTGAAGGCAGAATCGACGGACAAACCATACACGGCAAAACGCCTGTCGGTGTATCAAAGCTTGCAAAAAAGCTGAATATCCCTGTTATTGCGATTGCAGGGTCAATCGGCGATGGGTATGAAAGCGTGCATGACGAGGGAATTGATTCTGTTTTTTCCATCGTCCCGGGAATTGTAACATTAGAAGAAGCACTGCAAAAGGGACCAATTTTTGTAGAGAATTTGATGGCCAATCTTGGCCGGGTGTTAAATTTGAAAAAATAAGGGGAAAACCGGTTAGCACGATCTAAAACCGGTTTTTTGCTATTCTCAATTCAGCAGGCTGTCTTTACGCAAATTTCTGCATTTATAGATATCCATGAATCGGCTATTTTTCTGCAAATCTAATAAATCCTCATTCTCTCTTTTCATTGCCATCCATATTTTGTAACATGGGAGATGAGGAGATGAAATTAAGTGAATATTTTATACATAGAAGATGATCTCGAAATCGGCAGCTGGGTGAAAGATGAGCTGCTGCAAAAAGGGTATTCCGTTGAGTGGCTGACTTCAGGACTGTCATTGCAAGAGGATAAAAGGGCTGATTTGCTTATTCTTGATGTCATGCTTCCTGGGCTTGATGGTTTTTCTTTAGGAAGAAGATTTAAAAAGAAAAACCCGGATACCCCAATCCTGATGCTGTCTGCCAGAACATCCATCGATGATAAGCTTGAGGGGCTTGAGTTCGCAGATGATTATCTGACAAAGCCGTTTCACCCCGAGGAGCTTGTTAAAAGGGTTGAAGTGCAGTTGAGAAGGTATCAAAAGCATACATCAGGAAAAATGATGCTCAAACACCTGGAAATTGATCAGGCGAACCGCTCCATTGTGAATGCCGACACGGGCGATGAAATAATCTTAACAGGAAAGCAATATCATATTTTCACCTGCTTCCTGCAGCATCTCAATCAAATCCTGACGAAAGAACAGCTGTTTGAGCATGTATGGGGCGAGCCGTTTTTAGATGGAGACAAGACACTGATGGTCCATATTCGCTATTTGCGCGAAAAAATCGAGAAGAATCCTTCTGAGCCTGAGATCATTGAAACGGTCAGGGGAGTCGGCTACAGGGTGAGAGGATGAACTGGCACAAATCGCTGCAGTTCAAATACCTTTCTATCATTCTTGCAGCTGTTCTTTTTATTCCCGTTTCTTTTGCCCTGGCATCCACGCTTGTTTATATACCGGGAGTTTTTCTGCAGGTTGAAAAAGAAACGCAGCATCCTTTTGACGGCTACAATGAACTCACTGAGATGTGGCATGAAGAAGCCGGGAAGCTTGAAGGGGCAGATGATCAAGAAATTGCGGACAAACTGGAAGCTTTGCATGAAAAATACCGCGGTTCTGAGCTGTTTTGGGTAGACAATAAGGGGAGAACAAGAGAGATTTTTTCCTATAGTGGCGAGCTTCCGCAAATTTGGACGCCAAATTATACGATTTCCTTTATGAAAAACAGCTTTGATGCGGATCCTTTTACGGTGGTCGCTTTTATCGGAGAGGATCAAGATAATGGATTCATGGTCATCCGAGTGGAACGGCTGATGCTCGAACCTCCGATTCAAAGGCTGGGAGATGGATTTGATGCCGTTTATTTTGCTGTGCTCGCTGCGATGATGCTCCTGTTCTTTTTCCTGTCATGGCTGTTTTTCAAAAAACTTCATAAGCGGATTCTTCGTTTAAAAGAGGCGATGCAGAAAAAAGACGACTCAGGGCTCCCGCTCCCTATAGCTTTATCAAATAAGGATGAAATCGGAGAGCTTGAAGAAAGTTTTAATCACATGATTAAAGAACTTGAGGAAAGCAGAGAGCGCGGGAAAAAGGAAGAGAAAATCCGCAAAGATTTAATGGCAAGCCTCTCTCATGATTTGAGAACGCCGCTGACCACCATGCGTGCGCAGCTTTTTAATGTTAAAAAAGAGACTGAAACAGCAGCCGGCCTGCAGGCTGTTCAGGCTATCGATGAAAAAATTGATTTTATCAGCTCGCTGATTGATAATCTCTTTTCTTATACACTTCTTTCAACAGGAAAGTATCATTTTTATCCGCAAGAAATCAATCTCAGCCGGTTTGTCAGAAAAAAGGCTGCGGAGTGGTATCCTGTCTTTGAAGAACATAAATTCGAGGCAGAAATCGAGCTTGAGTCCGATGCAATCCACTGGTTTGCAGATCCTGAATGGCTTGAGCGAATCCTTGATAATTTGCTGCAGAATATTATTCGCCATGCAGATCAGGGCAAATATGTCGGCATTGCTGTTATTGAAACGGCAGCCGGACAGCAAATTCAAATCCGCGACAGGGGACCTGGCTTTCAGCAGGACAGCGGGAATAAAGGAGCAGGCATCGGACTGACAATCGCCCAGATGATGACAAGGAAAATGGATCTCGCATTCAGAATAGATTCAGATAGGAGCGGAACGATTGTCTCCATCATAAAAGAAAAATGAGCGCCTGAATTTCAGGCGTTTTTTTATAGTATCAATATTTATATGAATTGCGCTTCGTTTTCCAGCGCAAGCGCCCAACTTCTCAACCAGAACGAATCTGCCTGTCGGTGCGGGCCTTGGCGCTTGCGCTTTTGTTCTAATATCAGAATTTATATCTGTAATACTTCAATGGCAAGTGGAAACGCCGGAATCGTACCCTGCTAAACCGAGTAACGGTAGGGGAGGTAAGAATGCCACGGATAACTTCTCCAAAAATTGAAAGCAGAGAATACCTCCCGTTTCCCGCTTCTGTGCAGCGATCATCTTTCATCATCCGATTCCTAAACCTGTTTTCACATAAAAAGGTGGGACTAGGATTTTTCCATCGGATTCTTATCAGCCTATCGGATTTGATCAAGGAGCTTGCGCTTTTCTTGTTATGGGTGCAAAAACGAACAAAATGATCAGGTCAAATACAAAATGAGCACCTCAAATAAAGAACAAAATACTGGTCATTCAAAATGAGCACCTCAGGTAAAAGAACAAATAATCAGGTCAATACAAAATGAGCACCTCAAATAAAGATCAAAATGATTACCTCATACAAAATGATCACAAGAGGTGATCAAAATGATCAAGAAAAGGACAAAATGAGCACAAGAGGTGATCAAAATGATCAAGAAAAGGACAAAATGAGCACAAGAGGTGATCAAAATGATCAAGAAAAGTGACAAAATGAGCACAAGAGGTGATCAAAATGATCAAGAAAAGTGACAAGATGAGCACCTGCATAGAAAGATTATATATAAAGAATAGATAAAGAGATTTTAAAGAGAATTTAAAAAGAATTAAAAAAAAAAGATTCATTCTTCTGCTACTTAATCTTCATTTCTCTTTATAGTGTCAGTGAAGAAGATTTTCATATCCTGCGAAGAAATAAGATATACTGAAACTAGCAAACTATTTTGGTCATGAAACTTTTTGGCCGATTGAACGTATTACATTCAAACCCAAAGAGAGGAAGATAACGTTTGAGAACTTCAAATCCAGCTTTAAAAGCTTTTACAAAACGGGAAGGATCATACGCAAGCAAGCCGATGACGCTGATGGGAGCAATTAATAAATCATTTTTGCTGCTGTTTATTTTGATTACTGCTGCAGGGGCAGCCTGGTATTACAGTGCACAGGGCCAGGATGTGACGGCCATTATGATCGGCGGGGCGATTGGCGGATTCATCGTTGCTCTGATTGTCAGCTTTGTTCCAAAGACAGCTCCAGTTTTGGCGCCTGTATACGCTGTGCTTGAAGGGATGTTTGTTGGAGGGATTTCAGCTTATTACGCATCCCTCTATGAAGGAATCGTGATGCAGGCTGTGCTCCTTACGGCCAGTGTTTTCCTTGCGCTATTGCTTGCTTACCGCTCACGTTTAATCAAAGTAACACGCAATTTCAGATTAGGAGTTTTCGCTGCAACAGGCGGGATTATGATTATGTATTTGCTGTCATTCGTGCTTAGCTTTTTCGGCGTAACCGTTCCATTTTTGCATGATGCATCTCCGATTGGCATTCTTATTTCAGTCGCAATCGTCATAGTGGCAGCCTTGAATCTTGTGCTCGACTTCGACTTTATTGAAAATGGATCGAAGGCTGGTCTTCCAAAGCATATGGAATGGTATGCAGGATTTGCCCTTCTGGTCACATTAGTCTGGCTTTATCTTGAGATTTTGCGTTTGCTTGCTAAATTGCGCAGGAATTAATAAAAAAAATGCCCGCTCTATAAAATTAAGCGGGCATTTTTCTATTTAAGGCGGATTTTAGTTTCTTTTTCGATGTAACCGGGAGAATCGATGAATTTCATTGATAACGGCCCCTGCTTGATTTTACTTCTGTCAAACTGTACGGCAAATCGTTTTTCACCGGTTTCCGTTTCTGAACTTGATGATGTCACATAGACATCTGCACCGCTTGCATCTGTCAGATTATTTATGAGCATGCTTGTATTTTCTCTTTCCTCATCATAGGTAAAGACAACCTCATCTTTAAGGACTTCAATCGAACTGAAAACATCATCCTGGGGCTGTTCTAGGACAATATTTTCAGCTGGATCAACGATGACTTCGATATCGTCTTTCCTGATACCCCGTATTCTGCTGAATTCGAGGTAAAGTTCCTTGGGCGCTTCAAAATAGTTGCTCTCAAGAAAGATGATTTTTTCTGTGCCGCTAATTTCCCTTCCTACAAGTCCATTGTTGAAAAGAGACCACGGTTCTCCTTTTTCATCTGTCAGCTGGATGTCCTCAAAAGCAAATAGCTCCATCGTATTCTGTTTATCATATTCAACGTAAAGTGCAGCAGTAAGGGGTGTAATCTCTGCTTTTTTAAACGTGATGCCTTGATTATCAACCGTTATTCTCTTGTTAATGTGAATGACTTTCATTTTTTCTTTTACTAAATCCTGATCTAGCTTAAACGAAAATTGAAACGTGTCTAACTTAGGTTTAGAAAGAGGTCTTTCTGTTTTAACCATTAAATCAAGCTGGAAATTTTCATGATACATGGGCTCTACGAAATCATACTCAATGGACCAATCGGAGCTCTCGTCTTTTCCAAGCGGCTCTCCCATATGACCGTAACTGAACATGGCATTTTCATTAAGGTCTTTTGATCCTGATGTTAAGTGTATCTTTTCTATTTCCGCTTTCGCTTTTTCAGCAGAATTATGAACCGTGTAAAAGATTTTCAGTTTCTTTTGATCAACAATAGCGGAATTCAGGGTAATTTCAATGCCGCTGTGCTTGTCAGATACCCCAATTGCCTGGGCAAAATCATTGTTGACGGCCGACATCAATCCTTTGTTGTATCGGATCATTTCCACCATTTTTTCCATGCCGGGGATTGAACTGACATAGTCAGCAAAAGCAGGGGAAACTCTGATTAGCGTGATAAAAACAAAGATGAAAATGGCTGCAGCAAGCGATGCCCATTTAATCGATGGCCGCACTTTTTTTCGTTTCGCTTTTTGAAAGCCTGCCATGATGGCATCATCTAGACTGTCATAGGGGACTTTGATCTGATCTGTTTTCTTCTTCAATCTTGTTAACTCGCTTTCTTCTCTTTCAAACATGAAAATTTCCTCCTTTCTCGTCAAGCTGCTGCCGCAATAAAGCCAGTGCTTTAGTAAGCCGGGTTTTTACTGTGCTCTCGGGACAGTTCATCTGCTGTGCTATGTCCTTGATTTTCAGATCGTGAATGTATTTCATCATGATTACATTTTGGTATTTTTCATCGAGTCCAAGCAGGGCCTCTTCAATTTCCAGATAAACAAAGGAATCAGTGCCTGAGCCAGAGGCAGCCAGTTCCTCATTAATCTGGATTCTTTTTTTTCTCTTCATTTGATCATGACAATAATTCAGCAGGATTCGAATCAAATAGGTGGTGAAGAAAGAAGGCAATTTTACTTTATGAAGCGATTTATATGCACGGAAGGTGACCTCCTGTACGGCTTCAAGCGCATCCGTTTCATTTCTTAAATACATAAATGCCGTCCGGTAAAGCTGTTCCTTATGCTGCTTCATTAAAAGCAGGAAGGCCCCGTCATCACCTTTGATTGCTTTCTCCGCGAGTGTGGGGTCTGTCAAAATGGATTCCTCCTTATTGTTTTGCAGATCTTGTTTGCGTTCTGGGATTTCCCCGATTAAAAAGGAAATCAGGCTGGCTAAATGAATGGTTAATCAGCTGAAAATAGCTATAAAAAACTTACACTCTCGCTAATAAAACCGCATTTTCGCTAAATCCTTTGCTGCATCTATTCATTAGACTGAGATCTTCGAAAAAAGTTTTAAATACCAGTCGTTTTTTTCAGAATACATGAAAAATAAATTTATAGAATAATATTTTCAAATTTTTATTTTATTAAAAGCGCTTTCATGTTAGAATGAATTTGTCGAAACGTTTCACATTGAATTCCGCTTATTTAATAAAGGAATTATTACATATATTTTAAATTGATGTGAAACGTTTCAAATTATAATCGGAAATAACTCGGAGGTGGACAATGAGTACGATTGTTCGAGTTGGAATTATCGGGTGCGGAGGAATTGCGACCGGGAAACATATGCCTGCTCTCGCACGGCTGAAGAATGTACAGATGGTGGCTTTCTTTGATCTCGTTGAAGAAAGAGCGATTGAAGCGAAAATGCAATATGGATCAGAAATGGCCGAGCATTACACAGACTTTAGAGAATTGCTTGCAAATCCTGGAGTGGATGTTGTACATGTATGTACGCCGAATGATTCACATTCAGACATTTCAATTGCAGCTTTGGAGGCTGGGAAGCATGTGATGTGCGAAAAGCCGATGGCAACTTCTGCTGCTGAAGCACGAAAAATGCTTGAGACGGCAAAGCGTACAGGCAAAAAATTATCGGTTGCCTACCAGAATCGCTACCGGGCAGACAGCCTGCATTTAAAAACGCTTTGTGAAGAAGGCGAGCTTGGTGATATCTATTTTGCAAAAGCACATGCCATCAGAAGACGTGCAGTACCGACGTGGGGCGTGTTTTTGGATAAAGAAAAGCAGGGCGGAGGTCCATTAATCGACATCGGCACTCATGCACTTGATCTGACGTTATGGATGATGAATAATTATGAGCCAAAAATGGTTGTCGGAACAGCTTTTCATAAACTTGGCACAAAAGAAAATGCTGCAAATCTCTGGGGCCCTTGGGATCCTGAAAAATTCAAGGTCGAAGATTCCGCTTTTGCCTATATTACGATGCAAAACGGAGCAACCATCTTCCTTGAGTCAAGCTGGGCACTGAATTCCGTGAATGTCGGGGAAAGCAAATGCACCCTGATGGGAACAGAAGGCGGAGCTGATATGGATAATGGCCTGCGCATCAATGGAGAGCGGCACGGCAAGCTTTATACGACGTTGGTGGACTTGGATGAATCAGGTGCATCCGTTGTTGACGGCAAGCTTGAAAGCGAAGCAGATATTGAAGCAAGACTATGGATTGAATCCATCATTGAAGATAAAGATCCAATTGTAAAACCTGAACAAGCTCTTATCGTAACTGAAATTTTGGAAGCGATTTATAAATCGTCCGAAACAGGCGAACCTGTTTATTTTGAAAGAAAAGAATAGTATTTTAATCTAGGAATCGATTTCATAACCTAACCCTCAGGAGGAAATAATCATGAAAACTTTAAAAATCGGCGTTATCGGATGCGGAAGCATTTCAAAGCACAGACATTTGCCAGAATGGGCTGGAAACAAATTTGCTGAAATCGTTGCTGTCTGCGATATTAACGAAGACCGTGCAAACCTTACAGCACAGCAATACAATGCAAAAGCATTCACAGACTACAGAGAGCTTCTTGCCCTTGAAGAGATTGACGCTGTAAGCGTTTGTACTCCAAATGCCCTTCATGCGCCAATTTCAATTGATGCGCTTAATGCAGGCAAGCATGTTCTTTGTGAAAAGCCAATGGCTACTTCAAAAGAAGAAGCAGAAGCAATGATCGCAGCTGCAAAAGAAAACAGCCGCAAGCTTATGATCGGCCACAACCAGCGTTTTGTGCCTTCTCATGAAAAAGCTAGAGAACTGATCAAAAACGGAGAAATCGGCAAAGTATTCTCTTTCCGTACGGCATTTGGCCACGGCGGTCCTGAAGGCTGGAGTGCAGACGGACGCGAAAGCTGGTTCTTCAAGAAAGAAGACGCTTTTATCGGTGCAATGGGAGACCTTGGTGTTCATAAAGCGGACTTAATGCGCTACATCCTTGGCGAAGAAGTGACAGAAGTGGCAGCATTCGTTGATACAGTTGCTAAAGAAGGCGCAGATGTTGATGATAATGCAGTATGTGTGTTAAAAACAGAAAGCGGCATTATGGGGTCTCTCGCAGCGAGCTGGTCTTACAGCAAAGAAGATAATGCAACAGTCATCTACGGTGAAAAAGGCGTTCTTCGTTTAGAAGATCATCCAGAATTCTCTTTAATTGCGCAATATACTACAGGTGAAGTAGTAAACTATGAACTTGGCAAAATTCAATCAAACGATGAAGGCGGACAAACATCTTCAAAAGTCATCGATAAATTTGTAGACAGCATTATCGGCAACACGGAGCCTGCTGTTTCCGGAGAAGAAGGCTATAAATCTCTTAAAATCGTTCTTGGCGCTTTAGAGTCAAACGAAACGAAAACAATCGTTAAACTTTCATAAGGGGGAGAAATCATGACGAAAAAAGGACTTCAGCTCTATACAATCAGAACGCTGCTCGAAAAGGATTTTCTCGGCACTTTGAAAAAAGTGGCGGATCTCGGGTACGAAGGGGTACAGTTTGCAGGCTATTATGACACGCCTGCCGATCGTCTGAATACAGCATTAAAAGAGTATGGACTGAAGGCAGCGGGGAGTCATGTGCCTTATGACCAAATCACGGGGGATGGGCTTAAACAAGTGATTTCTTACAATCAGGAAATCGGAAACGACCTGATTATCATGCCTTATTTGACGGAAGAGCAAAGAACAGGTCTTGATGATTACAAGCGCATTGCAGAAGAATTGAACAAAGCGGGTGAAATCATTAAGCAGGAAGGCTTGCAGCTTGCATATCATAATCATGATTTCGAATTTCATCAATTCGGACAGCAGACACCTTTTGATGTTCTGCTGAATGAGACGGACGCAAAGCTTGTAAAATTCGAGCTTGACTGCTATTGGGTTTCCTTTGCGGGACTTGATCCTTTGGCTCTTATCAAAGAGCAGCGCGATCGTGTTGTTACCCTCCATATTAAAGATATGAAGGAAACAAATGGCGAGAAGCAGAGCACGGTCATCGGCACGGGACAGCTTGACATGAAATCATTGCTTACCCTTGGAAAAGAGCTTGAGCTGCCATGGTTTATCGTTGAACAGGAGCACTTTGAAGGCGATTTAATGGACGCAGTTGCGCTCAATTCGAAAAAAATGGACGAGCTATTAAAAGCATAGAAAGGAAGATTACGATGAAACTTGGAGTATTTACTGTTTTATTTTCAGATAAAAACCTTGATGAGATGTTAGATTACGTAAAAGCATCAGGTGTTGAAGCTGTTGAGATTGGAACAGGCTGCTATCCTGGTAATGCACATTGCTCTTTAGAAGAACTTCTAGGCAATAAAGAAAAGCAAAATGAGTATTTGGAAAAAATCACTTCACGCGGACTGACAATCAGCGCGTTCAGCTGCCACGGCAATCCGATATCACCGGATGCGGCATTTGCTGCTGAATCTCATGAAACTTTGGTTAACACAATTAAACTTGCAAATGAAATGAACGTTCCTGTTGTAAACTGTTTCTCAGGAACAGCAGGCGATCATGAAGACGCAAAATATCCAAACTGGCCGGTAGCACCATGGCCGAACGAATACAATGACGTATTAAAATGGCAGTGGGAGCAAAAATTGATTCCTTACTGGAAGGAAGTCGGCGAGCTTGCACAAAGTCTAAACGTGAAAATCGGTTTAGAGCTTCACGGCGGATTCCTTGTTCATACTCCGTATACTCTTTTAAAACTAAGAGAAGAAACATGTGATGCGATCGGTGCAAACCTTGACCCAAGTCACTTATGGTGGCAAGGCATTGACCCTGTAGGCGCCATTAAAATTCTTGGCAAAGCAGGAGCGATTCATCATTTCCATGCAAAAGACACATACCTTGATCAGGACAACATCAACATGTATGGCTTGACAGACATGCAGCCTTACGGCGAAATTCAGTCAAGAGCATGGAATTTCCGTTCTGTCGGCTGCGGACACAGCATGCAGGAATGGTCTGATATGATCAGCGCTCTTAGAACATACGGCTATGACTATGTTGTGAGCATTGAGCATGAAGATCCGATCATGTCGATTGAAGAAGGCTTCCAGCGTGCGGTCACAAACCTGAAAAGCGTATTAATTAAAGAACAGCCGACGAATATGTGGTGGGCTTAAGCAGTATTCTAAGGTTAAATCGGTTCTATTTCGCATTCAAACCGGCCATTACGTGCCGGTTTGAATGGCGATAGACCGTCTCCCCACACTCAAACTCTCCGGGAAGATCCCCCGTTAAAGTCATCTCAGGCAACTAGAAAGAAGCATGGAAAGTAAGGTGGAGAAACGTATGGCCACAATCAAAGATGTTGCAAAATTGGCAGGGGTAGCTGTTTCAACAGCATCCTATGCGTTAAATCATAAGTCAAGAGTGAATGCAGAAACCGCAAAACGTGTGCTCGAAGCTGCAAAAACGTTAAACTACCAAAAAAACGGGATTGCAAGAGACCTTAAACGAAGCAAAACCGAAACAATCGGGATTATCGTGCAGGATCTATCCGGACCTTTTTATTCTGAACTGATGCGCGGTGTACAAGACACGCTGCTTACTCATCAATATGGTCTTATCGCCTGCAGTTCCATCGGAGGCAATGTGACAACAGCTTCGAAGTTTTTGCAGGAACGCCGTGTGGATGGCGTCATTATTTTGGCTGAAAGCCTTCCGGATGAATTGATTCTTCAATCAGTCAGAGAGGATTTTCCAATCATTGTCCTTGACCGGAAGCTTGACAGCGATTCGATCATTCACGTGCTTGTCGATAATTTTTCTGGAGGCTATCAGGCCACACAGCATTTAATTGACCTTGGCCACAAGGAGCTCGCATATATTGGAGGACCTTCCCATAATCGTGATAACCAGCTTCGGTTTGAAGGGTATAAACAGGCCCTTAAAGACTCATCCATCACTCTGCATCCAAGCTGGATCCTCCAGGGACAATATACGAGGGAAGGCGGTTATTCTGCTGCCAAAATCCTTATGATGCAGGGAAATGCACCATCTGCCGTCTTTTGTGCAAATGATGAGATGGCTGTCGGAGCATTAAAAGCATTTAAAGAATCCGGTCTGCAAATTCCAGATGACTTATCCATCATCGGCTTTGACGATATTGAAATTTCCCAATATATCTCGCCGCCGCTCTCGACGGTCAAGCAATCGAATTATGAAATAGGTTCTCTCGCAGCTCATCTTATCTACCAGGCTTTAAATGAGGGGATTGAAGGGAAAGATTACATTCTGCCGACAGAGCTTGTCCTTAGAAAATCCACCAGCGCTGCTAAAAAAATGGAGACTTGAAAGCAATCAGGATCTCTGATTGTTTTTTAGTGCTGTCTTGGCTGCAGCATAGCCGCAGGTCAGTGCGTGAAACAAGGAATTTACCGTTTTTCATGCTATAATAGAAGGTATCTTTAAAAGGAATGGAGTGATATCGTTGAAAACAGGTCCATTTTTCGTGAAAATCTGGTCAAATGGTCAAGTGATGATCCCTTCCTACATTCGAAAAAAACTGAACATACAGACAGGTGAACGGGTCGTCGTTCAGACAGATGGAAAAACCATCGATTTAATCATGGATGATAACAACGCCTTTGAAAACGAAACAACTTTAAGCAGCAAGGGAACGATAACCATACCTAGTGAGATTCGAAATATATGTGAAATTGATGTGGGAGAAAAACTGAAGATAGAATGGAATGAACAGGGGCAAAAAGTGACCTTTGTTCCTCCAGATGAAATGACAGGTTCAAATAAACTATCAAGCTGATCAGCCGGCCGCATCACAGGCCGGTTTCAGTTTGTACGGGGGTAAATAAGTGAGAAACATACATAAGGTTCTAATCCTCTGTCTTCTTGCCCTGTCCCTGTCTGCATGCAAGGATGAAGATGAGGGCCGTGACCGGAGGCTTGTTGTGGTTGAGGATATGCTTGAAGCCATTCTGGATGAAGATAAAAGAGATATGAGAGACATCTATTTAGAAGGAGCCTATCATTCTCCTCAAGAGCTGATCTCGCTGAAAAAGAAGTGGAAGATAGACAATCTGGAACTCGAAGATTTTGTAATCAAAGAAGAAAGCTTTTATGTTTTCCGTGCCTATTATGATCAGGATGATCAAAAGGAGACCAAGGCCATTGCCTTTCGCGTGAGAGAAACAGATGAAGATGAACTGATCGTTGATTATGTGGATCAGGTGGTTGAAGAAAAAAAGAATCCGTAAAAAGGGATTGTCCAATAAGTCTCTAAAATGAAGCAGGCAGGAAAACAAATGTTATTTCCTGTCTGCTTTTTTCTGTAGGCTCTATTCGTAAACCTTTGTTGTTTTAGACTACATGTTAAAAATCTTGAGTGGATTGGAGCGGAAGGAGCTTGACTCCTGCGGGAAATAGAGCGAAATGTGAGACCCCGCAGGCATGCCGAGGAGGCTCACACCGGACCGCGGAAAGCAAGTTCCTGCAGCGGAAAGGAACGGACAACATTTATAATCGAAAACAATAATTACGCGAAAACAGACTTTCTGGACAGCCCTTTAAGGTGAAAGAATAAATTTCTGCCCATTTATATTCACAGCGGATCTTCGTTTAATAGCCTGAGCTCCCGCTTTTTTAAACTTGCTAGTTCAATACTTGATTCTTTCGTTCCATCCATTTCGATGGTTCTATCTGCATGCCGATATTCAAAATGCGGTCAAGCTGCTGGCTTGCTTTTAGGGTAGTCACGGAAGTAAGTCCGTCTCTTTTGGCGCTTTCAAACATTTCCTGCCGATATTTCTCAATTAGAACATCTACCATATTCAAGAGAATCACCTCACATTTCATGCTAAATATCCGTGAATAGTTTATATATCGTCACTTTTTACCTGTTATAAACAACTGTAAGAAAAATAATTATAAAGAAGTCAGTTTTTTAAGCAGACTTCGAAATTCGTAATTCAGCCTCTCAAAATCTTCCCGCGAAAGACCGCTTGAATTCAGCATGTATTCTGGGACACGGTGCGCTTCTTCTTTCAGGTTTTGGCCTTTTGCCGTTAAACTGATTTCTACTTTGCGCTCATCTGCTTTTGAACGAATGCGCTCAACCAGACCGGCCTCTTCAAGTCTTTTCAGAAGGGGGGTGAGTGTGCCTGAATCTAAAAAGAGCTCCTTGCCTAAATCCTTCACGCTCATTTTTTCATGCTCCCACAAAACAAGCATGACCAAATATTGAGGGTATGTGAGTTCAAGCTCCTGCAAAATGGGTCTGTACATTTTTGTCATCTCCCTGGAACACGCGTAAATGGAAAAACAAAGCTGATGTTCCAGGCTGAGAGGAAGTTTCTCTGATGGCATTGGTTCATTGCTCCCGACATTTATTGATTGACAAACCCATTATAACGTTGCTATATTAGTTTTGCAAAAACAAATTGTGTACAATTTAATTGTATAAAATGAAAAGGGGATAATAGCATGCAAAAACTTTACACAGCAACTGCAACTGCCACAGGCGGAAGAGAAGGAAGAGTCCAAACGAAAGACAAGGAGCTTGACCTTGCCATTGATATGCCAAAAGCACTTGGCGGAAGAGGCGGAGAGGGAACGAACCCTGAGCAATTATTTGCAGCAGGATATTCCGCTTGCTTTGACAGTGCATTAAATCTGGTAGCAAGAACAGAGCGCGAAAAAATCGGCCAAACATCTGTTACATCACATGTCTCGATCGGGAAGGACGATTCTGGTTTCGGCTTATCTGTTATTTTAGAGGTTCACATTCCTGATATATCAAAAGAAAGAGCGGAAGAGCTTGTACAGAAAGCTCATGGCGTTTGTCCTTATTCAAAAGCAACAAAAGGAAATATCGAGGTTGAATTAAAAGTTGTCTAATACCTGAAAAAGAGCTCATGTCCAAAAGGACCGAGCTCTTTTTTTTATTGGATTGCAGCCTGTACATTGATAAGTCCTGCACCATAATAAAATGGATCACCAAGTCGAACAGCTGTATTTTTCAAGCGGTTCCGCACTTCGATATTTGACATGTTCGGGTATTTAGAAAGAATTAATGCGGCTGCACCTGCTACATGCGGTGATGCCATCGACGTGCCATTAAAAGAGGCATATTTATTGCCTGGGACCGTACTCAATATGCTGACACCCGGAGCCATGACTTCAAGCTCTGAGCCGACACTTGAAAAAGATGCCCGGCTGTTTGCTGAGTCGACTGCACCTACTGCAATAACGGAACTGTATTTGGCAGGATAGCCAATTGTGTTTCGTTTGCCTTTAGTGCCGCTATTTCCAGCAGCTGCAACAACAACAACGCCTTTATTATAAGCGTGATCGACAGCCTGCTGCAGAGCAGTTGATCCCGCGCTGCCGCCAAGACTCATATTGATGACATCCATTCCATTGTCAACCGCCCACTCAATGCCTTGAGCAATTCCGCTGTATGTTCCGCTTCCAGAAGAATCTAGAACTTTTACAGCATAAAGTGAGACATCCGGGGAAACGCCCAAAACACCTGTTGAATTATTCAATGCAGCAACAGTCCCGGCTACGTGAGTTCCATGGCTGTCACCATCTATAAATGGATTCGGTTCAGAGGAAATAAAGCTTGCGCCTCCTGCAACATTCAAATCTTCATGAGAGGCATCAATTCCTGTATCAAGAACAGCAACTTTTACACCGCTGCCTTTTACTCCCGAAGATTGAACAGCATCTGCTTTTATTTGGGGAATTCCGTATGGAACGGTCTGGCCAATGGCCTTTGCTTCAAAATCTTCCTCAATAAAAGTGACATTCGGATTCTTTTGAAGAGCAGCGCTTGCCTGATCAGGCAGAGAAGCGTGGACCACATTCATATATTTATATTGATGCTTGACCTTGCCGCCGGCACCCGAGATTATGTTTGCCTTACCTTTAGAATCTTTGACAGATGCCTTAATTCCTATTAAATAATCTTTCTTAGCTGAAATAGCGTTTGCAGACTGTGCAGAAAAAATCATGGAAAAAAACAGAACAAAAGCAAACAAAATACTCAGAGCCTTCCACTTTTTCATGAATAAACCCCCTTAAATAGTATAGAATAATCATAGTGTCTAAAAAAGTTTGACTATTCTATCAATTATGCTACCATTTTAATAGAGTCATTTGTATTGGGAAAGGCGGGGCTATTTTCAGGAATAATAGGGAGAAATAGGAGGGATGTTTCCTGGGATTTTTGGATATTGGGAAATATGGGTCTTTATTTTATGTATTATTCAGAAAAATTGAGTCTATTTTCCCAATACGAAAGCAAAAGGATTCGGCATAATAAAGAGAGAACTAAACATACAGATTAGTATAGATGAGGTGCTGAATATGGAAATCGGAAGTCGAATAAGGTTCTATCGCATACAGCAGAATAAGACGCAGGAGGAACTTTCACGAGGCATCATTTCCACTTCTTACTTATCGAAAATCGAAAACAATCAGACGACCGCAAGTATTGAGGTCCTTGATTACTTATGCAGCAGACTAGAGATCAACCTCATCGAAGAAGAAGAAATCCCCCTGATGAAATCCTTATTTGACTGGTACCATGATATCGTTCACCGCAAGCACGATCATCTGAAAAAAAGGTACATTGACCTGCAGAAAGAAATTCAATCATCAAGTGACACTACAGCCATGATTTACTTTGTACTGTTTGAATTCAGGTATTTGCTGACTGAAAGAGAGTTTGCAGAAGCGGATGCATTGCTTGAAAAAATCAATTTGTACAAAGATATCTTCGAAGAAAAGATGACCTATTATTACGAGAAATTTGTCGGCCTTCATCACTATCTTCAAAGTAAATATTCTTCAGCCCTTATGCACCTTAAAGGAGCGGAGCGCTTTTTAACGAAGCACCTGCCGTTTGAGAAGTGGGAGGAAGCAGATCTCTATTATTCGATTGCCCTGACTCTGAGTCAATTAAGAAAAGCGGCACTGGTCATCCAGTACACTCACTTTGCTTTAAATATATATCAATCAAGATATGATCTAA
Organism: Metabacillus sp. KH_069; assembly: GCF_057838075.1. Taxonomy (NCBI): domain Bacteria; kingdom Bacillati; phylum Bacillota; class Bacilli; order Caryophanales; family Bacillaceae; genus Metabacillus; species Metabacillus sp. KH_069. Next base: position 1,502,628 of record NZ_CM174460.1, read on the forward strand.
TGAGATGTGCGGAGTGTCAGATCTTGCTTGGGATTAATTATTTGCGGTGCGAAGAGCATACCCGCTCAGAAGAAAGCTACTTGCTGGCAAGGAAAATTGCCGAGCAGCTGAATGATAAAAGTCTGCTTGGAATGATCTATCACAATATGGGGTATCTCAGTTCAATCACCAGAAAATATGAACAGGCAATTGATCGCTACAATGAAGCTCTGCAATTTAAAGATAAGAATGAATCATTAAGCACCATTTTTTCGATTCTGTATGCCTATTATCAGTTAGAAAATAAAGAAGAGGCTGAGAAGTGGATAGTAGAGGGCAAGACGATATTAGAAAATAACCCTAATCAGGAATATCACTATCACTTTAAAATCTATGAATATTTACTGCAGGATAATCTCACTTCTGAATTTGAATATTTTATGATGGAAGTCGTTATCCCTTATTTTATAGAGCACGAAAAACAGCAGTATATCATCGAATATTCAGAGCTTATGGCATCCTACTTTGAAGATCGCCACAAATACAAATCAGCCGTTCAATATTACCAAATCGTATGCAGCGCTTTGAAAAGGGCATATGCTAACTAAATAACAAGGGAGAGCTTGTCATGAAAAAAATAGTTATGGGCATCACCGCTGGAGTTTTTTCATTAGCATTTGCAGCAGGAGTTGGATTATTTTCTGAGCCGGATCATCCGAAGATTGTATCAGAGCCGGATCACCCGAAAATCGTTTCTGAACCAGATCATCCGAAAATCGTATAAATATTTGAGAAAGACGGCGCATAAGCGCTGTCTTTTTTTTCTTGCAGAAAAATAGCATCGCGGCTTTTGGCGGGGTTTCGGAAATAATTCATGGGGTTTCCAAATTAATTCGCGGAGTTTCGGAAATAATTCATGGGGTTTCCGAATTAATTCGTGTACTTTTGGAAATAATTCGAGGGGTTTCAAATTTAATTCGTGTGCTTTCGAAAAATAATTCGTGCGGTTTGCATGTTCAGCCGGGTGAAGGAAATTGATTTCGTTTTTCTTAGTCTCTCTCTTAATATTCTGTCAAAATAGCCGATGAACAAGATATGAGCCTTATTTCACAGGAGAAATGGAACTGAAGTGAGGAATATTGTCTATAGTTCAGAAAAGAGGGGGCACCTAAAGGATGAAACGGTTTAATAAAAGGAAGCCGAGAGAGAAAAAGAGCTTTGCATCATTTACGCTAAAAGGTAAGCTGCTCGGCAGTTTTTCGGTTATTATTGTGCTCAGTCTGTTGATGGCGGCGTTTAATATTGTTGGTTTCAGCATGGTTAACAGCGGGACAAAGCAGATTGTGCAGGAAGATATGCAGTCGCTTCTCGCAGAAGGAAAGCTCAGAGATAATATTACGCAGCGCGTGTCTCTTATTAGAGCGTATTTTATTTATGGAAAAGATGAATATAAAGATCAATATTATGAGCTGACTGAAGAAAGTCAGGCGCTGCAGAAAAAACTTCTTGTCCAAAGTGATAACCCGAAAAGCCGCGAGTTAATGGAAAAAAGTGCTGAATGGGAAGAAATCGTGGAAGAAGAAGTCATTAAAAGCTTTGATTCCGGAATGAGAGTAACGGCGAATCAAACGCTCCGCGGGGATGTGCAAAATCTTGCAGATGAGCTGACAGATGGGTTTGATTCTCTCGCCAGTGAACGAGAAAAGACCATTATCGAAGATGGAGATGCAATCATTAATCAAGGCCGGTTTATTAATATTCTTGGGATTGTGTTTTCAGTTGTGATTGTCGCAATCGGTGTCTTTCTGGCCATCCGGATTTCTAATATGCTCACAAAACCGATTTTGGCAATCGTCAGGCGAATGAAGGCGATCTCGAATGGTCAGCTGAACCATGAGCCTCTTGTATCCGATACACGCGATGAAATAGGCGACCTCATCCATTCTGTAAATGAAATGAATCAGCAGCTGAATGGCATTGTGAAAGATATTTCAGGAGCCTCTTTATCTGTTGCAGAGCAGAGTGAACAGCTTCAATCCTCATCAAAAGAGCTGAAGGCAGGCAGCGAGCAAATTGCCTCAACTATGCAGGAGCTGTCTTCAGGTGCAGAAACACAGGCAAACTCAGCGTCCGATCTGGCTGAAACAATGGGCGAGCTGATGAATTCGATATACATCGCCAACCAAAATGGCCAGGCTGTCGCAAAAGCTTCTGCCGAAGTGCTGAATCAATCACAAACAGGCTACTCATTAATGAGCGAATCTGTCAGTCAAATGAACCGCATTAATGATTTAATGGAAAATACCGTTCTGAAAGTGAAACGGCTTGATGAACAGTCAGGACAGATTTCCACTTTAGTAGACGTCATTCAAAGCATCGCAGACCAAACCAATCTCCTGGCTCTGAATGCAGCAATCGAAGCAGCACGCGCCGGAGAACATGGGAGAGGTTTCGCAGTTGTGGCAGATGAAGTCCGCAAGCTTGCTGAACAGGTATCAAGGTCGATTGTTGATATTAATAAAATAGTAGGCAATGTCAGAAAAGAAACAGAAGAAGTAGCTGAAAACCTTGGACACGGATACGAGCAGATAGTAAAAGGGGCAAAATCCATTCACCATACAGGGGAAAGCTTTTCTGAAATCAAAGCTTTTATTGAAGATATGTCAACTAGAATTGTCACCATTCAGACGGATTTAAATCAGATCATGAAAAACAGTGAATTAATGAATGAATCCATATCAAACATCGCATCCGTATCGGAAGAAGCAGCTGCAGGAATTGAACAAACAGCCGCATCCGCAGAGCAGTCCAGCCAGTCCATGGAAGAAATCTCAAGCAACGCAGATTCTTTATCAGACTTGTCTGGAAAACTGAGCAGGCTCGTTAATCGGTTTCAGTTTTAGACATATCGGTTTGAATAAATTCGAGTATCATGCCGCTGGATTTTATGCATGATTTATAATGAACCCTTACCTAAAAAGCTCAGAGCATAACGACTCTGAGCTTTTTGTGCATCATTGATATGAATTTTTTGCTCCTCATTTCTTATTCCGGAAATGAAATTGCGCGTTAAGCTGGCCTTCGAGCATTTTTTTGCGGTAATCCGGTTTGCTTCGCATTTCTTTTTTTCGCATTTCTTTGAGGATTTCATTTGTCTGTACGCCATCTTCACGTTTGTTTGCGATTTCCATGAGCCTCTCGACATCGGAAAATGAATATTTTCTTGTTCCCCGTGTTGTTCTTTGCGGAGAAATTAAATGTCTTTCTTCATAATAGCGGATCTGCCTTAATGATAAACCCGTGAGTTCGCTGACAATTCCAATTGAAATTACTTTTTTGTCTTTATATGAGTGGTCGTGCTGTTCCATCTTTCCACCCCGCACATTAGATTCTTTTTCCAATTATACCTCACTCTGAACTGGAAAAGTGAAGTTTTGTGAGAAAATCTAACATGGTTTGTAAGAAAAAGAAAATAGTATGTAAGGTTTATTGACAAGAATGCTGATAAAAGTTTTGTTTCTTATTAAACTAACAGTAAGAGTTTGAAGGAGGAGACAGCATGGACATGAAGAAGGCAGCTGAAATTGCCAAAAAAATAGTGGAATTAGATGTAAGGAGGGATGAGATGCTTGAGGATCTGCAGACCGTTATCGGGAAAGATGCTCATGAATTTCTGCGCTTTGTGCAAAATGGCTTCTTGAAAAAATCATCCTGATTGGCTGCTGAGGGGATTGAGGAGGAATAGCCTGCCAAATATTGAGTCAGCTCATGGATGTATTCTTCTGTGAATAATGAAGTGACATCACCGAAACGGTTAAGATTCGTTTCATATGCACATAAAAATAGAAGCTTTTCATCTGGAATAGAGAGGCGTGCGCAAAAGAGCTGTTCATGCTTTGGTTCAAGGGTATTAAGGAAGTAAATGTCTTGATCATGCTGGTTTCTGCGGAAAGCTGCCGGCCGAATATGCTTCACTGTTTCATCATCTCCTGGATCAATTTAGAAACTAGTGTCGACCATTTACAGCTTTTTAACACATGTCAGTGAATTTTTACACTCACTTAACTGAAGGGCAACAATTAGCGGGTAGAGTGAAGAGAGGACAAAATGAAAGGGGAAATGAGAATATGAGTAAATTATTTCAAAAAGCATTGGAAGATCAAAGAGCCTTTTACTGCAAAAAGCTATTATCGCTTGGCATTTATAATCCAGAAGTTTTGAGCAGCATGACTCTGTCAGAGTTAAAAAAGGAATATCATTATTTTTATAACAATATCCCTCTAATCAAGCTTTCACATAAAAAGTCTGTTTGAACCCTGAGTTCAGAGTGTTTAAAAAAAGAGCATTCAACCTGTATGTGATCTTGTCTTTATTGGGGCTTGGAGGAACTTTTCGGATGACAGAATCAATTTCACGCCTGCTGCTTTCGATAAATTCATGTAATAATGATAGCCTCGGTTCAAAGTCGAGTTCGTCTCCGGCTTTTTTTCTTGCGAGCAATATAAGAAATATCTCTTTCTGCTGCTGCGCTGCAGGTGACTGAGAGGAAAACGTTTGATGGTTCAGCACCCACTGTGCATACAAAATCCCCTAATCAAAACTCCCCCTATCAATCTCCAAAAACCAATTTTTCTTTCTTATATAGATAAAGCGGATATCATAGTCGCTTTCATCAGAGTGATAGCCTCAGGCTCTGCTTCCTGATTCACAGGCATACAAGATGGAGATATTTTAATTCTTCGATCACTCCCGCAGTGCTTCTTCAATGATTTTCCTCATTCGTTTCCATTTTCCTTATAAAATGAAATTAGAGATAATAGCTTCCACTAATCATTGTGTGTTAAGATGAGAAAAAGATGTGAAGGCAGGGGCTAATTGGGAATGAAACTTGCAGGTATCGTTTTAGCCGGCGGACAGTCACGGCGGTTTGGTTCAGATAAAGCACTCGAGCCTTACGAAGAAAGTACTTTTTTGGATTTTGCTTTAAAGAATTTGAAAGCGGTAACAGAAACCGTGGCAGTTATCGGGCGAACAGATCATTCTAATGAGAATGTTCAATTTTTCGGGGATAGCCCCAAATATAAGGGAATGGGCCCTCTCGCAGGACTATATACAGCTATGAAAGAGGTTCAGGCAGAATGGTATCTCGTACTGGCATGCGATATGCCGCTTATTGATCAGGAGATTTTGACAGCTCTTCTATCAGGCATCACTGAAAAACAGCCGGCTGTCATCCCAATCATACACGGAAAATATCATCCTCTATGCGCCTTATATCATTGCTCGGCTTTATCCGAGATTGAGAGATTATTAGATCAAAAACAATTAAAGATGATGACCTTGCTGGATCAATTGAATCCCGTCTATTTAGACGAATCTAATTTCAAAAATCCCGGCCGTTTTGCCAATATTAATAGGCGAGAAGATTTGAGGATATTAGGAGATGGCCAGTTCTAATTAGTAATGGGGGATAGACCTGTATGATCCCAAAAAGCAGGTCAAATCCCTCAAAAAGGAATCAAAGGCCCTGTATGATTGTACTAAGCAGATCAAATTAAGTAAAAGAGGAATCAATGGCCTTATATGATTCCACTAAGCAGATCAAATTAAGTAAAAGAGGAATCAATGGCCTTATATGATTCCACTAAGCAGATCAAATTAAGAAAAAGAGGAATCATAGGCTCTGTATGATTCCACTAAGCAGATCAAATTAAGTAAAAGAGGAATCAAAGGCCCTGTATTATTCCACTGAGCAGATGAAATTAAGAAAAAGAGGAATCAAAGGCTTTGTATGATTCCACTAAGCAGTTCAAAATAAGGAAAAGAGGAATCAAAGGCTCTGTATGATTCCACAAAACAGATCAAATTAAGAAAAAGAGGAATCAAAGGCCATGTATGATTCCACTAAACAGATCAAATTAAGAAAAAGAGGAATCAAAGGCTCTGTATGATTCCACTAAGCAGTTCAAAATAAGGAAAAGAGGAATCAAAGGGCCGATATGGTTCCCCAAAAGGTCCAATTTACATTAATAAGGAAATCATTAGACCATAATGATGCACCCTATGAATCTGGTGATTCAAATAAAGAAACTACTTCAAAAAACACAAGATTGATAGTAGAATAAATGATAGAACTGTGTGAATTTTAAGACATTTTGAGAATGTTAAAGTAAGAGGGCGATGAGAATGGTGTCTTATACAGATGAAGAACTTGAACTTTCATTGAATTTATTTAAAACGTTTGCAAGAGCTTTTAAAAGTGTGTCAGAGCACTCCATCCGCGACAGCAAAGAACACGGCTTTAATCCGACGGAATTTTCCGTGCTTGAACTGCTTTACACGAAGGGCCCGCAAAAGCTTCAGCAAATCGGCTCAAGGCTGCTGCTTGTCAGCGGCAATGTGACCTATGTCATTGATAAGCTTGAAAAAAATGAATTTATCTACCGTGAACAAGATCCAAAAGATAAACGGTCTGTCTATGCGAAGCTGACTGAAAAAGGACAATCCTATCTGGATGAAATTTACCCGATTCACACGCTTAGAATGGCGCGCGCCTTTTCGGGGCTTTCAACTGAAGAGCAGCAGCAGCTCATGGCCTTGCTGAAAAAAGCAGGCGTTCATAGCCAGCATTTATTGTTTCGTTAAAAAATCCCGCAGATGGCGGGATTTTTTTGATGAATTGATCATTTTTCATGAGATTTTTTATTGTTTAAACAGAAAAAAGTACGCATTCTCCACATTCATTTTCTTTGTATAATCCACCCATTTGATGTTTCTGATTTGAATGTCAAGCTTTGTATTCACTTCATGTTCAATTTCCTGCATGAGTCGGGCCGTCTGATCATAGGTCATGCAAAAGTGTTCTGCGGCCTGCTTATAGGGTGAATGCCTGACGAGCAGCTGAATGAACTGGTCTTTTGATTTTGCCTTTTGTGCAAGCTTTTCCTCCGCATGTTCAATAAATCGATAGAGCTCCCGTTTATCACTTGGCAGGGCAGCAAGGATTTGTTTCGTTAACAAGTCTAATAATGTTGTATTCATGTTATTTCACCTTTTAAAACGTAATCATTACTATTTAAAGTATAAACGATTTCTTTCTTAATTGAAAGAAATGTTTATTTAAAAAAAGAAATCCAAATAAGACCGCTTACTGCTGAAAAAAACAAATGCAGACCTGCGAATATAGCAAATCCGTTTGCGCTTATGACAGTATCGAGCTGAAATAGTATGCCTTGAAAGCTAAGCAAGCTTATAAATATAAGCGCCATGGCTGATTTGTTTTTGGACAGCGTCATAAGTGTGTAAATCAAGCTTGCCAGGCAATAAAAGATGGAGTTGCCCGCAATATGATCACGTGCTGCATCCGAAAACCAGCCTGGCTGAAAATGATACATAGATAAAGGAACAGTTGCAGCCCAGGTTAAGGAAAGAGTGATTGTTACATTCATAAAATAGAGGGACATCTTTTTTGCTGTGAGATTCCCTTTTTTCAAAAGGCTGTACCAGACGGAAGAAATATAGAATGCAGCAGGAAGGAAAGCGGTTGTAAAGTAAGTTTTCCACCAGTGATGCTCGTATATTTCTAAATGCAAGAATAGGACCTCTATGGCAGATATGCAAAAACTGATCAGCAGCATGACTGGAACACTGAGTCTGAAAAAGGCGATGGCGACAGCGGTCATCGGTACAGTCATGACCTGGCTGAAAAGCGATCCAAACGTGCTGTCATAGAAGTGGTCTCTGAAGACTCCGGGCTTATATGTGTATGAATGGCAGAAAACGAAAATGATAATCTCGAAAATGCATGCAAGACCTGCATTAAATAACCATAAGGGAATCAGCATGTGCCGGTCCTTTTTTGCAGCAGCTGCTGCAAGGAACAGGCTTATGAGAAACAGCATGAAAAACCAGATGAAATTAGGCATAAATCGGCTCCAAATATGTAAGGGTATGGCTTATTTTTGACTGCCGCCCGCTTAAATATGTTTTCTTTTTCGATTACGACGGAATACGTGCTCAAAACATGTTAAAACTTGTAATGAAGATCAGCGTTTAATATAGTATCAGTACGATTATCAGATACAGATCCGGGAGATGAAAAGCAGCGTGAAAATAAGTTCTTTTTCCATTAGAAGACCCGTCTTTACGATTGTAACCATGTTTTTAGTGCTGATCTTGGGCATTGTTTCTTTTATTAATATTCCTCTAAAACTCATTCCTGACATTAATCCGCCGGTTGGAGTTGTTGTGACTAACTATCAGGGAGCAAGCCCGGATGAAGTTGTTGATAAAATATCTAAGCCCCTGGAAGAATCGCTTTCGACTTTAGAAGGGATTGACACGATTACGTCAACCTCTCAAGAGGGTGCAAGCTTAATTCTGATGCAATTTTCATGGTCAACGAAAATTGATGATATACAAAATGAAATTCAGAGCAGAATTGCAGATGTCCCTGTGCCGGATGATGCGGATAAACCAAGATTTTTAAAGTTTGACCCGGCGCAATTTCCAATTATCCAGCTGTCGCTTACTTCTGACGGTGACAGGAAAGAACTGCAGCAGCTGACTGAAGACTTAGAGCAGGAGCTGACCAAAACTGAAGGTGTAGCCAACGTCAATCTCTCAGGGCTAGCCGTTGAAGAAGTGAAGGTTGAGCTGAATGAGGATAAGTTAGAGACCTATCAGCTCAGTCAGTCAGAAGTTGTCGAGGCCATCCGGTCAAATGTAGTGACGATGCCCGGTGATCCGATTATAACTGAGGGAAAACAGCTGACGACGCGGGTAATATCGGCGATAGACTCAGTTGAGACTTTAAAAGAAATGATTATTGCCAAAGATCCAAGCAGCGGTGATGATGTACGGCTTTCGGATCTTTCAACCGTTGCCTTAAAACCTCAAGAATCTGACACGATTACAAGAGCCAATCAGCAGCCGTCTATCCTATTAAGTGTGCTTCAGCAGTCAGATGCTAATACGGCAGCTGTATCGAAGGCTTTTCAGGAGAACTTGGATGAGCTCCTTCAAAATGAAAAATACGAATCGATTGCAGCAGACGTCTTGTTCGATCAGGGAGATTATGTCGATCAGGCGATCGGAAACATGCTGAATACGCTGCTGATCGGCGGCATTCTGGCGATGATCGTTCTTTTTATTTTTTTAAGAAACGTAAAAAGTCCGCTAATTATTGGGATCGCCATACCCTATTCTGTTATTGTGACATTTGTCCTGATGTATTTTTCAAAGTTTTCGCTGAACATCATGACGCTCGGAGGACTTGCGCTTGGAATTGGCATGCTTGTTGATAATGCGATTGTTGTGATTGAAAATATCTATCGTCATTTATCGATGGGGAAGGATCCAAAGAAATCAGCTTATGAAGGAGCGAGAGAGATGGGTCCGGCAATTATTGCCTCCACTCTTACGACCGTGGCCGTTTTCTTGCCCGTTGTCTTTATTACAGGAATTATCGGGGAACTTTTTACGGAGTTTGCGTTAACCATCGCCTTCAGTTTATTTGCCTCCCTGTTTGTGGCTTTGACGATTGTCCCTATGCTTGCAAGCAGACTGCTTAAGCGGCCATCTGAAAATCTGGAAGAGAAAAGACGTGATACCGCTTTTATCAGGCGGCTTGATGCAGCAATCCGATGGACCCTGTGCAACCGTGCACTTGTGCTCATTCTCACTCTCGTTCTTTTCGGCGCCAGCCTTTTCGGCTTAACAAAAGCAGGGGCACTCTTTCTGCCGAATACAGATGAAGGATTCTTTACAATCGACGTTGAGCTGGAAAACGGATCGGCTCTTGAAACAACAGAAAAAACAATTGAGGCGATTGAAGAGAAGCTTGAGGATAAAGAGGATGTCGAACTGTATGTAAGTTTGATCGGTTCCACTCAGGAGCAATCTTTCAGAGGGACGGCAAGCACCAACATTGCAGAGGTCTATGTAAAAATGGCGGAGAGCGATAAACGCGAGATTTCAACGTTTGATTTTATTGATGATGCTAAAAAGGAAATCGAAAGTGCCGCACTTGGAGTGAACCGTTCTGCCGAACTTTCCTTTAATGTTCAGTCCACTTCAGGTTCTTCACCTAACACGGTAACGTTTAATGTCAGGGATACAGATGCAGAAAGACTGAAGAAATCAGTCAGCCGGGTTGAAAAATCTATCGCTGAGCTTGGTGATGTGACTGAGGTAACGACAGATCTAACAGATACAATCGAAGAAATTCAAATCAGGGTAGACAAAAAGAAAGCAGCTGATCAGGGACTTGCTCCTGCTCAGATTGGCATGATTGTAGCAGATGCAACCCGCGGAACGGATGCCTTTCAGCTTGAAAATGCCGAAAATAATGAAATCTACAATGTCTCAGTCAGCTATTCAAAGGATGTAACTGAAAACATCGATGACCTTGCCAACCTTCAGATGAAAAAGCCTGATGGCACGTTTATCCCCTTGAAAGAGGTAGCATCAATTGAAACAGGCGAAGGTCCAAGTTCCGTACAGCGCATTAACAAAGAAAGTGCCGTTCAGTTTACAGTGAAGTTTAAAAATTCGGCAAACCTTGGAGACGTGTCAAATCAGATTGATCAGGAAATAGAAACCTTAAAGCTGCCGGACGAAACGGATATTTCCTTCAGCGGAGACAGAGAGCTGCTCGAATCAAGCATCGACGATATGATTCTGGCATTCGTTCTGGCTGTCGTGTTTATTTATATTGTAATGGCCGCCCAGTTTGAATCGTTTAAATATCCATTTGTCATTATGTTTACCGTACCGCTTATGATGATCGGTGTTGCGGCAGCGCTGCTTGCAACCGGAACATCCATCAGTCTGACCGTGATCATTGGAATCATCGTTCTTGCAGGTATTGTCGTGAATAATGCGATTGTGATAGTTGATTATATCAATCAGAAAAAAGCAGAAGGTTATGGAACCTATGAGTCGCTAGTTGAATCGGTAAAGGTAAGAATCCGCCCGATCTTAATGACTGCTTTAACAACCATTCTTGGTCTGATCCCGCTTTCGCTTGGAATTGGTGAGGGGACGGAAATCAACAGGCCGATGGGACTTACGGTGATCGGCGGGCTTATATCCAGCACGTTCCTCACACTATTTGTCATTCCAATCATTTACAGTCTGTTTGATAAAGAGACGCGCACGATGAACAGAAAACTGGCCGCTGCAGATGGTTATCCAGTTGATGCCCGCACGCATGATGTTAAGCATGAAAACCAAGAGGATTCAGCTGAAGCGAAATACAGCCAAAAAGAAATGGTCGATTTGCTGGAACAGATTACAAAGCTTGTTAAAGAGAAAGATTCGGATAAGTAATAATGAGAGTGCTCTGAAGATTCGAGCACTCTTATTGTGTTTTCGTATTTGTTTTAGGAATTTACTTGCCGAAATCTCATAAATACTTTCCAAAACGGGTAATGTACTAACTTTTATCCAATTACCTTCTAATTATAAAGGCTTCTGAGATTTATTTTCAGCGATAAATTCAAGTACCTGCTCAATCACTTCGTCCTGCGGGGAAGTAAAGTAATCTTGAAATGGGCATCCATCTTTTACTCTCTCTGCTGCAGCCTCTATTGTAAATTGATTAACCCGAAGATCTTCCGTCACTTCATCCCAGTATAGAGGAGCCGCCACAAATGCACCCTCAGGATTCCCTCTGACAGAATAGGGAGCTATTATCGTTTTGCCTTCAGCATGCTGGATATAGTCGACATACAGCCGGTTTCCCCTGTTTTTTTTGAGCCGCTCGGTTGTATACAGCTCAGGGAAAGCATTGACCAGGTATTCAGCAATAAAGGAAGTGAATTTTTTTGTCTGATCATATGAAAAACGATTTTTGGTCATGGGAATATGAATCTGAATTCCTTTTCCGCCTGATAGCTTTGGGAAGGTAGCAAGGCCGAATGAGTCAAAGAGTTTGCGCATTTCAGACGCAGCTGAAACAGCCAAGTGAAAATCATCCCTCGATGGAGGGTCTAGATCAAAAACAATTTCATTCGGACAAGAGGAATCATAGGTTTGAAAAGGGATATGAAATTCCAGGGCGAGCTGATTTCCAAGCCAAATCAGGGTGGAGATATCGTTGCACAAGATATAGTCAATGCCATCCTGCTCCGCGGTTGCCACAAACTTTGGCGCATAATCCGGACAGTTTTTTTGATAAAAGGCTTCATCAGACGTTCCGTGCGGATATCGTATTACCGTCAGAAGTTTATTTTTCAAGAAAGGAAGCATATAGTCGGAAACCTCCACTAAATAAGCCAGATAGTCTGTCTTCGTCCGCAGGGGTTTTTCCCACAGCGGTTTATCAGGATGTGTAATCTGGACTTCTTCATGAAACGAAACAGCATTCAGCTTCAGCTGCTCCCATGTGCATTCTTCAGGATGCTGATCAAACCGGAAAGCTGCAAAAGATGGCTCGCGCAGCTGATTTTTATAAAGCTCCAGAAACTGCAGCTCCACGCAGATCGCAGGGGAAATCGTGATCCATTGTGAATCTTCCCTATCTTTATTTTCCTTTAGAATCTTAATTAAAGAATCACGGTCAGATCCCTCGAGCCCGTGAGAAAAAACACCAGCTTCTATCACATTCTCTCCTTTGTATACGCCCGCTTTAAAATACCCATTCTTCTTGTCATATCCTATAATGAAAAACAAAGCATATTTATAATTTTTTATTTTCAGCCAGGATTTCGTGCGTACTCCGGCCTCCCATTTGCTTTTATGTTCTTTTGCAATCATTCCTTCTGAATCAAATGCCCGGATTTTGCTCCATAAAGTCCTTGAAAAGGATGGGACATATTGGATGAGCTGATTGTTTTTTATAGGTTCAAGGGGGAATCCGCATGCTGCGGCAATGTTTTTCAAACTCTTTTTTCGTGAAAGATAATCTGAAAAAGCCGTTTTTTCGTGTTTGCATTGAAGAATATCAAAGATTAAATACTGACACGGATTAGTTTCTGCGGCTTTGCTGATCTTGTCTTTAGCCCTCATCCTGCCGCGCTGCTGGATGACTTCAAATGATGCTTTATACGGGTTTTTTAATGACACGAGCTCACCGTCAAATGTGCACGGCATAAATTCCTGCAGCCTGTCAAAGCTAGATTGGACAGAATCTATGATTTCGGGAAAAAGCGGGCCCAGATCTTTTCCGTTTCGGCTGATAAGAGTAGTTTCTTCTTCTGAAATGGACAAAATGGCCCTGAATCCATCATATTTGACTTCGCAGCTCCACTTTTCTCCTTCAGGAATTTGGGCTGAAAGGGTTGGAAGCATTGGTTTTACATACATGGCAATCGTCCTTTTGCATTCTTTTTTACTTACTATTACTCATTGGAATTCAATTTATGAAAGGGAGCGTTTAACTTGAATAGAGCCATTTTTCTGGATCGTGACGGCGTGATAAATGAAGTTTTATCGGACCGAGTCAAGTTCGTGAATCATCCGTCCCAGCTCTATCTTTTAGAAGGAGCAGCAAAAGCTGTAAAGCTTCTCTATGATAAAGGCTTTACCATATTTGTCGTGACGAATCAGGGAGGGGTGGGGCTTGGCTATATGAAAGAAGAGATGCTGCAACGGATTCATCAAAAAATGATCACGGAAATTGAAAAAGAGGGCGGCCGTATACAGGAGGTTGCTTATTGCGCTCATGCCCCGCACGCCGGCTGCAGCTGCAGAAAGCCGGGGCCTGGCATGATCACAACTCTTGCTTTAAAGCATGGAATCAATCTGGAACACAGCTACATGATCGGCGACCGCGATGTTGATATCCTTGCAGGAAAGGCCGCTTGTGCGAAAACGATTTTAATCGGTTCAGAGGATCACGGTGCAGATTACCGGTTTGACACTCTGCTTGAAGCGGCTGTTTGGATACTTAAAGAAGAAAACCTCGTATGACCTGACGAGGATTTCTGATGATCAGGCTTTTTTACGGGCAGTTTTCGTTTTTTTCTTCGCTTTGGCTGGCTCCTGTTTTTTGGAAGCAGTCTCTTTTTTCGCTGGCTTTTCTTTAGAGCGGTCAATGCTGGCCTGCAGAGCGCTCATCAAATCAACGACATTTTCGCGCGGTGCATCTGCAGGTGTTTTCCCTTCGTTTTTGCCGGCTTTTTTCTGAATAAGATTAAGCAGAGCTTCCCGGTAGTCATCCTTGTAAGTTTCCGGGTTGAAGGTTGTTGTTAATTGATCAATCAGCATGATAGCTGTTTCAAGTTCTTTTTCCCCAAGCTCTGCTTTTTCCGGAACACTTGGAACGTCTGTTGTATTCCTGACTTCATCCGGGTAATGAATGGTTTCCATGACAATGGTATTCTGATACACGCGGACTACAGCCAGCTGCTGCTTAGAGCGGATGGTCATTTCGGCAACTCCGATTTTTCCTGATTTTAAAAGAGCTTCACGAAGCAGAGAATAGGCTTTTCCGCCATTTTCACCGGGACCGACAAAATAAGATCGGTTAAAATAGATGGGATCAATTTCTTCCAGGTTCACAAAATCAATAATTTCGACTGCTTTATCTTCATGTTCGTGTTTAAGCTGTTTCAGTTCATCTTCATCTAAAATGACAAACTTGCCTTTTACATATTCATAGCCTTTGACTATATCGTCATTCCCGACTGTTTCATCGCAGTTCGGACATTTTTTTTCATATTGAATAGGGGTATGGCATTTGCTGTGTAAATTTCTGAGCTTCACATCTTTATCTTCAGTAGCTGCATATAATTTGATTGGGATATTTACAAGGCCGAAGCTGATGGACCCTTTCCACATTGTGTGCATGATTTTACTCCCGCTTTCCTTTTTTCTCTTAGCTTCTGCGTTTATATCCTGATGATGCACAGAAAAAAATGGTTTTTAGCTGAAGACCGTCAATACTTTCGGGGAATAGACGATAGTACAAGTAGATCGTATTTTCAGTTGAAAAGTTTATGATCTTTTTTAGTGGGAAAACCTAAATAACGATGCCGAAAAGGAGGGGCTGCAATGTCCCGCAATCAGTCTATGACCGTCCTGAACCCAGCTACATTAAACAGTGCTGAAAATATAGATGAAACACCTATTTATCACATTCAGCAAATGTATGATCTATCAAAATCAGCCTCTGACACATGGAAAGAAAAAAGTGTCAAGGAACGGCTTGCCTTTATTCGAAAGGTAAAGGACGTAATGCTGAACAGGATGGATGAAATCATTGAAGTGATAGCAGCCGATACTGGAAAAGTGAAAGTAGAAGCTGTCACTGCTGATGTGATGCCGGTTTTGGATGCCATTACTTTTTTAGAAAAGACCGCGGAAAAAAGTCTTGCTGAGCGCCGCGTGCAGACGCCGGTCACTTTCTGGGGAAAGAAAAGCTACATAGAATATATGGCAAGAGGCACAGTGCTTGTTATTTCACCATGGAACTATCCGCTGCAGCTCTCGATGGTGCCAATGCTGAATGCTCTTGCTGCCGGAAATTCCGTTATCCTGAAGCCTTCCGAAGTAACGCCTTTAGTAGGGAAATGCATTGAACATTTATTCATGCTTGCTGAGTTTCCAAAAGGGCTCGTACAAGTGGCTCATGGAGGAAAAGACGTGGGAGCTGCGCTTATAAGCGGAAAGCCTGATTATATTTTTTTCACCGGATCGGTTGCGACAGGGAAAAAAATACAGGAGGAAGCTGCAAAAGAATTAATCCCATCTACGCTTGAACTCGGAGGGAAAGATCCGGTCATTATTTTTGCAGATGCCAACTTAGACCGCGCTGCAAAAGGTGCAGCGTGGGGAGCTTTTACGAACAGCGGTCAAGTGTGCATGAGCTCTGAGAGGATTTATGTAGAGCAGAGTGTTTATGCGGAATTTCTTGAAAAACTGCAAAATGAAACGGTTAAGCTTAAACAGGGAACAGACGTTAATGATGATATTGGATCCATGACCTATCCCGGTCAGATTGACGTTATTAAAGATCAGCTGGAAGAGGCGATTGCAGAGGGAGCCCGTTTAGTCACCGGCACGCTGCCGCGTGATTGGGACTTGTCTGCCGGACTTTTCATCCCTCCAACAATTGTTGTTGATGTCCATCAAAAAATGAAGCTTGTACAAGAAGAAACATTCGGTCCTGTCGTCACGGTTATGCCTTTTAAATCTGAGAAAGAGGCAATAGAACTAGCAAATGACTCCATCTACGGATTGAATGCAAGCGTTTGGAGCAAGGACATTAAGAAAGCGAAACGGGTCGTTTCAAAGCTTGTAACCGGGAATGCGGTCATTAATGATGTCATGATGTCTGTTGCCAATCATCATCTTCCATTCGGCGGAGTGAAGCACAGCGGAATAGGAAAGTATCACGGCAAAGAGGGCATTCGTGTGTTCTGTCATGAAAAATCCGTTTTGCTTGATCGAGGAAAGAAAAAAACGGAGATTCAGTGGTATCCTTATCAAAATAAATATCCTAAAATCCGCTCATTTTTGAAGCTGATGTTCAGAAAATAAGGGATTCTTCAATAAGTGTAAAAACAGAAGCAGACAGGTAAAACAAATGTTTTTCCTGTCTGCTTTTTTCTATAGGCTCTTTTCAAAACTTTGTTGTTATTAGACTCCATGTTACAAACTATAAGTGGATTGCAGCGGAAGGAACTTGACTCCTGCGGGAAATAGAGCAAATTGGGAGACCCCACAGGCAACGCCGAGGAGGCTCCCATGCTCCCCGCGGAAAGCAAGTTCCTGGAGCGGAAAGGAACGGACATCATTTGTAACCTAGAACAATCATTATGCGATTGGACAGCCCCTTTTTTCCTTGTGTCTAAATCGACTGAATTATAATGACCAATATTCCCAAAGCCCAAACATAAACGGCAAATCCTTTTAGAGAGTGCTTTTTTACATAGCCGATCATCCATTTTACAGCGATGTAACCAGTAAATGCGGCACTCAAGGTTGCCAATAGCAATGGCATAAAGCCGATTGAAGCTGCCTGTCCTGAAAAAAGATCAGCCGATTGAAACACGATGGCTCCAAATATCGCAGGAATGGAAAGCAAAAATGAAAAATAAGCGGCGGTTTCTTTATCAATTTTCCTCATCAATCCTGCAACAATCGTCATTCCTGACCTTGAAATCGCCGGAAAGATAGCAAGTGCCTGAAAACACCCGATGAATAAGGCGTCGCCGGCTGTCAGATCATCCAGTTTTTTTGAGCCCTTCTTAATGGAATCAGCAAACCACAAAAACACTCCTGTAATTAAAAACTCCCACCCGATGGTGACGCCTGACTTTGAAATGCCGTCAAAAAAATCACTGATAAATACCCCAGCAAAAACAGCCGGCAGTGTTCCCAGGAATAATAAAAAAGTCAGCTTGGTAAAAGGATTTTTCAAAAGCTTGAGCAAAATATCCCGGTAAAACACGATAAGCGCGATAAAGGTTCCGATGTGCAGCATCGTATCAAGGAAGATGCCCCCGTCCTCCATACCAAACAGCTTTCTTCCCAAGTAAAGATGTCCTGTTGAACTTATCGGCAGAAATTCAGTCAGACCTTGTATAAATCCTAATATCATTGCCTGCAGCCAATCCATTTCTTCACCTCGATTAAAGAGTTGGCTCTTTATCCGCAGAAAAAAGCCGAAAATTAAAAATCTGTAAAGTTGTCCCTTTTTAATCGTATGTGTAGTATGATAGCTTGTAGAACTGAAAAGGAGTTTGGTACTGAACATGGAACATTACATTCTGGCTTTTATTGAATACTTTAAAGACCTTTCGTACTTTGGCGTGCTCCTTGCACTATGCTTTGAGTTTGTGCCTGCTGAAGTGGTTCTTCCGCTTGCGGGGTATTGGGTTTATCAGGGAGATATGACTTTATGGGGAACGGTTCTTGCGGGCACAGTCGGCGGAACGATCGGACCGCTTACTCTTTATGCGCTTGGCCGCTACGGGGGAAGGCCATTCCTTATAAAGTATGGAAAATATATGTTCATCAATGAAGAAAATCTTTCGAAAGCAGATGCTTTCTTCGAAAAAAACGGAGCGATGGTGGCTTTCACCGCCCGTTTCCTTCCCGGCGTCAGAACGCTGATCTCCATACCATGCGGAATGGCTAAAATGAACGTCTGGATTTTTTCCATCTATACGTTTGCTGCCATGCTGCCGATTACATTTTTGTATGTATTTCTTGGCTTTAAATTAGGCGATAAATGGGCAGAAGTCGGCGGAATAGCCAACGATTATCTGCTTCCTGCAGGTGTAGTTGCTGTCATTGTTTTTCTTTTATACAAGTTTATGACAAGGAAAGCAATCAAGCCGTCAACCTTTACTCATAAGAATTAACAAAGAAACACCTTTGCCATGATTAGGCAAAGGTGTTTTTAGGATAGAAGTGAAATGATAGTGGGTATATAGATAAAATACGCTATTAGGAGGAATGAAAGAATGGATGTAGCTTTATTGCTCGAGTACGGCTGGGTACTCCTTGTATTAATTGCCCTTGAGGGGATATTAGCAGCAGATAATGCGTTGGTCATGGCCGTCATGGTTAAGCATTTGCCAGATGATCAGCGGAAAAAAGCGCTGTTTTACGGATTGGCGGGAGCTTTTATCCTGCGCTTTGGTTCCTTGTTTTTAATTTCATTTTTAGTGGACGTATGGCAGGTTCAGGCGATTGGAGCGATTTACCTCCTGTTTATTTCAATCAATCATATTCTTAAAAAGTTCGTCTTTAAAAAAGATCTCCATAATCAAAAGGAACGAAAAGAATCAGGTTTTTGGGGAACCGTTATTAAAGTCGAGCTTGCAGATATTGCCTTTGCTGTCGATTCGATATTAGCAGCGGTTGCACTTGCTGTAACCTTGCCTGAAACGGCCCTGCCGACAATTGGCGGACTGGATGGCGGTCAGTTTTTAGTCATACTTGCAGGCGGAGTCATCGGTCTGGTCATTATGAGATTTGCAGCAAGCTATTTCGTCGCCCTTCTGCAAAAGCGGCCGAGTCTTGAAACTGCAGCGTTCGTGATCGTTGGCTGGGTAGGTGTAAAGCTCGCGTTATACACATTAGCACATCCGGAGATCAATCTTATAGATAAGCATTTCATTGAGTCTGCCACTTGGAAGCTGATCTTCTGGATCGTCCTTTTAGGCATCGCCATTGCAGGCTGGTTCCTTTCAAAAGACGAAAGCGAGAAGCCGGAATCAGAAGAAGAACGCATAATTGAAAAAGCGGAACACAGATAAACAGATAAGTTGGTAGTGATTGTCCAATAAGTCTCTAAAATGAAGCAGGCAGGAAAAACTAATGTTATTTCCTTTCTGCTTTTTTCTATGGAGGTCTTTTCATAACTTTGTTATTTTTAGACTCCATGTTACAAACTATAAGTTCCTGGAGCGGAAAGGAACGGACAACATTAATATTCCAAAACAATAATTATGCGAAAACATACTTTCTGGACAGCTCTTTTATTGGAGGAAATGTGTGCTTTTCCACTTCCAAAGGTATAAAGTGCCAAGAGTAATCAGATAAGGGCAATTTCTGAGCTCAACTTGGACATTTTTCTGGATCTTTCCAAACAATAAACCACTTGAATAAGATAAGGATAATAAAAGAATTTATTCTTTTATTTGGAAATACTTTCCCTTTTATTAGTTGGAAATTACAAATTACAGACAATTCTCCTATATTTTTTCACATACTTTGTAATCTTTTTGTAAAAAAAGACTTTTCACGCCCTCAAATTCCACATTCATTTCGTAGCTTTTTAGTGAGAAAAATAATTGAGAGGAGTAAATAAGCAGGTTTAAAATCATCTGACAGCTTCCAATCTTTTTCCGTCTCCCATTACCTTTAATCCGACGGGCAAGCATAATTCCAATTTTCTTCCTTTGCGCTCTCCATGCAAATTAGCTATGATTATACGAAGTAATATGGGAGAAACTGAGGTGAGAACCGGTGCTTAGCCTACTGTTTAAACTTGGCAAAAAGAAACCAACTTTAGAAGAAACCGTCTTGCAGATCCAAGATGGGGACCAGCAAATGCAGAACACACTAATTGACCAATATAAACCTTTCGTGGCAAAAACCGTTTCTTCGGTCTGCAAAAGGTACATTGATGAGAGAGACGATGAATTCAGTATCGGACTCATTGCTTTTAATGAGGCCATTGAAAAGTATTCAACTGAAAAAGGGAGCTCGCTTCTTGCGTTCGCCGAATTGATTATAAAGAGAAAAGTGATCGATTATATTCGGAAAGAAGCAAGAAATGCGCAGACCGTGAACATTGACCTTCAGGAGCATGAAGAAGGCGAAGCCTCGCAAAGCAAGATCGAGGCGGATCTGTCGATTGAAGAGCATCAGAAACTGATCGAGCAAGAACAGCGCAGAGAAGAGATTATTTACTTCCAGACAGTGCTGCAGGAATTTGGCTTGTCTTTTTCAGAACTGATGGAGCAATCTCCAAAGCATATGGATGCAAGACAAAATGCAATTAAGGTGGCGCAAATTCTTATTGAACATGATGAACTCAAGCGCATCTTGTTTACAAAAAAACAGCTGCCGGTCAAACAGCTTGAGGCGCTTGTATCTGTCAGTCGCAAAACTATAGAGAGAAATAGAAAATATATTATTGCAATGACAATTATTTTATCTGGGGATTACATTTATCTGAAAGACTATATAAGAGGGGTGCTTCAATCATGAAAAAAGGGATCGTCGTTGATCGAAATGATGATTACGTTACATTACTTACCCCCGATGGACAATTTTTGAAAGCAAACAAACAAAAACGTTCATACGAGCTGGGTGAGGAAATTACTTTTTTTCAACTTTCAGATACAAGCGAAAGGGCAAAGTCATTAAGCATCTTTAATTTGCGCGGAATCAGAAACGGGTTATTGGCAGTTATGGCTATTATTCTTCTTTTTTTTACAGTGCTGCCCGTTTTTAAAGATGACAAAGTGTATGCTTACATGACAATTGATATCAATCCAAGCTTTGAACTAAGATTGAATGAAAAGCTTCAGGTCGTGCAGATCGAGCCGATGAATGAAGATGGGGAAAAAATGCTTGGTGATATAAAAGACTGGAAAAACAGAAAGATCTCAGACGTTTTTACCAAAATTGTCGATAAAAGCAAAGAGTTAGGGTATTTAAAGGGCGATAAAGAAATATTTATTTCAACCGTGACCACAGATGACAAACATGAATCTGCCAAAAAGAAAATGCTTGCGGATGTGGATGAACTGAAACATTCATATGAAAGTGAAAATGTGAAAGTCAGTGCAGTTGAAGCGAATGTTGAGACTAGGAAAAAAGCGGCAGATCAAGGGATCTCAACCGGCAAGTATATACAATTAAACCCCAAACCTGCTGAACAGCCTGCAGAAACTCCTCCTTCAACTGAAAATAAGGGCGAGAAAGAAGAAATAAAGCAAGAGACACCTCATGCTGATGAAGAAGAAAACAGCAAGGAAACGCCTCCAGCTTTGAAGCCTCCTGCGGAAGAGCCAGAAAAACAAGCGCCTCCTGAAAAACCGGCAAAAAGAGAAAAGCCTGAAGTTAAAGAGGAAGAGCTGAAAGAGACGATTCCGGAGAAGAAAAAAGTCATTCCTGAGCCGCCTAAAGATAAAGTATCGATAAAGGATACGGATAAAGAAGCTGAAAAAGCAAAAAAAGAAGTAGAGAAAAAGCGGCGTGAAGCCGAAAAGGGCAAATGGCAGCGTGAAGACAGAGATGACGATGACGATGAAGATGAAGATGATGACGACGATAGAGATGAAGATAGAAGAGAAAAAAATTGGGACAAGGATCAAGATGATCGAGACAGAGATAATGATGACGATGAAGACGACGACGAGGGGTCAAGATCTGATCGTGATTAATTCATAAGTGCCAAAAAGAATGATTAGAGCGGATTGGCGCTTTTTAGTTTTTACATAGCTTGTAATAGGAGAACCGCCGGGTGCATGCACCCGGCGGTTTTTGCCATGTTATTCAGTTTTAGAAGGTTGTCCGCCAAGTCCTGCTTGAGCTTGAGCGACTAAGCGTTTTGTGATTTCTCCGCCTACAGATCCGTTAGAGCGTGCTGCTGTATCAGATCCAAGCGTTACTCCAAATTCCTGAGCAATTTCATATTTAATTTGATCCAGTGCCTGTTCAATTCCTGGAACAAGTAATTTGTTGCTGCTGCGTGCCATTGTTTTCAACTCCTTTTTATTAAATGATGCAGCCCTTAATGGCTGTTCCTATAGTGTTGATTTCAGCAAAAAAAATATACTGGCAATTGTCACCGGGCAGCATTCCTGAATGAAAGGTATGGAATAACAAAAACTACCTTCATATACTAAAAGAGGCGGTGAAGAGATGAATATCCGAAGCGGCACGTTCTACTGGCCTGAAACACTGACTCCTAAGCCTTTTAGAGCCTTGGAGGAGGATATCAGCTGTGACATCTTAATCATCGGAGGCGGCGAGTCTGGTGCTCACTGTGCTTATTTTTTAAGTGAAACAGATTTGGACGTCGTATTAGTTGAACAGGATCGGGCCGGCAGCGGGAGTTCCTGTGCAAATACCGGACTGCTGCAATATTCGAATGATAAAATGCTGACAGCCTGCGCCAACTCCTTTGGCGAGGAAAAAGCTGTGAGGCATTACCGGCTTTGTGAACAGGCATTAAGAGGATTAGAAAAGCTGGTTCCGTCCCTGACAATCAATCCTGACTTTAAAATAAGAGAGAGTCTGTATTATGCATCTGATAAGGCGGATGAAGAAACCTTAAGAAAGGAATATAACATGCTGAAAAAGCATTCGTTTCAGGCAGAGTGGCTGACGGTTTCTGACATCGAAAAAATGTATGGATTTAAAAAACCGGCAGGAATCCTCTCTGGGGGTGACGCAGAAGTGAATCCTTTTAAGCTTGCGATTTCACTTATAGATGCAGCTGAAGCCAGGGGTGTACGTGTTTTTGAAAAGACCGAAGTAAACGGAAGGAAATTTGAGCATGGCCATGTGATGTTGTATACATCAAGGGGGGCATGCATCAAAGCGAAAAAGGTCATCATGGCAGTGGGGTACAGAAATCAGGAAATCAGGCGCGAACAGAATGCTAGTTTGTCCAGTACATATGCAATTGCCACAAACAGGCTTACCGAGAACGAAATCTGGTACGGGCAAACCCTTATTTGGGAAACAGCAAGGCCTTATTTATACATGAGAACGACCGCAGATAATCGGATTATCGCCGGAGGATTGGATGAAAAAACGATAGATGCTCTGAATATAGATTCGAAGCTGGTCCACAAAAGAGATCAGCTCCTGTTTGAAGTGAAAAAGCTTTTCCCAGAACTGAAGCTTGAGGCTGAATACTTCTGGGGAGCCGTATTTGGAAGCACTTATGATGGGCTTCCAATGATAAAAGAATACCCTGAACTGCCGCACTGCCTGTTTTTGCTTGGCTATGGCGGGAACGGGACCGTCTGCAGCTACGTGCTTGCAAGCCTCATCCGGGACCATTTAACAGGAAAGCAAAACGATGACCTTCAAATGTATATGCAGAGGTAATCCTATGTTTTTTCGAGATGCTGCTGAAAAAACAGCTCGGTTCTTCTTTGAAGATAAGAAGCGATCACAGATAGAACAGTAACCGTTAAAATGTTCTTAACCTGCAGCCATAATTCATTCGAAATATCCTGAAATAGATCCCTGGAAGTTTCGATTTTTTTTGAGATTTCCTCCTCCATTTCATGCTCTGATAAGGAGAAAACCGTAATGGATTCCATTCTTTCGAGGATCTCTCCATATGCAGCGTAATAGGTTAAAGGAGAGATTAAGTCATCACTCCTGTCTGATAATGTATTAAACAGGCTCATCAATAATTGTCTGATTGTATCAAAATCAAAAACCGATTTTAAATCTCTGACAATCAGCAGAATGGCAGCCTGTTCAATTGAGTACTTCTTGCCGAGTTCCGGCGCACCGATCAGTTCCTTTATATCACGCTTTATCCAGTTTTGGATGGATGTTGACTTCAGCGACGTTAATTCACACAGCTTTGCAAGAGCGACGATTTCATTTGTAGATAGGCCTCTTGGAAATGGTTTATGATTTTTAATAATATCAGGCAGTGCGTTTTCAGGGTCGCCGTGACCGAAGCCTAATTGGTAAAGCAATTCAAGCGGCGTTTGTCCGCTTTCTCCTTTTAAAGCAAGCAGCAGCCTTGCCATATCAGATCGCTTTAACTGAATCGTTTTCATCTCACACCTCTTTTCTGATGTATTAGCCCAATGGATGAGCCGCTTTTCCTGAGTTTACCAAAGTGTTTTAATTTGCTTTATATGATGTATTTTAATTATAATATGATTATAATACAAGTTCACTTGAACTCAAAATGATGGAGGTGCAAGATGGCTAAACGGATTTTCCTCTTTATTTTAACAAATATTCTTGTGCTCATTACGATAGGGGTAGTCCTTTCCCTGTTAGGAGTCGGGTCATATGTGACTGCATCTGGTGGAATCGATCTCATAAGCCTGCTTGTGTTTAGTGCAGTCGTCGGTTTTACCGGGTCATTTATTTCTCTCCTGATGTCTAAATGGATGGCAAAAATGATGATGGGCGTGAAGGTGTTAAAACCTGATCAATCATTATCTGTCTATGAAAGAAATCTTGTAGACCGTGTACACAGATTATCAAGAGCTGCCGGTATTACGAAAATGCCGGAAGTAGGGATCTATCAATCGCGCGAGGTAAATGCTTTCGCAACAGGTCCATCTAAAAACAATTCGCTTGTGGCTGTATCTACTGGCCTGCTTGAGGAAATGGATGATGCAGCGGTTGAAGGTGTGCTCGCCCACGAGGTAGCGCATATCTCAAACGGTGACATGGTGACAATGACCTTGCTTCAAGGTGTTGTCAATACATTTGTTGTCTTCCTTGCCAGAATTGCAGCATGGATTGCATCTAGATTTGTAAGAGAAGATATGGCGCCAATTGTTCATTTTATTGCGATTCTGATTTTCCAGCTGCTGTTTTCTATCCTGGGCAGCCTTGTGGTCTTTGCTTATTCCCGCCACCGCGAATTCCATGCCGATAACGGCGGAGCGGATCTCGCCGGCAAGGACAAAATGGTTCATGCGCTGCGTGCTCTTAAAGGATACACACAGCGTATCAACAACGAGCAATCCTCTGTTGCGACACTTAAGATCAGCGGGAAGCGCGGGCTTGCTCTCTTTTCAACACATCCTGATTTAGATGAGAGAATTCGCCGTTTAGAAGCGAAATAAACAGGGAAAAGCAGATGGGACTAAGATCTCATCTGTTTTTTTGGTATGCCAAGAACTAAGTGCATCATTGGAAAAAATGCATTAAAGCGTGGAATAGTGAATCATATGCCTCATAAACAATATAAACTAATGATTATAGTTTGTTTCTGAAACTCAGTCAGGTATGTTTTATTCGGTTCATGTTGAAAATGAAACATAGGCCTGGTATGAAATCTTTCTTTTGGAAATTACGAAATACCCCTTTTCATCTGCTCTGCTTTTCATTATGATAGAGACCATGCAGTTATCCCCATTATCTAAGGAATGAACATAACCAATGAAACGATTTAAATTATTTTTGCAGAAATTAACTCCGTTTCAGCTGATAGCAGCCTATTACATTATCGCAGTCAGTGTTTCGGTTGCTTTATTGAGCCTGCCTGTTGCCCATCAGCCAGGGGTGGACTGGGGATTTATGGACGGTCTTTTTACAGCGGTCAGCGCAGTAAGCGTGACTGGTTTAAGTGTTGTTAATATATCGGAAACCTTAACAGTACCAGGCATTTTTATCCTTATGTTTGTACTTCAATTCGGCGGAATTGGAGTCATGACGCTCGGTACCTTTGTCTGGCTGATAGTAGGAAAACGTATTGGCCTTAGAGAGAGACGGTTGATCATGGCCGATCAAAATCAATATGCTCTGTCTGGCATCGTGAATTTGATGAAGCAAATACTGCTTTTGATCCTCATTATCGAGTTCAGCGGGGGCATGATCCTTGGCACTTATTTTCTAAAATATTATCCGACATGGCAGGAAGCTTTCCTGCACGGCTTTTTTAACTCTGTCAGTGCAACCACCAATGGCGGGTTTGACATTACGGGTGCTTCGATGATTCCCTATTCACATGATTACTTCATTCAATTTGTCATCATCCTATTAATAACGCTCGGTGCAATTGGCTTCCCAGTCTTAATAGAAGTGAAAACCTTTCTGTTCAGCAAAAAAGGGAAATACCGTTTTACCCTCTTTACGAAACTTACGACGGTTACATATACGCTGCTCGTTATTGGCGGCACGATCATGATTGCATTGCTCGAATTTCAATTTTTCTTTCAGGATAAATCATGGCATGAGACCTTTTTCTACTCGCTGTTTCAGTCAACCGCAACGAGAAGCGGCGGGCTCGCAACCATGGATGTCAGCCTGTTTTCTGAAGCAACGCTGCTGATTTTATGTGCCCTGATGTTTATTGGTGCCTCCCCGAGCTCAGTCGGCGGAGGAATCCGGACTACGACATTCGCGCTTAATTTACTGGCGCTTTATCACTTTGCAAAAGGGAATAAGACGATCAAAATCTTTAAAAGAGAACTGCACGAAGACGATGTTAAAAAATCACTGGTGGTTACCTTGATGGCTTTTGTTCTTTGTTTCACTTCTGTCTTTATTTTAACCATTACTGAAAGGTTTACCTTCATCGAGATTCTGTTTGAAGTTTGCTCTGCATTCGGAACAACGGGGCTTTCCATGGGGATTACACCTGATTTGAGCATCATCGGAAAATGCATCATTATGGTCCTCATGTTTATCGGCCGGATCGGAATTGTTACCTTTATCTACATTATCGGTTCAAAAGAAGTCAAACCAAATTACCATTATCCAAAGGAACGAGTCATTATTGGATAATTAGCAGCAGCAGGCGTGTGTATGCGCCTGCTTTTTTTATGGGATAAGAAAGTATTAGGTATTGCGCTTTGATGTCTAGCTCCATAGCCCAACTCCTCGGCCAGAACGGTTCCGAAAGTATTGGCAAAAAGCGACTTTACTGGCGGAACCTTATCTGTCTGCCTGCGCTAAACGGGCGCTTGCGCTTTTCTTTTGGGTTCTAGATGTGCATCATTCAGGAAAATAATCCCTTGTCTATGCTATACTTAAGATATCAACAAACGGGAGAGATCAGATATTGTGAAGAAAAGTCCTATACTCGCTGCAATCGTGCTGCTGCTCATCATTTTAGGCGGCTGTTCAAAAGGGCCGACACCTGAAGAGAGATTTCAGGAATATGTCAGCCTGTGGAACGAGCAAAAATTTAACGAGATGTACGATTTCCTATCAGCAGACGCCAAAAGCAAAATGACCGAAAAAGAGTTTACAGACCGATACAAAAAAATCTATGAATCCATTGAAGTCAGCAATTTGAATGTTACATATAACAAACCGGAAGAGGATGCAGACAGGGGAGATGAGAAAAAAGCTTCTCTGCCATATGCATTAAAAATGGAGACAATTGCAGGTCCGGTGAAGTTTGAACAGGATGCTGTTTTTGTCCAGGAAGAAACGGAGAAAGAAGAAAATTGGTTTTTAGCATGGAATCCAGCAATGATTTTTCCTCAGCTGAAGGAAGGGGATGCAGTCCGCGTTTCTGAACTAAATCCGCTTCGGGGAAGTATTTTTGATAAAAACGGAAAAGGAATCGCCATACAGGCAAAAGTTCCTGAAATTCAAGTTGTTCCCGGGCAGCTTGGCGATGAGCCTGAAAAGGTAAAAGCGGAAGCTGCTAAATTGCTGAATCTTTCCTTACAGGACATCGACGCGAAGCTTTCGGCAAACTGGGTCAAACCTGATGTTTCTGTGCCAATTGTGAAAGTCGATCCTGCCAATAAGGAGCTTCTTATAAAAGTAACCTCTCTGCCGGGCTTTCAAAAAGCAGATGTTGACAGCAGATATTATCCGCAGGGAGAAAGCTCTGCCCATCTGTCCGGATATGTCGGCAGCATCACAGCTGAGCAGCTTGAGAAGCTAAAAGATAAAGGCTATACAAGCACCTCGCAAATCGGAAAGACAGGCCTTGAATATGTGTACGAGGAACGCCTGAGAGGAAAGCCGGGCTACAGAATCTTTATTGAAGCTTCCAATGAAACGATTGCGGAAACGCCTGCTGAAAATGGGGAAGATATCACAGTCACCATTGATACTGACCTGCAAAAGCAGCTCTATAATCAGCTGAAAGGGGACTCAGGCACTGCTGTTGCCCTCCACCCTAAAACAGGAGAGACCCTGGCGATGGTCAGCAGTCCATCCTATAATCCGAATGCCTTTGTTTTTGGAATGTCTGGCGCGGCTTACAAGACACTGGCTGAACATCCGCAAAAACCGCTCAGCGCGAAATTCAACAAAACCTTTTCACCGGGTTCAACCTTTAAGGCAATTACGGCAGCGGTGGGGTTAAAGACGGGAAGCATTGATCCTGAAGCTGTTAAGAAAATTAATGGCCTGACATGGCAAAAAGGGCCTGAGTGGGGCAAATATACGATTACGAGAGTATCAGATAACTATTCATCGGTAAACTTAGAACGTGCACTTGTCTCATCCGATAACATCTATTTTGCTCAAGCTGCTTTAGATATCGGACCGGAAGCATTTAAAAAGGGCTTAGAGGAATTTGGATTCAGTGAAGACATTGATTATGCTTTTCCAATTGCAGCATCATCCATCTCAAATTCTGATTTAGCGGCTGGTGGAGTTTTGCTCGCAGACTCAGGCTACGGACAAGGGGAAGTGCTGATGAGCCCTGTACACCTTGCAGCGGCCTATACCGTCTTTTTGAACGAAGGCAGCATGCTCAAGCCGTATCTGGAGAAAAAAGAACAGCCTGCACCTGAAATTTGGAAGGAAGGCATTATCAGTCCTGAGCAGAACTCAATTATTCTTTCTGATTTGGTCAAAGTTGTAGAAGATCCAAACGGAACAGCTAACAAGCCGAAATTACCGAATATCAAGCTTGCCGGCAAAACAGGAACCGCGGAACTGAAAACGACTAAGGAAGAGATCGGAAAAGAAAATGGCTGGTTTGTCGGAATGAACACCGAGAACCCTGAACTATTAATTACGATGATGATAGAAGATGTAAAAGACCGCGGAGGCAGTCATTACGTCGTTCCGAAGGTCAAAAATGTATTTTCAAGCTATTTGAAGTGAATGTAATAGTAAATGGACAGAATGTTACCTTCACGATCGTAAATATATGCCTATAATGAGCCTCTCATATTGAAAAAAGCTATTGCCAGCGGCAATAGCTTTTTTTCATGAATTCATAAACGTTCGAATCGCTTCTTTATTTTCCTCAATATTTAGATCCAACACAGATCCCGCTCCGTCATATCGGGCATTTTCAAAGGTGCCGTCAACGGGAATGCGCATTGTTTCTAAATCGGATTTGTTTGTAATCATGTCTTTTGCAATGAAAATCCCAGTGGACGTATCCACATTGGTATTAATATAAGGTGTGATGACTCCAGCCAATTTAGGGAGTTTTGTTACGCCCTCTACAGTAAGCATATCTTTCATTAACAGATTCATCACTTCCTGCTGGCGCCTTACTCTGCCGAAGTCACTGTCGGCTCCGCCGCGGTAGCGCACGTATCCCAATAAGTGCTCACCGTCTAGCTTCTGCAGTCCGGGTTCTATTGTTACACCGATTTTTTCTGACATTTGCTGCTCGACATTTATTCCTACGCCTTCTGGAAAGGCTGTATCAATCATGCTTTCGAATCCTTTAAAGTCAATGATTGCATAATGCTGAATATCGATATCAAAGTTATGCTTGATGGTTTTGCGCAGCAGGTCAGGACCGCCGATGGCAAATGCGGCATTAATTTTATTCTGGCCGTGACCCGGAATTTCCACGTAGGAATCCCGCATTATCGAAAGCAGCTTTGGTTTATTTGTTTTTTCATTGTATTGAGCAATCATGATTGTATCTGTGCGCGGATGTTTTTCTCCTCTTGAATCACTGCCAAGCACAAGAATATTTGTATTTCCATTTTCATCTTTTTGGCCGTTAAAGGTGAAGTCCTTCTTTTTTATATTTGATTCTGCTGCGGTTTTATTCACGCCTGAGAGAAATTGATCGTAGGCGAACCAGCTAAGTCCCGCAAACAGTAGAGTAAAGATTGAGAAAAAGATCAGGACTCTCTTTTTGCCGCTTTTTTTCTTTTGCAGATGTTTATCTGAACGCATAGTAAACCCTCATTTCTAAAACATTGGAACTGACTACTAGTATACTTGCTTTTACCTAATATGTGGGATGTTAGATTTTGGAATTGATTGGATGAATCCCTCTATAAGCTCAGGTATCCTATTGTAAAGGATTTCAAAGCCGTTGAACAGAGGAAAATGAAGCAGGATCGCGCGAAAAGGAATGAATTCCATTCTTTTTTCTTTTCTTTACAAAACTTAACAATCCTTTACCTGAACTTTAGATGCCCTTCATTCTGGCGTGCTACGTTAGAAGCATCAAAAGGAGGGAAGCAGATTTGAAGCATACTGTGAAAATGGCATCCATGTTCTTTTTAGTCGTGTTTATCCTTTTTCTTGCATCCGTGTATGGTGGGAGTCAGGGACGCGCCGGTACAGGTGAAAATCAGCTTTCAGAGATTCATTTGCTTGGCATGAATGATTTGCATGGGCAGCTGAATACGCATTCTGTGCTTTCTGGAAAAAAAGTTGGCGGTGCAGAATATCTATCTGCTCATGTAAACAGACTTAGACAGGAACACGAACACACGATGCTTGTTCATGCAGGCGATATGACAGGCGGAAGTCCTCCCATTTCTTCTCTTTTTCAAGATGAACCGACCGCAGAATTCTTAAATCAGCTCCGTGTAGATGTCGGCACTCCCGGAAACCACGAATTTGATCAGGGAGCAGACGAACTCACGCGTCTTGTAAGCGGCGGATTCCATCCTAAAACAGGTTTCTTTAAAGGCACTCATTCGGATTATATTTCAGCAAATGTCATCAATAAAAAAACAGGAAAACCGATGTTTCCCGCTTATTCCATAAAAGAAATAGATGGTGTCAGAATTGGATTTATCGGTGTCGTCACGACAGAAACGAATCAATTTCTGCTTCCGGAAAATCAAGAGCAAATTGAAATCATTGATGAAACAGAAGCTATCAATCAAACAGTCGATCAATTAAATAAAAAAGGGGTAAAATCCATCGTCGTTCTAGCGCATGTAGGTGCGAATTCAGATGAAAACGGAGAGAACGCAGGCGAAGCTTTAACCGAGATGGCTCCCAGCATAAGTGATGAAGTCGATGTGATCTTCGGAGCGCACAGTCATCAGCATGCCAATACGGTTGTAGATAACAAGCTGATCGTTCAAAGCTACTCGTATGGAAAAGCTCTATCAGACGTAACATTAACGATTGACCGCAAAAAGAAAGAAATCGTTCAAAAAGAGGCTGAAATTGTCTTAACTGACCATAATACCGTCAAGCCTGACCAATCTGTCCTTCAGCTGATTAAGAAATATGAGGATAGGATTGGAGAAGAATACAGCACTCCTGTTGGAAGTCTTCCTCAAAATCTTTCCAGAAAGAAGAATGATCACGGTGAGTCTCCTTTAGCAGGCTTCATAGCAGTCGCGATGAATGAGGAAATGAACACAGAGATCTCCATGGTCCACCATGGCGGTATACGCGAGAGTTTAAAAGCAGGAGACATAACGAAGCAGCAGGTTATAGCCGCTCTTCCTTTTCACCATTACGCAGTAAAAATTTCAATGACCGGAAAAGAATTAAAAAACATCCTTGAACAGCAGTGGGCTTTAAAAGCTGAAAATTTGCTTCAGACAGAAGGAATCACCTATTCCATTAATCGAAATGCTCCTTTAGGTGGAAGAATCAGTGATATAAAGACCATAAAGGGAGAACAAATTGAGGATCAACGCACTTATACAGTCGCAACAAGCAACTACCTTGCTTCGGGCGGTGACGGATTTAAGGGGTTTAAACAAACGGAACTGATTAAAATGGGACCTGAATTATCAGATGTACTAGCGGGTAAGCTTGATAAAATTAATTAACATTAAGCCGAAGCAAAAATACGCTTCGACTTATTTCCAAAAGATGACTAGTCAGTCCTGTCCATATCCTGCATCTTTATCCGGATGCGTAAAAGGAAAGCCCTCGGGCTTTTTTTTGCTTTCAATCAGCTCCCGGTTCTCACCAGTATTCCAGCCGATGTCGTTTGTTGGATGAACCCATTGATCGCCAGCCATAATCGCAGGGTCAATTTCATCACTCCATTGGTTTAAGGGAGATTGTCTGGAGTCATAAAAACTGTCTCCAATGACCACACCGTGCTCGTTGATGAAGGGCTTTTGCATGCTGATTCCTGTACCTTTCCATGACGGGGCACTGGCTTGATGGGGAAGGGTATCGTCTAAAGAATACTCATCTTTTTTACTCATCCTGTTCACCTCCATTTTTAGTATGTTCTTTTAAAAGCCCGGATATGAAAGAATGCCTCTGGCTATGCTACTAAAAAAGGAGTGATCATCATGAATCAGGAATTTCCAGTCGCCATGCTTCAGGACGAATATTTAGAAAAAGTGAAGAAAATGGAAAATGAGCTTCGCGCTGAAACAGGCGATGAGATCGTTCTCATCGCATATCAGCACAAACAAGAACATAATTGACTCGTTTTCCCTCTCATAAGATGAAACGTATGACTCACACTAAATGTAGTGAGGAATTCTCACACATCTGATGAGGGGGATTTTCATGAAAAGAAAAGCTGCAAGAGATCAAGCGCTAAAAAACAATTTCACACCGAAAGAAAGCCTGCCTGATACGGAATTCTCAAGCGAGGCTGTATACAGTCAGGAAAATCCGGCTAAAGGCGCAAACCGCAACAGCAAAAATGGAAGCAAAGGGCGCTCCGGAGGTTCATTTTCATGACCAAAAAAACAAACAAAAGCGCGCAAAGCGAACAGCATAAAAAGCCGATGGAGCCAAGTCTTCTTGAAGAAGAGTTTGGAACCGAAATGGGCGATTACAACTCAGCCAAATTTATAGATGCATTTGCAGAGAAAAAAGCAAAGGCATGTAAAAAAAGCGGCAAGCAAGAGAGTTAAGGGAAAAAGAAAAGCGGAACCGCTGATGCTTGAGCATCTGGTTCCGCTTTTCGTGTTAACTAACTTTATCTTCAAGTTTTCGTTCTGTCACTGCGTAAGGAGTCGTCTTCAGCGTGATTGGATCGTAATGCACAAGGACAATGCTCTCTCCCATGATCAGTTCGCCCGTTCTTAAATAGTCATCAAGCTGGAACGGCACTTTATCAAGCACAGTATGCTTGTATAAATCTTTTTCAGCGAATGCTTTCTTTTCAAATTCTTCGCCAAGCAGCCCAGGATTTGAGAGAATGGTTTGATAGAGCTTGCTTCTTTCTGTTTTTGACAGCATATCATCCCACCAAGGCTTGCGCGGTTTATGTTTTTGAGAAGACAGATAATCAAACTTCATAAAGCCTTCAGCAATGGCTGCCTGCTCTTTATAATGAGTGGACAGGAAGGTATATAGACGTTTAAATAAGTCTTCCAGCTGATGTCCGATTCGGACCCAGCCCTGTTCATCCCAATACGTTCCGAATGCCTGGAAGAAGTCAAACGGAGTTTCAAAGACGTCTCTGATGAGATATTCAATCGTTGCATCCATGCGATGGTCGTTCCAATACTTCTCGAGAACATCCTCAACTTGTTTGATCTTCACAATGTCCTCAAACGGAAGCACATTGTTTTTTAAAATCTCATATGGAGAGTGGTCCATATAGACATAATCATGATCAGCGGCTCGCAGGCGCAAGCCAGTGCCGCGAAGCATTTTCAGGAATCCTAGCTGCATTTCTTCAGGGCGCATTTCAAACACATCATTAAAGGTTTTACGGAATGACGTATAATCTTCCTCTGGAAGTCCTGCAATTAAATCCAGATGCTGATCAATTTTTCCGCCTTCTTTTACCATTGTGACAGTGCGTGTCAATTTGCTGAAGTTCTGGCGTCTCATCACAAGATCATTCGTAGCATCATTTGTGGACTGAACGCCGATTTCAAAGCGGAACAATCCTTTTGGAGCGTTGTCGTTTAAAAATTGAATGACCTCTGGACGCATGATGTCTGCGGTAATTTCAAACTGGAACACGGTTCCAGGAAGATGCTCGTCAATTAAAAACTGGAACATCTCCATTGCATAGCTTCTGCTGATATTAAACGTACGGTCCACAAATTTAATCGTTTTTGCTCCGTTTTTCATCAAGTAGCGAATGTCGTCTTTTACTTTTTCGCGATCAAAATAACGTACGCCTACTTCAATTGATGAAAGACAGAACTGACAGCTGAACGGGCAGCCTCTGCTCGTTTCAATATACGTGACGCGCTTTGAGAGGTGGGGAATATCTTCTTCGAAACGGAAGGGAGAGGCGAGTTCAGCCAGATTGATTTTATTTCGCTGCGGATTAATCATAATGCTGCCATTCTCTCTATAGGCAATTCCGCTTACGTTTTTAAAGTTTTGTTCTGCCTGAAGCTCTTGAAGAAACTGTTTAAACGTTTCTTCTCCTTCACCGATGACGATGTGGTCGACCTCGGGAATCTGCTCCATCCATTCTCTTGTATCGTACGTTACTTCTGGACCGCCAAGCATAATGATCAGCGAAGGATTTATCTTTTTCATCATTTTAATAATCTTAATTGTTTCTTCTATGTTCCATATATAACAGCTGAAACCGACAACATCAGGCTGCATGCGGAAAAGATCTGTTACGACATTCATAGCAGGATCTTTAATCGTATACTCAGCAAGCGTCACATCGAATTCAGGCTGTGCATGTGCTTTTAAACAGCGGAGGGCAAGACTTGTATGGATATATTTTGCATTTAATGTACTCAGTACAACTTTCATTTAAAACACCACTTCTACCTTAATTTTTGAATCAATCTATTCTATCACATTTTAGCCATAAAAGAAGGAGAGTATAATACATGGAAAAAACCATCACCGGTGATGGTGATGGTTTATTTCTATCTGTATTGAACCTTTTCTTCTCTGTTCTTAAAGTATTTCTTTAAATTCGTAGCCTTAAGCTCAATGATCGGCTGTGTCACAGTTTTGACAAAGTTTGTTGATAACATAAACGTTAACAGAATGGACAGGAGAATAATCAGCGTGACGCTCTGATAATCCTTAAGCCATTCAAGAGCCTCACTGTTTCTGAACGATTTGACAATGAAACCGTGCAGCAGATAAACGTAGAATGTTCTTGTACCCCAATGAGTGAAGAAAAAGTTTCTCTTCGGTATCAGGGACAGAAAACTGAATGTCAGAATAAATGTCAGACTGTAAAATCCTAATCGGATAAATGCATCTGCCGCATCTGCATTGCTTACTGCAGAATAGGGCTTCGACCCGAACAGCCATTCATAATCAAAATCAAGATTGAAATAGGCAATAAACGTTACAAGCAATAATGCAATGGATGCTAAACGAACCTTC
Source organism: Metabacillus sp. KH_069 (assembly GCF_057838075.1). NCBI lineage: Bacteria > Bacillati > Bacillota > Bacilli > Caryophanales > Bacillaceae > Metabacillus > Metabacillus sp. KH_069. The sequence continues at coordinate 1,538,175 of NZ_CM174460.1, forward strand.
GCCGTTGTTAATTTCTTAAAATGTGATTTATCAAGATAGAATCCAGTTAAAAAGAGCGGGAAGAACACAAATGTTCTGGATACACTCAAGTAATTGCTGGCTGAATCAACATAGCCGATCGCTACTCCAAGTCCGATTGCAATCAGCATCGCCAGTCGCTTATCGAGTTTAGTGTAAGCAAATAAGAACAGATTCCAAAAGAATAAACTCATAAGGAACCACAGCGACCAGTGAGGATCAAATGGATCAACAGCAAGCGTGTTTCCGGATTCCACTAAGAAGTAATACACAGAGTAAATTCCCTGAAAGATCAAATAAGGGATAATCAGTTTTTTAAAGATTTTCTGCACATAGCCCTTTTTGTTGTATCCTTTAGCAAAGAACCCTGATATTAAAATAAAGGCCGGCATATGAAAGGTATACAAAAACTTATAAACATTCAGCATAAATTCATTATCATCAATAAATGAGCGAATTACATGACCAAACACAACAAGTATGATCAGAATAAACTTCGCATTATCGAAATAGCTCTCACGATTTTTCATACAATCACCCATTTTCACAGAAGTCATAAGAGGCTCCCGAGTTTAGTTTCCCCACAAGCAATCTTTGTTACCCTTTTACCCATCTTACAAAGAGTTTAAAACAGCCAGGTTGGAATATAAGCCATTTTAAAAGGATTGTAAAGAACATGTAAGGTATATGTAAAATGTTAAAATATTTGCATTTTTTGTCTGAATTGAATTGTTTGTGTAGGTACTATGGAGTAAAATTGTCACTTAAAAGAAAATGATGAAGGACAATTCAGTTTCATGTTGAATTTAAAAAGGATGAAAATTTGCCCGGCGGCAAGGAGCGAAAAATAGCATGAGCCAAGTTATCAATAAATGTGAAATCACATCGCTGCAGGAACAGATTAAGTTGCTGGAAATGGAAAACAAACGCCTTCTGGAAAACAGCCGTCAACATGAAATCGTCTTTGAAAGTGCAATGGAAGCCATCATTATTATTGATGAGACATTTCATTTTATAGATTGCAATAAATCAGCATGCCACCTTTTTCAACTGACAAAAAAAGAAATGCAGAAGCGGAAAATGTGCGATTTTTTATCTCTGGTTCCTCATCAGCAGCTTCATAAGCAGGTGGAAGAACTGAGGGATCATGATCAGACCTCAGATGAGCTGATTATTAAGCTTGACAATGGACAAGTGAAATTCGTCGAGATTTCCATTCAGAAAAATGCACTTGGAACGAAGCATTTAGCGTTAATGCGCGATATTTCCTCTAATAAAATGCTTGAGCGGGAACGGACAATCAATGAACAGCTCTTTAAAGATCTTTTTCACCGGGCTGTGGACGGGATTGTCATTTTTGACGGCAGCGGCCAGTTTATCGATGCAAACGGTTCGTTCTGTCAAAATTTTGAAATTGATAAAAGCAAACTGAGTTCATTTAAACTGGATGATTTTATTGAAGGCGAAAATCAGTTTAAGCTTGATAAGCTGTGGTCGATCCTGAACGAGGGAGGCCGTGCCAAAGGCGAAATGCCTGTTCTCCTTCAGTCAGGAAGAAAAAAAGTGTTTGAATTCACCTCAACATCAAATGTGCTGAGCGGATTTAATATGGCGATTATGAGGGATATTACCGACAAACGGAATATGGAAATGAAGCTCTTTAAGAGCGAGGAACGATTCAGGGAGATCTTTGAGAATGCAATCGATGCCATCATTATCTGGAACAATGACGGCAGAATCATCAGTGCCAATCAGTCTGCCTGCAGGACCTTTGAATTGTCGATAGAGAATTTAATCAGCAGCAGTATTTACGACTTTATGGACTTAAGCGATCTGAAGTTCAGAGCCGCTAAAAAAGAATATGTGCGAAAAGGCGCCATCCGGGAGGAATTATTGTTTTACATGCCAAACGGACAATGCAAACAGCTTGAATTCACATCGAAAATGGACGTGACAGATGGCCATCATTTGACGATTCTCAGGAATGTCAGCGATCGTAAACGCATGGAAAAAGAGCTTCGCGAAAGTGAACAGAAATTTAGGAAGATTTTTAACGGAGCGATGGACGGCATTGTGCTGATTGATGACAGCTACACGATTATCGACGCGAATCCGACCGCAAGCCATATCCTAGAAATTCCGCTTGGCGAGATTCATAAATACAACCTGCACGAGTTGATTTCCTACGATAAAATAGAAGGGAATTCAATGTATTTTATCGATGAAACAACAGAGGAAATCCCGTTTAAGCTTCAAAATAATAAAGAAAAAATCCTGGAGTTTTCATTAAAACGGAACATAATTGAAAACATGAACCTTGCGATCTTCCGCGACATTACAGAAAAGAAAGAATTGGAAGAACGGCTTCGCAAATCAGATACATTGAGTGTCGTCGGTGAACTCGCAGCTGGAATTGCTCATGAAATCCGCAATCCGATGACGGCATTAAAGGGATTTATTCAGCTTCTTGAAGCGAATGTCAAAGAAGATTTTTCGATGTACTTTAATGTCATAACATCTGAGCTGAGCAGGATTGAATCCATCATTACCGAGTTTTTGATCCTTGCAAAGCCCCAGGCGATCTCCTATCAGGAAAAAGATGTCGTCACCATTATGAAGGAAACGATTGATCTGCTGAACGCCCAGGCAATTCTTGTAAATGTACAGATCCAATTAAATCATAATGGGTCTGTCCCGCTTGTTTATTGTGAGCCAAATCAGCTGAAACAAGTATTTATCAACATTTTGAAAAATGCGATTGAAGTGATGCCAAGCGGAGGCACGATTCAGGTAGATATTCTGGTCAAAAATGAAAATGAACTTCAAGTCTCAATTATTGATGAAGGATCCGGAATTCCTGAAGATAAAATCAAGCGTCTTGGAGAACCATTCTATACTACAAAAGACAGAGGAACTGGCCTTGGTTTAATGGTCAGCTATAAGATCATTGAAGAGCACTGCGGCAAAGTGGAGGTTGAAAGCAAAGTCGGAAATGGTACAGCGTTTCACATCACACTGCCGATCAGACAAACCATGTGAGAGGAATCCATATGCAAGCATACACAGCAGTTCACACACCAATTGGCATAGTGATCGTAACAGCTGATGATCACTTTATTACAAGGGTGTTCCTTACAGAGGAACAATTTGAAGAACATTTGCTCAAACACCCAATGCAGCAATCAGATGAGCATCATTTATTAAAGGAAGCAAAAAAACAATTATCCGAATATTTCGAAGGAGGTAGAACCTCTTTTCAGCTGCCTTTCAAGCAGGAAGGGACGGTTTTTCAAGAACAAGTATGGTCCGCTCTTTCAGAGATTCCTTATGGCGAGTCAAGGACTTATCTTGATGTCGCTGTCAAAATCGGCAAACCAAAAGCGGTCCGTGCTGTTGGACAGGCCAACAAGAAAAATTCGCTGCCCATCTTTATCCCTTGTCACCGCGTGATTGGCGCTAAAGGAATGCTGACAGGATATGCAGGCACAAAGACGGAATTAAAGGCCGTTCTTCTTGACCTTGAAAAAATTTCCTATAACTAATAATTTGCTTGTCACACACTTACCCGCGCGACATATTATTTAGTATAGTTAAAAAAGTTGCCCCGGTGCAAAAAAGGTGTGTGATGAGAGTGTGGAAACGTCCAAATAAACTCGCATTCTATGCTGATTTATTTTCAAAAATGAATGTGATTACAGAAGATCAGAAAAAAACGATATTGAGCAAAAAATAGAGGAGTTCAGCACCAGTCTGAGCTCTTTTGGTGTGAGGGGGAGATAAAATGAAAGATCCAAAAGACGAAAAGGGGATACACACCGATTTTATCAATCGGATGACATACGGAGAGTACCTTCACTTAGAACCGCTGCTCAGCAGCCAGAAGCGGTTGTCTGGCCATCATGATGAAATGCTGTTTATCATCATTCATCAAGTAAGCGAGCTGTGGATGAAACTGATTCTTCATGAACTGAGCGCAAGCATTGAAGCCATTGAAAAAGGGGAATTATCGATGGCTTTTAAAATGCTTGCGCGCGTATCAAAAATTCAATCTCAAATCATTGAAGCCTGGGACGTTCTTTCAACCTTAACACCATCAGAATATGTCCAGTTCCGCGACAAACTCGGACAAGCATCAGGCTTCCAGTCTCATCAATACCGGATGATTGAATTTGCATTGGGATACAAAACTACACATGTATTGGAAATCTATAAGAAAGATCCAGTTTTGCACCGTGCGCTGACTGAAGCGCTCCATAAGCCAAGTATCTATGACGTATCGATTCAAGCATTGGCAGCAGCGGGCCTTCCTATTCCTGATGAAACACTGAACAGGGACGTAACCGTTACCTATAAAGGTGATCCGGCAGTTGAGGCTGCGTGGCTTGAAGTGTACCGCAGCCCAGAGACGTACTGGGACTTATACGAACTTGCTGAAAAATTGATTGATATCGAAGACTGGCTGCAGCAATGGCGCTTCAGACACATGAAAACAGTTGAACGCATCATCGGCTTCAAAAAAGGAACAGGCGGCTCATCAGGTGTCACGTATTTAAAGAAGGTGCTCGACCATCGTTTTTTTCCGGAGCTTTGGGATGTACGGACGAAGCTGTAAGGATTGCATGCCCATTCCATTTGGAATTGGGCATTTTTTGTTGTAAATTGTTCAACTCATGAGTTTTGCCTGAAAAAATATAAAAAATTCCAATTATTCAATTGACAATGATTTAGAAATTCGATTATCATCTAATTAGATAATTATCTAATCAAGGAGGAACCCATGCAGCTGAACAAACTCGTCACGTTTCATAAAGTTATGGGAGATGCGACCCGGATCCGCATTCTGGCCCTTTTATCCAAAGGTCCCAAAAACGGTCAGGCGCTTGCGGGGATTCTCGGACTGACACCGCCGACCATTACACACCATTTAACAAAGCTTAGAGAAATCGGCCTGATTTCAGAAAAACGGATTAAAAACACCATCTATTTTCAGGTGAATGAAAAACTGCTGCAGCAGCTGTCACTTGGCATGATGGAAATTGTAACAGGCAAAGGGGAGCTTGAAGTGAATCAGGAAAAAACAGCAGAGCATACAAAGATACTTGGGAATTACTTAACGAAGGACGGAAAGCTGAAAACCATTCCGCCGCAGCGGAAAAGAAGGCTGATTGTTCTCTATCATTTAGCAAAGGGACTTGAAGCAGGCAAGAAATACCCGGAAAAAGAGATCAATGAATACATTAAAAGATTTCATGAGGATTTTGCGACGATTCGAAGAGAATTTATCGTCAATCACATCATGTACCGGGAAAACTCCATTTACGAATTGAATCCTAAAGAATTGTGGGCGAAAATTGAATAGGAGCGGATGGGATGATCAAACTGGAGCCAAGAGAACAAGAACACCTTCGTGCTGAAATGGAAATTATGAATTCCAATCCGGATTTTAATCTTATTTCTTGCGGGAAACCTCGTCTGACGGAAGAAGATTTACAGAAAGAACGCGAAGAAGGAAAAGCAGTTGATGCAAAACGGTTTATGATTAAACATGGGAATCAAATAATAGGCATCATTGAATATTGCCCGCTGAATCCAAATGACGGGAAACCGTGGATTGGCTTATTTATCATTCACCGCAATGTTCAGGGCAAGGGACTTGCGAAGCTTGCCTATGAAACAGCAGAAGAGGAGCTCCTTGCCGTGGAAGGCTTCAGCGAAGTCAGGCTCGGAGTGCTGACAAATAATAAACGAGGGAATTTATTTTGGCAGCGGATGGGATATACAGCCTTTAAAGAAGGAATGTATGAGAATAGACCAATCTGCCATTATAAGAAAAGGCTATTTTCGTAAACTCTGTTGCTTTAAAAATATATATTAAAGACCCTAAGTGGATTGCAGCGGAAGAAACTTGACTCGTGCGGGAAAGTAGAGGGAAATGGGAGACCCCGGAAGCGAAGCTGAGGAGGCTCCCACCCTCCCCGCGGAAAGCAAGTTCCTGGAGCGGAAAGAAACAACATTTATCATGAAAACAACAATCTTTGCGAAAACAGCTTAAGAAAATAATAAAGTAGAGCGATGATCGCTCTACTTTTTCTGTAAATGTGACAATGCCAGCGCACCAACCAAAATGGCTCCTTTAATGATGTCCTGAGCATAATAAGGAACATTCAGCATGGTTAAACCGTTGAGCAAAATACCGATCAGGATGGCGCCAAAGAACGTGCCGATGACATTTGGCTTGCCCGCTCCAAAGACGGAAATGCCAATAAATGCTGCTGCCACTCCGTCCATCAATAGAGGAGCACCGGCTGAAACCTGTCCTGTTCCGATCCGTGATGCAAGGATAATTCCTGCGATCGCTGCAAAAACCCCGCTCAGCACATAGGCATATGTCCGGTAACGATTAACAGGTATACCGGACAGTCTTGCAGCTTCACGGTTTCCGCCGGTCATATAAAACAGCCGGCCGGGCTTTGTGTACTGCAAAAACAAGTGAACAAGAATGACAGTAATGATCATCAGCAGAGCTGAAAAGGGAATCGAAAACAGGCTGCCCTGTCCTATGAAAAGAAACGAGGGAATAAACTTCCCGGTCGCGGTTCCGCCGCCTTCAAGCGGCATGCTGTTGTAAATAGAATAGCCTTTTGTGTACGTCAAATGAATCCCGTTTACAATATACATGACGGCAAGTGTTGCGAGCAGATCAGGAAGCTTTACTTTTACAACTAAAAAAGAATTGATTAATCCGACTGCGATTCCGATTACGATTGGGACAAGCAGCGCGACAAGCAATTCCTGTCTGAATAAAACGAGAGCAGCCGCACTTCCTATCGTGGCAAGACTGACAGTCGATCCTACAGATAAATCAAATCCATCAACAATCAGTGAAAAAGTAATGCCGATTGCAACAAATGTGACAATTGAAATCGACCGCAGGATGTCACTGAAATTTGAATACGTTAAAAATTCGTCCACTGCGATGCTGAAGTAGATGGTCACAGCTAAAATGACGAGCATTGTGCCGTGTTTATACAGAAAGGGCAGAATGCTCCTTTGTTTTTTTGTCTTGATGACGACGGCTTCCTCCATCATCTTCACCTCCTGATGCATAATAAATGAGCTTTTCTATCGATGCTTCCTCATGTGTGAGGACTTTGGCAACTTTGCCTTTATTCAATACTATGATGCGGTCGGCAACCTCCAGCAGTTCCTCCCATTCACCTGAAAAATAGACGATTCCTTTCCCTTCAGCCGCAAGCTGCTGAATCAGCTGGAAGACTTCTTTTTTGGCGCCGACATCAATCCCTTTTGTCGGTTCATCAAAAAGAAAGAGTGAGGAATCGGTATTAAGCCATTTTCCAATCACAACCTTTTGCTGATTACCTCCGCTCAGCAGACTTGTGGAGATGGAAGGGGAGGCAGCTGAAATATTTAACCTGCTGATCAGCCGGCTTGCTAAAGCTTGTTCCTTTTGCTTTGAAATCCAAAGGCTCTTTGTGATGGAGCCGAGCGACTGAATCGATAAATTCACCGATACAGGTTCATGAACAAACAATCCCTGTTTTCTTCTTTCTTCAGGAATCAGGCAAATGCCTGACTGAATAGCGGCTGCAGGGGAGGTGAGTTTAACCCGTTTTCCTCTAAGCTCAATTGAAGCTTTTGTGGAGCTGAGTCCATATAATGCTTCGGCGAGCTCTGTTTTTCCAGCGCCTGCAAGCCCAGCTACTCCGACAATTTCACCTTCATGGACATGGATGCTCAGTTTGCTTTCGAACTTTTCAATGACGACTTCTTCTGCATGAAAGAAAGGTTTATCAAATGTCTTTCCCGTTTTTCTTTTCTCAATTTGAAAAGCGGAACCAATCATATGTCTGACGATCTCTGTGATTTCGATGTCTGCAGTATTCCCGCTGTGAACAACTTTGCCATCCCGTAAAATGGTCACTCTGTCGCAGATTTCTTTTACTTCTGAAAGCTTATGAGAGATGTAGATAATCGCTGCACCTTCTGCGCGCAGCTGTCTGATGATGGTAAAAAGAATGCTGGTTTCTGTATCACTTAGAGGAGCTGTCGGCTCATCTAAAATGATGTAGTTTGCAGATGCAGAAAGGGTTTTGGCAAGTAAGATCAGCTGTTTTTCCGGAAGCGTGCAATCCTGAACCAGCTTGCTTACATTGATCCTGAGGCCGACCCGCTGCAGGACGGTTTCTGCGTTCGCTTTCAGCTTTTTGTATGAAATCGCAGCAGACTTCTGATCAGGGATGTTTGCCACGTTTTCATAGACTGTGAGAGTTGGGAAGAGAGCAGTGTCCACTTCCTGGACAACAAACCCGATTCCAGCTTTTTTAGCGTCAGTTGGATGCTGAAAGACAGCTTCTTTCCCGTCTATGGAAATGGTCCCCTGATCTGGTTTGTAATCGCCGGACAGGATCTTCATCAGCGTGCTTTTGCCTGCTCCATTCATGCCAAGCAGCGCATGAACTTCTCCTTTTTTGACAGTGAAAGAAACGCCTTTTAAAACGGCTGCTTCGCCAAAGGATTTGTGGATGTCATCCATGATGAGGGAGCTCATGTTTATTCCCCCTTCGTTTCAAGAGTTTTCATCCATGGTGATGTGGCGACAGTGGATGTGCCCCATCCTGGAACATATTCTGAGAGAGAGTCCATTTTAATAGATTGCTCAGGAAGCGTCGATCTTTCAACAAGATGCGGTTCCAGAGAATAAATGTTAGGCGTTTCTTCGCCTGCAATCTTTTGATAAGCGAAACGGACCTGTACGCGGCCGACTTCGGCAGGGTCCGTTGCGGCAGTTGCAGTCCAAGGGCTGTTTTCCTGCTGCATCAGTTCAAGGTCTTCATCACTTAAGTCAATTCCGTACACTTTAATTTCATCACGCCCGGCCTGCTTGATGGCGCGAGTGGCCCCTTTTGCAAACTCATCCCATGCGGCAAAGACCGCGTCAATATCGCCTTTGTTCGGGTACTTTTTCAAGATGGCTTCCATCTGTGTTTGGGTATCTAAAGCTGTATTGGCGCTTGCTGTTCCGAATTTCGCCACTTCTTTGATGTTTGGATAGCGCTGTTTGAACGCTTCATAGATGGTGTTGCGTCTTTCCATTGGCGTAAAACCTGCGACCCAGACCGTTACGATTTCACCTTCGCCGTTTAAGTCTTCAGCTAATGTTTTAAGTGATTTCCATGCAAGGCTGTAGTCGTCCTGGTCAATGACGGTAACGCCATCTGCATTGATGTCACTGTCAAAGGCTACAACAGGGATGCCTTTAGCAACAGCTTTTTCAACAGGGCCTTGAAGGGCGTCTGCACGGCCGTGGTCAATTAAGATGGCATCCACGTTTTGCGTGATAGCTGTTTCAACATATGTAGCCATTTTTGATAAGTCGTTATCTGCGTTGTAAATTTGCACAGATCCGCCAAACTTTTCGACTTGCTCTTGAACACCTGAGATGTATTGTGAAGAAAACGTTCCAATTGACATCTGCATGATCGCTGCAATTTTGAGCGGTTTTTGTACCGCTTCAGGTACTTCGGTGCTGCCTGAAGCAACATCAGCAGCCGTTTCTTCTTTCTTTTCTTCAGAAGCTTTCGGCTCAGTGCCTGATACAGCATCCTGTTCACTTGTGCACCCCGCCAATATAAACACAAACAATGTCAGTAAAATAAATAGCCGGAACCCTTTCAATTTAAGCTTCCCCCTTGAATACTCTTTGAATTTCTGATTGATAATCACCGGATAAAACGCCTTTTTCTGTAATGATTCCCGTGATCAGATGATGGGGAGTTACGTCAAAAGCAGGATTGAACACTTTTACATGATCAGGGGCAATCTGCTGCCCGCCAAAATGGGTAATTTCCTTGGAATCGCGTTCCTCAATTGGGATGTCTGCACCGCTTTTCGTTTCAGGATCAAAAGTAGAAAGCGGGGCTGCAACATAAAACGGGATTTGAAAGGCGCCGGCTAAAAGAGCCAGATTATACGTACCGATTTTATTGGCGGTATCCCCATTTGCCGCAATGCGGTCTGCCCCGACGATGATGGCGGAAATGCCTTTTGAGAAAATCGTATGTGCTGCCATGTTGTCGGTAATCAGCGTCACATCGACATCTGCCTGCATAAGCTCCCAAGTTGTGAGGCGTGCACCTTGCAGAACAGGGCGTGTTTCACATGCGTAAACGGATAGATGGATGTTTTTTTCTTTAGCAAGATAGAATGGTGCAAGAGCCGTTCCGTAACGGGCAGTAGCAATGGAACCTGCATTGCAGATCGTCATGACAGAATCACCGTCTTTAAAAAGAGGGAGGGCGTTCTCGCCGATTCTGCGGCACGTCGCTTCGTCTTCTACTTGGATTTGTATGGCCTCATGAAGCAGGCTGGTTTTCGCTTCGTTAACAGAAACGGCACCTTGCACGCTTTTTACCAGCCTGCCGAGGGCCCAGAATAAATTAACGGCTGTCGGTCTTGAGCTTGCAAGATAATCATGATCGCGGGTAAGCTGGCTGTGAAATTCATCTAAATTCTCGGTTTCATACTGTTTGGCAGCTAGAGCAAGGCCAAAGGCGGCGGTTATTCCGATGGCAGGAGCACCGCGCACTTTTAATGCTTGAATCGCTTCCCAAACGTCTCTGACCGATTCAAGTTTTATATATTCTGTCACAGCAGGGAGCTTTTGCTGATCCAGCAGACGGATATACGTTTCTTTCCATTCGACAGAACGGGGAATGATGGTATTTGTATAAGACATGATGATTTCTCCTTATCTGACAGGTACTTGTTTAAAATAATCTGAAAGTTCTGCAGTAGTTTTAATAGCTTGGCGATTCTTAACAAGCTTGCTTCCTAAATCAAGTGCACGCTGTTTTGCTTCAATTTTTCGCTCGTAAGGTTCAATCGAATCAAGATCCGCTACGTGGGCAAGGCCGATTGTCCGTCTGATGATTTCAATGCCTGCAAAACCGATTGCATCTTCAAACGCTTTTTCAAGAATAAAAGAAAGGTAGCCGTCCACTTTTGCGTAAGCTTCCAGACTGTCATTCTTCCATGCTTCAGAAAATTCTTTTTCAAAAACAGTCCAGGCTGTTTCGATATGATCCAGAAGAACCTGCTGTTTCTCTTCGTCCCTTGAAATGGCATTCATTAAAAGGTTTGCGAAGAAGTGGCCAAGATCGAATCCAATCGGACCATAGTAGGCGAATTCAGGGTCAATCACCTTCGTTTCTGTTTCACTTGCAAAAATACTGCCTGTGTGAAGATCGCCGTGAACAAGCGTTTCAGCTTCTGTCAGAAATTTATGTTTTAATTTAGCCACTTCCAGTTTTAGCTGACCATCGTTCCAAATGGTTTCAGCATCCTGTCGCAGCTCTTCTTCAAAGATGTTTGACTCATAGTCGAAAAACGGGTCTGTAAAGACGAAATCTTCAGTTATTTTGCAAAGCTCGGGGTTCGAAAATTGTTTGACAAACTGTTTTTTTACCTGCGGATTCAGTGCGAAATCAGAATTGTAGAATAATGTTTTTCCTAAAAACTCGCCGATGTGTCTTCCTAAAAGCGGGAAGTCCTTGCCTGCAATCAAACCGGCTCTTGCAATCTGCAGATGAGAGAGATCTTCCATTGCCGTGATGGCCAGAGTTTCATCCGTGTAATAAATCTTCGGCACATAGGCACTTGCCACTTCTGCCTGTTTCAGCAGGGCGCTGCTTTCAATTCTGGCGCGGTCAAGAGTAAGCGGCCAGCTTTCGCCAATTACTTTCGCATAAGGAAGCGCCTGTTTGATGATGATGCCTTTTTGATTTTGATTCACTATGTGAAAAACAAGGTTCAAGTTGCCGTCGCCAATTTCCCTGCACGTCAGGACACTTTTTTCTTCAAACAATCCAAGTCGGATGGCTAGAGCTACAGCGGCACTCTCAGTTAACGGTTCATAAGCAGATGATCGATAGTTTGACATGGTTTATAACCCTCCAGATTTAATAGTTAGAGGCTTTTCAGGCAATAAGAAAAGCCTCTTCCACAGTGAAAGAGGCTTGAAGTCATAGGCTTCGCACCTCTTATCTGCCAGAAAGAAATTCTTTCTGTTGGAATTAGCACCGTGCCTTGTGGGAGAAATCTCCCCGCGCATAAAAAACTGCGCCCCATTTTACAATGGTTTTACGGTCGGTTGCTGGGCGTCATCGGGCCAAATCCCTCAGCCTACTCTTGATAAGAGATAGTATGAAATTAACGTTTCGTGATATGAAAATGTATTCGCATAATTTGGAATTTATCACTTGCTCTGAATGTTAACAGGTAAAATGAAAAACTGTCAATACTTTTTTTAAGAGTAAAAATGAGGAAGTCTGTCTTTGAAAATAGGAATTTGTTTCCTGATTTCTTTTACTTTCTCCATCTGGAGCACTGCTGTAATGGAGGTTTGCTCTGTCCCGGCCTCAGCTAAAATTTCTCCCCACGGATCAATGATCATCGAATGGCCGGCGAACTCATTTTTCGGATCACTGCCTGAGCGGTTGCAGGCTACAACAAAACACTGATTTTCAATCGCACGGCTGATCAGCATTGATTTCCAGTGATGAAGTCTTTGGAGCGGCCATTCCGCCACTACATAAAGAATTTCCGCTCCTTGTGTTGTGTGAACACGGATCCATTCAGGGAACCGGATGTCATAGCAAATGACGCCCGCACTCTGCAAACCGTCAAGTTGAAACAGGCCTTTTTCAGTTCCGCCGTTTAAATACAGGTGCTCATCCATCAGTTTAAAAAGATGAAGCTTGCTGTATTCATGGATAAGCTCACCATGTCTATTAAAAATGTACATCGTGTTGGTCACGCCTGATTCCGTTTTTTTCGCAACAGAACCAGCCACAATATGGACTTCATATGTTTTAGCCAGACTGCTTACAAAAGCGATTGTGTTAGTTCCGTCTGGATCTGCAATCTCTTCAAGCCGGGTAAGATCATAGCCGGTCGTCCACAGTTCAGGGAGAACGATCACGTCCGGTTTTTCAGCTGCTGCAATTTTTTCTATTTCTTTTTTTACCGTTTCAATATTTGCTTTTGGGTTACCGAATACAAGGTCTATTTGCAGGCAAGCCACTTTTGGATTCATCAGTCGTCATCTCCGCCTTAAAAATTTTTCTTTACAAGCTGACTTTAACAATATATGATTTTTCACTAGAATTTCAAGAATTTTTTGAGAAGGTGTAAAACATGAAAAACTTCAATCAATCACAGTTATTAAATAAGCTTCCAAAGCAGTTTTTTGCAAGTCTCGTAGCAAGAGTGAATGCAAGTATCGAAGCGGGGCATGACGTGATTAATCTTGGACAGGGGAATCCTGATCAGCCGACACCGCCCCATATTGTAAAGGCACTTCAAGAGGCGGCAGAAAATCCGGACTACCACAAATATTCCCCGTTCCGCGGACAGAAATTTCTTAAAGAGGCAATTGCGGAATTTTACAAGCGGGAATACGGTGTGACACTGAATGCTGAAAAAGAAGTCGCGATTTTGTTCGGCGGGAAAGCAGGACTTGTTGAAATTCCGCAATGTTTACTCAATCCTGATGATTTAGTTCTCGTACCGGATCCAGGCTATCCTGACTATTGGTCCGGGGTAGAGCTTGCCCGCGCGAGGATGGAATTTATGCCGCTTGTAAAAGAAAATCAGTTTTTGCCGGATTACGGTGAGATTACTGAAGAAGCGAAGAAAGAAGCAAAGCTTATGTTTTTGAATTACCCCAACAATCCTACAGGTGCAGTTGCCACAAAAGAATTCTTTGAAGAAACCGTTGCGTTTGCAAAAGAAAATGAAATTTGCGTTGTCCATGATTTTGCTTATGGCGCCATAGGATTTGACGGAAAAAAACCAGTCAGCTTTTTGGAAATAGAAGAGGCAAAAGAGACTGGGATTGAAATCTATACTCTCTCAAAGACTTATAATATGGCAGGCTGGCGGATTGGCTTTGCGATTGGAAATGAAAGTGTGATTGAGGCGATTAACCTCTTGCAGGATCACATGTTTGTCAGTGTTTTCAGTGCTGTTCAAGAGGCGGCAGCAGTTGCCCTGCTTGAGTCGCAGGCCTGTGTGGATGAACTGGTGGAGCGGTACGAGAGCAGACGCCATGCATTCATCACTGCTCTGAACGAAATCGGCTGGAAGGTTGAAGCGCCTCCTGGGTCGTTTTTTGCCTGGCTTCCTGTCCCGGAAGGCTTTACTTCAGAATCCTTTGCCGAATATCTTCTCGAGCACGCCCATGTCTGCGTTGCACCTGGTGTCGGTTTCGGGAAATTCGGAGAAGGCTATGTAAGGGCAGGGCTTTTGACCTCAGAAGAAAGACTGAGAGAAGCCGCCCAGCGGATAAAATCTCTGAATTTATTTTGAAATGATGTTGACAGTCTTTTGAAAAACTGTCATAATCCAAATTAAATTCAGGTTATTCAATTATTCAGATATTCAGAAGATAAAATAAATAAGCCATTCTTATCAAGAGCAGGTGGAGGGACTAGCCCGATGAAGCCCGGCAACCGACTTAAACCAAGGTTTAAGCACGGTGCTAAATCTTGCAGCATTCGCTGATAGATAAGGATCTTAGCCATGTCAGATAAGGTCTCTTTTCGATTAGCGGAAAGAGGCCTTTTTTATATGTTTAAGGAATTATAAGATTTGCGCATAGATGACAAGCGGAGTCGCCCAGCTCCTCGGCCAGAACGGATCCGTCTGTAAAGGCAAAAAGCGCCTTTACAGACGGATCCTTATCTGCCATGCCTGAGCTAAACGGGCACTTGCGCTTTTCTAATATTGTTATGGAAGGCGGTACAAACATGAGCGGTATTACAGCAACCTATCTTATCCATGATGAGAAAAATTTAGAAAAAAAAGCAGAGGGGATTGCCCTTGGCTTAACCATTGGTTCATGGACGGATCTTCCGAAACTGACGCAGAAACAATTGCAGCAGCACAAAGGGAAGGTAGTATCCATTGAAGAGTTTGACGCAGATGATAAGGTCTCCGCTTTTTTAGACAAACGCGTTAAAAAAGGCATCGTCAACATTTTTTATCCAGGGGTGAATTTCAGCCATGATTTGCCGGCGATTCTTGCGACCGTGTTCGGAAAGCTTTCCCTGGACGGCGAAGTGAAGCTGCTGGATCTGGATTTTTCAGATGATCTTCTTGCGGAGTTTCAAGGTCCTAAATTCGGAATCAGCGGCATCCGTGAAAAACTGGGCGTGTATGACAGACCTTTATTAATGAGTATCTTTAAAGGCGTCATCGGAAGGGATCTCTCATTTTTAAAGAATCAGCTTAAAGATCAGGTGCTTGGCGGGGTCGATATGGTAAAAGATGATGAGATTCTGTTTGAAAATCCGCTGACACCATTTGAACAGCGCATCTCTGCCGGAAAAGAAGTGCTGAACGAGGTTTATGAGCAGACAGGTCATAAGGCGATGTACGCGGTTCATTTATCAGGCAAAACTTATGATTTGAAAGAAAAAGCCAAGCGTGCGGCAGAGCTTGGAGCAGATGCGCTGCTGTTTAATGTGTTTGCTTACGGTCTTGATGTGCTGCAAAGCCTGGCTGAGGACAAAGACATCGGCATTCCATTGATGGCTCATCCAGCTGTCAGCGGTGCATTGGCATCATCATCCCTATATGGAATCTCGCATTCTCTTTTACTTGGAAAATTGCTGAGATACAGCGGGGCAGATTTTTCTTTGTTCCCTTCACCGTACGGCAGTGTTGCGCTTGAACGGGAAGCAGCCCTCTCTATCGGGGCAGCCTGTAAGGAAAATGTGCGTCTGAAGGAAACATTCCCTGTCCCATCAGCTGGCATTCATCCGGGACTCGTCCCTGTTTTGATCCAGGACTTCGGGTTAGACAGTGTCATCAATGCCGGCGGAGGCGTTCATGGCCATCCAAATGGCGCTGCTGCAGGAGGAAAAGCTTTCCGTGCAGCAATCGATGCTTCTTTACAAGGCATCTCCCTGACTGAAAAAGCACAGGAAAATGCCGATTTGAGAATCGCACTCGATCTTTGGGGGCAGGTGGAGGTGAGCAAATGAGCAAGCCGATCATCATCTGTGATTTTGACGGAACCATCACAAATAATGACAACATTATTGCCATCATGAAAAAGTTTGCTCCGCCTGAGTGGGACGGTTTGAAGGATGATGTGCTGAGTCAGCGGATTTCTGTCCGCGAAGGAGTGGGTAAGATGTTTCAGCTGATTCCATCCGAGCTGAAATACGATATGATTCAATACTTGCTGTTTACCGCGCAGCTTCGGGATGGTTTCCGTGCATTTGTTCAATTTACGGAGGAGGAAGAAATTCCTCTCTATATTGTAAGCGGAGGCATTGATTTCTTTGTCCATCCCTTGTTAAATGGCCTTGTAGACCGCAGCCGTGTTTACTGCAATGAAGGTGATTTCAGCGGTGAGACAATTGAAATCTTATGGCCAAACACATGCGACGCGCAGTGCAGCAATGACTGCGGCTGCTGCAAGCCGAGTCTGATCAGGAAGCTTGCAGATCCAGGTCAGGAAGTCATTGTCATCGGTGATTCTGTTACAGACTTAGAGGCTTCAAAGCTTGCAGACTTTGTTTTTGCAAGAGATTTTCTTCTTGAAAAATGCAAGTCCCTGGACCTTCCGCATCAGGAATTCGCTACGTTTTTTGATGTCATAGATGGACTTAAGGAAAAGCAGGAGGCGGTATCATGAGTATATTAAATCAGCGATGGAGCGAGCTGGCTGCTGTAAAACGCGAGCTTGCAGAGCGGGACTGGTTTCCCGGAACAAGCGGCAACCTGGCGATTAAAGTGAACACAGAGCCTCTCTCGTTTTTAGTTACTTCAAGCGGCAAGGATAAGCGAATCGAGACAGACGAGGATTTCCTGCTGGTCGATGGAGACGGGGCAGCTCTTGAAGAAACAAAGCTTAGGCCCTCTGCAGAAACCCTTCTTCATGTGGAAATTTATACTCGTACAAACGCAGGCTGCAGCCTCCACGTCCATACGGTTGACAACAATGTCATCTCAGAGCTCTACGGCGATGAGGGCGGTGTTGCGTTTAAAGGGCAGGAAATCATCAAAGCCTTTGGACTTTGGGAAGAAGATGCAGAGTGGCTTATTCCCATTATTGAAAACGCGGCTCATATTCCGGCGCTCGCTGCTGACTTTGGCCAGTATGTTAAGGGAGATTCTGGTGCTGTATTGATCCGCAATCATGGCATCACGGTGTGGGGCAAAGATGCTTTCGAAGCGAAGAAAATCCTGGAAGCATGCGAATTTTTATTTTCCTATCATTTAAAAGTACTCTCTTTAAAACAAGCTAAATCGCTCTCTCATTAAGAGCTTAACAATAGGAGGAATCAGAATGGCAACGATACGATTACAGGAAACAAATGAAAGAATCTCTGATCAAAAGGAAGTAGCAGCCTTTCTTGTGTCTCAGGAAGTTATTTATGAGCACTGGGATATCGAGAAGCTTCCAGAAGCTTTAAGAGAAAATTACAGTTTGTCAGATGAGCAAAAAGAGGAAATTCTGCAAGTATTCAAGGATGAAATTGCGGATATTTCAGAGCGCCGCGGCTACAAGGCTCAGGATGTCATCTCTCTGTCTGACAGCACCCCAAACCTTGATCAGCTTTTGCAAAACTTTCAGCAGGAGCATCATCACACTGATGACGAAGTGCGCTTCATCGTCAGCGGCCACGGCATTTTCATCATTCAGGGCAAAGACGGCTCGTTCTTCGATGTAGAATTGAACCCGGGCGACCTGATCTCCGTACCGCCGAACATCCGTCATTATTTCACTCTTCAGGAGGACCGTAAAGTTGTCGCCGTGCGCATCTTTGTTACATCTGAAGGCTGGGTGCCGATTTACGAAAAAGAAGAACAGCAGGCTTAAGTTGAAATCCTCTTCACCGGATGGTGGAGGGGGTTTTTTTATTCAGCTGCTGCATGACTGAAAAATCAGCAAGAACGTTAAAATACCGAAATAATTTTAATTTTCTTTACTCTCTGATGATTATATGGTAAATTTTCAACAATAAATATGCCTTAAAGGGAGGATTGCAAAGATGAAGATTCGCTACAATTTCGTGAAAAAAGAGGATGTCAGGTACTGTAAGGCAGAAAGCACTGTAAAGGAAGCTTATGAATTGCTGAAGGAGTCAGGGTATCGCAGCATACCGGTGCTTAAAGAGAATGGCACAGCTTTTGCCGGATTAATCTATAAGGTGGATCTTCTTGATCATTATGTAGAAAAGCAGGGCAAGGACGAGGATTCGATCGAGTCTCTGATTCAGGATCATGATGCGTTTATTTATGAAGAGGATTCTTTCTTTAAGACATTCCTTTCAATCAGACGCCTTCCATTTTTAGCGGTGCTGAATGAGAAAGAAGAATTTTCTGGCATTATTACGCATGGCAACGTCATGGATGTTCTCGAGGATTCATTTGGCATGAAGACAGGCGGATATATTCTGACAGTCGGCACGAAAGAGCATAAAGGAGCCATCAAGGAGCTAGTTTCAACCATTAAAGATGTAAACATAGAAGGCTTGCTTACGCTCGACAACGGGGATACATATTTAAGAAGAATCATCATCAATCTTTCTCATGACGTTTCAGAAAAAAAGCTGAACAAAATCATCAAGAAGCTGGAAGATAAAGATTTCCGGGTAACTTCTGTAGATGATGTGAATTTAGGTGAAAAAGTGCTGACGAAGCAGTAAGATTATTTTTAAATAATAAATTGTGAAAAGCAGACCGAAAATATTGGTCTGTTTTTATTTTTGGCTCATTTCATAAATATTGTTGTTATTAGACTAAACTAAAGGTTAAAAACCGTAAGTGGATTGTGGCGGATAATTTTGACTCCTTAGGAAAAAGAGCATAATGGAAGACCCCACAGGCAACGCCTAGGAGGCTCCCATGCTCCCCGCGGAAAGAAACGAACAACATTTATCATGAAAAAAACAATCTATGCGAAAACAGCCTTATATTTTTATAAAAACAAGAAAAAGTATGTTTTTCGTGGTTTTATATCTTTTTAAATCGGGTAAAACGGAGTATCTTATCTATTTTTAACAAAATTGTCATAATGTTAGGCGTGAATATTGTCGATTATTGCTAATCTATTTACAAGTTTAGAAGTATCTGTAATACTTTATAAATATATTTATTCCCAATATAGATACTTAAGAGATGAGGCGGAGGGAAGAAAATGACAATTGAAATGAGCAAGTCTCAATTATTGGCGAGTATTGACTCTAAACGCAAGGAAATGATCGATACAGCAAGAACAGGCGGGTACACGTGTGAAAGCGCCGTTCAGTGCAGTCAGGAATTGGACATGCTCCTAAATAAATATCAGCAAATTCTTTTTGAAGAAGAAAACAGAACAAATCCATCTTTCCTTCAATTTATTGAGTCTATGAAGAAATGGACAGCAAGGGACGGCTTAACGATATAAAAACCTAATACTCATGAGGAGTATTAGGTTTTTTTTTGCCTTTAGACATTTATTTATAAAGTCTCAATCATCACAATCATAAAGAGAATACCCAAAATAAATGAATAGGTCGCATTCCTCTCGTTGCCGTCTCCGTGGCTTTCAGGAATGAGCTCTTTATATATGATGAACAGCATGGCTCCCGCTGCAAAAGACAGACCATAAGGCACGAGGTTTTCTACAAATGAAGTCAAATAGTAACCAAGCAGGGAAGTGACAATTTCGACAGCCCCTGTCATTGTCGCTATGAGCAGGGCTTTGAATTTGCCGATATTCTGGTTTATTAGAAACAGAGCAACCAAAAACCCTTCTGGAGCATTTTGAAGCCCGATGGCGAAAGCTATTAAATTTCCGGTTTCGCTTTGATCAGATGCGTAGCTTACCCCGACTGATAACCCTTCAGGCAGATTATGCAAGGTGATGGCAGCGATGATAAGCAGGGCTTTCTGGTCAAATTCAATCCCGTATTTTGAATGTTCAAGGTCGATGTGGGGGATTTTCTTTTCAAGTGTTGTCAGGACAAGCACGCCCAGAAAAAGACCCGCACAAACCTGAAAAACGCCTCCCTGGTTCAGTGCTTCAGGAAGCAGGCTCATCATAGATGCAGCCATCATGATCCCGGCTGTAAAAGCGAGCAGGATATCTCTCCATCTGTGCGTAATGGTTTTTTGAAGAAACAGAATGGGGATGGCGCCAAATCCTGTTGCCAGAGCTGACAACGTACTTCCGATTAAAACCTCAGTCATGGTTGAACTCCTTTTCCTGCATGTATGTATTAGCCATATTATAGCCGAAAAAAAACAAAAAAAGATAGCAAAAGGATTCATTCTTGTTTTTTCGCCATATGAGGCCATTATTTTTAGCAAAAAGATGGATTCCTGTTAAAAATGAAAAAGATTTAGAAGGAAATGCTGCGGCTTGTCGGTTGATGTCGAAAGGTGAACACTTCTCATCCTTTACGATTTTTGAAATTTCTGATAAGTTTAAGACAAAGGAAATTCATCACGTACAGCAGGGGGAATAGGGATGCACTATCGAAGGCTAGGCAGGTCGGGGTTAAAGGTAAGTGAAATCAGTCTTGGAAGCTGGCTGACATTCGGAAAAACAGTTGATGAGAAGTCAGCGGCAGAAATTATTCATAAGGCATATGAAGCAGGAATTAATTTTTTCGACAGCGCCAATGTGTATGAGCGCGGAAAAGCAGAGGTTGTTATGTCGCGGGCACTTAAATCGTTTCCGAGGGATTCATATGTTCTGACGACAAAGGCATTCTGGCCAATGGGTGACGGTCCGAACGATAAGGGGTTATCAAGAAAGCATATTATGGAACAGGTTCATGCAAGCTTAAAGCGGATGGACCTCGAATATGTCGATATTTTTTACTGTCACAGATATGATCAGGAAACACCGCTTGATGAAACATTGAGGGCCATTGACGACCTTATCCGCCAGGGAAAGATTCTGTATGCAGGAGTTAGCGAATGGACAGCTGCGCAAATACAGGAAGCTATGAGTGTGTCTGACCGCTATCTGCTTGACCGGATTGTCGTCAATCAGCCGCAGTACAATATGTTTCACCGGGATATTGAGGAAGAAATCATTCCAATGTGCGAAAACGCAGGAGTTTCACAAGTCGTGTGGTCACCGCTTGCCCAAGGGATTTTAACTGGTAAGTATAAAGAAGGTTTAATCCCTAAAGGAAGCCGTGCATCCGGTGAAAACGTAAATTCATGGATGAAAAAAATCCTGAATGATATGGTGAACCGAAAAGTGGAGCTTCTCGATCAGCTTGCAAAGGAACATGACATCACACTTGCACAGCTTGCCCTTGCGTGGACGCTTAGGCAGCATAACGTGGCAAGCACGCTTGTCGGTGCTTCTCACCCTGAGCAGATCATCGAAAATGCGAAGGCATCGGACGTTGCATTAGGGTATAGTGCACTGCAGCGTATTGAAGAGATCATCACAAGCTGAGGTTTTACATATGGAAAAAAAGAGTGAAAAGCAGATGCTTTTCACTCTTTTTCGGATAAGGGAAGTGCAATGGTCACTTCTGTCCCTTTATTTAATTCACTGTCAATGGCAATTGTCCCTTTGTACATGGAGATGATGCGCTTGCACACAACTAGTCCAAGGCCAGTGCCGGTATCTTTCATAGTAAAGAAGGGGTGAAAGATTTGAGAAATGATATCCTCTGGTATGCCTTTTCCGGTGTCGGTTACTTTAATCACCGCGAAATCTCCCTGTTTTTGCACTTCAATGGTTAATTTACCCTCATTTTTTTCGATTGCTTCTAATGAATTTTTCGCTAAATTCAGCAGCACCTGTTTAATATGATCCTTGGTGCAATTGATGAGAAGGGGTTCTTTATATAACCGGATATCCATTTCTGCATTATAAAGGTTGGCTTCTGACCCGAGAAGAGGGGATAGTTCAAGCACAATCGCATTTATATCATGGTCGGCGTGGTGATGCGCAGTCGGTTTCCCAAGCACTAAAAACTCGCTGACAATTTCATTGATGCGCTGAATCTCTTTATCGATGACAGAGAAATAAAATTGATCTTCAGAGTCCTGATATTTTTCCTGCAAAAGCTGAATAAACCCTTTTACACCTGTCAGCGGATTTCTTATTTCGTGGGCAGTGCTTGCTGCAAGCATTCCGACAAGTTCCACTTTTTGAGCATCCATTTGACTTTGTTCAATCTGAGCTTTTCTTTTTAAAAGGAAATTTTGAATGAGAATAAAAATGATGTTTAAAATTCCGAACGTGATCAGCATGTAAATCATGATGTCTTTTACATGATCGAGGCTTATCTTTGAATCTGGCGTTCCCTCAAGCCGCCAAGAGATCTGATCAAGGTAAACCCGCACCGGCTCAACTTTGGATGCTTCATTCTCGTTACTGGAGGCAAACAGAACATGATTGCTGTCATCAACTACTTTAATATTCAATCTCGGACTGATGACGTTGATGATATTCTGCAGATAATCTACTTTTAGCGCTGCGACTAATAAGTTCGCCACTTCGCCATTCTCATCAAAAATCGGTGTGCAAATCGAAACGATATAATCACCTGTAATATTTCCGAAGTAGGCATCTGATACTGTCGATTGTTTTGTTGCCAGAGCACTCTTAAAAAAAGCGCGGTGCTGAAGGTTGACGGTTTTCATCAGTTGCGTTGAACCTGCTGAAATGTCGCCATTTTTTTTTACAAAATAAAGACCTGAAAAACGGGGCTCCTGATCATGCGCCTGTGTCAGCACACGCTGAATTTTATCCCTGTCCGTTTCTTCTTCAAGAACAAGCGCCATTGATTCCAGTCTTGCTTTTGTATCCTGAATCAAACTATCAATCTGATTTTTATGAACGTTGATCATAAAAGCTGCTTCAGAGCGATATGAATCCATGATTTTATCTTTTTGGTAATAATAAATGCCCGTATTGATAAATAGGGATGGAATCAGCACGATCATAAGATAGATCGATGCTTTTTTAAATCTATTAGGATCTTTCAGCAAAGTTATCGCCCCAAATAAGAGATTGCCCGGTTATGAGCATACTATACGAATTATAAACCATTTAATTGGAATGTACTAGGAAAGAAGGAGAGAAAACGCTTTGCCATAAAACCTATTTTCTTCTATTGTAGAGAACTTGAAAGTTAGGTATGATGGAAAGAAAAGGGAGGGGTTTCTCATAGAAACAGTGAGATTGACGATCTTGCAGACAAGTGATTTACATGGTCATATTCTTCCGCTTGTTTACAGTACAAACGAGGAAGATTGCCTCGGTCTTGCAAAAATTTCAACCATCATTAACAAAGAGAGAACTGAATGTGAAAACGTCCTTCTCATTGATAATGGAGATTGCATCCAGGGAACCCCGCTTACGTATTATTATGCAAAAAAAGCTCCAGATCAGCAGAACCCTGTCATTGCAGCAATGAATGCGACCGGATATGATGCGGCAGTAATCGGCAATCATGAGTTCAATTACAGCAGTGATTTTTTGAAAAAGCTGCCGGGCAATCGGAATTCCCATGGCTGTCAGCTAATATCATAGAAAACGGCGAGCCTCTATTCGGCAAACCCTATATAATGAAAAGATACAGCGGTGTAAAGGTTGCGGTGCTTGGGGTAACAACCCATTATATCCCGAATTGGGAGGACCCGAAGCATATTGAAAAGCTCTCCTTTCACGATGCCTTTGAATCAGCTATGTATTGGACCGAATACATAAGAAAGAATGAGTCGCCTGACCTGCTGATTGTCTCATACCACGGCGGTTTTGAACGCAATCTTGAAACTGGAGAGCCGACTGAAGCACTGACCGGCGAAAATCAGGCCTATCAATTTTGCCATGAGATTGATGGAATAGATGTGCTGCTCACCGGACATCAGCACCGGTCCATTTCAGGCGAATTAAATGGAGTAACTGTTATTCAGCCTGGGTTTAATGGGCGATTTGCCGGAAAGATTGACGTAACCTTCGAAGTTGATGACAACGGAGTTTATCTTAAAGAGAAAAAACCAGAGCTTGTAGACCTGAGCTTAATTGAAACAGATCAGAGGATCCTGGAGTTGATGCAGCCCTTCGAAATAGAAACACAAAAATGGCTGGATCAGCCAATTGGAAAAATTACCGGGAATATGGAGATTAAAGACCCTTTCGCTGCCCGGATGGAGAAAACAGCTTTTATTGAATTTATTAATAAGGTACAAATGGATGCAGCAGGAACGGATATTTCTAACACGGCTCTTTTTGATAATGCATCAAGAGGCTTTCCTGAAAACCCCACCATGCGGGATATTGTATCAAACTATATCTATCCAAACACCTTAAAGGTTCTTCGCTTAAAAGGAAGCGACATTAAAGCGGCTCTTGAACGTTCAGCTTCATACTTTATGTGCGGAGAGGACGGCGCAGTCATTGTGAATCCGAAGTTTCAGGACCCGAAGCCCCAGCATTATAACTATGACATGTGGGACGGAATTGAGTACATACTTGATGTCTCAAAACCAATCGGCGAGCGGACCGTGCTTTTAGAGAAAAATGGGAAACCGCTTGATCTTGGGGGCGACTATGACGTAGTGATGAATAACTACCGGGCCTCAGGCGGAGGAGAATACACCATGTTTAAAAGAAAAGAAGTCATCAAAGAAGTTCCTGTTGATATGTCTGAGCTGATCGCGAACTATTTACTGGAGAAAAAAGAAGTACATGCATCTCTAAATCCGAATTGGAAGGTCATTTGCTCATAAGATTCATTGGCCATATTGACAATTCAGCATCCATTTTGTATCATTATTATTTAGAATTCAAGATATTTAGTTATCGAAGGATTGATGAAAATGAAAGATCAACAGCAAATTGAACAATCGTTAAAATTATTTATTGTTTTATCCCGTGCGCACCGCGCGATTAATGATCAAGTAAACAAGCACATCTCAAGCTTCGGGCTCAATCCGACTGAATTTGCCGTTCTTGAGCTTCTTTATCATAAGGGAGAACAGCCCCTGCAGCAAATCGGCGGGAAGATTCTTTTAGCAAGCGGGAGCATCACATATGTGGTAGACAAGCTTGAACAAAAAGGACTCTTGGTCCGAAAAGCATGCGAAAAAGACCGCCGCGTTACCTTTGCCCAGATAACGGATAAAGGAAAGCAGCTGATCGAGAGTATTTTCCCATCTCATCAAGAGCGCTTAGATGAAATTGTCGGCACGCTCACATCAGAAGAAAAGCAGACCGTCATTGATTTAATCAAAAAGGTTGGCTATCATGCTCGGGATCTTCAGGATTGAGAGACTGAAATAAAAGCAGCACGGAAAACGGCCAGTTTTCCGTGCTGCTTTTTTCTGCTCTTTTTGATTCGGAAATAGAGGAACCAAAGCCCCCGTATGATTCCACAAATCGGTTCAATTATGGAAGAAGGGGAAACAAAGCTCCTGTATGATTCCACAAATCGGTTCAATCCTGGAAGAAGAGGAAACATAGCCCCTGTATGATTCCCGAGTGCTAATCAAATCCGGAAAAAGAGGAATCAGAGTCCCTGTATGATTCCACAAATCGGTTCAATTCTGGAAAAAGAGGAATCAAGGCCCCTGTATGATTCCACAAATCGGTGAGTGCTGATCAAATCTGGAAAAAGAGGAAACATAGCCCCCGTATGATTCCACAAATCGGTGAGTGCTGATCAAATCTGGAAAAAGAGGAAACATAGCCCCTGTTTGATTCCACAAATCGGTTCAATTCTGGAAGAAGAGGAAACAAAGCGCCTGTATAATTCCCGAGTGCTAATCAAATCCGGAAAAAGAGGAATCAGAGTCCCTGTTTGATTCCACAATTCGGCTTAGTTCCGGATAAAGAGGAAACATAGCCCCTGTATGATTCCACAAATCGGATCAATTCTGGAAGAAGGGGAATCAGAGCCCCTGTATGATTCCAAAAATTGGTTCAATTCTAGAAAAAGAGGAAACAAAGTCCCAGTATGATTCCCGAGTGCTGATAAAATCCGGAAAAAGATGAACTAAAGCCCCCGCACCTAATAGAGCAAACAAAAAAAGCGTCCTCAAACGGACACTTTTCACTGGTTCTGTTCAATCGGAAGAATCAAAATCTCAACGCGGCGGTTTTTCTGCTGGCCTTCTTTCGTCTTGTTGTCTGCAACTGGATTGTACTCTCCAAATCCTTTTGCAGAGAATGCTCTTGGATCAAGCTTTTCATTTTCAAGCAAAAGCTTCATGAAGTTGACAGCGCGCATCACACTTAAGTGCCAGTTTGATTCATATTCCGCGTTTTGGATCGGCACGTTGTCTGTATGGCCGCTGACGATGATATTCCGCGGGGGATTCATGACCAGAAGTTTTGAAATTTCCTTCGCCAGCTGTTCATCTTTTTTGCGGATGTCAGAATTGCCTGAGTCAAAAAAGATATCATTTAAAATGGTGATCAGAAGGCCTTCATCTGTCAGCGTGGTCTTTAATTTTGTCTCAAGACTGTTTCCCGCAATGTAGGCATTCACTTTTTGTTGAATTTCTTTTAATTTCTCCTGCTCAAGAGTTTCCTGTTTTTCTTTGTCCGGGTTCTTTTCTTTTTCCTGATCAAGCTTCTCCATTTCGCCGTCGGGGATCGGACTTGGGTATTCAAGGACGCCAGTTCCGCCTGTAAATGTGCTGTTAAAAGCCCGGGCAAGCATTTGGAATTTCTGGGCGTCCACTGAGCTCATGGCAAAGAGGACGATGAAGAGGGCGAGCAATAGCGTCAATAAATCGGCGTAGGGCAAAAGCCAGGATTCATCAACATGCTCTTCCTCATGTTTCTTTTTTTTCTTTCTAGCCATCCAGACTCTCTCCTTCCGCGAAAAGCTGTTTTCTTTCGTGTGCCGGAAGATAGGTGGCAAGCTTTTGTTCAATCGCTTTTGGAGCCTGCCCTTCTAGTACGGATAACACTCCTTCGATCATGACGTATTTTACTTTTGCTTCCTGCTTCGATTTTCTTTTGAGCTTATTTGCAAAAGGGTGCCAAAGTACATAACCGGTAAAAATCCCCATAAGCGTTGCCACAAAGGCAGCTCCAATTGCTTTTCCCAGCTCATCCGTATTATCCATATGGGAAAGAGCGGCAATTAATCCGACTACTGCTCCAAGTACTCCAAGAGTAGGAGCGTACGTGCCCGCCTGTGAAAAGATAGAGGCGCCGGCTAAATGGCGTTCTTCCATGGCATCTATTTCTTCCGTCATGACATCGCGGATAAATTCAGCGTTTTGACCGTCGACAGCCATGCTCAGCCCATTCTTTAAAAAAGGATTTTCAACATCTGAAATCTTCGCTTCAAGAGCAAGCAGTCCTTCTTTTCTAGCAACCTGAGCCCATTCGGAAAACATCGGAATCAGTTCCTGTATGCTGTGTGATTGCTGTTCTTTAAAAATGACGCCGAACAGCTTTGGCACTCTTTTGATCTCGCTTGTGGGAAATGCGGTAACTACTGTTGCAATGGTACCCGCAATAATAATCAGCAAAGCAGCCGGATTTAATAAAACAGCAGGGCTCACACCCTTCATAAACATGCCGACACCAACGGCAACAAGGCCTAAAATTAATCCAATAAGCGACGTTTTATCCATACTCTCACCAAATCTTTCTTTCGTTACGTTTTGTTACTGTTTATATCGTCATCTTTTTATGAACTTTAAGAGGAGAATGAAAAGAGAAAGAAAGGAATCAGGACTTTTTTCTCGAATAAAGAGGAGGGGCAAATCATTTTTTTAAAGAGAGTGGGGAAATACATATGAAATTTCAGGAATACGAATACAAAAGACCGGTTAAAGAAGAGGTTGAAGCAGCATTTCATGAGGCTCTTGAATTATTTAAGCAGGCAGAAAGCTTAGAAAAGCAGGAAAAGGCGCTTGATCAGCTGAATGTCATCCGCGGCAATGTTTCAACAGCCTTCAATCTCTGCTACATCCGCCATACAATTGATACGAATGATGAGTTTTACAAGGAAGAACAGGACTATCTTGACGAGTTTGAACCGCATATTAAAGCAATGGATACCGAGTTTTACAAAGCGCTTGTCAGCTCAAACTTCCGCAATGAATTGGAAGAGAAGTACGGAAAACAGCTTTTTGCACTTGCTGACGCACAGCTGAAAACATTTTCTCCTGAAGTGCTTGAAGATTTGCAAAAAGAAAATAAGCTCGTGTCAGAATATACAAAGCTTATTGCCTCCGCAAAAATTGAGTTTGACGGAAAAGAGTACACACTTGCCCAGCTTGAACCTCTGATGGAATCTAAAGAGCGCGACACAAGAAAACGTGCATCTGACGCATACTTCGGCTTTTACGCTGAAAATGGAGAAAAGCTGGATGAGATTTTTGACAAGCTCGTAAAAGTCCGGACACTCATTGCAAAGAAATTAGGCTTTGCGAATTTTGTAGAGCTTGGCTATGAAAGAATGCAGCGCATTGATTTTGATGCAGCCATGGCGAAGAAATTCCGTGATCAGATTAAGGAATACATCGTTCCGATGGCAACTAGATTAAGAGAGCGCCAGCAGGAACGCTTAGGGCTTGATACTCTTGCTTTCCCAGATGAGAAGCTTCAATTTACAACTGGAAATGCCACTCCTAAAGGAGATGCAGAGTGGATAATCGCTAACGGGAAAAAGATGTACGAAGATCTGTCTCCTGAAACAAATGAGTTCTTTGATTTCCTGATTGAACGGAACCTTATGGATCTGCTTGCTCAAAAAGGAAAGGCAGGCGGAGGATACTGCACATATATTGAGGATTATAAAGCGCCTTATATCTTCGCAAATTTCAACGGAACAAGCGGGGATATTGATGTTTTGACGCATGAAGCAGGACATGCATTCCAAGTATATATGAGCCGTCATTTTAATTTATCTGAATACCACTTCCCGACACATGAAGCATGCGAAATTCATTCGATGAGCATGGAGTTTTTCACATGGCCGTGGATGGAAACCTTCTTCAAGGAAGATGCAGAGAAATATAAATTCAGCCATTTAAGTGGAGCGCTTTTATTCTTGCCGTATGGCGTAACGGTCGATGAGTTCCAGCATTTCATCTATGAAAATCCTGAGGCCACACCGAAGGAAAGGAAACAGGCATGGAGAGAGATTGAACGGAAATACTTGCCGCACCGCAATTACGAGGATAACGACTTCCTGGAAGAAGGCGGATTCTGGCAGCGTCAGGGACATATCTTTAATTCTCCATTCTATTATATTGACTACACACTTGCTCAAATTTGTGCCCTGCAGTTTTGGAAAAAGATGCATGAAAATAAAGAGCAGGCATGGGCAGATTATCTGCACCTGTGCAAACAGGGGGGAAGCAAGTCTTTCCTTGAATTAGTAAAGACTGCAAACCTGATCTCACCTTTCGAAGATGGATGTGTACAATCGGTCACAGGCGACATTCGAGAGTGGCTTGAGAACGTGGATGACAAAAACCTATAATGGGAAATGCCGTCAGCATATGCTGGCGGTTTTTTCGTAGGTAAGATGTATAAATCATCCTTATAAAGGCTGAATTCAAAACAAAGCTCTTCTATTAAAATGAAGAAAAGAGAGGAGAATTGAAAATGAAATTTGTGCATGTAATATTAGAGTGCAAACATCTTGAAGAAATGAAAACATTCTACACCGATATGCTGAAAATGAGATTGATAGAAGATAAAAGGGATCGTTTTACTGTAAAAGCAGGTTTAAGCAGATTAACCTTTATTAAAGCTGAGAATCGGTCCTATTATCATTTATGCTTTAGAACGAATGAATCTTTTTTTGATGTCATGTTTCAGGAATTGGAGAGTCTGCTGCTGCCCGGCGAAGATGGGGCAGTAAGCCTGTACTGGAAAGGAAAGCAGGCGTATTTTCATGATCCGGAAGGCAATGTGCTTGAAATGCTTGAAAGAAAGGAGGAGGTCCCGGATCTTCTATTAGAATGGCATGACATTGTGGAAGTCGGCCTGCCGTGTGACAACGTTGAACATATGCGGAGGGAATTGGCTTTTTTAGCGAATCAGTTTGAGTGTGAATCTGATTTGTTCGCTTTTCACGGAAATGGTGACGGTTCTGTCGTGGTGGTGAAAGAAGGCAGGCATTGGTACCCGACACAAAGAGGTTCGGAGATTCATCCGATTGTTCTTGAAGTCGAGGATAAGGCAGAGTTTGCGTACAGCCATCCTGTTTATCCATATAAAATTAGTGCAAAAAAAGAGTGCTGATCCTTGGGGCAGCACTCTTTTCCATTTTATTTAGCTTCTACAGAAATCTTATCATTTGAAAGCTTTACTACAAGTTCGGCCATCTCATTGCCGTCAAGCAGGACGTCAGCAATAGAATCTTCTACATGCTCTTGGATCACTCTGCGGAGCGGACGTGCGCCGAATGCAGGGTGATATCCGAGTTCAGCGATTTTTTCTTTTGCATCATCTGTGATGCTTAGCGTTATTTTCTGCTCAGCCAATGTTGCTTTCAAATCATCAAGCATAATGTCGACGATTTCAAGCAGATGCGTTTTTTCAAGTGATTTGAATTCAATGATGCTGTCAAAACGGTTCAGAAACTCCGGTTTAAAGAATGATCCGAGTGAATCTAATAAAGAACTTTCGTTTAAGGCTTCATTGCTTCCAAATCCGACTGTGACTTTCTTGTGGCCGATGCCGGCGTTGCTCGTCATGATAATGACAGTATCTTTAAAGCTGACAGTTCGGCCCTGACTGTCTGTCAATCTGCCATCTTCCATCACTTGAAGGAACATGTGCTGCACATCAGGATGTGCTTTTTCAATTTCATCAAGCAGGATAATGCTATAAGGGTTCCGGCGGACTTTTTCGGATAATTGTCCAGCTTCCTCATGGCCAACGTAGCCGGGAGGGGACCCAATGATTTTAGAGATCGAATGCTTCTCCATGTACTCACTCATATCAAGACGGATAAGTGAGTCGCGTGAACCAAACAGTTCAGACGCAAGTGTTTTCGTCAGCTCTGTTTTACCTACACCTGTTGGGCCGACAAACAGGAAGGATCCAATTGGCCGTTCTTTTGATTTCAATCCCGCACGGCTGCGGCGGATCGCTTTGGCTACTTTTTTAACAGCGTCGTCCTGGCCGATTACTTTTCCTGAAAGCTTGGTCTCAAGGTTCTTCATTTGAGCCTGCTCATTTTCCTGCAGCTTGCCGACTGGAATGCCTGTTTTCTTTTCAATGATTGCCTGAATATCTGCAAGATCGACTACAGCTTTGACAGGTGTCTGCATTTTCTCAAGCTTGACCTCTTCATCGCGCAATTTTGCAGCAAGCTCGTAATTTTCTTCCTTTGTAGCCTGAGCTTTTTTTCTGGCAATTTCAGCTAACTGTCCGCTGATGTCTTCGCCGCCGCCTGCTTGAAGGTTCTTTTTCGAACCGGCTTCATCCAGCAGGTCAATCGCTTTATCAGGCAAGAAACGGTCCTGAATGTAGCGGTTTGACAATGTGACAGTCGCTTTAATGGCTTCTTCGGTGTATGTCACCTCATGGTATTTTTCATATTTATCCTGAATGCCTTTTAAGATTTCAACGGCTTTTTCAAGTGATGGTTCAGACACCATGACAGGCTGGAATCTGCGTTCAAGCGCTGCATCTTTCTCAATTTGGCGGTACTCTTTTAGCGTCGTCGCCCCGACAACCTGCAGCTCGCCGCGTGCAAGGGCAGGTTTTAAAATATTGCCGGCATCCATTGACCCTTCAGCTGAACCTGCGCCAACGAGAAGATGAATTTCATCGATAAATAGGATAATGTTTTTCTTTTGCTGAAGCTCAGTAATCAATTGCTTCATTCTTTCTTCGAATTGACCGCGTATGCCTGTGTTTGCAACAAGCGAAGCCACATCAAGCAAGTAAACTTCCTTGTTTTTCAGCTTGGCAGGCACATCGCCTTCTGCAATCTTAAGGGCGAAGCCCTCAACTACAGCTGTTTTACCGACACCTGGTTCACCGATTAGAACGGGGTTATTTTTGTTTCTTCTGTTCAGAATTTCAATTAATCGTTCGACCTCTGCATCTCTGCCGATAACAGGATCAATGACTCCGGCTTTTGCCGCCTGCGTTAAGTTGCGGCCAAGCTGGTCAAGCAGACCGCCGCTGCCTTGTTTTTGGATTTGACCTTCCGCATTTCCTTGCTGCAACGGCTGTGATGGAGGCACTGGACCAAATCCTCCGCTTGGAACAGAGCTTCTATAACGTGCATAACAATCAGAGCAAATCATTACTTGGTGACGCTCCTGATTAATTTGAAGAGTTAAATGAACAGATGCTTTCTTAGCTTGACAATGTTGACATAGCATAGTGAAAACCTCCTGATAGATAATTTGACTTTGACTATCTTTGACTAATTAAGTTGTTAAAAAATCACCTCATTGGATGATCTTGATTCATATTATAGTTTGACCTTATTTGACTTTCAAGTATTTTGCTTAAAAATTTTCAAGTTACCTATTCACCAGGTGTTAATCTGATTTGCTTCAACGCTAAGATCAGGGCTGAAAAGTTCAAAACCGCATAGGCAGCACATTATCTGGGCTCCGACACTGGATAAGTGCACCATAACCAAGATTGCCGCACTAAATGTGGGCTTCGTCACGAAGGAAGTGCTTCAAAAGCGCGAATGCAGCACTTACTATAGCCTCCGTCACGAAGTAAGTGCTTTAAAACCATATATGCAGCACTTACTGTAGGCTTTAACACGATGTAAGTGCTTCAAAACCATATATGCAGCACTTACTATAAGCTCCAACACGAGGTAAGTGCTTTAAAACCATATATGCAGCACTTACTATAGGCACCAACACGAGGTAAGTGCTCTAAAACCGTATATGCAACACTTACTATAAGCTCCAACACGAGGTAAGTGTTTCAAACCGCAAATGCAGCACTTACTATAAGCTCCAACACGAGGTAAGTGCTTTAAAACCATATATGCAGCACTTACTATAGGCACCAACACGAGGTAAGTGCTCTAAAACCGTATATGCAACACTTACTATAAGCTCCAACACGAGGTAAGTGCTTTAAAACCGCGAATGCAGCACTTACTATAGGCTCCAACACGAGGTAAGTGCATCAAAATCGCATATGCGGCAATTATTGATGGCTTCTGCAAACCCGACTGAACCGCATTCAGGTTGTACTTCTTTCTTAACACCTTGTCTCATATACATGGTAAGAGTTCAGCTAACGCATTCATCGTAACGGGGGTAGAAGATGAAGAATCGATGGTTTCAGGTTGTTCAAATCGCAGCTGTATATGTCGGAACGGTTGTCGGGGCTGGCTTTGCAACTGGACGGGAGATTGTAGAATTTTTTACGCAGTATGGCCTGTTTGGCATACTCGGTATTTTAATATGCGGGTATTTTTTTATGCATCTTGGTGCAAAGATGATGATCATTTCAAAGCGGATCGGGGCAAAATCGTACCAGGATTTTAATCTGTTTCTATTTGGAAAGTCGTTTGGATTTATTATTAATCTCTTTATGCTGATTGTTTTATTCGGTGTAACATCCGTTATGCTGTCTGGTGCCGGGGCAATTTTTGAGGAGCAGCTCGAATATTCAAGGCAGTTTGGTGTGATTCTGACCATAGTGCTGACGATGATCGCCATGTCATTCGGCTCCAAAGGCCTGTTTAGCGTTAATATTATTGTCGTGCCGCTTTTAATTCTCTTCAGTGTGCTTGTGGCGGCATCATCTTTTGATGCCCATTCGTTTTCATCTGTTCAGCTGCACCATGCTCCATCATTTAAATGGATCATTTCAGCGATTTCCTATGCGGCTTTTAATCTTGCGATGGCAGAGGCCGTATTGGTTCCCCTTGCTCAGGAGATTGAAGATGAGAGTGTAGTGAAGTGGGGAGGAATTGTTGGCGGGGCAACCCTCACGTTTATATTGCTCAGCAGCCATTTTGCTCTGTCTACGCTTCCTGATGTGATTACGTACGATATCCCAATGGCTGAAGTGATGAAAGCCTCTGTTTTTTCCTTCTTCTTCATATATATAATGGTCATTTACGGGGAAGTTTTCACGTCAGTCATCGGTAATTTATTTGGTCTTGAACGCCATTTGGTGCGGGTGATTCCAATACCGAGGATGATCATTATCCTCATCCTGCTGAGCGGTGCTTTTTTTGTCAGTCAAATTGGCTACAGTTCTCTGATTGCCTTTCTCTATCCGATCTTTGGCTATATGAGCATCATCTTTCTGGTGTTAATGATGGTCCGGAAAACCCCTCATTCTGATCATAATAAAACGATGAAAAAGTAAGAATAATCAAACAATTTAAACATAAAGGCTTGATTATCATCATAATTATGAAGAAAACTGGCATATTTCCTGTTTGACTGCTGAAGTTGTTCATATTATGATGTTTTTAATATTATCTGAATTTTTTATATCTTCTAAAGAGGTGATGAGATGGGGTATTAACTTTTCATAGGAGGTTTTGCACCATCGTATGCCTAATAGATTGAAATTTTTCAGGAGGTGACTCCTTTTTCGTCTTTGGCGGAAGAGGGAATTTATTTGGACATAGTGAATTTGTTCATTATTGCGATTTTAATTGCTGCCACTGCTTTTTTTGTAGCATCGGAGTTCGCAATTGTAAAAATTCGAAGTTCCCGCATTAATCAGCTGATTGAAGAAGGAAATAAACAGGCTATATCAGCTAAAAAAGTAACAGATAACCTGGATGAATATTTATCAGCCTGCCAGCTTGGGATCACCATTACAGCACTCGGGCTCGGGTGGCTTGGGGAACCGGCAATTGGAAGACTGCTGCATCCTGTTTTTGAAAGGTTTGACATGCCGAGTTCAGGTGTTCAATTTTTGTCAGTTGCCATTGCTTTTGCCATCATCACATTTCTGCACGTAGTTGTGGGGGAGCTTGCGCCCAAAACAGTAGCGATTCAAAAAGCGGAGCGCATTACGCTTACCTTTTCAAAGCCGTTAATGGCTTTTTACCGTCTCATGTACCCAATCATTTGGGTATTAAATGGCTCTGCACGGCTCCTGACGAGCTTTCTGGGAATGAAGCAGGTCTCAGAGCATGAGCTCGCACACAGTGAGGAAGAACTAAGAATTCTCCTGTCTGAAAGCTATGAGAGCGGAGAGATCAATCAATCTGAATACAAATATGTGAATAAAATCTTTAAATTTGATGACCGCATAGCGAAAGAAATTATGGTGCCCCGCACGCAAATCGTCTCACTTGATATTGAAGAGACGCTGCAGTCGCATTTGAAGATCATCAAAAGTGAAAAATATACAAGATATCCCGTTGTTGACGGTGATAAAGACCATATTATCGGAATGGTGAATATAAAAGAAATTTTTACGGACTTATTTCAATCAAAACAAAGCGATCATTTTTCATTGAAAACGTATATTAGGCCTGTTATTCAAGTAATCGATTCCGTGCCGATTCAAGAACTTCTGCTTAAAATGCAAAAAGAGCACATTCATATGGCCATTCTGATTGATGAATACGGAGGTACCGCAGGACTTGTAACAGTTGAAGATATATTAGAGGAAATCGTAGGCGAAATCAGGGATGAATTTGATGCTGATGAAGTGCCGCTTGTCCAAAAAATCACGGATGATCAATATGTGATCGATGGAAAGGTATTAATAAGCGAACTGAACGATTTATTCGGACTTGAAATGGAAGACACAGATGTAGATACAATCGGCGGATGGCTGCTGACTGAGAAATACGATATAAAAAAAGGGGAACGGGTTGAATTCGGATCCTTTACATTTAAAGTGAAGGACATGGAAAACCACCATATCCGCTATCTCGAAATGACCCGAAAAAAAAAGGAGGATAGTTCCCCGCTTCTTCAGAAAGGAATTGCTGCTACACAATGAGATGCTTTTTCCAGCATCTTTTTTTTGCGTAAAAATCTGCGTCTGAGGATAAAATAAGCCTGAATCTCATAATTAAAGGAGACCGTTAATATGACTCAATCAAAAGGCCAAAAACAGAGACAATGGGACATCCGCAAAGAATCACAAAATGAGCACGGCAAAGTAAAGTCTTTTAAAGAACTCGAGCAGGAAGGCACTCAAAATAATAAAAAATAGGCCGAAAAAAAGGAATCCGAATGTTGCGGATTCCTTCTTTTCGCTTACTAAATGGAAGTATAAAATTTAGCGCTTCGATGTCTAGCGGATCCGTTCTGGCCGAGGAGCTAACCGGGCGCCTGCGCTTTTCTTACAATATCCGTTCTGTTTTTTCTCTGCCGCATGCGTTCGCAAGCTTTTTCAGCTGTTTATTTAACATGGTTTTATCAAGGCTGAGCCAATCCTGCTGTTTAATTCCTTCATAAATGTAGGCGGAAAAATCCCAAACCTCTTGTTTTATTTCATTCCGGTTCGTTTCAGCTACCAAAATTAATGCTTTCAGTACAGAAGCCATAACCGATACATCCTCTTTTCCGTAGTGACGGATCTGATAAAAACTTTCATATAAGTAGTCGGTGAATGTTGGTTTAGGCAGAACAATCCTGATTTGATTTTTGCTGTCGCGATGGTAAGGCGAAGGGGAATGATTTTTTCCGATCTTCGTCAAAATCTGGGCCAGGTGTTCCATACATGCAATCGCAGTCTCAGGATCATTTTTCCCTGGAGCAATGCCTCTAAGCGCAATCTCCGCAATTTTTTGGATGCCGAACTCAATATCATGCTTGGACTCATGATCTGTGTTAAAGGTAATAAATTTAAGAATTTCATCCTCATCTAAAGGCTCACTTTCTGATGAGACCAGCAGCAAAGGTGTATCCACATCGACATAATCCCCCTGATCTTTTGTAAACGAGATGACAAGCTGCTCTTTTTCCGCAAAGTCAATCAGTTCTGAAAGGGCGATATCCTGAATGTAGCCTTCATACCTGCTTTTTACTTCAACTGTTTTTTCTTTATCTAATGAGAAATCTTCTTCTGGATCGTCTGTTCTTTTTTTATCTTCTATAGAAGAAAGGGTTTCTTTTGTGATATTGGAGATCACATTGCCGACTTTTATCCATTCGGTCATATGGTGGATGAGAAAAACGAACATACCAACACATATAAAGGCGACGATAATCGCCAGGGTCGGGACGATAAAATCGTTGCTTGTTTCATTTTCCCTCACTTGATTAAGCAGGACGAGGGAATAAATATAGCCCCCGATAAAAACTCCAAGCACCCGCTGGATTTTTGAATCTGAGTTGAAATTGTGCATCGTCCGCGGCGAAAAATTAGCCAGGAACGTTGTCAGTACGACAAGCACAGATGAAAACGTAATCGTCGTCATCGTTAAAAGCGAAGTCGAAGTAGCGCTGAGAATGGTATGAGCAAGTTCCTTATCTGTTAAAAAGACAGATGGAATATGCTTGAAATAACCGTTTTCTGCAAGATATCTGTCTCCTGTCATACTCAGTACTGCAAGAATGAAAAAAAGAACGGCGTAGATGGCCGGTGTGATCCAAAAATTCGATTTCACTTTGACGAGAATCGGTTTAATAGGCATGATCTGTCCCCCTGTATAAAATAGATTGAAGTGTCTGGCCGTTCGTGGTATAGTATGAACGGTAAAAATATTGATAAATTCCGCGCAGTTTGTGCGGGAGAGGTTCTAGCACAACCCTCTATAAAAAACTAAGTATGAACTGTATCCAAGTGAGGTATAGTTTTTTAGTTGGGGATTTTACATGCTAGACACTTCTGAAAAAGTTCAGGGTGTCTTTTCTTATGCCGATTTTTAAATCGGGGTTGTGAAAGAATGCTCTCTTCGAATGAGGAGGACATATAGATGAAAAATGATAAAGCGCTCGTTGTCTTCAGCGGCGGCCAGGACAGCACGACATGCTTATTCTGGGCCATGAAGCAATTTAAAGAAGTTGAAGTGGTTACATTTAATTATAATCAGCGCCACAAGCTTGAAATAGAAGTGGCTGAAGCGATTGCAGATGATCTTGGAGTAAGGCACCACCTTTTGGATATGTCGCTCTTAAATCAGCTTGCACCTAATGCCCTTACAAGAGATGATATTGAAATTGAACATAAGGAAGGCGAACTTCCTTCAACCTTCGTTCCAGGCAGAAATCTGCTTTTCCTGACGTTTGCTTCTGTCCTTGCAAAACAAATCGGAGCTAAACATATCGTAACAGGAGTCTGCGAAACAGATTTCAGCGGATATCCGGATTGCCGCGATGTGTTCGTGAAATCTTGCAACGTCACCATCAATTTAGCGATGGATGATCAATTTGTCATTCATACACCGCTTATGTGGATCGATAAAGCGGAAACTTGGAAGCTTGCAGATGAACTAGGTGCACTCGACTATGTAAAAGAAAAAACGCTAACATGCTACAACGGTATTATCGCAGAAGGCTGCGGAGAATGTCCAGCATGTCACTTGAGGAAAAAAGGCCTTGATGAGTATTTGGGCGCAAAAGGAGGAGAGGCGTAATGCTTCAGCAAATGTATCCGCAAACTCTCCACCCGTACTCTTATGAGCTGAACAAAGATATGCAGATATCTGCAGCTCACTATGTGCCGAATGATGAAGCGGGCAAATGCCGCCGTCTTCACGGTCATACGTATTTTATAAATGTAACGGTTGCAGGCGATGAACTTGACCAATCAGGGTTCCTTATCAATTTTGCCCATATCAAGCAGCTTGTGCACGACCGCTTTGACCATACGATTCTCAATGAAAATGAAGTATTTGATGACAAAGATCCAAATAAATTCCCTACTACTGAAGTAGTGGCACGCACGATTTATGAAATCATTCAGCAGCATTTGGATACACTTGGACACAAACCCAAATGTGTCGGTGTATTTGTCCGCGAAACACCAACAAGCTATGTGATGTACCGTCCCAAGCAGGTGAAAAACGGATGAAGAAGTTTCCTGTTTTAGAAATCTTCGGTCCGACGATTCAGGGTGAAGGGATGGTCATCGGCCAAAAAACAATGTTTGTCCGTACAGCAGGATGTGATTATTCCTGCAGCTGGTGTGACTCTGCTTTCACATGGGATGGATCAGCTAAAGACGATATTAGACACCTAACAGCCGAAGAAATTTGGACAGAGCTGTTCGAACTTGGCGGAAGCCATTTTTCACACGTGACCATTTCAGGAGGTAATCCAGCTTTACTTGGGAACCTGAATGAACTGATTGATCTTCTTCACGAAAAGAACGTAAAAGTGGCGATTGAAACACAGGGCAGCCGTCTGCAGCCCTGGTTTGATCAAATTGATGATTTAACGATTTCTCCAAAGCCGCCAAGCTCAGGCATGAACACAGACTTCACTAAATTAGATGAAATTATTTTCTATTTAACGGAAAAAAACCGTCTGTATCATGCAAGTTTAAAAGTAGTTGTCTTTGATGAGCAGGATCTGGAGTTTGCAAAAATAGTACACCTGAAATTCCCGGAAATCCCATTTTACCTACAGGTAGGAAATGATCTGGTTCACGAACCGGATGATGGAAAGTTAATTTCTCATTTGCTTACAAGGTACGAGTGGCTGATTGACCGGGCTGTATCAGAAGAAGGTTTAAATAATGCGCGCGTACTGCCGCAGCTGCACACCCTTGTATGGGGAAACAAAAGAGGAGTTTAACTATGAAAGGAAGGCTGATTATGGCTGGAAGACAAGATTCAGAATTAACCGAGGTAACATTGCTTGGCAATCAGGGAACAAATTATTTATTCGAATACAGCCCTGACATTTTAGAATCATTTGATAACAAACACGAAAACCGCGATTACTTTGTAAAGTTTAATTGCCCGGAATTCACAAGCCTCTGTCCGAAAACAGGACAGCCTGACTTTGCAACTATTTATATCAGCTATATCCCTGATAAAAAAATGGTGGAAAGCAAATCATTGAAGCTTTATTTATTCAGCTTCCGCAATCACGGAGACTTCCATGAAGACTGCATGAACATCATCATGAACGATCTGATTGAACTGATGGACCCAAGATATATCGAAGTATGGGGCAAGTTCACTCCGCGCGGCGGAATATCAATCGACCCGTATACAAACTACGGAAAACCAGGCACAAAATACGAACAAATGGCAGAGCACCGCTTGATGAATCATGATATGTATCCGGAGAAAATCGACAATCGCTGATAAAAACCGAAATTATTTTCGAGCATAATTTGCTTTTTAAAATAATCCATGTTATATTTATTAAGAATTATTTTTGTTCGGTACGCAAGGAAAGAACAAGTGCTAAAACTTTTCACCTTTTGTTATCAATGAGAGCAAGGATAGTAACACAATGTATGCTAAAGCATACGAGGAGGCAACAACAATGGAACAAGGTACAGTAAAATGGTTTAACGCAGAAAAAGGATTCGGATTCATCGAGCGCGAAGGCGGAGAAGACGTATTCGTTCATTTCTCAGCT
Organism: Metabacillus sp. KH_069; assembly: GCF_057838075.1. Taxonomy (NCBI): domain Bacteria; kingdom Bacillati; phylum Bacillota; class Bacilli; order Caryophanales; family Bacillaceae; genus Metabacillus; species Metabacillus sp. KH_069. Next base: position 1,578,684 of record NZ_CM174460.1, read on the forward strand.
ATTCAAGGCGAAGGTTTCAAATCTTTAGACGAAGGCCAAGCAGTTACATTTGACGTAGAGCAAGGTCAACGTGGACCTCAAGCAACTAACGTTCAAAAAGCTTAATTTTAAGCTGACATATAAAACAGTCTCTTTTATAGAGGCTGTTTTTTTGTGTGTATTTTTTTAGTTGCATTTGATGTAAACGCTTTAGAATGTTCAATTTGATTCATTGCGATGGGCTAAACTACATGAATGTATTCTACTTGTGTATGATTCCACAATTGAGATCATTTTGGGGAATAGAGGAATCAAAGGGTTGGAATGATTCCTCCATTGAGATCATTTTGGGGAATAGAGGAATCAAAGGGTTGGAATGATTCCTCCATTGAAGTAATTTCGGGGCATAGAGGAATCAATGGTCGGAATGATTCCTCGATTGAGGTAATTTCGGGACATAGAGGAATCAAAGGGGCGGAATGATTCCTTCATTGAGATAATTATGGAGAATAGTGGAATCAAAGGACCCGAATGCTTCCACAATTGATCAAATTCCCTGGCATAGTGGAATCAAAGTGTTGGAATGCTTCCTCCATTGAGATCATTTTGGGTAATAGAGGAATCAAAGAGTCGGAATGATTCCTCGATTGAGGTAGTTTCGGGGCATAGAGGAATCAAAGGGTCGGAATGATTCCTCCAATGAGATCATTTCGGGTAATAGAGGAATCAAAGGACCCGAATGCTTCCACAATCTTACAAATTCCCTGGCATAGGGGAATCAAAGATGTTGAATGAGGAGCAGTAAGCGGTCAAACTAAAGCGAAGGTTTATAAAGTAGAAGGTTTAATGGATAAGTGCCGCGGCATCTCGCCGAAACAATAAAAACCCCCGCTCAAATACTCTGAGCGGGGGGAGGTATCATGTTACAAGCTTTGTTAAATGGTTGCTTTCATTTTAGCACAGGTAAGCAGGATAACCTAATAAAAAATGATTATTTATTATTTACGCCCTGATTGGTGATTTGATACGGGTGACTTGCTCGTTTTTGGCTTTAAATTCTTTAACCTGCTTTTAATATAATCCTTCAGCATGTCACGCTTGCGTTTTTGACGCTTGTCACGGTTTTTCATATAGTCACCATCCTATTTCATAGAGATTCGACCTTTGTTCTATTATAACTCGAAACGAGGCGGGACAACATGCTTTTACCTAAATTCAAATTCATTCTCGCCGTCAGTGCGGTTTGCTTTGCGTACATATGAATAAAAAAGCTCCATCGCTTCTGTTTTAAAAGCTTTTGACAGTTCTTCAGAAAAATAATCATCTGGATTCAGTTCATATTCAGGTGTAACAATCTTCACTTCGGACTCTTCGTTCTGAATATAGTGATGGGTTAAGAGATTTGATGGTATCTGGATTTTTTTCGCCATGATCAGCACCCTCTCTGTTTGTAGTGAAATGTATTTTGTGTTTAGTTTATCATATAAGAAAATCAGTAGACAGGGGGATTAAGTATGGAGACTTTTACGCAAAGAGCGGTATTTATTATAAAATCGATACCTGCTGGCAAAGTGATGACATATGGACAAGTTGCCAGGTGCGCGGGCCAGCCCAGAGGAGCGCGGCAGGTTGTCCGCATTCTTCATTCGATGAGTGAAAAGCATCAGCTCCCATGGCATCGTGTTATCAATTCCAAAGGCGAAATCGGCATGAAGGGGACAGAATCCGGCAGACTGCAGAAAAAATTATTAGAAGATGAAGGCATTTCTTTTATCAGTGATTATCACCTGCATCTGGAGCGGTGGATCTATGATCCCGGGATGCAAGAAGGGGACTGGTAAATGAGCCAAAAACTGCTTTTGAGTTTTCTTTGGATAACGAATCTTTCCGGTTGACCGCTGCAGCATAATGATGTAATATACTACTACAAGCTGCATTGTACGTAATGATAATTAAGTTTTAACCTTTAAGCTGTAATAGGGAGTTTTATATCGCATCTGAAATGTCATGCCTCCATTTGCAGAGGAAGACAGGAAAGCTGCTGCAAACACCCACTTTGAGAAGTGGTGGTTTAAAACTTTCTTACGTAAGTTACGGCAATTGTGGCTTCTTTCTTTAAACATATAAAACCAGTTCCTACCTCAGGAACTGGTTTTTTTGATGTTTGGCTGTTTTTTGTTTTACTTGAGTGGAGTTTAATTTCTTATTCTTCCCCAATCTTTAAGTTCGACTTTATTCAACAAATCTTCCGAATCAAATGCACTCCATTATTTTTAGGAGAATTTACTTCAGACGATACTTCAAACGCCTCCATTTGCGTCTCGTCGAAGGGTTTTAAGAACGGACGCAGATCGTCTGGATCATGAAGGGAGGGGTCGAGCCATCTTGCTTCGTCTTCAGGCTTCAGGATGACCGGCATTCTGTCGTGAATGGAGCTCATCAGTTCATTTGGTTCGGTTGTGATAACCGTGCAGGAATAGATGGTTTTGCCATTCGGCGATTTCCATGATTCCCATAACCCAGCCATACCGAAGGGTTCACCTGTTTTCATTTTAATTCTCATCGGAGTTTTCCCGCCTTCCTGCCGTTTCCATTCATAGAACGAATCTGCCAGTACAAGGCATCTTTTTTTTCTGAAAGCATGTCTGAAGCTTGGTTTATCCGCTAATGTTTCTGCTCTCGCATTGATGGTTTTATATCCGAATTTTTCATCCTTTGCAAAAGGAGGGATGAGTCCCCACTTTAAGAACCCCATTCGATTTTGAGTCCCATCATTAATCACGGACAAAACCTCGTGGGAAGGAGCAATGTTGTAGCTGTATACATATTCATCTTCGTCAATGGCTGCGCCGATATGGAATCGGTCTACAAGATCTGCATACTCTGCGAATAAAGTGTATCTTCCGCACATGGGCATTCTCCTTTTTTTATGTAAAATAATACTGTTATCGTTCCCTATAAACAAGGTCAGTAAAAGATGCTTTAAATACTTATGAGTAATTTGTCGAAATATGGACTAATAAATGGCAGTTTTCTAGTTCTTCCGCTTCGTTTTTTCCTCATTACACCAACACTCCCATCTTTTTCACGTATAGTGTGATGTATTACTAATACTTGAGGAGGGACAATATGAGGAAAAAGCTAATGGGCTTAATTGGCGCATCTGTACTCAGTGTAAGTGTAATTTTTCCACTGAGCGGGGAAGCGGCACTGGGAGACAGAACGCTTTCACAGGGAATGAGCCATTCAGATGTGAAAGAACTGCAGGAGCATCTTTTATCAAAAAGTGTGTATCCATATTTTGAAGAGACAGGCTATTATGGTCCAATTACAAAAGAAGCGGTGAAAGAATTTCAGGAAAAGAGCCGTATTCAGGTTGATGGGATAGCTGGACCGCAAACGAATCAAAAAATTAAAGTGTTGCGCTATGGCGATATGGGAAAACCAGTCATCCAGCTTCAGCGTCTGCTGAAAGAATGGGGAGTATATACTGGTATTGTTGATGGAATGTACGGAAACGGCACGAAAAGTGCAGTAGCCAATTTTCAGCAGCAAAGAGGACTGAAAAGTGATGGTATCGCTGGACCGCAAACCTTTAGTAAGCTAAATCAAAAATCAAGCAGTGTTTCAGGGACTGTAAAAGAGTTAACGGTTACAAGCACAGCTTATACGGCTTCATGCGATGGCTGTTCCGGAGTGACGAAGATGGGTGTGGATTTGAAAAAATACCCTGAAGCGAAAGTGATTGCCGTTGATCCGAATGTGATTCCAATTGGCTCAACCGTAGAAGTTGAAGGCTACGGCAAAGCGATTGCAGCTGATATTGGCGGCGCCATTACAGGCAACAAAATTGATGTCTTTATTGCCGGACAAAGCAGTGCCATCAATTGGGGCAGAAAATCAGTCAACATTAAAGTATATCAATAATAGATTTTCAGTTACATAGAAAATGAGAAATCCGCTGTCTGCAGCGGATTTTTTTATTGGATTGCACCAGATTGATAAAGGAATTGAATTGGAGCTGTGCGAATTGATTAGCTGTTCCTGCGAATGAAAACGGGATTCTCGCGAGTTGGAGATTCGTTCTTGTAAATTGGACAGCCGATTTTGCGAGTTGATTTCATAAACTCGTTATATTCAATCAATAGGTGTGTCAGCATATGCGATATAATTGCCCACGCGAAGGTTGGTCTGCTCCCATAGCAAGACTTTCCTGATAGAAAGCTGCCAATTCACCGTCGAAGCTCCAAACACATATATGCCTCATCTACATAACCATCCGCAAGCTTCAGCGCTTCTGTGTATTCGCCGAACTGAACAAAGCCCAATGACTCATACAGCGCTTTTGCGCTATGATTATCAACAGCAACCGCAAGATCGATTTTTTCAATGGCAGCATTTTCTCTTATTCGTTCAATCAAAGAGCTCAGCAGTTTTTTTCCTAATCCTTTGCCGCGCATGACAGGAGAGATGTACATGCCCAGTATTTGACCGCGGTGCTTCATTTTTTCAAGATTCTCCTGTTTGAACGCGGCGATCCCTGCGAGCTCTGCTTCAGCAAATGCGCCCATTACAAAAGCGGATGCAGAAGGAGTGATTTCCTGAATTAATTCTTCAATTGATTTTTTCTTTTCTGTTTCATAGCTTGAAGCAAAGCTGGCAGGCAGCTCATTCAGGGCCTGCAGCCGCAGTGCCCGGTACTGTTCTGTGTCTTCTTCTGTCAGCAGCCGAAACTCCATTTGAGGCACCTCTTTTCCTTGATCTAGAAGTCTAACCCGGGCTTGATGTCCGCTTTTTATCTGTCTATAGGTCGATTACTTTATCTAGTATGGTTCAATTACCTTAAAGCAATGTAAAATTCATTTTGAGAACAAAATAAAACAGCCTGAAGGAGAATTCTCTTTCAGGCTGCTGTTTTACCTATCAATGAAGCTGTTCTTTTACAATTTTATAGTTTTTATGATTGACGACCGTCCGTCTCTCAAGATCTAAATCTCGGAAATTTTCCATATACGTCAAGTCTACAATCACTGAATTTTCATTAACTTTCTCCACGATGCCACGTAAACCGTCTCTGAATTCAATCACATTGCCAACTTTAGCGATTTTCATTTCCTCTCTCCTTCTCTATACAGATCCCCCATTAGGACTATTTAACATTATTTTTTCCGTTAAGTAAAGGCTTTCAGTTAAAATTGTGTAATAATTTTGAAAAAAGGCCAAACAGATTAGATGAAGCAGATGAATGAAGCATGTTATAGTAAGATAAAATTGATTTTGAAAGAGGCGAATCAGCTTGGTTTCATCAGGTCTTGTCCTCGAAGGCGGAGGAATGCGCGGGGTTTATACAGCAGGTGTTTTAGAGTTTTTCATGGAAAAAAATCTTTATTTCCCCTATGTTATCGGGGTTTCAGCAGGTGCCTGCATGGGTGCTTCATATGTTTCGAGGCAAAAAGGAAGAAATAAGACGGTAAACCTCAATTATGCCAATCATAAAAGCTATTTATCGTTAAGCAATTATATTCGTCATAAACAGCTGTTTGGGATGGACTTCATTTTTGATGAAATTCCAAACAAGCTTGTTCCGTTTAACTTTGATTCCTTTTTGAAAAGTGATCAGACATTTTTAGTGGGAACAACAGACTGCAAGACAGGGGAGCCTGTTTACTATAATAAAAATGATATTGGGAAGGATATTTTAACGATTTTAAGAGCCTCAAGCTCCCTTCCGTTTATAGCACCAATGATTGACTATGAAGGAAGGAAACTGCTTGACGGCGGGATTGTCGATTCGATTCCGATCAGAAAATCTCAATCAGACGGCAATGCCCGCAATGTGGTGATCTTAACCAGAAATGCAGGATACAGAAAGAAAAAGAGCAGCATGGAGTGGATGGTCAGACGGTCTTTCAGAGCGTATCCATTGCTTGCAGATGCCATGCTGAACCGCTATGAGCAGTACAATCAGACGCTTGATTATATTGAGGAGCAGGAAAAGCTCGGAAATGTGTTTGTCATCCGTCCTTCCAGGAAGCTTGAGGTTGACCGGATTGAACGAAATCCGGTTAAACTGGAACGGCTCTATGAGCAGGGCTTACAGGATGCAGAAGCCTGCTTTGAGGCTCTGCAGAAGTGGCATGAGCCGCATCACGTATTATCCTGATAAAACATATCCAAACGTTTGAAGAGAGTTTCCAGGGGGAAGAGTACAGTCATACTACTTATAAAGGTGTTGTTTAGAATGAATGTATTAATTGCAGGAGCTAACGGAAAAACAGGCAGACATATAATCGAACAAATAGCACGCGGAGGCGAGCATCGCGCAATCGCAATGGTGCGGGATCCGAAGCAGGAAAAAGAGCTTGAAAAGCTGGGTGCCCAAACAGTCGTCGGCGATCTTGAAGGGGATGTATCCCATGCCGTGCATTTAGCAGATGCCATCATTTTTGCTGCGGGATCTGGATCAAAAACAGGACCTGATAAAACGATTTCTGTTGACCAGGAGGGGGCTAAAAATCTGATAGACGCTGCTAAAGAACATCGGATCCAGCATTTCGTCATGCTGAGCTCAATGGGAACAGATAACCCTTCAGCAGGTCCTGAATCAATGGAACAGTATTTCAAAGCAAAGGCAATTGCTGACGAATATCTGCGGGGATCAGATCTTTCTTATACGATTGTCAGACCTGGCGCACTGACGGATGACAGCGCCTCAGGAAAGATCGAAGCTTCAGAAAAAATCGAGAACAAAGAAAACCGCAGCATTTCCCGTGAGGATGTGGCGGCGGTTCTGATAGCGTCTCTTACTGGTGAAGAAGTGAAAAACAAAACGTTTGAAATCCTCTCTGGCGAGTCAGATATCGAGGAAGCTTTAAAATTTGTTTATTAAGTCATGGACAAGCGGGCTTCTCCTTAGTAAACTTGCATATATGAAAAGATTTGGGGGAAGTTCGTTCCATGGATAATCAATTGGCAAACGAAATGCTGGATTCTTTAAAAAATGGTGAAATCCATGAATATCATGTTCCGAAAGATGTTTTTCTTACCTTTAGAACGGTTCTTGTCGAACGTGAGGATTTCAAGCATTTCCGCGGAATAGCACAGCAGGGCGGAAGCGTCATCTACAAATATTTGCAGGTTCCCCGGAGCTGAAAACAGAACGGCTGTCATATATGACGGCCGTTTTTCTGTTTTTAGGGATTGAGAGAATGTTTATCCACATCACCCTTATGATTTTTCTATTATCGCTTTAATCTTCTTGATTGCCTCTCTTCTCCACGATTTCACACTCGCAGGACTGACATTTTCACTCTCAGCAATTTCAGTTGGCGTTTTCTTGTCAATGCAATAGCCAATCAGCCATTTTTTCTGCATCGGAGTGAGGATGTCGCCGTAGGATTGGACCATTTGCTCGCTCATTATTTCCTTTATAGGGTCTTCCGTGCCGAAATCGTCATGTTGATCGCGAAGCTCTTCTTTTTCGTGCCTTCTATTTTGTTTATTCATTTCATTCAGCATCCTTCCTTTTATACAATGATATAGATAAGTGCTGAATGAGCCTTTTGAGCCGTCATAGGTTTTTGAAGCGTGCCATAAGGCGATGAGTCCGATTTGATAGTATTCTTCATGATGCTGCCTGATGTTTAAATGTTTAATATGAAAATAAATCATACTTTGATGCTTCTCAACCAGTTCCTCAAAACTTTTATCTTCTATCATCGAATTCTCCGATTAGGAGCGCTCCACTTAAATATTCCGCGGTAAATTCATCATAATGGCGATGCTGGAAATCGTAAAAGCAGTAAAGAAGGTATATATATGCGGTTAGGTGCGCCAAATAGGCTGTTTTCCCAGGGGGAAATGACCTGTTTTCTATTTTTCTTTAGAATGAAAAGCCTGATATGCCTCATTTTTTTGAATATTGAATTGGGATACCTTCCATTTTTTAAGCAATGAATTCAGTGCATAAAGCTGTTAGGCTATTACTTGTACTTCTTACAAGCGAATCCGAATGAAAAATTGGGAGGTTTATAAATGAAGAAAGCATTTTTTACTTTTACGATCATTTCCGCACTTACCTTATCATTATTTGGGTTTGAAAAAGCAGAGGCAGCAACAAAGCACGAGGTTAAAACAGGCGATACTTTATGGCTGATCGGCAAAAAGTACGGTGTATCTATTAAAGAGATTCAATCCCTTAATCATAAAAGCGGTCAATTATTATATGTAGGCGAAAAACTGGAGGTCCCTCAATCCATTTCAGATGAAGATAAGGATTTATTGGCGCGAATTGTTCACGCTGAAGCAAAAGGCGAGCCATATGCTGGTAAAGTGGCTGTGGCAACGGTTGTCTTAAACCGTGTAAAAGATGACCGATTCCCTGATACCATTAAAGATGTTATTTATCAAAAGCAATCAGGCATTTACGCATTTTCTCCAGTTGAAAATGGCGCAATTCATGAACCTGCTGATGATAAAGCTAAAGAAGCGGTCCAAGAAGCCTTGGCTTATGAGGGTATGGGGAATGATTCTGTCTATTTCTATAATCCTGTAACAGCTGAAAGCGACTGGATTCGTACTAGAGAAGTCACGCTTACAATCGGAAAACACACATTTGCAAAATAATGAAAAAAACTCCCTTCCAGATGGATGGGAGTTTTTTTATGCCGTTTAGCAAATACATCATTGTCTCCCAAGTATGACATTTTCCATTTTTTCTTTTTGAATAATTTACAAAATGGGAGGAAATATAAGGGAAAGTATGATCGTGAAGCGTGGTGGAAATCGTGAACAAGATGTATAAGGAGAATGGAAAACCAAAGCAGTCAATGGCTGAAGTGATTACTTGCTTCAAGGCCTCGTCTGATTTTGTTCAATATGAGCATCATGCAAAAGAGATCAATTTTTGGGTGTCTTACATACGGACAGTGGTAGATCCGACGCTTTTACATGAGAGCATCCTCGCTCCTTTGCTGAATGAAAAATGGAATACCCTTGATCAGCTGAAAGAAATTGTGCCCATTGAAGAAATCATTGTCACGATTGACACGGATATTGTTTCAGAGAAATTGCTTGAAGGCTATATCATTATTTCATTCTCCGAATATGGAAGTCCATGTACATTGTTAAGAGCTACATTAAATAAGGCACGGGACATCTCCCTCCCGGAAGTTGAATTCAGTGTGGTAGGTCCGAAGGAAGCTTTTGTAGAAGCGATTGAATTTAATATCAATTTGATCCGCAAAAGAATACAAGTGCCTCAGCTGCGGATAAAAGAAATGCAAATAGGCGATCTGTCCAAAACAAAAGTGGCTGTGCTCTACATCGACAGTATAGCAGATGAAGAAAATGTAAATACCATGATCCAGAGGTTAAGAGATCTTAAATATGACCAAATAGGCGACAGCGGCTATGTGGCTCAGTTCATATCTGATAACCATAACTCTCCGTTTCCCCAGGTGCTTGATTCAGAACGGCCTGACAGGGTGGCAGCTGTTCTTGCAGAGGGTAAGGTCGCAGTAGTTGTTGATGGCTCGCCGCAGGTTTTAATCGGCCCCACAACGCTTGTAGAATTTTTCTCTTCTTTTGAAGATTATTATCTAAATTGGGTGCTGTCATCATTTTTCAGGCTGATCCGCGTATTTGCCGTAGCCTTTTCCATCTTAGTAACGCCTGTATACGTAGCGACCCTAACCTTTCATTATGAGTTAATTCCAAAGGATCTGCTGAGCACGCTCGTAACCTCGCGGCGCGAGATTCCGCTTCCCCCAATATTGGAGGCACTGTTTTTGGAGCTGACGATTGAACTGCTTCGGGAAGCGGGTGCGCGTTTGCCGACAAAGGTCGGACAGACAATCGGTATCGTAGGCGGGATCGTTATTGGGACGGCATCGGTTGAAGCGGGTCTGACCAGTAACGTTCTCCTGATCATCGTCGCTTTGGCAGCACTTGCATCGTTTACAACACCTGTTTACAAGATGGGTAATACGATTCGCCTGCTTCGATTTCCATTTTTAATTTTCGCCCAAATTTATGGGCTTCTCGGCATTGTTTTATGTTTTTGTTTTTTAGCAACTCATCTCTTAAGGCTGACATCTCTCGGGAGGCCCTTTTTAGTGCCGATTTATCCGCCCCGGAGCCGGGATCTTAAAGATGCGATTATCCGTTTCCCTTTCTCAACATTAAACAAAAGGCCTTTGGCCCTGCGGACGAAACAGCCTGATAAATTTTCAGAGAAGAAAGCAAGACAGAGACATGACATAGATGAATAGCAGATTGTGAGGTGTCCAGATGAAAAAGATCGCAGAACGATATCAAGTTTCGCATTTTCTTGTGTTTTTTCTTATTCACTCCCTTCAGTTTGGTGTCGGAGTGCTTGGCTTTCAGCGTTTTATTTCACTGGACTCCGGTCATGATGCCTGGATAGCTGTGCTTGCTTCCGGAGTCGTTGTTCATATATCGATCTTTTTGATTTATCAAATTTTAAAGGACCAAGAGGGAAACATCCTTGATATTCATAAAAAGATTTTTGGCAAGTGGATTGGCAATGGGTTAAATGCCATTGTCATTATTTACTTTACCGCTCTTGCCATTAACGTCCTCCGAACCTTTATCGAAGTTATTCAAGTATGGATGTTTCCAGATCTCAATGTCTGGATTTACAGCTTTATTTTTCTGGTGCTTGCTTATTACATATTAAATGGCGGTTTTCGGGTTGTGGCGGGTATTTGCTTCTTTGGCGTGGTGCTCCCGGGATACCTTATTTTCACCTTTTTGTTCACACTGAAATTTGCGAACTTTAATAACCTGATGCCTTTTTTTGATCACTCCATCAGTGATCTTTTAAAAAGCACGAAAAATATGTCGCTGACAGTGCTGGGTTTTGAAGCGCTGTTTATGTATTATCCTTTTCTGAAAAATCCTGAAAAATCGAGGAAGTGGGCGCACTTTGGTGCAGCAGTTACAACTTTAATCTATGTGATTATTATGCTGTTCAGCATCATTTATTTCAGTGAAGAGCAGCTTCAGAAAAACGTATGGGCAACACTTACGATCTGGAAAATTGTCGAAATGCCGTTTGTGGAAAGATTTGAATATATCGGGATCGCAAACTGGAACCTAGTCATTTTGCCGAACGTTTGTTTAACCCTCTGGTGTGCAAGCAGAGGCATGAAGCAGCTTGTGAAAATAAAGCAGAAATATACGATTCTGATTGTTCTTGCCGTCAGTTATGGAGCTGTTAATCTTATTAAAGACCGTGAACAGATCAATACGATTAACTCATTTTTAGGGGAGGTCGGCTTCTATATTTTTATAGCCTACATACCGGTTCTGTATTTACTCACTCTGATCTACCGTAAATGGAAGGGAGGAAGAAAAATTGAAACGTAAATTGCTTGTTCTTCTCATTCCGCTGTTTTTGACAGGATGTCTTGAAAAAGAAATATTGGACGATGTTAATATTATTACAGTTGTAGGCTTTGACATGGAGGGCGCAGATCAAATGAAAGGAACGGTTGTCATTCCGGTTTATACGCAGGATGCCCCTGTAGAAAGTGAAATCATCGAATCTACTTCATCTACTGATGTCAGCAAAGATATTTTAACGCACCTGCAGCGTAAATCATCTGATCCGCTCGTCCTTGGGAAAATTTCTGTTGTAATCTATTCAGAGAAAGTTGCTGAAAGAGGACTGACAAACCTTGTGGATACGCTGCAGAGGGATGCAAGTGTCGGTTCCCGCGTCTATTTGACGGTAGGCAGAGAGGATGCGAGTTCTATTATGAAAGCAAAATTTGGAAACAGAGGAGCAGCTGCCTATATTTCAAACCTGATTCGCCACAACGTTGAAAGCAGGGACGTTCCTAAAACAAACCTGCATATCTTTCTATATGATTTATATTCAAAAGACAGTGATCCCTTCTTGCCGATTTTGAAAAAAGGCGAAGGAGGCACGGTTGAAATTGATGGCCTGGCCTTATTTAAAGGAGACAAAATGGTCAGTGAAATTTCAAATGAAAAACTGATTTTCTTTAAACTGATTGCTGATAAATATACGGAAGGCATCTATGCTCTCAACCTGCCAAAAAAGGAACAGGTGGCCATTAAAGCCATTGCATCTGACCGCAAAATTGAAGTGAATAAAAAGGATCCATCCAAATTGACAATAAAGGTCAAGCTCAGCGGGGTTGTTCAGCAGTATACAGGAGACATGATCACGCCTAAAATCAAACGTGAAATGGAGAAAGCCTTTGAGAAAGAAATTATAAAAGAAACAAAACAAATGATTGAACAATTTAAAGAACTTGAGATTGATCCGCTCGGACTGCAGGATTTGGTGCAAAGCCATATTCGAGGCTTGCATACAAAAGAATGGAAAGAGATTTATCCAAAACTGTCTGTTGAAATCAAACCTGAAGTCATGATCACGGAAACAGGGGTAATTGAGTAGGGAAAAACGATCATTAAAACAAATTTTAAAATATTTGGGTGACTTGTCTCATATCCTTTTAGAAAGTTCTTCCCAGGGAGTGAGTCAGCATGAATTCTTTTTTTAAAGGAACCCTTTTATTGATCGTTGCCGCTTTTTTCAGTGAATGCATCGAATTTTTCGTCAACATGATCTTGGCGAGAGAACTTGGAGAAGAAGGAATGGGCAGATATATGTCCATTTTGCCTGTCATCTTTTTAGTTGCTGTTCTTGCAAGTCTTGAACTGCCGATTTCGATTTCCAAATACATCGCTGAAAACAAGCGGGTCCTGCATTACAGCATGCTGCGCCACGCTTTGCAGATGACAATGATTGTTACACTTGCTGTGCTGATGGCAAGCATCATCCTTTTTTCAGCTACGTCTTTGCTTGACGGATTTCATCCAATCGTTAAATGGCTGATTATTGGGCTCATTCCGATTGCGTCGTTCTCCTCGATTGCAAGAGGGTACTTTATGGGTGTGCAGCAGATGGGAAAGATTGCTTTTTCGAATTTTTTGCGAAAAGCGGTGCAATTCAGTGTGCTTCTGCTCATTTTCACCATTTTTAAGTTCGATCAAAATGCTTTGCTGATTGCGCTCTGTGCTTTTATTGGCAGTGAACTGATTGTTTTTGTATATTTGATCAGTATGTTTATGATACATATGCATGCTCTGAAATATGAAAACAACACATTTACAACCGGTAAACACGCAAGGCAAAAGCTGCTGTCTGTATCCCTCCCGACTACAGGCTTGAGGATCTTTCATGCCATCACAAATGCGATCCAGCCTTTTTTAATCCAGACAGCACTCATTACGGCGGGATTCACCACGGTTGCAGCAACTGAGCATTTTGGCATGCTGACGGGTGTAGCAATGACCATTGGCTTCTTTCCGGCATTTATTGCCCATTCATTAATGATTATGCTGATTCCAAACGTTTCTGATTCATACGCCAGGCAGGATACTAAGACATTGCGGGTGCTTCTCCAGCAATCGATGTCTTTTACCATGCTTTACGGAATACCGGCCGTATTTATTATTTATCTTTTTGCAGAACCGCTGACATCGCTGTTCTTCTCATCTGATCAGGCAGCTTTTTATCTGAAGCTGCTGTGGCCATACTTTTTGTTTCATTTTTTCGTCATTCCCATGCAGGCTTATTTAATAGGACTTGGGCTTGTGAAAGATGCCTTTTACCATACTGTCTGGTCGCATATTGTCTCATTTGGGATGATGTTTTTGCTTGGTTCACAGCCCTCGCTGCAAATGGCAGGAATTATTCTTGGGATGAATACAGGCATTGTGCTTTTAACGCTCATGCATTATGTGACAATCTGCCAGAAGATCGGAATTACGCTGTGGCTCACAGAGCGCAGGGACAGTGTTTACCGATGATTCTGAAAGCTTGCAATACACTTGCTAGTCCGATAATAAGAAAAAGGATTGAAATAGCCCTTGACCCGCTGTAAAATACGGAGATAACTTCATACGTTTTCCTTATATAATCATGGAGATATGGTCCATAAGTTTCTACCTGGCAGCCTTAAAGTGCCGGACTATAAGGAGAGTACGAACAGGCAGTCTGATGAAGAGACCATTGTTCAAGCTTTCTTTATAAAGTCTTGAACAGCGGTCTCTTTTTTTTATTTCTTTTTAGACGTCAGACATCTGACCGCGCCCGTTCATGATTGGAAAACGACTGATGACATTAATAGATGGGGGCATTCATATGAGTATTTTATACGGGATTTTATCACTTGCAGGCATTTTATTTCTCGGCTGGCTTCTAAGCAGCAGCCGTAAAAGTATTCCATGGAAAACAATCGGCATTGGATTATTGCTTGAAGCTGCTTTGATTTTATTTGTTATGAAAGTAAAAGCGGGAGAGATGATTTTAGAAAAAGCAGCTTTTGCTGTTCAAAAAATCATCGATTTCAGCAGCGAGGGCATTGAATTTGTGTTTGGCGGGTTTTATGGTGAAGGCTCAAACATCACGTTTGTGTTTGCGATAAATGTACTTGCTGTTGTCATCTTTATATCTGCACTTATTTCAGCTCTTTATTATTTGAGAATTATCCCTTTTGTTGTAAGAATTATTGGTTTATCAATTGGGAAACTGCTTGGAACAACCAAGGTTGAAACGTTCAGTGCTGTCGGAAATTCCTTTTTGGGGCTGGTTGAAGCGCCGCTTCTGGTTCGGCCGTATTTAAAGGATTTAACTCGATCAGAATTATTTGCGGTGATGGTAGGCGGCACGGCTTCAGCAAGCGGAGCCATCCTTGTCGGGTATTCACTGATGGGAATTGATATGAAATATCTTCTTATCTCTGTTTTCAGCGTTCCCTTTGTTTCATTGATTATCGCAAAACTGCTTGAGCCTGAAACAGAGGTTTCCAAAACAAATGACAATGTGGCGATGGAAAAAACGAAGCATGCCAATGTTTTTGAAGCGATCGCTGAAGGAGCAGTCAGCGGCGTAACTCTTGCACTGAACATAGGAGGACTTCTGATTGCGTTTATCAGTATTCTGGCTCTGATTAACGGAGGACTTGGACTGATCGGAACGGACCTGTCCACAATCTTCGGATATGTATTTTATCCATTTGCCATCATGATCGGCATTCCATTTGAGGATGCTTTCAGAGCAGCTTCCATTATCGGAACGAAATTATCAGTCAATGAATTTGTTGCTTATCTTGATCTAAGTAAAATGATTGATGAGTTAAATCCTAAAACAGTTGCCATTCTCTCAATTGCTCTTTGCAATTTTGCGAACCTGTCTTCAATCGGTCAGCTGATTGTCGGTTTAGGATCCCTTGAACCAACAAAACGTTCCCTCGTTTCAAAGCTTGGATTAAAAGCGATTGTCGGCGGAACATTGGCAAGTTTTATTACAGCAGTTTTAGTGGGAATGTTCATGTAAGAAAGGAAAGCACCTTGTTAAGGGTGCTTTTTCTTATGGAAAAAGGTCCCTTTTTCTGCGGACAATTTCTAAAAGTGCGGCCGGCAAGCGTAAATTAAATTGTATGTCAAAAAGGCGGGAGGGTTTTAGATGGGAATAAAAATGATTAAGCTGTCTGTTCTGTATTTGGCTGTTGGTCTTCTGCTCGGACTGTTTATGTCGATTGCCCATGACTATACATTGACACCAGTTCACGTCCACATTAATTTATTGGGATGGACGACACTTACGATTGCCGGCATTTTATATTATGCATTTCCTGAGTTAACCGATCATTTTTTGGCGAAGGCTCACTTTTGGCTCCATAATGCCGGACTTCCGGTAATGATGATTGGGCTTGTGTTTACAGTTTCGGGAAATAACAGTTTAGTGCTTCTTACCATCATTGGATCCTTCGCAACAGTGATTGGGCTTTTATTTTTTGTCTGGAATGTTTTGGCGAATTTAAAATGAAATGGAAAAGGGAGCACGACATCATGCTTCCTTTTTGGTTAATTTTTATAAGTGAATTCCTGATATTTCCCAGTGCCATTGCACTGCAGGCATTTTTTCGAAAGCGGGATAAAAGGATTTGTTCTGATTTTGCCTGCTCCGCTGCAGTGTCTGCAAATGACGACAAGTGCCATCACATGGCCTCCTCTCAAAATAGACAAGCTGACTTCTGCATCTATTTTGGGGAAAAAAGGATGTTTTTATACGTCTTGCTTATGTCTTGATATCCATTCCTCTCTCAGCATGCCCATCTTGATAGAATCGTAATAGACACCTTTATAAAGTCTGCACTTGCGGATTCTGCCTTCTTCTTTCATTCCTGTTTTTTCAGCCACTCTGATCATTCTTGCGTTCCCTGACCATGTCGTTAAACCGATGCGAATCAAGTTGTATTTTTCAAATAAGTGCTGAATCCAAAGGTTCAAAGCTTTTGTTCCTATTCCGCTGTGCCAATTCCGGGGCTCATAGATGACGATGCCAACTTCAAGCCAATTAGATGGCTGATGCTCCCAGTAGTATGTGACCATTCCGATCAGCCGCTGATCTGTATATATATAAAGTTTGTTTGGGTTAGGATCTTTCATTTCTTTCTTTTTCTGTTTCTCGAAATCTTTTCTTGTCATAATGCCTAAGGGGAAATAAGGAGCATCCCATTTTTTCCATTCAGGCTCTGCCTCGCCGTATACGAAATGAAATAATTTAGAGATATCGGCTGTATTTAATTGTTTTAAAGTTACTCTTTCACCACGAAGCATAGATAGCATTCAACTCCTTTATTAAAAATTTCTCTATTATTGGATGGATTCCTTTTCCTTTATAAGAATATTTTGTAAAAATTCATTCGAAAAATGTAAATAGGGAAGATTATAAGAACTTCATCATCCGAAAAAATTAGTATTTTAACTCCTTTCCGGAAATCTTTATAAAACCTTTTATACCTTAAAACTTGATGGCAGAAGAAAATTGGACTGTTAATAGCTTTTCGCGGCTCTTGTTGATAATTATTATTAAATAGAAATAATAATAATTTTTATTGAGTTTTGCGTACATTTTGGTATAATGAGACATATACTGATTCGACATAGCGGATATATGGGGATTTGCTGCTGGAAATCAGCAGCATTTATCTTTTTCATAAGCTTATTGAAGATGATTATTTTTCTCAATTAGGGAGGTATACAATGCTTGTAAATGAAAATGCTTTTCATCAGGCAGATGATGAGAATACAAAATTTGATAGACTTAAAGAATACGGTGAACTAATTGCGGCCATCCTCTCTGGGATTCTGATTTTAATAGGGTGGGCCATTCAAACGAATCAGGGGGACTCGCCTGCAGCTGTCGCTTTATTTATATCAGCCTTTTTAATCGGCGGATATGCGAAAGCAAAAGAGGGAATTGAAGAAACACTTGAAGAGAGAAAGCTGAATGTTGAATTGCTGATGGTTTTTGCAGCCATTGGTTCAGGAATTATTGGATACTGGATTGAAGGGGCCATCTTAATCTTTATTTTTGCATTAAGCGGGGCGCTTGAAACATTTACATTGAACAAAAGCCAGCGTGAGCTTTCTGCGCTGATGGAGCTGCAGCCTGAGGAAGCTTCCCTGCTTAAGGACGGCAAAGAAACAAGAGTTCATGTATCTTCACTTGAAATTGGAGACTTGATCGCTGTAAGACCAGGGGAGCGAATCCCGACAGACGGGGTAGTAGCGTCTGGAACGACAAGCATTGACCAGGCGGCGATAACGGGTGAATCCATTCCAGTGGAGAAAAAGACGGAAGACACAGTATTTGCAGGTACCGTTAATATAAATGGCTCGATTACAGTCAAAGTAACAAAAAACAGCGATGAGACTCTTTTCCAGAAGATCATCAAGCTTGTTCAATCTGCTCAGTCTGAAAAGTCGCCTTCCCAGCAGTTTATCGAACGATTTGAAGGCACTTATGTAAAAGGGGTATTGATTGCAGTTGCGCTGATGATGGTTTTGCCGCACTATCTGCTTGGCTGGAGCTTCAATGAGAGCTTCTACCGGGCGATGGTTCTGATGGTTGTGGCATCACCATGTGCATTGGTCGCATCGATTACGCCAGCAACACTGTCAGCAATTTCTAATGGGGCAA
The DNA here is from genome assembly GCF_057838075.1 of Metabacillus sp. KH_069. Taxonomy (NCBI): domain Bacteria; kingdom Bacillati; phylum Bacillota; class Bacilli; order Caryophanales; family Bacillaceae; genus Metabacillus; species Metabacillus sp. KH_069. The sequence continues at coordinate 1,596,712 of NZ_CM174460.1, forward strand.
GAAACGGCCTGTTATTCAAAGGCGGTGTTCACTTAGAGAGATTAAGCAAGCTGAAGGTGATTGCTTTTGACAAAACGGGCACACTCACAAAAGGTGAGCCTGTTGTGACAGATGTGAAAATCAGCTCAAATGCAGATGAAATGGACGTTTTCAAAGCGGTGCTGTCGATTGAAAAGCAATCCAATCATCCGCTTGCAAAGGCAATTGTTGGCTATATTGAAAAGAAATATCCTGCTCTTCAACCCGAAATGCTTGATGTACAAGAGCAATCCGGTTTTGGCGTAACGGCCAAATGGAAGGGTGAAATGTGGAGTGTCGGGAAGCCCGTTGCGGAAAATAACGAAGAGAACATGATGACGGCATTTGGATTAGAGAGAGCAGAAGAGGGAAAAACCATTGTCTATGTAAAAAATGAGAGCGGGATCGCGGCCGTTCTTAGTCTTCAGGATGTATTGAGAGACGATGCCGTTCAAGCGATTGATGAGCTGAAACAAGCTGGAATTCATACAGTGATGCTGACAGGAGATAATAAGTCCACAGCACAATCTGTTGCAAGTGCAGCAAAAGTAGACCAATTTATTGCGGAATGCCTGCCTGATGATAAGGTGGCAGAAGTGAAGAAGCTTGGCAAGAAATACGGACATACAGCCATGATCGGAGACGGCATCAATGATGCTCCTGCCCTCGCTGCTGCAAGTGTAGGAATTGCCATGGGCGAAGGGACGGATGTTGCTCTTGAAACGGCAGATATTGTCCTGATGAAAAATGATCTGACGAAACTGAAAAAAGCGATTGAGGTCTCACGGAAAATGGATAAAATCATCAAACAGAACATTGTTTTTTCAATGTCAGTCATTGCCCTGCTGATCTGTTCGAATTTCCTGCAGGTGCTTGATTTGCCGCTTGGAGTCATCGGGCATGAAGGAAGCACAATTCTTGTTATTTTAAATGGACTGCGGTTATTAAGATAAAAAAAGGACGAAAGATTTCTTTCGTCCTTTTTCTATGTCGTTCTTTCTCCTGTTGATTCATCATCAGGTCTTTTGCTCACGATCACATAAGCTGCAGCAATACAAATGAAGCCTATGATCCACCCGATCAGGGAGCTATAGTAAAACCAATCTGTTAATTGAATAAAAATAAAAGGTGATGCAAAACCGATTATACATAAGATGAGGACTATATTTCGTTTCATCAACTTCAGCAATGCTAACATCTCCTTAACTAGGTAAAGAACCAATTCCCACTTTATTATACATAAAAAGAAAGCACATGGAAAATCAGCATTTCCTTTTTTAGAAAGGCTCTTTTTATTGTGATTGTTGTTTTTGGCTGTTCATTCACTCCGGATCTCCAATGCAGGCTGATTCAAATCGGCCAAATAAATGGCATCAGCCAAATTAGCTGATGCCATTTATATTATAGCAAGAAGAACCCGAGAGAAATGATGACCCCGCTTATCAGCAGGATAAATACACAATAACCCATGATATCTTTTGCTTTTAGCCCTGCTATGGCCAAAGCTGGCAAAGCCCAGAATGGCTGGATCATGTTTGTCCAGGCATCTCCCCATGCTACGGCCATGGCTGTTTTTGCCATAGGAACGTCAAGTGCTTTAGCAGCCTCGAGCATGACAGGCGCCTGAACAGCCCATTGCCCGCCGCCCGACGGAACGAATATATTTACGATTCCTGCACTCCAAAAAGCGAACACCGGAAACGTCTGCTGATTGGAAATAGATACAAAACCTTCTGAAATGACAGCCGCAAGCCCTGATGTGACCATCATTCCCATGATTCCTGCATAAAAAGGAAATTGAATAATGATTCCTGAGGCGCCTTTAATCGCTTCTGTCACAGCATTTAAAAAATTCCTTGGTGTTCCGTGAAAGAGGATTCCCAAAAATAAAAATAAAAAATTCACCACATCTAAGTTCAGCTTAAATCCATTGGTCATAAAATAGGATATAAGAAAGATAAGTCCCATGACGCCGATTAATAGAGAAATGATTCTGCTGTTTTCAAGACGGTCGGCAGGAGTAAGTGCTTCTTTTTCAAGAGCGGCAGCTTCCATCCGCGGATCTCTCAGCAGTTCCGGATTAACGGTAACGGTCTCTTCTTTTCTTGGCATCATCAAGCGGTTGACGATCGGCAAGGTGATGAAGAGCACGCCGACAATAATCAAGTTAAACGGGGCGAAAATTGTTTCGCTGGTAGGAATAAGACCAATCATATTCTGTGCAAAATGGCCTTCTGTCGCAATTGTAAGCGGTACGGAGCCTGAGATTCCGCCATGCCAGATGACAAATCCGCTGTAGGCGCTGGCAATCAGAAGACGGTAATCAAGGTTCTCGATTTTTTTGGCTAATTCCTTGGCATACAATGCGCCGATGACAAGCCCAAAGCCCCAGTTTATAAAGCTTGCAAGCATCGAAACAATGGTAACGTAAATGATTGCCTGGCCAGGTGTTTTAGCAGCATCCGCAAGGGCGCTTAATCCCTTTTTGAAAAGCGGGCTGCTTGCAAGAACATGTCCTGTCACCAGAACGAGCACCATCTGCATGGCGAAGCTGAGAAGTCCCCAGAAGCCGCCGCCCCAGTACTCGACCATTTGAAGAGGTGAGGAAGGGGTGAATATTAGCCCCAGAGCAAAGACGACGAATGTTAGAATGATGACAAACAAGTATGGATCAGGCAAATAACGCTGCATAATCCTGTTCGAAAAAGAAATTACTGCTTTCAAGCTGCTTCCCTCCAATATAGTTATTTCTCTAAATGTATTCGCTTTCAAGAGAGAATCTCCTTTTTTATATCTGATATTAGAAATAGCCTATATGAATTAGTAAAAAAATGTTAAAATGATATGAATTTACAGTTATTAGAGGAAGTCAGGTGATCATGATGAGCAAACTCATTCCGCTGGGGTATCTCAGTGCCATTATTCTTATTTTATCGGGCATTTTTTATTTTTTTGCATCCAATTGGAGCGGTTTTGGACGATTGGAAAAGGTAGGTCTTGCAATCGGGATGATCGTTTTATTTTATGCGGCAAGCTTTATGAGCGGAAAGATTTTGTCAAATAGGGAGGATCTTCCAAAGTGGCTGCTAGTCGGAGGAGCTGTCTCGTTTGGCGCTGCAGCTGCATTGATCGGTCAGATCTATAACTCGCATGCGGACAGCTACCTTTTATTTTTCATCTGGATGGTGCCTTCGATTGCACTCGCCATTATTACGCGCTATCAGCCGTTTGCCATCCTGAGCTATGGGTTATTGCTGCTTACGTACTGGTTTTACATGTTTCCGGCAAGTGTCTCAATCAATCGCTCTGATTTAGAAGAATGGCTGATTTATGTCGGCATGGTCTTACTGAATGCAATGGTATTTGGCTTAGCCTATTTGTTAAAGCTAAAACCGCTGCAATATGCATCTTTTACTGTCGTTCATCTCTTTTTGATCATCATGTCATTTTACGATGTGTTTAAACCGTATAGTTCTTGGATGAACATCGTTTATTTGGCAGTTATTATAATCAGCTATATCCTATTCATGAAAAAAGACAGTCAGCATACGCTGACCATTATTACGTTTGTTATGCTGGGGGTTTTTGCTCTCTCAAAATATGCCGAAGTCAGTATAAGGCTGGCAGACAAAATCGGACCATACAGCTTTTATTTATTTTCCATCCTCGGGACACTGCTCTTTTTGGGAGGAGGCATTTACCTTGCCGTACGTGTAACGAGAAGAGCACCGGATGACTCGCTTACGTATAAAGTGTTTAAAAACATTTTAATTGTGATCATTACCTTTACTTCATCTCTATTGCTTTCGTTCAGCCTTGGCGGATTATTGTTTCTGATCTTTCAATCGGAATATAGCCTGGCTGTGTTCAGTCTTCTTCTCATCGGCACAGCTGTTTTTTGGAAAAAGCTATATGCGGCTGCAAGGTACACGTTATTCATTACAGGGATTTTAACAGCATTAGGTGTTCTTTTCATGCTTAATGCAGGCGCAGCCATTCTCTTTATTGCGGTCAGCCTGGTGATTATCCTGATTGAACGGGAAAAGTTTCTCCAGTTTCTTGCCTATACGTTTATGCTTGCATGCTTCATCAGTCTGTTTTCTGTGCACCTTCAATGGATGGAGAATTTCCGCCTCGTCTTAGCGGTATTAGCGATCGCGCAATTTTTGATGCTGCTCGTGCCGATGGACAAAGTGAGACAGCTCAGCAGCTTTTGTGTCTTTTACGGCTTTCTCCTTCTTTATCCGGCCGCTTTTTGGGGAACGGACTGGAAGGAAACCCTTATCTATCAGATTCTGTATTTCGGACTGAATGCAGCCATGCTTGCCCTCTATCATAATAGAGAGGTCCTTGTTAAGAGAAACATCACCTGGACGTTTTTTATTCTATTTTTCATCGGACTTTATTACGATTTTGCCTGGAAGCTGCTACATAAATCGCTGACTTTCCTGCTGCTTGGTCTGGTGATCTTTGCAGCAGTCAGATTTTTTGATAAAGAAAAGCCTGCTGGAATAAATATATTTACAAACAGGACTTGGGCTATGATTGCAGGTGTTTTTATCCTGCAGCTTGCTTTTACAGGCTACCAGAGCTTTTCAAATGAACAGGCACTGGAGCAGGGAAAAGAAGTTGTGCTTGAACTGCAGCCGCTCGACCCAAGATCTATGCTGCAGGGAGATTATGTACAGCTGCAATATGAGGCTGGCCGATTTAAGCCGGCAGATGACATTAAAAGCGGAACTGTCATCACCGTTAAGCTGAAAAAAGACAGCAGTGGCATTTACAGGCCAACCGGAGAAACGGCTGAAGGGAGAGCTGGGGACGTATTTAAAAAGCCTCAAGCGGACGAAGCCTATTTGACGGGTAAATATAACGGCTATGACGGGCTTGTCTTTGGAATTGAATCTTTCTTTGTTGAAGAGGGAACAGGGATGGAACTTGAACGAACGGCTAAATATGCAAAAGTGATCGTTTCGGATGAAGGCAATGCCCTGCTTGTAGATGTGAAAAGAGATATATCTTCGCTCAAATAAGAAAAAATCCATCCGTTACAGGATGGATTTTTTCTATGAACCTATAATCTTATCCTAATTGGCTTCATTGGCTAATTTCACGAGCATATGCGCAAGGAAATGTCTTTCTTCATCATTGCCGACTTTCCAGAGTTCATTTAATAGATTCTCTTCGCTGTTTCGCGGTTCAACGTTATTAGCCAGATAGTTTGCCACTTTCTCAGCGCCTTTGGCAAGCATTTCATCGCTTAAACCTAAACGCTTTCCTGCTTCCACTTTTTCCCCTAAATACGATTTGAACTCTTCGAAATCCCGAAGAATCGCTTCCATTTTCTCATTATTCATTGAATCTAGTTTCTTCTCAATCTTTTCTGTTTGAATGGACTCGTCTTTTACTTGATGGTTTGACATTTTTTCTTGCACCTCCTGATAAAGTTATTTGTTACATTCCCGTTAAGAATGAAGGTAAACCTTTCCAGAGAGTTGAATGTGCTAAAACTATAAAACTATTAATGATAGGTTCTGCCTTTCCAGCTGTATCCGCTTTTTTTGAAAGAAGCAATCATCGAGGAATACAGCAGGATAAGAAAAGCAGCTGCTGAAAATGAAACTGCAAAGGAAAGGCTGATTTTTTGCCCGCTGCGAAAATCGATAAATGCTTTTTGCAAGATAATCAGCAATAGCGGAATAAAGGAGAAAAGCAGAAACTCTCCGGATATCAAGGACAAAATGCCGTAAGCGGCTAATAAAAGCGGGAAAATATAAAACACACTATAAAAAAAGGTAAACATGATGACGATGAGGATTGAACGCCCAAATCCCGGGAAAATATTTTTCTTGAAGCCATCCCATACTTCTTTGTTGCTGTCATACATATAGCACGTCACAAAGTCTGTGACATTTGCGAGCAGAACGCGATGATGATGCTTTTTGGCCGTTCTTGCAAGCGCAACATCATCTACGATGGAATCTTTAATGGCTGCATGGCCGCCGAATTGTTTGTAGGCTTTTTTTTCAAACATCATAAACGCTCCGTGAGCAGCGGATGCTGAAACCATGGATGTGTAATTGGCAAAAAAGAGCGGAAGGTGAAAATAAATCAGAAAATGCTGCATCGGAACAAGCAGCTTTTCAAGCGCATGCTTCACTGGAAAGCGGGGAAAACCTGAAAGCATGCCAGCTTTCTTCTCTTTCATAAGAGAAAGGGTGCTTTCTATCGTGTTTTTATGAACTCTTACATCAGCATCTAAAAATAAATAATAATCTCCGTTTGCCATGTGGCTCAATTGATGACAGGCATGTACTTTTCCTGACCATCCTTTCGGAAGCTCCGTACCGGAACAGATGGTGAAACGGTCATCATGTTTTGTTTCGCAGAGGAGGATTTCTTTTGTCTGATCAGCGGATTGATCATCAAGCAGGATGAATTCCAAATTCGGATAGGTCAGCCCTATCAAAGATTGAACCAGGCTTCGCGCATTGCGTTCTTCATTGCGCAGGGGAATAAGAATCGAAACAAGCGGTTTTTCATTAGAGCTGCGGTTTTTTAACTTGGGCATAAAAAAAGAATTGAAGACGGTCCATGCTAAAAGAAGAAGCAGGACCAATTGGTAGATAAGCATAGACATTCTCCTTTATATAGATTGAAAAAAGAAGGATAAGAGGCGATCTTATCCTTCTTTTAAGTAATATAATTTATGAAATTTTGCGCATTGATGGTAAGCTTCAGTGCTTACGCTTTTCTATCATTATGAAATTTCCTTCTCTTCTTTAAATCCTTTCAGATCCTTCTCATGTTCAGCAATTAAATCAGCTGTAAGCTGACCTGATAGGGTAACCATTGGAACACCGCCGCCTGGATGTGTGGATCCGCCTACAAAATAAAGATTCTCAAGCATGGTGCTTTTGCTCGGAATTTTGAATCCGCCATTTTTCTTGCGGTCTGTTGCAACACCATAGATCGATCCGCCATTAGCTCCGTACAGGCGCTCTAAATCGTTTGGAGTAAAGGTATATTCAAACTCAATATGCTTTCTTAAATCAGGAATTCCCATGCGCTCAAGCTTTGATAAGATGAGTTCACGGTACGTTTCTTTTCTGAATTCCCAGTTTTCTCCTGCTTTAAGCGGAGGAACATGTGTCAGCACGAAAAGATTTTCTTTTCCTTCAGGAGCCTGAGTAGAGTCTGATTTTGAAGAGATGCCGACATACACAGTCGGATCGTCCGCTAGCTTGCCTTCGTTAAAGATTTGCTGAAACTCATCCTCCGGATTTTCTGAGAAAAAGAAATTGTGATGGGCAAGATTGTCATAGGTTCTGTTTACACCGAGCAGCATAACAAGGCCTGAGACGGTTGGTTCATATTTTTGAAGCTCAGCTGCTTTCTGCTGTGATTGAGGGTTTTCATTTAACAGAGTGCGATACGCCGGAATGGCTTCAAGGTTCGATACAACAAGATCTGCTTCAAGAATTCTTCCATTTTCAAGCTCTACGCCGGAAGCTTTTTTCCCGGTTGTTATGATGCGCTCCACTTTTGTATTGAGCATGATTTCAGCGCCAAGCTCATGGAGAAGTTTATTCATAGCAAGTGCGATTTTATACATGCCCCCCTCGACATAATGAACGCCGAGTCCAAGCTGTACATGCGTAAGCTGAGAGAGGACAGCAGGTGCATGGTATGGCGATGAGCCAATATACATAATCAGGAAGTTGAAAAGCTGCCTGATTTTTTTATTTTTAAAGTGCTTTCTGGTGACGCCGTCCATTGATTTTAATGGTTCCATCTGCAGCAGTTCTTTCACACTGTGCAGGGACCTAAGATCGTTTAGACCTGAAAGGCTTTTGCTGTAGAAGCTTTTCATGCTGTACTCATACATTTTACTGCAATACTGAAGGTAATCAAAGAATTCGTTTGCATCTTCCACTGAAACTTTTTTTAATTCCTCAAGCATAGCAGGCAAATCGCTTGTTAAATCAATGGTTGTCCCGTCTTCATAGAATGTTCTCCAGCCAGGCTCAACTCTTTTGATGGTGAGATAATCAGCTAGGCTGCGGCCTGCACTTTTAAATAATTTTTCAAGCACCCACGGCATCGTAAGAATGGAAGGTCCCGTGTCAAACGTATAGCCGAGTCCTCCGCGCATGTTTAATTTGCCGCCAACGCGCTCTCCTTTTTCAACAACCGTTACCTCATATCCGTCTGCACAAAGCCTGATAGCTGCAGAGAGGCCTCCAAGTCCGCCTCCAACGATAATCACTTTCTTTTTCAAAAGAATGCCTCCTTATGAGATTGTCCTTTCATGTCTAAACTGCTGAATAAGTCTATTCTGCAATCCATTCTGCCCTTTTCGATTTTTTTCTATAACATGGAAGCGCCGGCGCCGGCCAAATTCATAAGAAAGAGTGACGTCTCTATGATTACAATAATTATCGGAATTCTTACAGGACTCATGCTTCTATATAAAATCCCATCACTTCAGAGCGGACAACATTCTGATGGGCGTGAAGTACTCCACAATTTGTCTATTATTATTCCTGCAAGAAACGAAGAAAAAAATATAAGCAGACTCTTAACATCATTGGAAAAAGAAAAGCAGGAGATCGGTGAAATCATGGTTGTAGATGACGGATCTGAAGATAAAACAGCCGAAATCGCGGCATCTCTTGGTGCGAGAGTGATAGCAGCAAAAGAATTGCCGCCGGGCTGGCTTGGAAAATCATGGGCATGCTTCACTGGAGCTGAGCAGGCAAAAGGAGAATGGCTCATGTTCATCGATGCTGATACTTTCTTTGAACAGAACGGAGCAGCTCAGTCTGCTGCTGCATTTTTAAAACAAGGAGCAGAAGGAATTTTGTCTGTTCACCCTTATCACAGCACACGTAAACCATATGAATCGTTTTCTGCTTTTTTTCACCTTGTTACGTTTGCGGCAACAAGCGCTTTTCATATCCTGCAGGGAAAAGGCAGATCAGTAGGCGGGTTTGGACAGTGTATGATTTGTACGAAAAAGGACTACTTTGCCTGGGGCGGGCATAAAGCCATTAAAAACAAAGTAGTTGAGAATATGGCATTTGCCGAACATGTTCGTAAACAAGGAGCACCTGTATATTGTGCAAGCGGCAAAGGGGCTATCTCCATGAGAATGTATCCTGATGGAGTCCTGTCGCTCATCCGCGGCTTCAGCAAGACCTTTGCGAGCGGTGCCAAAGCGACAAAATGGTATGTGCTTTTGCCAATTATCATCTGGCTGACAGGATGTTTGAGTTTTTTTACAGAAATCGGTGTGCTTTTCAGCAAATGGTGGTTTTTATATGTACTGCTGTATATCGCCGCGATGCTTCAAATTTGGATCGCCGTTAAAGAAATCGGACGTTTTAGCCTTTGGACAGTCTGTTTTTTTCCGGTGCACGCTCTCTTTTTTATGATTGTTTTTCTTGCATCCCTTTGGAAAACGTTCGTCAGGAAATCTGCTGCTTGGAAAGGACGGAACATTATTGTCCGTGAAGATGCAAAATGATTGAATTGACTAATGGTGCTGCTCTATTTATTAATATGGCTGCCTGGCTCTTGATTCATCTTTCCGTTTCGTTTTTTTCCGTAAGAATGAGTGAGAGGTTCATAGGAACGTTTAATGGGATATTTGCAGCATTCAACTGGGAGCGGTCAGGCATATTCTATGAAAAAATCCAAATTAGAAAATGGAAGGACCGTCTGCCGGAAGCGGGGAAACTGTTTAAAGGCGGTTTTTCAAAAAAAACTCTGACAGGAAAGTGCCGGTCCGAGATGGAGAGGTTTCTTCTAGAAACAAAAAGAGGCGAGTTATCACACTGGCTTCAGCTTATCCCTTGTTTTTTCTTTTTTATTTGGAACACGCCTGCGGCCGGCTTATTTAATGTCCTGTATGCTTTCGCGTTTAATAGTCCGTTTATTTTGATTCAGCGCTATAACCGAATCAGACTGAGCCGGGTTCTGCAAAAGAAAAAAGCCGGACGCATTTCTGAAGAAGTCCGTCAGTCTTCTTTAAGTTCTGATGAATTTGGCGTATGATAGAGAAGACTTATGCAGATGAAGGAGAGAGAGTGCATGCAAAAAGCAAGATTAACTAAGCTTACTGATTGGCTGAGACAGCAGGATACAGATGCTGCGTTTATTTCATCAACAGAAAACATTTTCTACTTAACGAACTTTCACACAAATCCCCATGAAAGACTGATGGGTTTATTTGTTTTTAAAGAAGAAGAGCCGTTTTTTATCTGCCCGGGAATGGAAGTTTCACAAGCGAAAGCTGCAGGCTTTGACGGAGAAATCATCGGTTATGCCGATCACGAAAATCCATGGGACAAAGTAAAAGATGCCGTTAATAAAAGAGGGCAGCAGGACGTGAAAAAAGCAGCGGTTGAAAAAGAACTTTTATCCTTTGCCCGTGCAGAGCAGATTCAAACCATACTGACTGGGGCAGAACTTGTTTCAGCCGAGGAGATCATGAATCAATTGCGTCTGATTAAAGACGATAAAGAGCTTCAGATTTTAAAGCAGGCAGCAGCGCTTGCAGATTTCGGCGTTGAGGCAGGCGTTCAGGCTTTACAATCAGGCGTCAGCGAAATGGACGTTCTTGCAAAAATCGAATATGAACTAAAACGAAAAGGCATTCGCGAAATGTCCTTTTCTACGATGGTTCTGTTCGGTGAAAAATCAGGACAGCCCCATGGAAATCCCGGATTGACTGCCTTAAAATCAGGGGACTTCGTTTTATTTGATCTTGGTGTTGTGCTTGATGGCTACTGCTCAGATATTACTCGTACGTTTGCTTATCAATCAATCAGTGATAAGCAAAAAGAAATCTATGATACTGTGCTCGAAGCTCAATTAAAAGCGCTGGATGCAAGCAAACCAGGCGAGAGAATCGGGGAATTGGATCAAATTGCCCGCGATGTTATCACAAATGCAGGTTACGGCGATTACTTCCCTCACCGATTGGGACATGGCCTTGGTATTAGCGTGCATGAATTCCCGTCCATGAGCCATACGAACAATGACCTTCTTCAAGAAGGCATGGTTTATACAATTGAACCAGGCATCTACGTTCCTGAAATCGGCGGCGTCCGCATAGAGGACGATGTCTACATTACGAAAAACGGGCATGAAACATTGACAAAGTTTCCTAAAGAGCTTCAAATCATTAAATAGAGAGAAAATAAATAAGCATCGATTCAAACCGCACATGCAAGAATATCGTGCGGTTTGATTTTTGAGGAATAAAAGGGGATAAAGAAAATGAAAAAATGGTTCCTGCTGTTTTTGGCAGCCTTTATGTTAACAGCCTGTTCAGAAACAGCAATGGATGAAACTCCTGCTGAAAAAGAAAAGAAGAATTCAGCTTCACAAGAAATTCGTCCTAATGAGGATGAAGCTAGTAATGAAACAGAGAATTCAGCCTCACAAGAAGAGAACACAATTGAGGAAGCAGCTGCTGAAAATGAAAATTTCATTCCGGCCAAGGTAGTCAGGGTCATCGATGGCGATACAGTCAAAGTGCTTGTTGACGGAAAAGAAGAGACGCTGCGCCTGCTGCTTGTCGACACACCTGAAACGGTTCATCCCAATAAACCTGTCCAGCCGTTTGGACCTGAAGCAAGCAGCTTTGCAAAAAACACGCTTTCGGGCAAAGAGGTGAAGCTTGAACTTGACGTAGGGGAACGAGATAAATATGGAAGGCTGCTTGTCTATCTTCATGTAGACGGCAAGATGTTCAATAAACTCCTGATAGAAAAGGGGCTTGCGCGTGTGGGCTATGTTTATGCGCCAAATACGAAGCATGTGGATGAGTTTTATGAGCTTCAAAAAGCTGCCCAGAAAAAGGAGATCGGAATCTGGAGCATTGAAAATTATTCAACAGAGGACGAAGGCTTTAACGACGGGGAAGAAAAAGCAGAAGTTCCAAAAGAAGAAGCTCCAAAAGAAGAACCAGCCGGAGCCTGCACGATTAAAGGGAATATTTCTTCATCAGGAGACAAGATTTATCATATGCCTGAAGGACAATATTATGACGTAACAAAAGAAGAAGAAATGTTCTGTTCCGAGGAAGAAGCAGTTGGTGCGGGATACAGAGCCTCTAAAAGATAAAAGCGGGAGATGCCCCCGCTTTTTTATTTTACTCTTACCAGGTGTTCAGCCGGTTTCAATGCAGGCTTCCCAAACAAATACCCCTGAACAAAATCAATGCCGAGCTCCTTTATGAATTCAAATTCTTCTTCTTTTTCAACACCCTCGCCTAGAACTTGAATGTCCAATTTGCGGCCGAGGTTTATGACGTTTGCAAGAAAGTCCTGTTTCTCAAGGCTTTCATGGCAATCCGAAATGTAATTCCGGTCGATTTTCACAAAATCCGGATGAAGCTCACGCAAAATTTCAAGTGTTGCAAACCCCGCGCCAAGGTCATCAAGAGCTACTTTCATTCCATTCTTGCGGTATGTATCAAGGATGTTTTTTAAATGGTTCATATCCTCAATTTTTTCTGTTTCCACAACCTCAAATACTAGATCTTCTGGTGAGACATCGTATTTTTTCACAATATCAAATGTGTGTTTCAGGCAATATTCCGGATTATAAATGGTAGATGGAAGAAAGTTGATAAAACTCTTAATTCCAGCCGGAATTTGGCTGACTCGGGCTTTAATGGCAGCCTCTCTCGCTTTTTTATCCAAGACGGACTGCATATTCGTTTTCTGGGCAGTCTGAAAAAGGTGATACGGAGAAATTTCCTGATCTGCAGATCTCAGCAGCGATTCATACCCGTATAGCTCCCCCGACTGAGCATGTAAGATTGGCTGAAGATGACTGACAAATGCACCCGTCTGAATCAGATTTACGGTGTCCTCATTCATGACATGCTGATAGATGAATTGTAAGGAATGAAATTGAAAGGGAGCAGGACCTTTTACCTTATGAATGGCAGCATCCAACTGTCTGCCAGTAAATAAAAGGTTCACTTTCATCAAGGTTTCCTTTAGTTGATTCTTTGAAGAATAAGGGAAACGAGCGAACCTGTCTGCTGATAGATAAAACCCCATTCCTATTAATTCATCTGAAGCATCAGCAGTCCTCAATGTTAAGAAGCCAGTTTCGTAAACGCTGAATGATTGATAACAAAATGAACAAGCTTCCATAAAAATATCGCCTCTTTTAAAAAATAATAAATCTATTATATCAAAATTTTAACAGATTATGAATAAATATACCTATATTTAAAACATGTGGATGAATAGTAAACATTTACTAGATTTTGTCGATAATACTCATAGATAAAAATCAAAAGGGGTTACGATATGAAAAAACTGACGGGTGCGTGGAGGAATATTAAAATCGGCTGGAAATTCAGCTTTTCTGTTTTTATTTGTATTTTCCTTTTTGCGATCTCAACAATGGTAACGTTTGCACAATTGAGCGGTCTCAATGATCAATTATCTAAAATGGATCGGATGAGCGACAGTGAGAGGAAAATAACAGAAATGGGGTCCATTTTTCGTTCAATGGACATAACGATTGCAGACTATATTATTAATCCATCCGATGAAAATAAGGAAGCATACCTTGAAACCCGGAAAAAATTGCTTCAAGCAGGAGAAGACAGCAAAAAGGAATTTAACGATTCAGATGAAACAGCGCTGTTTCTAAAATTAATTCAAAATGATAAGATGCTGAACGATCTGTTTTACATAACAGTCATGCCGGCTGTCGAACAAAACAATACTCAGACTTTAAGACAGGCCAGGGAACGGGCGAACGTTCTCCGTGATGAAACCATTGCTGCTCTTTATGAGCTGCGGGACATGAAAATGAAAGAACGTAATAATTCAGTGAATGAGTCCCGGGAGTATATGGCACAAATCGCGTTCACACTGATCGCCGCCCTGATTGGATCGATTGTGATTTCAGCAGCAGTCACATTTCTTATTCAGAAATTAATCATGAAGCATATAAAGCGTGTCATTGATTTTTCCAAAGAAGTGGCAGCAGGGAATCTGTCATCACCGGATATGGTGTATGGCGGCAGGGATGAAATCGGCCAGCTGACAGCTTCTCAAAACAACTTGAAAAATAAAATGAATGGTATGGTCATGCATATAAAAGAGGCTTCAAATGAACTTCAAGCAAGGAGTGTCCAGCTTAACAAAGCATCATCTGAAGTGAACGAAGGAAGTCAGCACGTATCCGCAACGATGCAGGAGCTTGCAGCCGGTTCATCCGCGCAATCTTATGCATCTTCAGATATTGCCGCGCAAATGGAGGACTTCTCAAAACAAATCGAAAAAGCAAATGAAGAAGGAAGTTCTATGAGGCAATCATCGGAAAAAGTCATGCAGCTTGTTGCTTCAGGATCCCATCAAATGGAGTCTTCTGTTATCCATATGAATGAAATCATGAATGTCATGGATTCTTCCGCACGGGAGGTCTTGATGTTAGAAGAAAAAACAAATGAGATTACATCGCTTGTAACGGTCATCGAACAAATTGCCGATCAGACCAATTTACTTGCTTTAAACGCAGCGATAGAAGCTGCAAGAGTCGGAGAGCATGGAAGAGGATTTGCAGTAGTTGCGGGTGAAGTCAGGAAATTGGCAGTTGGGGTAACGTCTTCAATCACGGATATCACTAAAATTGTTGATGAGTTTAAGAACCTTTCAAACCACGTTGCCGAAACGCTTGGCAGCGGACAAATAAAAGTGAAAGATTCTACACATTCCATTCACCTCACAGGTCAGTCTTTTCAGCAAATCAGTCATTCCATTCAACAGCTTGATGAGAGAATTGCTAATGTCGGCGAGCATGTCAATACGATAGCGGACGGTATGACACTTGTGAACAGGGCTGTAGAAGAAGTGGCAGCTGTCTCAGAGGAATCAGCTGCGGGAATAGAAGAAGTTTCTGCCTCCGTTCATCAATCTTCCGTAAGTATCAGGGATGTTGCTGACTCCTCAAAAATGTTAAAAGATTTATCGGATGATCTCGCAAAGCTTGTTGGCGCATTCCGCATTTAAAGTATGATTTAAAAACCGAATCACATCCTGATTCGGTTTTTTTATGCTGTTATAAGGTGAAGTTCCTAATTCCAATAAATCCATTCATCCATAATGCTGTTTCCTCCGTTTACCTTCTAACAGCATATTGCTACTTGAAACAATGTGGAAGGCATAGCATGATTAATTATAAAATCAGTGCAAAATGAAAAGAGAATACAGGAGGATACCATGAAGCCATTTATTTTATTTTTTATGCTGATACTGGCAGCGGGCTGCTCACAATCAAACGTTCCAAACGAGAATATGGGCGCACTTGACCTATCATGGGAAGAAATTGAGAAAAAAGCAGACGGCCGTACAGTTCACATGTTTATGTGGGGCGGAGATGAGGGAATTAATCAGTACATTGATGACTGGGCTGCCCCAAGGCTTAAAGAGCAATATGGCATTAAGCTTGAACGTGTTCCAATGGATGCTCCCGAATTTCTGCAAAAGTTATTAAATGAGAAAAAAGCAGGACAGTCAGAGGGAAGCACGGATATTATCTGGATCAACGGTGAGAATTTCAAAAATGCGAAAAACAGCGGCTTGCTTTTTGGACCATTTACAGAAAAGCTGCCGAATTTTAAAGAGCATGTGAATCAGGATGCTCTCGATATTCAATATGATTTTGGTGAAAAGACAGAAGGGTTTGAAGCACCATGGGGAAAGGTGCAGTTTGTCTTTTTGTATGATGAAGCAAAGGTGAAAAATCCTCCCACAACGTTAGATGATCTAAAAAGCTGGATCGAAGAGAACCCGGGTAAATTTACGTATCCGGACGCCAATGATTTTACAGGCAATGCGTTTTTAAGGCATGTGTTTTACGAATCTGCAGGCGGAGCAGATGCACTGCTTGAGGAAGGATTCAATGAAGAGCTCGCTGCTTCAAACAGCAAGGAGATGTGGAATTACCTAAATGCCATCAAACCATCTTTATGGAAAAAGGGTCAAACTTATCCGAATTCTCTGGCCGAACTAGATAGACTATACAGCAGCGGAGATGTCTGGATGACGATGGGGTATAACGAGGCAAGAGCGGAGAGCATGATTGAAAAAGGAATTTTTCCTGAAACAACCCGATCATTCGTCTTAGAATCTGGCTCTCTTGGCAATACACATTTCCTGGGGATCCCTTTTAATTCACAAAATACTGAAGGAGCAATGACGGCGATTAATTTCTTTATGTCTCCCGAAGCTCAGCTTGCAAAGCATGATCAGACATACTGGGGAGAAGGGCTTGCT
The DNA here is from genome assembly GCF_057838075.1 of Metabacillus sp. KH_069. Lineage (NCBI taxonomy): Bacteria > Bacillati > Bacillota > Bacilli > Caryophanales > Bacillaceae > Metabacillus > Metabacillus sp. KH_069. Next base: position 1,613,046 of record NZ_CM174460.1, read on the forward strand.
GTCGATCCTACAACCTTTAACGAAAAAGAAAAAAAACAGCTGAATGAAATCGAACGCGGAAAATCAGTGCTGTCTCAGGAAATCCTGCAGGAGGCGCTAGTTCCAGAGGTTGATGCACAATATGTGAACTGGCTAAAGGAGAACTGGATGAATGAAGTTGCTGGCAAAAAATAAGCTATGGCCTTTGCTGCCTGCTGTCCTGTTTACTGCCATAATGGCAGGAGCAGGACTATGGATGGCAGCAATTGAGAGCTTTACAAGTCCGGGCGGGACTATAAATACAGCTGCTTATACAGAATTGCTGAAGAATCCGTCTTTTCAGGCATCTTTTCTATATAGCCTGAAAATTACAGTGGTTTCAGTCATCTTGTCTATGATCATCGGACTGCTTATCGTTCGGAGCACTTATCCTCTTTTGCAAAAAAAGCATCTCAGGCTGGCTGCATGGATTCCAATGCTTTTTCCCCATTTCGTTTGGGGATACATGATTTATCTTTTATTTTCGCAAAGCGGATGGTTTTCTACCCTCTTTTTTCAAGCAGGATTCATAGAATCTCCTGATGGTTTTCCAGAGATCATGAAGAGTGATCGAGGAGCTGGAATTATTCTCACCTATCTATGGAAAGAGGTTCCGTTCGTTATCTTAATTCTTCTTCCGGTTTATCAGCAGTTAAACATGGCTAAAAAAGAAGCTGTCTACACGCTTGGCGGTTCAAAATGGGAGGCATTCAAAACGGTCGAATGGACTGTCATCCTACCTTCCTTAATTGAAATTTTTGTGATTCTGTTTTCATTTATTTTTGCAGCCTATGAAGTTCCGGCACTGCTTGGAGCTACGTATCCGAAGATGATTTCTGTCCTGACATTCGAATGGTTTTATTCCGGAGATTGGAGCAGGAGGCCTCTTGCTTTTGCGGCTATGATCGCCACAGCAGCCGCTATTCTCATTTGTTTATTTACCGTGTATATAATCCTTAACAGACAGCGGGAAAGAATAACAAAAGAAAGCACGATTGAGAATACAGGTGCAGTTAAAGGATCAAAGGCTATTATTTTTATTACAATCAGTTTATTTCTCTTTCCAGCTGTATTTGTCATGTTTAAAAGTGCAGCTGTCAGCTGGAAGTGGGGGCATGTGCTGCCTGATGGTTTTTCAATGCGCAGCTACATGACTCTCTTTCAGGAGCCAAAGCTTTTTGAAGCAGTCATTCAATCAGCAGAAATCGCTCTATGGGTAATAGGATTAAACCTTTTGATAGGGACTCCAGCAGCTAAAGTGCTTGCACATCAATCTTTCAGAGGAAAGGCAGCCATCGAAACCCTTCTTCTGGCTCCAATTATTGTCCCTGCATTAACGATTGCTTTAGGGCTTCATATTGTTTTTATTCGGGCAGGACTTGCGGGCAGTATGGCAGGAGTGGTTTTGATTCACATGCTGCCTACTCTTCCTTATACCATTAAAGTGATGCGGTCAGGTTTTGAAAGAATAGGAGTGAAGTGGGAGGAGCAGGCAAAATCTCTTGGAGCGGGCAGTCTGTCTATTTTTTACCGAATCTTCCTGCCTCAGCTGCTGCCCAGTATTCGCAGTGTGATTTTTCTGGCCTGTACGATTTCTCTCAGTCAATATTTGCTGACGGCACTCATTGGGGGAGGATTGGTTGTTACACTTGCAAGTTTATTTTTTCCTTATTTCAGCAGCGCAGATGATGCTGTCATTGCAAGCTTCTCTGTCCTATTTGCCCTCATACCCATCCTTATATGGCTGCTGTTTGAAGGTTTTATCCGGCTTGTAACTCCTTATCAGAAAAGGTGATTGATCTATGAATGACATAATTGAGATAAAAGGCTTAACGAAAAGATTTAAAGAATCGTCCATCTTCCAAGATGTGAATTTATCTATCAGTCAAGGCGAAATCATTTCTCTTGTTGGGCCATCAGGCACCGGGAAAACAACGCTTTTAAGATGCATCGCCGGTTTAGAGGCAGCCGATGCAGGCGGGGTATGGATTGAAGGGAAGGATATGTCAGCGGTGCGGCCACAAAAAAGACCTGTTGTCATGATGTTTCAGCAGCCTCTTTTGTTTTCTCATATGACGGTTTTTGAAAACGTGGAATATGGTTTAAAAGTTTTGAAAGAAAAAAAGCGCAAAGAAAGAGTGGCTGAGATGCTGAACAGGGTGGATATGATAGAATTTCAGTCCGCTTATCCCCACGAACTGTCAGGGGGACAGCAGCAGCGCGTTGCCTTAGCAAGAGCGCTTATCATCAGGCCAAAACTTGTCTTGCTGGATGAACCTTTTGCGAGTCTTGATCCGGCCCTTAGAAACCGCCTTAGAACATGGGTCAGAAATTTGCTGAAGGAACAGCACACATCCGCTCTGTTTGTCACCCATGATATGGAGGAAGCGATGTATATGGGAGACTTGACGGCCATCATAGCCAATGGAAGCATTCAGCAAATGGGAACTCCAGAGCAGCTGTACCTTCATCCGAAAAATCCGGAAGCAGCGGCCTTTTTTAGTGAAGGATTGATGATTGATGAAACCTCGTTTGCCCATGTGAAAAATTTGCGGATGGTAACAAATGAGTCAGAGAATAGAACGATTTCCTGTCAAGCGGAAGTTAAGCACATTGTTCAAAAGCATGGCATGACGTTTTACACGGTCTTCTTAAACCGAAACGGCGAACTGCTGACACTGCATTCTGATTTGAAAGCGGACATTGGTGATTCCGTATTTATTGAAGTAATAGATCCTGACATGCTTTGCTATTTTGATGAAGACATGCTGAAGGAAGAGACAGGATGAAGAAACAAACCATAATAAAACTTCTCTTGGTCATTTGTCTGGTTCTAATGCTGTTATGGATTAATCAGCGTTTTTTGAAAATAGAACCGGTACAGATCAAAGAATGGATTCTATCCTTTGGTCTTTGGGCACCGCTGCTCTATATAGCTCTCTATTCAATTAGGCCGCTTGTGCTTTTCCCGGCATCGATCCTTTCTATAGCAGGCGGCCTTGCATTCGGGCCATATTTTGGAACAGTCTACACGATGATTGGTGCAACGGCTGGAGCGATACTTGCCTATTTGGCTGCAGGGAAATTAAAGATTGATCTCTTCAAAACCAAAGAAAACGATAAAGCGGCTGCTCTGCAACGCCAGCTTGAGCAGAATGGGTTTCTCTATGTTCTTATCTTAAGGCTTATTCCTCTTTTCCATTTTGATTTGATCAGCTATTCGGCGGGTGTTTCTAAGGTGAAGCTGATACCATTTGCGTCTGCAACTTTTATAGGAATTATTCCAGGTACATTCGCCTTTACATTTCTTGGTTCCAGTTTGGCTGCAGGCGACACCGCGATTATCGTTGCAGCCTGCATGATCTTTTTGCTATTGCTCATTGTGCCGCTTTTTTTCAAAAAACAACTAAAAAAAATGATCATCCACAACGGGAAATGAGGACACATTATGCTAGATACTCATGCACGCAAGTATGTGCAGCCTATTATTGAAAAGTCTGCTGTTCAGCTGTTAAACGCTGGCTTATCAGCCAATCAGGTAACTGTCCTTGCTTTTATGATCGGATCCGCTTCAGGTGTGTTCATTTATCTGGAACAGCCGATTTTGGCTTTATTTGTTTTATGGTTTTCAGGCTACCTCGATGCTGTTGACGGAACGATGGCAAGACTGACGAAGCCGTCCGGTTTTGGAACGGTTCTTGATATAACGTTTGACAGAGTCGTTGAGATCAGTGTTATCGTCGGTCTTGCATTAGCGTACCCTGAGGCGCAATTGCCGCTGCTATTGCTTTCTGTTTCCATCATTATTTCCATGACGATCTTTTTGACGGTTGGAGCAATCAGTGAAAAGCAGGGCGTCAAATCATTCTACTATCAGGCAGGACTTGCCGAGCGAACGGAAGGATTTATTTTGTTTTCGCTGATGATTTTGTTTACCGATCAGCTGATTCTCATTACCTATTTATTCTTTGCAATTGAACTATTCACCGCATTACAGCGGCTGCTTGAAGCAAAAAAAATACTGAAATAGGGGGAGAGAACCATGGAAGAATATGATGTGATTGTCATTGGCGGAGGTGCAGGCGGCCTGACTGTTGCGGCAGGAGCTGCTAGTCTTGGTGCTCACGTTGCCTTAATAGAAAGAGATAAAAATTTAGGCGGTGACTGCCTTCACGCTGGCTGTGTGCCATCAAAGGCGCTGATTTCTGCCGCAAATCACGTTTATGAGGCAAAACAGACAGCTGCATCATTCGGATTATCCGTGAGCGGCAGTACCGATATGAAGCAGATCATGAATCATGTTCATCAAGCGATAGCAGCCATTCAGGAGCATGATGACGATGAACGCTTTACGAAGCTTGGAATCGATGTCATCCATGGAACGGCAGCTTTTCAGACTAAACATGAAATAAAAGTCGGAGAACAGGTCATTAAGGGGAAAAAGATTGTGATTGCTACAGGATCAAGACCTGCTGTGCCGGATATTGAAGGACTTAAAGATTCCAGGTTTTTAACGAATCAAACCGTCTTTCATCTGGATCGTCTTCCTGAAAAATTAGCTGTGATCGGAGGCGGACCGATCGGTGTAGAGCTTGCACAGGCTTTTTCAAGACTTGGCTCTGAAGTTACCATCATTGAAAGATCATCCATGCTCCTTTCCAAAGAAGATGATGAAATCAGGGAGCTTGCAACGGATTTGCTGGGGAGAGAGATGACGATTTTAACAGAGGCAAGCATTGAATCTGCTTCAGCATTTGAAGACCGCAAAGAGCTTGTGATCAGTCAGGACGGTGTGCTGAAGACATTAGAAGTAAATGAGATTTTGCTTGCTGCAGGCAGGAAGCCGAATTCTGATAAACTGAACTTAAATAAAATTGGAATCGAATGCGATGAGAAAGGTTTTATTAAAGTGAACGACTCGATGCAGACCAGCCAGTCCCATATTTATGCCATCGGTGATGTGAATGGAAACTATCTATTCACGCATGCAGCCGGTATGGAAGGCAAAGCCGTTGTACAGAAAGCCGTTCTGGGATTGCCGAATAAAGTGAAATATGACCATATGCCTTGGGTTACATACACAAGTCCCGAAGTCTTCCATCTGGGACTGACAGAGAAAGAGGCAAGAGAAGCAAATAAAGAGATTCAAGTATTTAAAGCTCCGCTCAATGAAGTCGATCGTTTTATTGCGGACGGCGCAACAGATGGTTTTGTAAAGATCATAACAAACACAGGAGGAACAATCCTCGGGGCACATGCGATTGGCAAAGGAGCAGGAGACTGGATGCAGACTGTGGTGTTTGCAAAACAAAACGGGAAAAAAATCGGAGATCTCTCTCAAATGGTTTACCCGTATCCGAATCATGCAGCAGCTGTGCAAAAAACGGCTGATCTGTATTGGAGAGAAAAACTGTTTTCAGGCATTCTGCCAAAGCTGACTGAAAAATGGATCAAAGTCAAGCCTTAAAAAGCATGGAGAACTCCATGCTTTTTTTGATGGCATTCTATAGTTCTGAATGAGTTTGAAGTTTCTAAGGAAAGAACGTGCCAATAACAGACTATTTTCTCTCAGCTCCCCATTTTCCGCATGTACCTTCTGTCAATCCAATGCTTGATTCTCCATGCGAGAGAACCATAAAACGAAAACCCTCCATATAAGAATAATCCCTTTTTATCACCCGCTGAAAGAATGCTGATAAATCGCTTTTGCGGATGGAAGGCTGTCAGCTCATCTTCAGACAGAAATCTCCTGATATTTTCATATAAAACGGGTGCCTGACGGATGGCATATACACCATTTTTAGGAAGATCCGAATGCTGCTTCAAAGTGGCACAGTCACCTGCTCCGAAAATGTATGGAAAATAGGGAACCTGCAGCTGGGCATTTACAAGTAAAAAACCATGTTCATCACATTCCATGCCGCTTTCTATTAAAAGAGGATGAGCTTTTGGCCCAGTAACTGCAAGGGCTATGTCATAGTTAACATGCAAGTCATCCATACAAATGGTATGTTCTTCTACTTTTGAAATCTCCTGATGTTCAATGACGCGTATGCCGTTTTCAATCAGAATACGAGAGATTTTACTGGAAAGCTTTTCTCCATATGAATCCATTAAACGTGTCTTGCTCAAAAGGATCAAATTGGAGGGAAGTCCATATTTTCTGCGAAATGCAGCAGCTGAAAGTGCAAGCTCCACCCCTGCGGCACCGCCTCCAATAATGACGGGATTTGCCGCACTTCTCAGCTCCTGAATACTTTCAGGAACCGTATAAGTTGGTTTTAAACTAAACACCCCATGTGCGGATAAGCTGCTGAATTTTGTCAGAGAACCGATATCAACAGAGAGAACATCAAAAGGGATAATATTTCCGGCCCTGGTTTCTACTTGCTTTAGGCAAGGATCGATTTTGACTGCTTCCCCTTTTAAAAACGAAGCGCCTGTCCGGCTGCATAGCTCTTCAATATTTATTCTTATTTCCTCCTTTTCATACAGTCCTTCTGTAAACCCTGAAAACATGCCGGAATAATACTGAAAAGAGGATGGAGAGAGACAAGTAATGCTGCAGTCCAGTTCTTCTGTTTCCAGTTTTTTTAAAAAAGCAACGTGTGCATGGCCGGCGCCGAGTAATAGGATATGCTTCAAATCAATCTCTCCCAAAGTGCACCAGTCTTCTAGCGGACTGATGTTATTAAAGCAGCCAAAACGAGAAAAGCACATGATTCTGTTGATGAAGCCTGAACAGAACACATGTGCACAGTTAATTTTATATTTTAAGTCGTGTATGTAATGGAGTAGGTTCGTTTGATTCAGCCCATCTTGGGACACTTAAACAACGTAAGCCCTGCCTCTCATACGTCCTTGCGGTTCCAAGCCCGCGCCAGCTAGAGTAAGTGTGAATCTCAGATGTGCCCGAATCATTGCCTCTAAGCTTTATTTACCCGAATTTCAGGCCTTAAAACGTATAGAAAAGAGTTTATCTTTTTCGAAACGCTTGAATTCTCAAAATAATAAATCGGATAAGAAATCCGGTCAGCAATCCTGGAATAAGAGAAAGCATCGGGAGCCAAATTGGTCCAAACAGCACGCCGAACAGCTTGAGTTTAGGAGAGTACATTAATCCGACCGTTACAAAATAAGCGCCGAAGGCAAAAGGCAAAAAAGACAAGGGAGGCTCGGACCCATCCGCATTTTTATAAGCATCATACATCGCATACATGTATATGCACGGATAAAACATCAGCCATCCGAATTCCACCGTTTGAACGGCCTCATCAATTTCTCCTAAAAAACTGAGCATGATGACCTGATTGAAGTGACTATATGTATTAATCAGCAGTTCAAGCGTGATAAACAGGATTCCTTTAATCAGCTGACGGTTCAGAAGCTGTCCAAACCCCGGGAACGCTATGCTCCATAACAGAACTTCCAGTTTACTTGTTTTCACATTCATACCTACCTATCAGGATTCGTGTGATTTCCATTGAACGAATCAACCTGATGTTATTTTTTGTAAAAAACCGCAGAACATACTATAAATTTAATACTGCTTATCCATTCTCAAAAAAAGTTTCTGAAATCTGCTACTTTGGTGACCGTTTCCTTGTATAACGTATTCGAAAGGAGGTGATCAGCATGGCAGAAACAATCATTCTTGATTCACAGCTTCGCCTGGTATTCGATATGGGCATGGATGAATTGGGAGAGCAGGTTTACAAATACAAGAATTACAACAACGTGAAAACAACAGCAACCGCTGAACAGCTGCTTCAGGCAGCCTCTGCAATCACAGATTTGCAAACCCAGATTCTATCTCATGTTGAACGAAACGATTCTCATCAGGTAACAGCTTAATCCAACAGGAAATATAGAAGAAGGGAGGGAATGTAAATGGCGAAAACACTGGAACTTCAATTTCTAAACGAAGAAGGCAAGCAGGTGAAAATCAACATCGATTCTCCAAAAGAACCGGTTGTTGAGAGTGATGTGTCAAATGTGATGGACCTAATCCTTGCATCAAATGCTTTCACATCTCCAGGCGGAGACTTGATCAGCAAAAAAGGGGCGCGTGTCGTTGAGAGAAATTTAACCGACCTGACAATCGGATAATGGTAATGAGGGTCAGATCTCTGTTCGGGATCTGGCCCTTCCTCACTAAATGGATAAGCAAATAGTCAACATAAAAACTGGAAAAGGAGGAAACCTATTATGGAACAGTGGATTCAATTAATAAGCGAAGTCGGTTTTCCGATTATGGTTACTCTCTATCTGCTGCACCGGATTGAAAGCAAACTGGACACTTTAAATACGTCCATTCAAATGCTTCCGAAGCAGTGGAATCAGTAGACTGACAACAAAGCTTCTCTGCTTATGCAACTGGATCCTTTAAATGGGGAAGTGAAATCATTGGACGTTTATCAGGATTTAAAAAAAGGAGAACGCGGCGCCTGGCTGAGCATTGGAGCTTACGTCCTTCTTGCTGCAGCAAAGCTTGGCATCGGCTATGCGTACTCTTCTCAGGCCCTGCTGGCAGACGGCCTGAATAACGGGACAGATGTGATTGCATCGGCAGCCGTTTTAGTCGGCTTGAAAATTTCCCAAAAGCCGCCTGACCATGATCATCCATACGGACATTTTAAAGCAGAGGCAATTGCGGCACTGGTTGCTTCATTTATAATCATGTCTGTCGGGATTCAGGTTTTGTTCGAAGGATTTAAATCCATCATAGAGCCCAAAACAGAATCACCCAATTTAATCACCGCATGGGCAGCCATCATCAGTGCCATCATCATGTATGGAGTTTACCGCTACAATAAATCATTGGCGAAAAAGATCAATTCAAAAGCACTGATCGCAGCAGCACACGACAACCGTTCAGATGCACTTGTAAGCGTTGGAGCTTTTGCGGGTATTGTCGCGTCTCAATTTGGCGTTGCATGGTTTGACACGATTACAGCCATCACAATCGGTTTCATTATCTGTAAAACGGCATGGGATATTTTTAAAGAAACGGCTCATTCCCTGACAGACGGTTTTGATGATCAGAAGCTGCTGAACTTTAAAGCAACAGTAGAATCAACTCCGGGAGTAGACAGAATCAAGGATATTAAAGCACGCTACTTGGGAAGCAGTGTTCTTGTGGATGTCGTTATTGAAGTTCATGCCGGACTGAACGTAACCGAAAGCCACGAAATTACAGATGAAGTGGAAAAAAGAATGGAGAAAGAACATCGCATTTCTCATGTTCATGTTCATATTGAACCATCTTGATTAAAAATAATCATTCAAAATGGCTTCCGGCTGGAAGTCATTTTTCTATTTAAAAGATCGATGTCTCGACAGAATCATACAAAGGGGATCTGACCTGAATTGGCGAATGTATTATATATGATAAAAAAAGGAGGATTTCAAAATGCCTGAGAAGGAAAAAGTCTTAAAAATCAAAGAGTTCAGTGATGATATCGTCCGTAAAGTGCTGCATGATGAATACTCCCCGGATGCTCATTCCTTAAAAAATGTCGTCGAGCTGCTATCGAGATCTGTCTATGATTTATCAGAAATGTATCTGAATGATCAATGCAATCATGAAGAAACCCTCAAAGGCACTTTGGCAAAAATGAAAATAGCCTGTAATACAGTGGATCAAAACCGGATCAAAACACAATAAAAAGAATACTATGGGGTTCCGTTTTGAGAGGGAAACTGTAAATAACACTAAATATTAGTGCCTGTGGAGAAGTAACCCACAAGTATTCTACAATTGGGGCTTATCCAGAAAAGATAAGTTCTTTTTTTTGTACAAAAAACATTGAAATATTACTCGTTATTTGAAATAATTGGAAATAATATAACGCTATAAGGAGCAGAATCCATTGTATACATACTATAATGTTGTTATCTTTGGAACATTTCTTTTAATAGGTTTTATAGTTGTAGACTGTATTAAATATAAGTCAAAAAACCTTTTGAAAAGAGCAATTCGTTATAGCTTTATATTTTATTTATTTAATGTAATACAAGTAACAACTGATGGTATAGTGTTTCCACCTCAAAATGACAATAATCCGTTAGTGCAGCTGGTTCCGTTCTATTTTATAGAGGACTGGCTTTCTCATTATCGTTCAAATGGATTTGATTGGTTTTTTTGGAACTCAGTTAAATTATCGATGTTGAATGTGATTTTGCTAGTACCATTAGGAATTTACTTATTCATTTGGAAGACAAAAACTTTTAATGTAATGCTTTTAATCTTTCTTACTACATTTGTTATTGAATCTTCTCAACTTATTTTTGGTTATATCGGTATAGTTAGGGGCAGATCATTTGATGTAGATGACTTAATCTTGAATTTTATTGGAGGCTGCATAGGATATTTATTAATGATGTTGATTTCAAAACTTTTTAAAATGAATACTATCAGTGATTTTAAGTACTTCCATTAAAGGGGCTTATCTTGAAAAAGATAAGTCTGGCCAGGCGAAGTTATAAGTCTAAATGGCATCAATTCTAACGGAATAAATGATTGACAAATGGAACCGGATATTAATATTTAACTAAAGAACCCTTTATCGAAACAAAACACTGCATAAACTTCCTCTTTTTTATGCACCCGTTAAGCTTACTCATCAGCCGGAAACACTGACAAATCAAACTTATATAAAATCCTATAAACCCTATAAAAATGCACAAACAAAAACCCTTGCATTCAAGGGTTTTTGTTTTGGGAACGGTCCAGAGGATTAAATAGTAATTCAGGATCTTGTTCAACTAAGGACCTCTAAAGATCGGAAGAAAAAATTTATATTTAGGAGATTTTCAATGATTTAAAAAAACAAATTTAAAACACAACTTTTGATTTATTAATACGTCTAAGTATTGAACATCAAGAAATGGGGGGGATAAATTTGTCGGAGCACAGAAAAGAAGAAATTGCTGATTGGTATGACCAACACAGTAAATCAGTTTTAACGTTTATTTTATTGTTGGTTAAAGATTATCAACAAGCAGAAGATTTGACTCACGATACGTTTGTTAAAGCATATATGTATTACGATTCTTTTAAACATCATTCTAGTGAAAAAACATGGTTATTCAGCATAGCTCACAATCTATCGGTTGATTTTTTAAGAAAGCGCAAGCCCAGTATGTTTTTTAAAGAATTATTTATTTCACAAAAAGACAATACTCCATTGCCTGAGGAAATTATAAATATAAAAGAGAACTCATATGAACTTTATAAAGCATTAGGTGAAATCAAAGATACATATAGGAAAGTGATCGTTTTAAGAAAGATCAAGGGTTTTTCTATAGAGGATACCGCAAAGATTTTGAGCTGGTCTGAAAGTAAGGTTAAATCAACACTTTTCAGGGCGATGCCGGTTCTAAAGAAACAATTAATTAAGGAGGGGTTTTTAAATGAAGAAGCAATACGAAAATACTGAGTTTGATAATCCCTTAAAAAAGCTGAATTCCGATTTAATGTGGGATAAAACAAAAAAACAAGAACTAAAAAACCGAATTTTAGCTGATATTGAAAAGTTGGAATCTAATGAGCGAAATAAATACTCTATTTTATCAACACATCGCAAAAAGACAAATGTCAGCACCTATAAAAAAAGTACTCCTTACAAAAAAATTTCATTAGCTTTTGTAGTGTGCTTGATTATTGTATCGACATTAATGTTTACACCCGCATTAGCAGTTATTCAAGAGGTTTATGATAAACTATTTTCGAGTAAACATATTGATGATATTGGTGTTAGGACTGCAATTAACCAGGGGTATGGTCAAGCTCTTGATCAAACATTTTATGATAAGAAACAAGATATACTAGTGCATTTTGAAATGGTGGTGACGGATGATAAGGAGACAAAACTGTTACTGACCTATCAAAGTGAAAAAACAAATTTAAAGAACTATTATCTAGATATTTTTGAAGGCGATACTTCAATCAACCTGATTGTGGGAAATGAACGAAAAAAATTAAATAATGTAGGGTGGGGAAGCAGGTATTACGATAGTAAGGAAAACAAAGTGGCTGAGGCCGAATCTTTTGAATCAATCAAAGAATATGAAGGTCAGGACATTCGTTTAGAAATTGAAAACTTGACAATCTATGATGGTAATGAGGCTAGTACAGTTCATACGATTTGGCCACTTAGTTTCACACTCGATAAATCTGCCATATCAAAAAGAAAAACAGTAGAAATAAACAAAAATTTCTCTTTCGAAAGAGAAACATACAAGATTAAAAAGGTAGAGTTTTCGGCGCTGGAAACAAGAGTGGTTGTTACTGGATCTGACACGAAACTCCAAACAGATGAAAGTGGAATGCAATACAGGGTAATGAGTAAATTAGAACAAAAAATTCTTCATGCAAGGAAAATAGATGAAAAATACGGTTACATTGTGGACAATAAAAAATCTGGTGTATTTTTGAAATCAGCTGGCGAAAAAGTGGAGCCGATTTTTAGTAAGGGTGAAGTAGAAGGAGCAAAGGACGAATATATATTGATCTTTGGTCCGGTTAAGAATCGCCAAGACTGCATTCTTGAAGTTGGTAATGATCTGAAAATCCCATTAAATAAAAGTGAAACTATAGAAAAACAAACTAAAGGGAATGAAAAAACAAAAATAGATGCATTGTTAGCTGAAAATGGATTTACAGCAGAACCGCTGTCGAATGATGAAATGAAAGAAATGGATTTATATCTTGAAAAATATCCAAAAGAATTTTCAATTGATAGAACTGTAATAGGAAAAGTGAAAAATCATGAAAATTCAAAGGTTATAGAAGTTTCCATATCAGAAACATCTGGTATTCTTAGTGAAATTCAGGCTTTAAATGCAGAAGATGCTAAAATTGCAAGAAAAGAAAATGGTTTGTCTTTCATTCCTGTTTTTTTAGATCATGATTAAGATAGACAAAATAAAGGGGCTGCCCAGAAAGTTTGGCAAAAATTGTTGTTTCCGGTCCGTTCCTTTCCGCTGCAGGAACTGCATTTGTGGGTGCGGAATCTGTTTAGAGAACACTCAGTGTGTTCTTTTTTTTACTTGAAAAATACCGCATCAATTAGGAGATTTGACTCAAAATACAAACGTATGTTCCTGTTTTGTTCGATTAATGATATAATGGACTGGCAGGCCAATCTTTAATGGATCAGTTTGAACCCCTAGGAAAGGGGGGATGACATGTGACAATCTTTGAAAGTTTAGTTGTAATGGTTTCTTTTGCTACGTTAATTGTGGCAGTGCTCGGTTTTGGGCAAAAAAAATAGACCTCTGCATCTCAAGAGGTCACAGTAAATCGTTTGTGTATTAAGCTGATCCGTTCGAGTGCTGTTTGACTGCTTTGGCTGTAGATGTGGCATCATCTGCAGCTTTACGTAAATAGTATATCATAAAATGACAGGGGAATTCCCGTCCTAAAGCTGATTTTTTACAAAACGTTTCAAAGATATAAAAGAGAAAAAGACGGTCATAAGAACCGTCTTTCTGCAGCTTACATGTATGTAAACTTATTTTTGTTTTTTGTTAGCTTTTTGCTGATTCATTTCTTGAGAGAACTCAGTATCAGCTTGCTGGTTTTGCTGTTGTTGATTTTGCTGCTGCTGTTGCATGTTTTGCTGCTTGTTGTTTTGGTTGTTCTTGTTCATCGCTCATTCCTCCTTTCAAGTGAATTTTCCTTTCGTTGGATAGTTTGCATCAAACATACAATTTTTAAACCTATATTTTGCTATTTTTTGCAGAAGAAAGTTTTTTTGAAAAAATAGTGAATTCCCCCTTCAACATCTTTAATTTTGTTCGATATAAGAGATAAGGGGGAGTTTTGATTGTTTAACTTGAATGCAGATTTGTTTTTAATGTTCCTTGTTCTCGTTCAATCGGTTATCAGTTATCACCTGACGCCGGTGTTCACAACTATATACAGTCGTAAAACTCAAGATAAACAGCCCACACTCATAGGAGTCCTCAGTTTAACCCTTGGTTTCTTGTTTTGGCTGACTCACCTGCTTGCCATTTGGTCCGTTCATTTGGAAATAACGCTTCAGCAGCCTTTCCTTTACTTTCTGGTTAGCTATGCAGTTTGCAGTGCTGTTGCTTTTTTCTCCATAAGAACTGGAGGCATCCCATCAATGAGCTCAAAAGGCTATTTTATAACGGGATGCAGTATGTCTCTTGGAATTATTTTGGTTGATTTTATCGGCTATGCACTATTATTTCACGGTCAGATTGAAGTGAAGCCGCTGCTGATTTTCTTTGCTTCGCTTTTGTCTGCGGCATTCAGTTTTTCTGCGCTAAGACTATTATTAATCGCTTTAGAGGACGGTTTGATTAATCATCGCCGGGCGAAATACTACCGGACAGCAGGAAGCATCATTGGGGGAGTATCACTTGCAGGTATTCCATATGTGATCATGACTTCAGTTATAGACTATCAGCTTGCAGATGACGGACCGTATCACTATTTGCTTCCTTTTCTATTTGTCTTTTTATTGAACCTTATTCTTACATTTATTCCTGACCTGTACAGCCATACAATGATGAATGAACAGTCTGAGCGGATTAATGAAAAGGAAGAGAGGTTTCGCTCATTGTTTCATCACAGTCCTGATGGAGTGATATCAACTGACCTGCATGGAGTCATTACTTCCGTCAACAAAGTAGCCGCAGCCATGACCCAGCTGCCGGAAAAGAATATGATCGGACTAAGTTTTCTGACTTTAATAAGAGAAGCGGATCATCAAAAAGCTTTATTTTACTTTTCTGAAATTGTTAAAGGGGACTTCAGTGAAAATGAACTGTCTGTTTCCCTGCAGAGTAAAAATGGAGAAACACTTGATGTTTTAATTACAGCAGTAAGGCAAGTTGTTAATCATAAAGTTGTAGGAGTATATGGCGTTGTAAAAGACGTCACTGAAAGCAAAAAAGCTCAGAACCGCATCAATTATCTGGCCTTTCATGATGAGCTGACAGGACTTCCAAATCGCAGGTTCTTTATTCAGAAGCTTTCAGATTTAAAGGCAGAAAATCAGGCCTTTGCTATATTAAATCTGGATTTTGACCGCTTCAAACGGCTTAATGATTTATTTGGGCATGCTTTCGGTGACCTGGTGCTTGTAAAGATAGCAGAAAGACTTACATCCGTTCTCCCCGAAAAGTCCATTCTTTCAAGACTTGGCGGTGATGAGTTCAGCATTATTTTGCTTTCTGATGATTATGAGGCAGCAAATGAAACGGCAAATGATATTGTTCATCATTTCCGCTTGCCGATGAAGATCAGGGAAAATGACTGTTTAGTTACCGCAAGCATTGGAATCGCCCATTATCCTTCACACAGCACTGACGCTGAAATGCTGATGAAATTCGCGGATATTGCAATGTACGATGTAAAAATGAACGGTTCGAACAGTTTCGGCATCTATAAGCCCGAAATGAATGATAAATTAATTGAAAAAATAAGGATTGAAAATGAATTGCGCAAAGCTCTTCAATATAAAGAACTCAGCGTTTATTTTCAGCCGAAGTTCAAAGAAAACCTAGCTACGGTCATTGGTGCAGAGGCTTTGGTCAGATGGAAGCATGCCGAGCTTGGTTTTATATCACCAGCTACTTTTATTCCGATTGCGGAAGAGACAGGTTTGATTTTTGAGCTGGAACGTTTTGTCCTTGGTGAAGTTGCAAGCCATGTACAGACATGGGAAAGTGAGAACCTGAATTTCGGCCGGGTTTCAATTAATATCTCACACCTCCATCTCTACCAGGATGACTTGATTCAAACCATTGATGAGATTCTGTCTTCTTATCAAATTCATGCTTCAAGTCTTGAGCTTGAAATCACAGAAACCGCTATGATGGATAATGAGCTTGAGGCGAACAAGAAATTATCTATGCTGAGGAGCAGGGGAATTGAGATAAGCATGGATGATTTTGGAACGGGCTACAGCTCTCTGAGTTATTTGCAGAAGCTCAGCATCGACAGGCTGAAAATCGACCAATCGTTTATAAGAGAAATGGAACAGCATAATGGAAACGAAGCGATCGTCTCTATGATCATTTCGATGGCGAATCACCTTGAACTGAAAGTGATTGCTGAAGGTGTTGAAACGAAAACACAAAAGGATCTTCTTGCAAAATTAGGTTGCCTTGAATTTCAGGGATACCTTGGCGGAAGACCGATTCCTGCAGAGGAATTTTCAAATATGTATTTATCAGGCAGCAAAGCTGTATAGGATAAAACAGAAAAAGGGCGACTTGATCGCCCTTTTTGTTCTGTCTTTTATTAAGCTTTTATCTGCAGCTGCTTTTTGTTCATTTCTATAACTTTCTTAATGGCTTCCCCTACAGAGGAGGCAGTATATGCGGCTTCCTTTTTCACTTCTGGGAGAGCATCTTCCATGGCAAAACTGTGAGGGGTCATATTGAACATGGGAATATCATTAAATGAGTCGCCAATGCAGGCAACCTCTTCGGGCTTTATTCCGAGGTGTTCAATTAGCATCATAAGTGCGTTTCCCTTGCTTATGTTTTTAGGCATGACATCCAGGCACTGCTTATCGGATATGTAGGTCTCTATTGTATCAGGATGACGTTCCTGCAATGTTTTCTGCAGCTCAGAAATGGCTTCATATTCACCTAAAATAGAAATTTTAGATGCTTTGACATCTTGGCCAAGAGCATGAAGGAGATTGACGTTCTCTTCAATTGGAGAGAACATTCTCGATTCAATGCCCGTGATGACTTCATCACGGCGTTCTGTATAATTTTTGCTGTAATCCGCGATAATGGTGATTAAGTCTGTAGAACGGACTTGTTCAAACACTTCTTTAGCAATCACATTTTCAAAGGTGAGCGCATGCAGCGATTCATCTTGATCTGTATTGATGAAAGCTCCATTTTGACTGATTCGATGATACTTTTCCCCGACCATCGTCAAAATTTCTCCAATCTCCACATCCATTCTTCCGGAAGCTAAACATACATCCACGCCATTTTTCTTTAATTCTTTAAGAGCGGAAATATCCTGCTCCGTCACTTTTTTTTCGAAGCTTAATAATGTTCCATCAAGATCACTTACAAATAGTTTTATCATTTCTGATCTCCTCCTTGATGAATCTCTCTGCGGGGGGTTCCCCTGACTTGTCTCATTATAGGGTTAGATCCCAGACGGTGCAATTGATTCGTCTGGTGCAGTTTGGGGTTGAAGAAATCTAATCAGGCCTCGCCCGTGAAAAGCGAAGCCCGATAGTCCGGTAAAGCCCCTACTGAATACCAAGTGTCTGAATCAGATTTTTAGGATCGTATGATATTTCAAAAAATAACGGCTTGTTTTCATCTGTAAACAAAATGAGTCTCGGAGAATCCTCTTTGCTGTAGACAATCATACCTTCAGAGACGATTCCGTCATACCATTTGTTTTTCACTTTAAGTGATTCTGAAGGCTGAATTAAAATCAAATACCCTTTCTTTGGCAGGGGATTCACTTTTACTGTAATTCCCTTCATTGACTGAATGGCCATTTTCAGTTCATTCGTAAAATAAGCGGAAGAAGGAAGATCTTTCACCACGTCGCCTGTTTCAACGTCAATTACTTTGACGGCCTTAGCTTGTGCACTTCCTTCATGAATAGGCAAATAAAGAAAAAAAATCAGGAGACAGATACATACTTTTTTTAGCTTCATATCAACACCTCACACTTACTTTCCCCAATTAGAAACAGTCAACATCTGGTATAAATTACAAGCTTGAATCATGAAGGGATAGAATCAGAACATTAGTTGATGCTAACGAATAATTCATTCATTGGGAGGAAGTAAGATGAAAAGATTTGTGATGATTTTAACAGCTGCTTTTTTCCTTGCGGGGTGCCCAAAACAGCAGGATGAGTCTCAGCGCACATTCTTAATCCCGGAAGGTTATACAGGGTGGGTTACGGTTCATAACGATCCTTCTGCAGAGGAAAAGAAAGAGTACAAAGTGAATAAAGAAGGAGAGACATCTGTTAACGAAAAAAATATCCACGATGGCTGGGCTGCCACAAACTATTTTTACGTCGATGAAAAAGGGGAACGAAAAGAGCTTTCACCGGGAAAAATGATTCACGGGGCCTCAAGCGGGGATGAAACCGGCAAAGACGGAGAAGCTTACTTTTTTGTAGGAGATAAAAAAAAGTTTGAGACGACCGAATATGTGCCAGAAGATCAATAAATCTTTTATTTATTGGCTCTATAAATATTGTTGCTATTGGATTAAATGTTAAAAACCTTTAGTGGATTGCAGCGGAAGGAACTTGACTCCTGCGGGAAATAGAGCAAAATGGGAGACCCCACAGGCAAAGCCGAGGAGGCTCCCATGCTCCCCGCGGAAAGCAAGTTCCTGCAGCGGAAAGTAACGGCCATCATTCATAGTCAAAACCAACAATCTATGCTAAAACAGCCTTGCAAAAAGCCCGCCAAATAAATTTGCATCGTTAGCAGAAATTGGATCTATTTCTTCCTTTAGGATCCAAGCTTGAGTATTTCGCAGTTGACGTAATCGCATGCTATTATGTACGATATGAAGCATTGAGAGATAAAAGGAGCTGAGGATTTCGTGAAGGAGTCCTTTACAATAAAAAAGGTTTTAAATAATAATGTACTTATTGCCGATCATGATACATATGAAGAGGTTGTTCTGATTGGAAAGGGCATAGGGTTCGGGAAGAAACGCGGAGACATGATGCAGGAGGATTCGTATGAGAAAATGTTTGTTCTTACGAATCAAAAAGAGCAGGAACAATTTAAAATGCTCCTTCCTTTTGTCGATGAAGACATGATTGAGGTTGTCAGTGATGTCATCCATTTTATTGCCGAGCGGGTAGAACTGCCATTAAATGAACATATTCATATTGCGCTGATTGATCATATTACATTTGCGATTAAAAGGCTTCAAAAAGGGATGGACATTAAAAATCCGTTTCTGATTGAAACAAAAACGCTTTATCCTAATGAATTTTTAATTGCTGAAGAAGTTATTGATATGATTAATGACAGGCTTAAGGTGAACTTGCCGGAAGGGGAAATAGGGTTTATTGCCCTTCATATTCACAGCGCGATCACGAATAAGCCGATAGCAGATGTCAATCAGTTTTCACAGCTGATTAATCAGCTGGTAGGTGTCATTGAAGATTCAATGAAGATAAAAGTGAATCATGACAGCGTCAATTATTTGCGGCTTGTCCGCCACTTAAGATACACGATTGAAAGGGTTCTTTCCGGTGAAACAGTTGAAGAACCAGAAAAATTCACTTTATTGTTGAAAAAAGAATATCCGCTATGCTACAATACATCTTGGAAAATGATAAAAGTGATGCAGCAATTTCTGAAAAAACCAGTCTATGAAGCTGAGGCTGTTTATCTTACCTTGCATTTATACCGTTTAACAAACAAAACTTAATGAGAAAAGTACCTTACGTGTTACTGATACGATCAGGCATGAGTGAACAAGTACGTGTTGAAACCGGCAATTAGGGGGAATATACCCTTTGTGCGCGGTCGTCCTTGTTGCACCATGCTTTTTTTGTTGTTCTTTTTAGGTGAGAAATGTAAACGCTTGTAATTTGCTTTCATGTTTTTTTTGCTTGCTGCTTACACAAACTATTTTTACAAGGAGGTCATACACATGTTTAAAAATTTATTTGGAGTACTCCAAAAAATTGGTAAAGCTCTTATGCTTCCAGTAGCGATTTTGCCTGCTGCAGGTATCCTGCTTGCATTCGGTAATGCCATGCAAAATCCGGAGCTTACATCAAAAGTGCCATTCTTAACAAATGAAATTGTACAGCTGATCGCAAAAGTAATGGAATCATCAGGGGACATTGTTTTTGCAAATCTGCCGCTTCTTTTTGCAGTCGGCGTAGCAATTGGCCTTGCCAATGGAGATGGAGTTGCAGGTCTTGCAGCGATCATCGGATACTTAATCATGAATGCAACAATGAGTGCTGTATTGCTTCAAACAGGAAAAATTCCAAGCGATGCTGTAGAGCTTGCACAATTCTTCCAGCAGCTTCATCCTGAATACGCGAGAGTCCTCGGCATGCCGACCTTGCAGACCGGAGTCTTTGGCGGTATTATCGTCGGGGTTCTCGGAGCATACATGTATAACAAATTCTTTAAAATTGAATTGCCGCAATACTTAGGTTTCTTTGCAGGAAAGCGTTTCGTTCCAATTATGACAGCTGTTTCTGCTGTAGCTTTAGGGTTAATCATGCTGTTTGTCTGGCCGCCAGTACAAAATGGATTAAACGCATTCTCAACAGGGCTGCTTGAATCCAATAAAACATTGGCAGCGTTCATTTTCGGTTTAATTGAACGTTCATTAATTCCTTTTGGTCTTCATCATATTTTCTACTCACCTTTCTGGTATGAGTTTGGAAACTACACAACTCAAGCAGGAGAAATTGTCCGCGGAGATCAGCGTATTTTCATGGCTCAAATTAAAGACGGCGCAGAATTAACGGCAGGTACATTTATGACAGGTAAATTCCCGTTCATGATGTTCGGTCTTCCTGCTGCTGCTCTTGCGATTTATCATGAAGCGAGACCTGAAAACAAAAAATTTGTTGCAGGCATCATGGGTTCAGCTGCTTTAACATCTTTCTTAACAGGGATTACAGAGCCGCTTGAATTCTCATTCTTATTCGTAGCACCAATTCTATTTGCCATCCATGCAGTGTTTGCAGGACTTTCATTTATGACCATGCAATTGCTGAATGTCAAAATCGGGATGACGTTCTCAGGCGGGGTCATTGACTACTTCCTGTTCGGTATCCTTCCTAACAGAACAGACTGGTGGCTTGTTATTCCGGTAGGTTTAGTATTCTCACTGATTTATTACTTCGGATTCCGTTTTGCCATCCGCAAGTTCAACCTTAAAACACCTGGACGCGAAGATGCACAGGAAGAAGATGATAATAAAGTTTCTGAAAGTGCAGGAGATCTTCCATATAACATCCTTGAATCACTTGGCGGAAGCTCAAACATCAAACACCTTGACGCATGTATCACTCGTCTGCGTGTAACAGTTAATGATGTAAAAGCAGTTGATAAAAACCGTTTGAAACGTTTAGGAGCAGCAGGTGTCCTTGAAGTTGGAAACAACATTCAGGCTATCTACGGACCTAAATCTGATAACTTAAAATCACAAATTCAAGACGTTATGTCAGGCAAAACGCCTCGTCCTGCGAAACCTGTTTCAGCTGAAAAAGAAGTGCAGGAGCAAGTCGAAGACGTTGTTGCTGAACCTATTAAAAACGAAGTAAGCGACTTTTCGTTCGTTTCTCCATTAACAGGTGACATTCACCCAATCACAGAAGTGCCTGATCAAGTGTTCTCAGGAAAAATGATGGGTGACGGAATTGCAATCACGCCAACAGACGGCACGATCGTTTCACCAGTAGACGGCAAAATCTTAAATGTTTTCCCTACTAAGCATGCAATCGGCCTTGAATCAGAAAGCGGCAACGAGATCTTGATTCATGTTGGAATTGATACTGTAAACCTTAAAGGGGAAGGCTTCGAAGCGTTTGTTAAAGAAGGTGACATTGTCACTAAAGGACAAAAACTGCTTCAAGTGAACTTAGATTTCGTTAAAGCTAATGCTCCATCTATCATGACGCCGATTGTCTTCACTAACTTAAACGAAGGCGAATCAATCGTGATTAAATCTTCCGGCAGCGTTAAAGCAGGAGAAGAGCATATCATTTCTATAGAAAAATAAAAGGAATGGAGTCGCATCACTTGTCAATCATGTGATGCGGCTGTTATGATAAGGTATTGTGTACTAGCTTTATTTAAATATGAAGGAGATTGATTAATTATGGCAGAGAAAACATTTAAAGTAACAGCAGAATCAGGAATCCACGCACGTCCGGCTACAGTGCTTGTTCAAACAGCAAGCAAGTTTGATGCAGATGTGAACTTAGCATATAACGGTAAAACAGTTAACTTGAAATCAATCATGGGCGTTATGTCTTTAGGTATCGCTAAAGATTCAGAAATCACGATTTCTGCAGCTGGTTCAGACGAAAACGATGCAATCGCAGCTCTTGAAGAAACAATGAAAAAAGAAGGCTTAGGCGAATAATGCTCGAATTAAGAGGGATTGGAGCTTCAGCTGGGATCGCGATTGCAAAAGCTTACCGCTTAGAAGAACCAGATCTTACAGTATCAAAAAAAGAAGTGGCAGATAAACCTGCTGAAGTCCTTCGTTTTGATGAAGCCATCCAAAAATCAAAATCAGAGCTTGAAAAAATTAAAGAGCATGCATTCAGAGAATTAGGTGCAGACAAAGCTGAAATTTTTGAAGCTCATATCTTAGTTTTAAGCGATCCAGAACTGCTTAATCCGGTTAAAGATAAAATCAGCAGCGAAGCAGTTAACGCTGAATTTGCAATGAAAGAAACAGCTGATATGTTTGTAAGTATGTTCGAGTCTATGGACAACGAATATATGAAAGAACGTGCAGCTGATATCCGTGACGTAACAAAACGCGTGATTGGACATTTGCTTGGCGTTGAAATTCCAAACCCGAGCATGATTTCTGAAGAAGTGATCATCGTTGCAGAAGATTTAACACCTTCTGATACGGCTCAGCTGAATCGTCAGTATGTATTAGGTTTTACAACTGATATCGGCGGCAGAACATCACATTCAGCGATCATGGCGCGTTCAATGGAAATTCCTGCTGTAGTAGGAACGAAAACAGCTACATCCGACATCAAAAATGGCGACATCGTCATCGTTGATGGAATCGATGGAGATGTAATCGTCAATCCTTCTGAGGATGTTATTGCAGGTTTTGAAAAGAAAAAAGCTCAATACGAAGTGCAAAAAGCGGAGTGGGCGAAGCTTGTAAATGAAGAAACGGTAACGAAAGACGGACAGCATGTTGAGCTTGCAGCCAATATCGGCACGCCTGACGATGTTCGCGGCGTTCTTGAGAACGGCGGAGAAGCAGTTGGTCTTTACCGTACTGAATTCCTTTACATGGGCCGTGATCAGCTTCCGACAGAAGATGAGCAGTTCGAAGCATACAAAGCTGTGCTTGAGCGCATGGAAGGCAAGCCTGTTGTTGTCCGCACCCTTGACATTGGCGGAGACAAAGAGCTTCCTTACTTGAATCTTCCGAAAGAAATGAATCCATTCCTTGGTTTCCGTGCGATCCGTCTTTGCTTAGAAGAGCAGGAAATCTTCCGCACTCAATTGCGTGCATTGCTTCGTGCCAGCACATTCGGCAACTTGAAAATCATGTTCCCGATGATTGCGGTTGTGGACGAGTTCAGACAGGCTAAAGCGATTCTTTTAGAAGAAAAAGCGAAGCTTGTAAGTGAAGGCGCTGAAGTTTCAGAGAACATTGAAATTGGAATGATGGTTGAAATTCCTTCAACTGCCGTTCTTGCAGATCAATTTGCTAAAGATGTTGATTTCTTCAGCATCGGAACAAATGACCTCATTCAATACACAATGGCTGCTGACCGTATGAACGAACGCGTATCATACCTGTACCAGCCATATAATCCTGCTATTCTTCGTCTTGTGACGCTTGTAATTGAAGCAGCTCACAAAGAAGGCAAATGGGTAGGAATGTGCGGAGAAATGGCTGGCGATCCGCTTGCGATTCCAGTTCTTCTTGGTTTAGGACTTGATGAGTTCTCTATGAGTGCTACATCGATCCTCCCAGCACGTTCACTTATTAAAAACCTTTCAAAAGAAGAAGCAGCAAGCTTCAAAGAAGAAATTCTTTCTATGAGCACAACAGAAGAAGTTGTTGAGTTTGTAAAAACGAAGTTCAATCTTTAAGTGAGAAAAGACCTGCATATGCAGGTCTTTTTTTATGGAAAAAGGACTTTTTCCCCGCTCGCAAATATGGATATCAACAATGTTTTCACATGTTTTACCCTTCTGTGGTAAAATAGTCTCGAATGCAGAAAGAATGGGGAAGATTTTTTTGGAACGGAACGAAAATCAAGTTGTCCGGAAAAAGCTGCTGCTGCAGTCTATGTGGATTATCTTTATCCTGGACGCTCTATTTATTTTATTTATTGAGAAAAGTTTAAAATATTATCCAATCGTCTTTGTTTTTGCAGTTATTCTATTGTGCTATACACTCATCCTTAGATTCATAAAGAAGGATTCTTTTTTTGTTTGGAGCTCGCTTGCTCTTATTTACTGTTATTTATTTGTTTTAAATTACACAGATCCATATATCGTCAATTTCATCTTCTTGCTGTTCCCCGTTATTTTCAGTGCTGTTTTTCAGAAAATGACCTACGTGGTTATAACAGGATTCATAACAATATGCAGCCAGTTTTACTTTTTTCTCGGCAGCTACGAAATTATTTCGACCTCCTTCGAGAGAATTGACGTCATGTATTACGTCTTCTTTGCCATTATTATTGTCGTTATCCTTTGCTACTATATTAAGTTTATCAATTTTCTATGGGGGAAGGTTCAGCGGCAAAATGAGATAATCTCACAAACCCTAAGGGCAACAGAAGCCAAATTTGACCTGATTTTTTCTCAAAGCCATGATGCCATTGCCATAATAGAGCCTGATCACACCGTCAGAGGAGTTAATCCGGCGTTCTTGAAGCTTTACGGCTGGAGTGAAAGGGAAATTATCGGGCGCAAATATCCCTATCCGTCCGGCAGCCAATCAGGAGTTTCTTCCCGAAGTGACAAGACAAAATCAGGCTCTGCAATAGAAGTGGAAGTAACAACAACTCCGCTGTACAGCCATGAAAACCAATTGATCGCTTTTTGTGAAATGATTCGGGATGTGACCGAAAAAAAAGCGGAAGAGGTTGCGCTGTTTCAGCAGGAAAAGCTTAAAGTAGCAGGTCAGATGGCTGCTGGAGTTGCACATGAAATCAGAAATCCCCTTACCGTCATTCAAGGCTTTCTTCA
Organism: Metabacillus sp. KH_069; assembly: GCF_057838075.1. Lineage (NCBI taxonomy): Bacteria > Bacillati > Bacillota > Bacilli > Caryophanales > Bacillaceae > Metabacillus > Metabacillus sp. KH_069. Next base: position 1,638,008 of record NZ_CM174460.1, read on the forward strand.
AATGATGGATGAAAAAAAGGAAATCATAGACCCGCATTATACAAAAATCATGCTGGAAGAACTGAAGCGCATGAACAGTATAGTCAGCGAATTCCTGATCCTTTCAAAACCGCAGGCCGTTCATGAGAAAGAAATAAATATGAGAAAGCTGATTGATTCCATGATCCGCTTTTTCGCTACCGAAAGCGCGCTGAAAAATGTTGGCATTGAGTTCAGGTGCAATGGGGAACTCCCTCCCGTTAAAGGAGATGAAAATCAGCTGAAGCAGGTGTTGATCAATCTGCTGAAAAATGCATTTGATGCCATGTCTGAAGGCGGAAAGATTGCTGTAGATGCTTATGCTGATCATGTTGATGTTAAAATAACCATCACAGACCAAGGGCCAGGCATTCCAGAAGATATGATCAGCCAAGTAACAAAACCTTTCTTTACCACAAAAGAAAAAGGAACAGGCTTAGGCCTTGTCATAACGGAAAAAATCATCCGCCAGCATAAGGGGAACTTAACGATCACAAGCCAAAAAGGTAAAGGAACAGCCGTCCTGATCACTTTTCCAGTATCACATTCACTAAAAAGGTGAAACTAACGTCATCAAGCGCAAAAGAAAGGTGATGCAAAGTGGAAAAGAAAGATGTAAATGCAGGGGACAAGGTGTATGTCATCTACCGCAATCCTCATGCTGCAAATGTAGCTAATATCCAGGAAGCTGAAGTGGTCGATCATCCGACAGAGCCAGGGCAAAAAGCTTTGTTTATTCATGATTCCTATCATTTATTAGATGAAGAAGACGCTATATTTCCGTCTTACTCAGAGGCGGAAGTTATGTATAATAAGTTATTTGATTATGAGCAGTATGAGTAGTTAACCTCCGCAGCCACCCAGGCTGCGGAGGTTTTTGATCATGACCGTGTTTTGAGATATTTCTGGACAATATATCAGACCGATCCTTACTTTTCACACTGGATCATGGTTTTGTGGAATCATAGATGGTCTTTGAGGCCACTTTTCACGCTGAATCAATGTTTTGTGGAATCATATACGGCCTTTGAGGACACTTTTCACGCTGAATCAATGTTTTGTGGAATCATATACGGCCTTTGAGGCCACTTTTCACGTTGAATCAATGTTTTGTGGAATCATATACGGCCTTTAAGGACATTTTTCACGTTGAATCAATGTTTTGTGGAATCATATACGGCCTTTGAGGACACTTTTCACTTTCAATCATGATTATGTGGAATCATAGATGGTCTTTGAGTACACATTCCACGCTGAATCATGGTTATGTGGAATCATAGATGGTCTTTGAGTACAATTTTCAGGCTGAATCATGGTTTTGTGGAATCATACACGACCTCCGCTTTTCGTGGTGTCTAGCTCCACCTCCTAGCCCCTCGGCCAGAACGGATCCGCCAGTAAAGGCAAAAAGCGCCTTTTCTGTCGGATCCTTATCTGTCTGTCGGGTCTGACCAGTCGGCTCCGCTTTTCTGTATAGGAAATATTTAAAAAGCATACGAACCATTTCCGAAACAAACCTTAAGGATATACCGTTTTGAACAAAAGGAAGTGACGTTATGGTAAAACCATTTGTGCCGCAGCTTGTCTATATTGAGCCGAGGGCGCTTGAATATCCTCTTGGAGTGGAGCTGAAAGAAAAATTCGAAAAGATGGGTCTTGAAATCAGGGAAACGACTTCACATAATCAGGTGCGGAATATTCCCGGAAAGAATGACCTGCAGAAATACCGGAATGCAAAATCCACTCTCGTTGTAGGGGTGCGCAAAACGCTAAAATTTGATTCTTCCAAACCATCTGCTGAATATGCCATTCCTCTTGCGACAGGCTGCATGGGGCACTGTCATTACTGTTATCTGCAGACAACAATGGGCTCTAAACCTTATATCCGGACATACGTGAATACAGAAGAAATTTTTCAGCAGGCACAGGAATATATGGATGAACGAAACCCTCAGATCACAAGGTTTGAAGCTTCGTGTACGTCTGATATTGTTGGAATCGATCATTTAACTCATTCGTTAAAAAGAGCGATTGAATTCTTCGGGAATTCGGACATGGGGCGCTTGCGTTTTGTTACGAAGTTTCATCATGTGGATCATTTGCTGGATGCCGATCATAAAGGGAAAACTCGTTTTCGTTTCAGCATCAATGCGGATTATGTCATTAAAAATTTTGAACCTGGCACCTCACCGCTTGATAAGCGTTTAGAAGCAGCCGTCAAAGTAGCAGGGGCAGGATACCCGCTCGGTTTTATCGTAGCGCCTATATATATTCATGAAGGATGGCGTGAAGGATATTACGAATTATTTTCAAAGCTTGATCAGCTTCTCCCTCCTGAAGCTCGTGATGACATTACATTCGAAATGATACAGCACCGTTTTACTAAACCAGCCAAGCGTGTTATTGAAAAAAACTATCCGAAATCCAAGCTTGAAATGAATGAAGATGACCGCCGGTACAAATGGGGAAGATATGGAATCGGCAAATACATTTATCAAAAGGATGAGGAAGCGGATCTAAGAGAAACTCTGGAGACGTATATTGACGACTTCTTTCCAAATGCGAAGATTGAATACTTCACCTAATTTTATTTTCACAAAGATTGTTGTTTTAATGATAAATGTTGTCCGTTCCTTTCCGCTCCAGGAACTTGCTTTCTGCGGGGAGGGTGGGAGTCTCCTCGGCGTTGCCTGCGGGGTCTCCCATTTCCCTCTATTTTCCCGCAGGAGTCAAGTTCCTTCCGCTGCAATCCACTGAGGGTCTTAAATATCTAGTTTTAAAATAACAAAATTTACGAAAAGAGCCTTACCTAAAAACAAGGGGTGTCCATCCCTTGTTTTTTCTATTTTCTGAATCCTTATTAAAGCAAAATACATTCAGTCCTGTTACTATAAAAATAAGAAAAAATAAGGGGAGTGTTAGTAATGGAACTCGGATTAAAAGGAAAAGTGGCACTTGTTGCAGCATCAAGTCAGGGATTGGGACGGGCTATTGCTGAAGAACTTGTAAAAGAAGGCGCACATGTCATGATTACAAGCAGAAACCCTGATAAGCTTCATAAGGTGAAAGAAGAACTTTCTGAAAAATATTCAGGTCTCGTTGAATATAAAGCCTGCGATTTATCAAATGCAGATGAGATTAATCAGCTCATAGAAGAAACGGTGAAGCGCTTTGGAACAATTGATCTGCTCGTGAACAATGCAGGCGGGCCGCCTTCAGGCCTTTTTGAGCAAATGAGTGATGAGGACTGGCAAAAATCGTTTGAATTAAATCTTTTAAGCCATGTTCGGCTTATCCGGTCAGTGATTCCATATATGAGAGGCAAGGGAGGGAAAATTGTAAACATCGCCAGTTCCTCCGTAAAAGAACCAATACCAGGATTAATCTTATCGAATACATTCCGGCTTGGAATTGTCGGTCTTACAAAGACCCTTGCATCAGAGCTTGCCCCATATAAAATTTTGATCAATACAGCGGCACCAGGCAGAATTGCAACGGACAGAGTTGCTTCTTTAGATCAGGCAGCAGCGGACAGACAGGGCATCAGCGTCAGTGAGGTGGAAGAAGAAGCGAAGCGCAAAATTCCTTCAGGCCGTTACGGAAAACCATCCGAATTTGCTGCGTATGTTCTTTTCCTGCTCTCAGATGCCAACAGCTATATGACAGGCCAGACACATTTAATTGACGGAGGAATGGTGAAATCCGTATAGGCACGTAAATCTGTATATAAATAGCTTGCAGGAAGTACACTAAACAAGAGAATTTAAAGCTAAGGGTGGCATAAATAATGGCGATTGTCTTCGCTGTGATCTTGGTCTGGTTTGCAATTCATTTGTTTGTGTATTTTCCAAAAAAATTAAATCATTTAGAATCGGTCTTCGTTTTTATGATTTTGTCGATTGCAAATAACGCGTTTTGTTCCATCATTACTGTGAATTTGGGATGGGCATCGGCTTATGAAACACCTACTGCCTTAACGGTCATTATTTTACAGAGAATTATCATTATTCCCCTTCTGTTTCTAATGGTCGTCCATGTGAATTTTATGTTGAAAAGGACAGCCGCAAAACTCGTCCTCCTGCTATTTTCTATTACTTTGATCATATCGATGGAGGAGCTTTGTTCTTATTTTCGCGTAATGAACTATGAAGAAAATAGATGGCTGATTCCTGTTATCCACTCTGCTCTGCTCTATTTTTCAGGGATTATAGGTCTCTGCTTATTCCGGCCGATCCTGAAAAAGGGGGTCACTATGAGATGAAGGATTTCATAAATGAGCTCTATATTATCATTACTTTAGCAGCAGGATTATTCTTAGCTGTTAAGCTTCCAAAAAAGTTTCCGGCTTCTGTTACGATTCTTATTTTCACATTCAGTGCCTTTATTGGACTGACGGCCGACCATATTCTAGCGATTCCGCCTTATGATATTTATGATGTAAATGATTCTCCGAAATTTGAGGTCTGGGATTTTATTTACTACAGCATGTATGGATTTTTTGGCTACTTTTTTCTCTATCTCTATCAGCATTGGAGAATCAGGGGCATCATTACGATTGTCTATATCATTATCTGGTCGGTGTTTTCTGTTTTTTATGAATGGATTGCTGTTTTAGTCGGTATTTTTGATTTCAGCAAAGGATATAAAATGCAATATTCCTTTCCGGTTTATCTCTTTATTCAAACGTTCTTTATCATTTTTTTTCATTTTGTCATCAAAGAATATGATAAGCTAAAAGAAAAGTCTTCCATTGTCTAGATGGGCTTTTTGATTGGAGAGGATCTGCATGACTGAGAAAAAAGGTGTAGTCGGTTTTATCGGAACTGGCGTAATGGGGAAAAGCATGGCAGGGCATCTGCTGCGCGACGGATATCCGGTGCTTGTCTATACAAGAACGAAAGAAAAAGCAGCTGAGCTGATAGAAGCAGGTGCAGTCTGGAAAGAAACAATTGAAGAACTTGCTTCACAATCGGACTATATCATAACGATGGTCGGCTATCCATCTGATGTTGAAGAAATTTATTTAGGCGAAAAAGGCATTTTGCGCTCTGCAAAAGAAGGTACATATGTCATTGATATGACTACCTCAAAGCCTAGTCTTGCAAAAGAGATCTATGAACTTGCCAAGCAGCGCAAGATCCATGCTTTGGATGCACCTGTTTCAGGCGGGGATGTCGGGGCAAGAGAAGCAAGATTATCCATCATGGCTGGCGGAGATCAACAAGCGTTTGAAGCCTGCATGCCGATTTTTTCTGTGATGGGACAAAATATAGTCTATCAGGGAGAAGCAGGCAGCGGGCAGCATACGAAAATGTGCAATCAAATTGCGATTGCAGCAGGCATGATCGGTGTCAGTGAAGCGATAGCTTATGCGGAGCACGCCGGCCTCGATCCTGAAAATGTCTTAAAAAGCATATCAGCAGGTGCAGCAGGCAGCTGGTCACTGAGCAACCTTGCTCCGAGAATGCTGAAAGGGGACTTTGATCCAGGATTCTATGTAAAGCATTTCTTAAAGGACATGGGCATTGCCATTGAAGAGGCGGAAACGATGAAAATGGATGCGCCAGGCTTAACCCTCGCTCATTCCCTTTACACGGAGCTTCAGAAAAAAGGCGAAGGTGACAGCGGGACACAGGCTCTATACAAGCTATGGAAATCGTAATCAGAAAGCTGCCTTGCAAGAGTGGAGCACCGATGGATCTTTTGCTCGAGGCAGACCCTTCTGAACAAAATATAAACCAATATCTCAAAAAAGGGTTCATTTATCTTGCGGAGCATGAGAAGAAAACAGCAGGAGTGCTTGTGCTGATGCAGATTGGAGATTCATCTATGGAAATAATGAATCTTGCGGTTAATGACCATTTTAGAGGAAAAGGGATAGCGAAAAAACTGATCGCTCATGCAAAGCAAGTATGTGCTGATCAAAATATCGCATACCTTGAAATTGGTACCGGAAACTCAAGCTTAAATCAGCTTGCTCTTTACCAAAAATGTGGATTCCGCATGGAAAAAGTAATTGGAAATTACTTCATTGATCATTACGAAGAACCAATTTTTGAGAATGGAATCCAGTGCATGGATATGGTCAGGCTGAAAATGAACATAAGAAAAGCGGAAGCGCCTGGAATTTAGGCGATGGAGCTAGACATAAAAAAATCTTAAAACAAAAAAAGATAGCTAGAATTCTCTAGCTATCTCGTAATATGAAAATCTATTATTTACCGATGAACATTTGAGTCCAGTAGTTGCCTTCAGCTACATGGCCTACACCAATGTGAGTGAAGTCTCCGTTCATGATGTTTTTACGGTGGCCTTCAGAGTTCATCCATGCTTGTACAACTTCTTCTGGTGAAGCTTGTCCTTTAGCAATGTTTTCTCCAGCAGTAGTGTACTCAACGCCAAACTTCTTCATCATGTCAAATGGTGATCCGTAAGTTGGGCTGTTGTGGTCAAAATAGTTTTTGCTTTGCATGTCTTTTGATTTTTCTTTAGCTACTTTGCTTAATTCTTCATCTAATTGAAGTGGTTTTAAGCCTTGTTTTTCACGCTCTGCGTTTGTTAATTCAACTACTTTTTTCTCGAATTCACTTACAGATGCCTGTGTTTGCTCTTGCTTTGGAGCTGCTTCTTTAGAAGCTTCTGGCTGTGCTTGCTTAGCTGGTGCCGGTGCTGCTTCTTGTTTTGGAGCTTCAGCTTGCTCTTGTTGTTGTGGTGCTTGCGCTGCAGCATCGCCTTGCTGTGCTTTAAATTGGTTTAATTGCTGCTCAACCATTTTTTGAAGCTCAGGATTGTTGATGTTCTTTAATAGATCTTGTTGTTGATCTTGATTTAAATTGCAGTTTTGGCCAGCAATTTGGTAAGCTTTTACTTGCATATTTGATTGCTGTGGAGCTGCTGCATCCGCTGATGGGCCCCCAGCATTAAATGTGAAAATAGTGGCTGCTGCCGCTACTGAAAGTACGATAGATTTCTTCATGAAAAAATTCCTCCTAAGAGTTTTTTTTGTGTGTTTCTTGCTACAACAACATCGTAACATACGATTTTCGTAATAAAGCAGGCATTGCTTTCCATTGACAGATTGCAGACTTTTATTCTATGTAACTTACATTAAGTAAGCGTTAACAAACCATTATTATCACTAGTTTTATAGCATCAAGAATAGAATGCTCCCCATTCTCTGCCGCCGAAAAATCTTCCTATTTATATCCAGTGGTACTAACTTTTTCATTGAATTGTTTCTTGACATAAATTTAATTCCCTTTTTTATGTAACAAGTATTACACAAGTGTTACAATAGAATTTGAAAAACGTTAAAATGATCTCATAACCGAAGATCGATTTTGAAAGGGGAATAAATTCGTTGACTGAGCCAGGTAATAGTCAAGCTGATCTGCGAAAATTGAAGAAAACACGTTTAATCCGCATCAATGTTTTCTTTTTCTTTGTGTTTTTACTTTTCGTAGCGCTAATCATTCGGCTGGGTGTTGTTCAAATTGTTCAGGGTGAGGAATTTTCAAAGGAAGTCAGCCGCACTGAGTCAAACTATGCAAGCTTTCCTGCACCGCGCGGAAAGATGTATGACCGGAACGGAAATGTTCTTGTTGAAAACATTGGTGTTGAGGCCATCACATATACAGTAGAAAAAACAACGAAAGCATCAGATAAAATTGAAACAGCAAAAGTACTTGCATCTCTCATTGAAATTCCAACCGAATTTTTAAAAGACAGAGATTTAAAAGACTATTGGGTTGCTGCAAACCCTGAAGAAGCAGCAAACCTTCTTAAAGAGAAGGAAAAAGAGAAGAAGGGGAGCGAAACGTATCAGCTTCAAATTGATCGTGTCCCTGAAACTGAGCTGACCAAACTAAAAAGCGATAAAAACGAACTGGAAGTAGTCGCCTTATATACACGTTTCTCGGCTGGCTATGCCTACGAGCCTCAGATTGTCACAGCTACAGGTCTGACGGAAGGGGAAGAGCTGACAAAAGAAGAACTGACTCGTGTAGCAGAAAATCTTGAACTTCTCCCGGGAATCGATGTCATTACCGACTGGAAGCGTTCATATCCGAATGGAGATCTTTTAACCGGCATTTTCGGAAGTGTTACGACTCCTAAGCAGGGAATTCTGGAAGCAAGAAAGTCCTATTACACAGCGCGCGGCTATGCAAGAAATGAACGCGTGGGCCGAAGCAATCTTGAATATCAATATGAAGACTATCTGAATCCGCGCAAAGCGAAAGTGCAATATGTAACCGACAGCAGCGGCAAGGTCATTTCAGAAACGATGATCGATGAGGGCCGCCGCGGCTATGACCTGAAATTGTCCTTTGATCTTGAACTGCAAAAGCAGCTGGATACGATTGTAGAAGAAGAGCTTAGAGTGGCTCGGGGCAAAACGGGAAATCATCTTGCAGACAGAGCATTTGCCGTGATGATGGATCCAAATACGGGTGACGTTCTTGCGATGTCTGGCAAGAAGTATGATTTTGAAGATGGAAAAATTAATGATTATATAATCGGTAATTTTACTTCTCAGTATGAAATCGGATCTACCATTAAAGGGGCTACAGTTTTAGCGGGATATCAGAATGGAATGTCGCGCGGAACTGTATATAATGATACGCCGTTATTAATAAAAGGCACTAAACCAAAAAAATCAGTACGCAACATGGGGCCTGTTAATGATATTACTGCACTCAAAAGAAGTTCCAACGTCTATATGTTCAGAGTTGCTTACGATATAGCAGGTGAAACGTATATTCCTAATAGGACATTCAATGCATCTGCAGCTGACTTTCAGAAAATGAGAAATTACTACAGTCAATTTGGTCTGGGAGTTCCAACAGGTATTGATTTGCCTAATGAAGCAACAGGTCAGCAAGTAACTCCACCAAACGATGGTATCCTGCTAAATATGGCTATCGGCCAGTTCGATACCTATACACCGCTTCAAATGGCGCAATATGTATCAGCTATTGCTAACGGAGGCTATCGTGTAGAACCGAGAATCGTGACGAGCATCCATTCACCAGTAGAAGAAAATGAGCTTGGTTCGATTGTAACCGAGCATGAAACGCGGATTTTAAATCGCGTCAATAATTCAGAAGAAGACATTCGCCAAGTTCAACGGGGCTTTGAAGCTGTTACGGAAACGGGCGGAACTGCAGCAGGCATCTTTGGGAAATACGATGTAGCCGGAAAAACGGGAACTTCTCAGACAAGCTATTATGGAGAGCAAAGCAAACGCGCATACTGGGGAACAGAAACAAATAACCTTGCGTTTGTTGGATATTATCCTGCCTCAAAACCTGAGGTCGCAATCAGTGTGATTGTTCCCTACACAGGAAAAACAGCTTCTCATCCAGTAAACAAATACATCGCAAAACGAGCAATCGAAGCATTCGCAAACCTCGAACCAAAAGATCCGAATGCTGTACCGGAACCACCTGCAGAAACTGAAGAAAATACAGAAGAATAAGCAAGACTTGAGCTTTCCTAAATAGGGAAGCTTTTTTTTGTTTTATGAGTAACACATTATATAGTAGGAAAAAATAATCCCATCATCAGAAATGAGGGATAATATGGGGTTTTATTCAATCGATAACATCCAGCTCATGAAGAGGTTTCCCGAGCTTGCGCCCGAGCTTTATCAATCATATATTGCCTTCAGCAAAGCAGTTTTGAGCGATGGCCATTTAACAAGAAAGGAAAAAGAAATCATTGCAGTTGCTGTTTCACATGCAACTGAATGTCCTTACTGCATTGATTTCCATACAAAAAAAGCGAAAAAAGCAGGAGCGTCACTCGAGGAATTGTTTGAAGCTGTGATGGTTGCAGCTGCTATTGAAGCAGGCGGCGCCTATGCTCACCGTACTCAAATGCATCGTGCTTACGACGGCAAGCTTGCAGAATCATTTTACAGCAGAGATGATTTAGCAAACATCAATACATTACAGGACCTTTCTCCTGAAATACAGCAGACAGCAAGGGCATTTTTTTCAAAAGCTTCAGAGGAAGGAAAGCTTACCGCTAAGCTGAAGCAATTAATCGCTGTTGCTGTTGCGCATACATCTGAATGTCCTTATTGCATTGCGGCGCATACCGCTGATGCCAAAAATGAAGGCTGTTCAAAGGAAGAACTGGCGGAAGCTGTTATGACAGCAGCCCTGCTCAGATCAGGCGGCGCTGTTACACATGCTGTTAATATGCTGAAGTCTTATGAGCAAAGCAGTGAAGAATAGCCGCACCATGAGTTGAAAACACTAAGGATAATCTATGATAAGGAGTGAATGAAATGTCAAAAACGAACAAAAACGATGCCAATCAAAAAAACAAAAAAGGCTTCGACTCAAGTAAAGTTGACTCTGAATTCAGCGGGGAATTCGGCAGTGCAGCAGCCAACCTTGCCCATAAAGAAAAAGCAAAAAAAGAAAAAGCAGCCAAAAACTTCGGCGAATATAAAGAATAATACGAGGCCGGGACATTCCCGGTTTCTTTTATTTTCACCCTTTAATGAAAAAAATTAACTTTTTCAGGAAATAAGAGAGGAATTTTGGATAAGAAAATCGAATTTTGTTAAGTAAAATCGAACGTTCTGTAGACGAAGACCATCCTCATTGAATGACTGATCTGCACTTAATTCCTCGTCATAGCCGCATTACGCTCATTTTAGCCGGTCAATCCCAACAGCAGGCACGTTTAATAAAATGTGAAAAGAGCATATAAAAGGGGGGCAATGCATGAAGCAAGAGACAGAAACCGAATATCAAGTATTGCCGCAGGCTGAATTATTTGCAGTTATGAATGAGAATGGAAGATTCCAGTTTATGTCGCTGAACAGTGAAGAGCACCTCGGCTTCACCAGTGCAGAATTTATAGGAACTTCCATGAAGGATTATGTCCATAAAGATGATTTATTTTTAGTTGAGAGTTATTTTTACAACGAACACCACCTCCATCCTTGCACGTTTCGTTTTTTAATGAAGAATGGAACGTTTATTTGGCTTGAAGCAACGGTTGATTTTATTAAAACGACTTCTGCGAAAAAGGAAAATCAAATCGTTCTTAAAATAAAATTGCTTAAATCCAGTGAACAGGAGAACAGGTCAAAACCTCTCCAATTAAATAACCCGCTTTTAATCGATGAAGCTAAAGAAATAAACCTTTATGCAGAGGAACTGCTTAAGAGGATGCCCTGTCCCTTATTCATCTCGCAAAAAGGCCAGTTATGCTATGTGAATCAGGCTCTGATCGATTTGCTTGGGGGAACCTCCAAGGAAGATTTGCTTGGATTAGATGTGCTCGATATCATTGATCACGACTATCATGATATTGTGAAAAACCGTATTCAAAGAATGCAGAGCGGCTCGTATGTAGGGCTTATTGAACAAACGTGGAGAAGACTTGATGGTACTCCGGTCGAAGTAGAAATCAAAGCAGCACCCACGCTATTTAAAGGCCAGACAGCAGAACTGGTTGTTCTCATTGATATTTCATCCAGAAAAAAATTTCAGAAAATCCTGCAAAAAAGCCGGGAGAGGTATCAGCTTCTCATTCAAAACTCCATTGATACGATTGCCGTCATTCATCGGGAAAAATGGGTGTTTATCAACGAATCAGGCGTAAAGCTTTTTGAAGCAGATGATTATCCAGATATGCTTGGAAAAAGCATCTTTTCCTCCCTGGACCCTGAATTTCATGAGCAGGTCAAAGAAAAATTGCATAATATCGTCCAATTAAGAACGGATGTTGAAGTAACTAAGCAATCATGGCATACATATAAAAACAGCACAATCTATACAGAGATGGTCTGCATCCCAACTACTTATTTCGGTGAACCTGCTGCACAGGTTATTTTAAGAGACATTTCAGACCGGAAAAAAGCAGAAGAGCTGATGCTCCGTTCTGAAAAATTGTCCGTTGCAGGTCAGCTTGCAGCTGGAATAGCCCATGAAATCCGGAATCCCCTGACAGCAATCAAAGGGTTTCTTCAGCTAATGCGTTCAGCAGGAAAAGGGGAAGCGACCTATTTTGACATTGTCTTCTCTGAATTAAACCGGATCGAACTCATCTTGAGCGAACTGCTTATGCTTGCAAAACCACAGGAAAGAATTTTAAAGGAAACGAATTTATATACGCTGATTGGGGATGTTGCAACCCTGCTTGAAACACAGGCAATCATGAATAACGTCATGATTGTGCATCAGCACCCGCAGGATCAGATGTGGATCAATTGTGATCAGAATCAAATCAAACAGGTCTTTATCAATTTAATAAAAAATGCAATTGATGCCATGCCTGAAGGGGGGAAATTGACATTGTCCTCCACTAAAGAAGGCAATAATATTCTTGTTCATGTAATAGACGAGGGTGAAGGCATTCCCCCGGAAGCGCTGAAAAAAATAGGTGAGCCATTTTATACAACCAAGGAAAAGGGAACAGGCCTGGGTTTAATGATCACATATAAAATTATTGAAAACCATAAAGGCAGCATATCCATTGAGAGCGAGCTTGGACGGGGCACGGTCTTCACTTTAAAGCTGCCATCGATTGAAGCCGAAAAAAACTAGCCTGCGCAGCACTTAGTGCATTCGCAGGCCAGTTTTCATTTATGGGACTGGCATCTATTTCAACGATATCAAATACTTTTCCATTCGATTTAGAGCCTGCTCAAGCTGTTCATAGCTGCAAGCGTAGGAAATCCTGATAAATCCTTCCCCAAACTCTGAAAATGCGGAACCGGGAACGACCGCAACGCCTCCATCTTTTGCCAAAGAATAAGCGAAATCAAACGAAGATACGTTAAATTGACTGATGCTTGGAAAAATATAAAAGGAACCATCTGGTTTAACGGTTTGAAGACCCATGCTTACTAATCTTTCATACACATAATTCATCCGTTTTTCATACTCCTCATTCATCGGAACAGCATCGTTTATTCCAGCAGTAAGTGCTTGTAATGCCGCTTTTTGAGAGATAGACGAAGCACAGGATACGTTGTACTGATGTACTTTTAAAAGATGCTTTGCAATTACAGCAGGAGCAAATAAAAGACCAATTCTAAACCCTGTCATGCTGTGGGATTTGGATAATCCATTAATGACGATGGTCTGCTGCGGCAAGTATTTGGCAATCGATGTGTGTGTTCCGTTAAACACAAGCTCACTGTAGATTTCATCTGATAGAACAAAGATATCTCTGCCCCTGATGACATCGGCGATTTTCTTCAGTTCATCCTCGTGCAACGTCACTCCCGTCGGATTTGAAGGATAGGGAAGGACAATGCAGCGGGTTTTTTCCGTTATTTTTTGTTTGATCAGCTCAGCAGTTAACCGGAAATCATGTTCTGCTGTATCGATATGAACAGGCACCGCCCCGCAAAGGGTGATGATGGGTTCATAGCCTGGATAAACGGGGCCCGGAAGGATGACTTCACTGCCTTCTTCAAGGATGGCTCTAAAAGAAATATCAATAGCCTGACTGGCACCTGTTGTGACGATAATTTCATTTTCAGGGTCAAAGACTAAGTCATATTTCACTTTGACGAATTCAGCAGCGGCTTTTCTGAGTTCAATATAGCCTGCATTATGAGTATAGGTGGTGAAATTTTCATTTATTGCTGCAACGGCAGCTTCTTTTACATGAGCAGGGGTAAAAAAGTCAGGCTGTCCGATTGTCAGCGAGATGGTGTCTTCAAACTGCGAAACCATATTGAAGAACTGCCGTATTCCCGAAATTTGAATATTTTTCACATTTTTATTTATGAGATGTTCCATCTTGTTCATCCTTTTTATGTAGTTATTGTTCCATCATACACAATTCTTTCGCCTATATCATCCTTTCTTTCTCTGTTTAGGAACATAGAATAGGGGGAATAGAAGAAGAATAAAATTCATAGCAAACAGAAAAGATGTGACATAATGATACGTACACTTGCCGTTCAATCAACCGGAGCAGTTACTTATGACCTGCCATTAAAAGAATTGAAAAATCCTGATATCAAATGGTATTGGGTGGACTTTCAGGATCCAACAGCAGAAGAGATTAAGCTGTTAAGCAAATTTTTTAAATTTCACCCGCTTGCCATTGAAGACTGTGTCGAATTTGTTCAAAGACCAAAAATTGATACATATGATACATACCTATTTGTCGTCATGCATTCCATTCATCAAAAAACGCTGGAAGCTGAAGAACTGGATCTGTTTGTAGCCAAAAATTACGCAGTAACCTTTCATAAAAAATCAATTCGCGATTTGAATAATATTTGGTTCAAAATAAAAAAAGACAATCTTCTTCAGGAAGGCGGTCCTTCGCTGTTAATGCACCAGCTGATGGACCAGCTAGTGGATGAATACTTCCCGCCCGTATACCAGCTTGAGGATCAATTAAACGAAATAGAAGAAAACACAAAAGACTTAACAATCAGCGAGCTGATGGAAGGTGTTTTTGATATCCGCACGGATTTGTATATGCTGAGAAGAACAATCATTCCAATGCGTGATTTACTGTACCGTATGATCAGCTCAAATGGATTAAAAGCTTACATTAAAGATGAAATTTACTTTCAGGACATTTATGACCATCTTCTGAAATTAGTTGAAATGATCGACGCGAACCGCGAACTTAGTGCGGATATACGCGACAGTTATCTTTCAATCAGCTCTGACAGAATGAACAGGGTGATGATGACACTGACTGTCATTTCGTCCATTTTTCTCCCGCTTACATTTATTGCGGGGCTCTATGGCATGAATTTTCAATATATGCCGGAGCTGACCGGAAAATATAATTACTTTATTGTCGTTGGGTTAATGGTATTGATTGCAGCCGGAATGATCTACTTTTTTGCAAGAATGGGATGGTTCAGGTATCACAAAGGGACAAAACTTTAATAATGAAGTCATAATTCTCACTGCGTATACGAATTCTATCCTATAGAATGAAAAGCAACCGGAGTGATTCCATGCAAATCGATGAAACCCTGCTCACAGAAAAAGAAATTCAGATAGTGAAAAAATTGAAGGAGGAGATGTTCTTTGCCATATCCTATGAACATCTTGCCTTTTATAAAAATGAGATTTATTCCATTATGAATCAAGCCTCAAGAAGAAATTCGTTTCTTATGAAATCGAAGGAAAGTTTAAAAGAACCAAGCTGCCTCTAAGGCAGTTTTTTTTTTTGAGAAAAATTCAGGTCATACATAGTATAATAAAGGAAAAGAATCAAAGGCGGGATGGACGTGAAAAGAATTGCTGTAATTGGCCAATCTGGTGAAATTCCCGAAGAAATTAGAGTAATTAGTGAAGAGGTTGGAGCAGAAATTGCGAAGAGAAATGCCGTGCTGCTGACTGGCGGCGGCAGCGGAGTGATGGAAGCTGCATCAAAAGGGGCAAAACAGGCCGGCGGACTCGTCATTGGCATTCTCGCAGGAGATGAAACGCATGTAGCGAATGACTATCTGGATGTACCCATTACCACCGGAATGTCTTTTGATTACCGAAGCTTGATCTTAATTCATTCATCAGACGCCATCATTATGATTCGGGGCGGAAACGGTACGCTTGGAGAACTGTCAGCCGCCTATATGAACAAAAAGCCCGTTGTCGTCATCGAAACATCAGGCGGATGGGCCACCAAAGTAAAAGAAGTCGCTTTCGAAGGTGCCTATCTTGACGAGAGAAGGACCGTCGAAATTCATTATGCAAACACAGCAGAAATGGCAGTAGACAGAGCGTTCCTGCGAATTGAACATCCTCTCGATGAAGGAAAGAATACCGGAATCATTGGAGATTAAAAAATCAGACCTTGTGGGGGTCTGATTTTTTTCGTGGAGTGAATTCTTATTTCTGTCTACGGTCGGTTCCGCTTTTCGTGTGTCCAGCTCCATCCCCCAACTCCTCGGCCAGAATTGATCCGCCAGTAAAGGCAAAAAAGCACCTTTCAGCCGGAGCCTTATCTGTCTGCCCTAGTCTGAACAGAGTCGGTTCCGCATTTCTGCATTGTCCAGCTCCACCTCCTAGCCCCTCGGCCAGAAAGGATCCGCCAGTAAAGGCAAAAAGCGCCTTTTCTGGCGGATCCTTATCTGTCTGTCGGGTCTGAACAGTCGGTTCCGCATTTCGTGTTATCGGCAAGAAAAAGAAGCTATTCTTTGTGTATCGATGCCGAAATAATCCCATCTGAATTGGCGCGGTCTCCACCTGTATCCTGCTACAGATGTTCTGCCGACAAAGGTTGGGTAAAACCAAAAGCTTCTGCCGTTGTTAAGCCAGACGTACGTATACCTGAACAAACAGCCGCTGATTGCACCTGGATCAACCGCAAAAAGGGATGGTCCCTGCTGGGGAATTTGACTTGGCGGCGGTCCTGTTGGCGCCTGACCCTGTCCTCCTCCTCCAAATCCTGGCGGCGGTCCTGGCGGCATTCCGCCTCCCGGTCCAAAACCTCCTGGACCAAAACCTCCTGGTCCAAAACCTCCGCCTGGTCCAAATCCTCCGCCTGGCGTTCCAATGAATATTTGACGATCATATGGATAATACATATTCACATTCCTCTCCTCATTAGCCTACACATACACCATATGCAGGAATGGAAGAGGGAGTGATAGTGGAATATTCAGCAGACAACTTAAAATTGAAACCAAATAAAAAACACTTCATTGAAGGGGAAATATACGCACACACTGAGCACCAAGATCTATTATTATCCAGAAAATGGGATAAAACGGACTATCAAACGGACTCAATGAGACAAAATTTCTGAATTGAGCCGGACAAGTGGAATCAACCGTTCTCTATGAGTACAAGATTTCATGATTGAGTGAGAAAAAGGGAATCATACAAACTCTATGAGGACAGGATTTCATGATTGAGTCAGAAATGGGGAATCAAACGCATTCTATGAGGACACAATTTCAGGATTGATGGAGAAAAGAGGAATCAAACGCACTCTATGAGGACAGGATTTCATGATTGAGTGAGAAAAAGGGAATCAAACACACTCTATGAGGACAGGATTTCATGATTGAGTCAAAAAGGGGAAACAAACGAACTCAATGACCACTCAAATCCAGGACTTAATCAAAAAAGGATACTCATACGCAGGCAATGATTCCCCATATCCAGAGTTCTGCCAACATGGGGAATCATGCGAACGAATGTGTATCCTAATTCAAGGATATTGATGTGTTTTTTATCTTTCCGCTTTTTCTGCCTGCCAGTGTTAGCCAGTCGATTCCGCTTCAGCTTCATAGTCCAACTCCTCGGTCAGAACAAATCCGTCAGCAAAGGCAAAAAGCGCCTTCACTGCCGGATTCTTATCTGTCTGCCCGAGTCTGACCAGTCGGTTCCGCTTTTCTATTGTCCAGCTCCATCGCCCAACTCCTCGGCCAGAACGGCTCCGTCTGTAAAGGCAAAAAGCGCCTTTTCAGCCGGAGCCTTATCTGTCTGTCGGAGCTAACAGGGATTTCAGCTTCACACATTGTCCAGCTCCACCTCCTAGCCCCTCGGCCAGAACAAATCCGGCAGTAAAGGCAAAAAGCGCCTTCACTGCCGGATTCTTATCTGTCTGTCGGGTCTAACCAGTCGGTTCCGCTTTTCTGTCAATACCCAAAATCCCAATCCATCTGTTCCTGCCAGACGGTAAATTGAATTTCTGAGAACTTGATTTCACGGTCATTTATTTTATAGCTGCATGTACCGCATGCTGATTGCTTTTTTAGGTCTTCATATTTTTCTTCTGTTACATCCTCTAAGATTGTCATTTCTTGATTATGATGAAACAATAAAACGGTTCCCACCGAAAAAACACCTTCTTTTATAATGATAGAACTGCTGAAAACACAGATTGTATTTTACCATGTTTGCGGCCGTGATCTAACAAATATAAGAAGATGTCATAAAATCGCCAAAACGAAATCGTTTACAGGAAATTTACAGTTGTTTTTTCATTTTATAGTTGATAAAAAGCATCGGATCGATTGAAACGTATTGCTCTGTTATAAGGGTATATCCTTTTTTAATGAAAAAGGGCTTAGCGGTAATCCCTGTACTGACATACAGGCACTTGTGATCTGCTTCTTTTGCTGTTTCTTCGAGCTCCTGAAGCAGAGCGGATGCCGCTCCTTTTCCCTGATAATCCATATGAGAATACAGAAAATGAATTTCTCCGTCATGTGTCAGGGTTCCAAACCCAATAATTTTTTGGTTTTTGGTGGCTACAAGAGTTGTATTCGCCGTCAGCAAATCGCTCCAGTTTGAGTAATAATCCATGTTTTTGGGAGCTAGCGCATTCAAATGCATATCGGAATAATCTTTGCGGTTGACTTCATGTACAGTCCCTATATAAAGATTGACAATGGTGTTCAAGTCTTTTGGTTCGAATAATCTAATTTTCATCAGCACCACCGAGTGTTTGTAGTTTTTCTGCACGGGCATCTGCAATTAAATGCTTCAGCCAGGAAAGCTCAGCTTCTCCGTGAAGAATGGACCCTTTAATTAAATGGATCACTGCCCGCGGCAATTGTTTATAAAAGTCTAAAATGCTAGAAAGCTCTCTAACTCTCTTTTCGGTCAACTTCATTCTTTTTTCAAGGATGTCTGCTATTTCCTGCTGATTTCCATGCAAGGCAAACGCTACGCCTGTAAACAGCGGATGATATAAATTGGAGTCGGTGGACAATTCATCAAGAATCAGCTTGTGAAACAGCTTTTTCCCGGAGTCGGTTATTTGATAGATGGTTTTATCCGGTCTGTTTGTATCCTTGATCACATCGACTACTTTTATATACTCCTTTTTGTGAAGCTGCTCTACGGCGTAATAGAGTGATCCTTTTTGCAGTTTCATAAAATGATCCATATGTCTTTGCTCCATCGTTTGTTTCATTTCATAAGGATGGGCATCCCGTTCCATTAAAAGACCGAGAATAACTAATTTCATGGACATCGTGTACCCTCGCTTTACCGAAGCTGATGCAGCGCTTTTCAGCTTACTTAAATTATATAGTCTAGTTTGACCATTTAGCAATGATTTTACTTCGTGATTCATGTTTTATAAGACAGGGAATGAAAAGATTATGAATGTTTTTTATAAATCTTTCAATTATTGAATGTATCCGGTAAAATAAAGTGTTTGAAAAAATTATTTCCTTTATGGGGGAAACTAAGTGTTATCTATTATTAAACCTTTACTAGTCAACATTACGATTTTATTTTCGCTGACCTTTAACGCCAATCTATTTTTCCCTTTTAATACAAAGCAGAAGCCTTTTGTAAAACAAAGGGTCATTTACGGTCTGATCAGTGCATTTGGGGCCTTGCTTTGTATGGCCTATCCTATTGAAACGCTTGGTGAAACTTACTTTGATTTAAGAATGGTGTTTGTCCTGATTGTCACCCTTTATTCAGGCTGGATTTCAGGTGGAATTGTCCTTATTGTAACATGTCTTGCAAGATATTTAATCGGGGGAGACTTCTACCTGATCGGCATTGTGGTCACGCTGGCTTCTTATGTAACGGGGCTTTTGTTCAGAAAGCATTTTATTCAGTCAGAACTGAAGTACATAAGCGGAACGGCTGTAGTAGGCGCCTATTTTCTTGTATACATATCAATCATTTATACGTATATTAATTTTCTGGAATTTCAATTTTACTTGGTTTACTTTTTAGCGTTTTATCTTTCCTACATGTCGATGATTTTTATTATTGAGAGCTTGATTAAAACCAATAAACAATTTGATGAAATGGTTTATGTAGATAAACTGACGACAATCGGTCAGATGGCAGCTGCCATTGCTCATGAAATCAGGAATCCAATTACAACGGTCAGAGGTTTTATTCAATATATCCAGCAGGATACAAAGGATGAAAATTTAAAGAAATTTTCTCCCTTAATTCTGGATGAACTAGACCGCACGAATAAAATCATTACAGACTATTTACAGCTTGCTAAGCCTCATCATCATGAATTGACCAAAATAGAAATTGATGGAGTTTTAGAAGACATCATAGAGCTATTAAAACCTCTGGGATCTTATTCAAATGTGACTTTAACATATGAAAGCGAAGAAAAAAGTTCGGTATATGGCGATATTGCACTTTTGAAGCAATCATTAATGAATGTGATTAAAAATGGAATAGAAGCCATGGAACACGGCGGTGATATTCAAATAACTAAAAAAACAAATTATGCGAACGGTACTGTGATCGTTGTTATTAAAGATGGTGGAAAAGGCATGACAGAAGAGGAGCTGCAGCATTTAGGCCTGCCGTTTTATACAACAAAATCAAAGGGTACTGGTCTTGGCTCCATGATTACGAACCGGCTTATACGTGAAATGAAGGGCACAGTTGAATATGAAAGCGAGATTGGCAAAGGAACAACTGTGACAATCAGCCTCCATTTGTTTCAGTAAGGAAGGAGAAACGTACGTTCGCGGAGAAGTGAGTAATAGGGGGGATTTCTATGAAAACAATGGAAGAAATGAAAAATCATTATATCCGCTTTAATTCCTGGATCCTGTCATTAAATCAAATGAGCAATGAAGAATGGTTTCAGCCTATCCATGCAGGAAAATGGTCTGCTGCAGAAATCGTTTCTCATTTGATTGCCTGGGACCGTTTTACTTTAAATCAGAGACTTGGAAAGCTAAAGGAAAATGCCGTACTGGATCCTTTTCCTGATTTTCAGAGTGTGAATGACAGGGCAGCGGAATATGCAAAAAGCGGGATAACTAAGGATGAACTTATTGCTGAATTTATGGAGGTTCGCTCTGCAGCAATTGATGGTTTTTTTAAATTTGAAGGGGAAGAACATCAATTTCATTTTAAAATTGGAGATCATCCATTTACGATTGCAAGCTACATGGAGGATTTCATCGGTCATGATCTCCATCATAAAGCTCAAATTGATGCCTTCCTGGAAAAAAACGAAAGCACCGGGATCGCATGACAGATTTTCTGATCCAGGCACTCGCGGCTGCCGGTGCGATTTTTTTGTTCAGTGCGGTTTTGATCTTGATAAAAATGAAAAAATAAGCAGAAAACCGCTCAGGCAACTGAGCGGTTTTCTTGTATTCAGCGGACGATTCCGCTTTTCTATTATCCAGCTCCATCGTCCAGCTCCTCGGCCAGAACGGATCCGACAGAAAAGGCAAAAAGCGCCTTTCCTGTCGGATCCTTATCTGTCTGTCGGAGCTAACCGGACGATTCCGCATTTCTATTGTCCAGCTCCGCCTCCTAGCCCCTCGGCCAGAACAAATCCGTCAGCAAAGGCAAAAAGCGCCTTCACTGCCGGATTCTTATCTGTCTGTCGGGTCTAAACAGTCGGCTCCGCTTTTCTATATTGTATGTGTAATGAAATTTGCAAGAAATAATAACGCAATGACGTATAAAGGCAGCGCTACTTCTCTTGTCCGCTTCATGACCAGTTTTAAAATCGGGTAAGCAATAAATCCAAAAGCCATTCCATCAACAATGCTGTACGTGAGTGGAATGAGCGCGATAATCAGGAATGCAGGAAAGCTTTCCGTAAAATCTTTCAAATCGATGTTTTGGATATTCTGAATCATCAATCCGCCGATTAAAATGAGAATAGGAGCAATGGCACTGTCTGGAATCATTTTGATATAAGGCAAAAAGAACAATGAACTCAAAAACAGCAAACCGGTTGTTATTGCTGTTAAGCCTGTTCTGCCGCCTGCTGAAATTCCAGCCGCTGTTTCCACTGTGCTCACAGTGGGACTTGTGCCGAATAGCCCTGCTGTAATGGCAGATATCGCATTTGCCCGTAGCGAGCCTTTGTATCTGTCAGGTCTGTTTATCATGTTAACATGCCCGTGAACAAGTCCGATATTTTCAAAAACGATGACCATCGTCAGTGAAAAAGTCGCTGTCCAAAAGGCGAGATCCGCTATTTTTTCAAAAGACATCGCACCGAAGACTTCAAAATAAGAACTCATTGAAAATGCAGATGCCGGACCTTGTGTGCTGTTAATCAAACCGAACCCAGCAGCTATGGCTGTACCAAGCAGAATGCTGATTAAGAAATTGCCTGGAATGTTTCGCGCAAACAAAGTAATCGTAATAAGCAGGGTGATCAGTGTGACAATCACATGGGGATCTGTAAAGTCGCCCAATTTAACAAATGTCGTGTCGCTGCCTGTTACAATGCCGCCTTTTTGAAGACCAATGAATGTAAGGAAAATACCGATTCCAACAGTAATGGCTTCTTTAAGCGAATTTGGAATAGAAGCGCTGATAATGCCTGAGAGCTTTGTAAACGCAACGATGGCGAAAAAAATGCCGGATACAAAGACAACTGCAAGTCCTTCTTGCCATGAAAGTCCCATCGATCCGCAGATTGTGTACGTAAATAATGCATTAACACCCATTCCCGGAACAAGAATAATGGGAGTATTGCCGATAAAGCCCATCAAAATGCATCCTGCAAATGAAGTTAAGATGGTTGCAATGATTCCTGCTTCAATCGGAATGCCGGCGTCAGCGAGAATCGCTCCATTTACGACAACAATGTACACAATGGTAAAGAAGGAAACAATTCCTGCAAGCAGCTCTTTTTTGACAGTTGTGTCATGTTGCTTAAGCTGAAAGTACTTATGCAATTTTTAAAACCTTCCTTGTAAAGTAACCCTCGACCCAACCCGTACAATCGGCAAACGCCGATTCACATATAGCATTATATCAAGCCGGGAGACTTTGTGCATTATCTTTATTTGTTATTTTTAGCCTGAACCTGCACTGATGTTAAATATTTGTAAATAAGCAGGGAGTTTCAGTTCTGGTAAAGAATTTATATGGGAATAAAACTAAATAAAAGTATGGGGGAACTTGTATGGCCCAAATAGATCAACAGCCGGATGCGTTAAAAAAACAGCAGAGAGCATGGCATCTTTATTTTTCCCTTCCGATCCTGTCATGGGCGCTTTATGATTTTGCCAACACCATTTTTTCTTCAAACATTACGACCATCTTTTTTCCTTTTTATTTGCAGGAAGTGATCGGTGAAAACGAACGCCTGGATCAAATAGCAAGCACATTTATCTCGTATGCCAATGCTGCTGCAAGCTTTTTCCTTGTTCTTTTTTCACCGCTGTTCGGCGTGATGATTGACAGGTCGGGCAGAAAAAAACGATATATTCTTCCATTTACTCTTATAACAGTTGCCTGCACCATTTTAATGGGAGTCTTCGCTATGACTCGTTTTTCCCAGACCATATTTGGACTTCCCCTCGCATTAGTGTTTGTTATTTTGCTGTTTATCATTGCGAAATTTTTTTACCATTCAAGTTTGATTTTCTACGATTCCATGATATCGGATCTTGGAACACTAAAAGAAATTCCTTTAATTTCAGGTTTTGGGGTTGCGGTTGGATATATAGGGACGCTGGTTGGACTAACGGTGTATCCTTTTATTGGAGATTCTGGCTATCATCATGCTTTTATTCCGACAGCGCTGATGTTTCTTATTTTTTCACTGCCATTATTTCTTTTTGTAAAAGAAGAGCCGATTTTGCAGGAACAGAAAAAGTCTTCTTTCATAAGCGGCTATAAGGAAATTTATCAAACATTTAAAGATATACGTACACATAGGGCGGCGTTTTTGTTCATGATTGCTTACTTCTTTTTAAACGATGCGATTGCTACAGCTATAACGATGATGGCCATTTATTCAAAAGCTATTGTCGGTTTTACATCAGGCGAGTTTATCCTTCTCTATCTCGTCTCTACAGTTGCAAGCATCGCAGGTTCTTTTGTTTTTGGTTATATTACAAAGTCAATCGGGACGAAAAGAAGCATTACGCTTGTGGCAGTTATACTCCTGATTGCTCTTGCTTTCGCGGCATTTGCTGTCAATCCGCTGATGTTCTGGATTGCAGGAAGTTTATTTGGTGTATCCCTTGGTGCAATGTGGGTTACATCCAGAACTTTTATTGTTGAATTGACTCCAAAAGAGAAGAGGGGTCAATTTTTTGGGCTTTTTGCTTTTTCCGGCAAAGTGTCATCTATTGCAGGACCGCTCCTGTATGGGACAATTACGCTAGTGCTTGCAGATTACGGCGATATCGCAAGCCGAATTGCCATCGGATCTCTAATGGTCCTTGCTTTAATTGGGCTGATTGTTCATTCATTTGTCCCTCATGAAGATAGATAGCAAAAAATTATCAATGCCTTTGTCATATTTATGGCAGATGGGATATCCCAGCAAGGATCCGCTGGGATGCTGACTCTGCAGTATTACTCAATGCAAACACCCCCTCTAACAAAAAGCTTGAGACCCGTCTCAAGCTTTTTGTCTGGTTTCCTTTATAAAAAAGAAGACAGTCCGATAATAAACCTATATGGGTTATTTTTTACGGAGAGAGGAAGAATACAATGCAGCAAACCGAGATTTTATTAGAAAGCGGAACAAATGAACTTGAAATCGTCGAATTTACCGTTGCGGGGCTGAAATTTGGCATTAATGTGATAAAAGTAAAAGAAATTATCCAGCTCCAAAGCATCACAAAAGTTCCCCATGCTCATCCAAATGTGGAAGGGATCACTGAGCTTAGGGGAGAAGTTCTGCCAGTCGTCGATGCAGCAAAAGCGCTCGGGCTTGATCAAAGTGAAAATCCGCAGTCAGATAAGCTGATTGTGACCGAGTTTAATCAGCAAAAAGTCATCTTTCATGTTCACAGTGTGACACAAATTCACCGGATTTCATGGAGCTTAATCGAAAAGCCATCCAGGCTTTATCAGGGGCTGGAAAGCCAAATAACAGGTGTTGTGAAATGGATGGGCGAAATGATTCTGCTGCCTGATTTTGAGAAAATGATGGTGGAATTGAACCCCGAATCAGGCATTCATATTGATCAAGTGAAAAAAATGGGGCCACGGGAACGTTCTGCAAAAAGAATTGTGATCGCGGAGGATTCTCCTTTACTGAGAGGTCTTCTTCATGATACCTTGCAAGAGGCAGGCTTTGTAAATCTTGAGTTTTTTGAAAATGGAAAAGATGCATATGAGTATTTGTATTCATTGTCTGAAGAGGGCAGGGAAGTGAAAGATGAAGTTCAGCTTGTGATTACGGATATTGAAATGCCGCAAATGGACGGCCATCATTTAACGAAACGAATAAAAGAAAATAATAAGCTTGCCGTCCTGCCGGTTATCATCTTTTCGTCTTTAATCACAAACGATTTGAAACATAAGGGTCAAAAAGTAGGAGCCGATGCACAAGTCAGCAAGCCTGAGATTGCTGAACTGGTTACTATGATTGATCAATATATTCTTTAAAAATTGCAGGTGATCAAAATGAATCTAACAGATAGAGCAAAACGATTTGCAGAAGCTGCTCATGAAGGGCAGGTTCGGAGACTTAATGGAGGCCCATACTTCACACACGTGGAGAACACAGCGCTCATTCTCTTTAAAGCTGATTTCAGAGAAGAGGTTGTTGCAGCTGGATTCTTGCACGATACCGTTGAGGATACGGAAACATCACTCCAGCAAATAAATGAGTTATTTGGTGAGGATGTTGCCTCTCTGGTTGCTTTTAATACCGAGGATAAATCACTGACATGGGAAGAAAGGAAAGAGCATACCATACAAACAGTCCTGCATGCCGGTATTGAAGAAAAAGCGGTTTTAGCTGCAGATAAACTGGATAACCTTGAAAGCCTTTTAAAGGAACATAGAAAGCATGGAGACGATATCTGGAGAATGTTTAACCGCGGTAAAGACAAACAGGAATGGTATCATCGTTCAATTGCTGAAAATCTTTTTAAGAACCTTGAATCTAAAGAAGTTCCAAGTTTTTTCTTCGTATACAAACGCCTGGTTGAGGAGTTTTTCAGCGAATAGATAGATGACGAATAACAGCAAAGAGCATGATCCGAAAATGGATCATGCTCTTATTTAGTAACGGTCAATAGCTTTCGCCCA
Source organism: Metabacillus sp. KH_069 (assembly GCF_057838075.1). Lineage (NCBI taxonomy): Bacteria > Bacillati > Bacillota > Bacilli > Caryophanales > Bacillaceae > Metabacillus > Metabacillus sp. KH_069. The sequence goes on from NZ_CM174460.1 coordinate 1,663,963, forward strand.
AACGTTTAAAAACAGGTTTTTTGTATGTAGGAGAAGGTTTTTTAGGAGCTGATCCAGCAGGCGTCGATTCCCTTATGCCAACATATTGCTGCAGCAGCGCTTTAGCTTTTGCTAAAGATAAATGTATTTTTGGGTTCCGGTACGTTTGATTCAGTGAACCAAGATGTGGGAGGTTTTCGAAGTCTTCTTTTGTGGGAGGCATATGAAAATAATATTCTCCTGCAGAGACAAGTACATCTGATTGCTGTTTGCTGTTTCTGGGATTATTGGAAAAGTGGAGACCTTCCTTTTTTGCCTTTCCCTCAGTCAGCAGTTTATGAAGTGCACGCTTTTTCAGCGTATATAATAACTTAGGGTCCGGAGCTGTTTTAGCATGGCGGTTCACAATATAGATCGCTTTGGCAATATTTTCAGTTGTCGGCTTCAATGGCTGGTTTCGATTATGATCGTCCATTCTTTCTCTCCTTTGCAGGTTATTTATGCTTACTCTAAATTATACGTTTTCATGTGTAAAATGCAACTTATTCGAAAAAAGCGCATGAACTGGATGAGTCCACAATAAAGAAAGGGATAAGATGGTTCAGTATAAGCGGGTGCCTCCCGCAGACCGCTTATACAGATTTTGATTCATCAGCGTTTTGATCGTTCATGACATTCAGAAATAGTTCTGCAAAAACCGGATCCCATTGGGTGCCTTTTCCTTCCCTGATAATGGCCATCGCTTTTTCAGCCGCCATGCCGCGTCTGTAGGGGCGGTCAGATGTCATGGCATCATAGGCATCTGCAACGGCCATAATTCTGCCGTATAAAGGAATGTCAGCGCCCGTCAGTCCTTCAGGATACCCCATGCCGTCATAGCGTTCATGATGGTACTTCACACCGGGGATGAGCGGCTCCATCATTTCGCCCGGCTGCACATTTGATAAGATGCCGGCTCCAATGACCGGGTGCTTCTTAATTTCTTCGAATTCCGCGAGTGTCAGCCGTCCTTCTTTCAGCAGAATGCTGTCCCTTATGCCTATTTTGCCTATATCGTGAAGCAGGGCGGATTTGCGGAGGGTGTCCAGGCTCTCTTCGCTTAATCCTGCTTCTCTGCCGATTAAGACGGAATACTCCGCTACGCGGACTGAATGGCCGGCTGTATAAGGATCTCTTGCATCAAGTGCCAATGCTAGCGTTGTATACAGGCTTTCAAGAAGCTGACTGTTAATTTGATCTCTTTCTCTAAGTCCGCGGATCATTTTATTGAAGCCTGCGATCAATTTCGAAAATTCATCAGAATACACTTCATTTCTGTAGGAAAGGATCCCTTGCTCAACCTCTGACATGCCATCTTGGAGCTTTTCAATGGGTTCCGATATATTTTTAAACAATAAAAATGCACCGAACACTGCGAACAAGACAGACACCATTAAGATTAAAATGGCCCAGCTCCAATATTCAGATAAAAGCGGAACGGCATTTTCCTGAAAACGAATTTGTGTGGCCAATGTAAATAAGAGAAGGGGAAAGACCCCTATATAAATCGCGCTGTACAGCACCTTCTGCTGAATGGATATATGGATTTCCGCTTCTGATGTTAAATCTGCGCCGTGGAGCATCAGTGCTTTATTCCGAAGATTGATCAGCAACGGCTTCACCGCTTTTGAAGATAAGAAAAACTCGATGATGCTGTGCATTCCGGCAATCAGGACTGCACCCAATGACGCTAAAAGAGTATAGTAGAGCGGCAGACTGAGCAAATCATACTGGATAAACACTGCTGCCATTAAGACGGCGGGGATCGAAAGACCGAAGAGATGGGGTCCGAAAATCCGGTAAACCGTAAGTAATGGAAAGCGATGTGTTTGTCTGAATGCATTCTCGATGGCTTCAATGGAAAGATCTCCAGTTTTAAATACCCGCTTGATGGGATCTATATGCTTCCTGAATGCAAACCATTCACAAAGCCCCATGCAAACAATGGATATACATAATATAAACAGCAGAATGCCTATTTCAAAAGCAGAGATGACTAAAGTGGAAAACATGAATAAAGAGCCGATTCCAAAGACAGCGATGAAAGATCCAATAAAATAATTAATCAGGAGTTTTTTTAAGAAATCTTTATATGTGTTCAAACAGTGCCACAACCTTTAAAGTCAGACTTCCTCAATTATATCGGCCAATTATCCGAAAATTTAACATGTTTTAGTTTGAAAAGGTAAAAGTGGGGAATCAAAAAAGACAGCAGCGCTGTCTTTTAGATGACGTTTAAGAGATATGAACTTGTCCTTTCCTGTTTGAAGCGAGCCGCGGTCTCTTAGCCTGGGAATATTCAAGCTCCCTGCTCAGCTTAGGCAGGGTAAGTGCGTAAAAAAGGAAGACGAGAAGAATAACGGTCGCCATTCCGTAATAGAGATACTCAACATTGCTGATGATTTTCGGGAAAAGTATGGCTATCATCCCGAGGGTGATCGATTGGGCAAACATCATGAGCGGATCAATCCAGCCGCTGACCCGCCCCATCAGCTTAGGATGCACAATTTTCGGCATCCAGCCGCCAATGGCTATATTTATAGGGCCAATGCATGTCCCAATCATAAAAACAGCAGCTAAAAAGATACCCGTATGATCTGTCAAACCTAATATGTATATCAAAATGCCGCTCAGGAAAATCGGATAAATCATCATCTGATGCGGTTTGATTTTAGAGGAAATGAACGTGCCGATTCCGCTTCCGGCAAGAAGTCCGATTCCAAGTGAAATCGCAAAGTATGAAGCGTATTTTTCGTAATTATCAGGGGACAGCTCATACTTCATCGTAAAGATTGGCAATATGGCAAATGCTCCGTTTACAAATCCAAAAACAAAAAATCCGAAAATCAGAGAAGCTAATAATTTATTTCTGGCAATATAAAGGATTCCATCCTTGAAGTCTCTGTAAGAGGCTCCAATGCTGAAATCTTTCCATTTAATTTTTCCATTTGGCAGTCTTGCTTCCATCGGGATTTTGCATCTTCGAATCAGGACGGCAGAGATGACAAAACTGAAAAAATCAACGGCTACAGCTCCCTGCAGTCCGATTGTTTTATAGGCTAGAGCTCCGAGTCCGACACCAAATACCATAAAAATGCTGAACAGCATCTGATTCAGGCCAGCTGCCTGGGCATATTGATCTTTGTTCAAAATACTCTGTACAAGGCTTGCTTCTGCAGGATAAAAAAACTTCGTAACCGCACTCCGCAGGAATAATAAGAAAAACACGAGCGGAATTGAATTTAAGAATAATGAGCCAAAAAGAAGGACGGTAAGAAAAGCTCTGATCCAATCACAATTTTCAGCTACTTTTTTCCGGTCAAATCTGTCAGCTACAACACCGACTAAGAAGAAAACAAACAAAGTCGGAAGGGAATACATGAGCTCAGCCATTGTTGCGAAAGAAGGCTGATGGCTGAATCGGTCCAGCAAATAAAAGGCAAAAGCCATATTACCGATTGTCGTGCCCATTTGTGATGCCAAAGCGGCAAAAAAGAGCTTCACAAAATTTCTGTTTTCAAAGATTTTCATCACGCAGCTCCTTATTTTGCAGGATATCGGTCACAGTAGTTATTATAATAGAAAAAAGTTTATTTTAATATGAAGTTTTTGTAAAAAAATGACTGATTCTTAATTGGGTCTAATGATAACCCGTGTACCGTTTGGAACAATCGACCCCAGTTCAAGCACATCCCGGTTTTGCATGCGGATGCATCCCCTTGAGACTGCTTTGCCGATGGAGCTTGGATCATTTGTGCCGTGAATGCCGTAGTGAATTTTAGACAGACTCAGCCAGAGCACTCCGAAAGGGCCGCCCGGGTTCGGTTCCCGGTTGACAATGACAAAATCACCGATGGGTGTGCCGCTTAATATTTTTCCCACAGCAATCGGATAAACCTTCATTACTTGTCCGCTGTGATAAAGAGTAAGCGTTCTCTTGCCGACTGAGACTGAAATTGTATACGGGATAGAAGCAGGCTCAGGCAAACCCGGAATAATAATTGGCTGTCCGACAAGCAGCACATTTGGATCGGCCAGATTATTAACTCTGATTAGAACAGCAGGGCTGACCCGGTAGTTAAGCGCAATTGTGTTCAGAGTTTCACCTGGTTTTACTAGATGGACCATATACAGCTCACCGCTTTAACATAATTTTGACTGTCTGTGCTACAGCTTATGTCTGAACAGGGTGTTTGTTGCCCCGCCGGAATAGATGAGAATTGTCATGCTGTGATATAATTTTTTGTATATTCAGAGGAGTTGAACGAATTTGATTAAAGAAAAATATGCAATTATCGATATTGGTTCAAATACAATGAGGCTTGTTATCTACCAGCGCGATAAAAGTCAGCGTTTAAAAGAAATTGAGAATGTGAAAATTGCGGCACGGCTCCGAAATTATTTAAATGATGACTCCTTCTTAAATGACGAAGGAATCAGCGTTTTAGTTTCAGCTCTTCACAGTTTTCAGGAAGTCACAAGGCATCATGATCTGAAAAACGTAAAATGTGTTGCCACTGCAACAATCAGACAATCAGAAAATAGAGAAGCCATTTTGGAGAAGGTTCAAGCTGAAACAGATTTTTCAATCCGCATTCTGTCTGAATATGAGGAAGCCTATTACGGTTTTTTGGCTGTTGTTAATTCCACTCAGATCAGCAGCGGAATTACCATTGACATTGGCGGAGGAAGCACAGAAATTACATACTTTGAAAATAGAAAACTGATTCATTATCACAGTTTTCCGTTTGGCGCTCTTTCCCTTAAAAAATATTTTGTGAAACAGGAAATTCCGACTGAAAAAGAAGTGGATGATTTAAAGCAGTTCCTCTCGAGGGAATTTCATACGCTTCCATGGCTCTCAAATAAAGAATTGCCGATTATAGCTATCGGGGGAAGTGCCAGGAACATCGTGCAAATTCATCAGGCCATGCAGGAATATCCGCTTGCAGGGGTTCACCTTTATGAAATGACTTATAAAAATCTGACAGATGTTCAGCACTTTTTATCTTCTTTATCGCTGCATGAACTGCAAAGAGCAGACGGATTGTCAAAAGACCGTGCGGATACAATCATCCCTGCTGCTCATGTTTTTACAGCACTGTACGAAATCGTTGGTGCCGACAATTTTATTTTAAGCAGAAAAGGACTGAGAGACGGTGTTTTTTATGAAGACTTGAGGAAGGGAACTGGTTCGGCCATATTCCCCAGTGTTATTGAAGAAAGCTTTCATGAACTGCTCAGTGATTATGATATCGACCTTCATCATGTTCAGTATGTAACCAAGATTGCGATAAAGCTGTATAAAGACCTTGCTGAAACAGGATTGCTCTCCTTCTCAGATGACGATATTATCTTGATCAGAAGAGCATCATTTGTCTATAATCTTGGCCAGTATATTGACTCTGAATCCAGCAGCCAGCATACTTTTTATTTGATTGCCAACCGGACAATCGACGGTCTTCTTCACAAGGAACGGCTGCAGCTCGCACTGATTGCTTCTTTTAAAAGCAAGTCAGCGTTTAAGCAATATAGTGCACCTTATAAACACTGGTTCTCTAAAGTGGAACAGAGGAATATGATGCTGCTTGGCGCGATCATCAAGCTCGCATACAGCTTAAATGCAACGAGAAGAAATATTATTAAAACGCTGAAACTTGAAGAAGATCATGATCGTGTAAAATGCTCTGTTGTTTGTGAGGGGAATTACAGTCCTGAGGAATATCAGGCAGAGAAGCAAAAAAAGAATTTAGAAAAGATCTTAAAGAAAAACATTGTGTTTCATTTTAAGGAAAGCTGAGAGCAGCACTCCCTGGCCAGATTGGAGTTACCGCGATGATCAAGATATTTCACGGCAAATTCTCAATTTGGCTGATTCAGCTAATAAGTCAGTACTTTCTCGATATTATATTTACAAAAACCACATACAATAATTACAATAAATTTACATTCCTCTCTCTTCCAAGTGCTATCATTACAGGTGAATCCAAATGACTAATTTAAAAGGGTGACTTTTTACATGAGCACAGTAAACATCGATCAGATATTGCTTGGTAACCCTCTTTATTACAACAACCGCGAATTAAGCTGGCTTGCTTTTAATAAACGAGTATTAGAAGAAGCCATTGATGAACGAAATCCGCTGCTTGAACGGCTGAAGTTCCTCGCGATATTCAGCTCTAACCTCGACGAATTTTTCATGGTCCGGGTTGCAGGGCTTAAAGATCAGGTGAAAGCAGGCTTCAGCAAGCCTGAAAACAAAGCGGGACTTACTCCAAAGCAGCAGCTGTCGCATATAGCCGAACAGAATCATTCGCTTGTAGAGCTGCAAACCCGCACATTCAACGAGATGATCGTGCCTGCTTTAAAAAAAGAAGGCGTTGCATTTGCAACTGTCAGAAGTTTATCTCCTCACCAAAAAAAGATCATAGAGCAGTATTTTGACGAACATATCTTTCCTGTTCTTACCCCAATGGCTGTTGATGCCTATCGTCCATTTCCGATGCTGCTGAACAAGAGCCTCAATCTTGTCATCAAACTCGAAGATCAAAACGAATCAATTGAATACCGAACGAAAACCGCTATCGTTCAAGTGCCTGCTGTTTTAGAACGCTTCGTTTCCATTTCTCCCCCTGAAGGCGGGCATGAATATGTTCTTTTGGAGGATATTATTGCCTATTATATTTATAAACTATTTCACGGATTTGACGTGCTTTCCGTCACCCCGTTCAGAATCACACGCAATGCAGATATGACGATCCATGAAGAAGGCGCCAGGGACCTTCTTAAGGAAATTGAAAAAGAACTGAAGAAAAGAAAATGGGGAGCTGCCGTCCGTCTTGAAGTGAGAAAGGATTTCTATGATTCTCAAATGATGTCCTATCTTCTGGAAGAATTAGAAATTCATAAAAATGATGTTTATGAGATTGACGGGCCGCTTGACTTCACTTTTTTATTTGGTTTTTATAAAGAGCTCAGTACAAAATTTGATCATCTTACATACGAAACATTCATCCCTCAGCCACCGAAGGATTTATCCTCGAATGATGATATCTTTGAAGCTGCTGCTGCTCAGGATTTATTTTTGCACCATCCATATGAATCATTTGAGCCTGTTATTGATTTTGTTTTGGATGCTGCAGATGATCCAGATGTTCTTGCTATCAAGCAGACTCTCTATAGAGTAAGCGGGGGTTCGCCTGTTATTGAGGCCCTGAAGCGTGCAGCGGAAAAAGGAAAGCAGGTGACCGTGCTTGTTGAACTGAAGGCGCGCTTTGATGAAGAAAATAACGTCCAATGGGCAAAAGAGCTTGAAAAAGCAGGGTGCCATGTGATTTACGGAATGACCTACTTAAAAACCCACAGCAAGATTACACTGGTTGTGAGACGGAAAAACAGCCGAATTGAGCGGTTTGTCCACTTAGGAACAGGCAATTACAATGATCAAACTGCAAAAATCTACACGGATATGAGTTTAATCACTTCCAATCATAAGTACGGAATTGACGCCACCAACTTCTTTAATTATTTGAGCGGTTATACTGAAAAACCAGAATTTCACCATATTTCTGTAGCCCCGTTTGATATACGCAGCGACTTTTTAGAGCTTGTCGATCATGAAATTGATTATCACAAGCACCACGGAAATGGCAGAATCATTGCTAAGATGAATTCACTTACAGACAAAGTCATTATTATGAAGCTGTATGAAGCATCAAATGCAGGTGTGAACATTAACTTGATTGTAAGAGGCACATGCTGTTTAAGACCGGGAATTAAGGGCATCAGCGAAAATATTAAAGTGCGGAGCATTGTCGGCAGATTTCTTGAGCATAGCAGAATCTATTATTTTCATCATAACGGAGAAGAGAAAATGTTCCTCTCATCTGCAGATATGATGACCAGAAATATGGAAAAACGCGTCGAAATTCTCTTTCCTGTTTTTGACGGCAGCATAAAATCCAGAATTTCAAACCTCTTGTCCATCATGCTTACAGACAATGTAAAAGCTCGGGAGCAAGATCCTTCCGGGAACTATCATTATGTCACAAGATTGGCTGACGAACCTGAAATCGACAGCCAGGCAATCCTTGCACAGCTTTCATACAGGGTATCAGAAGACGAAGAATAATGATAAAGGGTGCTTAAACAGCGCTCTTTTTTTTGATGAAAAAAAGAGGGAGGTTTTAAAGAACTCCTTGTGTTACTATTAGGAAAAATGAGATAAAAGTAGGACGAGGGTTTATGAACAAATTAAAGAAAGCAATCATAGAAGACTTTCAGTCAGAGATACATATTGAAAAAATCGAATCGATTATTTTTACGATCATTTTAGAACATATAAAAGACCTTGTATTTTTAATGAAAGTTGATAAGGACCAAGTACGCTATGTTTTTGTAAATGAGGAAGGCGCGAAGCATGCAGGGCTTGGAGAAGATTATGAAGGTGTATCTTTGTCGGATGTGATGGATAAGAAAGTTGCGGATCATTTGCTCGAAATGTACAGGGTCGTTATGCAGACAAAGCAGCCGTTCTCCTATCAGGATCAAGTGCAGCTCATCGATGGGTCCATCATTTTCGGTGAATCTGTTCTAACCCCGATTTTGAATGACAAGGGAGATATCATTTACATTATTTCCGTCACCCGCGATATTTCTGAAAGGATGTCAGAAAAGAAGAAGCTGATTGAAAGTCAGCAGAGATACAAATCACTGTTTGATCATAATATAGACTGCATCTTTTCACTGGATTTAAATGGGACAATTGTCTCTGCCAATCCAGCAGCAATCGATTTAACAAAAACGTTCACGATTTCGCTGATCGGCAAGTCCGTTTTTGACTTGTTTGACCAGGACAGGGAGAAGATCGCTTCTCTTTTCTCGCAAGCAGTCAAGGGAAGAGCGATGGAGGACGAATCAAAGCTCAAGATGAAAAATCAGGAAGTGCATCTTCATGTTAAGGCCATTCCGATTATCTTAAATAACCATATACAGGGCATTTATTTAATTGCAAAAGACATATCTGAGCAAAAACGCCATCACTCCCTGATTAAGCATATGGCCTATCATGATTCGCTTACAGGACTGCTAAACAGGACAGCGTTAAAAAAAGATCTGGACAAGCTGCTTGAAGACCAAACAACCCGGAAGCTGACACTCATGTATATCGACCTCGACCGCTTTAAAATGCTGAATGATACAATGGGACACTCGATTGGCGATCTGCTCCTTAAAGAAGTCAGTATCCGTCTGCAGTCGCTTGATATACCATCATATAAAGTGTACAGGCAAGGAGGAGACGAATTTATCCTCCTGTTCAAAAATGCGGGCAAAGCCTTGGCGGAACAGTATGCACAGCAGATTCTTGACTTATTTGCTGAACCAATTCATCTCGGCGGGCTTGTATATTTTATTAGCCCAAGCATCGGAATCAGCATATATCCAGAAAACGGAAGAGAAGAAGCTCAGCTGATTACACATGCAGATATGGCTTTGTATGACGTCAAGCAAAGAGGAAGAGGCCGCTTTCAGATCTATCACGCCGGAATGAACCAGAATTCACGCAGAGTGCTGGCGATTGAAACGGGCCTCAGGCAAGCGCTTGAAAACAGCGAATTTTCACTGGTCTATCAGCCTCAGGTTGATTTAAAAACGATGGACACGAAGAATTTTGAAGTATTGCTGAGATGGAACAGCAAGACGCTGGGTTCTGTTCCGCCTTCTGAATTTATTTCAGTTGCGGAAGAATCAGGTCTGATGATTCCGATAGGTGAATGGATTATTGAAGAAGTGTGCAAACAGCTTTCAGAATGGAACCTTAAGGAGCACTGTTCTGTAAAAGTCGCCATCAACCTGTCTTCAAAGCAATTTCAGCAATACTATCTGGCAGATATGATTCAATCTTTATTTCAGACGTATCACATTCCGCCTCATCAAATTGAATTTGAAATTACAGAGGGTGCCCTGCAAAATCCGGAAGAAGCTCTGGAAACCATGCAGAGGTTAAAACGTCTTGGTGTATCCATTTCCATTGATGACTTTGGACGGGGCTTCTCATCCCTTCGCTATCTTAAAACATTTCCGATTGATTCCCTGAAAATCGACCAATCGTTTATTAAAGACGTCATGACAGATGAAAAGGACGCAGCCATTATCACAACCATTATTACTAAATAATAGTTGAAATAGTTAGAAAATAGAAGAATTATATGATAAAATATGAATGGTCATTCATTTTGGGGGTGTTGTTGATGAAGGATAAAGTATTGATTGTTACCGGCGGTTCAAGCGGGATGGGTAAAGCGATGGCAGAAAGTTTTGCCAGACAGGGTGCAAATGTAGTGATTACTGGCAGAACGATTGAGAAATTAGAGGCTGCCAAAGAAGAGATGCAAGGTTTGGAAGGAAAGATTATTCCTTTTCAAATGGACGTCCGTGTACCGGAAATGTCAGAGGAATTGATCCGAAAAACAGATGAAGCATTTGGACGTATTGACGGTCTTGTCAATAACGCAGCAGGTAATTTTATTTGCCCGGCTGAACAGCTTTCGGTTAATGGGTGGAACTCAGTCATCAATATCGTGCTGAATGGGACGTTTTACTGCAGCAGTGCTGCCGGCAAGTATTGGATTGAGAAACAGCAGAAGGGTGCCATACTTAATATGGTTGCTACATATGCATGGGGCGCAGGCGCGGGAGTTATCCATTCTGCTGCAGCAAAGGCAGGTGTCCTTTCCATGACAAGAACGCTTGCGGTGGAGTGGGGCAAGAAATATGGAATCCGTGTTAACGCAATCGCGCCTGGACCGATTGAAAGAACAGGCGGAGCAGACAAGCTCTGGCAGTCAGAAGAAGCAGCTAAAAGAACGCTTCAAAGTGTGCCGCTCGGCCGGTTAGGCACGCCAGAGGAAATCGCTTCACTTGCATCCTTTCTCTTATCAGATGCAGCCGGCTATATAAATGGCGAATGCATTACAATGGATGGCGGCCAGTGGCTGAATCAGCATCCGTTCTAATATTTTAAAGCCAATGGATTCTCTTTTTTACAGGAGAATCCATTTTTACTTTCGCGTTCGAATCTATGTGGTATAATCATACAAAAACAGAGAGAGAAAGTGGGGAATGGCATATGGATCCTTTAGATATTATGACAAACTTAGAGCACGTAAAACCGTTCTATCAAGCCATTTTCAGCGCAGACGAACAAAAAGTGATCGGGTATGAAATACTCGGGAGAATTCATCTGGAAGAGGAAACGAAAAGTTTAGGGCCTTTTTTTAAGGATGAATCCATTCCCGATGAATACCGGTTAGAAGCAGATAATTACATTTTACATATGGCACTTGATGCTTTTCTCTTAACGAATGATGACACGCTTATTTTCCTAAACCGTGATGCAAATTTACTAATGCTTGATCACGGAGAAAGCCTGCTTGAGCAATTATTTGCATGGAAAGAAAAAGGCGGAAACCTTGAGAGGATCGTTATAGAAATAACAGAGCACACATTTACAGGCGACATTCGGCAGCTGACACACGTATTCACTTATTATCGTACATACGGCATTAAAATAGCTGTGGACAACGTCGGAAAAGCAAGCAGCAATCTTGACCGCATCGGTATGCTGATGCCCAATATCCTGAAAATTGATCTTCAGCCCCTCAGATTAACTTCACCCCTGCAGACATATCATGACGTATTATACTCCATTTCTCTTCTGGCGAGGAAAATAGGGGCTACCATTCTGTACGAAGAAATTGAAGTCAATTTTCAATTTCAATATGCCTGGAAAAATGGCGGCCGCTACTTCCAAGGGGATTATCTTCAGACTCCTAGAGAAGAATTTATTGAACCATATATGATTAAAGAAAAAATGACACGGGAATTTCATGGATTTATCCAATATGAAAAAAAGAAGCTTCAGCAATTTTATGACATCTCAGAAGCGTTTCATCAAAAAGTGCATGTGCTGATTTCAAAAGAGAATAAACCGGGAATTCCGTTTGATGAACTGATCACAAAGCTATCACAGCAGCTGTCAGACTGCTGCTTTCGGATCTACATTTGTGACGGAGACGGATTTCAGCAATCAGGAAATATTCTCAAACTGGACGGAGCATGGGAATATCAGCCTGACTATTACATGAAAAACTGGAGCTGGAGGCCGTATTTCCTTGAAAATATCATGAAAATGCAAATCCGGAAAAAGGGATTTTTCAGCGATTTATACAGCGACATCGAAACAGGCGAAACCATCCGGACCTTCTCCTACCCAATCGATCAGCAGCACTATCTTTTCTTGGATTTGCCGTACTCATACCTTTACGAAAATGGAGCCCTTTTGTAATAATTTCTTTTGATTGTGCCATTCTAATAAGAAAAGCGGAATCGCCTGGTTAGCTCCGACAGACAGATAAGGCGCTTTTTGCCTTTACTGCCGGAGCCGTTCTGGCCGTGGAGTTAGGCGATGGAGCTGGACAATAAGAAAAGCGGATTCACCACAAGGGCATCCTAAATCCGCTTCGTACATGTTCTTACTTAAATAAGGAGTGACACAATGGATAAATTCACGATGGCACTTGCTATTGTTGCTTTCATGATTGTTGCGGGAGGACTTCTCTATACGATCAGCGTGGGAAGACTGGTAGATGCAAGGAGAAGTGAAATGGATACACAAATTAACGAAAAGATTCAAAAGCATCCTTACCTTCGAAACCCGGTTTTTCTTACATGGATCTTTTTTTTAGGGTTCTTATTACTCTTTGTTTTCTATCTGGCTTTTACAAGATCTTGGTGAAAAACAGCGGCATTTGCTGCTGTTTTTTTATTGATTTGAAATTTCAGGATTATCCTTTTTTTATAAGGGTAATGAATAACATAAGAGAAATTGTCAGAAAATGATGTTATTTTGTGGATGAAAATTGAGTAGAAACGACAATTAGTCTGATAAAATTTAGAGACTAAGACATATGATTCGAAAAAAAGGTGGGAGGATTAAAAATGAAATTCATTTCAAGCACATTCACCGCACTTATTCTATTTTTGGGTTTTGGACATGCAGGCTTTGCCCAGTCATCGTTTAACAAAGAAGACGCAGCTGACCTCACGCGAGAGGCAGCGCAGACACAGCTCACTCTGACAGAAAATGAGCGCTCCCTTGAAGAAATCGAGCAATCATTGGATCCATACTTTACAGATGAATTTATTGAGGGATATATGAAGGAAAATGTACACAAAGGCAATGAAAAATATATTGTGTATGGCAGTGATTTCACACCATACGGCATTCCATTTTTTAATTACGATGAAAACATGAAGTTCGGCAGCGAGAACAGCAAGCTGAAGCTTTATCAGTTTTTTCCCGCTGAAGATGAGGGACCTGTGAGTTATGAGGATCATTTTGAAACCGTTGAATTTACCGAGGAAGACGGAAGCTACAAAATTTCTTCCATTCAATATTCTGATCAAGAGCCAAAAGCAGAAGCAGCTGAAGAAAAAAAAGAAGATGATTCAGCAATCAACGTAAGCATGCTCTTCTCAAACACTCTTGAAGATGTAAATGAAGCTGAACCTTTTCAAAATAAACAGGACCTTTCGTTTTTATGGACATCTTATTTTAAAGCCAAGAATTTTTTAACGGCTTATTACCAGCCAGATCAGCAAATGGATTTTGCCTATTACGGTGAGTAAAACACAGGGACAGCTGTTTCTGTGTTTTTTTTGTGTCTATATCCGTCAATTTGAGAGAGAAAATTCCCTGAAATTGACCAAACAGGACCACACTCTGACCGTTCAGTCAAAAAACCTGCTGGAATATGTTGCATTGGGGAGATGAAACAACCGGCGAGTGCGTGCAGATCCGATGCCTGAATTAGACGAAATTCCTGAAGAATTTGCTCCGGGGATTTCAAAAGAGGATTTTGATGAAATTGCTAAAAGACTAATGCGTTCAGCAGGTATATAAAAATCCGGCCATTTTGGTGGCCGGATTTTAGTGTTTTATGAGAGTTCCAGCAATTTTTCCAGCTTCTGCAGGTCAAAACCTGCGACAATCTCTTCATCTACTGTAACAGTGGGTGTTGAAAACGATTTGAATTCGTGAACCATTTTGTTTCTGGCTTTGGCATCCTTTGAAACGTCAAATAACGTATAGTTAATTTCATGATGATCTAAATATTGCTTTACTATCTGACATGGCGGGCAGTCAGGCTGTGTGTAGACTGAAACTCGTTTGCTTTGTGACATACAGACTCCTTTTATGTACCGGATTTCATTTTCTTATAAAGCGTATCAACAAGGCCCATCGCGCAGACGGATAAATCTAAAGCTAATATGTTATACACCCGGTGAGACCTCGGAACCCCTTGCTGATCCAAATAAGAAAAAACTTGATTTTGAAGCTCTATTTTAACATGCTCTGCCGCATTTTCTAAAGAGAAAGGTTTGGACTGCTCCATGCCTTTTTGTGCACATTCCAGGAAGATCGGCAGCCAGCGTCTCATAGCGTCTATGGCGTGCTGTGGATTCGGACTGACACCATAATGACTGAAATGAAGGGCATTTAATTTTAAGCTTTCATAAAAAGCAGCTGATTTCTCCATTGCTTCCGGATCAAATTGATTAGGCGAAGTAGACGGCAAATAAAATTCAAGCCCATCAGGAAGCAGCTCCTGATAAAAAATTCCGATTGTATCACCAGTGAACATACTGTTGCTTTTATGGTCAAGGATACTGAAGTGATGGTTTGCATGTCCAGGTGTATCATAAAAAGTAAGAACAGAATCCTGGCCGATCCTGAGCGATTCCCCGTCTCCCTTTACTAGAATCCGGTCTTCCGGAATGGGGACAATCGGTGAAAACAATTCTTCAAATTTATCTCCGTATACAGCTTTTGCTCCTGCAATCAGACGAGATGGATTAATTAAATGTTTTGCGCCTTTCGGATGTACAATCACTTTTGCATTTGGACAGCTTTCAAGCAGCAAACCCGCGCCGCCAGCGTGGTCAAGGTGGATGTGTGTAACGATGATATTGGATATATCTTCTAGTTTTACACCAAGTTCCTTTAACCCATTTTTAATATACGGAACAGAAGGACTTGATGAAGGCTCAAAGAGTGTGATATTCTCTTCAAGTAATACATAGGAACTTGTCCGACCCGTCATCCCTAAATCATGACTATCAATGATTGCTGAACGTTCATCAATTTTGGTTACAAGCGACATTTATCTTAAACCCCCTTGTGATCGATAAAAAAATTGGTTTCTCCCATCACTACCATTTTAAATTTGCAGACTCTTAATGTAAAGGAGATGCGAATATTCTGACTTATTTTCAGACTAAAATGGATGGATAGAATAAATAAGGACGCACAAACTAGAGGCGAAGGCGGACCTCAAGTTGACTCACTCTGTTGGAGGTGATACTAATGTCACAGCTTTTAGGTATCATTACTAGACTTCAAAGTCTGCAAGAAAACGCGACTTCAAATGAACCCAACCAGCGCTTCTTTGAAGTAGAGGGTGAAAAACGTTGCAGTGTTAAATACTTTGATAAAACCGATACGTTCGAATTAGAAGTATTTCAAAAAGATGAAAAGCCTCAAACTTATCAATTTGACAATATCGATATGATCGCAATTGAAATTTTTGATTTGCTCCAATAATAGGAGGGAACTGATGAATACGAAACCAAGCGTCATTTGTCCGAATTGTCATGAGCAGCGGCCCCTTGATGAGGTGCTGACTGCCCAGTCCAATCAAAATGTCATTTATTCGTGTTCCAACTGCAATTATCATATGCGTAATATTCAAACGAAAAAAGGTTAAGCAGCCAAGTTTATTGGCTGTTTTTTTATATTTTTTTAAGTGAACAAAACCTTTCAGGGGTAAGGAATCAAAGCCGCTGAATGGAGAAAAAATCTTCATCCGTGAACGGAAATATCCACATATATTCTCCCTCAAACGAAAAAAACCCTCATTTCTTTCTTATTTTTAAAAATATCGGAAACTTTCATGAAGAAAAGGGCGTCTTATAATTAAATGGAATGGAAGAAAAGAGGTCGATGAAAAAAAGCTCCCTGGCAAAAGAAAAGCTTATCCTGCGGATTCTTGTTTAAAAATGGCAGTGTGAGGAAAAAATATACTATAAAATTTACGCCAATTTTACTCAACACCGGGTGAAGCCAAGCATATAATATGGTGTTTCCGTATTTTTTTCTTGAAAAGGAGCTGTCTTATGACTGATCACTTTATCTTTTATAATGTGTCTGAAGGAAGTATGTCATTTGAAGCTATGATCGAAAGAATTAAAGCGTTCATTTCAAATGATCCGCGTTCTGAATATATATTGTCCATTGGAACAGATTCTCAAGTCCACCAGTACGATACGAAGTTTATTACGGCCGTCCATGTGCACCGCATTGGAAAAGGAGCATGGGGATGCTTGAAAAATATGGTTATCCCAAGGCCGATTGAAAGCCTGCATGAAAAAATATCCATGGAAACAACATTAAGTCAGGAGCTGGCTTACGCTTTTACCACAAACTATCTCGCAGAACTGGCAGAAATCCTGATTCCTTATTCAGATGAAGGGGCAGATTTGATGTTTGAAATTCACCTTGATATTGGGAGAAAAGGACTCACCAAAGACCTGATACAGGAGATGACAGGCAGAATACAGGCTATGGGAATTGAAGCAAAAATAAAGCCTGATTCATATACAGCATTCAGCTATGCCAATCGATTCACTAAGTAAAGAAAGTGTCGGAATTTGCGGTTGACGCAAGACTCAAAAATTGATTACTCTAAATGATAAGGGGGCAATAAAAAATGAATTCTGCAGTTGAAATACTCTCATCAGACGATCAAAAATTTTTAGTGGAGCTTTTACTTAAACAGCAATATGCTCTTGAGCTGATCAGCAGCGAAATTTATGATATCGAGAGCGGCACTAAACAAACAGATAACGCAACGTATCAGAAGCTGGTAAGCCTGTATGACCGAATCAGATTTGAACTATAGAGGTACATATGTTTGATACTCTGCGTTAGAGTATCTTTTTTTGTGGTATAGTTTAGTGTGTATGCGCTTTCAATTAAAGAGCATTGGTCGCCGGTCAGACTCTTTGCACTAGGTTCTTTTCGTAAACATTGTTGCTTTTAGACTAGATGTTTAAAACCTGAGTGGATTGTGGCGGATAAACTTGACTCCTGCGGGAAATAGAGCGAAATGGAAGACCCCGCAGGCTCGCCGAGGAGGCATCCACGCTCCCCGCGGAAAGCAAATTCCTGCAGCGGAAAGGAACGGACAACATTTATAATCAAAAACAATAATCTATGCGAAAACAGCGTTGCACTATAAGTGTGGGTAAAGTCTTGGAATTAAGCGAGAAAGTGCTCAGTAATAAATTCGGAAAATTAAAGGATTTATTCGGTAAGTATCTAAACGTGAAATCACTTGCTGTGTACAATAGCTAAAAAGACGGTTCCGCATTTCTTAGGCTCTTTGTGGTAAAATATAAAGGGATGTTTCAAAAAAGACATGAAGGGGTATTATTGTTCGGTCTGAACTTTTTTAGAGAGGAAGAACAAATTGATTAGTCTACATACAACCAAATTATTAAATGAATCCACAATAGAAGAGTATATGATTCCAGCAGATAAAGTTGCGCATGTGCAGGTGGGGAATAATCTTGAGCACGCGCTGCTTGTTTTGACAAAAACAGGGTATACAGCGGTGCCTGTGCTTGATCCTTTTTTCAAGCTTCACGGGCTGCTCGGCACTAATATGATGATGGATGCAATTCTTGGTCTTCAGAGAATCGAATTTGAAAAGCTGGAGGAAATGAAGGTTGAAGAAGCGATGAATTCTGATATACCGCGTCTATTGCTGAATGATCCTCTTTCCAAAGGGTTAGATTTAGTAATCGACCATTCTTTTGTCTGCGTTGTTGACGCAGAAGGTGTGTTTGAAGGGATTTTGACAAGACGGGCAATTCTAAAAGAACTTAAAAACCAAATAAACATGAAAGACAGATAATGGTGAGAGAAGGAGAGCATGCCTGCCTCCTTCTTTTGTTTTTTGCTGTTCAAAGGGAGGGGATTCTTATGACACAGGCAGTGCTTGAAAAAGAACAAATCAAGAAACAATCATCCAATATGAAGCGCCCCTTCGTTCTTGCTGCTGTTATGCTTGCGATGTTTATGGCAGCGATTGAGGCGACAATTGTTTCTACCGCAATGCCGGCGATTGTAGGCGAGCTTGGAGGCTTTTCTCTTTACAGCTGGATTTTTTCTTCTTATTTGCTGATGAATGCCGTGACGGTATTAATTTATGGAAAGCTTTCGGATTTATTCGGTCGAAAACCTGTTTTGATCTTTGGCATTTCCGTTTTTTTACTCGGCTCGATTTTGTGCGGGCTGGTAAATTCAATGGAATGGCTGATTGCTGCGAGATTTGTCCAAGGGTTTGGTGCAGGTGCGGTCATGCCGGTAGCGTCAACGATTGTGGGAGATATCTATTCAAAAGAAGAGCGGGCAAAGATACAGGGGTACTTATCGAGCGTCTGGGGAATCTCTGCCATCATGGGTCCGGCAATTGGAGGATTGCTTGTCCAATTCGTCAGCTGGCGCTTTGTGTTTTGGATTAACATTCCGCTTGGACTATTGGCGATCGCTGGATTGGTGCTGTATTTGCATGAAGATGTGGAACGGAAAAAGCATTCGATTGACTACAAAGGTGCTTTCCTCTTATTTGCCTCAATAAGTACAGCAATGATTGTCCTTGTTGAAGGCGGCATCCGGTGGCCGTGGCTGTCAGCTCCCGTTCTTGTACTGTCTGTCGGCAGCCCTTCTTTCTTTTGTCCTATTTATTCGACAAGAACATCGTGCAAAAGAGCCTATGATGCCTTTTGAAATTTGGAGAGAAAAGAGCATCTTTATTGCGAATATGACATCATTGACTACGGGTGTCATGCTGATTGGCATTTCTTCATTTTTACCTGCGTTCGTCCAGGCAGTAATGGGACAAACACCCATTGTCGCTGGCTTTACTCTGACTGCTATGTCGATTGGATGGCCGATTGCTGCAACTGTATCCGGCAATCTGCTATTGAAAATAGGTTTCCGGACAACCTCTGTCATCGGGGGAATCGCCCTGATTGCAGGAAGTCTTGTCTTTTATAATTTAAGCCCGGATGATGGTCCTCTGTGGGCAGCTCTGGGGTCGTTTATAGTCGGGATTGGGATGGGGATGACGACAACAGCATTTATTGTTTCAATCCAGAGCACAGTCAGCTGGGAGCAGCGCGGATCAGCGACTGCTGCGAATATGTTTATGAGAACGCTTGGCAATACGATTGGAGCTGCCCTTCTGGGAGGGATTTTAAATACAAGGCTGCAATCATATTTTAAGGAGCAGGGAATCAATGAATCAGTCAATTTAGATTCTGTAAATCAGCTATTAAGCTCGGAGTCTGCAGATAAGCTTTCAAACGAGGCGATCCAGGCGTTAAAGACCGGGTTGACACAGTCTCTTCACAGTGTGTACATGGTTGTTTTTGCTTTCGCCGTCATCAGTTTTCTGCTGATTTTGAATTTGCCTAAAGAAAGTAAAAAAGCGTAGGAGGAAATCCCTCTTACGCTTTTTTTAAACTTGAAAAAGAGTCCTAAATCTTCAGCAATTCAATCCTATTCCCAAACGGATCAAAAAAGGAAAATCTCTGAACCCCGGGAATCTTTGTTTCTTCTTGAATCTTGATCTTATATTTTTCAAGCAAGGTCCTGGCAGCTTCAAGATTCTCTACCTGAAAGGCAGGATGACGTTTGCTTTTCGCCTGCTTCATTTTTTCAAGACCGATATGGAGCTCAATATTTCCGGCTTTGCACCAGAACCCGCCATTCTTTAAAAGAGAATCGGGTTTTTTTATTTCTTCAAATCCCAATGTATTTAAATAAAATTCACGCGCTTTTTGTTCTTCTTCAAATGGTGCACAGAGCTGGATATGATGAAGCTTTACAATGGATAAACCCATTTTTTCCCCTCCTAAAAAATTAAATTATAGAATAATTGAATGATAATCAGAACAGTAATCAGCCGTATTAGCCAAGAAGCGTGTTTAAAACTGAGCTTACTCGCAAATCTCACCGCCAGCTGTGCTCCAATAATGCTTCCGGCGGCCAGACTCAGGGCGATCGTCCAGTTCATAACTCCAGCCAATGCATATGTGGCAAATGCCCCAGAGCAGCTTAAAAACGTTTGAAATCTCGTAAAAGCAACGGATTTAATATAAGTAAAACCTTGATGAAGAAATGTGTACATCAGAAGAGTTCCCTGGCCTGGGCCGAACATGCCGTCATAAGCGCCAATCCCAAAGACAAGAGGATAGAGTCTTTTTTTTATTTTGCTCTCCCCGGAGTTTTGTTCCTTCGGCTTTCTTAAAAAGTTTAATCCTAAAGCGAAGATCAGCAGAAAAAGAGCGATGTAGGTCATCGTGTTCTCACTGATCCTGCTTGTAAAATAAGCTCCGGCAATTCCTCCTGATATCGTAAAAGGGGCAGTATACAAAATCTCTCTAAAATGAATCTCCCGTTTCTTCAGCAGCACATAAAAGCTTGAAAAAGAGCTCAGCGTATTGGCAAATTTATTAGAGGAGATGATTGTATGAACAGGCAAGCCGTAAAGGAGCATGAGCGGCATATTGATCATTCCTCCGCTGCCCGCAAGAGTTCCGATAAAAGTAGCTGCAATTCCAATGAAAAAAATCGGCCATTCCATGTAGTCATCACACCCTGTATGAAAATGTTTCTTTTAATTTAGTATATTCTTCCTTTAATGATTATGAAATGTTGAAAAAATTAGCTTATAATATAAGAAAAACTTATCAAGGGGAATGCAGATGCAGTTAACGGAATTAAGAATGCTCGTTGTTCTGTCAGAGGAAATGAATATGCGAAAAGCATCTGAACGGCTGTTTGTCTCGCAGCCTGCGCTGTCTCAAAGACTGCAGTCGATTGAAAAATCATGGGGGTTTCAGATTTTCATCCGCTCTCAAAAAGGACTTACTCTCACTCCATCCGGAGAAAAAATTGTGGCTTTTGCAAAAGAGGTAACGAAAAAAGAGGAGAAACTGAGAGAGGAAATATCAGAGCTTGAAGGAGAGGTTCATGGAACACTCAAGATAGCCGTTGCTTCAATTATAGGACAGCACTGGCTGCCTAACATATTAAAGCAATATGTCAGTAAATACCCGCATGCGAAAATATCACTTATAACAGGCTGGAGCAGCGAAATTTTAAAAAGCATGTACGAGGATCATGTTCATATCGGCATTATCAGGGGAAATCCTGAGTGGAAAGGCGTCAAACAGCATTTGCTCACAGATACTCTGTATTTAGTAGACACTGAAATTCAGAAGGTTGAGGACCTTATTGAAACAGAAAGGCCTTTTATCCAATTTAAAAGCGATTCATCTTACTATCAGGAAATTCAGGATTGGTGGCACAAACATTTTCAAAGCAGTCCGAAACGCACTATTGTCGTTGATCAGATCGAAACGTGCAAGCAAATGGCCTACAATGGCATAGGCTACGCCATTCTGCCATCCGTTACACTGCTGGATGATGAACGGGATATCTATAAAATACCGCTGCTCAATGAACACGGAGAGCCAATCGTCAGGGACACCTGGCTGCTTGGATTTGAATCTTCGTTTAAATTAAAGCAGGTTCAGGCATTTCTTGATGTTTTAAAAGAAAATAAGAAAGAGATTCATTAAGCAGCTTTCAAATGGAGCTGCTTTTTTCTTTTTTTAAAGGCTCTTTTCGTAAACTTTGTTGCTATGAGATTAAAAGTTGTAAACCTTAGTGGATAGCAGCGGATAAACTTGACTCCTGCAGGAAAAAAGAGCGAAATGGAAGATCCTGCAGGCTCGCCGAGGAGGCTTCCACGCTCCCCGCGGAAAGCAAGTTCCTCCAGCTGAAAGGAACGGACAATATTTATATTTAAAAACAGGCTTATTTTTAAAACACCATTGATAATGAGAATCAATTTCAATTATAGTGAATTTATGAAAATGAAAATCATTATCAATTAAAGAGGTGGCTTTGTTGAAAAAAACTCTTATTATATATGCAAGTATGTCAGGAAATACAGAAGATATCGCTAAACTGATCGGGAAAAGACTGCAAGAAGATGAGATGGAAGTTACATATGAAGAAATGGATGCTTGTGATAGTGAGAGCATCAAGGAGTACGATCATATACTCGCTGGATCCTATACATGGGGGGATGGGGATCTTCCTTATGAAGCGGAGGACTTTTATGAAGAACTTGCTTCTGCTGATCTTACAGGCAAACACATCGGCTGCTTTGGATCAGGTGATCACACTTATCCGAAGTTTTGTGAAGCAGTCGACCTATTACATGAAAGATTTACGGAAACAGGGGCGGATGTTTTTGCAGACTTGCTGAAAATAGAGGGTTCACCTGAATCAGAAGAGGAAATCTCAGAATGCATCCAGTTTGCTGAAGCTTTTTCTTCATGGTGTGCCAAAAACGGGAAGGTGACATTAAATGTTTCATAGAGGTGCAACAGCAGTCGAAAAAGTGGCGGGAAGCGGGTATTTTGTTGCCATAAAAAATGAAGGGCTTTATTTTTTTGACGGCCATGATCAATGGGAAATGCTTCTCCGGATTAATAAGAAAATCCGCTGTTTAAAATTGCTTGGTTCATATTTGTACGGAGTCGGCGAAGAAGGCTTTATTTTCCGCATGAATACTTCGGATTTCTCAAGCACTGAAGCATACCTTCCGACAACAGCAGCCATCTGGTCCATTGCGGGTAATGATGATGGAACGGTCATCATTCACGGAAAACATACGATTTATCAGTCAAATGACAGCGGGAGATCATGGAACGGCTTTAAGCCGTTTAAGCGCTTTTCCTCAAAACCTGTTATCCGATCTCTCTATCTCCATGATAATCAGCTTTTTATCGGTACGCAGATTCATGCAGAGCATGGGGGCTTGTGGAGATATGATTATCATACAGGTTCCTTTACAAGGATTAAAAAAGAAGGACACTCCATGATTTCTTCAATAGCCGTTGATAAAAATAGAAATCTGCTGATCTGCAGAGGCTCTGCAAAAGGACATGCAGGAAGTATTGAAATGGCTAACCTGAATGATGGACATGATCTTAACTGGATCAGCTGTCAAAATATCTACAGCGAGGAAGCGTTTCTTGATGTTTTTTGTGATGAAACAATCACGTATGCCGCTTCAAGTCAGGATAAGTACGGATTTTCAAGGATATATGCATTAAATGAGGATACGATGGCCCTTTTTCCAGCGGAAACAATTAAAGGGCATGCGTTCAGGGTTGCAGGCAGCGGACGTTCATTTTTTGCAGCAGGCCTTCATGAAAGCAAGCAGGGTGACTTGTACGGTTATTCAACAGTGGTTCATTAAGAAAGGAGATTGAATAAATGGGGAAAACAGCCATTATTTTTGCAAGCATGTCAGGCAATACAGAAGCCATTGCCGATTTAATGGAGAAAGGCCTAAAAGAAGCGGGCTCAGAAGCTGAAAAGTTTGAAGCAATGGATATTGACGGCACCATTTTCACAGAGTATGATCACATATTAATTGGTGCTTATACATGGGGGGACGGAGAGATGCCTGATGAAATGATGGATCTTTATGATGAGATGGACGATTATGATTTTGAAGATAAGACCATCGCTTTATTTGGTTCAGGTGATACAGCTTATGATCTTTTTTGCGGTGCGGTTGACCTGCTTGCTGAAAAAATCAAGCAGAATAATGGCTCTCTTATTATGGAAAGCCTTAAGATTGAGTGTTTTCCGGATGGTGATCAGGAGGAAGCCTGTCTGGAATTCGGCCGTCAATTTGCCCGCTGCATCCAATCGGCTGTGCGTTCATAATTTGTGCAGACAATCGGCTTGTCAACAAACACTTCCTTTGATACAGTAATGAAGTACATAGTCTGAAGGAGGAATACATATGAAAATGATGGATGCAAATGAGATTATTTCATTTATACAAAATAGCACGAAATCAACACCTGTAAAAGTTTACGTAAAAGGTGACGTAGAAGGCATCGATTTTGGTTCTTCTTCAAAAACATTTTTAAATGGAAACAGCGGGGTTGTTTTCGGTGAATGGGCTGAAATTCAAGAGGCTTTAACAAAAAATGAAGCTAAAATTGAAGATTTCGTTGTGGAAAATGACCGACGCAATTCAGCCATTCCATTGCTTGACATGAAAGGCATTAAAGCCCGCATCGAGCCAGGCGCGATCATCCGTGATCAAGTGGAAATCGGCGATAATGCTGTCATTATGATGGGAGCTTCTATTAATATCGGTTCTGTGATCGGTGAAGGTACAATGATCGACATGAACGTTGTCCTTGGCGGACGCGCAACAGTCGGAAAAAACTGTCATATCGGAGCAGGTTCTGTTCTTGCTGGAGTTATCGAACCGCCATCAGCTAAACCGGTTGTCATTGAAGATGACGTTGTAATCGGAGCAAATGCAGTTGTTCTTGAAGGCGTTACTGTCGGAAAAGGAGCGGTTGTTGCTGCAGGAGCGATTGTTATTGATGACGTAGCTCCTTATACAGTGGTAGCTGGTACACCTGCTCGAAAAATTAAAGATATCGACGAAAAAACAAAATCAAAAACAGAAATCAAACAAGAATTAAGACAGTTATAATACGAGTTTCTGTTTTTAAGGCGTGGATGACTTTCATCCGCGCCTTCTCTATAGGTATAAGGGGGAAGTGTCATGGATCAGCTGCCATCATTAATTACGATTCGAAGGGATCTCCACCGTATCCCAGAGCTTGGCTTTCAGGAGTTTAAGACGCAGGAATACCTTCTGAAATATTTAAGTTCACTGCCATCTGAAAGACTTGAAATCAAAACGTGGAAAACTGGACTATTTGTTAAAGTAAAAGGGATCGATCCTTTGAAAACAATTGCTTACCGAGCAGATATGGATGGGCTGCCGATTGTTGAAGAAACGGATTATTCTTTTCAATCAGAGCACGCAGACCGCATGCATGCCTGCGGTCATGACTTTCATATGACGATTGCACTTGGCATTATCACTTATTTTGTTCAAAATCAAGTTCGAGATGATCTGCTCTTTATTTTTCAGCCTGCTGAAGAGGGACCAGGCGGAGCTGAACCTATGCTGCAGAGTGAAATCATGAAAGAGTGGAAGCCAGACTTAATTACAGCACTCCATATTGCGCCTGAATATCCAGTAGGTACAATTGCCACCCGTCCAGGTTTGCTCTTTGCCAATACGTCAGAGCTTTTTATTGACCTAAAAGGCAAGGGCGGACATGCGGCATATCCGCATACAACACAGGATATGATTGTTGCCGCAGCTTCACTTGTCACACAGCTGCAGTCTGTCGTTGCAAGGAATGTCGACCCACTGGACAGTGCAGTCATTACTTTCGGGAAAATTACCGGCGGGACCGTCCAAAATATTATTGCAGAAAATGCAAGACTAGAAGGAACCATTCGAACGCTTTCTGTTGAATCTATGGAAAAAGTGAAAGAGCGGATTGAAGCGCTTGTTCATGGGCTAGAGATTGGCTATGCATGCAAGGCGGTTATTGACTATGGCTCAATGTACCACCAAGTATATAACCATCACGAGCTTACTGAAGAATTCATGGATTTCACAAAAGTAAACACGGATACAGAGGTTGTATTATGCCGTGAAGCCATGACAGGCGAGGATTTCGGCTATATGCTCGATGAAATTCCAGGCTTTATGTTCTGGCTCGGAGTGGAATCCCCATACGGACTGCACCATTCTAAACTGCAGCCTAAAGAAGAAGCGATTGAAACGGCTGTTCAGCTGATGTGCAAATATTTTCTCTATAAAGCAAATTGAATCCAAGAATAAACGTCCCCTCCATGTGACACATTAGTGATAGGAGGTGGATGAAATGCCAAAAATAGGTGTTGAACAATCATTATCAGATGTAACAGCAGCTCTTCAGGAAAAAGGCTATGAGGTCGTTCAATTGCGAAATGAAGAGGATGCAAAAGGCTGTGACTTCTGCATCATTACCGGTCAAGATTCCAATATCATGGGGATCAGCAATGCGGTGACAAATGGGTCTGTTTTCAGTGCAAGCGGTTATACGGCAGATGAAATTTGCCAGCATGTTGAGAACAGAATGCACTAACACACGAGAAAAAAGCTGCCGGTTGGCAGCTTTTTAATGTTGAACCTGATTAGCCTTTTTTTCAACAAATACCTGATGCGGAAACGGAATCTCAATCCCGTGGGCATCGAGTGTTTCTTTTAATTTCTTGCGGAGATTTCTCTCGACTCCCCACTGCATCATGTTTTCAGTTTTGGCAATGATGCGGATGACCACATCTGAAGCACCTAAACCCTGAACGCCTATTACGCTTGGTCCGTCAACAATCGCAGGGTCTTCAGCAGCAATGCGGTCGCACGCTTCCTGAAGGACGGCGATGGCTTCATCAATATTATCATCATATGAAATTCCAATATCAACAAGCGCTCTCATGTTTCCGCGCGAATGGTTGCTTAAACTGACGATTTCACGGTTCGGCACAAAGTTCAATGTACCGTCAAAGCTTCTGATCTGAGTTGTCCTCAGACCAACCTGTTCAACTATTCCTGAATAACCGGCTGTCGTAACATAGTCCTCCACATCGATCTGTTTTTCGAGAAGTAAAAAGAAACCTGTTACAACATCGCTTACAAGGCCTTGAGCTCCAAAACCAATCGCAAGTCCGACAACTCCGGCACCTGCAAGGAGTGCTGTCGCATCATATTCAAATACCTCGAACACCATAACAACAAAAATGAAAATTAAAATATAAGAAAAAAGATTTAATGTTAAGCTTTGAAGGGTTCTTGACCGGCCAATTGAAATCGACTGGCGCTGCTGTACGCGTGTAAACGTCTTATCAACAACCCGTGTGCCGATAGCTTTTACTACTACGAAAGCGATCAGAATCCCAATCAGCTTTAAGGTGATAATTCCTGCAGTTGTCATAAGACCTGCCCAATTAATTTTGTTCAGTAAATCAAAAAATTCCATCTGCAACATCCTTCCTGTGCAATTAAAACCAAGACTAATTATTTGGTTACCCGCTGCACAGCATGTTAAACTTAATTTGTTGAAATCAATCGCATTTTGCTGAAGTTTGATGATTGATTTGGCACAGAAAAGGGAATACCAATTGATGTATTCATAATAAATGGGGCAGTCTATATTAAATTAATTATTATTTAACATTGACTAAAAATACGGATTGCTCTATAATGTTCAATGTGAAAAGAATAAGTCACCAGTTGAGAAAATCATTTGATTATTCTCAATTAAGCTGATATCGATACCAGATATCAAAATACATTTTGGAGGGATACATAATGGCAGAACGCATGGTAGGAAAACAAGCTCCGCGCTTTGAAATGGATGCTGTAATGGCTAACAAAGAATTCGCTAAAGTAAGTCTTGAGGAAAACATGAAAAACGACAAATGGACAGTATTATTCTTTTATCCAATGGATTTCACGTTTGTATGTCCAACTGAAATTACGTCAATGTCTGACCGCGCTGACGAGTTTGAAGACCTTGACGCTGAAGTAATCGGCGTTTCAACAGATACAATTCATACTCACCTTGCATGGATCAACACAGACCGTAAAGAAAACGGTCTTGGCGAATTGAAATTCCCGCTTGCTGCTGATACAAACCACGTTGTATCACGCGAGTACGGCGTGTTAATCGAAGAAGAAGGTGTTGCTCTTCGCGGACTATTCATCATCAATCCAGACGGCGAGCTTCAATATGCTGTTGTAAACCACAACAACATCGGCCGTGATGTAGATGAAACACTTCGTGTGCTTCAAGCATTGCAAACTGGCGGACTTTGCCCAGCTAACTGGAAGCCAGGACAAGCAACTCTATAAGTTTTAAAAGAAAAGGAAGGTCTAACTCTTGGTTAGGCCTTTTTTAAGAGATAAGAAAGTATTGGCAAAAAGCGCCTTTTCTGTCGGATCCCTATCTGTCTGTCGGAGCTAACCGGGCGCTTAAGCTTTTCTTATACAAGTAATGGAGGGATTCACAATGAAATTACGCGAACAAATGCCGGAATTAAACGGTGCAGTGGAATGGCTGAACGGCCAGCAGACAAAAGAAGATTTAATTGGTGAAAAACCAACACTCATTCATTTTTGGTCTGTAAGCTGCCATCTCTGCAAGGAAGCAATGCCTCAGGTTAATGAATTCAGAGATCAGTACAAAGATAAACTGAACGTAGTTGCTGTTCACATGCCTAGATCAGAAGACGATCTGAACTTAGAGGACATAAAAAAAACAGCA
Source organism: Metabacillus sp. KH_069 (assembly GCF_057838075.1). Lineage (NCBI taxonomy): Bacteria > Bacillati > Bacillota > Bacilli > Caryophanales > Bacillaceae > Metabacillus > Metabacillus sp. KH_069. The sequence continues at coordinate 1,692,391 of NZ_CM174460.1, forward strand.
GCTGAGCATGACATCACACAGCCGATTTTCGTTGACAGCGAACACAAGCTGACAGATGCATTTGATAATCAATATGTGCCTGCGTACTATGTATTTGATAAAACTGGAGCTCTTCGTCATTTCCAGGCAGGCGGAAGCGGCATGAAAATGCTTGAAAAGCGTGTAAACCGCGTATTGGCTGAAACAGAAAACGCAGCAGAATAAGAGAAGAGCGCCCCATGAGAATGGGGCGCTTTTTTTGATAGGCTCTTTTCATAAACTTTGATGAGACTACATGTTTAAAACCATTAGTGGATCTACGCTGCAGGAACTTGACTCCTGCGGGAAAAGAGAGCGAAATGGAAGACCCCGCAGGCTCGCCGAGGAGGCTTCCACGCTCCCCGCGGAAAGGAACGGACAACATTTATAATCAAAAACAACAATCTATGCGAAAACAGCCTTTTGATAATTATTAATGAGTTCGCACAGAGCTGGTTAATTAAGATTTTCCCTATAATAAAGTGATTTCAAAAACTTTCGTAAATAATCCAGCAATTATCGCTAAAGTATTCGACAAAAAGTCGGCTAAAACATGCTCAAAAGTTGATTTTCTTCTTCAATCAATGTATAATAAAAAAGTTAGTTCATAATATAAATACCCTTCTACCAAGAAATAATAGAGTTTCACATTCAATTATCCTTATTGGATAATCTAGTTTTTCAAGTTCAAATCCTTTGATTTTTGTTAGCTCAATTCAAGCTGGCGCGGTCATCGGAGCCGCAAGGACGAGAGAGAGGTAGGGCTTTCGTTGCTTTGTGTTCACAGTTAAATAAATGAATAACCAATAGATATTGTCAGACTATCAGTCAAATCTTTTTAAGATGAATTCATATGGGGTTTAGCATTCACATGTTATAAAGACTATCTATTCCTCTATTGATACTCTTTATAATATGTGAATATTTTATTTACCATGTTGTAAATAGTAGGACATATTAAAAAATTTTTGGAGGTTTTCTCATGCAAGCAACTGGAAAAGTAAAATGGTTTAATTCAGAAAAAGGCTTTGGATTTATCGAAGTTGAAGGCGGAAACGATGTATTCGTTCACTTCAGCGCGATCACTGGCGAAGGGTACAAAACGTTAGAAGAAGGCCAAGAAGTTGAATTCAACATCGTTGAAGGCAACCGCGGACCTCAAGCTGAGAACGTTGTAAAATTATAATGAGCTAAAAAGCTGCCTGATGGCAGCTTTTTTTATTTTCTTCAGAAAAAATGTAATCGTTTACTAATTAATATCCCCAAAAACTCATTGACACCGCTATTTCAATCCTGTATCTTGTTCAAGTATGTGTTTAAAATATAGGAGGTTCATCATGAACAATCAGAATGTACAACAAGTAAAAATGACAACCGCAGATCCTTCAGCGCTTGGACTTTTTGGACTTGCAATGGTTACACTCGTTGCTTCTTCGCAAAAGCTTGGGTTAACAGAGGGTCTTTCTTTTATTTTACCGTGGGCGATTTTTTTAGGGGGATTTGCTCAGCTGTTTGCCTGCATCAATGATGCAAAGCACAACAACACGTTCGGAACGACTGCTTTTGGTGCATTTGGCCTGTTTTGGCTTGGTGTCGGAGGTTCTTGGCTCATTCAATTAGGTGTATTCGGAGATGAGCTTGCAGCAAGCGTTGATCCAAAACAGCTTGGCTTTGCTTTTGTAGGCTATTTAATCTTCAGCTTATTCATGACAGTTGGTGCCATGGAAACGCATAAAGTCTTATTTTTTATTTTTGTCCTAATTGATTTCTTATTTATCGGTCTTTCTTTAAGTTCTTTCGGCATCATGCACGAAGCGACGCATATGCTTGCGGCAGTTTCTGAAATGCTGATTGCTCTCTTATCGTTTTACGGTTCAGCTGCAGCAGTGCTGAATGCTCATTTTGGACGTGTTTTCCTGCCGATCGGAAAACCTTTTGGCATTTTTAAAAAGTAATGAAACGGCTCCTTTTTTTAAAAAGGGGCCTTCGTTTTGTTTTTCAGGGAAAAGTGGTATACGATAGGGAAGAATCTAATACATAGGAGAGATAGCATGAATTCATTTTCAGTAGAATTTCATAAAGAAGATCAAACAGATGCAATGACCGTTCAAAAACTGAACGAGGAAGATTTTCACCTGGTAACAGAAGGCGGAACGCGCCATTTGTTCGAGCTTGATACAAACGTCGGCTTTTTCGTTTTCTTTGACGGGGAAGATAAAGACGGAAAAGAGTGGTACCTCGTTCTTCATTATGAAGAAGAGCAGGAAGATCCAAGCGCTTGCTATTCATTTGAGCTGAAGGATTTCTATCAATTCACGGCTCTTTATTTAAATGATCTGGAGTTTAATGAAGAAACAAACGAAGAGGAAGAAGCACACGGACCGATCCATCATCTGGCGCATCTTCTGTTTCATATTGTGGAAGAAGGCAAAAAAACAGAAGCATAAAAAAGGAGCAGGCTAACCGCCTGCTCTTTCTTAATTTTCTTCTGAATAATGCCCCTGGCAAAATTCTTTGATCATGGCTTCTTCTTCTTCATCAAGCTCGAAATCAAGAAATGTGTTTGTTTCCTTTTCCATGAGGTGATAAACGGAGATTCTTCCGCCGCTGTCATCGACTAAGTAAATAACCTTTAAGAGCAGGCCCTTCTCTGTATATAACTCATCGTCTTCATCCACATCAAGCTCCAGAAAGAATTCATAACGATCTCCTGATAGAATGCCGAATGGATCATGCAATTTTTCAACCGTGTAGGCTGCAATATTCAATATGTATCATTCCAATCTCTCAATTTAATTCAATTGTCTCCTCCTTATCCTAACGAAAAAAAGAAGATAACACAAATTTTACACTAAAATGTTACTTAATCTCACATAGAGTGGATCCTTCTTTACATAGTGCAAGAGAAATGAAAGAAACCTTTTAACAATTTGTACAATGTAAATGGAGGGAATTGAAAGTAAAATAGATACAAAGTTTGAATTTTTAATATTTAGAATATTTTTATTTATTTTGAAGAATTGTCCTAAGGAGGCTGTCGCATGTCAGACAAAGTAGTGATTGGATTAATTCAGGCCAGCAATGATGTGGATGGAAATGAGGCTGTCGAAGTTCACAAAGAAAAAGCGATTGAAAAGCATATTAAGCTTGTGAGAGAAGCAAGCGACCGGGGTGCGCAGATTGTTTGTCTTCAGGAAATCTTTTATGGCCCGTACTTTTGTACGGAACAGAACACGAAATGGTACGATGCAGCAGAAGAAATTCCAAATGGACCGACTACTAAACGGTTTCAGGAGCTGGCCCGTGAACTGGGCATCGTAATAGTTCTGCCTATTTATGAACGCGAAGGAATTGCTACTTATTATAATACAGCTGCAGTCATTGATGCAGATGGATCATACTTAGGGAAATACCGAAAACATCATATACCGCATGTAGGAGTGGGCAAAGAAGGAGGCGGTTTCTGGGAGAAGTTTTACTTTAAACCGGGGAACCTCGGATATCCAGTTTTTGATACAGCTTTTGCGAAAATTGGGGTCTATATATGTTATGACCGCCATTTCCCTGAAGGTGCAAGGCTTCTTGGGTTAAATGGGGCTGAAATTGTCTTTAACCCTTCAGCTACAGTAGCGGGTCTTTCGGAGTATTTATGGAAGCTTGAACAGCCGGCACATGCGGTTGCAAATGGCTATTACATTGGAGCCATCAACCGTGTTGGCTACGAAGGGCCTTGGAACATGGGTGAATTTTACGGACAATCTTATCTTGCGGATCCAAGAGGCCGCTTTGTGGCCGAAGGAAGCCGTGACAGGGACGAGGTCGTTATCGGTGAAATGGATAAAAAATTAATCCGCGAAGTCCGGGATACGTGGCAGTTTTATCGTGACAGACGTCCGGAAACGTATCAGGAAATGACGGCTTTGCTGCCTTAATCGCTGGAAAAGGAGGTTTTTATCTTGACTAGGGAAATTTCTTTAATAGATTTAGAGAGAAATTTTATGGAGGTTGAGCAGGCCCTGTCAAACAGGGAAGCGTTCGAGGAAGCGAGCAGATGTTTATATTGCTACGACGCACCTTGTATTCAGGCTTGTCCGACTGGTATTGATATCCCCTCTTTTATTAAGAAGATTGCTTCTGGAAACCTGAAGGGATCCGCCAAAACCATTATGACAGCCAATCCTGTGGGAGCAAGCTGTTCCCGTGTTTGCCCGACAGAGGAGCTGTGTGAAGGAGCATGTGTCCTTAATTCATCTACAAAGCCGATCATGATCGGAAATTTACAGCGCTATGCCACCGACTGGGCGATTCATAATGAACAAGTCCTGTTTAAAGCGGGAGAAAAGAATGGCAAGACCGTAGCCATTGTAGGCGGAGGTCCTGCAGGATTATCAGCTGCAAGGGAGCTTGCTCTGCTGGGTTATACCGTAACGATTTTTGAAGCAGAACCATATGCCGGCGGTTTAAATACGTATGGCATCGTCTCATTCAGGCTGCCGCAATCCATTTCTTTTTGGGAAGTTGAGCAAGTGAAAAACCTTGATGTCGAAATCCGGACGAATACACGGGTAGGAAAAGATGTCATGGCTTCTGAATTAATAGAGAATTATGATGCCGTTGTTCTTGCTGTCGGAATGTCATCCGTTCCTAAGCTTGGCATTGAAGGCGAAGATGCAGATGGAGTATACGATGCAATTGATTTTGTGAAAGAGACAAAAACGGTAAAAATGATGGATCTCATAGGGAAGAAGGCCGTTGTTGTAGGAGCCGGAAATACGGCAATCGATGCTGCTACTTGCTCCGTCAGGCTAGGTGCAGAGGATGTAAGCATTCTTTACCGCAGAACTCAGGCGGAAATGACTGCCTACGATTTTGAATATGAATTCGCCAAACAGGACGGCGTAGCATTCAAATGGCTTACTGCCCCAAAACGGATTGTTACAAATGAGGATAATAGAGTAATAGGAATTGAATGCTTCAAAATGGAGCTTTCTGCAGGAATTGATGGACAGCGACCTCGTCCTGTTCCCGTACCGGGCTCTGAGTTTATCATCGAAACCGATGCTGTCATCCGTGCAATCGGTCAATCCAGATACCTCAATTTAATCGAACAATTCGGCGTCGAACACTCTGACGGGGTAGTGCGTATTTCAGAGGATTCTTACCAAACCTCAAATGAGAAAATCTTTGCCTGCGGAGATGTGATTTTCGGCAAAGGCCAAGGAGATGCGATGGTCGTATCAGCTGCGCAGCAAGGAAAGCTGACAGCTTATGAGATCCATAAAAAGATATCTTTTGAAGAACTGAAGCTTGCCTGAATTTTACATGACACTAAATTAAAACGGAACTGCCTCTAATCTGTATAAGGCAGTTCCGCATTTCAGTGTTCAGCTGCATCACCCAGCTCCTCGGCCAGAACGGCTCCGTCCGCAAAGGCTAAAAGCGCCTTTTCGGCCGGATCCTTATCTGTCTTTCGGAGCTAAACGGGTGATTCCACATTTCTAATTAAGGGAGGTTCATTCATGGCTGATTTAAGAATTGATTTTGCGGGGATAAAGTCACCGAATCCTTTTTGGCTTGCATCCGCCCCTCCGACAAATTCCGGCTATCAGGTTCAGAGGGCGTTTGAAGCAGGCTGGGGAGGGGCTGTATGGAAGACGCTCGGAGATCCGATTTTAAATGTCTCTTCCCGATTTGCCGCGGTCAGTTTTAATGGGCAGCGTGTAGCCGGTTTTAATAATATTGAATTGATAACAGACCGTCCGCTTGAGGTGAATTTAAAGGAAATTTACGAAACGAAAAAAAGATTTCCGGATCATGCGATTATTGCCTCGCTGATGGTAGAACCGAAACAGGAGAAATGGCATGAAATTGTTAAGCGGGTTGAGGATGTCGGAGTAGATGGACTTGAGCTTAATTTCGGCTGTCCCCACGGCATGGCAGAGCGCGGCATGGGAGCGGCTTCCGGTCAGGTTCCGGACCTGGTGGAGAGGCAAACATACTGGGCTAAAGAAGCGGCTAAAACTCCTGTGATTGTCAAACTTACGCCAAATATCACCGATATTACGGTAACAGCTGAGGCAGCCGTTGCAGGCGGAGCGGATGCCATCTCCATGATTAATACGATAAACAGCCTCGCCGGCGTTGACATTGATACCTGGAATACCATTCCCCATGTAGCCGGAAAAGGAGCGCACGGAGGGTACTGCGGTCCCGCTGTTAAGCCGATTGCGTTAAACATGGTAGCGGAATGTGCAAGGAATCCGCGGATCAATGTGCCGATTTCAGGCATCGGCGGCATCTCAAACTGGAAGGATACAGTCGAATTCATGCTGATGGGGGCAATGGGTGTCCAGGTTTGTACAGCCGCCATGCATCACGGATTCCGAATTGTTGAAGATATGATTGAAGGCCTGTCCCATTATTTAGATGACAAAGGTTTAACCTCCGTCATGGACCTGGTCGGCAAGTCTGTTCCTAGATACTCAGACTGGGGAGAGCTTGATTTAAACTATAAAGTTGTAGCGAAAATCAATACAGATGTCTGTATCAACTGCAACAAATGTCATATTGCCTGTGAAGATACATCCCATCAGTGCATTGACATGCTTAAGGATGCAAGCGGCCAGTCCTATCTGAAAGTGCGTGAAGAAGATTGTGTCGGATGCAATCTTTGTTCAATCGTATGTCCGGTAGATGGAGCCATCGATATGGTCGAGCTTGCTAATGAACTGCCTCCAATGACATGGAATGAAAGGCAGTCGGTGATTGGAGCACTTGGAACTTCAAGTGCAGACTTTGTGAAGTAAAGGGAGGGCGCGGACTGATGAAAAAAATAATTAAAAACGGCATAATTGCAACAGCTGCCGATACGTATAAAGCAGATATTTTAGTAGAAGGGGAACAAATAGCAGCGATTGGCTGCAATTTGCCTGAAGAGGGAGCAGAAATCGTTGATGCAAAGGGCTGCTACGTTTTTCCCGGCGGAATAGATCCGCATACACACCTTGATATGCCCTTTGGAGGGACCGTGACAAAGGACGATTTTGAGAGCGGAACAATGGCTGCAGCCTTTGGGGGCACAACCACGGTTATTGATTTTTGTCTAACTGAAAAAGGGAAACCGCTGAAGGATGCCATTCAGACATGGCATGAAAAATCCAAAGATAAAGCAGTAATCGATTACAGTTTTCATTTAATGATTTCTGAAATAAATGATGACGTACTTGGAGAGCTTCCAGCTGTCATTAATGAAGAAGGCATTTCTTCATTTAAAGTCTTTATGGCCTACAAAAATGTTTTCCAGGCGGACGATGAAACATTATTCCGGACGCTTTTGACTGCTAAAGAACTTGGCGGTCTTGTCATGGTACATGCTGAAAATGGAGATGTCATTGATTATCTGACGAAAAAAGCACTCGCTGAAGGAAAGACAGATCCCATAAATCACGCGTTAACACGCCCTCCTGAAGTTGAAGGCGAAGCAACTGGAAGAGCGGCTCAATTAACGGGGCTTGCCGGCTCTCAGCTGTATGTTGTACATGTTTCATGTGCCGACGCTGTTGAAAAAATTGCTGAAGCGCGAAGCAAGGGCTTTGATGTGTGGGGGGAAACATGTCCTCAATACTTGGTTCTTGATCAAACGTACTTGGAAAAGCCGGATTTTGAAGGAGCAAAATATGTCTGGTCACCGCCTCTCCGCGAGAAGAAGCATCAGGATGTACTCTGGAATGCGCTGAAAACAGGAGTGCTGCAGACTATTGGATCTGATCAATGCTCGTTTGATTTTAAAGGACAGAAGGATTTGGGAAAAGGAGATTTTACTAAAATTCCAAATGGCGGCCCTATTATTGAAGATCGTCTAAGCATTCTCTTTTCAGAAGGCGTGAATAAAGGAAGAATCTCATTAAACCAATTTGTTGATATGACTAGTACAAAGACAGCAAAACTATTCGGTCTCTATCCTAAAAAAGGAACAATTGCAGTCGGCTCTGATGCGGATCTTGTCCTTTTCGATCCATCTGCAGAACGGACGATTTCTGCTGAAACTCACCACATGGCCGTTGATTATAACGCATTTGAGGGTCTGAAAGTAACAGGAGAACCTGTTTCCGTTTTATCAAGAGGTGAATTTGTGATAAAGGATAAGCAATTTGCCGGCGAGGCAGGCAGAGGCAAATATCAGAAGAGAGCTAAATACGGAGAGCTGCTTGACGCGACCAAAAGCGCACCGATTTCGATCTGAAAAACCAAAGAGATAACCATTTGGAAGGGGATATGCGAAAGTGGCTAAAAATTATTTGAAGTCTCCTGATTTGCTGCCGATTCCTCATCATAAGAAAAACATTGGTTCGCTGGGCTTTGCTTTAATCTGGGTTGGGATGGCTGTTGTGCTTGCTGCATTTGCCATCGGCGGATCAGGTGTTCAGAGTCTTCCATTAGGATGGGTGATTGCTGCAACAATAATTGGTTCGATTGTCCTTGGTCTGATAATGACGTTAACAGGGGATATTGGTGTTGAACATGGCTTATCCTTCCCTGTTTATATGAGAGCGCCTTTTGGAACAGTCGGGACGCACATCCCTTCCGTTGTACGCGGTTTTGTAGCTTCTTGCTGGTTTGGTGTAAATACATTCTTTGGCGCCAGTGCCATGAATGCCATTCTTGCTACTTTATTCGGGTTTGATAATTGGATTGTCTGCTTCTTTATTTTTGCCATCTTGCAAGTCGTCAATACAGCACTGGGAATGAAGGCGATTGAACGATTTGCTGATTTAGCGGCACCTGTCATCATCATTATTTCAGGCTGGATGTATTTTACTCTATCAGATCAGGCGCTGCAGGAAGGCAGAAACGTGTGGTCATGGGTTGAAAATCCGGCAACTGGAGGAGCGGCATTTACAGCGTTCATGGTTGTCATTATGTCTAATATGGGATTTTGGGGAACCCTCGCTGCGGATATGCCATCCCTTTCCCGTTTTGTGAAAGCACCTAAAATGGAAAAGAACTGGTTCAAGCGGAACAAAGGCCAAATAGCGGGCAATTTAATTGCCTATCCAATCGTGCAAACCTTTATGGTCGTGATTGGCGCCGTTTCTTACATCGCTGTGACAAACTATGATCCGGTCGTTGCCCTGCAGCAATCTGCATCCGGCATTATTCTTGGTATCTTATTGGTTATGATTGTGCTCGCGCAGTGGTCCACAAATACCTCTGCAAACCTGATTCCTGCAGCGACCATTTTCTCTAATGTGGGAGGGCCAAAGGTTCCTTTCTGGGCGGGAGTAGCAGTTGCAGGTTTGATTGGAATCGTCGTTCAGCCGTGGAGTTTATTTGGCGTCATTATCGGAATTTTATTAATAGTCGGAGGAATCCTATCTGCCATATGCGGGATTTTAGTAGCTGATTATTATTTAATTCGAAAGCGCAGGGTTAATGTAAAAGACCTCTTCGAATCAGATGGACAATATAAATATATGAAAGGTGTAAATGCTGCAGGCTTTATCGCATGGATCATTGGAGGCGCAGCTGCAGTGGCTATTCCTTCATACTCATTTATTGTCGGCTTTGCAGTCGGCTGCATTGTCTATTACATTTTGGCGAAATATTGGTGGTTTCAGATTTATGCCCAGGCTGAATTAATAGATCCCGATGATCAAAAGTATCTGGGTATCTCAGTCGGAAATGACTGGACAATCGATCTCGAAGATGAAACAGTGCCGAACGTTGCCATTGCCCCGGCACAAACAGAGCAATTATAAGAAGGAGGCTCGTTATGTCTGATTACCAGGAGTATTTGTCTGAAAGAGATAAGATTGATTATTATCTGAGTCAGGGCTACAAAATCACAAGCGTGACTGAAAATTTAAGCGGTGCTTATCTTACTTTCAGAAATCACAAGAATCAAAACGATTCAGCTGAAATGCACGTAAAAACGGCGGATGCCAGAAAGTATTTTTCCGCCATGCTGCTGGCTCAAATCCGAAAATGACATCGTTCGACAAAGATAGGGCAGAATTTGTCCTATCTTTTTTGTGAGAAAAACTGACAAACGTATAGTGTTCAAACATGCCATTCTTTATAATAGACTGTAGCGACATCAAAAAAGGGGTGTGCGGATGAAATCATACATAACGATTGATGAGATTTTAAATCGAAAGCATTTTGCCCAAACAGACGTAATCGCTGGTGCTAAAGGATTGCACCGCCAATTGAAATGGGTTCATATTGTTGAATCGGTTCAAATCAGCAATCTCTTAAATGGCCATGAGCTGATTCTTACAACTGGTCTTGGCTTTAAAGATGATCCCCAACACTTTGTCTCCTTTCTAAGGCAATTGATCGAGAGGCATGCTGCCGGACTCTGCATCGAAATGGGCACACACATTAACAGTATTCCGGATGCAGTTACCAAACTTGCAGATCACCACCATTTTCCTATCATTCTGTTTCATCAAGAGGTTCCCTTTGTTGAAATTACCCAAGATGTGCATTCCCTCATCATTAATAAACAATATCAACTTCTCTCAGATTTAGAAAAATACTCCCAGCAGCTGAACAAAATGCTGCTTGAAATTGAAGACTGCCAGCAAATCCTGAAATTTCTGCAAGCCTATTTAGAAGTTCAGGTTATTGCTGTATTGAGCGGAAATAAAGCCGATTTCTTCCCAGAGCCAAAGGCAGATGAAAAAGAAGCGTTGCTTTTGAAAATTGGGAATAGAGAGGAAAACAATAAATCCAATATCGCAAGTCAGCCTGTGCAGATTCTTGGAGAAACCTACGCTGAGCTGCTGATTGTCGCCGGCTGCCGCGAACTGAATGAATTTGATCTTCTCATTTTAGACAGAACAGCCAACGCATTTGCCCAGCATTTGCTGCGGGATTTATATGTCAAAGAAAAAAAGATGGCAGAAGAAAGCGAGTGGCTGACAAACTGGCTTGAAGGAGAATACACGGATGAAGTCATCAAAGAACAGCTCTCCTTCATTGATCCGAAGCTGCGTTTAAATGGAGGAACTGTCTGCATCTGCAAGCTTTCGCCTGATTCAGGGGGGCAGGCTCCAAACGTCGACAGCACTTATTTCAAGCTTCTGTTTCGAACGGTATTTGAGCAATTTGGATTTCACTTGTTTACCGTTGAAGTCCGCCATCATCTTATTTTTATCGTGGGGAATAAACGGAACAAGAAGGATTGGAAAGAGAGAATGGATGGGGCCCTCTCAAGAATTCATTCAGGAAACGGTTCCGAACGGATCAGAACCTCATCTATTTCTATTGGAGTCGGGAAGTTTGCCGACAAACTCGGCAGTATTCATTTAAGCTATCAAACAGCTAAAGAAACCCTGGCTCTGCAAGATTCACTTTCTAAAGAAGGCAAAAGCTATTTTTATCAGGATTTGCATATGTACCGGATGATGTCTTTGTTAAAAAAACATGGCAATCTCGAAGAAACCATTCAAGAATATTTGGCCCCCGTCATAGAATATGACCGAAAATATAACGGTGACATGCTGATTACTTTAAAAACCTATCTGGCATGCAACGGCTCTAAACAAGAAACTTCGAAAAAATTATTTATCGTCAGGCAGACACTCTACCATCGCATAGAAAAGCTTGAATTGCTCCTTGGGGAAAACTTCATGAACTCAGACAGAAGACTGGCTCTTGAGTTTATGCTGATGGCTCACGATTTCATCATGAATACAGAAGGAACCATTCCGCTGCAGCATAAGATCGAATAGCAGGAAAGAGTGCTCTTTTGAAGAGTGCTCTTTTTTGATTAGGTTTTTGCTTGAGACGAGGATTTGGGGTGGATTCTTATCTTCATATCAGGCCAGAACAAATTCCTCGAATTAATTTGGAAACCCCTCCAATTAATCCGGAAACCACACGAATTAATTCTAAAACCCCTCCAATTAAATTAGAAAACCCATCAATTCAGCATTAACTCCTTGATCTGAATAGTCGGTTCCGCTTTTCTGCATTGTCCAGCTCCGCCTCCCAACTCCTCGGCCAGAACGGCTCCGCTTTTCTAATCAAACTGTAGCAACATTCCCCCCGTATCTTTTACATAGTGTCTAATGATTGCCGTTCCTTTGTGAGAGATAATGAACATAATTAGTAGAATTTTCAGAATATGCGGAGGGATGACAATGACAGTTGCAAATGAAGCAGCAGCAATTAAAAATTTCATCAATGGAAAATGGGTGAGTGCAGCAGGGAATGAAGTGCAGGGCGTAATTAATCCTGCAACGGGGAAGAAGATCGCAGCTGTACCGATTTCAACAGCCGAAGATGTAGACCAGGCGGCAAAGGCGGCAGCACTGGCATTTAAAACATGGAAGCTGATGCCGGTTCCGAAACGAGCAAGAATTCTATTTAAATATCATCATTTACTGACAGAAAATCATGCAGAGCTTGCCAAATTAATTGTTTCTGAGAATGGCAAGGCTTATAAAGAGGCATATGGCGAGGTTCAAAGAGGAATAGAGTGCGTTGAATTTGCAGCGGGAGCACCAAGCTTAATGATGGGTGAATCCTTATCCGGAATTGCAGAAGAGATGGATTCTGAAATGTTCCGCTACCCGCTTGGCGTTGTCGGCGGAATTACTCCTTTTAACTTTCCGATGATGGTGCCATTGTGGATGTTCCCGCTTGCGGTTGCTTGCGGAAATACATTCGTTTTAAAACCATCTGAGCGGACACCGCTGCTTGCCAATAAGCTTGCTGAGATGTTCACGGAAGCAGGTGCTCCGGACGGTGTTTTAAACATTGTCCATGGAAGTCACGATGTGGTGAACGGATTATTGGAGCATCCAGATATTAAAGCGATTTCATTCGTAGGATCTCAGCCTGTTGCAAAATATGTGTATGAAAAAGCTGCTGCGAAAGGTAAAAGGGTTCAGGCTCTCTCAGGTGCAAAAAATCATCATGTGGTGATGCCCGATGCAGACTTTGACAAAGCGGCACAGCATATTATCAGCTCTGCTTTTGGCAGTGCCGGCCAGCGCTGTATGGCTTGCAGCGCAGTAGTTGTTGTTGGAGACGGGGATCAATTTATGCAGACATTAAATCAAAAAGCGGATGACTTAGTGATGGGAAATGGTCTGGACGCGGAAGTGCTTCTGACTCCGGTGATTCGTGATACGCACCTGAAAAAGGTCATTGGTTATATTGAAAAAGGCATTGAGGAAGGGGCAGCACTTTTAAGAGACGGAAGGCGGGATATGGAAAATCAAAAAGAAGGCTATTTTTTGGGAGCAACGATTTTTGACAAGGTAACCCCTGAAATGACCATTGCAAAGGATGAAATTTTTGCACCGGTGCTCAGTGTGCTGCGAGCGGAAAATTTAGATGAAGGTCTTGATTATATACGAAAATCCCGTTATGGAAACGGAGCTACCATTTATACAAAGGATGCTCAGGCCATTCGGACGTTCAGAGAAGAAGCGGATGCAGGAATGCTTGGAATTAATGTCGGGGTGCCGGCGACGATGGCTTTCTTCCCATTTTCGGGGTGGAAGGATTCTTTCTACGGAGATTTACATGTTAATGGCAAAGACGGCGTAAACTTCTATACACGCAAAAAAATGATTACATCCAGATTTGATTTTTAATAGACAAGGAGGATGAATATGCAAAAGAGTACAGATGTAAGAGATGCTCTGCAAAAAGATGAGGCCCATCTCTGGCATTCTATGAAGCCATTCAATCCAGAGGCGACAATTATAGCAGAGGAAGCAAAGGGCGCATGGATCAGTGATGCAAACGGGAAAAAGTATTTGGACGGAATGGCCGGTTTGTGGTGTGTGAATGCAGGCTACGGAAGAACAGAGCTTGCGGAAGCTGCATACGAGCAGCTGAAAAAGCTTGCTTATTTTCCGTTAACACAAAGTCATCTGCCTGCCATTCAGCTTTCAGAAAAGCTGAATGACATGCTTGGCGGAGACTATGTCATCTTTTTCTCGAACAGCGGATCTGAGGCAAATGAAACAGCATTCAAAATTGCCCGCCAATATCATCAGCAAACAGGCAGCCATGAACGCTATAAAATCATTTCAAGGTACAGGGCCTATCATGGCAATACAATGGGATCTCTAGCTGCCACCGGGCAGGCTCAGCGGAAATATAAATACGAGCCGCTTGCACCAGGATTTATACATGTGCCTCCGCCTGACACTTACCGGTATCCGGAAGACGAAAATGCAGCCCCGGCTGAACTGAAATCGGTTCAGGCCATTGACCAGACGATGACATGGGAGCTCAGCGAAACCATTGCCGCGATGATCATGGAACCGATTATAACAGGCGGAGGCATTCTGATGCCGCCTGAGAATTATATGAAAGGCGTAAAAGAAGTCTGTGAAAAGCATGGGGCTCTGCTCATTGTTGACGAGGTCATCTGCGGCTTCGGCAGAACTGGAAAAGCATTCGGATTTATGAATTACGGAGTAAAGCCGGATATCATAACGATGGCCAAGGGGATTACAAGCGCCTACTTGCCGCTATCCGCTACAGCTGTTAAAAAAGAAATCTATGAAGCTTTTAAAGGAACAGAGGAATATGATTATTTCCGCCATGTGAACACGTTTGGAGGAAATCCTGCCGCCTGTGCACTTGCACTTAAAAATATCGAAATCTTTGAAAATGAAAAGCTTTTCGAACGTTCAAACGAGGTTGGAGGCCAAATGAAATCTGAACTCACATCACGTCTCCAGCATAATCGTTATGTTGGAAATGTAAGAGGGAAAGGTCTTTTGATTGGAATCGAGCTTGTAGAAAGCAAAGTGACGAAAAAACCGCTGGATGCAGGTCTTGTGAATAAAGTAATTGCATCCTGCAAGGAAAAAGGGCTGATAATTGGGAAAAATGGCGCAACTGTAGCAGGCTACAACAACGTCCTTGCAATCTCTCCTCCTCTTAATCTGGAAGAAGAGGACGCCGTGTTTATCGTGGATACGGTTGTTGGGGAGCTGAATGGGATCGCAGATACGAATTAAATGGGAAAACAGCGCATGGTGGATCGCGCTGTTTTTTCTTGTGGAAAAGAAATGGCTGAGGGTATAATGAAGGAATTATAACGGTTACAAGGAGATGCTCTTCATGAAAACAGAAAAAGAAAAGATGCTGGCGGGAGAACTTTATTTAGCTTGGGACGAAGATTTAGTAAGTGAACGTGCCCGCGCCAGAAGATTAACAAGGCTGTTCCACCAGACAATTGAAACGGATGATGATGCGCGTAAAAAAATACTTAAGGAACTGTTTGGAACGACTGGAGAAAATATTTACATAGAACCTACATTCCGCTGTGATTACGGCTCAAACATTCACGTTGGGGAAAACTTCTATGCCAACTTTGACTGTGTGATTCTGGATGTGTGCAAGGTAACAATCGGCGCCAATTGCATGCTTGCTCCAGGAGTCCACATCTATACAGCCACCCATCCATTAAATGCGGAAGAAAGAAACAGCGGAGCGGAATTCGGAAAACCTGTCACAATCGGCGATAACGTGTGGATTGGCGGAAGAGCGGTCATTAACCCGGGCGTAACAATCGGAAACAATGCAGTTATTGCCTCCGGCGCGGTCGTGACGAAGGACGTCCCTGACAATGTTGTCGTTGGAGGAAATCCAGCAAGAGTCATAAAATCTATTGAGAATTGAAAAAGAGGCCAGCGCGGCCCCTTTTTTTTTACTTATTCGTAATTAACCTGCCAATGAATTCCGAACTTATCTGTTACTTGTCCATAAAGCTTGCTCCAGAATGTTTCCTGAAGATCCATGACGACTGTGCCGCCATCTTTAAGCTGGTTGAAAATAGAAGTCAGCTCTTCGATGTTCTTATTTACCAAAGCAAGAGTGATATTATTCCCTTCCACAAAAGGCATTCCCGGAAAAGTGTCAGAAAACATGACATTGCTTCCATCAATAGTAAGTCTTGTATGCATGATCAAGTTTTTCGCTTCCTCAGGCAGAGGATACTCTGGATTTTGCGGTGTTTCGCCGAACGTCATAAATTTAGGTTCTTCTGTCTTGAAAACCTTTGCATAAAACTCGACTGCTTCCCGGCAATTGCCATTGAAATTAAGGTAAACGTCTACTGACATAGTACATAATCACTCCTTGAATGAAAAATTTTTGGTGCCAATATTTATCATCTTACCATTTTTCTGTTATTAAACAAATCAAGAAAAAGAAGGATTCTATAAAAAATATTTCTCTATACAAAAGGCTCTTTTAGTAAATATTGTTGCTGTTAGACTAATTGTTAAAAACGCTAAGTGGATTGCAGCGGAAGGAACTTGACTCCTGCGGGAAATAGAGCAAAGTGGGAGACCCCACAGGCAACGCCGAGGAGGCTCCCATGCTCCCCGCGGAAAGCAAGTTCCTCTCGCTGCAAGGAACGGGTAACATTTATAATGAAAAACAACAATCTATGCGAAAACAGCCATACCAAAAGATCATTCAGACTGCTGTTCATTTATAAAGGCTCTAAGATCTTAAAAAATGGTTAAAAAACATAGATTCCAACCTAAATATGATACTATAAATGTGAAATTACCTATTATTTCTAAAGGAGTGATCTGGATGGCAGCAAATAAACGGTTTGAAGTGACTCAGTCACAAGGGACCCTCGATGTAATAAGGGTCATAAAGGATACAGAAACAGGGGTTCAATACCTGCAGACGATCTCCGGCGGCGGGGTGGGAATTACCTTGCTGGTTGATGCTGAAGGCAAGCCATTGCTTGGTGAATAAGATGAAGATCCATCTATCAGAATATAACCCGGATTGGAAAATGCAATTCCGCCTGCACGAGGAAACGCTGAAAAATGCTTTTAATGAGTCTTCCATTAAAATTGAACATATAGGAAGCACCTCGGTTGAAGGTCTTTCAGCAAAGCCTGTCATTGATATTTTAATCGGTGTACCGTCTATTGAAGATCTGTCTTTTGTAGTCGATTCTTTAGCAGATTCCCCTTATATTTATAAAAAGGTGTACGATGATGCATTGCCATTCAGGCGTTTTTTTATCGGGGTAAAAAAGGAATATCTGCATCTTTATCCTAATGTTATTGAAAAAGAAGGAGTAAACATTCCGCATGACCACCGGACAGCCCACATTCATACAGTGCCAGTCACTCATCAATGGTGGGAGGATCACCTCCTGTTCCGTGATCATCTCCGCAGGCATCCGGAAGATCGGCTGATGTATGAGGCTGTAAAGCAAGATCTTTCAAAGAATGACTGGAAAACAGGAAATGAATATGCAGATGCAAAAACGGACTGTGTCTTGCAGATTTTGAATAAAGCAAAACGAAATCACCATTAATAGATAAAGTGCCAGCATGAACGGTTTAGCCATCTGTGGGAGCAGCCGCGAAAATGGAAACTCGTATACAAACGCAATTTCCAAAAGCTGAAGTCATGAAAAATTGGCTGAAACATAGAAATAGATAGTGTGTTTTCAGAAGCATGGATCTTTGATTCCGTGCTTTTTCAGTTATCCGACTTATGACGGAGAAGGCTCATAATAGGGAAGGAGTCTGAATTCATTAATTAGCATTAATTTTATAAAAATTGCGTAAAATGACTAGAAATATATTTCGAAACCCGATATATTAAGTAATACGTTGTAAATATTTTGAAAGCTAAGAAAAAAAAGCAAAGGCCAAAGGAGGGATTTTCATTGGAAACATTCAAAAAACTAAGGGCCTTTTATATGCCTTACAAAAATGATTTCTTATGGTCAATGGGTTTTCTGCTGATTATGACAGTCATCACGGTTGTGTATCCGATGGTGCTGCAGTTTACCATTGATGATGTCGTGCTGAAAGAACAGTTTTCACTTGTGCCCTGGATTGCGCTTGGGTTTGTCGGCATCATGACGGTAAAGGGAGTAGCGACTTATTTTCATCAGTATTTAGGGGATATGTTTGGAATTAAATCCGTGTACAGAATGAGAAATGAACTTTATGAAAAGCTTCAGCGCCTCCCATTTCGCTATTATGACAATGCAAAAACAGGAGACTTGATGTCAAGGCTCACGGCGGATGTGGAAGGCTTCCGTTTTTTCCTGTCATTCGGAATTGCGGAGCTGATTCGCTTCATTATTCTGATTGTCATCAGTCTTTGCGTCATGTTTTATTACTCGGTACCGCTGACATTCGTCACGATTGCAGCTTTGCCGTTCCTCGCTGTCGCCGTCTACCGTTTTGATAAAAGGGTGCACCCTGCTTTCAGAGGCATCCGCAAATCATTTGGGAAACTGAATACGAATGTTCAGGAAAATATAAGCGGCATTCATACTGTAAAATCTTTATCCAGAGAAGACTTTGAAATATCGAAGTTTAATTCCTCAAACAATGATTACAAACAGAAATATTTAGATACATCGAATGTTTGGGCGAAATATTTTCCGCTTATGGAGTTCATCGGAAATATTTGCGTCGTTGCATTACTTGCTTTCGGCGGATACATGGTGATTAACGGCAGTCTTAAGCCGGGTGAGCTAGTGGCTTTTTACAGCCTTGTCTGGTATATAATGTGGCCGATCATGAACTTGGGATTCGTCATCAACTTATTTTCTCAAGCAAAAGCTTCCGGTGAACGATTACTTGAAATTCTAGATGCGGATGAAGAGATCAGTGATGCAGACCGTGAGTTGTCAGCAGATAAATTATCAGGCCACGTTACGTTTAAAAATGTTTCGCTTAAATACAATGAAGAAGATGTACCGGCTTTAACAAATGTTTCATTTGATGCGCCTCCTGGAAAAACGGTCGGACTGATTGGGGCTACGGGTTCAGGAAAAACAACCGTCACTCAATTAATGACGCGTTTTTATGAGCCTACTTCAGGCCAGATTCTGCTTGACGGAAAGGATATTAAAGATCATTCTTTAAAATCCCTGCGAGGAAGCATCGGAGTGGTGCTGCAGGAATCTTTCCTTTTTTCTACGACGATTAAATCAAATATTGCTTATGGAAAACCTAATGCCACGATGGATGAAATCATCGATGCGGCCAAACGCGCTCAGGCACATGAATTTATTATGGAGCTTCCTGAGGGGTACGACACAATGCTTGGAGAACGGGGCATGGGTCTATCAGGGGGACAAAAGCAGAGGATTTCCATTGCGCGCGCCATTTGCGTGGATCCGAGCATTCTGATTTTGGATGATTCAACGAGTGCGGTTGATATGGACACAGAGTTCCGTATCCAAAAAGACTTAAAAGCCGTCATGAAGGATCGAACGACGATTATTATCGCTCACCGGATTTCTTCATTAAAACATGCCGATGAAATTATCGTGCTTCAGGATGGCGAGGTTGCCGAAAGAGGAACACATGAGCAGCTGCTCCATACAGGCGGCCCTTACAAACGAATTTATGATATTCAATATAAAGACCAAAAAGCTGTTGTACAGTCAAACGCAGGGTAGGTGAAAAAGATGCCAAAGAAAGAAAAGCAGGATTTAATTAAGCAGAGATTCTACTATTCTACGGATCAAATTATTGAAAAGCCTTTTAACTGGAAACAGATGGGGAGGTTAATGGGGTATATTAAGCCGTATTCAAAAAACCTTTTGCCTCTCTCTTTTCTCACCGTTATATTAACGACCATTGTCCGTTTAATTGTGCCAATTTTAATCGGAGTATACACGCTTGATAAAGCAATCGTTCAGAAAGACCTGGATTTGCTGTGGGTGCTGGTAGGGTCCATATTTGGACTTTACCTCGTTTCTTATGTGGCCAATACGCTCAGGATCAGATGGATGAACATGCTTGGGCAAAATGTCATCTATGATTTGCGCAAGCATTTGTTTACACATGTTCAATCTCTGTCCCACCGTTTTTTTGATTCCCGGTCAGCAGGATCGATTCTCGTCCGGATCATGAATGACATTAACTCTCTGCAGGAGCTTTTTACAAGCGGGGTTATTAATCTATTAATGGATTTCCTTTTGCTTATCGGGGTTATTATCATCTTGTTTACGATCAGTCCGCCGCTTGCCCTTGCTATTATGATTATCCTGCCGATTATGTTTTTTATCTCAACAAGCCTGCGCAAGAAAATCCGGAGATCATGGCAGACCGTCCGGCTGAAGCAGTCTATGCTGAATTCTCATTTGAATGAAAGCATACAGGGCATCCGGGTTACTCAAGCTTACACGCAGGAAAAAGAGAACATTCAGTTCTTTGACGGGATCAACACGGAAAACTTCAGCAGCTGGCAGGATGCGACGCAGAAGAATGCTGTCTTCCGTCCATTTGTTGAAATGACAAATGCGATAGGCACTGCCATTCTTATTTGGTTTGGTGCTTCATTAATTGCAAATGACTCGATCACAATTGGGGAGTTTGTTTCCTTTGCTTTTTATCTTGGAATGTTCTGGGAGCCGATTTCAAGACTTGGCCAAGTGTATAATCAGCTGCTGATGGGGATGGCCTCATCTGAACGGATTTTCGAATTTTTAGATGAAAAACCAATTGTTTCAGAAACCGATGATCCGGTCGTTCTGCAAGATATGAAGGGGGATATCGAGTTTGATAAAGTTGAATTTTCATATGATGGGAACCGCAAGGCATTAAACGGGGTTTCCCTTCAAATTGAATCCGGTCAGACTGTCGCCCTTGTAGGACACACCGGTTCCGGAAAAACAACGATTGCAAACTTAATCAGCCGCTTTTACGATGCAACAGGCGGAGAAGTAAAGATCGACGGCATAAACATCCGCGATTTATCAATCGGAAGCCTGAGGTCGCAAATCAGCGTCGTTCTGCAGGATACCTTTATCTTCTCGGGAACGATCATGGAAAACATCCGTTTCGGCAGACCGGATGCAGCAGACGAAGAAGTCATTGCTGCTGCTGAAGCCGTTGGAGCAGATGAATTTATTAAAGATCTTGTAAATGGCTATGAGTCAGAGGTCGAAGAACGCGGAAACGTGCTATCTGTTGGGGAAAGGCAGCTTCTTTCTTTTGCAAGGGCCATACTTGCTGATCCGAAAATATTAATTTTGGATGAAGCAACAGCAAGTATTGATACAGAATCAGAAGTGAAAATCCAGCAGGCCCTGAAAACTCTTTTAAAAGGCAGAACCGCCATTATGATTGCCCATCGCTTATCGACGATTCGCGAGGCGGACAATATTATTGTACTCGATCATGGGAATATTATGGAGCAAGGAAATCACGAAGAGCTTATGAAGCAGCAGGGAATCTATTTTGAACTTGTGAAAGCTCAATTCAGAATGCTTGATGCGGGGTAAGAAGAGAGGGCCAATCGATCGCGGTTGGCTCTTTTTATTGATCCTATAAAATATTTTCAAAGAATGATAGAAATGATGAAACCTATTTTTATGACAATCGTATTACTTACAGAACATATAAAAATTGGAGGTAATTGGATATGGAACAGCAAACAAATCCTGCAGTTGAAGGAAACTCACCAGAGCCGCCTAAACCGTCTTTATTCGGCATGATCATGAACCCGGGGGAGCAATTTGACCGCATTCGTCAAAAACCTAAAGTGCTTGTTGGTTTTCTCCTTGTTACATTGATGGTTTTAGCAGGTACTTTCTTATCATTAGTAAATGCTCCTGAACTTACAGGTGATCTATCATCAGAGCTTGGAGTTACAGTAGAAGAAGCCGCTATGTTTGGAACAATCATGGGCGTCGTCAGTATCGTTGTCGGAGGTATTGGAAGTATTATCGTTCTTATAATTATGGCTGCCATCACACTTGCGTTTACGAAAATGGTTGGGTCTGCCGTTAAATTTAAACAAATTCTTTCCATGACGATTTACATTGCATTTGTCACATCGATTGGAACGCTTTTAAACGGACTTATTGCCTTTTTAGTAAAAGAAGAGAATTATGTTAATCCCTACACTAGCTTGAACAGCATTGTCGGTGCTGAAGGCGGTTTGGGAGGACTGCTTATGACGTTTGAAGTCTTCACAATTTGGGGAACGATTTTAACGGCACTCGGACTTCAGCGCGTGGCAGGTTTATCTAAGGCAGCAGCATGGACAATTGCGATTGTTTTCTTCGTCATCGGTGCAGTGCTGGCAGCTGCAGGAGGCGTGCTTGAAGGGATGTTCCCTGCAGCATGAAGAAAAAAATCTGGATTTCAATCGGTGTCGTTTCAATCATCGCTTTGCTCGTGGGGGTATACGTCTATCGTGCGATGAGCAAAGAGGAAGTAACCGTCCGTACAGTGAAGCTTTCTCAGCAGGAAATTGCTTCGAATGTGATGGTTCCCGGTACACTGAAGTTCCAAAATGAACAGTATATTTATCAAGATCCGGAAAAAGGGGACATTGCTGAAATTCTAGTAAAAGAGGGAGATGCCGTGAAAGAGGGAACTCCCCTCCTCCGCTATGAAAATCAGCAGTTTTCTCTAGAAAAAGAACAAAATGCTCTTTCCATTGAATCTGGTTATCTTAAAATCAATCAGCTTGAAAATCAGCTGGACGATCTCAATGAAAAAGAAAAAGATTTAAGCAAACAAGTTGGAGAAGATGAAGCTGAAAAAACAATCGATGCTGAGCGTGATCAGCTGAAAATGGAACAAAAGATGGCAGATATAGAACTTCGCCAGCTTCTGCTGCAAAAAGAAACGATAGAAAAACAGCTTAGTGCTCTCGAAGTGAAAAGCGACATGTCAGGCACTGTCATGACCATTGATGAAAATCCTGAACAAGCAGCAGAACAGGGCGGCATAAAAGCAGTTATACATATTGCAAAAACAGATCAGTTTATTGTCAGCGGCGTACTGTCTGAATATGATTCTTTAAAAGTGGCAGACGGACAGCCTGTTACCTTAAGTTCGGATGTTGTCCCTGACGCAAAGTGGAAGGGAAAAGTCAGCAACATCGGTCTGCTTCCTGAAGCTCCGCCAAGTTCAATGGGTACTGAAAATGCGGCTGTACAATATCCGGTAGAGGTATCCATTGAAGGCAGCGAAATGAAGGCAAAACCCGGCTTTAAAATGATTATGGAAATTGAAACGGAAAAGCGCAGCGTGCAGACGGTACCTGTTGATGCTGTAAAACAAGATGGTGAGGACTATTTTGTCTATACCGTTCTGGACGGGAAAACGAAGAAAAAGACGATTGAAATAGGAACAGCTTCTTCCGATTATATGGAAGTTAAAGATGGATTAACAGCAGATGATGCGATTGTTTCAAAGCCGAAAGACGATCTTCAGAGCGGGACGGAAGTGACGGTGAAATGATCCAGCTTTCCGGCATTACGAAAAGCTACAAGGTCGGAAAAGAATCCTTCGACGTTTTAAAAGACATCCATTTAACCATTGAAGAAGGCGAATTCATTTCCATAATGGGCCCATCGGGTTCAGGGAAATCGACGTTAATGAATATTATCGGCTGCTTGGACCGTCCGACAAACGGACATTATTTTCTCGATGGAGAAGACGTTGCCGCCTATCAGGATACTGATCTCGCTAAAGTGAGGAACCTTTCCATCGGTTTTGTCTTTCAGCAGTTTCAGCTGCTGCCGAGACTGACCGCCTTGAGAAATGTAGAGCTTCCAATGGTCTATGCAGGGGTAAAGAAAAAAGAGCGGGAAGAACGGGCGATGCTGGCACTTGAGAAAGTCGGGCTTGCAGACCGGATGAACCATCTCCCGAATGAACTTTCAGGCGGGCAAAAACAGCGTGTAGCTATAGCACGTTCCATTGTCAACAAGCCCCGTCTTATCCTTGCAGATGAGCCTACAGGTGCTCTGGATACAAAGACAAGCGTCTCCATTATGGAGCAATTTGCAGCTCTTAATCTTGAGGGGACAACAGTGATCATTGTCACGCATGAACAGGAAATAGCGGACTACACGAAGCGCATCATCATGGTAAGAGACGGGGAAGTTCAATCTGCCGGAGCAGAAAGGAGAAACGCATGAGCATAATGGAAAACCTGCGGATGGCGTTCGCTTCTGTTCTCGCTCATAAGCTGAGGTCTATTTTAACAATGCTTGGAATTATTATTGGTGTTGCATCTGTCATACTTGTTGTGGCCATCGGACAGGGCGGGGAGCAAATGCTGAAATCGCAATTTACCGGTTCAAGCAACACGATTGAAGTGTTTTACCAGCCAAGTGAAGAAGAAATGCAGTCGAGTCCCAATGCTTATATGGAATCAGCCTTTACTCAGTCGGATATTGATGAGTTATCAGGTATCTCTGAAGTCTCTAAAGTAGTGGCCTCCAGCTCGGAATTCATGCCTGCCAGGTACAGGGAAGATACAGTGGATACTTCCATTTTTGGCATTAATCAGGCTTACATTGAAGTAAACGAACTGAAAATTGAGTCTGGAAGAAATCTTGTTGAAGGCGACTTTATCGGCGGCCGCCGAGCTGGCGTCATCAGTCAGGAGACGAAAAAGGAGTTATTTAAAGAGAAAAATCCTATTGGTGAAGTAATCTGGGTAAATGGACAGCCGTTTGAGATTGTCGGTGTGCTTGAAAAGCCGACTGGTCTTTTTTCATTTGGCTCCATGGAAATTTACTTGCCTTCCAATACCTATCGTGCTTCCTTCGGCAAATCTGATTTTAATCAGGTAACTCTTCAGGCAGAAAGTGCAGAGGAACTTCAGGAAGCAGGAAAAAAAGCAACCGCGCTCTTGAATCAGAAGCATGATAAAGAGGATGCGTATCAAGTCTTCAATATGGAAGAAATCGCTGAAGGGATCGGACAGGTAACTAGAATTATGACATTAATCATCGGGTCCATTGCAGGGATTTCGCTCTTTGTCGGCGGCATCGGGGTCATGAATATCATGCTTGTTTCTGTCACTGAAAGAACCAGGGAAATCGGCATCAGAAAAGCGCTGGGAGCGACGAAAAGACAAATACTCACTCAATTTTTAATTGAGTCCATTACTCTGACATTGATTGGCGGAATCATCGGGATCCTTCTTGGAGCCGGAGGGGCGTCGCTTGTCTCAGTTTTTGCAGGCTGGCCGTCGCTTGTTTCGTGGCAGGTTGTACTCGGCGGACTCGGATTCTCCATGATCATCGGCGTCATCTTTGGGATGCTGCCTGCAAACAAAGCAGCACGGCTTGATCCGATTGATTCTCTTCGATATGAATAAGGATAAAATGAGGCTGGGACGTAACGATCATCTCCTTAATGAAAGCCGAACATTGAATAGTGCGAATACCATTAAAAGAAAGGGCTATTTTCACATAGATTGTTGTTTTTCATGATAAATAATGTCCGTTCCTTTCCGCTCCAGGAACTTGCTTTCCGCGGGGAGCATGGGAGCCTCCTCGGCGTTGCCTGTGGGGTCTCCCAATTTGCTCTATTTCCCGCAGGAGTCAAGTTCCTTCCGCTGCAATCCACTTAAGGTTTCTACCATTTAGTATGGCAGCAACAATATTTATAAAAGAGCCAAAGAAAAAATCCGAACTAAAACGAAATTCAAGTTGGAATTTCACATAATAGTTCGGATTATTCTATGGCTGAAAATCTTTTGTCCCAGCCTCATTTTAATCGTGCTTACAAAATATCCAAATTTACCGTGAAATCTCTTCGCATGAAACAGAACTTCTCAGGCTGTGATTGGATGTAATAAGATGCAGGATCATAAACCAGAGAAAAGCCGTCAGAACAGCCGATTCCGCGTTTCTCATAAAAAAACTCTTGCCCCATGCTGGTGATGATGGTAAAAAGGGTATAGGTATTTTATGTGCAGATGAGATTGGAATGATTACAATGAAGTTTGGGAAAATTGCCGCATTTCTTTTTAAAATGGTCCTGCTTGCCGTTCTTTTGCTGATGGTCTATTCTTCGGTCAGCATCTGGCATTTTGGCAATAAGCACGAAACCGTTAAGACCGATGCAGCCATTGTGCTCGGAGCTGCTGCATGGGGAGAGAATCCTTCACCTGTCTTTAAAGAACGGATCAACCATGCAATCAAGCTATATAAAAAGGAAGACGTTGATAAGATTATCTTTACAGGAGGAAAAGCGATCAAAACGGATTTGCCTGAAGCGGTTGTCGGAAAAAACTACGCGGTCAAGCACGGTGTGAAAGAATCAGATATTTTACTTGAGACAAGCTCGAGACTGACAGAAGATAATCTGAAGTACGCATATGAAGCAGGGAAAAAAGCAGGATTGAATTCATACACGATCGTAAGCGATCCATACCATATGAAGCGTTCCTTCCTCCTTGCAAAACAGCTTGGGATGAATGCTTATTCTTCACCTACTACGACTTCAGCGTACCAAACATGGGAAACGAAATTGCCTGTGTATACAAAAGAAGTGCTTTTTTATGCAGGATATCTGGTAACGGCACCATTTGAATAATTAGAGAAAAGAGAGGATCATCTTTTAGATGGTCCTCTTTTTTTATTGCTTTAACATGGAATGAGTTATAGAAGCACAAACTATTCAAAGTGTTAAGTATAAGGAGAAGAGTGTGGTGGCTTTGTTTACAAGAGTGTGTGAATGGCTTTGGGGCTATCCTATGATCATTGTTTTACTGGGCGGAGGCCTTTTTTTAACCATTCGATTAAGGTTTATTCAATTCCGTATCTTGCATGAGATGCTTAAAGAAACCATCGGATCTGTTTTTACCAAAAACAAAACGAGCGGGCAAATTACACCTTTTGCAGCGTTCTCTTCTGCACTAGGAGGTACAATCGGTGCAAATAATATTATCGGAATTCCTCTGGCCATTTATTTCGGAGGTCCGGGAGTGCTTTTTTGGATGTGGATTGTGGCATTAATCGGGATGGCAACAATGATCACTGAAATCATGCTCGGACAAATGTATAAAGAGAAAAATCAATCAGGTGAATGGGTGGGCGGACCGGCTTATTATATGAGAAAGGGGCTGATGTGGAAGAAGCTTGCTTTTTGCTATGCCCTGATTTTATTTCTTCAATTATTTGTAAGTATTATGGTGCAGTCGAATGCAGTTTCCGTTTCCTTAGGGCATTCAGCAGGGCTGCCTAAATTAATAACCGGGGTGGCATTAATGATTGTAACTGCTCTCGTTGTCTTCGGCGGAATGAAACGAATCAGCCGGGTCATGAGTGTTTTCGTGCCTTTAATGGTCGGACTTTACATAGCAGCAACTTTCTGGGTCATTTTAAGTCATACAGCTGAGCTGCCAGCTATATTTAAAGAAATTTTTGTCCATGCGTTTACTCCCTCAGCGGCACTGGGGCTTTTCCCAGGTGCTGCCATTGCCGGTACTCTCAGATGGGGGTTATCAAGAGGACTTTATTCGAGTGAAGCAGGACTTGGTACATCAGCTATCGCTCACTCTGCCACAGATGTAAAAAAACCGCTCACTCAAGCCTATTGGGGAATGCTTGCGGTCATCGTGGATACTCTTGTCATTTGTACCCTTACTGGACTGACCGTGCTCAGCTCCGGTGTTTGGAAAGAGCACAGCGAGCAGGAGGCATCATCTCTGGTTGCATATGCCTTTGCAACACTTATTCCTGAAAGGGCAGCGGCACACATGCTTTCTTTTTTCCTTACCTTATTTGTACTTTCGACAATTATGATCATGATCTATTACGGGGAAAAACAAATGGAATATCTTAGACCAGAAACAAAAATGCCTGCAGTTCGCTTCTTTTATTTATCCGCGATTCTTGCCGGGGCTGTATGCAGTGTAAAGCTTGTCTGGACACTGCTTGATTTCTTTCTTATATTGATTGTCATTCCGAATATTCTAGCTGTCATAAAACTGAGTCCGGCTGTCAAAAAAGCCCTGCTCGAGCATTCAGGTAATAAATCCAACCATTTGAATGAATAATTTTATACTAAATCCAAGTAAGATAACACCTGCAGCGAAGGTAATGGCTTTCAGCATTCTATCTTTAATATAATCCCGGATAAAATGAACCGTCAGAGCAATATTTAAATTCCATAAAGTAACCCCCGCTATGATCAGCAAACTGTAGATCAGCAAATAAAGAAACGTATGGTGCGGGCCAAGACTTGTCAGCGCAGAGCCATAAACCCCGAGCCAAAATATAAAAATAAACGGGTTGCCAAGAGCGATGAAAAAGCCGGTCCAATATGAACCCGCACTGCTCTTTTTTTCATCATCTGACTCTATCATTCTTTCTGCAGACAGCGAGCGGAGAATACTGCTAATGCCGAGCTTCGCTAAAAGATAGCTTCCGACAGCACTTAAGATTGCAGAAAACAGTGTGCTTTCAAGAAATGTCACCAGACCGAGAAAGATGCCGAACATTAACATCATATCGACTGTGATGGCTCCAATTCCAACTAGCATCGCAGGCCAAAATCCTCCCATGATACCTCTCTTGATCATCTCCAATTTAATCGGACCTATTGGTGCAGCCAGACTTATGCCAAGCACAATCGGTTTAACGATAAAGAATAAGCTTTCCATTCAGATTCATCTGCCTTTCGATTCCTTGTCCATTAAATGTATTCGGACATGGGGGATTTATTGTTCATAATTTCTTCTAAGCTGAAATAAATTGAAAAAACGGGAGGGGCGTGTACTGTTTTCTTTTTTTCTTGTGGAAAAAGGGTTTTGAATCGTCTGCGGTTAACTATTTAAGGAGAAAAATTTCCGGCAAACGAGGGATCTTATATGTCAAAAAAACGGAAGTCACACTCATTACTGGAATGGGGCAAGGCGGTTTTGCTTGCAGTGGGACTGGCTTTGATCATCCGTCTATTTCTCTTTGAACCATATTTAGTTGAAGGATCATCGATGGATCCAACTCTCCATGACGGTGACCGCCTGTTTGTGAGCAAATCAAGTTTTATGATCGGCGACGTGAAGCGGGGAGATATCGTCATCATAGATGGTGATGAAAAGGATGTTCATTATGTAAAAAGAGTCATTGGGCTGCCTGGCGATACAGTGGAAGTTAAAGGTCATAAGCTGAAAATAAATGGAAAGCAGCTTACGGAGCCGTATTTGCTTTCAAATGAACAGAAGGCGGAAAAACTTGGGATGTTTCTGATGGATGATTTTGAACGTGTCACTGTGCCGGAACATGACGTTTTTGTCATGGGAGATAACCGGACAAACAGCATGGATTCGAGAAATGGTCTTGGATTCATTTCAAAGGACCGCATTGCCGGAAAGGCAGAATTTGTGTTCTTTCCATTTGAAAAAATAAGAAAAACAAAATAATGCTAAAGATGTAACCAAATGGAAATCACTCTCGTCTAATCGTTTATATAAAAGGGGAGTGTGTTGAAAATGAAAAAAGCTGGAACGATCATCGTTATCCTATTTCTCGCATTATTTAGTGCAGCGTGCAGCAGTTCAGAAAGTCAGTCAGATAAAAGTGCGGACAGCTCAGGCGGAGAATCTGCAAATGAGATGGCAGACTCTGATATGACCATGAATTCAGAAGGAGGGCAGGCTGACAAGGCAGAAATAACTTCACCTGAAAACAAAGCTGTCCCTTCTGCACCGGAAAACCGAAAAGTCATTTATACGGCTGATCTGTCTATTAGGGTGAAAAACTTTAATGAAGCTGTTTCTTCTTTTCAAAGTACCATTGCTTCATTAGGCGGATATGTCATTGAATCAAATACATATACAAATGAGGATGAAATGCCGAAGGAAGGATCATTGACAGTCAAGGTGCCGCAGGATAAATTCCAGAGCTTCTTAAAAACCATTGAAAAGGGAAGCGTAAAAGTGAATCAGCAGACGGTCACAGGCCAGGATGTAACTGAGGAATACGTAGACCTTGAATCAAGGCTTAAAGCCAAAAAGGCCGTAGAGGAACGGCTTCTAAGCTTTATGAAAGATGCTCAAACAACAGAGGATCTGCTGAAAATATCCTCCGATTTAAGTGCAGTTCAAGAGGAAATGGAACAGATAACAGGCAGAATCAATTACTTAAAAAACCAAACTTCTTTCGCAACGATTACGATGCAGATCTCAGAGGATAAGGTTACTGTGCCGGGACTTGAAAACAAACATTTGAATACATGGGATAAAACGAAAAAACAGTTCATGGAAAGCTTGAACTCCCTGCTTGCAGCTGGTTCTGCTCTAATTGTCTTTACAGCTGGAAATCTTCCAGTTCTGCTCGTTTTATTTTTAATCTGTTTTGCTTTGTGGCTTGGAATTAAAAAATACATGAATAAAGGCAATTCAGCGCCTCCAACTGATATGGGAGAATAATCTCCGGTTTTCTTTTTTCCATGATTGGGAAAAAGAAGAAAAAGGCGGGATGCAAATATGAAGGATACTATGAATATAAAAGCATGCTCTAAGTCGAAAAAAAATTGTGTGTCAACTGTAAATACTTCGAGCTACCATCAAATTGAACCGATCTCCTATTTTTGTGATGCAGGCGCCGCAATGAATCACCTGAGAAATGCTCTTCACTCAATGGAGCATGCGGAAATTGCTGAGCAAAGCAATAATCGCCTGCATGCTGTGTTTAGATCGAAAGTCTTGAAATTTAAGGATGATGTCGAGTTTTTCCTCGATCCGGGAGAAAAGAAGATTCATTTCAGGTCAGCATCACGGATCGGCTATTACGATTTTGGCGTCAATCGAAAACGCATGGAGGAAATAAGAGATCGATTCGGCAGAGAAACACGCAGAATCGAAAAAACAGACATCCGATGAGGATGTCTGTTTTTATGAGATAAGAAAGTATAAAATTTTGCGCTTCGATGTCTAGCTCCACCTCCTAGCCCCTCGGCCAGAACAGCTCCGTCTGTAAAGGCGAAAAGCGCCTTTTCAGCCGGATCCTTATCTGTCTGTCGGGTCTTACCAGTCGGTTCCGCTTTTCTAGATGGCGAGCGGAATCGCTCAGGCTCCTCGGCCAGAACAGATCCGCAAGTATTGGCAAAAAGCGCCTTTTCTGTCGGATCCTAATCTGTCATGCCTGCGCTAAACGGGGGCTTGCGCTTTTCTTATGTGTATATCAGCGTCAAAACGAGCATCGTGACAAAAACTGCTCCGATAATGCCAAGAATTGATTTTCCAAAAGATACCTTCGCATCTATTTTTCCGTATTTAGTTAAGATTTTTTTGCTGAAATAGTGGACGATGAGATAGATGACGACAAGGCCGATGAAAAAAGTGACATTGCTCGTCTGAAACCCTGTAAAAGCAAGGAACAGTCCGGTAAATAGAATATATAGCGAGTATTCTAGGAGTGTAAGTAATTTCATATGGGATAACCTCCGGGATGTAATACACATAATCCTACCATAAAAATGCACCGTTCAAAACGTTTGGAATGTGAACATTAGATGGACTTTGGATAATTGAACAGATTATTTTCATGGCCAAAACTGCATTTATTATTTTTTTTCGCCAGTTCGTGTTATAATTTTGTAGATTATGTATAGATGGAGGACTAACTTTAATGATTACAGTAAGCAATGTTGGATTGCGATATGGTGACCGCAAACTTTTTGAAGATGTTAACATAAAATTCACCCCTGGCAACTGCTATGGTTTAATTGGAGCAAACGGTGCAGGGAAATCTACTTTTATTAAGATTCTCTCAGGTGAGATTGAAGCACAGACTGGAAACGTCAGCTTAGGACCTGGCGAACGTCTTGCAGTTCTTAAACAAAATCACTTTGAATATGAAGACTATGAAGTAATGAAGGTTGTTATTATGGGCCATGCCCGCCTTTATGAGGTAATGCAGGAGAAAGATGCCATCTACATGAAAGCTGATTTTTCAGATGAAGACGGCATGCGTGCAGCTGAGCTTGAAGGCGAATTTGCAGAACTAAACGGGTGGGAAGCTGAGAGTGAAGCTGCCATTCTTTTAAAAGGTCTTGGCATCACAGATGAGCTTCATGACAAGAAAATGGCAGACTTAACTGGCGGAGACAAAGTGAAAGTATTGCTTGCTCAAGCCTTGTTCGGCAAGCCGGACGTTCTTCTTCTTGATGAGCCTACCAACCACTTGGACATCAAAGCGATTCAGTGGCTTGAAGAATTCCTGATCAACTTTGAAAATACCGTTATTGTAGTATCCCATGACCGTCACTTCCTTAACAAAGTATGTACGCACATTGCGGACCTTGATTACGGTAAAATTCAGGTTTATGTCGGAAACTATGATTTCTGGTATGAATCAAGTCAGCTTGCAAGCCGCATGGCATCTGATGCAAACAAGAAAAAAGAAGAGAAAATTAAAGAACTTCAAGCGTTTATTGCGCGTTTCAGTGCAAATGCTTCGAAGTCCAAGCAGGCTACATCAAGAAAGAAATTGCTTGATAAAATTTCCCTTGATGATATCAGACCATCTTCTCGCCGCTATCCTTGGGTCGGCTTTACACCGGAACGTGAAATCGGCAACGATGTTCTCCGTGTAGACGGCATCTCTAAAACAATCGACGGTGTAAAAGTTCTTGATAATGTTAGCTTTATTATGAACAAAGAAGATAAAATTGCCCTTGTCGGCCGTGATGAAATCGCCATTACGACTCTATTTAAAATTCTAATGGGCGAAATGGAAGCAGACAGCGGAACATTCAAATGGGGAGTAACCACTTCTCAAGCTTATTTCCCTAAAGACAACAGCGAATTCTTCGAAGGCGTTGAATCAAACCTTGTTGACTGGCTTCGCCAATACTCGCCGAACGACCAAAGCGAAAGCTTCCTGCGCGGGTTCCTTGGAAGAATGCTCTTCTCTGGTGAAGAAGTTCTTAAAAAAGCAAGTGTCTTATCCGGTGGAGAAAAAGTCCGCTGCATGCTGTCTAAAATGATGCTCAGCAGCTCAAACATTCTGCTGTTAGATGAGCCTACGAACCATTTAGACTTAGAATCAATCACAGCTCTTAATAACGGATTAATTGCTTTCAAGGGTGCAATGATCTTCACATCTCATGACCATCAGTTTGTTCAAACGATTGCAAACCGCATCATTGAGGTTACACCAAATGGCGTGATTGACAAACAAATGTCATATGATGAGTACCTTGAAAATGAGGATGTTCAAAAGCAGATTCAAACTATGTATGCATAAAAAACGGAATAGCCTTGCCGAGAGCAAGCCGTTTTCCGTCATTTAATACAAAAAACCGCCAATCGGCGGTTTTTTTATTTTTCCTCTATCCAGCTGTCCACAAGATCTCTGTTCTTCTTTATCCACTTTTCTGCGCCTTTTTCATAAGCATCAGGCTCTTGCGTCAGTGATTCTTCCTGAACGTATTTAATAAGAGAATTTAATTGTTTATCATTCATTTTCCATTCTGACATCCATTTCACAATTTCCGGATGTTCTTCCGTAAATCCGATCCTTGACATTGAATGAATTTTATCAGGAGCACCATACACATTTTTAGGATCTTCCAGGTATTTAATGTCGTAATCAGCGAAAACCCAATGAGGACTCCATAGCGTAACAACAATCGGTTCTTTCTTTTTGTACGCTTTTTTAAATTCTGTCAGCATGGCAGCCTCGGAAGATTCAACAAGCTCATAGTCAAGGCCATACTCCTGCTTCGTTTTTGTTGTCAGCTGCATCAAGCTTGAGCCTGGATCGATCCCGATGATTTCACCATTGTATTCAGCTTTCTTTGCGTTAAGGTCCTCTATACTGTTTACATCCTTCATGTACTGGGGCACCGCAAGACCAAGTCGTGTCCCTTCAAACCATGGCTCTCCGATTTCAACGTCTTTTTTAAATTTATCATAGAGCGGTTTGTCGGTAAGCGGGAGCCAAACTTGTCCGGTCACATCGATATCTCCCCGGGAAAGACCTGTCCATAGCGCGATCTTTTCAAGTTCAATGATTTCAACGTCATATCCTTTTTCCTCAAGAATCAGCTTCCACAAATAAGCAGTCGAAATGTTATCAATCCAGTTTACCATGCCGATTTTAATTTTTTTATCCGTATTTCCGGGAGTACATGAGGATAAAACAAAACAAAATAAGATTGCCATTGTTATTGCATAAAAGCTTTTTTTCACCAATAAAACCTCCAGCCGTGTTATGTAACAAGTATGTTATTCCCTATAAAAATGTATTGGAAACATTTAATTTGTTTCAATTTCTGTTAGAGGGGGTAAAGATAACAGGTTCCGTTTTAGCACCCCGTCCATCATATATTCTTCCTATTCCAGCGGAAAAATTACATATTTCATTTTTATGATGTGAAAACTGAAACAATAGAAGTCGTGAGTGAGAGGTGTTTTGTACTTGAGAAAAGTGAAGCTTAAAGTGAATGAGATTACAAAAGTATTCGGGAAAAACCCGCAAAAGGGTGTAGATTTGCTGAAAAAAGGGAAATCAAAAGCAGAAATTTTAAAGGAAACAGGAATGACTGTCGGAGTAAACCGCGCAACCTTTGAGGTTTATGCCGGTGAAATTTTCGTGATCATGGGACTGTCAGGAAGCGGGAAATCAACACTTGTAAGACTGTTAAATAAGCTGATTAATCCTACATCAGGTCATATTTACATTGATAATGAAGATATTATGAAACTAAAAGGCGAATCCTTAAGGGAAATGCGCCGAAAAAAAATGAGTATGGTTTTCCAGCGCTTTGCCCTGTTTCCTCATCGTACGGTCGTTGAGAATGTGGAATATGGACTAGAAGTACAGGGAATGGAAAAGAAAGAAAGACACGAGCGTGCCAAAGAATCATTGGAGCTTGTAGGGTTAACAGGATACATGGACAGTTATCCGAGCGAGCTCAGCGGAGGCATGCAGCAGCGTGTCGGACTTGCGAGGGCTTTGGCCAATGCACCTGATGTTCTTTTAATGGATGAGGCGTTCAGTGCCCTCGATCCCCTTATTCGCAAGGACATGCAGGATGAATTACTTGAGCTTCAGGAAAAAATGGAGAAAACGATTATCTTTATTACTCATGACCTTGATGAGGCCCTTAGGATTGGTGATCGCATCGCCCTAATGAAAGATGGATCGATTGTTCAAATCGGAACTCCGGAAGAAATCATGACCAATCCGGCAGACGAATATGTGGAACGATTTGTTGAAGACGTGAATTTATCGAAAGTCATCACAGCAGGCTCGATTATGAGCCGTGCAGAAACAATCCTGCTTGACAGAGGCCCGCGTGTTGCGCTCAAGCTTATGAGAGACGCAGGATATTCAAGCGTCTACACTGTCGATAAAAAACAAACACTGATGGGACTCATATCAGCTGATGACGCCGTGAAAGCGATTCAGGAAGATGTCCCGACAGAAACATATGTCGTAAAAGATATTCCGTATGTAACGATGGATACCGTCCTTGATGATCTTTATGAAAAAATGGCATCAAGCAAGTATCCATTGCCTGTAGTAGATGAAAACATGAGAATTAAAGGTATTATTAAACGCGAGAAAGTGATTCAGGCTCTTGCGGGAACAGAGAAAAAAGAGGTGGCCATCCATGAATAACATTCCTAAAATTCCAGTCGGCAGATGGGTTGATGGATTTGTCACCTATTTAAATGAAACGTTTGAAGGCTTTTTCGGCTGGCTTTCAGATGGGATTGAAGGGTTTACCGATCTAATTGTATACGGATTAATGGCTATACCTGCTTTATTGCTGATTTTGATTGTAACAGGCATAGCATGGTATGTGAGCCGAAGCTGGTCATTGCCGGTTTTAGCCTTTGTCGGACTGCTGTTTATTGTTAACCTTGGCTATTGGGAACAGACGATTGATACCCTGTCACTTGTCTTAACCTCCGTTATTATTTCGATTATCATCGGAGTGCCGATTGGGATTATTGCTTCTCAGAATGAAACATTTTCAAAAATTATGACGCCAATCCTGGATTTAATGCAGACAATGCCTGCATTTGTTTACTTAATTCCGGCGATTCTTTTCTTTGGTATTGGAGTCGTTCCAGGGATCATAGCTTCTGTTATCTTCGCTATGCCGCCGACCATCAGATTGACAAACCTGGGGATTCGCCAGGTTCCTGAAGATCTGGTTGAAGCGGCCAATGCATTTGGATCGACCACCATGCAGAAACTGATAAAGGTTGAACTTCCGCTTGCCACTAAAACCATTATGGCAGGAATTAACCAAAGCATCATGCTTGCCCTCTCTATGGTCGTCATTGCCTCTCTTGTCGGCGCACCTGGACTTGGAGTGGATGTTTACAGGGCTGTAACAAGAATTGAAGTCGGGCGCGGTTTTGAAGCAGGTATCGCTATTGTCATCCTTGCCATTATTTTAGACCGAATTACTCAAAATCTTGGGACAAAGAAAAAAGAAAGTTAAGAAGAAATCCTGCTTATTCCGAGCAGGATTTTTTGTCTTTTCTTAAAAGCTTCTATAAACTTATATATGAAGGGAAGGGGATGGAAAAGTGAAAGTTTTAGTAGTTGGTGCAGGAGCGGTGGGCGGATATTTTGGTGCCCGTCTTGCCGAAAAAGGGGAAGATGTCACGTTTTTAGTCAGAGAAAAAAGGGCACATTTGCTGAGTGAACAAGGTTTGCAAGTGAAAAGTATACACGGTGATTATCACTTTTATCCGCAAGTCATGCTTGCCGGAGAGAAAAGGGAAGCATTCGATCTCATCCTGTTATCTGTGAAAGCTTATCATCTGGAAAAAGTAATCGGGGATTTGTCGCCATTTGTGGGAGATCAGACTCTCATCATGCCGCTTCTGAATGGGTTTGCCCACTTGGACATGCTGCAGGAGAGATTCTCTGAAGATCGTGTCATCGGCGGTTTATGTTTTATTGAATCAACAGTGGATCAGAATGGGGTAATCGTGCAGACCAGTCCGATCCATGAGCTCGTCTACGGGGCACTATACAGTGAGCAGTCTGAAGCAGTTGAAAAACTGGAAGCATTATTTGCCGGCTCAAATGCTGAGATACGAAAGAGTGACAGAATCCTCGCTGATATGTGGCATAAATATATGTTCATCTCCGGCTTGTCTGGTGTCACAACGCTGTTCCGCTCACCAATCGGGCCCATCCGCGAAAATGAATTCGGATTGAGTGTTACACAGAAACTCTTTTACGAAATCGGATCGATTATGCGTGCGGAAAGTGCGCCAATCGCTGACGGAATTGAAGATATTCAGCTCGAAAAAATACATAACATGACACATGGAATGAAGTCCTCCATGCAGAGGGATATGGAAAAACTGGCAGAAGTCGAAGCAGATCATCTGCAGGGGTATCTAATGAAGCTTGCTGAAAAACATAAAATAGAAGCGCAGGTTTTATCGATGGTGTATGCGAATTTGAAGATATACGAGAAGAATCGCTAAGAGAACCGGCCTGCTATATGAAAACAGTGTCCCTTTGAGGAGAAAACTTTAGTCTAACAGAATAGCATTAGGAAAACGCCCAATTTTCCAGTTGGGCGTTATTTCATTTTGTCAGGAATTGATAAAGGTTCATTATTGTACTTAAATACTAATTCACTTGTCTTTGGATCTCTAACTGGTTAAGCATCCGGGTTTTGTGGAATCAAAGGGGTCGTATGATTCCACTATTGGTCAAACTCCCGGTTTTTGTGGAATCAAAGGGGTCATATGATTCTTCATTTGAGCAAACTCCCGGTTTTTGTGGAATCAAAGGGGTCGTATGATTCCACTATTGGTCAAACTCCCGGGTACTGTGGAATCAAAGGGTTCGTATGACAATAAGTCAAACTCCCTGGTTTTGTGGAATCAAAGGAGTCGTATGATTCCTCAATTGAGTAAACGTCCGGGTTTTGTGGAATCAAAGGGGTAGTATGATTCCTCAATTGAGCAAACGTCCGGGTTTCGTGAAATCAAAGAAGCCGAATCATTTTACAGTTGAATGACGAAAAAGAATAACTAAAGTGTACTGAATACTCAACAAGCACAAACCTTTATTCAAAAAAAACGGGTACAAATTGCAGTGCAATTTACTACCCGTTTACCTATCTATTTTGCCTATTGCAGGTCATTTAACGAAAGCTATTTCTGCAATGCCTCCAGCTGATCCTTCAGCCAGGCATGATCTAAATTTTCGCCGATAAAAACAAGCGTCTTTTTCATTTTAACAGGCTCTTTTAAATAGAGCGGCATGCCGTAAGAATATTGAAACAAGTACGTATCCTGGGAATGTGTAAAGGATAGGTATCCCTTAATGCGGTAGATTGTATCGGGCATGTTTCTCAGAAAATCTTCAAAAGCGTCAAAATCAATTTGTTCTGTAAAGGTATGAACATATGTTTTCAAATGAAGATCAAGCTGTACATGTGTTTTTTGATGCTCCTTCTGCTGCTTGCGGGCTAAATGCTGAAAATCGCTTAATCTGATATTGGCGTATTGAGTCAGCAGCACTTTGGAATCAGCGGCAATGTTCTGAATGTCAAAGACCAGGGATGCCTGTTCTGATTCAGAGAGATTGTCCACTTTATTCAAAAGAACAATGTCAGCATGATGAATTTGTTCCTGCAGGAGCTTTTGAAGCTGAATACTTAAGGCACTGCGATCATGATAGCGGGCGCCATCAACAAGCGTTACGATAGACCCTATGGCTAACTTTTCAGCAAAAACAGGCGATAAGCAGGCGTCCAGCACTTCAATCGGATGTGCCGCACCCGTTGTTTCAATATAGATCGCATCAAGATCGTATTGTGAGAGCATTCCCTGGAGCTGTGCTTCTAACTGCCCTTGCATTGTGCAGCATACACATCCATTCAAAAGCTCTTTTAAAGGAATATCATCCGAGACAGCGTCAGAATCGATGGACACTTTCCCGAGTTCATTCATAATGACGGCAATTTTCCGGTTCTTATCTTGTTCTTGTTTTAAAATGTTTTTTAATAGCGTTGTTTTACCCGCTCCTAAAAATCCGGATAATATGTAGACTTCAACAGATTTCATCGTTTTACTCTCCCGTTCAGGTTGATATGTCTCATCGTACATGAATTCTGCTTTTTTCGTCAATCTTCTTCATAAAATAAGAAAATTCAATGAACATGTAAATCTTTCTATTGTTTATTCCTTTAGTTCACTATAGAATGAAAACTGTTGACACTTTTCCTAGCAATCTAGTAGGAATTGGTAGTATGTGTTAATGAAAGGCTGTTTTTTGCAAAGACTGAGATTAGAAAACAATGTCTTCCTAAAGAGCCTAGTGAAAACGCCTGGGGGTAACGATACGTTGAAAAAAATTGCATGGGTAACAGATAGTGTATCTTGCATTTCAGAAGATACTGCTGAAAAATACGGGATAAATGTTGTGCCGCTCTCTATCATATTTGATGGCAATAGTTATAAAGACGGCATTGAACTGACAAATGAAGAGTTTTATAAAAAATTAAAAGCATCGAAGGTTTCACCAACAACAAGTCAGCCAGCTGTCGGTGATTTCGTTGAATTATATGAAAAATTGAAACAGGAGTACGAAATGGGGATTGCCATTCATGTGACTTCAAAAGTAAGCGGCACCCTGAATGCTTCCATGCTCGCTGCAGAAATTGCCGGGTTTAAAATGGTTCATATTGATTCCAAAATTGGCGCAAAAGCTCTGGAGTACATGATGCTTGAGGGTGCCCGCATGGACCGTGAAGGGTATACAGGCAAGGAAATAGCCGAACATTTGCAGAAGCTCCCTGAGCGGGTAAGAGGACTTAACTTGATTGGCAGCCTCGAGCAGCTTCACAAAGGGGGACGTGTCTCCGGCGTGGGCATGGTTATTGGCAATCTGCTGCAAATTCGTCCGATTATTGAGTTTCAGAATGGTGAATTAGTTCAGCTTGAAAAAGTGAGAACGACCAAAAAAGCTGAAAACCGCATTTTTGAACTTTTTAAAGCATCCTATACAGAAAATGGTGTTTATGGAGTAGCTGTCATTCACAGCAATCTCTTTGAAAAAGCGGGTGAGTGGAAGGAAAGACTATCGCAAATCGACCCGTCATTGGAAATAGAAGTTGGAGAATTGAGTCCAGTGATTTCCGCTCATGTTGGTGAAGGAACAATCGGGCTGATGTGGTTTGAAAAGTAACCATCTGAGAAATAAATAGAAACCGCCTGGAGTGAATCTCCAGGCGGTTTTTTAGATTAGAGCCTAAATGGCCCAAGTACCTTTTCTGAACAGCGGCTCGCTCGTGCCGTCTTCGAGGATCCCGTCAATGTCCATCTCAGCAGATCCAATCATAAAGTCTACATGTGTGATGCTTGAATTGACGCCGTTTTTCTCCAATTCTTCGCGGGACATTTTCTTTCCGCCTTCAATACAGAAAGCATAAGCATTGCCGATTGCCAAGTGGTTGGATGCATTTTCATCAAAAAGCGTATTATAGAATAAAACATTAGACATCGAAATAGGTGAATCGTGCGGAACAAGAGCCACTTCCCCTAGGTAATGGGAGCCCTCATCTGTTGCCACAAGCTCTTTTAATATTTCTTCTCCTTCTTCTGCCTTTACATCTGTGATCCGGCCGTTCTCAAATGTAATCGAGAACTTGTCAATGAGGTTACCGCCGTAGCTGAGTGGTTTAGTGCTTGCTGCAACTCCATTTACGCCTTCTTTTTCAGGAACTGTGAACACTTCTTCTGTCGGCATATTGGCCATAAATTCATTACCTTGTTCATTGACGCTGCCTGCGCCAATCCAAAGATGTTTTTCAGGAAGCCCAATTGTTAAATCTGTTCCTTCTGCACGGTAATGAAGCTTTTTGTACTTTTTGCCGTTCAAATATTCTACCTTGCTGTTCAGGGATTGATCATGTTCTTTCCATGCAGCTACAGGGTCTTCTAGATCTGTGCGCGTTGCTTTGAAGATTGCATCCCACAGCTGTTCAACTGCATTTTCACCGGCTTCCGGGAATACTTTTGCAGCCCATTTCTGTGATGGAACCGCGATTACAGACCAGCTTACTTTGTCTGCCTGAACATAATTTCGATATGTAGATAACGCAGTGCCTGCAGCTTTTGAATTGGCAGCAATTCTCTTTGAGTCGATGCCTTTTAATAAATCAGGGGAAGATGAAACGATCGACATGAAGGCAGCGCCATTTTCGGCAAGCGCTTCAAGACCCTTTGCACGCCATTCAGGAAATTCTTCAAAAGCTTCCTGCGGTGCAAGCTCAAACCTAGTACGGGTTACTTCATCATCATTCCAGTCTACCTGCACATGTTTTGCACCTGTTTCATAGGCTTTTCTTACAACTAAGCGAACAAATTCCGCTGCATCAAGTGAAGCGTTGATGACAAGAGTTTGTCCTTTTTGAATGTTTACGCCAACCTTAACAGCAAGCTCCGCATATTTTTCGAGATTTTTTTGAAAAGAAGTCATTAGTTTATCTCCTTTAACCAGAATTAGTTCTATTTTATCAGAACTGCTAACATTAGGAAATATAAAAGACTGAGTATTCTATATACAAACAGCTATCAGATCGGAATACTTTATCAAAATGGCGAGAAAAGATAGAATATAAGGTGAAAGAAGGTGGAATCGTGCTTGATCAGCAATTCATCAAAACAGACCGGCAAAAGGCATTGTTGGAAAAAGCTTCTGAGCTTGCAGAGCAGTTTTCTGAGCGGGCAGATTATTATGACCGGGAGGCTCTTTTTCCTTTTCAAAACTTTCATGATTTAAAAAAAGCGGGATTCTTGAAATTATCAATCCCAGGAAAATATGGCGGAGACAATCTGTCTCTTTATGAATTTGTGTTGATACAGGAAAAATTGGCACAGGGAGACGGGGCAACGGCTTTATCGCTCGGCTGGCATCTGGGAATCCTCATGAACATCAGAGAAACTGAAAAGTGGAATGAAAAAACGTATGCCCGGATTTCCCGAGAAATCATACAGTTCGACAAATTACTGAACAGTGCCGCTTCTGAACCGAATGGAGGAAGTCCTGCAAGAGGCGGCAAACCCGAAACGACAGCAAAGCGAAGCGGGGATAAGTGGATCATTAACGGCAAGAAAATATTTACATCTCTTGCTCCTGCACTTGATTATTTCCTGATCACTGCAACGATCGAGGATACTGGAGAAGTAGGGGAATTTATTATTCCAAAGGAATCTCCCGGTTTGTCCATAGAAGAAACATGGAACACGCTTGGAATGAGAGGAACAAGAAGCGATGATTTAATTCTTGAAAATGTGGAACTTGAACTGGAAGCGATGACAGGTTTGAAATCGAAACCTTCTAAAGGAACGTCTCCGCAAGGCTGGCTGCTGCATATACCTGCATGTTATTTGGGAATTGCCATAGCAGCGAGGAATTTTGCCGTCGAATTTGCTAAAAAACATCAGCCAAACAGTTTAAATCATCCAATTAAAGATCTGCCTGAAGTGAGAAGAAAGATTGCAAACATGGACCTTTCGCTTCTGACTGCCAGACACCTTTTATATGGAACAGCAGAAAAATGGGACACTGCTCCAAACGAACGGAATAAACTCGGAGCAGAGCTCGCAGCTGCCAAGACAGTTGCTACAAATACAGCAGTCGAAGTGGTCGACCAAGCCATGCGTGTAGTTGGCGGACAAAGTATCTTTAATTCCCTTCCTCTGCAAAGGTATTACAGAGATGTAAGAGCAGGGCTCCATAATCCTCCGGCGGATGAAATTACGTACGCCATCCTTGCAGACCAGGCTTTTAGTGAGGGAAAGGGAAAATGAACCTTCCAAAAGAGTTTAAACAAACGATTACCGGAGTTCATGGAGATAAAGGGGAAGCCTGGCTCCGTGAACTCCCTTTCATTATTGCCAGGTGCGAGCGGACTTACGGCCTGAAAATAGGCGATCCTTATAAATTGTCGTATCACTATGTCGCTCAGGCTATTAAAGCAAATGGGGAAGAGGCGGTTGTTAAAGTCGGACTCCCAAACCATAAAGATTTGATTGCTGAGAGCTTCGCATTAAAAGTACTGGGCAGGGGCAATGGCATGGTTAAACTGATTGATGAACATCTAAATGAAGGCCTCTTAATTTTGGAAAAAGTAAACCCGGGCACCATGCTTTCAGAGATTGAAAGTGATGAAAAAGCTATTTTAGCTGCTTCTACTGTTATGAAGAGAATTTGGCAGCCGTATGCAGTCGGTCATCCTTTTCCTCACTTGTCAGATTGGGTGTCTGGCTTAAGAAGGATGGAGCAAAATATCATAGATGAAAAATGTATACATAAGGCTGAGGCTATTTTTGCTCAATTGATAAACACCATTTCTAAACCCATTCTATTGCATGGCGATCTCCATCAGGATAATATTTTGAAAAAAGGCAGTGACTGGATTGCCATAGATCCCAAGGGGGTTATAGGTGAAGCTGAATTTGAAGTCACAAGCTTCTGTAAAAATTATTTATTTGATAAAAAAAATCCCCGGGACGTGCTTGAAAAGAGAATGGAGCAGTTTGAAAAAGAATTAGGTTTGGACAGAAGCCGTATGATTGGCTGGGGCTTTTGTCAGGCTGTGCTGAGTGCATGCTGGTGTCTGGAGGATGGGGCTTCCTGGGAAGAGAATCTTCAACTGGCCGGAATATACGAATCCATGATGTAACTGCTTACAAATACTGTTGACAGATTTTGTTTTTTTATCATATACTAATATCATTCTAATATCGGAAAGGAAAAGGTACTGGAGACATGTGGAACTAATCTTATTTTCTAAACGTTTTTTGAATAAGCAAAAAAACGAGACCTAGAGAATAGGATGAGTGCGCTCATTTTTCATACCATTTCCAGCTGAAGGCCCAAATCTATGCATCTTTCTGCATTTATTGGCGGGTATTCCGTTTATTTCATATGGTTGAAATCCTCTCTAGGCGAACTTGGGAGGTTTTTTTATGGCTAAAAATGAAAGATTAGTTAAACAGCGGCATGCAAATACAATCCTTAATGTGAAAGATGTAAAAAAACAATATGGAGATCAAGTCATTCTTGAAAACATACAGTTTGAATTGAAACAAGAAGATTGTGCCGGATTAGTCGGCTACAACGGAGCAGGCAAGACGACGTTAG
The DNA here is from genome assembly GCF_057838075.1 of Metabacillus sp. KH_069. Taxonomy (NCBI): domain Bacteria; kingdom Bacillati; phylum Bacillota; class Bacilli; order Caryophanales; family Bacillaceae; genus Metabacillus; species Metabacillus sp. KH_069. The sequence goes on from NZ_CM174460.1 coordinate 1,736,306, forward strand.
CCAATCTGATTTTTGGGAAGCTTCTCCCTGATGAAGGCAGCATTACGAGAAAAAAAGACTTAAAAATCGGATATTTGCTGCAATCAGTTGATTACACCGTACATGATTTTAAAGGGGTCTTAGAAGATCAAAGCTTTGAGGAGATTTTTGAAACAACAAAAAAATTAGGGCTTGAAAAAGTGCAGAATTGGAAGGAAGACCGGCTTCATCATTTAAGCGGCGGGGAGAAGCTGAAGCTTGCACTCGCTCATGTTTGGACCACAAACCCCGATCTGCTGATTCTGGATGAACCGACCAATCATTTGGACTATCATGGAATAGAATGGCTTGCAGATCAGCTGAGAACCAATACTTGCGCCGTGCTGATTATCTCCCATGACCGTTACTTTCTTGACAGGACCGTATCTCATATTTTTGAATTGGAAAATAAGAAGATAAAGGAGTTCAAAGGGAATTACACGGCATACAGGAACGAGAAGAAAAGACTGGCAGAAGAACAAAAGCATCAGTATGAAGTGCAGCAGCGCTATAAAGCGAAAATTGAAGGACAAATGGAGAATTTAAAGAATTGGTCAGAAAAAGCTCACCGTGAATCAACCAAACAGGGCAGTCCTTCCGAACGGAAACAAATGGGCTTTAAAGAATACAACCGGGTAAAGGCGAAAAAAATGGACATTCAGGTCCGCTCTAAGATGAAGCGTTTAACGGCTGAACTTGAAAAGAATAAAAAAGAAAAACCGCAGGAAGAAGCCAAAGTCCTGTTTCAGTTCGACTCAAGCGGAAAAAGGGGCAAGCGCGTACTGGAAGCAAAAGCGCTTGAAAAAACGTTTGGGCAGCTTTCCCTGATTAAGAAAAGTCATTTTTATATTAAACATGGAGAAAGAATAGGCATTGTCGGAAAAAATGGAGCCGGCAAATCTACGCTCATCCGGATGATTCAAGGCTTGGAGGACGTGACCGGCGGCGAGCTATGGAAAAGCGAAACGATGAAGATCGCCTATTTAAGTCAGGACGTAAATGATTTAAGGGAAGATGCAACCGTTCTTGAAGCTCTGGATCTTCATGAGAGGGAACAGATTTTAAGAGCACGGACCACTTTCGCAAATATGGGGCTGACTGAGGAGAAGCTTAAGCAGCCGATTGGTTCACTAAGCCTAGGTGAACGCACAAGGGTGAAGCTTGTGTCCATGATCCTGAAAGAATACGACGTTCTCATACTCGATGAGCCGACAAACCATCTGGACCTCCCGAGCCGGGAACAGCTTGAGGAGACGCTTGATGAGTTTGAAGGGACCATTATCATCGTGTCTCACGATCAGTATTTTATGAACAAATTGTGTGATAAGCTGCTCGTATTTGAAGACGCGGTGGTAAGAAGAGTTGAAATGAAGCTCGGTGACTATTTATCAAAAGACAGAAAAGAATGGAATGAAACCGATACTGAAAAAGAGCTGCTTAAAATCGATCATCAGCTGACAGCTGTGTTAAGCAAACTCAGTGTAATAAGCAGAGAAGACCCTTCTTTTGCAATGCTTGATGCAGAGTACAGCAGACTTCTTCAAGATAAGAGGAAGCTGATAAGATGACAAGAAAAGCGTAAGCGCCCGTTTAGCGCAGGCAGACAGATAAGGATCCGAAAATATTGCGCTTTTTGCCAATACTTTCGGATCCGTCCTGGCCGAGGAGCCTGAGCGATTCCGCTCGCCATCGAAGCGCAAAACTTTATACTTTCTTATCTTTTAAAAAAGGCTGAGTCGAGATGACTCAGCCTTCAGTTTTTTGAAGCTGCTAAAATTTGAACTTCAAGACTGCCGCTTTTTTGATCGACTATCGTTTTGATAATAACAGGAAAATCTTTATTATTCATGAATTTAAAATCGTAGCCGCCCCATGAAACAGTCGCATCCTGATTAATAGGGACATAACCGACTTCTTTGGAATGGTGGTGTAGTTCGATTATTTCAAGCCCGGCTTTTGCAACAGCGTTGTACAAAGTGCTTGATGTCTGACAGATTCCTCCGCCAATTCCTTCGACAAACTCTTTATTTACAATCTCAAGCGCTTTTTGGTAGCCGCGTGCAGGTGTTCTCTCCCCGACAGCCAAATTAAAATAAAATCTGTCTCCTGGCCCCAAAACGATGTCATCAATTGCATTCGATGAAAGGGCAATGTTGGTGCTTCTTCCTGCTACAGAAGGATTAAACGTTGTTTTGTAGCTTCCGATCACTGTTTGCGCAGCGCCATTTAATGCTTCCTGTGTAAGATTTGGAGCTGTTTCCGTAATTGGCAGCGGAATTTCGTGATTGAAAGCAGATAGATTCAGCAATTGATTGAATAGAGCTTCTTCATCTAGCACAACACGGCTTTGACCCGGTAAAAGCTTGCCGTCTTTGACTTTTGAAGGAGTCATTGGCTGATCAAATTTATCAGCCATTTGCCGGACCAGAGCCTTCATATCCTCTTCATGCTGCTCTTTATCTTTATCGTCAGCTGGTACGAATGTTGCTGCTGTACTGCCATCTCTGCTGTCAATCAGAGCAAACTCCCGATTCATTTCAATCGCCTTTGAAGAAACAGCTTTTGCGCTCACCGCATTTTTCGTCATGATAAGGCTTTCTTTTTCCACTAAACCGCATCCGCTTACAACAAAAATAATTGACACGAACAAAAATAAGCGTTTTATCTCGTTCTCCCCCAGTGAAAATGCAGATTATTTTATGTGAATCATACAATAGGTAAGACGCATGTGAAAAGAGAAAAGTTTCAAAAATATGGAGAAAAAAAGAATAATTTTCAAATGATTGATTTATTTTGAAGAAATATGTAGAATAGATTATAGAACATACGTTCTTATATTTCTGAAAAAAAAGAACCGCACTCATTTGCGGCTCTTTCCATCTTACTTTGATACTTTTTGCAGCTTGTGAATGACCTGAAGAGATCTTCCAGTTCCGATTGCCACTGATTCAAGCGGGCTTGGTGCAAGGTGGACAGGAACAACAATTTCTTCACTGAGCCATTCCTGCATGCCTTTCATTAAAGCGCCTCCGCCTGTCAGAATCACCCCGCGGTCTACAATATCGCCGCTTAGCTCTGGCGGGCAGTCTTCCAGGGTAGCACGGATCGCTTCTAGAATATGAAGCAATGATTCTCTCATCGAATTCTGCATTTCAGTTGATGACAGAGTGATTGTCTTTGGAAGGCCTGTAACAAGGTCACGCCCTCTGACTTCCATTAACAGTTCGTCATGCTTGACAAGAGCATAGCCGATTTCCATTTTAATGTTCTCAGCTGTGCGCTCACCAATTAACAGGTTATAGTTTTTACGGACATATCCAATGATGTCCTCATCAAGCTGATCTCCGCCGATTCGGATGGAGTGGCAAGATACCACGCCGCCAAATGAGATAATGGCAACCTCTGTTGTCCCGCCGCCGATATCAACAATGACATTTGCAATTGGTTCATCTACAGGAAGATCTGCACCAATTGCAGCTGCAACAGGCTCCTCAATTAAATGGACAATTTTAGCACCTGCATTTTTTACTGCATCGTGAATGGCACGGCGTTCAACACTTGTTGCACCTGAAGGAGTACATACGACAACAGTAGGTTTTCTGATCGAGAATCCTAATTTTTTCGAAGCTTTTTTCATAATTTGCTTAAGCATTTCAGTTGTTACATCATAATCAGCAATGACACCGTCTTTAAGCGGACGGACCGCCACAATTTTACCCGGCGTTTTGCCAATCATGCTTTTTGCTTCCGTCCCTACAGCCAAAACATTTTTTGTTACTGTATCAATCGCCACAACGGACGGTTCATTTAACGCGATTCCTTTTTCCTTGCTGTATACAAGAATATTTGCTGTACCTAAGTCAATGCCAATTTCAGAAGTAGAAAACATTTATTTTCACCCAATCCTCATAGATTTCGAGTCTTTTATATTCATTCTGCAAACAGTGTCGATTTATGGGGGTACCAGTCCTTTTTTGATGTATTTTTTTTGAACTTCAGGGAATAAGAAAGAGAGAATTGAAAAAAGGAAGTGCATCTATAATGGAAGTGAAATTCTGCCGGCATTCATTTGTTGTAAAAACCAGCATCGTTCTGCCGTCTGATACAAACAATTACGGAACTTTATTCGGCGGCAAGCTGATGGCTTATATTGATGACGTAGCAGCCATTTCGGCCATCAGGCACGCTCGCTCGCATGTTGTTACCGCATCAACGGACTCTGTTGATTTTCTGCATCCTATTTATGAAGGAAATTCCGTATGTCTTGAAGCATTTGTAACATACACGGGGAGAACATCAATGGAGGTTTTTGTAAAGGTCATAGCAGAAGATCTTCTAAACGGAAATCGAAATGTATGTGCGCTATCTTTCTTAACAATGGTTGCAGTAGATGAACATAATAAGCCAACTCCCGTCCCGAAAGTTGTTCCGGAGTCAGATACAGAAAAGACGCTGAATGACTCAGCACTCAAGCGGGCAGTCATCCGGAAAAAGCGAAAAGAAGAAACCGAATCAATGGCAGCCGCATTCGGAACAGATTATCCTTGGCTGTAAGGGGAATGGAGAATAGAAGTGGATTTGATCAGAGCCTAGAGGAGCAGGGATGCAACCTGATCCTTTGGCTTAAAAAAGGATAAAGGGAATAGAACTTGACTCTTTTTCATTATGCTGAAATGAAATCTTCATAAATGCCGCTATAAAAATAACTAAATGGATGTATAGATATGGCTTAAAGCGGGGTCATTATTTAATAATCTTTATCTATGATAATCTGTGGACAGAAAACACTTTCTTCTGCTAAAAAAGAAGTATATTCAACTATTAGACTTGCCTGCTATTAGAAGCAGCATCATACAAAAAAGGAGAAACGAAATTGAAGCAGCTATGTGTAATACCATGCGGAAATAAAAAAATTTGGGATAAGGAGCCCCATCGAGGACAAGTGGAAGCTGAAAATGCCTATACGGGGACCTTTCATTTGCTATGCCGCCAGTATGCAGAAATGTTTTTTGATGACTGGGTTATTCTTTCTGCGAAACATGGATTTTTATTTCCTGAGGATTTAGTACCCGGCAATTATAATGTCTCTTTCAGTATGAAAACAGAAGAAGTAATAACACTTGAAAAACTTCAGAAGCAGGCTGATGAAAAGAACCTTCATCAATTTGAAGAGTTTGTTGTACTTGGAGGGAAGAAATTCAGGCCTATAGCAGAAAATACGCTTAAAGGTAAATTTATTTATCCGCTTCAGAATTGCAGAGGAATCGGTTATATGCAGCAAATGCTGAAAAAAGCAGTACTGACTGAACATAGTCTGCATGATTAATAGATGCAAACCAAGCGTCAGAATATGCTGATAAATCAGAAAATGGTATACTGAAAAAAATAGAACCCGAAAAGGTGCTGCGATGAACAAATATGCGGGCAGAATAATAATAACTTTACTGGCTGTATGTCTTCTGATTTTATGGAATATCTTTGACTTTATCTTTGGGAGTCAGTCCGTTCCGCTGCTGTACAGCAGTTTATTCTGTGTCATCATCTTGGCTGTTGTCTGGAAACTGGGAACTTATTTTGACCATTCAAAGCTGTTGATTCAGCAGCTGAGCGAAAGCCAGCTCCGCTATAAAAACCTGCTTGATGAGACAAAGCTGGTCCTTGAGAACATCCAGGAAGTGGTGTTTCAAACTGATGGTGAAGGGAACTTTATATACTTAAACCCTGCGTGGACGGATGTAACAGGTTATGAACGTTCTGAAAGTTTGTATTCCAGCTTTTATCATTACATCACTTTTGAGGAAAAAAAGAGAGTGAGAAGCACGCTTGCTGATTATACGGCTTCGAAACGGGTAGAGGGAAGACTCGAAACATCCTATCGCAAGAAAAGCGGCGGGGAATTTTATGCTTATGTTCATTTTAAAATGTACTATGACAATGAAGGCTATTTGATTGGAACAGTCGGGACAATTCAGGACATTACAGACAGAAAGCTTGAAGAGAGGGAATGGAGAGAGATGAATGAGCATCTTGCACTGAAATCTCAAAAACTGTCGATTGCCGGACAGCTTGCTGCCGGAATTGCCCATGAGGTGAGGAATCCTCTTACATCCATCAGCGGTTTTCTGCAGCTTATTAAAAATGAATTTCCTGACAAAGATTCCTATTTTGATATTATCTTTGGAGAAATCAAGAGAATTGAGCTGGTCTTAAGCGAGATGCTTGTATTGGCTAAACCGCAGGCGATTCATTTCAGAGAAAAGAATATGGTTTCCATTTTGGAGCAGGTGGCTGTGCTGATTGAATCTAATGCCATTTTACATAATATTCAGCTTAAAAAAAGCTTTCCAACCGAAGAAATTATTGTTGATTGTGATGAAAATCAACTTAAGCAGGTATTTATCAATCTGATCAAAAACGCGATTGAGGCAATGCCAAATGGAGGGAATATCCACATGAGCTGCAGACTTAAAGGCGAGGCTGTGATCATTTCAATTGAAGATAACGGGATGGGAATTCCTAAAGAAAAAATCTCAAAACTTGGCGAACCTTTCTTTTCTACAAAAGATAAAGGAACTGGTCTTGGCCTGACCGTATGCTTAAGAATCATAAAAGACCATTACGGCCATATCAATGTAAACAGCAGCTTAAATAATGGGACCACCTTTGAAGTTGTCCTGCCTGTTGTCAATCGGAAATCTATATTAGAACCCGTTTAAGAGGAGATTGGTAAGATGAACTGTCATTTATTTGTTTATGGAACACTGCGTTATATGGAGAAAAACCATCATTATATAAAGCAGGGAACGTGCATTGCCGAACAAGCCTGGACAAATGGTTCGCTGTTTGATTCGAATGAAGGCTATCCAGCGATGACTGTAGACCAGGATACAGTGTACGGAGAGCTCTATGAAATTGATGAGGATCTTCTTCCTGAGATTCATAAATTAGAAGGTTACCTGGGACCGGAAGCAAATGACAGCCTGTTTGAATTTGTTCCTGTCCGGGTCTATACCGATACATTGGCACATGATGCCTTTTGTTATGTGATAAATCCTGAGCAGGCTGAAGGGATGAAAAAAATAAAGAGCGGAGATTGGAAAGAATATCAATTCATCTTGAATCCTCCGGCTGAAACGTTTTATTTTGCTTATGGCTCATGCATGGATACAGAACGCTTTCAAAAAGCGTCTGTTGAGGATCATTTTGCGGATGTTATCGGTGGAGGAAAATCAGAAAAGTACTCTGTTAAATTTACTGTCACGATGGAAGACGGGGGCCGGGCTGATTTAGTTGAAGACGGCGGAGGTGCTGAAGGCATTTTATATCGTGTACCTGAGGAAGCAGTGGACTATCTTTATATGCGTGAAGGTGTTGACTCTAAAACGTATCGTCCTGCCTTTATCCGTGTGGAAATCGGTGAAAAGGTGTATGAGCAGTGCCTTACCTTTACTGTCATTCAGAAAAAAGAAGAATTCCGCCCGCCAAGCCACTACTCAACAGAAATACTGAGAGGTGCTGAAGGAAGACTCGGAGATGAGTATGTCGAAAAAATCCGTGCATATATGAACGCTCTTCCCGAATATAAACCTTAATAGGCAGAAGAGAAATCTTCTTTGCCTATCATCATTCAATAACATGTTCAGCGCATCACAAAGTTTGCATGTTTTGGAGTTTAGAATCTGTGATATAAGAGCATTAGAACACTAAAAAGGAGATGTGGCCCTTTGGCTGAACTTGATAGCGTCATACTTAGCCGGATGCTTACAACATTGACACTTGCCTTTCACATTATTTTTGCAACGATTGGAGTCGGAGTGCCTGTTTTAATTTCGATTGCCGAATGGATGGGAATCAGAAAAAAAGATCCCCACTATATCCTGCTTGCAAGGCGCTGGACAAGGGGCTTTGTTGTTACAGTGGCAGTAGGGGTGGTCACCGGAACATGTATTGGATTGCAGTTATCTTTACTCTGGCCGAGTTTCATGGAAATTGCCGGACAGGTTATTGCCTTGCCGCTTTTTATGGAGACCTTCGCTTTTTTCTTTGAGGCAATCTTTTTGGGAATCTATCTTTATACATGGGACAGGTTTAAAAAACCAATATACCACTGGCTGATTTCTATTCCGATTATTATAGGATCGTCGATGTCAGCTGTTTTTATTACTACAGTTAATGCGTTTATGAATACTCCTCAGGGATTTACGCTGAATGGCAGAACAATTACCGGAATTGATCCGATAGCGGCGATGTTTAATCCTGCGGCGCCTTCAAAAGTCTTTCATGTGCTGATGTCTTCGTACATGACTTCAGCGTTTGTGCTCGCTGCTATAACAGCATTTATGATTCTTAAAGGAAGAAGAACAGACTATCACCGTAAAGCTCTGCAGGTGACGATGGTCTCGGCACTCGTCTTTTCACTGGGCACAGCTCTTGCTGGTGATCTTTCTGCAAAATTTTTGGCGGAGCATCAGCCTGAAAAGCTGGCAGCGGGAGAATGGCATTTTGAAACAGAAGCGGGAGCTGATTTAATTTTATATGGCACCTTGAATGAAGACGGAGAAATAAGCAATGAAATCAGAATTCCTAAAATGCTCAGCTTTTTATCGTTCAATGATTTTAATGCAGAAGTAACAGGATTAAATGAAATTGAAGAAAACTTAAGACCCCCGCTTTGGATTCACTATATGTTTGATGTAATGGTAACCATTGGGATGTTTGGTCTGGGACTGTCCATGCTGTATGTTTTATTTGGAAAAATTAAGAGGCTTCGCGGCTTTCAGTCATGGCTTTTATGGCCGATTGTAGCAGCCGGACCGCTCTCCATGATTGCGATCGAGGCGGGCTGGATTTTTGCTGAGGTAGGCCGTCAGCCATGGATTCTCAGAGGGTATATGAAGGTAGCTGAAGGAGCGACGACATCTGACCATGTAGGATTAATGTTTATGCTGTTCTTCGGACTGTACACTCTGCTTGGAACACTGTGCATCATCGTGCTTAGGCGCATGTTCAAAGAAAATCCGGCAGAAGCGGAGCTTGAGTACCGGTTTAAATAGGAGGGAGAAGTCTAAATGGATATTCCGATCATTGGCATGACGGTTCTGTGGATCTTTCTGTACGGATATTTAATCGTTGCTTCTATAGACTTTGGAGCTGGTTTCTTCGCTTTTTATGCGCAGCTGACCAAGCGGGATGATATCGTGAATAACTTAATCAGCCGCTATTTATCTCCAGTGTGGGAAGTGACAAATGTCTTTTTCGTCTTCTTTTTTGTTGGAATCGTAGGTTTTTTCCCGCAAACAGCCTATTATTATGGCACAGCGCTGCTCGTTCCGGGAAGCATAGCGCTGGTTTTAATAGCTATCCGCGGCTCGTTTTACGCATTTGGGAACTACGGAGCTAAAGACAGTCTTTTTTATACGTTTTTATACGGAGCCACAGGGCTTCTGATTCCCGCTTCCCTGTCTACAGCTCTTTCTATATCAGAAGGGGGATTTTTAGAAGAACGAAATGACACTGTCGTCTTTCTTGCAAACGAGTTATTTACAAGTTTTTATTCATGGAGTGTAGTGTTTCTTGCCATTGTTTCCGTACTGTTTATCAGTGCTTCTTTTTTAACATACTATGCAGATCGTGCTTCAGACAGCAAAGCTTTGTCGCTGCTTAGAAGGTTTGCGCTGTTTTGGGCTCCGCCTACAATCCTTGCAAGCTTTCTTGTTTTTCTTTCTCTGCAGCAGCACAATTCCCGTCATTTTAGCCAAGCGCTCGATATTTGGTGGATGTTCGGATTGTCTCTCTTGTTTTTTATGGCATCCGTCTGGTTAATCTATAAAAGAAAGAATCTTGGAACGGCTTTTATAATGGTGATGCTGCAATTTTTCTTTGCTTTCTTCGGGTATGGGGCGTCTCATTTGCCGTATATTCTGGATCCGTTTGTGACCATTTATTCCGGATATACGAATGAAACGATGGGAATTACACTTGTTGTCGTTTTTATAGCCGGGCTGCTGCTTTTGATTCCATCGCTTGTTTTGCTCTTGCGTCTGTTTTTATTTGATGCAGAATATGTAAAGGGCAAAAAGTAAAGCTTGTAATTTTTTTTAATAAGGAATAAAGTTATGTTAAAAATTGTTTATAGTATGATGGCTGGAGGAACGTACATATGAAAAAGGATTTTGCAGTTATTGGTCTTGGGCGTTTTGGAGGCAGTATATGCCGTGAGCTGAGTGAAGAGGGCATGGAAGTAATGGCCATCGATATGGATGAAGATAAAGTGAATGAATATGCCAATATTGCTTCCCATGCGGTTGTCGGCGATTCAACTGACGAAGCTGTGTTAAAAAGCCTTGGCATCCGCAACTTCGATCACGTTATCGTTGCAATCGGCGATAATATTCAGTCAAGTATTTTAACAACTCTGATGCTGAAAGAACTCGGAGTGAAATTCATCACTGTTAAAGCACAAAATGACTATCATGAGAAGATTTTACGGAAAATTGGAGCCGATCAGATCGTTCATCCAGAGAGAGACATGGGCAGAAGAATTGCACATAATCTGATCTCAAATAATGTCCTTGATTATCTTGAACTTTCCGACGAGCACAGTATTGTCGAGATTGTCGTCAATAATAAATTGTCTGGTAATACATTAATTGACCTTGATATCCGCGCAAAATACGGAATAAACATCGTTGCCATCAAAAGAGGCAAAGAAATATTTGTAACTCCTCAGGCAGATGAAGTGATTCAAAAAGATGATATTTTAATTGTAATTGGTGCAGATACAGATATCGACAGATTTGAAAAACGGGTTTTAGAATCTTAATCAGAAGAAGACACTATAGGTGTCTTTTTTTGTGTTAAGAAATGGAACGTTTGTTCTTTGCCGATTGTGGTATAATGGAAGATGTATACATTCGTGAACATATGGGTGGTCGGCTAGCCCCTGTCTCTTTTCTCTGTGAAGCAAGGAAAAGGGGGTGATGCCCGGGTGACAGTCTATGAGAGCTTATCTTTTGCGATTTCATTTGCTACGCTTATCATAGCCATTATGTCGTTTGACCAGAAAAAATAGACCTCCCAGCTTTGTCAGTTGCGGGTGAGGTCTGTTTGATTGATTGATTAAAATGGCCGACGCCTGACGCGGGACCGAATGTATGCATGGCCGTAAGTGTTGCTGCACTTGCGGTCATTTTTATGTTATTCAACTTTTTGTTTATCATACCACATATTGAAAAATTTTAAAACGGAAACTAAAACCGTTGACTGATAGCTTATTACCCCTTACTATATGTTACTAAATACTTAATTTCATGCACTCGTATAATATTGGAAATATGGTCCAAAAGTTTCTACCGAACTGCCGTAAAAAGTTTGACTACGAGGAATGAATAAAAAGGGCATTTTCTGTTGCCTTTTTTTATCTCACTCCTCCAAATAGCGAGGGGTTTTTTTATGAAAAAAGAAGAAATCAGACAATCAATTGAAGGAAGTACAAAGAGAAAAAAAGCAGATATCGTTTTTAAAAATGCGCAGATTGTCGATGTGTTTAATCTAGACATATTAAAGAGTGATGTTGCCGTCACAAATGGAAGAATTGTCGGCATAGGCGATTATGACGGCATGGAGGAAATTGATATAAGCGGTAAGTATCTTTGTCCAGGATTAATTGATGGTCATGTTCATATTGAATCATCGATGGTTCCGCCGCACGAGTTTGCAAAAGTGGTTCTGCCTCATGGTGTAACAACGGTCATTGCGGATCCGCACGAGATCGCGAATGTATCAGGAGTTAAAGGAATTCAATATATGCTGGACAGCTCAGAAAACATTTTGCTTGATGTTTTTGTGATGCTGCCGTCCAGTGTGCCTGCCACAAGCTTTGAACATGCAGGGGCAAGATTGGAAGCTGATGATTTAGAGCCGCTTTTTAATCATGATCGAGTCATCGGCATGGCAGAAGTCATGGATTATGTCGCTGTCCAAACAGCTTCTGAAAGCATGCTGAATAAGCTTGAGATGACATCGCGCCACTCGCGCGTGATCGACGGACATATGGCAGGGCTCCCGGCAGATATGATCAATGTCTATCGCTCAGCGGGAATTATGACAGATCATGAAGTGACGAATGCGGAAGAGGCAATAGAGAGAGTGCAGCGCGGCATGTATGTGCTGATCAGACAGGGTTCCGTTGCAAAAGATCTGCCGAATGTCATAGGAGCTGTTAATGTGCGCAATTCCAGACGATTTTTATTTTGCACGGATGATAAGCATTTGGATGATTTAGCAGCAGAAGGCAGCATCGATCATAATATAAGGCTTGCTGTGCAGCATGGAGTTGATCCTGCTGCAGCCATACAAATGGCCACATTAAATGCAGCTGAGTGCTACGGTCTAAAGGATAAAGGAGCTGTGGCACCTGGTTATGAAGCGGATCTTCTGGTAGTAAACAGCCTAAACGATTTTCAGATCGAGCAAGTATATAAAGCTGGGAAATTAGCTGCGCATGAGGGTGAGGTAAGAACGGCTGAGCACCAATCATCGAAAACACCTGCTGACTTATTAGATACAGTTCATCTGCATGAGTTACAGCCTTCTGACCTGAAACTCCCTATTACAAAAGCTCAGCCGGTGCCCATTATTGAAATCATTCCCAATCAGCTTGTGACAAGAAAAATATACGAACAAACAAGTGTAAGGGACGGTATTTTCCATCCTTCCACAGAGCTTGATCATTTAAAACTGATCATGGCTGAACGCCATAAGAATACGGGACTGATCGGAAAAGGCATTGTAAAAGGGTTTCAGCTGAAAAGAGGGGCGATCGCAACGTCGATCGCGCATGATTCTCATAACCTCATTGCAGCAGGTGCGAATTATGCAGACTTGCTTCTTGCTCTCCAAGTGCTGAAATCAAGTGCAGGAGGATTGGCCGTTGTACAGGATGGAAACATTCTTGCACAGCTTCCGCTTTCCATTTCTGGTTTAATGTCTGATCAGCCATATGATGAAGTGCTGCTCGGCCTGCATTCTATACATGAAGCATTAAAAAAGGCAGGCTTGCCTGACACTTTTAATCCATTCTTAACGTTATCTTTTCTTGGGCTTCCAGTTATTCCGGAATTAAAAATAACTTGTCAGGGAATCTTTGATGTCACTGCTTTTGCCCATTTAGAATACTGAATATGAAAAACCGGTCTCATTATGAGGCCGGTTGTTTACATTTATGTATGACCATGAGGGAGCTTTATGCGAATAAAGCTTATTGCTCTAATGGATATTGTTTTATTTGCTTACCGTCTAATTGCAGGAGAGTCACAACTTTTTTTGTGGCAGGACTGATGAGCTCTGCTTTAACCCCTTTATCTTTTAGACGCTGTACGAATTTTTCAAGAGAGGATGGCTTTTTCATTGATAGGCACTACCTTTCTATCATTTTCAAATTTGACTGAACGGTCAGTACAGTTCATTATACAGGATAGTTTCTTTTTCTTCAATATGATAGAGCGCACTTTACGACAGAATTTCTAATCCAAAAAAGCTGCCGGATTACCGGCAGCTTTTCTGCTTACACCTCCATAATGATAGGTAAAATCATCGGACGGCGTTTCGTTTTTTCGTAAAGGAAAGGCGCAAGCGTGTCTGTAATTTCATTTTTAATTTCAGACCATTGGCTTGTGCGGCGTTCCATTACTTTATTTAAATGTTTCGTAATCAGCACTTGTGCATCATTAATAAGATCTCCTGATTCTCTCATGTAAACGAAGCCGCGGGAGATAATGTCAGGACCTGCAGAAATTTTAAATTCTTTCATATTAATGCTCACAACTACAATGACTAATCCCTCTTCTGAAAGGATGCGGCGGTCACGCAATACGATATTTCCGATATCGCCAATTCCGCTTCCGTCAATATAGACAGAGCCAGAAGGGATTTTTCCGGCAACCGATACTTCGCGGTCGCTGAGGGCAAGAACTTCGCCATTATCCATGATAAAACAGTTTTCTTCAGCTACACCGCAGTCCTTGGCAAGTCTTGAATGCATAATCTGCATGCGGTACTCGCCATGAATCGGCATAAAATATTCCGGCTTCATTAAACGAAGCATCAGCTTTTGCTCTTCCTGTCCGCCGTGGCCTGATGTATGAACATCGCTTAAAGGACCGTGGATGACTTCAGCACCTGCACGGTAAAGCTGGTTGATCGTTCTGCTTACACTGATCGTGTTTCCAGGGATCGGAGAAGAAGAAAATACAACTGTATCTCCAGGAATGATTTGAATCTGGCGGTGTGTGCCATTTGCGATTCTGGAAAGAGCGGCCATTGGCTCACCCTGGCTTCCTGTACATAAAATAGTCACTTTATTGGCAGGAAGGCGGTTAATTTCATGCGGCTCAACAAATGTTTCCTTTGGACATTGAATGTATCCGAGATCTTGACCGATTGCAATCGCGGATTCCATGCTGCGGCCAAATACGGCAATTTTACGGTTATGCTGAACAGCTGCTTCAACGACTTGCTGAAGTCTGTGAATGTTTGATGCGAAAGTGGCGAAGATCACGCGGCCATCTACTTTGCGGAAGATTTCCTGAATGCTTTCGCCTACGCGGCGCTCTGACATCGTAAAGTGAGGAATTTCACTGTTTGTGCTGTCTGAAAGCAAGCACAGCACGCCCTCTTTTCCGATTTCAGCCATTTTCGTTAAGTTTGCAGGTTCTCCAACTGGTGTAAAATCGAATTTGAAATCTCCTGTATGTACGATATTTCCAGGCGGTGTTTTGACAACGATTCCGTACGAATCCGGGATGCTGTGTGTAGTTCTGAAGAAGGTAACAGACGTTTTTCTGAATTTAATGATGTCATCTTCTTTAATTTCATATAATTTAGCCTGACGCAATAAGCCATGCTCTTCAAGCTTGTTGCGGATTAGGCCGAGTGCAAGCTTGCCTCCGTATATAGGCACATTTACTTGCTTGAGAAGATAAGGGATACCGCCGATATGGTCTTCATGGCCATGTGTAATGAAAAGACCTTTAATCTTATCTTCATTTTTCACTAAATACGTGTAATCGGGAATAACATAGTCAATTCCAAGCAATTCCTCTTCAGGGAATTTAATGCCGGCATCAATCATAATGATTTCATCCTGGAACTGGACACCGTACGTGTTCTTTCCGATTTCTCCGAGTCCACCAAGTGCGAAAACCGCAACTTGATCATTTTTAACAAATTTCATAAAAATCAAATCTCCAATACTTTAAAGTTTTCGTTTTGTTTTTCGTATTCAAGAAAAGCGCCTTCAACTGATTGAATAAATTCAATATTATAAAAGCGGTCTTTTAGTTTATTTCTTGCGTCACCCTCTGTTTTAGCTTCAATAAAAAGGGTTTTCGTTTTTTCGCGGACAGGAACCTGAGTTAATTTCTCCTGATAATAAACTTTATATAGCATTGCCAAATCTCTCCTTAACTGCCGTATGTTAGACTAACTTGTTCTATTATATGCGATAATCGTCCCTAAGCCAACCCTCATAAGAGCTGGGCCTGTTTCTATTAGAAAAAAAACCCTCTAATTATAGGAGGGGTTTTTTTAAGCCATTGTTTTTCTGCCAAGAATACTATTCCATTGAGATCTTAATCTGCGTCGCAATCTTTTCATCATTTCCGTCTCACTCCTTATCTTGTCCAATTCGATGTGTGCCGAACCCTCGTAAATCTGCCAGACTTAGTATATGTGATAAAAAGGAAAGTTAACATGGGTATTTGTGGAAAATATTTGTTTTTCATGGTTTAATGTGAAGAGGTTAAACGTTTTCTGTTGAGAAGCGAAAAATTTTCCTTTATTATGAGTCTAGTTGTGGTTGATTAATTCAAACAGGTTAGGGGACGTTTTTTATGAACGGAAAAGTCATATTTTTTGATATAGACGGCACTTTATTAAATCATGATAAAGAAATACCGAATACGACACGGACAGCCATCGAAGATTTAAAAAAAGCAGGTCACCATGTTGCCATCGCAACAGGGAGGGCTCCTTTCATGTTTGAGGATCTTAGACAAGAGCTTGGAATCGATTCCTTTGTCAGTTTTAATGGACAGTTTGTTGTATTTGAAGGAAAAGTCATTTATAAAAATCCGCTTAATACAGAAAGACTGGAAGAACTATATGAATTTGCACGCACTTCAAATCATCCGTTAGTCTTTATGAGTGATGATACTATGATGTCAACAGAGTCAGATCATCCCTATATACACGAAAGCATGGGCAGCCTCAAGTTTATGCATCCGGAGCAGGATGCGGATTTTTACCGTAATCGCGAAATTTATCAAACGCTTCTTTTCTGTAAAGAAGGCGAAGAAGAAGATTATAAAAAATATGAAGATTTTCATATTATCCGCTGGCACGAGCTTGCTACTGATATTCTTCCTTTCGGAGGCTCCAAGGCTGAAGGCATCAAAAAGCTGATGGAACGCCTGGAGATCGAGAAGAAAGATGTTTATGCCTTCGGTGATGGATTGAATGATCTTGAAATGATTAAATATGTCGGCACAGGAGTAGCGATGGGGAATGCAGTTCCTGAGCTGAAGGAGCTTGCAGATGAAGTGACGACTGATGTAAATCAGGACGGTATCCTTAATGGGCTGAAAAAAGTAGGACTGCTGTAGGATCGTGTTTTCGCTTTGATTCGCACTAAACATATTTATTAATTAAAAAACCTGTCTGCTCATCATGCAGACAGGTTTTTTCAGCGTTCAATGGCAATGGCGCCTTCGGGTTCCTGCATAGGATCTTTTTCATTCATATGGTCATAAAACATAATCCCATTTAAATGATCAATTTCATGCTGAAACACAATAGACAGCAGACCGCGCAGTCTTAAATCGATTTCTTCGCCCTCAAGCGATACGGCTTTCACGCGGATTCTTGCATAGCGGGGTACATATCCCGGTACAGGGCGGTCGACAGACAGGCAGCCTTCACCGCTTGTTAAGTAGCTTTTTTCAATAGAATGGCTGACAATTTTCGGATTAAATAATGCATAACTGTGCAAAATTCCTTTTTCATCCGTCAGCCGAATGGCAATCATCCGTTTTGAAACGTTTATTTGCGGTGCAGCAAGTCCTATTCCAGGTCTTAAGCCGTATTTTTCAATCATTTCAGGATTTTGACTGTTAGAAACATAATCAAGTAAATCCTGCAGCGTTTTTTTGTCTTCATCAGAAGGAGGCATGGCAACTTCTTCTGCCGCCTTGCGAAGTGCCGGATGGCCTTCCCTGATAATATCATCCATTGTAATCACGGGGACTCACACTCCATTTCTTGTCTTACCAGGAAATTATAAAAGTCAAGAGGCAGTGGATATGGAAATAGGTTTCTGCGTCCATCTCCTGCGCCTGGATCCTCATTCAGAACAAGGCGCCTGCTCTTTTGATCCTAAATCATCTATATAAGTATAATGGAATTCCTGTCAAACGAAAAGTACAGCTTGTCCATTCAGGATAAGCGGCATCAATCATGCGGCTTGCCCACATAAAATGTGGGCATCATCGGCCGCAATCATTCATTAGCAGTGGCCTACGAAAGCAGCACCAACAATAATTAATAGAATAAACAATACTACAATTAAAGCGAAAGTGCGTCCGCCAGCAGCCGGGTAGCCGTAACCATATCCAGGGCAACATCCGTACATGTAAAAAACCTCCTTTTAGTATGACCCTCATCTTCTGTGCATTAGCCTGAGCGTCTAATATAAACTATGTCACGGCATGGAAAGTGTATAGACAAATGCCCAGATACAATAAAAAAATTGAGCTTTGCAAATAGCTTGGACAAGGAACAGCTGACATAGGGAGAAACCATACAATGGTCTCGAATGGTCATTAATTGGATGTAAGCTGTTATATATGTTTTTAGCGTTTACTTGCATTGACCGAACCGGCTTAAAACTGATCATCCCATCTTTTCAAAAGGCTCTTTTCGTAAACTTTGTTGCTTTTAGACTAAAAGTTGTAAACCTTAGTGGATTGCAGCGGATAAACTTGACTCCTGCGGGAAAATAGAGTCTCCCAGCCGGACCGCGAAAAGCAAGTGACTGGAGCGGAAAGGAACGGGCAATATTTTTTATCAAAACAACAATTTAAGCGAAAACAGCCTTTCAAAAAGGAAAACTCCGACTTTTGGGGTGAATTCTAATCTGACTGTCTGACCTAAACGGGCAATTCCTCTTTCTGTTAAAAGAAGATATTGTAAATAACCCGAGAACGTCTTATAGTTAAAGTGTTGAATGGTTAGGGGGACCCACGGTGAAAAAAATGTCTAAACCAATTTCCGCGGCGGCGGCAATCTTGATTGGATCGGTATTATTATCTGGCTGTTCCGGCTCTTCGCCAGAAGAAGAAATGTATACGGCTCTGGAGAAGGTTGTTTCTCTTGAGGATACATTTGAGCAGCAGCAGAAACCTTTAATTGAGCTTGAAAAAGAAGAAAATGAACTTTATGAAGAAATCATTTCTTTAGGAATGAAAGAGTACGATAAGATTGTTTCTCTATCAAAGGAAGCAGCCTCTGTGGTAGAGGAAAGAGAAAAGCGGGTAGAGGATGAAAAGAAAAGCATTCTTGATTCCAAAGAAGAATTTAAAAACATTGCAGAACTTTCAAAGGAACTGGAAGAAGACGGAGCGAAAGAGAAGGCGGAAAGACTTCAGGAGCTGATGCAGAATCGCTACGATTCCTATGATGCCCTTTATGCTTCATATAAAGAAGCCATTGCCTTAGATAAAGAGCTGTATCAAATGTTTCAAAAAAAGGATTTAAAACTCGAAGAGCTTGAAGCTAAAATTACTGAAATTAACAGCACCTATGAAAAAGTATTAGCTGAAAATAAAAAATTCAATGAGTATACAGAACAGTACAATCAGGCAAAAATGGACTTTTACAAGGAAGCAGAGATAGAGGTAGAGCAGCCGGAAGAAAATGCTTCAAAATCCTGAAAAACAGTTTCGTAAAACACCGCATGGCCTGCAGAGAATGATTTCTCTGCAGGTTTTTTGTATTCAGCAGTCAGACTGATGTATAAAGACAGCCCGAATCAGCATATTCAAACGGCTTCTTACTATAAATCTCTGTACCGTTTTTTATAATACAGATGAACAATTAGTTATAGTACAGATTGATAAAAAGGGAATAAAAGTAAAATAAAAACATGGGATATCTTTTCAGAATATCGATATAAATCAATTGACGAACTTATTTTTCATGGTGTACACTAATACATGTTGAAACGAATTGTATTAATTTCTTTCATCACTTAAATTAGTACAGATATTTGTACTGTCCAATACATAGAGAACGTTTCGGCATTCTCTCAGGTGGTATAAAGATATATAGAGGATAGCCTAAAAAAATGTGTCAGGCGTACTCATTTTGGGTAGGCTAATGCTGTATGTGTCAGTAATTATCTAGAACTATTTTTTTATAAGAGAAAGGATAGGTGACTAAATATGGCTGCTAAGACTAAAAATGCTGTTGTTGACAGCAAAAAGCAATTCGAAGGAATTGCAAAGCAGTTTGAAACGTTCCAAATTCTGAATGAACAGGGCGAGGTTGTAAACGAAGCTGCAATGCCTGATTTATCAGATGACCAATTAAAAGAATTAATGCGCCGTATGGTTTATACGCGTATTTTGGATCAGCGTTCTATTTCACTAAACCGTCAAGGACGTTTAGGATTTTATGCTCCAACAGCAGGACAGGAAGCATCTCAGATCGCTTCTCATTTTGCACTTGAAAAAGAAGATTTCGTTCTTCCTGGATACCGTGACGTTCCGCAGATCATCTGGCACGGACTTCCATTATATCAAGCGTTTTTATTCTCGCGCGGACATTTCCACGGAAACCAGTTCCCTGAAGATGTAAATGCGATTTCACCGCAGATCATCATCGGTGCACAAATCATCCAGACTGCTGGTGTAGCTCTTGGAATGAAAAAGAAAGACCTTAAAACTGTTGCAATCACTTATACGGGTGACGGCGGAGCTTCTCAAGGTGACTTCTACGAAGGAATCAACTTTGCAGGCGCTTATAAAGCACCGGCTATCTTTGTTGTTCAAAACAACAGATTTGCGATCTCTACTCCTGTTGAAAAACAATCTGCTGCTCAAACAATCGCTCAAAAAGCTGCTGCTGCAGGTATCGTAGGAATTCAAGTTGACGGTATGGATGCACTTGCTGTGTATGCTGCTGTGCGTGATGCACGTGAGCGCGCTGTTAACGGCGAAGGCCCTACATTGATTGAAACACTTACTTACCGTTATGGCCCTCATACTATGGCTGGCGATGATCCAACACGCTACCGTACAAAAGAGCTTGATAACGAATGGGAAGAAAAAGATCCTCTTGTACGTTTCCGCAAGTTCCTTGAAAGCAAAGGAATCTGGAACGAAGAAGAAGAGAACAAAGCAATTGAACAAGCTAAAGAAGATATTAAAGAAGCAATCAAAAAAGCGGATGAATATCCAAAACAAAAAGTAACAGATTTAATGGATATCATGTACGAAGAAATGCCATTCAATCTGAAAGAGCAATATGAAATCTACAAAGCAAAGGAGTCGAAGTAAGCCATGGCTCAAATGACAATGATTCAAGCAATCACTGATGCGCTGCGCACAGAACTTAAAAATGATTCTAACGTCTTATTGTTCGGAGAAGATGTTGGTGTAAACGGCGGCGTATTCCGTGCTACTGAAGGATTACAAAAAGAATTCGGCGAAGACCGTGTATTTGATACACCTCTTGCTGAATCAGGAATCGGCGGTCTTGCGATCGGTCTTGGATTAACAGGATTCCGTCCTGTTGCTGAAATTCAATTCTTCGGTTTCGTTTACGAAGTAATGGATTCTATTTCAGGCCAAATGGCTCGTATGCGCTACCGTTCTGGCGGACGCTGGTCGTCTCCAGTTACAATCCGTTCACCATTCGGCGGAGGCGTTCATACACCTGAACTTCACGCTGACAGCTTAGAAGGTCTTATGGCTCAGCAGCCTGGTGTGAAAGTTGTTATTCCTTCAACTCCTTACGACGCTAAAGGACTTTTAATCTCTGCTATCCGCGACAACGACCCTGTCGTTTTCCTTGAGCATATGAAACTTTACCGTTCTTTCCGTCAGGAAGTTCCTGAAGAAGAATACACAATTGAAATCGGCAAAGCTGAAGTGAAAAGAGAAGGTTCTGACCTTTCAATTATTACTTACGGCGCAATGGTGCATGAGTCATTGAAAGCAGCAGAAGAGCTTGAAAAAGACGGAATTTCTGCTGAAGTAATCGACCTTCGCACAATCAGCCCGATCGATATCGACACAATCATTGCATCTGTTGAAAAAACAGGCCGCGCAATTGTTGTACAAGAAGCTCAAAAGCAAGCGGGAATTGCAGCTAACGTTGTTGCTGAAATCAATGACCGTGCAATCTTAAGCTTAGAAGCTCCTGTACTTCGCGTGACAGCTCCAGACACTGTATTTGCTTTCTCTCAAGCTGAAGGTGTATGGCTGCCAAACTTCAAAGATGTTATTGAAACAGCTAAAAAAGTAATGAATTTCTAATTATACATTCTGAGAAAAGAAATCAGAGGGTCCCGGAAGAATGGCGTGTTTATGTTCCATGATCAGCGCGGCGCGGCCGCGTGAAAGCAGTTGAACAAACATCAAATGTTAATTCTTTTGAAACCTGCAAACTGGTTTCTTTTCCATATGAAAAATAGGAGGTAATATACCGTGTCTTTCGAATTTAAAATGCCGGATATCGGTGAGGGTATCCACGAAGGTGAAATTGTAAAGTGGTTTATCAAGCCTGGCGATGAAGTAAACGAAGATGATGTACTGGCTGAAATCCAGAATGATAAAGCAGTCGTTGAAATTCCTTCTCCTGTAAAAGGAAAAGTTATTGAGCTTAAAGTTGAAGAAGGAACTGTTGCGACAGTTGGACAGACTCTTATCACATTTGATGCTCCAGGTTACGAAAACCTTAAATTTAAAGGTGATGACCATGGGGATGAGCCTGCTAAAGAAGAGCCGAAAAAAGAAGAAGCTCAAGTACAGGCAACTGCTGAAGCTGGCCAAGATGTGAAAAAAGAAGAAGCTCCTAAACAAGAAACAACAGAAGCTACTGGTGCAGGTGCACAGGATCAGGCAGACGCTGATCCAAACCGACGCATCATCGCAATGCCTTCAGTCCGCAAATATGCTCGTGAAAAAGGCGTTGAAATCCGCCAAGTATCAGGATCAGGCAAAAACGGACGCATTGCAAAAGAAGACATTGATGCATTCTTAGAAGGCGGCTCTAAACCTGCTGAAACACAAACTGAAGCTCCTCAAGCAGAAGCTAAAGAAGAAAAAGCAGAGCAAAAAGCACCGGCTAAACAAGCTGTTCCAGAAGGTGACTTCCCTGAAACACGCGAAAAAATGAGCCCGATGAGAAAAGCGATCGCTAAAGCAATGGTTAACTCAAAACATACAGCTCCTCACGTAACATTAATGGATGAAGTGGATGTGACGAAACTAGTTTCTCACAGAAAACAGTTCAAAGGTGTTGCAGCCGAGCAGGGTATTAAGTTAACATATTTACCGTACGTAGTGAAAGCTCTTACATCAGCGCTTAAGAAATATCCGGTTCTAAACACTTCTATCGACGACAAAACAGAAGAAGTTGTTCAAAAGCATTACTACAACATCGGTATTGCTGCTGATACAGAAAAAGGACTTATGGTTCCAGTTGTTAAAAATGCAGAACGCAAATCAATCTTTGACATTTCTGATGAAATTAACGGCTTAGCAACTAAAGCACGCGACGGTAAACTTTCTGCTGCGGAAATGAAAGGCGCATCTTGTACAATTACAAACATCGGCTCAGCTGGCGGACAATGGTTCACTCCAGTAATCAATCACCCAGAGGTTGCGATTCTTGGAATCGGCCGCATTGCTGAAAAAGCAATCGTAGTTGACGGTGAAATTGTTGCTGCTCCAGTGCTTGCTTTATCATTAAGCTTTGACCACCGTATGATCGATGGCGCTACAGCACAAAATGCACTAAATCACATTAAGCGTTTATTGAACGACCCACAACTTATTTTAATGGAGGCGTAATCGATGGTAGTAGGAGATTTCCCTATTGAAACAGATACTCTTGTCATTGGTGCGGGACCTGGCGGCTATGTAGCTGCCATCCGCGCTGCACAATTAGGACAGAAAGTAACAATCGTAGAAAAGGCAAACCTTGGCGGCGTTTGCTTAAACGTTGGATGTATTCCTTCTAAAGCATTAATCGCTGCAGGTCACCGTTTTGAGCATGCCAAGCATTCTGAAGACATGGGAATCAAAGCTGAGAACGTAACAGTTGATTTTACGAAAGTTCAAGAATTCAAAGCTGGCGTTGTGAAAAAGCTTGTCGGCGGAGTTGAAGGACTTCTTAAAGGCAACAAAGTTGAAATCGTTCGCGGCGAAGCATATTTTGTAGACAGCGAATCTATTAAAGTAATGGATGATAATTCATCTCAAACTTATAAATTCAAAAATGCAATCATTGCTACTGGTTCACGTCCGATCGAAATTCCTGGATTCAAATATTCTAAACGCGTTCTTGATTCGACTGGCGCACTTAGCTTAAATGAAATTCCAAAGAAAATCGTTGTAATCGGTGCAGGATACATCGGAACTGAACTTGGAACAGCTTATGCTAACTTCGGTTCTGAAGTTGTATTCATCGAAGCGATGGATGAGATCCTAATGGGCTTCGAAAAACAAATGAGCTCACTTGTAAAACGCAACCTTAAGAAAAAAGGAAACGTTGAAATTCATACAAAAGCAAAAGCTAAATCTGTTGAAGAAACAGAAAACGGCGTAAAAGTAACATTTGAAGTAAAAGGCGAAGAGCAGACAGTTGAAGCTGACTACTTGTTAGTAACAGTTGGACGCCGTGCTAATACAGACGAGCTTGGTCTTGAGCAAGTAGGCGTTGAAATGTCAGACCGCGGCGTCATCAAAATTGATAAGCAGTGCCGCACTAGCGTTTCAAACATCTTTGCAATCGGCGATATCGTTGAAGGTCCTCCGCTTGCACATAAAGCTTCTTATGAAGGCAAAATTGCTGCTGAGGTAATCGCTGGCGAAAACGCTGAAATTGATTACTTAGGAATTCCTGCTGTTGTATTCTCTGAGCCGGAACTTGCTTCAGTAGGTTACACAGAAGCACAAGCTAAAGAAGAAGGACTTGAGGTTGTTGCTGCTAAATTCCCATTTGCTGCAAATGGACGTGCACTATCTCTTAACCAAACAGACGGTTTCTTGAAACTTGTTACACGTAAAGAAGACGGTCTTGTTATTGGAGCACAAATTGCTGGTGCTGCAGCTTCTGATATGATTTCAGAGCTTAGCCTTGCAATCGAAGCAGGTATGACTGCTGAAGATATTGCAATGACTATCCACGCGCATCCAACATTGGGAGAAATCACAATGGAAGCTGCTGAAGTGGCAATCGGAAGCCCGATCCACATCGTAAAATAATAGGAAAAACCCCCTTAATGTTCAGCATTAAGGGGGTTTTTTTACAAAATAAAAAGGCGGCTATTTTAAATAGAACCACCTCAGGTGATTAACGCTGTCCGCTGCTCCCTGATAAAGCTTTAATGACAGGGGTAATAATCTCTTCTTTATTCCCTACGTGCCCTTCAATTTGGAAGATCACTTGATTATCGTCCACTACAACAAGAGAAGGATATTTTTCTACTTCAAACGAATACTTTTCTTCCGCGCTTGGCTCAATAAATTGCAAACCTTCAACTTCTTCTGGAAAATCCCGTTTTAAGTCAATGAGTGCGTCATAATAGACGGATTCCCGATATTCATCTTGTTCATCTGAAAAGAATAATAGCTTTCTTTCTTCCGGTTCGGGCTTATTAATCGCTTCAGAAGTGAAATTCAAACTGCAAGATGATAGAAGAAATACTGGCATGATGAAGGCGACAATAACCGACTTTGCCATATTGCCCACCTCTTTAAATTGAAATGGTCTTAACATACCGTTCTTTTTAGAATGAAAAACCAATACTTACTACCTATTTTTATAATGCCGTCATGCTAAATTAATGCTATTTTATCATGTTTTCCGAATATTCCCCTGAATGTTACCTATTTGTTACATAAATGAAAAATATACAGCAAGTATGTCGCATAACTTAAATACTAGTGATATAACGGTAGAGCTAAAGAAGGGGAGTAAAGATGAAATGGCCAATGATTATTTTTCTGCAATGTATGATATGGGGCAGCTATTTGGTGGTGGAGCGGCTTTCTGAAAAAGATTCTCTGCAGGCAAAAATGATCTTGCTCGGGGTCTTTTTGTACATAGCATATATTATGGCGGCATCTCTTTCACAATCAAAAAAAATCTCTTTGATTGTGACGGCTGCAACTGCCGCGGCGGCGTTCTTCTGCAAAGATGAATTTCTCTTGCTGATTAGAACTTTTATTTAATTGCACTGTCTTCATAAAAAAGAGGCTGGGACGTAACGATCATCTCCTGAATGAAAGCCGAACATTGAATAGTGCGAAAACCATTAAAAGAAAGGCTATTTTCGCATAGATTGTTGTTTTTTATTATAAATGTTGTTCGTTCCTTGCAGCTCCAGGAACTTGCTTTCCGCGGGGAGCATGGGAGCCTCCTCGGCGTTGCCTGTGGGGTCTCCCACTTTGCTCTATTTCCCGCAGGAGTCAAGTTCCTTCCGCTGCAATCCACTTAAGGTTTTTAACAGTTAGTACTGTAGCAACAATTTTTATGAAAAGAGCCAAAGAAAAAAATCCGAACTAAAACGAAATTCAAGTTGGAATTTCACATAATAATTCGGATTATTCTTTGGCTGAAAACCTTTTGTCCCAGCCTCATTTTTCATTATTTTTTTGCACAGGCTCATACATTGCAAGTCTTTCTTTGCGCAAGGACTTTAATAGTGAAAAGACCATCAGAATCATGATGACGGCAAATGGAAGAGCAGCGATAATGGAAGCTCTTTGCAGGGCTTCAAGACCGCCCGTCCACAACAGAATGGCAGCTGCTGCAGACTGAATGATGCCCCAAATAAATTTCACCCTGCCGGATGGATTTAAATCGCCATTCGTCGTCTGCATTCCGAGAACAAACGTTGCAGAATCAGCTGATGTAATAAAAAAGGTGCTGATTAACAGGATGGCAAGCAAGGACATGAATGTACCGAGAGGAAATTGCTCCAGCACGGCAAACAGCGCTACTTCCATCCCTTTGTCATTCATGATATCCATAATCGGTTTCTTCATAAAGTGCTGAAGATATAGAGCAGAGCCGCCAAAGACAGAGAACCAGAGCGCGCCAAAGATAGTCGGAACAGCAAGCACACCAATTAAAAATTCTCTGATTGTCCGTCCTCTTGATATCCTTGCTATAAAGGTGCCGACAAACGGCGCCCAGGAGATCCACCATGCCCAGTAAAAAATGGTCCAGTCCTGCACCCAGGTGCTTTCCTCAGTAAATGGTGTAAGGCGAAAGCTCATATACGTCAGATTCTGAAGGTAGCCTCCAATGGTCGTTGTGAACAAATCCATGATGAAATTGGTTGGTCCTGCAAAAAGGAGAAAAATCATCAGTGATATCGCAATAATTATATTAGCGTTACTGAGAATTCTAATACCCCTATCTAAACCTGTTTGAGCGGAGAGCATAAAGAAAAATGTGACAATAAAAATAATAATCAGCTGGGTGGTAAAGGAGTTGTTTATTCCGTCAAATAAATAGGAAACGCCTCCCCCTATTTGTATCGCTCCCAGACCGAGAGAAGTAGCAACTCCGAAAACAGTAGCAAAAACGGCCAGAAAATCTACGAGGATTCCGAGCTTTCCATCTACCTTATCACCAAATAATGGTCTGAGAATGTTGCTTATGACGCCATTCTGCTCTTTTCTGAAGGTGAAATAGGCAAGGGCAAGAGCGATAACAGAATAGATTGCCCATGGATGCAGGCCCCAATGAAAAAAGGAATAACGTAAAGCAGCTCTGGCGGATTCATCTGTAAATCCTTCTCCAGAAGGAGGAGCGCTGTAATGATTCATAGGCTCTGCAACTCCCCAAAAGACAAGCCCGATCCCCATCCCGGCACTGAATAACATCGCAAACCAGCTCAGATATGAATAACTTGGTTCATCGTCATCTTTTCCAAGCTTTATATTTCCATATTTCGTGAAGATTAATCCCACAGCAAAAATCAGAAAGAAAGACGCTGTGAGCAGATAAAACCAGCCAAACTTTTCAATGATAAATCCGTGAACAATCGTCGTAGCGTTTGATAAATTGGCATCTCCCACTAAACCTTTAGGCAATGCTCCCCAGATAATAAAAAGTACAGAAACAACTACGGAAATGATAAAAACAGGTGTCATTCTTTTCATAAAAGAACTAGCTCCTTATACATAGTAAGTAGGTACCGTTGTTAATTAATTCCTCTTTTTATATAGTGAAGCAATCAGCCTTATATTATACTGATAAAGGAGAAAGAATGGGGGATACATAATGAAGTATTTGTTTTTCATCCTTGCTGCAGTTTGTTTGCTTTCGGCGTGCAGCTCAAATCAGACCGGAAATAAAGCATCGGCCCCTGCTGAAGCGGACAAGCAGAAAGAAGAACAGAAAATTGATAAGCCGCCGGAAAAACCTGAAGTGAAAGAAGATAAAGAAACGGAGGAGGCAGCAGCTGAACCGGAAGCTCTTCCTAAATATAAAATAGATCCGGCGAATTGGAGCATTAAGCCTCTGAGCGCAGATGTCAATTCAAAGGCTGTTTTAGTTACAATTGATGATGCTCCGGATAAACACAGTCTTGAAATGGCCCGTACACTAAAAGACTTGGGAGCAGGTGCCATCTTTTTCGTCAATGGACACTTTTTAGATACGGACGAAGAAAAAAAGACATTGAAAGACATTCATGACCTTGGATTTCCAATCGGCAACCATACGATGACACATGCTAATTTAAAAGATCTGACGGCAGAAGAGCAGGAAAAAGAAATTGTTGAACTGAATAATCTTGTTGAATCAATCATTGGAGAAAGACCTCGCTTTTTCCGTGCTCCGTTCGGCAGCAACACTGATGAAAGCAGGAAGATTGCAGGTGAAGAAAAAATGGTTGTGATGAATTGGACATACGGGTATGATTGGGAGCAGGATTATCAATCGAAAGATGCTCTTACAGACATTATGGTCAATTCGCCGTTTCTCACAGATGGCGCCAACCTGTTAATGCATGACAGGGAATGGACAAATGAGGCACTGGGGGGAATCGTGGAAGGGTTGAAAGCAAAGGGGTATGAAATAGCCGATCCTGATTCAATTGAAAAAATCTCATAAAAAAAAGCGGTCCTTCAGGATCGCTTTTATCTTTTGTAAAAGTACATTTTTCTGCCGTTGAATAAGGTTAATTCGCCCTTTAATTTTTTTGCCAGAAATTTAGAAAACTCATTTGCTTTATTCCTGTCACCGTATTTCGAATCAGAGGGGAGGGTGATTTGCAGAAAAGAAGGATGCTCATCTCCGGCTTCACCGATTCCCACATACATTTTTCCATATCCTCTTTCTTCAGAAGTTAAAGAAAGATAGCCGTCCGTTTGCCTGCAATCATAAGGGAAAGCAGAACTTTCATATGCGAAGTTTAATTGCTGGCCGGTTTTACTCGTTATCTCCTTATAGTAGTGAAAAAGATTTTCCACTTCATCGACCGTTATGTGCTGCTGAATGGATCCGCCGACTAATTTTATAAAAGCGTGAGTGGCCATCATGTCAACTCCTAAGTTTTCTGAATTCTGAATGATTATCTTAAATTTTACAAATATTTAGACAGTCTGACAAGATAAAGGTTTACCTAATTGTGCAAAAGGGTAAAGTAGGTTATAATTAATCTGAATAATCAGATAAATATAAGGAGGCCTTTATGTACGTTTCAGAAAAATTTTACGATGATACCGAGCAGGCAAACGTCAGGTATGTTGGATTTGCTTCATGTGATCTGAGGTATGATTTGGCCATCGTTTACTCAAACATGTTTTTTGGAAAACCGCTCGTTATATGTCTGCAGACCGGTAAAGCAGCTTTGCTCGACTCATCAGATATCGAAGACCTCGACCTCCTCCAGCACACATTTCGCACCGATACCCTGCAGCAGGCATCCGAACTCTCTGATTTCTTCAAAGAAGTGATCCCAGCCGTCCAATTGACAACCGAATATGAATAAGAAAAAACTGGCGTATTTCAGCCAGTTTTTTAATATGCTTTTATAAGAAAGTAAGATAAATATATTAAGAGAAAAAGATTAAATGTGTTATACAATTTAGGCTTGACGGATTAAATGTGTTATATTATTATAGACTTACAAAGTGTTAAGCGCTTTCAATCATTCGAAAAGCGCTAATCCATTTAAAAAAGGGGTATGGAAATGGGAACAATCGTATGTCAAACATGCAATGGTACGATCGATCATTTTGAGGACGAAAAGGTCAGTGTTTTGTATGGGAAGTGCACAAGCTGCGATTGCCAGGTACTCGAAAGAGAAATCACAGTTATTCAAGGGGTTTAAATAGAGGATCGATGGGAGCATGCAGGAATTCCTGCATGCTTTTGTTTTCTTTATGCTGGCAGTTGAATACGCTTCGGCTGGCAACCTATGCGCAAAAAAGACGATTCACAAATGAATCGTCTTTTCCTATTATCTGATTGCTTTATGTTCTTTAATCACTCTCAAGTAGTTAAGTTCAGGATCTTCTGGTCCTTGTACCGGGAGTCCGACTTCCAGGTTTTTGCGCACATACGCAAGATTTTCTTCTGAGATGATTTCACCAGGGATGAAAATTGGAATTCCAGGCGGATAAACCATGATAAACTCTGCAATGATGCGACCTGCTGATTCACTGAAAGGCACAACTTCCGTTTCTGCGTAAAAAGCATCGCGCGGTGTCAGGGCTAAAACAGGAATATCAGGCAGCATGACGGTCGGTTTTACCAAGTCTGCCGATGCGTTCATGAATTCTGAAGACAGCGCCTGCAGCGCTTCAACCAAAATGCCAGTTTCTCTTTCAGTATCCCCAGGTGTAATGATGCAGAGGATGTTATATAAATCTGACATTTCAACTTCAATATTATAGTTTTCACGCAGCCACTTTTCTACATCATAGCCATTTAAACCGAGTTCTTTAATCGAAATGATCAGCTTCGTCGGATCATAATCAAATGCCGCTTTGGTGCCGACAATCTCCTCACCGATGCACTCGATTTTATCAATTTCATTAATTTTTTTGCGAGTATCTTCTGCAAGGCGGATTGCCTGTTCGACCAGTTCGCGTCCTTCTGTAGCCAAGCGTTTTCTGGCAACATCGAGAGAAGCTAATAGCAGGTATGACGTAGATGTTGTCGTCAGCATGCTCAGGATGGTTTGAACTCTTTGAACGGATACCAATCCTTCGCTCACATTCAGCACAGAGCTTTGCGTCATTGAGCCTCCAAGCTTATGAACACTTGTTGCTGCCATATCTGCTCCTGCCTGCATCGCTGACATCGGCAGGTCCTCATGGAAGTGAATATGCACTCCGTGGGCCTCATCAACAAGAACAGGCACATTGTAAGAATGGGCAATTTCAACGATTTTCTTTAAATCAGCAGACACCCCGAAGTAAGTAGGGTTGATGACCAGCAGGCCTTTTGCATCTGGATGCTGCTCTAAAGCATGTTCAACAGACTCCGTTGTGATGCCGTGTGAAATGCCGAGCTCTTTATCAATTTCCGGGTGAATGAAGATTGGTGTAGCACCAGAGAAAACAACAGCTGACATAACCGATTTATGAACATTGCGGGGAACAAGGATTTTATCTCCAGGACCGCATACAGCCATCACCATTGTCATAATCGCACCGCTTGTTCCCTGCACGGAGAAGAATGTATAATCTGCTCCAAATGCTTCAGCTGCAAGGTCCTGAGCTTTTTTGATCATTCCTTTTGGAGAGTGAAGGTCATCAAGTGGTCCAATGTTGATTAAATCTATTGAAAGAGCAGGATCTCCGATAAATGAACGGAATTCAGGATCGATGCCAGCTCCTTTTTTGTGCCCCGGGATATGGAATTGAACAGGATCTTTTTTCGCGTGCTCTTTTAATCCTGTAAATAAGGGTGTTTCATATTGCGACAATTTGTTTTCCCACCTTCTTTAATTAAAAATAGTATCTATTTTCATGGTTTCATTTTCGATATTTACACATAAAACAAGTGAATTATATCACTTTCCTTTTAGATTGAAAAGGTATTTTTGAAAGGAGGAAAAACCCGTAAAAGATTTAATTTGGCAGAATTTTTAGAATAATAGTTGTCTTTTTTGGCAGTTACATATTATGATAGAAGTAGATTTACATACCAACCGGTTAGTAAGTTATAAGAAAGGGTGATTTTGTTGAACTTTACTTACTCTGATAAGGTGATTGACTTACAAAAACAAGTGACAGCTTTTATGGAAGAATTCGTTTATCCGAATGAAAAAAAGTATGAAGAACAATTAAATGCGCAGGAATCTAGATGGTCTGAAATTCCATCTATTATGGAAGATCTGAAAATGAAAGCAAGAGAAAAAGGATTATGGAATTTATTTTTGCCCCAAAGTGAGTACGGCGCAGGCCTGACAAATCTGGAATATGCGCCGCTTTGTGAGATTATGGGCCGCTCATTGCTTGCACCTGAAGTGTTTAACTGTGCAGCGCCTGATACGGGAAACATGGAGGTTCTCGTCCGCTACGGCACAGATGAGCAAAAAGAGAAATGGCTGAAGCCTCTGCTTGCCGGTGAAATCCGTTCCTGTTTTTCAATGACTGAACCGGATGTTGCCTCAGCAGATGCGACGAATATCGGGGCAAGCATCATCCGTGATGGAGATGAGTATGTCATTAACGGAAGAAAATGGTGGTCTTCAGGAGCGGGCGACCCGCGCTGCAAGATTGCTATTGTAATGGGCAAATCCGATTTTAACGCCCCAAAGTATGAGCAGCAGTCGATGATTTTAGTTCCTCTTGATGCTGCAGGCGTCAAGATTGAGAGAGTGCTTCCTGTTTTTGGCTATGATCACGCTCCGCACGGTCATGCAGAAATCACTTTTAATGATGTAAGGGTGCCGGCTTCAAATATGCTGCTTGGTGAAGGCAGAGGATTCGAAATTGCACAGGGCCGCCTGGGACCGGGAAGAATTCATCACTGCATGAGATTAATCGGTGCTGCAGAACGTGCGCTTGAAGAATTATGTAAGCGTGTACAAACAAGAGAGGCGTTCGGCAAACCGATTTCAAGCCAGGGTGTCATCAGAGAATGGATCGCAGACTCCCGCATTGAAATTGAACAGGCCCGCTTACTGACGTTAAAAGCGGCTTACATGATGGATACTGTCGGGAATAAAGCAGCTAAAACGGAAATCGCAATGATTAAAGTCATTGCTCCGAATATGGCTTTGAAAGTAATCGACCGGGCTATTCAGGCATTCGGTGCAGCTGGAGTCAGCGAGGATACACCGCTTGCCGCTCAGTGGGCAAGTGCCAGAACATTGAGAATTGCTGACGGTCCGGATGAAGTGCATCGCGCCCAGCTTGCAAGGCTTGAGCTGAAAAAATACGACGTAAATCTTCAGACAGTATAAGGAGGGGCAGCATGCACATTAAAGAAATGTTTGATCTGACAGACAAAGTGGCCGTTATCACAGGCGGAGGCCGAGGGCTTGGCGAGCAGATGGCAGAAGGATTTGCACAGGCGGGAGCATCACTTGTCCTCTGTTCTAGAAAAGCAGCGGCATGTGAAGATGTAGCTTCACGATTAAGCAGAGAATATGGAGTAAAAGCCATCGCTTTATCCTGTGATGTGACAAATAGTGAAGATGTGAAAAATACTGTAAAAACGGCAATCGAAGAGTTTGGCAAAATTGATATTTTAGTAAACAACAGCGGGGCAACATGGGGCGCACCTGTTCAGGATATGCCGCTTGAAGCCTGGAATAAGGTAATGAATGTGAATGTGACCGGTACATTTCTCATGTCCCAGGAAGCAGGCAAACATATGATTAAACAAAAGAGCGGGAAAATCATTAATATCGCCTCTGTGGCAGGGCTTGGCGGAACAGATCCGCGTTATATGGACACGATTGCCTATAACACAAGTAAGGGTGCTGTCATCACTTTTACTAAAGATCTTGCCGTGAAATGGGGCCAGCACAACATTAATGTAAATGCTATTGCACCAGGATTTTTTCCTACTAAAATGTCACAGGTGATCATTGAAAACGGGAAAGATCATTTCCTGAATATCACTCCTCTTAAACGCTTTGGAACAGATCAGGATTTAAAAGGCGCTGCCCTGTTTTTGGCGGCAAGAGCTTCTGATTTTATAACAGGTGATGTTCTCGTCGTAGACGGCGGAACACATGCCATGTAAGGAAGGGGTATGTTAAATGAATCGTGATCCAGTCATCGTAGCTGCTGTCAGAACTCCAATCGGGAGACAGGGCGGTGCACTTTCATCAATGGAAGCCAATGAATTTGGGGCCATTGTTATTAAAGAGGCAATGAACAGAGCAAATGTATCTGCAGATATGATTGATGATGTCATTTTTGGAAATGTCCTCTCTGGCGGCGGGAATATTGCAAGGTTAACAGCCTTGTCTACCGGACTATCACTGGATATACCAGGGCTGACAGTTGACCGTCAATGCGGCTCAGGCATCAATGCTGTCAATCTTGCAGCGCAGGCGATTAAAGCGGGCGACGGAGACATTTATATTGCAGGCGGCACGGAAAGCATGTCTCTTGCTCCTTATTTAATGGAGAAACCGAAAAAACCATTCAGTCCTGCACCGCCAAAATTCAGGTCAGCCGTGCTGTCTCCGAAAGAAATCGGCAATCCTCCAATGGGAATTACAGCTGAAAATCTGGTTTCCAAATATGAGATCAGCCGCGCGGAACAAGATAAATATGCTCTCCGCAGCCAGCAGAGAATGGCAGCAGCTGTATCAGAAGGCAGATTTGACGAACAGATTGTTTCTGTAGAGATCCGTCAGAGAAAAGGTGATCCTATCCTGTTCAGCGCGGATGAACATCCCCGTCCAAATACGACGATTGAAGGTTTAAGAGCATTGGGTCCTGCTTTTAAAGAAGGAGGAACCGTAACAGCCGGAACCAGTTCTGGGCTGAATGATGCTGCATCAGCAGTTGTGGTCATGTCACGTGAAAAAGCTTCGGAACTAGGTTTGACGCCGCTTTGCACAGTAAAGCATTATGCTGTTGCAGGTGTCGATCCGAATATTATGGGAATCGGCCCTGTTCCAGCAGTGAAAAAAGTGCTTGAGAGAGCAAAGTTATCCCTGGCAGACATGGACATCGTAGAGCTGAATGAAGCATTTGCTGCACAAGTCTTAGCTTGCGACCGGGAACTGAATTTTGATCACGGCAAGCTGAACGTAAACGGGGGAGCAATTGCCCACGGCCATCCGCTTGGAGCAACAGGTGCGATTTTGATGACAAAGGCGATCTATGAGCTGAAACGCTCAGGCGGACGCTATGCCCTGATCACGGCGTGTATTGGAGGCGGCCAGGGAATTGCTACGATCATAGAAAGAGAGATTGATTTATGAGACTTGCCGGAAAAGTTGCAGTTGTTACAGGGGGAGCAGACGGCATTGGCAAAGCAACAGCCATGCTGTTTGCAGAACATGGAGCGAAGGTAGTAATCGGCGATTCCAACTGGGAAGCAGGAGAAAAAACGGCTCATGAAATCAGGGAGAAAAACCTGCCATGCCTTTTTGTTAAAACGGATGTGACTGAATCTGCGGATGTTCAGGCGGTGATGAAAACAGCTGCAGTGGAATACGGCGGACTTGATATTCTTTTCAACAATGCCGGTGTGTCTAATCAAAACGTGAAAATCGGCGATATGGAAACAGAGGAATGGGACCGGGTCGTTGACATCAATCTTAAAGGTGTTTTCTTGGGAATCAAACATGCCGTCCCATACATGCTGCAAAGCGGCGGAGGCTCAATTATCAATACGTCAAGCGTCCTCGGAATGAAAGGGAAAAAGCGGATGGCTCCATATAATGCATCAAAAGCGGGAGTTATTGCTCTGACAAAGAACGCCGCTCTTGATTACGGCAAGGGAAATATCCGCGTAAATGCGATTGCTCCCGGAGTGATCGATACTTCTATCATCGATGAGTGGCGCAATGATGAAAGAAGATGGGAAATCTATACGAAATCGAATGCTCTTGCAAGAATTGGGCAGCCTGAGGAAATTGCAAAGGCCGTCCTGTTTCTGGCAAGCGATGATGCTTCTTATGTGACAGCAGCCACGCTGCTTGTAGATGGGGGAACAATTACCTTTTAATCAATAGGTCTTTTTCGCGAGAGCTGTATGAAAAGACAGCGGGGTCTCAAAAAAGAGCCTAACCATAAAGGAGGAACCTGCAATTGGATAAATGGTTTGCAACGTACCCGGAGCATGTGCATCATGATTTTGACATACCTTACATGTCGATTCCCCAAATGTTTGAGGAAACCGTACATAAGTATGGTGAAAAAGAAGCCATTTCGTTTTACGGAAAATCCATTTCTTATCAGCAAGCTGCGGGAATGGTTACTGCCTTCGCCTCTGCCCTTCAGAAAAAAGGCATTCAAAAAGGCGACAGGGTGGCGATTATGCTTCCAAATTGCCCGCAGTATGCTGTTGCTTATTACGGTGCATTAAAAGCTGGCGCCATCATCACACAGGTAAATCCAATGCTTGTGGAAAGAGAGCTGAACCATATTCTGAATGACTCTGGGGCTGGGACGATCGTCGTTTTTGATGCTCTTTATCCAAGAGTAAAAGCTATTAGGGAAACTACTGACTTAAAGCAAGTGATAACAGTGAGTCTGCAGGAAGAACTCACACCAGATCCCGATGATTATTCGTTTCAGCAGTTTTTGGGCATGGGTTCAGGAGAAGTGCTGCCAATTCAGATTGAACCTGAGCATGATATTGCCGTCCTGCAATACACAGGCGGGACGACCGGACGATCCAAAGGAGCCATGCTTACACACCGGAACTTGATGGCAAACATTTATCAGTCGTATGAATTCTTTAAAAATGAAGTGAAATCAGGCTCAGAGCGCTGCTTAACTGTCATTCCATTGTTTCACGTATTTGGGATGACATCCTGCATGAACTTAACGGTTCTTCGCGGCAACTCCATGATCATGCTGCCTCGTTTTGATCTTGAAGAAGTGATGCAGACAATTAAACGTGAGCAGCCGACGATTTTTCCGGGAGTTCCGACCATGTATGTAGCGATCACAAACCATCCAAAGGCAGAAGAATACGGAATCAGCAGCGTCCGCATCTGCAACAGCGGCAGCGCGCCAATGCCGGTAGAGCTGATTAAAGAATTTGAACGGAAAACAGGTGCGAAAATTTTAGAAGGATATGGGTTATCCGAAGCGGCCCCTACGACGCACTGCAATCCTCCGTTTGGAGAGCGGAAGCCGGGCAGTGTTGGTATCGGGGTGCCTGGAACAGCTTATAAAATTGTCGATGTCGCAACTGGTAAAGAAGAGGTTCCGGCAGGGACTCTCGGAGAAGTGATCATAAAAGGTCCTCAGGTAATGAAAGGATACTGGAATATGCCGGAGGAAACAGCCAATACCATTCGGGATGGCTGGCTCTTTACAGGTGATATCGCGAAGGTCGATGAGGAAGGATATTTATATATTGTCGACAGGAAAAAAGATATGATCATTGCCAGCGGATACAATGTTTATCCCCGGGATATCGAAGAGGTTTTATACGAGCATGAAGCGATACAGGAAGCAGTTGTTATCGGCGTGCCTGATCCTTACCGCGGAGAGACGGTAAAAGCCTTCGCTGTATTAAAACCAGGGAAAAAGACAACAGAAGAAGAAATTATTTCATTTTGCCGCAGCCAATTGGCATCCTATAAAGTGCCTGCCATCATTGAGTTCCGCGATGAGCTGCCGAAGACAAGCGTCGGCAAAATATTGCGGAGGGCTCTCAGAGAAGAAGGTGTAAAAAGCTGAATTTAAAGCAAATAATCTATGAATCTCATGATAGGGCTTATGGTATAATCTCTTTAATCTAGGCTAGAGAGGATTAGGCATAATGAAAGAAAAAATCATACAGCAAAGCATACAGCTATTCGGAGAAAAAGGGTTTAAAGAAACATCGATCCAGGATATTGTAGACGCCCTGAGTGTCACAAAAGGCACGTTTTATTATTATTACAAAAGCAAAACAGAGCTGTTAATGGCGATACACTTAAAGTACATTGACGATCTTCTGCGAAAACAGGAAGAAATTATCCAGGATGATGCGAAAATGTACAAAGATAAATTGCATGAAATGGTTTATATGCTCATTCATGATATAGAAAAAGAAGGATTGAGCGCAAAGGTCTTCTTCAGAGAAATGAGAAATTTAAGTGAAGAAGATATGGCAGAGGTAGTAGCAAAAAGAGATCTTTTCAGAGTGAAGATTCAGCAGGTGCTTGAAGCGGGAATTGCTGCCGGCGAATTCCGCTCAGATCTGCCGATGGATATTGTCACATTCGGGATTTTGGGCATGACGAACTGGAGTTATTTCTGGTTTGATCCAAATGGCCGCGTATCGGATCGTGAAGTATCGGATATTTTTCTGAAAATCGTGCTTGAAGGATTAAATAAGTAGAGGAATTTTCGGGCGACCGGGAATTTCTTCGCCTATAACATACCGACTGGTTAGTAGTCATTAGAGGAGGATCATGATGAAAAAAGAAGACATTCAGCAAATCTCAGTTATTGGAGCAGGACAAATGGGACATCAAATTGCGATGCTGTGTGCACTGGGCGGCTATGAAACGATTCTGCAGGATGTTCAGGAAAGCGCTTTAGAAAAAGCGGAGTCAACCTTGCATTCGATCATGGATAAATGGGTGAAAAAATCCAAGCTGACGGAAGAAGCGAAACAGGAAGCTTTTGCAAGATTGAAATTCACATCTTCACTTGAGCGCGCAGCAAGTCATGCAGATTTTATTATTGAAGCTGTAGTAGAGAAGCTTGATGTGAAGCGGGAGCTGTTTGCAAGACTGGATCAGCTTGCAAAGCCGCATGCTATTTTGGCCTCCAACAGCTCAACGATTGTAAATTCTCTGATCGCATCTGCAACAAACCGGGAAGACAAAGTCGTGAACATGCATTTCTTTTTCCCGCCGCTTGTGATGGACTGTGTAGAGGTAGTCATGAGTGAGAATACATCAATTGAAACAGCAGAATTAACAATGGATGTTTGTAAAACGATCAACCGCACAGCTGTGCTTTTGAAGAAAGAAATCTCAGGTTTTATCGCAAATCGTATTTTAGGAGCTCTTCAGAGAGAAGCTGTTTTCCTTTATGAAGAGGGATATGCAAGCTATGAAGATATCGACATTATTTGCCGCAAAGCCTTAAATCATCCAATCGGCCCGTTTGAATTAATGGACTTATCAGGAATTGACGTCGGATATTACGTCATGCAGCAGCGCTACGCTGAGTCAGGAGATCCAGCTGACAAACCGTTCGCCTGTGTTGAGCAGAAAGTAAGACAAGGGGACCTTGGCCGAAAAACAGGCAAGGGCTGGTACACATATCAAAAAGAAGAGGTGAAAAAATGACAGAGCGCGCCGTTTCATATGAAAAAATAGGAGCAGTTGCCGTCGTAACGATCAATAATCCTCCGCTTAACGTCATGAACCAGCAGGTGACAAGGGAGCTGAAAGAAGCCTTTGCAGCACTTAAAGAAGACAATGAAACCGTTGCGGTGATCCTGACTGGTGCTGGAGACAGGGCGTTTATGGCTGGAGCTGACATTAAAGAGTTTCCTAATCTGATCGGCAGAAAAGGAATCAAAGCCAATTTCCTTGAAGGCCATGCATTCCTGAATGAGATTGATCAGTTTCCAAAGCCGACCATTGCCGTTTTAAACGGGCTGACCTTTGGCGGAGGCTGTGAACTCGCTTTAACATGCGATCTCCGGATTGCAGAGGAGCATGCTCAGGTCGGACTTCCGGAAATTAAGCTCGGTTTGTTTCCTGGAGGAGGAGGCACACAAAGACTGCCTCGCACAGTAGGAGATGCAAAAGCGAAAGAGCTGATGTTTACAGGTGACCCCATTGATGCAGCAGAAGCTAAAAACATTGGACTTGTGTCATATGTAGTTCCTAAAGGGGATGGCCTCCAAAAAGCGCTGGAGCTTGCTGGCCGTATGACGCGCCATTCACTTCCCGCTCTTTCAAAGATCAAAAAAGCGGTTGATCAGGGGCTCAGCAGCTCACTTGAAGAAGGACTCGACCTTGAAGCGGAATTGTTTGAAGAAGTATTTCAGACAGAAGATATCAAAGAGGGCGTACAGGCATTTATCGAAAAAAGAAAGCCTGCTTTCAGCCATAAATAAAGGGAGGTGGGCTCAGGTGCATGAAGCACAGATGAGAGTAAGGTTTTGCGAAACAGATGCGCTCGGACATGTGAATAATACGAGTTACTTTATTTATCTGGAAGATGCACGAGTACAGTTTTTTGAAGCACTGGGCTACTCTATGTCTTCTGGGGACTGGCCGTTTATCCTCGCAAAAGCGACATGTGATTTTCGCGGCCAGGCTTATTTTAACGAGCATCTGATCATTAAAACCGCCGTTTTGAAAATCGGTTCAAAAAGCTTTACCGTTCTTCATGAAATAACGGAGCAGGAGACCGGAAGGCTGATAGCTGAAGGCGAAGCAGTCATTGTCACATTTAATTTTAAGACTCAAGCAACAGAAGCCATGCCGGAGCATCTTAAGGAGCAGCTGAAGAGATTTGCTGCAGAAGTAAAAATCTGAATCTTCAAACAAAAGAGGTGATTCGATGTCGCAAATCATTCCAGTCCGCACAGGGGAAGAACTGAATACAAAGGTTCTTGAGAACTGCTTGAGAACAGAAATTCATACTATTCCCCGAGGTTCTCTGCAAATTGAACAATTTGGCACCGGCGCTTCAAATTTAACATACGCTCTGAAAATAGGCGATTGGGAAGGGGTGCTAAGGAGGCCGCCTCTTGGTCCAGTTGCCCCAAAAGCTCATGATATGGAAAGAGAGTATACCATTTTGAAAGACTTGCATCCTCTTTTTCCGCTGGCACCCAAGCCCTATTTTTTCAGCAGCGACGAGTCCATTGCAGGCAGTCCGTTTTTCGTCATGGAAAGACGGCACGGTATCCTCGTGGATACAGAGCTTCCCGAAGGAATAAAGGCATCAAAAGAACTTGGAAGCTCCCTTTCCGAGCTGATGGTGGATACGCTTGTTAACCTTCATCAAGTCCCATATAAAGGAACAGCGCTAGAGAGGCTCAGCAAGCCTGAGGGTTTTATGGAGCGCCAGGTGCACGGCTGGATTGGCCGCTATCACAGGGCAAAAACCGATGACATTCCCGAAGTGGAACTGCTGACAAAATGGCTTGAAGAAAAGCTGCCGTCATCACCGGAACCGACTGTGATTCATTATGATTTTAAATTGAATAATTCATTGTTTTCAAAGGACTTGAAAAAGATGACGGGTTTGTTTGACTGGGAAATGACCACGATAGGCGATCCGCTTGCAGATTTAGGTGCCGCCATGAGCTACTGGATGGAGGAAGGGGATCCTGAACCGCTGAAAAAAGGAATGGGCAAGCCGTCGATCACAACAAATGGCACCTTCTATTCAAGAGATGAGTTTATTGAAAGCTATGCGAGAAAAAGCGGAAGGGATGTCACAAATATTCATTATTACACGACGTTTGCCACATTTAAGCTGGCTGTCATTTGCCAGCAGATTTACTACCGCTATAAAAAAGGACAGACAAATGACCAGCGCTTTGCCCGGTTTGGCCCGTTTACAGAAACGCTGATCCAGCATGCCTTGCGCCTGGCACAGAAGGACTGAATATGGGGAAAATACATGTCGTGACAAGAAAAGAAGAAATCGATGAAGTGAAAATGGATAACAAAATAGCGGTTGTTTTTGATGTACTGCTCGCAACATCTACCATTGCAACCGTCCTTCATCATGGGGCTGTTTCCGTTATCCCTGTGCTGGATGGGGATCAGGCAAGGAAACGTGCAGCAGGGATATCCACGGATGAGTGCATTCTGGTGGGTGAATATGAAGGCAGAACGATTGAGGGGTTTCTCGATCCGAACCCTTCCGCTCTAAAAGACACAGCAGCCGGTAAAAAAGTCATATTATCCACTACTAACGGAACGGTTGCGGTTCATAAGAGCAGCCCGGCTAAAAAAGTCTATGCCTGCTCTCTATTAAACTCAAAAGCTGTTGCTGATGTTCTTACAGCGGCACATGAAGATGAGACAATCATCATCGTGTGTTCAGGTTCATCCGGACAGTTTAGTCTGGAAGACTTCTATGGTGCAGGATATTTAATTCATCAGCTGACAGCTCAGGAAGGCTTTAACCTCAGTGATTCTGCCTTGACGGCAAAATTATTTTACGAAGGCAGCAGTCATGAGCAAGCTTTAGTTCTTAGCCAGTCACGAGTTGGGAAGATGCTTGAAGAATATGGATTTAGAGAAGAAATCACCTTTATCAGCAATCGGGATTGTTTCAACACAGTGCCGGTATTGATAGGAGATGAACTGGTTGATTTTCACCGGATAAAGGTAAGTTCCAACTGAAAGGAAGGGTGCGCATGAGGTTTCATCATCAAGTGGCCGTAGTTACTGGAGCCGGAAGCGGCATTGGGTTTGAAACGGCCAGACGATTGATTGCAGAAGGAGCAAAAGTCATTCTTGTCGGCAGAAATGAGGAAAAGCTGACATCAGCGGCTAATCAGCTGAACACTGCTGATAAGGCGGCTTATCCATTCTCTGCGGATGTGACAAAGGAAGAGGATATCAGTGCTCTGCTGACTTATGTAAAAGAGGAATTTGGAGACCTGCATATTCTTGTAAACAATGCAGGCGGATCCGTGCATTCAAGAATCATGGAAACAACTGCTGAACAATGGGATTTTGTTCAGGATGTCAATTTGAAAAGTGTCTTTCTTGCCTCAAAAGCACTTGGCGGATATATGGCAGAGAGAAGCAATGTCAAGAAGGTAAACAGAGCGATCGTCAATGTTGCCTCGCTTTCCGGACATAAAGCAGGAGCCGAAATTCCTCATTACAGCTCAGCTAAAGCAGCTGTTATCAATTTTACAAAAGCTTTAGCCTATGAGTTTGCCCCAAATGGGATAAGAGTCAATTCTGTTTCACCGGGATTTATTGAAACCCCGCTTACTGAACCTGGTCTTCAGAACGAGAGATTCCAAGAAGCGATTAAGCGGAATACCGCATTAAAGCGGGTTGGAAAACCTGAAGAAATTGCAAACATTATTGCATTTGCCGCTTCACACGAAGCGTCATATATGACCGGTTCCGATCTGCTTGCAGACGGCGGCTGGCTGATTACATAAACCAAGGAGGAGATTAGTAATGAGTGATTTACTAGTAGAAAAAAGCGGGAATGTACTGTTTTTAACATTGAACCGTCCTGAAAGGCTGAATGCATTCAGCGCCGAAATGATTTTAGCATTAACAAGTGAGTTAAATCAGGCAAAAGCAGATGACAGTATACGAGCTGTCGTTCTAAGCGGCTCAGGCAGATCATTCAGTGCCGGCGGTGACGTGAAAACAATGGGTGAAGCAGACGGGCAGCAGGTATACGACCACATCGGACGCTTGAACGAATGCATAAAAGCATTCAAAGACCTCGATAAGCCAATCATTGCAGCTGTACACGGATTTGCTGCTGGAGCAGCGTTTAATCTTGCCCTTGCATGCGACCAAATACTTGCAGCAGAAGACAGCAAATTTGTAATGAGTTTTTCACAGGTTGGACTGATTTCTGATGGAGGCGGTCTCTATTTCCTTCCACGCATCATCGGTCCTTATAAAGCGAAGCAATTGTTCTTCAATGCTGAACCAATTACCGCAGCACAGGCAGAGGAGTATGGAATTGTTAGCAAAGTGGTTCCGTCAGAACAGCTGAAGGATGAAGCCGTTTCCTATGCGCATAAGCTTTCACAGGGACCTGTAAAAGCGTATGGCATGATGAAAAAAATCATCAATTCTTCTGCGGTCAGCACACTTGAAGAAATATTGGAGCAGGAACGGATTGCCCAGACACTGATGATTTCAACACAAGATCATCAAGAAGGCATTCATGCATTTAAAGAAAAACGCAAGCCAGTCTTTCAGGGGAAGTGATGATGATGAGAGCAATACAATTAGAAGAATACGGCGGTCCAGAGGTATTGAAAGTGGTTGAAATGGAAGTTCCGGAGCCTGCAGCAAAGGAAGTTTTAATTAAAATAGAAGCTATCGGCGTGAACTATGCAGATACAGCGAGAAGAGAAGGCCAATATGTCATTGATACACCTCTCCCGTTTGTTCCGGGTGCAGAGGTGGCAGGAACGGTTGAGGAAATCGGCAGTGATGTCACCCGCTTTAAAAAAGGCGATAAAGTCGTCACGCTTCTTGGTTCCAGCAGAGCAACAGGATATGCGGAATATACAGTAGCGGAAGAAAGAGGATTAATCCCTGTTCCAGACGGAGTGGATGTCAAACAAGCGGTATCGCTTCCTCTTCAAGGGCTAAGTGCTTATCACATATTAAAAACAATGGGGCGGGTCGAACAGGGAGAAATTGTTCTGATTCATGCAGCTGCAGGCGGAGTCGGGACCATTGCCGTTCAGCTTGCAAAGCTGTTTGGCGCATCTATTGTCATTGCAACCGCCAGCACCCCTGAAAAAAGAAGACTCGCTATTGAAATGGGTGCTGACGAAGCGGTGGATTATACCCAAGAAGGCTGGGAGAAGGAAGTTCTTCAGCTGACCGGAGGCAAAGGGGTAGATGTAGCGCTTGAAATGGCTGGCGGAGATGTGTTCCGCAAGACATTATCCTGCATGGCGCCGTTTGGCCGCCTTGTTATCTATGGAGTGGCGAGCGGTGAACAATCAAGGCTTTATCCTTCATCACTCATGGCACAAAATCTGTCGGTCATCGGATTTTTCCTTCCGCAGATCATGAGAAAGAAAGAGTTATATTTACAAAGCCTGTCAGATCTGCTTGGTTATCTTCAAAGTGGAGAATTAAAGCTTACAATCGGGGGCGTCTATCCTTTGGAAAGTGCAAAGGAAGTCCATCAGATGCTGCAGGGAAGACA
Source organism: Metabacillus sp. KH_069 (assembly GCF_057838075.1). Lineage (NCBI taxonomy): Bacteria > Bacillati > Bacillota > Bacilli > Caryophanales > Bacillaceae > Metabacillus > Metabacillus sp. KH_069. Next base: position 1,780,633 of record NZ_CM174460.1, read on the forward strand.
AACAAAAGGAAAACTCATTTTAGTACCTTAAATAAGCAAAGCAGAATCGGCTGTATACTCCGGCAGAAATGTCCAGGTCTGGCTAAAGATTTGTACGATTCCGCTTGTCAAAAATGAGCAATATTCAGTCATTTTTTCTAAATAAATTGTGGCCCGTCCGGGTTTGAAGCGGGCCACCTTTTTTTCCATTACATTCTGCAGATCCTTCTACTAATTCCGCCTATATGCTGAAAAATACACTTCTTATTCATACAGACTTCTTAATTACGTACACACGAACGGTTCTATTCAATTATTTGTTTATTTTCAGCAAAAAAAGTAAGGGGGCCCGCTATGGAACTATTACTTCAGCAATTATTTAACGGCATCACAATTGGAAGCGTTTACAGCTTAGTTGCTTTAGGATTGACGCTCGTTTTTGGCATTCTTCATATTCCAAATTTCGCTCACGGATCCTTTTATACAATTGGAGCCTATGTAAGCCTGCTGTTTATGACACAGTACGGCATCAATTATTGGATTGCCATGATCCTGTCGATTTTGATTGTGGCTGTTTTAGGAATTTTATGCGAACAGTTTGTGTTCAAATTCCTGGGGAATGTGAACCCGATGAGGGTGATGGTTGCGGCCATTGGACTTATGCTCTTTTTCGAAGCATTGGCTCATTTAATTTGGGGCACTGATTATAAACAAATGCCAACTCCTTTTTCAGGAGTGGTGGAAATTTTCGGCTTGACCCTGACCCAGCAGCGGATCTTGATTGTTGTATCTTCAATCCTATTAATGCTTGCTCTTCATTTTTTCCTGACAAAAACCATGACAGGCGCCTCGATTGTGGCCATGTCGCAAAATAGAGAAGGAGCGTTTTTAGTAGGAATAAATGCAAACATGGTTGCCATGCTTACATTCGCTATTGCAGCAGGTCTTGCTTCTGCAGCCGCAACGCTCGCTTCCCCTATTAATCTTGTCTTTCCGACGATGGGGAGTCTCGTTATTATGAAAGCTTTTGTCATTATTATTATCGGAGGCATGGGGAGCATACCCGGCGCGATTGTCGGAGGCTTTCTCCTTGGTTTAACAGAAAGCCTTGGTGCTACCTATTTATCAAATGATTATAAAGATATGATAGCCTTTCTTCTTCTAGTGGCTATTTTAACCATTAAACCAACAGGATTATTTTCAAAGGGGGCGCGCACATGAAGATTCAAAGACTTGTGCTGCTTGGTATCCTGCTGATCACCGTCTTGTTCCCGCTGATGTCCCAAAATCACTATCACAAGCAAATTATCATTCTCGTCATGATTTGGTCGATAGCAGTTTACGGATTAAATATCATCTCTGGATTTACAGGGCAGCTCTCACTTGCACACGCCGGTTTTTTTGCCTGCGGTGCATATACCCTCGGGATATTGACGGCAACCTATCAAGTGAATTTCTGGCTGGCTTTTGTTGCTGCTCTGGCTGTTACAGTAGCTTTGAGTTTCTTGATTGGTTTGATCGCGCTGAGGACGAGACATCACTTTTTTGCTATATACACAATGTGTGTCGGTTTCATTATTTATTTGACCATTGATAAATGGGATGAGGTCACAGGGGGAGTCAGAGGTCTTATCGGCATTCCAGTTCCCTCACCAATAGGGCCGATCACGTTTGAAACAATCGAATCTCAATATTACTTCATTCTCCTTTTCCTTCTTGGAACGATATTTGTTGTGAAAAGAATGAAAGATTCACTTTTTGGAAGAACATTGCATGCAATTCGCGGGAGTGAAGATCTTTCAAAAACAATCGGCATCAATATAATGAAAAATCAGCTGCTGTCATTTGTCCTGTCTGCCTTTTTTGCAGGTCTCGCCGGCGTGCTTTATGCAGGATTTATCCGTTTTCTCGGCCCGGACATTTCAGCCATCACAGTGACGTTTGAAATGCTGATGTATTTGCTTGTCGGAGGGATTGGAACCATGACAGGGCCGATTCTGGGCACATTTTTAATCGTATCTGTCACACAATCTCTTCAATTTTTAGAAGAGTACAGAATGCTTATTTTCGGGCCGATTGTTGTGCTGATCATGCTTTTTTATCCTAAAGGGCTTGTCGGCAGTTATTATTCCGTTAAAACGTATCTTACCAGCCGCAGGACAGCACCGGTAAAAGAGAAAGTGAAGGAGGCAGGCTGATGCTGATCGAGATTAATCAATTGACGAAATCCTTTGGCGGTCTAACGGCTGTGAATCACGTTGACCTTGGGATTGAACAAGGCAAGATTACCGCCATTATCGGGCCGAATGGAGCAGGGAAGTCCACATTTCTGAACTTGATCAGCGGCTTTCATTCTCCTACGTCCGGAAGCATTCACTTTGAAGGAAATGATGTGACGAAAGCCAAACCGGCAAAAATGGCAAAGCTCGGAATCGGCAGAACGTTTCAAACGACAAATTTGTTTTCAGATTCAACCGTTATTGATAACGTTCTGATCGGCTACCGGCTTCGGACGAAAGCCCATCTGTTCGACGGCATTTTTAACAGCAAAAGGGAGAAATCAGAACAAAAAGCGTGTTATGACAAAGCAATGGAGGCTCTATCTTTCTGCGGCATAGAGCATTTGGCAGGAGAAATAGCATCATCCATCACGCAAGAATCTCAAAAAAGGGTAGCCATTGCGCTGGCGCTTGCAACTGAACCGAAAATTGTGCTGCTGGATGAACCTGCCGCAGGTGTTAATCCTGATGAAACAGATGGTCTTTCAGAGCTCATTCTTAAGCTGAAAAACCACGGCTATACCGTCTGTTTTATCGAACATAAGATGAAGATGGTCATGAGTCTAGCTGATAAAGTCATGGTCCTGAATCACGGAAAAAAAATTGCTGAAGGTCTGCCGCGGGATATTCAATCGGATCCAAATGTCATCGAAGCCTATTTAGGAGGACATGCCTATGCTGAAGCTGCAACATATTGATGTTTATTACGGCCGCTATCAGGCACTGAAAAATGTGTCAATGGAGATTGGACAGGGCGAGCTGGTCACGATCCTTGGGGCAAATGGAGCCGGGAAAAGCACATTATTCAATACAATCTCAGGGCTGAATAAAGTTTCAGAGGGACAAATCTTATTTAATGATACTGAAATTCATAATAAACCTCCTCACAAGCTGGTCAGATCAGGGATTGTCCAGTGTGCAGAAGGGAGAAAGCTGTTCCCGGAAATGTCTGTTTACGAAAACTTGAAAATGGGAAGCTACAGCCACCGCAAGGAAAAAGAGATGGTCAAACGGAGGCTGGATGAAATTTATGCCCTCTTCCCGATTTTGTTTGATAAAAGAAAAGATGCAGCTGGCTCTTTAAGCGGAGGACAGCAGCAGATGCTTGCGATCGGGCGGGCTCTCATGTCCCACCCGAAAATCCTCCTCCTGGATGAACCATCGCTTGGACTTGCACCGCTTATCGTTGACCAAATGTTCAAAGTCATAGAGGAAATCCATAAAAAAGGCACCACCATTTTGCTTGCGGAACAAAATGCGCATGCAGCTCTCTCCATCTCTTCAAGAGGATATGTCATGGAGAGCGGACAGCTTGTTATGGAAGGCTCAAGAGATGAACTGTTTGATAACGAAGAGATTAAGCGTGCTTACATAGGCGCATGACCATAGCTTTTTAGTTTCATGAAGGCAAACATATGAAAAAATAGGGGGAATTAATGTGATATCGCTAAAAAAATTGGGTCTTGTTCTTGGATTGTCTATTTCTTTATTCGGACTCACAGCCTGCAATTCAAGTGAATCGTCAACTGCTGCGGGAGAATCAGGTTCAAAAGACGGAACAGTCAATATCGGTTTTAGCGGTCCGCTTTCAGGCCCTGCGGCATTTTACGGGGAAAATACGTTAAGAGGTTTAACGATGGCTGCAGATGAAATTAATAAAGAGGGATTTGAAGTAGACGGGAAAAAATACAAAGTGAAAATTGTTTCCCTGGACGATAAATATCTCCCGAATGAAACAGGTACAAACGCACGGAGACTTGTGCAGGAAAACAAGACCCCAATCGTTTTCGTTCCGCACAGCGGAGGGGTTTTCGCCACTCAAGTGTTTAATCAGCAGGAAAACTTCATTATCGGCGCCTATACAAGTGAGCCTAAAATTCAGGAGCAGGGAAATAAACTGACCTTGAGCATTCCTTCATCTTATGATGCTTATCCGGAACCGTATGCTGATTATCAAATGGAGCGGTTTGGGAAAAAGCTCGCTTTAATTCCAACGGCCACCCAATACGGCAAAGACTGGACGGCGACAATTAAACCGGTTTGGGAGAAAAAAGGCGGAGAGATTGTTTTTGACGGATCTGTCGATTTCAGCAAAGAAACAGACTTTTTTACAATCATGACAAATGCCTTAAAAGAAAAACCGGACGTCCTTTTTGTCGGAGGTCCCTCTCAGCCGACTGCTCTTTTGATTAAGCAAGCGCGCGAGCTTGGTTTTAAAGGCGGAATCATGATAATGGATCAGGCAAAATTTGAAGAAATGGAAGTAGTGCTTGGAGGATACGAAATGCTTGAGGGCGGAATTGGAACACTTCCTATTAAACAAAGTGATGCACCTGGCGGCCCGGCATTTGTTGAAAAATATGCAGAAGTAAGCGATGGTGTACCAACAGCTGAGAGTGCTTTTAACTATCAGGCCCTGCATGTTGCCGTAAAAGCGATGCAGGCTGCAGGCACAGTGTCAGATCCGGCTAAAATCATGGAAAACATGGAGGAAGGAATTAAGAACCTTGAAGACGAGCAGATGGTCTGGCATTTAACGGGGATCGAAAATAATGGATTTGACTGGGAAACATCCATTTACGCTGTAGAAGACGGCAAGCTTGTAAATATCAAAAAATAACAAAATGGAGTTTCCCGGCTTCTGCGCCGGGAAACTCTCTTTCTTTATCTTCAGGGTTTCCAAAAATATTTCATTTAGAAAAAGGTATTTATCAGAAAAGTTAGAAATTAAACTGTAAGCGTTACCATAAAAGAGGAGAGGTGTGAAACGATGATTCAAACACATTTTGATCATTGGCCGTTAAGAGTTCCCCATACGTTAACGGTTCCCGAAACAACGCTTTATGACAATCTGGAAATATCAGCGAGGAGATATCCTGATAAAACAGCCATTTATTATTATGGTGCTGAAATTACATACAGGCAGCTTCTGCGCGAAGTTGATGCACTCGCAGGGTTTCTGGAAAAGAAACTATCCGTCACGCGTGGTGAAAAAGTTCTTTTGTTCGTTCAAAATTCCCCTCAGTTTGTCATCGGCTATTATGCCATTCTTAGAGCGGGCGCGGTTGTTGTTCCGATTAATCCGATGAATACGGCAGAAGAGCTAAGGTTTTATATTCATGACTGTCAGATGAAGACAGGTATTATCGGAATTGAGCTATACGAACGGATACATTCTGTTGTTGATTCAACAACACTGAAAAATGTCATTATAGCTGCTTACTCTGATTATCTATCACCGAAATCGCTTGAAGATGATATTCCGGACGAAGTCAAAAGAGGTGCTGAAGAAGATTTAAATCATCATCTGTGGAAAGATGCTGTGCAGGGATTATTTCCTCCATCTGAAATGAGCGCTCATGCAGATGATTTGGCTGTATTGCCTTACACTTCCGGCACAACCGGATTGCCGAAAGGGTGCATGCATACACATCGGACTGTTCAAGCCAATACGTTTGGGGGCTACCACTGGCTGAATGCTACTTCTGATGCCATCTGCTTAGCAACGTTGCCTCTTTTTCATGTGACAGGGATGGTTCACAGCATGCATATCCCGATTCTTTCAGGAGCAACAGTCGTGATGATGACGAGATGGGACAGGGAATATGCAAGGAAAGTCATTCGCGATTTAAAAGTGACACACTGGATTAACATCAGCACGATGCTGATTGACTTTTTAGCAAATCCTGCGCTTGTAAAAGAAGATATGTCCTCCTTAATGAACTTAGCAGGAGGAGGGGCAGCTCTTCCTGCTGCTGTAGGAGAAAAGCTGTATAAAATGACAGGTCTCAAGTTTATTGAAGGATATGGGCTGTCTGAAACGATTGCCCAGACTCATTTCAATCCGCCGGATCGTTCGAAGCTGCAGTGTCTGGGAATTCCTTCTTTCGATGTGGACGCAAGAGTGATCGATCCTGTTCATCTGACAGAGCTTGGAACAGGGCAGGAGGGAGAAATCGTTGTCTCCGGTCCGCAGATTTTCCTGGGCTATTTTAATCGTGATGAGGAAAATGAAAAATCTTTTATTAATATTGAGGGCAAGAAGTTTTTCAGAACAGGAGATATCGGCAAACGTGATGAGGAGGGCTATTACTTTATTGTAGACCGTGTCAAACGGATGATCAACGCATCAGGATTTAAAGTGTGGCCGACGGAAATTGAAGGTGTTCTGTATCAGCATCCAGCCGTGCAGCAGGCATGCGTCGTGGGGATTCCTGATGAAAGACGCGGTGAAACCGTTAAAGCGTTCATTATTTTAAATAAAGACTTTGAAGGCAAAATTGATGCAGAAGAAATTGTGAACTGGTCAAAAGAAAGAATGGCCGCCTATAAATATCCGCGGCACGTAGAATTCAGAGAAAGCCTGCCAATGACATCAAGCGGCAAACTGCTGTGGAGAAAGCTTCAGGAAGAAGAAAAACAAAAGGTAGTGGGGTGAGAGGATGAAACATACGGTTGAAACAGTAACTGGACCAATAGAAGCGGATCAGCTCGGAAAAACGTTAATACATGAACACTTTGTGTTTGGCTATCCAGGCTTCCACGGAGATGACTCCCTGGGAGGATTTGATGAACAGGATGCCCTTGAGACAGGGATTACCATAGCGCTGCAGACTCATGAGTTTCGGGGTTGACACAGTAGTCGATCCAACACCGAACGAATGCGGCAGAAACCCTGAGCTATTAAAGGAAATATCTGAACGGACAGGACTTCAGATTGTGTGCGCCACAGGTTTTTATTACGAGGGAGAAGGAGCAACGCCGTATTTTAAATTCAGGCAGGGACTCGGTACAGCTGAAGAAGAAATATATGAAATGTTTAAAAAAGAAATAACAGAAGGGATCAGGAATACCGGAATAAAGCCAGGCATTATCAAGCTTGCTTCAAGCAAAGGAGTCATTACGGAGTATGAACGAATGTTCTTTAAAGCGGCTGCACGGGTGCAGCGCGAGGAGGGCACGGTCATCCTGACTCATACACAGGAAGGCACAATGGGGCCAGAACAAGTCGAACTATTGATGGAGCTTGGCTGTAACCCTAAAAAAATAGTGATTGGCCATATGTGCGGCAATACGGATACAGATTATCACCTAAAGGTATTGGAAAAAGGGGCATTTATAGCATTTGACCGCTTTGGCATTCAGGGCATGGTTGGAGCTCCGAATGATGACGAACGAATAGAAACGCTTTTGAAATTAGTATCGCATGGCTATACAGATCAAATCATGCTGTCGCATGACACGGTTAATCATTGGATGGGAAGGCCGTTAATTCTGCCTGAAGTGATTCAGGAAAAAATGAAAAACTGGCATCCTGCCCACCTTTTTGAAAATATTATCCCTGAGCTTCGGAAACAGGGAATGCCTGATGAGAACATACGAACGATGCTTGAGATCAATCCTTCGAAACTTTTTTTTCATCAGGAAGTAAAAATCAATTCTTGATGACTTGAGGCAGCCTCAGCTGCCTTTTTTTATTCTATTTAATAAAGGAGATGAATCAGAAAAAGAGAATTTCAATAAAAGAAGGATTTTTCATGTATTAACGAAAGGGGAATTTTCATGCAATGGGAGACAAGAATTACAGAGCTTCTTAACATTCAATATCCAATTATTCAAGGAGGGCTTGCCTATCTTGCATACTCAGATTTAGCAGCTGCTGTCTCCAATGCAGGAGGGCTGGGACAAATAACTGCCATGTCTCTTGGGGAACCTGAACTGCTTCGGGAAGAGATTGCAAAAGTCCGCAAAAAAACAAATAAGCCGTTTGGGGTAAATTTTGCCGTCGGTCAGCACGGCAGGCCCTATTCAGATCTGCTGGATGTGGCAATTGAAGAAGAAGTGCCGGTTATTTCAATGACAGGCGGCAACCCTTCGGCTATATTCGATCAATTAAAAGGGGTAAATGTAAAAAAACTTGTTCTGGTCGCTGCCAGAAGACAAGCTGAGAAAGCGGAAGAGCTTGGAGCAGACGCTGTCATGGTTGTAGGACAAGAAGGCGGAGGCCACCTGGGGAGAGATGACACCGGGACGTTCGTATTAATTCCGCAAGTAGTTGATTCTGTATCGATTCCTGTCATTGCATCCGGAGGAATTGGTGATGGCAGGGGACTAATGGCTGCTCTTAGTCTTGGAGCAGAAGGAATTGAAATGGGAACGAGATTTATTGCAACACAGGAGTGTGTTCATGCTCATTCAGAATACAAACATGCTCTAGTAAACAGTTCAGAACGCGACACGGTTGTCATTAAACGCAGTATTGGAGCGCCGGCAAGAGCTCTTGCGGGACCTTGGACAGCCAAAATATTGGAGATGGAGCAAAAACAAGCTGATTATGAAAAGCTAAAAGATTATATTAGCGGACATGCTAACAAAAGATACATATATGATGGTATGATAGACAGTGGTTTTGCTTGGGCCGGACAAGTGACAGGCTTAATCCGCGATGTGCCAAGCGTCGAACAGCTTATGTCGAGGATGATCACTGAGGCCTCTGAGATAAGACAAAGGTGGAGTTAACTTACCACTCAACAGGAAAAGGCAGGTGAGGAACAATGGATTATCAATATCCGATTCAGCCTGATTGGAGCACAAATGAAATCATTGATGTGATTGCATTTTTCCAATCGATTGAAAAAGCATATGAGAAAGGGATCAGCCGGGAAGACTTAATGAAGGCGTACCGGAGATTCAAGGAGATTGTCCCGGGCAAAGCAGAAGAGAAAAATCTTTGCGATGATTTTGAAGAAATGAGCGGGTATTCTTCTTACCGTGCCATTAAAAAAAGCAGAGAAAGCAGCGATTCTGATCAAATCAAAATGTAAAAGGACGGGTTAAATCCCGTCCTTTTGTGTATTTGAGAGAAATTTTATGACACGGCAGCCTTTTGAGCAATAGTATAAAGAGGAAGCAGCGTTTTGAATGTTTCTTCTATTTTATCTGTAAATTCTTTTCCGTTCATTTTAACGGCATCCGCGCGGTCTATTTTAATACCGCATAATAGTTCCGCTTTTTTTACGGTTTGAAGGCGTTCAAACATTTTCTTGAAATCATCTTCGCTCAAGTTATGTTGAACCGATACTTCCGGTTTTGTATGATCACCCGACCAGACGAAATGCTCTGGGATCCCAGAACGCAGCTTGCTCCAGTTTTTTGCAAGCTCAGCACCGTACTGGTCTTTTACAGGCGATTCATAAATAACCGCAAACCAGGCGAAAGCGTGCGTTTCCCATAAACCGATCTGAAAGTGGGGCAGCATTTTATATCCGCGCTTGTTGCCTGCGAAAGCGACCCATGTATCTTTAGGCGGGTTCACCGAGCGCCGGGCGTGCTTTGCTACATGTGCATACATTTCATCTCCAGTCATTCCTGAGAGATCAGATGCAAATCTTTCGCCTAACTGCTCAAGCTTGGGTCTTACTGTTTGAATTAAAGCTTCCATTCTCTCATCCAAGCCGTCTATTTTAAAAACATCGAAATCTTCATTAGTAAAACCTTTAAAGTCCATTTCTAAAACCTCCTGATATCACAGTGCATGCGAACATTTTAGCACACCAGCCAGCATATTCGAAAGAAACTTGCACGTTTCGACACTTTGAGAATGTGGTATTAAATAAATAATAGGTAAATACACAATTTTCAGTTCCAAGTTGCATCCTATTTTCAAGTTTCATATCATATATAAAAATATCAGAAAATTATGTTAAATGAAAAGTCGCTGGTTAACAATTATAGACAATATTTGAAAGGGGCGGTAGAAAGATGAAGCAAATTGTGAAAACTACTGGACAAAAGGAATCGGATAATCGTATTGGGGTGCTGAAACTTGAATTAGATTATGAATTGGCCACCCTTTATGACGCCATGAGCGAAAATGACGAAACAAAGAAGAATGAATGCAAGCGGAAGCTAGAAAGACTAAGAAAAGAATGGCTCAGACTGCAGGCTTAAATGCAGCAAACAAAGCGAACCTCGCAAAAGGGTTCGTTTTTATCTGAGTAAATGATTTTTGGTCCGCAGGAGGCGCCCTTTGCTTGCTTTCCATAATTTCCTTGCGTTATTCTTAATTTATATAAATAGCTTACCTACATAGAAAGAAGGTTTATACATGTCAAATTGGTCTAAGATCGAAAGTGATGCAAAATCATGGATATATTCAGCAGGAGAAACAATCCGCCAGTCCTTTCAAAATGTGCTCCAAATCCAGTCTAAATCGAATCCGGATGATCTTGTCACCAATATGGATAAAGAAACCGAGCAATATTTAATTTCAAAGATTAATGAAACCTATCCGGAGCATCGCATTCTTGGGGAAGAAGGTTTTGGCCACGACATTCAGTCTTTAGAGGGAATCGTCTGGATTGTGGACCCGATTGACGGAACAATGAATTTTGTTCATCAGCAAAGGAATTTCGCCATCTCAATCGGTATTTATGAAGACGGGGTTGGACGAGTTGGTCTGATCTATGATGTTGTTCATGACGAGCTGTATCATGCGGTCAGGGGCAAAGGAGCGTTTATGAATGATTATAAACTTCCTGAGCTTAAAGATGTCCCATTAAACCAGGCTGTGATTGCTTTGAATGCAACATGGGTCATGGAAAATAAACGATTTGATCATAACTTATTAGTTCCTGTCGCAAAAGCGGTGAGAGGGACACGTTCATATGGATCAGCAACACTTGAATTTGCTTACGTTGCATCTGGCAGGCTTGACGCGTATATTACGCTTAGACTTGCTCCGTGGGATTTTGCTGCCGGTCTGATTTTACTTGAAGAAGTAGGGGCAAAAGCAACGACTTTAGATGGAGAAAAGATAAATCTGCTTGGACAAAACAGTATTTTCGTTGCGAAAAAAGGAATTCATTCGACCATTCTTAAGGATTATCTGCACAAGTAGATGCTGAAATACCGTCCATTTGAAGATTCGGACTATCCCTTTTTTGCAGAACTGATCGGAGCAAGCGAAACATGGCAAGCAGAGGAATGCACGCCGTCTCAGGCAGAAGAATACATGTCATCTTATAAAATGTATAACGGCTATTGGCTTGTCTGGATGAAGTCAGATGAAATAATAGGCATCTCATTTCATCTTGACTGGGCTCCCTCCAATGAAAAGCCGTGGATTGGAACGGTCCTGATTCATCATCAGCACCGGAAACAAGGCCTGGGCAAGGAAATAATCGGGCAGATATCAACTATTTTAAAACAGGATGGACACAAAGCAGTTTTTGCCGGCTGTCCGGCATCCAGGCTTGACTGGCTGCAATTTCTTGGAAAGTGCGGATTTGAACAGCTTAAATCTGAAAAAGATAAACAAGGCAAAGAGTATATAACATCAGTTAAACCTGTATAGCCCCTTTTAAAGGGGTTTTTATGCGGAGCTGGACTTGGATAACTTTATTTTATTATCCACAACCTATACCTTTTATAATTTCCTAAACAAATAAAAAAATCGGAGACATGGCCCCGATTTTGTTAAAGAATTCCTTTATCCCGCATTTTCTTTTTTGTGGCAAATCCAAAGCCCATCGCCGCAATAAGAGCAAGAATAGAGATCACTATGCCTAAAATACTTCTTTCACCAACTGCAATGCCGACGCTAACCATCGATCCGGCTGCAATGAATGCTAAAAGAAAGAAGATCCATTTTCCAGATTTCATCTGATTTTTCATCCCCTTCCATAACCGTTTGGACAGCATTTTTTGCCCCTTTTATCAGTTTACATAAAATGATTCCTTTTTTCTATAAAAGTTTGTGGTATAATACATAAGGTTATTTTAATTTTTTAGGAGATGAAAATGTGAAACTTCGAAATGATATTCGAAACATTGCTATTATTGCCCACGTAGACCACGGAAAAACGACTCTTGTCGACAAAATGCTTCATCAGGCAGGTACGTTCCGTGCGAACGAACAAGTTGCTGAAAGAGCGATGGATTCCAATGATTTAGAGCGCGAGCGCGGAATTACGATCTTAGCAAAAAATACGGCAATTAATTATAAAGATACACGCATCAACATCATGGATACACCAGGACATGCCGACTTCGGCGGCGAAGTTGAGCGCATCATGAAAATGGTTGACGGCGTATTGCTTGTTGTTGACGCTTATGAAGGATGTATGCCTCAAACACGCTTTGTTCTTAAAAAGGCGCTTGAGCAAAACTTAACGCCAATCGTTGTTGTAAACAAAATCGACCGCGATTTTGCACGTCCAGAGGAAGTAGTAGACGAAGTTCTTGATTTATTTATTGAACTTGATGCCTCAGAAGAGCAGCTTGAGTTCCCGGTTATCTTTGCTTCAGCTATGAACGGAACAGCGAGCACAAGCCCGGACCCAGCTGATCAGGAAGAGAACATGGTTTCATTGTTTGATTCAATTGTTGAGCACATTCCAGCTCCAGTTGATAACACAGATGAGCCTCTTCAATTCCAGGTAGCTCTTCTTGATTACAACGATTATGTCGGACGTATCGGAATCGGACGCGTATTCCGCGGAACAATGGAAGTAGGACAGCAGGTTTCATTAATGAAAATTGACGGTTCTTTCAAAAACTTCCGTGTAACTAAATTATTTGGTTTCCAAGGCTTAAAGCGTGTAGAGATTGAAAGCGCAAAAGCAGGAGATCTAGTCGCTGTTTCTGGAATGGAAGATATCAACGTAGGGGAAACAGTTTGCCCGGTTGAGCATCAGGAAGCATTGCCGATCCTTCGCATTGATGAGCCTACTCTTCAAATGACATTTGTTGTAAACAACAGTCCATTTGCAGGCCGCGAAGGAAAATATGTGACTTCACGTAAAATTGAAGAGCGTTTAATGTCTCAATTGCAGACTGATGTTAGTTTGCGTGTAGAAAACACAGAATCTCCGGATGCATGGATCGTTTCAGGCCGCGGAGAGCTTCATCTTTCAATCTTAATCGAGAACATGCGCCGCGAAGGCTATGAGCTTCAAGTATCTAAACCTGAAGTTATCGTAAAAGAAATTGATGGTGTAAGATGTGAGCCTGTTGAGCGCGTTCAAATTGATGTACCTGAGGAGCATACTGGTTCTGTCATGGAATCAATCGGTGCCCGCAAAGGTGAAATGCTTGATATGATCAACAACGGAAACGGTCAAGTTCGTTTAATTTTCAACGTGCCTGCACGCGGATTAATCGGCTACTCTACAGAATTCATGTCGATTACTCGCGGATTCGGCATCATCAACCATACATTTGACAGCTATCAGCCAATGCAGCCTGGTCAAGTTGGAGGACGTCGTCAGGGCGTATTAATCTCTATGGAAAACGGAAAATCAACAACTTATGGTATTCAAGGTGTTGAAGACCGCGGAATCATTTTCCTTGATGCTGGTAAAGACGTGTATGAGGGCATGATCGTCGGAGAACACAATCGTGAAAATGACCTTGTTGTCAACATCTGCAGAATGAAGCAGCAAACAAATATCCGTTCTGCAAATAAAGACCAAACAAGCACAATGAAAAAACCTCGCATCATGTCTCTTGAAGAATCTCTTGAATACTTGAACGATGATGAGTACTGTGAGCTTACACCAACTTCTATTCGTTTAAGAAAGAAAATTCTTGATAAAAATGAGCGCGAAAAACAAGCTAAGAAGAAAAAATTAGCTGGCTTGCTGTAAGAGATAACCCTAGACATGCAATGGAGGGGAACACGGGATGAACGTTTACGAAAGTATGTGGCCGGTTGCGTATGCCATTTATACGGCAACTGAACCTGATACTCAAATGGGGGCAAATATTTTATACTTGGTCATTCTCGGATTATCAATTGTCGTATTTAAGCTGGGGTTTGCTAAAAAGCTGCCCCTGCTTAAGGCAATTGTCATCTATTTGTTCTTAATGTTCGGGTGTACAGTTTTAACTTTTTTAGGTGCATTTCTTCCTGTGGCAGAAGGGCTGATTGTTGCAGCACTCATCTTAATCATCTATAAGATTCGTCTGCACCAGTCCAAAAAAGCTGAGCGGAATGCAGCAACATGAGATCTCTCCAGGACTCGCTTTATAATTGGCTCTCCATTAAAGTTGTAGCGGATGCCCGTCCTGAAGATACTGCAGCAGTGGATACATTCAGGCTGTTTGATGAATTGCTTAAAGAAAACCATGATCTTGCCGATGTTCAAGTTCACAAAGATGATGACATGTATCTTGTGAGCTACACACTGAATGGCGAGCCTAAATCATCCAGGTTTCCGGCAGAATTAATCGACAGCATGATTGATCAGATTAAAGCAGAACCTGAAAAGTATCAGAATTACAAAAAAAACACCTCTTAATGAGGTGTTTTTTTGTGCATAATTTGAGCTGACGCAGCCATTGCAGCCGCAAAAAGGATGTGGCCGGCTGTCCACCATGTAAGTGCTTCTAAGTTGTCTATTGCCGGCGTCTCTCTTACAGCAAGGGCCGTTAAAGGAAAATATAATAAAACAGCAGGCAGAGTCAGCGCAAATGCTGTCAGCCATCTATTCAGCTGTGATGTGATAGTAAAAAAGGTTAATGTGAAACTATACAGAACTCCAATTAAGACAGCAACAGCCAAATGGAGGACAAATTCAAAAAGCTCAGGGAGAGGCTCTTTGTAAATAAAATCAATGTTTAGCAAAAGCACATAGACTTTTTCTCCACTGACTATTTCAGCGAATTTTAAAAAAAGACCAAGAACAATACCGCTGATCAGGCCAATAAGAGCTCCCCTCTTAACCACTACCAGCTATCCTCAGTTTTCTTATCTCTGTACAATCTGAAATTTCCTGTATTAGCACGTTCAATCGTCCGGTTTTCAATCCTCAGGTCGCACTCACTGCACATATACGTATGGATCGGGCGGTTTCGCAGCCTCTTCGCCTGAAGCGTTTCATCATTAATGGTTTCTACTTTATCGCATAAAACACATTTTACTCTCATGGTACACCTCATCATTCTTTTTCTGAAAATTGTTGAATACATTTTTAAAATTAATTGTTAAATGTTTATAATCGGATGATAAACCTTTTTATAAAGGAGCTAAACGGGCGCTTCCGCTTTTCTTGAAAGATAAGAAGTATAAAATTTTGCGCTTCGTTGTCCAGCTCCACCGCCTAACTCCTCGGCCAGAACGGATTCAGCGAAAAAGTCAAAACCGGACTTTTCCGCTGAATCCTTATCTGTCTGTCGGAGCTAAACAGGCGGTTCCGCTTTTCTATGTGACTTTACAGTTGGAAACAAAAATAAAAAAAGGTATGATAGCATTATACAACTTTAATGGAGGGAAGAAAATGGCTAATAAGGTAGAAACAAAATTGATTCAGCCTTTGTTTGACAATCTCCAAAAAGAAAGATTTGCTGTTTTTGCAACTCTTGATCATGAAACAGGATCTCCGAACGTATCAGCTGTATCATGGGTATATGCCCCTGATTTAGAACGAGTTTACCTGGCTGTCGATAATCGGTCCAGAATTGTTGAAAACGTAAAAAAACATCCTGCTGCAGCTATTACGCTGCTGGCAAATGAGTCTACATATTCTATAAATGGCCATGCCTATGTCAAAATTGACAAGCTTGAGGGTGTCCCATTAAAACTTGCTTTAATTGAGATTAAGATATCTGAAGTCCGTGATGTCATGTTTTACGGGTCAAAAATATCAGCCGAACCTGCATATGAAAAAACATATGATGAAAAAGCAGCAGCAAAGCTTGACAGTCAGGTGTTAGAAGCAATGAAAAAAGCTTAGATTGGAATATCTAAGCTTTTTTTCAATCCAGATTATAGTGGGAAGGGAAGCAGTCAGTTCTGATTTAAATGATTTTCTGACTGATCTTCCTGTTCGCGGTCAAGTTCTTTTTGCTCTTTTTTGTTCAGCTGATCATTATCTTCCTCGGTTGGTCTGTTTCTTTGATTATTCAGCATATCACTGGGAATTTCAGGCATAACGCGGCCGACGATTGCGGCAAGCTCTTCAAGGATGCCTCCAACAGGCTGTCCTTGCTGAAGATCTTTGCCCATTTCCCGCAGACGGACTGTAGTATCCGCATCAGCGATAATCACAGCGTTTGCACCATATGGATCATGCTGAATGCTTTCTGCAACAGCGTATTTAATTGATTCAACCTTGTTGCGGTCAAGTTTTGAATTTACATCAATGCCTACAACTGCATATTTCCCAAGAACAACTGCGCTTACATCATTGACTCCCGGTACACGCCCAGCAAGATTGACCAGGCGTTTTGAAATCTGTTGACCTGATTTTTTTTCCACAGGTTCATTTACTGTGTTTCGAACATTAATGGGTTTTCCGTTGTGATCTTCGGGTGTGTCGTCCTGAGAGCCCTGATTTGCTTGGCATCCTGATAGAGCGAGCAGAATAAACAGTGCTGAAAAAACAAAGTTGCGCATGAAATCACTCCTTTTTAGACCATGCTTTTTAATTTTATTGTCTAATAAATCTTCTATCTTTATGCACCAATTCATATATTTTAGCAACGCTTCAATTACAGCTTGATTATCTTCGTCTGACTTTCACGTGCAATACACTATAAAAACCTGAACTGGGTAGGAGGCGGAAGGTTGAGTAAAATCTATGTTTTGGATACGAATGTCTTACTGCAAGATCCGAATTCCATTTTTTCTTTTGAAGAAAACGAAGTAGTGATTCCGGCAGTCGTTCTTGAAGAAGTCGATTCAAAAAAGCGGTATATGGATGAAATAGGACGAAATGCAAGACATGTTTCCAAACTGATTGATAGCCTAAGGCTGATTGGAAAGCTTCATGAAAAAATTCCTTTGCCAAGCGGGGGATTTTTGAGGATTGAGCTGAATCATCGCTCATTTCATGAACTTCAGGAGATTTTTATAGAAAAAACAAACGATAATCGCATTCTTGCAGTGGCGAAAAATCTTTCAATTGAAGAGGAAACAACGGAGAACGGCCGGCCGGTCATCCTTGTGAGCAAGGACACGCTGGTCAGGGTAAAAGCGGATGCAATCGGACTGCTGGCTGAGGATTTTCTAAGCGACAGGGTTGTTGAAATTGAAAGAATCTATACAGGCTATCTAGATTTGTATATAAGCGGTGATGATTTAAACAGATTTTATGAAAAAAATGAATTGATTTTGTCTGAAGTGACGAATCATCCATTTTATCCAAATCAATTTGTCATCATGAAAAATGCGCTTGGCGGCTCTGCTTCTGCGATCGGATGTGTTGATAAAACAGGAAAAAAGGTAAAGAGGCTCGTATTTGATCACGATCACATTTGGGGAATACGGCCAAGAAATGTCCAGCAGACGATGGCAATGGAGCTGCTTCTCAGAAATGACATGCCACTGGTCACATTAATTGGAAAAGCAGGCACCGGGAAAACGCTGCTCGCTTTAGCTGCAGGTCTGATGCAGACAGAGGATTTAGTCACGTTCAAAAAATTGCTCGTTGCAAGGCCAATCGTTCCTGTCGGGAAGGATATTGGCTATCTTCCTGGTGAAAAGCAGGAAAAACTAAGACCGTGGATGCAGCCGATCTATGATAATTTAGAATATCTTTTCAATGCGAAAAAACCTGGCGAGCTGGATGCCATTTTAGCAGGGATGGGATCAATAGAAGTAGAAGCCCTGACGTATATTCGCGGCAGAAGTATTCCTGAGCAGTTCATTATTATTGATGAAGCCCAGAACTTAACGAAGCACGAAGTAAAAACGATTTTGACCAGAGTAGGGGAAAAAAGCAAAATTGTCTTAATGGGAGATCCTGAGCAAATCGATCATCCTTACCTTGATGAATACAATAATGGCTTAACCTATGTGGTGGAGAAGTTTAAGGATCAGTATATTGCGGGGCATGTCAGATTAGTAAAAGGGGAGCGCTCAGGTCTTGCCCAGCTGGCAGCAGATTTATTGTGAAAGATGGGAAAAGCCGCTGTCATCAGCGGCTTTTCTTACTCAATAATAATTTCTTTTATGTTCGTAATAGGATTATCACGGTTGCTGCCATCTCCGTAATAGAGAGTAACGGGACCTTCGTCAGTAAGGGGTTTACCATTTTTACTGAATCCGAGTATGAGGGCAGAGGCTTCCTCAAGAGACATTCTTACGTCTCCTTGCCCGGTTTTAAAAACAGCATATTCTGCTGCTTCAGCAGGCTCCGCATTTTTAAGGAATGGAAGAAATGGAATACCAAACGTCCCATTCAAGATTCGTTCTTTTTCCGTTCGTTTATTATTTTTGTTTTCCGGGAGCTTTGCTCCTTCACGGATTTCCTGATCCCAGTGTTTTGAGACTGCCTTAGTGTACTCTTCCAGTTCGTTCCGTTCTTTTTTGTTTTCATCAAAATAAACAGTCAGATCGACTTTTCTGTCATCAAATATCCATACGCCGGGATCCAGTGTAATTGGAAAGGCAATATTTCCTTTTATCAAAATGATTGAATCCATTGCTACACGTCCTTTCTTTAAAAGTATAAGCGCTTTCTGTGAATTTGTCATGGGGGACATCGGCATGACAGTTTTTGGGCAAACTAACACCTCATACTGAATGAAGAGGTGAACAACCATGCCATGTCAAACCAGTGAAGAATTGGCGGAGCTTGTCAGCATTGCAAGGGAAGTGACGAAGGAAGGCAAGATTGCTGACTATATTCCTGCACTAGGAGAAGCAGATCAAGGTGATTTATCCGTTGCGATTTATCATGTTGAAAATACATGTATGTCAGCTGGGGATATTGAAAAAAGCTTTACCTTGCAAAGCATATCAAAGGTGCTGACGCTTGCTCTTGTACTGATGGATCATGGGGAATCCTATGTATTTGATAAAGTGGGCATGGAACCGACGGGAGATCCGTTTAATTCAATCGTCAAGCTTGAAACTCATGAAAATCAGCGGCCGCTGAATCCGATGATTAATGCAGGCGCACTTGCTGTTACAAATATGATCAAGGGATCTGACAAGGAAGAAAAACTATCCCGCTTTTTAGCTTTTACAAAAGAATTAACCTTCAATAAGGAGATTAAAGTCTGTCATGAGATCGCTTCATCTGAATTTGAAAACGCCTGGCTGAACAGGTCTCTTTGTTATTTTATGAAAAAAGACGGCATCATTGATGGTGATGTAGAGGATTTAATTGATTTATATTCAAAGCAATGTGCTGTAGAAATGCACAGTCTCGACCTTGCGAAAATCGGGGCAGTCTTCGCTCTGGACGGCAGACATCCTCAAACAGAAAAACAAATCATCCCCAAAGATATTGCGCGAATCTGCAAAACGTTTATGGTGACATGCGGCATGTACAATGCTTCTGGAGAGTTTGCAATAAAAGTGGGAATCCCTGCTAAAAGCGGAGTGTCCGGAGGTATTATGGGCATCGTGCCCTATCATTTTGGAATCGGAATTTTTGGCCCTTCTCTTGATAAAAAAGGGAACAGTATTGCGGGTATAAAACTGCTTCATCTTTTGTCTGAAAAGTATGAATTAAGCATTTTCTGATGAAGCTTTGTGCGGGAACAAGTTCAGTTATGAATAACACCTTGTTTTTTCTTGATTTTTTACTGTTTTCCCTATAATATTAATAGATAGATTAGGGTAATCGCTCGGGAACGGAGGGGTTCAATTGGCGTCTGAGATTGCGATTGATCATCGAGAAAAAGCACTTGCGCTCTTAAAGGCAGATGCTGATAAAATTACGAAGCTGATTCAAGTCCAAATGGACAATTTGACGATGCCTCAATGTCCTCTTTATGAAGAGGTTTTAGATACACAAATGTTTGGACTGTCGAGAGAAATTGATTTTGCCGTAAGGCTGAATCTGATTGATGAGCGGGAAGGCAAAGCTATCCTAGACACACTCGAAAGAGAAATGTCAGCATTGCACGAGGCGTTCACAAAGAAATAACAATAAAACTCAAACTGTTTAATTAGACAGTTTGAGTTTTTTTATAAAGCTCGCCAGTCATATATCTATGTAATAAACGTCTGAACGAAAACAGCCTTTTTTAGCAGGTTTATATACCAGAACAAAAGACCTACATACTTTTATAACTTGTTTACGCACGTTTGCCGGGTTACCATAAGGCGTGCGTTCAGAAGATGAAAACATAATGGAAGGAATTTGCGCTTTAATCTCGAATTTCTAACTAGGAAAATAAAATCATCCAGAATGCAGCAACAAGTCACGATAGGAAGCGATAAAATGATAAAAAAAATTCTTAAATCATATGATTATTCACTCATACTTGCTGTGATTCTCTTATGCGGATTTGGTTTGGTCATGGTGTACAGCTCAAGTATGATTTCTGCGGTTGCCAGGTGGGGATATACAAGCGATCACTTTTTTCAGAGGCAGGCAATTTTTATAGCAATAGGGTTTATAGTCCTTTTGGCTACTATGTTCTTTCCTTACAGAGCTTATTTAAGTCCTTTCTTTATCAGGGGGGTAGTCATGCTGTCCATCCTGATGCTCCTTGCTATTTTCGTATTTGGTTCCGTTGCAGGCGGTGCCAGAAGCTGGTTCTCCCTGTTCGGCTTTAAAGTGCAGCCGGCAGAATTTGTGAAACTGAGCGTTATCTTGTACCTTGCAGCTGTGTACGAAAAAAAACAATCATATATTGATCATTTTGGAAGAGGCGTGCTGCCTCCGATTATTTTTACAGGATTTATCTGTGTATTGATTATTCTGCAGCCGGATATAGGCTCGGCATCAATCATTGGGATGATCGCTCTTTCGATGGTCTTATGTTCAGGTTTGGGCATGAAGAACATCTTTAAGCTCATTATCCTGGGTCTTGCAGGTCTTGCTGCAATCAGTCCGCTTGTTTTGCTGAAATGGGACAAGATCTTTACAGCGGAGCGGGTCAGCCGTTTTGTCGGATTTATGGATCCATTCGGAGATGCGAAAGACTCAGGGTTTCACTTAATAAATTCTTATTACGCCATTGGTTCAGGCGGACTGACGGGGCTTGGCCTCGGGGAAAGCGTACAAAAATACGGCTATTTGCCTGAATCGCACACAGATTTTATTCTGGCGATCATTTCTGAAGAGCTGGGGATTTTAGGAGTAGCGTTTGTCCTGATCCTTCTTGCTTTTATCGTGCTGAAAGGCTTTCACATTGCAAGAAACTGTGAAGATGCATTTGGCACACTGCTCGCTATTGGCATTTCAAGCATGATTGGAATCCAGACAGCTATTAACGTTGGCGGACTAACAGGGCTGCTGCCAATTACCGGAGTTACTCTTCCATTTATAAGCTACGGAGGCTCCTCAATGATTCTGTTAATGCTTTCAATGGGGCTTCTCATTAATATATCAATGTTTATTAAATACCGGGCGACTTATCAGAAGACTGAACAAAAGCCGGTAAGTGAAACACATAGTAATACGGTACCATTTCAATAGAATAAAAGTGTTATACTAATTATAAATGTGTTATACTTTTAGTAGTGCAACTGATGAAGCTTAAGGGGGATTCCTATGTCGCAGAAAAACATTCAGAAAATACTTGTAGCAAACCGAGGTGAAATTGCCATCCGTGTGTTCCGTGCCTGCACGGAGCTTAATATCCGGACAGTGGCTATCTATTCTAAAGAAGATTCAGGCTCGTTTCACCGTTACAAAGCAGATGAAGCATACATAGTAGGCGAAGGGAAAAAACCGATCGATGCTTATTTAGATATCGATGGCATTATTGAAATTGCTAAAGCCAATCAAGTGGATGCCATTCATCCCGGCTACGGATTTTTATCCGAGAATATTCATTTTGCAAGAAGATGCGAAGAAGAGGGAATTATTTTTATTGGCCCTAAATCTAACCATCTTGACATGTTTGGGGACAAAGTGAAAGCAAGAAAGCAGGCAGAGCTTGCAGATATTCCGGTCATTCCGGGCAGCAGCGGACCTGTGCAAAGCTTAGAGGATGTTGTAGATTTTGGCCGCGAAAATGGCTATCCTTTCATTATTAAGGCTTCACTTGGAGGCGGCGGACGCGGCATGAGGATTGTGCGCAGCGCTGCAGCTGTTAAAGAATCCTATGAACGTGCCAAATCAGAAGCAAAAGCTGCATTTGGCAACGATGAAGTATACGTTGAAAAACTAATTGAAAATCCTAAGCACATTGAAGTGCAAATTATTGGTGATGAACACGGAAATATCATTCATTTGTTTGAACGTGATTGTTCCGTGCAAAGACGTCATCAAAAAGTGGTCGAGGTCGCTCCAAGTGTTTCTGTAGATGAAAAATTAAGACAAGACATTTGTGATGCAGCCGTTAAGCTGATGAACAAAGTTGAATATGTGAATGCTGGAACAGTGGAATTCTTAGTTGCCAATGGTGAGTTTTACTTCATTGAAGTTAACCCGCGTGTTCAAGTAGAGCATACAATTACCGAAATGGTCACAGGAATTGATATTGTTCAGACTCAAATAATGGTTGCAGAAGGCTATCCTCTTCATGGCAAAAAAATTGGCATACCGCCACAGGATCAAATCAGGGTAACGGGCTATGCCATTCAATCAAGGGTTACAACAGAAGATCCATTGAATAACTTCATGCCGGATACTGGCAAGATCATGGCATACCGTTCGGGAGGCGGCTTCGGAGTAAGGCTTGATGCCGGAAACGGATTCCAGGGAGCTGTTATTACGCCGCATTATGATTCACTGCTGGTTAAGCTTTCAACTCAGGCGCTTACGTTTGAGCAGGCTGCCGCAAAAATGATCCGAAACTTAAGGGAATTCAGGATCAGAGGGATTAAAACCAACATTCCTTTTTTAGAAAATGTGATTAAACATGAGAAATTCATGTCAGGTGAATACGATACATCTTTCATTGATTCATCACCAGAGCTGTTCGTATTTTCAAAGAAAAAAGACCGCGGAACAAAAATGCTTTCCTACATTGGAAATGTAACAGTTAATGGCTTTCCGGGCATTGAAAAGAAAAAGAAGCCGGTTTTCGATAAGCTCTACATTCCAAAAGTGAAACTTTCCGAACCGATTCCAAGCGGAACAAAGCAGATCCTTGACGAGCAGGGTCCGGAAGGTCTTGTGAGATGGCTGAAAGAACAGAATGAAGTGCTGTTAACAGATACAACATTCCGCGACGCTCATCAATCACTTCTGGCAACACGCTTAAGAACGAATGACATCAAACATATCGCGGAACCTACTGCAAGGCTTCTTCCTAATTTATTTTCACTTGAAATGTGGGGCGGAGCAACATTTGATGTAGCATACCGCTTCTTAAAAGAAGATCCTTGGGACAGACTGCTCACAGTCAGAAAGCAAGTTCCAAATATCCTGCTGCAAATGCTTCTTCGTGCATCTAACGCAGTGGGCTATAAAAATTATCCGGATAATGTCATTGAAGAGTTTGTAGAAAAGTCTTCTTATGCAGGAATAGATGTTTTCCGTATTTTCGACAGCCTGAACTGGGTTGAAGGAATGCGCCCTGCAATTGAAGCTGTCAGAAAATCAAATAAAATTGCCGAGGCGGCGATTTGCTATACCGGAGATATTTTAGATCCTTCCCGCCGGAAATATAATCTGGAATATTATAAAAATCTGGCTAAAGAACTGGAAGAATCAGGTTCTCACATCCTGGGAATTAAAGATATGGCAGGCTTGCTTAAGCCTCAGGCTGCTTATGATCTGATTTCTGCTTTAAAAGAAACGATTTCCATTCCAATTCATCTTCACACACATGATACGAGCGGAAATGGTATTTTCACATACGCCAAAGCGATCGAAGCTGGAGTCGACGTTGTGGATGTAGCTGTAAGCTCTATGTCCGGCTTAACTTCACAGCCGAGCGCAAATTCTCTCTATCATGCCCTGCAAGGAATGGACCACCGGCCAAAAGCTGATATTGAAGCATTAGAAGAACTGTCTCAATATTGGGAAGGCGTGCGCCACTATTATCAGGATTTTGAGAGCGGCATGAATTCGCCTCATTCGGAAGTGTACATGCATGAAATGCCCGGCGGACAATACAGCAATCTTCAGCAGCAGGCAAAAGCTGTTGGACTGGATGACCGCTGGAACGAAGTAAAAGAGATGTACCGCCGCGTAAATGATATGTTTGGAGATTTAGTCAAGGTAACGCCTTCTTCGAAAGTAGTCGGCGACATGGCCCTCTTCATGGTTCAAAATAATTTAATCGAAGATGATATATATGAGCGCGGAGAAACGCTTGATTTCCCGGATTCCGTTGTAGAATTATTTGAAGGATATCTTGGTCAGCCTCACGGCGGTTTTCCGAAAGAACTTCAGCGTATTATCTTGAAAGGCCGCGAGCCGATTTCGGTCAGACCTGGTGAATTGCTAGAGCCGGTCAACTTTAGCGCATTGAAAGAAGAGCTGTTCCAAAGCTTAAATAGACAAGTGACAAGCTTTGATGCGATCGCTCATGCACTTTATCCAAAAGTGTTTATGGACTATGCAAAGACATTTGAACAGTTCGGGGATATTTCGGTTCTTGATACACCAACATTCTTATATGGAATGAGACTTGGAGAAGAAATTGAAGTTGAAATCGAACAGGGGAAAACGCTGATCGTAAAACTGGTTTCAATTGGAGAGCCTCAGCCGGACGGAACACGCGTCGTTTATTTTGAATTAAACGGCCAGCCGCGCGAGGTCATTATCCGTGATGAAAACATTAAAGCGACAATCACAGCGAAAATGAAAGCAGATAAAGGCAACAAAGATCATATCGGAGCCACAATGCCTGGCACGGTCATCAAGGTTTTAGTTGAAAAAGGCGAAAAAGTCAGCAAGGGCGATCATTTGCTCCTGACTGAAGCAATGAAAATGGAAACAACCGTTCAGGCTCCATTCTCAGGAACGATCAAGGATATTCATGTATCAAACGGTGAAGCCATTCAAACTGGTGATTTATTAATTGAAATCAGTCATTAAAAGACAGCCTCCGGGCTGTTTTTTTCTGTTTCGGCTTAATGTGCATTTGGATAAGCATACAAAAACCCATCCATTCTTTCATAATTGAATTGAGCTGGATACAATCTAGAATGAGGTGAATAAACTATGAAAACAGCGGCAGTTTGGTTTCGCAGGGATTTAAGGCTGCAGGATCATACAGCTCTTTCAAATGCGATGAAGTGGGCAGAAAAGAATGATGCAAGATTGTTATTGTTTTTTCAGATGAATCCTCACTTTTTGAGTGACAGCATAGATATGCGGCATCAGTATTTCTTCCAGACATTATCTTTATTTATGAAAGAGTGTGAGAGTAAGAACATTGCGTTTCACCTTTTATCAGGAGAGACAGATAAGGTCTTTACTTCTTTACTAGATAACATTCCCGAGATTGAGATGTTCTTTTTCAATGAAGATGAAACAGGCTATGGAAAAAAACGCGATGATGAGGTCATGAAGCTCATTCATGATAAAAATCGAAAAGCCTATACATTCCAGGATCATTTTCTTCACGGCGCACTGGAAGTGAAAAAGCAGAATAGAGAGTTTTATAAAGTCTTTACTCCTTATTACAGGGCGTGGAGAAAGCTTGATAAGAGCATGCCTCTCCAAATAAATTTAAAGACCCTTGCTGAACGCGCCTGCAGGTTTGAAAAATTAACAGCAGATGGAAGCCGCGAGCTTGAAGAAATAGCAGGAGATTTTGAAAAGCGAGAGGACATAGGAGAAGCAGCTGCTTTAAAAACGTTAAAAAGCTTCACTTCCGATAGATTAGAGGATTATCATAAAAAACGGGATCTTCCCGCTGTAAACGGGACAAGCACGCTTTCCAGGTATTTAAAAACTGGAGCCATTTCTCCAAGAACGGTTTACCATTATATCTCACAGATTGAGGGAGATCAGGACAGCGGCAAGGAAACCTTTATAAAAGAACTTGCCTGGAGGGATTTTTATAATATGGTCTATGTCCAATTCCCAAACAGTGCCGTTGAAGAGGCGGATGAACGGTATCACAAAATAAATTGGAGCAGAAATAACGAGCGGTTAAAAGCCTGGTGCGACGGTAAGACCGGATATCCAATTGTAGATGCGGGAATGAGGCAGCTGAACGCTGAAGGATGGATGCATAACCGGTTAAGGATGATTACTGCCTCTTTTTTAACGAAGGATTATCTGCTCGACTGGCGCCTGGGAGAAGAATATTTTGCGAAAAAGCTAGTAGATTATGAGGCGGGATCCAACATTGGCGGCTGGCAGTGGGCCGCTTCAGTCGGAACAGATGCCGTGCCTTATTTCAGAGTGTTTAATCCGGTCACACAGTCGAAAAGATTCG
The DNA here is from genome assembly GCF_057838075.1 of Metabacillus sp. KH_069. Taxonomy (NCBI): domain Bacteria; kingdom Bacillati; phylum Bacillota; class Bacilli; order Caryophanales; family Bacillaceae; genus Metabacillus; species Metabacillus sp. KH_069. Next base: position 1,807,143 of record NZ_CM174460.1, read on the forward strand.
ATCCTGATGGAGAATTCATCCGGAAATATGTACCCGAGCTAAAAGATGTCGATGCCCAGTTCATTCACGAACCATGGAAAATGAACGATGATCAGCAGAAACGGACGAATTGCAGGATCGGTGAGGACTATCCTGAGCCTACAGTTGAACACAGCGAGCAAAGGAAAAAAGCGATTGAAATGTTTAAGGACATGTAAGAAAGGGACGCGCGCTGAAAGTTTAATAAATTTTATAAAACAGTAAATTCGCATACCGCTTGGTGTGCTTTTTTGTTGGTGAAATCAAAGCCGTGGTATAAGGACACTTCATCAAGAGTAGATGAGAATAGAGGAATCAAAGCGATGCAATGAGGACACTTCAACAGGAAAAGGAGAGGAAAGTGGAATCAAAGCAGGTCTATGAGGACACTTCATCAGGAAAAGGAGAGGAAAGTGGAATCAAAGCAGGTCTATGAGGACACTTCATCAGGAAAAGGAGAGGAAAGTGGAATCAAAGCGATGCAATGAGGACACTTCATCTAGAGAAAGTGATAAAAGTGGAATCAAAGCGGTGCAATGAGGACACTTCACCAGCAAAAGGTGAGAAAAGTGGAATCAAAGCGATGCAATGAGGACACTTCAACAGGAAAAAGTGAGGAAAGTGGAATCAAAGCGGTGCTATAAGGACACTTCACCTAGAAAAGGAGAGAAAAAAGGAATCAAAGCAGGTCTATGAGGACACTTCACCAGTAAAAGGTGAGAAAAGTGGAATCAAATCAGCTCTTTTAGAAGGCAAACCTGGCGGTGGATGGGTTTATGGGAGTCATAGGCTCTCGATAATTCTAGAGATAACATTTAATCAAAAAAGCCAGCCGAAAGAGGATGGCTGGCTTCGTCATACTATTTGAGGGATAGAAGAATCCCTCAATTTAGATTACTTTTTTATTTTCTTTATTCAATTGTGCCTGACGGTTTATTTTGTTTCTGCTGATAAGCAGGATGAAGTAGCTGAGAACCCCGAAAAGGCAAGAGATAATTAATGCATGGGCGAGTGCGACAGCTAAATTTAAACCCGTCAGCACGACAAGCGCCCCGGACACTACTTGCATGGAAATAAGGGCAAAAGCAATCATCCAGCCGTAATAAACGATTTTTTGATGTTTATAGTATTTAAATGCTTTGTAGGCAGCTATTGCCACCCAGATAAAGATTAAAGCGGCGGCAAATCTGTGGCCCATCTGAATCCACTCATGAAGAGTAGCCGGAAGACCATATGGCCTGTTGCTGCACATTGGCCAGTTGGGACATGCAAGACTTGCTTCTTTATGTCTTACAAATGCACCTGTATACACAACTAGATAGCAGTAAGAGATAATGCCGATCATATGAAACTTCATTCTTTTATCAATAATCAAGGATTCTGTATCAAACTTCTTATCTACTTCGAAGATAAGCAAAGTAAGAAGCAGAACAGAAGCAAATGATATGAGCGATATGCCGAAATGGAGCGCAAGAACGGCATCTGACTGTCCCCATTTAACTGCTGCGGCTCCAATTAATGCCTGCAGAATCAGGAAAAAGAATGATAAACCTGCAAGAAATTTTGTCTCGCGTTTATGTCCAATCATAATCCATGATGAAACAGCTAAAAGAAGGACAAGAATCCCTGCTAGTCCGCTGACAACCCGGTGACTGAGCTCAATAACAAGCTCCGGGGTAATCTCAGACGGAATCAGTTCGCCGTGGCACAGCGGCCAAGAATCGCCGCATCCTGCTCCAGATTCTGTTTTTGTAACCAAAGCTCCTCCTAAGAGTACGAGAAGCATAACAATAGATGTGAGCACGCCTAAACCTTTTAATGCTCTCTGCAAGATGTTCACCTTCTTATTCGTAATGATGAGATTTATCTAAATCGACAAAAAACGGGCTTGTGCGCGTGAAATAACAGCTCCAGCCTCAGCCGATCAGGCAACAAAAATATGACGGATACCATTTCTGTTTATTATAGTAGGAAAACAGGCACATTAAAAAGGAATTATATGGGTGACTCTTTCGCAGATGTTTTTTTCGCAAAAGATTCCATAATCTATAAAAAATTCCTAATAGTTATGATAGAATGTTATCGTGGTCAAAAAGTTATGCCATCATTTTTTAGAGTATCAGTGAATGGACAGCTTTTCAATTAATTAACCTGCGCTGCTCATCTGCTTCACAATTTCGACATAACTTCTTCATAATTTGTTCACAAAACTTTTGCTGATTATGGTTTAATATCAAGAAGGAAGCATTTTGTAAATATTGTTTTATTTAGTATGATATAGAAAGTTTCCATCATACAGCTGATTCTTTTTATTAGAAGCAGAATGAAAAAGGAGGTCTATAAAACGTGCCTGATTCAAGGACCTTATCTGAAACACATCTAAGCGGAACCCGGCCTGAAGAAATCCACGAAACGACAGCTCTTAAAGACTTCCTGAGTCTTATAAAGATGGGCATTGTCAATTCTAACATGATTACTACCTTCACGGGGCTGTGGCTGGCATTGCATTTTACAGGACAAAGCTTCCTGCAGAATATAGATAGTGTTTTATTTGTTTTACTTGGTTCAGCTTTAATTATTGCTGGTTCTTGTGCAATCAATAATTTTTACGACCGTGATATAGATCATATCATGGAAAGAACGAAAATGAGACCGACAGTTACTGGGAAAATGAACCCAATTCAAGCTTTGTGGATTGGTATTTTATTGCTTACGTTCGGCTTTATTCTTTTGCTGATGACAACTGTAACGGCTACGTTAATCGGGTTGATCGGCGTAATTACATACGTCTTTTTATATACAATGTGGACAAAACGCCACTATACACTGAATACTGTTGTAGGCAGTGTATCGGGTGCAGTTCCACCCCTTATCGGCTGGGCTGCAATCGATGCAGACCTGAGTGTGACAGCTTGGGTATTGTTTATGATCATGTTCATATGGCAGCCGCCGCATTTTCTTGCTCTTGCAATGAAAAGAGTGGAAGAATACCGGGCTGCAGGCATTCCGATGCTGCCGGTGGTTCATGGTTTTGCCATTACAAAAAGGCAAATGATGGTTTGGGTGATCTGTCTTCTGCCTTTGCCGTTTTACTTATTTCAGCTTGGGGTTTCTTTCATCATTCTGGCAACCGCTTTAAATATCGGCTGGCTTGTGCTTGCTTTGTCAGGCATGAAAATGAGAGATGATCTGAAATGGGCAAAGTGGATGTTTATTTATTCACTGAATTACTTAACGATCCTTTTTGTGGCGATGGTACTTTTCACGATCAACTAGGTTAGGAATTCTTTCTTTTAGGAATTTACATAGAAGGAATTATCAATTCCTGTGATATTGCGGGAATTAATTTACTGAAAGAGGGGTTTGATTTAGCTATGGAAAAGAGGCTGACAAAATTACGTCTCGTTGCCATCTTTGCAATGTTGACACTTGTCTTAGCCGGCTGTGGTGAACCATATCTTTCCGCTCTTCAACCAGCTGGTGAAGTTGCGGATATGCAGTACTCATTAATGGTGCTGAGTACGCTCATCATGGTCATTGTAATCGCAGTCGTAACTGTGATCTTCATTTATGTAGTTCTGAAATTCAGACAGCGCAAAGGTGAGGAAAATAAAATTCCTGAGCAAGTAGAGGGAAGTCATAAACTTGAAATCATTTGGACTGTTATTCCTATTCTTTTACTACTTGTGTTAGCGGTTCCAGTAGTATCTGCTACATTTGAACTTGCAGATGTGAAACCAATGGACAAAAAGGACCGCAAACCTGAAGATGCGGTTGTCATTAATGTCAGAGCGAATCTTTACTGGTGGGAATTCGAATATCCTGATCAAGGGGTTATCACGAGCCAGGATTTAGTTGTTCCAACAGATGAAAGGGTTTACTTTAATCTGATTGCTTCTGATGTTAAGCATTCATTCTGGATTCCTTCAGCAGGCGGCAAAATGGATACAAACACAGAAAACATAAATCAGTTCTGGCTTAATTTTGACAGCAAGCGTTCAGAAGAAGCAGGTGAATATTTTTACGGGAAGTGTGCAGAGCTCTGCGGCCCTTCACATGCTTTAATGGATTTTAAAGTAAAAACAAAATCCCGTGAAGAATTTGATCAATGGCTTGAAGAAATGAAAGGTGCAAAAGCAGTTGCATCTTCAGACTTAGCTAAACAGGGAGAAAAGTTATTCCAGGAAAAAGCTGCATCGGCTGTCATGCTGTGACACCTGTGGATGAGCGTCCTGAACAGGCTAGAACAGCTCCAAACTTAGCTAACTTCGGAGAGCGCACCAGGGTAGCGGGCATTCTGCCTCATGATAAAGAAAATATCAGAAACTGGCTGAAAGATCCTGAACAGTACAAACCAGGAAACAAGATGACAAAAACGTATCCTGAGCTGAATGATGAGGAACTTGATGCACTTACTGAATACTTAAGCGGCTTAAAAGTCGAAACGAAGTAAGATGTCTCAGCAGAATAAAAGGGAGGTAACACTGTGAGTACGTTAACTCAGAAAAAAGGGTTCGGCGCTGTTCTATGGGACTATTTAACAACAGTAGACCATAAAAAAATCGCCATCCTTTACCTGATTTCCGGCGGCTTCTTCTTCCTCGTAGGTGGATTAGAAGCGATGCTTATAAGAATTCAGCTCGCTGTGCCAAATAACGATTTTATCGCAGCCGGCCTTTACAACGAGATTTTAACTATGCATGGCACGACCATGATTTTCCTTGCAGCCATGCCGCTCATCTTCGGTTTTATGAATGCGGTTGTACCGATTCAGATTGGAGCTCGTGACGTTGCATTTCCATTTTTAAACTCACTCGGTTTTTGGCTGTTCTTCTTTGGAGGACTTTTCCTGAACCTGAGCTGGTTTTTAGATGGAGCACCTGATGCAGGCTGGACGAATTACGCTTCACTTGCACTGAACTCGCCTGGCCATGGAGTAGATTTCTATTTGCTGGGACTTCAGATATCAGGATTTGGTACACTGATTGCGGGTATTAACTTCCTCGCAACAATCATTAACATGCGTGCACCTGGTATGACTTACATGCGCATGCCGTTGTTCACTTGGACAACTTTTGTAGCTTCAGCACTTATCTTATTTGCTTTTCCGCCGCTTACAGTTGGTTTAGCAATTATGATGTTTGACCGTGTATTTGGCACTGGATTCTTTGTTCCGGAGCTTGGAGGAAATACGATTATCTGGGAGCATTTATTCTGGATTTTCGGACATCCTGAGGTTTACATCTTAATTCTTCCGGCTTTCGGGATTTTCTCAGATGTTCTGCCGCATTTCTCGAAAAAGCGATTATTTGGATATTCGTCAATGGTATTTGCTACAGTATTAATCGGATTTTTAGGATTCATGGTGTGGGCGCATCACATGTTCACAACTGGCCTTGGCCCAATCGCAAATGCGATTTTCGCAGTAGCCACAATGGCCATTGCCGTTCCGACAGGTATTAAAATCTTCAACTGGATGTTTACAATGTGGGGCGGGAGCATCCGCTTTACAGTGCCGATGATCTGGTCTGTTGCATTCATTCCGACGTTCGTTATGGGCGGAGTAACAGGAATCATGCTTGCAGCTGCACCGACAGATTATCAGTATCATGATACCTATTTCGTAGTTGCCCATTTCCACTATGTTATCGTAGGCGGAGTTGTTATGGGATTATTCGCAGGCCTGCACTACTGGTGGCCGAAAATGTTCGGCAGAATGCTTGGCGAAAAACTTGGTGTTGTAACTTTCGTATTGTTCTTTACCGGATTCCATTTAACGTTCTTTATCCAGCATTTCCTTGGATTGATGGGGATGCCGCGACGCATTTTCACTTTCCTTCCTGGACAGGGACTTGAAACGGGGAACCTGATCAGTACGGCTGGTGCCTTCTTGATGGCTGCAGGAACAATCGTATTGATTTACAATATCGTTATTTCTTCAATTAAAGGAGAAAAAGCAGCAGGAGATGCTTGGGGAGATGGACGCAACCTGGAATGGGCTGTATCATCACCTGCACCAGAATATAACTTTAAACAAACACCGCTTGTCCGCGGTCTTGACGCTTTGTGGGTTGAAAGAATGGAAGGCAACAAAGGCATGACTCCTGCAGAACCGCTTGGAGACATCCATATGCCTAACGGTTCCATCCTGCCGCTGATCATGTCTTTTGGATTGTTTGTTGCAGCATTCGGATTATTGTATCATGCAGATTATGCATGGGGAGTTCCGGTTATTATTATCGGATTCTTAATTACGCTTGGGTGTATGTTCCTTCGTTCAATCATTGATGATCACGGTTATCATATTCACAAAGAAGATTTAATGAATGATGATAACGATAAGGGGGTTAAGGCATAATGCATGTTGAGGAAAAATTAACAGCTGAAACGTTCCCTGCCTCACCTGAAAAGGCGACCCTTGAAGGCAAAAATAAATTTTTAGGATTCTGGCTTTTCCTTGGGGGAGAGACGGTCCTGTTTGCTTCTCTGTTTGCTACGTTTTTAGCTTTAAGAGATTCAAATAACGGCGGTGCAACTACACAGGAAATGTTTGAACTTCCACTTGTATTTGCAGCAACAATGCTTCTTTTGACAAGTTCGCTTACAAGTGTATATGCGATGTATCACATGAAGAACTTTCAGTTTAAAAAGATGCAGCTTTGGATGGGAATCACGGTGCTTTTAGGAGCAGGCTTCCTTGCCCTTGAAATTTATGAGTTTAATCATTATATTCACGAATTTCATTTCACAATGACAAGCAGTGCACTTGGTTCTGCCTTTTACACGCTTGTTGGAACTCACGGTGCCCACGTGGCATTCGGTCTTCTGTGGATTACGACATTGATGGTCCGCAATGCAAAAAGAGGACTCAACTTATACAACGCACCAAAATACTACGTTGCAAGTTTATACTGGCATTTCATTGACGTTGTATGGGTGTTCATTTTCACGGTTGTATACTTAATGGGAATGGTGGGATAAACTGATGGCAGCTAATCAAAACTCAGGAAACCCAAAAGTAGATCTTGCATATCGCCGCAAGAAAAATAAAGAAGATATGAAATTTCAGGTTGTTACATTTGCATTAATGATTTTCCTTACAGTCATTGCATTTGTAGCAATTGGCTATGATGGCATTGCAGAATGGTTTAAAATTCCGTTTATCCTTTTGCTTGCTGTTATACAGGTTATTTTCCAGCTTTACTACTTTATGCATATGAGCCATAAAGGCCATGAAGTGCCTGCGCTTTTCCTTTACTCAGGAATTGGTGTAGCATTTTTGACAGTACTGGCATTTGTTACAATCATTTGGTGGTAATCCTAAAACCGGCTGAATCCTCAGCCGGTTTTTTTATTTGCTGAAAAGTAAGGCAGCAGACTGCAAATCAAATGAGCGGCCGTTTCCTGCCCGGTTCGGGAATTTCAAGTTTATGTTCCTGGGCTTTTCTAATGTCATAGAACGTTCATTGATAGCGCTTCATTGAAGGTGTATAATAGTTTGCAGGAGTTATAGCAGAAATAGGAGATGAACTCATTGTTAAATTTAGAAATGTTTGGTTTTAGAGCAATGTGGAGCCCTTATTTTTTCCTGTTTGTTGCGGTCATTCTTGGCATTTATTTTCTATTAATCGGACCTCTTCGAAATCGATTTCATGATAGCCAGCCTGTCCCGTTCAAACAGAAGGCACTTTTTGCAGGCAGCATGATTCTTTTATATGCTGTAAAAGGCAGTCCGCTGGATTTAATGGGACATTTAATGTTCAGTGCACATATGACACAAATGGCCCTTTTATATTTGCTGATACCGCCTCTGATTATCTATGGCATTCCGGTCTGGATGTGGAGAGCGATGATTTACAGACAGGGAGTGAAGCAAATCGTTTCATTTCTGTCTAAACCGCTGATAGCCTTGATAGTCTTCAATGGGATTTTTTCAATCTATCATATTCCGCTTGTATTTGATGCTGTGAAAACAGATCATGTCCTGCATGCTTCCGTAACGATTTTAATTTTCATTACAGCAATGCTGATGTGGTGGCCATTGCTGAATGAATTGCCTGAATGGAGAGAGCTTGGCGGAATTAAGAAAATCGGATACATATTCGCCAATGGAATGCTGCTGACGCCAGCTTGTGCTCTTATCATATTTGCTGATACTTCGCTTTATTCTACGTATTCAGATCCAAGCGCATGGGCCAGAGCCCTGGAACTCTGCGTCCCGGCAAGTATGCTGTCAGGACTGAATTTGACTGGTCCGGAAATGTTTAATACATTGCCTCTTGTTGAAGATCAGCAGCTTGGAGGCATCATGATGAAAATTATCCAGGAGTTTGTTTATGGAACCCTACTTGGGATTATTTTCTTCAAATGGGCCCGTCAGGAGAGAGAGCGTGATGATCTTGAGGAAAGAAAAAGATTTACTCCGCAGCCGATTAAATAACTTTCGCTCTAATTTTCTGCTTATCAATCTATAATTTTTATTTTTAGGAGCTGCAAAAATGAATGTACCTATTTTACCTACTATTAGTACAGCCTTTATTGTTTTAAGTGCAGTTTCTGTTGCTGTTGGCTGGTATTTAATAAAGCAGCGCAAAATAGAAGCCCATCAGAAGGCCATGCTTACCGCAGCTGTTTTTGCGGTTATCTTCTTTTTAGTATATGCCTCGAGAACTGTCTTTGTAGGGAACACTGCATTCGGCGGACCAGACAACATTAAAGTCTATTATACTGTTTTCCTGATTTTTCATATTACTTTAGCTACAATAGGTGCAATATTTGGCATTATCACCTTGATTTCAGGCTATAAAAACAATCTGTCAAAGCACAGAAAATCAGGTCCGGTTACAAGCGTTATTTGGTTTTTTACCGCCATTACCGGCGTGGCTGTCTATTATCTGCTGTATATTCAGTATAAAGGCGGAGAGACGACCTCTGTATTCAAAGCGATTTTAGGGTTTTAGTGAGACGCGAAAGGTGTTATGGAATGGATCATTCTATAACATCTTTTTTGTTTCTTTTTTTCTTTAAGTATAGGACGCACAGAATGGCCATAAAATGAAAGTATCAGACGGTTTACGAAAGGGAGTGACTGTAAGATGATTGAAATTGTAACAGATCGGCTGCTGATTATCCCCTGTTCTTTAGATATTGCAAAATCTTTAGTCTTTCACAGAAAAGAACTGGAAAGCCGCTCCCCGATTGGAATACCTGTTACTTGGCCTTCAACTGCCGTCAAAGGAATGCTCCCGCTCTATATAGAAAGACTGGAGAGGAATGAAAAAGAATACGGCTGGGGACTTTGGCTGATTATTTTGTATCATGAAAAGAGAATTGTAGGAGACTTATTTCTGCAGGGCATGCCGGATGAGCATGGCTGTGTGGAACTATGCTACAACATCCACGAGGCCGAAGATGAAGAAAGTTTAACATTTGAAGCGATTGAAGCTGTCATTGAATGGCTGACAAGTGAAAAATCGGTCATTCAAATCAGTATGGAATGCATCGATCATAATAAAAAATCCATTCGCCTTTTTGAAAAACTCGGTATGATCTGCACAAAAAAAGAGGACGTTTTTTTATCCTGGGAACTCAAAAAGAAAGCCTAGATGAGAGGAATACCATATGATTCGTAGAGCAGAAAAGAGTGATTATGAAGAGGTTGCCCTTTTATCACAATTCTCATTAAAGAACGATTGCACAAAAATAAATCGCCTCCAGAGTGAGTGTATACTTGGTGACTTTGAATGTGAGAAGCTGATTGCTAAAGTACACATCCTGGATCAAAACATCTATTTTTCTGGGGGAAAAGTGAAGATGGGAGGACTGTCATCTATTTGTGTGTTGCCGGAAAAGCGGCGCAAGCATGATATGGACAAGCTTCTATTTGAAGCTTTAGTATGGATGAAACACCGCGGCTATTCCATTTCATATCTGCATCCTTTTTCCATACCTTATTACAGAAAATTCGGCTGGGAACTCATTTCAAATGAAAAGCAGTGGACGATAAGGAAAGAAGATCTTCCTCTCCGGTCGTTTAGCGGGAGCTGTAATGTCAAAGAGCTCAGCGGGATTCTTGCTTTGCCGTTTCTGCAAGTAGTTTATGATTGTTTCAGCAAAGAGAATAATGGTTTGTTAGTCAGATCGGAAGAATGGTGGAAAAAAGAGATATTAAATGAAAATCATTTTGTTTTTGTTCACTTCCTTAAGGAGGGGAGTGCAGATGGATACTTGATTTGCAGGCTCGAAAACCAAAAGCTGTATATCGATGAATGCATAGCCCTCAATGACACAGCAAAAAAATCACTTTGGACTTTTCTCTGCCAGAAAGGATTGAAATTTGAAGAACTGATTTGGCGTACATATGAACAGGATCATTTTTCGTTTTTATTGAAAAACCCTTTTATTCTATCGAAGGTTAAACCTTCCATTATGGGGAGGATCATTAATGTCAAATCTTTTTTAGAGCAATATATGGTAGCTCCTGCCGAAAAGCCGCTTTTTTTGCACATCCATGATTCCTTTGCAGACTGGAACAGCGGAACTTATCTTATAAAAAAGGGCAAGATCACTCACTTTCAGAAGGCATCTCAAGGAAGTGCCTGTTCTCATCCTCCAAAACGAGGTCTGCAGATGGATATAGCCATTTTAACCGCTGTTTTGTTCAGGTATATGAAAGCAGCTTCGCTCTATGACGCAGATCTGATTCAGGGACCGGAAGATGATCTAGATTTGCTGAAGCAAATGCTTCACTCGAAAAAATCTATTTGCATGGATCGCATTTAAAAAGAGACTGGAACATTGAAAGCCGAACATTGAATAGTGCGAAAATCATTAAAAGAAAGAGCTATTTTCACATAAATTGTTGTTTTTCATGATAAATAATGCCCGTTCCTTTCCGCTCCAGGAACTTGCTTTCCGCGGGGAGCATGGGAGCCTCCTCGGCGTTGCCTGTGGGGTCTCCCATTTTGCTCTATTTCCCGCAGGAGTCAAGTTCCTTCCGCTACAATCCACTTAAGGGTTCTAACATTTAGAACTGTAGCAAATATATTTATGAAAAGAGCCAAAGAAAAAATCCGAACTAAAACGAAATTCAAGTTGGAATTTCACATAATAGTTCGGATTTTTCTTTGGCTGAAAACCATTTGTCCCAGCCTCTTTCATTTTTTAAAATTTAAAATTAAATCGGATTATGCCAGCTTCTCTTGCGGAATTATACACAATTAAAATCATTGGGCCGATGAAAAAACCAAGGACACCAAACAGTTTTAAACCAAGATACATCGAGATGAGCGTTGCGAGAGGAGATAATCCAATATGGCTGCCCATTACTTTAGGTTCTATGGTTCGTCTGATAATTAAAAGAACAGCTGTCAGAATTCCAAGCTTAGTCGCAAGCACTGGATCGCCTGAAATGAGATGATAAAGTGTCCAGGGGCCCATAATAATGATAGATCCTATGATTGGGATCACATCAATTATCCAAATGATAATGGACATAACAAGCGCAATTTCGGGGGCTATCAGCAGCAGTCCGATAAAGGAAGCAACGAAAATAATAATGCTGACTAAAAACTGTGCTTTTGCAAAGCCGAAAATGACATATGACATGCGAGTAATCATAAAGTTCACTTTTTGAGCAGTATTTTCCGTCATGTGTCCATACATTCGGACTTTCAGGTTTGGCAGCTCAAGCATAAACAGGAATAAGGCAATCAAGAAAACCAGCATGTTTACCATATAATTAGGAATGTTTGTAAATATGCTTTTGACATTGTCTATATTTACAGAGCTTGCAAGATCGGCTTTTGTTTTTTCAAGAAATTCTTCTACCTGATTGCTGATTTCATTTACAAACTCCGGCGGAAGGTCCTTTGCTGAGTTTGTAATCCTTTTTTCAATATTGTTCCAGGCTATCGTAATTTCGTTTATGTAGCTTGGTGCATTTTCAATTGTCCGAATGGCTTCGCCTACTACTTTAGTTGTGATAAAGTAACCGCTGATGGTAATGGTGAACAGAAAGATCAAAAAAGTCACGAGCACAGCCATTTTCCGTTTCAGCTTAACACGGTTTTGGAAAAGCTTTACGAGAGGTTCCAATAATAACGCAGTAATAAATGCCATAATCAAGGGAATCGATATGGGCAGAAGAAAATAGATGATCAGCCCAATCACAATAACAGATAGAATAATGAGGAAATTTCGCTTATTAAGTATAGTAGACAATCCCTTGCTCCTTTCAATGGTTCTCCTTAAATTATAGTACGAAAGTACGGTGTGCAGATAGGTTTTTTAAAATTTTATGAAAATATCATTCTCAGTATGAGGCGTATGAAGGGATTTAATAAAAGGATCAAATAAAAAAGCAAAAGCAGTTTATGCTTTTGCATGAAAATCTTTATACGATGCGGCCTACTTCTTCTTTTAGCTGTTTAAGCAGCTTCTGGCTTGTACTTAAAACGGCATTTGGAAACGTTTCGCCTTCGCCGTATTCTACTCCGTGCGGATAATAGTGCTTGCCGAGAAGAGGTGTCATTAATTTAACAACTGCATGCTTTGCGCCAATATCGCCTTCTACTGCATATCCAGGGATGCGCAGATAAAATGTTTCACCTTTGTTTTCGAATTTACGATCGTATGTAACACGTTCATAATCCCACTGACCAGCCCGGACGATGCCAAGTTCATCCATAATTTCATCAAGCCTTGCTAATTCTACTGTCAAACCATCCAGTCCAGTGTTTTCCAATTTCATTATGTATTCCCTCCTAAAACCTTATAACGGCATTTTCATTAGTAAAGCGCTTTAATGAACTCCACTTCAATCATAGTACGAATGCATGGAACTTTCAATCTTTACCTGATAATTTACATCTTTATCTTTTTTTAGGCCAAACTATTTCAGCAGAATGATGATTCTATTTACTTTCAAGGAGGGTTTTTTATGCAGAAGGTTCGAGATATTATGTCTAATGACATCCAGGCATGCACGCCGCTTGATAATGTGTACGAAGTAGCGGTCAAAATGAAAGAATGGAACGTGGGATCCATTCCGATCATTGAGAACGATCAATTGCTCGGGATGATAACGGATCGTGATTTAGTTGTTAGAGGGATTGCAGAAAAACATCCTGGATCTTATCAAGTGACAAAAGTGATGAGCGATCACTTGTGCACAATCAGTCCGGATGCATCTGCAGATGAAGCAGCACAGCTCATGGCAGAGCATCAGATCAGAAGGCTTCCTGTTGTAGAAGATGGACATATCGTTGGAATGGTTTCACTTGGGGATCTGTCCTTAAATCAATTGACAGATCAGCAGGCAGGCTCTGCATTAACGACAATTTCTGAAAAGGATGATCATCAGCTTCAATAAGCTGTAAAAGGATTGTCCAATAAGTCTCTAAAAGGAATCAGGCAGGAAAAATCCTGTCTGATTTTTTCTATAGGCTCATTTCATAAACTTTGTGGTTATTACATTCCATGTTACAAACTTTAAGTGGAGCGGAAAAGAACGGACAACTTTTATAAACTAGAACAATAATTATGCGAAAACAGACTTTCTGAACAGCCATTTAAGTGGAAGGGACTTTACTCCGGATGGAAATAGAACTTGAAAAAAGTTTAAATGGAACATCTTATTTGAAAAATGCTGCTAATTTTGATTAAATGACCTATAAAAGGATATACTATCTGCCAATATTGTGAAATACTGTTTAGTAGTATAATGAATCTAATGGTTCATATAATGGTAGAAATGAGTCACCTGGAGGGATTTAAGCTGAGCAGTATATTAAAAACCATTTTTTTATTGATGATTATTTTTATTACTTATATTCTTTTTATTCAATATGGAAATAAAGAACCGATCAAACAAATAGATGAAAATGAACAAATCGCAAATGAATCAAACGAAGAATTAAATATGCCGGATTCAGGCGTTCTTTCTTTTGTTGGAAAATCTTCGGGAGAGATCCTTAAAACACTTGGGGAACCTGCAAGGAAAGATCCTTCATCCTATGACTATGAATGGTGGATTTATAACCAGAACGATCAGCAGTACCTTCAGGTGGGAGTGCTTGATGATAAAGTCGTCACGGTATATGCCATCGGCCCTGAGGTGAATGTAAAGCCTTATAAACTTGGGCAGCCTGTTGGAGAGGTTTTTAAGACTAATTCGATTTCTTCCAGTATCTCCATTGATTTTGACGGCAATTCCTATCGATTTGAAATGTCAGAAGAGGATATGAACACAAGGCCGATCGTAAAAATGGGCAATGTGTATGTTCAGCTTTATTTAGATAAATTTGATGGCGAGCTTTCAAGCATCAGAGCTTTAGATGAAGAAACGCTGGTAAAGCAGCGTCCTTATGAAGTTGTTTACCGCGGAGAACTGATTCAGCCTAAGCAGCTTAACGCAGAAGAATGGAAGGCTGTAGAAAAGGGAGCAGAAAATCAAATTCTCGATCTTACAAATATTATTCGCAGCCGGCACGATGTTCCTCCTGTAGAGTGGGATCAGATGACCTCAGAGGTAGCCTTTTTGCACAGCAATGATATGCTTTCCAATGACTATTTTTCACATGAATCGCCAACCGAGGGGTCGCTTGCAGACCGTTTAAAAGAAGGGGATGTAGCTTATCAGATGGCCGGTGAAAACATTGCAGCCCAATATATTGATGGTATAGCGGCTGTTGAAGGCTGGCTGAACAGCAAGGGCCACCGTGATACGCTTTTAAATCCAGATTTTACAAGGCTCGGTGTAGGTGTAAATGAGCTCTACTATACCCAAAATTTTATCAGGCCGCTTAATGAATGATAATCACAACAAAAAAAGACATCCAAGCGGGTGTCTTTTTGCTTCGTTTAAGAATGCAGGCCAGTCTATGCTTTTTTATACGCACGTCTCTCAGCATAGCCCTTACAAAGGTGACAAACTTGAATTTTAGCCTGTTTATCACCAATATAAGTTTCTGTGTTCTTGGATTTTTTCTTGCAGAAATAACATGTCTTTTTAAAAAAAGGAAACATTTCTATCTCCTTACTTATCGTTTAGGACGATCGATAATAAAAAAGCTTGCTGTACAATGTGCCATCAATTTGCCGTCATCACGGAAGACTTTTCCCTCAGTCACGACCGTTTTGCTGCCTTTATGGATTAGAGAGGCTATACATTTCAGTTCCGTGCCAATTCCGGGAGCAACATAATTTATTTTCATTTCAGAAGTAACGGCAGCAAGGTGCTCAGGCAAAACGTGATGTACAAGTGATCCCATTGCAGAATCAAGCAGTGTAGCGGTAATTCCTCCATGTACGATATTCAGGGAGTTTTGAATAATTGCCGTGTTGGGGATGGTTAATATAAATTGATTTTCGGAATATTCACCTTGTGCATGCAGCAATGCACCTATGTATGATCCATTTTCTTTACTTGCTTTCTTTTTCAGGCCTTCAAGAAACAGCTTTAAAACGGGAGCATCTTCTTCATTTAATTCCGCCAATAAGCGCATCAGTTCTTCCTGTTCCATCTCTCACCCAATCCTTTCTATTCTCCACTTCATCTTATCAGTCCTCCCAAATATTGTGCAATCAGGATTTTATTAAAAATCTGTGCAGCATGGTAAAAGGGCAAAAATGGGCGAACCGTTTTTAGACGATCCAATAAAATATAGTAGGCGAAGGTAAGCAGAGGTGATCAGCTAATGACAGAAAAAAAAGAACATCCTTCAATTGGACAATTTAAAGAATTTGTTAAAAAACACCCTAAATTGATTACTGAAGTCAGAAAAGGCGAGAAAAAATGGCAGGAATTATTTGAAGACTGGTATTTGCTTGGAGAAAATGATGTTTCATGGAAAAAGTACAGAGATGATGCAGATGAGGCGGAAACTGCAGCAGAAAAGAAGTCTGATTTTATGTCCAGGATGATGACGGCTGTAAAAAGCATGGATGCCAATCAAATGAATCAGCATTTGTACAACATGAACAACACCATTTCATCCATACAAAACTTATTTTCAACCTTTGGGCTTACAAAAGGCTCATCATCTAACCAGTCGAAAACACCAAGCAATCCCTTTTCCTTCAGGAAAGATTAAGCAGGAGCGACAGCATGAGAAAAGAAATTCAGGAAATGATTGCAGCAGACAATGAATTAAAAAAATTTTTGCGTGAACAGCCCCATTGGTACAGAAAGCTCGCCAGAAATCCTCAAGATACAGAATCCATGAAGCTTGCGATGATGAATTATTATCAAAAAACCATTCCGCATAAAGTAGCTCAATTTTCAAATTCAGTGCAGATGGCATCCATGATGCTTGGAATGTTTCAGTCGATGAGACAGCAGGACTGACTAGGAAGAAAGTCGCCGCCATGACTTTCTTTTTTTATTTGGCTGAAAACATATTTGGTATAAAACTGGTGAAACTACCTCCATAAGGAGGCGTTGTCATTGATAAAACACTTTATGGTGCTGATTTTATTTCTCGTATCTCTTACAGCCTGCACAAATGAAAAACCCCGTCCAGAGGGAGATGCCGTTCCGATGGAAATCAGCATTGCAAAAAAGGATGCAATTGAAGCGGGTGCTCAGACAGGAAGACAGCTTTATGTCAATCATCATATTAAAGGGCAAAATGTTTACATAGAGTGCTTTGTCCCAAATTTCACTTTTTCAGATGAGCGCGGGAAAAAAATAAATGGTGAAGGATACATGAACCTGTATGTTGACGGAAAAAAAACGGATGAAATACATACAGCAGCATTTATTATAAAAGGTTTAAAAACAGGAACACATACGATTTCCCTTGAACTATTGCACAATGATTCTTCGAAATATCATTTAAAAAAAACGTGGAATGTTACGGTCCAGTGAGACGCTTGCATTTACCATTCCGGCAAAAACATGTTAAAATATAGCTGGAGGTGATGCGTCTATGTTTGCTACTATAGAAAGCGTCAATTTAATCGACGAAGCTGAGCTTCTTGGATCGTTAGTTGTTGAGTCAGAAATTGCGGAAGACTATCGCCGCACTTTAAATACATTAAACAAAGATAAATCTGCACAAAAGGTGATCGCCAAATTTGTAGAAATCAAGGACTTATACGAAGATGTCCAGCGTTTCGGCAAATATCATCCAGATTATAAGGAAATCACCAAGGCCATGAGGGAAGCAAAGCGTGAGCTTGACCTTCATGACGCAGTAATTGCTTTTAAAAAGGCAGAGAAAGAGCTTCAATCGCTGCTGGATGAAATAAGCATTGAACTCGGCAGAGCCGTTTCACAGAATATCAAAGTGCCCACAGGCAATCCGTTTTTCGATGCCGGATCAAGCTGTGGGGGAGGATGCGGCTCAGGCGGGGGATGCGGCTGTAAAGCATCTTAAAAAACGAGGCCAGTCCTCGTTTTTTAAGTTCCTTTTTTAAGACGGATACAGTCCTCGCACAAATTGCCGCAGCAGAACATTTTTTCCTGAGGCACATAAAACCGGTGCCTAAATACATATAATTTCGTGTCTTCTCTGACAAAGATGCATTCAAACGTAAGCCGTTTCCCCTTCATTGCATAACGGGACTCTTTCTCAATCTTGAGCTTAATGTGAGCAAGTGATCCTGCGGAATTTGCCTGAACATAGAGAAACGGAATGCCGGCAGATTTTTTTATCCAGCATGAAAGTGTTTCATCTGCATTCATTCTATCTAAAAATAATTGGACAGTCTGGCTCAGGTTCAAAGCATTCAGCTCCTTTTGCAGAAAGGTTTTCAAGGTGCGTATTGTAAAAAAAATAGAAAATTGGTACACTTCAAGTGGAGAATATAAAAAGGGAGATTATTTATGATGTTTGATAAGCGTCAAGGCATTATCATCTGGATGCATTCCTTAAAGCAAATTAAAATGCTCCGTAAATTCGGGAACATCCATTACGTATCCAAAAAATTAAAGTATGTTGTCTTATATTGTGACATGGAACATGTTGAACACACAATAGAGAAGGTATCATCCTTTTCATTTGTAAAGCACGCTGAACCGTCATATAAGCCCTTTCTTAAATTGGAATTCGAATCGAAAATCGATAAAGCAAAAGAATATGACTATAAACTTGGTCTTTAGAAGAAAAGCGCAATCCTGTTTGGGGCTGCGCTTTTTCTTATATTCAGATTGAGGAATTTTGGCTGGCAGCTTTTATAGTTTGACTGCAGGAGTAAAACGTTTTTATGCATGAGAAATGGACCAAAGTTTGAGCAGCAGATTGGCTGAAAAGGGAGATGTATAGGCTATAAAACAGAAGAAAATTCTAGATGCAAAGAAAAGCAGCTGAATCTTTAAATGTAGGCTAAATGAAAAAAAGCATTCTCCTAATTAATATAAATTAGCTAAAAAAATAGAAAAATCGGCTAAACGGGCGGTTCCGCTTTCGTATTGTCTAGCTCCGCCTCCTAACCCCTCGGCCAGAACAAATCCGTCAGCAAAGGCAAAAAGCGCCTTCACTGCCGGATTCTTATCTGTCATGCCTGGGCTAAACAGTCGGCTCCGCTTTTCGTTATTGTCCAGCTCCATCACCCAACTCCTCGGCCAGAACGGATACGTCAGTCGGAGCTAAACGGCCATTCCGCTTTTCGTTATTGTCTAGCTCCGCCTCCTAACCCCTCGGCCAGAACAAATCCGTCAGCAAAGGCAAAAAGCGCCTTCACTGCCGGATTCTTATCTGTCTGTCGGGGCTAAACAGTCGGCTCCGCTTTTCGTTATTGTCCAGCTCCATCACCCAACTCCTCGGCCAGAACGGATCCGGCAGTAAAGGCAAAAAGCGCCTTTACTGCCGGATCCTTTTCTGGCTGTCGGAGCTAAACGGGTGATTCCGCATTTCTTATTGCCAAGGCGGCAAATACCGGTTCATTCTCAAAATCCCTGTGAGGTATTGAAAATACAATTCTTTTTCGGCAAATTGATCAGAAGATTTTACGTCAAGCTCTATAATAGATTTGTCAAGTTTTTTTGCAAGCTCTTCAAATAATTCACGGCGTTTGCTTTCTCCTGCGGGAATGCCTTCAAGGCACAGGTAGATCGCCTGGAATTGACCAGGGTCAGTCGGGTTCATTGTGACTGCAAAAGATGACATTTTTCTTTCGTTAATCGTTGTATTAAGTATTAAAAATCTTGAGACACGATGAGCATTCGCCTGTGTGGTTTCGATTAATTCATACAGATCCGAATAGCCGGCTCCAAGCTCGATAAAGCGCTGTATCAAACTGAATTCCTCCTGTTCTTTCTTTCTCATCATAATGTAACATGTTTAAATTCAGTTAGATAGATGATGTCTTATTTTTATCAAGAAAAAAGTTTATAGAAATGTATAGTGTGAACTCTATTGGTGGATAATGTATAGTAACAACATCGAATCGAAGATGTTGTTGCCAACCGCGGAGAAGACTTACGTTTCCCCATAAGTTCTTCCTCCGGTTTCTCCTCTCCCTTTGCCTTCTGCCCAAAAAAAGTCCGCTTTTTTTGGATTAGAAGGACCCTGCAGGTTTCCTGCGGGGTTTTTTTAGTTGGCGGACTTCAACTCTTAAGTAAGTATACTGACAATGAGCCCATGACAGGTTGATAAAGGTGGCTGAACCAGTTATTTTAATTGTCTTTTTAGTTTTCGGACACCTTATGAACAATGGCCGCAGAAAAGAAGCTGCACCATGCAGGCGAAATCCTGATTCCAGCATGGTGGAGAGAGTAAGGCTCCGCTTTTCAATATTGTCTCTGTCCACGCTCTATGATACGATAAAACAGGCTAATTTCTAGCAGCAAAGACAAAATAACAGTGGTGAGAAAGATGAGAGTAGTATCAGGCAGCTGTAAAGGGCGGCCATTAAAAGCGGTGCCGGGCATGTCGACACGCCCAACAACTGATAAAGTGAAAGAATCTATCTTTAATATTATTGGCCCTTATTTTGACGGGGGGCTTGCAGTCGATTTGTTTGGGGGAAGCGGCGGTCTTGGAATCGAAGCTTTAAGCAGAGGAATTGATAAATGCATCTTTGTCGACCGGGAAGCGAAAGCAGTTGCAACCATACATAAAAATTTAGAAGCCTGTCATTTTCAAAGTCAGGCAGAGGTCTACCGCAATGATGCGGAGAGAGCGTTAAAAGCCATTGCGAAAAGAGAGCTGTCCTTCAAGTTGATCTTTTTGGATCCTCCGTACAAGCAACAAAAATTGAAAGCGCTTATCGAATTGATTGATTCTTTTCGTTTAGTGGAAGATGGAGGCATTATCGTGGCTGAACATGATGCCGGGATTACATTGCCGGATGAGATTGGATCCTATAAGCTCACCCGCTATGAATCATACGGCATTAGTGCTGTGTCCATCTATATATATAAAGAACAAGGGACGGGGGAGTAAAATGGCAAGCATTGCTGTTTGTCCGGGGAGCTTTGATCCTGTGACGTACGGACATTTGGATATTATTAAACGCGGGGCAAAAGTATTTGATAAGGTGTATGTTTGTGTGCTGAATAATTCATCAAAAAACCCATTGTTTAATGTGGATGAGCGCTGTGAGCTCTTAATGGAAGTAACAAAGGATATGCCGAATGTTGTGGTAGAATCCTTTAAAGGTCTTTTAATTGAGTATGCAAACAGCAAGAATGCAAGCACGATTTTGAGAGGGCTGCGTGCGGTTTCTGATTTTGAATATGAAATGCAGATTACCTCCATGAACAGGGTGCTTGATCCAAACGTAGAAACGTTATTCATGATGACGAACAACCAATATTCATTTTTAAGCTCGAGTATCGTAAAAGAAGTGGCCAAATACCGCGGCGATATTTCGGAACTTGTTCCTAAAGCAGTTGAAAATGCGTTAAAACAGAAATTTAACCGATGAAAAAGAGTGACCTTTGGACGTGAATGCGTTCTATGGGGTCACTTTTTTATATGGGGATAAAAAATAAAAAACCGAATAATTTGGTTGGTGAATGCTGTAAATCCGCTGATCTTCCATTTTTGCCTCAGCTTGCTTAATCTAATTCCTTGAAAAGACTCTGCCTGCATATATGAAAATGTATACAAGCAAAGAGACGATCGTGATCATCGGCCCAATTTCAGTTAACAGGCTCCAGATGGACGCTAGAAGAACAGGAGTATCCTCTGTGAGAAAAACCGGCAGAACAGATACATTTGAGCCGGAGAGCTCCAAATAGACAGGCTTCCAGAAGATCCATGCAAAGAAGGCGGCGTAGACTCCCTGCAGAATTCGCGCGATAAAAAACGGACGAAAACGGATGTCTGTCTCTGCAAGAATGCTTGCAACCTGAGCCTGAATAGACAGACCGCTGAAGCCAAGCATGAAGCTTGTCACAATCGCTTTTTGCAGCAGGTCGGCACCTGCTGCACTTGCAAGCTTGCTGCCGAGTGTCATCTCAAACATGCCTGATACAAGCGGAACGCTGAGTTCAGCAGACAATTTAAAAAGTCCAAGGAATAGAGAGAATGCGACAGCAATAAAATCCGTGATCGATAATAGGGATAATAGTTTATTTAATACAGAAAATAAAATGATGAATCCGCCCACCATAAGCAGGGTTTGGATTGATGAGAGAACAGCATCGCCAAGCATTTTTCCGATAGGCCTTGTCTCATCAATCCGGGTCTGGTGCATCTGTCTGAAAGCTTCTCTTATTGACGGTCTTTTGTAGTCTGTTTTTAACGGTTTATTCTGTTCGCGTCCGTGAAATCTCATGGTCAGACCAACAGCCAGATTTCCGGTATAATGGGCAGCAGCGAGAAGCAGGCCAAGAGCCTGATTGCTGAAAAATCCAATGGCGACGGCTCCGAAAATAAATAATGGATTAGAAGAATTCGTAAAGGATACAAGCCTCTCAGCTTCAATAGCAGTCAGCTGATTTTTTTTCCGCATCTCTGCCGTCAGCTTTGCGCCTGCAGGGGAGCCCGATGCCCATCCCATTGCCCAGACAAATCCTCCAATGCCTGGAACTTTAAACAGGGGTCTCATGACCGGTTCTAAAAGCACACCAATGAACCTGACAATTCCAAATCCGATCAGCAGATGGGAAAGGATGAAAAAGGGCAGCAAAGACGGGAAAACGACACCCCACCAAAGCTCAAGCCCTGCTTTAGAAGCAGTAAAGGAAACTTTGGGGCTGATAATCATAGCAAATGCCAGGATGATCAATAAAAATCCCAGCAGAAGTGTTTTTAATTTAGCTGCGTTCAAAATATGTCCCCCTCTTGCTTCTTTCTATACTTTTTAAAGCGGATAATGATAAAATATAGTCAATCTTTCCTGCAGGGTTGTACACTCTTTGATAGTTCAATATACGAGAATAGGGGACCATTTTAGACCATAGAATTGACTAACGGATGAATTGACATTAGAGGAGGCATCTCTTTGAAAAGAGAACCTAAAATTGGTCTCGCCTTGGGATCCGGCGGAGCACGCGGTTTTGCTCATCTCGGAGTATTGAAGGTATTAAGTGAAGAGGGTATTCAGGTCAGCATGATTGCAGGAAGCAGCATGGGTGCATTGGTCGGCAGTTTTTATGCGACAGGGCTCGGATTTGAGCATTTATATAAGCTAGCTACATTATTTA
This sequence comes from Metabacillus sp. KH_069, assembly GCF_057838075.1. NCBI lineage: Bacteria > Bacillati > Bacillota > Bacilli > Caryophanales > Bacillaceae > Metabacillus > Metabacillus sp. KH_069. The sequence continues at coordinate 1,829,761 of NZ_CM174460.1, forward strand.
AACGCAAATATTATTTGGATTTTACAGTGCCTAAAATGGGTTTTATTGCAGGGAACCGCGTAAAGGATTTTATCAAGGTCTTCACAAGAGGCAAGCATATTGAAGACTTGGATATTCCGCTGTCTATTGTTGCGACAGATTTATACGAAGGAAAAAAAGTGGTCTTTACAAAAGGGCCAGTTGCAGATGCAGTTCGGGCAAGCATTGCGATTCCCGGTATTTTTGTTCCTGAAAAAATAGATGGAAAGCTTCTCATTGACGGCGGGGTGATTGACCGGATTCCTGTTTCGGTAGTTAAAGAGATGGGCGCAGATCTTGTCATAGCTGTAGATGTTTCTCATGTAAAAAAGACGGAAGAAATCACGTCCATTTTTGATGTCATTCTTCAGAGCCTTGACATTATGCAGGATGAGCTTGTCCATCACCGCAAAATTGCCTCGGATATTATGATACGGCCGCATGTAGAGCAATATAGTTCAAGAGCTTTTAAAAACATAAAAGAAATCATTGAGATCGGTGAAAACGAAGCAAAAAAGCATGTAAGCGAAATAAAAGAGCTGATTGAGAGTTGGAAGGGGTCACAGCAAGATGAAGAATAACAAAGTAGTCAGAGCCATTTTAATAGGGGTAATCCTCGCTGCGGTCCTGAATTTTATTAAACTCCCTTATTATGTAACAAAGCCGGGCATGGCAACTGAGCTTGAACCGATTATAGAAGTGGATGGCGGATATGATGAAGAAGGCAGTTTTTCGCTGACAACCGTCGGTTTTGGAAGGGCAAATCTATTTTCTTACGTCCTCGCAAATGTCCTTCCTTATCATGAGCTTTTGCCGCTTGAAGATGTCGTTCAGGAAGGTGAATCGGATGATGATTATTTAAATAGACAAATGCATATGATGGAATCTTCTCAGGAATCTGCTGTTTCATTAGCGTATGAAAAGGCAGGCAAAAAAGTGGACTACAAGTTCCACGGCATCTATGTCATGCAGGTTGTTGAAGGGATGCCGTCAGAAGGCAAGCTTAAAACCGGAGACCGTATTTTTAGAGTCGACGGGAAAGAATTTAAAACAGCAGAAGAATTTATAGCATATGTCAGCCAAAAGAAAAAAGGCGATAAGATAGATATTACATATGACCGCACTGGAAAAGAAGGCAAAACCGAAATAACAGCGGCCCAGTTTCCGGATAACAAAAACAAAGTCGGCATCGGAATCTCTCTTGTCACTGACAGAGAACTATTAACCGAGCCTGACATTTCGCTTGATACAAGCAATATTGGAGGACCATCTGCAGGATTAATGATGACACTTGAAATTTATAATCAGCTGACAAAGGAAGATTATACAAAAGGCTATCATATTGCAGGCACAGGAACGATTGATGAAAAAGGAACAGTTGGCCCAATTGGCGGGATATCACAGAAAATTGTAGCAGCGGATAAATCGGGAGCAGAGATCTTTTTTGCGCCGAATCAAAATGGCATCGCTGCCTCCAATTATAAAGAAGCAGCTGCAACGGCCGAAGAGATTGACACGGATATGAAAATTGTGCCGATTGACACATTCGATGATGCGGTGGCTTATCTGAAAAAATTAAAAGAAAAATAAAAAAAGTGACTTCATCGAGAAGTCACTTTTTATTTGCAGCAGCCTACAAAAACAGGTTTTCTGCTTCGTTATATTGAATAGGTCTTGTGGAATATTCGCTGAGCATAAATTGAGAGCGCATCGGTTCAGGGAAAGCCATGGCATAGACTGATGCTGCTTTTATATCCAGATCAAGCAGCGGGTGGCTGAATGCAGACAAAGTTGAAACGATTGGTTTATCGACCGTTTTCTTTATGCCGTTTAAATAAGCCCTCCCCTGCGAAGACATGCCCAGCAGCCTCAAATAAGGGGCTCCTGTTTCATCAAGCTTCATTTGATCTTTGGTGGTTCTTGTTAAAATATGAAGGCAAAGACGCTGAAGTCTTGTCCATGTGTACCGTTTTGTTTTCAGCTGCTCCATAAAACCCTTAAATGATGCAGCCTGATGAATGAGAGATTTCACCCGGTTTTCAAGGCCTTCTTCAACTTCATAAATCTGCTTCAGCTCATCATGCGTCATTGTGCAGATTGTATATTTAAGAAATCCAAAGTAATCTTCCCATTGATGAAAGGTGTCAAAATCATGTTTATACGTCTTTAGATTGTCCCAGGTGGTTTCAGGTACAAAAGATTGAATATCTTTGTTTTCTTCTGAAAAAATGGCCTTGCGTATGCTCGTCGCACTTGCAATAGGGGTTTCATTAAATTCTTCATCATGGTAGCCTGCTGATGTCCGTTTAATCGTGATCGGGGAAATGGCAGATCCCTGTTTCTGAATAGCTTTTACATATTGATAACCTAAAATATTATTCGGCATCGATAAATCAAGTGTATGTCCGCCTGTGTCCAGTGATTGATAGGCCTTTGTCTGGGCACTTGGATAACTTATTCCCTGTTTCATATAATACTTTATAGCATCCTGATAGTCTGAATCACGTTCTGCAAGTGTTTTAGCCGTCTCAAGGAAAGGCGTGATCTCTCCATTTTCACTTCCAAAGCAAACGGAATGGCATTTTAACGCTTCCAATATGGAGATGGCGCCATCTGCGAAAATTTCTGCTTTTTGGGTCGCAAATGCATATGGAAGTTCAACGACCAGATCAGCTCCCTGCTGCAGGGCCATTTTCGCCCGGCTCCATTTTGAGACAAGTGCAGGCTCGCCTCGCTGCAGAAAATGGCCGCTCATTACGGCGATGACTGTATCTGCTTCAGATTTTTCTTTGGAAGCCTGAAGGTGATAGAGATGTCCATTATGAAATGGATTATATTCAACTACTAACCCGACTGCTTTCAAGAACATTCCTCCCTGATTTATTTTTTTTCATTATTTTTCTAATTAAATCATGAAACGTGGGGCTCATGAAGTCAAGTTTCTGCAAAAAAAAGGCTGAAAGACCTTTAAAATCAGCGTGAACATTTTGCATTAAAACAATATTCATGTATACTAAACACTGTAAAGAAAAAATATTGACAAATATTATTGCGAAAGCTATAATTACCTTTGTTGCCTTGAGGTGATACCATATGAAATGGTCTATTAATCAACTGAACCAACTGCAAAACAAGGGATTGCAAATTGATGAAACCGTCCAATTGACAGATATGAAAGGCGCGCTTTCTGAAATACGTGAAATTTCACCTGTTTTAGTAAAAGGCAGAGCAGATCTTGGCTCTTCTAAAGCAACTTTTCATTTGACGCTGACTGGCACGATGATTCTCCCTTGTGCAAGAACGCTAGTGGATGTTCCATTTCCGTTCGAAATTCATACAACTGAAACGTTTTTATTAAAACCGAATGCCGACTTCGAGATGGAGGAAGATGTCCATCACGTTCAAGAAGATATCGTTGACTTAATACCTGTTATTAAAGAAAACATACTTTTGGAAGTACCGATGCAGGTTTTTAGCGATTCTGTTGAAGGAAATGATCAGGCTGCCCCGCAAGAGGGAAAAGATTGGAAAGTTATCTCTGAAGAAGATAACAAAAACAAGATTGACCCGAGACTTGCAGGCTTATCGAAATTCTTCGATGATCAAGACAGCTAATGCTATTGTTTAGCACTTATATATAGGCTGTTTTAAACACAAAGTTTTAATGAAACTCTGTAAGGAGGTGGGAATAATGGCTGTACCTTTTAGAAGAACTTCTAAAACAAGAAAAAGACTACGTCGTACACACTTCAAATTGCAAGTGCCTGGTATGGTAGCATGCCCAAACTGTGGTGAAGTTAAATTAGCTCACCGTGTATGTAAAGAATGTGGAACATACAAAGGAAAAGAAGTTGTTAGCAAATAATAACTTCATTAAAAGCGCAAGGATCTCTGATCCTTGCGCTTTTTTTGTTGTCGTTTAATTATATGTTTATACCCTTAACCGGATTGCGGCGGTAAGCAACGGGCAACATTTATAACCAAAACAACAATCCGTGCGAAAACAGCCTTTTTATGAAGATTAATAAAAATACGCTCTAGTACTTGGCCGGTCCTTTCTATAAAATAAAAGGTATTCATCTTTTTCTATTAGGGGGATAAAAGTGGGGAAAGTATCAGCAAGCGAGAGAAACGGACTATTAGAGATTAAAATTAACCGGCCGGAACGCAGAAATGCAATTGACTATGATGTGATGAATGAATTAGAAACGATTTTGAATGAAGCAGAAGGCGATGAGAGACTGATTGCGGCAATCATAACCGGCAGCGGCAGCAAGGCTTTTTGTTCAGGCGGTGATCTTTCTGTTTTCGGGAATATCACGACTGCTGAAGAAGCTCTGCATATGCTCTCTAAAATGGGGAATCTGTTATACAGAATTATGACTCTTCCTGTACCGACATTCGCTATGATAAATGGAACGGCTGTAGGCGGAGGAATGGAACTAGCTGTTTCTGCTGATTTCAGACTAGTAAATGAAGAAGCTTCACTAGGATTTATTCAGGGAAATCAAGCGATTACTACTGGCTGGGGCGGCAGCACGATGCTGTTTGAAAAAATGCAGCATGATAAAGCTTTATACATGCTCGCGAGCGGGGAGAGAATGAATGCTCAAAAAGCAAAAGAACTTGGATTTGCTTCACGTGTTTTTCATTCTGATACATTTGAAACAGATGCATATGAATACATAAGAAAGTCTCTTATTCCTTATCCTGATGTGATAAGAGCGTATAAAAAAGTTCAGATCAATAAATGGGTCAGCTCCGGTCTGAAAAAGAGAATGCAAGAAGAAATCGCCCAGTGTGCAGAGCTTTGGGCACGTGAAGATCATCTTCATGCTGTAAGGCAATTCTTTCAAAAGTAGACAGGGAAAAAACAGCTTGTATTCCTGTGATTTCTGTCACGCTCGGTAGTCTATCTATTCTAGCAGGCGCATATGTATGTAAAAAATGCGTATTAGGGGGAATAGATATGACGACTACACGTCAGGATGCTTGGACTCAGGATGAGGATTTGATGCTTGCTGAAATAGTTCTCAGGCAGATTCGTGAAGGCGGAACACAGCTTGCAGCATTTGAAGAAGTTGGGCAAAAGTTATCAAGAACAGCTGCAGCATGCGGTTTCCGCTGGAATTCTTATGTGAGAAAGCAGTACAAATCAGCGATAGAAATGGCAAAATCGCAGCGCAAGAAAATCCGTAAACAAGAGCCTGAAGAATCAGCAGAACAGGCTAAGCCCTCTTACGAAACTGAATTGCAGCAGCCTGAAGCGGGAGGACCGCTGACTTTTCATGAAGTGATATCGTTTTTGCAAACCTATGAAAATTCAGGAAGCGCGGCAGACTTAAAAAGCGAAAATGAAAAACTTATTAAAAAAGTAACCCATCTTGAGCAGCAAATTGAAAAACTGCAGGCTGAAAAAGAGACCATCCACAGCAATCTTAAGATTGTAGAGGAAGATTATATGATGCTGATTGAAATGATGGAACGCGCAAGAAATATGGCTGTTTTGAGAGACGATGAACGCAGCCGCAAAGTGAAGTTTCAGATGGACCGCAAGGGAAATCTCGAAAGAGCTGAAAAATAAAAGAATGACCGCCGCTGCGGTCATTCTTTTATTGTATTGAGCAGGTTTTATTAAGCGGATTCTCCTTTTTGTTCGGAAACGCCTTCAGGATACCAGACAAGAGGATTTTCTCCTTTATCGCGGTCCATGTCATATGTCACTGATTCAAATCCCATTCTTGACCAGAATTCACCCGACTTTATTCTTGGATTGGTTTTGATCGGAACACCGTAAGACTTTGCATATTCAACAAGTGCCGTGCCATAGCCTTTGCGCTTATAATCAGGAAGCACTTCAAGCTTCCACAGCTCCAAATAATCCTGTTTTGGGTCAAAATATTCATCGAATTTCTTATCAACTCGGTAAAGGCTCATGCGGGCAACCAGTTTCTCGCCAAAGTAAATGCCGTAGAATGGAGAATTGCTGTCATTTTCGATGATGTTATCCTGAAGATCATCCAGCATGGACAGCTCCTGCAGCCCGTATTCTTTAAATTTTTTAAATTCCTCTAACGTTTTATAATTAATAAGCAATTTTTCTACCTTAAACATTGTTTCTCCCCCTTGCAGCCTCTGATCGTTGTTATTCATGCAGGTTTAAGATAAGAATACAAAATCTTATCAACATTTTAAAACTTACATTTATTATACCACGCAGATAAGATTAGAAAAGAGTTTCGTGAGCGTTTTCATTTTATAGCAGGAAATTTGAAGTTTATGAAGAAATGTACTCTGTGGGGATATTCTTTTACACCTTGGGAGGGGAGAAATTGAAGAAGATTTTAATTGCAAACCGGGGAGAAATTGCGCTTCGGATTATCCAAACATGCAAAAAAATGGGGATTGAAACAGTCGTCATTTTTTCTGATGCCGATGCTGAGCTGCCATTTGTTAAAGAAGCAGACTATGCCTTTAGAATAGGTGAAGCTCCTGTAGCGAAGTCCTATTTATTAAAGGATGAAATTTTAAATATTGCCGTCACGGAACAAGTGGATGGGATTCATCCGGGTTATGGTTTCTTATCTGAAAATACGGAGTTTGCCCAGGCAGCAGAAGAAAAGGGCATAAAGTTTATTGGTCCTCATTCAGAAACAATGGCTCTAATGGGAGATAAAGTTGCAGCGCGAAAAACGATGAAGGAAGCTCTCGTGCCTGTCGTGCCTGGAAGTGTTACAGGTATTTCTACAGTTGAGGACGCCTGTTCCTTTGCAGCGGAAATCGGCTATCCGGTTATGCTTAAAGCAAGCGGCGGAGGCGGCGGGATCGGCATGCAGCGGTGTGACGATGAAGCAGCCCTTATAAAATGTTTTGACTCAACGAAAACAAGGGCAAAAGCATACTTCGGAAATGATGAAGTCTTTATAGAAAAATTCATTGCAGAGGCAAGGCACATTGAAATTCAATTATTTGGAGATCATCACGGAAATGTCGTGCACATGTTTGAGCGTGACTGTTCTGTTCAGCGCAGAAATCAAAAAGTGGTCGAAGAATCTCCATCCCCGCACCTGTCTGATGAGACACGGGCCAAAATGTGCGAAGCTGCTGTCACTGCAGCAAAGCATGTAGGATACATAAACGCAGGAACGATCGAGTTTATTGTGGATGATAAAGAAAACTTTTATTTCCTTGAAATGAATACTAGACTGCAAGTCGAGCACAGGGTGACAGAAGGTGTGACCGGTCTTGATCTTGTAGAGCTTCAAATTCAGACTGCGGCAGGAAACGCGCTTCCTTTTACACAAGAGGAAATTACGAAAAACGGCCATTCCATTCAATTCAGGCTTTACGCAGAAGATCCTGTGAAGTTCATTCCGTCACCCGGATTAATTAAAGCGTTTACATTTAATGAGATGAACGGTGTTGTTGTGGATCTTGCCTATAAAGAAGGAAATACAGTTACGCCTTTTTATGACCCGCTAGTGGCAAAAATTATTGTAAACGGCAATAGCCGTGAAGAAACCATTGAAAAAGCAAAGACATTCTTAAATGAAATGAAAATCGAGGGAATTAAAACCAACCTTCCTTTATTTATAAATATTTTATCGAATGAACAATTTAACCGCGGAAGATACAGCACATCCTTTTTACAGACAGCTGTTTTCGCATAAGCAGGAACTTGAAAAGAAAGAATTTGTTTCACCACATCAAGAATGGAGGATTTATAACATGATCGAAATTAAAGCAAGTATGGCAGGAACGGTATTGAATGTATTAGTGGCAGCAGGGGACGAAGTAACGGCAGGACAAGATGTGATCATGCTTGAATCAATGAAAATGGAAATACCTTTAGACAGCCCGGAAAATGGTGTTGTGGAGGAAGTAAAAGCCGAAACGGGCGATTTTGTTAACGAGGGCGATGTATTACTTATTTTAAAAGCGTAAAAAGGAGGTATTTCCAATGTTGAAAACGGATGAATTGGTCAAAATCCTTAAAGAAAAGACAGCTGAAATTGAAGCCGGCGGACACCCTAAATATCATGAAAAACTGCAGCAGCAGGGAAAATTGTTTGTGAGAGAGAGACTTAACCGTCTGTTTGATAATGGAAAATACACAGAGGATGGGAAATTTGCGAATAACCAGGCAGGCGACCTGCCATCAGACGGCGTGGTTACGGCCATCGGGAAAATCAATAACCAAACCGTTTGCGTAATGGCAAATGATTCTACCATCAAAGCCGGCTCTTGGGGGGCAAGAACGGTTGAAAAAATCATCCGCATTCAGGAAACAGCTGAAAAATTAAAAGTTCCCTTGCTCTATCTGGTGGATTCAGCCGGAGCGAGAATTACGGATCAGATTGATATGTTCCCAAATCGGCGCGGTGCAGGGAAAATCTTTTATAACCAGGTTAAATTGTCAGGGATGATTCCGCAAATCTGTCTTCTATTTGGTCCTTCAGCAGCTGGAGGAGCATACATCCCGGCATTTTGTGATATTGTCATCATGGTCGAAGGAAATGCCTCCATGTATTTGGGTTCGCCGCGAATGGCAGAAAAAGTCATCGGTGAAAAAGTCAGCCTTGAAGAAATGGGCGGAGCGAGAATGCACTGCTCTGTAAGCGGATGCGGCGATGTTCTTGCAAAAACAGAAGAAGACGCCATATTAGAAGCTAGAAGATACTTAACTTACTTTCCGCAAAATTATCAGCATGCTTCGGTGCCTGTTGAAGCGGTTGCTCCAAAGCAGGGCAGAAGGCTGTCTGAAATTGTTCCGGAAAATCAGAATGCGCCATTTGATATGTATGAGTGCATCGACGCTCTTATAGACGAGGGAAGCTTTTTTGAAATTAAACGCTTATTCGCACCGGAAATCATTACAGGATTTGCCCGGATGGACGGTAAAGTTGTTGCGGTCATTGCTAATCAGCCCCGGGTAAAAGGCGGAGTTTTATTTGTAGATTCAGCAGACAAAGCCGCTAAGTTTATGCAGCTTGCGGATGCGTTCCATATTCCGCTGCTATTCCTTGCGGATGTGCCGGGCTTCATGATTGGCACAAAGGTAGAAAGAGCGGGAATTATCCGCCATGGCGCTAAGATGATCGCTGCCATGAGCTCTGCTACGGTTCCAAAGATCTCTGTTATCGTCAGAAAAGCATACGGTGCAGGCCTTTATGCAATGGCAGGACCGGCTTTTGAAACGGATTGTGTGATTGCTCTTCCTACAGCCCAAATTGCTGTTATGGGTCCTGAAGCTGCAGTTAATGCGATTTATTCAAATAAAATCAATGAAATTGAAGATCCGAAGGAGAGAATGAAATTTGTCCTTCAAAAACAGCAGGAATATAAAGAGAATATCGACATTTATAAGCTTGCATCTGAAATGATTGTGGATGACATTGTTTCCGCAGATGATCTTAGAGAGGAACTTATTTCCCGCTTCTCTTTATATGAAACAAAACAGCTAGCATTCAGTGAACGGAAGCACCCGGTTTATCCGGTATAGTGCAGGTGGAAAAGCCAGCTTTCAGAGCTGGCTTTTCTTATTTTTTAGGAAAGTATAAAATTTTGCGCTTCGATGGCGAGCGGAATCGCTCAGGCTCCTCGGCCAGAACGGATCCGCAAGTATTGGCAAAAAGCGCCTTAACTGGCGGATCCTTTTCTGTCTGCCTGCGCTAAACGGGAGATTCCGCTTTTCTTATTTCCTGCTAGTTATATATGGGAAATACTTCTTATATTTGGTATGATAAAAGAATTAAGGGAAAACGGTGGGATGCGCTTATGGAGATAGGAATTATCGGTTCAGGAGCAGTCGGATTACTCAGTGCCGCGTATTTAAGCAAATACCATGAAGTGACGCTGTATACAAGGCGCAAAGAGCAAGCAGATCTTATCAACGATGCAGGAATAACCCTCGTGCGCGGGGAACGTCATGAGAACATATCTATTAACCTCGGAGCAGAAGAAAACTCCTCATATAAAGAACCTCTTCTAATTGTAACGGTCAAGCAATATCAGCTGGATTCTATACTTGATGCCTTGAAAAAGAGTCCGCCTAAAACCGTGCTTTTTTTGCAGAATGGCATGTCCCATATACCTTTGCTTCAAACACTGAAAGGACACCGCATATTTGTGGGTACAGTAGAGCATGGTGCATTAAAACTGAGTGACAATAGTGTTAAGCATACAGGTTTGGGATGCATTAAGGTCAGCTCACTTTATCCTGATGAGCGTTCAAAAGAGCTGCCTATCCTGGAGATGCAAATGGAGTATTTTCCATTTGAATATATAAGAGACTGGAAGGAAATGATGTCCCGGAAACTGCTTGTGAATGCCTGCATAAATCCTCTGACTGCTTTGTTGCGGGTCCCAAATGGCGAGCTTGCTTCAAACCCCATGTTTAATAAAATGACAGAGAGTGTATTTCATGAAGCAATGAAAGTTTTGGCTTTTCAGAAAGGACAAGAAGAATGGGAGCATGTCATGGACATATGCAGAAACACTGCTCAAAATCGGTCATCAATGCTGAAAGATATTGAAGAAGGCAGAAAGACAGAGATTGATGGAATCATTGGCTGCTTAATCAATCAGGCAGAAACTGAAAAGCTTGAAGTTCCTGTCCTGCATTTCTTATATCAGGCCATTAGGGGAATGGAAGGATGATTATAATCGATTCTATAATCAGTATCTTTGCATTTGCTGTTACACTTCCGCTGCTTAGTTTTTTCCTGCTGTTTCTTCTTATGATTATGATGACAAACAGCAAAAAAAGAGCCTTGCTGCTTGCTGCGGACATCGGTGTGGTTTTATTTATATTCTCAATTTATTTCAAATTGCTTACATTATCACAAACTGCTTTTTACGGCGGCTTATTTTTCGTCTGCCTCCTCATCATGTTTACGGGTTTGCTTATCCTTATCAGATCGCAATCGTCCATTTCAATAGCCATTGCATTTAAAAAATGCTGGCGTTTCTCATTTTTACTTTTGCTGCCGCTCTCAACGTTTCTTACTGTATATGGAATCATTTCCGGAATCCTTGAATATCTGTAAAATCTCAGGCAAACTTTTTTTATTTTCGAAGCAATAAATGCTATACTCTTCTCGGAAGCTTACATAACCCGGAAAGGAAGTTACACAAATGGAGATTACTGAACTCTCCCTTCGCCACACGAACCGCCTTGTGGAAGATTTGGTTCATGCAAGGTTAAATACGGTGGATTACTTTGATTATCAGATTACAAATAATGATGTCTATGAGAAGAGAATGAACGATTTAAAAAATAGAACGTTTGCACGGGAAGAATTATCGGATTACCTTTTATCCTATCACCAGAAACACTTTCCTGAAAATCATGCAGTGACCGAGAACATTGAACGTCTTAAACAGCCGGACAGTCTTGTAGTTGTCGGGGGCCAGCAGGCAGGTTTACTTACGGGGCCGCTTTATACAATACATAAGATTATTTCCATTCTCGTCCTTTCAAAGCAGCAGGAAGCAAAGCTGTCTGTTCCCGTCATCCCGATTTTCTGGGTTGCAGGCGAGGACCATGATTTTGCGGAAATCAATCATTTATATGTATCGCAAAATCAAGTTATAAAAAAGAAAGCGGTTAAAGACACGCAATCCGAAAAAATTCCTGTTTTCCATAAAGAGCTCGACCAAAAGGAATGCTGGAATTGGATCTGCTCCGTTTTTGAAACCTTCGGTGAAACAGATTATTCAAACATGCTGATGGAAAGTCTGAAACACACATTAAGTGCGTCAAAAACGTATACTCAATTTTTTGAAAAACTTACATATGAAATGTTTTCTGAATACGGACTTGTTATTATAAACTCAGCCGATCCTGACCTAAGAAAAATGGAATCGCCATTTTTCCAGCAGTTCATCAGAAAAAATGAAGAAATATCGGAAGCGCTTGAAGCACAGCAGGAATTTATGAATTCAGCGGGCTATCAGCCGATCATTGTAACAGAAAAGACCAGTGCCAATCTGTTTTATCATCATGAAAATCATGAACGCTCTTTGCTCCGCCGTTCAAAAGATAAAACATATTCAGTGGATGATAAATTAACGTTTACTGAAGAGGAACTGAGGCACCTTGCTGAACAAAGTCCCGAAAGACTGAGCAATAACGTTGTCACAAGACCATTAATGCAGGAATGTATCCTGCCGACCCTGGCGTTTATTGCAGGGCCTGGGGAGCTTACTTATTGGGCGGAATTGAAGAAAGTCTTTCAAGTTTTTGATTTTGAAATGCCGCCTGTCGTTCCAAGACTGAACATCACCATTTTGGAGCGCTCGATTGAAACAGACTTGATGGATGTGGAGATCGGGATTGAAGATGTTTTTACTCGAGGTGTTGAAAAAGCGCGTGAAGAATGGGTGTCAAAAAGAGAACCGTCTCGAATGTCACCTAAAATTGAAGACACGAAAAAGCAATTTGAACAGATTCACCGTGAACTTCGTGAGTCAGCTTTGACTATTGACAAAAGCTTGGAGCCATTTTTAATGAAAAATGCGTATTTTATTCAAGCTCAGCTCGATTTACTGAATTCTCATATCGACAAGAAGATTCAACAAAAACATCGGGTGGAAATGGAAAAATTCACAAGAATCGGGAAATCTCTCAAGCCGAATGACGGTTTTCAGGAGAGAACGTGGAATATTTACTACTATTTGAATAAATACGGTCCAAATTTTTTAGACGAAATCGTGCAGCTTCGCTATTCTTTTAACAATCATCATAAAATTGTCAAAATTTAAATAACGATTTTCTGAAATCCTGTGGAATACAGGGTTTTTTTTTATGAAAAGAACGTGTAGAATAGGAGGTGGGGAGAAGTGGGGGGAAGTGGTGACTGAGAGAAAGAAAGTGGGGCGACGGACATGTTCATGGGTGAATATCATCATACGATTGATGCAAAAGGCCGCATGATTGTTCCTGCCAAGTTCCGGGAAGAACTCGGAGAAACTTTCGTCATCACAAGAGGACTTGATCAATGTTTGTTCGGTTATCCAATGAGCGAGTGGAAATTGATCGAAGATAAGCTTAAAGCTCTCCCGTTAACAAAAAAAGATGCACGTGCATTCACTCGGTTTTTCTTTTCAGGGGCTGTTGAATGCGAGCTCGATAAGCAAGGCCGCATTAATTTGGCAGCACCGCTTTTGCAATATGCAAAGCTTGAAAAAGAATGTGTTGTTATCGGAGTATCAAATCGGATCGAGTTATGGGATAAGGCAATTTGGGATACATATGTGACAGAGCAGGAAGATTCATTTGCCGAAATTGCTGAAAATATGATTGGTTTTGATATATAATGGTCTCTTGTGCAAACAATGAGTAATAAGACATTCCAACATCATATTTAAACATCCAAAACAATCGACTCTGATAAAGGTGGTAACAGCAATGTTTCAACATAAAACAGTATTATTGCGTGAAACGGTAGAAGGATTAAACATTAAAGAAGACGGTGTATATGTAGACTGCACCTTAGGGGGAGCGGGGCACAGCTCTTATCTGCTGTCCAAGCTGTCTAAGGATGGCCACCTCTTCGCTTTTGATCAGGATGATGCAGCCCTCTCGCATGCTAAAGAAATTCTGGCAGATTACGCGGGACAGGTTACATTTATAAAAAGCAATTTCAGGTATTTAAAAGAAGAACTGGAAGAGTTAGGTGTTACTGAAGTAGACGGCATTTTATTTGACCTTGGCGTATCATCGCCGCAATTAGATACACCTGAGAGAGGCTTCAGCTATCATCACGATGCACCTCTTGATATGAGAATGGATCAGCATGCCAGCATTTCCGCATTTGATGTGGTGAATCACTGGACATATGAAGAGCTGGTCAAAATCTTCTTCCGTTACGGAGAAGAAAAATTCTCAAAGCAGGTAGCGAGAAAAATAGAAGCAGCAAGAGAAAAACAGCCGATCCAAACAACTGGAGAGCTCGTGGAATTAATTAAAGATGCGATTCCTGCTCCAGCAAGAAGAAAAGGCGGGCATCCTGCCAAACGAATTTTTCAGGCGATCCGAATTGCGGTAAACGATGAACTGAAAGTATTTGAAGAAGCGATTGGACAAGCTGTCGATCTGATCAAACCCGGCGGCAGAGTCAGTGTCATAACGTTCCATTCATTAGAGGACAGAATCTGCAAAACAGCATTTAAACAAGCTGCTGCTTTACCGGAATTGCCTCCCAACTTGCCGGTTATACCGGATGAATTTAAACCGAAAGTAAAACTGATCACAAGAAAACCGATCGTGCCATCAGACGAAGAACTAGAAGAAAACAACCGGGCAAGATCAGCCAAACTTAGAATCTTAGAAAAACTATAAAGAAATCAAAAAAATCAGAGGGGGTATTGGTTCATGAGTAATTTAGCAGTGAAATTACAGCAGCAAAGGCAAGAGCAGCATAAGCAAATGCCCGAGCAGCAGCAAACGGTCGTCATTACAAGAAGACCAACCATAACAGTAGGGGAAAAAGTGCTTATTGTCGCTTTCTTATCTGTCCTCTTATTTGCAGCCGTCCAAATCGTATCAAACAGCGTAACCGTTTATCAGTCAAACATTGCGATTCAGAAGATTGAGGCGCAAATACAGGATCAGCAAAGAACTAATTCCGACTTATCTGTCCAAGTAAAAGAATTAAGCACATATGAGCGAATCATGACTGAAGCAAAAAAGCAGGGGCTTAACCTTAATCCAGACAATGTAAAAAATGTGAAAGTTGTTAACGATTAATCATGACACAGCCGAAAAATATCAATATGAACAGAGGAGCAGCAATATTAACTTTAATATTTGCATTGCTCTTTTTTGTCTTAATCATCAGATTCCTGTATTTGCAGACAACGGGTGAAGTAAATGGAGAAATCCTCGCGGCACGCGCTCAGGAGCAATACGAGAGAAAACGCGGCATTGAAGCAAACCGGGGCTCCATTTTGGACAGAAGAGGAGAAGCAATTGCTCAGGATACGTCTACTTATACTTTGGTTGCCGTTCTTGATGACAGCATGACAACAAGTCCGAAAAAACCGAAGCATGTGATTGAACCGGAAGAAACAGCTGAGAAACTTGCTCCATTGCTTGATATGGATGAGAGCGAGGTCAGTGCCATTTTATCTAAGGATGCTTTTCAGGTAGAGTTTGGTTCTGCGGGAAGAAACATCAGCCATTCATTAAAGGTGAAGATTGAGAAAATGAAACTTCCGGGTATCGGATTTATCAGAGACACCCACCGCTACTACCCGAATGGCACATTTGCCTCACATATCATCGGATATGCTCAAAGAGACGAAGAATCAAATAAAACGGTAGGCATGTTTGGAATTGAGAAAAGTCTTGATAAATATCTTCAAGAAAAAGATGGCTACAAAGTCTATGAGGGAGATAAACAAGGGTTTAAGCTCCCGAATGGAGAAGAAAAAATAGTAGCACCTGATAACGGAGACAATGTTTATCTGACGATTGACCAGAAGGTTCAAACATTCCTAGAAGATGCAATGAATGAAGCTGCAGAGGAATATGAACCAGAGAAGATAATCGGAATTGTGGCGGATCCAAAGACAGGGAAGATTCTTGCAATGGGGCAGCGCCCGAGCTTTGATCCGAATGTCCGTGATATCAACAATTATTACAATGATGCTGTTGCCTATCCATTTGAGCCGGGATCGACGATGAAAATTTTCACGCTTGCGGCTGCGATTGAAGAAGGCGTATTTAACCGCAATGAATTGTATCAGTCGGGAGCCTATAAAGTGGAAGGCGGGAGAATCCGCGATCATAATAAGACTGGCTGGGGAACGATTTCCTTCTTAGAAGGTGTTCAGCGCTCATCCAATGTAGCGATGGCCATCCTTGCAAAAGAAAAGCTTGGACCTGATCGATTTATGCAGTATATGAACAAGTTCGGATTAAATGAAAAAACCGGAATTGATCTGCCGAACGAGGCAAACGGGAAGTTCAACTATAAATATGATATTGAAAAAGTAACGACCGCATTCGGCCAGGGTTCAACCGTGACGCCGATTCAGCAGGTACAGGCAGCAACTGCAATTGCAAACGGCGGAAAGATGATGAAGCCTTATATCATTGATAAAATTGTTGACGTTGATCATGACAAAGTGATCAAACAAAATAAGCCGGAAGTGGCAGGCACACCTATTTCTGAAAAAACGTCAAAAGAAGTGCTCGACATTCTGGAAACAGTTGTCAGTTCAGAAAAAGGTACCGGAAAACCGTACCAGATTGAAGGGTATGAGGTAGCTGGTAAGACAGGAACAGCTCAAATTGCAGGAAGTGACGGAAAATATTTAAGCGGCCGGGATAATTTTATTTTTTCATTCCTTGGAATGGCGCCCAAAGAAGATCCGGAGCTCCTTGTTTATGTTGCAGTCCAGCAGCCTAATCTGAAAGACACAGAAACAGGCTCTATGCCTGTATCGTCCGTATTTAATACTGTTATGAAAAACAGCCTTCAGTATTTGAAAATCCAGCCTTCTGAAGAAGCGGAAGAACAGCCTAAGAAAACGGAAACTGAAATTGGGGCAGAAGTTCCGTCCTTTGTCGGTGAAAATGCAGCATCAGCTGAAAAATGGCTGAAATCAAACAATATCCAGCCGCTGATTCTTGGATCCGGCAATGAAATTACCGCTCAATATCCCGAAGCCGGCAAAAAAATGATCGTCAATGAACGTGTGCTTTTGCAGACAGATGGAAAAATCAAGATGCCTGACTTAAATGGCTGGTCATCAAGGGACGTAATGAAGCTTGCTAACTTCCTTGATCTTAATCTCAAGATAAACGGAAACGGCTATGTCGTTTCTCAAAATATATCCAAAAACGAAACAGTACAAGAGAATGATCAGTTAATTGTAAAGCTTGAAAGCCCGGAACAGCCAGACGGCGGAGATAATCATCAGTCTGATGAGGAAGAAGAAGCTAGGTAGAAACAAAGCTTGGTCAACATCGTTGATCAAGCTTTTTTCGGTCAAATGCATGGATGATCTATTACACGTTCGACTGCCTTCTCCTAATCTCTAAATGTTCTAGATGTTTCTGTACAAGCATATATTTGAACGAGCCTGAATAAGGAGGAGTATAATTCTATGCGCGTTTCAAATGTGACTGTCAGAAAGCGTCTGGCAATGGTGCTGCTATTTGGATTTCTGATTTTTATTATTATCGATGTCCGTCTTGGATACGTTCAGTTTTTTATTGGGGATAAATTAACTGCTCTTGCTAAGGACTCCTGGAGCAGAAACATTCCATTTGAACCTGAACGGGGCGAGATCCTTGACCGGAATGGCGTCAAGCTTGCAACGAATATGAGTGCTCCGTCGGTCCTTGTAGTGCCGAGGCAGGTGGAAAATCCGGCAGATACGGCTGAAAAGCTTGCTTCTGTATTAAATATGTCTAAAGAAAGAGCTTATGAGCTTATAACAAAGAAGCAGTCCATACAGCGCATCAATCCTGAAGGAAGAAAAATATCTCATGAAAAAGCAAAAGAGCTCCGCGCCCTCGGACTGAAGGGAGTATACATAGCGGAAGATTCCAAACGCCATTATCCGTTTGGAAGCTACCTCTCACATGTGCTTGGTTTTGCCGGCATTGATAATCAGGGATTGCTTGGTCTTGAGTCCTATTACGATGAACAGCTGAAAGGCACGAAAGGGTATGTGAAATTCTACTCGGATGCAAAAGGGAAAAGAATGCCCGAGGAAGCGGATGAATATACAGCTCCAATAGACGGATTAAATTTAAAATTAACAATCGATTCGAAAGTCCAGACCATTATGGAGCGGGAGCTGGATAACGCCCAGGCGGCATACAATCCTGACGGCATGATTGCCATTGCCATGAATCCGAAAAATGGGGAAATTCTCGGGATGTCAAGCAGACCGGACTTTGACCCTGCGGATTTCAGAAATGTAGATCCGCTTATATACAACCGCAATCTTCCTGTATGGAGCTCATACGAACCAGGATCAACCTTTAAGATTATTACACTGGCTGCAGCCCTGGAAGAGAACAAAGTAAATCTGCAAAAAGAACACTTTCATGACGGCGGATCTGTTGAAGTAGGAGGAGCAAGACTGAAGTGCTGGAAAAGAGGCGGCCATGGCAGTCAGACATTTCTTGAAGTCGTTCAGAACTCATGCAACCCGGGATTTGTAGAATTAGGACAAAGACTCGGCACAAATACGCTGTTTAAATATATTCAAAACTTTGGTTTCGGGCAGAAAACCGGAATTGATCTGCAGGGAGAAGCGAGAGGAATCCTCTTCAATGTTAAAAATGTCGGACCTGTTGAACAGGCGACAACGGCATTTGGCCAAGGGGTATCGGTTACACCTATTCAGCAGGTGGCAGCCGTTTCAGCGGCGGTTAACGGCGGAACGCTTTATACGCCTTTTATTGCCAAGGAATGGATTGATCCAATTACCGGAGACGTTGTCAGTCAGACTGCTCCTGAGGCAAAGCGCAGGGTGATTTCAGAAGAAACGTCAAAACAGATTAGATATGCG
Organism: Metabacillus sp. KH_069; assembly: GCF_057838075.1. NCBI lineage: Bacteria > Bacillati > Bacillota > Bacilli > Caryophanales > Bacillaceae > Metabacillus > Metabacillus sp. KH_069. The sequence continues at coordinate 1,848,316 of NZ_CM174460.1, forward strand.
TTAGAAAGTGTAGTGGCACAAGGAACAGGGCGAAATGCATTTGTCGATGGATACCGTGTCGGCGGTAAAACGGGAACCGCCCAAAAGGTCAAAGACGGAGTTTACTTGAAAAATAACTATATCGTATCATTCATTGGTTTTGCACCCGCTGATGACCCTGAAATCGTCGTCTATGTGGCTGTTGATAACCCAAAAGGCACTGTTCAGTTCGGGGGAACGGTAGCTGCGCCAATTGTAGGAAACATCATGGAAGACAGTTTAAGAGAGCTTGGTGTGAAGCCGAGAAAAGATCAAATCGAAAAAGAATATACATGGCTAGACACAAAACTTGTCAATGTCCCGAATGTTTTAGGGCTGACGACAACGGAGCTAAGAGAGCAAATGGTTAACCTGAAGCTTGATATTGCAGGTTCCGGCGACACGGTTGTCCAGCAGTCTCCAGCAGCCGGAGTGAAAGTGAAAGAAGGTTCAACTCTCCGTCTTTATTTAGGAAAAAGCGATAAAAAAACAGAGAACGAGTAAAAACTCTTTTTATACAGCAAAAAAGCCGGCAACCACAAAACGTGTTTGCCTCGCTTTTATTTTAGAGCATGAAAAGACCCAGTCCCTGACAAACACATTTTTTAAAGCTGATATGGCTCTTTTAGCTAATATGAGATAAAATAAGAACTGTGCGTTTTTTTGAAAATAGATGATTTTGTATAAAAATAAAGAAAGAAACTATTGTTGGTTTTTGAGAGGATTTGGTCATGATGAAATTACAGACACTGCTATCGCAGCTGCAAAATACGAAATTGAGCGTAAATGAAAATCCAGAGATTCTCTCGATTGAAATGGACTCAAGAGAAGTGAAGGAAGGAAGTTTATTTATTTGCATCAGCGGGTACACAGTAGATGGCCACGATTACGCAGAACAGGCTGTCAGCAGGGGGGCTGCTGCTGTATTATCTGAGAAGCCTCTGTCACTTTCCGTACCTGTTATTGTAGTTAATAACACAAAAAGAGCGATGGCGCTCCTTGCAGACACGTTTTACGGGCAGCCTACACATAAGCTTCACTTAATTGGCGTGACAGGCACAAACGGCAAAACGTCAACAACGCATCTGATTGAGAAAATTCTTCAAAATTCCAGTCATACAACCGGATTAATCGGCACGATGTACATAAAAATCGGTGATGAACAATTAAGTGTTAAAAACACAACTCCAGAGAGCCTGACTCTGCAAAAAACCTTTGGAAAGATGGTTGATAAAGGAGTCAGCCATGCCATTATGGAGGTTTCCTCCCATGCCTTGCATATGGGTCGTGTTCATGGGTGTGACTATGACGTAGCTGTCTTTACAAACTTGACACAGGATCATCTTGATTATCATGAGACTATGGATTCATATCGTGCAGCTAAAGGTCTTCTATTTTCGCAGCTTGGCAACAAGTTCGATCAAAATAAGCCTAAAACAGCTGTCCTGAACGGTGATGACTCAGCTTCGTCCGAGTTCATGAAAATGACGGCAGCACATGTTTTAACGTATGGCATTGATTCAGAGTGTGATGTGATGGCAAAAAATATTGCGATGTCTCCAAGCGGTACGTCATTTGATCTTGTGACTCCACAGGGCACTGAGAAGATAAATATGAAGCTGATCGGCAAATTCAGCATCTATAATGCGCTTGCTGCTGCAGCTGCAAGTCTTGCTTCTAATGTGCCTCTATCTGTTATTGCTGCTACACTGGGAGATATTGAAGGCGTTCGAGGCCGTTTTGAAGTTGTCGACGGCGGACAGGACTTTTCTGTCATTGTTGATTATGCCCATACTCCAGACAGTCTCGAAAATGTTCTTTCTACGGTCAAACAATTTGTTCTTGGAAAGACATTTGTCGTTGTCGGCTGCGGCGGTGACCGTGACCGGACAAAACGCAAAATCATGGCACAGATTGCAGTTAAGTATGCAGATGAACCGATCTTTACATCCGATAATCCTAGAAGTGAAGATCCTGTCGCCATATTGAATGAAATGGAAGATGGGGTCAGGGGAGAATATTATCACTCCATTGAAAATAGAGAGAAAGCCATCTATTTTGCCGTTGCCAATGCGAAGCCCGGAGACGTCATTTTAATTGCCGGAAAAGGCCATGAAACGTATCAGCAGATCGGAACGCAGATTTTCGATTTTGATGATCGCGAAGTAGCCTTGAAAGCTATTAAAGAACGGATTTAATAATGATTCGCCGCAACACATGTATTTAAGAAATTCACAAGCTTGTATTTATGATGAATCCGTAATCAAAAGCGGTCATCACGCAGTTATTCAGGGAGGATCTAAACATGCTCGAACAAATTATTTTATTTACAATTATTATGGGTTTTTTAATCAGTGTTCTGATATCTCCCATCTTTATTCCATTTTTAAGAAGGCTTAAGTTCGGACAAAGCATTCGGGATGAAGGGCCGAAATCTCATCAGAAAAAATCAGGCACCCCAACGATGGGCGGGATCATGATTATCCTGTCTGTCATTGTGACAACGCTTGTCATGAGCTATAAATTTGCAGAACCAAGTGTGGAAATGTATTTGCTTTTATTTGTTATGTTCGGATACGGCCTTCTCGGCTTTCTGGATGATTTTATTAAGGTTGTGATGAAGCGCAACCTCGGCCTGACATCAAAACAGAAATTGATAGGCCAGATTATGATTGCAGTTATTTTCTATATCGTTTTTAGACAATATGGGTTTTCATCAGAAATCCGCATACCAGGAACAGAATTTGGATTTGATTTAGGCTGGGCATATGTGATTCTGATTATCTTTATGCTTGTCGGCGGATCAAATGCTGTTAACCTGACAGACGGGCTTGATGGCTTGCTTTCTGGTACGGCCGCCATTGCTTTCGGAGCATTTGCTGTTCTTGCATGGAATCAATCTCAATATGACGTGGCTATTTTTTCAGTGGCTGTTGTCGGAGCGGTTCTTGGTTTTCTTGTCTTTAATGCCCATCCTGCAAAAGTATTTATGGGTGACACAGGATCACTCGCACTCGGTGGAGCTATTGTTACGGTTGCTATTTTAACAAAGCTTGAAATTCTTCTTGTCTTAATCGGCGGAGTTTTCGTTATCGAAACGCTGTCTGTTATTATTCAGGTTATTTCTTTTAAAACAACTGGAAAACGGGTGTTTAAGATGAGCCCGCTTCATCACCACTATGAATTAACCGGCTGGTCAGAATGGAGAGTTGTCGTAACATTCTGGTCTGTGGGACTCGTGTTTGCCATTCTGGGAATCTATATAGAGGTGTGGTTATAAGATGAAAAGTATTCAAGATTTTACTCATAAACATGTACTTGTATTGGGGCTTGCAAAAAGCGGTTTAGCTGCTGCAAAGCTCTTACATAAACTCGGTGCGAAAGTAACAGTCAATGATATGAAGCCATTCGAGGAAAATGAGTCTGCGCAAGAGCTTCAGGCTGCTGGCCTGAAGGTCCTGTGCGGAAGTCATCCGATAGAGCTTCTTGATCATGCAGAATACATTGTCAAAAACCCTGGCATTCCTTATTCCAATCCACTGCTGGCTGTTGCATTGGAGCGGAAGATTCCGATTGTCACAGAAGTAGAGCTCGCTTATTTAATCTCTGAAGCCGATATGATCGGAATAACGGGATCAAATGGAAAAACAACCACGACTACTCTTATTCACGAAATGCTTGTAGCGGATCAAAAGAAATCTTTAATTGCCGGCAACATCGGCACCGTTGCGTGTGAGGTCGCTGAACATGCTTCTGAAGAAAATGTCATTGTGACTGAGCTGTCTTCTTTTCAGCTTATGGGTACAATCAAATTCAGACCGAAAATAGCGCTGCTGCTGAATCTATTTGATGCCCATCTTGATTATCATGGCACTAGAGAAGAATATGCCCTTGCAAAAGCGAAAATCTATGAAAATCAGCAGGCTGATGATTATTCTGTCGTGAATTATGATGATATGGATGTCCGCCGGGCAGCAGAAAATTCAAAAGGTCAAATCGTTTATTTCTCCGTTTCCGAGAAGCTTGAAAAAGGCGCTTATATTAGTAATGGAGCGCTATGGTATAACGATGAGCAGATTATTGAAATAAAAGATATTGTCCTTCCGGGCAAGCATAATCTTGAGAATATCCTTGCTGCAATCTGTGTGGTAAAACTATATGGAGCTTCAACAGGCGCCATTCAAAAAGTTCTGACTGCTTTTAAAGGTGTTAAACATCGTCTGCAGTTTATCAGCACGATTGACGGAGTAAAATATTACAACGATTCTAAAGCTACCAATATATTGGCGACATCTAAAGCGCTCCAGGCCTTTGATGCGCCGACAATTCTGCTTGCAGGAGGCTTGGATCGCGGAAATGAGTTTGATGAGCTTATCCCATTCCTAAGCAATGTAAAGGCAATCATCACATTCGGACAGACGGCGCCAAAACTTGAGAGAATAGCAGGAGATGCTGGAATAGAAGTGATCAAACGTGTCGATAATGTTGAACAAGCGGCTAAGGCGGCGTTTGACATTTCTCAAGATGGTGACATTGTTCTCTTATCTCCTGCGTGCGCTAGCTGGGATCAATATAAAACATTTGAGCAAAGAGGAGACATGTTTGAGAACGCCGTGCATAAGCTAAAGTAAAGGGCTCGTACACGCATTGCCACAAAGCTTGAGCCCTAATTCCATAATATTGGGGTGTTCGGCGTTGACGGCAAAAAGATCTGCACCAGATTTCATTCTAGTCATCATTACCTTGCTGCTGCTGACGATTGGACTGATCATGGTTTACAGTGCAAGCGCAGTTTGGGCAACTTATAAATTTGAAGATTCATTTTTCTTTGCAAAGAGGCAGCTGCTTTTTGCGGGTGTAGGTGTAATCGCCATGTTTTTTTTAATGAATGTAGATTACTGGACTTGGAGAACCTGGGCAAAGATGCTGATTATTATTTGTTTTGTACTGCTTCTGGCTGTTTTAGTTCCGGGCATTGGAATGGAGAGAAATGGTTCACGCAGCTGGATTGGAGTCGGCGCGTTTTCCATTCAGCCTTCTGAGTTCATGAAGCTTGCCATGATCGCTTTTTTGGCTAAATTTCTGTCTGAAAATCAAAAAAAAATAACATCATTTAAAAAAGGTCTTTTTCCCTCACTTGGCTTTGTGTTTACTGCATTTGCATTAATTATGCTTCAGCCTGACCTTGGAACTGGAACTGTTATGGTCGGGACATGTATTGTGATGATCTTTGTTGCCGGAGCGAGAATTACTCATTTTGGTTTGCTTGGTTTGCTCGGAGTTGCCGGATTCGTAGGATTAGTGTTATCAGCTCCCTATAGGATTAAGCGGATCACATCGTTTTTAAATCCATGGGAAGATCCCTTGGGAAGCGGATTTCAAATCATTCAATCCCTGTATGCGATTGGTCCAGGCGGACTATTTGGTCTTGGCCTTGGACAGAGCAGGCAAAAATTCTTTTACTTGCCAGAGCCGCAAACAGATTTTATCTTTGCAATCCTGGCAGAGGAGCTGGGCTTCATCGGCGGGTCTCTGATCATTTTGCTGTTTGGTCTGTTACTGTGGCGCGGTGTAAGAATAGCCCTCGGTGCCCCGGATCTGTATGGTTCTTTTCTGGCGATTGGCATCATCACAATGGTTGCGATTCAAGTTATGATCAATATTGGAGTAGTAACGGGACTGATGCCGGTAACAGGCATTACCCTGCCATTTCTGAGCTACGGCGGATCTTCATTGACGCTCATGCTGATGGCAGTTGGTGTTCTGCTTAATATTAGCAGATATGCTAGATACTGAACTTACATTTTATAGTTGAAAAAGACCCTGTTGAAAAACAGGGTTTATCATTTTTTTAAGCTAAAGTTGAATATTTTTGAAAATGTTTCTAATTAATGGGGGATACATATGAAAATTTTAGTAAGCGGCGGCGGGACAGGCGGGCACATTTATCCTGCTCTTGCTTTAATAAATGAAATAAAAAGAAATGATCCAAATGCGGAATTTTTGTATGTCGGCACAGATAATGGCCTGGAGTCTAAAATCGTTCCAAAAGCAGGAGTAGCTTTTCGTTCAATCAAAATTTCAGGTTTTAAAAGAAAAATCTCTCTGGATAATGCAAAGACAATCATGCGTTTTTTCAAAGGCGTCAGCGACAGCAGAAAATTCATAAAAGAATTTAAGCCTGATGTTGTAATCGGCACAGGCGGCTATGTGTGCGGACCTGTTGTTTATGCCGCTTCTAAGCTTAAGGTTCCCGCAATTATCCATGAACAAAACAGCCTGCCGGGAGTAACGAACAAATTCTTAGCCCGGTATGTAGATAAGGTAGCGATTTGTTTTGAAGAGGCAAGAAGCTATTTTCCTGCTGAAAAAACAGTGCTGACCGGAAATCCGAGAGCGTCTGAAGTAGCAACGGATGATGTAAGACATTATAAGGACCCTGCTCTTAAGCCCGATAAAAAAACAGTGCTGATTATGGGAGGAAGCAGAGGGGCAAAGCCTATTAATGATGCTGTGATCGGAATGCTTGATGAAATGAAAAATAAAAATTATCAAGTTATCTATGTAACTGGTGAAGTTCATTATGATCACGTTATGGATCAAGTTAAGAATCTCCCTGAAAATGTAGTAATCAAACCTTTCATTCATAACATGCCTGAAGTCTTAAAAGGGATTGATTTAATTGTTGCCAGGTCAGGTGCTACTACATTAGCAGAAATAACGGCGCTTGGGCTTCCAAGTATTCTGATCCCCAGTCCTTACGTTACGGCAAATCATCAGGAAAAAAATGCACGGGCTTTAAGTGATCATGATGCAGCGGCATTAATCCTTGAAAAAGACCTCACAAGTGCTGCATTAATAAAAGAGATGGATGCTATATTGCTTGATGCGGAGAATCTTCAAAAAATGTCAGCAGCATCTAAACAGCTGGGCATTCCAGATGCTGCAGCCAAGTTATATAAAGAAATACAGGTTCTTGCTGAAAAATAAAGGTTATTTTCATACAGTTTGTTGCTTTTAAACTAGATGTTTAAAACTTTAAGCGGATTGCAGCGGAAAGCAACGGGTAACATTTATAACCCAAACATTAATCTATGCGAAAACAGCAAAATAAATTAGCTTTAATCTTGATTGCTGACATAGAATTTTAAAAAAGACAGAAGGCATAGGGGTTTATTTCATTATGAAAGAGGGTATCAAATTATTTGTGCCTATCGAACTATAATTCCTATGAGCCTTCTTCAATGTCATATACAAAAGAACAATCTATTTTAGGAGGCTGTCATGGAACAGATACTAATGAAATTACAAGAAGCAGAAGTTGGGAAAGTTGTTCAAAATGAACCGCTGGCAAAGCATACGACGATTAAAATCGGAGGCCCTGCAGAGATTTTTGTAGAGCCGAATTCGATTGAAGATCTGAAAAAAACGATGGATATCGTGACAAAAAGCGGAGTTCCATGGAGAGCAATCGGCAGGGGATCAAACCTGCTTGTCGGGGATTCAGGCATTAAGGGTGTGGTTATTAAACTCGGAAAAGGGCTGGATCATCTTGAAGTGGATGGAGATACCATTACCGCGGGCGGAGGCTACTCTCTTATTAAATTAACGACTGTCATCAGCAAACAAGGACTCTCAGGCCTTCAGTTCGCAGGAGGCATTCCCGGATCGGTTGGCGGAGCTGTCTACATGAACGCGGGTGCTCACGGATCTGATATGTCTAAAATTCTTGTAAAGGCGCATATTCTGTTTGAAGATGGAACAATGGAATGGCTGACAGCGGAAGAATTAGAGTTTTCATACCGTACTTCCCTGCTTCAGAAGAAGCGTCCCGGCATTTGTCTCGAAGCGGTTCTGAAGCTTGATAAAGGCAATCGGGAAGAAATAGTGGCAGAGCTTCAGAAAAATAAAGATTACCGCAGAGAAACGCAGCCTTGGGATCATCCTAACTGCGGCAGCGTTTTTAGAAATCCCCTGCCGTATTATGCCGGCCAGCTGATTCAGGAATCCGGCCTAAAGGGATATCAGATCGGCGGAGCGAAAATTTCAGAACTTCACGGGAATTTTATTGTGAATACAGGCAATGCCACAGCAAAAGATGTTCTTGATTTAATTGATTTTGTTAAAAAAACAATTTATGAAAAACACGCTGTCAAAATGGAAACAGAAGTTGAAATTGTCGGTGTAAATGAGTAGAGAATGCTTATCTCTTTTTCCTTTTATTGTGGTATACTATCTTTATTAAAGGTACAGTTGCTAAACGGCATACTATATGCCGTTTGTTTCTCTTTTAAAGATGATTTTACGCCCCCGAAAGTGTTTCGGGATGAGGGGTGATTACAAGTTGGAAAAAGGCAAAGTCGTTTCGCTTGAAGATCGAGTTCCAAAGCTCAAGGAGCATCGGAAACAAAAATCCAACCGCAGGTTAATACTATTTTTATCCGTCTTTTTCATCCTCATTTTATTGGTGATCTACTTTCAATCTCCGCTTAGCAAAGTATCTTCCGTAGATGTTGCCGGAAATAAGACAGTATCAGAAGAAGAAATAATAAATATGAGTGGAATTACAGAAAAATCAGGCTTTTGGAGCATCAATGAAAAAGAAGTGAACGATGCCCTTTCGGATTTTGAACAGATTCAAAATGTGAAATTGGACAAGCAATTGCCAAATAAAGTGACGATTGTGGTTGAAGAATATCATAAAGTGGCCTATATCGTGAAAGGAGATCAATACTCTCCCATCCTTGAAAACGGCAAAACACTTGACCCGGTTGAAGGAACTTTTCCAGACGATGCGCCGCTTCTGATTAATTGGAGCAAAGCTGAGGAGATTGAAGAAATGGCCATGGAACTCATGAGTCTTCCAGACAGTGTAAAGAATGCGATTTCTGAAATCTATCATACACCTGAAAAAACGGATCCATGGCATATTACGCTGTACATGAATGACGGATTTGAAGTGCAGGCCTCAGTCCGCAGCTTCTCAAAAAAAATGATTGATTATCCTGCCATTGTCAGCCAGCTGGCTCCGAATTCCAAAGGCATCATTCATATGGAAGTCGGAACCTATTTTGAATCGTATGATAAGAAAGATGAAGCTGAACAGGAAGCGGCGGAAGAGGGAGCCGCATCAGAAGCAGAGCCGGAGGGGACAGAGCAAAATGAAAATGAAGATGAGAGGTAGATATGTTGTTCTATCTTTAATCATGCTAGTTCTCGGTTTTTTAGTTTCTTTTTCTTATCAGCTCACTAAAGAACAGCGTCCGAATAATGGAATATCTTCTGAACAGTGGAGCAAAGAGTATGAAACAAGACAGCTGCTGATCAAGCAGGAGGAGAGAAATACCGAACTTCAAAAGGAACTATTTAAAAGCCAGGAAAAAGTAAGAGAAATTGAAGAAAATCTGAAGAATGAAAAGCAGATTTACTTTAATCTTGTTGAAGATGTTGAGAAGTACAGAATGTATGTAGGCGAACTGGGTGTAGCAGGGGAGGGGATCGAAGTGACTCTTGAGGATTCCTCCTACATTCCAGAAGGGGAAAATGTAAATAATTACATTGTTCATGAAGGCCATATTTTTAAAGTAATCAACGAATTGCTTATTTCAGGTGCAAGCGCCGTAGCCATCAATGGACAAAGATTATCACATGATTCGTATATATATTGTAATGGTCCTGTCGTCACCGTGGATGGAAATCAATATCCAGCTCCCTTTGTCATATCTGCCATCGGAGAGCCTGCTGTTCTGGACCAGGCTTTAAATATCGCCGGCGGTATTGTCGAACAGATTGCTTACGATAATATCGTAATAACCCTTGAGAAGAAAAACGAAATAAAGATGAATCCTTTATTGCAAGAAAAGAAATCTTGATGGGTGGTTGCCTTGAAGAAAAATCTTAAGGGTGTCAGCTTTTCACTGCTGACCATGATATTTGGATTAATGCTTGCCGTTCAATTTCAATCGATCCAGGAGCCGGCAGTAAGAGATACACGTGACATGTGGCAATTGAGGGAGGCGCTCAAGCAGGAACAAGAAACTCAGTCGAACCTGTTGCTTGAGATCCGCAAATACGAAGAGCTGATTGATACATACGAAAATGATGAAAGTCAAAGTGCAGAAAGAACGCTGAAAGAGACTCTTGAGGAACTTAAAAATGAAGCGGGCTTAACGGAAGTTACGGGAGCGGGTGTAGTCATTACTATAGAACCCCTGTTTGATGCAGCGGTTTCTCAGACTGAGGTTGAAAATATTGCGCCAGATTTGCTGAAACGATTGTTGAACGAGCTGAATTCATATGGTGCCGAGCATGTCGCTATTTCAGACAGAAGAGTTGTGAATACTACTGTCATCCGTGATATTAATGGCCAGACAAAAATGGACGGGTACAGTTTGAATTCATATCCAATTGAAATTAAAGTCATTTCAGAAGACGCAGAAAAGCTATTCAGCCGCCTGAACGGGTCCACGACAATGGACACCTTTGCAATTGACAATCTGCGGCTTTCAATTTCAAAGCCAAAGAACCGGATTGTCATACCGCCGTATGATGATGCGATCCGGATGAAAAATATGAAGCCGGTTGAGGAAGGAGAGAAATCATAATGTGGCTTCCCATTTTAGGATTAATACTAGGAATAACATTGGGGCTGCTGACTGATTTCCGAATTCCCGGTGAATATTCGAATTATCTGTCCATTGCTATTCTCGCAGCCCTGGATACTCTGCTTGGAGGAATTCGTGCTCATCTGCAAAACATGTACGATGAGATGGTTTTTGTATCCGGATTTTTCTTTAACATCATATTGGCTGCAAGTTTAGCTTTTCTAGGTGTTCATCTTGGTGTAGACTTGTATTTGGTAGCAATATTTGCTTTTGGAGTCAGACTGTTTCAAAATATTGCTGTGATTAGACGAATATTAATTTCCAATTGGACTCAATCGCGCCAAAAACTAAAAAAAAGTTGATTTTTTAAGAGGGAAAATCAAGGATTTGACGAATACTCACTTTAGTATGTATTTATTAAAAAGAGTCCGTATGACGGGCCGGAAAATAAATGTGACAATGAGAAGTCAATTATCACAATATTTTTCACTATTGTTACAAATATGTAAAACTAGATTCATTGTATTGTTGTTCCTCTAATAATAGAATGGAAATGATAAGTTAAGGAGGTGCCATAGAATGAACAACAATGAAATCTTTGTAAGTCTAGACATCGGTACATCCAGTGTTAAGGTTATCATCGGTGAAATGGCAGATGATAATTTAAACATTATAGGTGTAGGCAATGTGAAATCTGAAGGATTAAGAAAAGGGTCGATCGTTGATATTGACGAGACCGTTCATTCTATTAAAAAAGCGGTGGAGCAGGCAGAAAGAATGGTTGGCATACCGCTTAAAAGAGTCGTAGTAGGGGTGACTGGCAATCACGTTCAGTTGCAGGATTGTCACGGTGTTGTTGCAGTTTCAAGTGACAATCGTGAAATAGCTAATGAGGACATAAGAAGAGTCATTGAAGCAGCTCAAGTTATGTCTATACCTCCAGAACGAGAAATAATAGATGTAATTCCTCAGCAGTTCATAGTCGATGGTTTGGATGAAATCAGCGATCCGCGCGGAATGATTGGTGTCCGTCTTGAAATGGAAGGTACCATCATCACGGGATCTAGAACGATTTTACATAATCTGCTTCGCTGTGTAGAAAAAGCAGGCCTTGAAATAACGGATATTTGTCTGCAGCCGCTTGCTTCAGGAGCCGTTGCACTATCAAAAGATGAGAAAAACCTCGGTGTAGCCTTGGTTGATATTGGCGGAGGCTCAACGACGATTGCAGTTTTTGATCAAGGTCATCTGCAAACGACAAGCGTTCTTCCAATTGGCGGAGAGAATATTACGAAGGATCTTTCAATCGGACTTCGCACAACAACGGATGAAGCAGAACGCATTAAAGTAAAACATGGACATGCTTTCTATGATTATGCTTCTGAAGAAGAAGTGTTTGAAGCTGCAATTATTGGCACAGACCAAAAACAGCAATTCAATCAGCTTGAAATATCTGATATTATAGAAGCTAGACTTGAAGAAATGTTTGAACTAGTATTACACGAGATTAAGAGACTTGGAGTAAGAGACCTGCCCGGCGGATTTGTTCTGACTGGTGGAACGGTCAGCATGCCGGGAGTACTTGAGATTTCACAGGCTGTTCTGCAAAACAATGTCCGCATCGCAAGCCCGGATTATATTGGTGTAAGAGAACCTCAATATATGACTGGAGTAGGATTAATCCAATTTGCTTATAAAAATGCGAAGATTCAAGGCAGAAGCATCAGTTCGAATGTTGTTCCTGATAAGCTTGAGAAAACGTCTCAAAGAGAACCTCAGCATCAGCAGCATCAGCAGCAGCGTTCAAAACCAAAAGAAAAAGAAGAGAAAAAAGAAAGCAAAGTAAAAAAATTCTTTGGTTACTTCTTTGAATAACCTGCATCAAGAGGAAGTCATTCGATGGATTAGGAGGATTTTGTATGTTGGAGTTTGAAAGCAATATTGATGGCATGGCAACAATTAAAGTAATAGGGGTTGGCGGCGGAGGAAACAACGCTGTTAACCGTATGATAGAACACGGTGTTCAGGGAGTAGACTTTATCGCAGTGAACACTGATGCACAGGCACTGAACCTGTCCAAAGCAGAAACAAGAATGCAAATTGGTTCAAAGCTTACAAGAGGTCTTGGAGCTGGTGCTAACCCTGAAGTAGGAAAAAAAGCAGCTGAAGAAAGCAAAGAACAGATTGAAGAAGCTTTAAGAGGCGCTGATATGGTCTTCGTTACAGCGGGAATGGGCGGAGGAACAGGAACTGGAGCAGCTCCGGTTATTGCCCAGATCGCTAAAGACTTAGGTGCTTTAACTGTAGGTGTTGTCACTCGTCCATTTACATTTGAAGGACGCAAGCGTGCAATGCAGGCTGCAGGCGGAATTTCTTCTATGAAGGAATCAGTTGATACATTAATCGTCATTCCAAATGACCGTCTCCTTGAAATCGTAGATAAAAATACTCCTATGCTTGAAGCTTTCCGTGAAGCGGACAACGTTTTACGCCAAGGTGTACAAGGTATTTCCGACTTAATCGCTGTACCTGGATTAATTAACCTTGACTTTGCTGATGTTAAAACAATCATGTCCAATAAAGGATCTTCATTAATGGGTATTGGTGTTGCAACTGGAGAAAGCAGAGCTGCAGAAGCTGCTAAGAAGGCAATCTCAAGTCCCCTCCTTGAAACATCAATTGATGGTGCTCAAGGTGTCCTGATGAATATTACAGGCGGTTCAAACTTAAGCTTGTACGAAGTTCAGGAAGCTGCTGATATTGTAGCGACTGCATCTGATCAAGATGTAAACATGATTTTCGGATCTGTTATTAATGAAAACTTAAAAGATGAAATTGTCGTGACGGTTATTGCAACTGGTTTCAATGAAGTTGAGATCAACCACAGCAAACCGGCATCAAGACCTTTTGGGAATAATACATCTGCAAAACCTATGCCAAAGCCTCGCGACGTAAGAGAAATGAAGCGTGAGCGCGAGCGCGAAGAGCCTGCACAAGAAATGACAAACCGTTCTATGCAGCAAGGTGAAGATACACTTGATATCCCAACATTCTTAAGAAACCGCAATAAACGCCGATAACACTTAAAGACATGGCCCAAGTGCCATGTCTTTTTTATTTTCCTCCAAATTATTTATATAAACCATTTGAACCAATCCTCTTTGCAGCTTGCTCTAATAGTCCTCATATATCCATCACTTTTCTTTTTAACTAACCCTTTTACTATTACAAAAGCCGCAGCTTGTTTAAATCATTATTATCCAATTAAAGTTAAATGTGGTAATAAATGTTTATTTTTATGTTATTTCTTTTGATATAGATAGTTTGACCTCCATATCCATCTTCTATAATTCCTGTAATAGCCTGCTTTGATCAAGGACCGCCATTTTCAGGTGACATGCTTTAGCCTCAGATGTATTTCCATATATATCCTACTAAACACTTGTTTTATTAACAGGAAGAATTTGGCTACATAAAATGACAAAATTTTCTAAAAATTTTCTTTACATTTAAGATAGCATCTCAGAACTGACAGACATTCAAGCAGAAAGGGGGATCGTTAACGGCGAATTACAAATTAAGGGGGAATTTAAGGAATGCGGAAGAAACGTGTGAAATTGGTCAGTATTTTGTCAATTTGTATCCTGCTGCTTACTTTGCTTGCTCCAAGTGTTTCAATGGCAAGCACAAGCGTCAGTACATCAGTAAAGGACCAAAAAAACATAGCTGCTGAAAAAGTTTCAAAGAAGCTAGCTGAGTCTTTTAAAAAGGAAGAGAAGGTAACATTTCTCATTAAGCTGAAAGAACAGGTTGATACAGCAAAAGTCGCAAAAAATGCTGCAAAAACCGCATCAAAAAAATCTAAGACTCAAGCTAAGTATGAGAAGCGTTCGGCTGTTGTATCTTCTCTTCGGGCAAAAGCCTTTGAAACGCAGCAGAATTTGAAAACGTACTTAACGAAACAAGAAAAGGCAGGCAATGCCAAAGACATCCGATCATACTACATTGTTAATGGAATGGCTGTTACGGCTACAAAGGAAGTCATGGAAAAGGTTGCTGCATTTCCTGAGGTGGACAAGGTCCTTCCAAACGAAGTCCGGCAGCTGGCAGCCGGGACTGCAGTGAAAGAAAAAACATCCGGGAAAAAGGCTGATGCAAAAGCAAATCCTGCTGCAACCGAGTGGAACATTAATCAGATTGGTGCGCAAGCAGCATGGGAGATGGGCATCGACGGTAGCGGAACGGTGGTTGCTTCAATTGATACTGGGGTTCAATGGGATCACCCGGCATTAAAAGAAAAGTACCGCGGCTTTAATCCAGCTGCACCAAATACGCCGAATCACGAGTTCAGCTGGTTCGATGCAACGGCAAACCAGGCAGTGCCATATGACGATCAAGGGCACGGAACACATGTAACTGGAACCATGGTTGGGGCAGAACCGAATGGAAATAATCAAATCGGGGTTGCTCCGGGAGCAAAATGGATTGCTGTTAAGGCTTTTACTGCAAATGGCGGAACAGATGCTGATTTGCTTGAAGCAGGTGAATGGATTTTAGCTCCAAAAGATGCCGAAGGTAACCCTCATCCAGAAATGGCTCCAGATGTAGTCAACAACTCATGGGGCGGCGGAGCTGGGCTTGATGAATGGTACAGACCGATGGTTAATGCATGGAGGGCTGCAGACATCTTTCCAGAGTTCTCTGCCGGAAACACGACATTATTTAATCCGGGCGGCCCAGGATCGATTGCCAATCCGGCAAACTATCCTGAATCCTTTGCAACAGGTGCAACGGACATCAATAACCAATTAGGAAGTTTCTCTCTGCAAGGGCCTTCACCGTATGATGAAACAAAGCCTGATATTGCAGCTCCGGGAGTAAACATCCGTTCATCTGTTCCTGGCGGTGTTTATGAAGGCGGCTGGAATGGAACATCAATGGCAGGGCCTCACGTTTCGGCTGTCGTTGCCTTGCTGAGACAGGTAGACTCCTCCATTACTGTAGATGAAATTGAAAACGTACTGACAACAACGGCAACACCTTTGACTGATTCAACTTTTACCAGCTCACCTAATAACGGCTATGGCCATGGCCTGGTAAATGCATATGATGCTGTCTCCTCTCTAATGACAGGTCTTGGAAAAGTGAAAGGACAAGTTGCGAAAGAAGGGGAAGATACCGAGGCTCCGGTTATAGAGCACACGGCACCCGCTGAAACATTTGAAGGAATGAACCTATCTCTTAGAGTGTCTGTAAGCGATAATATAAGCGTTACGAATGTTTCTCTTCACTATCAAAGCAACGGCGGAGAATGGCAGACAGCTGAAGCTGCAAGAATTTCAGGGGATTTCCTTAATGGAAATTACGAAGCGGTGATTCCAGGTGAAGCAATCGCCGAAGGCACACTAGTCTATAAGTGGAAAGCCGTTGATTTTGGGGCAAATGAAGTTGTTTCCGAAGAGTATGAAGTCTCAGTTCAGCCTGGCATTACGACTGGCTATGAGCAGGATTTTGAATCTGGCGCAGCCGGCTGGACTTCTTACGGAGTGAAAAACAGCTGGGAGCATGGAGCGCCGGTAAACGGTCCTGGCAATGCAGCTTCAGGTGAAAAAGTCTTTGCTACGAATCTTGATGGCGATTATGAAAATGGAGCAAATATGAATTTGCTTATGCCTCCAATTGATCTGCCTGCAGAAGGATCAGCCTTCCTTCAATTTAAGCAGTGGCATGAACTTGAAGCGCGATATGACTATGGCCATGTTTTCGTTTCAACCGATCAGGAAACATGGACACAGGCCCTTAGGGTTAATGGAAATACAGCCAGCTGGATAGACGGCCAGGTTGATCTCAGCCAGTATGCGGGCCAGCGGATTTATGTTGCGTTCAATGTAACCTCTGACGGAAGCGTTGTAAAAGACGGCTGGTACATCGATGATGTTAAATTGTCTGATACGGCCATTGAAATTCAAAACAAAGCAAGTCTGGGCTTAGAAAGCAAATCTGCAAGTGCGGATAAAGCAGCCACGGAGAAAAAGGAAAAAGTTTATCCAAATAAAATTCAGCCTGCACCATTCAGCGGGGCTGTGAAAGGATCGCAGGAAACTGCGTTGCCTGCTGCTCTTCCAATGAGAGCAGAAGTGAGCATTGTTGAAACCGGAAGATCCACATACTCAAGTCTTCAGGATGGCAGCTATGAAATGGTTCACGGTGCCGGATCATTTACACTCAAGGCAGAAGCCTACGGATACGCTGCACAAACGCAGCCGATCACGATTGAAAACGACGGCATAACAGAAGCGAACTTTGTTCTTGAAGAACTTCCTCAAGGAACAGTCAGCGGTGTAGTTACAAACGAAGCGACAGGGGAGCCAGTGCCAAACGCAACGCTTCTGCTTGTTGAAGATGCAGCAATTACACCTGTTCAGACAAATGAACAAGGGGAATATACGATTGAAGCATATGAAGGAGACTATACGTTAAAAGCGATGGCACCTTCCTATTATGCCAAGGATACAAGCATCGTGATTGATGCAGAACAGCCAACTGTTCAAAATATTACGCTCAAGCCATTCATCGGGTATCCTGGTGAAATCGGATATGACGACGGTACAGCTGAAAACGCGAGAGCCTTTAATGCAGCAGGTAATGGCTGGGCGGTTAAAATGTCTCTTGCTGAAGGAAATACCCGTGCAATGGTCACTGGAGGCCTGTTCAGGTTCTGGGATACAGAATGGCCTGTACCTGGAGGCACTGAGTTCCAGGTTGCGATCTACGATGCATCAGGAACTGACGGAGCTCCGGGCAAAAAGCTTGCAGGACCAATCAATGCAACAGCTCTGCGCAACGGAGAATGGACAATGGTTGATTTGCTTGACCAGGGTGTAGTCGTCGATGGAGACTTCTATATGGTTTACATCCAAACAAAAGCAAACCCTAACTCACCTGGACTTGCAACAGATGAAGATGGTGAAAATGCCGGCCGCAGCTGGCAGATGGTAAGCGGATCCTGGTCACCGTCACCTGCTGACGAAGGAAACTATATGATCCGGGCAATTGTGGATTATGAGGTGACAGCACCTGAAATTACGTCTCCTAAAGACGGTTCGTTTACAAATCAAGAAACAGCTGTTGTTGAGGGAAATGCATCACCGACTACTACCGTTCATATTTACAATGGAGAAACAGAAGCAGCTTCTGTACAAGCTTCTGAAAACGGTATATTCCGTGCAGAAGTAACACTTAATGCTGGTGAAAATGTACTGACAGCCAAATCCAGCACAGATGCAGGCATGACTGATGCGTCTAATGCGGTAAAAGTTACTTTGGACAAAACAAAACCGCAGTTCACTGTTGAAAATCCAAAAGACGGCCAAAAACTGAATACAGAGGCATTGACGGTCAGCGGTACCGTTTCAGATGACCATCTAGACTGGATAAAAGTCAATGGTCAAAAGGCAGCAGTCAAAGACGGCAAATTCTCTAAACGGATCCTGCTTGAAAACGGAGAGAATGTGATTACCGTTCTTGCAGCTGACAAAGCAGGAAATCGTTTAAAGAAAAGCGTTAAAGTATATGTAAAATACGATGCTCCGGTCATTGAGAATCTAAAACCTGCCGAAGATAAATACATCAAGTCAGGGGAAAGTGTGAAAATAGAATTTGACAGCGAAGAAGATTTAGATGCAACATTCGTTATCCATATGCCGCTCACTAATGCGGGCATTCAAAATGCAACAGAGCTTCCATTGAGAGAAACGGCACCTGGTCATTACGAAGGATATTACACAGCAACTTCAAACATGAAGGCTGACGGTGCGAGAGTCGAAGTCATTGCAAAAGATGATTTTGGCAACGAAACAAGAGCAGTAGCAGAAGGAAAGCTGTTTATAGGCGGCAAGAAGCCGGCGAAGTAATAAACAGAAGAAAAACTCTCATTCCAGCAAAACAGGAATGAGAGTTTTTTCGTTTTCCCTATATTTTGAAAAGACTATAGCTATTCAGTAAACAGAATTTCTAATGCTTTTCCACCCTTTTTCATCGACAAATAGCAGCGATTTCTATCAAAAATACTCTATTTTATCGGCAGTAACTGACAGACTTCACCGGCGTTGCTCAGCTATACTATTACTATCCAATCGGACAGTGCCTTCATCCTTTTTTATATGTAAGTGAAAACCTTCGGAAAGGAGTTTCACGTGGCCATTTATTTGGATGTAATCTGGTTTTTGAATTTTTCGTTTGATTTGCTATTGCTGCTTCTTACAGCCATTTTGCTGAAAAGGAAGATCATGAAGCTTCGGATCATTATAGGAGCCTTAATTGGGTCCAGTATCGTTATTCTGCTATTTACGCCGTTTGCTCCTTTAGCAATGCATCCACTTGGAAAGCTGTTTGTATCTATTCTTATGGTGCTCTCTGCCTTTGGTTTTAAAAGGTTTAAGTTTTTTGCACAGTCCCTGTTCACTTTTTACTTTGTCACCTTTATGGTAGGCGGGGGGATGATGGGAGCACACTATTTTATTCAGACGGAAATCGGATTTGCTGACGGCATTCTCATGACAAACTCAGGAGGCTTTGGTGACCCTGTCAGCTGGCTGTTCGTGCTGGCCGGTTTTCCCGCTGCCTGGATGTTTTCAAGAAAGCGGCTTGATGACCTGGAAATGAAAAAAATCCAGTATGATCAGATCGTCAGTGTATTCATTAAAGTAGGGGACTCGACAATTCTATTAAAAGGTCTTATCGACAGCGGCAATCAGCTTTATGATCCGATTTCAAAGTCTCCTGTGATGATAGCAGATGCAGGCAAGCTCAGAGGTTTCCTGCCGGATGTTCTTCTGAATATAGCCCTTCAGGAAGATGTCATGACGGCATTGTCATCTTCGGAGGAATCACATCCTCTAGAGAACAGGGTGCGGATTATTCCGTTCCGTGTAGTTGGAAAATCAAATCAGTTTTTAATTGGCCTTAAACCTGATGAAATGATGATCACAACAAAAGATGAAACCATACTGGTTCCAAAAGCCATTATTGGATTGAACCGAACAAGCCTGTCGCCTGAAGGGGAATACGACTGCATTGTTCATCCGAAGATGCTTCAGAGCGGAGCTGTTCAGGACGTTTCGTGATATCATCCTGTAGTAGTGTACTCAGATCAATCGGAAAATAGAAGGGGGAGAACCATGAAAAAACTAAAATTGCACATTACGTATCTATGGTATAAATTACTGATGAAGCTTGGCCTGAAAACGGATGAAATCCACTACATAGGGGGAAGTGAAGCTCTCCCGCCCCCGCTCTCAAAGGATGAGGAAGAAGTTCTTCTTAAAAAGCTGCCGGGCGGCGATCAGGCAGCACGATCGATTCTTATTGAAAGAAATCTCCGTTTAGTTGTATACATTGCCAGGAAATTTGAAAACACAGGCATCAATATTGAAGACCTGATAAGCATCGGCACAATCGGTTTAATCAAAGCAGTCAATACCTTTAATCCGGAAAAGAAAATTAAACTAGCCACATATGCATCCAGGTGCATCGAAAATGAGATCTTAATGTACTTGCGCCGCAATAATAAAATTCGTTCAGAAGTTTCCTTTGATGAACCATTAAACATTGATTGGGATGGAAATGAGCTCCTCCTATCGGATGTGCTTGGAACAGAGGAAGATATTATTACGAAAGATCTGGAAGCAAATGTTGACCGCAAATTGCTGTTGAAAGCTCTTCAGCAGCTGAATGACAGGGAAAAGCAAATCATGGAACTCCGCTTTGGGCTACAGGGGGGAGAAGAAAAAACTCAAAAAGATGTCGCAGATATGCTTGGTATATCCCAGTCCTATATTTCAAGATTAGAAAAAAGAATTATCAAAAGATTGCGCAAAGAATTCAACAAAATGGTTTAAAAAAAAATTTACCCAGATAATTTCCAATACCGGCATGGTTTTTCCCGTTTATGAATAATTTTCCCTGCCTGGACATGTGCATATTTTTCCCACCTAAGGAGATACTTAACTCTGTACAGCAGCTCCTGTTAGGAGGGAAAGATGTGGCAAGAAATAAAGTTGAAATTTGCGGAGTAGATACTTCCAAACTTCCAGTCCTAAAAAATGAGGAAATGAGAATTTTGTTCAGGCAAATGCAAAGCGGTGAACTATCAGCAAGAGAAAAGCTGGTAAACGGCAATTTACGCCTGGTGTTAAGCGTCATTCAGCGTTTTAACAACCGGGGAGAGTTTGTTGATGACCTGTTTCAAGTAGGCTGCATTGGACTTATGAAATCAATTGATAATTTCGATCTTGGCCAAAATGTAAAATTTTCAACTTATGCTGTACCCATGATAATTGGGGAGATCAGAAGATATTTGCGGGACAATAATCCAATCCGCGTATCAAGATCTCTGCGCGATATTGCCTACAAAGCTTTGCAGGTCAGAGAACAATTAATGAGCAAAACCTCAAGGGAACCTACCGCTGAGGAGATTTCCAGGGTGCTCGAAGTTCCTCATGAAGAAATTGTTTTCGCTTTAGATGCTATACAAGATCCCGTTTCTCTGTTTGAACCGATTTACAATGACGGGGGCGATCCGATATATGTCATGGATCAGCTGAGTGATGAGAAAAACCGAGACTCTCACTGGATAGAAGAAATCGCTTTGAAAGAAGGAATGAGACGGCTGAATGACCGTGAAAAATTGATCCTCAGAAAGCGGTTCTTCCAAGGGAAAACTCAAATGGAAGTAGCAGAAGAAATAGGTATATCTCAAGCACAGGTTTCAAGACTTGAGAAAGCTGCAATCAAACAAATGAATAAGAACATACAAAATTAGGACTGTTCATCTGAACAGTCCTTTTTATCTATTCTGCAATCACTATTTAAGGAAAAATACTGCGTAAAAAGCTCGAATAGATTCAGGACGTACAATCATATAGTTAAAGTAAGAACAGGGGGCGGTTTCGATGATGAATATATCTGAATTTCAGACGAAAGATGTTGTCAATGTTTCAGATGGCAAGAAGCTTGGGATTGTTTCAGATTTTGATATAAACGTGACAACAGGAAAAATTCAGGCAGTGATTATTAGCGGAACTGGAAAAGTGCTGGGTTTTTTCGGGAAAGATGAAGAATTGGTTGTTCCCTGGAGAAATATCGTGAAAATCGGAGAAGATGTGATTTTAGTGCGTGTAAATAGGGAGATAGACCAAAATAATGAATTAATTTAACAATCTTTCTGTCGGAATGGGAAAGATGTGGTAAAATATAGTCGTGTATATCTAAAACATGCAGCAATCTGTAAACAAAAGGAATGAACATTTTATGACTGAGCAGCCGTTTCAACTGCAGCATGAAACCCATTTGAACAGCCCGGTCTGGGAAAAATTAAATAATGAGCTGATTGTCGGTTTTACAACAAAAAACGGAGGCATAAGCAGCGGAGAATTTCACTCGCTGAATCTTGGCCTTCATGTAAAAGACAAGCCTGAACATGTCGTTTTAAATCGAAAACGGCTGGCAGAAGAATTGAATATGCCGCTTGAAAATTGGGTTTGTGCAGATCAGATCCATGACAGCAGTATCCAAAAAGTAACGCAATCCGATAGAGGCAAAGGAATACTCGATTATCATTCAGCCATTCCTGGAACAGACGGTCTTTATACAAGAGAAGAAAATTTGATGCTTGCTCTTTGCTATGCAGACTGTGTCCCTTTGTATTTTTATGAACAAGATAAAAAGCTGATAGGAACTGCACATGCCGGCTGGAAGGGCACTGTAAAAGATATAGGCGGAAAAATGATTCAAACATGGATAAAGGACGAAGAAGCTGATGTAAACTCAATCTATGCCATGATTGGACCATCAATCGGAGACTGCTGCTATGTAGTTGACGATTACGTTATTGAACGGGTCAATCAAGTGATGCCGAATAAAGATGCGCTGCCATATTACGAAGTATCTAAAGGACAATATTCTCTTGATCTAAAACAGCTGAACAAACAATTGCTGATTCATGCAGGTGTGAAAGAGGACCGAATTTTGACGAGTTCTTTTTGTACAAGCTGTGAATCTTCCATGTTTTTTTCACATCGCAGAGACGCGGGATCTACTGGGAGAATGTTCAGTTTTATTGGTCTGACGAGGAGGCACAAGCAGCTATGAGTGTAGCAGACAACTTAAATGAAATTTATGCCCGAATTGAAAATACATGTTCGAAAATAGGGCGAAATCCTAATGAAATTCAAATCATTGCGGTTACAAAGTATGTTGATATAAATCGTGCTAAAGAAGCGTTAAGTGCTGGCATCAGCCATCTTGGAGAGAACAGGAATGAAGGACTTAACGAAAAATATTCAGCAATTGGATCAGAGGCAAAATGGCACTTTATCGGAACACTGCAAACGAGAAAAGTGAAAGATATCATTGGGCTAGCGGATTATATTCATTCGCTTGACAGACTTTCACTGGCAAAAGAAATCAGCAAACGTGCCGATAATAAAATAGACTGCTTTATCCAGGTAAATACATTAGGGGAAGAATCCAAGCATGGTATGGCTCCAAATGAGGTTTTGCCATTTGTTAAAGAACTTGAAAGCTTTCCGTACATAAATGTGGCAGGATTAATGACAATGGCCCCTCATACAGACGATACAGGTGTTTTAAGGCAATCATTCCGCAGATTAAGGGAGTTAAGCGAGGAAGTAAGAGCGCTGCACTTGCCTTATGCCCCGTGCAAAGAGCTCTCAATGGGCATGTCGAATGATTTCGAGATCGCGATTGAAGAAGGCGCAACCTTCATACGTATAGGCTCTGCCCTGGTAGGATAAGAAATCGGAGGTGTCATAAGTTGAGTATTAAAAATAAGTTTAAAAGCTTTTTTGCCTTGGATGAAGAAGAGTATGAGTATGTTGAGCAGGATCGTTATCAGGAAGATGACTATGAAGACGAGCAGCCGTTTGCCGCAAAACCGCAAGCGAAACAGAATGTTGTAAGTTTGCAAAGTGTTCAAAAATCATCTAAAGTGGTATTATGTGAGCCCAGAGTTTATGCTGAAGCTCAGGATGTAGCCGATCAGCTTAAAAACCGGAGAGCTGTTGTTGTCAATCTGCAGCGGATTCAGCATGATCAGGCAAAGCGGATTGTAGACTTTTTAAGCGGAACTGTGTACGCTATAGGTGGAGACATTCAAAAGATAGGGGCAAATATTTTTCTTTGCACTCCTGATAATGTGGATGTGGCAGGATCGATATCTGAAATTGTAACTGAAGAAGATCAGAGGTGGTAAGTCTAGATGGGCATAGTAGCTGATGTATTATTTACATTATTGCAGATTTATTCGTATGCGATTATTATTTATATTCTGCTTTCCTGGTTTCCTAATGCAAGAGAAAGCGGTTTTGGCCAATTTTTAGCTAAAATCGTTGAACCTTATCTGGAGCCATTCCGCAGATTCATTCCGCCACTTGGAATGATTGATATTTCCCCAATCGTCGCGCTTCTGGCACTTCGATTTGCGGGATATGGGCTGAATTCAATATTCAGCATGATTGGATAAAATTGTCCTGCAAGTGCCGTTTATGCGGCACTGTTTTCATTTAGAACGGTTTGGAGCTGTATGAAGTGAACCATGTTTATCAGCATTTTAGACAAGAAGAGCGTCACTTTATCGATCAGGTGATGGAGTGGAAAGAAAATGTTCTGAATCAATACAGTGCTAAATTGACTGACTTTCTTGATCCGAGAGAGCAAGAAATGGTACAGGCAGTAGTTGGTTCAAATGGGGAAGTAAACGTCATGTTTTCAGGAGATGACATGGAGCGAAAGCGGGCTCTCCTCTACCCTGATTACTTTACGCCTTCCTTGGAAGATTTTCAGTTATCCCTGATCGAAATTCAATATCCGGTTAAATTTATCTCTCTTGAGCATCGCCATATCTTGGGGTCACTTATGTCTCTTGGACTGAAGCGGTCTAAATTTGGAGATCTTTTGTTCTTTGGGGAACGGATTCAGCTTGTGGCAGCTGGAGAGGTTGAGGATTTTATTTTAATGAATGTAACCGAAATCGGGAGAGCTAAGGTTTCGCTTCGCAAGCTTGCCTGGAGTGAAAGAATTCCGCATAATGAAGAAATTCAAGAATTGTCTGTAACTGTGAGCTCCTTAAGGTTAGATGCTGTTGCAGCTTCTATTTATAATGTATCCAGACAAAAAATCGGCTTGCTCATTCAGAATGGACATGTAAAAGTAAACTGGAAAGTGATTGAACAGACTTCTTTTGAATGCCGCGAGGGAGACACCCTTTCTGTCAGAGGGTTTGGGAGATCCAGGCTTATGTCGATTGATGGCAGAACAAAGAAGGAAAAATGGAAGCTGACCATCGGAAAACAAAAATAATTTTAGGGATTTAGCAGGAATTTTGACATTTCTGTCTAATTATGAATTATACTGTTTTAAAAGAAACGTTTCATTCAATACATAATGGAGGTGGCACAAGTGCCCTTAACACCGTTAGATATTCATAACAAAGAATTCAACAAAGGCTTCCGCGGCTATGATGAAGATGAAGTGAACGAATTCCTTGATCAAGTCATAAAGGATTACGAAATGGCGATTCGCGAACGCAAAGAACTTGAATCAAAAGTCGGAGAATTGACCGAGAAGCTTGGTCATTTTGCAAACATTGAAGAAACACTAAATAAATCGATTCTAGTTGCTCAGGAAGCAGCTGAAGAGGTTCGCCGCCACGCTCAAAAAGAAGCGAAATTAATCGTAAAAGAAGCAGAAAAGAATGCAGACCGCATCATTAATGAATCGCTGTCTAAATCAAGAAAAATCGCAGTTGAGATTGAAGAGCTCAAAAAGCAGTCTAAGGTTTTCCGCACCCGGTTCCAAATGCTGATTGAAGCACAGCTTGATCTCCTTAAAAATGACGACTGGGATCATTTATTAGAGTATGAAGTGGAAGCACTTTACGAAGAACGCGAAGAATCTAAAGTGTAATCTTGACTTGCGTACATAGTTTCACATATAATACGATCACTACTACAATTATCATAAAATGAAACGATGAGAGGGAGAGTAGCTCATTTTATCCTTTTTAAGCGAGCTGGAACTGGTGGAAGCCCGGCAAAGGAGAATGAGTGAATATCACCCTTGAGTTTTTTGCTGAAACAATATAGAAAGTAAGCAAAGACGCGTTATTCACGTTACGAATGTCGAGAGGATAACCAGAATGCCGGTTATCTAAAAGGGTGGTACCGCGAGAAAACCTTCTCGTCCCTTATGGGATGAGAAGGTTTTTTGTGTTTTCTGATTTAATGGCTGACATCTAAGCCTATTTAAAAAATGTTTGGAGGAATACCCATGGAGTACAAAGATACACTGCTAATGCCAAAAACTGAATTCCCAATGCGCGGAAACTTGCCGAACCGCGAGCCTCAAATGCAGGAAAAATGGGAAGAAATGAATATTTACCAAAAAGTTCAAGAACGCACGAAGGATCGTCCGATGTTCGTCTTGCATGATGGTCCCCCGTACGCAAATGGCGATATTCATATGGGGCATGCATTAAATAAAGTGCTGAAAGATTTTATCGTCCGCTACAAGTCAATGACGGGCTTCAATGCACCATACGTGCCAGGCTGGGATACACACGGTCTTCCAATTGAAACAGCATTAACAAAAAACAAAAAAGTGAACCGGAAAGAACTAAGTGTCGCGGAGTTCCGCAAGCTTTGTGCTGAATACGCTTGGGAGCAGATCAATAACCAGCGTGAACAGTTCAAGCGCCTTGGCGTACGGGGAGACTGGGAAAATCCATATGTAACATTAAACCCTGAATATGAAGCACAGCAAATTAAAGTATTCGGTGATATGGCGAAAAAAGGCTATATCTACAAAGGTTTAAAACCTGTTTATTGGTCTCCATCAAGTGAATCTGCTTTAGCAGAAGCAGAAATCGAATACTACGATAAACGATCTGCTTCCATTTATGTAGCGTTTACAGTTAACGAAGGAAATGATGTATTAAACGGCGGAGAAAAAATCGTGATTTGGACGACAACACCTTGGACGATTCCTGCAAACCTTGGAATTGCCGTTCATCCTGAGCTGGAATACAGTGTTGTATCTGTAAATGATGATTCTTTCATCGTTGCATCTGCTCTTTTAGAAACTGTTGCTAAAGAACTTGAATGGGAAACTTATACGGTTTCAAAAACCCTTAAAGGTGCACAGCTCGAAAAGGTGGTTGCGAAACATCCTTTATACGACCGCGAATCGCTTGTAGTCCTTGGAGAGCATGTAACGACAGAAGCCGGTACCGGATGTGTTCATACGGCTCCTGGACACGGGGAAGATGACTTCATTGTCGGACAGAAATACGGTCTTGGCGTCCTTTGCCCAGTAGATGAAAAAGGCCATATGACGAATGAAGCACCTGGCTTTGAAGGCATGTTTTATGATGCAGCAAATAAACCAATTACAGAACAGCTTGAAGAAGCAGGCGCATTGCTGAAACTATCGTTTATTACTCACTCATACCCGCATGACTGGAGAACAAAAAAACCAACGATTTTCAGAGCAACGGCTCAGTGGTTTGCATCCATTAAAGATTTCCGTGAAGAGCTGCTCACGGCAGTCAAAGAAACCAAATGGGTTCCTGCATGGGGAGAAACAAGATTATTCAACATGGTCCGCGACCGCGGCGACTGGTGTATTTCCAGACAGCGTGCATGGGGCGTCCCAATTCCAGTTTTCTATGCTGAGAACGGGGAACCAATCATCACAGATGAAACAATCAATCATGTATCAGACTTGTTCCGCGAACATGGTTCAAATATTTGGTTTGAACGTGAAACAAAAGATCTGCTTCCTGAAGGATATACACATCCGGGCAGCCCGAATGGATTGTTCACGAAAGAACAGGACATTATGGATGTATGGTTTGATTCAGGTTCATCCCATCAGGCTGTTTTATTAGAAAGAGATGACCTGCAGCGTCCGGCAGATCTTTATTTAGAAGGATCTGATCAATATCGCGGCTGGTTTAACTCTTCCTTATCAACAGCAGTTGCTGTAACTGGGAAAGCTCCTTACAAAGGAGTGCTGAGCCATGGATTTGCTCTTGACGGAGAAGGACGAAAAATGAGTAAATCATTAGGAAACGTTGTTCTGCCTTCAAAAGTCATGAATCAGCTTGGAGGAGACATCCTTCGTCTATGGGTAGCATCTGTTGACTATCAGGCAGACGTAAGAGTTTCTGATAATATTTTAAAGCAGGTTGCTGAAGTATACAGAAAAATCCGCAACACGTTCCGTTTCCTTCTTGGAAACCTTGCAGATTTTAATCCGGCAAAAGATGCTCTATCTTATGACGAACTGCGCGATGTAGATCGCTACATGCTTGTAAAGCTGAATAAATTAACAGATAAAGTGAAAAAATCCTATGAAGAGTATGAATTTGCAGCGATTTTCCATGCGGTTCATAACTTCTGTACGATTGAACTCAGCTCATTTTATCTTGATTTCGCAAAAGATGTCCTGTACATCGAAGCGCCAGACAATAAAGAGCGCCGTGCGATTCAAACCGTCTTGCATGAAACACTTCTTTCTCTAGTGAAATTAGTAACGCCAATCCTTCCTCATACAGCTGACGAAGTTTGGGCACATATTGATTCTGTAACTGAAGAAAGTGTTCAGCTTGTGGATATGCCGGAAGTGAAAACACTTGAAAATGCGGATGCATTAGAAGAAAAATGGGATGCTTTCATGGAACTTCGCGATGATGTGCTGAAGGCTCTTGAAGTGGCAAGAAACGAAAAAGTAATCGGCAAGTCATTAACAGCAAGCATTGAGCTTTATGTTGATGCTGAAACGAAGCAATTGCTTGATTCAGTTGAAGAAAACCTCAAGCAGCTGTTTATTGTTTCAGGCTTTAAAC
The DNA here is from genome assembly GCF_057838075.1 of Metabacillus sp. KH_069. Lineage (NCBI taxonomy): Bacteria > Bacillati > Bacillota > Bacilli > Caryophanales > Bacillaceae > Metabacillus > Metabacillus sp. KH_069. The sequence goes on from NZ_CM174460.1 coordinate 1,876,864, forward strand.
TTGCAGGTGATTATGATGCAGCGCCGAGTGATGCTCATGTATTTGATCATGTGAAAATTGCCGTTAAACCGGCTGAAGGTGAAACTTGTGAACGATGCTGGGTTGTTACAACGGATGTCGGCAGCAGCGAAAACCATAAAACCCTTTGCAGCCGCTGTGCAGCCATTGTGGATGAAAATTATACAACTGCTTAAATTTTTGGGAACCGCTGAACTTTGTTCAGCGGTTTTTTCTTGTTCAATACATTTGAGTGGCTCGGCTCATTTCGCGGTGTCCAGCTCCACCTCCTAGCCCCCGGGTCAGAACAAATTTCTCCAATTAAATTGGAAACCCCTCCAAATAATTCGGAAACCACATGAATTAATTCCAAAACCCCTCCAATAAAATTGGTAACCTAATCAATTCAGTATTGACTCCTCGATTTGACTAGTCGGTTCCGCTTTTCGCGGTGTCTAGCTCCATCGCCCAACTCCTCGGCCAGAACGTCTCATCCAGTAAAAGCAAAAAGCGCCTTTACTGGATGAGACTTATCTGTCTGTCGGAGCTAAACGGGCGATTCCGCTTTTCTTTGTCATAACAGGAAAATTCTTAAAAGCGTGAGCGGCGGGAGAACGGATACACTATGAGTACAAAGCAAGTACACAAGGAGTTGTCCGCTATGAGTTTAGACGCCATTTGGTATGAGCTTCAAATTATGCAGCAGGAATTGAAAACAAGGCTGTTTGATCATTGTTTGTTTGAAATGGATATGAATGAACAAAATTTATTTTATCCCTTCAAGGAAAAAACAATTATGATTCATGTGAAAGAAGAGTTAAATGATGTAGAAAGAGCTCTTCAGAAGATTGAAAACGGCACGTTTGGCATTTGTGAAGAGACAGGTACTCCAATTGCGCTTGATAAATTAGCTATTATCCCCACGGCTAGAACCATTCATGATTTTGCATTTCAAGAACTTTATGAAAGAAAATCACTGCCTCATCTCTATCTCAATCACCAATCTCACTATGAAGTGGGAGAATATCATTAAAACACTGCTTTCATGAGATACAAGCTTTACTCTTCTTTTTTGCCTGTGATACAATTCAAAGGTACATTATAGGAAAGTTGGGGAAAGCTTGTGCTTTACTATATCATCGCACTTGTTATTATTGCGCTCGATCAGCTGTCTAAATGGCTGATTGTCAACGAATTGGAAATCGGAGAAAGAATACCTGTTATTGAAAACGTATTGTATATTACATCACATCGGAATCAAGGTGCTGCCTGGGGAATTCTTCAGGGTCAGATGTGGTTTTTTTATGTCATTACCGTTATCGTCGTAATTGGACTCGTTATCTATATTCAAAAATTTGCAAAAGACCAGCGATTAATGGGAATTGCGCTCGGACTTATGCTTGGCGGAGCGATTGGCAATTTTATAGACCGCGTTATTCATCAGGAAGTGGTGGATTTTGTACAAACTTACATAGGAACATACCCATTTCCTATCTTTAACATAGCAGATTCGGCTCTTTGTGTAGGGGTTGCTTTGTTATTTATTGTCATGCTTTTTGAAGGGAAACAAGATAAGGAGAAAGTGAATGAACAGCATAGAAATTAAGATTGATGACAGCAATAAATTTGAACGTCTGGATAAGCTGCTTGCAGCAGAGAATTCCGATTGGTCGAGAAGCCAGGTACAGATCTGGATTAAAGAAGGGCATGTAAAAGTGAATGATGCAGAATCAAGAAGCAATTACAAGGTTCAGCCAGGAGATACAGTCACCCTTCTCATTCCAGACCCTGAACCGCTTGATGTGATGCCTGAGGAGATGAATCTTGATATCTATTATGAAGATGGTGATGTCCTCGTAGTGAACAAGCCAAAAGGAATGGTTGTTCATCCTGCACCAGGCCACTTATCAGGCACTCTGGTCAATGGCCTGATGGCTCACTGTAAAGACCTGTCTGGCATTAATGGAGTCATGAGACCGGGAATCGTTCATAGAATTGATAAAGATACGTCTGGGCTCTTAATGGTTGCGAAGAATGATAAAGCTCATGAATCATTAGTGGGTCAGCTCGTAGAAAAGTCAGTTACTAGACGATATCAGGCAATTGTTCATGGAGTGATTCAGCATGATAAGGGAACAGTTGATGCTCCGATTGGCCGTGATAAACAAGACCGCCAAAGCATGACGGTAACAAATGAGCACAGTAAAGATGCTGTTACCCATTTTCATGTACTTGAACGCTTTGAAGGATATACTTTAATCGAATGTCAGCTTGAAACGGGAAGAACCCACCAAATTCGCGTACACATGAAATATATCGGTTTCCCGATTGTAGGAGATCCAAAGTACGGACTTAAGAAAACAATGAAAATAAACGGTCAGGCGCTTCATGCAGGCGTACTTGGATTCAAGCATCCGAGAACAGGAGAATATTTGGAGTTTAAAGCTCCTCTGCCTGCAGAGTTTGAGGATGTTATCTCAGAACTTAAAAATAACCATTGACACACTCATGTTATTCTGACATAATGACTATAGTTCAAAAATGAACCTTTAAAACAGTCCCGTGAGGCTGAGAAGGAAACGGATCTTATACGCTAATACTGCGTATTTTAAGCTATGCATCCAAATCCCTCTCGCTAAAACGGCGAGAGGGATTTTTCTTTTTAAGGTTCTAAAAAAAGAGGTGAGAATCATGCCGCAAAAAGCGATCGTTTTAGATCAGCAGTCCATAAGAAGAGCTTTAACCCGAATCGCACATGAAATTATCGAACGGAATAAGGGAATTGATTCAGTCATTCTTGTCGGCATCAAGACAAGAGGCATTCACCTTGCCAAAAGGCTCGCTGAGCGCATCGAACAGATTGAAGGAAAGCCAGTTGAAGTCGGAGAACTTGATATCACGCTATACCGTGATGATCTTTCAAAAAAAACGGACGATCAGGAACCTCTTGTAAAAGGATCTGACATTCCGGCGGATATTACTAATAAAACCATCATCCTTGTAGACGATGTTTTATACACGGGAAGAACAGTAAGAGCAGGACTTGATGCTCTAATCGATATTGGCAGGCCATCGCAAATTCAGCTGGCAGTTCTTGTAGACCGCGGTCACCGCGAACTGCCGATCCGAGCAGATTATGTGGGGAAAAACATTCCGACTTCAAGCTCTGAAAAAATTGTAGTTGAACTGCTGGAAGTGGACGAAACAGATCAAGTAACCATCTACGAAAAAGAATAAAGACCTTTTAATGGAGTCCAGAGAGGCTGCAAAAGGGAAAGAAAATCACACGCCTGTGATCAGTTTGAGTCAGGCGGGATTATTCTGCCTCTTTGCACCTCATGCAAAGAGGTTTTTTGTTTCTCAAAAAGAGAAGAAGCGGAGGAATGAAAATGAAAAAGAATCAAGAGAATGCCATACAGCTGGATGTAAATGAGGTTCCAAAGCCGCTCACATGGATCACGCTCAGCTTTCAGCATTTGTTCGCCATGTTCGGTGCAACTATACTAGTGCCTTTCCTTGTGGGTCTCGATCCGGCAATAGCGCTGATTTCAAGCGGACTTGGAACAATAGCCTTCCTTTTAATTACGAAAGGCCAGGTTCCTGCTTACCTTGGCTCATCCTTTGCCTTTATTGCTCCAATCATCGCAGCAAAAGCTGCGGCAGGCCCTGAAGGAGCAATGGTAGGAAGCTTTCTGGCCGGTGTTGTATACGGAATTGTAGCTTTATTAATAAAAATGGTCGGCTATAAGTGGATTATGAAGCTCTTGCCGCCGATAGTGGTCGGACCAGTCATCATCGTAATCGGACTGAGCCTTGCAAACGTCGCTGTCGGGATGGCTATGAATAATCCGGACGGGGAATATAATCTGACTTACTTCTCGGTAGCATTAGTAACACTTGCGATAACAATCATCTGCTCGGTCGTCTTTAAAGGATTTATCAGCCTTATCCCAGTACTGATTGGAATCGTTGGAGGCTATGTTTATGCCCTTGCAATCGGACTTGTAGATTTCAGTAAAGTAGCAGAAGCAAATGTGTTTGAAAAACCGGACTTTATTCTTCCTTTTATCACATACACACCGAGCTTCTCTTATGAAATCATCCTGCTGATGGTGCCGGTCGCCATCGTCACCCTGTCTGAACATATCGGACATCAGCTTGTCCTTGGAAAAGTTGTCGGACGTGACTATATTGAAAAACCGGGTCTTCACCGCTCAATCTTAGGAGATGGAACTGCGACGATGATTGCAGCATTAATTGGCGGTCCTCCAAACACGACATACGGCGAGAATATCGGCGTATTGGCAATAACGAGAGTATACAGCGTATATATCATTGCCGGAGCTGCTGTGATGGCGATCGTGTTCGGATTTATCGGTAAAATTTCGGCTCTGATCAGCTCCATCCCAACACCGGTTATGGGCGGTGTGTCCATCCTGCTGTTTGGAATCATCGCTTCATCAGGACTCAGAATGCTGACAGACAGCAAAATTGATTTCGGAAACAAACGCAATCTTGTGATATCATCCGTCATTCTGGTAATCGGCATCGGCGGTGCAATGATAAAAGTAAGTGAACAATTTGAACTTCATGGCATGGCGCTTGCAGCCATCATCGGCATTCTTTTAAACCTGGTCCTGCCTGGACGGAAAGACGCTGAAAAGGAACAGAACATGAAAAAAAACACAGCTGCATAATCACCTTTTAACGAAAGTCCAGAGAGACTTGCAAGGGTGGATGAGCATTGGCAGATCAGCCTGATGATTTGTCAGCTTCCTCACACCCTGAATCTCTGATCAGGGTGTTTTTTTGCAGAAAAAAGGGAGAAAGTTTGGGGCATTGAAGTCTGGGAGCTAAACAGACGCTTGCGCTTTCTTACTAAAAAAGGGGAGAGATGGCTTTGAGGCACTTATTGAAAATGACTGATGTACCTGCAGATGAAATCATGAAGATATTAAAAGATGCAGAACGATTTAAAGCAGGGAAAACCGTGCTGCAGGAAACACCGACATTTGTTGCTAATCTGTTTTTTGAACCAAGCACACGAACAAGATTCAGCTTTGAAGTTGCAGAAAAAAGACTTGGACTGAATGTTCTCAATTTCGACGCCTCTCACTCTAGTGTTCAAAAAGGCGAAACCTTGTACGATACGGTAAGGACACTTGAGGCAATTGGAGCAAACGCAGTTGTCATCAGACATCCAAACGATGAGTACTTTACTGAATTGCAAGATAAAGTAAAGATTCCGATATTGAATGCTGGGGACGGCTGCGGTCATCACCCGACACAGTCACTGCTTGATCTGCTTACGATTCAGCAGGAGTTCAAACAATTTGAAGGCCTGACAGTCTCCATTCACGGAGATATCAAACATAGCCGGGTAGCGCGGTCAAATGCAGAAGTGCTGAAGCGTCTCGGGGCAAACGTTTTACTCTCAGGGCCGGAGGAATGGAGAGATTCATCAGATGGGTTCGGGCAATACGTACCGACAGATGAAGCGATAGAGACATCCGATGTTGTGATGCTGCTTAGAATTCAGCATGAGAGACATCACGGTGAAAATGATGGTCTTTCAGACTATCACCGCAAATTTGGATTAACGATTGAAAGAGAAAAAAACATGAAGCCGAATGCCATCATTATGCACCCTGCACCGGTTAATCGCGGAGTAGAAATTGCCGGCGAGCTGGTTGAGAGCAGAAGATCAAGGATTTTCAAGCAAATGGAAAATGGCGTTTATATCCGAATGGCCGTACTGAAGCGGGCTTTAGAAAGTGCCACATTAAGCGAGGAGGAAAATACTTATGCATTTTATCATTAAAAATGGACGTATTTTAGATAACAGCGGTGCAGAGAAAAAAGCGGATATTCTGATTCAGGATGGAATCATTGTTCAAATAGAAGAAAATATCAAGCATGAAACGGCACAGGTCATTGATGCTAAAGGCAATCTTGTTTCTCCTGGCTTTGTCGATTTACATATCCATCTGAGAGAACCGGGAGGGGAGCATAAGGAAACCATTGAAACTGGCACAAAAGCAGCTGCAGCAGGAGGATTCACAACGGTTGCCGCAATGCCTAACACGAAACCAGTGCCGGATCATCCTGAACAAATGAACTGGCTGCAAAATCGCATAAAAGAAACGGCTTCGGTCCGTGTGCTGCCATATGCATCTATTACAACACGCCAGGCAGGGAAAGAGCTGACAGACTTTGAGGGATTAAAACAGGCAGGTGCGTTTGCTTTTACAGACGACGGTGTAGGAGTGCAGTCAGCCGGCATGATGTTTGAGGCAATGAAAAAAGCTGCCGCGCTTGGAGTGAGCATTGTTGCACACTGTGAGGATAACTCGCTGATTTATAAAGGAGCTTTGCATGACGGAGAATTTGCAAAAAGAAATGGCATAAACGGTATTCCATCTGTGTGTGAGGCGGTCCAGATTGCGAGAGATGTATTGCTTGCAGAAGCAGCAGGCTGTCATTATCATGTCTGTCACATCAGCACAAAGGAATCTGTAAGAGTGGTGAGAGATGCAAAGAAAGCGGGCATCAACGTCACGGCTGAAGTTACGCCTCATCACCTGCTGCTTTGCGACAGTGATATTCCTGAACTTGATACGAACTACAAAATGAATCCGCCGCTGCGCGGAAGTGATGACAAGGATGCTTTAATTGAAGCACTGCTTGACGGAACCATCGATTTTATAGCAACAGACCATGCTCCGCATACAAAAGAGGAAAAAGCGGAAACCATAGAGCTTGCGCCATTTGGAATCGTAGGTTTGGAGACCGCCTTTCCGCTGCTGTATACACGATTTGTAGAGTCGAACGAATGGACATTGAAGCAGCTTATCGACTATCTGACAATTAAGCCGAGTAAAGCTTTTAACCTTCCATATGGAAAATTAGAAGTTGGCAGTCCGGCAGATCTTACAATCATTGACTTAGAGGAAGTAAAAGTAATTGATCCTGGAGCATTCCTGTCAAAAGGCAAGAACACTCCGTTTGGAGGATGGAATTGCAAAGGATGGCCAATCGCAACAATCGCACAAGGACAGCTAGTTTGGGAAAAGGAGAGAGTAAACGCATGATCAGACATCTAATTCTCGAAGACGGAACCATTTTCACAGGACAAGGATTTGGAAGCGAAGAAGATACGATTGGGGAAATCGTTTTTCACACTGGAATGACAGGTTATCAGGAGATTTTATCTGACCCGTCATATTGCGGACAAATTGTCACACTTACTTATCCGCTTATCGGAAACTATGGAATTAACCGCGATGATTTTGAAACCATCTCGCCTTTCATTAATGGGTTTATCGTAAAAGAATTATGTGAAGTACCATCAAACTTCAGAAGCGAGTATTCACTTGATGAGTATTTTAAACTTAAAAAGATACCTGGATTAGCAGGAATCGATACTCGTAAACTCACAAGGATTATCCGGACATATGGAACCCTGAAAGGGGCATTTTGCTCTGAGAATGCAGATACGGAGGCGGTGCTTGCAAAATTAAAAGCAGCAAACCTTCCAACTAACCAAGTGGAAACCGTATCAACAAAAACATCTTATCCGAGTCCTGGACGCGGCTGCAGAGTTGCATTAGTGGACTTTGGAATGAAGCATGGCATTTTGCGCGAGCTTAATAAGCGCGATTGTGACGTCGTTGTTGTTCCACACACAACGACAGCAGAAGAAATCCTTCAATTGAATCCAGACGGCATTATGCTTTCAAACGGACCTGGGGATCCAAAAGATGTGCCGCATGCACTGGATATGATCAACGGAGTGCTCGGGAAAATTCCGTTATTCGGAATTTGTCTTGGCCACCAGCTTTTCGCACTGGCAGGAGGAGCAAACACTGAAAAAATGAAATTCGGACATCGCGGTTCAAATCATCCTGTCAAAGATTTAGCTACAGGAAAAATTGCGATGACCTCTCAAAATCACGGCTACACTGTCACTCTTGATTCAGTTGCTGCAACTGATCTTGAAGTAACACATATTGCGCTGAATGATGGGTCAGTTGAAGGCCTTAAACATAAAGAACTTCCTGCATTTACGGTTCAATACCACCCGGAAGCTTCACCAGGACCGGAAGATGCAAACGGACTTTTTGATCAATTTATCGACATGATTGAAACTCACAAGAAAGAAGGGGTCAAAGTATGCCAAAACGCGTAGACATTAAAAAAATTCTAGTAATAGGTTCAGGTCCGATCATTATTGGCCAGGCGGCAGAGTTTGATTATGCCGGAACTCAAGCCTGCCTTGCTTTAAAAGAAGAAGGCTATGAGGTTATTCTAGTAAACTCCAATCCGGCAACGATCATGACGGATACCGAAATGGCGGATAAAGTCTACATTGAACCTTTAACAGTGGAATTTTTAACAAAAATCATCCGAAAAGAACGTCCGGATGCCCTTCTCCCGACTCTCGGAGGACAAACCGGATTGAATATGGCAGTAGAGCTTGCAAATGCCGGTGTGCTTGAAGAGTGCAATGTTGAAATCTTAGGAACAAAGCTCAGCGCGATTCAAAAAGCGGAAGACCGTGATCTATTCCGCCAGTTAATGAATGAACTTGGTGAACCTGTGCCTGATAGTGACATTGTGCATAACCTTGAAGAAGCGTTCACTTTTGTAGATAGAGTAGGCTATCCGGTTATTGTAAGACCAGCCTATACGCTTGGCGGTACAGGCGGTGGTATCTGTTCGAACGAAGAAGAGCTGATTGAGATCGTCACAAGCGGATTAAAGTACAGCCCAGTCACTCAATGTCTTCTTGAAAAAAGCATCGCAGGCTATAAGGAGATTGAATATGAAGTAATGCGCGATAAAAATGACAGTGCGATTGTGGTCTGCAACATGGAAAACATCGATCCTGTCGGCATACACACAGGTGACTCAATCGTCGTTGCACCAAGTCAGACTTTAAGTGACCGCGAGTATCAAATGCTCCGGAACGTTTCACTTAAAATCATCCGGGCTCTGCAAATCGAAGGCGGCTGCAACGTTCAGCTCGCACTTGATCCAAACAGCTTTCAATATTACATCATCGAGGTCAATCCGCGCGTCAGCAGATCATCTGCGCTTGCTTCAAAAGCAACTGGCTATCCAATTGCAAAGCTTGCAGCTAAAATCGCTGTCGGTTTGACGCTTGACGAAATGATGAACCCAGTTACCGGCAAGACGTATGCTTGCTTTGAACCTGCACTTGACTACATCGTGACGAAAATTCCGAGATGGCCATTTGACAAGTTTGAGTCAGCAAACCGCCGCCTTGGCACTCAAATGAAGGCGACAGGAGAAGTAATGGCGATCGGCAGAACATTTGAAGAATCATTGCTGAAAGCTGTACGTTCACTTGAATCAGATGAGTATCATCTGGATCTGAAAAATGCTGATGAATTCAGCAATGAACTGATCGAAAAGAGAATCAGGAAAGCAGGCGACGAGCGTCTATTCTATCTTTCTGAAGCAATCAGAAGAGGGGTATCCATTGAAACGATTCATGAGTGGAGTGCGATCGATCTGTTCTTCTTAGTGAAAATAGAAAAAATCATCAAGTTTGAAAATGTGCTGAAAGAAGCAAAGCTTGATGCTGATGTCCTAAAACAAGCCAAGAAAATGGGCTTCTCGGATATTGCAATCGCAAGGCTCTGGAACATGGCTGAACGTGAAGTCTATGACTACAGAAAACAGCTGAAGCTGTTCCCGGTTTTCAAAACAGTTGATACATGTGCAGCCGAGTTTGAATCACAAACTCCTTACTTCTACGGCACGTACGAAGATGAAAACGAATCTGCTGTAACAGACAAAGAAAGTGTGATTGTCCTCGGTTCAGGACCGATTCGAATCGGCCAGGGCGTGGAATTTGATTATGCAACGGTACATTCTGTATGGGCCATCAAAGAGGCCGGGTATGAGGCAATCATTATCAACAATAACCCTGAGACGGTTTCTACAGACTTCAGCATCTCAGATAAGCTTTACTTTGAACCGCTTACTGCAGAAGATGTCATGCATATTGTAGAACTTGAAAAACCACGCGGCGTAGTCGTTCAATTTGGCGGACAAACAGCTATTAATCTAGCAGAAGAGCTTGAAGCAAGAGGCGTGCAGATCCTTGGTACATCCCTTGAAGATTTGGACCGCGCTGAAAACAGAGATAAGTTTGAGTACACATTAGGCAAGCTTAACATCCCTCAGCCGCTCGGTAAAACAGCCACTTCTGTTGAAGAAGCAGTTAAAATTGCAGCAGAGATCCGCTACCCGGTATTAGTTAGACCATCCTATGTTCTCGGCGGCCGGGCAATGGAAATTGTATATGAAGAAAAAGACCTGCTGCATTATATGAAAAATGCGGTAAAAGTAAATCCGCAGCATCCCGTTCTCATTGACAAATATTTAACCGGAAAAGAAATCGAAGTAGACGCGATTTCAGACGGCGAAACGGTCTTTATTCCAGGAATTATGGAACACATCGAACGTGCAGGCGTTCACTCAGGCGACTCAATTGCCGTCTATCCGCCGCAAACTCTGTCCGCAGAAATAAAGGAAACGATTATAGAAAGAACAATCGCTCTTGCCAAAGGATTAAATATAAAAGGTTTGCTGAATATCCAGTTTGTTATCTACAAAAATGAAGTTTATGTGCTTGAGGTAAACCCAAGATCAAGCCGCACGGTTCCATTTTTAAGCAAGATTACGGGAGTCCCAATGGCGAATCTCGCTACAAAGGTTATCTTAGGAAAAACACTTCATGAGCTAGGCTATGAAACAGGCATTCAGCCTGAGAGTGCCGGCGTCTATGTGAAAGTTCCGGTATTCTCCTTCGAAAAGCTGCGCAGAGTCGATATTACACTCGGCCCTGAAATGAAATCTACCGGAGAAGTCATGGGCAAGGATACAACGCTTGAAAAAGCTCTGTATAAAGGCCTGATTGCATCCGGAATGAAAGTGCAGAATTACGGACAGGTTCTGCTGACGATTGCAGATAAAGATAAAGAAGAAGGTCTTGAAGTTGCAAGACGCTTCAGCGCCATCGGCTATCAGATTATGGCGACAAGCGGAACGGCGGAATACCTTCATGCCAATGGAGTTTCTGCAAAGATTGTGAATAAAATCGGCAGCGAGGCGCCAAACATGCTTGACATCATCCGCACAAGCGAAGCACAGTTTGTCATCAATACACTGACAAAAGGAAAACAGCCGCAGCGGGATGGATTCCGAATCCGCCGTGAATCTGTAGAAAACGGCATTCCGTGCTTAACATCGCTCGATACGGCAAAAGCGATTTTAAGAGTGCTTGAGTCCATGACATTCTCTACAGACGAAATGCCAAAGCGCGCTATCAGCAAAGAGGTGACATACGCTTGATACAAAAAGAATGGATGACGATTGCAGATCAGAGGGAATTGGCAGCAGGCATTTATGAAATCACATTAAAAGGCAGTTTAGTCGATCACATGAATCAGCCAGGGCAGTTTGTACATGTAAAAGTTTCAGAGACGGCCTCACCGTTATTAAGAAGACCGATCAGCATAGCGAAAATAGACAAAGAGAATCAGGAATTTACCATGATATATAGAGCAGAGGGAGCAGGCACGAAGCTCCTTTCTGCAAGAAAGAATGGCGAGCTTGTTGATGTACTTGGACCGCTCGGCAATGGATTTGATCCTGAACAGATGGAAAAAGGCGATACAGCCCTTCTTGTCGGAGGCGGGATCGGCGTGCCTCCTTTATATGAACTGTCAAGACGCCTGATAAAAAGAGGGGTTACGGTTAAGCATGTTCTGGGCTTTCAGTCAAAAGAGCACGTTTTCTATGAAAAAGAGTTTCAAAAGCTTGGAGATACTTATGTAACGACTGTAGACGGCACTTATGGAATGCAGGGATACGTCACAGATTTGATTAAAGAATATGATCTCGCTTTTGATGCTTTGTTTTCCTGCGGACCCACTCCGATGCTTGCAAACATAGAAAGACTTTTTCCTGACAAGCGTGTCTTTCTGTCACTAGAAGAAAGGATGGGCTGCGGAATTGGCGCATGCTTCGCCTGTGTATGTCATACAGCTGATGATCCTGCTGGCACTTCTTATAAAAAAGTGTGCAGCGACGGTCCAGTATTTAAAGCCGGGGAGGTGCTTTTATCATGCTGAACATCGAATTGCCCGGTTTATCCCTGAAAAATCCGGTTATGCCGGCCTCAGGCTGCTTTGGCTTCGGTAAAGAATTTGCAAACCTGTACGATTTGAGCAGTCTTGGTGCGATTATGATTAAAGCTGCCACGGCAGAAGCACGCTTTGGCAACCCGACGCCAAGAGTGGCGGAAACAGAGGCAGGCATGCTGAATGCCATTGGCCTTCAAAATCCAGGCCTCACGGGAGTCCTTGAACAAGAGCTTCCCTGGCTCGAGTCTTATGATGTGCCGATTATTGCGAATGTAGCGGGCTCCGCACAGGAGGATTATGTTGAAGTAGCAAGAGAAATCAGCAGAGCAGAAAATGTTCACGCAATTGAACTGAATATCTCTTGCCCGAATGTAAAAACGGGGGGAATTGCTTTCGGAACGAACCCTGAGATTGCCGCATCTTTGACAAAGGCAGTAAAAGAAGTATCAGAGGTGCCTGTCTATGTGAAGCTTTCTCCAAATGTAAGCAACATTGTTGAAATCGCCAAAGCCATTGAAAACGCAGGTGCAGATGGTTTAACGATGATTAATACGCTGCTTGGGATGAGGCTCAACATGAGAACGGCAAAACCAATTCTCGCCAACCGCTCCGGGGGATTATCAGGCCCTGCCATCAAGCCTGTCGCGATCAGAATGGTGTATGAAGTAAGCCAGGCTGTTTCCATACCGATTATCGGCATGGGAGGCGTGCAGACAGCTGAAGATGTCCTTGAATTTATGTATGCAGGTGCAAGTGCAGTCGCTGTCGGAACAGCAAACTTCGTCAATCCGTTTGTATGTCCAGAAATCATCGAACAATTGCCTCAGACATTAAAAGAATATGGATTTGAACATATTTCAGAATGCATCGGAAGGAGCTGGAAAAATGAACGGGAGACCGCTAATTATCGCGCTTGATTTTCCGGACGGAAAAGAAGTGGACGGATTTTTAAAAAAGCTGCCTGATCAAAAGCTTTATGTAAAAGTGGGAATGGAGCTGTTTTATCAGGAAGGCCCCGCGATAATCCATCAGCTTAAATCAGACGGACATGACATTTTTCTTGATTTGAAGCTCCATGATATTCCGCAGACCGTCAAACAGGCTATGAAAGGACTTGCAAAGCTTGAAGTGGATCTTGTCAATGTTCATGCTGCAGGCGGAAGCGCGATGATGCAGGCTGCGATAGAAGGTCTGGAATCAGGAACGCGGGCAGGGGCAAAAAGACCTGACTGTATTGCTGTAACTCAATTAACAAGCACATCAGAGTCCATGCTTAAACATGAACTGCTTATCGAAAAAGGGCTGAACGAAACCGTCCTGCACTATGCCAAATTGGCAGATGAGAGCGGACTCGATGGGATTGTCTGTTCTTCGCTTGAAGTACCTGATATCTATCAGCATTTGGACCGTTCTTTCAAAACCATTACGCCTGGAATCCGCATGGCGGAAGACTCAATGAATGATCAAGTGAGAGTGGCGACTCCTTATAAGGCGAGAGAGCTTGGATCAACTGCCATTGTTGTCGGCAGAAGCATCACAAAAGCGGATGATCCGCTGAAAGCATACTTACAAATGAAAAACGCATGGGAGGGTCTGCCTGTATGAAACATCAAATTGCTGAGCAGCTGTTAAAAATTGAAGCCGTCTTTTTAAGTCCAAATGAGCCATTTACATGGTCAAGCGGCCTCAAATCTCCAATTTATTGCGACAATCGTTTAACGTTATCCTATCCTGAAGTCAGAAAAGACATTGCAGAGGGATTAACTAAGCTAATCAGGGAAGAGTATCCCCAGGCTGAAATGATTGCAGGAACCGCAACAGCCGGTATTCCTCATGCTGCATGGGTTAGTGATCTTCTTAATCTGCCTATGTGCTATGTGAGAAGCAAGCCGAAGGGCCATGGAAAAGGCAATCAAATCGAAGGGAAAGTGCACGAAGGTCAAAAAGTCGTAGTCGTTGAGGATTTAATCTCAACAGGAGGAAGCGTTATTACGGCTGTTCAGGCTCTGCGAGAGGCAGGATGTGAAGTAATTGGAGTGGTCTCCATCTTCACATATGAATTGCAAAAAGGCGCAGAAATGCTTGCAGAAGCAGGCATTCATACTGTATCTCTTACCGATTATTCTTCATTGATTGATGTAGCTTTGAATAAAGGATCCATTGAAAAAGAAGATCTGGAAAAGCTGAAAAAATGGCGTGAAAACCCGGCAAATGAAGCATGGATGACTGTTTAAATAGGCAAAAAGAGGCTGGGACAAAAGGTTTTCAGGCAAAGAATAATCCGAACTATTATGTGAAATTCCAACTTGAATTTCGTTTTAGTTCGGATTTTTTTCTATTGTTGCTGCAGTACTAAATGTTAGAAACCTTAGGAGGATAGCAGCGGAAGGAACTTGACTCCTGCGGGATATAGAGCAAAATGGGAGACCCCACAGGCAACACCGAGAGGCTCTCATGCTCCCCGCGGAAAGCAAGTTCCTCTCGCTGCAAGGAACGGACTATATTTAACATTAGAAACAACAATTTATGCGAAAATAGCCCTTTCTTTTAATAATTTTCGCACTATTCAATGTTCGGCTTTAGTTTCAGGAGATAATCGTTACGTCCCAGTCTCTTTTTTATATCCAAATCAAAATCGAAACTAGAATCGAAACAAGGCTTAGAAGCAGATAACCAGTTCGGAACATTTTTATCTGCCATGCTTTTTTATCAAACCTTTTGCAAAACGAGAAGCTCGCATGGCCGAGCCAGCCAAATATCCAAAAAAGTCCGGATTGTTCACTTTTGATTTTTTGGAAAATAAGATGATCATCAAGAGATACAATGGCATAAGCTAATGAAAATCCGCCTATAACGAAAGCGAATAGGGTCATAATGAATGGAATGAGAATTTGTTTCACCTCTACGATAGTAATTTTTTGACCATAAACTTTATTCACGATTCTCAATTTTAGAACTAAATTTCGCTGAAAAATAAAAAAAATTAATTCCGATCGAAAAACTAGGGTTGACACGGCGGCTAATTGTGATAAAATTTAGAAAAATATAATAAACTTATCCAGAGAGGCGAAGGGATCTGGCCCTGTGAAGCCCGGCAACCTGCGTTTGGCAAGGTGCTAAATCCAGCAAAATGTAAACCCATTTTGAAAGATAAGGTACATTACCTGAACAGTCTTTCAAGTTGGAAGGCTTTTTTACATTCTCAGATTGCGGTGCATTTCTCAGAAAAAAAGAGCGGATAAGAAATGAAATGGGGGACTGCAGTGGGAAAGGAAGAACAGCTTGAACTCGTCTTCGAAAGATTAAGGGAAATGCTGAAAACGATGAATTATGGTTCTGTCACATTGATTGTTCAGGACGGCAAAGTGATTCAGCTTGAGAAGAACGAAAAAGTAAGAATAAAATAATGTGCTGACTAGATAAACTGGAGGCATTTTAACATTGAACGGGTTCCGTCATTCTGTTAAAGTGTCTTTTTTTAACGGGACCTGGCTGATAGAGGGGAAGAATTCACATGCTTACGTATGAAAACTGGCAGGAGCCAGCGGCTGAGTTTGAAGTTGATGACACTTATAAAGGCGCATTAAACGTTTTAAAGTGGAGCTACAGTCATTACGGCAAAGAGATTGTTTATGCCTGCAGCTTTGGAATAGAAGGGATTGTGCTTGTTGATTTAATTTCGAAAGTAGAGCCGGATGCAACTATTGTTTTTCTGGATACGGACGTTCATTTTAAAGAAACATATGAAACAATCGACCGGGTGCGGGAAAAATATCCGAAGCTGAATATCGTGATGAAGAAGCCGGAACTCACATTAGAGGAACAGGCAGCGGAACATGGAGATAAACTTTGGGAAACCAACCCGAATAAATGCTGCCAAATCAGAAAGCTTCAGCCTCTGAACGAGACGTTATCTGAATCTGAAGCATGGATCTCGGGACTGCGCAGAGAGCAGTCAGAAACAAGGAAACATGTTCAATTTATTAACCGGGATGATAAATTTCAGTCGGTGAAAATTTGTCCGCTGATTCACTGGACATGGAAAGATGTATGGCGGTACGTGCACAAAAATGATTTGCCTTATAACCCTCTGCATGACAGGGGCTACCCGAGCATTGGCTGCTCTCACTGCACCGCACCTGCGTTTAATGCCGATGATTTGCGTTCCGGAAGATGGAGCGGACAGGGTAAAACAGAATGCGGATTACATGGATAAGGAGCAGGTCCCGTGCTTGAAATAGCGGCTCTTGCGATCAGTCTCTTTTTTGCAATGAATATAGGGGCAAGCGGTGCTGCTGCCTCGATGGGTGTTGCTTATGGGTCAGGTGCAGTCCCAAAAGCAAGGCATGCCCTTTTCATTTGTGCAGCCGGGGTCTTTGCCGGAGCGGTGCTCGGAGGCGGAGAAGTTGTTAAGACAATCAGCGGAGGCATCATACCTCAGGAAATTATTAATGTAAAAATCGTGCTGATTATCATTCTATCTGCGACAAGCTCCCTGTTTTTTGCAAATTTGCTCGGCATTCCGCTTTCTACCAGTGAAGTTACGGTTGGGGCGGTAGTAGGAGTCGGGATTGCGTATCAAGTGCTGTTTGTTAATTCGCTGCTGGTCATTATGATGTTTTGGGTGATCGTTCCTGTTGCTGCTTTCGGTTTAGCCTGGATATTCGGCAAAGGGCTCTATAGGCTGCAAAATAAGGGATTTTTGCATGATCGTCCGTGGCTTACCGGCATTTTGATTCTTGCAGGATTTCTTGAAGCCTTCTCTGCGGGGATGAATAATGTCGCGAATGCAGTTGGTCCTCTAGTTGGAGCAGGTTTGATCTCCGTTTCAAAAGGAACCTGGATCGGAGGGGCATTTGTAGCAATCGGAGCCATTTTCCTCGGAAAAAAAGTACTGGAGACCAACGGCAAGAAGATTACCAGATATTCAAAGCCTGAAGGGATATTAATCTCAGGAACTGGTGCCGGTCTCGTCATTATCAGTTCCATTTTCGGATTGCCGGTTCCGCTCACACAGGTCACTTCATCAGCGATTATCGGTCTTGGAATGGCGAAAAACGGAAGCGAAATTCTTCATAACCACATCGTGAAGAAAATTGTCCGCATATGGATTGTTTCACCTCTGTTTTCACTGGCCATTTCTTATTTCTTAGTTAAATTATTTTTAGAAAGTGATCTTTACTCAATCACCGTTCTTGTCAGTGTCATGCTTGCAACCTTAGGAGCCCTCAGTTTGATGAAGGCCATCAAAGAGGAAAAGCGGGCTGTGCATGAAGAAGGCGGGGGCATTTAACGTTAAAACCAATTAAAATGGTATGTTTAGGAGGAATTATAATAATGAGTTTACAGCCGCACGGAGGTTTGCTAATACAAGCATATAACCCAGAGGAAAAATATCAGGAGATTCACGCAGAAATTGAAATTGATGCAATGGCATTAAGTGATTTGGAATTAATCGGAATTGGAGCATACAGCCCGCTTGAAGGATTTCTTTCTCAGAAAGATTATGAGCAGGTCGTAAATGAGATGAGACTGGCCTCAGGCACTGTCTGGAGCATCCCGATTACATTGCCTGTTTCCAAGGAAACGGCTGAGAGATTAATAGTCGGAGAAAAAGCAAGACTTCTTTACAAAGGAGAGGTATATGGCCTGATACAGGTTGAGGATGTTTATGAACCCGACAAAGCGATTGAAGCCATAAACGTTTATGGAACGGCAGACCTTGCGCATCCGGGCGTAAAAAAAATGCATGAACGGGAAGATGTCTATGTAGGCGGCAAAATTACACTGCTTAAACGACCTGTAAAGCCGTTTAAGCAATACACGTTCGATCCAATTGAAACTCGTGAAATTTTCAAAAGCAAAGGCTGGAAGACGGTCGTTGGATTCCAAACTAGAAACCCGGTTCACAGAGCTCATGAATATATCCAAAAATCAGCCCTTGAAACAGTAGATGGATTATTTTTAAATCCGCTTGTAGGGGAAACAAAATCAGATGACATTTCAGCCGAAATCAGAATGGAGAGCTACGAGGTTCTTCTAAGAAACTACTATCCGGAAGAACGGGTTGAGCTTGGCGTCTTCCCTGCAGCGATGAGATATGCCGGACCAAGAGAAGCCATTTTCCATGCCATTGTCCGTAAAAATTACGGCTGCACTCATTTTATTGTAGGAAGAGACCACGCCGGTGTAGGTGATTACTACGGAACTTATGATGCCCAGAAAATTTTTGATCAGTTTGAGGAACAGGAGCTTGGAATCAAGCCTCTGAAATTCGATCACAGCTTCTACTGCAGCAAATGCGAGGGAATGGCAACAACGAAAACATGTCCTCATGACAGCTCGGATCATATCATTCTATCAGGAACAAAGGTAAGGCAAATGCTGAGAAATGGTGAAGTTCCGCCAAGCACGTTCAGCCGTCCTGAAGTCATTGAGGTTTTAATAAACGGACTTAAAAAAGAAGTCGTTTCATAAGAAGGGAGAAACAGCGATGAGCAGCAATATTGTATGGCACGAATCCTCTATTTCAAAACAAGAGAGAAGAGATAAAAATAAGCACCAGAGTTTTATACTCTGGTTTACAGGGTTGTCAGCTTCCGGCAAATCTTCTGTTGCGAACGCTTTTGCACGGACTTTATTTGACCGTGGCGCTCAGGCGTTTGTTCTTGATGGGGATAATGTTCGCCATGGCCTGAATCAGGATCTTGGCTTTAATGAGACCGACCGCAAGGAAAATATCAGACGGATTGGAGAAGTTTCAAAACTGTTTGTTGAAAGCGGCCAGATCGTCTTAACCGCTTTTATCTCTCCTTACCGTGCTGACCGCGACCTTGTTAGAGAATTGGTTGAAAAGGATGAATTCCTCGAGGTTTATATTAAATGTTCGATAGAAGAATGCGAAAAACGCGATCCTAAAGGACTTTATAAAAAAGCGAGAAATGAAGAAATCAAACATTTTACAGGAATCAGCGCACCTTATGAAGAGCCTGCGAACCCTGAGATTGTCCTGGATACAGAAAAATATTCAATAGAAGACTGTGTCAAACAAATGACGAAAATCCTAATTGAGAAGGGTTTAATTTAAAGGTTTTTTTCTAGGGGCTGAATATCCAAGAAAAAAAACCCTCTAAAAGCTTGAATTTTTTGATATATTATTCTATAAGAATATCAAATCTCAATGAAGGCAGCTGTCTCAAAATGAAGCGCGGGACATTTGCGTGTTAGTAAGGAGAGTCTATCCATGGGAAAGGTTTATTTAGTTGGAGCAGGACCCGGTGATCCTGAGCTGATCACGCTCAAAGCCATCAAATGCATACAGCAGGCAGATGTTATTTTGTATGATCGCCTGGTCAATAAAGAATTGCTTTCCTATGCCAAAAAGGAAGCAGATCTCATCTATTGCGGCAAGCTTCCTGACTATCATTTGATGAAGCAGGAAACGATTCATCACTTCTTAATCCGTTATGCGAAAAGCGGCAAGATCGTTACCCGTTTAAAAGGGGGAGATCCGTTTGTATTCGGGCGCGGTGCAGAAGAAGCAGAAGCACTTGCAAAACAGAAGATTCCATTTGAAATTGTGCCTGGCATCACCTCGGGCATAGCAGCGGCTGCCTATGCAGGAATTCCTGTCACGCACAGGGACGTAAGTGCAAGCGTTGCTTTTGTAACAGGCCATCACAAAAATGATGAAAAAGAAGATGAGAAGTGGGCAAGCCTGGCAAAAGGCATAGATACGTTAGCGATTTATATGGGTGTCGGCAATCTTCCATATATTCAGGAGCAGCTTTTGAAAAATGGAAAAAGCAAAGAAACGCCTGTTGCGCTGGTACACTGGGGAACAACAGATGTTCAGAAAACGGTGACAGGCACACTTGAAAATATTCTGGATGTTGTCCGTGAAGAGAATATAAAAAATCCAAGTATGATTATTATCGGAGAAGTAGTCCGCTACCGCGAGAAGATTAAGTGGTTTGAAGAGAAATTGCAGACTTCATCTCCAATCAGCGAGGCGTTATAACATGAAACAAGCTGTTTTATATGTTTGCCATGGCAGCCGGGTGAAAGAAGCCTGTGATGAGGCCATTGCTTTTATCGAGAGAACGCAAAAGCACATTCATGCTGATATTCAGGAAATTTCATTTCTTGAACTGGCTGAGCCTTCTATTGAAGAAGGGTTCTCTTCCTGCATCAAGCAAGGGGCCACACATGTTGCCGTTGTTCCATTATTATTGCTTACGGCTGTTCATGCAAAAGAGGACATTCCTCTGGAAGTGAAAAAGGCTGCAGAAAATCATCCGGAAGTTGCTGTTACATATGGCCTGCCTATCGGGGTGCATCAAAAGATGGCAAGAAGCATCATGAATCGAATCTATGAACAGGGCAGACCAGATGCTGAATCGATCATCGTTCTGATTGGACGCGGCAGCTCAGACCCGGACGTAGTAAGAGATTTGACTGCCATAAGTGAACTTGTAAAGAGTGAGGCGGGTGTCAGCAATGTAGAAATCTGCTTTCTGACTGCTGCAAAACCGAGTCTTGATGAAATGCTTTCAAACCTTTTGCTTTTTAAAGAGAAAACGGTTTTCCTTGTTCCCTATTTATTATTTACCGGGCTGCTTATGAGGGAAATTCAGACAAAGGCTGATAAGCTTGACCATGAAAAAATCAAGCTCTGCCGGTATCTGGGCTATGACTCTGAAGTTGAACAAGTTTTTGCCGAGAGAGTGCAGTCCGCAATTAATAATCATGATTCAAAATACACCTTCAGATATGGAGAACCATGCAATGCTGCCATTAATGGTTGATGTCCGAAATCGCCTGGTTATCGTCATCGGCGGCGGAAAAATTGCATATAGAAGACTTTCTGTATTTTTAAAGCAGGGTGCAAAAATAAAGGTGATCAGCCCGCACGTGATCGAAGAAATCAGCCGTCTGCACGCTCAATCACAAATTGAGTGGAAGCAAAAAGAAGCAGATATAGAGGATTTACAAGAAGCATTCATAATTGTTGCTGCAACTGACAGCAAAGAAGTGAATGCCTGGGCGGCAAGGGAGGCGGGCGAACATCAGCTTGTCAACCTTGCCGGTGAGTCAGAGCTTGGCAATGTTCAAGTTCCTTCTTTTCATCAGCGTGGAAGATTGACACTTGCTGTGTCCACCGGGGGCGCAAGTCCGACTATCGCCAAAAATTTATCGAAGCAATTTATTGATCAGTTTGATGATGCGTTTTTTGATCTCTTAGAAGAACTCTTTAAAGAACGGGAAAAAATAAAAGCTTTCGATCTTAGTCAGGATGAAAAGAAAAGACTATTAATTCAGCTTGCAAAAAAAAGCATGGACTCATAAAGAGTCTATGCTTTTCTTAATTTAATGACCAAATCCGGATCAGGTGTAACATACACGGTTTGCTGGTTGTCATAAATGACGAAACCAGGTTTAGATCCATTCGGCTTTTTGACATGCCGTATTTTTGTGAAATCAACCGGGACAGAGCTTGATCCTTTTGCTTTACTGAAATAAGCTGCAAGACCCGCCGCTTCTAAGATCGTTTCCTCGCTTGGTTCCTGGCTTCGGATAACAACATGAGAGCCTGGTATGTCTTTTGTATGGAGCCAAATATCATCCCGTGCTGCTGTTTTGTTTGTTAAGTAATCGTTTTGCTTGTTGTTTTTTCCGACAAGAATTTCCGTGCCGTCAGTTGCCGCATATTTTTCAAGGATTATTTTTGCCGGCTTATTCTTTTTATTTCCTTTTGCTTGTTTTTTCTTTAAATAGCCCCCGTCCATCAATTCTTCTCTAATCTCTTCGATGTCCTTCGGAGAAGCGGATTCAATTTGCTGAAACACGTTTTCAAAATAGAGGATTTCATTTTCAGCGAGTCTGATTTGTTCTTCAACAAAAGCAACCGATTTTTTCGCCTTGTTGTATTTTTGGAAATATGCCTGTGCATTTTCAGACGGTGTCTTTTGCGGGTTCAAGGTAATGCTGACCATTTCTCCGTCATAATAGTTTATGACATCAGCCGTTTTATCCCCGCGTTTTATTGCATACATATTAGCTGTAATCAGCTCGCCGCGAAGCTTGTATTTCTCTGCTTTTTCGGCATCCTTAAGCGTCGCTTGCAGCTTTTTGATTTTTGTTTTATTTTTCTTCAGTTCATTTTGTACAAATCGTTCAAGATCATTGCCTTGCTGCTTTACTCTGTCACGGGCTGCTTTTCCATAATAATAGCGGTCTAGCATCTCAGAAATTGAAGGAAAAACCTTGCTCGTCCCGTTTAAGTGAGTAAGCGGAAGAATATAGAAATATTCTTTATCATTTGTTTCAATCATAGATGCTGAGATGTCATTATTCTTGATCTCAGAAACAATCTTTAAAAAGGATTCCGGCAGGCTAATCCTGCTGGCAAGGCCTGCCCTGAACAGGATCTCTTTTGCAAAAAGAGGAGAGATTCCGGCAAACTGCTGCATAAGCTGCTGATCTAATTTTCCTGAATTAAAATCCATTTTGCGCAAAATTGTTTCTTCTGTCGCTTCAAAGGGATTCAGTTTATTCTGCTCAGGAGGCAGAACATATTCCTGTCCCGGCATAATCGTGCGGTGACGATTCACAGCAGGCGAGATGTGCTTAATGCTGTCAAGAATCATATTGCGGTCACGGTCAATAAGAATAATGTTGCTGTGTCTGCCCATTATTTCAATAATCAGGCGCTTATAAGTAACGTCGCCGATTTCATTTCTGCCTTTCACATCAATGTACAGAATTCGTTCTAATTCGATTTGTCCGATTCTTTCAATGACTCCGCCTTCGAGATGCTTTCTTAGCAGCATGCAAAACATTGGAGGTTCGCTCGGATTTTCATAGCTTTCTGTTGTTAAGTGAATTCTTGCATAGCTTGGATGGGCTGACAGCAGGAGACGGTGATTGCCCCCATTTGCCCGGATGATAAAAATCAGTTCATTTTTATACGGCTGATGGATCTTTGAGATTCTTCCATTTGCCAGTTCTTTTTTCAATTCTTCTGTTATCGCATATGTAAACATGCCATCAAATGACATCGCAAGCACCCTTTTCTATAGGTAAGTTGGATCAAATCTCCACATTCAAATTATTATAGCATTTTTTTGGACAGGGCTGAATAAATTGACATTATAAGAGATTGTCCTACTATTCCACGTATTGAGAGGTGTAAAAAAAATTCATGAAATGGCATGAAATTGGACCGGAAGAAGTTCTTCAGTCAATTAATACAAGCAGAGAAAACGGATTAACGGAAAAAGATGTTCAAAAAAGAGTGAAGCATCACGGTTTCAATGAACTTAAGGAAGCTGAAAAACCTTCAGCATTTTTATTATTTTTGGAGCAGTTTAAAGATTTTATGGTGCTGGTTTTGCTGGCGGCAACACTGATTTCGGGTCTTCTTGGCGAATATATTGATGCGATTGCCATCATTGCCATCGTTTTAATTAATGGCATACTTGGTTTTTTTCAGGAGCGGCGTGCGGAAAAATCACTTGAAGCCCTAAAAGAGATGTCAGCGCCTCAAGTGCAGGCTCTGAGAGAAGGCGAATGGACAAGGATTCAGTCGAAGGATCTTGTTCCCGGAGATATTGTGAAATTTTCGAGCGGGGACAGAATAGGCGCAGATCTCCGCTTGATCGAAGCAAAAAGCTTGGAAATTGAAGAATCAGCTTTAACAGGCGAGTCACTTCCTGTATCTAAATTTACGAATGCTCTGTCAGACGGTCATGCGGGTATTGGGGATTTAACTAATATGGCCTTCATGGGAACGCTGGTCACTCGGGGCAATGGGGTTGGAGTTGTTGTTGCAACGGGCATGAATACGGCGATGGGACAGATTGCCGACTTGCTTCAGTCTGCCGAAACGATGGAAACACCGCTTCAGAGAAGACTTGAACAGCTCGGAAAAATCTTAATTGTTGTTGCTCTTGCGTTAACTTTTTTAGTAGTGGCGGTTGGAGTGATTCAAGGGCATGAGCTCTACGATATGTTCCTTGCAGGTGTATCTCTTGCTGTAGCTGCGATTCCAGAAGGACTTCCGGCCATCGTAACGGTTGCTTTGTCATTAGGTGTACAAAGAATGATCAAGCAAAGATCGATTGTCAGAAAGCTGCCAGCTGTAGAAACGCTTGGCTGTGCATCCGTCATTTGTTCAGATAAAACTGGAACGATGACACAAAACAAGATGACCGTTACGCATATATGGTCCGGCGGACGCACTTGGCAGCTCAGCGGCACAGGGTATCAGCCGAAAGGCGAATTTTTCGCCAATGAACAAAAGGTATTAGTAAAGGACAATAAATCCCTTCAGCAAATTCTTACATTTGGCATGCTTTGCAATACGGCAAACATTTATGAGAAAGATGATGACTACATTCTGGACGGAGATCCGACGGAAGGGGCGCTTGTTGTAGCTGCGATGAAAG
This sequence comes from Metabacillus sp. KH_069, assembly GCF_057838075.1. Lineage (NCBI taxonomy): Bacteria > Bacillati > Bacillota > Bacilli > Caryophanales > Bacillaceae > Metabacillus > Metabacillus sp. KH_069. Next base: position 1,901,489 of record NZ_CM174460.1, read on the forward strand.
CAGGGCTCTCAAGAGAAGCGCTTTCCAAGCAGTTTAAAATCATCGATGAATTCCCATTTGACTCCACCCGGAAAATGATGAGCGTCATCATCGAAGATAAAAACGGCAAGCGCTTTGTCATCACAAAAGGTGCGCCAGATATTCTTCTTCAGAAATTAGACTTTGTGCTTTGGGATGAAAAACAGCACTATATATCTTCAAAATATGAAACAAAAATAAATGAAGCAATTGACAATCTGGCTTCTCAAGCACTAAGGACGATTGCGGTTGCCTTTAAGCCTGTCTCTGTTCAAACCATTTATCATCAGCATGAAGTTGAGAAAAGCTTGGTTTTCTTAGGGCTGCAGGGAATGATCGATCCGCCGCGTCCTGAAGTGAAACAAGCAGTGAAAGAATGCAGACAGGCCGGAATAAAAACGGTGATGATCACAGGTGACCATGTTAATACGGCTAGAGCCATTGCCAAACAGCTTGACCTCCTTCCGCCAAATGGGAAAGTAATAGATGGGGCAGCTCTGTCGGCTATGCCAAATGAGGAGCTTGTGCAGATTGTAGACGATATTTATGTGTTTGCAAGGGTATCGCCTGAACACAAGCTAAAAATTGTTAAAGCGCTTCAAAGCAGAGGGCATATCGTTGCGATGACTGGGGACGGAGTAAACGATGCACCTGCTATTAAAGCTGCTGATATTGGCATTTCAATGGGGATTACAGGAACAGATGTGGCAAAGGAAGCATCTGCCCTTGTTTTAGTGGATGATAATTTTGCTACGATCAAGCTTGCAATTAAAGAAGGCCGGAATATCTATGAGAACATAAGGAAGTTTATCCGATATTTGCTTGCTTCGAACGTCGGCGAAATTCTGGTTATGCTTTTTGCCATGCTGCTCGCGCTTCCGCTGCCCCTTGTTCCCATCCAGATTCTGTGGGTCAACCTTGTGACAGATGGTCTGCCTGCGATGGCTCTCGGTTTAGATCAGCCAGAGGGAGATTTAATGCAGAGAAAACCGCGGCATCATAAGGAAGGGGTATTTGCACGGGGTCTTGGCTGGAAAGTCATTTCCAGGGGATTCCTGATTGGGATTGTTACCCTTGCAGCGTTTATGATTGTCTATCACCGTGATCCTGACAATTTGATATATGCCCAGACCATTGCGTTTGCAACATTGGTCATGGCTCAGTTGATACATGTGTTTGACTGCAGAAGCGAAAGGTCTGTGTTTTTGAGAAATCCATTTGAGAACCTCTATCTTGTAGGTGCGGTTATTTCATCTGTGCTGCTGATGCTTGCTGTGATCTATTATGCCCCGATGCAGCCGATCTTCCATACAGTGCCAATCATGGCAAGAGACTGGCTCTTGGTGCTTGGATTATCAGCCATTCCAACTTTTTTGCTGGCAGGATCACTTTTGACAAGAAAAAAAAGTTAAAATATGCTATAATTCAAAAGGTAATAGCTCAGTCTATTACCTTTTCTTTTGTTAGAAGCTCTTTTCGTAAATATTGTTTTTAATGAACTAAATGTTTAAAACATTAAGTGTATTGTAGCGGAAGGAACGGACAACATTTATCATAAAAAACAACAATCTATGCAAAACAGCCTTTTGGTACATAAGCAGAGTGCATTCCTTATGATTTGATCAAAGAATTGGATGTGAAATATATGGTTTGCAGCATGACAGGATACGGGCGTTCATCAATTGAGAATAATAAATTGACCATTACAGCCGAAATGAAATCGGTTAATCACCGTTTTTTTGAAATTAACGTAAGAATGCCTAGACAATTGATGTCCATAGAGGATAAAATCAAAAAAGTGATCTCTTCTATCATTAATAGAGGACGCGTGGAAGTATACATAACAATTGAAGGCGAATCATTGGCAGACCGGTTTATCGAAGTTGATTGGAATTTGCTTGATCACTATGTTCAGGCGGCTGCTTCGATTCAAAACCGGTATGATTTACATAATGGATTGCAGCTGACAGATCTCCTTAAGCTGGAACATGTTATTGCAGTTGGAGAACAGGCAAAAGGGAATGAAGAAATTCATTCCATGGTCTTTGCGGCTGTGCAGGATGCAGCAGAAAAGCTGAAAGAGATGAGAATGGCAGAAGGTGCACATCTTAAAATTGATTTGCAAAAGCAGCTGGCATTTTTGGAGTCTTATGTATCTGATATTGAGAAATATGCACCCCAAGTCGTAATTCGCTACAAACAAAGGCTGGAAAAAAAGATAGCTGAGCTCTCCGAGGGCACAATTGATGAAAGCAGATTGGTAACGGAGGCTGCCCTTTTTGCTGACAGAGCGGATATTGCAGAAGAGATTACGAGAATCAGAAGTCATCTCTCACAATTCCGCGAAACGATGCAAAAAGAAGAATCAATTGGAAGAAAATTAGATTTTCTTGTTCAGGAGCTGAATAGAGAAGCGAATACGATCGGTTCTAAAGCAAATGATAAAGATATATCCAAATGTTCAGTAGAACTGAAAAGCGTCATAGAAAGATTAAAAGAGCAAGTTCAAAATATTGAATAATGAGCAGTTAAATCGTTTATAATGGGCCATTTAGGGCAAAAATAGTTTTGTCGTTTACTAGGGGGAGCGAACAGATGAGTATTAAGTTAATTAATATCGGCTTTGGCAATATTGTCTCAGCCAATCGCATTATTTCCATTGTAAGTCCTGAATCAGCTCCGATTAAAAGGATCATTCAAGACGCCCGTGACCGCGCCATGCTTATTGATGCGACATATGGCCGCAGAACGAGAGCAGTCGTGATTATGGACAGTGATCATATTATACTATCTGCGGTTCAGCCAGAAACGGTTGCCCACAGGCTTTCAAATAAAGACGAGTTAACAGATGAAGGGTAGGGAAAGTTCTGGATATGAAAGAAAGAGGATTACTCATCGTGCTTTCGGGTCCTTCTGGTGTTGGTAAAGGTACTGTAAGAAAAGCTATCTTTTCACAGAATGATACAGATTTTCAATATTCGATCAGCATGACGACACGCAAACCGCGTGAAGGCGAAGTTGACGGAGTTGATTATTTCTTTAAATCAAAAGAAGAATTCGAACAATTAATTAAAGAAGAGCGTTTATTGGAATGGGCGGAATTCGTGGGCAACTACTACGGAACGCCGATTGACTATGTGGAGAAAACGTTAAGCGAAGGAAGAGATGTTTTCCTTGAAATTGAAGTTCAGGGAGCATTGCAGGTGCGAAAGGCATTTCCGGAAGGGTTATTCATCTTCCTTATGCCGCCAAGCTTAAGCGAGCTTAAAAACCGCATCGTCACACGCGGAACAGAAACACAGGATATCATCAATAATCGCATGAAGGTTGCCAAAGAAGAAATTGAAATGATGGATGCTTACGATTACGTCGTTGAAAATGATCATGTGGATCTAGCCTGCGGACGTATTCGTGCGATTGTCACAGCTGAACATTGCAGACGTGACCGCATTGCACTTCGTTATAAGAAAATGCTGGAGGTTGAATAAATAATATGTTATATCCATCTATTGATAAACTAATGAATAAGCTTGATTCTAAATATACACTCGTAACAGTCGCGGCAAGACGCGCACGTGAAATGCAGGAAAATCACGATCAGCAAATCGTGAAGCCTGTCTCTCATAAATATGTCGGCAAAGCACTTGAAGAAATTAATTCAGGCTTGCTGGATTATGAAAAACAAGACTAATTAAATGGCACTTTAAAATAACAACCTGAAACAACATGGGTTGTTATTTTTTCATTCTTGATAATTCACAGCTATAATAACTATTATGACTTTGGTGGGGGAATGTGAAATGAAGGGGAAGAAAATCCTTCTTTGCGTAAGCGGAGGTATTGCCGTCTATAAAGCAGCAGCTTTAACAAGCAAAATCATTCAGGCTGGAGCTGAAATAAAAGTAATCATGACAAACTCAGCGCGCGAATTTGTTAACCCGCTGACCTTTCAGGCTTTATCCAGAAATGACGTTTATTTTGATACATTTGACGAGAAAAATCCTGCCGTTATCTCACACATTGATCTTGCGGATTGGGCAGATCTTGTTGTTGTCGCACCTGCCACTGCAAATACGATCGGTAAATTAGCAAATGGAATTGCAGACGATATGCTGACAACGACATTGCTTGCGACAACTGCACCGGTCTGGATTGCTCCAGCTATGAATGTTCATATGTATGACAATCCGGCTGTTCAGAAAAACATTCTGACGTTATCCCAGTATGGGTATCAATATATAGAGCCAAGTGAAGGTTATTTAGCCTGCGGATATGTCGGGAAAGGAAGACTTGAAGAACCTGAGAAAATCGTCTCTTTAATAGAAGGTTTTTTTTCTGATAAGCACATGAAGCCTTTAAAAGGCAAAAACGTGATGATTACTGCGGGCCCGACCCGTGAAAAAGTAGACCCAGTCCGTTATTTTACCAATCATTCCTCAGGTAAAATGGGTTATGCGATTGCGGAGGCTGCATATCAAATGGGTGCGGAAGTTACGTTGATCTCAGGCCCGGTTTCGATTGCTTCTCCTTCAGGAGTGACGGTTGTGAAGGTTGAATCAGCAGAAGAAATGCATCATGAAGTATTGAACCGCTTCAGTGAAATGGATATTGTCATTAAATCTGCGGCAGTTGCCGATTACCGGCCGCGCATCGTCTCTGATCAGAAAATGAAAAAACAGGATGGTTCTTTAACGATTGAAATGGAACGGACAAAAGATATTTTAAAAGATCTGGGAGAGCGAAAAGAAAACCAGTTTCTCGTAGGATTCGCAGCCGAAACGGAAAATGTGGAGGAATATGCGTTAAGAAAACTCCAGAAGAAAAATCTGGATATGATAGTGGCAAACAATGTGACGCTAGCCGGAGCCGGTTTCGGAACGGATACAAATATTGTGACCATATACAAAAAGAGCGGTGAAAAAATCGAGCTTCCTGTGCTGTCTAAGCAAGAAGTAGCAAAGCAAATTTTAGGAGAAATCACCCGTCTTTATAAAGGAGTATAAATCATGAGGTTCGCAAGCGTAATCGTTGATGTGAAAGCAATGCAGACAGACAGAGCATTTGATTATGTCATTCCTGGTAAATGGGCAGGTTTTATTAAAGCTGGAATGCGTGTGATCGTTCCGTTTGGCCCCCGCAAAGTTCAGGGGTTTGTAATTGGCCTTAAAAATGAAAGTGAATTTGACAGGGTAAAGCCAATCGCTGAAGTGATGGATATTACGCCTGCACTAACAAAGGAACTGCTCGATATCGGCCATTGGCTTACTCAAACAACGTTATGCTTTAAGATTTCTGCTTTCCAGGCTATGCTGCCGGCTGCGATGAAAGCGAAATACGAGAAGGAAATTGTCCTTGTTTCTGATGAATACAGACCGAACCTACACCCGAAAGTCCTTCCATGGTTTCAAAGCAGAAGAAGCATTTATTGGAAAGACATCGAAAAAAGCGATTCTGTAAAAGAATTTCAGCTGGAAATCGAACGGGGAGTCCTTGAGGTTATTTATCAGGTAAAACAAAAAAACAAAAAAAAGACTCAAAAGTACATCACTTCGAATGCGGAAATAGCCGAATTAATGAAGGAATCAGAGTCATGTACTGCGCAGGCAGCAAAACAAAAGCTTGTTCTCGATTACTTTATTGAAAATAGCGGTCTATCTGTGCCGTTTCAGGAACTTCTTTTACAGCTGAACATCACAGACTCTCCTGTAAAAACGCTTATTAAAAAGAAATTGTTAAGGGAAGAGAATATTGAGGTTTACCGTGATCCTTACGAGGACCGCACATTTAAAAAGACAGAGCCCCTTGCACTGACTGCTGAGCAGCAGACTGCCATTTCTCCAATCCTGAACTCGGTTGAACAAAACCGGCATGATGTCTTTTTAATGTATGGTGTAACAGGCAGCGGGAAAACAGAGGTTTACCTGCAGTCAATCGAGTCTGTCCTCAATCAGGGGAAAGAAGCAATTGTTCTCGTTCCTGAGATTTCGCTTACCCCGCAAATGGTCAATCGGTTTAAAGGAAGATTTGGTTCACTTGTGGCCGTGCTGCACAGCGGTCTTTCAGTCGGAGAAAAGTACGATGAATGGAGAAAAATTCATCGCGGTGAAGTAAAACTTGTCGTTGGAGCAAGATCTGCAGTGTTTGCTCCATTCACGAATCTCGGAATGATTATTATTGATGAGGAACATGAAGGAAGCTATAAGCAAGAAGAGAATCCCCGCTATCATGCAAGGGATGTTGCTATTTACCGTGCAAAATTTCATCAATGTCCAGTTGTTTTGGGGAGCGCAACTCCTTCACTAGAATCGTTTGCAAGAGCAGGTAAAGGGGTTTATCAGCTGCTTTCCTTAAAAGAGCGTGTGAATCAGCGGCCGCTTCCCCAAGTTGAAGTGATTGATATGAGAGATGAATTAAGAAGCGGGAACAGAACGATGTTTTCATCATCCCTGCTTGAAAAACTTCAGGACCGAACCCAAAAAGGGGAGCAATCCGTCTTATTTTTAAATAAACGGGGATATTCTTCTTTTGTCATGTGCAGAGACTGCGGATGTGTGACCGGCTGTCCGCATTGTGATATTTCCTTAACCTATCATAAACATGGTTCTCAATTAAAGTGCCATTATTGCGGGCATGAAGAGCCAATGCCAAAGGTTTGTCCTGAATGCAGCAGTGAACACATCCGTTTCTTTGGAACGGGAACCCAGCGGGTAGAAGAAGAGCTTGCAAAAGTACTGCCGGAAGCAAGAATCATCCGCATGGATGTGGATACGACAGGACGGAAAGGGTCTCATGAAAAATTACTGACTCAGTTTGGCAATAAAGAGGCAGATATCCTTTTAGGCACGCAAATGATTGCAAAAGGCCTGGATTTTCCGGATGTAACCCTTGTAGGGGTATTAACCGCAGATACGATGCTGCATCTGCCGGATTTCCGCTCATCTGAAAAAACGTTTCAGCTGCTGACACAAGTAAGCGGCAGAGCGGGCAGGCATGAACTGCCGGGCGAGGTTGTGATTCAGTCCTATTCACCTGAGCATTACAGCATTCAGCTTGCAAGTCATCATGATTATGATTCATTTTATCAGCAGGAAATGCTGTCAAGAAAGCAGCATGCTTATCCTCCTTTTTATTATCTTGCTTTAGTCACGGTGTCTCATCCCGATCTTCTGAAGGCTGTTTCCGTCACAGAAAAAATAGCGAAGCACCTGAATCAAAGACTTTCAGATACTGTGCAGATCCTTGGACCCGTAGCTTCACCCATTCCAAGGATAAACGATAGATATCGCTATCAATGCATGATAAAATACAAGCGGGAAGAAAATCTGCACGCATCGCTTAAAATGATTATCGAACGCTATCAGCAGGATATGAATAAAAATCAATTATCCATCAGCCTCGATTTAAATCCAAATACAATGATGTAGGGTTTAGATGCAGCATATGCGTCTAAAATAAATAAAAAAAGGCTCTATTCGTAAACTTTGTTGCTTTTAGACTAAATGTTTTAAACAACTAAGTTCCTGGAGCGGAAAGAAACGGACAACCTTTTAAAATAAAAACAACAATCTATGCGAAAATACCCTAAAAAAATGATAAATCTGGAGGATGTTTCATTGGCTATAAAACCAATCGTAGTGCACCCGGCAGAAGTGCTGGAGCAAGAATGCGAACCTGTCACCGTCTTTGACAGAAAGCTTTCAAAGTTATTAAAAGACATGTATGATACAATGATTGAACTTGACGGGGTGGGTCTTGCTGCTCCTCAAGTGGGAATACCCATTCAAGCAGCTGTTGTTGACATAGATGATCATCATGGAACAATCGAACTGATTAATCCAGTTATTATAGAGAAGAGCGGCTCTCAGACAGGACCAGAAGGCTGCTTAAGCTTCCCGGGATTATATGGCGAAGTAGAACGCAGCGATTTTGTTAAAGTAAGAGCTCAAAATCGAAAAGGCAAACCATTTGTCATTGAAGCAAATGGTTTTTTAGCTAGAGCAATACAGCATGAAATTGATCACCTGCACGGAATTCTGTTTACGTCTAAAGTGAAAAAATACATTAAAGAAGAAGAGCTAGAAGAATTGGAAGGATGATTGGCATGACAAGAATCGTTTTTATGGGAACGCCTGATTTTTCAGTTCCTGTTTTAAAAAGACTCGTGGCAGAAGGATATGAAGTTGTTGGAGTTGTCACTCAGCCTGACCGTCCTAAAGGCCGTAAAAAAACCCTGACACCTCCTCCAGTAAAAGTAGAAGCAGAAAAACAGAAGATTCCTGTGCTTCAGCCTGAAAAAATCAGAGATAAAAAAGAGCTTGAACAAGTGCTTGCTCTCAAACCGGATCTGGTCGTAACAGCTGCATTCGGTCAAATTCTGCCGAATGAATTATTAGAAGCGCCCAAGTTCGGCTGCATAAATGTTCATGCCTCATTGCTTCCTGAGCTAAGAGGCGGAGCTCCTATTCATTATTCCATTCTTCAGGGCAAAAAGAAAACGGGCATCACGATCATGTATATGGTTGAAAAACTTGATGCCGGTGATATCCTGACTCAGGCAGAAGTGACAATTGAAGAGCGAGATCATGTAGGGACTCTACATGATAAACTGAGTGCTGCCGGAGCTGATCTATTGGCAGAAACGCTGCCCCTGCTGCTTGAAGGAAAACTGACTCCGCGCAAGCAGGATAATGAAAAAGCAACATTCGCATCAAACATCAAGCGCGAACAAGAGAAGATTGACTGGACGAAAAGCGGCCAGGAAATCTATGATCATATCCGCGGTCTGCATCCATGGCCAGTTGCCTTTACCCATATGAATAATCAGGTTGTAAAGATTTGGTGGGGTGAAAAACTGCCAAATAAAAATACAGCAGCACCTGGAACAATCATTGGAATCGATTCTGATGGCTTTGTTGTGGCAACTGGTGACAGCACGGCAATCAAAATTACAGAACTTCAGCCATCCGGAAAGAAAAAGATGAGCGGAGAAGATTTTCTGAGAGGCACGCAAATGCAGGCAGGAGAAAAGTTGGGAGAGCAAAATGAAGAAAACAAATAATGTCCGCGAGGTTGCTTTGGAAACACTGCTGACAATTGAAAAAAATCAGGCATACAGCCATCTTCTTTTAAATTCTATGATAAAGAAGAATAACGTGAAAGAAATCGATATTCCGCTTCTGACTGAGATGGTTTATGGAACTCTGCAGCGCAAAGATACGATTGATTTTTACCTGGCGCCGTTCTTGAAAAATGCCAAAAAGACAGAACAGTGGGTCATGAATCTGCTTCGCCTTTCAGTTTATCAAATGGTTTATCTGGACCGGGTGCCTGAGAGGGCCGTATTATTTGAAGCGGTGGAAATTGCCAAGTCCAGGGGGCATAAAGGCATTGCCTCTTTTGTAAATGGAATTTTAAGGTCGCTTCAGCGTGAAGGTGTTCCATCCTTTGATTCCATTAAAGATGATGCAAAACGGATTGCAGTAGAAACAAGTCATCCTCTCTGGTTAGTTCAGCGCTGGATCGCCCAGCTTGGAACCTGCGAGACAAGAAAAATGTGCGAGGCAAATATCACACCGCCAAGTGTGACAGCACGGGTGAATCAAATGAAACAATCACCTGAGGAATTGATGGATATGCTTGAGCGAAAAGGAATTCAAACTGAAAAAGGCGACCTGACAGAAGATGCCATTAAAAGCCTGAAGGGAAATCTTGCTCAAACAGAAGAATTTAAAAAGGGCTGCTTTACAATCCAGGATGAAAGCTCAATGCTTGTAGCACGAACGCTTGGATTGCAAAAAGGCGACTGTGTGCTTGACGCATGCGCTGCACCGGGCGGGAAATCAACGCATATTGCTGAAATCCTCGAAAACACAGGATCCGTTCATTCACTTGATCTGCATGAGCATAAGGTGAAATTAATTAAAGAGCAGGCAGACCGTCTTCACCTGAGCAATATTGAGACAGAAGCGCTCGACAGCAGAAAGGCTCATATCCGATTTGAAAACGGCCAGTTTGATAAAATTTTAGTGGATGCACCTTGTTCAGGATTTGGCGTCATCCGCCGAAAACCGGATATAAAATATTCAAAAACAGAAGAGGATGTAGGGCGTCTTTCAGAAATTCAGCTGGCAATTCTTTCTTCAGTCGCGCCTTTATTGAAAAAAGATGGTACACTAATCTATAGCACATGTACAATTGATCATGAAGAAAATGGACAAGTCGTACAGGCATTTTTAGAAAAACACAGTGATTACGAGCTCGATCATTCATTAATTGACCGTTTGCCGCAGCCTGCAAAACCATTTGCTGCTGATGGACAGCTTCAAATACTGCCGCATTATTTCGGCACGGACGGATTTTATATAGCAAGCTTAAGAAAGAAGGTGTAAAAATGGAAGAAGTAAAACGCACAAAAAAAACAGTCATCAAAGATCAAGTAAAACCTTCCATTTATTCTCTTGAACTCGGAGAATTGCAAGATTGGTTAACAGAGAAAGGCGAAAAGCCGTTCAGAGCTGCTCAAATTTTTGACTGGCTTTATATTAAAAGAGCATCCTCTTTTGAGGAAATGTCAAATTTACCTAAAGCGCTGAGAAGCAAGCTTGATGAGAACTTTGTTTTAACAACACTTAAAACAATCATTCAGCAAACTTCAAATGACGGCACAATGAAGTTTTTATTTGAACTTCATGACGGATATTCGATTGAAACCGTACTGATGCGCCATGAATATGGAAATTCGGTTTGTGTAACAACACAAGTCGGATGCCGGATTGGCTGTACGTTCTGTGCATCTACACTTGGCGGATTAAAACGCAATTTAGAAGCAGGAGAAATCGTTGCTCAGGTCGTAAAAGTACAGAAGGCACTTGATGAGCTTGGAGAACGCGTGAGTCATGTGGTCATCATGGGCATCGGCGAACCATTTGACAACTATGATGAAATGATGGGATTCCTTAAAATCATTAATCATGATGATGGATTAAATATTGGAGCCCGCCATATTACCGTTTCAACGAGCGGGATCATTCCAAAAATCTATAAATTTGCAGATGAACACCTGCAAATTAACTTTGCCGTTTCTCTTCATGCTCCAAATACGGAGCTTAGAAGCCGTTTGATGCCAATCAACAAGGCATACAAGCTTCCTGAACTGATGGAAGCCATTGAGTATTATGTAAATAAAACAGGCCGCCGCGTGAGTTTTGAATATGGTTTATTCGGCGGAGTAAATGATCAGGTAGAGCACGCTGAAGAGCTCGCGAAGCTTATTAAGCATCTCAAATGTCATGTGAACTTAATTCCGGTCAACTATGTGCCTGAACGAGACTATGTCAGAACGCCAAGAGAACAGATTGATCTGTTCGAGAAGACATTGAAAAAACGCGGCATAAACGTAACGACCAGACGTGAACAGGGACACGACATTGATGCAGCATGCGGTCAGCTTAGAGCGAAGGAGCGCAAAGAAGAGACGAGGTGACTTCATGGAAACCGTTATTGTAACAGACAGGGGAAAAGTAAGGCAGCATAATGAAGACAGTGTTGGCGTCTATAAAAATGAAGACGGAGATGTGCTCGCGGTTGTCGCAGATGGTATGGGAGGTCACTTAGCAGGGGATGTTGCAAGTCAAATGACCATTGCAACTTTGAAAGAAATGTGGGAATCAGCTTCCCGCATTTCTTCCCCTGACCTTGCTGTACATTGGCTGAAAGAGCATATCGAAAAAGTGAATGCTATTTTGCTTGAACATGCATTGACAAATCCGGACTGCAAAGGAATGGGGACAACTGTAGTTGCGGCAATCTGCACAGAAAGCTTTGCCACAATCGGTCATATCGGCGACAGCCGGGGTTACTTATGCAACACGGACGGTTTTAAACAAATTACGGAGGATCATTCACTCGTAAATGAACTCGTGCGTTCAGGACAGATTTCAAAGGAAGATGCAGAACATCATCCCAGAAAAAATGTTCTTGTAAGGGCTTTAGGGACAGAAGAACACGTTGAACTTGATCTGACATCCATTTGTCTTGAGGAATCAGATATTCTGCTTTTATGTTCCGATGGACTATCCAACAAAGTTGGCGAGAGTGAAATGAAGCAGACGCTTACCTCTCTCGTGTCACTTGAGGAAATCGCATTATCTTTGGTCAAACAGGCAAATGATAATGGAGGAGAGGATAATATTTCACTCGTCATCGTCAAACAGCCGTCTGAAATCAAAGAGGGTGATCAGACGTGTTAATTGGCAAGCGATTAAGCGGCAGGTATAAAATTCTTCGGGTTATTGGCGGCGGAGGAATGGCAAACGTATATTTGGCGCGGGATATGATCTTAGATCGCGATGTTGCAATGAAAGTCCTAAGATTTGATTTTTCAAATGATGATGAATTTATTAAGAGATTCAGACGAGAGGCTCAATCAGCAACAAGCCTTGCCCATCCGAATATCGTCAGTATTTTTGATGTTGGAGAAGAGGATGGCATCTATTACATCGTCATGGAGTACGTTGAAGGCAATACGTTAAAACAATACATACAGCAATATGCACCCCTTCATCCAAGAGAAGCTTTAAATATCATGGAGCAGATCGTATCCGCGATCGCACACGCCCATGAAAATCATATCGTCCATCGTGACATTAAGCCGCACAATATTCTGATCGATCCGCATGGAAATGTGAAGGTAACCGACTTCGGCATCGCAATGGCACTCAGCTCTACGACAATTACCCAGACGAACTCTGTGCTGGGCTCTGTTCATTATTTGTCGCCAGAGCAGGCGCGCGGAGGAATGGCGAATAAAAAGTCAGATATTTATTCCCTCGGAATCGTTCTTTTTGAGCTGCTTACAGGCAGACTTCCTTTTGACGGAGAATCTGCCATTTCCATTGCACTGAAACATCTGCAGTCAGAAACACCTTCTGCAAAACGATGGAATGCCACAATCCCGCAGAGTGTGGAGAATATCATTTTAAAGGCAATGGCCAAGGATACTTTTCACAGATATGAATCTGCTGAAGAGATGGAAGAAGATATTACAACTGCCCTGAAGCCAGAGCGCCTTAATGAAGAAAAATTTGTCATACCTGAGGATAATGAAGCAACAAAAGCGATACCGATCATAACGGATTCTAATATGTATGAAAAGACCGGCGATACGATGGTCCGCGCTCCTGAGAACATAGGAACAGATGAATCAAAAAAGCCGGTAAAAGAGGCAAATAAAAAAGGCAAAAAAGAAAAAAAGAAAAAGAACAAAGCCGGGATGATTATTCTGACAATCTTCCTTTTGCTTTTAGTAGGAAGTGTGGCAGCAGTAACTGTTGTTCCATCACTGCTTATGCCAAAGGATGTTGAGGTGCCTGATTTATCGGGAATGCAGTATGAAGATGCGGTTAAAGAGCTCCTTGCTGAAAAATTTGTCGTCGATGACCCTATATTAATTGAAGATGAAGAAATACAGGAAGGTTATGTTGTCAAAACAAAACCTGAAGCTGGCAAAACGGTAAAAGAAGGAGATACAATCATCATCTATGAAAGCTCCGGCAAAGAGAAGGTAGAGCTCGATGATTATGTGAACCGTGATATTAACCGGGTCCGTGATCTTCTTGAAAGAAAAGGGTTTACAAATATTAAAATTGAAGAGGAATTTAATGAAGCAGCAGCGGGAACGATTTTAGAACAGGACCCTGAACCTGGAGTTGAGGTCATTCCAGGAGAAGATGAGCTGGTCTTAACGGTAAGCAAGGGACCTGAGGAATTTGAACTGCAGGATTTGACCGGCTATTCAGAGGAAGCTTTAAATGCTTATATTGAAGAAAATGATCTGGAATTGGTCAGGAAAGACGTTTATTCAGACACGGTAAACAAAGGAGAAGTCATCACACAATCTCCTGGACCATCTGAAAAAGTACTCCCTGGAGATACACTTGAAGTGACAGTTTCCTTGGGTGCAGAACCGAAACCAAACCAAAAAGTGAAGAGAATAATCGAAATTCCTTATCCGCCCGAGCTTGCAGGTCAGCCAGCCGAGGTCAGTATCAACATAGATGATGCAGAGCATTCTATTTCAGATGAGTTCGAAACATTTACGACCACTGAGAATACTTCACGTGAAATAGAATTTTCGATTGCACCCGGTGATAAAGCGTTTTATCAGGTGATCATCGACAAGAGGGTAGTGAAATCTGAAATTATTCCATACCCTGAGTAATTGTCTGCAGCAATCAAGGAGGAAATGTATGCCTAAAGGCAAAATTATTAAAGCGTTAAGCGGATTTTATTATTGTCTTGATGGAGAGAGGACGATTCAGTGCCGCGGCCGCGGAGTCTTCCGTAAAAATAAAGTAACACCGCTCGTTGGCGATGAAGTCATTTATGATTACGAAAATGAACGGGAAGGCACCATCCAGGAAGTACTGGACAGAAAAAACGAGCTTGTGCGTCCGCCGATTGCAAATGTCGATCAGGCTATCCTTGTATTTTCAGCTGTTGAGCCTGATTTCAGCACGGTGCTGCTGGACCGTTTTTTGGTCCTTATTGAATCGAACGAGATTGAACCGATTATTTGCATCAGCAAAACGGATTTGATTGAAGATGAAAAACAGAAGAATGAGATTTTTGCCTATGCGGATGATTACCGCAGAATGGGATATGAAGTGAGACTGACTTCTACCCTTGAAGCTGATGGCATTGCCGAGCTGCTGCCATTGTTAAATGACCGCATCTCCGTATTTGCCGGACAGTCCGGTGTTGGAAAATCATCTCTATTAAATGTGCTGCGCCCTGAACTTGCCCTTAAAACGAGCGATATCTCTGCCCATTTGGGCCGCGGAAAGCATACGACAAGGCATGTAGAGCTTATTCCTGTCGGATCAGGACTAGTAGCAGATACACCCGGCTTCAGTTCACTGGAATTTATGAATATTGAAGTTGAAGATCTTTCGTATTGCTTTCCTGAAATGAGAGAAAAAAGCGATCAATGCAAATTCAGAGCCTGCACACATGTGTCAGAGCCGAAATGTGCGGTTAAGACGGCAGTTGAAAATGGGGAAATCCCGAAATACCGGTATGACCATTATTTGAGTTTTATTGAAGAAATTAAGGATAGAAAGCCGAGGTACTAACCATGATTAAAATTGCACCATCCATTCTTTCAGCTGACTTTTCCCGCCTTGGAGCAGAAATTGAGGATGTTGAAAGAGGGGGAGCGGATTATATTCATGTCGATGTGATGGATGGCCATTTCGTACCTAATATCACAATCGGACCGCTGATTGTTGAAGCGATCAGACCGGTTACAAAGCTCCCTTTAGATGTTCATTTAATGATTGAGAATCCTGACGCTTTCATTAGTACATTTGCTAAAATGGGTGCGGATATCATTACTGTTCACGCAGAAGCATGCCCTCATCTGCACCGGACCATTCAGCTGATCAAGTCTGAAGGTGTAAAAGCGGGGGTAGTTCTTAATCCTCATACACCGGCTGATGTCATTAAACACGTCCTTGACGAACTTGATATGGTTCTTCTTATGACCGTCAATCCAGGGTTCGGCGGTCAATCCTTTATTCATTCTGTGCTGCCGAAAATCACTGAAGTAGCAGAAATGGTGAAGGACCGCGGATTGAATACGGAAATTGAAGTAGATGGCGGAGTAAATGCAGAAACAGCCAAACTTTGCATTGAGGCAGGAGCAAATGTCCTTGTTGCCGGTTCCGCTATATACAATCAGCAGGATCGCATGAAAGCCATTCGTGAAATAAGAAATACTTAAGAACCGCTTTTTGCGGTTCTTTTTTTAAAGGCTCTTTCCGTAAACATTTTTCCTTTGAGACTAATTGTTGTAAACCTTAGTGAATTGCAGCGGAAGGAACTTGACTCCTGCGAGAAAGAGAGCGAAATGGAAGACCCCGCAGGCTCGACGCGGAGGCTTCCACGCTCCCCGCGGAAAGGAAGTTTCTGGAGCGGAAAGAAACGGACAACATTTATAATCGAAAACAACAATTTTTGTGAAACCAGACTTTCTGGACAACCTCTTATTTGAAAGTTTGTGTTTTATAAAATAATATTATTATGTAAACTGGGTAAGGTGAGTGAAATGAAATCAATCTACATTGTTGCAGGTGGACCGAAAAGATACATACCATCATTAGCAAGCTATGACAAGGATTCAGTTATCTGGATAGGTGTTGACAGGGGAGTCATTTTCCTGCAGGAAGCAGGCATTACCCCCGACAGAGCTTTTGGAGACTTTGATTCCATTTCCGATCATGAACGTGAGGATTTAGCAAAATCGTCTCTTAAAATGGACTTGTTTCCGTCAGAAAAAGATCAAACCGATACGGAGATTGCTTTAGAATGGGCAATATTGCAGGAACCCGATGAAGTTTTTTTATTCGGTTCAACAGGCGGAAGAATGGATCATTTTCTTGCGAATACTCAGCTGCTTGCAAAGTATCCGGATGCACCGATTAAAATCATTGATCATACGAATGAAATAACAGTGCATTTGCCAGGCACTTATCATATCGGAAGTGAAAGCAGTCATCCGTATATTTCGTTTCTTCCTGTAACCGGTGAAGTAAAAGGCATTACCCTTCTTGGCTTTAAATACCCGCTTTCAAATTGTCATATTAAGCTTGGCTCTACACTATGTATTAGTAATGAACTTATTCTTTCGTTCGGTACTTTTTCGTTTGAGCAAGGCATATTAATGATGGTAAGAAGTACTGATGAATAACTTCTGGAGCGTTTTTTAAACTATGATGTTTAAAAAAATAATCGGGGCTGCACTTGCTTCGCATACGATGAAGAATGAAAAAAACAGATCCGCTGAATCTTTCATCATCATTTTGAACGAATGGCTGAGGAGGGAAAGTATGAAATTTTATACGATCAAATTACCGAAGTTTTTAGGTGGCATCGTTCGGGCGATGCTGGGATCATTTAAAAAAGACTAAAAACCAAAAGCAAAGCGCCCTGGTCATTAAGGTATAAATAAATGGCCTAAGAAGGCGCTTTTTGCCTTGTTGGGCCATTTCCCATGGCTTTTGAGAATATAAAAAAAGCACCGCGCAAAGCGGTGCTTTTTTCATATGTTTTAATCCCGTCCTGAATTCGTTTTAGAAAATCTATAGAAATGAACGGGTCAAAAGCTTAAAGCTTTTGATTAAACACGCTCAACTTTACCAGATTTTAAAGCTCGAGCAGATACATATACGCGTTTTGGTTTGCCGTCAACTAAGATACGTACTTTTTGAAGGTTAGCACCCCAAGTACGTTTTGAAGCGTTCATTGCGTGAGAACGTGTGTTTCCAGAACGTGTTTTTTTACCTGTGATTACGCATTTACGTGCCATCGTATTCCCTCCTAACTGCAAAAAACCTTTCCAATTCAAACATACTAATCTTGTTTGTCATGAGATACTTTAATAATTTATCACAACTCCTTTCGGAATGCAATAGTTCTTGCTTTTGCTTTCAAGAATTTTTCCTTGACATACATGAATAATTGATGCTGAATAATACTATAGGGTAAGATGTCCCGTGGCAGTGATATAGAATGACTTTTAAAAATCGCTTGTATATAGTAAAATAGCTTTAGCCTATGCGAACAATTCCAAAGGGGGAACAATCATGTCCATTGAGATGAAAACAAAGTACGGACAAATTGACATATCCAACGAAGTCATTGCAACCGTTGCAGGCGGTGCAGCAATAGACTGTTATGGCATTGTCGGAATGGCGTCAAAAAATCAGATCAAAGACGGCATCACTGAGATCTTAAGAAAAGAAAATTTCAGCCGCGGAGTTATTGTCCGTCAAGAAGAAGATCATATCAATATTGATATGTACATTATCGTCAGCTACGGAACTAAAATCTCTGAAGTGGCTCATAATGTTCAAACGAAAGTGAAGTACACACTGGATAAAACAGTTGGACTAGCTGTTGATTCAGTCAATATTTTTGTTCAGAGTGTTCGTGTAACGAACCCGTAGTAAGGAGGAAAAAGTCCGTGTCAATTACAACTTTAGATGGAAAACGTTTTGCAGAAATGATTTTGCAGGGGGCAGGACACCTGTCAAACAATGCAAAATACGTTGATGCATTAAACGTTTTTCCTGTTCCGGATGGAGATACCGGAACAAATATGAACCTTTCGATGACTTCAGGTGCGAAAGAAGTTCAAAATCATGTATCTGAACACATCGGCAAAGTCGGTGCAGCACTCTCAAAAGGTTTATTAATGGGAGCCCGCGGAAATTCAGGTGTTATTCTGTCTCAGCTGTTCAGAGGTTTTTCAAAAGCAATCGAATCAAAAAGCACGATTACAAGCGCCGATTTTGCAAACGCACTTCAGGCTGGTGTAAATACTGCTTATAAAGCGGTAATGAAACCTGTTGAAGGTACGATTTTAACTGTTGCTAAAGACTCTGCTAAAAAAGCGGTTGAAACAATTGAGTCTGATTCATCTATCTCAATCGATCAATTAATGGAAGCGATTTTAACAGAAGCTAAAGCATCTTTAGAGAGAACGCCGGATTTATTGCCTGTTCTTAAAGAAGTTGGAGTAGTCGACAGCGGCGGCCAGGGACTTGTATTTGTTTATGAAGGTTTCCTTGCTGAATTAAGAGGCGAAAAGGTGTCAAATATTAAGGTTACTGCTTCGATGACGGATCTTGTAAGTGCTGAACATCACAAAAGTGTAGCTTCCCACATCAATACAGAAGACATTGAATTTGGCTACTGTACGGAATTTATGGTGCGGTTTGAAGATGATAAAGACGCTTTTGCCGAAGAGACGTTCAGACAGGATCTCAGCGAGCACGGTGATTCTTTATTAGTCATTGCTGATGAAGAAATCGTTAAAGTACATATCCACGCAGAATATCCTGGCCAGGTTCTTACATATGCACAGCGTTATGGAAGCCTGATCAACATGAAAATAGAAAACATGCGCCAGCAGCACACAAGCTTGCTTGATGACGCTCCGTCTATGCCTGCCGCTGAACCTGTTTCCAAAAAGAAAGAAAAACAAAAATACGGCATCGTTACCGTGACAATGGGGAAAGGCATTGCTGATCTTTTCAGAAGCATCGGCTCTCATTCTGTCATTGAAGGCGGACAAACGATGAATCCGAGCACTGAAGATATTGTTCAGGCCATTAAAGATGTTCATGCAGAGAATGTCATTATCCTGCCTAACAATTCAAATATTGTCATGGCTGCTCAGCAGGCGGCTTCTGTTGTTGATGATCATGTAATCGTTATTCCATCAAAAACAGTGCCTCAGGGAATGGCTGCATTGCTTGCATTCAATCCCGCGGGATCTGCAGAAGATAATGAAGAAATCATGAAAGAAGCCCTTGGCTCTGTCAAAACAGGTCAAATTACGTACGCTGTCCGCGATACGAATATTGACGGACTTGATATTGAAAAGGGAGACTTCATGGGAATTGCAAATGGCAAAATTGTTACAAAAGACACAAACCAATTAGCCTCTGCGAAAAAGCTTCTTGAAACGATGATTTCAGAAGATGATGAAATTCTTACAATTCTTCAAGGTGAAGATGCTGGTGATGATGAGCTGCAGAAATTGGTGCAATTCATCGAAGAAACATATGAAGAAATAGAAGTAGAAGTTCATAAAGGTGAACAGCCTTTGTATTCTTACATCTTTTCAATTGAATAAAACAAAAAAATAGAAGGGGATTCCCCTTCTATTTCTTATGTGGGCTGAAATTTCATTAGCTTTCCTGAACATTTTTTCCAGTATGATTACGTTTTCGCAATCGATCATTTTCTGGTAAACTGAGACTTGCAGGGGGAGAATAAGATTTTTTTCAGTAACTTTTTTCTAAGCTTAGGGGGATTTTATGAAATATAGAAGTGTATTTGATATTATTGGACCCATTATGATCGGCCCTTCAAGCTCGCATACAGCAGGGGCTGCAAGAATCGGGAGAGTGGCACGGAGCCTGTTTGGAAGAGAGCCGAAGTGGGCGGCGATTTCATTTTACGGCTCGTTTGCCAAAACATTTAAAGGCCATGGCACAGATGTAGCCATTATCGGCGGCTTGCTCGACTTTGATACATTTGATGAAAGAATCAAAACATCTTTAGAGATTGCAGATCAAAAAGGAATGAAAGTAACCTTCACAGAAGAAGAAGCGATAACAGATCACCCGAATACGGCTCGTGTCATCATCGGTGATGATCAAGGCCAGCTTGAGCTTGTTGGAATCTCCATCGGCGGCGGGAAAATTGAGATCACTGAACTGAACGGGTTTGAACTGAAATTATCAGGAAATCATCCTGCCATATTAGTTGTTCACAACGACCGTTTTGGCGCCATTGCTGCTGTAGCGAATGTTCTGGCAAAATATGCGATTAATATTGGCCATATGAATGTAGCGCGGAAGGAAAAAGGCAAGCTTGCTTTAATGACGATCGAAGTGGATCAAAACATCGATATCGCTGTACTGGATGAACTTAAAACACTGCCGAATATTCTTCAAGTAACGAAAATAGCAGATTAAGCTGAAAAAAGCAGTGATGTGACTGGGGGAAAAAACATGTTTCGAAATGTAGCAGAACTAGTCGAACTTGCTGAAAGCAAGGGCGTTAAAATAGCAGAAATTATGATTCAGCAGGAAATGGAAATGACCGGCAGAACGCGTGATCAAATTTTGTCCATGATGGATCAGAATTTAACGGTCATGGAACAAGCTGTTGAAAAGGGGCTTGCAGGGGTGAAATCTCATTCTGGGCTGACTGGAGGAGACGCCGTTCTCATGCAGGCATATATCCAAAAGGGGAATTTCCTATCAGGAGAAATTATTCTGGATGCCGTCAGTAAAGCGGTTGCCACAAACGAAGTGAATGCTGCAATGGGAACCATTTGCGCAACACCTACTGCAGGATCGGCGGGCGTTGTTCCGGGAACTCTTTTTGCGGTAAAAGCGAAATTAAATCCAAGCAGAGAACAAATGATTGATTTTCTGTTTACTTCTGGTGCTTTTGGCTTTGTGGTTGCCAATAACGCATCTATTTCCGGCGCTGCCGGCGGCTGTCAGGCTGAAGTCGGATCTGCTTCAGGCATGGCTGCGGCTGCAATAACTGAGATGGCAGGTGGGACGCCTAGTCAGGCTGCAGAGGCGATGGCAATTACTCTGAAAAATATGCTTGGACTTGTATGTGATCCGGTTGCCGGTTTAGTAGAAGTTCCATGTGTAAAAAGAAATGCTATGGGTGCAGCAAATGCTATGATCGCGGCTGACATGGCTTTAGCAGGCATTACGAGCCGAATCCCGTGTGATGAGGTAATCGATGCTATGTTCCGCATCGGTCAATCGATGCCGACTGCTCTTAAAGAAACAGCTCAGGGCGGACTCGCGGCAACTCCGACTGGCCGTGAACTCGAGGCGAAAATTTTTGGGATCTCGCTTGATGAACGCGGCTAATACCCTCATGCAGCCTGTCAGTGCCGTAAAGGGGATAGGAGCTGAGTCAGAAGAAATCTTGAATGGAATGGGCATTTATACCGTCAAAGACTTAATTGAATATTTGCCATATCGTTATGAAGATTATCGCCTGAAGGACTTAGCGGAAGTACAGCATGATGAACGGGTGACAGTCGAGGGGAAGGTTCATAGTGAACCTTCTCTTGCCTTTTTCGGCAAAAAGAAATCAAGGCTGACTGTCCGCGTTCTCGTTGGAAGATACTTAATCAGTGCCGTGTTTTTTAACCGCCCGTACTACAAAAAGAAGCTGGAACTGCAGTCCACCATCACGATTTCAGGAAAATGGGACAAGCACCGCCAGACGATTTCCGTCAGCGAAATCGTATTTGGCCCTCAGGAAAAGCAGCATGAAATCGAACCGGTATACTCAGTTAAAGAAAAGATCACGGTCAAAACGATGAGAAAGTTCATCAATCAGGCACTTAGTCAATACGCATCTGCCATCACGGATATGATTCCGGAGCAGCTCATGGCCGCGTATCGTCTTCCCGCAAAAAAAGAAGCCATTTTTACGATGCATCACCCTTTGAAGCATGAGGATTTAAAGCATGCAAGAAGATATTTTGTTTATGAGGAATTCCTTCTTTTTCAGCTGAAAATGCAGGCTTTGCGAAAATTTCAGCGCGAGCAGTCCCATGGAATTATCCATCAGATCGATCCATTGCAATTAGACGGATTTACCGAATCTCTTCCTTTTCCTCTAACTAATGCCCAGCAGAGGGTAGTCGGAGAAATCTTAACTGACATGAAGTCAAACTACCGCATGAACCGCCTCCTTCAGGGAGATGTGGGTTCAGGTAAAACAGTTGTTGCGGCCATTGCTATGTATGCCGCTCATTTATCCGGCTATCAAGCTGCATTGATGGTGCCGACAGAAATTCTGGCAGAGCAGCATGCAGAATCGCTTGCGGAAACCTTCATCCGCTTCCCTGTCACTGTCGCCTTGCTTACAAGCTCGGTGAAAGGAAAAAAAAGAAAAGAACTCCTGCAGAGAGTTGCAGATGGCGAAATCCAATTTGTTGTCGGAACGCATGCCCTGATTCAGCAGGATGTCCATTTTGCAAAGCTTGGACTCGTGATTACAGATGAACAGCACCGCTTTGGTGTTGAGCAGAGAAAAGTGCTGCGGGCTAAAGGAGAAAACCCGGATGTCCTGTTTATGACAGCTACACCCATTCCAAGGACGCTTGCCATCACGGCATTTGGCGAAATGGATGTCTCTTTGATTGACGAACTTCCGGCTGGGCGAAAACAAATTGAAACGTATTGGGTGAAGCACGAAATGCTGGACCGCATCCTTCGTTTTATTCATAAAGAACTGCAGGCAGGAAGACAGGCTTATGTTATCTGCCCCCTAATTGAGGAATCTGATAAGCTTGATGTTCAAAATGCAATCGACGTTCACAGCACACTCGTTCATTTTTATAAAGATAAATGGAATGTGGGACTGATGCACGGCAGACTGACAAGCGCGGAAAAAGATGAAGTGATGAGGGAGTTCAGTGAAAACCGGGTTCAAATTTTGGTTTCTACAACGGTTGTTGAAGTAGGAGTCAATGTACCGAATGCTACGGTTATGATGATTTATGATGCAGAGCGCTTCGGACTTTCACAGCTCCATCAATTAAGAGGCCGGGTAGGACGAGGAAGCTCCCAGTCATACTGTATCCTGCTTGCTGATCCGAAATCAGAAACAGGCAAAGAACGCATGCGTGTGATGACAGAAACAGCGGATGGCTTTGAGCTGTCAGAGAAAGACCTGGAACTCAGAGGGCCAGGAGACTTTTTTGGCAGGAAGCAAAGCGGAATGCCTGAGTTTAAAGTGGCTGATATGGTTCATGATTACCGTGCGCTTGAAACCGCCAGGAGTGATGCCGCAAAGCTCGTTCAATCTGATGCTTTCTGGCACTCAGATGACTACAGGGAACTCAGAGAGTATCTTGATCAAACCGGGGTTGTTGATGGAGATAAATTAGATTAATAGAGTGCTTCAATAGAGAAAGCAGATTGCATTTGGACCTTGCAATCTGCTTTATTTGATTATATACTACTATTAGTACCTAGTCTTAAGAGTGCGGACGGTGTCAGACTAAATGAGAAAATCCAAAAAAGAGCGGCAGTCGATGCTGCAGCAGACTATAAATGAAACACCTTTTATTACAGATGAAGAGCTGGCAGATAAATTCAGTGTCAGCATTCAGACAATCAGACTTGACCGGCTTGAGCTTTCGATCCCGGAGCTTCGAGAACGGATTAAGCATGTAGCCGTCAAGCAGCTTGACGATGAAGTGAAATCACTTCCTTTAGAAGAAGTAATCGGCGAAATTATCGACCTTGATCTTGATTCCTCAGCCATCTCTATTTTTGAAGTGAAAAAAGAGCACGTGTTTGTCCGGAACCAAATTGCCCGCGGCCATCATTTATTTGCTCAGGCGAATTCACTGGCAGTTGCGGTCATAGATGATGAACTGGCTTTAACAGCTAAGGCAAATATTCGTTTTACAAGGCAGGTTAAAGAAAAAGAGAGAGTAATCGCTAAAGCTAAAGTGATAAAAATGGATGAAGACAAAGGAAGAACCACGGTCGATGTAAACAGTTATGTCGGAACTGAACTGGTCTTCTCCGGCACATTTGAAATGTACCGGTCAAAAACAATGAAAAAGGCAGGTTTCAGCAATGAAGATCGCAATTGATGCAATGGGAGGAGACAACGCTCCTAAAGCAATCGTAGAAGGTGCAATGAAAGCTGTCACTCTATTTAAAGATATTGAGATTACCTTATACGGCAGAGAAACTCTTATAAAAGAACATCTTTCTAATCCGGAAAGAATCACAATTGTACATACGGATACCGTCATTGAAGGAACAGATGAACCTGTCAGGGCAGTTAGAAGAAAAAAAGATGCATCGATGGTGCTGATGGCAAACGCTGTAAAAGAAGGACAGGCTGATGCCTGTATATCTGCAGGCAACACCGGAGCATTAATGACAGCTGGTCTATTCATTGTCGGCAGAATAGACGGAATTGAACGGCCTGCATTATCGCCGACACTTCCTACCATCCAAGGACAGGGATTCCTCATGCTTGATGTTGGGGCAAATGTTGACGCAAAGCCTGAGCATTTACAGCAATACGCGATCATGGGCTCCATTTATGCTAAAAATGTCCGCGGACTTGCAAATCCAAGAATAGGATTGCTGAATGTCGGCACAGAGGACAAAAAAGGAAATGAACTGACAAAAGCAGCTTTTCAATTACTGAAAGAATCTGATCTTAACTTCATTGGAAACGTCGAAGCGAGAGATTTGCTCGACGGAGTGGCAGATGTTGTCGTAACAGACGGATTTACGGGCAATGTTGCTTTAAAAACGGTAGAGGGAACGGCGCTGTCCGTATTTAAAATGCTGAAGTCAGCTTTAACCAGCAATATGAAATCAAAACTCGCAGCCGCTGTATTAAAGCCGCAATTAAAAGAAATCAAAGGGAAAATGGATTACTCCGAGTACGGCGGTGCCGGATTGTTCGGACTGAAAGCTCCTGTTATAAAAGCGCACGGCTCTTCAGACCCTAACGCTGTTTATAATGCAATCCGCCAGGCTCGCGAGATGGTAAACAACGATGTCTGCAAGACAATTCAGCAAACAATTGAGAAAACGAACTCTGTTCGGGACCTTGAGAGGAGATAGAATATGAGTAAACTAGCCTTTATTTTTCCCGGTCAAGGATCACAGACTGTCGGCATGGGGAAAGATTTATATGATGAAGTGGAAGCATCGCGCAGCGTGTTTGCAGCTGCAGATGAAAAGCTTGGTATTCAGCTTTCTGAAATAATCTTTGAAGGTCCGCAAGAAAAGCTGACATTGACTTACAACGCACAGCCTGCTCTGCTGACAGCAAGCATCGCTGTTTTGGAAAAATTCAAAGAAAGCGGAATTCAGCCGGATTTTGTTGCCGGACACAGTCTTGGAGAATACACGGCACTTGTTGCAGGCGGAGTCCTATCATTTGAAGATGCTGTATATGCTGTCAGAAAACGCGGAGAATATATGAACGAAGCTGTTCCTGCTGGCGTCGGAGCGATGGCTGCGATCCTTGGAATGAATTCAGAGGATCTGCGTGAAGTGACAGAACAAATCACGAACGATGGCTTCTCTGTGCAGCTGGCGAATTTGAATTGTCCCGGTCAAATTGTCATTTCAGGAACGGCTAAAGGGGTAGAAAAGGCGTCAGCATTAGCGAAGGAGAATGGCGCTAAAAGAGCAATTCCGCTTGATGTGAGCGGACCGTTTCATTCAGAGCTGATGAAGCCTGCTGCAGAAAAGTTCAAAAGCATCCTTGATGAAGTCAGCCTGAGTGATGCAGCTGTGCCTGTAGTGGCAAATGTTACAGCAGCGCCTGTAACAGGCAGTGCAGACATAAAGAACCTGCTCGTCGAACAATTGTTTTCTCCAGTCAAATGGGAGCAGTCGGTCAGCGAAATGATTGAACAGGGTGTAACGACTTTCGTTGAAATCGGGCCTGGAAAAGTTCTTTCAGGCTTAGTGAAAAAAATCGATCGCAAGGTAAACACGATTGCTGTATCTGACTTGGCATCAATCGAAGCTGCAATCGAAAAGCTCAGGGAGGTCAAATAATGGTTGAAGGTAAAGTGGCATTAGTTACTGGTGCATCAAGAGGAATCGGGCGCGCCATTGCGCTTGAACTGGCTCAAAACGGTGCAAATGTAGCGGTAAATTACGCAGGAAGCGAAGCGAAAGCAAATGAGGTTGTCGATGAAATAAAAGCACTCGGCAGAGAAGCATTTGCCGTTCAGGCAGATGTCAGCGACAGTGAGGCTGTAGCTGCTATGGTCAAAGCAACAGTTGAGCAATTTGGAAGACTGGATATACTAGTAAACAATGCCGGAATTACAAAAGATAATCTCCTGATGAGAATGAAAGACTCTGAGTGGGATGATGTCATCAACATCAATTTGAAAGGTGTTTTTCTGACAACAAAAGCGGTAACACGCCAAATGATGAAGCAGCGTCAAGGCCGAATCATCAATATTGCATCGATTGTCGGTGTAAGCGGAAATCCTGGCCAGGCGAATTATGTAGCGGCAAAAGCAGGTGTAATCGGTTTAACAAAAACAGCAGCTAAAGAGCTTTCATCGAGAAATATTACAGTCAATGCGATCGCACCCGGGTTTATCACAACCGATATGACGGATAAACTGACTGAAGAAGTGAAAACCGAAATGCTGAAGCAAATTCCGCTTGCCCGCTTTGGTGAGCCAACTGATATTTCAAACGCGGTCACGTTCCTGGCTTCTGATAAAAGCAGCTATATCACAGGGCAGACGATTCATATTGACGGCGGAATGGTCATGTAAAAAAGAATTTTGTGTCTTGCTTTCGATTCTCTCATTTCGGCTAGTTTTTTAATAGGATATACACTATAATACTTTGAGGGGAGGTGAAATGTTATGGCAGATGTACTAGCTCGCGTAACGAAAATTATCGTTGACCGTCTTGGTGTTGATGAGGCTGAAGTAAAAATGGAAGCTTCTTTTAAAGACGATTTAGGTGCGGATTCCCTTGATGTAGTAGAACTTGTAATGGAGCTTGAAGATGAGTTCGACATGGAGATTTCTGATGAAGATGCAGAAACAATTGCAACAGTGGGTGACGCTGTGAACTACATACAAAGTCAACAGTAATGTTGCATTTAAAGTCCCGTTTCTAAGCGGGGCTTTATCCCTTTTAAAAGATGGGAACAAAAAAGAAAAGATGCGGTTGTTTAAGTGATGGAGGTACCTATGCCGAAGATGAATTACAGAGAGAGAAGATCGTTTGTCAAAAAAGCAGAATTCAAACAATTTCAAGAACAAATTGGCCATACATTTCAAAATGAAAGACTTTTGTATCAAGCCTTCACACATTCATCCTATGTGAATGAGCATCGCAAAAAGCCTTACGAGGACAATGAAAGACTGGAATTTTTAGGAGATGCGGTTTTAGAATTAACGATTTCTCAGTTTTTATTTAAGAAATATCCAACAATGAGCGAAGGGGATTTAACAAAGGTCCGAGCGGCTATTGTATGTGAGCCGTCGCTTGTAGCATTTGCAAATGAATTATCATTTGGAAAGCTTGTACTGCTTGGTAAAGGTGAAGAAATGACTGGCGGAAGAGCAAGACCTGCTCTGCTGGCAGATGTTTTTGAAGCATTTATTGGAGCTTTATATTTGGATTCAGGGCTTGATCCTGTCGTTGCCTTTTTAGAAAAATGTGTATTTCCTAAAATTAATGATGGTGCTTTTTCTCATGTGATGGATTTTAAAAGTCAGCTTCAGGAGTTTGTTCAAAGAGACAGCAAAGGTTCTTTAGAATATAAAATTCTTCAGGAGAAGGGTCCTGCCCACAATCGTGAGTTTGTGGCGACTGTCTCTCTAAATGGAGAAATTCTCGGAACCGGAAACGGCAAATCAAAAAAAGCGGCAGAACAGCATGCCGCGCAGGAAGCATTAACAAAACTGAAACCTCATTAAGATGAATGAATTAACCCCCCGGAAATCAGGGGGTTCTCTTTATGTCCGGCAGTTTTTGAATGGCTCTTTTCATAAATATCGTTGCTGCCAGATTAAATGGTAAAACATTAAATGTTAAAAATGTAAGTGGATTGCAGCGGATAAACTTGACTCCTGCGGGAAATAGAGCAAAATGGGAGACCCTAGAGGCAACGCCGAGGAGGCTTCCATGCTCCCCGCGGAAAGCAAGTTCCTCTAGCTGCAAGGAACGGTCAACATTTTTAATGTAAAACAACAACGTATGTGAAAACAGCCTTTTGAATAAAGCTTTCGTGCAAAATTACTATTAATAGCCTGCAAATCCGGATCAAAAGCGGGAAGGGGCTTTATCTTTTTAAACAAACTGCCCTGAATTATGATAGAATATGGTTGATTTTAAAGAATAGTAGGGAGGATCCTAAATGTTCCTCAAACGTTTGGATATAGTAGGATTTAAATCATTCGCTGAGCGGGTGAATGTAGATTTTGTAAAAGGCGTGACCGCAGTAGTCGGACCAAACGGCAGCGGGAAAAGCAATATTACGGACGCCATAAGATGGGTGCTGGGCGAGCAGTCGGCAAGGTCACTCCGGGGAACGAAAATGGAGGATATTATCTTTGCCGGAAGCGACTCAAGAAAAGGTGTAAATATGGCGGAGGTTACTCTCACTCTTGATAACGAGGACCAGTTTCTGCCGATCGATTATCATGAGGTATCGGTTACGAGAAGAGTATACAGATCTGGTGAAAGCGACTTTTATATTAACAATCAGTCTTGCCGGCTGAAAGATATTGTCGATCTTTTTATGGATTCCGGACTTGGCAAAGAAGCTTTTTCAATCATCAGCCAAGGCAAAGTGGAAGAAATTCTCAGCAGTAAAGCGGAGGAAAGACGCAGCATCTTTGAAGAAGCGGCAGGTGTTTTAAAATATAAAACACGAAAGAAAAAAGCAGAATTCAAATTAGCGGAAACGCAGGAAAATCTTAATCGTGTTCAAGATATTCTTCATGAACTTGAAGGCCAGGTCGAGCCCCTTAAAATTCAGGCATCGATTGCAAAGGATTTTCTTGAGAAAAAAGAAGAGCTTGAACAATTCGAAGTAGCTCTCACTGTTTATGAAATTGAAGAGCTTCATAAAAAATGGGAGTCTTTATCACAGACTGTAGAGAATGGAAGACTGCAAGAAAGCAGTCTGTTTGCCTCTGTTCAAAAGAAAGAGGCTGAAATTGAACAAACCAGGGATCAGTCCCAGGCACTCGACGAATCAATTAATGATCTTCAGCAAGTGCTGCTTCTTGCAAGCGAGGACCTCGAAAAGCTTGAAGGCCGTAAAGAAGTTCTTAAAGAGCGCAAAAAAAATGCTCATCAGAATAAATCTCAGCTTCAAAAAATAATAGAAGAAGCATCTGAACGGACAGCAGCTCTTGAGAATGAAAAGAAAACCCAGTCAGCATTATTGGAAAAGCTCCAAAAAGAAGTCAGCGATCTTAAAAAGCAGCTTCAGGAGAAACAAACACTGCTGTCAACGTACGATCAGAACATTGAAGAGAAAATTGAATCTCTCAAAAGTGAATATTTTGATTTGCTGAATGCACAGGCACAGGCAAGAAATGAAATAACGTACATAGATGATCAAATGGATCAGCAAACAAAGAAAACCGGCCGGTTAAAAGAAGCAAATCAAAAGTACATTAATGAACGAAATGAGATTGAAGAGAAAAAGAGAAGACTTGAAGCAAGGCTCTCTTTACTTGAAGCCCAGCTGGATGAACAAATTAAAACCTTCCGTGGCGCACAGGCGAAATTAGAGAAGGACAAAGCAGCTTATCAAAAAAGAGAAACGGCTCTTTATCAAGCCTATCAATATTTGCAGCAGACAAAATCGCGCAAAGAAATGCTTGAGTCCATGCAGGAGGATTACGCAGGCTTTTTCCAGGGGGTAAAGGAAGTCCTGAAACAGCGCAATCAGCTTCAAGGCATTCATGGCGCCATTGCAGAGCTTATATCAACGGACAAGCAGTATGAGACAGCGATAGAAATTGCCCTTGGCGGTGCTGCGCAGCATGTGGCAGTTGAAGACGAGCAAGCTGCCAGAACAGCGATTTCATATCTAAAGAAAAATGCGTTTGGACGTGCGACATTCCTTCCATTAACTGTCATGAAGGAACGCACCGTTTCAGCACATGATCTCCAAACATTGAGAAGCCACAGTGCTTTTAAAGGAATTGCTTCAGAACTGGTTTCTTTTGACCCTCGCTACCAGAAGGCTGTATCTAATTTGCTCGGCACAGTCGTTGTCACAGAAGATTTAAAGGGTGCAAATGAACTTGCTAAACTGCTAAACTACCGTTTTCGCTTTGTTACTGTGGGCGGAGATGTCGTAAATCCCGGGGGATCGATGACTGGCGGAGCCGTCAAGCAAAAAAACAATTCTCTCTTAAGCCGCAGCCGCGAATTAGAAACAATCGAAAAGCAATTTAATGAAATGAGCGACAAAACAAGTCAGCTTGAAGAAGACGTGAAATCACTGAAGCACTCGATTTCAGCTTTGGATCAGCAGGTTGAACTTCAAAGAGAAAAAGGAGAGCAGCTGCGGATTGAAACACAGTCAGTCCGGTCCGAACTGAGAGAGATGGAAATGAACGAGAAGAATGTAAACAATCATCTTTCTCTTTATGATGCTGAAAAAGAATCATATCAGTTTGAAGAGGCCAGAATGATAAAGCGGAAAGAAGAGCTTTCGCTGCAGCTGGATGCTTCAAAGGAAAAAATGAAGAATCTTGATCAGCTTATTGCCGAATTATCTGCACAAAAAACAACCCAGCAATCTTCAAAAGAAGAAGTTCAAAACGAGATAACCGATCTGAAAGTTGTTTTAGCAAGCAAAAAGCAATCACTCGAAAATCAGCTTGAAAAAGCAGATCGGACAAAGATTGAGCTTGATGATCAGCATAAAAAACTGACGGAAGCTCGGGAAGATTTGAATTTCCTGCACGATGAAATGAATTCCAATTTTTCGGGTGAAGAAAAATTAGAGGAAACAGCCCGTCAAAAACGCGAAGACAAAAACAAGACGATTGAACTGATTTCCGTCAGACGAAATCAGCGCCTGAAACTCCAGGATCAGCTTGAGGTTTCTGAACGGGAAGTGAAAGAATTAAACAGGCAGTATAAGCAGCTTTCAGATCTGCTGAAAGATGAAGAGGTCAGATTAAACCGATTCGATGTAGAACTTGATAATCGACTGAATCATTTGCGTCAGGAATACTTCCTGTCATTTGAAGCTGCCAAAGAAAAATATGTTCTGGATCTTGAAGCGGGTGAGGCGCGCAAGCGGGTAAAACTCATTAAACTTGCGATTGAAGAGCTTGGAACGGTCAATCTTGGAGCGATTGAGGAATATGAAAGAGTTTCAGAACGATTCCATTTTCTGACTGATCAGCGCAATGACCTTCAAGAAGCCAAAGACACTCTCTATCAGGTTATTGGCGAAATGGATGAAGAAATGAAAAAGAGATTTCATCATACCTTCACCCAAATCAGATCTCATTTTGAGTCTGTCTTTCAAGCGTTATTTGGAGGCGGCCGTGCAGAGCTCAGGCTTACAAATCCAGATGATCTGCTGAACACAGGGGTAGATATTGTTGCTCAGCCTCCAGGGAAAAAACTTCAAAACCTCGGTCTTTTATCAGGCGGAGAGCGTGCATTAACAGCAATCGCATTGCTTTTCTCCATTTTAAAAGTCCGTCCGGTGCCATTTTGTGTCCTTGATGAGGTCGAAGCAGCACTTGATGAAGCGAATGTCCACAGGTTTTCTCAATATCTGAAGAAATTCAGCAAAGACACGCAATTTATCGTTATTACACACCGCAAAGGCACGATGGAAGATGCTGATGTCCTGTATGGAGTCACCATGCAGGAGTCAGGCGTTTCCAAGATGGTATCAGTCCGCTTGGAAGAAACAAAAGAATTTGTGCAATCAGGATGAAAGGAAGAAGCTGAATGAGTTTTTTTAAAAAATTAAAAGAGAAATTTACACAGCAGCAAGAGCCGGATTCTTCACCGGAAAAATTTAAAGACGGCCTGACAAAAACTCGGGTCTCATTTTCAGAACGGGTGAATAATCTTGTAGCCCGCTACCGCAAAGTAGATGAAGAGTTTTTTGAAGAGCTTGAAGAAGTCTTGATCGGTGCTGATGTTGGCGTATCAACGGTCATGGAACTGATTGATGAGCTGAAAACAGAAGTAAAGCGCCGCAACATCCAAGATTCAAAAGATGTGCGTTCTGTCATTTCAGAAAAGCTTGTTGACATCTATCAAGGGGAAGATGCTCAATCTCCAAAACTTGATATTCAGGAAGACCGATTAAACGTCGTCCTGTTTGTCGGAGTAAACGGTGTTGGAAAAACAACGACAATCGGCAAACTCGCACACAAGCTTAAAGGCGAAGGCAAATCCGTTCTGCTCGCTGCAGGAGACACATTCCGCGCTGGTGCGATTGAACAGCTGGAAGTTTGGGGAGAGCGCACAGGAGTGGATGTCATTAAGCAGTCAGCCGGATCTGATCCCGCAGCTGTCATGTTTGATGCTGTCCAGGCAGCTAAAGCAAGAAAAGTAGATGTCTTATTATGCGATACAGCAGGACGTCTGCAAAATAAGGTAAACCTCATGAAAGAGCTCGAAAAAGTAAAGCGCGTGATCGAACGTGAAATTCCCGGCGCTCCTCACGAAGTGCTGCTCGTCCTTGACGCAACAACCGGCCAAAATGCCATGGTCCAGGCGAAACAATTTTCTCAGGCGACAGATGTATCAGGCATCGTCCTGACGAAGCTTGATGGCACAGCAAAAGGCGGCATCGTTCTCGCCATCCGCAATGAACTGAGCATACCGGTGAAATTTGTCGGCCTCGGCGAAAAAATGGATGACCTGCAGGAATTTGATGCTGAACAGTATGTTTATGGATTATTTGCTGATTTAGTGGAAGAAGCCTAAACAGAGAAAACTGTCTCATGAAGCCGTGAATACGGCTGTGGTGAGGCAGTTTTTTCT
Organism: Metabacillus sp. KH_069; assembly: GCF_057838075.1. Taxonomy (NCBI): domain Bacteria; kingdom Bacillati; phylum Bacillota; class Bacilli; order Caryophanales; family Bacillaceae; genus Metabacillus; species Metabacillus sp. KH_069. The sequence continues at coordinate 1,934,638 of NZ_CM174460.1, forward strand.
TATCTTGAGAAATGGTAGGCTGCAAACCGAAAAATGACCAAGAAATCATTGTAAATCACAGAAAAATGGCATTTAGTTGATGTCTCTGGACTTTATCTGGCTTCCTTTCCGCTATCACGAGTTTCATTATTCAATTCCGGGCTCTAATTCTAATGTGTTTACTTTTGGGGTGAACCCTTATTTGTTTGCCCGAGTCTGACCAGCCGGTTCCGCTTTTCTCGGTGTCCAGCTCCATCGCCCAACTCCTCGGCCAGAACGGATCATCCAGCAAAGGCAAAAAGCGCCTTCACTGGCTGATCCTTATCTGTCTGTCGGAGCTAAACGGGCGATTCCGCTTTTCTCGGTGTCCAGCTCCACCTCCTAGCCCCTCGGCCAGAACGGATCCGCCAGTAAAGGCAAAAAGCGCCTTTTCTGTCGGATCCTTATCTGTCTGTCGGGTCTGACCAGTCGGTTCCGCTTTTCTGTTAGTGTTAAGAAAAAAACTTGACATGTATTTCAATAGCTTGTAAACTAATGACTTGTAAAGGCAATTCCCTTAACAAAGGAGAGACGCTGAGTGATGCTTGAAAAAACAACGAGAGTAAATTATCTGTTTGACTTTTATCAATCGTTGTTGACACCAAAGCAAAAAAGCTATATGTCGCTTTATTATCTTGATGATTACTCCTTGGGAGAAATTGCTGAAGAGTACGACATTAGCCGGCAGGCCGTGTATGATAACATAAAACGAACTGAGGCAATGTTAGAGCAATATGAAACTAAATTATTGCTTTTTCAAAAATTTCAAGAGCGTCAACATTTGATTGAACAATTAAAAGCTGCAGCGTTCAAGATTGATCAGGAACGTTCACTTTTGACGCTGATTGAGGCGCTGGAGAAATTAGACTAGGAGGCGGCATGTATGGCATTTGAAGGATTAGCCGACCGACTGCAGAATACAATCGCAAAAATCCGCGGCAAAGGCAAAGTGTCGGAGTCTGATGTAAAAGAAATGATGCGTGAAGTGCGATTAGCACTTTTAGAAGCAGACGTTAACTTTAAAGTCGTAAAAGATTTTGTGAAAAAAGTAAGCGAACGGTCAGTAGGACAGGAAGTTATGACAAGCTTAACTCCTGGCCAGCAGGTCATTAAAGTTGTTAAAGAAGAGCTGACTGCTTTAATGGGCGGCGAACAGAGCAAAATTGCCGTCGCCAATAGACCGCCAACCGTTATTATGATGGTTGGTCTGCAAGGTGCCGGTAAAACAACGACTACAGGAAAGCTTGCGAATCTGCTTCGAAAGAAACATAACCGCAATCCTCTGTTGGTCGCTGCAGATATTTACCGTCCTGCTGCCATCAAACAGCTTGAAACACTTGGAAAACAGCTGAATATGCCTGTCTTTTCCCTGGGTGATCAAGTAAGTCCTGTTGAAATTGCCAAGCAGGCGATTGAGCACGCAAAAAAAGAACATCTTGATTACGTTCTGATTGATACAGCGGGCCGTCTTCATATTGATGAAACACTGATGGATGAGCTTCAGCAGGTAAAAGAATTATCTAAACCTGATGAAATCTTCCTCGTTGTTGATGCAATGACAGGACAGGATGCCGTAAATGTAGCACAAAGCTTCAATGATCAGCTCGGCTTAACAGGCGTAGTCCTGACAAAGCTTGATGGCGACACACGGGGCGGGGCTGCACTTTCCATCAGATCTGTAACCCAAACACCAATTAAATTTGTTGGTCTTGGTGAAAAACTGGATGCAATTGAAGCATTTCATCCAGAACGCATGGCATCCCGTATTTTAGGCATGGGTGATGTTCTCACATTGATTGAGAAGGCACAGGCCAATGTGGATGAAGATAAAGCAAAAGAACTTGAACAAAAAATGAGGACGGCTTCGTTTACATTTGACGACTTCCTCGAACAGCTCGGACAAGTCCGCAGCATGGGACCGCTTGATGAGCTTCTTGGAATGCTCCCGGGCGCAAACAAAATTAAAGGGTTAAAAAATGCTCAAGTCGATGAAAAACAGATTGGATCTGTTGAAGCCATCATCCGTTCGATGACGAAGGAAGAAAAACAGCATCCTGAAATCATCAACTCTGGCCGCAGAAAGCGGATTGCAAAAGGAAGCGGAACGACCGTCCCGGAAGTAAACCGTCTCTTAAAGCAATTTGAAGACATGAAAAAGATGATGAAACAAATGACGAGCATGTCAAAAGGCAAGAAAAAAGGCGGAATGAAATTTCCGTTTATGTAACAATTTTTAGGTGTTAAGAAAAAACACTTTACAAAGTGCTTTTTCATTGATATCATACTATCTTGTTGAAATATTTTCGGAGGTGCTTTATAAAATGGCAGTAAAAATTCGTTTAAAACGCATGGGAGCTAATAAATCTCCTTTCTATCGTATCGTAGTTGCAGATTCTCGTTCACCACGTGATGGACGTTTCATCGAAACAGTTGGAACTTACAATCCAGTTGCTAACCCGGCAATCGTTGACATCAACGAAGAGCTTGCTCTTAAATGGATGCAAAATGGTGCAAAACCATCTGACACAGTTCGCAACTTGTTTTCAAACCAAGGCATTATGGAAAAATTCCATAACGCTAAACACAGCAAGTAAGGGCTGATTCGATGAAAGAGTTAATCGAGTCGATCGTGAAGCCGCTTGTTGACCATCCTGAAGATGTGTCTGTTGTAGAAAATGAACGTGAACATCAAATTGTCTACGAATTAACCTTACATCAAGATGATATCGGCAAGGTGATTGGAAAACACGGCCGGATAGCGAAAGCGATTCGGACTGTTGTATACGCAGCAGGATCTAACTCTAAAAAAAGAGTTCAGCTGGAAATTAATGATTAAGCAAAAAGGGGAGGTATAACCTCCCTTTTTTTTGTACAATGAAAGAGATTCAGAAATGCTGTTATTAGAATAGGTTACCGGAGGAATGGCGATGGAAATCTTCCAGACAGTTACGGTCAAACAGATATTGACAGAAACGAGCAGGGAACAGCTTTTAAATCATTTCATGCAAACCAAACAGCAGCTGGAACGGGAAATTGATCAGCTTGCCTTTCAGCTGAAGAAAAAAGAAAAAACGAATCAGACAGAAGAAATGCGCAAACAATATCAGCGGGAAATATCAAAGCGGATGGATAAAATAAAAATAGCCGACTTTCAAATACAGCAATTACATACTCTGCCGCTTGGAAGCGAAATGAAAGAAAAAGAGATGAATGCAATCTTGGAGGTTCAAGTCGGGGACCGCTGGGATGATCTTATTAAAGAAAAGACAATTGTGATTAAAGATGGAATCGTAGTCGAAATACGCTAGAGGTGAATAGGAATGGCAGAAAAATGGTTTAATGTAGGAAAAATCGTAAATACTCATGGTGTAAAAGGAGAAGTCAGAGTTTTATCGACGACGGATTTTCCTGAAGAACGCTACCAGACAGGAAATGTTCTCTATCTCTTTCAAAATGAACAAAAAGAGCCTGTAGAAGTAAAAATTAAAACACATCGTTTTCATAAAACATTCGATCTCCTTACATTTGAAGGACATGATTCTATCAATGATGTCGAAAAGTATAAAAATTCTCTTATTAAAGTCCCTGAAAGCCAGTTGACAGATCTTGATGAAGGTGAGTACTATTTTCACGAAATTATCGGCTGTACGGTTTTAACGGACGAAGGAGAAGAAATTGGAACGATTAAAGAAATTCTCGAAACAGGTGCCAACGACGTCTGGATTGTCAAAAGAAAAAACAAAAAGGATGCCTTAATTCCTTTCATTGATGATGTTGTTAAGGAGATTGATGTAGAAGAAAAGCGCATTGTTATTTCACTGATGGAAGGACTAATTGACGAATGAGAATTGACTTTTTAACTCTCTTTCCGGAAATGTTTCATGGAGTGATCGGCAATTCCATTTTGAAAAAAGCGGAAGAAAAAGGTGCCGTCAGCTTTAAAGTAACCAATTTCAGAGATTACTCTGACCATAAACACTCAATTGTGGATGACTATCCATATGGCGGAGGAGCGGGCATGGTTCTGAAGCCGCAGCCTATATTCGATGCTGTAGAAGATATTCAAAAAGAAAGCGGCTCTGCTCCTAAAATTATTCTCGTATGCCCTCAGGGCGAAACGTATACCCAGAGAAAAGCAGAAGAACTTGCAAAGGAAGAGCATTTGGTTTTTATCTGCGGACATTATGAAGGATATGATGAGAGAATCAGAGAGCATTTAGTAACGGATGAAATTTCGATCGGGGATTTTATCCTTACGGGCGGGGAATTAGCTTCGATGGTGATCGCAGACAGCGTCGTCAGGCTGCTTCCGGACGTTTTGGGCAATGAGGACTCTCCTGTGCTCGATTCCTTCAGCACAGGGCTTCTGGAGCATCCTCACTACACTCGTCCATCTGATTTCCGCGGCATGAAGGTTCCGGATGTATTAATCTCCGGCAATCACGCCAAAATTGATGAATGGCGGGAAAAAGAATCACTGCGAAGGACTTTTAGCAGAAGACCTGATTTGCTCAGCTCTTTCGATTTAACAGAAAAGCAGAAAAAGTGGATAGAAGAATTTAAAAAAGGTTAAATGCAGTATTGCGTGAGCTGTTTCAATATGATATGATGTTTCTTGTGATTTGGTTGCCTATAAAGTGTTTTTCCTTGAAAGGCATTTGGCGCACGTCACACTAAAACGGTGTTCCGCTGCATGAATTATTTTGTAATGAGCATCTGTTGGAAGGAGTTGAAAACGATGCAAAAACTAATTGAAGATATCACTAAAGAACAATTAAGATCTGATCTTCCTGCTTTCCGTCCTGGAGACACTGTACGTGTACACGTTAAAGTTGTTGAGGGAACTCGTGAGCGTATTCAGATTTTTGAAGGTGTTGTCATTAAGCGTCGTGGTGGTGGAATCAGCGAAACTTTCACAGTTCGCAAAATTTCTTATGGGGTAGGCGTTGAGCGTACATTCCCAGTTCACACACCTAAAATCGCACAGTTAGAAGTTATCCGTCGCGGTAAAGTACGCCGTGCGAAACTTTACTACTTGCGCGAACTACGCGGTAAAGCGGCTCGTATTAAAGAAATTCGATAATCGATCGTACCTAAAAGGGCTTGTCTACTTTGAACAAGCCCTTTTTTCTTAATGTAAACAAACAATGGCTCAAGTGAAGCCCTACTATAATAGATTCATGACAAAAACGTGTATGAGAAGGTGAACTAAAAAGATGACCCGAAAAAAGAGCGAGCTGTTCGAATGGATCAAAGCACTCGCTATTGCAGTAATACTCGCAGCTGTTATCCGTTATTTCTTATTTGCGCCAATTGTTGTGGATGGCTTGTCCATGATGCCTACCCTGCACGATCAGGACCGTATGATCGTTAATAAGATCGGCTACAAAATAGGTGAACCGGAGCGGTTTGATATTGTCGTGTTTCATGCAACAGAGGAAAAGGATTACATCAAAAGAGTCATCGGACTTCCGGGTGACCGTGTAGAATACCGTGATGATACCCTCTACATTAACGGAAAAGCCTACGCTGAGCCTTATTTAGATGAGTATAAAAATACGCTGATTGACGGACCATTAACAGAACCGTTTACAGTGGAAGAAGTTCCGGAAGGCCAGTTGTTTGTAATGGGGGATAACCGCAGGTACAGCAAAGACAGCCGCCATATCGGCCCGGTCCCAAAAGTTGAGGTTATGGGACAAACCAGCCTGATCTACTGGCCATTAAATGATATTCGATTTGTTAAGTAATGCTCATTTCGCAGCTCTGTTTTCTCGGCTGATGCACAGAAAACATGCAAATGAGTAAAGAAATAAAGCAGGTGTAAAGAATGACTATCCAATGGTTTCCCGGCCACATGGCCAAAGCAAGACGTCAAGTAACCGAAAAATTAAAGTTAATAGATATCGTATTTGAACTTGTCGATGCGAGAATTCCAGTTTCATCAAGAAACCCGATGATCGATGAGATCATTTCAAGCAAACCGAGAATCGTTCTGCTGAATAAAGCAGATATGGCTGATCCGAAGGCGACCCAGCAGTGGCTTGCCTATTTCAAAGAGCAGGGCATTCACGCATTGCCGATTGATGCTAAAACGGGTACAGGCATGAAGCAGATTGTTTCGATGTCAAAAGAAGTCCTGAAAGAAAAGTTTGACAGACTGGCTGCAAGAGGAGTTAAACCAAGAGCGATCCGCGCATTGATTATCGGCATTCCAAATGTCGGAAAGTCGACGCTTATTAACCGTCTGGCAAAAAAGAATATGGCAAAAACCGGAGACCGTCCGGGAGTTACTACTGCGCAGCAGTGGGTGAAAGTAGGCAAAGAGCTTGAACTGCTTGATACTCCAGGAATTCTATGGCCTAAATTTGAAGATGAGCTTGTCGGGCTCAAGCTTGCAACTACAGGTGCCATAAAAGATGCTATCTTGAATCTTCAGGAAGTGGCTTTTTATGCCTTGGAATTTTTGGGCGAAAAGTATCCGCACCGGCTTAAAGAAAGATATGCACTTGAAGAAATTCCTGAAGACCGTGTAGAGCTTTTTGATGCTGTAGCGAAAAAAAGAGGATGCATCATGTCAGGCGGATGGGTGGACTATGATAAAGCCTCCGAACTTCTCCTGAGAGAAATCCGTTCTGAAAAGCTTGGACGCCTGAGCTTTGAAACGACAGAAAGCATTCAGCAATAAAAAAAGAAGACTCGCTAAAAGGCGCGTCTTTATTTTTTTTGTAAAAGGTTAGGCTCTTTTAGTTCTTACATATTGATTATTAAAGGCAGTGATATCCATGAAAAAGCAATCAACTGAACAAATCAGGCAAAAATTGATGCAAGTTCAGCGTTCAGACGACCCATTTTTACTCGAATGCATAAAAGATGAACGAAAAAGTGTACAAGCACTCGTCAAAAAATGGATGCGCAAGTTTGAACAGAAGAAAAAAGACAGGCAGATGTTTGAGGACATGATGACATTTGAACGTCAGGCAAGAGACAAGGGATATAAATACATATGCGGAATTGATGAAGTCGGAAGGGGACCGCTCGCAGGTCCTGTTGTGGCTGCAGCCGTTATCCTGCCTGAAGAATTTTATCTGCCGGGGTTAACTGATTCAAAAAAATTGTCTGCAGAAAAAAGAGAACTTTTTTACGGGACGATTCTGAGTGAGGCTGTTGCTTATGGAGTCGGCATTATTTCACCTGCGCAAATTGATGAGCTGAACATCTACCAGGCTACAAAAGCGGCGATGCTGATGGCTGTAGATGAGCTCGCTGTGAGCCCTGAGTACATGCTTATTGATGCGATGGAGCTTGCCCTCCCAATCCCTCAAGAATCATTGATAAAAGGGGATGCAAGAAGCGTGAGCATCGCTGCCGCCTCTGTCGTGGCAAAGGTAACGAGAGACCGAATCATGAAAAAGCTTGCTGAAACATTTCCTCAGTATGGCTTCGATCAAAATATGGGATATGGAACAAAACTGCATCTTGAAGCTTTAAATAGGGATGGGATAACTGATTATCACCGCAAGAGTTTTTCTCCTGTGAAAGAAATGGCACTCATTAAATAAGGGGGCAGAGCTAATGGATCCTATCATTACGGGTAAACCTCAGTTATTCATTCCAAAAGAAGAAATGCCTGATTTCAGGAAGAATGATTTCGTTTACGGGAAAATCCTTGATAAAAAGGGGGATCGTGCTGTCATCCAAATTGGAGAAACTAAACTTCATGCAAGGATCGACAGCAGTCTTCCTTCTTCAGGCAGCTTTTGGTTTGAGGTGAAATCCAGTAAAGAGAGCGATGCCATTCAGCTGAAAATGCGGTCGGTTGCCCAGATGTCCGGAGAGCCTTCAGGTGCACCGGAATTTATCCCGAATCTTTTAAAGGAAGCTAATGCTGCAAGGACAATAGGGAATGTGGATTTCATGCATCAGCTGCTGCATGAGCACGCTGGAATCAAGCGGAAAGATCAGCAGCAGACATTGAAGCATGCTGCTGAAAAAGGAAGACGAGATCCGGCAAAGACGATGGCGTCCATATCTTTCGCCCTGAAAAATAACTTTCCTCTGTCTGCAGCGGTCTTAAATGCCCTTTTTGACGTGCAAAGCAGCGAAACCCTCTATGATCAATTAAAACAGCTTCACAGTGTACTGGAGACTGAAGATGCCCTTAAGACTCAAATAGGCTCCATAATCGCTCAGGATATCGAAAAAAATGCTGACGGACTTGCCGGAGCATTATCTTTCTTTCAAAAGAAGGCTGGTTTAAAGGCGGAAATCTCCATTTTACAGCAGCTGGCAAAAGGTGCTGATTCTATCCGGCAAGAGGAGAATCTGAAGCTTCTATTGCTGTCTGCAAGTCGCAAACAGTCTGATCCGGCTGTAAAAGAAAAAATCGATCAGCTGCTTTCAAAGCTGAACGGACAAACTTTGTTAAGTGCTGACCAAGGCTTCACTCAAAACCACTTCGTGCAAATACCGCTCCATTATGGAGATTTTCAATCTGACCTGAACATCGAATGGACGGGCAGAAAAAATGATAAGGGAGAAATCAACCCTGATTACTGCCGGATCCTATTTTACTTAAATATGAATGTTCTTAAAGATATTATGATTGATTTACATATTCAAAACCGCATTGTGACCGTCACGATTTATAATCAGTCTATACCGTTTCATGCGCTCTTACGCAAACATGCAGATGCGTTAAAACAAAAATTGCAGCAGCATCATTATTCGGTGAGTTCAATCAAAATTGAACAGCTTAATGAAGCTGAAGATCATCATGCTCAATTTATGAACAGGGTCATGTACCGTAATCATCGTGCAGTGCAGGGAGTGGATCTGAAAATATGAAAAATGAAAATAAGCAAAAGAAAGCGGCAGCACTCCGGTATCAAGATAAAAAGGATGCTGCTCCGCGTGTTACTGCCAAAGGCAAAGGGCATGTGGCGGACACGATTATTGAAGCTGCCAAACTAAATGATGTGCCAGTGCAGGAGGACCCTTCATTAATCGAAGTCCTCCATAAGATGGAAGTGAACGAGCTGATTCCGGAAGAACTTTATCAGGCAGTCGCTGAAATTTTTTCATTTCTTTATCAGGTGGATAAAGAAGCCGAAACGAAGCAAACGAACGATAAAGGCAGAGATTGATAATATTTTATATTACTAGAAAAATAATTTTTGTGAAAAAGTTTGAAAAAAATGAAGGATTCGACGAATTTCTGCAGAATAGTAGACAAGGAATCAACTATTTTATAAAATGAAAGCGCAGTCTATTTTTTTCGTACATAAGTTAGGAGGATGGGAAATGAATATCCATGAGTATCAAGGAAAAGAAATCCTTAGAAAATATGGAGTAGCAGTACCAAACGGCAAAGTTGCCTTCACAGTTGAAGAAGCTGTGTCAGCAGCAAAAGAATTAGGTACTGAGGTAGTTGTCGTAAAAGCTCAGATCCATGCGGGCGGCCGCGGTAAAGCTGGCGGGGTAAAAGTTGCAAAGAATATTGAAGAAGTAGAAACTTATGCGAAAGAAATTTTAGGCAAAACGCTGGTTACACACCAGACAGGTCCGGAAGGCAAAGAAGTAAAACGCTTACTGATTGAAGAAGGCTGCGATATTAAGAAAGAATACTACATCGGACTTGTACTAGACCGTGCAACTTCACGTGTTGTCTTAATGGCATCTGAAGAAGGCGGAACGGAAATTGAAGAAGTTGCAGAAGCGACTCCTGAGAAGATTTTCAAAGAAGTAATCGATCCTGCTGTAGGTTTACAAGCTTACCAGGCTCGCAGAATTGCTTTTAATATTAATATTCAAAAAGAATTAGTGGGACAGGCTGTTAAATTCATGATGAGCCTGTACAAAGCATTCACTGAAAAAGACTGTTCAATTGCAGAAATCAATCCTCTTGTTGTAACAGGAGACGGAAAAGTAATGGCGCTTGATGCAAAATTAAATTTTGACGCAAATGCCCTTTACCGCAGAAAAGATATTCTTGAATACCGTGATCTTGACGAAGAAGATGCGAAAGAAATCGAAGCTTCTAAATATGACTTAAGCTATATTTCTTTAGATGGAAATATCGGCTGTATGGTTAACGGAGCAGGACTTGCTATGGCTACAATGGATATCATCAAGTACTATGGTGGGGATCCCGCAAACTTCCTGGACGTTGGGGGCGGTGCAACGGCTGAGAAGGTAACAGAAGCGTTTAAGATTATCCTTTCAGATCAAAACGTAAAAGGGATTTTCGTCAACATTTTCGGCGGTATCATGAAATGTGACATTATCGCTCAGGGAGTTGTTGAGGCAACGAAACAAGTTGGACTTGAAATTCCTTTAGTTGTCCGTTTAGAAGGAACTAACGTAGAGCTTGGCAAAAATATCTTAAATGAATCCGGTTTGAATATCACATCCGCAGAATCAATGGCTGATGGCGCACAAAAAATCGTATCTTTAGTAGGGTAAGAAAGGCAGGGGACTAAGATGAGCGTATTTATTAACAAAGATACTAAAGTGATTGTACAGGGAATTACAGGATCTACTGCTCTATTCCATACGAAGCAAATGCTTGAGTATGGCACGAAAATAGTAGGCGGAGTTACACCGGGAAAAGGAAACACGGAAGTAGAAGGAGTTCCTGTCTTTAATACAGTTGAAGATGCTGTTAAAGAAACAGGTGCGAACGCATCAGTCATTTATGTTCCGGCACCATTTGCTGCAGATGCTATCATGGAAGCTGTTGATGCTGAACTTGATCTTGTTATCTGCATCACTGAGCACATTCCGGTTCTTGATATGGTGAATGTGAAGCGTTACATGGAAGGCAAGAAAACACGACTTGTGGGACCAAACTGCCCTGGTGTTATTACACCAGATGAATGTAAAATCGGCATCATGCCAGGATATATTCATACAAAAGGCCATGTTGGGGTTGTATCGCGTTCTGGAACATTAACATACGAAGCTGTTCATCAGCTTACTCAAGCAGGCATCGGTCAATCTACAGCTGTAGGTATTGGCGGAGATCCTGTAAACGGCACAAACTTCATCGATGTTTTAAAAGCTTTTAATGAAGATGAGGACACATATGCTGTCATCATGATCGGCGAAATCGGCGGTACATCTGAAGAAGAAGCGGCGTTATGGATCAAAGAAAACATGACGAAACCGGTTGTAGGCTTTATCGGCGGCCAAACAGCACCTCCTGGAAAGCGCATGGGCCATGCTGGTGCGATTATTTCAGGCGGAAAGGGTACTGCGGCTGAAAAGATCAAAACAATGAATGAGTGCGGCATCAAAGTAGCTGACACTCCATCTGTTATGGGTGAAACATTGATTGAAGCACTAAAAGAAAACAATTTACTTGAAAAATGCAAAACTCATTAAAAAAGATCCGGGAATAGCGTTTCATGCTATTCCCTTCTTTCTATGGAACACAATTTTAATTTGCTAAAAAGCTTTCTAATAAAACTATATATAATAGTAGAAAGGGACAAAAAATGCTCGAAATTCATCATAAAATTATTCATTTATCCCACTGCCGGGGCTTTCGCCATATGGATTTTTTCAACCTGCTGAAAGCCGATCCAACCTTAAAATCTCTATATAGACTTACAGATCAAGAGATACAGCAGCTTTTCCGCCTCTCAGATCAAACTCTCCCCCAATTCCTGCAGGATTTCCACTCATTCAATCTTCATGAAGTTATCTCTCAATATTGTGAACAAAACCTTCATATGCTCACTCTTTTTGATGAAAACTACCCAGAGCTGCTCCGGGAAATACCGGACCCTCCTCCAATTCTATTTTATAAAGGTGACATAACTCGACTAAAAATGAAAAAAATGATCAGCATTGTCGGAACACGGAATCCAACATCATACGGCTCCAATGCGCTCCGGAAAATCGTGAATCCATTAGTCAGAGATGGATGGACGGTTGTAAGCGGGCTGGCAAAAGGCATAGACGCACTTGCTCATCGTGCTGCGTTAAGCGGAAACGGGAAAACAATCGGGGTTATTGCAGGGGGACTGAATCATTTTTATCCTAAGGAAAATCAAGCTCTGTTTGAACAAATGTGCTCTGAACATCTTGTACTTTCGGAACATCCTCCAAATATAAAACCTCAAAAATGGCACTTTCCTCAAAGGAACCGAATTATCAGCGGCTTGAGTCTTGGCACAGTTGTTATGCAGGCAAAAGAGAAAAGCGGCTCACTGATTACAGCAAACACCGCTTTGGATCAGGGGAGACAGGTTTTTGCTGTTCCAGGGTCAATTTTTGACGATTTTTCAGCAGGAGCAAATCAGCTGATTAAGCAGGGCGCCTACCTTGCAGAAGACGGAAACGATATCATAAATGATCTCATTTTACAGGTATAATAAGTGTGATTTTCCTTCTTATGTTCATTTACTGTTTGACAAACTGCATCACTATATTTAATAATAGTGGAGATTTAACCTGTTTAAGCAAATCATGGAATGTATGCGATTCTTTTTGTATGCAGGCAGGAATATCATTTCATTTAAAAGATAAACACATAAATTGAAAAAAGTGAAAGTATGAAAATAAAGAGAGAGAACACCTCTTTAAGGAGGATCATGTATGTCGGATTTTTTAGTGATTGTTGAATCGCCGGCAAAAGCGAAAACAATCGAACGATATCTAGGGAAAAAATATAAGGTTAAAGCTTCAATGGGGCATGTCCGGGATCTTCCGAGAAGTCAGATCGGCGTGGACACTGAGGGGAATTACGAACCAAAATATATTACCATTCGGGGAAAAGGGCCAGTACTTAAAGAATTAAAAACAGCAGCAAAAAAAGCAAAAAAAGTTTATCTCGCAGCTGACCCGGATCGCGAAGGGGAAGCTATTGCCTGGCATCTGGCTCATAGTCTGGACGTTGATGTTTTGTCAGACTGCCGTGTTGTTTTCAATGAGATTACAAAGGATGCCATCAAAGAATCATTTAAACATCCGCGCCCGATCAACATGGATTTAGTGGATGCTCAGCAGGCCAGACGGATTCTGGACAGATTAGTCGGCTATAAAATCAGCCCGATTCTCTGGAAAAAAGTTAAAAAGGGCTTAAGTGCAGGCCGTGTTCAGTCTGTAGCAGTTCGTCTGATTATTGACCGCGAAAAAGAAATAAAAGCGTTTATTCCGGAAGAATACTGGACAATCGAGAGTCAATTTCTAAAAGACAAGGATCTGTTCGATGGCGCATTTTTCGGGATTAATGGAAAAAAAGCGGAATTAAAAACCGAAGATGATGTTAAAGCAGTGCTAAATAAAATCAAAGGCAACAATTTTACAGTCACTAATGTTTCAAAAAAGGAACGAAAACGCAATCCGGCGGTACCCTTTACTACATCTACATTACAGCAGGAAGCAGCCCGCAAATTGAATTTCAGAGCGAAAAAAACAATGATGATTGCTCAGCAGTTATACGAGGGAATGGACCTTGGAAAAGAAGGAACTGTCGGTCTGATTACTTATATGCGTACAGACTCTACAAGAATTTCTGAAACAGCTCAGCAGGAAGCATTTACTTACATCGAACAGAAGTACGGCAAAGAATATACGAACACAGCAAAGAAGGCTGTGAAGAAGAATTCAAATACGCAGGATGCCCATGAGGCGATCCGCCCTACTTCAACTTTGAAAGATCCTGCTTCTTTAAAAGAATTTTTAAGCCGAGATCAGCTTCGTTTATACAAATTAATCTGGGAACGATTTGTAGCTAGTCAAATGGCATCAGCCGTACTCGATACAATGAGCGTGGATTTAAACAATAACGATGTGATGTTCAGAGCCAATGGATCCAAAATTAAATTTCCCGGGTTTATGAAAGTTTATGTCGAGGGAAATGATGATGGAGTGGAAGAGAAGGACCGCATGCTTCCGGACCTGCAAAATGGAGATGTGGTATATTCTAAAGATATCGAACCTGCTCAGCATTTTACTCAGCCGCCTCCGCGCTATACTGAGGCAAGACTTGTGAAAACGCTTGAAGAACTGGGAATAGGCAGACCGTCAACGTATGCACCTACACTTGATACCATTCAGAAAAGGGGCTATGTTGCACTTGACAATAAACGTTTTATTCCGACAGAACTTGGCGAGATTGTCCTTGAATTGATTATGGAATTTTTCCCGGAAATCATCAACGTTGAATTCACCGCTAAAATGGAAAACAGTCTGGATGAAATTGAAGATGGAAATGTTTTATGGGTTAATATCATTGACGATTTCTATCAAGATTTCGCCAAGCGCCTTGAAGTTGCTGAAAACGAAATGGAAGAAATCGAAATTAAAGATGAACCGGCTGGCGTTGACTGTGAAGAGTGCGGCAACCCGATGGTGTTTAAGATGGGACGCTACGGAAAATTCATGGCATGCTCGAACTTCCCTGACTGCCGCAATACGAAACCGATAGTAAAAGAAATCGGTGTACCTTGTCCGAAGTGTGAAAAAGGCAATATCGTTGAAAGAAAATCAAAGAAACGCCGCATTTTCTATGGCTGTGATCAGTTTCCAGAATGTGACTTCCTCTCGTGGGATAAACCGATTGCAAGATCATGTCCAAAATGTGATAATATGCTAGTTGAGAAAAAACTCAAAAAGGGCATGCAGGTACAGTGCGTGAACTGTGATTATAAAGAAGAACAGCAAAAGTAAAGGTGAGCGAAGTCTTGCTCACCTTCTTTATGTGTTTTATGGAGGTTAAATAGATGAACAATAAAACAGTAAATGTCATTGGAGCCGGTCTTGCCGGCAGTGAAGCTGCATGGCAGCTTGCAAATCGCGGAGTCCGCGTAAACATGTATGAAATGAGACCGGTTAAACAGACTCCGGCACACCATACAGACAAATTTGCAGAATTAGTCTGCAGCAACTCGCTTCGTGCAAATGGATTAACGAATGCAGTGGGCGTTTTGAAAGAAGAAATGAGAATGTTCGATTCAGTGATTATTAAATCTGCTGATGACTGTGCAGTACCAGCGGGCGGCGCACTCGCAGTTGACCGTCATGAATTTGCAGCACTTGTTACAGATCGTGTGAAAGGGCATCCTAATGTAACTGTCATCACAGACGAAGTAACTGAAATTCCGGCTGGTCCAACAATTATTGCAACAGGACCGCTTACTTCTAAAGCATTATCTGAACAATTAAAGGCACTTACGGGTGAAGAATATCTTTACTTCTATGACGCTGCTGCTCCTATTCTTGAAAAAGACAGCATCGATATGGACAAGGTGTACTTGAAGTCCCGTTATGATAAAGGCGAAGCAGCATACTTAAACTGCCCGATGACAGAAGAAGAGTTTGATCGTTTCTATGATGCGCTTGTTGAAGCCGAAACGGTTCCTCTTAAAGAATTCGAAAAGGAAATTTTCTTTGAAGGCTGCATGCCGATTGAAGTCATGGCAAAACGCGGGAAAAAGACAATGCTTTTCGGCCCGCTAAAACCAGTTGGACTCGAAGATCCGAAGACTGGAAAAAGACCTCATGCGGTCGTTCAGCTCAGACAGGATGATGCCGCCGGCACCCTTTATAACATTGTCGGTTTTCAGACACATTTAAAATGGGGGCCTCAAAAAGAAGTATTGAAGCTGATCCCGGGTTTAGAGAATGCAGAGATTGTCAGATACGGTGTGATGCACCGGAATACATTCATTAATTCTCCTAAAATGCTGAAGCCGACTTATCAGTATAAAGAGAGAGAAGATCTGTTTTTTGCAGGTCAAATGACAGGTGTTGAAGGCTATGTAGAATCTGCTGCTTCTGGCTTACTAGCGGGCATCAATGCTGCAAATTATGTTCTTGGAGAAGAAATGCTTGTTCTTCCTCATGAGACAGCAATGGGAAGCATGGCAAGATATATTACAACAGCAAATCCTGACAATTTCCAGCCGATGAATGCGAATTTTGGCATTTTTGCAGAGCTTCCGGAGCGTATTAAAAACAAAAAAGAACGCTACGAAAGATACGCAAACAGAGCGATTGAAACAATTCAAAAAATTTCGAAAAAATCATAGAAATCATTTGCAAGGGCTGCTGAATGTGTGATAACATTTAGTAGCCCTTGTGAGGTGTTAAGATGGAAAATGTTAAGAATTCTTTAAATTTGTTCGTAGAATATTTACAAATTGAGAAAAACTATTCACAATATACAATTGTGAATTATGTTGCTGATATAGAAGATTTTTTTATATTTATGAAGGAACAATCATTGATTGATCTTCAGCTCATTACATATTCTGATACAAGATTATACTTAACTCAGCTGCATCAAAAAAATTTTGCCAGAAAAACAATTTCAAGAAAAATTTCTTCATTAAGAAGCTTTTACAGGTTTCTTAACCGGGAAAAGATCGCTTCAGAAAATCCTTTTGCAAGTGTCTCTCTTCCAAAGAAAGAACACAGGCTCCCGCAGTTCTTGTATGAAAAAGAGCTCGAGCAGCTTTTTACCCTGTCAGATTCTGCAACTGCAGCCGGCCAGAGAAATCAGGCGCTCCTTGAAGTCTTATATGGAACCGGTATAAGAGTAAGCGAATTGTGTCAAATCAAGCTGACCGATCTTGATTTGCAGATTGGAACGGTCCTTGTAAACGGCAAAGGCGGAAAACAGCGCTATGTTCCCTTTGGAAGCTTTGCACAGGACACTTTGGAGCTATATTTATCTTCAGGCAGAAAGCAGCTTCTTCTTAAAGATAAACAAGCCGGTGATCATGATCATTTATTTGTTAATCAGCGTGGCGGTCCTTTGACAGTAAGGGGAGTCCGGCACATTCTGAATGAAATGATTAAGAAGACTTCTTCTACAATGAATATCAGCCCTCATATGTTCCGGCATACGTTTGCAACACACCTTCTGAATGAAGGGGCTGATATGAGGAGTGTGCAGGAGCTTTTAGGTCATTCTCATTTATCTTCTACACAAATTTATACTCATGTAACAAAAGATCATTTGCGGAACATCTATATGTCTCATCATCCGCGTGCATAAAGAAAAAGATTACGGAGGTATTTGTATGTCTCAATTTCATGCGACGACCATATTTGCGATTCAGCACAACGGCAAGTGTGCGATGGCAGGCGACGGTCAAGTAACATTCGGCAATGCAGTTGTTATGAAACATACTGCAAAAAAGGTGAGAAAACTATTTAACGGCAAGGTCATTGCAGGATTTGCCGGTTCAGTAGCAGATGCGTTCACTTTATTTGAAATGTTTGAAGGCAAGCTTGAAGAGTACAACGGTAACCTCCAGCGTGCAGCGGTCGAGCTTGCTAAGGAATGGCGCAGTGATAAGGTGCTCCGCAAGCTTGAGGCTATGCTTATCGTCATGAATGAGGACGATATCCTCCTCATTTCCGGTACCGGTGAAGTGATTGAACCTGATGATGGAATTTTAGCAATTGGATCTGGCGGAAATTATGCCCTTTCAGCAGGAAGAGCTCTTAAAAGATATTCCGGAGAGACGCTGACAGCAAAAGAGATTGCAGAAGCAGCTCTTCAGATGGCCGGTGAAATTTGCGTTTATACAAATCTGAATATAACAGTAGAAGAGTTATAAAGAGAGGAGTAATGATCAAATGAAAGAAATGACGCCAAGACAAATTGTTGAACGATTGGATCAGTATATAGTTGGTCAGAAAGACGCAAAAAAAGCAGTTGCTGTAGCATTAAGAAACCGCTATCGCAGAAGCCTGCTGTCAGAAAACCTCCGTGATGAAGTTGTACCGAAGAACATTTTAATGATCGGACCTACAGGTGTAGGAAAAACAGAAATTGCAAGAAGAATTGCAAAACTTGTAGGAGCTCCTTTCAT
The DNA here is from genome assembly GCF_057838075.1 of Metabacillus sp. KH_069. NCBI lineage: Bacteria > Bacillati > Bacillota > Bacilli > Caryophanales > Bacillaceae > Metabacillus > Metabacillus sp. KH_069. The sequence goes on from NZ_CM174460.1 coordinate 1,952,490, forward strand.
TAAAGTTGAAGCAACAAAATTTACTGAGGTCGGTTATGTGGGACGCGATGTTGAATCAATGGTTCGAGATCTGGTTGAAACATCTGTCCGTTTAGTCAAAGAAGAAAAAATGGCAGAAGTGAAATCCGCTGCTGAAGAAAATGCCAATCGAAGACTTGCAGAATTATTAGTTCCGGGCAAGAAAAAGCAAACATCTTATAAAAACCCTTTAGAAATGCTTTTCGGCGGTGCTCAAGGCAGCACCTCACAGGATCAAGATGATTATTCAGCGGAAGAGCAGTCTGTTGAAGAAAAAAGACGCAAAATCGCTCATCAGCTTGCTTTAGGCGAACTTGAAGACCATCACGTAACAGTGGAAGTAGAAGAACAGAATGCTTCCATGTTTGATATGCTTCAGGGATCGGGTATGGAACAAATGGGAATGAACATGCAGGATGCTTTAAGCAGCTTTATGCCTAAAAAGAAGAAAAAACGCAAGCTCACAGTTCGCGACGCCCGTAAGGTCCTGACAAGTGAAGAAGCACAAAAGCTGATCGACATGGATGATGTTACACAGGACGCTGTTATGCGCGCAGAGCAAATGGGCATCATTTTCATAGATGAAATTGACAAAATCGCCAAGAAGAATCAAGCTGGTTCTTCAGCCGATGTTTCACGAGAAGGAGTTCAGCGTGATATTCTGCCAATTGTTGAAGGATCAACAGTTGTTACAAAATATGGTTCTGTCAAAACAGACCATGTCCTTTTTATAGCAGCCGGTGCATTCCATATTGCAAAACCTTCTGATTTAATTCCAGAGCTGCAGGGAAGATTTCCAATCCGCGTGGAACTGACAAAGTTAAACGTCGAAGACTTCGTACGGATTTTAACTGAGCCAGACAATGCTCTGCTTAAGCAATATACTGCTTTATTGGAAACAGAAGGTATACAACTTGAATTTTCTGACGATGCTATTCGTAAGATTGCGGAAGTTGCATTCCAGGTCAACCAAGACACAGATAATATCGGGGCAAGAAGACTTCACACGATACTCGAAAGACTTCTTGAAGACCTTTCATTTGAAGCACCCGAAATTACGCTAGATAAAATAGCGATTACACCTCAGTACGTTGAGGATAAGTTAAGCAAAATTGCTAAAAACAAAGACTTGAGTCAATTTATCTTATAATTACATATTTCCAGGAGGAACTTACTAATGGCTTTATTGCAAAAAACTAGAAAAATCAATGCTATGCTTCAAAAGGCAGCAGGTAAACCAGTTAATTTCAAAGAAATGTCTGAAACACTAAGCGACGTTATCGAAGCAAATATTTTCGTCGTCAGCCGCCGCGGCAAACTTTTGGGATTTGCCATTAATCAGCAGATCGAAAACGAGCGCATGATCCAAATGCTTGAAGATCGACAATTCCCAGAAGAATACACGAAGAATTTGTTTAACGTGAATGAAACATCATCAAACCTTGATGTGTTCAGTGAATATACAGCTTTCCCTGTTGAGAACCGCGAACTGTTCAAAAGCGGCCTGACTACAATTGTACCTATCATTGGCGGAGGAGAGCGTCTGGGTACACTTATCTTAGCTCGTCTGCAGGCTCAATTCGAGGATGATGACTTAATCCTTGCAGAATATGGCGCAACAGTAGTTGGTATGGAAATTCTGCGCGAAAAAGCAGAAGAAATTGAAGATGAAGCAAGAAGCAAAGCAGTCGTTCAAATGGCGATCAGCTCATTATCTTACAGTGAGTTAGAAGCAATCGAGCACATTTTTGAAGAACTAAACGGCAATGAAGGCTTACTCGTTGCGAGTAAAATTGCTGACAGAGTAGGAATTACCCGTTCGGTTATCGTTAATGCATTGCGCAAACTTGAGAGTGCGGGTGTAATTGAATCACGTTCTCTTGGTATGAAAGGCACATACATTAAAGTGTTGAATGATAAATTCTTGTTGGAACTTGAAAAATTAAAAACAAATTAACAATTCCTTTACAAAAAAAGCACTTCTTTTGAAGTGCTTTTTTGTTTTGCTTATTGAATTTATGTATATGAGTGTAAAAGTTCCCATGACCATTACATTATCGTGGTAAATAGTGTAAAAATACTAGGTAAAAAGAACCTAAATAAAAATAGATACAAATTCCGACCTTTTTTTACAAAACCTTCATAGACTTTAAGACTATTATTTCTTACAATTACAGTATAGATTTAACATAATTCGACAATATACCATTCGAAAGGTATAAGGATTTTGTGAGGGGACTAAATGAAAATTTTTTCTGAAACAATGCATTCGCTTGAAAATGCTGTGAATCGTTCCGCAGTTAAGCAAAAAGTAATTAGTCAAAATATTGCCAACGTTGACACTCCGAATTATAAATCGAAAGAAATCACCTTCAAACAGTCCTTAGATTCTGAAGTGAGCAGGCTTCAAGCTACTAAGACAGATCAGCGGCATCTTTCTTTCGGATCAGGACAAGAATCCTATTTGATCAAATCCAAAGCGAACACATCCTACCAGGCAAACGGCAATAATGTTGACGTAGATCGCGAAATGTCAGACTTGGCTGAAAATCAAATTTACTACAATGCACTTATCGACCGTTTAAGCAGTAAATTTAATTCGCTCAAAACGGTGATTAGAGGAGGAAGCTGATTATGAATATTTTCAGTCAGTTAAACACAACTGCTTCAGCTCTTACAGCACAAAGACTGCGAATGGATGTTATCTCATCCAATATGGCTAATGCAGATACAACAAGAGCGGTTTTTGAAAATGGGGAGTGGCAGCCTTACCGCCGCAAAACGGTCGTAACAGAGCCCAATGGAAATACGTTTTTATCTCACTTACATAGAGCACAAGGGAAAGAGTCTAGTGACTTGTCAGGGGTAAAAGTTTCTGGAATCAGAGAGGACCTGACTCCATTTAAACTTGTATTTGACCCGGAACATCCGGATGCGAATGATCAAGGATATGTAGAGCTTCCGAATGTGGATCCTTTAAAAGAAATGGTTGATTTAATTAGCAGCACAAGGTCATACGAAGCAAATGTAACAGTTTTTAACGCTTCTAAAGACATGCTGATGAAGACATTAGAATTAGGAAAGTAGGATTGAGGATCTATGATTAATGCCATTTCACCCTTTCAGGCCCAGAGTATCCAGGACAGTCAATCTCAGGTCGTTCAAAGTCCCAAACAAAATCAGCAGACCTCATTTTCCGATTTCTTAAAACAATCGATTAATGAAGTAAATTCCATGCAGATACAATCAGATCAAATGACCGGTGCTTTAGCAGAAGGGAAAAATGTTCAATTGCAGGATGTCATGATTGCTGCTGAAAAGGCGAGTGTAACCATGCTTACAACAATTGAAATCAGGAATAAAGCAGTAGAAGCATATCAGGAAATGATGAGAATGCAAATGTAACCTAAATATGTATAAAACTAGCGATGGATGCCGACTTCTCAATGCAGCATTCATGTCGTCATTATCGGGGGATTTCCAGGAATGAATCAGAAGTTAACAGAACTTAGAAACAAACTAAAACAGGTATGGACGGAACGCACGAAAGCTCAAAAGGGATTCATCATTGGCGGAGCGGCTGCTTTGCTTCTTTTTACTGCAATAGGTGCTTATCTGTCATCAAACCCCAATCTTGTGCCGCTTTATAAGGATCTGTCACCCCAAGAGACGGGTCAAATAAAAGAAACGCTGGATTCTCAAGGGGTTACATCAAAAATCGCTGACAATGGTGCAACAATTATGGTGCCTTCTGAAATGGTTGACACTCTAAAAGTTGAGCTTGCTGCTGAGGGCATCCCGAACAGCGGTGTGATCGATTATTCTTTCTTTGGTCAAAATATTGGCTTTGGAATGACCGATAATGAATTTGATGTTTTGAAGCTGAAAGCCACCCAAACAGAGCTTTCAAACTTAATGAAAGGCATTGAGGGGGTACATGACGCTAAAGTCATGATCAATCTTCCAAAAGAATCTGTTTTTGTTAATGAAGACAATGGTACATCAACCGCTTCGATTGTTTTAAGCATGAAGCCCGGAATCCAGCTTGATCAGACAAAAGTAAATGCCCTTTACCATCTCGTATCAAAAAGTGTTCCTGGGCTATCTACAGATAATATCGTCATTATGGGTCAAAATTTTGAGTACTTTGATTTAAAAAGTAATAAAAATATTCCTATTGTAGAAAATATTTCCACTCAGCATGATTTGAAAACGAAAATTGAGAGGGATATTCAGCGTCAAGTTCAAAAAATGCTCGGAACAATGATGGGGCAGGATAAAGTAGTTGTATCTGTTACAGCTGATTTAGACTTTACCCAAGAAAACAGAGAAGAAAACATCGTTGAGCCTGTAGACAAGGAAAATATGGAAGGTCTTGCGTTGAGTGTAGAAAGAATTACGGAAACGTACACAGGCGAAGGCGCACCTGAAGGCGGCGTAACGGGAGCTGGAGAAGATGATGTACCCGGATACGAAGCTGTTCAAGGCGGGGGAACAGGCGACTACGAAAAAATCGAAGAACGAATAAATAATGAAGTAAACCGAGTGAAAAAAGAGATTATTGAGAGTCCATATAAAGTTCGTGATTTAGGAATTCAAGTCATGGTGGAACCTCCTGATGCACAGGATCCAAATTCACTATCTGCTGAAAGTGTAAATGACATCGAACAGCTCCTTGGGACAATCATCCGCACATCAATCAATAAAGATGAAACAGAAGAGCCGCTTACAGATGAACAGGTTGGAGAGAAAATCTCCGTGTCTGTACAACCGTTTGCAGGGAAAATGGACACGCTGGATGAAACAAAAACGTCTCTTCCATTTTGGCTTTATGCAGCAGGAGGAATTCTCTTGCTGATCATTATCATCCTGCTCTTCCTGCTTTTTAGAAAGAACCGCAAACCAGATGAGGAATATGAAGAGGAAGACATTTTTGTTCAAGAGAAAATCATATTGCCGGATGTAAACGCCGAACATGAAAGCGAAACATCTGTAAGGAAAAAGCAACTAGAGAAAATGGCCAGAGAAAAACCAGAAGATTTTGCAAAGCTGCTCAGATCTTGGCTGACGGAAGAATAGGAGGTTTTAAGTGATGGTAAGAAGAGCAAACAATGGAAGACTTACTGGGAAGCAAAAAGCCGCCATCCTTCTGATTTCCCTTGGTCCGGATACAGCTGCTTCCGTTTATAAGCATCTATCAGAAGAGGAGATTGAAAAACTGACTCTTGAAATTTCAGGAGTCAGAAAAGTAGATTCTCAAAATAAAGAAGAGATCATTGAAGAGTTTCATCAAATTGCCATGGCTCAGGAATTTATCTCGCAAGGAGGCATCTCTTACGCGAAACAAATTCTGGAAAAAGCTTTGGGAGCAGAACGGGCATCAAGCATTATTCACAGGCTGACTTCTTCCCTGCAGGTAAAACCTTTTGATTTTGCAAGAAAAGCTGATCCTGCACAGATATTTAATTTTATTCAAGGGGAGCATCCCCAAACGATTGCCCTTATTTTATCTTATTTGGACCCTGTCCAATCAGGGCAGATTTTATCAGGCTTACCGCACGAACAGCAGGCTGACATCGCAAGGCGCATCGCTAAAATGGACCGCACATCGCCAGAAATTATTAATGAAGTTGAACAGATCCTTGAGCGGAAATTATCATCCACTGTTACGCAGGATTATACACAAACAGGCGGCGTAGAAGCTGTAGTTGAAGTGCTTAACGGTGTAGACCGCAGCACAGAAAAAACCATTCTTGATTCTCTTGAAATTCAGGATCCGGAACTTGCAGAGGAAATAAAGAAGAGAATGTTTGTGTTTGAAGATATTGTGACACTTGACAGCAGAGCGATTCAGCGCGTGATCCGCGATGTGGAGAACGAGGATTTAATGCTTTCTCTGAAAGTTGCCAGCGAGGAAGTAAAAGAAGTTGTCTATAAAAATATGTCGAAGAGAATGGTTGAGACATTTAAAGAAGAAATGGAATTTATGGGTCCAGTCAGACTTCGGGATGTTGAAGAAGCTCAGTCACGCATTGTTGCTGTTATCCGCAGACTTGAGGATGCAGGCGAAATCGTCATTGCCCGAGGCGGAGGAGATGATATCATTGTCTAAATTGATTAAATCGGCCCACGCCATCCAGCAGGAAGACGCCAAAAAATCAATTTTAATACAGACAAAGGACTTCCTTCCTTCTTCAAATGAAAGAGAAAATAGTGAACTGTCAATGAAAGCAAACGTTTATTTACAGCAGGCAAGCAAGGACGCTGAGGCGCTTATTCAAAGCGCTAAAGCTGAAGCGGACAGCATCCGTATGATAATGGCGGCTGAGCAGCAGGAATGGGAATCTGCGCGTGAGAGGCAAAGAGAACAAGCCAGACAAGAAGGATTCCTGGCTGGTCTGGATGCCGGAAAAGAAGAAGGCTTCAGGCAGTACAGCTCCCATCTGGAAGAAGCACTTAAAATTGTTGAGCAATCGAAGGAAGACTATATCAGCAAAATTGCCGGCTCTGAAGAAACGATTGTCAATCTTGCTGTTAAATTAGCCGAAAAACTGATTTTTATAGAATTGGATGAACATCCGGATTGGTTTTTGGAGCTAGTTAAAAAAGCTTTGCACGAAGTCCGGGAGTATCCTGAAATTAAAATTTTTGTCCATCCTGTTCATTATGGTCATGTACTGAAACAGAAGAATGAATTAGAGAATATGCTGATGTCTAAATCAGAATTATATATCTTTCCTGATGAAGCATTGCCTGAAGGAAGCTGTCAGATTGAATCTCCTTTCGGAAAGATTGATGCTGGAATCGATGCACAGCTTCAGCAGCTGAAGCAGCAAATGCTCGAATTGATTGGAGAGGAATGAGAACTTTTTGAAAGCAGAGGATTTAATTTCGAAAATAGAAACTCTGGATTCTTATAAGAGATATGGAAAAGTTAACAAAGTCATTGGACTGATGATTGAATCTCGGGGTCCGGAAAGTTCAATCGGAGATTTATGCTATATCCATGCAGGTTCAAAAAAAGAATCAAGAATTCCTGCTGAAGTGGTTGGATTCAAAGGAGAAAATGTCCTATTGATGCCTTTTGAACATCTATCACAAATTTCACCGGGGAGTATTGTTGAAGCAACAAAGGACTCTCTGAAAATAAAAGCAGGTTCCGGTTTGATCGGGCAAGTTGTAGATGCCTATGGCCATCCTCTTAATCAAACTCCATTGCCGAAGGGATTAACACCAATATCTGCTGAACAAAGTCCCCCAAACCCAATGAAAAGACCTCCAATACATGAACCGATGGAAGTAGGCGTTCGCGTGATTGACAGCCTGCTGACTGTAGGGAAAGGTCAGCGTGTAGGCATATTTGCAGGAAGCGGTGTGGGTAAAAGTACACTCATGGGAATGATTGCAAGAAATACTAAAGCGGACTTGAATGTGATTGCTCTAATAGGAGAGCGGGGGCGCGAAGTCAGGGAATTTATTGAAAAGGATCTGGGAGAAGAAGGGCTGAAACGGTCAATTGTGGTAGTTGCAACCTCAGATCAGCCAGCTTTAATGAGAATGAAAGCTTCCTATACTGCAACAGCCATCGCTGAATATTTCCGTGATAAAGGCATGAATGTCATGTTCATGATGGATTCGGTGACGAGGGTTGCCATGGCCCAGAGAGAAATAGGGCTCGCAGTTGGTGAGCCTCCGACAACCAAAGGCTATACACCAAGTGTTTTTGCCGTTTTGCCAAAGCTTTTAGAGCGGACTGGGACAAATGAAAAAGGAACCATCACTGCTTTTTATACCGTGCTTGTTGATGGTGATGATATGAATGAGCCGATTGCGGATACGGTGCGGGGAATTCTCGACGGGCACATCGTGCTTGACCGCGCTTTAGCTAACAAAGGCCAGTTTCCTGCAGTCAATGTATTAAAAAGCATAAGCAGAGTCATGAATCAAATAGTTTCGGATACTCAGAAAAAGAACGCGGCAAAACTGAGAGGATACCTTGCCACATATATGAATTCTGAAGACTTGATAAACATTGGCGCATACAAGCGGGGTTCGAACAGAGAAATTGATGATGCCATCCGGTTTTATCCAAAGATTCTTTCATTTTTAAAACAGAATGTGCACGATAAAATCACGTTTGCAGAGAGTGCGGCATCATTAGAACGATTGATTGAAAAAGGTGAGAATGGGTGAAATATACATACCGGTTTCAAAAAGTGCTCGAATTAAAAGAAAATGAAAAAGAAAAGTCTCTCGAAGACTATAACCGCTCTGTTACTGAGTTTGAAAAAGCGGCGGAAAAGCTATATGACTGCCTGAAGAAAAAAGAAGTGCTTGAAGAGAAAACAGCAAGAGAGCTGAACACAGGCATGCCTGTACAGGAAATCCGCCACTTTCAGCAGTTTGTTACAAACTTAGAAAAAACGATCACTCATTATCAGAGGCTTGTTGTCATTACCCGGGACAACATGCAAGAAAAACAGCTTGAGCTTACTGAAAAAAATATCGAAGTAAAGAAATATGAAAAAATGAAAGAAAAGCATTATGAAGTACATCTCGAACATGTGAAAGCCTCAGAATCAAAGTTCATGGATGATCTCTCGATTCAAGCCTTTGCACTTCGGGGGAATTAGGTGAAAAATACTGTGAAAAACAATGAGAATGATTCAAGCAAGCTTCAATGGACGTTATTTGTAATTGTTATTCCCGTCCTTTTTACTGTCACTTTCATTACGGTCATTCTAACAGTCGCAGGCATTGATGTGGCCGGGAAAATGAAAGAAGCAATCTCGCATATACCAGGAACTGCAGAGGTTACGAGTGTTCAAGAGAAAAATAACAGCGTAAATGCAGATCCCGCCCATACAACAGAGCTTGAGGAAGAAAATAACCTTCAGAAATCCACCATTGAAAAACAGCAGCAGGAAATCTCAGCTTTGGAAAATGACGCAGACCTTAAAGTAAGAGAAATACAGCAGCTCAGCCAAGAAGTAAAGTCTCTCAAAGAACAGCTTCAGGCATCTGACACCAAAGAAAACGAAGGCAAAGACATTGCGAAACTCTATGATAAGATGTCCAGCAAAAAAGCGGCTGAAATCATTCCTTTTCTATCAGATGAAGAGGCATTAAGGATTTTAACGTCTATTAATGACGATCAGGTCATTGCAGTGATGGAAAAAATGTCAGCTGAAGATGCTGCGAGATATACAAAGATGCTTGCTGATTCCTAACCTGTGAGAAAGGTTTTGAGAGGGGGTGAAAAAATGAAAATTCCATTTGCTGTATTTGGTGCTGCGCCACTTGTGCAAAACAGTTCTGAAAAAAGCAGAAATCCAGCTTCTTTTCAAATGTTCTTAGATCAAGTTCCGTTCTTAACCGGAAGAGAAAATTCTTTTACAGCCGAAGCCGAAGTGGAAGCACTGCCAGAAGCGGAAAAAATAGGATTTGAATTTCAGTACCTGGAAGACCGTATTATGAACGCCTTGAAGGAAATACCGATAGAAGATGGTTTTTTTAAAGAAACTCCTATTACCAATGAGAAAGTCAATGAATTATTGGTGTTAGGAAATGAGGTTGAAATGAAAGCTGTACAAGCAATTCTCAGTAAAGCTGTATCAATGGAAGGAATTCTTTCTCAGCTCTCTGATCAACCTGAAACAGTGAAAATAATATCTGTGATGGCCGGAGTCATTCAGCTGCCTGACACTGAGCAAAAAAAACAGATTGAAGCTGAAGTTAGTCATTATATTACTCAAAAATACCCTGAACATGTTGAAGACAAACCCCTCTTAGAAAAAGCTATTCCAAATTTTTTGAATCATCCAGCTGGAATGACGAAAATCTATCAGACAGGGGATTCTAGAAAGTTGCTTGAGTATGGACTAGCTGAAGATAAAGAGACTCAATTAATCAATGATTCTGTATCTTTAATAAACGGTGTAATAACTAAATCTTTAAGTAAGAGAGAACACTTCAATGAACAAAGCAAGATTTCTGAATCAGATTCTGACTCAACATCAGTTGTTGATTTTTTATATGATGTTCAAAAGCTGATAAATAAGTTGAATATAGAGAATGAATTTCAAGCTAATAACACTGGTAATTTCCCATTGGTAAGCAAGATCGATACCAGTTCTCCAAGTTTTTATGATAACAAGTCTGCGTTAAAAGAGGTTAGCTCTCAAACAATGATTGCTGCAGTTCAGGATGCAATGAGCGAGTGGATGATGGATGCAAGTCCTGAATCTAAAGCAGGATTATCAAAAGGAATGAATTCTTTGGATGCCGAAAAATTTGTCTCATTCATTAGTGGGAATTTATCTTTGAATGAATTGTCAGAGCCGCTAAAGGCATATTTGTCGGAATTGACTTCCAAAGAGGGTGTGCAAACTTCACAAATGCTGGAATTAATAAAATCCCTTGATAAACAGACTCACATTAAAGGGATGAATAAAATAGAACTGAACAGAGAACAAGTGATTCAACAATTAATTCAATCAGCATTATCACTTTCCATTCCATCATTGAAGGAAATACAAGTTTCAATCAAAAATGCTGAAAATATTCATCATCTTCAAGTGAAGCTTTCAAAACAGTTATTGATGGTAATGCCAGATGGTACAGGAAGCAAAATTGATAAGACACCGGTAAGCAATGAAATGACTGGAGCTTTCTCACAAATTGACAACGAGATTTCAGAAACTCTAATGAATGAGATAAAACTGAAAGCAGCAAGCCAGATTGCGAATGGCCATAATAGCTTGTTGCTTAGCGATATAAAAACAGATAGTCAGACTAATAAGCAAAATCAATCCACCAGCCAAGATACCTTTCCAGCAACACGTTTTGAAGAACATGATCAAATGATTCCTGTTGAAAACGAACTTCACATTTCAAAGGAACCAGTTATAACTGTTAATGATTATAAAAATAGTCGCTTAAGCAATCAGCCGTCAATGGAAAATATCCTTCAAACAGATTTATTGAAAATGAATAATGATATCCCATCTTTAAAAGAAAAACCGTTCCATTCTAGTTATCAACTTATTTTAAGTCAGTTGACAGATGTCTTTAAAAGATCGAAAACTAGATTTTTATCAAACGGTTTTTCACAAATGACAATTAGGCTGGCTCCTGAACATCTAGGAATGCTCACAGTTAAGCTTCAACAGCAGCATGGTGAAATGACAGCTAAAATTATCACTTCCACAAAGTCTGCGAAAGAGCTTGTTGAACAAAGCATTCATCAATTGAAGCAGGCATTGCCTTCATTAAATATTCAAGTAGACAGGTTTGAAGTTTACGGAGAGCAAGTGGAGACATCATTTAATCGCAGGCAGGAAGAAAATAATCATAATCGCTATGAACAAGACAGAAAAAAAGAGGAAACTGAAAACGAAGATGAAAAAGATTCCTTTAAGGCTCACTTAAATATGCTGACGTAAATGGAGGTTTCCTATGACACAAAACACAATTGACACAGGGCTGCTTTTATCATCGACGACCGCTGAAAAATCTGGCGGTAAATCAAATCTGGGCAAGGATGATTTTTTGAAGATTCTGATTGCCCAGCTGCAAAATCAGGATCCTTTAAACCCGATGGAGGATAAAGAATTTATTTCTCAAATGGCAAGCTTCTCATCTCTTGAGCAAATGACAAACATGAATACACAGCTGAGCAGCTTTATACAGCTTCAAGTAAATGATGGAATCTTAAAATATTCAGAAATGATTGGCAAACAAGTCGAATGGAGCACTGAAGACGGGGCAGCGGAAAAAGGCACAGTTAAATCCATCAAACAATCTGGGGCTGATATTATCCTTGAAATGCAAAGCGGGAAAGAGATACCGAGTGCATTAATAACAAAAGTTACAGCTCAGAATGAAGCAAGCTAAACATTTCAATGATAATCAGTCATTTAAATAAGCATCCCCTGTCTTTAATACCAAAAACAACTGAAGTAAAAACAGGTCACAAGCCAACCTTTCAGGAACTGCTTAAAGATGAGCATTCATCTATTAAAATAAGCAAACATGCCAAACAAAGAATGTCTGATCGGGGGATTGTGGTAGAAGAACATCAATGGAGCAAAATGAAAGAAAAAATGTCTGAAGCAAGATCTAAAGGTGTAAACGATTCGCTGGTTTTATTAGAACAGGCAGCAATCATCGTTAACATTAAAAACAACATCGTGATTACAGCCATGAACCGAAAAGAAGCAAATGATCAAATTTTTACAAATATTAACGGAACCATCATCTTAAAGTAAACGGGCTGGACCTTTAATGGAGGCCATTGCTGCGGAACGAGCGAAGCAGCAAATAAAATAGATCCAATAGGGAGAGAAAAAATATGTTGCGTTCAATGTACTCAGGTGTCAGCGGTATGAAAAATTTCCAGACAAAGCTTGATGTGATCGGAAATAACATCGCAAACGTTAATACATACGGTTTTAAGAAAGGCCGTGTCACATATAAAGATCTAATCAATCAGCAGATTGCCGGCGCAAGTGCAGCTACCGGAAATACAAGCGGGATGAATGCCAAGCAGGTAGGACTTGGATCAGCACTAAGCTCAATTGATACGATTCACACAGCAGGTTCAAATCAGACAACAGGCAGAACGCTTGACCTTGCTTTAGCTGGTGATGGGTTTTTTGTGGTTGGGACGATTAAAGCTCCCGCATTAGTTAACGAAGATACGCAAACTGCAAAAGGCGACAATAAAATAAATGGACCAATTGATACTGCAATGGATCTTAGCTACACACGTTCAGGGAATTTCTATTTAGACGATAAGGGTTATTTAGTAACTTCAGATGGCTATTACTTAGTGGGAGAAACAGGTAATAAAAATCCCGCAAATTCAACATGGAATAATCAGCTCAGTAACGCTGCAGGTCTTATCCAAATCCCTCTTGATGCAAAAAGCTTTAATATCGGTCCAGATGGAAAAGTTAGCTTTGTAGACGCTGGAGGAAATTTAAACACAGCCGGTCAAATTAGAGTTGCCAATTTTGCAAACGAAGGCGGTCTTGAAAAAGTTGGAGGGAATTTATACAAAGAATCCAGTAATTCAGGAACTCTAAATAATAACGGCACTGCAGGTATACAAATTGACGAATTTTCAATCCCTGGCCAAGACGGCTCAGCCACAATCATGGCCGGAATGCTTGAAATGTCAAACGTAGACCTTGCAGATGAATTCACAGAAATGATTGTGGCTCAGCGCGGCTTCCAGTCCAATACAAAAATTATTACGACTTCTGATGAAATTCTACAGGAATTAATGAATTTAAAACGATAAGTTAGGGGGCAGGGGGCTCATAACTATATATGACCCCCGCAGCATTTGATTTTATTAACTCGTTTAAACGGAAAGTCTTTTACATTAAATGCGATTTACATAGAGCAAGTCGAGTCTTTTCCGGACACAACCATCACGCTGACCAACGGCAAAAAGTTTGTTGTAAAAGAATCAGAATCCGCCGTTTCGTTATTAACCCGCAATTTTTATAAAGAAATTCATCTATTACATGCATCAGGTGCTCCGGAGGTGGGTGATCATGAATAAAAAATTATTAACCATTATGCTTGTCATCATTACATCCATTACATTAATAGGGGTAACAGCATTAGTTATCGTAACAAATTTTATGGATACAGCTGAAGCAAAAGCAAAAGAGCCGTCGATCGATGAAGTTATTGAGTATTCCTTTGACCTTCCGGAAATCACGACAAATCTTGCTAGTGACAACATTGTCCGTTTGTCTTTCAAATTAGAAACGGACAGCAAGAAAGCGAAAGAAGAGCTGGAAAAAAGAGAATTTCAAGTCCGAGACATTATCATTTCAGAGCTTTCAAATATTTCTGCTGAAGAATTGGATGGAAAAGACGGGATGAAAGCATTTAAAGAGACTGTGAAAAAGCGTGCAAACGAATTGATGCAAAAAGGCAAAATTCAGAAGGTCTACACAACCTCCTATATCATTCAATAGTTTGGCATAAATCCCATGCACAGGAGGTGTGAATGCATGTCAAGTGAAATTCTGTCGCAAAATGAAATAGATGCATTGCTATCCGCGATTTCATCAGGTGAAATGGATGCTGATGAATTAAAAAAAGAAGAGACAGAGCGGAAAGTGAAAGTTTACGATTTTAAAAGAGCACTCCGGTTTTCAAAAGATCAAATTAGAAGTTTAACAAGGATACATGAGAATTTTGCAAGGCTGTTAACAACCTATTTTTCAGCTCAGCTGAGAACATATGTGCAAATCAGCGTTGGATCTGTAGATCAGCTGCCTTATGAAGAGTTTATTCGCTCTATTCCAAAGATGACAGTGCTTAATGTATTTGAAGTACGCCCTTTAAATGGGCGGATTTTAATGGAAGTCAATCCGAATATTGCATATGCCATGATGGACAGGCTGATGGGCGGACTGGGTACTGGTTTAAGCAAATCAGATCAATTAACGGAAATTGAAAGCAGAATTATGTCAAATCTGTTTGAAAAATCACTTGATAATTACAAAGAGGCATGGAGTTCCATCTTTGCTATCGACCCGGTCATGAATAATTTAGAAGTCAATCCGCAGTTTTTGCAGATGGTTTCCCCGAATGAAACGGTGGTTGTCATATCGCTGAATACACAGATCGGCGAAATCAGCGGCATGATAAATCTCTGTATTCCTCATGTCATTTTAGAGCCGATCATTCCACGATTGAGTGTTCATTTTTGGATGCAGTCTGAAAGAAAAGAACCGAAGCCAAACGAAGTTGAAGCTCTGGAGAGAAAAATTCAATCAGCAGAACTTCAGATTATTGCAGAACTCGGAATGTCAGAGATCACGATTCAAGAATTTTTAGACATTCAAGCTGGAGATGTGATACAGCTGGAAAAAGCCATTGATCAGCCTTTGGTTATTAAAATAGGGGATAAACCTAAATTTTATGGTCAGCCAGGTAAACTGAAAAGAAAAGCTGCAGTGCAAGTAATCGGCCATTATCAGAGGGGGCATGAAGAAGGTGAGTAATGGGATGTTATCTCAAGATGAGATTGATGCTCTTTTAAAGGGTACAGATTCAAACGAAGAAGATTATACGATAGATACACACGATTATTTGGATGACATGGAAAAAGATGCAATTGGAGAAATAGGCAATATTTCATTTGGCAGTTCTGCAACGGCGCTTTCTACTTTGCTTCAACAAAAAGTGGAAATTACGACTCCGACTGTTTCGGTTGTCCAAAGACAAAGAATATCCGATGAGTTTCCTCATCCTTATGTAGCGATCGAAGTGAATTATACAGAAGGATTTATAGGCAGTAATTTACTAGTGATTAAACAAAGTGATGCAGCGATTATTGCAGACTTAATGATAGGCGGTAATGGAGAAATTACCGATTCATCACTGGATGACATCATGATCAGTGCAGTTCAGGAAGCAATGAATCAAATGATGGGGTCAGCTGCCACGTCAATGTCTACGATTTTTAACAAAAAAGTAGATATCTCTCCTCCATCAATCGAGCTCTTAGATATAAAAGAAGGAGAAGGAACAGAAGCATTTCCAAAAGAAGACCTGTTCTTGAAAGTTGCCTTTAGGCTGAAAGTGGGAATTTTAATAGATTCAGAGATTATGCAGCTTCTGCCGCTGCAATTTGGAAAAGATCTTGTTGAAGAGCTGATGAACCCGAAGCAGCAAGCAGCGACTATTGAAGCTATTGAAGAAGAAGTTCGGATTAAACCTGCGCCTGCTCATTCAGAGAAACAGCGCAGTTATCCTGCACAGCCTGTCCAGCAAAGAGCAGAGAGGCAGCCCGTCGATGTAAAACCGGCAGAATTTTCATCTTTCGAATCTGTCCCAATGTATCAAAATGAAATGAAAAATCTTGATATGCTGCTGGATATCCCGCTTCAGGTCACTGTTGAACTTGGCCGCACGAAGCGTTCAGTGAAAGAAATCCTTGAATTATCATCCGGCTCCATCATTGAGCTGGATAAACTGGCAGGTGAACCAGTTGATATTCTGATCAACAACAAAATCGTCGCTCAAGGGGAAGTCGTCGTTATTGAAGAAAATTTCGGAGTTCGGGTGACAGATATTTTAAGTCAGACTGAGCGTTTAAATAAACTAAAGTAATCAATCATGGGAGTGACTGGAATGGCACATAAAATAATGATCGTGGACGATGCAGCATTTATGAGAATGATGATCAAAGATATCTTAATAAAAAATGGATTTGATGTCGTAGCTGAAGCTGCTGACGGTGCACAAGCTGTAGAGAAATATAAAGAGCACTTTCCGGATTTAATAACAATGGATATCACAATGCCGGAGATGGATGGCATTACTGCCCTTAAAGAAATTAAAAAAATCAACGCTCACGCTAAAGTCATCATGTGTTCTGCAATGGGACAGCAGGCTATGGTCATTGATGCGATTCAAGCCGGTGCAAAAGATTTTATCGTGAAGCCCTTTCAGGCAGACAGAGTGCTAGAAGCTATTAATAAAACATTAAGCTAAAAGGAGTCTTTCCACTTGCAAGTGAAAATAAAATGGATACCAATAGCTGTGATTCTTCTTCTTTTCCTGCTGCCGCATAGTGAGTCAGCTGTTCATGCGGAGCAGGGGACTGAATCTGTGGCAGACTGGGTCGGTTCAGATGAAAAAACGGCTGACAGCAAGAGTGAAAAAAACAGCGGGAAATCGGATGTTGGATACCAAGCTTCTGAAACATCAGTGACAGCATGGGATTTCATTAAGATGATCCTGGCAACTGCATTTATCATATTTTTAATTTACATACTGCTGAGATTTGTGAGTAAAAGAAACAAATTCACTTCTTCATCAAACTACATTGAAAACCTTGGCGGGACAAATGTTGGACAGAATCGTTCCATCCAATTAGTAAAAGTAGGAAAAAAAATCCTTGTAGTAGGTGTTTCAGATTCTGTTCAGCTGCTGAAAGAGATTGACGATGAAGATGAATGCCGGGAGATTACTGAGGAACATCAGCAGAGGTTTGCTGCCGCAATCGACACGAAGGACTGGCTTAAAAACGTATCAGCTCCATTGTTTAGTAAAAAAAATAATGGGATGGCGGACGGGCATTCATTTTCCTTTAAAGAACAGCTGGAGCAATTAAAAAAAGAAAGACAAAGCAGCTTAGAGGAAATAGCTGGAAAGGATCACACAAAATGAATGAATTTGTGGAAATATTCAGCAATAGTGATGCAGAAAATGTCAGCACGTCTGTCAAATTGCTGCTGCTGCTGACAGTCCTTTCTCTCGCACCAAGCATCTTAATCTTAATGACATGTTTTACAAGAATTATTATTGTCCTGTCATTTGTAAGAACGTCGCTTGCAACACAGCAGATGCCGCCGAACCAGGTGCTGATCGGCATTGCCCTGTTTCTGACATTTTTCATAATGGCCCCGACTTTTTCAGAAATAAATGAGCAGGCACTGACGCCTTTATTTAATGAAGAAATTGACCTCGAGGAAGCTTATGAGAAAGCTGCTCTCCCTTTGAAGGAATTTATGAGCAAGCATACAAGGCAAAAGGATTTAGCTCTGTTTCTTGAATACGCAAAGATGGACAAGCCCCAATCGGTTGAAGATATTCCTCTTACAGCACTTGTTCCTGCGTTTGCCATCAGTGAAATAAAAACGGCTTTTCAAATAGGATTTATGATCTTTATCCCATTCTTAGTCATCGACATGGTCGTAGCAAGTATTTTAATGTCAATGGGAATGATGATGCTGCCGCCGGTGATGATCTCACTTCCATTTAAAATTCTGCTGTTTGTGCTTGTAGATGGATGGTATTTGGTCGTGAAATCACTTCTTCAAAGTTTCTGAGTAGGAGATTAAACATATGAGTTCAGAATTTGTCATTTCGATTGCTGAAAAAGCGATTTATACAACTTTGATCATCTGCGGTCCTCTTTTGGCGATCGCCCTGGTCATTGGATTAGTTGTCAGTGTTTTTCAGGCGACAACCCAAATTCAGGAGCAGACGCTGGCGTTCGTTCCTAAGATTGTGGGAGTGCTGATTGGGCTTGTCTTTTTCGGCCCTTGGATGCTGTCAATCATCATATCGTATGCACAGGATATTTTCGGCAATCTTAATAGATTTGTAGGTTAAAGCATGAATGTAATTGAAAGTTTTCCGGCATTTTTGCTTATATTTGCGAGATTGAGTGCCTTTTTTGTCACACTGCCGCTCTTTTCATATCGCACGATTCCAACTGTGCATAAAATCGGTTTTTCTTTTTTTCTATCTCTTATTGTATTCACTGCAATAAATCCAGAACCGATGGAACTGAACGGAGCATTTATACTCCTTGCAGTAAAAGAAGTCATGATCGGTCTTTTCATCGGTTTTTCTGCCTATCTTATGATGGCTGCTGTCCAAATAGCAGGAAGCTTGATTGATTTTCAAATGGGTTTTGCCATTGCCAATATTATCGATCCGCAAACAGGGGCGCAAAGTCCGCTTATTGGTCAGTTCCTGAATATTTTGGCCTTGCTTTTCATGCTGAGTGTAAACGCCCATCATCTTTTGCTGGACGGTGTTTTTTACAGTTTTCAATACATTCCGCTTGAGGGTGCTGCTTTTCCTTTTGGAGATGGGAATATCGCCAAAATGATCACAAAATCATTTAGTGCGATGTTTTTGATCGCTTTTCAAATGTCCTTTCCTGTTGTGGCATCGCTGTTCCTGGTGGATCTGGCTCTTGGCATTGTAGCGCGCACAGTGCCTCAGCTGAACATTTTTGTTGTAGGACTGCCGCTGAAAATAGGCGTCAGCTTTATTATGCTCATATTGGTAATGGGAGCAATGTTTATGCTCATCCAGGACGTGTTCGAAACGATGATTTATACGATGCGGAGTTTAATGGAATTAATCGGAGGAGCATGAAATGGAATTTCTTAAACTTGATCTGCAGTTCTTTTCAGGTGAAAAAACAGAAAAAGCTACACCGCGCAAACGTGATGATGTCAGAAAAAAAGGGCAGGTTGCAAAAAGTGCGGATGTGAATACGGCAATAAGCCTGCTGTCCATTTTTTTATCCCTGCTGTTTATCGGGCCTTTCATGTTTGGGCGGATACTTACAATGATGAATGCGTCATTGCAGGAGACAATTTTAATGAATCTGACAGAAAAAAATGTTCATGAGCTGATGGTGGAAATGGTGATTGAATCAGCCTATATAAGTGCTCCTGTTATGGGGGTTGCATTAGTTGCAGGAGTCGCAGGAAACTACATGCAGGTCGGTTTTTTATTTTCAACAGAAGCCATTCAGATGAAACTTGAGAAAATCAACCCGATTCAAGGCTTCAAACGCATTTACTCTCTGCGCGCGATTGTTGAACTGCTTAAATCAATATTGAAAATATCATTTGTCGGGGCTGTAACCTTTTCTGTCATCTGGTTTCAGATGGCGGAAATTCTGTCACTTTCAAAAATAACAATAGAAAAATCATTCATCTTCATAGCAAAACTAACCTTTCAAATGGGTTTGTTCGCTTCCATCGCTCTGTTGTTTCTCTCACTGCTTGACTATTTTTATCAAAAATTCGATTTTGAAAAGAACATCCGCATGTCTAAGCAGGATCTTAAAGATGAGTACAAAAAGTCAGAGGGAGATCCTTTAATAAAATCCCGCATAAAACAAAAGCAAAGAGAAATGGCTGCAAGGCGCATGATGCAGGAAGTGCCGAATGCAGATGTAGTCATTACAAATCCGACTCACTTTGCTATCGCCTTAAAATATGACGAAGACAAAATGGATGCACCGTTCGTTGTAGCTAAAGGAGTCGATTTTGTTGCTCAAAAAATCAAAGAGACGGCAAAAGCAAATGAAGTGACAATGGTTGAAAATCGGCCTTTAGCTAGAGCGCTTTACGATCAAGTTGAAATCGGAAAAGCGGTGCCTGAAGAATTTTTTAAAGCCATAGCAGAAATATTGGCTTATGTTTATCAGCTGAAAAATAAGATTTAAAGTTTAGAGGATACTGGTTCTGTTTGAAAGAGAGGTTAACCATGCAAGCTCGAGATTTATCTGTTTTATTAAGTGTAATATTGATTGTTGCAATGCTGATTATTCCGTTTCCAACATGGCTGCTGAGCCTGCTTATCATGTTAAATATTACCCTCGCGCTTCTCGTTCTTTTAACTTCAATGAATATGAGGGAGCCCCTTGATTTTGCCATTTTTCCATCCTTATTATTGCTGCTCACTCTCTTTCGTCTTGGACTGAATGTATCCACGACGCGTTCAATTTTATCAAAAGGTGAAGCAGGCGGTGTTGTTGAAACATTTGGAACGTTTGTCGTAGGCGGAAATGTATTAGTTGGGTTTGTTGTATTCCTTATCCTGATTATCATTCAGTTTGTGGTTATCACGAAAGGATCAGAAAGGGTATCTGAAGTTGCGGCAAGATTTACTCTTGATGCGATGCCCGGAAAACAGATGAGTATTGATGCTGATTTAAATGCAGGCGTCATTTCTGAGCAGCAGGCCCGCACACGCCGTGAAAAAGTGTCCAGAGAAGCAGATTTCTACGGAGCCATGGACGGTGCGAGCAAGTTTGTAAAGGGTGATGCGATTGCAGGGATCATCATCGTGATAATCAATATGATTTTCGGAATCATTATCGGAATGATGCAGCTTGGCATGGGTTTTGGGGATGCTGCAGTTCACTTTACGATGCTTACAGTCGGTGACGGTATTGTCAGTCAAATACCTGCCCTGCTTATTTCAACTGCAACCGGCATAGTTGTGACAAGAGCTGCTTCTGACGGCAATTTAGGAACAGATATTACAAGTCAATTGTTTGCATATCCGAAAATGATGTATGTCGCAGCAGGAACCATTCTCCTGCTCGGCATATTTACACCGATTGGTTTATTTGTTACAGTGCCGATTGCTTCTGCATTTGGTTTCGGAGGATATTTTATTTCTAAATCGAAACAGGATCAGCTGAAATTAGAAGAAGAAGTGGAAGAGGAAGTCGAGATTGATGAAATGAAAACACCTGAGAGTGTCGTACAGCTGCTGAATGTGGATCCGATTGAATTTGAATTTGGATATGGTCTGATTCCGCTTGCTGACACGAATCAGGGAGGTGATCTGCTTGACCGGATTGTGATGATCAGGAGGCAGCTTGCGATTGAACTTGGACTTGTTATTCCAGTTGTGCGAATACGTGACAACATCCAGCTTCAGCCCAATGAATACAGACTAAAGCTAAAAGGAAATGAAGTAGCCAAAGGTGAGGTTCTTCTTGATCATTATTTGGCAATGGCGCCTGGAATTGAAGATGATTCCATTGAGGGGATTGATACGATCGAGCCCGCGTTTGGGCTTCCCGCCAAATGGATTAATGAAGAAAACAAGGATGCGGCTGAAATGTTCGGCTATACCGTCGTCGATCCTCCGTCTGTTGTTTCTACACATATTACTGAAACGATAAAACAATACGCCCATGAGCTCCTTGGGCGTCAGGAGACGAAACAGCTTATTGATCATTTGAAAGAGTCATATCCGATTCTCGCAGAAGAGGTTACACCATCTCCACTCTCAATCGGTGAAATTCAAAAAGTGCTTGCAAAGCTATTAAAGGAGAAGGTGTCGATTCGGAATTTGCCGGTGATTTTTGAATCTTTGGCTGATTACGGAAAAATGACGTCAGATACAGAATTATTAGGAGAATACGTCAGACAGGCATTAGCAAAACAAATTACAAGCCAGTATTCATCTGGTGAAACGCTAAAAGTAGTGACTCTTTCCGGAAGAGTTGAAAAAGCTGTTGCAGAAGGAGTGCAGCAAACTGAGCATGGAAATTACCTGTCTATTGAACCGGACATCTCTCAAGCTATTATTGAATCGATTGCAAAAGAGATCGAACAATTAGCTTTGCAGGAGCAGTCACCGATCCTTCTATGTTCGCCGGCTGTAAGAATGTATGTCAGACAATTAATAGACCGCTATTTTCCTCAGCTGCCTGTGCTCTCCTATAACGAGCTTGAGGCCAATGTGGAAGTTCAAAGTGTCGGGGTGGTGAATATCGCATGAAGGTAAAAAAATATATAGCTCCAAATATGCAGGAAGCGATGAAAAAAATTAAAAGTGAACTCGGTCATGATGCCGTGATTTTAAATTCAAAGGTCGTTCATACCGGTGGAGTCTTTGGTCTTTTTACGAAAAAAAAGATTGAAGTGATCGCCGGGCACGATCCGGATCCGCTGATTAATAGAAGTCATTTGAAAACCGGATATGTAAAAGACGAGCCTGCAGAGACACCGGCATATGAGATGAATCATGAGCAATCCCTGATGTCAGAGGTCCTTGAACTGAAAAAACTTGTGAAATCCATAAATATGAATGAACAGCAAAAGAATCTTCCTGCTCATCTGATAAAGCTGAATCAATTTCTTGAAGAAAAAGAAATAGGGTCTTCAGGCAGAATTGACATCCTTTCAGACTTCTCTGGTGATACGACAGATCCATCCGGATTACATTCAGAAGCAGTTAATGTGATGGAGAAAAAGATGGGACACCTGGCGTTTGGAGGAATCTCTTATCAAAAGAAATATATTAATGTTGTCGGTCCAACCGGTGTCGGAAAAACAACTACACTGGCCAAGCTCGCAGCTGAAAGCATGCTGAGAAAACAAAAAAAAATTGCTTTTATCACTGTGGATACATACAGAATCGCAGCAATCGAACAAATCAAAACGTACGCCAAAATATTAAATGCACCGCTTGAGGTCTGTTATTCACTTGAAGACTTTCAGAGAGCAAAAGAAAAATTCAAGGAAATGGATATGGTTTTTATTGATACCGCCGGCCGTAATTTCAGGAACCGGCAGCTTGTAGCAGATTTAGAGAAACTGATTGATTTCACCGAAGAAGTGGAAACATTCCTCGTGCTGTCGGTTACTTCTAAACTAAATGACATGCTTGAAATCTATGATAATTTCTCTTCCATTCAAATCGATAAAATCATTTTTACAAAGCTTGATGAAACCCATTCAAAAGGATCGATGTATGATTTTATCCTGTCTGCTGATAAAGGCGTTGCCTATATGACGAACGGACAGAACGTTCCGGATGATATCCTGATGGCTACCGCAAAACTGACAGCGGAAGAGATTTTGAGGTAATGGATCAGGCAGAGCAGTTAAGGCTGCAGTTACAGCAACTGAATAAAAATGATGCAAAATCCATTGCTGTCATCAGCGGAAAAGGCGGAGTCGGCAAATCGAATTTCACAATCAATTTCGCTATAAGGCTAGCAGAAAATGAAAAACGTGTGCTTGTTTTTGATTTGGATATTGGATATGGAAACATTGACATCCTTATTGGGCAATCTAGCTCTTGTTCAATACTAGACTTTTTTAATCGAAAAAAAGAGCTAAATGAACTGATACAGACTGGCCCTGGAGGTTTTGATTATATATGCGGAGGAACCGGATTATCATATTTGTTCAAAATGGAGAAAGCTCAATTCGATTCTTTCTCCGCTAAGCTTGAAGCGCTGTTTAAAGAATACGATTACATCATTTTTGATATGGGTGCCGGTATGACAGAGGAAAGCTTGAAATTTGTTTTGTCAGCAGATGAGCTGATCATGGTCACTACACCTGAGCCAACTTCCATTACGGATGCCTATTCAGCCATCAAGCAAATAAGCATGAATGATAAAAGCATCCCGATTTCCATTGTTGTGAACAAGGCTGATCATGCAAAAGCTGCACATCAGACATCTGTGAGAATGCAGGCTGCGATTGAACAGTTTCTTGATATGAAATCGTCATACGCAGGATGGATGCCGGATGACGGTTTTGTTTCACAGGCTGTAATCAGACAGATTCCATTTACTTTATTATTTCCCAAAAGTGCCGCTAGCAGGGCGCTGCATGAGATTGCTGCTAATTTCTTGGGCCGGGGGAAAAAGGACTCGGCTTTCCATCCAAAAACTGCTTCGTTTCTCTTTAAAATGTCGCAATTCATCAGAGGAGGCAGTTATTAAATGACAAAGATTAGGGTTCTGGTGGTAGACGACTCTGCCTTTATGAGAAAGCTGATCACCGATTTTCTGGAAGAAAGCGGCTTTATAGAAGTGGTGGCTGCAGCGCGCAATGGTCAAGATGCCCTGTCTAAAATCGGCCAATTGGATCCTGATGTCATTACGCTGGATATCGAGATGCCGGGATTGAACGGTCTTCAGATTTTAAAACGGATTATGGAGGATTTCCCAAAGCCTGTCATTATGCTGTCGAGCACCACAAAAGAAGGGGCAGATCATACCATTCAATCTCTGCAGCTTGGCGCGATAGATTTTATCGCAAAACCTTCGGGAGCGATATCTCTTGATCTCCATAAAGTGAGACAGGAATTAATTCAAAAAGTACAGACGGCAAGTCGTTCAAGCGTTAGAAAAATTAGTTCTATAAGAATTGAACCGATCAAACTAAATACTAAGACTTGCGTACACAGGAACAGTAAGCATCTCATCTGCATTGGAACTTCCACAGGAGGCCCAAGAGCTCTCCAGCAGGTATTGCCAAGACTGCCGGAAGATCTTGAAGCTCCGGTCTTTATCGTACAGCACATGCCAGAAGGATTTACTTCTTCTTTGGCTGCTAGACTGAATGCTCTTTCAGCCATAAATGTGAAAGAAGCAGAAGATGGTGAACTTGCTTTAAATGGAACAGCCTATATTGCGCCAGGCGGATTTCACATGAAGATTGCAGGGGATAAAAACGGGATAATCATCAGGCTGAATAAAGAAAATCCGCGGAATGGGCACAGACCCTCTGTTGACACGCTGTTTGAATCAATAAGCATGCTTGAAAATATTCATAAAGTGGCTGTTATTATGACAGGCATGGGGGCAGACGGAACAGAAGGGTTAAAGAAATTAAAGCAGTCAGGAGATCTGCATGCCATCTCAGAATCTGAAAAAACGTCGATTGTTTTTGGAATGCCGAAGAACGCTTTTCAGACAAAAGCAATTGATGCAGTTTTAGATGTACAGGATATTGCTGCTTTTATTATGAAATTTATTCGAGGCTAAGGGGAGTAAACTTAAATGGATATGAGTCAATACTTAGAGGTCTTCATTGAAGAAAGTAAAGAACATTTGCAGTCTTGTAATGAAAAGCTGCTGGAACTGGAGAAAAATCCTGCAGATTTATTCATCGTTAATGAAATTTTCCGTTCAGCCCACACATTAAAAGGCATGAGTGCGACGATGGGTTACAGTGATTTAGCTAATTTGACCCACCAGATGGAAAACGTGCTCGATGCCATCCGCAATGAGAAACTGCAAGTATCCGATGTCCTGCTTGATGCCGTCTTTCAGGCTGTTGATGACCTTGAGGTAATGGTTTTATCCATTGCTGAAGGCGGAGATGGAAAGAAAGATGTTAAAAACGTGATTGCCAAGCTGAAAAAGATTGAAACGGGTGAACATGAGAAAATGGAACATACAGACGAAGAATCATCCCTCACAACGATGAAAGAATTCGATGATTTTGAACGAACTGTCCTGCAGCAGTCAAAAGAGCAAGGCTTTCATACATATGAACTGACGATTCGATTAAGAGAAGATTGTCTCTTGAAGGCAGCGCGTGTTTTTATGGTTTTTGAAATAGCTGAAAAGCTTGGAGAAGTCATAAAATCTGTTCCTTCAGTTGATTTGCTTGAAGAAGAAAAATTTGATCAGCAATTTCAGCTCGCTTTTGTCACTAAGGAATCTGCAAATGAGATAGAAAGACAAATCATGAAGGTTTCTGAAATTCAATCTGTTGAAGTATCTCCGCTTTCGATTGATGAAAGATTGATAGAAAAAGAACCTGGTCAATATGGTGAAAGTGCTGCAAATTCCGAACAGATAGCTGCAAAAGATGAAGCAGCTGTTTCTAATGGAGCCGTACAAGCAAGTTCAAAAACGATCCGAGTGAATATAGACAGGCTTGACAGCCTCATGAATCTTTTTGAAGAACTTGTGATTGACAGAGGAAGGCTTGAGCAGATTTCAAAGCAGCTGAAAAATAACGAGCTAAATGAAACAGTGGAGCATATGTCGCGTATATCAGGAGATCTTCAAACGATTATCCTGAACATGAGAATGGTCCCTGTTGAGACTGTTTTCAACCGTTTTCCCCGCATGATCAGAAAGCTTGCTAAAGACTTAAATAAAAAAATCAATCTTGAGATTAACGGTGCTGAAACCGAGCTTGACCGGACTGTTATTGATGAAATCGGAGATCCGCTCGTACATCTTTTAAGGAATGCAATTGATCATGGAATTGAATCGCCTGAAACGCGCCTAAAGCACGGAAAGAGCGAAGAAGGCAAAGTCGTCCTTAGAGCTTATCACAGCGGAAATTATGTCTTTATTGAGATTGAAGATGACGGAAATGGCATCAGCAGAGAAAGAGTGTTAAAGAAAGCGATTGACAGAGCAATAGTATCAGAAAAAATGGCAGAGGCACTTTCTGATAAGCAGGTCTATGAATTGATTTTCTCTTCCGGGTTTTCAACAGCAGAAACGATATCAGATATATCCGGGAGAGGGGTTGGACTTGATGTGGTCAAAAACACCATCGAAGCTCTTGGAGGCTCGATTTCAATCGATTCCAGAGAAGGCGCAGGTTCCCTATTTTCCATACAGCTTCCCCTCACGCTGTCTATCATATCAGTCATGCTTGTGAAGCTTGCGAATGAAACATTTGCTATTCCGATTTCTTCAATCATTGAAACGGCCGTGATCAGCAAAGATGAAGTCATGAGTGCACATAATCAGAAAGTCATTGACTTCAGAGGCAGAATTGTTCCGCTTATCTCCCTTTCAGATGTTTTTGAAGTGCCGGCTGAAAAAGAAGAAGACTCCCATCTTGCAATTGTTATTGTAAAAAAAGGGGATAAAACGGCTGCACTGACAGTCAGTTCATTTATTGGCCAGCAGGAAATTGTTCTAAAGTCACTGGGTCATTACCTAAACTCCGTTTTTGCTGTATCAGGTGCAACGATACTCGGCGATGGACAAGTGGCTTTAATCATAGATTGCAACGCTCTTATCAAATAGTTTATTTATCGAATAGGGGATGTAGAAATGACGGATACAATCAAAAAACAGATGAAAATGATTGTTTTTCAATTAAATCACGAAGAATACGGAATTTCAGTCGATAAAGTGCGCTCTATTGAAAAAATACAGACCTTTACACGTGTTCCCGGAACAGAGCCTTTTGTTAAAGGGGTTATCAATTTAAGAGGTATTGTCACGCCAATTATTGATTTGCGCACAAGATTTAATTTGGAGCAGAAACCATTTACAGATAGTACAAGGATCATTGTTGCTTCTTTAGATCAATTTGAGGTTGGATTGATCGTCGATGCCGCTAATGATGTCATCGATTTGGCATTGGATGAAGTGGAACCTGCTCCTGAGGTTGTCGGTGCAGTAGAGGCAGACTATGTAGAAGGTATTGCTAAAATCGACAGACGCCTGATTATCATTCTTGATTTGAATAAAGTATTGGCAGCAGACAAAACGTTTGCCCTTCAATCTTAAGGATCTTGTGTATGAATGATTTCAATCAGCTTTCAGCTCTGCATTTAGATATTTTAAAAGAAGCGGGCAACATAGGAGCAGGTCATTCCGCTACAGCTCTTTCGGCTCTTTTAAATAAAAGAATTGAAATGAAGATTCCTGATGTCAGCCTGCTTTCATTTAATGAGCTTACAGAACGTTTAGGCGGACCAGAAATGGCTGTGGCTGGCCTTTATTTAAGAATTGAGGGGGATCTGCCGGGTTCCATGTATTTTATCTTATCCATTGAACAGGCTGAAAGATTCATCCGGAATTTGACGAAGGATCCAGGCTTTAACATAGAAAATATTGAACAGGAAGAAATCGGAACCTCTGCCCTTAAGGAGCTTGGAAATATCGTGACGGGATCATATTTGACTGCATTGTCAGACTTTACAGGTCTCAGTCTTTATCCATCAGTTCCTGGCCTTTCCATTGATATGTTCGCAGCCGTCATTACACATGGGCTGATCGAGCTCTCGCATGTGAGCGATTACGCCATAGTCATTGATACGGCTATCCAAGAGAGCGGCGATGAGAGCACAGAAGTGATTCAAGGACATTTTTTCCTGATGCCGGACCCGGACTCTTTTGACAAACTCTTCAAATCAATAGGAGTATAACAGCATGACTCAAATAGTGGAGATTGTAAAAGTCGGAATAGCGGAAAAAGATGTTGTAGAGCCGCCAAAGTGGATTCGCACTTCAGGCCTCGGTTCTTGTGTAGGGCTTGTTCTTTATGATGAGTTCAGAAAAATAGCAGGATTGGTGCATGTCATGCTTCCTGATTCAGCTCTCGCCAAGTCAGGTGTACAAAATCCTTCTAAATATGCGGACACCGCAGTCAAAGAACTAATCAGACAAATTATTTCATGCGGAGGGCGCCGAGGTTTGTTAAAAGCAAAACTTGCAGGCGGTGCGCAAATGTTTCAATTTCAGTCTGCAAACAGCACGATGCGCATCGGTCCAAGAAATGTTGAAGCCATACTCGAACAGCTTCATCAATTGCATATTCCCGTTGTCAGCATGGATGTAGGGGGAAGCAGCGGGAGAACAATCGAGTTTGATCCCGCTACCTGCATGTTGCATATAAGAACGGTCAATCAAGGATCTAAAACGATATAAAAAACACACCAGAAGTTAAAAATCACAAATCAGAAGGGGAGAAAAATGATACAAGCAGCAAAAATCGAAGAACAAGAGCATTGGGACAAATGGATTCACTTCCGCGACAATGATGCGTGCGATGCGCTGATTAAGAGATACATGCCGCTTGTAAGCTATCATGTGCAGCGCATCTCAGTCAGTCTGCCAAAATCAGTGAATAAAGAGGATTTAAAGAGCATTGGAATGATCGGGTTATATGACGCCCTTGAAAAATTTGATTACAAAAGAGATCTAAAGTTTGAAACATATGCTTCATTTCGGATAAGAGGCGCCATTTTAGACGGTCTCAGAAAAGAAGACTGGCTGCCGAGAAGCTCTAGAGAAAAAGCTAAAAAAGTGGATGCGAGTATAGAGCGTCTTGAGCAAAAGTATTTGCGGAACGTGATGCCCCGCGAAGTTGCAAAGGACCTTGAAATGTCAGAAGATGAAGTAACACACATTATGAATGAGGGTTTCTTTGCGAATGTTCTTTCTATAGACGACCAAAATCACGAGCACGATGAACAGGAGCACCATTCCAAAATGGTTCTCAAAGACGAGAAGTCAGTTTCTCCCGAGGAAAAAATCGTGAAGGATGAGCTGATTCAGCAATTAAGTGAAGTCATCATCGGCCTGTCTGAAAAAGAACAGCTTGTGGTCAGTTTATTTTATAAAGAAGAACTGACGCTTACAGAAATCGGACAAGTGATGGGGCTTTCGACATCGCGCATTTCCCAAATTCACTCGAAAGCGCTGTTCAAATTAAGAAATTTACTTGAAAAAATCATTCAATAATGAAGCAGCATAAGTCTTATACCAAGTGAGTGAAAAAAATATATGACAGCCGTTCTATTGATCATCAGCATGATTCTCCATGCTGCAGGATTTTATTTTATTGCCCTTTTATATTTAAAATATCAATCAGTTAAACAATCAGAAGAAAAGCAAGCAGCCATGCTTGAAGAAGCAGAGCAGTCGCTTGCAGCTTATTTGATTGAATTTAAGGAAGAGAATGAAAAACTGATAGCCGGAATGAAAATGGCTCAGCAGAAAGCTATTAATATAGGTAGAAACAGCTCTCACCCGCAAAAATCAGAGACAGAACCGGAAGATCCGGATTTTCCGGTTCTAAAAATAGCCCATGAAGATCAGCTGGAGTTATCAGATCTAATGGAAAAAGGTCACCCCGAATCAGAAGAGAAAAAGATCATTTCCCTTTATCAAAAAGGGTTTTCTTCTGAGGAAATCGCGAGAGAATTAAATAAAGGGAAAACAGAAGTTGAGCTTTTGCTTAAATTCCGTCAAAACTAGTCGATTTTTGCTTGCTTATGATCAATCCTTATGATATATTAATTTTTGGTGTTAATACACACGCCATAGATTTGGGCAATGGTGCTGTTTAAAACAGTTTTGCCTAAAGATGATATGTGCGGAGGAGCAAAAACCATTTAGGAGGAAATATCATGTCAGTCATTTCAATGAAGCAACTACTTGAAGCAGGTGTTCACTTCGGTCATCAAACACGCCGCTGGAACCCTAAAATGAAACGTTACATCTTCACAGAGCGTAACGGCATCTACATCATCGACCTTCAAAAAACAGTTAAAAAGGTTGAAGAAGCTTACCAATTCACGAAAGAACTTGCTGCAAACGGCGGTACAATTCTTTTCGTTGGTACAAAAAAACAAGCTCAAGATTCTGTTAAAGAAGAAGCTGAGCGTTCAGGCATGTACTTCGTTAACCAACGCTGGTTAGGCGGAACGTTAACAAACTTTGAAACAATTCAAAAGCGCATCAAACGTCTTAAAGACATCGAAAAAATGCAAGAAGACGGCACTTTCGAAGTACTTCCTAAGAAAGAAGTTGTTCAGCTTAACAAAGAGCTTGAGCGTCTTGAAAAATTCTTAGGCGGAATCAAAGATATGAAAGGTCTTCCTGATGCATTGTTCATCATTGACCCTCGCAAAGAGCGTATTGCAGTTGCTGAAGCTCGTAAATTAAACATTCCGATCGTTGGTATCGTTGATACGAACTGTGATCCAGATGAAATTGATTACGTAATCCCTGCAAACGATGATGCAATCCGTGCAGTTAAGCTTTTAACTTCTAAAATTGCTGATGCAATTCTTGAAACAAAACAAGGTGAAGAAACAACTGCTTAATTAGGTAAAGTAAAGGTGATAAGAGGGGAATGCCTTTTATCACCTTTTTTAAAGAGGCTCCATTCTTCGGGAGGAGCCGCCTTTTAATCATGCAAAGCAAACAGCATTCATTTATGAATGAAAACAATACATAACGCCGATAACGGCCACATAATAAGGAGGAAAACTCTCATGGCAATTACTGCTCAAATGGTAAAAGAACTTCGCGAAAAAACTGGTGCAGGCATGATGGACTGCAAAAAAGCTTTAACAGAAACAAACGGTGACATGGAAAAAGCAATCGACTTCCTTCGTGAAAAAGGAATCGCTTCTGCATCTAAAAAAGCAGACCGCGTTGCTGCAGAAGGCTTAGCACTTGTTAAGTCTGAAGGCAACGAAGCTGTTATCCTTGAAGTAAACTCAGAAACTGACTTCGTAGCTAAAAACGAAGGCTTCAAAGAACTTCTTGATGCACTTGCTTCTCACTTGCTTGCTAAAAAACCTGCAAACCTTGATGAAGCTATGACTCAAACAATGGACAACGGATCAACAGTTGCTGATTTCATTAATGCTGCAATCGCAAAAATTGGTGAGAAAATCACGCTTCGCCGCTTTGAAATTGTGACAAAAACAGACAGCGACGCATTTGGTGCTTACCTGCACATGGGCGGACGCATTGCTGTATTAACTGTTCTTGAAGGAACAACAGAAGAAGAAACTGCGAAAGATGTTGCTATGCATGTTGCTGCAGTTAACCCTAAATATATCGGACGCGACGCTGTAAGCGAAGAAGAAGTAACTCGCGAGCGCGAAGTATTATCTCAGCAAGCTCTAAACGAAGGCAAGCCTGCTAACATCGTTGAGAAAATGGTAGAAGGCCGTCTTGGCAAATTCTTCGAAGACATTTGCCTTCTTGAGCAAAGCTTCGTTAAAAACCCTGATTTAAAAGTTAAACAATTCGTAGAATCTAAAGGCGCTTCAGTGAAGAGCTTCACTCGCTACGAAGTTGGCGAAGGCATTGAAAAACGCCAGGATAATTTCGCTGAAGAAGTTATGAACCAAGTCAAAAAATAATCAGGTCTGTTCCGCCTGCTGAAGCAAAAACTTTAGCAGAAGACAGAAATGAGTAAATGAAAGACAGGGAACACACATCTGTGTTCCCTCTTTTTAAAAAATCATTTACACGGTACTTAGATCTATTGGAAAAGACTTGGAGGTCATTATGAGTAAACCTAAATATAATCGTATTGTACTTAAACTAAGCGGTGAAGCTTTAGCTGGAAACGACAGCTTTGGCATAAAGCCTGCCGTTATTCAATCCATTGCTAAACAAGTAAAAGAAATTGCAGAACTGGATGTTGAAGTTGCTGTTGTAGTCGGCGGCGGAAACATTTGGCGCGGTAAAATCGGCAGTGAGATGGGCATGGACCGTGCGACGGCAGACTATATGGGGATGCTTGCTACTGTCATGAATTCACTTGCTCTTCAGGACAGCCTGGAAACGTTTGGAATTCAAACTCGCGTTCAAACTTCCATTGAGATGCGTCAAGTGGCTGAACCGTACATAAGAAGAAAAGCAATCAGACACCTGGAGAAAAAACGGGTTGTCATCTTTGCTGCCGGTACAGGAAATCCGTATTTCTCTACTGACACAACAGCTGCACTGCGTGCTGCAGAAATTGAAGCTGATGTCATTCTGATGGCAAAAAACAACGTCGACGGAGTTTATACAGCCGATCCTAAAAAAGACGCAACAGCAGTTAAATATGAAACACTTTCTTATCTGGATGTATTAAAAGAAGGATTAGAAGTAATGGATTCAACTGCTTCATCACTATGCATGGACAATGATATTCCGCTTATTGTCTTCTCAGTTATGGAAGAAGGAAATATTAAACGTGCAGTATTAGGCGAAAATATCGGAACTATTGTAAGGGGGAAATAATCATGGCAAAACAAGTGCTATCACAAGCGAAAGACAAAATGGAAAAAGCAGTATCTGCATTTAACAGAGAGCTTTCTACTGTCCGTGCCGGACGTGCGAATGCATCATTGCTTGATAAAATCGTTGTAGACTATTACGGTGCTCCAACACCTGTCAATCAATTAGCTTCTATCAATATTCCTGAAGCAAGATTGCTTGTTATCCAGCCTTATGACAAAACAGTCTTAGGCGAAATTGAAAAAGCGATTTTAAAATCAGATCTTGGTTTAAATCCGACAAATGACGGATCTTTAATTCGTCTTGCTATTCCTGCACTTACTGAGGAACGACGCAAAGAGCTTGCAAAGCTTGTTAAAAAATATGCTGAAGAAGCGAAAGTTGCTGTCCGCAATGTACGCCGCGATGCAAACGACGACTTGAAAAAGCTTGAAAAAAATGGCGAAATCACGGAAGACGAGCTTCGCAGCAACAATGACAATGTTCAAAAAGCAACAGATGATTTCATCAGCAAAATTGATGCAATTGCAAAAGATAAAGAAAAAGAAATCATGGAAGTTTAAGAAAAAACTCTGTACAATGGAATTGTGCTTAAAAGACCCTCTAATGTTTACAGGGGGTTTTTTTGTTAATACTGTTAACATTGTTGCAGTATATGAGACCGCAGAATGGTGATGGAGGAATCACATGCTTGGCAAATTGAAAAAATGGAGAAATCCTAACCGCGAGCAATCGGAATTCTCAAAAGAAGAAATTCTGAAACGGGAAATTCCGGAACATATTGCAATTATTATGGATGGAAATGGCCGCTGGGCTAAAAAAAGAGCTCTTCCCAGAATTGCCGGACATCATGAAGGCATGAAAGTTGTCAGAAAAATAACGAAGCTTTCTAATGAACTAGGAGTAAAAGCCTTAACCTTATATGCTTTTTCTACAGAAAACTGGAAGAGGCCAAAAACGGAAGTGGATTACTTGATGAAGCTGCCTGAAGAATTTTTGGGAACATTCTTGCCGGAACTTGTAGAAGAAAATGTGCAAGTGAGAATTATAGGAGAAGAATCAAAAATTCCGGAACATACACTTCGCGCTGTGCAAAAGGCAAAGGAAGATACGAAAAATAATAATGGTCTTATCCTGAATTTCGCTCTGAATTATGGCAGCCGAGCTGAAATGATTCATGCAGTTCAGGGAATTGTGCAGGATGTTGAAAAGGGCAGCATCAGCCCTGAAGACATTAATGAAGCATTATTTTCACAATACTTAATGACAAAAGACATGAGAGATCCGGATTTGCTGATTCGAACAAGCGGAGAAATCAGGCTGAGCAATTTCATGTTATGGCAGCTTGCATATTCTGAATTTGTCTTTACAGACGTGCTTTGGCCGGACTTCAGCGAAGATCATTTACTTGCAGCCATTGATGAATATCAGCATAGAGGGCGAAGATTTGGCGGTTTATAAGATGAAGGTGACAGAGTGAAACAGAGAATTATAACTGCCTTAATCGCTTTGGCCGTTTTTTTGCCGGCCGTCATTTATGGACGCGCTCCTTTTACTATTTTTATATACTTATTAGCTTCCATCGCCCTTTATGAACTGCTGAAGATGAAGCGAATTACGATATACAGTGTACCGGGGCTGCTCAGTTTATTATTGCTTTGGGTTCTATTAATCCCCAGTAACTACATAAACTTATTAGATGAATACAGCATAACTAAAATAGAAATTGCATTGCTTGGTGTCCTGTTTTTCTTATGTTATACCGTGGTGACTAAGAACAGATTTTCCTTTGATGATGTAGGATTTACCATTATAGCAACCATGTACATCGGTATCGGATTTTTTTATTTTATTGAAATGCGAAACATTGGCCTTTATTCAATCTTTTATGCCCTGCTGATTATTTGGGCTACAGATTCAGGTGCTTATTTTATCGGAAAATCAGCAGGTAAAAGAAAGCTGTGGCCGGAAATAAGTCCAAACAAAACGATAGAGGGATCTTTTGGAGGAATCTTCTGCGCCGTCATTATCGCGTGGATCTTTCAATATTTTACTGCCTTTGCAGACTCCTATTTTAGCATCACGCTAATCACTGTTTTGCTGTCCATTTTTGGACAAATTGGGGATTTGGCCGAATCAGCTTTAAAGCGTCATTATCAAGTAAAAGATTCAGGGCATATCCTGCCTGGACACGGGGGAATCTTGGATCGCTTTGACAGTCTGATCTTTGTATTGCCGATCATGCATTTCTTGTTTTTGTTTTTTAACTGAATAGATTATCTGTGACAAACGAATGGGAGTGACATGGTGAAGAAGATTAGCTTATTGGGTGCAACAGGTTCAATTGGTCAGCAAACACTGGATGTAATTAAATGTCATCCCGATCAATTTCAGCTTGTTGCCATGTCTTTTGGAAGTAATTTGGAGCTTGGAAGAAAAGCGATTTCAGATTTTTCTCCAAGTCTAGTAGCTGTTAATGATTTTAACGCATATTCACAGCTGAAAGAAGAATTTCCGAACATAACATTTACATATGGTGCCGAAGGCCTTATAGAAGCAGCTGTACTCTCCGAAGCTCAAATTGTGGTTAATGCAGTTGTTGGAAGTGTCGGTCTAATGCCTACTTTAAAAGCAATTGAATGCAAAAAAACGATTGCGCTTGCAAATAAAGAGACCCTGGTTACTGCCGGACATCTTGTAACAGAACATGCAAGAAAATATGGTGTGGATCTTCTTCCGGTTGACAGCGAACATTCCGCTATTTTTCAATGTCTGCAGGGTGAAAATCCTAAATCACTGGAAAGGCTGATCGTGACAGCATCCGGCGGAAGCTTCCGCGACAGAAAACGTGAAGAGTTAGCAGATGTAACAGTCGACGAGGCTCTCAATCATCCGAATTGGTCCATGGGTGCTAAAATCACAATCGATTCTGCTACTATGATGAACAAAGGTCTTGAAGTGATTGAGGCACACTGGCTCTTTGATTTGCCGTACGAAAAGATAGAGGTACTGCTTCATAAAGAAAGCATTATTCATTCGATGGCAGAGTTTCATGACCGAAGTGTGATTGCGCAAGCTTGGATCTCCGGATATGAGAGTCCCCATTCAATATGCCTTATCCTATCCAGAACGATTGCCGCTTTCATCAACTAAGCAATTAAATCTGTGGGAAGTAGGCAAGCTTCATTTCGAGAAAGCGGACTTTGAAAGATACCGCTGCTTACAATTTGCGTATGATTCAGGTAAAATAGGCGGTACAATGCCAACTGTGCTGAATGCAGCAAACGAAGAAGCAGTCGGAGCATTTTTAAAAGGCCAAATTGCCTTCCTTCAAATTGAAGATCTCATAGAAAAAGCTTTGACAAAACATAGTGTGATATCAAACCCGGATTTGCATATCATTCAAGAAGTGGACAAAGAGACGAGACAATTTGTTCAAACATTATATTCATAAAGGTGGTCATGAAACGTGAATACCGTTTTAGCGTTTGTTATTATTTTTGGAGCACTCGTATTCTTTCACGAGCTGGGACATTTAGTTTTAGCAAAACGGGCAGGTATTTTATGCCGTGAATTTGCAATTGGGTTTGGACCGAAGATCTTTTCTTTCATGAAAGATGAAACTGTCTATACCATCAGACTCCTTCCCCTTGGCGGATTTGTCCGCATGGCTGGTGAAGATCCAGAAATGATAGAAGTGAAGCCTGGATATAATGTAGGTTTGCTGTTTAATAAAGAAAATAAAGTTGAAAAAATCATCCTTAATAATAAGGAAAAATATCCGCGTGCAAGAGTTATTGAAGTAGAACAGGCTGATCTTGAACATAAAATGTTCATTTCAGGTTATGAACAGGGCGAAGAGGATGAAATACTGAAAAACTTTGAAGTGAGCGAAAAATCTTTCTTCATTGTAGATGGTTCTGAAGTTCAAATTGCCCCTTATAACCGCCAGTTTGGCTCGAAAACGCTTGGACAGCGGACAGCGGCGATTATTGCTGGACCGCTGATGAATTTTATTTTAGCGTTTGTCCTATTATTCTCCCTTGGATTTATTCAAGGGGCTCCAATTGATGAACCGATTTTAGGGAAGCTGACGCCGGACGGTTCAGCTGTAGAATCTGGACTTAAAGAAGGCGATGAAATTACATCCATTGAGGGAAAAGTAATGTCTTCATGGAAACAGGTCGTTTCTGTTATTCAGGCAAATCCAGAACAAGAACTGACTTTTGCCATTAACCGCGGCGGTCAAAACCTTGAAGTGGAAGTAGTCCCTGAAGCGAGTAAAGTAGGGGAAGAGACGATTGGCAGAATCGGAGCTTATAACCCTGTTGAAAAATCATTCGTCGGATCATTGAAATATGGAGTAACGGAAACATTCAATTGGACAAAGGAAATTGTGCTGGGACTTGGAAAATTGGTCACTGGACAGTTTTCGATCGACATGCTTTCAGGTCCGGTAGGAATTTATGACATGACAGACCAGGTCGCAAAAACAGGCATCATCAATTTAATGAGCTGGGCTGCCATTCTGAGCATCAACTTAGGTATTGTCAATCTGCTTCCGATTCCTGCACTGGACGGAGGAAGACTATTATTCTTCCTTGTAGAAGCGCTGAGAGGGAAACCGATTGACCGCCAAAAAGAAGGCGTTGTCCATTTTATCGGTTTTGCCTTATTGATGCTGTTAATGCTGGTTGTCACATGGAATGATATTCAAAGATTCTTTTTATAAGGCTTAGCTATGACCTGAGAGGGCGTTATCATTTTTACTCAGACCGTCCTCTCTTTTTCTTAAACTGACTTTTAAAATGTATAAATAGATAGAGGTGCTTGAAGATGAAACAGAGTATGACATTTATTCCTACTTTAAGAGAAGTGCCTGCAGACGCTGACATTAAAAGCCATCAGCTTTTATTGCGTGCAGGCTTTATGCGGCAAAATGCAAGCGGGATTTACAGTTACTTGCCGCTTGCTTCCATTGTCCTGAAAAAAATTGAGCAAATTGTGCGTGAAGAAATGAATCGTGCCGGGTCATCCGAACTGTTAATGCCTGCACTTCAACAGGCAGAGCTTTGGCAGGAGTCTGGCAGATGGTATACGTACGGCCCTGAACTAATGCGGATGAAAGACCGCCACAGCCGTGAATTTGCGCTTGGTGCAACACATGAAGAAGTTATCACTTCTCTTGTCAGAGACGAAGTAAAATCGTATAAAAGACTGCCTTTGAACCTATTTCAAATTCAATCTAAATTCAGAGATGAAAAACGTCCTCGTTTCGGTCTGCTTCGCGGCCGTGAATTTATTATGAAAGACGCCTATTCTTTCCACGCATCTTTTGAAAGTCTTGATGAGGTCTATGAAAAAATGTTCCAGGCATACAGCAATATCTTCTCGCGCTGCGGCTTAAATTACCGTGCAGTCATCGCAGATTCCGGTGCAATGGGCGGGAAAGATACGCATGAATTCATGGTGCTCTCAGATGTAGGAGAAGATACGATTGCATACTCCGATACTTCCCAGTATGCTGCAAACATTGAAATGGCTCCTGTCATTAATCAATATGAAAAAAGCGGCGAAGAAGCTCAGAGTCTTGAAAAGGTGGAAACACCCGATCAAAAAACAATTGATGAAATTTCTGCGTTCTTAAATACAGCTAAAGAACAATTAATTAAGTCTCTTCTGTTCAAAGTGGATGAGAAATTCGTATTAGTTTTAGTGCGCGGAGATCATGAGGTTAATGACATTAAAATTAAAAACTTATATGGAGCTTCCATTGTAGAGCTTGCATCGGCTGAAGAGACAAAGCAGGCAGTCGGCGTGCTGCCGGGCTATGTAGGTCCTGTTGCAGTCAGCTCAGAAGTGGAGATTATTGCAGACATGGCCGTTCAGGCTATCGTAAACGGTGTGTGCGGAGCGAACGAAGAGAACTATCATTACACAGGCGTGAATATTGAACGTGATGCAAACGTATCTCAATTTGCTGATTTGAGATTTATTGAAGAAGGAGACTTATCTCCTGATGGACAAGGCATCATTCAATTTGCAAAAGGCATTGAAGTAGGTCATGTATTTAAACTTGGCACACGCTACAGTGAAGCCATGAATGCGACGTTCCTGGATGAAAACGGCAGAGCGCAGCCGATGATCATGGGCTGCTACGGTATTGGAGTTTCGAGAACACTTGCAGCCATCGTCGAGCAATACAACGATGAAAAGGGCATTGTATGGCCTGCAGCGGTTGCTCCGTTCCAGGTTCACATAATTAGTGCCAATGCAAAAAATGAAGTTCAGTCTGAATTAAGTGATAAATTATATGCAGATCTTAAAGAAGCTGGATTTGAAGTCCTGTACGATGACCGGATTGAACGTGCAGGCGTGAAATTTGCAGATTCAGATCTTATCGGCATCCCAGTAAGAGTCGTGGTCGGGAAACAGGCTGCGGACGGAATCGTTGAAGTGAAGGTCCGCAAAACAGGTGAAGGAATGGATGTTGCATTGTCTGATTTAACTGGCACCATTTCCAATTTATTATCCAATTAAAAAACATGAAGCTCTGTTTTATTCATGTTATGATAAGTAAGTGAATAAAACATTTAAAGGTACCTCGCAAAGAGCGAGGTACCTTCAATTATGAGGATCGATTATTGTAAGAGGGGACGGTTAGAATGGACGAACTTTCGAAAGCTCAAAAAGAGCGATTTCAGCTGCTGCTTCAGCAAATCGATTTAACAGACGATGCTGTTTTTAATCATTTTAAAAACGGTGCGATCACAAAACTGACAGTCCATAAGCTGTCAAAGAAATGGGAATTCCAATTTTCATTTGACCGGATCCTTCCTTTTGAAGTGTACCGGATTTTTTATGCGAAATTAACAAAATCATTTTCGCATATAGCTGATGTATCATTTAAAATTACCGTTAATGATCAAACATTTGATGAAAATTTAATTGCAGACTATTGGTCGGTTTGTGTCCAGGAAATGCAGGGGATTTCTCCCCCTATGCTCTCTTTATTAAATGAGCAAATTCCTGAAGTACAGGGATTAAAGCTGATTGTAAAAACGAGAAATGAAACCGAAGCAATGGCCATCAAGAAAAAATACACATCGGTTCTTCAGGACAGCTTTGCACAATATGGCTTTCCTCTCATTCAGCTTGATACGACCGTTAATATATCAAAAGAAGAAATTCAAAAGTTCCAAGAGCAGAAGAAGCTTGAAGATCAAGAAAAAATGATGCTTGCCATTACAGAAATGGATAAGAAAGATCAAGAACAGGAGGCTCCTCAGGGTCCTCTGATGATCGGCTATGCCATTAAGAATGACGAAGAAATTAAACAGATCAACACGATTGAAGATGAAGAGCGCCGCATCACCATTCAAGGATATGTATTCGATGCCGAAACAAGAGAACTCCGCAGCGGACGAACATTATGCACGTTTAAAGTAACCGACTATACAAACTCCATTTTAGTAAAAATGTTTGCCCGGGATAAAGAAGACGCAGTTCTTCTGCAAACACTGAAAAAAGGTATGTGGGTTAAGGCTCGCGGCAGCATTCAGAATGATACATTTGTAAGGGATTTAGTCATGATTGCAAATGATATTAATGAAATCAAGCCTGAAATTCGTCAGGATACGTCTGATGAAAAAAGAATAGAGCTTCATTTGCACACTCCAATGAGCCAAATGGATGCTGTATCATCTGTCAGTTCTTTAGTCGGACAGGCAAGTAAATGGGGGCATCCTGCTGTAGCAATCACTGATCACGCTGTTGCACAGTCGTTCCCTGAAGCGTATTCTGCAGGCAAGAAAAATGGCATCAAAGTCTTGTACGGTGTAGAAATTAACCTGGTTGATGACGGAGTGCCGATTGCTTATAACGGGCAGGATCGGTTTTTGCCTGAAGCAACCTATGTCGTATTTGACGTAGAGACAACCGGTTTATCAGCTGTATACGATACGATTATTGAGCTTGCAGCCGTTAAAATCAGAAACGGCGAAATCATCGACCGTTTTGAGTCGTTTGCAAATCCTCATCACCGTCTATCAGCGACAACAATAGAGTTAACCGGCATTACAGATGATATGGTGGCAACAGCGCCAAATGTAGACGAAGTGCTCCGCAGGTTCAAAGAGTGGGCAGGAGACGACATTTTGGTTGCACATAATGCAAGCTTCGATATGGGCTTCTTAAACGTTGGCTATAAACAGCTGCTTGGTGCGGGTAAAGCAGCCAACCCTGTCATCGATACTCTTGAACTCGGCAGATTTTTATACCCTGAGCTGAAAAGCCACAGATTAAATACACTTGCCAAAAAGTTTGATATTGAGCTGACTCAGCATCACCGTGCTATTTTTGACGCGGAAGCAACAGGATATCTTCTGCTCAGAATGCTGAAGGATGCTGCTGAAAAAGGAATTGAGAACCATAACCAGCTTAACGATAATATGGGTCAGGGCAATGCTTATCAGCGGGCTCGTCCTTATCATGCGATTCTGCTTGCCCAAAATGAAATTGGCTTAAAAAACTTGTTTAAACTTGTTTCGCTTTCTCATATTGATTATTTCTACCGAGTTGCACGAGTGCCGAGATCTCAGCTCACTAAGCACCGTGAAGGGATCCTTGTCGGCTCAGCCTGCGACCGCGGGGAAGTGTTTGAAGGCATGATGCAAAAGTCTCCAGAGGAAGTGGAAGATATAGCCGCTTTCTATGATTACATTGAGGTGCAGCCTCCTGAAGTATACCGCCACTTAATTCAGATGGAGTATATAAAGGACGAAATGGCTCTCAAAGAAATCATCACGAACCTTGTGAATCTTGGCGAAAAGCTTGAAAAGCCGGTCGTTGCAACCGGAAACGTACACTATCTTCAGCCGGAAGATAAAATTTACCGCAAGATTCTAGTAAACTCTCAGGGCGGTGCGAATCCGCTGAACCGCCACGAGCTTCCAAATGTTCATTTCAGACCAACGAATGAAATGCTCGATTGCTTCAGTTTTCTCGGGAAAGAGAAAGCACGTGAAATTGTCATTGACAATACACATCGTGTAGCAGAATTAATTGAAGAAATTAAACCTATTAAAGATGACCTTTATACACCAAAAATTGATGGTGCAGACGATGAAATCCGTGAAATGAGCTATAGCATGGCCAGAAGCATTTATGGCAGCCAGCTTCCGGAAATCGTCGAAGCAAGACTTGAAAAAGAACTGAAAAGTATCATCGGCCACGGCTTTGCCGTTATTTACCTGATTTCGCACAAGCTTGTTAAAAGATCTCTTGATGATGGATATCTTGTTGGTTCAAGGGGCTCTGTCGGATCATCCCTTGTTGCTACCATGACGGAGATAACAGAGGTTAACCCGCTGCCTCCGCATTATGTTTGTCCTGACTGCAAGCATTCAGAATTCTTTAATGATGGATCAGTAGGTTCGGGGTTTGATCTGCCGAATAAGGACTGTCCGGAATGCGGAGCAAAATATCATAAAGATGGTCATGATATACCGTTTGAAACGTTCCTTGGATTTAAAGGAGATAAAGTACCTGATATCGATTTGAACTTCTCGGGAGAATATCAGCCGAGAGCGCATAATTACACGAAGGACCTTTTTGGGGAAGATAACGTGTTCCGCGCCGGAACCATCGGTACAGTCGCTGAGAAAACAGCATACGGATATGTGAAAGGCTACGCGGGCGACAACAACTTAATGCTCAGAAATGCAGAAGTCGACCGTCTTGTTCAAGGCTGTACAGGTGTAAAAAGAAATACCGGCCAGCATCCGGGCGGAATCATCGTTGTGCCGGATTATATGGATATATACGATTTTTCACCAATTCAATTTCCGGCTGATGCAACGGGTTCTGAATGGAAAACAACTCACTTTGACTTTCATTCCATTCATGATAATTTGCTGAAGCTTGATATTCTGGGACACGACGACCCGACAGTGATCAGGATGCTCCAGGATCTTAGCGGAATTGATCCGAAAACGATTCCGACTGATGATAAAGAGGTAATGAAAATATTCAGCGGGACAGAATCCCTTGGTGTAACAGAAGAACAGATTATGTGTAAAACCGGTACACTCGGAATTCCGGAATTCGGTACCCGCTTTGTCCGTCAAATGCTTGAAGACACAAAGCCGACTACATTTTCTGAGCTCGTGCAAATATCCGGACTTTCCCACGGAACGGACGTATGGCTTGGGAATGCACAGGAATTAATTCACGATAATACTTGTACGCTGAGCGAAGTAATCGGCTGCCGTGATGATATTATGGTTTATTTAATCTATCAGGGGCTAGAGCCTTCATTTGCTTTTAAAATTATGGAGTCTGTGCGTAAAGGGAAGGGACTTACACCGGAAATGGTGGAGGAAATGAAAAAGAATGAGGTGCCTGACTGGTACATCAGCTCATGCCTCAAAATAAAGTACATGTTTCCGAAAGCCCATGCCGCAGCATATGTTTTGATGGCTGTCCGGATTGCCTATTTTAAAGTGCATCATGCCCTGCTTTATTATTCTGCTTA
Source organism: Metabacillus sp. KH_069 (assembly GCF_057838075.1). Classification (NCBI taxonomy): domain Bacteria; kingdom Bacillati; phylum Bacillota; class Bacilli; order Caryophanales; family Bacillaceae; genus Metabacillus; species Metabacillus sp. KH_069. The sequence continues at coordinate 1,995,890 of NZ_CM174460.1, forward strand.
CTTCACAGTCCGTGCCGATGATTTTGACATTGAAACGATGGTAAAAGGCTCAGAGCCAATTAAAGCAAAAATAGTTGAGATTAATCAAAAAGGACTTGAGGCATCACCTAAAGAAAAGAGTTTACTGACAGTTCTTGAACTTGCCCTAGAAATGTGCGAGCGCGGCTATTCGTTCCAAAAAGTAGATCTGTACAGATCCAGTGCCACGGATTTCCTGATTGACGGGAACTCTTTAATCCCGCCTTTCAATTCCATTCCAGGGCTCGGAACCAATGCTGCAATAAATATCGTAAATGCAAGACAGAACGGAGAATTCCTCTCCAAAGAGGACCTTCAGCAGCGCGGCAAGGTGTCTAAGACAATTATTGAATATCTTGACAAGCAAGGCTGTCTCGAGTCGCTTCCTGATCAAAACCAGCTGTCTCTGTTTTAATTTTTTTGACAGACCTGTGAATTGGGAAATATTCACTGAATCTTTTCAGGAGAAAAATCTTGCAATATCTCCTGAAATGCCTTACGCAGTTTGATTTTAATTTGCAATAAATGGCCGGTTATGTTATATTTTTTATGGAAATGCTAACGATAGTTAGAGGCAGAGAGTGGGGCAACCCACTCTTTCGTATTGAGTAGAGATTTTATTGTCTCTTCATTCGGATCGCGTGTTGTGTACATACATTCCCTGCTCAATATGAAGCAGGGTTTTTCAGCAACTAATAGTGTCATATTTGCTTCTATTTCACAAGGAGGAACGGGATGAGCAAAAAAGTTACTGAAATCGTAGCAGAATTAGCTATGCCGATTTTAGATGAATTAACATTGGAATTAGTGGATGTAGAGTTCGTAAAAGAAGGAAAAGAATGGTTTTTGCGCGTATTTATAGATTCAAGTGACGGAATCGACATTGAACATTGCGCGATTGTCAGCGAAAAATTAAGTGAAAAATTAGATGAAACAGATCCAATTGAACAAAATTATTTTCTTGAAGTTTCATCGCCTGGGGCTGAGCGACCGCTTAAGAAGGACTCTGACTTCACAAAATCAATCGGCAAAAATGTTTATATTAAAACATATGAGCCTTTTGAAGGCTCAAAAGTATTTGAAGGAGAGCTTACTGCTTTTGACGGTGAGCATGTTATTGTGACGATCTTAATTAAAACACGCAAAAAACAAATTCAAATACCTTACGAAAAAATTGCCAGTGCCCGGCTCGCTGTCACATTCAATTAAATAAACTGTTAGATGGATAAGGGGGAAACCGATAAGATGAGTAATGAACTTTTAGATGCCTTAACGATTCTTGAAAAAGAAAAAGGCATCAGTAAAGAAGTGATCATAGAAGCCATTGAAGCTGCTTTGATCTCAGCTTATAAGCGTAATTTTAATCAGGCTCAAAATGTGCGCGTTGATTTAAACCGCGACACAGGAACAATGAGAGTCTTTGCAAGAAAAGATGTAGTTGATGAAGTATATGACCCAAGACTTGAAGTTTCTGTTGAAGAAGCTCAAAGCGTAAATCCAAGCTATCAAGTAAATGATGTTCTTGAAATGGAAGTTACGCCTAAAGACTTCGGCCGCATTGCAGCTCAAACAGCCAAGCAGGTTGTAACGCAGCGTGTGCGCGAAGCAGAACGCGGTGTGATCTACTCTGAATTTGTAGATCGCGAAGAGGATATCATGACTGGCATTGTCCAAAGAATTGATTCTAAATTTATTTATGTGAGCCTTGGCAAAATTGAGGCGCTGCTTCCTGTAAGCGAACAAATGCCAAATGAGAAATACAAGCCTCATGACCGCATTAAAGTATTTATCACAAAGGTTGAAAAAACAACAAAAGGACCTCAAATTTTCGTTTCACGCACTCATCCTGGCTTATTAAAACGATTATTTGAAATTGAGGTTCCTGAAATTTATGACGGCACGGTAGAAATTAAATCAGTGGCACGCGAAGCTGGCGACCGTTCGAAAATCTCTGTGCACTCAGACAACCCTGAGGTTGATCCGGTTGGTTCATGTGTAGGTCCTAAAGGCCAGCGTGTACAGGCAATTGTAAATGAATTAAAAGGCGAAAAGATTGACATTGTAAAATGGTCAAACGATCCTGTTCTGTTTGTGGCCAATGCTTTAAGTCCATCTAAAGTTCTTGATGTTAATGTGAACGAAGATGATAAAGCGACAACAGTGGTTGTTCCTGATTATCAATTATCGCTTGCTATCGGCAAAAGAGGCCAAAATGCACGTTTGGCGGCAAAATTGACAAACTGGAAGATTGATATTAAAAGCGAGACAGACGCACTGCAAATGGGCATTTATCCTCGTGCAGGAGCAAATGTTCCGCTTGACGAAAGCGATGATGATGAGCCGCTTTTTTCTTTCAATCAAGATGAATTAGACAAGTAAGAGGTGAGGCAATGTGAACAATCAAAGAAAAGTTCCGCTGCGCAAATGCGTGGCAACTGGGGAAATGAAGCCGAAAAAAGAACTTGTTCGTATTGTCCGTTCAAAAGAAGGAGAAGTTTCCGTTGATCCTACAGGCAAGAAGAACGGACGCGGAGCTTACCTCTCACTTGATAAAGACTGTATTTTACAAGCTAAAAAGAAGAATGTACTGGCTAATCACCTGCAAGTAAAAATTGAAGATGCCATCTACGAAGAATTGCTTCAGCTAGCTGAGAAGGAGAAACATTAATGGTATGGTAAAGCATCAATGGATGTCCTTATTGGGCTTAGCAAATCGGGCAAGAAAGATTGTTTCAGGAGAAGAACTTGTCATCAAAGAAGTTAGACAATCACGTGCAAAACTTGTTCTGCTCTCAAAAGATGCATCAGAAAATACTGCTAAAAAGGTTCATGATAAATGCAGTTTTTACAACATTCCTGTTGTCTCGGTCCCGGATCGGTACCTGTTAGGTCAGGCGATTGGAAAGGATGCTCGAGTAGTTGTGGCATTAGTTGATGCAGGCTTTGCTGCAAAAATGAAAACCTTGCTCGATTAAATTTCTTGGGGGTGACCATATGACGAAAATGAGAGTTTACGAATATGCAAAAAAACAAAACATATCAAGCAAGGATGTTATTACAGCCTTGCAGAGTATGAATGTTGAAGTCAGCAACCATATGTCAACAATTGACGATCATGTAATTGTCAAACTGGACGGAAAATACAAGGCAGATAAGAAAGAAACAACTAAATCCATTTCTGTCAAACAAAGGGAAGATCACAAAACGCCTATGCAAAAACAAGAGAATACTAACAACACAAAACCGGCTAATCCAACTAAACCAGCAGCAAAAGGCGGCAGCAAGCCTTTTAGCCAGCAGGGAAAATCAAATAATAACAACAATAACCGCAACAACAATAACAAGAAAAATTTCGGCAACAAGAAAAACAGCAGCAATAATAATCAGCGCAGACCTCAGGGAGCAGCACCTGTACAGCCTAAAAAGGAAATGCCGAGCAAAATTACTTTTACAGGCAGCCTTACAGTAGGAGAATTGGCAGGAAAGCTTCATAAAGAGCCTTCTGAGATCATTAAAAAATTATTTATGCTTGGCGTCATGGCAACAATCAATCAGGATCTTGATAAAGATTCAATCGAATTGATTGCCGGCGAGTATGGTGTGGAAGTTGAAGAAGTTATCGTATTTGACGTAACTGAATTTGAAGGCTATGCAACAGAGGATCAAGAAGATCAGCTTCAAATCCGTCCTCCGGTTGTTACAATTATGGGTCACGTTGACCATGGTAAAACAACTTTACTCGACTCAATCCGAAATACAAAAGTAACTGCAGGCGAGGCTGGCGGAATCACTCAGCATATCGGTGCCTATCAGGTTGTTGTAAACAACAAAAAAATTACATTCCTTGATACTCCGGGACATGCTGCGTTTACAACAATGCGTGCCCGCGGTGCTCAAGTAACAGATATTACAATCCTTGTCGTAGCAGCTGATGACGGCGTTATGCCTCAAACAGTGGAAGCAATCAGCCATGCTAAAGCGGCTGAGGTTCCAATCATTGTAGCTGTAAACAAAATGGATAAAGAATCGGCAAACCCTGACCGCGTAATGCAGGAACTGACTGAATACGGTCTAGTATCTGAAGCATGGGGCGGGGACACAATCTTTGTTCCGCTTTCAGCTTTATCAGGCGACGGGATCGATGAATTGCTTGAAATGATCCTTCTTGTCAGTGAAGTAGAAGAATGGAAAGCAAATCCAAACCGTGCTGCAACAGGAACGGTTATTGAAGCTCAGCTTGATAAAGGCCGCGGTTCAGTTGCAACACTTCTTGTTCAAAATGGTACACTTCGCGTAGGTGACTCAATCGTAGTGGGTAATACATTCGGACGTGTCCGTGCAATGGTCAATGACCTTGGACGCCGTGTGAAAGAAGTAGGACCTTCAACACCTGTTGAGATTACAGGACTTAACGATGTACCGCAGGCAGGAGATCAGTTCATGGTCTTCACTGATGAGAAAAAAGCCCGCCAGGTTGGAGAAGCGCGTGCAAGCAAGCAGCTTGATGAACAGCGTAAAGAAGGCGCGAAATTAAGCCTTGATGATCTGTTTGAACAAATTAAACAAGGCGATATCAAAGATATCAACCTGATCGTCAAAGCAGATGTTCAAGGATCTGCTGAAGCTTTGGCTGCTTCTCTTCAAAAAATTGATGTAGAAGGCGTTAAAGTAAAAATCATCCTTACAGGCGTTGGAGCAATCACGGAATCTGACATTATTTTAGCTTCTGCTTCAAACGCGATTGTAATCGGATTTAACGTGCGCCCTGATGGGAATGCTAAGAGAACGGCTGATGCAGAAAAAGTAGACATTCGACTCCACCGCATCATCTACAAAGTAATTGAAGAAATTGAAGCAGCAATGAAGGGAATGCTTGACCCTGAATTTGAAGAAAAAGTCATCGGTCAAGTTGAAGTCCGTCAAACAATTAAAGTATCTAAAATCGGTACAATTGCCGGTTCTTATGTAACAGACGGCAAAATCACCCGCGACAGCAGCATCCGTGTTATTCGCGACGGAGTCGTTGTCTTCGAAGGTGAAGTGGACGTTCTGAAACGTTTTAAAGATGATGTAAAAGAAGTTGCGCAAAACTATGAGTGCGGGATTACGATTAAAAACTTCAATGATATCAAAGAAGGAGATATCATCGAAGCATACGTCATGGAAGAAATTGAGCGCAAGTGATTGGATATGCAGAATGTGAGTGCATGATTTATGATGCACAATCATTGAAGGACAAACGGGCTGTTTTACAGCGTATTTTGATGAGGCTGAAGCAGAGGCACAATGTCTCTGTTTCAGAAATTGATTTTCAGGACACATGGCAGAGAACCAAGATTGGCATCGTCGCCATCACATCAAATAAAGTTCAAACAGAAAAAGAATTGAACAAAGCTCTTGCTATGATTGATTCTTTTCCAGAGATTGAACGCACTGTAACCTCGTTTGATTGGCTTTAACAGTGAGGTGATAGCATGAGTTTACGAGCGAACAGAGTCGGCGAACAAATGAAAAAAGAATTAGGCGAAATTATCAGCCGGAAAATTAAAGATCCCCGAATTGGATTTGTTACTGTTACAGATGTAAGAGTGTCAGGAGATCTGCAAATTGCAAAAGTCTACATTTCAGTTCTTGGAGATGAAGAAAAGAGAGAAAACACTTTAAAAGGCCTTGCAAAAGCAAAAGGCTTTATCCGTTCTGAAATCGGCCAGCGCATAAGGCTGAGAAAAACACCTGAAATCCTTTTTGAATTTGATGAATCCGTTGATTATGGAAACCGGATCGAAACATTGATCCATGAAATTAATCAAGAAAACAAGCAGGAAGATTAACGGGAGAGGATAGACATCAGTCTATCCTTTTCGTTTATGTAATCTGACTGGATAGAAGGGCGGAAAGCATGCAATGGAAGGTGTTTTATTAATAAATAAGCCTGCCGGAATGACATCACATGACTGTGTTGCTAAAATGAGACGAATTGCCAGGACAAAAAAAGTCGGTCATACCGGAACGCTCGACCCAGATGTTACAGGAGTTCTGCCTGTCTGCCTTGGACGGGCAACTAAGATTGTTGAATATTTAACGGCAGCATCAAAAACATATGAAGCAGAAGTTACCATTGGTTTCTCAACAACGACAGAGGACTCCTCCGGTGAAGTGGTTGAAAAGAAGAAAGTGGATGCGGTTATTACGAAGGAAGATGTCCTAGAAGCGCTGAAGTCTCTTACAGGTGAGATCGATCAGGTGCCTCCGATGTATTCAGCGGTGAAAATAGGAGGGAAAAAACTGTACGAATATGCAAGAGCAGGGCAGACAATTGAGCGGCCATCGAGAAAAATCACGATTCACGAAATGACCCTTTTATCTGACATAGAAATCAAAGAAGATACCGTTTCTTTCCGTTTTAAAGTTCAATGTTCCAAGGGTACATATGTAAGAACACTTGCTGTGATGATCGGCGAAAAATTGGGTTTTCCTGCTCATATGTCGCATTTAATCAGAACAGCTTCAGGACCGTTTTTAATTGATCAATGCCACACCTTTGAAGACATCGAGGAAATGGCAGAAGAGGGCAGACTGCAGGATGAACTCATCCCTATCAGTACAGCTTTAAATCATTTGCCCAAATTGTCCATAAATGATACATTAGCAAAGAAAGTGAAAAATGGTGCGGTGCTTGAGGTTCCGTCTGGTTTTGAACAGTATGCGGCTGAAGACTCCATTGCCGTATATGATGAACAGGGAACCTGCCTTGCGATATACAAGCAGCATCCCGAAAAACCCCACTTCCTTAAACCTTCCAAAGTCCTTGTCATCTGACCTGGCGGGAAGAAAGCTGATACAGAAAAGGTGAAACACGAGTGAAAACGATCAAACTAACGCATCCGCACTCTTTAAACGACATAGAAATGCCTCAGCTGGCAATGGCGCTTGGCTATTTTGACGGCGTTCATCGTGGGCATCAGGAAGTTATATTAACAGCCAAAAAAACAGCAGAAGAAAAAGGATTAAAAAGTGCAGTTATGACGTTTGATCCTCATCCTTCGGTCGTTTTAAGAAAAAATATTCAGCACGTCGAAGCGATTACAACCCTCCAGGACAAAATTGATTTAGTTGAAAAGCTTGAAATTGATTATCTTTTTATCGTTCAATTTTCCGAAGAATTTGCAGCATTGCTTCCCCAGGAATTTGTAGACCAATATATTATCCGCTTGAATGTAAAACATGTAATAGCAGGCTTTGATTATTCTTATGGAAGACTTGGCAAAGGAACGATGGAAACCTTGCCGTTTCATTCAAGAAGCGCTTTTGAACAGACGACAATCACCAAGCAGACAGATCATGACCGGAAAATCAGTTCAACCTTGATCAGGGAGGTACTGAGAAACGGGGATGTAGAGTATGCATCACGCCTTCTGAACAGGCCTCACAAGGTAAACGGAACTGTGATACACGGAGATAAGCGCGGGAGAACAATCGGGTTTCCAACGGCTAATATAGAGCTTGACGGGGCATATATCATCCCGCCTACAGGGGTATATGCTGTCAGATTTCAAATTGGGGAAGAGATTTACAATGGAGTATGCAACATTGGCTACAAACCTACCTTTTACGATGAAAAAAAACTAAAACCAAGCATAGAAGTCCATATTTTTGAGTTTAATAAATCTATATATGGAAAGAATGTTTCTATATTCTGGTATAAACGGATAAGAAGCGAGCAAAAATTCGGTTCCATTGACGAACTGATCCAGCAGATCGGCAAAGACAAAGCTTCCGCTGAGCAATTTTTTCAAGATCTGCAAGATTAACACTTGCCTTATTCCACGAAAAATAGTATTCTAATACTTGTAACTTTTATAACCATTGCTTGGCAAAACGATTCACCAACGTTTGCTCGGTAATTGGGGTTTTTAAATGAAGGAGGTGAATAGGATGGCAATCACTCAAGAACGTAAGAATGAAATTATCACTGAGTACAGAACGCATGATACGGACACTGGTTCTCCAGAAGTTCAAATCGCTATCCTAACTGAGGATATTAACAATCTTAATGGACATTTACGTGTTCACAAGAAAGACCACCATTCACGTCGCGGTCTTTTGAAAATGGTAGGTAAACGCCGTAATCTTTTGACGTACCTGCGCAATAATGACGTAACTCGTTATCGCGATCTAATCAACAAGCTTGGTTTACGCCGATAATCTTTGAAAAGCGGGAGAATTCCCGCTTTTTTAGTGTATTAAAATAAGAAAAGCAGGAGCGTTTTGACCTGATCATTTCAGACCTGGGATCCAGGCGCTGGAGCTTGCATGAATGCGGAAATTTAAATATTCTATACGAATAAACAATAAGATTTTCACGTGATCTATTTACATACCGGAATAACATTGATATGTTGAATTTAAATGGTTCATAATAATACATAATTGTATGTTGTGACTTATATGACGAGAGGAGTTCATTCTTATATGGGACAAGAAAAACAAGTGTTCTCCATTGATTGGGCTGGAAGAGAATTGACCGTAGAAGTTGGCCAGCTGGCAAAACAGGCCAACGGCGCGGCACTGATCCGCTATGGAGACACAGCTGTATTAAGTACAGCAACAGCATCAAAAGAACCTAAAACGGTTGACTTTTTCCCGTTGACTGTCAATTACGAAGAGCGCCTGTATGCCGTTGGTAAAATTCCAGGAGGATTTATTAAACGCGAAGGACGCCCAAGTGAAAAAGCAATCCTTGCAAGCCGTCTGATTGACCGTCCATTGCGTCCATTGTTTGCAGATGGATTCCGCAATGAAGTACAGGTTGTCAGTATCGTGATGAGTGTCGATCAGGACTGTTCATCTGAAATGGCTGCAATGTTTGGTTCATCCCTTGCGTTAACTGTATCTGACATCCCGTTTGAAGGTCCGATTGCAGGCGTTGTTGTCGGACGTGTGGATAATGAGTTTGTCATCAATCCGACAGTTGACCAAATGGATAAAAGCGATATCAACTTAATTGTTGCTGGCACAAAAGATGCCATTAACATGGTAGAAGCAGGAGCAAATGAAGTTCCTGAGGAAATCATGCTTGAAGCGATTATGTTTGGTCATAATGAAATCAAGCGTCTGATTGCATTCCAGGAAGAAATTGCAGCTCAAGTAGCGAAAGCAAAATCAGAAGTGAAACTGTATGTTCTTGATGCTGATCTTGAGACAAGCATTCGTGAAATGGCTGAAAAAGACTTGCTTTCAGCGATTCAAGTGCAGGAAAAACATGCACGCGAAGAAGCCATTAATGAAGTGAAGAAAACAGTCGTTGCTCATTTTGAAGAGCAGGAAGCAGAAGCTGACACTCTTAAACAAGTGAAAGAAATCCTCTCGAAATTAGTTAAACAAGAAGTCCGCCGTCTGATCACTGAAGATAAAGTCCGCCCGGATGGACGTAAAATTGATGAAATCCGCCCTCTTTCTTCTGAAGTCGGCTTATTATCCCGCACGCATGGTTCAGGTCTGTTCACACGCGGACAAACTCAGGCGCTAAGCATTTGTACGCTTGGAGCACTTGGAGATGTGCAGATTCTTGACGGTCTTGGCATTGAAGAAACAAAACGTTTTATGCATCATTACAATTTCCCGCTGTTCAGCGTAGGGGAAACTGGATTTATGCGCGGACCTGGACGCCGTGAAATCGGCCATGGCGCGCTCGGCGAAAGAGCTCTTGAGCCTGTCATTCCTTCTGAAAAGGATTTCCCGTATACAGTTCGTCTTGTATCAGAAGTTCTTGAATCAAACGGTTCAACCTCACAAGCAAGTATTTGTGCAAGCACACTTGCCATGATGGATGCGGGTGTTCCTCTTAAAGCTCCTGTAGCAGGGATTGCAATGGGACTTGTGAAATCAGGAGAGCATTACTCAGTGCTGACTGATATTCAGGGAATGGAAGATCACCTTGGAGACATGGACTTTAAAGTAGCAGGAACGGCTAAAGGCGTAACTGCCCTTCAAATGGACATTAAAATCGAGGGTTTATCCCGTGAAATTTTAGAAGAAGCTCTTCTTCAGGCTAAAAAAGGACGCATGGAAATCCTTGAATCAATGCTTGCAACGATCAAAGAGCCTCGCACTGAGCTGTCTCAATATGCTCCTAAAATCTTAATGATGGCGATTAATCCTGATAAAATCCGCGATGTTATTGGGCCAAGCGGTAAACAAATCAATAAAATCATCGAAGAAACTGGCGTTAAAATTGACATTGAACAAGACGGAACGGTCTTTATTTCGTCAACGAATGAGGAAATGAATCAAAAAGCGAAGCAAATTATTGAAGACATTGTCCGCGAAGTTGTTGTCGGACAAATGTATTTAGGAAAAGTGAAGCGCGTTGAAAAGTTCGGTGCTTTCGTTGAAATATTCAATGGCAAAGACGGTTTAGTACACATTTCTGAACTCGCAGAAGAGCGCGTTGGAAAAGTTGAGGATGTTGTTAAAATCGGTGATGAGTTGCTTGTGAAGGTAACTGAAATTGATAAACAAGGTCGCGTCAATCTTTCTAGAAAAGCAGTTCTTCGTGACGAGAAAGAAAAAGAAAAGCAAAATTCTTAAAGTGTAGAAGCCAGAGAAGCTAGTCTGGCTTCTTTTTGCATTTTTCCAGGTAACCATGGCATCTCTTGCAACATGTTCTACCTTGTCCCCTTCGTACATATTTTCTAGTAAAAAGGGGGAAGACAAACATGAAGAGGTTCCATTTATTAAGCATTGCGCTCATCATAATCGTAACTGGTGCTGTTATACAGAATCCATATACATCAGCCTATGTGTCTACAATGAAAGTAGAAGATGTTTCAGCTGTAAAGCAGCCCGATGAGCTCTATCAGGCGATAGCTGCAAAGGCAAAGGACTATGAAAAGCCGGCACAGGATGCTCAAATACATACCGTCTGGAAAGCTACTCCCGGCTACAATGGCATAACGGTTGATATTGATGATTCGTATAAAAAAATGAAGAAAAAAGGGAAGTTCGATGAAAAGCAGCTTGTCTTCAGACAGGTTAATCCAAAAGTTCACTTAGGCGACTTGCCGCCTGCTCCCATTTACAGAGGACACCCTGATAAATCAATGGTTTCTTTTCTCATTAATGTTGCCTGGGGAAATGAATATCTTCCAGCTATGCTTGAAGTGCTTGATAAGCATGGAGTAAAAGCTACCTTTTTCCTTGAAGGAAGATGGGCAAAAGAAAATCCGGGACTTGTCAAAAAAATAAAAGAAGCAGGTCATGAAATCGGGAATCATTCCTATTCCCATCCTGATATGGCAAGAATCACAACAGACCAAATCCGTAAACAGATTGGTTCAACAAATGAAGTCATCAAAGAGATAACAGGCACCGCCCCAGTCTGGTTCGCACCTCCAAGCGGAAGCTTCAGGCAGGACGTGATTACAGCAGCAGATGAATTTAAGATGGAGACGGTTCTTTGGTCAGTTGATACGATTGACTGGCAAAAGCCCGAACCCAGCGTTTTAGTTGAACGCGTCCTTAAAAAGGTTCATAATGGTGCTATGATTCTTATGCATCCTACTGATTCCACGTCTAGAAGTTTAGAAACATTGATTCAGTCAATAAAACAGAAGGGCTATTCTTTCGGTTCTGTCTCAATGCTCATGGATGAAGAACGGCTGCCTGCATCTAAATAACATATTCACATCAATTACAAATCCTTGGAGCTTACAGATAGATAGGAGGAACAAGTTTGATTAAAAAGTATACATGCCAAAATGGTGTAAGAATCGTGCTCGAGAATATTCCCCATGTAAGATCAGTTGCAATCGGGGTATGGATTGGCACTGGCTCACGAAACGAAAATGAAAAAAATAATGGGATTTCCCACTTTTTAGAGCATATGTTTTTCAAAGGCACAAAAACAAGATCAGCACGGGAAATTGCTGAATCATTTGACAGCATCGGCGGGCAAGTAAACGCTTTTACTTCAAAAGAATACACGTGTTATTATGCAAAAGTGCTTGATGAACATTCTGACTATGCACTTGAAGTGCTTGCAGATATGTTCTTCAACTCAACGTTCGATGACATTGAGCTGAAAAAAGAGAAAAATGTTGTTTATGAAGAAATTAAAATGTATGAAGATACTCCGGACGATATCGTACATGATTTACTCAGCAAAGCAACATACGGCGATCATCCGCTGGGGTATCCTATTTTAGGAACAGAAGAAACGCTTGCTAAATTCGAAAGCGACACATTAAGAGAGTATATGGATCAATATTACACTCCAGAAAACGTCGTGATTTCTGTAGCCGGCAATATTTCAGAGAGCTTTATTTCGGAGGTCGAAAAACAATTCGGTTCGTTTGAGACGTCTCAAAAGGGAACTGAAATTGGTGCACCTGAATTCATGACTCATAAGCTTGCGCGCAAAAAAGATACAGAGCAGGCACATCTTTGCATCGGCTTTGACGGACTTCAAGTCGGCCACGAAAAAATTTACGATCTGATTGTATTAAATAATGTACTTGGCGGCAGCATGAGCTCAAGACTGTTCCAGGATGTCCGTGAGCAAAAAGGGCTTGCCTATTCCGTTTTCTCCTATCACTCTTCTTACGAGGACAATGGCATGCTGACGATTTACGGCGGCACAGGACGTGCTCAGCTTGATGTTCTGTTTGAAACGATCCAGGAAACACTTGCTACATTGAAAAAAGAAGGCATCACTTCAAAAGAGCTTACAAACAGCATTGAGCAAATGAAAGGCAATTTGATGCTCAGCTTAGAAAGTACAAACAGCCGCATGAGCCGAAACGGTAAAAATGAACTTCTTCTTGGCCGTCACCGCAGCCTGGATGAAATGATTGAAAAGATTAATGAAGTTACTGCAGATAATGTAAATGCACTCGCAAAACAATTATTTACGGATGACTACTCCATTGCTCTGATCAGCCCGGACGGAAAGCTTCCTTCTGCTTTAAAACAATAATCAGTTAGACCTGCAGGGAATTTCCTGCAGGTCTTTTTTATGTCCAAATGTATATATATGATAAAAAGGATGGTGGTTCCATGAGGCTGAGCGAGCTGAGCGGAAAAGAAATTGTGGATGTGAAAAGAGCCGAAAGACTGGGAATTTTAGGACAGACGGACCTTGAGATTAATGAACAGACCGGTCAAATAACCGCCCTTGTCATTCCGTCTGTCAAATGGTTTGGATTCAGAAAGCAGGGAGGTGAAATAAGAGTTCCCTGGCTTCACATTAAAAAGATTGGCACCGATATGATTATTTTAGACATTGAAGATGATCAAATCAAACTTTTAGAATGAAAGCGATTGGGCGACAATCGCTTTTTTTTATGGGATCTCTTCTTAAAAGAGCAGCAATACGATTCATGATTTCTGTGAAGAGGCTGATCAGCTCCTGATGTTAAAATGCTGAAAGTCAACTGCCTGACTCACAATTATATGCAGGAAAGTCTATCACCCCGCCCGCTGATATTACATAAGATGTTTAAGTAAGTTCACTCAGGATTTAATCAATATGAATATATACATCGCGAAAAAGTAGGTGAAAGGGTCGTATGTTAACAGGACTTAACATAGCAGTCATTGGAGGAGATGCTCGGCAGCTGGAGGTCATACGGAAATTGACTGAACTTGATGCAAAGCTTTTTTTAGTAGGCTTTGACCAGCTGGATCATGGATTTACCGGAGCCGCGAAATTAAAGCTTGCCGAAGTGCAATTTGAAGAAATAGATGTCATTATTCTGCCTGTTCCCGGAACGAATTTAGAAGGGCACGTCGATACAATCTTCTCCAATGAGGAAGTAGTGTTAACGGAGGAGATTATTGCAAGAACACCTCCTCATTGCATCATTTATTCTGGAATCAGCAATCCATACTTAGATGGAATAATTGATGGAACAAACCGGGAACTTGTTCAGCTTTTCGAAAGAGATGATGTAGCGATTTACAATTCTATTCCGACCGTAGAAGGAACAATTATGATGGCTATTCAGCACACCGATTTTACGATCCACGGATCAAGAATTGCTGTACTGGGACTTGGACGGGTAGGAATGAGCGTTGCGCGCACATTCTCAGCGCTTGGTGCAAAAGTGAAGGTAGGAGCAAGAAAGTCTTCGCATATAGCAAGAATTATTGAAATGGGACTTGAGTCTTTTCAGCTTGAGGATCTTGAAAAAGAAGTTTCTCAAATAGACATCTGCATTAATACGATTCCTTATCACATCGTGACGGCAAAAGTGATCTCAAAAATGCCTGCTCACACATTGATCATTGACCTTGCATCAAAGCCGGGGGGAACGGATTTTAAATATGCTGAAAAAAGGGGCATAAAAGCATTGCTCGCACCGGGTCTTCCGGGGATAGTCGCACCGAAAACGGCTGGTCAGATTGTGGCGAACGTATTGGCGGCGCTGCTTACAGAGGAATTCTCCAAAAGGAAGGGGTCATCATCATGAAGGTTAAAGGCAAGAGAATCGGATTTGGACTAACGGGGTCCCACTGCACATATGATGCAGTTTATCCGCAGATTAAACGATTAATTGACGAAGGAGCAGATGTCATGCCTGTCGTCACAAATACGGTAAAATTCACTAACACAAGATTTGGCGAAGGTGAGGAGTGGATAAAAAAGATTGAAGAACTGACGGGCCATAAAGTCATTGATTCCATTGTAGGAGCAGAACCCCTTGGGCCGAAAATTCCGCTTGACTGCATGGTTGTTGCCCCTATGACCGGCAATTCAATGAGCAAGCTTGCAAATGCGATGACAGAATCTCCGGTGCTGATGGCTGCAAAGGCTACTTTAAGAAACCACAAACCGGTAGTCCTTGGCATCTCGACGAATGACGGGCTTGGATTAAACGGTGCAAATCTGATGAAGCTGATGGCGGCAAAGAATATTTATTTTATCCCATTTGGCCAGGATGCTCCTTTTAAAAAGCCGAATTCTTTAGTGGCTAAAATGGACTTATTATTGGAAACAGTAGAAGCAGCATTAGAGCATTCACAATTCCAGCCGGTGATCATTGAAAAATTTCGTGATGACGAATAGCCTGCTTCTTGATAGAATAGAAGGCAAGAAAAATCATGGTTGTATAATGAATACACCTAGTCTATGATAAACTAATACACAATATGATATGAAGTTAATCCGGGTTGAATACGGATAATCGCGGAAGGAGTTTTGATTGATGAATACGAATGGTTATCATGTTGCTGTCCTTGGCGCAACAGGCGCAGTGGGACAGCAAATGCTGCAGACTTTGGAAGAGCGGGACTTTCCTATTTCTAAACTGACTTTATTGTCTTCTGCAAGATCAGCCGGCAAAAAAGTGATGTTTAAAGGAGAGGAATATGAAGTTCAGGCTGCTAGCCCTGACAGCTTTAAAGGTGTTCAAATCGCCCTTTTCAGCGCAGGCGGCAGTGTTTCTAAAGAATTTGCTCCTGAAGCTGTCAAGCACGGGGCAATTGTTGTTGATAATACAAGTGCCTTCCGCATGGATGAAAATGTTCCGCTTGTTGTTCCAGAAGTAAATGAGGAAGATTTAAACGAACATAACGGCATTATCGCCAATCCTAACTGCTCTACTATCCAAATGGTTGTTGCTCTTGAACCTTTGCGACAGGCATACGGCTTAAACAAAGTAATCGTATCGACATACCAGGCAGTATCAGGATCCGGCGCTGCTGCAATTGAAGAATTAAAAACTCAATCGGAAGCAATCTTAAAAGGCGAAGAGTTTACTCCTGAAATTCTCCCTGTAAAGGGCGATAAAAAGCACTTTCAGATCGCTTTTAATGCCATTCCTCAAATTGACAAATTTGAAGAAAATGGCTTTACTTTCGAAGAAATGAAAATGATGAATGAAACGAAAAAAATCATGCACATGTCAAACCTTGAAATTGCTGCTACATGTGTGCGAATTCCGGTTGAGACTGGTCATTCTGAATCTGTTTACATTGAACTTGATTCAGATTCTGTCAGTGTACGGGACATTCATGAATTATTAAAAGATGCACCTGGAGTTACTCTTCAGGATGATCCGCTTACACAAACATATCCAATGCCTGCAGACTGTGTAGGGAAAAATGATGTATTTGTCGGACGCATCCGCAAAGATCCTGATCGTGCAAATGGCTTCCATTTGTGGATTGTCTCTGATAATCTCTTAAAAGGTGCTGCATGGAACTCTGTTCAGATTGCAGAAAGTCTTGTTAAATTGAAATTAGTATAAGCAGGGTCGGAGAGAGCGAGGGTACATAATACCTGCTCTCTTCTCTTACGTATAGAGTCGGGGTGTAAGGATGAAAATAATCGTTCAAAAATTCGGCGGAACATCTGTTAAAGATGATCACGGCCGGAAAATGGCATTAAAACATATAAGTGATGCATTAAAAGAGCAGTATAAAGTGGTTGTAGTTGTCTCAGCAATGGGCAGAAACGGAGACCCGTACGCGACAGATTCTTTTTTAAATCTTCTATACGGCGGCACAGCTTCGATTTCAAAGCGGGAACAGGATATGCTGTTATCCTGCGGCGAAACAATCTCTTCTGTTGTTTTCACAAGCATGCTGAAGTCAGAAGGAATTGCAGCTTCTTCACTGAGCGGGGCACAGGCAGGATTTTTAACAAATGAAGACTATACTAATGCAAAGATCCTTGATATGAGATGCGAGCGTCTCAGAAGAGAGCTGGACTACAATGATGTGGTTGTTGTTGCCGGCTTCCAGGGAGCAACTAAAAGCGGAGACATAACGACGATCGGCAGAGGCGGAAGCGATACATCCGCAGCAGCGCTTGGAGCAGCTCTTGAAGCTGAATTCATTGATATTTTTACGGATGTCGAAGGTGTCATGACAGCAGATCCAAGAATAGTTGAAAAAGCAAAGCCTCTTACAACGGTTACGTATACAGAGATTTGCAACCTGGCTTATCAGGGTGCAAAAGTGATTCACCCGCGGGCTGTTGAAATTGCCATGCAGGCAAAAGTCCCAATCAGAATCCGTTCAACCTATTCAGAAGGTCTAGGCACACTTGTTACCTCCCATCATTCTGAAAACCTGGGCAGTGACATCAATGACAGACTGATCACAGGCATCGCCAACGTTTCGAATGTCACACAGATTCATGTCTCTGCCAAAGAAGGGCAATACGAGGTGCAGACTGAGGTATTTAAAGCTATGGCGCGCGCAGGAATCAGTGTCGATTTCTTCAATATCACGCCAAGATCTGTCATCTATACGGTTGCAGAAGATGTAACAGATGCTGCGATTGAAATTTTAAGAGGCATGGAATATGAACCAGCCGTCAAAAGGCATTGTGCAAAAGTTTCTACAGTTGGAGCGGGTATCGCCGGAGTGCCCGGTGTAACGGCTAAAATTGTAACCGCACTGTCTGAACAGGGCATACAAATTCTTCAATCGGCAGATAGTCATACAACAATTTGGGTATTGGTAAAAGAAGAGGATATGATTAATGCAGTCAACGCATTGCATGAAGCATTTGATCTCTCGGAATAACACTAAGATTCAAGTGAAAAAAGAGGAGTGTCACAATGATTGACTTTGGTAAGATATCTACAGCCATGGTAACCCCATTTGATAAAAATGGAAACATTGATTTTGCTAAAACATCACAGCTAGTGAATTTCTTAATTCAAAATGGATCAGATTCATTAGTTGTGGCAGGAACGACAGGAGAATCTCCTACACTTACATCAGAAGAAAAGATCGCTTTATTTAAGCATGTTGTTTCTGAAGTAAACGGCAGAGTGCCTGTTATTGCCGGCACGGGAAGCAACAACACGAAAGCATCAATTGATCTGACAAAAAAAGCAGAGGCTGCAGGAGTGGACGCAGTGATGCTTGTAGCACCTTACTACAATAAGCCAAATCAAGAGGGTCTTTACCTGCATTTTAAAACGATTGCAGAGGCAACTGAGCTTCCTGTTATGATTTACAATGTACCTGGACGCACAGTAGTAAGCATTTCTCCAGATACCATCGCCCGCCTTGCAGAGCTTCCAAATGTGGTTGCTGTGAAAGAAGCGAGCGGTGATTTGGATGCAATGTCTGAAATTATTTCAAAAACGCCGGAAGATTTCGCTTTATATTCTGGAGATGACGGCTTGACACTTCCTGTTCTTTCTATCGGGGGTGCAGGGATCGTCTCTGTAGCATCACATGTGATCGGAAACGAAATGCAGGAAATGATTGCTGCATTTAACACGGGTGAAAATGTAAGAGCAGGAGCGATACACCGTCAGCTGCTTCCTATAATGAAACAGCTTTTCAAAGCACCAAATCCGGCACCTGTTAAAACGGCTCTTCAGCTCAAAGGTCTTGACGTAGGACCTGTGAGATTGCCGCTCATCTCATTAACTGAAACAGAAAGAAATGAATTGACGAACGTCATCCAGTCCATCTAAAACAAGAGGACCAATCACAGGATTGGTCCTTTTTTGATCTCAATATATGAAAATTGACTTGTTTTCTTTTCATTTCCTCAGCTCCCAAGAGATTATTTCCTTGTATTCCAATTCTTTCATCAGTTATAATAGGCATTAGTTGTATTGGACGGGTTCAAGGAGGATTACCAATTGAATAAACAGACAGAAAACATCAAGATTATTGCCCTAGGCGGAGTTGGAGAAATTGGCAAGAATTTGTATGTCATTGAAATCGATCATAACATCTTTATCGTTGATGCTGGATTGATGTATCCAGAAGCCGGGATGTTAGGGATTGATATGGTCATTCCTGACATTACATACTTGCGTGAGAATGCAGATCGGGTGAAGGGCATCTTTTTAACACACGGTCACGACGAGAACATTGGCGGCGTTTTCTATGTGCTGAGACATCTGTCGATTCCAGTTTATGGTACGAAATTGACTCTTGCGTTAGTGTCCCAAAAGGTAAAAGAACTAAATCCGAAGCAAAAAGCTGATTACCAGGAAATTGATTCTTCCACTGTTTTAGATTTTGATGGGGTGAATGTGTCTTTCTTCAGAACCATTCACAGCATTCCTGACTCAGTCGGAGTATGCTTCCATACTTCACTTGGAGCGATTGTGCATACAGGGGATTTTAAATTTGATACAACACCTGTGCTTAATACAAGCTCTGATTTAGGCAAAATGGCCCTGATTGGAGAAGAAGGCGTCCTTTGTCTTCTATCAGACAGTACAAATGCAGAGCGTCCAGGGTTTACAGCATCTGAAACAGTTGTAGGCCATGAAATTTCAGATGCGATGTACAATGCAAATGGAAGAACGATTGTGGCGATTTATGCTTCAAACATCAACCGCATCGTCCAAGTGATTGAAGCTGCATCTGATAATAAGAGAAAACTTGTCCTGCTTGGAAATTCAATCAAAAATGTTTATGAAATTGCGAAAAATTTAGGATACATCACTGAAAGTGAAAATTTAATCATACCCGTCCAAGATATCGATAAATATCCTAAAAATGAAGTAGCCATTCTGACAACAGGTCATCAGGGAGAACCCCTAACGGTTTTAACCCGTATGGCAAAAGGTGCTCATAAACAAATTCGCATTGAAAAAGATGATACAGTCATCATCTCTGCAACACCTGTACCGGGAAATGAACTTCATTTTTCCAAAACAGTCGATCAGCTCTACCGTGCTGGAGCGAATGTCATTTTCGGACAGAAACAAATCCATGTATCAGGCCATGGCAGTCAGGAAGAATTAAAGTTAATGCTGAATATGATGAAGCCGAAATATTTTATTCCGATTAACGGCGAGTACAAAATGCAAAAAGCACATGCTAAACTTGCTAAATCCGCCGGCATGGAAGAAGAAAATATTTTCGTTGTTGAAAAAGGCGATGTCATTGAGTTCTCTCAGCATAAAGTGAAATCCATTTCCAAAGTTCCTTCAGGAAATGTACTGATTGACGGTCTAGGCGTAGGCGATATCGGAAACATCGTATTGAGAGACCGCAGGCTCCTTTCCCAGGATGGCATTCTCATTGTCGTTGTCACCTTAGACCGCTCTAAAAAAGTGATGATTTCAGGTCCTGAGATTATTTCAAGAGGATTTGTCTATGTCAGGGAATCGGAAGAACTTATTTTAAAAGCTTCTGAGATGGTTACAGAAATTGTAGAAAAGAGCATGCAGGGCCACGGTATTGAATGGTCTGCATTGAAATTAAATATCCGCGAGGCGCTGAATCGTTTCTTATTTGAACAAACGAAGCGCAGACCAATGATTTTACCGATCATCATGGAGATTTAATCAAATTAAGAGCCTTTTTTAAGGCTCTTTTTTTTGTCTAAATTGCCTGCCTAAATTTCCCCCCTTTCGAATGTTTTCAGGAAGATCTGCGAATAATAAACACATTCATGAAAGGAAGGGTGAAGCCACATGAGCAAAGATTCCCGCTACATACAGGAAAATTCAGAACCGAATGGGGATAAACAAGAGGGGAAGGAACCTTCTCTAGTAGAAAAAATCCAGCAGCTTGGATCGACAAATGTTCCGCAATTATCCCAGGATGCAAGAATTCATTGCCTGACGATTATCGGACAAATAGAAGGTCATATTCAGCTTCCTCCTCAAAATAAAACGACCAAATATGAGCATGTTATCCCGCAAATCGTGGCCATTGAGCAAAATCCTAAAATAGAAGGACTCCTGATTGTGCTGAATACAGTTGGGGGAGATGTGGAAGCAGGTCTTGCCATAGCAGAAATGCTTGCATCCTTATCAAAGCCTACTGTTTCCATTGTTTTAGGCGGGGGCCATTCTATTGGCGTGCCGATTGCCGTTTCATGCGACTATTCTTTTATTGCAGAAACAGCGACTATGACGATTCATCCAGTCAGATTAACAGGACTGGTCATCGGAGTGCCGCAGACGTTTGAGTATTTGGACAAAATGCAGGACCGCGTAGTTAATTTTGTTACCAAACATTCGAATATTACGGAAGAAAAGTTTAAAGAGCTTATGTTTTCAAAAGGCAACTTAACAAGGGATATTGGAACGAATGTTGTCGGAAATGATGCTGTAGATTATGGGCTTATTGACGGAGTCGGCGGTGTAGGCCAGGCGATCATGAAGCTAAATGAAATGATCGGCAAAAAAGACGAATCCGGCGAGGAGCAAATGCTGCAATGATTTTATACACATCCATGCCTGAAGAGCTCATATTCCCAGTACAAACAGCTGATTTTGAAAGTGTTTCAACCATTGAAATGAACGGACTGCAAATGGTGGTAAGACAGACAGAACAGAACCAATATGAAATTGTCCGGCTTTTAAGCACAGATCCGCAGGATTTTCTAAACGAGCAATATTCTCCCGGACAAAAAATTTCTATGACATTCTCGTTTTCCTGATAATATGCTATACTAACTTTACACAAACATGTCCGCAGCCTGCATTTGGCTGCTTTCTTTGTTTATAAAAGGCTTTTTTCGTGAAACTTGCTGTTATCGGTCTTAAGTTGAAAAATGGTCAGTTTTATAAAAGGCTCTTTTTATAACCTTTGTTGTTTTAGAAAGAATGTAAAATCTTGAGTGGACTGCAGCGGAGATTCATAGGTTAATGTATAACCTCAAACAACAATCAATTTGAAAAGAGCTTTTATGAAGATTTAAGTGTATCTGTTTCTGATAGTAAAAGAGCTCGAAATTCACTAAAATGCTGGGACTGATTCACAGCTGTTTATGCGAAATCAGCCATTAGCAAATTTTATACATAGGTGATAACTAATGGCAAAACAAAAACGGAGACAAAAGAAAAAAACAGGGGATGACTGGCGGCAAACGCTGAAATTTGAACTCATCGGGCTAGTCCTGCTCGCTATTTCGCTGATTGCGATTTCAAATTTAGGTTTTGTAGGAAAAACGTTCGTTTACTTATTCAGATTTTTTATTGGTGAATGGTATATGGCAGCCTTAATCGGCATGCTCGTTCTTTCAGGTTATGTGATGTGGAACCGAAGATGGCCGTCCTTATTTTCAAGGCAGATTGTCGGCCTGTATTGCGTCCTTTCTGCTATCCTGCTTCTGAGTCATGTCACGCTGTTTCAGATGCTTACCAAAAAAGGCGCCCTCTCTTCGCCGAGCGTCATAACCAATACATGGGAACTTTTTTTCATGGAGGTTAATGGACAGATAAGAACGCCTGATCTTGGGGGAGGAATGATTGGAGCCATTCTTTTTGCAGCATCTTATTATTTATTTGCAGCAGCGGGGTCCCGCATCATTTCATTTATTTTAATATTAATTGGAATTGTGCTTATTACTGGAAGATCTCTCGGTTCAACACTCGGGAAAATCATTGCGCCATTTCTTCGTTTTATGAAAACACAGGCAATTGCCTTTTACGAGGATATGAAAAATCTGCCGAAATCAATAAAAAATGCGAAAAAAGCAGAAGCTTCTAAGCCGAAAAAGGCTAAAAAAGAGCGAAGGCATGAAGAAGATCCTGCAGAGGAAGAAGAAGCAGAAATCATTCATGTTGAGCCGATTATCTCAAGTTTTGCAGACAGGAATGAACTCGAAATTAAAGCATTTGATCAGGAGCAGGAACAGGTTAACCCCGATCCTCCTGTCAGAACGCCGAAAAAGAAACCTGAAACTGAAACGGCCGAAGAACCTGCAGTGCCGCCGATAACATTTACTGAAGTAGAAAATAAATCGTATTTGCTGCCTTCGCTTGATCTTTTGTCACAGCCTAAGGTCAATAGCCAGCAAACGGATAAAAAGAACATTTATGAAAATGCGCGAAAGCTTGAAAAAACGTTTCAAAGCTTTGGCGTAAAAGCAAAAGTGACGCAGGTGCACTTGGGTCCAGCGGTTACGAAATATGAAGTTTATCCTGATGTAGGCGTGAAGGTAAGTAAAATTGTGAATCTCAGCGATGATTTAGCCCTTGCGCTTGCTGCTAAAGATATTCGGATAGAAGCGCCGATTCCAGGGAAATCAGCCATTGGAATTGAAGTTCCCAATTCTGAAATCGCCATGGTCTCCTTGCGCGAGGTGCTCGAATCAAAAGCAAATGACCGTCCGGAGGCTAAGCTTCTTATGGGACTTGGCAGAGATATCTCAGGTGATGCTGTTCTTGCTGAAATGAATAAAATGCCTCATCTTCTTGTTGCCGGTTCTACAGGAAGCGGGAAAAGTGTGTGCATCAACGGCATTATTACAAGTATACTGATGAGAGCAAAGCCTCATGAAGTGAAAATGATGATGATCGATCCCAAGATGGTAGAGCTGAATGTGTATAACGGAATTCCGCATCTGCTTGCGCCAGTCGTGACAGATCCCAAAAAAGCTTCTCAGGCTTTAAAAAAGGTAGTCAATGAGATGGAGAGAAGATACGAGCTTTTCTCTCATACAGGGACAAGAAATATTGAAGGCTACAATGAATATATTAGAAGATCCAACTTGGAAGAAGGAACGAAAAATCCTGAGTTCCCTTATATCGTCGTGATCGTGGACGAGCTGGCAGATTTAATGATGGTAGCTTCATCTGATGTAGAGGATTCCATTACGCGCCTGTCACAGATGGCGCGGGCAGCGGGCATTCATTTAATTATTGCCACACAGCGTCCTTCTGTTGATGTTATTACGGGAGTAATTAAAGCCAATATTCCATCAAGAATTGCGTTCAGCGTTTCGTCACAGACAGATTCAAGAACGATTCTTGACATGGGCGGCGCAGAGAAGCTTCTTGGCCGCGGGGATATGCTGTTTCTCCCTGTAGGGGCATCAAAACCAGTCAGAGTGCAGGGCGCATTTTTATCAGATGAAGAAGTCGAGCAGGTTGTATCCTATGTGATTTCTCAGCAAAGAGCACAATATCAGGAGGAAATGATACCGAGCGAAACTCCGGAAGTAAAGGAAGAGGTCAGTGATGATCTTTACGATGACGCAGTTCAGTTGGTTCTGGAAATGCAGACAGCTTCTGTATCCATGCTGCAAAGACGATTCAGAGTTGGCTATACAAGAGCCGCAAGACTGATTGACGCTATGGAAGACCGCGGGGTTGTCGGCCCGTATGAAGGAAGCAAGCCGAGAGAAGTTCTGCTGTCAAAAGACCATTATGATGAAGTGAGTTCGTAAAGAAAGGCGCATTTGGCCTTTCTTTTTTTTAAGCTCTTTTCGTAAACTGTGCTGCAACTAGTCTAAATGTTTAAAAACTTAAGTGGATTGTAGCGGATAAACTTGACTCCTGCGGGAAATAGAGCGAAATGGGAGACCCCACAGGCAACGCCGAGAAGGCTCCCATGCTCCCCGCGGAAAGCAAGTTCCTCTAGCTGCAAGGAACGGACAACATTCATCATGAAAAACAATAATTCATGCGAAAACAGCCTATAAATAAAAAATAAAAACTGAAAATAGTAAATAATGAATAGAATAAAAGAGACTTTTTTGTGAAGAAATCTCTAGAAGAAAATTAGGACTAGTGAGAAAGGGCTATCAATTTTCGACAAATTTAATAAATTTCTATTTATTTATTTCAGAATACATGGTATATTATTTTCGATTAGAGAAAGGGTATAACATCAGATGTCTGATCTCTGGATTGAAACGATTAGACGGAGGCTTAATATGACCATAAAAACAGATAACCGTCATTTATACTTGCAAGTAATTGATAAAATTAAAGAAGATATTGAAAATGGAACATATGTAGAAAAAGAAAAACTTCCATCTGAATTTGAGCTTTCAAAAAAACTCGGAGTCAGCCGCGCAACATTGAGAGAAGCGCTTCGCATTCTCGAAGAAGAGAACGTTATCATTCGCCGTCATGGCGTCGGAACGTTCATCAACTCCAAACCGCTGTTCACTTCTGGAATTGAGCAATTAAATAGTGTCACAGAAATGATCGAACAGGCCAATATGGTTCCTGGCACAATCTTTTTATCCTCACAAGTTAACAGTCCAACCGAGGAAGATGTTAAACGCTTTAAATGCCGCACAAACGAAGATATCTTTTTGCTTGAACGCGTCAGAACGGCGAATGGAAAGCCGGTCGTTTATTGCCTAGACAAAATTCCAAGACATATCCTTCCACAGACATTCATTCATGAGCAGGAATCTCTGTTTGAATTGCTTCAGGACGAAGCTGGACGCTATATTTCTTATGCAGTAACTCACATAGAACCAATCGGATACCACGATAAGATTTCCCCAATCCTTGAATGTGATCCTGAAACCGCTTTGCTGTGTTTAAAACAAATGCATTTTGATGAAAACGATCAACCCGTTTTATTCTCACTGAATTACTTCCGCGCTGATCAATTTAGCTTCCATGTGGTAAGAAAGCGCTTGTAATAAACGTTTGCAATTTTAAGGAGGTGGTTCCAAGGACGAAGGTGTTTTGGACAAAGGCTCTTGTAAACAAACATTTCAAATGAATAATAGGGGGAAAATGAAAGTGAAAAAACGATTAGGTTTAACATTGTCACTTGTACTTGCTGCAGGAACATTGCTTAGCGCTTGCGGATCATCTGAAGATAAAGACAATGCAGGCGGAGACAAAAAAGAAGGCTACTCTGTTGCAATGGTAACTGATACAGGCGGAGTTGACGACAAATCATTCAACCAGTCTGCATGGGAAGGCATTCAGTCTTACGGCGAGGACAACGGCCTTGAAAAAGGGACAGGCGGATTTGATTACCTTCAATCTCAAAGCGACGCAGACTATGAAACAAACTTAAACAAACTAGTTCGTCAAAAGTTCGATTTAGTTTATGGAATCGGCTACTTGATGACAGATGCTGTGACAAAAATTGCTGATCAGCAGAAAGATGCAAACTTTGCAATCGTTGACAGTGTAGTAGACAAGCCTAACGTTGCGAGCATCACATTTAAAGAGCATGAAGGCTCATTCCTTGTAGGTGTTGCTGCGGGACTTTCAACAAAATCAAACAAAGTAGGATTTGTTGGCGGTATGGAAGGCTCATTAATCAAAAAGTTCGAAGTTGGATTTGTAGAAGGCGTTAAAGCAGCTAATCCTGACGCTGAAGTAATCGTTCAGTATGCAGGTACGTTCAGTGATGCAGCTAAAGGGCAGCAAGTTGCTGAAATCATGTACGGTCAAGGCGCAGACGTCATTTATCACGCAGCAGGCGGAGCTGGAAACGGCGTATTCACTGCAGCAGTTGACTTGAAAACGAAAAATCCGGACAAAGACGCATGGGTTATCGGAGTTGACCGCGATCAGCATGAGCTTGGCGAAGGCGACGGCTTCAACGTAACACTTACTTCTATGGTTAAAGGCGTTGACGTTGCTGTTAAAGACTTAGCTGAAAAAGCTAAAGACGGCGACTTCCCTGGCGGAGAAATCATTGAATACGGTCTTAAAGAAAACGGTGTAGGAATTGCCCCTACACAAGATAATCTTTCTGAAGAAGTTATCGCTAAAGTTGATGATTACAAGCAAAAAATCATCGACGGTGAAATTAAAGTACCTTTTGAATAAGCACTAAACTATATTACTGATAAAAAGGCTAGTTTGTTCCTAGCCTTTTTATTAGCCTGAAAAGTCGCCTGACTAAAAGTCTATAATCGAAAACTAGTTCGATATGCACATCATTGAGTGATGGAATTATAGATTTTTAGTTGGTGATTTTAAAAGTAAAAAGGGAGTCAATGAAACTAGTTATATAAGGGTAAACATAAATTTCCTAACATCTATCATCTTAATCATCAATGAGCTTCAGGAAAAGGAGTGATCATGTTGGAATATGTCATTGAAATGCTTGGAATCCGCAAAGAATTTCCGGGAATCGTCGCAAATGATAATATCAATTTACAGGTCAAAAAGGGTGAAATTCACGCGCTTCTGGGAGAGAATGGCGCAGGAAAATCCACTTTAATGAACGTTTTATTCGGTCTATATCAGCCTGAAAAAGGTGAAATCCGTGTAAATGGCAAAAAAGTAAACATTACTAACCCTAACATTGCTAATGATCTGGGAATAGGTATGGTACACCAACATTTCATGCTTGTCAATAATTTTTCTGTCACTGAAAATATTATTCTCGGCAATGAACCTGTTAAAACAGGAAAAATCAACTTGAAGGATGCAGAAATGCAAGTAAAAGAAATTTCAGAAAGATATGGACTTGCTGTTAACCCATCTGCAAAAATAAGTGATATTTCAGTAGGAATGCAGCAGCGTGTAGAAATTTTGAAAACGCTGTACCGGGGAGCTGAAATTTTAATCTTTGATGAGCCGACTGCTGTGCTTACGCCGCAGGAAATAAAAGAATTAATCGGCATCATGAAAACACTGATCAAAGAAGGCAAATCAATCATACTGATTACTCATAAACTGAAAGAAATTATGGAAGTGTGTGACCGCGTGACCGTTATCCGCAAAGGAGAAGGCATTGGAACTGTAAATGTTGCTGAGACAAATCCAAACGAACTGGCAGCTCTTATGGTGGGCAGAGAAGTCCTTTTTACTACTCAAAAGACAGAAGCCGTTCCAGCGGAAGAAGTACTGAAAATTCAAGACTTAACCGTCAAAGACAGCAGAAATGTAACGGTTATCGATTCACTGAATCTCTCAGTTAAAGCCGGTGAAATTGTAGGAATCGCGGGAGTGGATGGCAATGGTCAATCTGAATTGATTGAAGCCATTACCGGATTAATGAATTCAGAGTCTGGATCAATTCATTTAAATGGCAAAGACATCAGAAATCAGCGCCCCCGTCAGATTACTGAAGCAGGTGTTGGCCATATTCCTCAGGACCGTCATAAACATGGCTTGGTGCTTGATTTTCCGGTCGGAGAAAATATGGTTCTGCAAACGTATTATCAAAAGCCTTATTCAAAAAAAGGCGTGCTGAATTTTAAAGCGATTTATGACAAAGCAGAAAAACTGATCAAGGAATTTGATGTCAGAACTCCAAGCAGCTCAACACTTGCGCGTGCTCTGTCAGGAGGAAATCAGCAAAAAGCCATCATCGGCCGCGAAGTTGACAGAGATCCTGATTTATTGATTGCAGCACAGCCGACAAGGGGGCTGGATGTCGGTGCGATTGAATTTATTCATAGACGATTAATTGAGCAAAGAGATAAAGGGAAAGCCGTCCTGCTCATCTCATTTGAGCTTGAGGAAATTATGAATGTAAGTGACAGGATCGCGGTTATCTATGAAGGAAAAATCGTTGCGATTGTGAGTCCGAAGGAAACGACTGAGCAGGAGCTTGGTTTGCTCATGGCAGGAAGCAGCCGCAGGGAAGCAGGTGCATCATCATGAATATAGCGCGCTATTTTAATATTATCGTACCCGTAATTGCTGTATTGCTTGGATTGATCTGCGGCGCGATCATTATGCTCGTAACCGGATATGATCCAGTAGCCGGCTACTCAGCATTGTGGAACGGAATCTTTGGTGATACCTATTATATCGGCGAAACAATCCGCCAGTTAACTCCGTATATTTTTGCCGGACTTGCTGTCGCTTTCGCATTCCGCACAGGATTATTTAATATCGGTGTAGAAGGACAGCTGATTGTAGGCTGGTTTGCAGCGGTATGGGTGGGAGTTGCATTTGAGCTTCCAAAAATCATCCATTTGCCGCTTGCAATCATCGTTGCTGCTGCTGCAGGTGCACTATGGGGTTTCATTCCAGGATTATTAAAAGCAAAATTCAAGGTTCACGAAGTAATTGTGACAATTATGATGAACTATATTGCCTTATATTTAACAAATCATTTAATTCAGTATGTTTTATCTGATAAAGGGGATAAATCGGAAAACATTTTCCCTTCTGCTTCATTAAGCTCTGAGTTTTTCCAGACAATGACTGACTATTCCAGAATGCACTACGGAATATTCCTTGCGTTAATTGGCGCTCTTGTCATGTGGTTCATCCTTGAGAAAACAACAAAAGGATATGAATTGAGATCGGTAGGGTTTAATCAGGATGCTGCCCAGTATGCAGGGATGAATGTAAGCCGTAATATTATTCTTTCGATGGTCATTTCCGGAGCATTTGCAGGAATCGCCGGTGCGATGGAAGGGCTTGGAACATTCCAGTATGTTTCTGTCAAAGGCGGATTTACAGGTGTTGGATTTGATGGAATCGCTGTAGCCCTTTTAGGAGGAAACACAGCACTTGGCATCATTTTCGCAGCTGCTTTATTCGGAGGATTGAAGGTTGGAGCGCTGAACATGCCATCTGAGGCCGGTGTGCCATATGAGCTTGTTGAGATTGTTATTGCTCTGATTATACTTTTCGTCGCTTCAAGCTATTTCATTCGCTGGATTTTACTGCGTTTCAAAAAGGAGGGGAAATAAGTGAGCATACTACAGATGCTAGAACTCATCATCCCTACAGCGTTATTCGTTGCCGCTCCGCTTATTTTCACTGCACTTGGAGGCATGTTCAGTGAACGGTCAGGAGTTGTTAATATAGGGCTTGAAGGATTGATGGTTATTGGAGCCTTCGTTGCCATCGTTTTTAACCTGACATATGCCGATGCATTTGGAGATGCAACTCCGTGGCTCTCTATTTTAGTTGCAATGGCTGCTGGAGCTGTGCTTTCCATTCTTCACGCAGTAGCATCCATCACATTCCGTGCCGATCAGGTTGTAAGCGGAGTAGCTATTAACTTTCTTGCCATTGGTTTATCGCTTTTCCTTGTAAAATTGTTCTATGGAAAAGGACAAACAGACCGCATCACAGAAAGTTTCAGCAAAATGGATATCCCTTTTCTCAGCGATATTCCTGTTATTGGACCATTATTTTTCTCAAACGGATATATAACAACATACATCGCCATTATCACTGCGTTTGCAGTTTGGTTCGTTATGTATAAAACGCCATTTGGTCTCCGTCTGCGCGCAGTTGGAGAACATCCTATGGCAGCAGATACTATGGGGATAAATGTTGTGAAAATGCGCTATATCGGCGTTATTTTAAGCGGAGCTTTCGCTGGTGTCGGCGGTGCTGTTTATGCGACAATCATTGCACGTGATTTCAGCCATGCAACAATCAGCGGACAGGGATTCATGGCTCTTGCTGCTCTTATCTTCGGTAAATGGCATCCGCTTGGTGCTATGGGAGCTGCCATATTCTTCGGGCTCGCTCAAGGTCTGAGCGTGATCGGCGGACAGCTGCCTTTGCTTGAAGGCATACCAACCATGTACTTGTTAATTACACCTTACGTTTTAACTATTTTAGCTTTAACTGGATTTATAGGACGCGCAGATGCACCAAAAGCGCTGGGAACTCCTTACGAAAAAGGAAAACGTTAATCAGCAGAAGCGGCCTGGCCTCATTTATTGAGGCCAGGCCGCTTTTTTTATATCGGGAGAATGTATGTCTATAAGGGTTAGAGTATAGTTTTTTGATTTAGAGGCAAAATCTAATCAATGCAAGATACTACGAAACAAAGGTGAAAAGAATGGGAGCAAAAAAGAAGCTTGATTTAATCGCATTGTCATCCGTGCCATTAGTGATGACTCTTGGAAATTCCATGTTAATTCCGGTATTGCCCCTGATTGAAAAACAGTTGGGGATTTCGTCATTTCAAGTGTCTCTCATCATAACCGTATATTCAGTTGTTGCTATTCTCCTCATACCTGTTGCAGGCTATTTATCTGACCGTTTCGGAAGGAAATTAGTCATGGTTCCATGTCTGCTAATAGCAGGTGCAGGCGGGGCCGTATCAGGTTGGGCCTCATGGACAATGGATGACCCTTTTACGATCATCCTTCTCGGACGGGTTCTTCAAGGAATTGGTTCAGCGGGAGCCGCTCCTGTTGTTATTCCTCTTATCGGCGATATGTTTGAAAAAGATGAAGAAGTGAGTTCAGGACTTGGGCTAATTGAAACAGCAAATACAGCCGGAAAAGTCTTAAGTCCGATCATCGGCGCGCTGCTTGCAACCTTTATTTGGTTTTTGCCATTTTGGTTTATTCCTTTCTTCAGTCTGATCAGTGTAGCACTTGTCTTTTTTTTGGTGAAAATACCAAAACAGGAAAAAGAGAAACAGACTATAAAAGAATTTTTAAGGTGTGTAAGAGTTATTTTTAAGGAAAAGGGCAGATGGCTCTATGCCATTTTTGCCATCGGCTGCTTTATCATGTTTATCTTATTTGGAGTGCTTTTTTATTTGTCTGATACTCTTGAAAAGCAATATAACATTAAAGGGATTTATAAAGGAGCCATGCTTGCCGTTCCTCTGCTTGCCCTATCTATCAGCTCATTTATTGCGGGCAGAAAAATCGGACAGAACAAACAGCTTATGAAAGTTGTCATTGCTTTTGGAATGGCCCTTCTGACTGTCTCTTTTATTGCCATCCGAATACAGCATAGTTTTACTTTCTTAATTCTTTTTTTAATTATTAGCGGAATTGGAATAGGGGTCTCTTTGCCTGCACTTGACGCCCTGATTACAGAAGGAGTGGAAAAGGAAGAACGTGGAACCATTACATCGATTTACAGTTCCATGAGATTTATAGGGGTAGCGGCAGGACCGCCTGTTTATGCCTACATTATGCCTGTAGGAGATCATCTGGTTTATTATGTTTCTGCAGGTGTAAGCTTGCTTGCTGTTTTAATTGCCCTTTTCTTTATCAAACCTTCCAAAGAATCGAAACCAGCATTAAAGCAAGCATAGGACGCAAATTGGCTGCATTTCGTCTTTTCTTTTTTAATCAGGGTTAACATTTCCTTAATTATCCTAAAGTTGATATAATTACTAGAATGAATCCATACGCTAAATTAGAAAACAGGAAAAAATAAAATGGAATCTGCCACGCGAGGAGGGTCACAATGGAATTTTTAAAAGAACAAATAGAATCAATTAATGGGTTAACATTGCATACCGTTCAAACGAATAAATTTAAAACAAATTCACTTGTATTTAAAATGCTTGCACCGCTGAACGAAGAGGATGTCACATTCAGAGCGCTGCTTCCTTATGTGCTGCAGCGGGGAACAAAATCTTTTCCGACGAGCACCGAGCTCAGAAAGCATCTTGATGAACTTTACGGAGCAACTTTATTTGTAGATTTATCTAAAAAAGGCGATCATCATATCATTTCGATCCGGATTGAAGTTGCAAATGAACGCTTTTTATCAGATCAGACACCCCTGCTTGAAAAAGCGCTTCAGCTGCTGTCAGAAATCATTCTGTCTCCTGTAGTAAAGGAAGAATCTTTCCCTGATGAAATTATTAATCAGGAAAAACGCACATTGAAACAGCGCATCCAGGCTGTATATGATGACAAAATGAGGTATTCCAATTTAAGACTTGTCCAGGAGATGTGCAAAGATGAACCGTATCGCCTGCATGTCAATGGAGAGATTGATCATCTTGAAAAAATTACTTCTTCAAGTTTGTATGAGTATTATAAAAAGGCATTAAAAGAAGATAAAATGGATTTGTATGTTGTAGGAGATGTATCGGCTGATGAAGTCAGTGAATATACAAAAAGATTTTTCACTTTTAATGAAAATGCCCATCAGGCTGTAGAAAAATCTATTACTGAAAAAGAGATTAGAGAGCCGAATGAAGTGATTGAAGATCAGGATGTTAAACAGGGTAAATTGAACATCGGCTACCGCACTAACTGCACATATGGGGATCAATCCTATTATGCCCTGCAAGTGTTCAATGGCATTTTCGGCGGGTTTTCGCATTCTAAGCTTTTCATTAATGTCCGCGAAAAAGAAAGCCTTGCTTACTATGCAGCATCCAGAGTTGAGAGTCATAAAGGACTCTTAATGGTTATGTCAGGAATTGAATTTGCGAATTACGAGCGGGCGGTGACGATTATTAAAGAGCAGCTCGAAGCAATGAAAAATGGAGATTTTGAAGACAAAGATATCAATCAGACTAAAGCCGTCATTAAAAATCAGCTTCTTGAAACAATCGATACATCATACGGCTCTGTTGAGGTTCTCTATCATAATGTTATTTCCAATATTAATGAACCTTTTGATAAATATCTGCAGGGAATTGAAAAGGTAACAAAAGAGGAAATCATCGCAGCGGCTAAAAAGATCCAGCTGGATACGATCTATTTCTTAAAAGGAATGGAGGGTGCACAATGACAAAATCCATAAAGTTTGATCAGCTTCAGGAAGAGCTCTTTTATGAAAAAATGAAAAATGGATTGGATGTATATGTCCTTCCTAAAAAAGGGTTTAATAAGACATATGCAACGTTTACAACAAAATACGGCTCGATCGATAATCAATTTGTGCCTCTTGATCAAAATGAAATGAAATTAGTTCCCGATGGGATCGCTCACTTTTTAGAGCATAAGCTGTTTGAAAAAGAAGACGGCGACGTTTTTCAGGATTTCAGTAAACAGGGCGCCTCTTCTAATGCTTTTACATCATTTACACGAACGGCTTACTTATTTTCAAGCACGTCAAATGTTGAAAAAAATTTAGAAACGCTCATCGATTTCGTTCAGGAGCCTTATTTTACTGAAAAATCGGTTGAGAAAGAAAAAGGCATCATCGGACAGGAAATTAATATGTATGATGACAATCCTGACTGGAGACTCTATTTTGGACTCATTCAGAACATGTTTCATAAACATCCGGTAGGAATTGATATTGCCGGCACCGTTGAATCGATTTCCAAAATTACGAAAGACCTTCTTTACGAGTGCTACAATACGTTTTACCATCCAAGCAATATGCTGCTATTCGTTGTTGGCCCGATTGATCCTGAACAAATTCTATCTCAAATCCGCGAAAATCAGGATAAAAAAGAGTTTAAACCTCAGTCTGAAATCAAGCGTGCTGAAGTAGATGAACCGGATACTGTAGCAAAACCATTAGAAAAGCTCAAAATGAATGTTCAATCTTCTAAATGTTTAGTCGGGCTGAAGGCGAAACAGGCAGACCGGTCCGGTGAAGAGCTTTTAAAACACGAACTGTGCATGAACCTGATTCTTGATATGGTTTTTGGGAAAAGCACTGACACCTATACTCAGCTCTATGAGAATGGCCTAATTGATGACACGTTCAGTTTTGATTACACAGAAGAGAGCGGTTTTGGATTTGCGATGATAGGCGGAGATACTGATCAGCCCGATCAGCTTGCTGAAGAAATAAAGAGCACGCTGCTGAAGGCAAAACAGAACGGGATTCCAGCAGAACGTCTTGAGAACGCCAAGAGAAAGAAAATCGGTTCTTTTTTAAGAGCGATTAATTCACCGGAATACATTGCGAACCAATTTACACGCTATTCTTTTAACGAAATGAATTTGTTTGATGTTGTACCGACGCTTGAACAATTGACAAATGATGATATTCACCATACGCTGAATGAAGTGATTGATGAACAATTATTTTCAGTCTGTCAAGTAGTACCTAAGTAAAGCATCCTTTTTAAGGATGTTTTTTTATCTGGGACAGGAAAAGCCTTTATCTATAAGGAGAAAAAAATGAAAAAAACAGCTTTAATTACAGGTGCGAGCGGCGGTATCGGAAAAGCTGTCGCGCAAAAGCTCGCAGGGGAAAATTATCAATTGTATCTGCATTATCACAAGAATGAAGATAGCGTGATAAAGCTTATTAAGGAACTTGGACCGGAGGCAGTCTGCAAGCCGGTAAAAGCGGATCTTTCAGATCAAGAAGGCGTAAAACGGCTTGTCGAGCAGCTTGATCATGGGATAGACCTGCTCGTTTTAAACAGCGGGAAGAGTTTTTTCGGGTTAATGACGGATATAAAAGACGCTGAAATCCGTCAAATGGTGCAGCTTCAAATTACAAGTCCATATATGCTTTCTAAAGAATTAATCCCTGAAATGGTAAGAAAAAAAAGCGGCAGCATCATTGTTATTTCTTCCATTTGGGGGGAAATCGGTGCTTCGTGTGAAGTCTTATACAGCATGGTTAAGGGAGGGCAAAATACATTTGTTAAGGCACTTGCAAAAGAATTGGCTCCTTCCGGCATCAGGGTTAATGCAATAGCACCTGGAGCAGTTGCAACTGACATGCTGCAGGCTTTTTCAGAGGAGGACCTGGCTGATCTTAAGGATGAAATCCCTTTGGGCAGGATTGGAAAGCCTGAAGAGATAGCTGACGCTGTTTTGTTTTTATCATCCAATCACGCAAGTTATATTACAGGACAAGTGCTTTCTGTAAACGGCGGATGGCATACATAAATTTTTCTCAGCCTATCCGTATAAATCGGTTCATGCAAGACAAACTAACATTGTATTCCACTTAATTAGGAGGGGTTATAATGTCTGTTTTAGAAAATTGGGATTCATGGAAAAACTTCCTCGGCGATCGTCTGCACCACGCTGAAGGAGATGGAATGAAAACGGAAGCTGTTAATGACTTAGCTTACGAAATCGGCGATTACTTAGCAAAACAGGTTGATCCGAAAAATGATCAGGAAAGAGTACTTGCTGATCTTTGGAGCGTAGCTTCTAAAGAGGAACAGCATGCCATTGCAAACATGATGGTTAAGCTAGTGGAAAATAACGGTACGAAATAAAGGGGGGACGAA
This sequence comes from Metabacillus sp. KH_069, assembly GCF_057838075.1. Taxonomy (NCBI): domain Bacteria; kingdom Bacillati; phylum Bacillota; class Bacilli; order Caryophanales; family Bacillaceae; genus Metabacillus; species Metabacillus sp. KH_069. Next base: position 2,031,407 of record NZ_CM174460.1, read on the forward strand.
GGTCCTCTCTTTTTTTATGTCTGTTTTTGCATAGATTGCTGTTTTTGATGATAAATGCCGTCATTCAAAATTTAAAATTAAATAGTGCATTCTAGGTCCTCATACCCCCTTTTTTATTGTCAAGGAATTATTCTTTCCTCTTTCATCAAAATGCTTTATGATAAGGATATAGGTGTTATAGACCTGGTTTTTGAAGGGGGTCCTTTTTTGGAGATGCAGGAATGGTATTTAGAGTATGAAATTCAAAAAAACCGTCCCGGACTTCTTGGCGATATTTCTTCGCTTCTCGGGATGCTTTCTATAAATATTGTGACGATTAACGGCGTGGATGACAGCCGCAGGGGATTGCTGCTTAAGTGCTCAAATAACGAGCAGATCCAGAGGCTGGAATCCATCTTAAATACAATGGATCATATTAAAGTAACGAAATTGCGCAAGCCTAAATTAAGAGATACACTTGCAGTCCGGCACGGAAGATACATACAGCGTGATGCAGATGATAAAAAGACATTCCGTTTTGTCAGAGACGAACTTGGCCTGCTTGTGGACTTTCTGGCTGAATTATATAAGCAGGAAGGCCACAAATTGATCGGAATAAGAGGCATGCCCCGCGTCGGTAAAACAGAGTCAATCGTTGCTTCAAGTGTATGTGCAAATAAAAGATGGCTTTTTGTGTCTTCAACTTTATTAAAACAGACAATCAGAAGCCAGCTCATTGCAGATGAATACAGTGTTGATAATGTATTTATTATTGATGGGATTGTTTCCACAAGAAGAGGCTCTGAAAAACATTTGCAGCTTGTGAGAGAAATCATGAGGCTGTCTGCTACAAAAGTTGTCGAACATCCTGATATGTTTGTACAAAATACAGAGTATACACTTGATGATTTTGACTATATAATTGAACTTCGAAACGATCCGGATGAAAAGATTACATATGAGGAAGCATCTGGACCTCAAATGTTTGATGAATCAAGTTTTTCCGGGTTTGATTTTTAGATATGGAAGGTGTTATGGTTGAGTGAACTAGGGAATCGACTTAAGCAGGCGAGAGAAGAGCGGAAATTAAGTCTTGACGATCTCCAGGCAATGACAAAAATTCAAAAGCGGTATCTGATTGGAATTGAAGAAGGCAATTACGGCGTTATGCCGGGGAATTTCTATGTGCGGGCATTTATTAAACAGTATGCTGAAACAGTTGGACTTGATCCCGACCGGATTTTCGATGAGCATAAGAATGAAATACCGGTTGTTCATTCAGAGGAAACTCCTGAGCTTTCAAGGGTGAAAACACATAAAGAGCTGCCAAAGTCAGCATCGAAGGCTTTGGAAATTTTGCCTAGGATCTTAATAATCGTATTGGTATTATTAGCAGCGGTCGTTATCTGGATTTTTGTTCAAAAGGACAAGCCGGATGGTGCAAAAGAAACGGAAGATCAGGCTCAGCAAATTTCAAACGGCGAAAATGAATATGATTCAATTGATAATGGCGAAGATGCTTCTGAATCCAAAGAGCCGGAAGAGAAAGCGGCAGCTGATGAAAAAGCCAAAGAAGAAAAGCCTGAAGAGGAGAAACCGGAAGAGCAGGCTTCTGAACTTGCATTTAAAGAAAAGACAGCCAGAAAAGCGGTATACGAGCTGAAAAAAGCCAAAGAATTCAAGCTCGAAGTTACCTCTAAAGGGCAGACTTGGATTGAGATCCGAAATGCTTCAGGGAAAAAATTCTACAGCGGCATGCTTAAGAAAGATCAAACCGAGGCTCATGACTTCACGAATGAAACAGAAGCATTTATCGTCATCGGAAATGCTTCGGCTGCTGAAATTAAAGTGAATGGAAAGCCTGTGGAATATCAGATTGATCCTAAAAAAACTGTAAGACAAGATATGCAGATTGTATATACTAAGGAGTAAAGTCATCTTCAAGATGGCTTTTCTTTCTTTTATATTTTCTGATACATACTTTTATAATCTGGAGGAAAAAACATGAATTTACCGAATCGCATTACCATCTCAAGAATTCTCTTAATCCCAGTTTTTATGGTGATTATGCTCGCTCCTTTTGACTGGGGCACATTATATATCGGGGATGCTTCTATTCCAGCGGCACACCTGGCAGGAGCGATATTATTTATTATAGCGTCTACAACGGACTGGGTAGACGGCTATTATGCACGTAAGCTAAATATGGTGACAAACTTAGGGAAGTTTTTAGATCCGCTTGCCGATAAACTGCTTGTATCTGCAGCGTTAATTATCTTAGTTGAGCTTGGACTTGCACCATCTTGGATCGTGATTATCATCATCAGCCGTGAATTCGCTGTTACAGGTTTGCGTCTTGTGCTTGCCGGCGAAGGTGAAGTAGTTGCAGCCAACATGCTCGGAAAAATTAAAACATGGGCTCAGATTATCGCGATATCAGCCCTTCTTTTGCACAACATTCCATTTGTCTTCATCTCATTCCCGTTTGCAGACATCGCATTATGGGTAGCATTATTCTTTACGGTTTATTCAGGATGGGACTACTTTGCAAAAAACAAAGCCGCATTACTGAATTCCAAGTAATTCTTCATTCACAGGGGGAGTTTGCATGACGTCAAAAACAGAAATTATCGCAGTAGGCTCAGAATTGCTTCTCGGGCAAATTGTTAACTCCAATGCCCAGTTCTTATCTCAGCAGCTGGCTGAAAATGGTCTTAATGTCTATTATCACACGGTTGTCGGTGATAATCCCGCAAGACTTGAGCAGGCAGTAAAGATTGCAAAAGAGCGTTCGAACATTATTATTTTTACAGGCGGTCTTGGACCGACTAAAGATGATTTAACGAAAGAAACAATCGCGAATATTCTGGGCAAAAAGCTTGTCACGGATGAAGAGGCCCTTCACAGCATTGAAGACTATTTTGTTACAGTAAATAGAAGCATGTCTGAAAACAATAAAAAACAAGCTTGGATCCTTGAGGATTCGCATGTATTGAAAAATGAGCACGGAATGGCGCCTGGAATGGCAATAGAAGCGGATGACCGGATTTATATGCTGCTGCCTGGCCCTCCAAGCGAAATGAAACCAATGTTTATAAAGTACGGGCTTCCCTACTTCAGGGAGAAGCTTGGCCAGAATGATAAAATTATATCCAGGGTACTCCGCTATTTCGGCATAGGCGAATCGCAGCTTGAGACAGATATCCAGGATTTGATCGATGCTCAAACCAATCCAACCATTGCACCGCTTGCGGGTGACGGGGAAGTAACACTCAGATTGACGGCCCGCCATCAGCAAGAAGCTGAGGCTGTGCGGCTTATAAATGAAATGGAGAAAACAATAAACAGCAGAGTTGGCGGTTTTTTCTACGGATATGACCAGACAACTCTGGCTGATGAAGTGCTGAGACATCTCAGACAAAGCAACATGACGATTTCAGCAGCTGAGAGTTTAACTGGAGGGCTTTTTTCAGATCAGCTGACAGCCGTTAAAGGAACATCGGATGTCTTTAAAGGTACAATTGTCTGCTACACAAATGAAGTAAAGCAATCCATATTAAAAGTATCTAAAGAAACGCTTGATCAGCACGGGGCTGTCAGTGAACAATGTGCCAAAGAAATGGCTGAACAAATCAGGAAGCTGACAAATAGTGATATCGGGATAAGTTTTACCGGCATTGCGGGGGAAGATCCTGTTGAAGGGAAAAAACCTGGAACCGTCTATATCGGACTGGCATGTATTGGTCAGCCGACAAAGACCGTTCTCCTTCATCTTGCAGGCAGCCGCAACGCCATTCGCAGGCGCACAGTGAAATATGGCTGTCACTTGCTTATAAAAACCCTATTGGAAAATACAGCGGAATAAGCTGTATTTTTCTTTTTTATAGGCTCTTTTCGTAAACTTAGATGTTTTTAGACTAAATGTTAATAATCTTAACTGGAGCGGAAGGGAACGAGCATATTTATTATCAAAAACAACAATATATGCGAAAACAGCCTTTTTATAAGTTCTGCGTTTGAAACCCCGGCAAAAAGACAATTTAGTATTTTAGCTGTTTAATAGGCAGCAAAATTTTATTTTCTTTAAGAGAAAAGAGAATTTTCAGTCTGTTATTGCCTGTAAAAAAACCGAATAAATGTTCGTTTTTTACTTGTCAAACGTTCGAATAAAAGGTATATTATTAATAGGTTGATAACTAAAGGAGGAAACTCAGTGAGCGATCGTCAAGCTGCCTTAGATATGGCACTGAAACAAATAGAAAAGCAATTTGGTAAAGGTTCAATTATGAAACTCGGTGAACAGACTGACCGGAAGATTTCTACATCTCCAAGCGGTTCACTTGCACTTGATACAGCACTTGGGGTTGGCGGATATCCCCGTGGAAGAATTATAGAAATATATGGACCTGAGAGCTCAGGTAAAACGACAGTTGCCCTTCATGCGATTGCAGAAGTACAGCAAAAGGGAGGACAGGCTGCATTTATAGATGCAGAGCATGCCCTTGATCCTGTATATGCTCAAAAGCTGGGTGTAAATATAGATGAACTTCTTCTTTCACAGCCGGATACCGGAGAGCAGGCGCTTGAAATTGCAGAAGCACTTGTTCGAAGCGGAGCAGTGGATATTCTGGTCATTGACTCTGTAGCAGCTTTAGTTCCAAAAGCTGAAATCGAAGGCGAAATGGGAGATGCTCACGTAGGCTTGCAGGCGCGTCTTATGTCTCAGGCATTGCGTAAATTATCCGGAGCAATCAGCAAATCAAAAACAATTGCCATTTTCATTAACCAAATCCGTGAAAAAGTAGGAGTTATGTTCGGTAATCCTGAAACAACTCCAGGCGGACGCGCGCTGAAGTTTTATTCTTCTGTACGTTTAGAGGTGCGCCGTGCCGAAACATTAAAACAGGGCAATGAGATGGTCGGAAATAAAACGAAAATCAAAGTTGTCAAAAACAAAGTTGCACCTCCTTTCCGTGTTGCAGAGGTCGACATTATGTACGGAGAAGGAATCTCTAAAGAAGGCGAAATCATCGATCTGGGAACAGAAATTGATATTGTTCAAAAGAGCGGTTCATGGTATTCGTACAATGAGGAGCGTTTAGGCCAGGGAAGAGAAAACGCAAAGATCTTCCTTAAAGAGAATCCTAGCATCCGCTTAGAGATTCAGGAAAAGATCCGCAGCCACTACGGGCTTGATGAAGTTGCCGTTGCTCCTGATGGTCAAGAAGAATTAGATTTACTGGAAGATTAAAAAGAGGCGATTATCGCCTCTTTTTTGTATATGAGAAGTCAAAATCCACGATACAACCGATAGACAATCCTGACTTTTCCTGTTCAAGAAATGTAAGGCAATACCTGAAAATTCCCAATTGCATTAAAAACGCCAGAATGACAGGCTTGACAAGAAAATTTCACACATTTACAATTAGGGTGTATTATTATTTTGTTAGAACTTTTAGCGAGGCACTATGAAAGCAAATGTTGATTTGTGCAGCAGATGCTGCAAGGTCTCCATGAAACCCTTAAGCTTTGTGCTGTATGTTGAAGAACGTTATGCAATATACATGCCGACACTTAAATCTAGCAAGAAACAAGTTCATAGCAAGAGGAGGTGAAATGATGGATCCCATTACAATGATCATCTCCATTTTGCTTGGCCTAATCGTCGGTGCAGTTGTTGGCTATTTTGTTCGTAAATCCATTGCAGAAGCGAAAATTGCCGGTGCGAAAGGTACTGCTGAGCAAATTCTTGAAGATGCGAAGCGTGATGCTGAAGCAACGAAGAAAGAAGCGTTGCTTGAGGCAAAGGATGATATTCACAAGCTTCGGACAGAAGCAGAGCAAGAAATTCGTGAACGACGAAATGAGCTGCAAAAACAAGAAAATCGCTTATTACAAAAAGAAGAGAATCTTGATCGTAAGGATGAATCTTTAGACAAGCGCGAGAACATGCTTGAGAAAAAAGAAGATTCTCTAAATGAAAGACAACAGCATATTGAAGAGATGGAAAGCAAAGTGGACGAGATGGTGCGTAAACAGCAATCAGAGCTTGAACGTATTTCCAGCTTGACTCGTGAAGAGGCAAAGCAGATCATTCTCGAAAAGGTTGAAAATGAACTTTCGCATGACATCGCTGTAACTGTTAAAGAAAGCGAAAACCGTGCGAAAGAAGAAGCGGATAAACGAGCGAAAGAAATTCTTTCCCTTGCAATCCAGCGTTGTGCTGCAGACCATGTAGCTGAAACTACGGTATCTGTCGTTAACCTTCCAAATGATGAAATGAAAGGCCGCATCATTGGTCGTGAAGGGCGTAACATCAGAACGCTTGAAACATTGACTGGTATTGACCTCATTATTGATGATACTCCAGAAGCAGTTATTTTATCTGGATTTGATCCAATCCGCAGGGAAACAGCCAGAATTGCCCTAGACAAGCTTGTTCAAGATGGACGCATCCATCCAGCACGTATTGAAGAAATGGTTGAAAAATCACGCCGTGAGGTTGATGAGTACATCCGCGAGGTTGGTGAGCAAACAACATTTGAAGTTGGTGTTCACGGGCTTCATCCAGATTTAATCAAGATTATGGGCCGTCTGAAGTTCAGAACGAGCTATGGTCAAAATGTATTAAAGCATTCCATGGAGGTCGCTTATTTATCAGGACTCATGGCTGCAGAACTGGGTGAAGATGTCACTCTTGCCAAGCGTGCAGGTTTACTGCATGACATCGGTAAAGCGATTGACCATGAAGTAGAAGGAAGCCATGTTGAAATTGGGGTTGAACTTGCTACGAAGTATAAGGAACACCCTGTTGTCATCAACAGTATTGCTTCGCATCATGGCGATCAGGAGGCTACTTCGGTTATTGCCGTTCTGGTCGCGGCAGCAGATGCTTTATCTGCAGCACGTCCCGGCGCAAGAAGCGAAACGCTCGAAAACTATATTCGCCGCTTAGAAAAGCTTGAAGAGATTTCTGAATCTTACGAAGGCGTTGAAAAATCCTTCGCCATTCAGGCAGGCCGTGAAGTGCGTATCATGGTAAAACCTGATACGATTGATGATCTTCAGGCACACCGTTTAGCACGGGACATCCGCAAGCGGATTGAAGAAGAATTAGATTACCCAGGTCATATTAAAGTAACAGTTATCCGTGAAACAAGAGCTGTTGAATATGCGAAATAAAGCGATGCCTTCTGCATCGCTTTATTTTTTTTGCAAACTGTGCAAAACTTAAGGGTAAACATACACTATTTTGAGAGAAGGTTTAATTGAAGCATGAAATTATTATTTGTAGGAGATGTAGTCGGATCTCCAGGTAGAGATATGATTAAAGAGTATTTGCCAAAGCTGAAACGAAAATATAGACCGTCCCTGACGATTGTAAACGGAGAGAATGCGGCACACGGAAAAGGGATTACTGAAAAGATCTTTCACGAGCTTAATCAGGCTGGGGCTCAGGTCGTTACAATGGGGAACCATACATGGGATAAGCGGGAGATCTTTGAATTCATTGATAATTACTCTAACTTGATTCGGCCTGCGAATTTTCCTGAAGGCACTCCTGGTAAGGGCATTACATATATAACATGCGATGGCAAAGAAATCGCAGTGATTAATCTGCAGGGACGCACGTTCCTTGCGCCGATCGATTGTCCATTTAAAAAAGCAGATGAGCTGATTGAAGAAGCAAAAAAGAGAACGTCTATTATTTTTGTCGATTTTCATGCAGAAGCAACGAGTGAGAAGCAGGCTATGGGCTGGTATTTGGATGGGAGAGTAACCGCTGTTGTCGGAACGCATACTCATGTTCAAACGGCAGATGAGAGAATCCTTGACCAAGGGACAGCTTTTATTACAGATGTGGGCATGACTGGACCTTATGATGGCATTCTGGGAGTCGAAAGGGATGCTGTCATAAAACGCTTCCTGACAAGCCTCCCTGTGCGTTTTGAAGTCACGGAAGGCAAGGCGCAGCTGAGTGCTGTCGTCATTGATGTTCAAGATAAAACCGGCAAAGCTGTAAAAATTGACCGCATTTTAATTAATGATGATCATATGTTTTTTGAATAGAATATATATTTAGAAATTTTAGAAAAAATAGTAAAACAAGCAGGAATACTAGTTCCCTCTAGTGAATATAGTATCAATGGAATGGCTGTGAAAGAGGTTCAGAAGGCTTCATAAAGGGGATGGGCCCTCCGAACAGATCTAATAAGGCATGATCCAACGTACATTCACGATCTATTGAAAAATAAGGGGGATACTAGAAATGGAAATATTAAAAGTTTCAGCAAAGTCCAATCCTAACTCTGTAGCGGGAGCACTAGCAGGTGTCCTGCGTGAAAGAGGCGCTGCCGAAATCCAGGCAATTGGAGCTGGAGCACTTAACCAAGCTGTAAAAGCAGTAGCTATTGCCCGAGGGTTTGTTGCCCCGAGCGGTGTAGATTTAATCTGTATTCCTGCCTTTACGGATATTCTCATCGATGGAGAAGAGCGTACGGCCATTAAATTAATTATTGAGCCACGTTAAATAGACAAAATGATCAACCTGTTTGCGGGTCACGCAAACAGGTTTGTTTTATTTGGATCTTTCATAATGCACTAAACTTTAATGCTAATAGACTAGATTTGTTTAAAACTATAAGTGGATTGCAGCGGAAAGCAACGGACAACAATTTATAATCAAAAACAACAATCTATGCACTTTGCATTCCATCATAGGTCACGAATTTTTTTACATATAGAAAAAATCAAAGAATCTGATCATTATATCTAATGCAATCTTTTTTTCGAACACAGCCCCTTATTTTTCTTTAGGAGAGATGCTGACGTGCGAATTTTCGATGCTCATTGTGATTTGCTCTATCAATTGTGGCGCAGGCCGGAAATTAGTGAATGGAATGATCTGAATCTGCATATTACCATTGAAAAGCTTTTTCAGTTCGGAGCAAAAGTCCAATGCTTTGCCATCTTTATACCTGTGGAAGTCACGAATAAATTAGAAGCTGCTTTTGCTCAGGCCTCCATTTTTTTCGATCGGATAATCAATGGATATGAAAAGATGATACATATTCGGACAAAACAGGATCTTCTTGGTCTAAAGGATGACGAGATTGGAGCCATCTTGACTCTTGAAGGCTGCGAGCCAATTGGCCATGATTTAAGCCTTCTATCCATTTTTCAGCAGCTTGGAGTCAGATCCGCTGGTCTTACCTGGAACTTTGCCAATTTACTGGCTGATGGAGCGCTTGAGACGAGAAATGCAGGTCTATCCTTTTATGGTAAGCATGTTGTCGAGAAACTAAATCATTATCATATGTGGACAGACTTATCACATCTTTCTGAACGAAGCTTTTGGGATGTGATTCAGCTTGCAGACCATCCGATTGCGAGTCATTCAAATTCGTATGCACTTTGTCCGCATCCAAGAAATTTAAGAGACGATCAAATTAAAGCAATTGTTGCCAAAAAAGGGCTGATCGGCATAACGTTCGTTCCGCAATTCACATCTTCCCGCCCGCTTGCTTCCATGAAGCATCTTCTTAATCACTTGGATTACGTATGCGGACTTGCAGGAGAAAATGCAGTTGGTTTTGGATCTGATTTTGACGGGATAGATGAAACGATTGAAGGGCTTGAAGGGTATGAACAATATCCTTACTTGTTAAATACGCTCTTGAAGCATTATTCAGAAAGCCAGGTTGAAAAATTCATGTATAAAAATTTTGCTGAATCCATTCCTTTTTAGTTCAAGGCTGCTATTGCATATTAGGGTTAAAGGAATGAATGAATATAAAATTCTCAAAAATCAAAAAAATAACCCGGAAAACATGTTTATTTCCTTTAAACGCTTGTTTTTTTCTCATGTTCGTTCTACAATTGTAAACGTTTAGTACATATTCTAACAATATTTATAACGTGTGTAAGAGCTCTAAATTAGAGCAAAAAATATATGAGTGTTTCTTAAGAAGGGGTGTAAGGCACATGATCAGTCAACTTTCATGGAAAGTTGGGGGACAGCAAGGTGAAGGTATCGAAAGTACCGGAGAAGTGTTTTCAATTGCATTAAACAGAATGGGCTATTATTTATATGGATACCGTCATTTCTCATCTCGAATTAAAGGCGGTCATACAAATAATAAAATCCGTGTCAGTACAACTCAAGTTCGTGCCATTTCTGACGATCTTGATATATTAGTAGCTTTTGATCAGGAAACAATCGATGTGAACGTATATGAACTCCGCAAGGGCGGTCTTGTTATTGCAGATTCAAAATTTAATCCGGTCATACCTGATGATTGCAGCGCAGTATTGTATTCTGTTCCATTTACACAGATTGCGACAGAGTTAGGCACATCACTGATGAAAAATATGGTTGCAATCGGCGCAACCAGTGCTGTGCTTGATCTTGGAACAGCACAATTTCAAAATGTTGTGCAGGAGATATACGGCAAAAAAGGCCAGCAAATTGTTGAAAAGAATTTAGAAGCCATTGAAAAAGGCTCAACTTATATGAAACAAGAACTCAACTTTGACCGTGATGATATGTATCTTGAAAAAGCAGACGGCAGGAAACGCATGTTCATGATCGGCAACGATGCAATCGCACTCGGCGCAGTGGCGGGCGGAGCACGTTTCATGGCTGCCTATCCAATTACACCTGCTTCTGAAATCATGGAATATCTTATTAAGAAGCTGCCTGATTTCGGCGGAACTGTCATTCAAACGGAAGATGAAATTGCGGCTTGTACGATGGCAATAGGTGCAAACTATGCGGGCACACGCACATTAACGGCTTCTGCAGGACCGGGACTGTCTCTGATGATGGAAGCAATCGGGCTTTCAGGTATTACGGAGCAGCCGCTTGTCATTATTGATACGCAGCGCGGAGGACCAAGTACAGGACTTCCAACGAAACAGGAACAATCTGATTTAATGGCGATGATTTACGGAACACATGGAGAAATTCCGAAAATCGTGATGGCGCCCAGCACGGTTCAAGAGGCATTTTACGATACAATCGAAGCTTTCAATTTAGCGGAAGAATATCAATGTCCTGTTATTTTGCTGACAGATCTTCAGCTGTCACTTGGAAAACAGACGGTAGAACCGCTTCAATATGATAAAATCCAAATCCGAAGAGGAAAGCTTGTACAGGGCGGCGAGCTGCCTGAGATTGAAAACAAAGGATACTTTAAACGATTTGAAGTAACAGAAGATGGCGTTTCACCTCGTGTAGTGCCAGGCATGAAAAACGGCATACACCATGTTACAGGGGTTGAACATGATGAAACCGGCAAACCTTCTGAGGTGGCAACGAACCGGAAAGCACAGATGGACAAACGTCTGCGGAAGCTGTCTGATATGCGTTTTGACACACCTGTCCATCAAAATCTGACTCACCCTGAGCCGGATGTATTATTCGTAGGGTTCAACTCTACTAGAGGCACAATTGAAGAAGCGATGATACGCCTTGAAGAAGACGGTGTAAAGGTAAATCATGCTCACGTCCGTCTGCTTCACCCATTCCCGGCTGATGAGATGCTTCCGCTTGTGAAGGCAGCTAAAAAGGTTGTAGTTGTTGAAAATAATGCAACTGGACAGCTCGCAAGCCTAATAAAAATGAATGTTGGTCATGCAGAGAAAATTTCCAGTATTCTTAAATATGACGGAAATCCGCTCTTGCCGCATGAAGTTCATTCAAAATGCAAGGAGTTGTTCTAAATGGCGACGTTTAAGGAATTTAGAAACAATGTAAAGCCTAACTGGTGTCCTGGCTGCGGAGACTTCTCCGTACAAGCGGCGATTCAGCGTGCTGCTGCAAACGCAGGACTCGAACCGGATCAGCTTGCTGTAGTTTCCGGGATTGGATGTTCAGGACGTATTTCGGGTTATATTAACGCTTACGGTTTCCACGGCATTCATGGCCGTTCGCTTCCAATCGCACAAGGTGTAAAAATGGCGAATAAAGATTTGACCGTTATTGCATCTGGCGGTGACGGCGACGGATTTGCCATTGGAATGGGCCATACGATTCACGCAATCAGAAGAAACATTGATGTCACTTATATCGTAATGGACAATCAAATTTATGGATTAACTAAAGGCCAAACGTCTCCGCGAAGTGATGTCGGCTTCAAAACGAAGAGCACGCCTAAAGGTTCAATTGAATCCTCTTTATCAGTGATGGAGATGGCCCTTACGGCAGGAGCAACGTTTGTAGCACAAAGCTTCTCAACTGATTTGAAAGATTTAACTTCCATCATTGAAGCAGGAATCAATCATAAAGGATTCTCATTAATCAATGTTTTCAGTCCATGTGTCACTTACAACAAAATCAACACATATGACTGGTTTAAAGAAAATCTTACAAAGCTGAGTGATATTGAAGGGTATGATCCATCTAACCGCATGACCGCCATGCAGACGCTGATGGAGAAAAACGGACTTGTTACTGGTTTGATTTATCAGAACAAGAATCAGCCTTCTTATCAGGAGCTTGTTCATAACTACAGTGAAACACCTTTATCACACGCTGATCTGCAAATCAGTGAAGAGAAATTCAACGAACTGCTTTCAGAGTTTATGTAATGGGAAAAACGTCTATCTTAATGATAGGCGTTTTTTTATTGCCTGACTTTACGATTTATAAAAAAAAAATTGAGTTTTTTTTTCATGCGTTCAAACGTCTACACAGGGTGGACAGTCTCCTTTACACCATTATTTTTGGATGATAAAATTTCATATATACTCATAAAATCAGATGGTTTTTGGAACAAGGAGTGTTCATTGTGAATGGAAAAATGAAAGCAATCGTTAAGCACCACAGAGGCTTTGGTGCTGAGCTTCAGATGGTAGACATCCCTCAGATTAAAGAAAATGAAGTCTTAATCAAAGTAAAAGCAACTTCAATCTGCGGTACAGATGTTCATATATATACTTGGGATGCTTGGTCGGAAAGCAGAGTGAATCCGCCTTATGTATTTGGCCATGAATTTTCTGGAGAAGTTGTTGAAATAGGAAATAAAGTAACAAGCGTTGAAATCGGAGATTTTGTTTCCGCTGAAACTCATTTAGTCTGCTATGAATGTCCTCAATGTTTAACAGGACAGTATCATATTTGTAAAAACACGAAAATTATTGGTGTGGATACAGACGGATGCTTTGCAGAGTATGTGTCTTTGCCAGCAGGGAACCTTTGGAAAAATCCAAAAGAAATGCCGTTTGATGTAGCATCCATTCAAGAACCGATGGGAAATGCGGTGCACACTGTTTTAGCAGGTGATGTTGCAGGAAAAAGTGTTGCTGTCATCGGATGCGGCCCAATTGGGATTATGGCTGTCGGAGTTGCAAAAGCAGCGGGAGCATCCCAGGTGATTGCGCTTGATTTGAACGATTACCGTTTAAATTTAGCAAAAGAAATGGGAGCAACAACGGTCATTAATTCAAAAAATGAGGATCCTTTGGCGAGAATCAATGAATTAACAGACGGCAACGGAGTGGATGTGGTCTGTGAAATGTCAGGCCACCCAATTGCGATGGATCAAGGTTTCAAAATGGTCACAAATGGCGGGCGTGTTTCGATCCTGAGCCTCCCTGTCCGTCCGGTTGAACTGGATATCACCAATGACATCGTTTTTAAAGGAATCACGGTACAAGGAATTACAGGCAGAAAAATGTACGAAACATGGCAGCAGGTTTCAAGACTTTTAAAATCAGGGCAAGTTGATGTAACGCCGCTGATTACTCATCATTTTTCTTTAGATGATTTCAAAAAAGGCTTCGATTTAATGATCGAAGGAAAATGTGGTAAAGTCGTATTACACCCATAATGTATTTTTCCGGCAGGGGAGATTCATCCCCCTGTTGATAAGCTGTTACCGGCAGTAAACCCGCCTCAGTTTTCAAAACAATATACATAACCATAAAAGCGGAGATTTTACTGACTGTTAATATGAAAAATTAAAATGAAAATGGAGGGGCTATGATGAAAGGTTTTGAATATTTGCAGGCAGAACTTGATGAAATGAAACAGCAAGGAACATTCCGGACGCTGATTCCGCTCGAGTCAGACCAGGCTTCAAAAGTTGTCATAGATGGGAAAGAATTAATTCAGTTATCATCTAACAATTATTTAGGTTTAACAACTCATCCTAGACTGGTAGAAGCATCAATCAAAGCTGCTGAGAAATTTGGAGCGGGAACCGGATCGGTAAGAACGATTGCCGGCACTTTTACCATGCATGAAGAGCTTGAAACGAAGCTTGCTGAATTTAAGCATACAGAAGCTGCACTTGTGTTTCAATCAGGCTTTACAACAAACCAGGGTGTGCTTTCTTCTATTTTGACAAAAGAAGATGTAGTGATTTCAGATTCTCTCAACCATGCTTCAATTATCGATGGCATCCGTTTAACAAAGGCTGCACGCAAAGTATATAACCACGTTGATGTGGCAGATTTAGAAAGAGCGTTAAAAGAATCAGCAGACTACAGAGTCCGTTTAATCGTAACAGATGGCGTATTTTCGATGGATGGAAATATTGCACCGCTTCCTGAAATTGTTGAACTTGCCGAAAAGTACGATGCACTTGTTATGGTTGACGATGCACATGCTTCAGGTGTACTTGGACAAAACGGCCGCGGCACAGTCAACCATTTCGGTCTTGACGGACGTGTACATATTCAGGTTGGGACATTAAGTAAAGCGGTTGGTGTACTGGGAGGGTATGTAGCAAGTACGCGTACACTGATTGATTACTTAATTCAAAAAGGACGTCCATTTTTATTCAGTACATCTCATCCTCCAGCAGTAACAGCTGCCTGTATTGAGGCGATCAACGTTCTTATAGAAGAGCCTGAGCTGATTGATAAGCTTTGGGATAACGCAAAATTCTTCAAAAAAGGCCTTGAAAATCTCGGTTTTGATACAGGTAAAAGTGAAACACCAGTAACGCCTGTCATCGTGGGCGATGAAGCACTGTCTCATCAATTCTCTGATAAACTCAGAGAATATGGCGTCTTTGCACAGGGGATTGCATTCCCGACTGTGGCAAAAGGACAGGCACGTGTCCGCACAATCGTAACGGCTGAGCATTCAAAAGAAGAGCTTCAGAAAGCTTTAGATATCTTTGAAAAAGCTGCAAAAGAGTTAAACATTTTGTAGTAGAAGTAATGGAAAGAGAGGCTTCGGCCTCTCTTTTTTGGAGCTCTAAAAGCTCAAAATGACTGGGCTATGCGGGAGACTCCGCTTTTCTTTTTTACCCGTTTCATTTACTATAGATGTAAGTCCTTTCTTGATTTCTATATTGTTTTGTTCATTAAGAACATATATACTATAAAATTGGTATACTCTCACTTGGAGAGTAGGGTTAGAAGGGCTTGAAAGGAGACTGTTTTACATGAATGAAAAGCAGCGTTTGGAAAATACACAGGTAAATCCGGCGGACAAAAAATCCGAAAAGGACTACAGTAAGTATTTCCAAGCCGTTTATATGCCGCCTTCCTTAAAGGATGCTAAAAAGCGCGGAAAAGAGGAAGTGAAATACCAAAATGATTTCAGCATTTCAGAAGAGTTCAGAGGCCTTGGGAACGGAAAGAAATTTCTGATCCGCACGTATGGCTGTCAAATGAACGAGCACGATACTGAAGTCATGGCTGGAATTTTCATGGCACTCGGCTATGAAGCTACGAACACAACAGAAGATGCAGATGTGATTCTCCTGAACACATGTGCCATCCGTGAAAATGCAGAAAACAAAGTATTTGGTGAAATCGGTCATCTTAAGTCTCTAAAAAGAGAAAAACCAGGGTTATTAATCGGTGTTTGCGGTTGTATGTCGCAGGAAGAATCAGTTGTCACAAGAATCATGAAAAAACATCAGCATGTTGACATGATTTTTGGAACGCATAACATTCACCGCTTGCCTAATATTCTAAAAGACGCATACATGTCAAAAGAAATGGTCATCGAAGTTTGGTCTAAAGAAGGGGACGTTATCGAAAACCTTCCCAGAGAGCGTAAAGGAAATGTCAAAGCATGGGTCAATATCATGTTTGGCTGTGATAAATTCTGTACGTATTGCATCGTTCCATATACACGCGGAAAAGAAAGAAGCAGACGCCCTGAGGAAATCATTCAGGAAGTACGTCAGCTTGCTGCCGGCGGATATAAGGAAATTACACTCCTTGGCCAGAATGTAAACGCCTATGGGAAAGATTTTGAGGACATTTCATACGGCCTAGGCGATTTAATGGATGAAATCCGCAAAATCGATGTAGCCCGTGTCCGCTTTACAACAAGTCACCCGCGTGATTTTGATGATCATCTGATTGAGGTGCTTGCTAAAGGCGGCAACCTGCTTGATCATATTCATTTGCCTGTTCAGTCAGGAAGCTCTGAGATCCTGAAGCTGATGGCACGCAAATATGACCGGGAAAAATATATGACATTAGTGAAAAAAATTAAGGAAGCGATTCCAACGGCTTCTTTGACTACTGATATCATTGTAGGCTTCCCAAATGAAACAGATGAGCAATTTGAAGAAACGCTGTCTATGTACCGTGAAGTTGAATTCGACAGTGCCTATACGTTCATTTACTCTCCGCGTGAAGGGACGCCTGCAGCGAAAATGCAGGATAATGTTCCAATGGAAGTAAAGAAAGCACGTCTTCAAAAGCTGAATGATCTTGTAAAAGAAATTTCAGCTAAAAAAATGATGGAATACGAAGGTCAGGTTGTAGAAGTACTTGTAGAAGGGGAAAGCAAAAATAACCCGGAAGTACTTGCAGGCTATACAACAAAAAGCAAACTTGTAAACTTTAAAGGTCCAAAGTCTGCTGTCGGCCAAATTGTTAAAGTGAAAATAAACAAAGCAAAAACGTGGTCTTTAGATGGGGAAATGGTAGAAGAAGCGATAGAGGTGAAATAGGGGATGTCATTATATACTAAAGAAGAAATCGTAGCAAAAGCCCGTGAATTAGCACAAATGGTTGCTGATACGAAAGAAGTTGAGTTTTTCAAAAAAGCGGAAGCACAAATCAATGAGAACCAAAAAATCCGCGAAAAAGTAGCAAGCATCAAGAGTCTTCAAAAACAAGCTGTTAACTTCCAGCATTACAGCAAGCAGGAAGCACTGAAGCAGGTAGAAGACAAAATCGATAAAATTCAGGCGGAATTAGATGAACTTCCAATTATTCAGGAATTCAAAGAATCTCAAGTTGAAGTGAACGATTTGCTTCAATTGATTGCAGTCACGATTTCAAACCATGTGACAGATGAAATCATCCGCACAACCGGCGGAAATCTGTTAAGCGGTGAAACAGGTTCAAAACTAAATAACTCACCAGGTTCAGCCTGTCATTAAAAGAGGAGCACACTGTTCAAAGCAGTGTGTTTTTTTATTTCATTAAGAGAGCAAATCTGCAGTTTCTTTTAAAATAATTATTCCCGATAAAGAGCGCACTATGATTTATTCTTCCGCAGTTATCTCCAACAGCCGAAAACACAATCAAATCTACAAATAAATATTTAATTGAACTATGTTCTAAATAATCATAGTAACCTCTGAACCCGGCAGCAAAGGCAAAAACAGCCTTTGCTGCCAAAACCTTAGTGCCCAACTGAGATTACCGGACAATTCCGCTTTTTCTTTTCAAAATTTAGGCACATATCTGGGCGTACACGCATACAATGAACTATACCGATTCATGTATTGGTGGAACATATTATTTATTCCTTTATATTAGTAGCACAAACCATACTAGCCCAGCATAGGATTAAATGAAGATTGATTGAGGAGGGTATGTACGAATGGCTGAATACAGAGAAATAATTACGAAAGCGATAGTTGCGAAAGGCAAGAAGTTTACTCAATCCACGCACAGCATTGCTCCTTCGCAAAAACCAACAAGCATTCTAGGAGGCTGGTTGATCAACCATAAATATGATGCAAAAAAGGTTGGGAAAACAGTCGAGGTTGAAGGTACTTACGACATCAATGTATGGTATTCGTATGCTGATAATACGAAAACAGAAGTTGTCACAGAAAAAGTTTCTTATGTAGACGTCATTAAGTTGAAATATAAAGATAACAACTTTTTGGACGATGAGCATGAAGTCATCGCAAAAGTGATGCAGCAGCCAAATTGCATGGAGGTCAATATTTCTCCAAACGGAAGCAAGGTTGTTGTTTCTGCTGAGCGTGAGTTTTTGGCGGAAGTGGTCGGTGAGACAAAGGTCGTTGTCGCAATTAATACAGAAGCCTTTGCTGAAGCGGATGAAGACTGGGAAGAAGATCTCGATGATGAGTTTGAAGATCTGAATCCGGAATTTTTAGTAGGCGGAGACGAAGAATAAGAGGAAACTAGGGAGAATTATCTTCCTGGTTTTTCTTTTTTTAAATGCTCTTTTCGTAAATTGTTGTTATTAGAACAGATATGTTTAAACCCATAAGTGCATCTACGCTGCAGGAACTTGACTCCTGCTGGAAATAGAGCGAAATGGGAGACCCTGCAGGCATGCAGAGGAGTCTCACACCGGACTGCGGAAAGCAAGTTCCTATAGTGGAAAGGAACGGACAACATTTATAATCGAAAACAACAATCTGTTCGAAAAACAGCCTTTAATAATAATCACTATAATTCACATGCTATTTCTGGGACAACCTTCCGGGATTCGCCAAAGCAAAAAATCCCCTATGTATGTTATAATAAAGTTTGTTTTGAAACGTACGCAAATGCAATGGGGGATTACAATGGCTACATATACGCCGATGATACAGCAATATTTAAAAATAAAGGCAGAGTATCAGGATGCCTTTTTATTTTTTCGTTTAGGCGATTTTTATGAAATGTTTTTTGAAGATGCCAAAAGAGCATCTGCTGAACTTGAAATAACATTAACGAGCAGAGATGGCGGGGGAGCCGAACGTATTCCAATGTGCGGTGTACCTTATCACTCTGCTCCCGGATATATAGAATCATTAATTGAAAAAGGCTACAAGGTTGCCATATGTGAACAAACAGAAGATCCAAAGCAGGCGAAAGGTGTAGTCCGCCGGGAGGTTGTCCAGCTGATCACACCTGGAACAGTTATGAACGGGAAAGGTCTGCAGGAGCGGGAGAATAACTACTTAGCATCCGTAACGGCATTTCCTTCTAAGTTTGGTTTCGCGGTTACAGATCTATCTACTGGTGAAAACCAAGTGACATTAATAAACCATCTTGATGACATCATTAATGAAATGTATTCTCTGGGTGCAAAGGAATTAGTCGTGCATCCAGATTTTCCTGAATCATATTTAAAAAAAATCGCCGAAAGATCCAGAGTGACCGTTTCGTTTGAAATCGATGCGGGCACAGAGAAATTTGAAGCGATTATTGGCCACCTTGAAGATGAGAGATTAAAAGAAACCTTCGGCAGACTTCACAACTATTTGCAGAAAACGCAAAAGAGAAGCCTTGATCATCTGCAAAAAGTAAAAGTCTATCAGCTGCAGGATTTCATGAAAATTGATTTGTATTCAAAGCGCAATTTGGAGCTTACGGAAACGATCCGTTCTAAAGGGAAAAAAGGGTCGCTGCTCTGGCTGCTTGATGAGACAAAAACAGCAATGGGGGCAAGAATGCTCAAGCAATGGATCGATCGGCCTTTGCTGTCTAAAAATGAAATCGAAAGCCGTCTTCAAATGGTCCAATCCTTGCTTGATCACTATTTTGAACGCGAAGATCTCAGAGAACGGCTAAAAGAAGTCTATGATCTTGAACGGCTCGCCGGGAGAGTAGCATTCGGCAATGTTAATGCCAGAGACTTAATCCAGCTGAAGAAATCATTGCAGCAGGTGCCTGCAATAAAAGAAGTGCTAAGAACAGTAAAGCATAATCAAATAAATGAAATGGCAGAAAAAATTGATCCTTGTACAGAACTGACAGACTTGCTTGCTGCAGCTTTAGTAGAGAATCCGCCGCTGTCTATTAAAGACGGCAACATCATGAAAGACGGTTTTCATGAACAGCTCGATCAATTCAGGGATGCCAGCAGAAACGGCAAATCATGGATAGCACAGCTTGAACAGCAAGAGCGGATGCGTACAGGCATTAAATCGCTGAAAATTGGGTTCAACAGAGTATTCGGCTACTATATCGAAGTAACTAGAGCAAATGTCCACTTGCTTGAAGAAGGCAGATATACACGTAAGCAAACACTGACAAACGCTGAAAGATTCATAACACCTGAGCTTAAAGAAAAAGAAACGCTCATTCTTGAAGCAGAAGAAAAAATGGTAGATATCGAATATGAATTGTTTGTAAAGCTTCGGGAACAAGTGAAGGAATTTATTCCAAGACTTCAATCCTTATCAAAGTGCATAAGTGAGCTCGATGTGCTGCAGTGCTTTGCTGTCATCAGTGAAAAAAGACATTATTCCAAACCTTCTTTTTCAGATCAAGAGCTGTTCATTAAGGACGGCAGACATCCTGTCGTAGAAAAAGTAATGAATTCTCAGGAATATGTTCCAAACGATTGTTATTTCTCAAATGAACGCGAAATGCTCTTGATTACGGGGCCAAATATGTCCGGTAAGAGCACGTATATGAGACAGGTTGCTCTGACGTCTATTCTGGCTCAAATCGGATGTTTTGTTCCTGCTTCAGAAGCTGTCCTGCCGATCTTTGATCAGATTTTCACCAGAATAGGCGCTGCTGATGATTTAATATCAGGACAGAGTACCTTTATGGTTGAAATGCTGGAAGCAAAAAATGCCATTGTCAATGCTTCGGAAAACAGCTTAATCTTATTTGATGAAATTGGACGGGGGACCTCTACTTATGATGGAATGGCGCTTGCGCAGGCCATTATTGAACATATTCACCATCATATCGGTGCCAAAACGCTGTTCTCCACGCATTATCATGAGCTGACAAGCCTTGCTGACGGATTGCCGCAGCTTCAGAATGTTCATGTGTCTGCAATAGAAGAAAACGGCAAGGTTGTGTTTCTGCACAAAATCGAGGAAGGTCCGGCAGATAAAAGTTATGGAATACATGTTGCCGAACTTGCAGAGCTGCCGGCTGAGCTGATTGAGAGAGCAAAAGAAATTTTAGAAAGTCTTGAAGCCGAGCAGACAGTAAAAGTTCCTGCATCGGTGATTGAGAAGACGGAAACGTTTAAAAGCGATGAAGCTCAGCTCTCCTTTTTTAATGAACAGCCTGCAAAGAAAGAGAGCAGACAGGTTCCGAAAAAAGACATGCTGGTGCTTGAGCAGCTGCGGGCCATTAACCTGCTTGAAATGACGCCGCTTGATGCAATGAATGAACTCTATCAAATCCAAAAAAAATTAAAATAATGAAGAGGTGAACAGCATGGGGAAAATTATTCGCCTTGACGATTCACTATCAAACAAGATAGCCGCCGGAGAAGTTGTCGAACGTCCGGCTTCTGTTGTAAAGGAATTAACGGAAAATAGCATTGATGCCGGCAGTACCGTCATTGAAATTCAAATAGAAGAAGCGGGATTAAGCAAGATTCGCATCATTGATAATGGAGACGGCATTTTGCCTGAGGATTGTCTGAACGCTTTTCACAGACATGCTACAAGCAAAATCAAAGACGAAAACGACCTTTTCCGGATCCGGACTTTGGGATTCAGGGGAGAGGCTTTGCCGAGTATCGCGTCTGTTTCCCATATTGAACTGAAAACAAGCACAGGGTCTGGTGCAGGCACAAGAATGGTTCTGTCAGGAGGAAAGGTAGAGATCCATGAAGCTGCTTCAAGCAGAAAAGGCAGCGACCTTACTGTGACGAATTTATTTTTCAACACACCAGCCCGTTTAAAATATGTGAAAACCGTTCATACCGAGCTTGGGAACATTACAGATGTTGTCAACCGTCTGGCTCTATCAAACCCGTCCATTTCTTTCAAGCTGACTCATAATGGAAAGCAAATGCTGCATACTAGCGGAAACGGCGATGTGCGTCAAGTTATTGCCGGCATCTATGGGCTGGCAATCGCAAAGAAAATGATTCCTATTAACTTGCAGTCTCTTGATTTTGAAGTGAAAGGCTATATTTCTCTGCCTGAAATCACTAGAGCATCCCGAAACTATATATCCACAATCGTAAATGGCAGATTTATAAAAAACTATCCGCTTGTAAAAGCGATTCAGCAAGGTTATCATACGCTGCTTCCAATCGGCCGGTTTCCAATTGTCTTTCTGGAAATCAACATGGATCCTATTTTAGTTGACGTAAACGTTCATCCTGCCAAAATGGAAGTCAGGTTAAGCAAAGAGGCTGAATTGAATGAACTGATTTCAGCAGGCATAAAAGAAGCATTCTCCCATCAAAAGCTGATTCCTGAGGCTATTCTGCCAAAGCGGAAAGAAAAAAGTTTTGATGAACAGCAGACATTTACTTTCAGTCATGCTGAAAACAAGCCGCTGTCAGCTGCGTCTGTTCAGCAGGTCATGGAAAAGCGGGAGATTGAACTGGATGAAGCTTCGGAACCAGAAGAGGATATCACAGAACAAAGTCCTCCAGGCATAGAAGAGGAATTTGAAACTTACGATGAACAGTCACCCGGTTATGATGTAGAAGAACCGAAAGCTGCAGAGGCTGAACCAAGAGTTCCAGTTCTATATCCGATAGGCCAAATGCACGGAACGTATATTCTTGCCCAAAATGAGACTGGTTTATATATTATCGATCAGCACGCGGCTCAGGAAAGAATCAATTATGAATACTTTAAAGAAAAAGTAGGACAAGTTGCAACGGAAGTGCAAGAGCTCCTTGTTCCGATTACGATTCACTATTCAGCAGATGAAGCTTTGATCATCAATGAGAAAATGCAGGCACTGGCTGAAGTGGGAATCTTCCTTGAGCCATTTGGCGGAAATAGCTTTATCGTGCGCTCTCATCCGCAATGGTTCCCGCGCGGAGACGAGCGGGAGTTAATTGAGGAAATCATTCAGGAAGTGCTTGATCATAAACAGGCGGATATTAAAAAGCTGCGTGAAGAAGCTGCAATCATGATGAGCTGCAAGGCTGCCATCAAAGCCAATCATCATCTCCGCAATGATGAAATGTTTGCTTTACTCGAAACGCTCAGAAAAACAACAGATCCTTTTACTTGTCCGCATGGAAGACCGATTATTATTCATTATTCAACGTATGAAATGGAAAAAATGTTTAAGCGCATCATGTAAAAAGGAAAGCCCGCCGGCTTTCCTTTTATCTATTTCTAATCAAGCTGACTGCAGCTTTTGCCATACTTAATGACATCATATATAGACCGCCCGTCAGATGAGTGATTTTCTGAGTATTTAAATGGAAGCAACGAAAAGAACACAAAGTAAACGGAAAAATAAACAAACTGGTAGAAAAATATATGCGGTTCAAGAATACCGGTGTGGATCAATGTATTAACAATCAAAATGGCTGATAGATTAAACAGAGACCCGCCGGCATAGACAAATGCGTGTGTGTAGCGATTATCCCAATTCAAACTGTCGTATTGACAAAAGGAATCTAAAAAATAGTATTGATTGACTTCAAGTTTACCTATTCTGAAAAGAAGTTTCCCTCTGCCGAGTATAAAAACGGCTTTGCCCCCAAACATCCAAACGAAGACAAAGTGTCCCAGCTGATGAATAAATGCTACGATTGGCAGCACGAAAAAGAAAGCCCAAAAAAACGTGATCATATCCTCTAGCTGAAACATGCAACAGGCCCTCCTACTTAATGAATTACTGGTTAAATTCCCTCAAATTTCGGATTAAAACTGAAAAATAAAAATTAACCTTTATTGCCTAGGCTACTGCATTTATTTTCCTGATTCATGCGCCTAATTCCTTATCCTTTCATAGTCTGAATGATAAAGAGAAAAGGAGTGTTTTCAAATGGACTGTTACCGGCAGCAGCTTCCGGTTCCGCATGCTCATTTTTATCATGGAGTCACTGAATGGAAGGAAAATCATTATCATTATGTACGTGGGTTTTCAAAACCTCTGAACGGAAATTCTTATGATAAGCATTTTCATTATGTTGAAGGATTAACAACGTTTGATAATCAGCATTATCACCGTTTTTACGTAAAAACAGGCCCTCCTATTCCAATGCTGGATGGAACCCATTATCACCTATTTTCCGGGAAAACGTACAGGAACTATACAGAAGCGGAGCCTGTCGAGTTTGGCGGTGTTGTCTATTCTGAACAGCAGAAGCCTGTTCATCAGCATTTATTTAATGGCCGAACAAGCGGACCAATCGGTTATTGACTATCAATCGTTTGGCTGAACAGAAAACTGGAAATAATAAACTGGTATTCACTGATTTAAAGTGATAAGATGTTGAAAAGCGGACTATAAGGAATGAAAGAGTGGTTGCAAGTTGAAGAAAGAGAAGCTGGTCGTAATTATTGGACCGACAGCTGTTGGTAAAACCAATTTGAGTATACAGCTCGCAAAAAAACTTAACGGCGAAATTATCAGCGGTGACAGCATGCAGGTATACCGCGGTCTTGATATAGGCACTGCAAAAATAACTCCAGATGAAATGGATGGAATACAGCATCATCTTATTGATATAAAGAATCCAGAAGAAGATTTTTCATCTGCTGAATTTCAGGAAATGGCCCGTCCATTAATTTCAGACATTCACGCAAGAAACAAAATGCCTATCATCGTCGGCGGAACTGGATTATATATACAATCTGTCATATACGACTATCAGTTCACTGAAATAGCCTCTGATCTAGCCTTCAGGAAACAGCTTGAAGCTGAAGCGGCTGAATTTGGCAACGAAGTGATACATGAAAAACTCGCTGAAATTGATTCTGTGTCTGCCGGAAGAATTCATCCCAATAATGTAAGGCGGGTTATCAGGGCGTTGGAGATTTTTCATTGTACAGGCAAAACAATGACAGATTTTCTTGCAGAACAGGAGAAGGTTCTGCTGTACGATGTTGTGGTCGTAGGTCTTACAATGGAAAGAGAACAGCTCTACGATAGAATTAATTTAAGAGTAGATCTCATGATGGATCAGGGCCTGATTGATGAAGTGAAAAATCTCTATAATCTTGGGCTGAGGGATTGCCAATCCATTCAGGCGATAGGCTATAAAGAATTGTATGCCTATTTTGACGGTGCTGTTTCCCTTGAAGATGCAAAAGAGCAGCTTAAACAAAATTCCAGAAGATATGCCAAACGCCAGCTTACCTGGTTCCGCAATAAAATGGATGTGAAATGGTTCGATATGAGTCAGCCGCTGGATATGGAAATGAGATTCAATGAAATTTTTACATATATAGCAGGAAAGCTTAATTTAAGCGCGAATACATAACACATAGAGAAAAGAGGAGGACGAAACATGAAAACAACAGTAAATATTCAAGATCAAGTATTAAATAATATCCGTAGAGACGGTACCTTTGTAACGGTATTCCTGCTGAACGGCTTTCAATTAAGAGGGCTTGTCAAAGGATTTGATAACTTTACGGTTCTTTTAGAAACAGAAGGAAAGCAGCAGCTTATTTATAAGCATGCGATCTCAACATTTGCACCTCAGAAAAATGTATCACTTGAATTAGAATAGAGAAATGAAAGCAGTCTTCAGCACATTGGAGGCTGCTTTTATTTTTGATTTTGGCTCCTTTCGTAAACTTTGTTGCTATTTAGACTAGATATGTTTAAAACCATTAGTGTATCTACGCTGCAGGATTTTGACTCCTGCCGGAAATACATGCCGAGGAGGCTTCCCACCCTCATCGAAAACAACAATCAATGCGAAAACAGCCCTGATTTTAAATTCAAATACATCTATATTGCATTAGCAAATAAGCGGAAATATTTCTCGGGAAAGCGCATAATACTACAAAACATCGCATGTATCAACATTTTTTTCAATTAGTAAAATTATTTTCATATTTTTATATAGGCATTTGTCACGATTTTGCCCGGTGCGACGTATAGTAGTAAAAGAATGTGAGGTGAACATCTTTGGATCAAGCAGTCACATTTAAAAACAATGGTCAAATTAATGTGATTTTGAATGGGCAAAAAAAGACGTACCAAGAGAAAATCAGCGAAACATCAACTTATGAAATAAAAATTCCGAAAACACAGCTTCAGCATGTCATTCTTAATGAAATGGAAGCTGAATTAAACACTCTTGTGGGCATGGAAGAAATGAAACGGATGCTAAAAGAAATTTATGCATGGATTTATATCAACAAGAAGCGTGAGGAACAAGGCTTAAAGGCTGGAAAGCAATCCCTTCATATGATGTTCAAAGGAAATCCCGGAACAGGCAAAACAACAGTTGCCAGGCTGATAGGCAAATTGTTTTTTCAAATGAATGTGCTCTCAAAAGGACATTTGATTGAAGCTGAAAGGGCAGATTTAGTCGGAGAATACATTGGACATACAGCACAAAAAACAAGAGATCTGATAAAAAAATCGCTGGGCGGGATTCTTTTTATAGATGAAGCATATTCACTTGCACGCGGAGGAGAAAAGGATTTCGGCAAAGAAGCGATTGATACGCTTGTTAAGCATATGGAGGATAAGCAGCATGAATTTGTCCTGATATTAGCGGGCTATTCGAAAGAAATGGATCATTTCCTGTCCCTTAATCCAGGACTTCATTCAAGATTTCCCCTTGTCGTGGATTTTCCGGATTATTCTGTAGAACAGCTGATGGAGATATCGAAAAGAATGATGAATGAAAGGGAATACACATTCAGCAAAGAAGCAGAGTGGAAGCTTCGTGATCATTTAAATATGATTAAAACAAACATGGCGCCTGCTAAGTTTTCAAACGGAAGATATGTCCGAAATGTCATTGAGAAATCAATCAGATCCCAGGCAATGAGACTGCTTTCATCAGATCAATATCAGCGGGATGACCTGGTGACAATCAAAAGCCAGGATCTCGTCATAAAAGAATAAAGCCGCATATTGCGGCTTTATTATCGTGTAAGCATTTATTTATTCTGATTAGAAATGATCAAGGACATGCTTCTTATCTTAATGATGCAGGGATTTATTCGGCAGACTCCATTTATTCGTATAAGAGAGCACTCTGCATACCACAAGCAATACAAATAAGGTGTATAGTTGTATGGCAGACTCGGCAAGGTCAAATCCGATGACAAGACCGGCAAGGATTGCCCAAACTGCGTAAATTTCTGATTTTAACACAAGCGGTTTGCGTCCTGCCAAAAGGTCACGGATGATTCCGCCTCCGCTGCCCGTTAAGACAGCGGCTACAACAACTGCACTTATAGGGTGATTCATTTGTGTCGCATATAGGGCACCTTGAATGGCAAATGCGGATAATCCAATGGCATCCGTAAGATTTCCCCATTTCTGCCAGTGTTTAAGTAAGTTATTTGGAAATAAAAAAACGGTTGTCATTGCAATCAAAGCAATTTGAAAAAGCATTCCCTGTTCCCAAAGCGCAGATACCGGAACCCCGATCAGCAAATTTCTGATTGCACCGCCTCCAAATGCGGTAACGATTCCTAATATATATACCCCTAAAATATCATATTCTTCTTCCATCGCAACAATCGCTCCGCTGACAGCAAATGCAATCGTTCCAATGATGCTTAATACTTCCCAAGTCATGGCCTGAATCCCCTTTGCTAATACGCTCTCAAGATGTAACCGTCTTGATTTTATATGGCGTTATGGAGAAATGCAACCATTTTCTTTCATAAACCTTTCTATATAGGAAACAATTAGTGAATTCCTGTTTTTTTTGTTATGATGGTAGTGCAAAATTATTGCTGAAAAGGATGATACACGTTTGAAAGAGAACATATATTCTGAAATCGAAAAAGTCATTCTGGTTGGCTGTCAGCTTCCTAAATTAGATGACGAGGCCTTTCAATATACGATGAGCGAGCTTGCTTCATTAACGAAAACAGCAAATGGTGAAGTGATGATTCAGCTGTCTCAAAAGAGAGAAAGAATACATCCGGCTACATACATAGGAAAAGGCAAAGTTGAGGAGCTGATTGCTCTATCAGAAGAACTTGAACCGGATTTAATTATTTTTAACGATGAGCTTTCCCCAAGCCAGCAGCGAAATTTGACAGCTGCACTTGATATAAAAATAATCGACCGGACGCAATTAATTCTTGATATTTTTGCGACTCGTGCCAAATCAAGAGAAGGCAAGCTGCAGGTTGAACTTGCCCAGCTTCAATACTTATTGCCGAGACTGAGCGGACAAGGTATAAATCTATCCCGTCAAGGCGGAGGAATCGGTACTAGAGGACCAGGTGAAACTCAGCTTGAAACAGACAGAAGACATATTAGAAGCCGGATACATGAAATCAAACTGCAGCTTTCTGCTATAGTGAGCCACCGCAATCGGTACCGCGAAAGACGAAAAAAGAATCAGGCATTCCAAATTGCTCTCGTAGGCTATACCAATGCAGGCAAATCCACTCTTTTTAACAGAATTACAGACGCAGGCACATTTGAAGAGGATTTACTGTTTGCTACATTAGATCCAATGACAAGAAAAATGACGCTGCCTTCGGGGTATCAAGCCTTGCTTACAGATACCGTTGGGTTTATTCAGGATTTGCCGACTACGTTAGTTGCAGCATTCCGTTCTACTTTAGAAGAAGTGAAGGAAGCAGATCTGATTCTGCATATCGTTGACAGTTCAAACGATGACTATCAAAATCATGAAAAAACGGTATACAAGCTGCTTGATGAATTGAAGGTTTCAGCCATACCGGTTCTGACTGTATACAATAAAAAAGATAAGCAGTCAGTTGAGTTCGTTCCATCGCCAAAAGCTGAACATGTTCAAATCAGTGCTTTCAGTGAGAGTGACATAAGTCTTCTTAAAAAGAAGATACAATCTGTTTCAGTCGAACAAATGGAGCCATTCAGCATTGAAGTTCCTGCAAGTGAAGGCAGACTGCTGTCGCTTATAAAGACTGAAACGATGGTCGGGCATTTCATATTTAATGAAGAAACAAATCACTACGAAATACAAGGACATTATTTGACCGCACACTCAGTTGCCGGGCATATTCAGATGTACAATAGAAAGGGCAGCAGCAATGTTTAAACAACTAAAATTTGGTGAGAAAATATCACAGCTATCTAAACAGGCAGAAGAAAAAATCGCTCAGGTTCATAAAGAAATCGACGAAAAAATGGAGATCAATCAATATCGTGTTCTAAAAAGCTACAGAGATCACAGAGTCAGTGATTCGCACTTTATTCCCTCAACAGGCTACGGGTATGATGATCACGGGCGGGACACTCTTGAAAAAATATACGCTGATGTTTTTGGGGGAGAAGCGGGGCTTGTGCGTCCTCAAATTATTTCTGGCACACATGCAATCTCAATCGCCTTGTTTGGAGTTCTTCGTCCATTTGATGAGCTCCTTTACATAACTGGAAAACCATATGATACCCTTGAAGAGATTGTTGGAATTCGCGGGAGCGGAGTCGGTTCGCTCAGTGAATTTAAAATTGGCTATAAGGCAGTGGATCTAAAAGGCGACGGAAGCGTTGATTTCGAAGCAGTCAGAGCATCAATAACAGACAAAACAAAAATGATCGGCATTCAGCGTTCAAAAGGTTATGCAACTAGGCCGTCATACACAATTGCTGAAATTAAAGAAATGATTGATTTTGTCAAATCAATTAAGAAAGATATTGTTGTTTTCGTTGATAATTGCTACGGGGAATTTGTGGAGGAGCTTGAACCGTGTCATGCAGGTGCGGACTTAATGGCGGGTTCTTTAATTAAAAATCCCGGCGGCGGACTCGCTAAGACAGGAGGTTATTTAGTAGGAAGAACGGATTTAATTGAGGCATGCTCATACAGAATGACATCACCGGGCATCGGAGCAGAAGCGGGTGCTTCATTATACAGTCTTCAGGAAATGTATCAGGGCTTCTTCCTTGCGCCTCATGTAGTCGCACAAGCTCTTAAAGGGGCAGTATTTACCGCGGCAATCCTTGAAATGGCTGGGCTCAATACTAATCCTTCCTGGGATGCTGTCAGGACTGATTTAATTCAATCGGTTCAATTTAATCAGGCGGATTTAATGGTTGCTTTTTGTCAGGCCATTCAGTACGCATCCCCAATTAACTCACATGTCACGCCATACCCAAGTTATATGCCGGGCTATGAGAATGACGTCATAATGGCTGCAGGTACATTTATTCAGGGTGCAAGCATTGAACTATCAGCAGACGGACCGCTGCGGGCGCCCTTTACAGCCTATGTGCAGGGAGGATTAACTTATTCCCATGTGAAAATTGCCATATGTTCAGCTATAGACCATCTACTGCAAAAAGAACTAATCCATATTTAAATTCAATGTCATTTTTCCTAACATGTTGTTGACACATTATATGACATGGAATATAATAAGAATAAGTTAAGAAAAGGAGGGAATACAATGGGTGATACAATTCGACGCACGATGCCCTTATTCCCGATCGGAATTGTCATGCAGCTGACAGATCTCTCTGCCAGACAAATCCGATATTATGAAGAAAATGGCCTGATTTTTCCTGCAAGAACAGAAGGAAACAGACGATTATTTTCATTTAATGATGTAGACACACTACTTGAAATCAGAAGTCTTATTGAACAAGGCGTCAATATGGCAGGCATAAAGCAAATCTTTTCTAAAAAAGATGAACGATTTGAATTGCCGAATGATGAACAACCTAAGAAAGTGGAAAAACCGGATCTTTCTGATGCTGAACTGCGAAAATTGCTGAAAGCTGAGCTTATGCAGGCAGGGCGTTTTCAAAGATCATCTCTCAGACAGGGTGATATGTCGAGATTTTTTCACTGATGAACGTAAGCTTCACTTAAATTAAAATAAATATATCTTGGTATTGTTAGGAGAGGATTTTTCAAAATGGCAAAGTATACGAGAGAAGATATTGTACGATTAGTACAAGAAGAAAACGTAAAATATATCCGTTTGCAGTTTACGGACATTCTGGGAACAATTAAAAATGTTGAGATCCCGGTAAGTCAGCTTGAAAAAGCTTTAGACAACAAATGTATGTTTGATGGATCTTCAATCGAAGGCTTCGTCCGCATTGAGGAGTCTGATATGTATCTTTTCCCTGATATCGATACATTCGTTATCTTCCCATGGACTTCTGAAAAAGGAAAAGTAGCTCGTTTTATCTGTGATATTTACAGCCCGGATGGAACTCCATTTGACGGAGACCCTCGTAACAATTTAAGACGTATGCTGAAAGAAATGGAAGACCTTGGATTCACGGATTTCAATCTTGGACCAGAGCCTGAATTCTTCTTATTCAAACTTGATGAAAAAGGCGAACCTACTCTTGAATTAAATGATCATGGCGGCTACTTTGACTTAGCTCCTACTGACCTTGGGGAAAATTGCCGACGCGACATCGTGCTTGAACTTGAAGAGATGGGCTTTGAAATCGAAGCATCTCACCATGAGGTAGCTCCTGGACAGCATGAAATTGATTTCAAATATGCCGGTGCAGTAAGAGCATGTGATGACATCCAAACGTTTAAACTTGTTGTTAAAACAATTGCCCGCAAACACGGTCTGCATGCTACATTCATGCCAAAACCATTGTTTGGTGTAAACGGATCCGGAATGCACATGAACTTATCATTGTTCACTGACGGCGTAAATGCGTTTTATGACAAAAACAGCGACCTTGAATTAAGCGATACAGCTAAACACTTCATCGCCGGCATCATTAAGCATGCACCGAACTTTACGGCTGTTACTAACCCGACAGTTAACTCTTACAAGCGTTTAGTTCCAGGCTACGAGGCACCTTGCTACGTTGCATGGTCAGCACAAAACAGAAGTCCGTTAATTCGTATTCCAGCTTCACGCGGTCTAAGCACTCGTGTAGAAGTACGAAGCGTTGACCCTTCTGCAAACCCATACTTAGCAATGTCTGTATTGCTTGCAGCAGGTCTTGACGGAATCAAAAACAAGCTTGCCGCTCCAAAACCGATCGACCGCAACATCTATGTAATGACAAAAGAAGAGCGCGTAGAAAACGGAATCGTTGATCTTCCTGCTACACTTGCTCAAGCTCTTGACCTATTAAAAACAGATGAAGTCATCATCAATGCACTTGGAGAGCATTTGTTCGAACACTTCATGGAAGCAAAAGAAATTGAATGGGATATGTTCAGAACTCAAGTTCACCCTTGGGAAAGAGAACAGTATATGTCTCAATATTAATACCGCTAAAACCCCTCAGCAGATGCTGAGGGGTTTTATTCATTCATTCAGTTGAAAATTCGGAATAAATCAGTCGAGGTTTTCCGATTTTCGCTTATCAAGATAGTCTTTAAGCAGTCTCATGATTGCAAGTCCCGCAAGCACACTTCCTACCGCAATACCAGATAAAGCTACAACGAGGGAAATATATTCAAAGATAGAATATCCAGCAAGCTTACTCCACTCAATTTTTCCACGCCAGTCTTCAATCACCAGATTCATTCCGTAAATCCCTGAAATAACGGTATAGGTCGTTAAGATCAACAATAATGCATTATGACGCTTGCTTGCAAGCTTTTCCTGATTTTGATAGAGACTGTCCATCGTGTTTTTTACTTCTTTGTAAAGGGTTTTAATTTTGAAGCGATCTTTCATCATGACAGAAAGCTCTTGACCTTCAGAACGGCTGCTGATTTCAGAAAAAATATATTTCGCGGTGAAATTCGTAATCGATCTGATCAATTTGTCCATTTTATCTTGTTTTTGGTCAATATACAGCTGTGAATAGCTGTATGAAAGCTTTAAAAGGACAATTTTATAAAATAAATGCAGAATCATATTGTAATAAAGCTGGCCGTACATTTCTTCAGCTATCAGTTTTTCATTTTCGCTGTCTCTGCTAATACAAGTAAAGGTATGGTCGCTGATTATATGAAAACTGTCGGGGGACCATCTGTCATAAACATGGTCACTCACGTATTTATCAATATACTTTTGATTACTTGCTGAAATATATGGTTGATTATTGTGATTATATCCATTCATATGGCCGATTCGAAATAAATCGTTGTTTGTTATTTCTACATCAGGAGCAGTCATTAAAAAACTGGATACAAACATTCTTTCATCAATAAAATAGGGAAGGCTGCCCAAATAGGCCGATTGATCATTTTCGTTTTTTTCAATGAAGGGTACAATATAAGGGCAAAGTTCCTGGAAAATAAAATCCTGAATTCTATCAAACCGCTTTTCACCTGAATAAAGAACAGTCCCTTTTTCCTCCGTTATTGCAGGTTCGAGAACTCTGAAATGATCCATAAAATCAAGTGCATCGCTTAATGTAATTTCAGTACCGCTGCTATATGGTTCTGTTCGAATCGTAACCATGCCGATGGAGAATGGACAAAGATAAATATCAATCGAAAGGACCTTCATGGAAATTAAATTTCGGGCCGTCTCAAGACTGCAATCCAAATTTAACTGTTTGGAATAGCGGTTTATGGCTTTCTCTTTATATTTATCCGGAAATAATATTTGTTCGATGTAGGGCATAAAATAATGATTTAAGCGTTTATGCGGGATATCAATACTCCCGCCGTAATATTTAGTCTGCTGGCTGCTATCTTCAATTGAAAAAAATTCGAAGCCGTTTGTTTCCAGCTCATTAGTCAAAGGCTTTATGGAGTCCTTAGCCCACGAAAAAGGAAAAACAAATTGGGAATTCGTTCGCTGAACGATCATTTCATTATGTTTAAGTTCAGATATCATAGGCTACCTCTTCTAAATTTTATCAACTATTATCTTCCCCTTGTGGAACCGCATAAAACCCAAAATAAAAAATCTTTGCTGAGCAGCAAAGATTTTTTAATGGATATTACGGTACACCCCGATGACTTTTCCGAGAATCGTTACATTTCGCAGAATAATAGGTTCCATTGTTGAATTTTCAGGCTGAAGGCGAATGAAGTCTTTTTCTTTAAAGAAGCGTTTAACAGTTGCTTCATCATCTTCTGTCATGGCAACTACGATATCACCGTTATTTGCGGTCTTCTGCTGCTTGACAATAACCATATCCCCGTCCAGAATTCCAGCTTCTATCATACTGTCTCCCATAATTTCAAGCATGAATACTTGATCATCTGACGCTGCAAATGTATCTGGTAGCGGAAAATATTCCTCGACGTTTTCAATGGCTGTGATAGGTGAACCTGCTGTAACTTTACCGATAATCGGAACATTAATGACGCTTGCTCTCGGAATATGTGAAGTCTCTTCTTCAAGGATTTCAATAGCTCTCGGCTTAGTTGGATCGCGTCTGATAAGGCCCTTGCTCTCAAGCCTTGCCAGGTGACCGTGTACAGTTGAACTAGAAGCAAGGCCGACAGCTTCGCCAATTTCGCGTACAGAAGGCGGATAACCTTTTTTTTGAACTTCTAATTTGATGAAGTTTAAGATATCCTGCTGTCTTTTTGATAATTTTGTCATCTTTTGCACCTCGCGTCCTGTAATTTATGTTGATTATAGCATGTTTTTCCTGCGCATACAAACATAAGTTCGAAAAAATCCGTTGACAGAAACGTTTGTTCGCATTATACTAAAAATATCAAAAGTACGAACAAACATTCTATTTCGAGGTGGGGATTATGTTGAAAGAATCATTTTCTTATTTACTCTCATTTTTTATCGTCGTTATTGTCGCTGTCTTTGCTTTATCTTATACTGGTGAAAAAGACAGCATGGATCACTACGTAAATATAGAAGTTACTGAAGGGGACAGCATCTGGAGCATTGCAGACAAATTTCAAGAACATCATAATCTCTCTAAAACAGATTTTGTCGAGTGGGTTCAGGAAAAAAACGGCATGGAAACAGCAGTCATTAAACCTGGAGAACAAGTCTTTATACCAATTGAAAAAACAGCTTATTATGAGGTAAATCAAATAGCAAGCAAGAAATAGGGAAGTGAGAACACTGAACGCCATCATCTATTGCAGAGTCAGCACAGTGAAAGAAGAACAGGAAACATCACTTTTAAGGCAGAAGGAAGAATTAATCAAGCTTTCTGAGCAGAACAGCATGAATATACTAAAAGTGATTGAAGAACAGGCCAGCGGCTATGATATAGAAAGAGACGGGATATTTGAACTGTTCGACTGCATCAAAAATCAGCAGGTGGATGCAGTCCTGATCCAGGATGAAACAAGGCTTGGAAGAGGGAATGCCAGAATTGCACTCATTCATTTTCTGCTTAAAGAGGGGATAACCCTTTATTCAGTTACTCATAACGGCAGACTTCTGCTATCAGAGGCTGATTCCATGGTGCTTGAAATTGTGAGCATTGTAGAAGAATACCAAAGGAAGATTCACAATCTGAAAATCAAAAGAGGCATGCAGCGGGCAGTCAAAAATGGCTTTAAGCCTCAAAACAACCTTTCTAATATCCAACAAAGCCCCGGCAAAGACAAAAAAGAGCTTCCTATTTCAGAGATTGTCCGATTAAAGCAAAACAAACTGACCTTTGCCGAAATCGCCGCAACGTTAAGAGGCTTCGGCCACGATGTTTCAAAGGCCACGGTACATAGAAGATATCAGGAATATATGAAACAGTCAGGAGACCAATAAGTTGTCTTTTAAGGTCATTTTTAGTACGATAGCATAGTGAATCTACAAAAAGGAGTTACCAACATGCTTTCAAAAGAAAAAATGGCCAGAATTAATGAACTTTCCAAAAAGGCTAAATCAGCCGCATTATCAGCTGAAGAACTAAAAGAACAGCAAAGCCTTAGACAGGAATACCTGCAGGTGTTTCGCGGTTCTATGAAAAATACATTAAAAGGCGTTACAATCCTCGATCCAAACGGAACGGATGTCACACCTCAAAAATTAAAAGATGAGAAGAAGCGAAACCTTCATTAACAAAAGGAATACGTCAATTTATGATGTATTCCTTTTCAATTTGCACATAATACATTAGAATAGTTTCTTACACATCTTAATGCACTATTACATTTCATGCATAATGGTTGTATGATAAAGAGTGTACAGCTATGATAAGAAAGTAGAATGTTATTTCTGAAAGGATGATCAAATTATGTCACATTCAATTCAAGACTTATCTATTGCTACGATCCGAACATTATCGATCGATGCAATCGAGAAAGCAAATTCAGGACATCCTGGAATGCCTATGGGGGCAGCTCCAATGGCTTACGCACTTTGGACACAATATATGAATCATAATCCTAAAAACCCGGAGTGGTTTAACCGTGACCGTTTTGTCTTATCAGCAGGTCATGGCTCAATGCTTTTATATAGTCTGCTTCATTTATCAGGCTATGATCTTTCAATGGAAGATATTAAATCTTTCAGACAATGGGGAAGTAAAACTCCAGGCCACCCTGAATTCCATCACACTGCAGGTGTAGATGCAACTACGGGGCCATTAGGACAAGGTATCGGCATGGCCGTAGGAATGGCCATGGCAGAACGTCATCTGGCACATACATACAATAAAGAATCTTATCCTGTAGTAGATCACTACACATACGCTATTTGCGGAGATGGAGACTTGATGGAGGGTATTTCTTCCGAAGCAGCATCTCTTGCAGGACACCTGAAGCTTGGCAAATTAGTCGTTTTATACGATTCAAATGATATTTCGCTTGATGGCGACTTAGACCGCTCATTCTCTGAAAATGTTGAAGATCGTTTTAAGTCAATTGGATGGCAGGTTATCCGTGTTGAAGACGGCAATAATTTAGAAGAGATTTCTAAAGCTATTGAAGCCGCTAAACAAGATGAAACACGTCCAACATTAATTGAAGTGAAAACAACAATCGGGTACGGATCTCCAAATATGTCAGGTAAGTCTGACGTACATGGCAAGCCGCTTGGAATTGACGAAATTAAATTGACAAAAGAAGCTTACGCTTGGACATTTGAAGAAGACTTCTACGTTCCAGATGAAGTTTATGCTCATTTCAAGGAATCTGCCGAACAATTCGGATCTAAAAAAGAGCAGGAATGGAATTCTCTATTCGATAGCTACCAAAAAGAATATCCAGAGCTTGCTAAACAGCTGAACGCCGGCATTAAAGGCGAATTGCTTGAAAACTGGGATGCAGCGGTGCCTGTATATGAAGAAGGAAAAGCACTTGCATCACGTGCATCTTCAGGTGAGGTATTAAATGGTCTTGCTAAAAACATTCCTTATATCTTTGGAGGATCAGCTGATTTAGCGGGTTCTAACAACACATCGATAAAAGGTGCGGCAGATTTCACAGCTGAGGATTACAGCGGACGAAATATCTGGTTTGGTGTACGTGAATTTGCAATGGGTGCTGCGTTAAATGGCATGGCTTTGCATGGCGGCCTGCGAGTATATGGAGGTACATTCTTCGTATTCTCTGATTACCTCCGTCCGGCAATCAGATTAGCAGCTCTTATGGGACTTCCTGTTACGTATGTATTCACACATGACAGTATTGCCGTTGGGGAAGATGGACCAACTCATGAGCCGATTGAACAGCTTCCTTCTCTACGTGCAATGCCTAACTTATCCGTTATTCGTCCTGCAGATGGTAATGAAACTGCTGCAGCATGGCGTATTGCAATGGAGTCAGAAATGTCTCCAACTGCACTTGTTCTTACTAGACAAAACTTAAAAACAATTAAAGGCACCTCTGAAACTGCCTATGATGGTGTTTCTAAAGGAGCATATACAATCTCACCAAGTAAAAAGGAAACAGCGGATGCCCTGTTATTAGCTACAGGATCTGAAGTAGGCCTTGCTGTTGAAGCACAGGATGCGCTTCTTAAAGAAGGTATTGATGTTGCTGTTGTCAGCATGCCATCATGGAACCGATTTGAAAGTCAATCAAAAGAGTACCGTGATTCCGTTCTTCCTAAGACGGTTAAAAAACGTCTTGCGATTGAAATGGCAGCTCCGCTTGGCTGGGAACGCTATACAGGCGATGAAGGCGATGTTCTTGCCATCAACCAGTTCGGTGCATCTGCACCTGGAGATAAAATTATGAAAGAATACGGCTTTACTG
Organism: Metabacillus sp. KH_069; assembly: GCF_057838075.1. Taxonomy (NCBI): domain Bacteria; kingdom Bacillati; phylum Bacillota; class Bacilli; order Caryophanales; family Bacillaceae; genus Metabacillus; species Metabacillus sp. KH_069. The sequence goes on from NZ_CM174460.1 coordinate 2,069,439, forward strand.
TTGATAACGTAATGGCAAGAGTAAAAGCACTGCTTGAACAATAATCACCTCTGAGAGAGAACGATTTTGATCGTTCTCTCTTTTTCGACAAAAAAAGTGATGCATCCCTCTGTTATTTAGACAAATTTCTAATACTTCATTCCCTTATAATTGACGATAACAGTCATTTCGGAGGGGTGGAAGAATGAGGCACTATTATGTCTATTTAATAGAAGAGGAATTTGCGAACCACTTTTTTGGCCGAGAAGCGAAACTGTTCCATCTTTTTCAGGAATATCTCCGGACAAGCCCTGAGCAGCTGGAATTTAATCACCTATATAAGCAAATCAGATACGTAACGAAGTCCATTTCGGCTGAATCTATAGATCACATGATTGAATCAAGTTTAACGAACAGATACAATTATGCTCATATTGAAGGGCATCACCGCATCGACAGTGAATCCAAGCAGGGGAATGCCTTGCTTCAAGTAAGGGATCAATATATAGAAGTCACTTCTATTGGAAGCTTTGATATGGAAGCCATCTTTTTTGAAATACTCAGGAAAATTGACTCCTGTTTTTTGGCTATGGATTTCGAAGCAAAACGATACGGCTGGCTAAAACCGATAAAAGAAAGAAAATTTGTCTAAAAAGGCAGAAATTATGGAGTATTTGTTGTATAATATCCTATGGTTTAGTACACTGTAAAATAGACAACATGAAGGAGGAAATACGATGGATCTGTGGGTAGTCATTCTAGTAGGCGTTCTGGCATTAATTGCTGGAGTAGCACTAGGATTTTTCATTGCTCGCCAGTATATGATGAGTTACTTGAAGAAAAATCCGCCAATTAACGAGCAAATGTTAAAAATGATGATGATGCAAATGGGTATGAAACCATCCCAAAAGAAAATCAATCAAATGATGAAAATGATGAACAATCAAGCAAAATAAAAATTCCGTATGATGCGGGGTTTTTATATGATAAAAAGCACGCCCTGAGCGTGCTTTTTTGTATGGTTTTTAAGAATAAGTCATTCGTTTCATTGAACTGTAGCTATACCGATTGTATTCATTCAGCAAGTGATCGAGTTCCTGACTGTATTGAATGGACACGTTTGAATTAATTCCATTTTTCGTTGCGATATCGATCATTTCCGCCCGTTTTTTTTCAATAAGTTTCAATAATTCTTGTTTTGACACGAAAACTTGTCCTTTCTGTATGTAAGTTCTAACCGATCCTCTTGCTAATAATTTCTATTATATCCTAAATTGGAAAATAATTCGAAGGAAAAATAAGGATTTTATCAATTAATATATGACTATTATAAAGGTATCAGCTCCATGAAGAAATCCTTTTGCATAGATGTTAAGGAATTGACATAAAAATGTCACATAGTGAAACATATAATTCTTTGGATGTATTTGCTAGAATGAAATGTGACTCAACTAAGAGAGGAGGATTACACAAATGACAGATTTGAACTTGTTTTTAGCGTTTGGAGCTGGCTTTCTATCTTTTATTTCACCTTGCTGCCTGCCTTTATATCCTGCCTTTTTATCATACATAACTGGAGTATCGGTCGGTGAAATCAAAACAGAAAATGCTATGCTGCAAAAAAGGAGTTTTCTCCACACGCTATCCTTTTTGCTTGGCTTCTCCATTATTTTTATTGCGCTCGGTTTTGGCAGTTCATTTATCGGGGAATTCTTTTTTGAATATAAGGATTTAATCAGACAGATTGGCGCGATTCTCATTATTTTCTTTGGGTTAGTGATAGTTGGTGTTTTCCAGCCAAAGTTCTTAATGAAAGAACACCGTTTTGAATTGAAAAACAGACCATCGGGTTATTTTGGTTCTGTTCTTATAGGTCTTGCTTTTGCTGCTGGATGGACTCCTTGCACCGGACCGATCCTAACAGCCGTATTCGCTCTTACATTAAGCAACCCTGGATCTGCTATGCTCTACATGCTTGCTTATGTGCTTGGTTTTGCCATCCCTTTTCTAATTTTGGCGTTTTTTATTGGCAGACTTGGATGGATACGTAAACACAATTTGAAAATCATGAAATTCGGGGGCTGGCTGATGATTGTGATCGGAATCATGCTCTTTTTTAACTGGATGACACAGATTATTATCGTCTTCAGCAGAATGTTTGGAGGGTTTACAGGATTTTAGACCTAATTTTTTTCTTTTTTTAGGTCGTTTTTACTATCTTCTGCTCCTTTTTTTGATATAATAACTCATAGAATAATAGTATTTCTTTCGGTAACACTGTGAGGAGGAGCTTGTATGGCTAAAGTGCTGATAGTAGATGATGCCAAGTTTATGAGAGTGACATTATCTAAAATACTGACAAGCAATGGACATGAAATTGCTGGAGAAGCTGAAAATGGAGCAGAAGCCGTTCGTCTTTATCAAATATTGCAGCCGGATCTGGTTACGATGGATATCACAATGCCGGAAATGAACGGGATTGAAGCATTAAAAGAAATTAAAAAAGAATTTCCTGAATCGAAGATTATCATGTGTTCAGCGATGGGGCAGCAGAAAATGGTCGTTGAAGCAATTGAAGCTGGAGCGAAGGATTTCATCATTAAGCCATTTGATGAAACGAGAGTGTACGACGCCATTAATCGTGTTCTGGGTTAAATTCAAACTCTATTTATATCGAAGAACCATCGGAAATTTGACGAGATGGTTTTTTATTTTTGACTAATGTATATTATAATATAAGGAACTCCGTGAAAAGGATTGATCATGTTGGTCATTTACTCAACAATTATTGCAGTAGTTATGGCATTAGGTGTCATGATGATACGCATGAGAGCTTCTAAAAAGCCTGCAAGTGCCAGAAAGATTATTTTGCCGCCTATCTTTATGAGCACTGGTGCATTGATGTTTTTGCATCCTATGTTCAGAGTGACTCCGCTTGAATTTTTGGAAGCGATCACGCTTGGATGTATTTTCTCTATTTTTTTAATTAAAACATCAACATTTGAAGTGAAAGAAGACAAAATTTATTTAAAAAGATCTAAAGCTTTTGCGTTTATATTAATCGGTCTGCTGATCATTAGAATCGCATTGAAATTTTACTTGAGCAATACGATTGACGTTGGTGAACTGAGCGGTATGTTCTGGATTCTGGCGTTCGGAATGATTGTGCCCTGGCGCATTGCCATGTATCTTTCTTACCGGAAACTCGAAAATCAGCTCAACCCGCCAAATATCCAGGCTACTTGAAAAACCCGCCAGAGGATTCCGGCGGGTTTTTTTCATTGATTAAGTAGAATTTTGTGTTTTTCTTAAAATAATGCTCTGTAAGGTGTATGATCGATTTCTTTTTCTTTAAGTCTTTTTAGCAGGAATTTATGATCTCGTTTAGGTGTTGCTGTAATGTATCCGCGAATGACCAAGTCCTGAGTGATTTGATCTGCGTTTTCCTTTAATGCTATTTCCCCGATTTTGCCTGCAATTTTAGCTCTTGCGACATCTCTGAATAATTCAGGCACTGGTTCAACAAGATCTTCTAAAAGTTCTTTTTGCCTTGCATCCCAGAGGTGCCTTGTTTGCTGTATATAGTAATCTTCCCAATCAAGGTCTGATTTGCCATCCTCTTTAGGTAAACGCTTTAAGAATTTGCGGAACATAAAAAATCCGCCTATTCCGAGCATCCCTGCCAGGAAAACGACCCAAAAAAGGATAAACCATAAAAACCAGCCGTCTAACATCTTTCAAACCCCCGATCCATCCTGCAATCTGCCTTTATTATACACCACGAAAAAGGGGTTGGAAAGTTGTCTTAACCCGACTGAACCTGTTTTGAGAGCTCCAGCAGGGATTTTTTTATTGCATTGCGTTTATTTCGGTCTTTGCCTGATGAGATATGTCCGAGCAGCTCTGCATGTGCAATATAAAAAGAGCGCTTGTAAGACAGGTCAATGCGAATTGTGCCGGAATTTGTGGGAAGGTACAGAATTTCATACAGTAACGACATAAACGCTCCTCCTAATCAGCAGTTTCTTATTCATTATATGATTAAAAACGACTATAAAAAAGAATTATTTTCCTTATTATTGTAAAAATTTGATGAAACAACTTAAATTTTTTAGTTCTATTTACTCATAAAAAGAAACTCCCTGATCTCAGGAAGTTTCATCCGTTTCTTGAGTGAACTGAAAATAGAGGTTGCGGAGAACGAAGGTTTTGTATAATTTCAATTTCCGTCTTTCAATGGGATGTTTGGTGATCCCCATCTCTCTCAGTTTTTTCACATACCATCCTTTTGATCCGTAATAAGCCATAAGAAAACCCCTTTTTATATAGTTAGAAGAAAATATGATGAAAAGGAGTTTTTCAGAACAAGGACAGTCCATTATAAAGAAACTTTCAAGCCTCCCCAACATATATTGCTCTATAGGAGGCTCAGACATGGAGAAGTATTATTGTACAAATTGTATGCTGCTTTTAAACGATAACCAACAATGCACTCGCTGCGGGCACAATGAGATAAAAAAAATTGAAATAAATGTTCAAACCCATATCCCGAAAAATTCTGGATTAAAAAAGGAATCGGACTATTAACGGCGGCATCTTTTCAGGTGCCGTTTCGCTCGTTGCCTGCTCTGAATCCTGAACGGTCTTGTTTGTTTCATTAGATCCTGTATGAATGGAATTTCCGAAATTCACTACTCCGCCTGTAATTTGATGAATGACGAGACTTTTAATATACATACCCAAACCTTTCACGCTCCTTTTCAATACTAATATGCGAATTAAAAAGGACTTGTCTAAACCATCACCTACATGAAACTGAAAAATGGTCTTTCTTAAAGGCTCTGTTCGTAAATATTGTTGCTTTTAGACTAGAAGTTTAAAACCATTAGTGGATTGTGGCGGATAAACTTGACTCCTGCGGGAAAATAGAGCGAAATGGAAGACCTCGCAGGCTCGCCGAGGAGGCTTCCACGCTCCCCGCGGAAAGCAAGTTCCTGGAGCGGAAAGGAACAGACAACTTTATAATCAAAAACAACAATCTATGCGAAAACAGCCTTCTTAAAATATGATTTACTCAAAACAAAAAGCAAGACAATATCTTGCTTTAATTTGTAAATTGGACAGGGATGTGACACCCGGAACGGTCACAGCTGCCTTCTTTACATATTTTAACTTCCAGAATATCATTTGAAAAAAAGGCTTCTATCATTTTTTTCTCAAGTGAAAAAGGAAGAAGAATGGATCTTTCCAGCTGATCTTTGTCTTCATTTGCAGATAGAGAAGGATGGGCAGAAATGATTAGCGTTTCTTGATTGGTTACTATTTTTATATCTTCTGGATTAACATTTGTGAATTCTGCTTCTACGATATATTCATCACTTGTTTCAAATAAATCCACACGAAAAGAATGGTAATCAAGCAGAGCTGAGAATGGATCTGTGAAAAATTGATTCATCCAGTCTTCAATACAGCTTAGATCAGATGGCTTAGAACGCTTTTTTTTATCCATCTCATATTGACCTCCAAAAACCATACTACTTAAATCTTATTCAGTTCATAGACATTGCGTGAATGGAAGTAAAACAAATATAGAAGAGTAAAGGCAGTGAAAGGGTTTACAGTTATCAGCAGAAGAGTTTTCATACTTAATCTAAAATTGGAGGGGGCTATATAAAATATTTTATTATTAGTGAGGAGCGTTCATGCTTGGCCGTAAAAATAAAAATAGGTGAACGGATGCCTTATGCAGAGCCGTTCATTTTGCTGTATTTACATATCGTGATGAGAATTATGTTTTTGGCGGGTATGGTTGCGGTTCTTCACTTTTTTAGATCCGCTTAAAGGTTCAGGCTGACCCGGATTATCGCCTTTAGGTGCATTTTTGTGCATATCTTTGCTGTCATTTTTATTGGCCATGTTTTTTCACCATCCTTTCTAAATAGGATGAAACTTTTACGGTGCAAACATACAAGTTAAAGCCTGTATAATATGACCATTTATGTCCAACAATAAGCTACATATCAGCATTACTACAGGAGGGAATTATATGCCTTATCATAAGAATAAACAGCAGGCTTTTCAGGCTGCTCAGCAAGGAACCGCCCAGGCGGAAAATATGTATCAGCAGCTTTCAGAAGACAGTTCAGATTACGGCATTCAGCTCAGCCACTTAAGAGAAGAAGTGAATGAAGCATATGAACAAATTAACAATGCACTTGAAGTGGCTTCAGAAACACAGCGTGCAACTTTAGAGCAATACAGGAAAGATCTCTCAAGAATTGTCGCAGAAGTGAATATTGAGGAACAATAAGTTAAAAAACGACGGGAAATCCGTCGTTTTTTGATTACTGATTTTTTTTGCGTTTTTTATTATTATGCTTCTGAGCTGCAGTCAGAGGCTCATTCGAAAATTCCTCATTATATCCAGTCCCTTTTCCTTGTGCAGAAGCAGCATTCATGCCTTCTATAACATGGTTTGCTTTACGTTTTGCCATTGTCTTTCACCCCCATGGATATAGTGTTTGTTTCTTAGAGGAAATGATGTGCACGTTTACAATTCTTTATATTAAAAAAGTACTGAAGTTTACAACTATAAGAACTACTTATGTAGTTTGATAACAGCATTGTTATTTACTTATGTTAAAACATGTATTAAGATGAAATTGTGCGAATAATTTGGTGGGAGAGACCGAGGTTTCGACACACGTCGATTTTGATTTAAAAGGGGAGAAAACATATGACGAAACAACAGCAATTATCACATCACGATGTTTTCCAAGCGCGTAAAAGTTTTACAGTAGGCGGAAAAACATACAACTATTACTCATTAAAAGCATTAGAAGATGCAGGAGTCGGTAATATTTCGAAATTGCCATACTCCATTAAGGTTCTGCTTGAGTCTGTATTAAGACAAGTAGACGGAAGAGTCATCACAAAAGAGCATGTTGAAAATTTAGCGAAATGGGGAACTGCAGAGCAAAAAGAGCTTGATGTGCCATTTAAGCCATCACGTGTTATTCTGCAGGATTTCACAGGCGTTCCGGCTGTAGTAGACCTTGCTTCACTTCGTAAGGCAATGGCAGACATTGGCGGCAACCCTGACGTTATTAATCCTGAAATTACAGTGGACTTGGTCATCGACCACTCTGTACAGGTTGATAAAGCGGGAACAATGGACTCCCTGCAATTCAATATGGAACTTGAATTCGAACGCAACGCTGAGCGCTATAAATTTTTGAGCTGGGCAAAGAAAGCGTTTAATAATTACCGAGCTGTACCTCCTGCAACTGGAATCGTTCACCAAGTAAACCTTGAGTACCTGGCAAACGTTGTTCATGCAGTTGAAGGCGAAGACGGTACATTTGAAACATATCCAGATTCATTAGTAGGAACGGATTCACATACTACAATGATCAACGGCATCGGCGTATTAGGATGGGGTGTCGGCGGCATTGAGGCTGAAGCTGGAATGCTTGGACAGCCATCATATTTCCCTGTTCCTGAAGTAATCGGAGTAAAATTGACTGGCCAAATGCCAAATGGCACTACGGCTACTGACCTAGCGCTTAAAGTAACTCAAGTCCTTCGTCAAAAAGGCGTTGTAGGCAAGTTTGTTGAATTCTTCGGACCTGGTGTACCTCAGCTTCCGCTTGCAGACCGTGCAACAATTGCCAACATGGCACCTGAATACGGCGCAACTTGCGGTTTCTTCCCGGTAGATGATGAATCACTTGAATACATGAAGTTAACTGGCCGTGACAAGGAGCTTGTCGATGTTGTTGAAGCATACTGCAAAGAAAATGAATTGTTCTTCTCACCAGATGTAGAGCCAGTCTACACATCTGTTGTTGAAATTGACCTTTCTGAGATTGAAGCAAATCTTTCAGGTCCTAAGCGTCCTCAAGATTTAATTCCTCTATCAGCTATGCAGAAATCGTTCCAGACAGCTCTTGCTGCTCCAGCAGGCAACCAGGGATTCGGTTTAGAAGCAGCAGAAGCAAATAAGGAAATCAGCGTAACGCTTGCAAACGGTGAAGAAACAAAAATGAAAACTGGGGCAATTGCTATTGCTGCGATTACAAGCTGCACAAACACTTCTAATCCATATGTATTGGTTGGAGCTGGTTTAGTAGCTAAAAAAGCAATCGAAAAAGGCATGAAGGTTCCTGCTTATGTGAAAACTTCTCTAGCTCCAGGCTCAAAAGTTGTAACAGGCTACCTTGAGAACTCAGGTTTGCTTCCATATATGAACCAATTGGGCTTCAATGTTGTCGGTTATGGATGTACAACATGCATCGGGAACTCTGGTCCGCTTGCAGAAGAGATTGAAAAAGCAGTTGCTGAAAATGACTTGCTTGTGACTTCCGTTCTTTCAGGAAACCGTAACTTTGAAGGAAGAATTCACCCGCTTGTAAAAGGGAACTATTTGGCTTCACCTCCGTTAGTTGTAGCTTACGCTTTAGCTGGAACAGTAAATATTGATCTTAAAAATGATTCATTGGGTAAAGACAAGGATGGCAATGATGTTTTCTTCAACGATATCTGGCCTTCAATGGACGAAATCAATGAGATTGTAAAACAAACGGTAACACCGGAGCTCTTCCGTCAGGAATATGGCAGAGTATTTGATGATAACGAGCGCTGGAATGCGATTCAGACGACAGATGAGGCATTGTATCAATGGGATCAGGATTCCACTTACATTCAAAATCCTCCTTTCTTTGAAAACTTAAATCCAGAGCCGGGTCTAGTTGAGCCGCTTACGAACTTGCGCGTTGTTGCAAAATTCGGAGATTCAGTTACAACTGATCATATCTCGCCAGCCGGTTCAATCGGAAAAGATACTCCTGCAGGCCGTTACCTTCAGGAAAAAGGCGTCAGCCCGAGAGAATTTAACTCATACGGATCTCGCCGCGGAAATCATGAAGTGATGATGCGCGGAACATTTGCTAATATCCGCATCAAAAACCAAGTAGCACCTGGAACAGAGGGCGGCTACACAACTTACTGGCCAACAGGCGAAGTGACTTCTATCTATGACGCTTGCATGAAGTACAAACAAGACGGAACAGGTCTTGTCGTTCTTGCCGGCAAAGATTATGGTATGGGAAGCTCACGTGACTGGGCAGCAAAAGGCACAAACCTTTTGGGCATTAAAACAGTTATTGCTGAAAGCTTTGAGCGTATTCACAGAAGCAACCTTGTTTTCATGGGTGTTCTGCCGCTTCAGTTCAAGCAGGGTGAAAGTGCTGAAGTGCTTGGCTTAACTGGTAAAGAAACAATCGAAGTTCTGATTGATGAGACAGTTAAACCTCGCGACCATGTTCAAGTAAGAGCAACTGATGAAGAAGGCAGCGTAAAAGAATTTGAAGTGCTTGTCCGTTTCGACAGTGATGTTGAAGTTGACTACTACCGTCACGGCGGCATCCTTCAAATGGTATTGCGCGAAAAAATTAAAGGCTAAATGATGAAAAGGACGGAGTTTCCGTCCTTTTTTTTCGTGGATTTATTGTCCTTTTTAAAAAGAGATGATTTAATAAAATAGAACGTATATAGGTGGTTGTCCTACTATCATCATCCTTACATATTATTGAGTTATAAGGGATAAGCAGCAAGGGGGAAATGAAATTGAAACGAATACTTGCCATTGGTCTGCTGGTATTTTTAGCGGGCTATGCAGTCTGGTTTGCCATCTTGCCTAAAGAACCTAAAGAAGGGCTGGAGGTTGGAAATAAGCCGCCCCAATTCGAACTTGAAATGCTAAATGGAGAAAACGTTCACTTAGATGACGTAAAAGGCAAAAAAGTGATGGTGAATTTCTGGGCTACTTGGTGTCCTCCGTGCGAAGCGGAGATGCCTGAAATGCAAAAGCTGCAGAATGAGCATCCGGATGATCTGGTTGTTCTTGCTGTAAATATGACGAATGCTGAAAAAAGCAGAGAAGATGTTGAGTCATTCATCTCAAAACGAAAACTTACCTTTCCTGTAGCCTTGGATAAGGATGGAAGAGTAAGTGTTCAATATGAAGTTTATTCGTATCCTACAACTTATTTTCTTGATGAAGAAGGAAACATTATGAATATTTCCCGCGGTGCTATGACAAAGGAAACAATGGAAAAGCTGCTGGAACTGTAACTGTAAGAGACTGCTCATCTTATTTGAACAGTCTTTTTTTGTTTTTTCTAAAAACTTGTACTATTTTTCTTGATTATGGCAAAACTGAATATAATACGTATGGAGGTGTCCCGCTTGAGAAAAATTAAAAAAATGACATTTGAGGAATTAGTTCTTGAAAATAAGAAGGAATTGCTGAAGGACCAGGAAGCTTTAAACCGGCTCGAGGAGAGAGTAGAGCAAAGGCTGCTTGATAAGCTCAGCTAAATCCCCAACACTTGGCTGTTATGATTGCCGCTCAACTGGTGAAGATAATAGTGAGGAGGCGAAAGATCATGACAAACTCGAATGATAAACAAAGCCATTTCACTCCAAACCACATTGGAACAAAATCAAGAGGTTTTGGCGGGAATAAAGGGAAAAAAATGCAAAATAAATCACATGAACATGCACAGGTAATGCAAACAAAAGGTGAGTAAGCAAAGAAGATGTTTCCATAAAATTATTATGTAAACTTACCGACTGTTTGCATTTCTTCTTATTTTAATCAAATTTAAAAAAGGATGTGTTCACATGGGTTATAAAGCAAATCCAGACGATCGTTCAGATAATGTTGAAAAGCTGCAGGATATGGTCCAAAATACAATCGAAAATATTGAAAAGGCACAAGAGACGGCAGAGTTTTCAAGCGGCGAAGAAAAAGCACGCATTGAAGCTAAAAACCACCGCCGTGAAGAAAGTCTTGAAGGTTTCCGTGCTGAAATCAGGGATGAGGCCTCTGCACGCGAGAATGGCTATTAATAACTAAAAACAAGGGATGTCCTAAAACAGGGACATCCTTTATCTTTTGTATGAAAAAGAGAGCGTATGGTATGATAATATTTATTCATTGACCTAAATTTTGGTGCTTCATAAGGAGAGGGAACACATATGCATGTTTCAAAAAAAGAGATAGAAGTAAGGTATGCAGAAACCGATCAGATGGGTGTCGTTTATCATGCGAATTATTTAGTATGGATGGAAGTGGGCAGAACGCAGTTGATTTCTGATCTGGGCTTTTCATATGCAGATATGGAGAAAGAAGGAATTATCTCACCAGTTATTGATCTGCAGGTTCAATATAAAAAACCGATGAAATACGGCGAGACAGTCAGAGTACATACTTGGATAGAAGAATATAACGGCTTCAAAGTGGCATACGGCTACGAAATGTACACACCTGAGGGAGAACTGGCTCTTCAGGCCGTTTCAAACCATGTGTGCGTCAAAAAAGAAAATTTCAAACCGATTCAGATCCGCAAAAAATATCCGGAATGGCACGCGGCATATGAAAAAGCGAAAAAGTAGGGATTTCTGTGGCATTTGGAATTAAACGCAAGGAACTTGCTCTTTGGAAAGGTCAGGTAGCAAAAGGAGAGCTTGCATTTCTGACCCATTTTTGGACAGATCCAAGATTTCCTGCCTCTCACGCAGTTACAAAAGCAGGCTGTTCTGATTTGCCTAAACTCATCAAGTGGGGAGAAACATTTGGATTAAGGAAAGAGTGGATTCATCATGACAAGGATTTTCCGCATTTTGACCTTATGGGAGATGTGCAAATTCGAGTATTAGAAGCACATAACCTTGTTGAACATATCAAGCGTTTCCGTTTACGTTAAAAAACCGCAGATTATTTATCTGCGGTTTTTTTATAATCAAAAACGGGTTCCCCTTTTTTTTCGTCAAAGTCAATGACCAAGTCATTTTGATCGAAATACCATATGTCACTTTCTTCAATAAAAAAGATGATCCCGTTTTTTTCTGTTTTTGCGCCGGCTTCCTTTGGCTGATCTTTCACTACACCTAAAGAAAAACCCTTTTGAATGGTGCTGCTTCCTCCGTAACGGACAAAAAATCGAAACGAATCTCCGCTTGCTACATTCATTTCCTTCTGATACCACTCTGCAGCTTTGTCACTAATATGTATATTCAATGAGTATCACTCCTTCTCTCATACGATACCACGAAAAGACAATTCAAAAACAGAATGATGCAAATTACTTTTATTTTTCTTCATTTAAATGCTGAAACATGTGCTCTTGAATCTCTTTATTTTGCGTCTGATCTACATTTTTCAGCTCTTTTACACGGTAAGTCTGATTGTTTTGACTGACGACAATTGTAGGAACGAAGCCTGGGTCCGTCAGCTCCACTGTTTTAGTTCCATTAGTAAGTGCTTTCGTCAGATTTATGGAGAAAATTCCGCCGATTTCTTTGTATTCGCCAACTTGACCTGATAAGAAATTTCCTAAAGAATACACGACAAATGTTTTATTTCCATTTTTTCCTTTTACCCATTCCATCGGCTGAAGGACATGGGGATGATGCCCGATAACTAAATGAACGCCCTGATCGGCCAGAAACTGTGCAAGCTCCTGCTGCTCCTCATTAGGAAGACGGATATATTCCACTCCCCAGTGCATGCTTACAATGACGGCATCTGAAAGCTTCTTCATTTCTTCAATATCTTTCATCATTTTGGGCTTATCAATTAAGTTAACGAGATGAGGTTTTCCTTCTGGAACTGGAATCCCGTTCGTGCCGTATGTATAAGCCAGAAACCCTAATTTCACGCCATTTTTATTGATGACCCGTGGAGTATCTGCATCTTGACTGTTGCGGTAGCCGCCCACATAAGGCATCCCGATTTCATCATAGCGGTCTGTGGCATTCAATATGGCCTTCTCGCCGCGGTCAAGCGTGTGATTATTTGCAATCCCGGCTATATCTACACCTGCATCCTGAAATGCATCTACTACCTCAAATGGGCTGTTAAATGACGGATAAGTGGATAAACCAATTTCAATGCCGCCAATCATTGTTTCCTGATTGGCGAATGTGATATCACTCTTGCCTATCAAAGGTTTTACCTCATTTATCATTGGTTTAAAATCATAAGTGCTGCCTGTTTTAGCATCATTGTATACGCGCCCGTGAATTAAAATATCTCCGATTGCCGAGAGTGTTACGGTTGATTTGAAGGATTTGGGCGGCTGATTCACATTCATTCCAGAATGCGCTTTCACAGGGTATTCCTTATCTTCCTTTGGTTCAGCCAAAAGAAAGAATGCCGCTCCGATTAAGGCCAGCAGAACGACAGCTGAGAGGATCCATTTCTTCATCATGTTGTTTTCTCCTATAATGATTCTTTTTCCTTATCATAAACGATAGGATAAAAAAAGGAAATCCTATTTATGCTGTAGAAAATTTAAAAAAAGCTGCCCGGGGGCAGCTTTAAATCCATTTTACTTTAGGTTCTGTTTTCTCTCTGATACGTTTAATATTGGCACGATGACGGTATATAACAAACAGGGCCAGAATGCTGACGACTGCAATTAATACCGGATCACCGATGAAAATGCTGAAAATAATGGCATAGATGCCAGTAAGCATGGATGACAGCGATACATACTTTGTTAAGTATAAGAGGAGGAAAAAGACAGCAAGCATCGTCACGAACATAAGCGGTGCCGAGAACAAAAGAATTCCTCCTGAAGTAGCAACTGCCTTGCCGCCTTTGAAATTGGCGAACAGCGGGTACGTATGGCCGATGACAGCGAAGATTCCGATCAGCAGCGGATGCACGTTTTCCAGGCCAAAAAAGAATGGGAGAGATGCTGCAAGCGTTCCTTTTAAAATATCCGCAATGGTCACAAGCAGTCCTGCTTTTACACCAAGAGTACGGAATGTATTCGTTCCTCCCAGATTTCCGCTTCCATGTTCACGGATATCAATTCCGTATCCCACTTTCCCGACAATAAGGCCTGAAGGAATGGAACCGAGTAAATAAGCTAAAATAATAATGGCTGCAATAATCAATGGATCCGCTCTCCTTAATCTATAATTGAATAAAACTATTTTATCATGTAACTAGCACTTAAGACTACGTCATAAAAAAGAAACGAAAAAAATTATGCAAAAGGAGTTTTTACTATGAGTATATCCATCCCACCCAGAGAAGAAATTGGAAAAATATTAAAAAAGAGCAAACGAATTGCTGTCGTTGGGCTGTCAGATCAGCCAGACCGCACTTCTTACATGGTCAGTCAAGCTATGCAGGATGCAGGGTATGAAATCATTCCAGTGAATCCAACGATAAAGGAAGCTTTAGGTGTGAAGGCAGTTGGTTCATTGAAAGAAATAGACGGTCATATTGACATTGTGAATGTTTTTCGCAGGTCAGAGCATTTACTTCCTGTTGCAGAGGAGTTCTTAGAAATTGATGCCGACGTTTTCTGGGCTCAATTAGGTCTAGTAAATGAGGATGCCTATCATTTGTTAAAAGATAAAGGCTTCACGGTTATTATGGACCGCTGCATTAAAGTAGAACACGCTTTAACAAAATGAAATCACAGGGGATGACCCTGTGATTTTCCTATGTTCTGATTCTTGAGAGAAGATGATGGTTTGGAAAATGCAGCAATCGCTCCTAAAACAACCGTCGCAGCACCTTTATAAACAAGTACACCTGCTGAGCCTAATCCATGGGGAGAAATGCTCCCGCTGTTGGAGCGGAAAGCATAGCAAGCGTGCAGTAAGCGGGGTTTTTTAAAGGTTTAAATAGACCTGCCTTCACAGCATAACCTTCTGTAAAATCAAGAATTTAACTTGCTGCTGCGCCTGTCAAGAAGCTTTTCTTCCATGCTGCGGGGGTCTTGTGACGGCGGAAGGGCACCCGTTTTTAATTGTTCTGCAGATTCATTTATCCAGCGGATTTCAGTTTCCAATTTCATTTCTGCATAGCGGATGCCAATCATTCCGATACTTGAAATAAATGAAGTGCCGTTTTGCTGCCAATGACGGACGTATTGAAGAAGCTCCGTACTTTCAGCTTTTCTTTTCTCCAGATGTGAAAGTAGAATAGTTTCATCCATTTCTGTATGCCATGCTGCCAATTTCATAAATAATTCATCTTTGACAGAAGGATAGGCCGGGGCTTCAGACAGCCAGTTTTCAAGTTTAATCCAGCCTTTTTTCGTCAGTTCATATTGCTTTTTCTGCCGGCCGCCCTGTTCTTTTAATAAAGAATAAATGTAGCCATTCTCCTCCAGGTTTTTAAGCTTGGGATAGATGCTCCCATAGCTCATTCCCCAAAAAAGACTTGAAGCTTTGGTCTCAAATTCACTTTTAATATCGTATCCTGTAGCGGGATTAAAACTGATCACTGCTAAAATAGAGTGTTCAATCGACAATGAGATGCCTCCTTATGGATTAATGTATCAAACTGATATATCATTATGATATATCCCAACAACTGCATTTTCAACATTTTTCCAAAATATTTTCAATTTCAGCTTGCATCTGCTAAGATTTAGTTTGCGAAATCCTTAGCAACAGATAAAATATAGCTTGGATATTTATTTTTTATACGTCACTTTTTCTAAACAATGGTAAACTTAAAAGAGAGTAAAGGTGCAGGACTTGTCACGTTGCCTGATGGTAAGATATGATATAGAAACATACGTTCTTAATGTGCAGCAATCTCTGACGTGACATTTGTTTTTTTGAAAGGAGCTTAAATCGTTTGGGTAAGCAGCAATTTGATTACAATGATGATGCGATTCAAGTATTAGAAGGATTAGAAGCAGTGCGGAAAAGACCGGGTATGTATATCGGCAGCACAGATGCGAGAGGCTTGCATCACCTCGTCTATGAAATCGTTGATAATTCCGTTGATGAAGCACTTGGCGGATTTGGAGATCATATAATCGTAAAAATACATAAAGATAACAGTGTCTCTGTTCAGGACAAAGGGCGCGGAATGCCCACTGGAATGCACAAGCTCGGAAAACCGACAGCGGAAGTCATTATGACTGTCCTGCATGCCGGAGGAAAATTTGGACAAGGCGGATATAAAACGAGCGGCGGTCTGCATGGGGTTGGCGCTTCTGTCGTTAACGCACTGTCTGAATGGGTTGTCGTTACCATCCACCGTGATGGATTTGTCTATGAACAGCGATTTGAAAATGGCGGTAAACCTGCAACAACACTTGAGAAACTTGGAAAATCAGGCAAGACAGGCACAATCATTCATTTTAAACCTGATCCTTCTATATTCAGCACAACAACCTATAACGCTGAGACATTAAGCGAGCGCTTACGGGAATCGGCATTTCTTTTAAAAGGCCTGAAAATTGAGCTGATTGATGAACGGAATCAAACAAAAGACGTTTATCACTATGAAACAGGGATAGAAGCCTTTGTCGCATACTTGAATGAAGAAAAAGATTCCCTGCACAATGTTGTTTCCTTTGAAGGGATACAAAACAGCATCGAAGTTGAATTTGCTTTTCAATTTAATGACGGTTATTCAGAGAACATCCTCTCATTCGTAAATAACGTGCGGACAAAGGACGGCGGAACACATGAAGCGGGTTCCAAAACAGCGATGACCCGTGCATTTAATGAATACGCAAGAAAAGTCGGCATTTTAAAAGAAAAAGATAAAAACCTTGATGGTTCGGATATACGCGAAGGGCTTTCAGCCATCATTTCCGTTCGGATCCCGGAAGAGCTCCTGCAATTTGAAGGTCAGACCAAAGGAAAGCTTGGTACAAGTGAGGCAAGATCTGCTGTTGATTCTGTCGTATCGGAAAACCTAGCTTACTTTTTAGAAGAAAATCCGGAGACAAGCACGCTTCTTGTCAGAAAAGCGATTAAAGCTTTTCAAGCAAGGGAAGCAGCACGAAAAGCCCGTGAGGAAGCAAGAACCGGAAAGAAAAGAAAACGTTCAGAGGCCACGCTCAGCGGAAAACTTACCCCCGCACAATCCAGAAATCCTCAGCGAAATGAAATCTATCTGGTTGAGGGTGATTCTGCCGGAGGTTCAGCGAAACAGGGCCGGGACAGACGCTTTCAGGCCGTTCTTCCTCTGCGTGGTAAAGTCATTAACACAGAAAAAGCCAAACTTGCCGACATCTTCAAAAATGAAGAGATTAATACAATCATTCATGCTATTGGAGCAGGTGTTGGAGCCGATTTCAATGTGGAAGACTGCAATTACGATAAAGTCATTATTATGACAGATGCTGATACAGACGGAGCACATATTCAAGTGCTGATTTTAACCTTCTTTTACCGCTATATGAAGCCGCTCATCGAAGCAGGCAAAGTTTTCATTGCACTTCCTCCTTTATACAAAGTCAGCAAAGGTGCTGGAAAGAAAGCGGTTGTGGAATATGCCTGGTCTGATGAAGAACTGCAGGTTGTTTTGAAAAAAATAGGAAAAGGCTATATGATACAGCGCTACAAAGGCCTTGGAGAAATGAACGCAGACCAGCTGTGGGAAACGACGATGGATCCCGAGACTAGAACGTTAATCCGTGTCCGCATTGATGATGCCGCACGTGCTGAGAGACGTGTCACAACATTGATGGGTGACAAGGTTGAGCCAAGACGGAAATGGATCGAAAGCAATGTTGCATTTGGATTAGATGAAGAAACAAACATCTTAGAAAACGAGAACTTATCCGTCGCAGAGGAGGAATAACTAAATGACACAGCCAGAAAAATTTCGCGATCTCCCTCTTGAAGATGTGATAGGTGACCGTTTTGGGCGTTACAGTAAATACATCATTCAAGACAGAGCATTGCCTGATGCACGCGACGGGCTAAAGCCTGTTCAGCGCAGAATCCTTTATGCTATGCATGTGGATGGAAATACAAATGACAAAAACTTCCGCAAATCAGCAAAAACAGTCGGTAATGTAATCGGCAACTACCATCCTCATGGTGATACATCCGTTTATGACGCCATGGTGAGGATGAGCCAGGATTGGAAGGTCCGCAATCTGCTGATTGAAATGCACGGAAACAACGGAAGCAATGACGGAGATCCTCCGGCTGCGATGCGTTACACAGAAGCAAGACTTTCTCCGATTGCATCCGAACTTCTGCGGGATATTGATAAACGTACGGTCGAATTTGTGCCAAACTTTGATGATACAAGCCAGGAGCCGCTCGTCCTGCCTGCGATGTACCCGAATTTGCTCGTAAACGGCTCAACAGGGATTTCAGCAGGCTATGCGACGGATATTCCTCCTCATCATCTCGGTGAAGTCATAGACGCTGTCATGAAACGGATCGATCAGCCGAACTGTTCGGTGGATGAACTGATGACGGTGATTAAAGGACCTGATTTTCCGACTGGAGGAATCATTCAGGGAATCGAAGGCATAAAGAAAGCCTATGAGACAGGAAAAGGCAAAATCATCATTAGAGGAAAAGCAGAAATAGAAAGCATAAGAGGCGGCAAGCAGCAAATCGTCATCACAGAAATCCCTTTTGAAGTGAACAAAGCGAATCTTGTGAAACGGATGGATGAGTTCAGAATTGAACGGAAGCTTGACGGGATTGCAGAAGTCCGTGACGAAACAGACCGTACCGGCATGCGAATCGTGGTTGAATTGAAGAAAGAAGCAGATGCACAAGGCATTCTGAACTATCTTTATAAAAACAGTGATTTGCAGGTGCCTTACAATTTCAATATGGTCGCCATTCATAACAGAAGGCCGACATTAATGACGCTTCCGACAATTTTAGATGCGTACATTGCTCACCAAAAAGAAGTCATCACAAACCGTTCTAACTATGACTTGCAAAAAGCGCGTGAAAGACAGCATATTGTTGAAGGGTTAATCAAGGCTTTATCCATTCTTGATGAAGTAATTGCGACAATCCGTGCTTCAAAAGACAAGCGGGATGCGAAAGATAACTTAATTTCTAAATTCCAGTTTACAGAGCTTCAGGCAGAAGCCATTGTATCCTTGCAGCTTTATAGATTAACTAATACGGATATTACAGCCCTTCAAAATGAAGCGAAAGAGCTTGATGAAAAAATCACAGCCCTTCTTGAAATTTTGAACAATGAAAAAAGGTTGTACCAAGTCATCAAAGCGGATTTGAAAAAAATCAAAAAGACGTATGCTGATGAGAGAAGATCTGTGATTGAAAATGAAATTCAGGAAATTAAAATCAATCTTGAAGTGATGATTGCTTCAGAAGATGTCATCGTCACAGTAACGAAAGACGGCTACATTAAACGCACAAGCGGACGATCCTATGCAGCATCAAACGGACAGGACTTTGGAATGAAGGAAACAGACCGTTTGCTTGCCAAGTATGACGTCAACACAACAGAAGTCGTTCTTCTCTTTACGAATAAAGGAAATTACATCTATTGCCCTGTCCATGAATTGCCTGATATCCGCTGGAAAGACCTCGGCCAGCATATAGCCAATATCGTGAATCTAGAGCGGGATGAACAGCTGATAAAAGCCATTCCGGTTAAAGACTTTACCACTGAACAATACTTGCTGTTTGTCACTAAAAACGGCATGGTCAAAAAAACGGAGTTAAAGCTTTACAAAGCACAGCGATATTCCAAAGCATTAATGGCTTTAAACTTGAAAAATGATGATGTCCTGATTGATGTGCATGTTACATCTGGAAAAGATGATCTCTTTATTGCTACTCAGTTCGGGTACGGCTTATGGTTTTCAGAGGAAGAAGTGAACATCGTAGGAGCAAGAGCAGCGGGTGTGAAAGGCATCAACTTAAAAGAGGGAGATTCCGTAGTCGGAGGCTCGGCATTCAGAGCGGGAGAAATTCCTCAAGTTGTCATTGTGACACAAAGAGGGGCCGCAAAAAAAATGTCACTCAAGGAATTTGAAAAAACCTCACGTGCAAAACGGGGACTGATTATGCTGCGCGAGCTTAAAAATAACCCTCACCGGTTAGTCGGCATGCAGATCATTAAGCCGGAAGACACGATTATGATCAAAACAGAAAAAGGTCAGATTGAAGAAATTGCACCTCAAACCTTAAGAGCAAATGATCGTTACAGCAACGGTTCATTTTTCATAGATGAAGGAGATTCGGGATCTGTAAAAGAAGTATGGCGCTTAACTAAATAACGAAAATGAAAAGACATCCTCAGAAAATAGAGGATGTCTTTTCATTTTCGTTATTTGTTTTTTGTAAAGTAATCAGTGAATGCATGCATAATCTCGATTCCCTGATACAAAAATAGACTGACAGCTGTTAATGAAAAACCTGTCACCATAATAAGTCTCAGCCAGAACATCGCGTCGCCCTCCTTACGTTTAGTCTCTAGGATGGAAGCGATGTTTTGCCGTAATAAGATGATTGGTAAAAAACAGCCATTAAGAATTTCTTCCTGAACTGCCACCCTGCCAGCAAGGCGATGGAAAAGACAGCAGCTAAAAGTGAAGATTCAATTTCTGCCAGATTGTGTTTTATGAAAAAAGGGAACTTCTGATCCTCTTTTTCATCAGCAGAGTATGGTTTTACATGCTCCTCAAGATCAAAAGCAGGAGCAGCATTGTGATGCTGATGCACGTGCGGAACTGAACCTGACAGGAGCAGGGCAATGAGAAAAAGAAAGAGATACTGTCTCATAACACTCCTCCTTTTTTATAATAGAACTATCATAACGCACATTTCCAATTAAGCATAGAGAAAATTTTATTGTTTTTTCCCTGCAAATTGACAAAAAGTGATATAATATTCCTTTGTCATGACAGATGAACTGACATGAAAACGAAATATTCATTATTTTCAGGAGGTTTTCTATGGATTTTATTAATGCCATCATATCGGGCGGAAATACAATTCTATGGTCTTACTTATTGATTTATTTGCTTGTAGGACTTGGATTATATTTCACTGTTCGCTCAAAATTTGTGCAATTTCGGTATTTTGGAGAAATGTTCAGGCTTTTAAAAGAACCCGGCATGACATCAAAGGAAGGGAAAAGAGGCATTTCTTCCCTGCAGGCATTCTTTATCAGCGCAGCTTCGCGTGTGGGCACAGGAAACCTTGCCGGTGTTGCGATTGCGATTGCAGTCGGCGGACCTGGAGCCGTTTTCTGGATGTGGCTTATTGCTTTAATAGGAATGGCAACTAGCTTTGTAGAAAGCACACTTGCACAAGTATACAAAGTAAAAGACGGAGATCAGTTCCGCGGTGGACCAGCCTACTACATGGAAAGAGCGCTTAATGCAAAATGGATGGGCATTCTGTTTGCTGTATTGATCACATTATGTTTTGGATTAATTTTCAATGCGGTTCAGGCCAATACGATCGCTCTTGCCTTTGACAGTGCGTTTAACGTGAACAAAACGGTTATGGGTATCATCCTGGCCGTCTTTACAGGAATCATCATTTTCGGCGGGCTGAAGCGCATCGCTGCAGCGACTCAAATTATTGTTCCTGTCATGGCTTTAATCTACATAGGTGTCGCACTTGTTGTTGTGATCTCAAATATCACTGAGGTTCCATCTGTAATCGCCGTGATCTTCTCAAATGCATTTGGCTTTGAGCAGGCAGTCGGCGGAGGAATTGGAGCAGCTATTGAAAACGGAATTAAACGAGGCTTGTTTTCAAATGAAGCAGGTATGGGGAGTGCGCCGAATGCAGCTGCAACGGCAAGCGTAACTCATCCGGCAAAACAGGGCTTTATCCAGACACTTGGAGTTTTCTTTGACACCATCATTATCTGCAGTACAACTGCATTCCTTATTCTATTGTTTGATACAACTCCTGACTCTGCATTAGACGGTATTCAGATTACCCAGGCTGCATTGCAATCGCATATCGGTGATTGGGCAGGAACATTCCTTGCCGTTGCAATTCTCCTGTTCGCATTCAGTTCGGTTATCGGGAATTACTACTATGGAGAAACGAATATTGAATTTTTAAACGGCAATAAATCAGTGTTATTCATCTACCGATTAGCCGTCATCGGCATGGTGATATTCGGCTCTGTGTCAGGTTTCCAGATGATATGGGACATGGCTGATCTATTTATGGGTCTAATGGCTGTTACGAACCTGATTGCGATTCTGCTCTTATCAAAGCTTGCATTTGCTGTTTTGAAAGATTATGGACGCCAGCGTAAAGAAGGAAAAAATCCTGTATTCAGAGCAAGCACCATTAAAGGGCTTAAAAACACGGAATGCTGGGGAGACAATGAGATAGAAGAATCTAAATAAAAATAAAACACCGATTTTTATAATCGGTGTTTTATTTTTTAATAAGTCTGCCTTTTAGAAAGCATCAAATTACGGTCAACAGTCAGATGATAGGTTTCAGTTTCAAAACCTCTGGAAGTATTTAAATCCAGGACATCAATCGAGAGAGAAACATCTGTATATGCTGATCCTCTTAAATCATCCTCTAACGGTACTGCTAAATCCCTTGTCTCATTGGAAGAAATCTTTAAAAGCTCTTTTGATTCCTTTCTGACGCCATTTTCATAAAATACAAGATTGAGTTTATAAGCTATTTGATCTTTATCCGCTATCCGAAACCGCAGTTCCTGATCCCTGGTATGAAGCAGTTCAGGAGTCTTGATGTAGCGGGAATCATCGATTTTCAAACCGCTTGCTTCTTCCAAGTAGCGGAACATCTTTTTATTATTAAGCACATTTGGAATGCGTTCATTTTCGTGCTGTGTTTTTAAATAAAAAGGTTCATTGCTTTCCTTGACCTCTTGTACATCCGTTTTTCTAGAAGATCCATATAATAGAACATAATCATCAGCAATAATTTCTTGAGGGTACCATTTGTGGTCACCTTCTGTATAACGCCAAAATGCATCCCAGCGAACAGGAGAATCAGAAATGCCCCTGATTTTACTCCACTGAGAAAAAGGCAGATGGTGAGAAAACACGTAATGATAAGCAAAATGATGACCATACTCATGGGAAAGGGTATCCCTGAATGAAGAAACTTCGGTATATTTATTACCTTGATACAATGTAATACTGTCTGTTAATGCATGAAAGCTACCTTTGGTTGAAGATTTTCCTAATGAACCGCCTCTGATCCGCACCTCTTGAAGCAAGGCAAGTTCATCTCCGTGCTTATTTTGAATCAGCTCTTTGTATAACTTTTGGAGTTTCTTTTCATCCCACGCTTCTGTATAGCTAAGAAACATAATTCCTTCAGGAGATTGATAGCTTGCCTGATAGTCTGAATCATAGACCAAAGGGTCCAGGCTCAGCAGAAACGGAAAAGAGAGAAGAAGTATTAGAACCATTTTCATCACCTATTCACTTCCTCAGAACCCATTCTATCATGCATGAAGGCGCAGTTTGGCTGCATGATTTTTCCAATAAATGTTTGTAAAGAAAGGCGTGCTAATTCTCCTAAACTTATTCACAGGAATGATACTATTCTGATATCTCCTCTTCACATTCCATATACAATGATCTAGTAAACTATAGCTGTTGGAAAAAATAGAGAATGGGAGACGATAAAATGAATAAAAAGTGGGCAGCGGGAGCGGGTATAGCGCTCGCATTGTTAATTAGTCCAATCACACAGCCATCTTCAGCAGAAGCAGCGGAAACAAAGATTGATAATGTAGCGCATCGGGGAGCTTCAGGATATGCACCTGAGAACACGATTGCAGCTTTTGACAAAGCGGTCGAAATGAAAGCTGATTACATTGAGATTGATGTTCAAAGAAGCAAAGACGGTGAATTAGTTGTGATACATGATACGACTGTAGACCGTACCACAGATGGCAGCGGCCCCGTTCAAAGTTTAACGTACAATGAATTAAGAAATCTTGATGCCGGAAGCTGGAAAGGCACAGAATTTGCAGGTGAAAAGATCCCGTCATTTGATGAAATCCTTGATCGATATCACGGAAAAACAGGAATATTGATCGAGCTTAAAGCACCAGAGCTCTATCCGGGAATTGAGGAGAGCGTTGCTCTTGAGCTGAAAGAAAGAAACTTAGACAAGCCTCAAAATGAAAAAATAATTATCCAATCGTTTAATTTTGAATCTATGAAAAAAATGAATGATCTGCTTCCAAAAGTACCGATTGGAGTCCTGACATCATCCAGATTACATACAACACAGCAAGCATTAAAAGAATTCAGCTCTTACGCAGACTATTTCAACCCAAGTTATACAATCGTCACTAAAGAGCTAGTCAATCAAGTACATGAAGAAGGAATGAAAATTCAGTCATGGACAGTCCGCAGCCAAGAAACAGCTGATTTTCTTTTAGAGATGCAAGTGGATGGAATTATTACGGATTATCCGGATTATGTAGATCCGAAATAAGAAAAAAAG
The DNA here is from genome assembly GCF_057838075.1 of Metabacillus sp. KH_069. NCBI lineage: Bacteria > Bacillati > Bacillota > Bacilli > Caryophanales > Bacillaceae > Metabacillus > Metabacillus sp. KH_069. The sequence continues at coordinate 2,093,682 of NZ_CM174460.1, forward strand.
ATCGATCCTATTTTATGAGGATCGATCTTTTTTTGAAATAGAAAAACTAAATTTAATTTAATTAAACCATGTTCTAAATAATCATTTATAAAATCACTGCTCAGACACAATCAGCGAAGTAATTATGATTTGTATTACTTTATCGTCAACAGAATGAAGACTCTAACATTTCTTATTTTGCAAGAATAAAACGCTGCATAACAAGAGCAATAGAGTTTCAGTGCAAATATTCTTAATATTGACAATATTTACAGCCTGTCCTAATATTGGAACTAAAGTTTTACATAGTGAAACTGAAAGGGGGTTTTTATCTTCAGCGAGGTGATTAAAACAGTAGAAAAATCCTTCGGAATTTTAGAAGTGATTGCACAGAAGCCGATGACATTTATTGAATTAGTAGAGAAGCTTGACAGCAATAAAGCAACTGTGCACCGATTTTTATCTTCGCTTGAGCAGCTGGGGTATATCACAAAAAACAACCAAGAAAAATTTATCTTATCTCAGAAATGGTTTCAACTGGCATTTCAGGCACAAGATCAGCTTGATATTGTTGAAACGGCACGGCCTTTCTTAGAAAGCATAGCCAACAAGGTTCAGGAAAGCGTTCTATTAGCTCAGTATCTTGGAGATCAGGTGCTTTATGTAGAAAAGGTTGAAACAAATCTGGCAGCCCGAATTGTTCTTGACGTAGGAAAACAAGCGCCTCTCCATTGTGTAGCTTCAGGGAAATTATACCTGGCGCATTTATCTCCGCAGCTTCTCGAGCGGTATTTATCAAAAAACCCGTTAAAGTCTTTTACAGAAAACACGATAACTGAAAAAGAATCCTTGCTTCCTGAATTAAAAAAGATTTGTGAAAGGGGATATGCAACAGATCAAGAAGAATGGGAGAAGGGTTTAAAAGGGATTTCTTTTCCGATATTTAACGGAAGAAAAGAACTGGCTGGAGCGCTTTGCATTGCCGGTCTGGCTTTTCGTTTTACAGATGAACAGATTGAGGATATTATCGAACCTGCATTGTGCGCCACTCAAGAGATTTCAAAGAGATTGGGTTATGTGAGCAAAGGAGGAATTCTAATCTGATGAAAAAGATTCTGTTTATTTTTGTAAGCGCTATCTTTCTTTTAACTGCAGCTGGATGCAGCAGTGTAATCACCTCTAACGAGAAGAAAAGCTATAATTTAAAAATGTCAGTAACTGTTAATGATTCATCCACCTGGTACCAGGCAGCTGAAAAATTTGCCGAAGAAGTGGAAGAAAAGACAGATGGCCGCATTAAAACAAAAGTATATGCAAACGAACAGCTATCTGCAGGTGATTCAGCAAAAGGGGTAGAGATGCTTTTAAAAGGCTCAACAGATTTCAGTTATCATTCTCCGATTATTTATTCCGTCTTTGAAAAGCGGTTAGGTGTAGTGAGTGCGCCTTTTCTTTTTAAAGATTTACATGAGGTGGATGAAAAAATGAACGGTGAAGGTGGAAGGGCATTAAATGAAATTCTGCTTGAAAATGGGATTGAACCGTTAGGCTTTGGTCAAAATGGGTTTCGCCAGGTAACAAATGATGTCAGACCGATTCAAACACCTGAAGACATAGAAAATATGAAAATACGAATTCCAGGAATTAAGATGTATTCAGATCTTTGGAGGGGCTTAGGAGCAGATCCTACAACAATGGCTTTTTCAGAAGTATTTTCAGCCTTGCAGCAAGGCACAATTGATGGTCAGGAAAATCCAATTGATGTCATCAGTTCATCAAAGTTAGAAGAGGTTCAACAATATATTACAATGTGGAACTATTCTTATGATCCTCTCATTTTCGGAATGAACAAAGAAAAATTTGACAGCATGCACTCAGATGACCAAAAAATCATAAAAGAAGCAGCGAAACATGCAAATGAATTTCAAATTGACCTTGCAAGAGAAAAAGAGAAAGAGCAAATTGAGGCATTAAAAGCAGCCGGAATGGAATTTGTGTATCCTTCAGAGGAAGAACTTGAAGCCTTCCGAAAAGCATCTGAAAACATTTATGACGAGTATGAAGATGTTTGGGGAAAAGAACTGCTTGATGCATTTAAAAAATAAAAAGGAGATGATTGGTTATGTCAAAAGTGATCAGCAGCATTGAAAATTTTTTTCTTGCCGCAACTATGCTGACGATGTCTGTCATTACGTTTGCTAATGTAATAACCAGGTACTTTTTTCATTACTCTCTATCCTTTACAGAAGAGATCACAATAAACCTCTTTGTCTTACTCACCTTCCTGGGGGCTGCTGCAGGACTAAGAAAGAATGCTCATCTTGGCTTTTCCTTGCTGTTTGAGAAAGCGAACGTATTAGGCCAAAAAATACTGATCATTTTTGGAACCGCTCTCATTTCAGCTGTTTTCATCCTGTTTGCATACTACGGGTATGAAATGGTCCGTTTTCAAATGGAAAGAAACTTAATCACTCCTTCTCTTGGAATCAAACAATGGATGTTTTCAATTGTTTTTCCTATAGGCTGTCTGTTCTGTCTCTATCGGACAATTGAGGCAGGCGCTATTGAATGGGCAACTTTAACTAAACAATCAGAAAGAGAGATGAAAGCATGAATGCTCTTTTGTTATTCGGTCTCTTCGCATTATTGGTCCTGATTAGAATCCCTATAGCAATTGCACTTGCGGCATCATCTATTTCAGTTCTCTTATTAAATTGGGGTCCTTCAAGCTTAACCTTGCTTCCTGATGTTTTGTATCCCAGTATAGCCAAGTTTACACTGCTCGCGATCCCCTTTTTCATCCTTGCAGGAGTCATTATGGAGTATGCAGGGATTTCCCGAAGGTTAATTCATTTTGCAAATGTATGTGTGGGGCATTATAAAAGCGGCATTATTCTGGTTACTGTCATTACAGCTATCTTTTTTGCCGCTATTTCCGGCTCAGGTCCCGCTACCGTCGCAGCCATTGGGGGAATCCTGATTCCAGCTTTAGTGAAGAATGGCATGAAGAAAGAATCTGCCAGTGCCCTATTAGCAAGTTCAGGCGCGATCGGCATTGTCATTCCGCCAAGTATAGCCATGATTGTTTTTGCTGTTGTAGCAGGTGATCAATTAAATGTTTCAATCGGAAGATTATTCATTGCAGGTGTTATACCTGGTCTTTTATTAGGAGCAGGTTTTATAGCTGCTGCAATCTATGTGAAAAAACGCGATTTATTGAAACAGAATATCGAAGTAAATGAAGTTGCTGCAGCCCTTGAGGTTAGAGCAAAAGCAACACCTGGTGAAACCTTTCAGGCCTTTAAGGATGCGATTTGGGGTCTCCTGATGCCGGTTATTATTCTTGGCGGCATTTATGGCGGGATTTTCACTCCGACTGAAGCAGCAGTAATAGCTGTATTTTACGGATTTTTTGTAGGTATCTTTATTTACAGAGATTTAAAATTAGCAAATATTTACCGCATCCTCTATGAATCAGCCGCTCAGACAGCAGTCATCATGTTAATTGTAAGTTCTGCCTCTTTGTTTGCCTACATCATTACAACAGAACAAATAGCTGAGAATATGGCCAATTCTCTTTTATCCATCAGTTCAAATCCAATTATCATCTTATTGATTATTAATCTTATTTTGCTTATCGCAGGCGCCTTTATAGATGCTATTTCAGCATTTTACATCTTCGTTCCTATCCTGATTCCAGTCATTATTCATTTCAATATTGATCCAACTGTTTTTGGCATCTTTATGACTGTTAATCTAGCAATAGGGTTATTTACTCCACCTGTCGGAATAAACCTGTATGTTGCCTGCGGTATAGGCAATGTAAAGCTTCATCATCTTTCAAAAGCTATTTTGCCATTTTTAATTGCAGCTGTCATTGTGCTGCTGTTAATAACGTATATCCCTGCTATATCAACATTTTTACCGGATATATTTGGAGTTTAAAAAATCATTATTATTACTAAATAGGAGGTTATCTTATGGAAAAGCTGAAAGGTCAAGTAGCCATAATAACAGGAGGTTCAAGAGGAATAGGAGCGGGAATAGCCTATCGTCTTGCAGGAGAAGGAGCTCATATCGTGATAATAGATGTGCTTGAAGCAAGCGAAATGATTGATAAAGTCACGAAAGATTTTCCGGACATACAAGTGAGATCCCATCAAGCGGATATCCGGGACATTGCGGCTATTCAGACTCTAGTAGACGAGACTGTTCAGGAATTTGGCCGTATAGATATTTTAGTAAATAATGCAGGTACATGCAGCAGGTTCGACTTGGAAGAAATGACAGAAGACATGTGGGATCAGGATTTAAATACAAATTTAAAAGCAACTTTTTTCTTCATGCAAAAAGTCGTTTACCCTCATATGATTTCACGCAATTATGGAAGAATCATAAATATTAGTTCGATTTCTGGGATGAATGGGGGGCATGTTTCAAGCTTTGATCCTGATAGTTTAAAAGGAAGATCAGGTCCAGCCTATGCGGCAAGCAAAGGCGGAGTCATTGCCCTTACGAAATGGGCTGCAAAGGAGCTTGGCTCTACTGGAATTACATGCAATAGTGTTGCACCTGGAGCAGTGGAATCAGCCATCACAAAAGGAATGGCATATAATCTCGACAACCAGGTTGTAAAAAGGATGGGACTTCCTGAAGATATTGCTGAAGCCGTCTGCTATTTCAGCCTTCCTGAAGCAAGCTACACGACAGGACAAGTCCTGAGAGTATGCGGCGGCGCTGTCTTTGCGTAGGAAAGAGATAAGAACAGGAGGAATGAAATGCGGAAATCTCATTCAGTTTATGATGCTGAGAGCGGTGTTCTGATAGGAGCGCTCACAAGAGATGATGATCTGCTGACAGGAATCTTAAGACAGTGTGAACTGCATGGCATAAAGGCAGGCAGTTTTTCGTGTATAGGATCATTGAAAACAGTCAGCTATATGAAACTCAAGCATGAGAACGGCACACTTTCTTATACAGAGCCAATAAATGAAGCAAGGCCTGTTGAACTGCTAAATGGAACTGGCTTTATAGGAATCAAAGAAGATGGAAGTTTAGATATCCATTTTCATGGTGTCTTTATAGATGAGACAGGAGCCATATCTGGAGGACACTTTATTGAAGGCGGAAATATGGTGGCCATTACGATTGAATTTTCAGTTGCTGTTGTTTCAAATGCTGTTGTTAAAAGAGAGAAAGATCCTGAAATGGGCTTCCGTATTTTTAATTTTTATGGAAAAGAGGGGCTGTCGGAATGGAAACAATAGCTGGCTTTGCGAAAAAGGCCATTGTTCAGTTTGGTCATAAAGTGGCTGTGAAAGATCGTTTTCGTTCATTCACTTATACACAATTAGGGGAACGTGCTTACAAACTTGTAAATATTATGAGGAACATGGGAATGAAGAAAGGTGATCGGTTAGCTGCGTTAATGTCAAACCGCATTGAACATATTGAACTTGATTTAGCGTGTGCATTTGGCGGTTTCATCAAAGTTCCGCTTAATTATCGTCTGCATCCAAAAGAGCATGAGTATATGTTAAAGCAATCAGGGACTAAAATTGTCATTGGAGAAGATAAGCTTCTGCATCAGATAGAGTCTGGCATAAGGAAAATCAGTGTCGGGAACCAATATGAGGGGCTGCTTGCAGAAACAGAAATGTGTGTTATTCACGAGCAAGTAAATGAAGATGATGTGTTTGCCATTATGTACACCTCCGGCACAACCGGAAAACCTAAAGGCGTGATGCTGACACACCGCAATATTGTCTCAAGTGCCTTATCTCTTTCTATGGCTTGTGAGATTACATGGGGAGATGTCATTGGCCATGTTGCCCCTTTAACGCATGGTTCTAATTTTCTTTCACATGCGTCATGGATTTTTGGCTTAACCCAAATCATTTATGACAAATTTGAACCAGAAGATTTTTTAGACGACATATATAAGGACAAAGTAAGCATTATATTTTTGGTTCCTACGATTGTAAATTTATTATTTCAAAGCTCAACATTTGACCCTAAGAAACTTCAGTATGTTAAATCCATTAATATGGCGGGTTCTCCGATTGCGTCAAGCAAACTGAGTGCTGCCATATCTCAAGCGGGGGATATTTTTGTTGAGACCTATGGCCAAGTTGAGGCTCCGATGACCATTACGGTTATGCCAAGAGAAGAGCTTAAAAATCACTTGGAATCATGCGGTTTAACGGGATCATTTGTGGATATGAAAATTGTTGATGACAATGGGAATAGCGTTGAACAGGGAAAAATCGGAGAAATCATATGCAAGGGATCACTCGTTATGAAAGGCTATTGGGATAATACGGAAGCGACTTCAGAAACATTGAAGGATGGCTGGCTTTATACAGGTGATTTGGGATGGGCAGATGAAAATGGATTTCTCCATCTTGTTGACAGAAAAAAAGAGGTCATTATTTCAGGAGGGCTGAATATTTATCCCCGTGAAATAGAAGAAGTGTTAAATAAGCATACTTCAGTAAAAGAAACCTGTGTCATCGGCCTGCCGTGTGAACAATGGGGTGAAAAGATCGCAGCATATGTTGTTCTTAAAGACGGTGAAACAGCAGATGAAGAAGAGCTCATTAATCTGTGCATGCAGCATTTGGCAAGCTTTAAAAAACCAAAAGTCATTCAGATTTTGGATCAGCTTCCAAAAAGCTCATATGGAAAAATTTTAAAACGAGAAGTAAAACAGCTCTATGGAGGTGTAAATGCGTGAAACAGGTAGCGGTATCAGGGATAGGAATGACCAAGTTCGGCACACATAGAGACCGTTCAGTGAAAGATCTGCTGTTGGAAGCGAGTTTAAATGCTCTGAAGGAAGCAGAATTTCCACGCATAGACGCAGTATTCGCCGGAAATTTCATGTCGGGTGTTCTTGCTGAACAAGAAATACTGGGTTCTGTCATTGCGCATGATTTAGGTTTAGGACCAATCCCAACGGCAAAGATGGAAGGTGCATGCGCAAGCGGGGGAATCGCATTCAGACATGCTTATGAAATGATCCGGGCCGGAGTCTATGACACGGTATTGGTCGCTGGAGTTGAAAAAATGAAGCATGCTTCAACTGAAACGGTTATGCAGGCAATAAACGGTGCTATGGACACTGAATCCAATGAGAAAAGAGCGGGTCTTACATTTCCAGGATTCTTCGGTATTTTAGCAAATCGGTATTTTTATGAAACAGATGCGTCAAAAAAACATTTAGCCATGGTGGCTAAGAAAAACCGGGATTATGCTATTCAGAACCCTAAAGCGCAATACCGGGAAGCGGCAACACTGGAAGAAATGATGAATGCCAGGATGATAACGGATCCGCTTGGATTGTTTGATTGTTCGCCAATAACAGATGGAGCCGCAGCAATTATTTTAACCAGAGGAGAAAAAGGGATCATTGTACGTTCATCATCCCAAGCTTCCGGACCTACTCAAGCGCAGGAAATCGAAGACCTTCTGACCATAACAGCAATAAAAGAATCAGCCAGACAAGCCTATGAACTGGCAGGTCTGGGTCCGGATGATATCGATGTTGCCGAGCTTCATGATTGTTTTACCATGACGGAAATTCTGGCAATTGAGGCGTTGGGATTTGCAAATAAAGGGGAGGGATGGAAAGCGGTAGAACAGGGTTTAACAAAACACGGAGGCAAGGTGCCGGTTAATACCAGCGGAGGATTGCTTTCACGCGGACATCCAATCGGAGCAACCGGAATTGCGCAAATTTATCAGATCGTAAGTCAATTAAGAGGAAATGCATGTAATCAAGTAGCGGGTGCAAAAATCGGACTGGCGCAAAATTTAGGCGGAACAGGCTCTTATTCAACAGTCCATATTTTCGAGAATAGGCGGTGATCAATGTGAACTTTGAAAAGTTTGTATGTGCATCATGCGGCAAGTCATCCGTCCGCGCAAGAATTGTGTGTCCAGCATGCAAGTCTGCAGAATTTATTAAGCAACAAACAGAAGGAACTGGCAAGGTTTATTCGTTCACAAAGGTTCATATCTCTTCTGAAGAATTTAAACATTTAACACCATATTATATAGTTGTAGTCGATTTAGCCTCTGGAGATCGGGTTACTGGAAGGATAAAAGATGAGATACTGATAAATGATGATGTTGAATTGCTTTCGTATGAAGAGGATGTATATACTTTTTCACGAGTGTAAACTACTATAAAGACTGGATAATTCCATTTACTCTGAGGTAATTACAATTCAGCTTAAATGGAATTATCCTTTTTTTGTTATTTGAAGAAGAAAGCAGACAAAACAAAAAAATTAATAAAACTATGTTCTAAATAATCACAAAGAAAATTGTTCTCAGACCAAAAGAGATGAAATACAGGAATTAGAAATACTGCTGTATACAAAATGAAAAAAGAACCAGACTCAAGAAAAGTTTTAATGTCAGAGTTATTATGTAAACTAAACAAGAGAGGTTATATAGGAATTAAATGAAGAATCAAACTTACAACTAAATGTTTAATTAACAACTGCAGCAAACTATTGGAACAAACCAGAGTATTTGAGATTAAACTTTATGATAATAAATCAGCGTAAAACTGAATGGTGATAATGAATGAATTAAATAATTGTACTAATTAAATGAAGCTAACGTAGAAATGCTTAAATTTTTCATTTTGTCTCATTATCTTAAGTTTACTTAGCTTATGAGACGGATTATATACCTTATAATATAACTACCTATAATATATATTATGGTGGGGGCGTTGTTATAAATTAAAACCGGTTAATAACCAGCCTACTCTATTCTGTGTTTATGGCCACTCTTTTTTAGATTATCAAAATTTATAAAGTTTACACTATATTCTAATACGTCGTTAACAAATAAATCATGAGTCTTAGCAAATTCTTTAACCATTGTTAGTAATTCCTTATCGTAAGTTGTTTTAAATTGAATTCTGTCTTTTGGTCTGAGTTTTTTATTATAAGTAATAATACCTTGATCCAGCACAGTTTGTAATCCACTTTCCAATAAGTAATTCGGGTGAGTATTGTATTCAGCAGCAAATGTATTTAATTGATCAATGATAGATTTGCTGACGTTAGTTCTAAACTTCACCCTTGAAGTATCAGTTTGTTGAATTAATTTTCCGTTTACTAATTTCCACATATTTTTTCTCTCCCGCTCAATTAATCTAGACGCTGTGTCATTCTTTCTCTTTTTAAAGAATCATATATTACAGTATTGTTATTATATATAATTTCTGCCAGTTTAGGTAGTTCATACTTTCCTTTAACCCAAACACGATATATGACATTTTTAGATTGACTTAATTCAGTCGTAATTTCAGAACGAAGATCCCAATTTTGGAACGTTAACAATAATCCATTATTCAAGGGATAATTTCCCCGCTTCTAAAGCGTCTTCTTTTAATAATTCTTCCATTTTCGATAGTGTTTTTGCACCTAATCCTTTGCTTCTCACAGAGGGATCAATAACTATATAAACGATAAAGCCTGAATTTACGTCGGCCAAATAATGCCCTGTTGCAAAGGAAACCATCTCCTCTCCCTCGAATCCCGCTAAAAACCGAAACGTGTTAAGCTTTTCATTTTCCGTATAGGCTAATCCCCTTAAAAAAGTGGATTCTGGCTCTCTTACTTCGAATGGAAATGTACTGTTATAAAGGTTGAAAACCTCATCTAAATGATTTGAATGCTTGTCTGTAATTTCTTTCCAGCTAATCTCCATAATTTCCTGCCTTCTTTCAAAATAACTGCATTGATGTGAAACGATGTATATTACCTATTTTATATCAAGTATCAGTCTTCCTCCTACATTAAACTTAAGGCTATATCTAAATTCACAGCCCACTCTTATAGTGTTTAGTACTTTAGCACTCTATTTAACTAAAAATAAATAAACTAGTAGAAATGTTCAGAAAGTTCTGTTATAAATATGTTACTCTACTAATTTAATAGTTTACATATTAGTCAGGGTCTATCGTTCATTTTATTTTAGGAGGAATTTCTTTGAAGAAGAATGTTGTTGCCATGGGTTTATCAGTCGGTCTTGCCTGCAGTGGTCTGCTTAGCACCACTGGTTTCGCCGCTTCATCCTCAGATTCACAGCAGGGTGAATTCAGCAAAAGCTCCGGATCTCCTGAGTTTGTTGCCGGAAAACTGACGAATCCCTCTTCAAAAGCTGCAAAAGATGTGCTGTTTGATTATCTTGAAAAAAATAAATCGAAATACAGTCTAGGTGCGAAATCTGCTAAGGAATCATTTATTGTTAAATCTTCCGTATCGGATGAGCTTGGCGGTGATGTCATTAGACTTCAGCAAGTATACGATGGTATACCTGTTTGGGGTTCAACCCAGGCAGCAAGAGTCGATGATAACGGAGTTCTTCAGGCTGTCAGCGGAACTTTTTCAAAGGATCTGGATAAAAAGTTAGAGAAGCAGCTATCAAAAAAGAAGTCCCTTCAACAGGCAATCGAGCTTGCTGAGAAAGATTTAGGGTTAACTCCTGTATATGAACAGAAGCCTTCAGCAGAATTAATCATTTATCCAATGGCGGATACTGCTGTTTATGCCTATCATGTGAATTTGAATTTCCTGAGCCCTGAACCAGGCAATTATCAATATTTTATAGATGCTGAAACAGGTGCAGTCATTAATAAATACAATGCGATTGATACAGCCGGTAAAACAAATCCTGCTGTCACCGGTACGAATGCTGTCGGTTCCGGTACCGGAGTATTAGGTGATACGAAGACTCTTAACACTCTGCTCTCCAGCGGCTATTATTACTTGCAGGATAATACAAGAGGATCCGGCGTTTTCACCTACGATGCTCAAAATCGCCAGAGAACTCCAGGCACGCTATGGAAAGATGCTGACAACCAATTTCATGCAACTTATGATCGTGCAGCGGTTGATGCCCACTATTATGCAGGATTGACCTATGATTATTATAAAACCACGTTTAATCGCAATTCGTATGACAATAAAGGGGCAGCATTGAATTCAACCGTTCATTACGGAAGAAGCTACAATAATGCATTCTGGAACGGCTCACAAATGGTTTATGGAGATGGTGACGGAACGACCTTCATCCCTCTTTCAGGAAGTCTTGATGTTGTAGCGCATGAACTGACACATGCCGTCACGGATTTCAGTTCAGATCTTGTTTATCAGTATGAATCTGGAGCATTAAATGAAGCGATTTCCGATATTTTTGGAACCCTCGCTGAGTATTACGATAATAACAATCCGGATTTTGAAATTGGAGAAGACATCTATACACCGGCAAAAGCAGGCGATGCTCTTCGTTCAATGAGTGATCCGACAAAATATGGCGACCCTGATCATTATTCTAAGCGCTACACTGGTACATCTGATAATGGCGGAGTCCACATTAACAGCGGAATCATTAATAAAGCTGCTTATCTTCTGAGTCAGGGAGGCACTCATTACGGTGTGACTGTATCAGGAGTAGGCACTAGCAAAATGGGCTCCATTTTCTACCGTGCCAACACAGTGTACTATACATCATCTACAAATTTCAGTCAGGCAAAGGCAGGAGCTATACAAGCTGCTAAAGATCTTTATGGCAGCACGTCAGCAGAAGTAACTTCTGTTACAAATGCTTTTAACGCTGTAGGAATTAATTAGTTCTATTATTAGGAAGATAAAAGGATTCCAATGATAAATTCATATGGAATCCTTTTTCATTTGCAGCTATTAAATTGTCCTTTATCCTGCAGGACTTAGCTGATCCAAAGCGACGTGCTTTACCAAACCTCTTTAAGCGTGTCCCTGAAGATCATGTTTAATTTTGAAGTAGGATCTTCATTCTTTAAGTTCAGTTGTTTTGCGTACTCTTTAAGTCTGATGATTTCAGAATCTAAAAACTCATTAATAACATCAATTTTAGGTTCTCTGTCTAGTTCATCTCCGCTAATTTTCCGCTCAAGCAAAGTCAGAATTTCATCCTTTAGCAAACCGCCCTGCAGCATTTCATCCAAGAGCACTTGAAATTCCATAGGAGGAAAATCGCCGAGCTGCTCAATCCATCTGGCTGCAAGTATGGGTCGAAGTACATAAAAGTATTTTTTAATTCGCACTGTATCCCCTTGCAGATACTCGCGGTAGTTATTGCCCGCCATATTCAAGTAGTGATAAATGGCTGAATGCGGTGTAAATACCTCTGTTTGCAAAGCTGCCATTTTATCAATTGTTGAAAAAGCTTGATAATAAACAATCGGAGATCTCATCCATTCCATTAGAGGCGGATTTGATTTTCGGAATAGCTTAAGCGCCTTTGTCAGGTCCCAGCCTGAAACATCCAGGATGTCATTGATCGGACGTTCAATCACATCACGATTGGAGCCGACTCCAACGGGATCGATGCTTAAGTAATGTTCCGCTTTATGTATATAGATAAATCTAACGTCATAGTCACTGTCTTTTGAAGGAAAGCCCCATGCTCTGCTGCCGGATTCGCAGGCATAAAGAATTTTCACCTGATGACTTACTTCTATTTCTTTCAGCACTTCCAGGATTTGATCTTTCATGTTGTAATCTCCCTAATGGTTTTTCTTTTAAGTATACATGACCATTTTCATCCTCTGAATGATTTTTAGAAAATGAAAAAGAAACTGCCGCAGCAGCTTCTTCTTAACCTTCTTATTTCCATTCCGCAAGCACTTCATCCAAACGGTCAAACTGAGAAGCCATACCCTGCTCGACGCCCATTTCAACGACTTTCTTCAGTTCATCTTCTGATGAGAATCGGGAACGGACTGTGAGTTTTGTATTTTCGCCCGAATCGTCAAAATTCATAGTAATAATCATTTCAGGCATTTGATCTGATATGCTGCCGTCTTTATCAGAGAATGCATCGACATAGACAATTTTTTCAGGTGCGACAATTTCTTTATAGATAGCTTTGCCCCATGATTCCATCCCATAAAATTCTCCTTGGTTTTTATCCTCGCAGCGCATGCAATAGTGCCAAACACCCTCTTGTTTAAATTCAAACGTTTTGTTTTCTGTTTTCCATCCTTGCGGCCCCCACCAGCTTTCCAGCTGCTCCGAGTCTGAGAATGCTTTAAATACAAGGTCTCTTGGTGCATGAAAGGTTCTCTCCATAATCAATTCTTTGCCCTTAACACGTGAAGTCATGTTGACAATCCCTTTGTTTGATGACATATCAGGTTCCTCCCAGAAATTGATTTTTCCCTATGTCATTCTGCCTGCTGTTCAATAATTCCTGCATGAAGTATAAGTATACATAAAAAATGCTCCCATCTGATGGAAGCACTTTTCTACTACATTATTATCTGTCTTCGCCAACTTGCACAACTTGATTAGAAACCATAGTATCTTCTTTTATTTTAAATAACGGGAGAATCAGCAGTGTTCCAAGTAAGAACAGTACGCCTGAAACCGTGTAAACGCCTGATAATGTCAGCGGTGTCTTAAGGAGACCTGATAAGGACATGCCGGCAACCATCATCCCCATAAACAGCGGGTTAAGAACACCGTTAACGCGGCCCACAAATGATTCATCTGTATTTTTTAGAATCAGCGTATTGATTCCGATGTGGATGCATGGGAAAAACATGCCGTTTAACAGCTGTAAACCGATGGTGAGCGGAAAGCTCGTTGACCATCCGATGCTGATGGTAAAGATCATGCTTGAGAAAATGCCGATTGCAAGAAGCTTTTGAGGCGAGATTTTTTTAGAAAAAGCAATGACAATACCGCCGCCGGCAAGCATTCCAATTCCGTTCGCCATGATCAGCCACTGCAGATAATCTTTAGACAAACCGAGATTTTCAATCGTAATAAAAATCATCAGCGGAGAGATTAACCCGACTGCCAGACCGCAGGCTGCAAAAACGCCGCCCATTGTAGTCAGCACTTTTTTCCCGATGACATATCGGAAGCCGTCTGCAAGTTCCTTCTTGAAACTTGATTCTTCTTCAGTTTTGACTTTTTCAAGATCACGCGGCAAGAAGGTCAAAACGGCAGCTGATAAAAGGAACATAACTCCCATCACAATGATTGATGTGTAGATGCCGTATGATTGGTAAACAAGAGTTCCGATTACTGGACCGATGACCATAAATACAGCCATTAAGGATTGAAAAATAGCCATGGCAGATTGAAGCTGCTCTTCTGGCACGTGCTGTTTTAACAGCCTCATAGCTGATGGCATGGAGAATTGCGAAAGAATCGCTGAAACCAATGTTGCAAAGAAGATGGCATGCCATGAGCCGTAAACCAGAGTTAACAGAACAACAAAGATCGATACGGCCGAAAGTACGTCACACCATACCATGGTAAGTTTAGGCTTCCACCTGTCAGCAAATGTTCCTCCGATCATAGAGAAAATAAAAATCGGTGCGAACTCTGCAATGGATATAAGGGATACATACACAGGATCATTGTTTGTAAGATCAGTAACGTACAATAAAATGGCAAAGTTTCTGATCCAAATGCCAAGCTGAAGCAAAAAGTTCGAGCCCATGATCGCAAGCACGATCCTGTTTTTAAATAAATTTCCTGAAGTCTTCCCGTGTGCGGGCAAAGCTTCAGTTAAGTTTTTTTCCATTTTCATCATGCCTTTCCAGCTTGAAAAATTCATGCATTAGTGATGTGAATAGGTTGAAAATCTTTTTACCCTCATGTTCCCCTTTCGTCTATCATTTCAGACCAAGAAACAACACACACTTTCTAAATATAATGTCATTTCTCAAAATCATTCGTCATTTATATTCTGTTCCTTCCCTATAAACCCCTCCTGGTTTTCATTAAAAAAGAGATCTTAAGAAGATACAAAGAAATTATATACGATTTTTGGAACTTAGAGATATTCATTTTTTTCTTAAACAAAAAAAGGGCTGCCTGCCCTTCTTTAATCGATTATTTAATTTTTTTCGCAAGTCCATGCCAGACATGGTAAACGTCCTTGCATAATGCTGCAGCATCCTGCTGAATCCAGCCTAAAAGGTCTCTCGTCCTTCGTTCCTTTTCTGAAATGGGAACAATGCCTTTTCCCGTTTCCAACATGATCATAATAACTTCTCTCTCTAGCTCGGCCAATTCCTTCAAATAAATTCGCCAGTTTTCTCTAAGGTTAAAAGCATCATTGTTGTCTTCCATGATCCATTGTTCGAATCCTTCCAAAACAAGCGGTGCTTTTGAAGAATTATCTTCTTTCCATTGCAGGATTTGGTGGCCTTCATATGCTGAAATCCACAAGACATCGTCCCATTTGCTTTTCACAAAGGCTCTTTTCCCGCTGAAGGCTCCTCCGATAATGAGATGCATTTCCATGTCCCCCTTTCTGCTCTCAGCTCAAGTACGATGGCCTTTCCAAAGGATACAGAAGTGTCCCAGAATGATGCTTCGGGAACAAGGTCAGATACGATTTTTCTAATCACCCCTCCATGAGTTATGATGGCTGCGCTGCTAAGTTTAGATTTGAGTAACTCCGATAAGAAAGATGAAACCCGTTCATGAAATGCGATGCCGCTTTCTCCGCCAGGCGTGCAGGTAACTTCCCAGTTATCGAGCCAGCTGGAATAATGGGAATCACTTTTTAAGTCCTCATATGATTTGCCTTCCCAGATCCCGAAGCTGATTTCCCGCAAACGCGAGTCTTTGATAGTGGCTTCTTCAGGAAACAAAAAAGCTGCCGTCTGCTGACAACGGAGTAAATCGCTCGAGTAGACAACATCAGGAAGATGGTTTTGCAAGTATTTTTTAAGAGAATCATATTCTATAAACGAATCTTCCATTACAGGCAGGTCCGTGTGGCCTAAATATCGTTTTTCTTTATTCCATTCCGTCATACCATGCCGAATAAGAATAAGCTGTAAAGAACGGCAAGATTCCATAGCTCAGCCCCCTCAATTGAAGCACCGACTGTGTCTCCGTTTATTCCTTGAAACTGTCTTACAGCCCATTTTCCGAAGATAAAAGAAAAGCAGATCTGCAGGCAAAACATAATAGCAAAAGTCACCGGGAAGGCTGCAAATGGAAGAAGCAAGCAGGCAGCGGTGATTACGTCCCGCATTGATAAATGCTGTTTCCAGAAATGCGCCATTCCCTTGTTTTGAAAAGGACGAAAAAAGAAAAGCTGGAATAAAGCCTGAAACCGGGCCATCATGGGGATGGCCAGCAAAAGCAGACTGTTTTCATTAACCTCCAAAACTGCATATAACAGCACACTTTTCCAAAGCAGCAAAAAGACAGCGCTCAGCACCGCAAAGCTTCCTACACGGGAGTCTTTTAAAATCTCAATCTTTTTTTCTGGACTTCCGTTAGAACCAACGGCGTCTGCCACATCCATGACACCGTCTAAATGGAGACCTCCTGACAGGAAAACCCACAGAGTAAGGAGGATAAGTGTAAGGATATAGAGCGGAAGAAGTCCGTTCAATAAATAATATACGAGATACAATGTTCCTCCTATTGCGAAGCCTGCGAAGGGATAAAACCTCAAGGCCCATTTAAGGGTTTTATGATCCATTGGGCAATTCACCGGAAGAGGAATCCTTGTCAGAAACTGCAGAGAAAGAATCGCTCCATACATCATTTTTTTCATTCTAGTCCTCCAGATGAAATCATTGAAACATTTTTTGTCAGGACGGCTTTGATCTTCCAGGCAACTGGTATCCCGCTGATGACTTCAAGTACTGTGTCTGCTTCTTTGACAGTCCGTTTATGTAAAGCTTCAAGACAGCTTATATAGTTCGCAACAAACTTGTCCTGAATGGGAAATCCTTCATTTACATCATTTGACACAATGAAAAGGTTATATTCCTTTTTTCGGGCAATAGAGAATGTCTTTTCTAACCGCTTCACTATTTCGTTTGATGAAAGGTTTTCACTGAACATTAAACTGCTCGTCCAGACGGTTAAACAATCGATTAAAACCACTGCTTTATTAGGCAGGTGTTTGAGTGTTTGATCAATAAAATAGGGTTCTTCAATGGTCACCCATGCATCTTTCCTGTCTCTTCTATGTAACGCAATCCTCTCACCCATTTCCTCTCCCGTATCTTTAGCTGCAGTTGCAATATAGTAGGGTTTCTCACCTTTAGCTGCATCCAATGCCATTCTTTCAGCTAAACTGCTTTTCCCGGACCGTGCTCCGCCTGAGATGAAGGTAATCATGATTGCTTTCTCCATTTCCTTAAGGCAGTAAGCAATGTTTCATTTTCCTCTCTTGTCCTGATAGCAAGACGGATAGAGGACCCTTCTATGCCGTGAAAATTCATCGTATGTCTTGCAAGAATCCCTTCATTCGCAAGAAACAACAGCAGGGGTTCATGGTTTTCAAGCAGCGGATCGTTTAATAAATAAAAATTGACACTTGAGGCTGAAACGCTGAAGTTTAAAGCTTGAAGCTCCTTTTTTAGATGCTTCCATTCTGCTTGCAGCCATTTTTTTGTTTCTGCCAAATGATCGTATGTATGCGGCATAGCATGAATCATGCCAAGAGCAGCGCAATTGATGCTCCATGGAACGGACATGGCTTCAAGTTTCTTGATGATGGCATGACTGGCCAATAGATAGCCTGATCTTATTCCCGGCACGGCATATATTTTGGTGAGGGAGCGGATGATGATGAGATTGGAATAGTGCTGCAGCAGTCCTTCCAGACTTTCGTCCCTTTCTGTAAAATGGATGAAGGCTTCATCAATGATGACTGCTTGATCATTCAGGCAAGCAGAATCCAAAAGTTTTATCACCACTTTCTTAGAAATGATTTCTCCAGTAGGATTGTTGGGTCTGCACAAAAACAGGACATCGCTATTAAACCTTCCGGAACCCGTCTCTAACTCCTCATAGCTCAGATAGGTCACCTCAATATCATTACTGATGCAGGCTCGCTCATATTCGCTGAATGTCGGCTGAAAGATGCCTGCTTTCCCATTTTTGAAAAGTCTTGCGGCAAGGAATATAGCTTCTGCTCCTCCATTTGTCAGGAGAACGTTTTCAGGTTTTACCCCTTCAAACGCTGCAAGTATTGCTCTTTCTTCCGGATACTCAGGGTCAGGGTAAACATTACTGGAATGAGTGATGCTTTCTTGCATGGCTTTAAGTATTGCCGGTGGTGTTCCAAGTGGATTTAAGTTGGCGCTAAAATCGATGAACTCTTTCTCTTTAATTCCCTTCTTTCTTAGAACAGCTTTAATACTTGCACTTTTACCGCCGTGCTGTGGCCACATATTATTGCCTCCCTAATCCAAAAAGGATCAAATAACCTGTCAAAAAAAGAATCCAGGCACTGTTCATAATGAGAATTGCCTTTTTTATATGGATAAAAGTCAAAGGTTCGAGCGGATCACCAAGCCTTGCCCGTTCTGAGACAATTCCGCCATATACATTCACACCGCCCAGCTGTATGCCGAGCAGTCCCGCAGTCATGGCTTCCGGCCAGCCGCCGTTAGGACTTGGATGCTTCGGTGCATCTCTTTTCGTAACAGATAATGCATGTATTCTTCTCATTTTTTTTATAAAAAAACTGCCGTTCCACATACACCCTGCGCAAATACGGGCTGGAATCAAGTTAAGCAGATCATCAAGTCTTGCAGATCCAAAGCCGAAGTCTATAAATCTTTCATTCTTGTATCCGACCATCGAGTCGAGTGTATTGACTGCCCTGTATGCAAGGGCTAGGGGCGCACCGCCTATGATGGCAAAAAACAGCGGGGAAATGATGGCATCAACCGTATTTTCTGCAACCGTTTCAACCGTTCCCCTGACAACTTCAGATGAGGGAAGCTTGTCAGTATCTCTTCCCACAATAAACCCAAGTTTTTTTCGCGCTTCAGCAAGATCTCCTGACTTAAGAGGATAATAGACTTCCATTGCTGCATCCCTCAGCCCCTTAATGGCGATAGTCGTAGAAATAAGATAGATTTCAATAGCCATTCCAAGCAGATAAGAAATCGCATAAAGCAGTTTTAGCAGAAACAGAGAAATAATGAAAACAGAAAAAGGCAGAAACGCAGCAAGCATGATGCCTTTAAGCTTTTTCCTGTCCCCTTTATTCCATGCTTTTTCAATTGTACTGATAACCTTTCCGAAGAAGATGACAGGATGCGGCAGCCATTTCGGATCTCCGAGTACAAGATCAATCAATACACTCAGCAAAATGAGTAGGGCAGTTCGCTCATCGAAAGACTGCATGAGGAGTCTCCAGTCTTTTTAGAGCAGTCTGAAAGAGATCTTCGGCTGCTTCAAAGATCCGTTCCAGATCAGCCTCATTTTGCTGTTTTTCCTGAATGCCAACTACGATTTTTCCAAAGTTCTGCTCAGAATGCCATTTGATAGCATTTATTTTTAATGCCAAATTAATTAAATTTGCGTCGTCTAAAGGTGCATCCGTCAAGATAGCGGCGTGCACTTTTCCCTCAAAAGGAGAATGAGATACTATGGCACAGAACGTAAAGCCGCTCTGATTTACGATAAACGAATTCTGATGCAGCTCTTTTTGCGGCAAGTTTTCATTTAAAGACCACAAAATATAAGGCTGTTTGCTTGAGAAAAAGATGGAATCTCCGCTCTCTGGCAGTTCTGATTTTGAAAAAATCCACTGTCTGCTCCAGTGAAGACCTTTTCCGTCATCCCCTGCAGAAAGTGTTCTGAAAGGTTTCTGCATTTTTAAGTATGCTGATCTTTCTGTTTGCTGAATTTGGACAGCAGACAGGAGATTGACAGGTTTTTCTGCCATATATTCAGGAGAGAGAGAAATTTGCGTTTTTGAAACAGATGGATGAGAAGTGAAATTGAGCTTAACTTCATAGACATTTGAAAATGTGTTCTCGTTTTGCAGATGAAGTCCCTCATACTTCCCTTCCAGCTCTCCGTTTTTAAGCAATCCAATCGAATCTGCATAGAGTGATGCCAGATTCAAATCATGCAAAATGGCGAGGATGGTCAAATTCATGTCTTTCTGCAATTTTTTCAGTAATTCCAAAAGCTCTTTCGTATGCTTTACGTCTAAATGATTTGTCGGCTCATCGAGCAGAAGCAGTTCCGGTTCCTGAGCCAGCGCTTTTGCAAGAAGCACTCTTTGTTTTTCTCCGCCGCTTAAGGAATGATAAGGGCGTTTGCGGTATTCCCAGACGGAAGTCTGCTTCATGGCAGTTTCTGCCGCTTGCACGTCCGTCACCGTGTTTTCTTTAAAAAACAGCGCTTTTTGATAAGGATACCTGCCGAGCATGACAATCTCTTCAACTGAAAAATCAAGCCCTGCTTCGTTTTCCTGGGTCATAACGGCAGCTTTTTTAGCGAGTTCTCTTTGTGAATATGAACCTAGCGGCTTTGCACCTAGAAGGATTTCCCCATCATGTACGGGCAATGCCCCCATAATCAGCCGGATGATGGTTGTTTTTCCGCTGCCGTTGGGACCGATTAAAGCAAAAAAACGTCCTTGTTCGATGGAAAAAGAGAGATCCTTGATGACCGCTTTTTTTCCATCGTAACCTCCAGTCAGATTATTGACCTGCAGCATTTGCATCCTTCCTTCCTTTATAGATGTGTCTTTTTATGTTTTCGATTTTTGATTAACAATAAAGTGAATATAGGCGATCCAATCAGTGCCGTTACGACTCCTATTGGAAGTTCTTTAGGAGAGATAATGGACCTTGCGAGCAGATCGGCGAGGACAAGATACCCTCCTCCTATCAGCATAGAAAGCGGTAGAACATGACGGTGATTCGCTCCGGCCAAGAGACGGACGAGATGAGGAATAACGAGTCCTACAAAACCGATTGCTCCTGACACAGCTACAGCGCTTCCTGTTAAAATGGATGCCGCAATCAAGACAATGGTTTTCTTCTTTTTTACATTCATTCCTGAAAATTGTGCGGCCTGCTCACCCAGTGCCATGTTGTTCAGTTCACGATAATGGAAAAGAATGATCGCAGCCCCAAGTATAAAGAATGGGACAATTAATTGAACGTGCCCCCATCCTCTCATCGCAACGCTTCCCATGATCCAATAGAGAATCTGACTGATATCCTCACGCGGAATCAGGGCAATCAGCAGGGAAATAAACGCACTGATAAATGAAGAAATGATAATGCCTGCGAGGATAATGGTTTCATTTGTAAGCTTTCCGCTTGCCAAGTGAGTTAAAGCAAAGACGATGAGCAGCGTCAACATTCCAAAGAGAACTGCGATGATAGGCAGGGTAAAACTGCCCAGAATTGTGATTTGAATTTGAAAAAAAATAATGATGACCGCTCCCAGAGAAGCTCCGGATGAAACGCCTATCGTATACGGATCAGCAAGCGGGTTTTGCAGCAGTCCCTGAAACGCAGCACCGGCAAGCGACAATGATGCTCCAACAAAAAAAGCGAGCAGAACTCTTGAGAACCGGATTTCCCAGATGATCATTTCAGTGCTCTTTTCTCCCTGAAACAGCTGAAGATGAAACATTTTCCCTACAATGATGGTTAAAATATCAGGGACGGTAACATTTACCGCCCCCACAAAGACTCCTGATATCATGCTGATGATGGCAAAGATTGCTGCAAATAAAATAAGAAACTGATGTTTATTTTTTGAAAACATCTGGATAAATGAGTTTTCCAAGCTCTTCAACTCCATCTGCTAACCGGGGTCCAGGACGGGTCACCATGTCGCTGTTTACGTCAAACACCTGTTTTGACTGAACAGCTTTTACTTCCTTCCAGCCGCTTCTGTTTAAAACTTGATCAGCTGGATTGTCGACGTAGTAGCCATATGTAGTGATGATGACATCCGGATTGCTGCTGACGATTTTCTCTTCGTCCATTTTTACCCAGCCTTCTTCAGCTGCTGCAACATTTTCAGCTCCAATCATTTCAAGCATTTCATTCATAAATGTTCCTTTACCTGTTGTGTAAATATCCGGCTGCGGTGAGACTTCAATCCATACGCGTTTTTCGTCTTTAACAGCTTTTGCTTTTTCCTTGATGGTCTTAACTTTTGCATCCATATCTGCGATGATGCTGTCTGCTTTATCTAACGTTCCTGTAGCCTTCCCGACAGTGCGGATGGCAGTGTATACCTGATCAAACGAATTTTGAGAGCCGACAATAAACACTTTGATGCCTGCTGCTTCGAACTGTTTGATGATTTCACCATGATTTTGGGCATGGTAATCCTGCAGAAAAGCTACATCCGGCTGCAGGGCAATGATTTTCTCTGCATTTAAATCCTGTGCTCCTACTTTTTCCTTTTTTAAAGCTGCTTCAGGATAGTTATCATAATCGGAGACACCGACGATTTCCGAGTCAAGTCCAAGGGCAAAAAGCATTTCTGTCGTGCTAGGAAGCAGCGAAACAATTTTCTCCGGTTTTTCCTCTAGTGTTATTTCGTTTCCTGAATCATCTGCAACGGTTACCGGGAAAGCTTCTTCCTTTTTTTCAGCCTGCTGTGTTTGTTCCTGGCTCTTGCCCGCTTGCTGAGTCTGTTCTCCCTGTGTACATCCCGAAAGGATTCCTGCCAGTAAAAGCAGTATTAGGGCAATACGATTAAAATTAATGCCGAAAGATGTTTTCATTTTTTTCTCCGCCTTTTATGTCATTGTCTGTTTTTTATTTTTATGTACGTTCCTTTGATACACCTGCCGTATCAAATGTTGCCATTCCCTTCACCATTTCAGCGGCTGCTTCAATCAGCGGGTAGACAAGGACTGCTCCTGTTCCTTCGCCGAGCCTCATTCCCAAGGACACAAGCGGCTTTTTCCCAAGTAAATTCAATACATGAAGATGTCCCGGTTCAACCGATAAATGACCGGCAATCATGTAATTACGCACATGCCGATTTAATTTAGACGCAACGAGTGCAGCCGTTGTACATATGAATCCATCCAAAATAACCGGAATTTTTTTTGATGCCGCGTAAAGCATGGCGCCTGCCATCGCCCCAATCTCAAAACCGCCTACCTTAGCAAGAACATCAATCGGGTCATTTGCGTCAGGCTTCAGCTTATTTAGAGCTTTTTGAATCACTTCTGCTTTATAAGCAACCTGCTTTGACTCAATTCCTGTTCCTCTGCCAGTGAGCTCCTCAGGCTTTAATCCGCTCAGAGCAGCTGCAATGGCACTGCTTGAAGTTGTATTGCCAATGCCCATTTCTCCGAGGATCAGGAGCTTAGCGCCATTTTTAATCATGGCTTCTGCCCGCTGCATTCCCACTTCCAGTGAGCGGACTGCCTCCATTCTTGTCATGGCAGGCTCAACCGCAAAGTTCTTTGTTCCATATGCGATCTTTTCAGAGCGGACACCGGGAATATCTGTTTTCACGCCTGTGTCCACAATTTCCAGCAGCCCATTTACCCGTTTTGTAAAAACGTTTATGGCTGCTCCTCCAGACAGAAAATTGTTTACCATCTGAGCCGTTACCTCTTGAGGATAGGCAGAGACTCCTTCCTCTGTTACTCCATGGTCTGCAGCAAAAACGATGACACCTGGGGGGAAGACTTCAGGTTTTACTTTAGATGTGATTTCAGAAAGCTGCACAGCAATTTTTTCTATTTCTCCAAGGCTGTTCACTGGCTTTGTTAAGGAATGAATATAGGCTAAAGCTTCGAGCCCTTTTTGCTTGCTGACAGGTTCTATCGCATCGATCTGCTGATAAATATCAATCATTTTGTTTCACCTCCTTTAAATAAAACGTTTTCATTGATTCATAGATCTTTTTCAAATCAACAGAGCCTCTGACGTGGGCAGCAAGTCTGTCATACTCGCTTTCTTTAAAAAAACGGAAGCGGAGCGAGCGCTCAATCGGTTCGAGCCCTTTTTTCTGACGGAGCTTGTTCAAATAAATCCCTCTGAATTCATCATTATGAAAAACATCATGCAAATACGTGCCGAACACCTGCCCATCTCGAGCAGTACAGCCTTCTTCAATTCCCGAAAGGACTGAAAAAGGATTCACTTTCTGTGTTGATGCTGTTTGTCCCATATGTATTTCATATCCGGATAAAGAAATTTTTTCAAAATCTTTTAATGAGCAATAACCCTCAGAACGGATGGTTTTCTTTTCAGAAAAGATCGTTGTACATACAGGGAAAATCCCAAGTCCAGTCAGTTCCTGATGATCTGATTCAACTCCGTTTGGATCCAAAACCTTTTCCCCCAGCATTTGAAAACCTCCGCAAATCCCTGCAAGTTGAGTTCCTTTTTCATAAGCTGAGATGATTTTGTTATCGAGTCCTGTCTGTTTTAAAAACATCAGGTCTTCAGCCGTGTTTTTTGTTCCAGGCAAAATGATGAGATCCGGGTTTCCAAAATGCGCTGCTTTTTTAACAAAACGGATATTCACATCAGGCTCAAGCCTTAACGGATCAATATCTGTAAAATTTGATAATCTTGGGTAACTAAGAACCGCCACATCCAGCTCTGCATCGTGGTTGGTGCCGTTTGAATACTGGCTTAAAACAAGAGAATCCTCCCCTGCTATTTCCAGGTCCGGCAAAAAGGGAACAACTCCAAGTACCGGAAGCCCTGTATATTCTTCAAACCAGTCCAGTCCCGGCTGAAGCAGAGATAGATCGCCTCTGAATTTATTGATGATCACCCCGATAATCCGGTTCCGATCCGCCTCGCTCAGCAGCTGCAGGGTCCCGACCAGGCTGGCAAAAACGCCTCCTTTGTCAATATCTCCGATTAAAATCACTGGAGCCTCTGCGATTGCTGCTACTCTCATGTTCACAAGCTCACGGTCATTTAAATTCACTTCTGCAGGAGAACCTGCCCCTTCGATCACAATGACTTCGTATTTGTTTGACAGCTTCATCAGCGAATCCTTGATCGCCTGAAGCCCTAAATGATAAAAATCCTCTCTATACTCGGTTGCCCTCATATTTGCATAGGGCTTCCCATGAAAAACCACCTGAGATTCCATGTCTTTTGATGGCTTGATCAAAATGGGATTCATATCAGTCGTGGCTTCTATTCGGGCAGCCTCCGCCTGAATTCCCTGAGCCCTTCCGATTTCCTTGCCATCACTCGTAATATAAGAATTCAGAGCCATATTTTGCGATTTAAACGGGGCTGTTTGATAGCCGTCCTGCCTGAAAATCCGGCAGAGTGCTGTGACGAGCATGCTTTTTCCTGCGTCAGAATGTGTCCCTTGAATCATGAGTTTTAATGCGTTTTGTTCTTCAATATTCAATTCCATAAATGGCATCTACACCTTCTTCGTAGTAGTGCTTTTCCACATTGATGACAGACACAAGATCCGCGATTTCTTTTATTTCTTCTTTTGCATCTCTTCCTGTCAGAACGATATGAACGTGGGTCGGGCGGTTTTGAATCGTATGTATAACATCCTCTATTGGCAGAACGTCATCAACCGGGAACTTCTGAATAGCTAGCGCATTATTGATTTCATCAAGAATGACAACATCATACTTGCCGCTTACTATCTTTTCTTTAGCTATACTCCAGGCTGATTTTAACGCTTTGCGGTGAACATCAGGTGTTTTTGTCCAAGTGAATCCGGCGCCAAGCTGATGGATCTCTGCACCGTTGAGTGTTTCAAGCACATTTTTTTCACCATAGGTTCTTTCGGGTGATTTTATAAATTGAAGGATGGAGACTTTCATTTCTCTTCCGATTGACCTGACAGCAAGACCGATGGCCGCTGTTGTTTTTCCTTTGCCGTTGCCCGTAAAAATGAGCACTCTTCCTTTTTGATCATTTCCTGTCATTCCCGCATCTCCTCTTTTTGTCTATAAACATAAAAAAGACCTTGAACTGAATAGGAAGTCAGTCAAGGCCTTTAATAAGCAAATTCTTACACACTAAGGGTACCTGACTTATTTTTCCCACCGAAAAACAAGCAATCAATCTTTAAAAGCAGGTCTCCTGGCTTCACGCTTCATTTTCTATTGAACCTTCCCAACTTAAAAAGTCAGTGGCATCTCAATGGAATCTGCGCTTACAGTAGCGGGGGCTGCACCGGATTTTAACCGGTTTCCCTATTATCCTGATTTCATCAGGCACTTTTAAAGAATCATATTTTTTTGTTCATTGTAATCTATAAAAATGGAAATGTCATCAAAATCTTTTTTCTGAAACGTCAGTCAGACTATTTCACGATGAGGGTTAAACCTTCAAGCTCCAGACGCGTCATAGTTTCCATTTGTGTTTTCTCGCCAAATGTAAGCTGGATTCGCTTTTTAAATAACGGGCCATCATACACAAAGGTATGATATTCTCCTGCCTCACCCATAGGACAGACAGGCTCGGACTTCATTTTTTCAATTAGCTGCTGATCAATTTCCTTGCCAAGCCATGTTTTATCAAGCACATCATCCTGAGTTCGGATGATGACTGCTTTGTATCCGCTATTTGCAAAAGCTTGAAGGGCGTGCGCTGCTTCCTTCTTCTCCATCCAGAGCGGATACAGTGCTTCTAACCCGGCAGAGTTCGCTGCATTCTCTCCCCAGCTGCGGTGTTCATCAAGATACAAATCTCCGAAAGCTGCACTTGTAAGATGATAGTTTTCCTTCAACTCTCTAAGTGAATCTATAAAACTTTGAGTATATCCTTTAAATGTGCATCTAATAAAATGCACAGGAATACCTAAGGCTTCACTTTGTTTTAGAATCGCTTCCAATTTCTCGCCATGTCCGAACGTTCTTTCCAGCTCCACTGGTACAGTGGTTACAAGACAGGCAATTTCATGGCCCTGGGCAATTAGCTTATGCAGTGCCATACAGCCATCTTTGCCGCCGCTCCATGATAGGGCAATCTTTTTCTTCATTCGATTCACCGCTTTCATTTTTTTATGTATGCTTTGCTTTTTTCCATTTTGATTATGATTCAAAAGAAATCGCAAGTCAAAAGAAATTGCCGTCATGAATGACAACATTGTATTAATATACAATGAGTTGCTTCTGAAGACGGATATTTTTCTATCAAAAAACACCAAAATGAATAATTATCCACTTTGGCGCTCTTTATCTGGTTTTCCATGATTCATTTTTTATTTAATCTAAAGCCATTTTCATAGCCGTTCTGTATAATAGCTCCGTTCCAAGCGAGATATCCTCAATAGTTGAAAACTCTTTAGGATTATGGCTGATGCCGTCTTTACAGCGGACAAAAATCATTCCATACTCACATTCATACGACATTGCCAGCGAATCATGAAACGGTCCGCTCATTAATTCAATCGCATTCAGCCCCATATTTGCGCTCTCTTTACTCATCATTTTTTTAATTCTTTCAGAGCAATAGCGCGGTTCGCTATTTGTATCTTCTGAAATGGTATAAGTCAGTCCATGCTGCTCTGAAATCGTGTGGATTTTTTTTCTCAGCTGCTGTTCAATAAGATCACGTCTTTCAATCTCAATATCTCTTAAATCGATAGTAAAGCTTACTTTTTCGGGAATGATGTTTCGTGAGTCAGGAAAGATCTTCATGCTTCCAACTGTGCCGACTGTAGGAGCCGAAACATCCTCGCTTGTTAATTCATTGAGCGCAACAACGATTTTGGCTGCTCCTACCAGTGCATCCTGTCTCATGTGCATAGGAACAGAGCCGGCGTGACCTGCAAAGCCCTCCAATTCTACCGTCAGCCATAATGGTCCTGAAATGCCTGTTACAATTCCAACGGGTATATCTTTTGCTTCAAGAATGGGCCCTTGTTCTATGTGCAGCTCAATAAATGCGGAAATACTTCCGGCTGGGTATTCTGATTCCTTGAATTTTTCAGGATCACATCCAAATTCAAATAATGCCTCTTTTCGAGTGATGCCATTTTTATCTGTCCGGTCTAACTCGCCTTCCTCAAGCTTACCGAGGATTCCTCGCACTCCAAACAACCCTTTGTTAAAACGGCACCCCTCTTCATCGCAAAAAGCGACGACCTCAATCGGCATATTTGGAGTAATATTCAACTCTTTCAATGTTTGAGCAGCTTCTAACGCACCTATGACACCGATTACTCCATCAAATCTTCCTGCATACGGCTGTGAATCAATATGTGAACCCAGCATCAATACGGGAGCCTCAGGATTCCTTCCTTCAAGCCGTCCAATCAGATTTCCAAAGTCATCGATTCTTGCCGTTAATCCTGCTTCTTCCATCCAGCCTTTTACCGTTTCCACTGCGGCTTTGTCTTCAGGAGACAGAGCCAGTCTGCATACTCCTGTATCACTGATTTTCCCTATCTGTGATAGAGCATGTATTCTTTCTTCCAGCCGGGTTTTGTTTATTGTCAGTGTTTTTTCTGTCAATCGTATCCCTCCCGTGTGAATTTATAGAATATTCTGTATTAATAGTATAGCAAATTTCTCTCTATTTCATTTTTCTTAAAGTAAAATGAATCATAATATGTTTTTACACTTTGTCCAATCGAATGGTTATTTAGAATTATTTTGCCGGTTCATTGTACTTTTCTATTTATATCTATAAAATAGAATGTATAATATATACGGCCACTGGAGGTCCATTCATCAATGAAAGCAAGATACGAACTAATTAATATGAATTTAACGCTCAGCAACGTGACGCTGCGCGATTCGGTAGACAGCTATGTGCTTTTAAAAGCTGCGGATGAAAACAATAATGAAGTAACCATTAAGCTTTCACACGATCAGGCAGAATTTTTAGAAGCGGAATTCAAAGATTTAAACCGAAGAAGAAAATCTTACTCTGACACTGTACGCTCGGTTGATAAAGAAGAGGAAGAAGAGGATTCATATAACCTTTTCAGCAGTGAGTTCTTTAATGAGGAATAATAAAAGGTATGTCGCATGCGGCATACCTTTTTTGGTTTATAGATTTTCATTCTGCTGCTTGATTTCATCTCCGCCTAACATGATGTTGGCAGACTCTGTATTTCTGAGTTCATCTACGGAGTCTCCTGATATGTCCTTGAAATTTGGATGTGCTTGGCCATCTTTCAGCTTCAAAAACGACTCATCTTTTTCTTTTTTCATGGTTGAACCTCCTTTTTCTTAAAGGGTTTGTTTATGGAAACGTATCTATTCGTCCTTTTCCTTAAAATGATAAGACAAGTTTACCTCCCTCCTGTCATATAAATTTAAAAATAGAGATAGGAGGTACAGTCATGCGCTTTGTCTTAATTAAAAAGAAATGGATTTTATTTGGAGCGGCACTTTTTGCTTTAATAGGAATTGGCCTTTGGTATTATTTCAGTCCAATAGCATCCCCAACCTTGAAAATGGAAAATAACAGCGGGAACCTGGAAATCAATATGGTCACAGGGGAATTCAAATCAAAAACGGATGACGGAAAAGAGATTGAGGCCTACAGATGGGACCCGGGAACGATCTATGTGCCGGAAGGAAAACAAGTAACATTAACCATTCATGGTGTGAATGGCAGTGAGCATCCATTCAGAATTGAAGGAACGGACATCACTGGTACAGTGAAAAAAGGGACCAAAACAGTCATTCCGTTAAAATTCGATAAAGAAGGAATTTATCGTCTCATTTGCGATACACACTCCCATCACGGACAAGGTGTGCCGATGATTGCGTATATCGTTGTGGATTAAGGATTGGTTTATTTTTAATAGGACAAGATATATATAAAGGGAACTCCAATTTTACTGGAAGTTCCCTCTTTAATGCGCTTAATATTCTTAAAGTTGGATTAACTGATGACTCCTTTTAACTGCTTGTTTTGTTTCTTTAAGAACAGCCAAACTACACCGAGAACAATGAATATAGTGAAAAATAAAATAGGAATCTGATAAAAGCTCCAAATAGCGGGACCATAATATTTTAATTGAACATACTTTTCAATCGTCTTTTCATAAGAGGTTTTATATTCGTATTGAATAATCCATTTGCTGTTCGCCATAACTACAGTACCAAAATCATAATCACTTGGTTTAATTTGTTCTTTATTATTAATCACGCCCTCTTTGCCAATTACCGATGCAGCTCTTACATAATCAATTGGAAAATGTCTGTCTGGCCCATCTAACACTTGCTGATTTTCTTGGAGCCAATCTTCTAAACCTTTTACAGGAAAAACCGCAATGAGATTTAGTTTATCCTGGTATTTTTCATATGCCTCGATAAGATTCTTTTCATCCGCTGGAGTCAGCTCATTTGAATTCTCAAGTACATCAAATACATCATTCATGATGAGCTCTTGTTCCTCTTGCACTTTATTCAATTGTGCTGCTTCATCATTGAACTCTTTTTGATCCATGATGGATAATATGAGAAAAATACAACCCAGCACGAATGCAAATACAGCAATTGCCCCTATGTAGGTAAGGAATTTTTTCTGCACTTTAAAAAACTCAGATAACCCTTTAATCATGTTCTGTTTACCACCGAAATTTTCAATGGCAATCTGAATAGCATTTTCTTCTGATTTCCCCTTTGCTTTAAGCTCTTCAACACTTTCTATTAAATGTGAGCGCATTTCCTCCATGATATCCTCAATTTCCTGCTTATTGCCTGACACATTTTTATAAATTGAGTTTACATACTTATCTATTTGCTTCATCTTTTTCTCCTCCTTCTAAAAATGAATCCATCATGTTTTTAACAAATTGCCATTCTTTGCGCTTTTCTTCAAAACCTTCCGTACCCAGGGAAGTTAAGTTATAATATTTTCTTCTTCCGCCAGGTCCCTGCTCGTCTCCCCAATAAGAAGAGATCCACTTGTTTTTTTCTAATCGCTTTAAAGATAAATAAAGAGTACCTTCTTTTAATTCAAACTGATCTTTGCTTTTTTCACGAACCAATTTTGCCAGCTCATAACCGTACATATCCCTGCTGTGCAGAAGAGATAAAATAATAGTATCTATGTGGCCTTTTAAAACCTCTTTATTAATTTCCATTTTTTATCACCTCTTTAGTATAATATAAAAAATAATACCTAATAATGCAAGGTATTATTTTAAAAAGACAAGCTGCATAAATCGCAGCTTGTATTAATCGTTTGTCATTAAGTTATTTGCTGCTCAGTTTCCTTCCCAAAAATCGCAATGCTCTGCCGATCCGTCACAAATTCACGTCCGTTCCACTTTAAAACATTCATCATGTAACCTAATCCATCTGCACTGTACCTGCCTGGGATATTCTGATACGCATCCAGTTCATAAATACCGTCCCGTTCAAAGTCGACCGGGTACAGTCCTGAAAGCGGAGCTACCCAGCCCTCAACAGGTTGCTTTAAAGTGCCGTCTTTATTATAAATTTCGTTCAGGTACTCCTCCCCTTTATACTGAAGGTCAAGAATATATGTTTTAGCCGGGTTTAAACTATTTACTTGGGCCTTGAATTGATCTAGGTAGAAAACTTCGTATTTATTTGATTCATTAAACGTTTCAAAGTCGAAAATCTGTTTGAAATTCCTGTCCATGTAGGAAAAAACATAGGTGAATATAATGCCTCCGCTGCCGCCTGAGTTAATGACTACTAAAATATCTTCTGCTTTATTGCCTGTAAAATCACCCAAAAACAAAGATGGTTCATATCCGGCATTCTCTTTTAGAGGAATTTGCTGCACTTGTCCGGTTCTTCCAATTTTAATATTCAGGGTAATATTCTGCAGAAATGGGCTGTCAGGAGTTTGATCGGCAGTCAGATAGACAGTATCAGGTACGCCATCTCCAGTGACGTCTCCTTTTTCCTCGGTCACAATATAACGGCTCATCTCAGGAGAGTTTAGATAAAAATCAGCAAAATAAGGACTGTTTCCTTTCAAATTTGCTGCCTTTTGCCACGAATGATGAACATTTTTTAAGATAAGGACATAATGCTCCTCATTGTATCTGTAGGCAGCCGCTATTTCCATGATTTGGTCTCCATCTATATCGCCAACAAGAATGGCCTGGCGGTTCGTTGGATGCAATATTTCCAGCACTTCAGCTTCATGCGGCAGAAAATGCTTTATCAAAGGCAAATAATTGTTATTTATCGAATTCATTCTGCACCTCTTTATTGAAACATTTGATACACTATTCTATGCCCTCTTATCTTTGGTTAGGATGAAATCATATAGATCGCAGGATGTGAGAACAATTGTGTATAGTAAAAGTAATGAATTTTTAAAAGGATGAATGTAAATGAAAAAGATTATCGTAGTTGGTGCAGGAATCTTAGGAGCTTCGACTGCCTATCATTTAGCTAAATTTGGAGCTGAGGTTACCATAGTAGACCGCAAAGATGCAGGACAAGCAACAGATGCTGCGGCCGGAATCGTCTGCCCCTGGGTATCACAGCGCAGAAATCAAGCCTGGTATAAGCTTGCCAAAGGCGGAGCCCGTTACTATCCAGAATTAATTGATGAACTTGAAAAAAAAGGTGAATCAGATACGGGTTATAGGCGGGTAGGCGCGATTATCCTGCAACGTGATGAAGATAAGATTAAGAAGATTGAAGAACGGGCTATTAAAAGAAAAGAAGATGCACCGGAAATCGGCAAAATCACACCATTATCCAAAATAGAAACAAAAAAAAGCTTTCCTCCGCTGTCAGATGACTATTTTTCCGTTCATATTGAAGGAGCTGCACGTGTTGATGGCCGTGCTTTAAGAGACTCCCTTTTAAGAGCTGCCGGAAAAAAGGGAGCCGTTTATATTCATGGGGATGCTAAACTTCAATATGAAGGCAACCAAGTGACAGGAGTGTTTGTTAATGGGAAAGATTTTTCTGCAGATGAGGTCATAATCTGCGCAGGAGCCTGGGCAAATGAATTACTAAAGCCTCTTGGCATAACTTTTAAGGTCACGTATCAAAAAGCTCAGATTGCCCATTTGAAACTAGAAGACGCAAATACGGATTCCTGGCCTGTAGTCATGCCTCCAAGTGATCAATATTTACTTGCATTTGATGAACAGCGGATTGTGGCCGGAGCAACGCATGAAAATGAGATTAAAGGATTCGATACCAGAATTACAGCAGGCGGTTTGCAGGAGATTTTTAATAAAGCATTAGAAACGGCTCCAGGCCTAGAAGAAAGTACCTTTCTTGAAGCCAGAACAGGTTTTAGGCCATTTACACCGGGCTTTTTGCCTGTAGTAGGTTCCGTACCGGGCTGGAGAGGCTTAGCAGCTGCAAACGGACTGGGAGCATCGGGGCTGACGATGGGCCCTTTTATTGGCCGAGAGCTTGCAAAGCTTACACTTGGCATGGAGCTTGAGATTGACCTCGATCTATATAAAATTGAAGGGGCTTTGGGGGACTGAAGATCTCCCTCCCTTTTTGAATTTTATATTTTTAAAAGGCTCTTTTCGTAAATATTG
The DNA here is from genome assembly GCF_057838075.1 of Metabacillus sp. KH_069. Taxonomy (NCBI): domain Bacteria; kingdom Bacillati; phylum Bacillota; class Bacilli; order Caryophanales; family Bacillaceae; genus Metabacillus; species Metabacillus sp. KH_069. The sequence continues at coordinate 2,126,912 of NZ_CM174460.1, forward strand.
TTGCTTATAGACTAGAAGTTTAAAACCATTAGTGGATTGTGGCGGATAAACTTGACTCCTGCGGGAAAATAGAGCGAAATGGAAGACCCCGCAGGCTCGCCGAGGAGGCTTCCACGCTCCCCGCGGAAAGCAAGTTCCTGCAGCGGAAAGGAACGGACAACATTTATAATCAAAAACAACAATCTATGCGAAAACAGCCTTTTATATAAAAAAAGATATACGATAATCGTATATCCTCTAAATTAATCCTATTAACTTCAATCCGATGAAAACAAAGATCCAGCTGTCCAGCCTGTCGAGAATGCCTCCGTGTCCAGGGAGCAGCTTGCCTGAATCTTTTACTTTGAAGTGGCGTTTTAAAGCTGATTCTACAAGGTCTCCAACTTGACCGGCAATAGAAACGACAAAGATCAGAAGGACTGTCTCACCATAATTGTCGAATGGCTGAAAACTCATTTGCATGACAAGACCAATAATAAGAGCAATGATGATTCCCCCGATTGATCCTTCAATCGTTTTATTCGGGCTTACTTTTTCAGCAAGCTTCGTTCTGCCAAGCTTTCTGCCGACAAAATAGGCTCCTGAGTCAGTTGCCCATATTGAAATTAATACTGCGAGTGTCCAAATAAGGCCTTCATCAATTCTCGCTTCTGCCAAAAACACAAAGCCGAATCCAATGTAGAGAACACCGATCAGCAGCGTTCCAGCTTTTTCGATCGAATATTCAATATTAAAAACGGTGGATGTCAGGAAAAATAAAACGAGTGCAAGCAGCACTTTAATTTGGATAATCTCAAACGTTACATTCAAAAACGGAAGCAGCGGGAGAAATAACAGCACAATTCCTGCAAGGCCAACAAAATATTTCGTCCCGTATTTTCTGATTTTAATGATGGTTGTCAATTCATGAAAGGCAATTATGGCTAAAATCATGGCTAAATAAGTAAACCAAAATGCTCCAATATAGAATGGAATCATGAATAAAATCAAGATAATGATGCCGGTGATGATGCGTTCTTTCATTTGTTACACTTCCTTATCTTTTTTTCCATTAGAATTGATTGTACTATAAAGATAAGAAAAACGAAAAACAAATCTGTATATTTTAATAGAAGTTAACTGAAATACCATATATATCCACCTGTAAATGCCTGCCGCATCAAAAAACATGCAATTGAACGAGCAATTGCATGTCTTATGAAGTAACATCCGCTTCCTGCTTACTAACTACTCTTTCAAGCTTCATAGTCCTGTACTTTCCAAGCGCGCCTATACACCAAATAATGGCGTTCGCAGAAAGGACAAACAGTGTAAGAATTCCATCCCAGAAAAGGAATGTGCCTAAAGGATTATCCATCACTTGTACATATGTTTGTTTCAGCAAAACATATAAACCTGGAATGGAATAGTAAAACAAGAGTACGGCAGCTACTGCCCCTCCAATTAAATAGAAAGAGGTAAATACCTTTACATAAAAAAATTCTTTAGATGATAAATCTTCCATCGATTCTTTCGAATACCTCTTCTTTGTAAGAATTTCACGAATGATGACTTTTGCAAAACCATGAAGACTTGGCATGTTAAGCGAGTTCATGATCAGAAAATAAATATCTGTTCTTAAGAAAATCAGCAGCTGCCAGGCAAACCTAAGTACAAGCAAAAGTGTGATCATTTTAAATAGGCTTAGTAAGAATCCTGACACAGCAAACTGTCCAACTAGAACTATAAACAAGATGGCAGAATCAAATGCCATTCCTGCAGCATACGGAAGGTATCGTTTTTTCTTAGAGACAGACCACAGTCCGGTCATGTCTGCTTCTACAACGAGCCAATAAAACCTCAGACTCAATCTGAATTTTACAGGGATGCCAAGCCTAAGCGCTGCTAGATAATGACCAAATTCATGAATAATAGTTAAAGGCCATGAGGTGATAAAAAGAAGTAAAAGACTCATGCCGGTTGCCTCAAAAACCCAAAAATGTTCATAAGATGGAACTAGTTCAGGAGCCATAAAAAGAATGATGATACTGAAAATAAATATCAAGAGATATCCTGCCTGTAAGATAGGATGAAAAAGTGCGGCTGATAAGAATGAAAGAAATGGATTAGGTTCCTTAGTTTCATTGTTTTGTAAAAAAACTTCCTCATCAATAGAGTAAATTAATTCAAGTTCATGCAAAGTTTCAACAAAATCCAATACATCAACATCCATTGCTTCCTCATTTAAAAGATGGCTGATTTCTTTGACCGTTTTTTTTCCGTCAAGCAAGTTAATCACATGAACAGCCTCATAAGGCACTCGAATAAAGGTGCCGCTGACAGGATCTCCTACAGTAAATTCCTCTCCATCTTCCTGAATAGACAATTTGGCCTGAACTATGGAATCAAGGCTAATAATCATTTTATCCTACCCTGCTTTCCTGTTTAGCTATCATGATTAGTTCCTCTAAGTCGACAGGCTCAGTTTCTTTATTGGAATGAATACCGCATGTAGGGCATTCTTCTAATTTAGTCCATTTAGTATTTGATAAAACTTCAAATGAAAGACTGCTGATTTCTAATGATGAAGATATGGATTCTATTTCTCCATAGCCGCCGATTTTCTTGGCTAGTTCATTCGTAATCAGTCCTGTAATCATAGCAATGTTCGGTGCAAAGGCTGTATTCCTTTTTTGAAAAGATGCACCATACACTGCTCTTAACTGATATTCAAAAACAGGGCTTTCCATCATGCTTTTTAATAAATAACAATCAAAGCATCCGCTTTCATGACCTGGCAAATACTTTTGAAGAAGAATACTCGTATGTCCGATTCCTCCCAATAAATATGGTTTATCATTTTTTACACATGCATAATTAACCCATCTAGTTGATACTATGCTTGGCTGATCAATACCGTTTATTACAATGTCCGTTTTCTCTATAATTTCAGAGAGACAGTGAGCATTCTCGACTTTTAGATTATGTACTTCAACATCGATTTCAGAATTTATTTTTTTTAATCGATTAAGAGATGCGGTTGTTTTTAAATGGCCGATATCGTCCTCGCTGTATAAAAATTGGCGATTTAAATTGCTTAATTCCACCGTATCATAATCCAGTCCTACTATTTTTCCAATTCCCATACCTGCCAGAGCTGCGAGCTGTAAGACTAAACCCGCCTAATCCCAATACAGCGACAGATGCCTGCTTTAGTTTTTCCTGATAAGAATATCTGCTGTGCTGAAGATCTGAGAAATTAGAAAAATAATTTAGATTTGAGCGATATCTTTCAAGCTCAGTTTTAGACAGCGCGGTCCTCTGAAGTGCTTTGGAGTCTTCTATTAACCCGAATTCATTTAAGTCTTCAAGAATGTCCATAAAATCATGCGGATCCGTGTTAAGCTGCAGGGATATTTCTTCTAAACTTTGTTTTCCGTCCATTAATTCCAGCAGCTTTTTAACATTTCCATCGGGATCGTCCAGTTCTAAATTTCCGTCTTCTCTTCCAATTTGTATTTTCTTGTCCAGTTCAATAATTGGCGTAAAAATATATTTGAATTGAGGATTCAATTTTATCAGCTCCCAAAGATAAAAAAGGCTTTAGGGGACCCAAAGAGGTTGTCCTAAAGCCTTTTTATTAATTATGCGTGATGATTTACTAATGCCACTAATTTTTCTACTTTTTTGATTTTGATTTTTTTCATGATAAAATCCTCCTCTTGTTTTTATTTTCCATATTTATGTAAATATAGAATTATAATGTAATATTAAGAAAATATGTGAACTTTGTCAATGTTTATAATAATCTGTCTTTTATGTCTATTTACCTAATTGAAAGGAGATGATTTGAATTTATATAGAAAAATTAAAAGCTTTTGAAATCCTTTTTATGAAATATTATGGAAATACTTACCTTCATTAAAAATAGTAAAATAATGAATTCAATTGAAAAACAGGTCATTTTCACTACATGTTTTTTAGCTTTTTACACTCTCAATATACTATGGATAAGGTATTTTCCATCAAAAAAGACCAAATGCATGAAAGCACTTGGTCTTAAAATTATGTAGATCAGTTTTCTTCTGCTTCTTCTTCCATCAAATCGTCAAACGCAGCGGATACTTTATCGAACTCATCGTCGCTTTCGATGGCAGTGAAATCTCCTTCTTCGTCTACACGAAGGAAGTAGATGTCAATGTCTTCGTCTGTTTCTTGCTGAATTTCTTCAACAAAACCAACTGCAACATATTCAGTGCCGTCTACTTCTAATACCCCAAGAACTTCTACTTCCTGCTCCTGATCGTTCTCATCGCTGATTGTGAAAATCTCGCCTACTTCAATTTTATCCATCGTAAAATCTCCTTCCATTAGTTGAAATTCGGATGAATTCTTTGCTTTAGTTATTTTCCCTAACTCAAATAATATAATCCTCTTTTGAAACCAATTTATTATAACATTTTGAACCGCAAATACCTATTATCGTTAAACAGCAGCAATTCTTTAACGATGCTGTTTTTTATTTTTAAAATTGAGCCAATAAAAAAACATCCAGCAGGGCCGAATGCTTATTTTTCGTTATTTATAAAATACTTTATCTACATTATATTTTGCCTGAAGCTCATTAATAATGTATGTCTCGTAAATTTCACGATCTACTGCACTGTCTACGATGCAAACAGCAATTTCATGTACTTCATCACGGTTGTTTTTGATTGGAGAGACAGTATCTTCAAAATGTTTTTTGATTCTTTGTCTAAGCTTGCGTGCTTTGCCTACAAACAAAAGTTCATCATTGATATTGTAAAACATGAAAATTCCGCCTTTATCGCGGGGAATTCTGTTGTAATCAGTAAAACCGTATTCGCTGCTTAATGGAGCTTCAACAGGCTGGCCTTTAACCGGATTTCTAGTCAGGACAACATCTGCTCTAGGTATTTCAATTTTAATCATTAAGATTCACTTCCTATATTATGTGACTTGTTCTTATCGATTTCGTGCGAAAAATGAACTTATGTATTATCTCATACGTATAGCGGAAAATGCCACCAAATCTTATAAAAAGAGTATTCAATATATTAATTTGTTTTCAGCTATAAGGTAAACATGGTTTTGTTTTTCTGCGAAAACGGCTGATTCCCCTGTCTTGAGGGTGCTATAGACAAATGCAGATACCTGCAGACGGGCACCTGTTGAAAGTTTGATGTGATAAACAGGGTGAGACATAACATTCATTCCTGATTCTAAAATGTCTGCTGTCTCGTATTTTTCCAAAATGGACCCTTTATGTGTTGTAATTGTGAGTTCACTTTTTACAAAGCCTGTCCAGGCATAATAAAGGAAAAGTCCTGCCATAAAAAAAATGATCAGGTGTGTCGGCCGCTTCATTGAAATCACCTCAATATAGTTATATCCAATTTCAGCAGAATAAAAAGCTGCGAATTCATTCCGCAGCTTTTTTCAGTTTTATTTCTTTCACCTTTTGAGAATCTTCATCAGGCCACCATGCTCCACAATCATCTGAAACGACACATGCTGCACATTTTTCCAGATCATACACCTTCATTCCTTTAATTGGCGGAGAGTAAAGGTGAAGAGTTACAAGGTTTGTGCCTTGTGCCTCCCCCATTTTATGCACGCCACCTTTTGGCGCAAAAAAGATCTTCCCACTCTCTTTTTTCTCTGTGAATAGTTCAGAAGGCAGCTGGTTCTCTTTGACCTCATAAACAGTGTTTTCAGAAACTCCGTTTATGACTTGAATCCACCCATGCGACTTCCCGTGATCATGTGGCACACATTCCAGCTTAGACCAGTTCATTACAAGCAGCTCAAGGTAATCATTTTTATAAAGCAGCATTCGGTAATATGGTTTATTTTGTTCGTTTTTAAGAAAGGGTTCTAATTCTTCAAGCTGTATATTCAAATTCATTAAAGCTTCCAATAATTCCATTTTCGACTCAGTTTGAACACTTCCAAGAATGGTTTCGACTTTTTCAATCAGCTTCAAAATAGTAACCTCCGTTCAAGTTCAGGTATCACTTTAAACATTATGATCCGATATCTTATCCATATGAAAAAAAATACTTCTATCGACATTGTCACATGTTTCGATGTGGGTGAATAACCTAAACCGCAGAGGAGGGATTATGATGAACAATAACCATTATGGGTATTATCCTGCTAATTGGCCGCAAGAAGAACCTTTCGAAACTAGAGAAGATGCAATGAGCACATGCAGAAGACATATGAATTTTTATGTCATTGCACGAATGTCAGATGGCTCGCAAGTTGAAGGAATTATCGAGGATATGGATAATGAGGGTGTCACAATGATGATACCTGAAGAAGTGGAAGAAAGTGAAATGGATGCGAACAGGCAATATGGATATAGAAGAAGATTCCGGCGTTACCGAAGACGCCGTTTTCCGTATTACGCGTTTATCTTTCCATTTTTCATTCCTTATCCGTTCTATTATTAACAGCTAAACTCATGAATCGAAGAGGTTTCCTAATGAAGCCTCTTTTTTCTAATCATTACAAGCGTAAAATCCTGTGCTATGATAGGGATAGAAATGTACATAGTAAGGAGCTTTTCGATATGAATTCTAAAGAAACACAAGAACAAATCATCCGCAATTATCAGCGCGACGAGCAAATGATGATACTTGTCTTTGCCCAATGGTGCATCAATCATGATCTTGACCCTGCAGAACTTTATGTACGCGCATATCCTAATCAGGCGGAAAATCATGAATTGAAGCAAGCAATCGAATTAACTGTGTCCAAAGAGGAAGCTGGCGAAATTTCAAACGATACACTTCTTGGTGTACTCTCCCTGTTTGGAAATGACGATCTTGCGTTTGTGGTAACGGAAGAGATGGCTAAATGGAAAAATAAATGATGAAATGATGACATGATAAAAACCAACAGAAGTTGGTTTTTTTGTGTTAAAGGTTTGAAAGATCCTTTTTCTTTGGAGGCTTTGTCATCGTATATTCTTTAAACGATTCACTTTTTGTGAAAAGATTAAATATATACTCTTTCGTTATCTTGAAATTGTCTTCTGCTTTTTCAGCGAGATAAGAAACTCTTTCAAAAATAACCGATTTTAAGTGAGCTATGTCTCTTGAAATTTTCTCGGTCAAAGCTTCTTGATGATTGATCCTCTCGATTACACTCTGATGAAACACCTCTTGCAGTTCTAGCCTGTTTTTAATCTGTTCTTTAAGTTCAGCATGCGAATCCAGCTGGTCTATTATTTTTCCCTGCAAGCTCTCATACGTTTTAAATCTCCCTGAAAGTTCTCTTATAGACTGATCCTGCAAAGTAAGCTGATCAATTATTGCCTGGCTTACATGACCTTCACTTAATAATTTGCTCATCATTTCTTTGTTTGAATTTTCCAGAATTTCTAATCGTTCACTCATTATTATTGATGCAGACTGCTGTGATTCTATATTTGACAGCAGCGGTGATGTCGCAGCTTCCTGTTTTTCTAATTGCCTGTAAACAGCATGAAAGTGCTGCATTTGCTCTGTTCTGGACTCATGCAGTATGCTGTTCAAGGTATTTGCTGCATGTGAAAGTTCAGTATTTACTTGCTGCTGGTGTTTCAGAAAGTCTTGCATATAATTGACACGGAAAAATTCCTGGTTTGAAGTACTTGCTGTTGAAGGAATCGTTAAATAAGCCTTTGCTTGACTTTTATGACTGTCGTTATTGAACACGTTTTATCTCCTTTCTTTCCTATTCATTCTTTATAGTCTATGTAGGTGTCTTTTTCCATGTGAACCACATATGTTTGGGCTTAAAATTAAGCGTAGTGCTGGTTAACAGAAATTAGAAGGAAAATGAGAATTAATGGAGAGTTTATTGGCAGCATATATGACATGAACTGTTTTTTTAATTATCTTCAGAACGGGGATAAACTTTTAAGGCACCTTTTCAATGTGAACGAAATTAAGATGTCAGTTCAAATGAATTGTAAGGGTTTTCATTCTTTATGCAAAAAAATAAATGGAACTTAGTTTACAGGAGATTTAATTAATTTGTTAAGTAACAGAAAAAACATCCAACTATTTAAGTAAGGACATAAATTTATCGTTTACGTAGACCTTTATTTCTCTTTCAAGTTTTTTTGATTGAATGAACATCTTGAAATCCTCTTTTGACACATTAGATTTTGTCGCTGCATCGACTAACAATGCTAATTCTTTATTTGAAATAACCGTTTTCATCATAGGCCTCCTATATTTGAATTAATAGATAATTCGTTTTTAAGAACGTTTTTCCGAGGGTCACCAAAAACTGCTTTTAAAATCCTTTATTTAGGGCATATTATGTGTGGAGGTGAGTGCAATGAGCAGCAAATTTACAGGATCAAACCGCGGTAAAGCAGCACCCAGCGTGAATCCTCAAGGCCATGGTAAAGATACTGAGTTTTCATCTGAACCTAAAAGCGAGCTTGAGAATAGAGCAAAAAAATCCAATACAAAAATTTAGAAACCGGGGGGCAATGGTGTCTCCTTCCCTTCTCTTTCCTTTGTTAGTAATTCTTAAAGGATTTCGGTTTACTGACATCTAAACTTTATAAATTTACTTTATGAATGCAATATAGCCTCTCTTGTTAAAAGAGAGGCTATCACTATTTTGCCGCTTTAAAGAAATTCTGTGTCAGGAAGGATTTGTTAGCTTTAGATTTTAGAAAAAGACAGAACCTATAACTGCATTAAAAAAAGTAATTATGAAACGGGTGATTGAAAATGAATAAAAATAATATCCAAATCCTTCCTATCATTGCTTCTATCGGTATTGGTGCAGCTGCATACAGTTTGATGACAGGCCGCGGAGGTCAGCTTCAGAATATGATGCCTCAATTAACTGGAATGAGCAGCCAAGGGGCAAATAACCAATTTTCTGCACAGCCGGATCAAAATCAGTAAAATTCAGCAGATTGGGAGAATGAACTATGATGAATTCTCCTGATCACAATCATGAAAGGAGAAGCCATATGGATATTCATTTTTCTAACATGCTAAATAGAACGAAAATGAATCTAATTCAGGCGGCTGCATATGTAAAACAGCGAATCGATTCGCTGACAGGAACCCAAACAGCTACAATTGAACAATTAGCAGCTTACATCCGGTTCCATCCCCATTCTGTAAAAAGGACCAAGCATCTTTTAGGTCTGACCTTTTCATTTTATACATTGGACCAGGGTGATGTTCATTACAAGCTGGAAACCAGGGGGTCTCAGATTTTACAGCTTGATGTACGGACTTTAGACCATAAGGTAGTAGCTTACCGGTCTTACCGGGATCAATCTAATTTGGATACACCTATCCGTTTTTTTAAACTGACATAACTAGAGAGCTAAGATCATTAGCTCTCCTCATTCCTACTTTAATTCTTCTGTGATTATTTTGTATAAATCAACTGAATATGAAGATGGCATATCGCCTTTTAATTCCTCCAGCTGATCCATCATCCCTTTTGCTTCTGCCAAATAAGAAATGGCTTCTTTCATTTTATCTTTATAAGCTTTAGTTGTTCTGTGAATTTCAGGCTCGAATCTTTCATCTGTTCCAGCCGTTATGCATGTTTCGTACATATCGATTATTTCATCTGTTGGACGATCGGGATCATATTCATGCGGGGCCGTACTGTCAAAAATCGCAATGCCTAATTCCCGAAGTATGACCATGTCGAGGCTGTTTGGATCAAATCCGCAATGATAGACTTCCACATCATATCCACTTTCTTCGCCGGCGGCAGCAATTTTCTTCAGCATCGTGGACTTGCCTGACCCAGCTCTCCCTTTAATAAAATACCGTTTTTCGATATCTTCTGTTAAGTTTTGAATAAAGTCTACTGCTCCATCAGGTGTAGCTGCGCCCAGAAAGCGGTGTTTTACATCAGATGGTTTCCCGGCCTTCTCTTCTCCATAGAAAAGGTCGATAAGATCAGCTGATAACTGATTCGCTTTAGTAAAATCCATATTTGCGATATATATATCTTCAATGTCATCATGTGCTTTCAGCGAAGCCGCGAACGTTTCGTATGCCTGCTGAAATTTAAAAGAAATGTCAGCTGTGAGCTGTCCGATTGCATCATGATTTGCAGATTGATGCTTCATATCATTATTCATGACAATCACTTCAAGGTTTTCTACCGGTATGTGACTGCGAATATCTGGCACCGAATCATCTATGATTCCTGTTCCGGCTTTTGGAATTATGAACCCGTCGAGCCACTCATTATTAGATGGACAGTGTAAATACTCAATAGAATGCCCCGCTGCAAGGAATGATTCACTAATCGATTTCATGTATTCTGATTTATAGGCTCTTGATCCACCCTTAAGCATGAACACACGTGACAAATTCTTAAATGCAGAATCATACAGACTATAATAACCTTTAGCAGTATTCCCGCCGGCAAAATAATGAAGAGCTTTTCCGCTCATCCAATCATCCTCTCACTCTTTTTTTCTAACATATGTTCAAAGTGAGTAAGGGTGAACGCCTATTATTAAATTTATGAATTTTGGGATCATAGGAGCTGTATGCTTCCTCAATATCGAGCAAAATCAGAAAAAGAGGAATCATAGACTCTGTTTGATTCCTCAAAACAGATCAAATCCGGAAAAAGAGGAATCATAGACCCTGTATGATTCCACAATACAGTTCAAATCCGCTAAAAAAAAGAATCATAGCCCCTCGTCACCGCATCAACCCGCCGCAATCTACAAATAAAAACCTGCATTTCTGCAGGCTTCAAAATATCACTTATTGCTCAGTACTCTCCAAGTCTTTCACTAGTTCAAAAAGAAAGCCATAGATCATTTCAAATGCTGTATTCAATGTTAATTCTTCATGAAAGCCCTCAATGAGATCACAGTCAAAATTAACATCCCATAAGCCGTCCTTATCATTAAAAAGCAGCTGGAATTTTGTTGTCTCTCCATTAGCTTTTTCATTAAACCATTTCCGTATGCTGCTGCCGGCGGCCTTTTTCTGTTTTAATCCGAGCAGTCCTTTATACGTGCCAAAAACATCATCATGCTCCAGCGTTAAGCCGTCAATTTTAATAATGTCAAACCAATCAGATTCTAAATAAACAAACTCTTTTTGATTCGCTTTTAAGAAATTTACTTTTTCTTGAAGAAACTCGGATGGGTTTACAGATGAAATCAATTCTTCTGTTTCTTTATCAACTCGTTCCAAATAAGCATCCTTGAATCGAGACTGTGCTTTCTCTTCCACTAGCTTAACTTGTTCAGGAACAAGGCCATGCACCTCAGCATATTCTTTCTCTTGTTTGTAAATGCCAATAGATTGATTTTTTGGATCATGATTTATTTGATTTTCAATATATGCTTTGATCGTTTTTTGCAGCATGTTCAATCCTCCTGTATTTGCGTAAATCTATTCCTATCATAACCCAACATGAAATTACTGCAAACATATTAAAAGATCGAATCTGGTATCCAGATTCGATCCATATGGTCTTTTTATGAATAATTATCCTGCAGAGCTTTATCAAGCAGTTTTTGGCACCGATCAAGCTCAGCCTTCAGCTGTTTTTTATACAGCTTTGCTTTCTCATAATCCTCGAACTTGTAATAAACGACCTCCTGCAGCTTCATGCCCTCTTTCTTTCTTTTGACCTGCTTCAATACTCCGTCTTCTATTAATTCATGCAGCGATTTATATACTTCTGAATGATTTGGTCTATATCCATATCTTCTGAATTCATCACGGAGTACATCAAGCAGCTTTAACCCATACAGCTTATCCTGTTCCGTCATTCGGATCATATAGAGCTTAAGAAAAGCTCTCTGTTTTAATAAAAATCCGCTCGCACTTCTTTTCTCACCCATTCGAAACATCTCCCTCCTGAAGATATTTTGATAGCATTATGTTCTAATAATTCAATGTTTTTAGAAAAAATCCCTGCTTTATGTCGGAAATTGAGTCTTTGTACCCTTTGTTAACAATTGAAGTGATAATAATTGAGTTATAATGATAAATTTTGTCCGAGCGAAAATATATTAATAAATGTTCATTTAGAACATTGTTTAATTTAAATGTTATGTCCTGGAGGGAATAATCAAAGGTTCCTCACTGGTTTTGTCTGTGGATTTTTTTTTAACTATGTTAATTTAGATCATAGTTTAACTAGATAATATAAACTCCTGAGCTGCTGCCTAATAAATATCGATACACAAAAATTACATTAGTGAAGATTGTAGATTAACCTCTATTCATTGGAGAAGTTTGATTATTTTGAACCATGAATACTAGACCGGTATTTGGTAAACATAATAAAAAGATGGTTTATAGAAGGTGCTGTTATGAGTTCTTTTTCTAGGAAAAATAAAAAAATGACGATTAAACGGAGTGCAATACAGGAAGCATTTTCTCCTTCCTGCCTAAGCTTAAATGAAAAAGTCCAATTTATAAAAGATGGTCTATTTCATACAAGTGATCTGAAGTCCAGAGAGTTGATTTTTAATAATACAAAAGTCGTTATCTTATTTTTAAATACTATTATTAATGATAAAATTTTGCAGACCAGCATTATTAAGCCCCTGATAGATCACGGCTCTGGAGCTATTCAACATGTTATTAACACTTCGAATATCAAACTATTATCAAATTTGAATGCTGCCATTTCGGAAATGACTGAGAGTAGCTGCATTCTTTTAACAGATGAATTCATCTATTCAGTTCCTATACCAAAAGAGCAGGTTAAACGTTATGAACCAATTAATGAAAAAATCATTAGAGGGTCACATCAGGGATTTAGTGAGAAAATCACTGAAAATATTCAATTTATCCGCGAAAGGATCTCTAGTCCTAAATTAACGGTTAAGCTCTCTAGTATAGGAGAAACTACTAAAACAAAATATGCCATTGTATACGTTTCACATCTGACTAACCCAAAACTTATTGAAACCATTCAAAACAGAATAAGTTACGTTAAAGCTGATTCTATACAGTCACCTGGATATTTTGAAGAATTTCTGGAAGATCAATCGTTTACACCCTTCCCGCAATTTTTAAATACGGAGAGACCTGACCGAGTCGCTGCTAATCTTATGGAAGGCAGAGTAGCCCTCATTATGGAAGGAAGTCCAACTGTCTTAATTTTCCCTGTTTCTTTTTTTAGTTTTTTTCAAACAGCTGAAGATTATAATGAACGGTATTTTATTGGTTCATTTATTCGATTTATCAGACTTATTAGCTTTCTTACAGCCATGTGTTTACCTGCTTTTTACATCGCTTTAATTTCTTACAATTATGAAGTGATTCCAGTAGAGATTATTTTTTCTATTAAAAGCTCTCTAGAGTTTGTACCTTTCCCTCCTTTAATAGAGGCTGCTATCATGCAATTTACATTAGAATTACTTCGAGAGGCTGCTATTAGACTGCCAACCCCAATATCCCAAACTATTGGGGTTGTTGGAGGTCTTGTTATTGGAACAGCCGTTGTCGAAGCTAATTTTGTGTCAAATACAATGGTGATTGTAGTCGCGATTACTGCCATTTCTTCATTTGTTATTCCTTCTAATGAATTGAGTACGTCCATTAGGATTTTAGGTTTTCCCCTAATGGTTTTTGCTGCTCTATTTGGGATCTTCGGAATTGTGATTGGTTTGATGCTTGTGCTTATTCATATGTCCACATTAAAATCACTTGGACATCCCTATTTATATCCTTTAGCTCCTTTAGATTTAAAAGCGATAAAGGATACACTTTTCAGAGCGCCGATTTGGTCAATGAAAGTCCGCCCAAAGGATTTGAAGCCACAATACAGCTGGAAAACTTCAAACTCTAAAGGATGGAAAAAAGATGAAGAATCAAACTAATCTGACTTCACTTCAATTAACTTTCTTTATCATTCAAACACAAATTGGTGTAGGAATCCTGGGGTTGCCATTTAACGTTTTTTCAGTTTCTATACAAGACGGCTGGATATCTACCCTGCTCTCAGGTGTCTTCGTCCAGATGATCATTACCTTGCTCTGGATTCTTTCAAGGAGATTTCCTGGAAAATCCATCTTTCAATATTCAACAGATCTTACAGGCAAGGTCATTGGTACTGTCATTAATATAAGCTACATGGTTTATGGATTGCTGGTAACAAGTTTAATCCTTATGACTGCTGCTGCAATCATTAAAACGTGGGCATTGCCTCTTACTCCCAAATGGATCGTCATGATTATGCTAATAAGTACCGCTGTATATTTGGGGAAAGAAAATGTTGCAGAAATCAGCAATGTTTATGCTGTAGTATCAAGCCTAATTATCTTACTTATCATCATTTCCATCGTTGTTTTGTTTGCCTATCCGGTTGAATGGAAATACCTTTTCCCAATCGGCCAATCTGGATGGATTCATATTTTAAAAGGAGTGAATGAAGCCTATTTTTCCATGCTTGGATTTGAATTAATACTCATCGTGTATCCCTATTTTCAGCATAATGGTGATAATTCCATATACTCTTCTGTAACTGTGGCGAATATCTCTGTTACACTAACTTATACTTTTCTTACAATTGTGACCTTAATGACATTTAGTCCAGAAGAGTTAAAGATTATTCCGCAGCCAGTTCTTTATTTTGTAAAGTCTTTATATCTGCAAATTCTTGAAAGAGTAGACCTTCTATTTTTATCTTTGTGGGTAGTAAATGTAATAACTTCCTTAACAAGTTATCTTTTTTTATCAACTGAGGGGAGTGTTCTCGTTTTTAAAAGATTTAAAAAGGTGAAACGTTCTTTTTTCACAATATGTTTTGGGTCATTAGCCTGTTTTCTTGCCGTTGTTCCAAATAAGTCGACCGAAATGGATATGTTCAATAAAGCTGTTATAAATTTATCTTATTTGTTTGTTTTGATAATACCCATTCTGTTTCTTGGGATTTCTCTTATTCTTAAGAAGAAGGAAAGAGGAAAGGAAAAATGAATTATAAAAAGTCTGGACTTATCATCTTATTCATGATCAATCTGTTCATCACTGGATGTTGGGATCAGCGTCTGCTGAAAGAAGGCAGGCTTGTCTATTCATCTGCATTTGATTTAGTGGAGAATGAACAAGTAAAAGCAACAGCTGTCATTCGCGACTTTACAAATGGCGCCCCTACAAATGTCATTGTACAGGGAACAGGTAATACGGTCCGTGAAACAAGAATGCAAATGGATAATAAGATATCCGGAGTATTTGAACCTTCTAAAAATCGAGTCTTTCTTTTAGGGAAAGACCTTGCTGAGAAGGATATTTACCAGTTTTTAGATATTTTTTATCGAGACCCTCATAGCTCAATTTCTGCTCAAATAGCTGTAGTTGATGGAGAAGGTGCAGAAATATTAGAAAAAACAACGGAAAAAAATGTATTAATTTCAGAATTTATCATTGAATTGATTACAGATGCTGAATCCACTACAATAGTCCCTAAACAAAACTTGCAAACAATCTGCACCATTATGTTTGATGAGGGTAAAGATTTTGCTATTCCATTGATAAAAATGCAAGAAAACGAAATTGTATTAAATGGCACTGGTATCTTTCATAAAAAATCCTTAGTGGGCTCACTCAGTGCTGAGGAATCAACTATTTTTCTTCTATTGGATAATCAGATTGGAAAGGTTGCAAGATTTGTGACTCAAGTTAAGGAAAACCAGAAATTTAATGTTCTTAACTTTATTACGTATAATATCAGCAATTCAAAATCTAAAATCAAATTTAAATCGGCATCGCCAGCTAACATTGAAGTGGAAATTAATATGAAAGCTGATATTTCAGTTGTAGAGTACCCAAACGACAAATTAACTGATGAAAAAGTGGTGAAAAAGCTCAATAAAAAAATTTCAGAAGAATTAACAAAAGAGGCAAATGCGGTTATAAAAAAAATACAAGCAGCGAATTCGGATTTATTTGGAATTGGAAGACGGCTCATTGCCTTTCACCCAAAAACGTGGGAAAAAATCAATTGGGATGAAAAGTACCCTTCTATTACCATTACTCCTAAAATTGAAGTGGAAATTGTCGGTCATGGAATTATCAATTGACAAAAAGAAGTGATCATAAAGTGATCACTTCTTTTCGTTTTAAATTGATTAGTTAGAACATAATTTTATTTGAAACAATAAGACGTCTATTAGAAATATTTATAGCCTGAATACAAAATATTTCTGTCCCAAAAAATTTAATAATGTATACACACCTGTCCCCATAAGCACGGCAAGCATATCCTCCGTCATTATTAAAAAGTGTGGAAATATAAGATATAAGAATTCAGCTGCCGCCTTTCCAAAGGAAAATGCTGCAAAATAACACACAATAACTACTGCTATAAACCGCGGAAGACTTTTTTTGATGCTGGTTTTACTTGAAAATGTGAATGAACGATTTAAATAATAGCTGACAGCTGCACCGATGATGTTTCCCCAAAAAGTTGAAAGCCAGTAATCCGCGTTAAAAAGATTAAGGAAAAGGAAGATTGCTGATAAGCCTGCAGCTGTATTCATGATTCCAACGAGAATGAATCTAATAAATAAAGGATCAAAACGAATTAAATTACTTTCTGAGCTCATAGCGAAAGTCTTCTTCCTGTATATTGTTTTTTTGAATCGGAAGATTGAATAAGTCAATATCGACAATATATTTAGGACGCCTTTTGGTTTCTTTGTATACTTTTCCTATATACTCCCCCACTAAGCCTGTGGCAATCATCTGCAATCCTCCTATTAACCATATAGAGGCAATTAATGATGTCCACCCCGTTTGTGTCCGGCCAAGATATTTCATCGTCAGACAATAAATGCCGAACAGAAGGCTGACAAGGAAAGTGATCAAACCCATTGATAAGACAAAGCGAATTGGTGTCACTGAAAAGGATGTAATGCCATCAAACGCAAATGACAGCATTTTGCTTAATGGATACTTGGTTTGCCCTGCAAGCCTTTCTTTCCGGTCATAATAGACCTTGGCTGATTTAAATCCAATCAGCGGAACAATGCCCCTTAAGAACAAATTAGCCTCATCAAATCCTTTCAATTCTTGTACGGCCCGCTTGCTCATCAGCCGATAATCCGCATGATTGTAGACAAGCTCGACTCCCAGCTTTTTCATTATTTTATAAAACCATTCCGCCGATTTGCGTTTAAAAAGAGTATCGGTTCCTCTTTTCTTTCTGACTCCGTAAACGATTTCAAAGCCTTTTTGATAAGTGTCTATAAAGTCATGAATAACTGTGACGTCATCCTGCAGATCGGCATCAATCGTGATCATACAGTCAGATCCTTCATGGGCTGTGAACATCCCGGCAAGCAATGCATTTTGATGCCCTGCATTTCTTGATAATTTTAATCCCGCCACTCTTTTCATATTCAGGCATGCTTTATTTATAATTGACCAGGTAGAGTCTTTGCTGCCGTCATCAATGAACAGGACCCTGCTTTTTAATGATACTTTCTTTTCTGTTACCAAATTTTCAAGAACTTGACTGAGATTATGAATCGTATGAGGAAGAATTTCTTCTTCGTTATAACATGGAACTACAATAGTTAAAGTAGGTGCATTCATAATGTAGAGTCTCCCGTGTTGTGTTTATTTGGCCTTATAGAGATAAATTTTCCACGCCGATTCCTCAGAATGAAATACTTTATCCAGGATTAAATGGTTCTTTTCCGGCTGCTCAATCGGCAAGCTTGAAAAAATATACTCTCCGCCCATCTCTTTAAATGCTTTCGTATTCAGGTCAAGACTTTTAAAAAGATTAGCTGAATCTTTAGTAAACATATACTTTTTCCCATGTTCACTGGTGAAAAGATAACATCTTCCTCCCCACTCATCAAAATAAATCCGCAGTCTTTTATTTTTACTGAGTTCTTTTTCGATGATTTTCCGAAATTGGTATTTATACGAGAGCGGGTAAAAGTTGTTATACGTATCGAGAGTATAAAATCCATTGTATTGAGCGATGGCAGGATGCAGTCCGAGGCTTGCAACTCTGTAATCCTCAACTGGCATACCAATATGTTTTTTAATTTCAGCAAACTGTTCCTCTGCATAAAACTCTTTTACAGATGGTTTCTTTTGATAGATAATTTCATCATTAAAGAGGCCAAGCACTATTACTTGAGCTAAAATACACGCCCCGATTACCCCCTTTTTGGGAAATTCACTGTATAAAATCTTTAATCCCAGAGCGAAACCCACATAAATAATGATCGGCCGCAAGAAGTGGAATCTTGCAAAGTTAAAGGTATCCATGAAATGAAAACGTTCCGTTAAAGGAAGCCATCCCTTATAAAACCAGAAAGCATACCACGCTGATAAACAGAAATTTAAAATGAATAAAAAAACAAAAGGTTTTTCTGTTTTCCATTTTCCTTTTCGGATAATTATGTATAAAGCAAACAGAGTGACAGGCAGGATAATCAGGCCATGAACGGTCATGACATGGGTATGGCCTAATACAAAGTTCTTAAATGTAAGCCTTATGACCCGCCATAATGGCAGCCTCGCATGGAAGTACTCATCACGGCTATTTGGTTCAGAAGAAAATAAAAAGGAATAGATTAACCGATATTCAACTATACAATAGACAAATATCATGTATCCTATAGAGATTAAAAAAGGCAGGTTCCACTTCCTTTTTTTCATCACATCCATGATCCATAAAATACATATAGCAGTTAAAAAAAAGAAAAAACCTAAAACAAAACTTGAGTAAAAAGGGAGCAAAGTTAAGACTGCCATGCTGAGCCAATAACGATTTCCATTTCTGATATTTAAAAATGCCCATAAAGCAAGTGGCATTCCCAGAGTGCTGAGCATTCCCTGGGGCCAGAAAGGGGTCAGGGCAAATGTTAAGGCTGTTCCTGCAGTAATAAACCAATATTGCCTTTCTGTTAAGAAATGGTCCTTCAAGAGAAGATACATGCCTAAAAAGGCGAAAATTCTTGTGATTGATTGAGAGAATGCATAAGCTGTCATAGTCGGGAACCAATTGTACAGCCAGATTTGAAGATTCCATTCAGAACCAAGAGCATTTCGGGGCAGTCCGTTTATAATTTGCGGCAAAGTTTCATTCAGCCCGCTTAAGAGGTAACCATTTTCCGTCAGCACTTTATACCAGGCAAGATTAGAATCCAGATTATCATGAACGCGTATGTGCGCATTTTCATTTAGGATAAAAAGCGGTGCTGCATATAAAGCGATGACCAATATACATAAATAGATCAAAATGTGATCAAATTGCCTTTTTTGTTCCATCTTTTCACCTCGTGGCTAAGGCAGGTGTGTTTCCTTTAATTTTTACAACTTCCTATAAAATATTCCATCTTCTTTTGTATCCAAATAGAAAGACTTGCTTTTACACAAGTCTTAAAAAATATCGCAAGTTAAAGGTCAGAACCAGATGCGCCTAATCCGTAATAAGCAGCTTAGCGATTAGATAGCCTTTAGTTTAGTTATGCTTTTTCTTGCATTTATCACATTTGCAGTGATGTTTCTCTTTTTTCTTGCATTTATCACACTTACAATGGTGTTTCTCTTTTTTCTTGCATTTATCACACTTGCAATGGTGCTTTTCTTCTTTCTTACAGTGTTCACATTTGCAATGGTGCTTTTCTTCTTTCATCCAGTGCTCACACTTGCAATGATGTTTTTCTTCTTTCATCCAGTGCTCACACCTGCAATAGTGCTTTTCTTCTTTCTTCCAGTGCTCACACTTGCAATGGTGTTTTTCTTCTTTCTTCCAGTGATCACACTCGCAATGGTGCTTTTCTTCTTTCTTCCAGTGTTCACATTCGCAATGGTGCTTTTCTTCTTTCTTCCAGTGTTCACATTCGCAATGGTGCTTTTCTTCTTTCTTCCAGTCATCACAAACTTTAACGCATTTACAGATCCATTTTTCATCGTGTTTTTTGCAATGATCACATGGACAGTGTTCGCTCGAATGTTTAACACGCTTGCAGATTAAACGAACTTCAACATGTTTCTGGCACATATTTTCACCTCTTTCATCAATCCATACTAAAGGTGCAGTCATCATTAGTTAATAAATCCAACCTTGCAAGAAGACGTCTTGATCTATCAGACAACGTATCACAATCGCTACACATAGCTGCCGGATATCTCATTCAAATCTTGCAAAGAAAGAATCATGTAATCTGTGACTGATCCCTTATACTATCTTATTAAGAAATTCTTTTTTCGTATGGTTAGATGAAGTGATTCATTCATCCAATTTTCATAGAATCCTATGTAAATAGCCTATTTTCCACGCAAAAAATGAAAGCACCCTGTTATAGGTGCTTTTATAGTGTGATATTTACCCTAGGCGAATTTGCTGCCTTTGAAGCAATTTAAGTGTAATATCCAAGATCATTTTCTCTGATAATTCAGTAAAGGTTTCAATCTTTGCGTCTTTTATTCGATGATCTTTTTTGACATCCTTCCGTTCAAAATCTTCTTCATATGCCATGATTTCCATACTGAGTTTGTCAGATAGTTCTTTAAACGACTTTCGTTTAGATGAGCTTGAATGCTTAAATTCATGTTCTTTTTTACATTCTTCACATTCACATCCTTCTTCTTCACTGCACAGTTCCATGTAATCTTCAAGCGGAATTTCAAGAATGATTTCTCTTTCTTCGCAGCTTTCAATACACGGGCACTCTTCTTTCTTTATGCTGCGGTTCAGTGCTTCATCAAATTCAATAATGTCAGCCTTTACGAGTTCACAAAATGGCATTTCATTAAAATGTTCCGTACTTATTTGGTGGAATTGAGAAATGTCAGTGGATAATAATTGGTCTTTTTCTGGAAACCCGATTCCAAGCGGTTGTGCAATAAAAAAACCGAATTCTTCTTTCGTATCACTGACAGGTCCCACTGGTGGAGTAAGAAAACTTTCAATTTCAGCAACACAATCAAACGGCACCTCAACTGTCAGTGATTTAATGACAGATGAAACAGATCCTTTGCATTCCTCTTTTGGATTTGAGGCATATTGAATATTCTTGCGAACGAACCCGCTCAAAAATAGCTGGCCTGAGGTTGCACCCTCGCGGTTAATAAGGCGGCACTGTGTTAAGAAAACCCTTTTTTTAATTTCTTTAATTTCAAGAACTTTTTCTCCTTTAGGAAAAGTGATTTTAGCATGTACTGGAATTTCTATTCGGACTTCCTGCAGCACGACTGGTACTTTAATAATGATACCAGTTGATGGAGTTGCTGATGGATCTACGATCGTTGCTTTACAATGCTGCATGGAAGTGTTTCTCGGAAATGGCTCAACAGACATTTAGTGATTCCTCCTTAAATTTTTGTGCAATTTATCATATGCAAAAGGCATTCGCCTGTTTGGACTCAAAAATTAGGTACAAGTCTATTTTTGGGTGCACACTTTTTGATTTCAACACCATAAAATATGTCGTGTAATTAGTTATGTACCATGTAAAAAAGACTGCCGGGTAATACCCGACAGCCTTACAAATTTATAACCTGTTCCTTTTTAACTTAGCCGTTCGTTTCTGGTCCTAAAGACTCAACTCTAACTTGTTGTCTTTGCAATAGTTTTAGTGTTAAGTCTAATACCATTTTTTCAGAAAGACGATTGAACGTACCTTCTCCAACAATTTGCTGGTCTCCTGTTCCGCCCTCAAAAGGGACACGGTCTAAGGACTCATCGATTTCAATAATATCAGCGCGGATAAGCTCACAGAAAGGCATTTCGTTGTAAAATTGAGTACTGATCTGATGGAATTGAGAGAGATCAGTACCTTCTAGGCGATCCTTTGCAGCGAAATCTCGCCCATTTGGAAGTGGTTGAGAAATCAAGTAGCCAAATTCATCACGTGTATCAGTGAAAGGTCCAACTGGAAGGCTTAGGAAACCATTTACTTCAGCTACACAGCTCCAAGGAACTTCAACAGTCAATGAACGGATAGTTGAGAGAATTTCTCCTTGAGCATCAACTGCTGGGTTTGACGCATATTGAATGTTTTTGCGTACAAAGCCACTGAGATAAAGCTTACCAACAAAAGTGGCAGGGTCTTGATCTGCAGCAGGTGCCCGGTTAAGCAATCTGCATTGTGTCACGTAAGTCTTTTTACCAATCGTTTTAATCTCGAGTACTCTTTCATTCCCTGGAAAGTCAATCTCAGCATGCATTGGGATTTGTACAGATACTTCCTGAAGCACTACTGGAACTTTAATAATTGGACTGTTTGCCGGAATCGGCTGCGGCGTGACGTTTGTAGCGTCACAATGATTTGCAGATGTTGTTCTTCTGAACGGATTTACAGACATCTATTTATTCCTCCTAATATTTTTTAGACAAAGAAAAAGCGTAAAGCATAGATTTTGTCAATAATTGTTCGCTCTAACTTCGTCCTTGTATAGATAATGTGAAAAGTGACCTTATTGAGACGGCATTTTATTCAGTGCATTCGCCTTTTTTAAACAAATATCAAAAATAAGGAGCCCTTTTTAATTACACCTTCACACTTTCCTCTCTTCATATGCAACGTGCCTATTTTAATCATCAAATTCTAATTATCCAATCCAATCAGATTTTCATTGCATAGTCTATTTTCAGAGAAACTTACATGAAGGGGGATTATTGTGTCTTCTTATAACAATGGAAATGAATGCTGCACCGGAGCCTGTGACAACTGTAAATGCCGGGACATTAATAGGTTCCTTGAATCGGTTTTAACTTTAAATCATGCTTTATCTGAAGCAATCTATGAAGAGCTTATTGCTATTAAAGAAATAAAAAATGCTGTTTCGTCTGAATTTCTGATTCATTTAAAAAAGGATTTAAACAATACATTGAAACTGGCTATGAACAAAGAGGTTCTTGTAGAAATGCTGCTTGAAGAAGTGAAGGATCATTGTGAAGTCATTTTTTTTGATACTGAATGCAAGTGTGTGGATGAACAAATTCATTCGCATCAAGATTACTGTACAGATGGACATGAAGATGCGAAATGTCTTTATTCTTATGAAGAACCCAGCAGATATGAAGAATGTGAACAAATTGAGCATGAAGTTTTAAAAGAAGAAAAGGATGAAGTGATCAAGTGTGTGGAAGAACCTCTTAAGGAAAACAAGAAAGAAAAAAAATTGAAGGAAGAGGAGAAATTAAAAAAAGATTCACTTAAAGAACTGAAAGAAGACAAAAAAGAGCCTGATAAAGCAACAAATGAAGATAAAAAGGAAAAACAAGAATTAGAAAAAAAGGAAAAGAAACAAGAAAAACAGGAAAAAACAGTGATACAAGAAAAGGAAAAAAGACTCACTCCAGAGAGGATAAAGGAACAAGTTACTGAAAAAGCAAAATATCATGATTCCTATAAATACGAAGAAGAGGAGGATGAAGAAACATTTATTATTATTCGTTCTAAAAAGAGAAGATAAGGAAAGCAGACATATAAAAAGCCCCCAAAAATTAGAGGCCGTCTATTAACTATTCATATATTTCAATAAAATATGGATTGCTGCCTAAATTTTTTCTCATTTCATCAGTAATTTTCAAGGGTTCAGATGATGTTTGCTCATTATCCCCCTCTGCTTGAACACTTCCGTCATAGTGCAATGGCTTTTGCTCCATCTACATGTTCACCTCCCGATCCATATTAAGTATATTATACTAATTATTAGGTAATATTTCCTTAAAAATATTACTTTTTTACCAATTTATTCATAAAAAAACATTCTATTAACAAATAGAATGTCCAATCGCTAATCATTTATTATGAAGGCAGTGAGTTTGAAGCCGATTGCTGACTTCTTTTGTGTACATTTTTAATATTTATCCTAATAAGTAAAGAAATAACCAGTGCTGCTGCAAAAGCACCTCCAAATATAGACAGTGTCAATGAGTAGCTGTTAGTTGTTTCTCTGATCCAAGAAACAACAAGCGGTCCTGCAAGTCCAGCCGCTGCCCATGCAGTCAAAATGTATCCGTGAATAGCCCCCAGCTGTTTGGTGCCAAAGAGATCGCCAATATAAGCTGGAATTGAAGCGAATCCTCCTCCATAACAGGTTAAAATTAAAAAGATGAGAGCTTGAAAGAAGAAAGCGTTTGTGATATTCGGCAGCAAAAGAAAAGCAGCTGTTTGAATGGCAAAGAATGCTGTGTAAACATTAGGACGGCCAATATAATCAGAAACCGATGCCCAGCCGATTCGGCCAAATCCATTAAATAATCCCATGATTCCTACCATCGCTGCGGCTGCAGCTGCGCTTAATCCCGCAATATCCTGAGCCATCGGGGATGCCACGGATATAATCGCAATTCCGCAAGTAACATTAATAAAAAGCATGGTCCACAAAGCCCAAAAACGGAGCGTTTTGACTGCTTCGTTTGCTGTAAGCTGGGATAAATCTCTCTTTACCGTTTCTGTCTCCGTTTGATTCTCTTTCCTATTTGCAGGCATCCATCCTTCAGGCGGAGGGGCAAGATAAAGGGATGATGAAATCATTATTATAAAATAGACGGTTCCAAGGATATAAAAAGTCTTGTCTATTCCGACACTTGCTATGAGCGATGCTATCACAGGGCTTGCAAGTAAAGAAGCAAATCCAAAGCCCATGATGGCAAGACCGGTCGCAAGTCCTCTTCTATCAGGAAACCATTTTACTAACGAGGAAACCGGTGTAATATATCCGATGCCAAGCCCAATTCCTCCAAGAACTCCGTAAAAAAAATACAAAAGATACAAAGATCCAATGCTTTCAGCGAAACCTGCTCCTATTAAACCTGACGCAAAACATACTGTTGAGAGCAGACCGGAAGCTCTAGGTCCATACTTTTCAACAAAGTGACCCATAAATGCTGCCGATAATCCCAAAAAAAGAATCGCAATGCTGAATGTAAGCGAGATTTCGCTTAATCCCCAATTATGTTCATCTCTAAGGGGGTTAGTAAAAACACTCCAGGAATAAACCGACCCAATTGAAATGTGAATTCCCACCGCTGCAGCTGCAATCAGCCAGCGATTTTTTGTTTTCGTCATTTTTTCTCCTCTTTTCTAAGCATTAGGGTGAAGGCAGGAAACTGATTTGCCTGCCTTCATGGCCTTATTCCAGAGTTTCATTTTTATGACGCACTTGATCTTCTTTACTTTGAGAGGTTTTTTCAATGTGCTCTGTCTCCTGCCCCATTCCTTTCAAGAAACTGATCAGCATCGTGACGGCCCGGTTTACTTCAGGATCTTTCAGGGAGCACGCAAGGTCAAAGTAGCTCGTTTTTTCTGCCGGATCTTTATTTTCAGCCACTCTGGCAACTCCCGCATTCACTTTTAATAAAAAGGGTTCCAGCTGTTTGACATTGATCATGCCAAGCACCCCTGTCATTAATAGCAAATTTTTCAAACTGTTGGTCGTTTCTTTTTTGTCCACCGTTTTTACAAGAATGTCCATCACTTTGTCGCCTTGTCCGAATAAACCCTTCAATAGAGGCAAAACCCCTCTGTCCTGCATGTGCTGTAAGATCTCAAGCGTATCAATAATGGCTTCTTTATGCCTGATCAGGGCATCTTCCACTTCTCTTAAATCTTCTTTTCGCTTTTCTTCTTCTGTTTTATCTATCCGGGTAATCGTTTTAGTTGCTTTTGCCAACCTAATTTCCCTCCTTCTTAACGAGGTCACCTGGGAATACATAGTCTTTGCGCTTCCATTTTCTTTCTACTTCTACACCTCTTTGAGGATTTGGGTTTCCATACCGGAAATTTGTTTTTGGCAACGGGTTGACACCCTCGATTTCCAGCACTTCAAGTCTAGCCTTTACTTCTTTATAAGCAGGTGTATCTGTGTCTTTATCTGCGTAGCTGCTTGTGATTAGATTAATGGCTGATTCTCCAGAATCATTCATAGGCAGGTACACTTCTTTTCCTTTCACGCGTTCGGTAATCACACATTGCACCTTTACTTTCCCATAGGGGGATATCAGCCTGACCAGAGAGCCGTCTTTTATCCCTCGTTCCTCGGCAAGTTCAGGAGATACCTCAAGGAATGTTTTTGGTGTTTTTGAAGAAATGCCCTTTGATCTATACGTCATATTGCCTTCATGAAAATGTTCAAGCAGCCTCCCGTTATTCACGTGAATATCATATTCCGCGTCAAATTGGAGCGGTTTCGTCCAATCGACAGGAAAGAGGCGCGCCTTGCCGTCTGGAAATGGAAATTCATCCAGGAAAAGAACGGGTGTATCTGTTCCATCAGCTGCTACTGGCCAAAGAAGACTCTTGTAGCCTTCCAGCCGCTCATAGTTTACTCCTGCAAAAAGAGGTGCAAGCATAGCTGCTTCTGCCATGATGTCGCTTGGGTGTTTATAGTCCCATCCAGCTCCCAGCTTATTTGCAATCTCCATAATGATCTTCCAGTCCGGCTTTGAGTCGCCCATAGGTTCAAGAACCTGATATAAACGCTGAATTCTGCGTTCTGTATTTGTAAATGTTCCTTCTTTTTCAAGACTTGGACTTGCCGGAAGCACAACATCTGCATATTCTGCCGTCTTGGATAAAAAGAGGTCCTGAACGACGAAGAAGTCTAATTTCTCATAAGCGGCATGGACGTAGTTGATATTGGAGTCGACGATTCCCATTTCTTCTCCTTTTAAATACATCGCTTTTACGTTTCCAGCGTGAATCCCCGCTACCATTTCGTGATTGTTTAATCCCGGGTGTTCAGGAAGTTTAACCCCCCAGCCTTTCTCATATTTAGCGCGTACTGCAGGATCAGTGATTTTTTCGTAGGAAGGCAGCCTGTCCGGCATGCTTCCGAAATCACTGGCTCCCTGCACATTGTTATGGCCTCTTAAAGGATAGGAGCCTGTACCGGGACGGCCATAATTCCCTGTAACCAGCAGCAGGTTTGAAATGGCTGTACTAGTGTCGCTGCCGCCTGAATGCTGGGTGACACCCATTGCCCAGAGTACAACTGTGCTTTTGGCTTCATGAATCATCTTAGCTATTTTGATCAGCTCGGTTTTTGATATGCCTGTCGTTTTTTCGGCATATTCCAGCGTGAATTTCGCTAAATTGACCTTATACTCTTCAAATCCATTTACTCTGTTCTTTAAAAATTCCATATCTGCCCAGCCCTGGCCGATGATATAGTTGGTTACGGCAGATAGCCAGACAATGTCTGTTCCTGATTCAGGCTGAATGAATAAGTCAGAGCGCTCGGCCATTTCGTGTTTTCTTAGGTCAGCGACAATCAGCTTTTGTTCATGAAGTTTATGAGCCCGCTTCACTCTAGTAGATAAAACCGGATGCGATTCTGACGTGTTTGAACCGATTATCAAGACGAGCTCCGACATCTCCATATCCTTTATCGTGCCAGAATCGCCTCCGTAGCCGACTGTCCGGAATAATCCCATTGTTGCAGGTGTCTGACAGTATCTTGAACAATTATCAATGTTATTCGTTCCGATTACTGATCTTGCAAGCTTCTGCATTAAATAAGATTCTTCATTTGTGCATTTTGAAGAGCTGATAAAAGTCAGTGCGTCAGGACCATGTTCGTTTTTAATTTGAGAAAACTTTGTTTCAATAAGGGATAGCGCCTCATCCCATTCCGCTTCACGGAAAGCATCGCCTTCCCGTATCAGAGGTTTTGTCAGTCTTTCTTCACTATTGACATAATCCCATCCGAATTTGCCTTTTATGCAGGTTGAAATACCGTTTGCAGGAGCTTCAGCCTGAGGTTCAACTTTTAAGATTTCTCTCCCCTTAGTCCAAATATCAAAGCTGCACCCGACACCGCAATATGTACAGACAGTTTTTGTTTTCTTGATTCTCTCGTCCCGCATAGCTGATTCCATGTCAGATATAGCAAGGATTGAGCCGTAGCCGGTCTCAACATTTTTGGTAATTTCAATCATCGGACGCAGCGTTTGTTTGGCAATGCCTGTTAAATAACCCGCTTCCCCCTCCATCCCTTTTTCCATCATCGCGTTGCAGGGACACACTGTTGAACAATGACCGCAGGATACACAGGAAGATTCATTGATTGCCACATCGCTGTCCCAAATCACACGTGGGCGGTCCCGTTCCCAGTCGATAGAAAGAGTCTCTGTTACCTGAACATTCTGGCATGCTTCTACACATCTGCCGCATAGAATGCATTGATCCGGATCATAACGGTAAAAAGGATTGGATTGGTCTATTTCATAGGGCTTTGGAGCAAACGGAATGCTTTGATGATTAATTTTCATTTCTTTCACTGTATTGTGTATGTCACAGCCGCCATTATTGTAATCACAGACCGTACAATATAGCTCATGATTGTGCAAAATCCGGTCCATGCCGATGAGCTGGGCCTCTTTTACTTCAGGTGACTCAGAATCAATGACATCTCCGTTCCTGATCTCTGTTGAGCAGGCCCTCACAAATTCCCCGTTTACTTTTATTATGCATGTATCGCACGTTTCAATTGCACCAAGGCTTGGATGATAACAAACGTTTGGCACTTCAAGCTTTTGGGCGGAAAGAAGTTGAAGGGCTGTCTGATTTTCTTCTGCTTTTACTTCAGCTCCGTTAATTTTTACGTTAAAACTGTCTGACAAAAAGACCTCCCCTTTCACGAATAGTTAAAATGTTCAATCAATTTTCAGTACAGCATTTCATTTACCCTTCATCACCATGAACAAAACAAGCAGCAATAAATGTAAGCGCTTCCTAAATTGTAGCAAGATTCTGTCTTTTCAACAATGAATAAACCTCAGGACAACGAAAGTCATATATTGAACAAAGGGAGCTGTCCAGAAAGTCTGTTTTCGCATAGATTGTTGTATTGCAGGATAAATGTTGTTCGTTTCTTTCCGCTCCAGGAACTTGCTTTCCGCGGGGAGGGTGGGAGCCTCCTCAGCTCTGCCTCCGGGGTCTCCCATTTCCCTCTACTTCCCGCAGGAGACAAGTTCCTTCCGCTGCAATTCACTTAAGATTTTTAACATGTAGACTAATTACAACATACGAAAAGAGTCTATAAAAAAAGCAGGAAGGAAATAAATAACATTCGCTTTTCCTCCCTGCTTTATGTTATAGACTTATTGGACAGCCCCTTCCTTATCCTAGCCTCCGCTTACCGGAGGAATAAAGGCTATAGTGTCTCCGTCTTTAATTAAATCACTTTCATTTGCAAAGCTTTCATTAACGGCTGTCATCACGCTGTTTAATCCTTGAAGACCGTGGTTTTCCTGTACCCACAATTTTAATTCGCCCACCGTAAGGCCGCTTTTGTCAATTTCCATTGCAGCGGTACCGGCCTCATCCTGCAAATGGGCAAAAAATAAGATTTTAATCATTTGTTCAGCCCTCTTTCCTGGGTTTCCCCTCAAGGTATGGTGTTTGTTCAAGCTGATCGCCGATCCACATTGTTCCATCCTCCCAATGTTCTTTTTTCCAGATGGGAACAATCTGTTTGATCCGTTCAATCGCATATTCATTTGCTTCATAAGCTGTTTTCCTGTGTGGGGAAGACACGGCAATCACAACAGCTATATCTGAAATCTCAAGCTTTCCTATGCGGTGAGTAATGGCTGTTATGGCATCCGGCCATCGCTCTTTTATTTCATCGCCAATTTGTTCAAGCATTTTAACAGCCATCGGTTCATAAGCCTGATATTCTAAATGAAGCGTTCTTTTGCCTTTTGTAAATTCTCTTACTGTTCCGATAAAGGCCGTAATGGCTCCAGCTTCTCTTCTT
Source organism: Metabacillus sp. KH_069 (assembly GCF_057838075.1). Taxonomy (NCBI): domain Bacteria; kingdom Bacillati; phylum Bacillota; class Bacilli; order Caryophanales; family Bacillaceae; genus Metabacillus; species Metabacillus sp. KH_069. The sequence continues at coordinate 2,156,626 of NZ_CM174460.1, forward strand.
GCCACTTTATCCGTGACTTCATCAGCTGAAATTGGATTTTTTGTAATCTCAAAATATTCCTGACTCATGCTGAACCCTCACCATTTCCATGATGTAATGTATGTAGTTCTTTTCGTCTTCAATATGAAAAATTGGAACTTGTATATCTAAGTGATGAATATCAATCCAAGTAATGATGCAGATGATGCTGCTTAGTTTTAAGAGAGAAAGATCATTTTCAATTTTGATTAATATGACTTTTGGAAATTGTTCTCTTTTATATCCCTCTATGAAAATTGTATCAATTGACATAGATTGATAGATTTCAACGAGCTTTGCAAGCGGCCATTTTTGATTGGCCAATTTCAGCTGCAGGAGACCATCCCCTTCAACCCCTGCAAGAACAGCTCCTGCTTTTGAATGGCGATCACTGTCTTTAGCTGGAAGCCTCGGATCTGGGATGCCTCCATGGCCGTGATGTTTGATTGTACCTGCATGATGGTTATTTTCTGCAGCTTTTTTTATGAGTTTTTCCATCAAAGTCGTTTTTCCAGAGTCTTGATGCCCGGTTATTTGTATGACGGCACAATGTTTTCCCATGGCCACTCACTTCCCTTTTGATCATCCAATAATAGGACATCTGTCATCATGCCAGCTTGATAGCCTCTCGTCCCGCCCGGCAGAATAATAAGGGCATTTGCTTCAGCTAAAGAGGAAACGGCACTTGATTTATCAAAGCCTGAAGGAAGAACGGTCAGCCTTCCATCATCATAATGAAGCAAAGCCCTGACAAACCTTGTAAATGGATTGGCCTTAGGAAAATCCTTGCCCAAATAGGCTTTTTCTTTTCTTACATGCGGAGATCGGTGAAAATTGCGGTGCCGGATGACCGGTCTGACAAACAATTCAAATCCTACAAAACAGGCGGAAGGATTTCCTGAAAGACCTACCAGCAATTTTTGATCCAGAGCAGCAACGGTTGTAACGCTTCCCGGCCTCATCGCAATCTTGTTAAAAAGAACATCTGCTCCAAGCTTTTCATAAATGGCCGGCAAATAATCATAATCACCCACAGACACTCCGCCTGTAGTAATCAATAAATCTACTTGACTTAGAGCATCTTGGACGGCAATGACACATTGTTCAAGATCATCACTGAATTTCCCGAAATATTTTGCTTCCCCTCCTGCCCGTTCGATTTGAGCAAGAATCATATAGGAGTTGCTGTTGCGGATTTTTCCGGGCTGAAGCGGTTCATTTACTTCAAGCAGTTCACTTCCAGTCGCGAGCACTCCGATTACCGGCTTTTTCGCACACGGAACCTCATCATATCCGAACGTCGCAAGCAATGCTGCAATTCCTGGGGTAATAACGCTTCCTTTAGCTGCCAAAGTAGTGCCTTTTTGTGTATCTTCCCCTTGAAACGAGATGTTTTCCCCGCTTTTTAAGGAGCGCTTTAATTCGAATTTTTTTCCTTCTGCAGCATTAAACTCTTTCGTCAATTCAAGCATGACAACCGCATCAGTTCCTGCTGGTATTTGGGCGCCGGTCATAATCCTTACTGCCTGATTTTGGCCAACTCTTCCTTGAAAAACAGAACCTGCGCCTATCTCCCCGATTACTTCAAAAACTCCTGGATTAGTCCTGGTAATCTGAGCAGTATCAGCAGCACGAACGGCAAATCCATCATAAGGGGACCGGTCAAAAGACGGCACATCATGATCTGCGATTAAATCTTCAGCTAAAAAACGTCCGTATGAGTTTTCAAGCGGCACTGGCTCCGCTTGTCCTCTACTGGCATAGTCCATGACTTTTTGAACAGCTTCAGAAACTGCAATGGGTGTTCTTTTTTCTATCAAACTGAATCTCCTCTCTGCTGATTATCCCCCGATATGAGACATCTCCACTTTATTCTGCTTGCCAGTCTCATTTGTCCGTTCATCAGAGTACCGGTCATTTCGTCTGTTCCATATATCCCGAATGATATGTGTCAGCTCCATCTTGCTTTTTCCTGAACGGATCAGTTCTCTTAGATCTGAACCTTTTGAGGCAAAAAGACAGGTATAAAGCTTGCCTTCAGCCGATATTCGGGCACGTGAACAAGTGGAGCAAAAAGAATCTGTCACAGATGAGATGATTCCGATCTCTGCAGATTGATCTTGATACTCATATCTTTCCGCGACTTCTCCCGGATAGTTCGGCGAAATCTTACTTAAAGGATGACGTTCTCCTATCAAACTCAAAATTTCCCTCTTTGAAACAACATGATCAAGCTTCCATCCATTTGAATTTCCCACATCCATATACTCAATGAATCTTAGGGTATGTCCTTTCCCTTTGAAATACTCGGCCATCGGCAGAATGTCCACTTCATTAATCCCTTTTTGAACGACCATATTTATCTTAACCTGTAAGCCGGCTGCAGCTGCTGCTTCAATCCCGTCAAGAATCGTTTTCAACTTGCTGCGGTGTCCATTCATTTCAGCAAAGCGCTCTTCATTCAAAGAATCCAGACTGACCGTGACTCGTCTTAAACCTGCATCATACAAGTCACCAGCAAACGTTTTTAAAAGGGATCCATTTGTCGTTAACCCGATGTCTTCAATTCCATCAACTGTCTTAAGCATCCTTATTAACACAGGCAGCTCTTTTCTGAGCAGAGGCTCTCCTCCTGTAAGGCGGAGTTTTTTAACACCTAAAGATGAAAAAATGACTGCTAATCTCTCAATCTCCTCAAAAGACAAGATTTTCTCAGATGACAAGAATGAATAATCCGGTCCGAATATCTCCTCCGGCATACAGTAGCGGCAGCGGAAATTACACCGGTCTGTGACAGAGATTCGTAAATCCCTGAGCGGCCGGTTCCATGAATCCAGTATAGAATTTTTCATATTCCTCGCCTCTCTTCTGTTATGTATTTTACATGCAAGCTTCAGAATATGCGAACTAAATGAAACAATCAGTTATCTTGTGCGGGAATGATTCTTTGCGGATGTGTATAGACATTCAAAGAAGAATCTCTTATAAAACCAACGACCGTAATTCCTAGTTCTTCAGCCAGATTCAATGCTAACTCTGTTGGGGCTGATTTAGATAAAACGATTTCACAACCGATTTTAGCTGTTTTCATTAGAATTTCTGAAGAGATTCTCCCGCTGAATACAAGGATTTTATCACGAACGGAAATCTTGTTTTTTAAACAGTGTCCATATATCTTATCCAGGGCATTATGTCTCCCAATATCCATTCGGCTTAGTATCACGCCATTTTCATCACATAGAGCCGCATTGTGCACGCCTCCTGTTTGATGAAAAACATCAGCCTGACTTTGCATCTCTTTCATTAGTAAAAAACAAGTATCAGGGGTTATTTTCACATGAATGCCGTGCATTTTTTTCGCTGTCCTTGCATCACTTGCAAAAACAAAGCCTTGCCGGCTCATCCCGCAGCAGGAAGTGACATATCGTTTATTTTGAAAATGTTGAAAGTAAGGATTGTCTTTTACTGTTTTCACATGAACAAACCCTTCTTTCTCCTGCATCCAGAGCTCTTTTATATCCCTGCAGCTTTGAATGATTCCTTCTGAGGCAAGATACCCGATTACCATGTCCTCAATAAATTCAGGCGAGCAGACCATCGTTACAAATTCTTCACCATTAACCTTAATCGTTACCGGATATTCTGTTACGATTGAATCCTCTTCCTTGGTTGCGTTGCCGTTTGAAATACGGAGGATCTTCCGTTTTATCTCGACTTGTTTCAAAATGGCTGCTCCTTTGCCTCTTTTTTCTCTCATATTTACATTATGATAATCCAACTTCCGTTTTTTTGAAAGCTTCAAAGCTAAGGGCCTTCCCACTTATAGTGAGAAAGCCCTCTTTGCTTCATCCTGAAAATGGCTTCATATTCTTTCCGTAAAAAATTTCATCCATTTCGATTTTTAACCGGTCTGTAATTTCATTTCTCTCATTTTTACTGAGCTTGTCCTTTGTATAGCCAAATAAATAATTATTCAAATCAAATTCCTTCAGCTTGCATTTCGTATGGAAGATATTCTGGGGGTACACATTTACATCGATCATGTCATATGCGTCCTTCACATTTTCCGGTATGTAATTTTGAATAGAATTGATGTCATGGTCAATAAAGAGCTTCTCGCCGTTTATATCCCTTGTGAACCCTCTTACGCGGTAATCCATAGTCATAATATCTGTATCAAAAGAATGGATTAAATAATTGAGTGCTTTCAGGGGTGAGATTTCCCCGCAGGTTGACACATCAATATCAGCTCTGAAGGTGCTGATTCCTTCATTAGGATGGTATTCCGGATATGTATGGACGGTAATATGGCTTTTATCAAGCTGCATCACAACTGAGTCAGGAAGCGGACCTGGTGATTCTTCGTATGATTCATTAGGTACTTCTACAACTGGTCCCTCAGATACGAGAATGGTCACGCTTGCTCCCTGGGGAACATAGTTTTGCTGAGCAACATTCAGTACGTGTGCACCGATGATATCCGTGACATTTTTTAAAATTTTGGTTAAACGCTCCGCATTGTACTGCTCATCAATATACTGTATATAAGCTTCACGCTCTTCTTTTGTCTTTGTGTAGCAAACATCATACATATTGAAGCTGAGCGATTTCGTAAGATTATTGAATTCATGCAGCTGAATCCTTTGTTCTGAAGTGAATTTCAAGGTTTTGTTCTCCCTTCGGTTTAGAAAAAATCTCTCTTAAGATGCTTAGATTTTACTAGTCATGTTGTTACTATATTACCCACTTTAGAAAGGAAGAAACAGAACGCACTGATTTTAGAAAAACATTTCCTGTATAAACAGGATTGATTTTTTAAAACAGCATGGGATTTCGCCAATTCCTTTATCCCAGGACATTCATATAAATAGAGTATGTGAATTAAAAAGGAGATTTCCATATGTCAGGTACAAAGAACAGGAAAAGAAAGTCCCGCTGTATTTTCCCTGAATACAGATGGTGCGGGCCAGGGTGCAGCGGGCCAGGTCTTCCCATAAATGATGTGGATGCCTGCTGTCAAAGGCATGACCTCTGTTTAGACCGCGGGGTATCATCCTGCAAATGTGATCAGGCCTTTATTGAATGCCTTCGTCCTAAAATAAACACCCATACTCAAAAAGGGCGGAATGCTGCTCTGATGTATAAAGTAATGAAACTAAAAATGCTGTTTACGTGCGGAAGCTGATTTTTAACGGCTATTTAAACAAAATCAAGTTAACCTCATATGATGTAAAAGTTACAATAATTAAGCGAGGTGCCCGGCATGGATGAGAAGGAATATGCTCTGGATGTAATCGGTGCCTGGATTATTGTCGCCGGCACCCTAATCAATGCTTCGGGAGAAACCATCAATCTCATTGATAATGAAGAGATTTCTAACAAACTGTCCGGCTCAGGAAATGCCATTGAAGCAGCAGGAAATTCGCTGCAGGCAGCGGGTAGATCAGCTAATCCAGAGAACAAAGTAAGTGTATATGGAAGCTGGCTTCAAGCTGCAGGCAATTCAGTCAATGCTGTTTCGAGACTATTGATTCTTAACGGACAATTGGAAGAAGGCTTATATATAGATGTGATTGGAAATACCGTTCAGACACTCGGGGCGACCGCAGAAGCAATTGGAGCATCCGGCCAAAAGCAGCGGATTTACCGTGAGCAGTTAACTGCAGGCTACCTCTTAATTGCAGGCGGCGCTGCTGTTGATGGTGTGAGCGGAATCTATTTTTTAAACAGAATGATTCAAAAGGGTAAAGCCCTTGGCTGGTTTGGCGCCTATCTTCAGGCAGTAGGTGCGCTGCTTGCAGCTGATGCCATAACTTGTGAATGTCCAAATAAATGAGGACAAAATTTTTCATTTAAAAAAAGAGAAGCCTGTCAATGCAGGTTTCTCTTTTCGTTTCCTCTCTTAAAATTGCCTGTTGCTTTAGCTAAAAGAAGCTGTATATCTTTCTCTGTTTCAGCGCTGTCAGCAGCTGCAAGGAATTTAACTGCTTTCTTCCCCTTCAATACTTTTATTTGTATTCCAGACCAATAAATAAATACGCCAATATCCTTTGTTACTTGATAACTATATCTTTCTTCACATAATCTATTTCTTTTATCAGTATTTCCCATCTCAATCATTCCCCTTTTATTTACAAACTTTCCATTCTTTCGTTTAAACAACGACTCACGGGGTATTTAACTATTAAAATAATATAAAATGATTAGGAGGCCAAATGAATGACCTGGAAAAAGAAATGCCTAACAGGCGGAATGACACTTGCTATCATGCTTGGTGCCCTGACCGCATGCGGTGATGGCGAACAGGATGAAATGAACGATGATATGGAACAAGAAGTAGAAGAAGAAACAGATGGCGATGTAATAGATGAAGATAAACAGGAAATGGAAAAAGAGGGACAATGAAGTCCCCTTTTTTTAATGTTCTCGTTCAATCGTCAAATCAGTATGTCTTTTTTGCATTTGTGCTGCTTTTTTTCGATTTTCTGCTGATTCAAAAATGATATCAAAGTCGTAATCTTCCGGATAAAGCTCTTCAGCTGAAATATGAAGCTGAATTCGTTTATGATTGATTGATTGTTTTGTCCCTTTAACAAAGACCGTGTAGTTTCCGCCCTTATCTGGACCGCTGTATACAATTCCGTGCTCATTTGTTGCTTTTAAAAGCACATTGTCTCCTTTTATAAAAGTCTGCACCTCTGCCTCTTTTGCTTTTGTCTGCTTCTTTTTGTAACGATTGACAGAAATTTGTTTATCAAGTTCTTTTTTTTCATATAGATCATATTGCTCTTTTCCGTACTTTTTTGTTTCTTTATACGTGATGGCATGTGCTTTCTCAATTAATTCCGGATGCATGCCTAAACGGAGGGCAATGGAAAACGCCTGACTCTCCCCGCCTACGCCTATCTTAAGTTTATAGGTTGGCTGAAGGGTCTCTATATCAAAATCCATCGATCCATTTATGAACCCTTCTTCTTTTTCAGCGAAGTCCTTTATTTCACTGTAATGTGTCGTGGCAAGCAAGGTAGCACCTTTTTGATGAATTTTTTGAAGAATAACACTTGCAAGCCCCATACCTTCTCCCGGATCTGTTCCTGATCCTAACTCATCAAGCAACACAAGGCTATATTCATTTGTTTTCTTTAAAATTGAAATAATATTCGTCATGTGTGAACTGAACGTGCTCAAGTTTTGTTCAATGCTTTGCCCATCACCGATATCAAGCAGAATCTGCTGGTAAATGCCAATTGAGCTTTCCTTATCAGCAGGGATATGAAACCCGGATTGTGCCATCAGAACAAGAAGACCTACCGTTTTTAAAACTACTGTTTTACCGCCTGTATTCGGCCCGGTTATGACGAGGGCCTGAAAATCCTTCCCTATTTCAATGGTCAGAGGAACGGCTTTGCTTCCTAAAAGCGGATGCCTGGCATTTTTCAGGCTGATCATTTTTTGATCATGAACTGCTGGTGCCCTGCCGTCAATGACACGGCTGTATTTTGCTTTTGCAAATAAAACATCATAATGCACCATCACTTCTATTGATTGAAGAAGCTGTTTTTCATGAGACTCTGCCAAGCCAGTTAAATAACTTAAAATCTTTTCCGCCTCCAGTTCTTCCTGTGACAATAATAGATTGATCTGATCCTGAATGGACGCTGCCTCTTCAGGTTCAACATAAAGTGTTGAGCCAGATGCTGATGCATCCATGACCGTACCTCTAATTTTCCCTTTATATTCTCTTTTAACAGATACACATAAGCGGCCGCCGCGCTCACTTATAATGGCGTCCTGCAAGTAGCTCTTATATTTCGGAGACTTGACAATGGAATTCAGTTTTTCTTTCAAACGGTCATTTGCAATGGCCAGCTGTTTTCTTACTTTTGACAGCTCTTTCCCCGCCATGTCGTCAACTCTGCCGTTTCGAATGCATCTGGTGATTTCTGCAGCGATCTCAGGAAGCTCTTCAATTCCATGTACATATGAGGACACACGAGGTGCCAGCATTTCTTTATCTTTCATGAACCGTTTCATTTTCAAGCCGTCTTCTATAAATGCCAGCAGCTGTGAAAAGTGATGCGGTCTTAAAGCAACACCTTTATTGAACTGCTTTACAATAATTTCAATGCCTTCAAGACCTGAAATTGGAACACTTGAACTTTTCTCCAAAATGGCAGCAGCTTCGTCTGTTTCTGACAATAGTGCCTGAATCTGTTTAACATGAGTAAGCGGCATAATGGATAATACCCGCTGCTTGCCTGAATCTGTCATCGCAAAAGTGCTGATTGTTTCTTTTATAGTAAGGTAATCTAAAACGTTCAAAGTATGGTTGTTCATATAAATATTCCTCCTTTAGTAACGAAAAAAAGCCGCAATGAACAAACGTTCATTGCGGCTGAAATGGTCTATAGAGCGCTTTTTCTCCATACTGCTCTCATCCTTTTTTGGACAAATAAAAAACTGTGCATAAAAACACAGCAGAGCAGGCACCTCTCATATGCTATGATTTGTTCTTAACTCATCGATCTGCGCATAGTTAAATAAGCATTGCAAAATCTGTTTTTTGCACGCCGGGCACAGTGATGACCGTATGAAATTACGGATTAGTTAAGAACGACACCTAACATATAACAAAACCCCTTTTTAAGGATGATTGTATAGAGAATATAAAAGCTTACTTCAAATTTACTTCACTTTCCTTTTCTTGTCAAACCCAAATTTTATAAACAGTCATTTGAATTCTGAGCTTTCTTATTATAAGATGAACTACATCTAATATGAATTGATTATTCATATTTATACATCAATTTTAGGAGGTGCTGAAATGGAATTTACCCTAAGTCCCTTAGGTGATGCCGCTATTATTATTGAACTTGGAAAGATGATTGAAAATAATACTCATGAAAACGTTCAGCATGTCTTCTCCTATTTTGACCAGCATTCACCAGACTGGCTGATCGAATGCATTCCTGCATTTACAACGGTGACGCTTATTTATGATCCGATAAAAGCGAGCAGAGTGAATCAGGATTCCTATCCTTATCAGATTGTTTCAGAATACATATCAGAAACAATGAAAACGCTGGATAAAGTACAATCTGAGTCAGGAAGAACCGTTCTGATCCCTGTATGCTACGGCGGAGAGCTTGGTCCGGATCTGGAATTTGTAGCACAACATAACAAGTTATCGCCCGAAGAGGTCATCAGCATTCATTCAGACAATGAATATTTAGTGTATATGATTGGCTTCGCTCCCGGCTTTCCTTACATTGGAGGAATGTCTGAAAAGATTGCGGCTCCAAGAAGAAGTTCTCCGAGATTAAAAATACCTGCTGGATCAGTAGGTATTGCAGGAAGTCAGACAGGGATCTATCCAATTGAGACACCTGGCGGGTGGCAGTTAATAGGACAGACTCCTTTAAAGCTTTTTCAGCCTGAAAGGAAATCTCCAAGTCTATTAAAAGCCGGTGATGTTATTAGGTTCAAACCGATCTCATATGATCAATTTCTTGAAGAAAAGGAGAAAATGATATGACGATAAAAGTCAATAAATCAGGCCTTCTGACGTCTATTCAAGATCTTGGCAGATATGGTTCTCAAAAGTACGGAGTGATCGCAAGCGGTGCAATGGATACTCTCTCCCATAGAATCGCAAATATGCTTGTCGGAAATTCAGAGAACGAGGCAGCGGTTGAAATGACGATGCTCGGAGCACACTTTGAATTTCAGTCAGATTCCATGATTTCTATTTGTGGCGGAGATTTATCTCCCATTCTGAATGACAGGCCTGCAAAGATGTGGAGGCCATTATTTGTGAAAAAGGCAGCCGGCTTTCATTTGGCGGAGCTAAAAAAGGATGCAGAGCCTATCTTGCAGTAGCTGGCGGAATTGAAGTCCCTGAGGTAATGGGAAGCAAATCAACTTACATTAGAGCGGGAATTGGCGGATATGAAGGAAGAGCCATCGAGAATGGGGACATACTATCTGTTGGAAAGATGTCTGAACAGTCCATTAAACTGCATGAAGCTCTTCTTGACTCGGCTCCTCATTCAGAAATCGAATGGTCTGCATCTCCCGAATTTATTCCTTTCCTGCGAGAAGATGAAAGCGTGCGTGTCATAAAAGGAAGGCAATTTGAAGACTTTTCAGAGGAAAGCAAATCCATGATTTTCTCTGAAACGTTTAAAATAACACCTAATTCTGACCGTATGGGTTACCGAATGGAAGGCCCGCAGCTTACATTAGAAGATAAAACAGAAATGATTTCCGAAGCTGTCAGCTTTGGAACGATTCAAGTTCCTGCTGACGGCAACCCGATTATCCTGCTGGCTGACAGGCAGACTACCGGCGGATATCCGAAAATCGCACAGGTCGCTTCTGTCGATTTGCCCTACCTTGCCCAATTTAAACCAGGTGAATCTGTCCGGTTCAAGGAAATATCGCTTGAGGAAGCTCAGGAACTGCTGATAGACAGAGAAAGAAGATTGCAGCTATTAAAACAGGGCATGCTGCTGAAATTGAAATAGGGAGCTGAAAGACATGCTTAAGGTTGATTTAAACTGTGATATGGGAGAAAGCTTTGGAGCTTATGTAATGGGAAACGATGAAGACATATTGAATTTCGTTTCTTCTGCCAATATTGCCTGCGGATTTCATGCAGGCGATCCTTCTACTATGAGAAAAACAGTTAAACTTGCGGTTGAAAAAGGCGTTGGAATCGGAGCACATCCCGGTTTTCATGACTTAACCGGATTTGGAAGAAGAAATATGGACCTCACTCCGAGAGAAGTATATGATCTTGTTGTCTATCAAATCGGAGCTTTATCAGGCTTTGCGTCCTCTGAAGGAGGTTCTCTTCAGCACGTAAAACCTCATGGTGCACTCTATAATATGGCCTCAGTCAACAGTCAAATTTCAGAAGCCATTGCTGAAGCTGTCTACAAAGTTGATTCCAATTTCATTTTATTCGGACTGGCCGGCAGTGAGTTAATTAAAGCTGGGGAGAAATTGGGTCTAAAAACTGCAAATGAGGTTTTTTCTGACAGAACCTATCAGGACAATGGCACGTTAACCTCAAGGCGGGACCCCCGCGCTTTGATTGAGGATCAAGAAATGGCTATAAAACAAGTAATAAGAATGGTGAAAGATGGGAAGGTCACATCCCTTTCCGGGAAAAACGTGTCCATTAAAGCAGATACTATCTGCATACATGGAGACGGCGCTCATGCCCTTCAATTCGCTAAATACATATCAGAAGCCCTGCAGCATGCAGGAATAAGCATTGAAAAAGCAGGAAGTGTTCATGCTTAACAAAATTCAGGAGGTCTCATCATGAAAAAACAATCAAACTTTAGCCTGCTGCTTGGCGCAGCCTTTTTGATGGCAACTTCAGCCATCGGTCCTGGATTTTTAACCCAAACCACACATTTTACCCAGCTTTTAGCTGCAAGCTTCGGGTTTGTCATTCTAATGTCCATTCTCATCGATATTGGAGCACAATTAAACATATGGCGAATTATTGCCGTATCTGAAAAACCTGCACAAGATATTGCTAACGCTGTTCTTCCTGGCCTGGGGTATTTCCTCTCTGTTTTAATCGTTCTTGGAGGTCTTGCTTTTAATATAGGAAATATAGGCGGTGCAGGTCTCGGAACAAATGTGATCTTTGGCGTTTCCCCTCAGCTTGGAGCACTTTTAAGCGGAATTGTTGCAATTGGGATCTTTTTGGTGCGCGAAGCTGGGAAAGTTATGGACCGTTTCGCTCAAATTATGGGCTTTGTCATGATTGCTTTAACCATTTATGTCATGTTTTCTGCGCAGCCGCCTATTGGTGAAGCTGCTGTTAAAACAGTCATCCCTGACAAAATCGATTTTCTTGCCATCGTTACTCTTGTTGGAGGTACAGTTGGAGGATATATCACATTTGCTGGAGGTCACAGACTTCTTGAAGCGGGAATTAAAGGAAAAGCTGCTTTGCCTCAAGTGACAAAAAGCTCTATTTCAGCAATTGGTATTGCTTCCATCATGCGGATTTTCTTATTTTTAGCCGCACTTGGTATTGTCTCTCAAGGACTGCAGCTTGATCCTGCAAATCCTCCTGCTTCTGTTTTCAAGCATGCAGCTGGAAACGTCGGATATAAAATGTTTGGTGTCATCATGTGGGCTGCTGCCGTTACTTCAGTTGTTGGAGCTGCCTATACTTCCGTTTCCTTTATTCGAACGTTCAGCCCTGCGATAGAGAAATATCATAAGTGGTTCATCGTTGGATTTATTGCTGTTTCAACTGCTGTTTTTGTATCGATTGGACAGCCTGTAAAAATTCTGATCTTGGCCGGTTCCCTAAACGGACTTATCCTGCCGATTGCACTTGGAGTTATGCTGATTGCCGCTCATAAAGTTAAAATCGTAGGCGATTATAAGCATCCAATGTGGATGACAATCTTTGGAGTCTTTATCGTCATTGCAATGGCAATTATGGGCGGATATTCTTTAATTAATGGTCTGCCGCAATTATTTAAGTAAGCTTAAAAATGAAGGCTGTTTTGCCTCGATTGTTGTTATTGATTATAAATGTTTACCGTTCCTTTCCGCGGGAGGGTGGGAGCCTCCTCGGCTTGCTTGTGGGGTCTCCCATTTCCCTCTATTTCCCGCAGGAGTCAAGTTTATCCGCTACAATCCACTTTAGGTTTTTAACAACTAGTCTAAAAGCAACAAAGTTTACGAAAAGATCTAAATGAATGAAGAACTTCAAGGGTGGGATTAAGATCTATTCTTAATCTCCCTTTTGAACGAAAAAAGCACTCTTATAAAAGAGTGCTTTTTTATAATATTTATTTATCCTGTACGACAATATATGTTGCTTTAATCGGCCCGTGGACGCCAACGATCAGATTAAGTTCTATGTCGGCACTGTTGCTTGGCCCAGTAATAAAGTCAACACAGGATGATAAATGGCTGCCCTTTTTGATTTGGCTGCTTATGTGTTCTGCAGCTTGAGTCAATCTCGGCACAATCGTGCTTTTTGGGATGATGCAAAGACAGGTTTTAGGAAGAAGATTAATGGACCTTCCTTTGTTTTTATCGCTGAACACTACAACGGTTCCTGATTCAGCAAGGGTCATGTCACTGAATATGATTCCGATATCAGCTCTTTCCGAGGCTTCAATATTTTTCTCTTTTAAAAGGGGATCCCATTCGTGTATATGTATGCCGGCCATTGGCCATGCTTTGGTGATTTCATTATCCAAACCAAATTCTTGAAAGCGTTTGTCTTTAGCGATGACCGCTGATTTCACTTCATACTCGTCAAAAACATGCATCATTTTATCAGAAAGCTGAGCAGCAGTTGTTTCAATAAACTGTGTATGGATTAACAGGCACTGCTTTTTTAAAACTTCCACTAGCTCATCTGCATCCGCATTTTTTAATACTTCCCATTGCGGAGAGATCGACCAGTTGGGTTTAGTCACTGCTTTTCTTCTCCCCCGGCCGAGTTTTGCAGCTACTGTTTCAAGAAAAGGATCACGATATTGTATGTTACCTTTCATCATCTCTGCTCTCCTCCCTTCCCTTCATCCAATCTCTGAATCTCTCTTTACTTGGAGCAGGAAAGTCCCTTACATCTGTCCATGGCTTGATGGGACCCGGTCCTTTTTTTATGCTGCCTGAACTTGTAAATGGCGACATCACCGCTGATGCTGATTTTGTTCCTGCTCCGTATAAATTTGGCGAGCTTGCAGCCAGCTGATAGCCTTTCATCGCAAGCTTTTCTCCAAATGTTGATTTTCCTTCATCTTCAACAATTCTCCGGCGGTGCTTTATTAATAGTTCATGCAAAGGGATTTTCACAGGACAGGCATCTGTACACGCTGCACATAGTGATGATGCATACGGAAGCTCTTTGTAATCTTCATAGCCTCCAAGCAATGGCGAAAGGACGGCACCAATTGGACCCGCATAAATCGATCCGTAGGAATGACCTCCAATATGACGGTAAACAGGACATACATTGACACATGCTGCACACCGTATGCAATGAAGCGCGCTTTGAAACTCAGTGCCTAATATATTCGAACGGCCATTGTCTACGATAACGAGATGAAATTCTTCTGGACCGTCTGCATCCCCATCGTCTCTTGGACCCGTTATTCCTGTGATGTAGCTAGTCAGTTTTTGTCCTACTGCGCTTCTGCACAGCAAACTGACTAAAACATCCAGCTCTTCCCAAGTTGGAACGATGCGCTCCATCCCCATCACCGTAATTTGGGTTTTCGGCAATGCTGTTACAAGGCCTGCATTTCCTTCATTCGTGACCAAACTGATTGAACCGGATTCTGCTACTGCAAAGTTACATCCTGTAATTCCAAGGTCTGCACTCAGAAAATCCTTGCGAAGCTGCTCCCTCGCAAATAAGGCGAGCTCTTCAGGCATTTCTGATTTGTTGTAACCGCGTTTTTCTTTAAATGTATCACGAATTTGTTCCTTGTTTTTATGGAGAGCAGGAACGACAATATGCGATGGCGGATCATGGTCATCAAGCTGAAGAATATACTCCCCAAGATCTGTCTCAATGACTTCACAGCCTGCTTTTTCTAAAGCATCATTCAAATGGATTTCTTCTGTGACCATCGACTTTGATTTAACGACCTTTTTAGCTTGTTTCTGTATCGCAATATCAGTTATGTATTTGTTGGCTTCTTCTTTTGTTGAGGCAAAAAAGACATGGCCTCCCCGTTTTGATACATTTTCACTCAGCTGTTCCAAATAATAATCAAGATTTTCCATCGTATGTGTGCGGATTTCTTCCCCAAGTTTCCGCCACTCTTCCCAATTGCCAAGCTCTTCCGCTGCCTGCAGGCGCCTTCCCTGCATCCGTTCTTGTGCAGAGGCAACAGCGTTTCTCATGAACGGATTATTTACCCCTTTTTCAACCCTGTCGAAAAAAGCTTCATTTCCTATTTTCATTGGCATGTCATTTCACCCCGCTGCTTAGCACTTCTGCAATATGCATCACTTTAATCGGAATCCCTTTGCGGTTGATTCTGCCGCCGATGTTCATCAGACAGCCGCAGTCTGCCCCTATTAAAAGTTCGGCATCTGTATCTTGAATATGCTTTACCTTCTCGTCGACCATCTGCTCTGAAATCGGGACCATTTTAACAGAAAACGTTCCGCCGAATCCGCAGCAATCATGACTGTTTGGCAGCGGTGTTACGTTTAAACCGCTTACATTTCGAAGCAATGTTTCAGGGGCATCCTTGACCCCGAGCAGTCTCGTCATATGACAGGATTTATGATACGTTGCATGGGCAGGCAGAGCTGCATTTACATTTTCAACTTTCAGTACTTCCACTATAAATTGTGTAAGCTCATATGATTTTCCAGCAAGCTGATGAGCTTTTTCTCTCCAGTCAGGATCATTTGCAAACAGTTCCTCATATTCATGCAGCATAGCCACACAAGAACCTGATGGCCCTACAACATAATCAGATTGTTCAAATGCTTTAATCATATGTTTTGCCACTTCTCTCGTTTCTTTGTGATACCCGCTATTATAGGCAGGCTGTCCGCAGCAGGTCTGGGATTTTGGAAAATCAACCTCACAGCCCAGCTTTTCAAGCAGTTCCACCGTGCTTTTCCCGACATTGGAATAAAAAACATCTGCTAAACAAGTGATGAACAGGGAAACTTTCACGAACTCTCCTCCTCTTATCGAAATATTCTTACTTTTTATTATACACTATCTATGTAATGATTTTGTATGCAGGAAGAATAGAATCATATAATTAAAGGCTGTTTTCGCATAGATTGTTGTTTTTCATTATAAATATTGGCCGCTCCTTTCCGCTCCAGGAACTTGCTTTCCGCGGGGAGCATGGGAGCCTCCTCGGCGTTGCCTGTGGGGTCTCCCACTTTGCTCTATGTCCCGCAGGAGTCAAGTTCCTTCCGCTGCAATCCACTTAGGGTTCAACAATATTAACTTTAAGAGCCAAATTAAAAGACTGCGGAATGATCTCGCAGTCTCGTTTTAAGAGATGATTATTTTTCCGCTTTGTAGTCTGGCTCAAGCGTTTTTATTCATTACACACCCGTTTTCTGCTTCACATGAAGCACTTTAAAAAATTCTCTCATAAATCCCGGCAAATCAGGCCAGGCGTGCCCTGTTACAAGGTTTCCATCAACGTGAAGCATTTCTTCAATGTATGTGGCACCTGCTGCTTCAACTTCAGGTCTGCATGCACTGTATGCTGTGACTTCACGCCCTTTTATATATTCCCGGACAGTTGTAAGGACAAGCTGTCCATGGCAGATAACACCCAGAGGCTTATCCTCTTTTAAAAAATGAGCAGCAATTTCCTGAACTTTTGAATTCATGCGAATGTACTCAGGTGCTCGTCCTCCGGGAATAATTAGTCCGTCAAAATCAGCAGGATCAATTTCATCTACAGATGCATGCGAATCAATTTTATAGCCTAATTTCTCTGTAAATGTATCCATTTCCGGGAGGAAATCATGGACAACTGTCTGCAGTTTCTTCTTTACAGGTGAAGCAATCGTACACGAAATATTTTCTTCCAGACATCGGTAATAAGGATAAAATACCTCCAGGGCTTCAACGGCATCTCCAGTCAGAATCAGAACATTTTTACTCATTTTTCTACCTTCCTTCATTATGATTTCAAAGCAGGGTACGTGAGTTTGTTCTTTGGTGAGATGACTTCAGATATATAGAATGATTCTAAAACTAGTATAGCATTGTGCGCTATTCTTTTTTTCATTACAGTTTTTTTACAATTTCTTTCAACCTTTTGTTATTGTTCTAGGTGACAAATGTTGTCCGTTCCTTTCCGCTCCAGGAACTTGCTTTCCGCGGGGAGGGCGGGAGCCTCCTCGGCCTGCCTGCGGGGTCTCCCATTTCCCTCTATTTTCCCGCAGGAGTCAAGTTCCTTCCGCTGCAATCCACTTAAAGTTTATAACATGGAGTCTAATAACAACAAAGTTTACGAAAAGAGCCTGCAGAAAAAAGCAGGAAAACACATTTGTTTTCCTGCCTGCTTCAGTTTAAAGACTCAAAAACCAATTTATAATTTCATACTCTTATCGTTGCTCACAATCATTTCTGAACGCTTCTGATTAGTCGCCACAATATAAATGGCGGCCATCGCAATGGCTACAGCAACATACGAACCAAGGTTGAAGATTCCTTTTTGCGAATACCAAACGATGGAATAGCCGACTGCACCTGATAATAATGCGTAATAAGTAAATGGAAATAATGTTTTTCGGATTACAAGTCCTTCTTTTCCGATAAGTCCTACAACTGCTGATGCCGCAACGACATTATGAACACAAATCATGTTTCCTGCAGCCCCTCCTACTGCTTGGAGAGCTACAATCCAAGTAGGATTTACACCGATTTGTGAACCGACATCATATTGGAATAAACTGAACATCATGTTGCTTACTGTGTTGCTTCCCGCGATAAAAGCTCCGATGCCGCCGATGAAAGTAGCGAAGAACGGCCAGAATTCTCCGGCAATGGATGCTGCTCCGTTAGCGAGTTCAATCGGCATTTTATCAAAACCTGCTGCTCCGCCTCCTGAGTTAATGAAAACCTGTACCATCGGGACGGTAAATACAAGTGCGGTAGAAGCGGCAACGGTCGTTTTTGCTGACTGTGACCAGGCATTTTTGTATGCGCTTCCATTCATGCCGTGCAAAAAGAAAGTGATAAGTGAAACTAAGATAAAGATCGTTCCCGGCAAATAGAGAGGCTGAAAGCTTGCACTGACTTCTGAACCAAACATGTTTGGGAATGATACAACCCATGATTGGAGCCACCCTAATACAGGAAGCGTTTTCAATCTTGAAATCACCAAGAACACTCCAACAAGAATATATGGTGCCCACGCCTTAATCATACTCATATTTCCGCTTTTATGGCTGATATCTTTTATTTCAAGTGAACCCATCCATTCTGGATCCCATTTTGACTTTTCTTCAAAATCCCATGATTCTTCTTTTGGCGGCATCAGGAATCCTTTTTTAGCTGCGAACACTACGATTGCAAGACCTGTTAAACCGCCGACCATGGACGGAAATTCCGGTCCTAAAGTATTTGCAACAATCACATATGGAATGGTCATAGCAAAGGCAGAAAATAAGGCGAATTTCCAAACCTTCAACCCCTCAGAAAATGATTTGTTTTTTCCGAAATATCTTGTCATCAATGCGACTACAAACAGCGGAATCAGTGTTCCGGCAATCATATGTAAAATCGCAACCTGGCCTCCAATTTCTGTAACAAGTGCAAGGAAATCATCAGTAATACCTGCATCTGCAGATAAGCCTGTTTGCACGCCGACAAGCATCGGTGTTCCCACTGCACCAAATGAAACAGGAGTACTTTGAATGACCATTCCGGCGATTACAGCAGCCATAGCCGGGAATCCAAGTCCGACCATCAGCGGTACAGCAACTGCTGCCGGTGTTCCAAAGCCTGATGCTCCTTCGATAAATGAGCCGAACAGCCAGGCGATGATAATAACCTGTATGCGTCTGTCTACAGAAATATCTGTAAAGCCCTGGCGAATGGTTTTAATTCCGCCGCTCTCCTGCAAGGTGTTTAACAGAAGGATCGCCCCGAAAATAATGTACAGAAGCGTGGCTGCAACCACTAATCCATTGACAGATGCTGCTGCAACAGTTGTTCCGGGTACTTTCCATACAAACAGCGCAAGTCCGATCGCAGTTAGATACGAAATTGGCATGGCTTTGCTGGCTGGCCACCTGAGACCTACCAAGAAGATACCAACAACTAAAATCGGCAGCAGTGATAAAAATCCTAACATCCCCGTACTCACAAACAATTCCCCCTTTTTGTTTCGTAATGCGCAACATCATTTCTGTTTGTTTCTAATGAAGAAACATGTTATACAACAATACTTAATATTGTTGTATAACACGAGGTGCCTCAAATCAATTATACAAACTATGATTATAATTTCAACAATATTTAGAAAATTTAATCACTTATTTTTCTCCAAAAAAAATTTGTCCGGTATACCTTTTGAAAAGTGAACTCCGAACAAATTTTAAAATGGAAGCTTATTCTATTTTTCAAAGCCAAGTCTTAAGGATATTTGCCTGCCTATATTTCGCATACGGGACTGGAGCTGTTCAAGTCTTTCTTTTGTCATGCGAATCGTTGGACCTGAAATGCTCACAGCTGCAATAGCATTCCCCATATGATCAAAAATAGGCACGGCGATGCATGTGATTCCATTTTCATTCTCTTCCAGGTCAAGAGCATATCCCTTTTGTCTGACGGAACTCAGCTCCAGAAGGAAGTCTTCTTTATTTGTAATCGTTTTGTCAGTATGCATCGGAAGCCCTTTTCGCTCTAGAATATCCAACACAACGCTTGATGGAAGATGAGCCAGTATGGCTTTTCCAACTGATGTACAGTGCATGGGGGCGCGCTTGCCCACTTTTGAATGCATTCGCAGCGTTTCACTGCCGTCCAGCTTTTCTATATACACCACTTCACCCTGATCATACACGACTAAATGGATAACCTCGTTTGTTTCATTTTCAAGCTCTTGTAAATACATTCTCGCTTCAGCTCTTAGATCAATGGATTCAAGCAGCTTTGAACTGATTTCCAGGAATTTATAGCCAAGCTTGTACTTTCCCGTTTCAGCATCCTGTTCTACATAGCCGTATTGCACAAGTGTAGACAAAATCCTGTAAACGGAGCTTTTATTTATGTCGATTTGATTCGCTATTTCGGTAACCCCAAGTCCGCCTTTTTTCAAACTTACGAGCGTGATGATATCCAGTGCCCGGCTGACGGACTTCACCATATTTTCTCGATCCAACCCTCTCACCTCTGGTGCAAATTGACTTTAACTCTAGTATATCATGCCTGATACCGGGTAAAGAAAGGATCCTCTAGCTTTTAACGCTTTCTCTTGCTTCAGCGAATGAATTCCTTAGAATGCCGATTTCTTTGATTTCGCATTCGATGACATCACCTGTATTGACTAATTCTGCCCCAACAGGACTTCCTGTTAAAATGACGTCCCCTTCTCTCAGGGTCATGACGCTGGTTAAATAGGAAATCATTTTTCGAATCGGAATAATCATGAGATCTGTCGGGCTATCCTGTTTCAAAGCCCCGTTTAAACTCGCTTCCACATTCACATTGAATGGATCAAGCTCTGTTTCAATTACTGGACCAAGAGGCGTGAATGTGTCAAATGATTTGCCGATTGTCCAGTGTCCGTCTCCATGGAAAAAGGCTGGAGCTGTTACGTCATTTCCTATTGTGTAGCCAAACACATAATCCAGAACCTCTGATTCAGGGACGTTTTTTGCCTCTTTCCCTATGATAATGGCAAGTTCTGATTCGAATTTCACCTGTTTTGCGCCGGCAGGTATGACAATATTCTCTTCAGGGCCAATAACGGATGAGGTCGGCTTGAAGAAAAATACCGGAATTTCAGGCAGCACCTCAGGTATATCCTGCTTATTTGATACGTAGTTTGCGCCAATTCCGATGATCTGATTTGGCAGTAAGGGTGCAAGCAGCTGAACCTGCTCTTTTTGAAAAGAACGGCCGGTATACTCCCAGTCTTTAAAGATATCACCTTGTATTTCGTTGATTTCAGACTCGTTTAAAACTCCGCTATAGACAGCTGACTGATCTTTAAATCGGACAAATTTCATGGCTGTACCCCTTTCAAAAACGTAGTTTTGCGAGCAGCTCCTGATCTGACGGCTGCTTTTGCTACAGCTTCTGATACAGCTGCAGCTACTCTTTTATCAAAAGCATGCGGAATGACATACTCATATTCAAGCTCTGATGGTGTAATTAAATCAGCAATGGCATAAACAGCAGCCATTTTCATTTCCTCATTGATTTCAGTCGCGTGCACTTGCAGGGCTCCTTTAAAAATCCCTGGAAAGGCCAGGACATTATTGACTTGATTTGGCAAATCCGATCTTCCTGTTCCCACAATTACCGCTCCTGCGGCTTTTGCAGCTTCGGGCATGATTTCCGGATCTGGATTAGCCATGGCAAAAATAATCGCATCCTTATTCATTTCTTGAACCATTTCACCAGAAACAGCTCCTGCAGCTGAAACGCCAATAAAAACATCTGCTTCCCTTAAAGCGTCACCAAGTGTCCCTTGGAATAAGCTTTTATTTGTCAGCTCTGAGATCAATTCCTTCATCGGATTCATTCCTGCTGTTCGTCCTTTGTAAATCGCGCCTTTTGTATCGCACATGATGACATTTTCTGCTCCCATTTCAAGGAGCAGCTTTGTAATCGCAATCCCGGCAGCACCGGCGCCATTTATGACAATCTTCACATTTTCAAGTCGTTTATTGACCATCTTTAACGCATTTATCAGGCCGGCGGCTGTTACAATGGCTGTACCGTGCTGATCATCGTGAAAAACAGGGATGTTCATTTCCTGTTTTAATCGTTCTTCAACGATAAAGCAATTTGGAGCTGAAATATCCTCTAAATTTACACCGCCAAAAGTCGGCTCCAGCGCTTTCACAATGGCAATAATCTCTTCAGGCTCATTCGTATTCAGACAAAGCGGAAAAGCATCAATGTCGGCAAATGCTTTAAACAAAGCGGCTTTTCCCTCCATTACAGGCATAGAAGCGGCTGCTCCTATATTGCCTAAGCCTAATACAGCTGAGCCGTCTGAAATAACGGCAACCAAATTGCCTTTCATCGTATAATCGTATATCTTTTCAGGGTCTTGATGGATTTCTCTGCAAGGCTCTGCCACCCCTGGGGAATAAACCAGACTTAAATCATGCGAATTTTCTACGGAGACTTTAACCGTAACACTTAATTTCCCATGTGAACGCTTGTGAAGTTCCAGCGATTTTTCCCGAAGGTGCTGCATTGCCTCATCTCCTTAAAATATGTGATTAGATTATTGCTTAACTGCAAATTTAGCTTTAGCTTCCAAACGGCGGCGGTGCAGGATTGGTTCTGTGTAGCCATTTGGCTGATCATAGCCTTCAAAAACAAGATCGCATGCTGCCTGGAAGGCAACCGAATTTTCGTAATTAGGGGCCATCGGCATATAAAGCGGATCCCCTTCATTCTGTTTGTCAACCACTTTTGCCATGCGTTCAAGCGTTTCTTGCACCTGTTCTTTTGTGCAGATGCCATGGTGCAGCCAGTTTGCCAGATGCTGACTTGAAATTCTCAGCGTAGCACGGTCTTCCATCAAGCCAACATTATAGTAATCCGGCACCTTAGAACATCCGACACCCTGCTCGACCCAGCGCACAACATATCCAAGAATTCCTTGTGCATTGTTATCAAGCTCCTGCTGAATATCTTCCTTGCTCCAATTCGTATTTTCAGCAGCAGGAATGGTGAGAATGTCATCTCTTAAATCCTTTACTTCCTTCTTAAGCTGATTTTGGACTTCTGTTACATCTACCTGGTGATAGTGCAGTGCATGAAGTGTTGCTGCTGTAGGCGAAGGAACCCATGCTGTATTTGCACCTGCTTTTAGATGACCGGATTTTTGTTTGAGCATCTCTGCCATCATGTCAGGCATAGCCCACATGCCTTTGCCGATTTGAGCACGGCCCTGGAAGCCGCTTTCAAGACCTGCATAAACATTTGATTTTTCATAGCCCAAAAGCCAAGCGGAAGATTTCATATCATTTTTAGGAATCATCGGACCAGCTTCCATAGAAGTATGAATTTCATCACCGGTACGGTCCAGGAATCCGGTATTAATGAATGCGATACGGTCTTTTACTTCACGTATTACTGCTTTCAAGTTCAGAGACGTCCGTCTTTCTTCATCCATTACCCCGATTTTAATGGTATTGCGTTCAAGCCCAAGCAAATCCTCGACTCTATTAAACAGAGTGTTGGCAAAGGCAACTTCTTTAGATCCGTGCATTTTCGGTTTAACGATATAGACAGATCCTTTTGAAGAGTTTTGATATTGTCCGGTTCCGAGCAAGGAGTGTTTTGCAAGCAGTGCAGTCATCACACAATCCAAAATGCCTTCCCTAATTTCCTCTCCGTTTTCATCAAGAATGGCATTGTTTGTCATAAGATGACCTACGTTTCTAACAAACATGAGCGATCTTCCCGATAGAGTAAACTCTTCACCGTTAACGCTTGCATACTTTCGGTCAGGATTCAAGGTGCGTGTCATTGTTTGTTTGCCTTTTTTGAATGTAGACGCCAGATTTCCTGTCATTAAGCCGAGCCAATTGCGGTACACGATCACTTTGTCTTCCGCATCTACAGCTGTAACTGAATCTTCGCAATCCATAATAGTTGTCAGCGCTGCTTCCAGCAAAATATCTTTCACGCCAGCTAAATCTGTTTTGCCGATAGAATGGCTTCGGTCGATTTGAATTTCAAAATGGAGCCCGTTGTTTTTAAGAAGAATGGCAGCCGGCGAAGCTGCATCCCCCTGGTATCCAGCTAATTTTTCATTGTCTTTAAGACCTGTTTTATGACCGCTGCTTAATGTGACCGATAACTCTCCATCAAGAATCGCATATTCTGCAGCATCTTTATGTGATCCATCTTTTAGAGGCACTGTTTCGTCAAGGAAATTGCGCGCAAATTCAATGACTTTTTCTCCTCGGACAGGATTATATGAGCCCTCTCGGTGTGCACCGTCCTCTTCACTGATGGCATCAGTCCCGTATAAGGCATCATATAAGCTTCCCCAGCGTGCATTTGCTGCATTGATGGCATAGCGCGCATTGTTGACCGGCACGACTAATTGAGGACCAGCCTGAACAGCAATTTCATCATCAACATTTTGAGTTGTAATCTTAAACTCCTCTGCTTCAGGCTCTAAGTATCCAATTTCATGTAAAAATGCTTTATAAGCTTCAAAATTAAATGTTCCGCTGTTTTCCCTGTGCCATGAATTTATTTTGCTCTGAATTTCATCGCGGACTGCCAGCAGTTCTTTGTTGTGAGGAGTCAATTCCTTAACTATGGCTTCAAAACCTGACCAGAATGCCTCCTGGTCTAAACCTGTCTGCGGGAGTGCTTCTGAATTAATAAATTCATAGAGTACGTCTGCTACTTGAAGATTACCTGATTGAATATAGCCTTTCATCATTCATTCCTCCTTGTGTTTGTTATTAAAAAACGATGTTTTTATTTTTGTTAAAAAAATAATAGCATGAAAATCTAAGCGTTTACAATCATTTTCAGAACATTTTACCAATTTAATTTAAAGGGCTGCTGCTTTCATTTCTTTTTTTACTTCCGCACAGCGTCCCGGACTTGGAAATAATTTACCTGCATTTAATAGATTATCAGGGTTAAAGACTTCCCGGACTTTTGTTTGAGCCAAAATCTCTTCATCTGTGAAGACAAACCGCATTTCTTCTCTCTTTTCAATGCCTACCCCATGTTCACCTGTAATCGTTCCGCCAACTTCGGCACAAACCTGCAGACATGCGCTGCCGACTTTTAAAGCTGCCTCAGTCTGACCCGGAATTCTTGAATCAAACAAGACAAGCGGATGCAGATTGCCGTCTCCTGCATGAAAGATATTGGCGATCCGGAGACCAGATTCTTTGCTGATCTGATTGATTTTTTCAAGAACTTCGGGCAGTCTGCTCCGAGGAATGACTCCATCCTGTACAAGATAATCAGGTGAAATTGCTCCCATCGCTCCAAAGCCTGTTTTTCTGTTTGCCCACCATCTTGCACGCTCTGCTTCACTTTCAGCAGCCTTTACCTCACGGACATTCCATTTGGTGCATACCTCAAGAATTTGAGTGATCTGTTCATCGATGCCGGCAGAAATGCCGTCTACTTCTATTAATAAGACAGCTTCAATGTCCTTTGGATGTCCTACGGGAAAAGCTGCCGCCTCAACGCCTTCAATTGCGGTTTTATCCATCATTTCAAGAGCTGCAGGGACAATGCCAGCTGAAATAATGTCTGAAACAGCGCCGCTGCCATCTGACACACTATCAAAGTAAGCAAGGACAGTCTGCTTAGATTCAGGGTTTTTTAAGATTCTTACGGTGATCTTTGTGACGATTCCAAGCGTTCCTTCTGATCCGGTGATTAATCCAAGCAGATCATAGCCCGGCGAATCTGGAATACCATTTTTTCCAATTTCAATAATCTCACCATTTGGCAGGACAACCTCCAGACCAAGGATATGGTTTGTTGTTACGCCATATTTGAGGCAATGGGCGCCGCCTGCATTTTCAGCAACGTTTCCCCCTATGGTACAGCAATATTGACTGGATGGATCCGGCGCATAGTAATACCCTTTATCTGCAATGGAGTTGGTTAATTTAAGATTGACGAATCCGGGTTCAACGACAGCCCGTCTATTTTCAAGATCTACACTGATCAGTTTTTTCATTTTTACCAGACTGATAATGACCTCGCCGTTAATAGGAATAGCGCCTCCGCTTAAGCCTGTTCCGGCACCTCTTGCCAGGAATGGCAGCTGGTTTTCTGAACAATATTTGACGAGTGCTGCGACTTCTTCTGTATTTTTCGGAAATACAACCGCTTTTGGCAAATGTTTGTGAATGGTAAAGCCGTCACAATCATAGGCAATTAAATCTTCTTTATGATAGAGAATGTTTGATGGACCGCCTGTCAGTTTTGCAAGACTATGAATATGTTTATCTTTCGTTTTAAGTCCTTTAACAGCCATTAAAGCTCCTCCTTTCTTTTCTCCTCCATTTGATAGGCCCAATCAAGGAGCTGTACCGTATGAACAACCTTCTGATTTCTGCCGTATTTTTGGACACCCATAGCCATTTGGAGCATACAGCCTGGATTCCCCATTGAGATCATCTCAACGTCATCCGGAACATTTTCCATTTTGCTTTCAAGTACAGCGCCTGCCATTTCAGGGTTGGTTATGTTGTATATGCCCGCACTTCCGCAGCATCTGTCAGCATTAGGCATATGGACCATTTCCACGCCTGGAATATCAAGTAAGATATCTCGCGGCTCCTGGCGCACACCCTGTCCATGTGCTAAGTGGCATGCATCATGATAGGTAATTCTTGTGTTCAATTCAGCTTTAGGTTTTTCATAGCCGGTGTCATGGAGGTATTTTGAAACATCAACTACTTTTTCGGCAAATTCTTCTGCTCTTTCATGCCATTCTGTATCTACTTCTCTGAACAATTCACCATACTCCTTCAGCATGCATCCGCATCCTGCTGCATTAACAATGACTTTATCCGAATCTTTAAAAGCCTCAATGTTCTGTTTTGCAAGCTTGCGGCCTGTATCTCTGTCACCTGCATGAACATGAAGGGCTCCGCAGCATGTCTGGTTTTGCGGAATGGTCACGTCATTTCCGTTCTTCGTTAATACATTTATTGTGGATTCATTAATATCACTGAACATAACGTCCATCACACAGCCTGTCAGGAAGGATACTCCAGTCTTTGCCGCGCCCTGTGCAGGTATGACCGTTTGATTTTTGTACTTTTTGCGCACGGGCTGCTTGATCTCAGGCATAATGGCTTCCATTTCTGCCAGGTGCTTTGGCATGACCTTCAGCATTCCGGTTTTTCTCACTGCTTTTTGCATTCCGCTTTTTTGATAAAATTTAAGCAGGCTTCCCACAGTATTCAATCGATTTTGATGAGGAAACAGACCTTTTAAGAAAAATTTGCTTACGGTTCCTTTTACTCCGGTTAAAGGCATTGCCTGGCGGATCTGGCCCCGGGCTTCTTCAATAAGACCGCCGACATCCACATCTGCAGGACATGCCGTCGTGCAGGCACGGCAATCTAGACACGCGAAAACCGGATCCATGAATTGTTCATTCACCTGAAGCTTTCCATCTGCGACTGATTTGATCAAATGCACCCGCCCCCGCGGTGAATGCTGCTCCTGGCCTGTTATCTCATAAGTTGGACAGGACTCCAGACACATGCCGCAGTGGACGCAATCTGCCCATTTGCTCTCATCCGGATGATCCTTCCATAAATAATTGCTGAGACTTGTTTCCTTGCATGCCGGGGATGCCTGCTTTAAGTCGCTTTCTCTTATGCTCACTTAGATCCCTCCCAGGTAACGTTTGTAGTTCAGGACTGATTTTGGATCGATTGCCGCTTTAATTCCTTGAATCAGAAAGAAATAAGATGGCTTTTCTCCCCATACTTCCGTTTTGTGCCTCAAGGCGTATGGCAGGTGCTTGATGATTGTATAACCGCCTAACTGAGCCGTGATTTGCTGAATACGCTCAATTGCATTCATTACGTCATTGCTGCTTCCCCTCAGAATAACTTGGCATAAGCCGTGTCCCAATCCTCCATGAGCTTCAATCGACACCGCCTTATGCATACCGGCACATTCCTTCACAATTTGGAAAACATCCAAGTTTTTTACGCCGATTTTCAAGACAGCTTCGGTAACTGAACCAGGCTTTGAGCTGACACCGCTTGGCGCAGTCTTGTAAAAAGCATCCCAAAATAATTCTGCTTCCGCCTGAGGCAGCAGTGCATACAGCGTACCCTCCGGGATGATGCTTTTAATAAACTCTTCCTGATAGCGGACTGAAGGTTCGAAATCCTCAAAACTGATTGCAAGCGTATACATTTCTCTGTTTGTTAACCGTTTAGATAAGGCCGGACTCAAAAGTTCTAACGTGATTGGCTCCATCATGGAATCCAGCAGATTTATAACGAACAAACTCATTTCTTCCTGAAGTTCAATTGGAAAAGTTAATAGAGTGAGACTTTCATATTTTGGAATTGGCCTGAGTTTCAACGTGATTTCTGTCACAACTCCAAGTGTGCCCATACATCCTATAAAAAGCTTATTCATATCATAGCCGGCAACGTTTTTAACTACTTTCCCCCCTGAGCGGATGACCTGTCCGTCAGGATAAACCATTCTGAGTCCAATAACTGAATCTCTTGATGATCCGTAACCAAGCCTTTTGGGACCGCTTTCATTTGAAGCGATGATTCCTCCTATTGTAGAATAATCTGGCCAGGCCGGATCAAGGGAAACTTTTTGCTGATGCTTTGCTAAATAATCCTGAAGCTCTTTAAATGTTGTTCCTGCTTTAACGGTTACAGTCATATCTCCGGGAGTATGCTCTGTTACTCCTTTGTAATGTGCCAAGGATAATTGGATATCTGCATATTCTGATAATCCTCCAAATCCGCGCTTTGTCCCGCCGCCGATGATGGAAACTTTTTTGTCATTTTGATCAGCAAATTTAAGAACTTGTGTGATTTCCTCTTCTGTAGTCGGGAACACAGTCATTTCGCCATTATTTCCGAGCAAGTGATTTATCTGACCCTCCGTTTTAACTTTATCTTCAGGGAAAAGTGAGATTAATTCTGTCAGGATCAAAACTCCACCTCCAATTGTTTTGTAATACCAAACACCGTTTTGTTTTATTTTCAAAAAAATTCAGTTATTCTGCTGAAGACTCTTGTGAAGAATGGATTCTACAAACGTTAAATGCTGCAGCATGTATTCGTTTGATTGATTAGGTCTACCGGAAGAAATGCTTTCGAAGATGCGCTCATGATGTTCTGCAATGGTTTTTACCGCTTCATAATCACTTTTGATAAACTGGTGAAAATCAATCATTGCATGTTTAATTGTGGTGGATATAACTTGTACAAACTGAATCAGCAGTGCATTGCCGGTTGCTTTGGCAATCGATAAATGAAACTGATAATCATCTTCCCAGGGGGCATCAGTATGGGTTGATAAGATCATTTTCATTCGCTTAAGATCGTTTTCGGAGCGATTGCATGCAGCCATTTCAGCCATGCCGGTTTCGACGATTTTTCTAACTTGAAAAAGTTCGGTAATATCATTTGCATTAGGAAGCATGGCGGCTTTGCTGAAAATCTTCGCGGAGTCAAACTTGCTCACATACGTGCCCTCTCCCTGTTTCACGATTACAAGACCTTTTCCTTTTAAAACAGTGATGGCATCACGTACAGCAGATCGCCCTACTCCAAATTTCTCGCATAGCTCTCTTACCGATGGAAGCTTTTCGCCAGCACGAATGGAGCCGTCCAAAATCATGTTCTCAATCTGCTCGCTGACCGTATCTGAAACTTTCTTCGTTGAAATTTTTTCAATTAGCACCTATTCACAGCCTTTCTTTTCAGACATCACATATCTGACAAGTAATCTGTTATAGTTTCATTTAAACATGATGAACTTCATTTTTCAAATCATTTTCACAATTTATTAAATAATTCTGAAAACAAAATAAAAATAGCGGCTGTCAGACCGCTAAATATTTGTTTCTATTTAAATGGTTCCAGCACAATTTTCCCGATCGTTTTTCCGCCTTCTAATGTTTGATGGGCTTTCTTAATATTCTCGGCATTGATCGGTGATAGGGTTTGATTTAAGGTTGTTTTTAAAACACCTTCATCTATTAGTTCACTGATTTTGTTCAGCAGTATCTGCTGTTCTTGCATGTCGTCTGTTTGATACATGGCTCTTGTGAACATAAATTCCCAGACGAATGTGACACTCTTGCTTTTTAACACATTCAAATCAAGAGGTTCCTTGTTTTCAACGATTGAACAAATTTTGCCCTGAGGCTTAATCACTTCGCTCATGCCATTCCAGTGCTGATCTGTGTTATTCAGACAAAAGATATAGTCCACTTCTGTGATTTGCCGTTTTTCAAGCTCTTCTTTCAAAGATTTATGATGGTTTATGATATGATCGGCGCCATACTTCTCTGACCATGCTATCGTTTCAGGTCGTGATGCTGTTGCAATCACGTTCAAACCTGCCCATTTAGCAAGCTGTATCGCAATAGATCCCACTCCTCCTGCTCCGCCGATGATCAAAATCTGATTCCTTTTGTTTCGCTCTTTGTCAGCAGGATCAATCTTTAATCGATCGAACAGCCCTTCATATGCTGTAATCGCCGTCAGCGGAAGAGCAGCTGCTTCTGCATGAGATATGGTTTTAGGCTTTTTCCCAACAATTCTTTCATCTACCAGATGATATTCGCTGTAAGTGCCTTGCCTCGTGATGCTGCCGGCATAAAACACTTCATCGCCTGGTCTAAAATCTGTACAATTCTCACCGGTTTCCACCACTGTGCCGCTTGCATCCCAGCCGAGAATTTTTGGCTCTTCCTCTATTTTCTCTTTAGGTGCACGTACTTTTGTATCAACAGGATTAATGGAAATGGCTTTAACTTGGACCAGCAGATCTTTTCCTGCAGCCGCTGGTTTTTCCATTTCAATGTCGAGCAAGCTTTCTTCATCTTCGATTGGCAAGTATTTATGCAGTCCGATTGCTTTCATCAATGATTCCTCCCCATCTAATTCTATTATTTAGTATGGGGAGAATAATCGAATAAATCAATTAAATCAACTTGGTTAAAATAACAAAAACGCCTAAAATCATAGGCGTTTTTGCAAACTGATTTACTCAAACAAATACCGGAACCTTAATATCAACTTCTTTACCCAGCGCAGAGGAACGAAGTACCCCATCAATAATCGCCTGATTAAGTAAGATTTGCTCTGCCGGAATTGGAGCTGGCCGATTTTCTTTTATGGCTGCCACAAAATCTCTTACTTTTTCATGAAAAATATCAATTTTATGATCAATGACGGGAATCTGAGTTTCTGAATGCTGTCCGACAATATCGTGAAAGAGTGAAATGCTTCCAATGCCGCCGTCCCAGACCCCGCTCCAAGGTCCGTGTCCTGCAGGTGTCAGCTTTAGTCCTGCGTCTGTACCGAGAAAAATGGTAGGTCCTAAGGAATCCATGTGCATCGCCCATGAAATTTTAAAATTAAGCACCTTTCCTCCTTCTAATCGAACCATCGCCACTCCAAAGTCTTCTACTTCAAACCTGGCCGCTTCATGATGATACAGAGGATTCTTGCCAAAATGACTGGATGTATAGGCTGAAACGGTTAAAGGCTTAGGATAATTCAGTGCATTTAAAGCCAAGTCCAGGGAATAACAGCCAATATCCGCCATTGCACCAGCTCCTGCCAGCTCCTTATTTATGAAAGTCCCCCCTGGCATCCCCCTTCTTCTGCCTCCGCCGGTTTGAATATAATAGACATCTCCAAGCTGTCCGGATTGAACAATTTCTTTAATTGTTTTCATATTTGGATCATATCTTGGCTGAAATCCGACCGTCAGCATTTTTCCTGTGCGGCGTGATGTCTCAACCATTTCAACCGCTTGTTCTAGAGTAACTGCCAGCGGTTTTTCAACTAGTACATGTTTATCTGCAAGCAATGAATCAATACTGGTTCTGTGGTGAGTGACATTTGGCGTACAGACACTTACACCATCTAAATCAAGTTCAAGCAATTCCAGATGACTGTCGAATGCCTGGGCATCGTGGATTCCCAGCTGTTCGATAAATTCCTTTGCTTTTCCGGGAATGACGTCTGCGACCGCAGCAATCGTGACATCCTTCATTTGCAGATAGGCTTTAGCATGTACTGCAGCAATTCCTCCGCTTCCAATAATTCCAATTTTAATGTTTGACATCCGCCATTCCTCCTGATTTCTTATTATGAAAAACCGACTGAAGAAAATCTTTAGCACGCTTAATGCCTTCTTGTTCAGAAGAAAGTGCGCCCCAATAATGATGATCCTCAAGTTCAATGCTGATTGGACCTTTATACCCGAGCGCATCTAATCTGACTGCAACCTTTTTCCAGTCAACCTCCCCATGACCCGGAATTGTATAGCGCCATGCTCCTTCGGAAAAGTCATACTTAGAATCGAATACGCCAGGCAAATGGCCTAAATCATATTGTTCCTCTTTAAGCAGCGCTGTATCTTTTCCATGACAGTAAAGAATTTTTTCACCAAACTCATCAAGAAACCGAAGATAATCAATGCCAAGTCTCACTAAATGAGAGGGATCATAATTGACACCGAAATGCTTGGACGGTACCTCACCAAACATATATCTGAGCACCTCTGGAGTCGTTCCAAGAGTTGGATACGCAGGTGCAGGACCAGGCCATCCTTCAAGTGCCAGAAAAAGATTGTTTTTCTCGGCAAGCCCGACCACCTCAGGAAATGTTTCTTTCCATATTTCTAAGCTTCTTTTTTTAGGAATCAGGCTGTTTTCCGGCACAAGACACATGAAAATCACCTTGCCTCCCAATGCTGAAACATGTTCAAACTGTTCCTTTAAAGATAGAACTGCATTCCAGCGTTTCCCCTCATCCTCACTTAAAAGATCCGTGTTCCCAACACATCCTTTTCCATCAATTGAACCAATGTCGATTTGATAGCTTTCTAATATCTGTTTAACTGACTCGTCAAGATTGGGAAGGTCAAGTACCTTAATCCCATTTTCATTCGCCCATTTCGCTGTGTATTCAATTCCTTCTTTTCCGAAATACGGTGGTATCCTCATGCCGATTTTATTGTTCATATTTTTCCCTCACAGTCTCTTAGATTGGCAGGCAATTTGTGATTTTTCACTGGCACCTTCATAAATGGCTTTTGTAAAATGCAAAACCTGAACAGCAAATTCGCCGGGAACTTGAACCTCTTCATTTCCAGTAATGGCCCTGATGAAGCTTTTATCAGTGTTTGTTTTCGCAGCGTCAATGCTTTGTATTTCCGGGGCTTCCCCGTTTCTGACTAGTGAAACCTGTCCATTCTCGCAGAAGATGGCTCCTTTATCGCCCAAAAATGAATATGTTTCATGCCAGCATGGTGACATTCCAGCGATCGTGATCGTTCCCATCACGTTTTGTGTGTACTTGACTGTTGTAAATGAATCAATATCTACTTCTGTTCCGCGCTGATGAATAAATGATTTTGTTTCAACCGGTGTAAGCCCAGTAATCCAAAGAATAGAATCTAAAATATGACTGCCTGAATCAAACAGCATTCCGCCGCCTGACAAGGCTGGGTTCTGTCTCCATGTACCGGCTGACAAGTAGATCCAATCCTGATAAAGAGATGCATTTACACTAGTAAGTGTGCCGATTTGATTTTCTTCGATCAGCTTTTTTATATGAAGAAATTCAGGCTGATAATGACGCTGGTACGAGATTTGCAGAACGCACTTTCTCTCTTTTGATAGTTCAATTAATTCTTCCGCTTCATCGACAGAACATACCATTGGTTTCTCAAGCAATACATGACAGCCTTTTAAAAGAGCAGCTTTGGCATGCTTGTAATGAAGCGTATGCGGAGAGCAAATAATTACGCCTTCTACCTCTGACCTGCTCAGCATTTCTTCAAAATCATCAAATTCCAAAGCTTCAAGTTCATGTGTTTGCAGGAAACTGCGTCTGCTTTCAGGATTCGGGTCGGCAATTGCCGTGATAAGGACATTCTCTAATTCTTTTAAATGTGAGGCATGATAATGGGCAATTCCTCCGGAGCCTATAAAACCAATTCTGATCTTTTCCACGCGGATTCATCTCCTGTCATCCTTTTATACCGCTGAACGTAATGCCTTTAATAAATGTTTTTTGCAGGAAAAAGAATAAGATAATGATAGGAAGCGTCATCAATGTTGAGACCGCCATCATCAATCCCCATTCCGTTCCTCTTTGGCTCTGGAATTGCTGCAGGCCTAAGGAAAGAGTGTAGGATGTTTCGTCAGTCAGATAAAGCAGAGGTCCTAAAAAGTCGGTCCAGCTTCCCATAAATTGAAACAGACCTACTGCAAGCACTGCCGGTTTTGCAAGCGGAAGCATAATTTGCCAGTAAATGCGGAATTCTCCTGCTCCATCAATTCTCGCTGCATCCATTAACGTATCAGGCAATCCCAGAAAGAATTGCCGCAGTAAAAAGATGTAGAAAGGAACTCCGAAAAAAACAGGTACAATCAGCGGCAGAGGGCTGCCAACCCAGCCAAGTTTTTCAAACAGAATGAACAGGGGAATCATTGTAACTTGTCCCGGGATCATCATGACGGCAATGGTCACTATGAATAAAGCATTGCTGCCTTTAAATTTTAATTTCGCAAAACCGTAAGCTACTAAAGGGCACGTGATAACTGCACCAATTGTGCTGAACACGGTTATCACAACTGTATTTTTCAAATAACTGAAAAAAGGAATATATTCTACAGCCTCCTGATAATTGCTCCATTTAAAAGGGGTTGGAATCCATTCAGGAGGAAACGAAAAAATTTGCGTTTGATCTTTTAGCGAAGTAGACAGCATCCAGAAAAACGGAACTAAAAAGAGAATCGAAATCAGAATCAGAAATGCATGGGCAAAAATACGGTTTGAAGTTTTTGTTTTCATCGTATCCCTCCTTATTTTCCTTGATAGTGAACCCACCTTTTAGATGTTGAAAAGATAACGGCTGTTAAGATCATAATGATGGCAAAAAGGATCCAAGCCATTGCTGAAGCATAGCCCATTTTGAAGAATTTGAATCCATTGTCATATAAATACATCACATAAAACGTTAAGGAATTTGCCGGAGTACCCTGTCCGCCTGTAAGCGCGTACGGCAAGGCAAACTGCTGAAATGCGCCAATGACACCCATTACGAGGTTAAAAAAGATAACAGGTGTTAACAATGGCAAGGTAATATGTATCGTTTTCTGCAGCCAATTTGCCCCGTCCACTTCAGCAGCATCATAGTAATCTTCAGATATATCCGTAAGACCTGCCAAATAGATAACAACTGCCTGTCCGATGCCCCAAAGCGACATCATCACGATAGATGGCTTAGACCATGTTTCACTGCCTAACCATGCGGGACCTTGAATTTCCAGAAGATCCAGCATTCCATTGACTAACCCAAACTGCGGGTTTAAGAGCCACATCCAAAGTACGGCAAGCGCAACCTGAGGCACGAGTGTCGGCAAGAAGAAAATCGTACGGTAAACTGTCATCCCTTTTACCTTTAAGTTCAAAATCATCGCCAGACATACACCAAATATGATGCTGAGCGGAACATAAAAGACTGCGAAATAGATGGTATTTGAAACAGACTTCCAAAAAAGATCATCACTCATCAGCTCTTTATAATTCTGCATTCCCACAAACTCTCCGGGCTGAAGAATGCTGTATGTTGTGAAGCTGAAATAGATGGATGAAATTAATGGAAAGGCATAAAAAATAATAAGTCCTATAATCCAAGGTGTTACAAATAACAAACCGTATAAGGAAGTTTTGTTTCTCCAAACTTTCTTTTTTGTGACAGGAACCTCTTTTATTGTGGCTGAGTTCTTTATAACTGGCTGCTGCATGAAAACATACCTCCTTCAGTTTTGTTTCAGGGATTCCCCAATTGGAGAATCCCCTTGCAGCCCTACTTTAAAGCTTTCTCTACTTTTTCATTCACTTTTTTCAGAAGTTCCTCAGGAGTTCCGTTGCCTCTAGTAGCATTTTCAACAGCACTTGCAAGTTCATTCCAATATAAGCTTCCCTGTGTCATAACAGGTCTGTGATTGCTCGAAGGCAAGATCTCAACAAATTCTTTAAGGATCGGATCATCCTTGTACCCTAATTCCTCATTTACAGAATCAATAATTGAAAAATCTTTAGCAATTCCGCTGAAGATTTTTTGTCCTTCTTCTCCGCTGAAGAACTTAAGGAATTCCCAGGCAGCTTCTTTTTCTTTCGCACCTTTAGGAATGACAACGGACCAGCCGCCAGACCAGGTTGAGTAATTATCTCCAGTAGGAGTCGGAATAGGGAAAACCCCATACTCTAAATCCGGCTTGAATTTATTGATGGCAGACACAGTCCAAGGACCGCTTACTTTCATGCTGATTTGTTCTGTTAAGAATGGATCCATTGCACCAGTGCCTTGAGAATTTGTGAAAGCTGTAATGTCCTCGATATTGTATTTTTTAGCGTAATCTGCGATCCACTTCAATGCTTCAACATTTTTAGGATCATCAGCCGTTACTTCCTGTGTGTCAGGATTATAAAAATCTCCTCCGAATGCCCAGCCCCAGCCGTAGAACCAGCCTTGGTCAAGCCATGGAATAAAGCCGATCTGAGAGAATCTTTTTCCTTTTTTGATCGTTAATTTTTCTGCTGCTTCTTCAAGTTCTGCAATGGTCTTAGGAGGGTTTTCTGGATCGAGTCCAGCTTTTTCGAAATGTTTTTTGTTGTAGTAAACTAAGCGGGAATCTGTCGTTGTGGGTAATCCGTAAAGTTTATCTTCGAAGGTTGCTTCTTCCCATGCGAATGGGTAGAAATTTTCTTTGGAAATCTTATCTTTCTTGGCGAGATCACTTAAATCTTCCAGCGATCCTTGTGCGGCCCAGGATGCAATCTCGAATCTGTCGAAGTAGGCGACATCTGGAGGGTTTCCGCCGGCAATGGATGAAAGCAGTTTTTCGTTTGAGCCTTCACCTTGGTTTGCAATATATACCGATTTCACTTTAATATCAGGATTTTCTTTTTCAAAAGCTTTTACAACTTCTTTAACCGCATCACCAGTAATATCTGTCATTGGATGCCAAAATGTTATCGTCGTCTTGCCATCAGCACTTTCCTTGGTTGATGCTGAATCAGAACTGCAGCCGGACAAAAGGAGTAAGAATGAAACAGCTACTAAAAAAATACTTTTCAAATGCCTCACGAAAAATCCCCCTCTATTCTTTTAATGGAAAAACGGTTGTTATTACAAATCCTCCTTCCTCTCGTTAAATAAAGCGCTTTCAAATAATATAATGATATGTCATGTTGTTATGTTTTATAGTTCCTATATTAATAGCTTTTGAAATTATAAGTCAATATATTTTTCAGAATATTTAAAAATA
This sequence comes from Metabacillus sp. KH_069, assembly GCF_057838075.1. NCBI lineage: Bacteria > Bacillati > Bacillota > Bacilli > Caryophanales > Bacillaceae > Metabacillus > Metabacillus sp. KH_069. The sequence goes on from NZ_CM174460.1 coordinate 2,193,405, forward strand.
AAATAAAAAAGGCCTGATTATTCAGACCTATTTCATAGAAAAAGCTTTAGTTGTTTTACCTTCAACGATCGTGTGCGGAATATATATCTGCTGAACGGCAAAATCTGAATCCAGCATTTTTTCTTTAAGAAGATTCACCGCTTCTATAGCGATACTCTGTTCATCCTGTTTAATATGAGTAAACTGAGTTCTGGAATTTCCAGGAGAATCAAAACAAACGACTGACACTTCATCTGGAATTCGCCTTCCAATCCTTGATAAACCTGCAGCTACTTGTTCTCCGATGGAATGTTCACAGGCTACTATGGCTGTTATCCTGCGATGTTTGTCCAGGAAATTGTCTAATTTCATGGTGTCCTCTTTAAAAACGTAAGAATCCGTCATTTCGTGTAATGGCATGCTGTTTTTAATTTCAGCCAAGATATAGTCCCTATTCAGCTTCACGCCTTGTTCAGAATGGGCAATATGAAAACCCATCACTCTTTCTTCAATAGCTGTCGTTCCCTCTGAAGGCGGAGAAATGAACCCGATTTCTCTGTGTCCCATTTCAAATAAATGATTCGTTAACTCTGCCGCTGCTTTTCGGTGATCCGTACATACAAACGAGGCAGGTATCCCTTTGATGAATCGGTCAATCAAAACGACGGGGAAATTTTTTGAAACCAGTTCAAGAAGTTTATTATTTACATGCTCTCCGTGAACAGGAAAGACAATTAAACCTTCTGCGCCCATATCAAGAAAGTCATTCACGGCCTGTTCTTCAATTTCTTTCTTTCCGTAGCTGAGTTTCAAGAGAATCGTAAACCCAAGTTCGCTGCACCTCTTTTCAATTCCCTTTACAAGTCCCATCCCATAGCTTTCATCAAAACTCGGCAGAATAAATCCGATTAAATGACGTTTTAATCGCTCCGGCTTAGCTGCAAGAGTAGTTCCATTAGCCGCATCTGAATGAATAACAAATGAACCCTTCCCCTGAATTCTTTCAATATAGTTTTCTTCAGAGAGAAGATCTAGTGCTTTTTTGGTGGTTATGCGGCTTACTTCGAATTGATCTGCAAGCTCTTTTTCAGAAGGAACCTTATCGCCAAGTTTTAATTTTCCGCTTTGAATTTGGTTTAATAGTAAATTATATACTTTCAGGTAAAGAGGATTAAAAGTTGTCATAGCGTCACCTTTCAACGGTTGATATATTCAATATAACAACTATTTCTTCACTAGAAAAGCATTTTGTAAGAAAACTAGGAATATTCATACTTTATTTATATAGATTTATAGTATCTATCTAATAGAAAAACTGAAAAACCTCAACAATACATAATAAAAAGCAGGATTCCTCCCGCTTTAACTCAATTGTTCAATTTTTTTTGCAATGGAAATCCATTTCTTTTCTTTAGACGAACGTTCGATTGCTTCAAGAATGAGCTGATTCTGCAAGCCATCATGGAAATTCGGCTGTTTATGTTCATTATTTGTAATCGCTTTCATCAATTCGGATATTAAGTTCACAAATGTATGTTCATACCCGATAATATGTCCTGCTGGCCAGTATGCATGGGCATAGGGATGCTCTTCTTCTGTACAGTTAATGACCCGAAAACCCTGAAGACCTTTGTCATCCTCTGTTAAGTACACGTGCAAATTGTTCATGTTTTCAAGATCCCATTTGATGGAACCAAACTCAGCATTGATTTCAAAACTATTGCGATTTCTATTTCCTGCTGCAAAACGAGTTGCTTCAAAAACACCCATTGCCCCATTTTCAAATTTTGCAATGAATGAAGCAGCATCGTCGACATCAACCTGCCCTTTTTTCCCGGCTTCTCCTTCTATCGGCCGCTCTTTAATAAATGTCTCCATGGCTCCAACTACCTCTGATATTTCACCAACCAGAAATCTCGTAAGATCAATGATATGTGCCCCTATATCTCCCAAAGCTCCAGAACCGGTAACTTCTTTTTTCAATCTCCATGCAATCGGGAAATCAGGATCCATAATCCAGTCCTGAAGATATGTTGCCCGGACATGATAGATCCGGCCCAGCCTTCCTTGCTGAATCAGCTTTTTCGCATATTGAACGGCAGGAGCGAAGCGGTAATTATGCGAGATCATATGAATAACTTTATTTCTGGTCACTGCCTCAAGCATCCTTTCCGCCTGCTCCACATCTAATGCTAAGGGCTTTTCACATATCACATGTTTTCCGGCTTCTGCTGCAGCAATCGCGATTTCTGCATGAGAATTGTTTGGAGTGACAATATCGATTAAGTCAATATCATCTCTTTCTATTAATTTTCGCCAATCTGTTTCATAGGTTTCAAAGCCGAGTTCTTCAGCTGCCTGCTTAACACCTTTTTCACTACGGCCGGCAATTGCTTTGAGTACCGGCGTTGCTGAGCCTGGAAAGAAAAATGGAACATTCCGATAAGCCAGACTGTGTGCTTTTCCCATAAACTTATATCCTACCATTCCAACTCGTATTTCTTTCATAACAGATCACCAGCTTTCATATATTGGTTGTTATAAAAATTGCGGTCATTATAATCACTAATTAGTCTTAAAATAGAAATATCCTCTTTTTCTCCGTTATAATTTTTTTATTTGAATCTAATATACTAGATTTCATAAAGAAAAGCCTTGCTTAAAAGCAAGGCTTTTCCATTATTTATCGGCCAGAATATTTTCTATTCTATCAAGCTCAGCTTTATTGAATTCAAGATGGTTCAATGCAGCAACGTTCTCTTCAATCTGGCTTACTCTGCTTGCGCCAATAAGTGCAGATGTCACGCGTCCTTCTCGCAAAACCCATGCCAATGCCATTTGGGCAAGGTTTTGACCGCGGTTTGCTGCAATTTCATTAAGCTGCTTGATTTTATGTACCATTTCTTCTGTCACACGGTCTTCACTGAGGGCTCCGGTTGATTTCGCCGCTCGTGAATCAGCAGGAACCCCAGATAGGTATTTGCTTGTGAGCAAGCCCTGTTCCAGAGGACAAAAAGCGATTGAGCCAACACGATTTTCCTGAAGGACTTCCTGCAGACCGTTTTCAATCCAGCGGTTGAGCATCGAATAACTTGGCTGATGAATAAGAAGCGGTGTGCCGAGACGGTTTAATATTTTTACAGCTTCTTCCGTTTGTTCAGCCGTATAGCTTGAAATACCAACGTATAAAGCTTTTCCCTGACGGACGATTTGATCTAATGCTCCCATTGTTTCTTCAAGTGGTGTATTAGGATCGGGACGGTGGGAGTAAAAAATATCTACATAGTCCAGCCCCATGCGTTTTAAGCTTTGATCCAAGCTTGCAATCAAATATTTTTTAGAGCCCCATTCGCCATAAGGGCCGTCCCACATGTGATAGCCTGCTTTTGAAGAAATGATTAATTCATCCCGGTATGGAGCAAAATCTGTTTTCAGCACTTGTCCAAACATTTCTTCGGCAGATCCCGGAGGCGGGCCGTAGTTGTTTGCCAGATCAAAATGAGTAATCCCCAGATCAAAAGCGCGGCGAAGCATGGCGCGGCCGTTTTCAAACGAATCGACTCCTCCGAAATTGTGCCATAGCCCAAGTGAAATGGCCGGCAGCAGCAAACCTGAATTTCCGCAGCGGTTGTACTTCATAGATTGATATCGTTCTGAACTTGCTTTGTATGTCATTTAGATTCCTCCCTTTATCACTTTCTTTTGTATAGTAGTTGAAGAAAGCGATTTCGTAAATGAATCTGTCTTATTTTTTAAATAATTAGTCTTTTTGAACTATTAAAAAGAAAGAACCCTCATAAGAGAGTTCTCAGCAAATAGAGTCTGTAGATTTAGGGTTTTTCAGACCGAACAGCGGACGGATAAACAGGGCAAGGAATGTACCAAGCATGGCCATGATCATCCATACCCAGCCATGAAGACTGAATGATGCTATTCCGCCAAAATAAGCACCGATGTTGCATCCAAATGCCAATCGGGCGCCATATCCCATCAGGAGTCCTCCGATGATAGAGGCTCCTGCTACACCTGGTTTGATCTTTCCCGGTTTGAAAGTTCCTTGTGCTGCCGCTGAAATAAAGGCACCAAGGATAATCCCAAAGTTCATGACACTGGTTGAATCAGCGAGCACTGTTTTTGTAAGTGCAGCTCCGTTAGCTCCAGCAAAATAGCCCCAGCTTGAAACATCAACGCCTGCAGCCATTAATGCCTTCCCGCCCCAAAGAGCAAACGCAGACGTGATTCCCCATGGATTTCCTCTAATTGAGAGGGTTAATGCATTTAACAGGGCTAAAATGATGGCTGCAGCAAATAATGGCCATGATCCGCGAATGACTTTTTTCCAGCCATTTGTTGTTGGCAGAGGCTTCATCATCGGCGGATTTTTCTTTTTGGCAATTTGAACGGTAATCCAATAAATGAGGGCAAAAGCGGCCAGCTGAACAAGCAGTGCCCCGAAATAACCGAGTCCTGTTGAAGTTGCCAGTGAAATCGGCGGCAATGCTGGCATATCTTCCATCCAGAATGTAAAATGATACGCTCCAATTACAGAGCCTGCGATAAATGAAATCAAGGTCAAAATCATGGATGACGAGCCGCCTCCAACAGAGTAAAGTGTACCAGATGCACACCCGTTTCCAAGCTGCATCCCAATTCCGAAAATAAAAGAACCGAAAATGACGCTCACTCCAACTGGAGATACATACCCTGCAGGTGCTGTACCTGTAAAGCTGAAGCCTGTGCTTAAAATAATGGCAAATAACACAGAAGCGATGGCAAGCATCAGCATATGAGCCTGAAGTCCCTGAACGTTGCCAACAGACATGAGACGGCGGAAAGCAGATGTAAAGCCAAATCTGGCATGAAGCAATGTGACTCCAAGCAGGATGCCGATTATATATAAGACTCCCTGAGTTGCATTCGCTGCAGTTAAAATCGCAATGAGCAGAATAACCGCTGCAAGAACCCCTGCTGCAACGAGCGGCTTTTGCACTGGATTTAACTCTGACACAACTGTTGTTCTTTGTTTAAATGATGGAGATCTATTTATAGTTGTTTCTGCCATTCTGATAAACTCCTTTTCCTATAAATTTAGTCGGAATATATTTATCTATTAACCATACATTGTCTCCAAGGATTTGTAAATGGAGATGCTCAATTTCAAAAAATTGAATCATTATCGTATGAGATTTAAAAATTGGAAATATCACGTCATTCCCCAAGCCTCTATGAATTTTGCCTGCCAAATTCAGCTTATGGTATTTCAGGCCGCAGGGTGAATGTGATATTATTTATCAAATTTGATGCAAAAGCGGGAAGACCATGTGGGTCTTCCCGCTTTTATACTTCTAAACTTTTTCAACTGAAATGTCTGCTCCCTTAATTCTTAAAAGGATTTTTCCATTCCATCAAAGTGGCGTAATTGCAGGAATCTTCATCTTCTAAGTAATTTGGTGCGACATGGAGAGGAGTTCTTCCGCATCTGAGCAAAAATGATAGAACGGGATCTTTTAAATCGCCTTTAACCACTTGATCGACATATTGCAAAGCCGTTAATTTGTCTGAATGCTTCTTATAGCCTGGCATTCTTGCCCCGCCAAGCAGCCTGTCCAACCCCTTGTGTACAACCACATCATACATGGAAAACATAAGCCATTTTCCAAGTCCTAACTTTCTGTATGCTGGGCGAACACCAATATCAACGACATAAAGGGTATTGCCATTTGGATCATGATTGCGAATATACCCATTGTCTGTGATCTCTTCCCATGTATGTTCAGGATGATCTGAATCAAACTGTACAAGTAATCCTGTCATGGAACCGGCAACTTCTCCGTTAATTTCAATGCAAAGTGCACCCTCTGGAAAGAGCGATACATGATTTTTCAGCTGCTCCTCATTCCACCATAATTCAGATGGAAATGGCGGCGGAAAGCTTTCCTGCTGAATGCGGATCAATGCATCAAAATCCTTTTCCGTGTAGTTTCGAACGACTGCTTTTACAGGCTTATCTCCATCAAAAACAAAAAATTCTTTTACATACAAGAGAACTCCTCCTTATAGCAGAGTCCGATCCCCCTGCTTCGCTTCCCAATCAGGGTATAAATCAGTGCGTCGATCACGCCATGTGGTAACAGAACCGCTCGCACGGACCTTATAAAGAAGCTCAAGATCAAGATCTGCTGTTACAAGCATAGGCTGATTGATTTCGCCTTCTGCCGCTATTCCTTTAGGAGGAAACGGTACATCATTCGGCGTAATCACAGCTGCTTGTCCAAAATTTCCTCTCATAAAGTCAACAGTTGGAAGTGATCCTACAGTACCTGTTGTGACGACATAGACTTGATTTTCAATTGCGCGTGCATGACTTGTATATCGCACTCTGTGGAAACCGTGGCGGTCATCCGTACATGACGGGCAGAATATGACATCGGCTCCTTTTGCTTTAGCGATGCGCACAATCTCAGGAAACTCAATGTCATAGCAAGTCAGCATGGCGATGGTTCCTTTTTCTGTTTCAAATACTTCAAGTTCGTCTCCAGGCGTCATATCCCACTCATGCACTTCTGTTGGAGTGATATGAAGTTTCGCCTGCTCTGCAATCCGTCCATCCGGATAAAATAAATGCGCTACATTATACAGACGGCCCTCTCTTTTAATAACATGCGTTCCGCCAATTATATGCATTCCCATTTTTCTGGATAAATACGTAAACAATTCCAAGTACTGATCTGTAAAATCAGGTAAATCATTTATAGTTAATGCTTTTCCCTCTTTATCTCCAATTGACATAAGCTGAGTTGTGAAAAACTCCGGAAAAAGCACAAAGTCAGACCCGAATTCTTCTGCTGTTTTCATATAATGCTCTACTTGATCTGCAAATTCTTTAAAAGAACTGATTGTATGGAGATCATATTGAACAGCTGATACTCTAAGCTGCATGTTACCCCTCTCTTTCTCTTTTCGTGATAAAAACATTATTAGATAAATCGACATATTTAACAAGTACGCACTTTTGTGATAGATAGTGAAAAAAAGTATACTGTATGAGATTTTCATGGAAGGAGAAAATAAGAAAAATACATTTTTTCGAGGGAACTATGCTGGCAAAACGAGAATTTAATAAAAAAAAGCTTTATATCTACCTTGCTCTAAACATATTCATGGTAACCCTGCTTCTTGCAGAAACATTTTTAACACATGATATACCTCATAACATACTTTTTGCAGCTTTATTAGTGATGCTGCTCATTTGTTTGTATTTTCTAATTGAATTTATTATCTCTATTCCAAAAACAGAGGAAAACCTTCAAAGTATCTTTACTGGTTCTGGTCTTCTCCTTAGCTTTATCATTACAACCTATGCAAATCTCTACTTGCAAATATACCGAATTAAAGGAGAAAAATCCTTTAAGTTCTCAGGAAAAGAACTTTCAGGTGATGATTTCTTATACTATAGTATTACAACATTCACCACAACCGGTTTCGGGGACATTACATCAATTGGTGTGATCTCTAATATGATAGCCGCTTCTGAAATGCTGATCGGATTTATTATCAGTACTTTATTTATGGCCATAATCACATCAAAGCTTATCAAAAATTTAAAATAGACCTGGATCAGGATCCAGGTCTATTGCTATGCGGTAATATGCGGAAGGGATAATGAAAAACGGGTGGATTTCTCATCAGACGAGCAGCAAATCGTCCCTTGATGACTTTCGATTATTTTCCTGCAGATGTATAAGCCTATCCCCGTTCCTAATTCTTTTGTTGTGAAAAAAGGTTCAAAGATCGACTGAATTTGCTTAGGCGGAATCATAGGTCCGTTGTTTCCTATATGTACGAATGTTTTATCATCTATCATTTCAAATTCAATCGTAATCGTACGGTCAGTCTCAATTTTTTGAAGCGCATCAATCGAATTGAGCAACAGGTTTAAAAAGACTTGCCTTAGTTCATCCTTGCTCGCAATAACCCTGGTTTGTCTTTTTGAAATTTCCTGAACTTTAACGCTTCCGTCAAGAAGACTTGGATACATAAATGCCAGAACCTCATCAAGTAATTCACTGAGATCAAGCAGTTCCCGTTTACTTTCGATTGTCTCTTTTTTGGAGGCGTGGAGAAATTGAGATACCCTAAAATTCAGCTGATCAACCTCATGACTGATAATGTCCAAGTACTTTAAATCAGGATTTTCATTTTGCATGAGTTTAATGAAGCCTTTTACAGCAGTAAGCGGATTTCTGAATTCATGAACAAAGCTTGATGACATTTGACCCAGAATGGTCAGCCTCTCTTTATGGCTTTGATCGATGAATGAAATTTTCTCCTGGAGAATCTCTTCTTTAACCGCCGTGTATTTCTTCACAGCAAAGTAAGAAAACTGATCAAAAAGAACATTTATTTCTTCAATATACGGCTGCAGGTCGCTTCGCGGTATTCCGGAACTGACAATATACCGGATGACTTCCCGTCTTCCAAGGTTCACATTATTTATGAAATCGCCGATGTTAACATTTGCTTCTACTCGTTCCAGAGCTACTTTGCTTGCCAGAAAATCAATTTCATCTGATTTTAACGGACACTGAATCGTTTTTTTCACCAAGTCATACATCCTCATCCCGTTTTTCTCTACTTCTTCCTGATGAAGATCGTCTTCTGAAATCGTAATTTTCTGGCGCCATGCAGCGATAAAGGTTGAAATATTATCATCTAAAAACCGAATTAATTCGTCTGAAGCTGTCATTAGTAAAAGCACCCCTAATTCTTGCAAAAAAATCATATGTATTTCTATCTCTGTTTAGATGTGGAACAATTAATAGGGCTAAAGTTTGGAATATTCCTGCTAAACTATACAATTTACATTCTATCATAATATGAATTTTTTCGGTATTTACCTTTTTACTTTTGGTACAATAGAATGTGCCGAAGGATGTGTCTGCCATATATGTTAATTATTAGACTTGAAAAATTCGTTAACCTCTTATTTAAATTAATCCCAATACTGCTGGGCATCTGCAGTATTGCAGCGTTACCCTCTTTAGTCTTCTTAGAAAAAGATGGTTTCCCTGTTGAATTTGGATTTTTCCCATTAACTTATCTAAATGCCATTGGACGGATAACCGCTGAGATTCTTACTCCATTTGATTTAACGTTTGTAAGCTCCGGAGAAGAGCTGGAATTGTTTCCTTTTATTTTTAATGCATATTTTTATTCGATCAGCATCTTATTCCTTTCATTTTTGATTTCGCTGACTGCAGCATTTCTATTTTCTATCATGTATATCCTTTCTTCATCTCATGCCCGCAAAATCGCCCGCGGCATCCTGATGGTCTTTGAATCTATTCCGGATGTAATCTTGATTTTGGCTCTGCAATACGCCGTTATCTCATTCTTCAAAAGCACGGGAATCAAGATGCTTCAGATTTATGGCTTAGAAGATAAGGTCTACCTGTTTCCGATTCTGTGTCTGAGTTTTGTTCCAATCGCACTGATGATCCGCTCACTTATCATCATTTTGGAAGAGGAGCAAGAAAAACTATACGTCCAGTTTGCAAAAGCTAAAGGAGTCTCTAATCTTCGTATTCTCTTTGCGCATGTTTTACGCAATGTATTTATTTCTTTGTATCATCACATTTCCTCTATTTATTGGTTTATGCTATCTAGTTTAGTGGCGGTTGAATATCTATTCCAAATGAATGGAATCACCGGCTTTTTATTTGGATACAAGGAACAGGAAGTAATCGCAATTGGCATTCTGCTTATCCTGATTCCATTCGGTTTTCTGAAGTGGATGGTTGAAAAATGGGTCTCTTTGTTATTGAGAGGTACTCAATATGAATAAAAAGAAAGGATTATTTGTCTTTTTTCCATGTGTGCTTATTGGCCTGCTTCTCCTTTCCAGTTTTATTTATGAGTTTGAATTTAAAACCGAGACAAGCTCTGTGATCATCAAATACGATAAAAATGGCGATTTAACAGGAAAAGCTCCTTTTCCCCCATCTCTTCAGCAGCCATTTGGCACAGACAGAAATGGAAATGATTTAGGCCTCAGATTATTACAAGGAGCAAAATACACAATCATTTTAGCTCTTGGAGTCTCCATTCTTAGAACATTTGCTGCTGTGGCGGCGGGATCTATTTTTGTGTTTTTGCCAAGAGCCATCCAATCATTTGTAAAGTGCTTTTTGATCCCTTTTCAGTACATACCTGCGTTCATTTTGGTGTTTGTCCTGATCTGGCCTGTGAATTTTATTAGAGATGAAATTGGATATACATCTTTGGTTGCCTTTCAGTTTTCAGTTATTGTCATCGTTGGAATTGCACCGGTCATGCTCCTGTTTTCCGGCGAAATTAAGCAATCCCTTAAAGAACCGTATATTGAAGTTTCCTATCATTTGGGTGCCAGCAATAGACATGTTATTTTCAAACACATATTACCCGTGCTGAGAAAACGAATTCTGATTATCTTTTTCCAGCAGGTTATTCAAACCCTTTTGCTGCTCATTTATTTAGGGGTATTTGAAATTTATATTGGCGGAGATAAACCTGGCGGAATCTTTGGGGATGAAGAACGCTTTCTTTCTCAGTCAGGTGAATGGGCTGGCATGATCGGCCAAAGCAAATTTGATTTGATGACAGCACCGTGGATTGTATTAGGTCCTGGAATAGCATTTATCGTTTTAATTTTACTTTTAAATAGTGTATTAAATTATTTGCTTTATCCTGAGAAAAAGTAAAATGCAGAGGACAGCCTCTGCATTTTTATTGAAAGCAAACTCAACTCTTTTTTAAGTCTTCTCTATCGATAAATATCCCCTGCAAGGCTACGCAGTTCGCTTTCATTCATTACTTCATAAGTATTTTCTCTTTTTCGGATTGTTCCTCTTTTACAAAGCATATCAAGCGTCCGCAGGAGATGCCGATAGCTTGTGCCGAGCATTTCAGAGAGGTACGTAAGGTTTTCTTTAAAAAGGATGCGTTCCTTTTTCACCCCGGTAGCCAAAATATAGCTTGAAAGCCTGTGTTCAAGCGGATAGTACAAATTTATGGAGCTGTTTTTTGAAAGCTTGTTCAGCTTGTCGGATAAAGAAAAGCCCATAAAGGTTAAAAATACAGGATCCCGCAGCAGTTTCTCCCTAACCGGCGGCAAATAGATGCCAGTGCAATATGTATCGTCAATCGCCTGAACACTTGATGCCGCTCCGCGAATTTGGAACAGTTCTACATCTACAAGCACTTTAAATCCCTCATAGAATGAAAGCAGCAGTGATTTCCCGTTGCTTAATGTCGTGTAAACCTTCGCTCGACCATCTACAAAAAAATAGAGATAATCCATATCTGAACCTTCCCGGCATAGGTATTCATTTTTTGAAAAAAGATAGAGTTCCATCCATTCTTTCATATCTGAGGAAAAGTAGCCGGCAATTTTGTTTATGGACAGGTACTCTTCAAACAATGGCTGATTGATTATTTTTTTCATATAAACCTCTAATTATGTGACATATGTCATCATTATACCTCTTTTATATGTGGATAATGAAACAAGATATCTATAGAAGGAGTGAATATTTTTGTACAACCTGACCTCTGCTGCTGTTGGCGCTTTTATTGCCATCATGATTGTATTTAACGGAGAACTATCAAATGGCATAGGAAATTACACTTCAAGTGTTGCTATTCATCTCGTCGGGCTTCTTTCTATTTCCGCCGTTTTCTTATTTATAAAAAAACAGATTCGTTTGCAAAAAGGGCTGCCTCTTTATTTGTACAGCGCCGGTGCCATTGGAGTGGTTACTGTTCTTTTTTCAAACATTAGTGTCATGTCTCTTGGGGTATCGGTCACGATTGCACTTGGTCTCTTGGGTCAGTCGCTGGCTGCCATTATCATTGATCACTATGGTCTGCTTGGCATGAAAACTGTAAAATTCAACAAAACAAAATGCATCGGTCTTGCCTTTATTCTGTTTGGCAGTGCCGTAATGACGTTTTATTAAGGAGGTATTAACAATGGGTTACTTGATCATTTCTATTTTAGCTGGTGTTTCTATTGTGATCGCAAGAATCATCAATTCCAACCTTGCAGACAAAATCGGCTTGTTTGAAGGAACGCTCATTAATTTTGTGACTGGTCTGATGTTATCGATTATTTTTCTTTTATTCAGCAGTGAAGCTGTTTCCCTTTCGTCTTTAAACTTGGATCATGTTCCAATATGGGCTTTTTTAGGCGGTGCAGCAGGTGTCATCGTCATCTTTCTCTCAAGCTATCTCACGCCGAAAGTTTCTGCTTTTTATTTAACACTATTTATATTCATTGGACAGTTATTTACGGGAATCATGATTGACTACTTTACACTTGGTGAATTGTCTCAAGGGAAAATACTTGGGGGACTGCTTGTATTAGTTGGCCTCGTCTTTAATTTGAAAATTGACCGAAAAGAAGAAATGGGATCTGCCTAAGATCCCATTTCTAATTAATAGTCCTGATATGTATATGCATTTTTATCTGTCCTTTTCACTAAATCAGCAAGTGCTCTTATCGTAAAAAGCGTAAAGCTGACGCTTGCAAAAGTATGAAAGACTGACCACTTTTTCCATTTAAATAAGCGGGTCCTTTTTTCCATATACCATTGCGCAATGGACATCGGCACACTCCAAGTTAAACTTTTCAGCAAGATCCCCGGCAAATTATCTTTGTAGGATTGACGGACCCAAATCACACTTAATAACGGAAAAAACACCATATCATACAAAATATTTGTTTTAAAAATTTTTGGAAATGGCCTTACAGGGTATTCGACTCTTTTTGTATTGACCACATAAGCATCTATCAGGGTAGACAATATCCCCTTTGCAAAAAAGACAATCAGCATTTCCTTTACATTAGGTTTCCGTATTACAAAAGGGAACATGACCGCACAAAGAGCAAACAGGCCTTTGATCATCGTTTTTTCCATTTTCAACATCCTTACTTTTTTTGATAGTATCTGCTTTTATCAAAAAAATAATACAGGAACTTAGCTATATAGCCTGCATATGCTAATGATGACCATATTGAGGAGGTTTAACATGTATCCTTACATGCCATATTCATATGCACGATATCCTAAACCAGTCATGCAGCAACTAAAAATGTCAACATTAAGTGCAGTTCAGCCTATTGTACAGCATGGTTTAAAAGAAGCACATTTCACTTCTTACCAGCATGCACTAATGGAAGTAGCCGCCATGTCCTATCTGCTCGGAAAAGGATATGATTACAATGCTGCTTATCAATTAGTCGAATCTTGGGAAGTGAATGAATCATTTTAAAAGGCTGGGTATCCAGCTTTTTTTATTATAAAAATCCTCTGCCTATGAAACTGGCTCCGACAGGTTCTCTTCCTGTTTCTCTTGCCCAGACAGATAGCTGTCCAATGTGGTGGATTTCATGGGCAATCACATGGCGGATAATTTCCCCTTTTTTATAGGTGCCATCCATCCATGAGGGAGTTACTTTTTCATGTTCACATGCAATGGTCCACTTTTGAAGATAAGAGATCATTTCTGGCTGCAGCTCTCTTGATAATCGGTTAATCTTTTCAAGTGAGTCGTATTCCCTGATTGTAAAGTCGATGACCTCATCAACTTTAAGGACATTGATCCAGCTGTATTCCACATCAATAATATGAAGCAATGTTCCGATAATCGTGCCAACCCCTCCTGTCCGTTTTTTCCGCAATTCATCTTCAGACAAATCTTTGCACCATTCAAACCACTCTTCTCTTACCTGCCAATTGTATTTAAAAAACAGCTCCATTATTTTTCACCCAGATAAAATGGAATTTTTTCTTCTGCGTATATGGAATCTTCTGATTTTTCGATAAAAAACGCTTTAGCATCTTGTCTTGAACTGACAAATTTATAAGTTTTTTCATCTATATAGTGAATGGCAGCACCATCATCAAGGCCGTATCCCGCTTTCATTTTTCCGGACAAAATATGCTCTTGATAAGCAGGTCTGCGTTTTTCCTCCCCATCATAATGAGGGCAGCAGCTTCCATGCAGAAGGCCAAGTCCGTCCAATTTATACAGCGGAGCATTCATTGGATCTGTCAGCCCCTCTTCAAACCAGCAAATGGCTCCCGCACTCAAGCCGGCAAGAATCGTCCCGTTCCTATACGCCTTTCTAATGATTGAATCTAATCCCCATTCTTTCCATAAAACCAGCAAGTTTCTCGTACTGCCGCCTCCAACATAAAGGATGTCCTGCGACAGGACAAAATCCTCCAGATCATGAAAATGAGGATCGAATAAAGCCAAATGATCAGGCACACACGGCTGGGTTTGAAAGGCGTCATAAAACCGCTCGATATATTGATTCTGATCCCCGCTAGCAGTCGCCACAAAACATATTTTCGGAAGATCCTTCATACTTTGTTTCAATATGTATTGATCAAGCAGCGGATTTTCAGGTTCCATTCTAAAACCGCCGCCTCCCATCGCTATAATCTGCCTCACACACATCATCTCCTGCAGTTAAATTAAAACTTCCCTCAGCAGCAAGCCAAAGAAAATGCCAAGAAGCATGGATGTTAAAGTCCCAAGAAGAAAATACTCAGCCCAATTCCGGTCGTCCATCTGCTTAAATCGCGCGATCGACTTAGCCGTCACAATAAAAGCGATCGCAGGATATGCACTATAAAAAGTTAAAATAATGACAAGCAGCCTCTCTATGTAACCGATCAGCTTTCCGCGGGAAAGATCATGCTTATTAAACGTATAATAATTGTACTCTTCAACAAGTCCGCCCGCACCATTCATGTGCTCCTCTTTCCGCTCATTCTTAAAAGCATACCTTCCCTCAAACGAAAGCAGCTGAACCGGCAGCGTCCCAAGCAGGATCCGAATAATATGCCCGCTCACACTAGTCACCAAAATCACAATAATGATAATAAAAAGAACTGCATTCGCTATGCTCAAAGAAGAATTCTCTGTTAAAAGCTCAATTCCTTTTTCCTGCAATCCAGTAATCGTCACTTGAAAGAAAAAATGACATGCAGTAATAAGCATGGCCAAATGGATGATCTGATCAGCGATAAAATAGAACAGTTTTTTTATGTTTTGATGGTCGGTTGTCCTGTCCAGCAGTTTAATTTTCAGAAAATCGATCAGAAAATGAGTGCCCAATAAAAACAAAATTGGTAAAACTGCATTTTGCAGCGGTTTAGCAAAATCATAGGACAACGCCCAGAACAACAGGATGACCGGTAAAAGCACCAATAAGTGATGCAGCATATGCTTTTTCAAATTCTTCAGCTTTTCTCTCACCATCTCATCCGATTGGAGAAAAAAATCAGCAATTAAATGAGCCAGAATGAGACTTAATAAAATCATAGGTTCCCCTTTCCCTCCTCGTTTCCATACCATTCGCTGATGTTCATCTGTAAATGGGTGCGGATGGATTGCTGCAGTTCTGTAAGAGCTTGATGTGAATCAGGGAATTCTTTTTGCTGAAGCGAGTTTGTGACAGCTGTCAAATTAGCGAAAATCATTTCTAATTCCTCGCCGCTGCCTTTTTTAAAATGACTTGAAATCGTTGATGGTGATTTGCTGAGAATGCCGGAAATTTTTCTTTGCTGACGGAAAATCTCATATAATGAAAACACCACTCTCTGGATGTCTGTTTGTTCATTCATTATTTTTTGCCGTAAAATTAAGAGCGAATTGATTAACACTTGCATTTCATAGTGGTTCTCTTTCAGATGGAATCTGAACTGTGATTTGTCTGCTCCCTCTTTTTTCAAAGATTCATTCGCTTCTCTTGCAAGCTTTATCATCGGATGAATCCACGTTTCTATATCAATCTCTTTTAGTTCTCTATTGATGTCCCCAAAAGAAACTCCAAAATATGGAGGATTGTCCCGCAGCTTCCAAATAACACTGATGAAATGGGCAATAGCATAGGCAGTGGAATATCCCTTTGCGATCAAAATCATTTCATCTCCCCTGCGATGCTTCACAATCACTTCTTCATTTGTCCATGTCTTAATCCATTTTACCATTTTTTCTAAATAGGCTGATAATTCTTCACCCATTCCTTCTGCTGAAGAATTTTGGATGTCCATGATGAAGATTGAGGCTGGGTGTTTGGGCATTTAAAGAACCTCCTGCAAATTCGATTATATAAGCAAATATATCAGGAATTCGATTATATAGTCAAACTTTTATAATGTACGCCTTTTTAAACGAATATATATTTTTTCTTATAATATGTGAAAATAGTACTGTTTGTCGAAAATTAAAACTTTCAATGCAAGTTAATAAGAACTATAATTATTTTATAAAGAACAAAAATCTATTATTCTATTCTGAATTGAAATGATTTTGCAACCTTTTCGTTCTTTATAAAGAATACCAATAAGAAAAGAGGCCTAATATGAAGAATGAACATGAAGGTAATGTATCACGTCCAATGGTTTTAAGTCATCAGCCGATTCGGTTTGAGACAGCTCAGAGCTGGAATCCAGGTAAAGGAAATCAGAATCATCCTGGAAATGGTAATGGCGGCATTAATTTCCCTCCTGGAAATCCTAATCCTACTCCTGGCGGGGCTGGGGCACCTGGAAATGGCAATGGTAAAGGAAAATAAAAACTAAATTAGGAAGGTCCATAAATATTATGGCCTTCTTTATATGATGATTGAGGAGAACTATATGACCTTAATAGATACTAAAATTGGTGAGCATAACATAAGACTGCATTGTGAAAATAAGAAACTAGTTGAATTTTTAACTCACCAATTCCTTTTTATAGATAATGGCAGAAAAATAGATTTATCGATATTTATTGCGGTAGGATACGGCCAGTCCTTTTTAAATTATGATGTCGAGGTTTCTGAAACCCATAATTCCATCTCTTTTAAAAGAGCAGATTACAAAATTACAGTTGACCCAAAATACACGCAGGCTGAAGTGCACGTTCACAAGGAACTTGCACTAAAACACGCTTTAATGAATCTTTACAGTTCTTTTATTGTTCATAAAAATTGGGGGTTACTTCTTCATTCGTCTTGTGTTCTTGAGACAAATGGAGCACACATTTTCACAGGACATTCTGGAGCAGGTAAATCAACAGCAGCCAAACTATCTTCACCCCGCCCGCTATTATCAGACGAAGCAACAATCATAAAAATAAATAAAGACGGAATTCTGGCCTATGACTCACCATTCAGAAGTGAATTGCATGGACAGGCTCCTGTTTTTAATACAAAACTGCTTAGCATTGACCTCCTTCATCAATCTCTTTCAATAGAAAGAAGCCGGATTGATAAATCATCTGCACTTTTAACATTGTTGGATAAAGTATTCTATTGGCCCAGCAAAAAAGATGAAACAAAGCGAATTCTTCCGATGCTTAGATTACTCGTAGAACAAGTTGACATTTATGATCTTTATTTTCAGAAAAACAATCGATTTTGGGAGCTGATTTCATGACGACTTTTTATAAACAAGCACCGGATTGCGAAACTGTTGAAATTGATGGAGAATGGATGATTCTGCACTCCGGGCAATACACTATTACAAAATTAAATGAAACAGGCGGTTTCTGCTGGTCATTACTAAAAGATGCACACACTTTGGATGAACTAATTCTGTCTTATGAAGCTGAGTTTAAAAACCCCAATGTTGAAAATGAGCTACAGTGCTTTCTTAAAGAACTGAAAAAATGCGGATTGATCGAACATGCGGTTTGATTACAAAACAATTAATCTTTTGAAAGCGACCATTGAAAAGCACGGGTGGATCGACTTGCCTGCTGAGGGCTTCAGTATGTATCCCTTTATCCAAAAAGGTGACATTTGCAGATTCACTAAATTCAGTGACAAAAAATTCAAAAAAGGCGATATTCTTCTTTTCTATTCAAAATCAGGAAAAATGATTGCCCACCGCTTATACCGGTACGAAAATGGGCATTTCTTTTTAAAAGGCGATACAAACGTACGCCTGGATGAGCCAGTTTCGCCTCCTCAAGTTATTGGATGTCTCGAATCTGTTCAAAAAAATAAAGGAATGATCCATATGCATAATCCTTTTGCATTCCTATATAGTAAAGTTGTCGTTTCAACTCCCTTTTCTGCAAGGCTGTTCCGCTTATTTTTAAATAGAAAACACGGTGCAGCATCATGATTAAAAAGAAATGGATCGCGTTCAAAAATATGTTTCTAATAGAAGATATCCGCAGGACATTCAATTTACTGGGTCCTTATCTATTAAAATACAAAAATTCCTACATTTCTCTTTTTTTAATTATGCTCTTACAAATATTTTTAACGATAGGATTTGCCTGGTTCTTTGGAACGATCACAGATGCTGCCGTTCAAAGTGAAACGGAAAAACTTAAACGGCTGCTCCCTCTTGGCCTCGGCTTACTAATCATAAGTTTGGCATCAACGTACTTTTACACATATTTAGAGTCCTTAACAATCAACAAAGTTAAACTCGAACTTAAAGACCACGTGTTAAAGCATCTTCTTCTTCTGCCAGTGAAAAAAACATCAAATATGCGAACTGGAGATTTAATGACTCATTTCACAAACGATATCAATTGCATCGAAGGGGTCATCGGCAGCAATTTGCTTTATCTCATTCAGCTCCCTTTAACATTTGCTGCTGTTTCTGTTTACATGTTTATGATCAACTGGCAGATGGCTTTAATAGGCTTTACTGTGATCCCTCTTGCCGTTGTTATTGGGGCTGTTTTTGGCATTTTGCTCAGAAACAACAACAGAAAAATGTTCACTAAAATCAGTGACATAAATAGTACGCTTAATGAAATTTTTCAAGGTTTATCCGTCATTCGATCTTTCCTTTTGGAGAAAAAAATGGCCCAAAAGCAAAGCAATCAAAACCAGGATCTCTTTACATTGGAAATGAAAAATACTAAGCTCCGGGGCTTTTTTTATATTGGCGGAGAAGCCATTACTTCTATCACTTTTATAACGGGACTTTGCCTGGGAGCTTATTTTGTCTCTAAATCTATGATTACAGTTGGTTCCCTGCTCACTTTCGTTACTCTGATGCAGCATCTGATCTCACCGCTTACAGGTTTAGCAGGAATTTGGGGCAGCTTCCAAAGTTCAGCAGCAGCAGTTGAAAGACTATCAAATGTATTAAATGAAGAAGTTGAGGGAAACCATCTTCCTGAATACGTTCCATCAAAAATCAAAGGCTCTATTCAACTGAAGAACATGACCTTTAGTTACGATCAGCAAAAAAATTCGATAGATAACATGACATTAGATATACCAGCAGGCGATACAGTTGCGATTGTCGGGCCAAGCGGTGCAGGAAAATCAACACTCTTTCACCTCATCCAAGGCTTCTATCAGCCAGACAGCGGAATGGTTACACTGGATCACAATCCAGCAGAACTCCTTCCCCCATCTGTTGTAAGAAGTTCTTTCGCATATGTTGCGCAAGAAACCTTTCTTTTCTCTGGTACAATCAAAGATAACCTCCTGCTCGCACGGCCAAACATTTCAAATCCAGAGCTCGTCACTGCAGCAAAACAAGCAAACATTCACGATTTTATCATGACATTGCCAAATCAGTATGACACAGAAGTCGGCGAAAGAGGCGTTCGCCTATCAGGCGGGCAAAAACAAAGGCTCTCCATCGCTAGAGCCATCCTAAAAAAGGCTCCTATCCTATTATTAGATGAAGCAACATCTGCTTTGGACAGTGAGAGTGAACAATTTGTCAAAGAAGCATTAACCGCAATCAAAAACAAAACGATCCTCATTATCGCCCACCGATTATCAACGATCCAGCATGCGGATCTTATTGTTGTTATGGATGAAGGGAAAATTGTTCAGAAGGGGAGACATGAGGAGTTGGTAACACAAGATGGTCTATATAAGAAATTATCCCACCTGCAATTAAATGCAAATGAAAAGATGCCTTCTTTACATGCAATCTCTCATTAATTATGAAGGACGGATGAAAGATGATCATTCACTTTTTACAATCATTATATAATCAAACAAAATTACCAGAAGAGAAAAACGATTATAAGAACTTAATAGAAGACATTAAGCATTTCTCGATTGAACCTCAAGTTTATCATCTATTAAGACAACAAGACCGTCTGAACGAAACACCTGCTTTTGTCACTGAATACTTAAAAAAAGCAACAGATCAAATCCTGCATCAAAACCTTTTTATTAAAGTACAAATGGAAAAGATATTAAAATTATTTGAAACCAGCAAAATAGACACCATCCCTTTGAAAGGTGTCTATTTTGCGGAAAAATACTTTGGACATATCGCTGCAAGATCTACTTCTGATATTGACTTATTGATCCATCAAAAGGACAGACAATCGGTTGATGAATTACTAAGAAATCTAGGATTCATCTATGAAGATGAAGGTCCTAAAGATCACTTTCATTGCAGCTACAGATTGGATTTGCCTGGTTCCTCCATTCCATTAAGAGTCGAAATACATTGGAACCTACTAAAAGAAAATACCTCAGATCTGGACATTATTGAGTTTTGGAATGATGCGGTTCCTATAATGGCTTATCAACATATTAAAGAACTCTCTCACCAGCATGCTTATTATATGATTGTGCTTCATTCATGGCGTCATAATTTGGATTCTTTACGGCATTTTATTGATGTAATCCAAATGGTGTATGTTTTAGATAATAAGATTTGCTTTGAAGCTCTGTTTATACAAGCAAAGAAAGATAAGACATTGAAAAGAGTTCAGAGAACGTTGAGAATCGTTTATAGGGTGTTTGGTGAAATAAAATATCCAGAACTACTATCGTTACCAAAGAATTACGGTAAGTGGTGGGAATATGAAAAAATCAGGGATCGGGAGTATCGGAGTTTGAGGGTTTATGTGGACTTTTTTGACTTTGAATATCTGAGTTATGAAAATGGCAAACATAAATTTAGAGCTGTTAAAGAGTATTATACAAAAAGAATTCACTCATTTTCATCAAGCGAGTGAAATGGACGAAAAATTTATAATTTTTTTACTGTTAGATTTAAAGGGTTATTTGTAGTGGATTTAATTAATAAGGAGTTCAAATTTAAGATAGTGATAGCAGGATAAACGATTTCATTAGTCGATGACAAACATATAACATACAATTCGGATGAACCAAGATTATGATTTGCGGTTGCCGAAAACCCATTACCATCCGGCAGTAATGAAATAGTTGATTTATATGTGTCGTCCACATCATATCCTATAAAGATACCAGCTTCTCCTGGTGGTAGATTTATATTCTTGTAGTTGTTGTTAGCAGAAATAAAATTAATCATTGGCCTTGAGTTATTGTAATAATTTGGATTTATAGCATTTAAACCTGTATATTTAACTGTTGAATCTTTCATGAAAAAGGTGAACACTGACCATACACTTGGTTTATCATGATGAATAAAATAAGAAAAAGATGAATTTGAGATGGTAATATTACAATCAACTAATTTTATCAATCCATTTGGCTGGTTAAAATCTGTTGCAAATAGATATGTCAGTGAGTTTGAAATGATTTCACATTTTTCTAGAAATGTCTGTGCTGGAAATCCCTGAGTATTTATATTTCCAACTTTAACAATTGTATTAGTAAGTTTTGAGTTGAATATATACATTTCTCGATCTTTCGTCCCAAACACTAAATTAGTAAGAGTGCAATTTAAGAATTCGCAGTCGCTAATTTTCACCTTCTCACTAACTGTTGTACCATTAACCGTTTGAACAGTCATTCTGAAATTATTAAATATACAATTTTTATACTTGTACACACGCAATAGAAAATCTCTAGGAACAGTTGAGTCAAAGATACAATCTTCTATCACATTAGCAGTAATCGAAGGAGTTCCAGAAACATTTGAAAACTTTAATCGGTTATTTCTAAACACATTGTTAACATTATTTGTCCCCATATTTAAATTAGTGATGTCTACTAGATTGTTGTCTGTAAAATTTACTTGATAAGAAGTGTTGCCAAAAAATGATAAGTTTCCTCCTGTAAAACTGTTACCCTGAATGTTTACATATGCATTTCCAAAATTCGAACTCATTAGTCCTATATTGGTTGTACAATTATAGATTACATTTCCTTTAACACTTGCGAACAATAAGCTATAAAGATTAATCCCAATTCCATCCATATTGTATATGTGATTGTTTTCAATCTGTATAGAATAGCACCCTGCTAAAATACCATGATTACTGCCATAAATTAAATTATTTCTAATAACACAGTTATCCCCAAATGAGTCTTCCTGATTAATTCCGTACCTTGTAGGATCACTAAAGATCGGTTTTCCATCCAAGAAACTGTTGGTTCCCTTCCCATTATCACGAATCGTATTGTGCTGAACAATATTGTAACTGCCTCCAAGAGAGATTCCTCCACGGTGACCGTTAAAGATTTCATTGTACTCTACAACGTTATGATGTGGGATTAAACCAAATTTAAGAGTAATTTGCATGTTTTTGAGGGGATTCGTTTCATTGAAGAAGACAAATCTCATTTTAGCAGCACCTAGTGGGATTGAGATATCATTGTAGATTTTTCTTTTTTTCAAAACTCCAATAAAAGAATTGTCTGATTTGTAAAAAAAGACATCCACATCTTTTGTTGTTAAAGCAGTCAATCTCGTATATCCAGCTCCAGCTATAAGGAACGATGAAAATACTGCATCAGTTGGGATAGTGATAAAAGAAGAGGCTAAAGTGGTCGAGGAAGAAATCGGTTGTCCAGAGGTATAGTCTAAGTTATTTAAAGTTAAGCCTAGATTAAATTCCGCAAGTTCTCTTATAGATGAACTAGTAAATGTAACATTGTCCCCCATATAATCTCTTACAATACAATTTTTTATAGAACAATATCTTGTGCTTTTTGTAAAGACCACACCATATGTGTGTTCCATACGCCGCTCCTGAGCAGCATTTGAGAAGCTTCTATCATCTCTGCAGCCAATGATAGTCCCTCCAGTCAAATGGGCATCACTGACATTGTCGAATTCGATACTATTACCTCTAAAATTATAGTAATCAGAAGTTGTTCTTGTATCAAACGGAGATTTTCTATCTGAATCGTAAATAACTTTTAATATAGATCCATTAAGATCAAATGTAAAGTTACTTACCATCTTTATTACTTTAGGATAGCAAATTGCATATGTGCCTTTTGGCAGGATAACACCAGAGTAACCGTTGTTTTTTGCATACTGAATAGCGCTGTTAATGCCTTGTATATTAGCATCTGCTTTTATATAGTCTGTATTAGCATAAGGTTTGTTAGGAATTCCTTGTGTAATGTTCCATCTCACCAATTCTATTAAATACATACAAATTTCCCTTTCATAATAAGAATAGTTAACATATCAATTCTTATTAAAGTAGTTTATATAAAATATGAATTTAATAATAAGTTGATTGGACTAAAGATATTTTTTAAATCGAGTAGGAGGGGGTGACTAACCCCCGACCTCTCACACCACCGTACGTACCGTTCGGTATACGGCGGTTTCAATTAAGTCGAACGTAAAGTTTCATACCTTGTAAGCAGACTTTTGAGCCCTTGATTTGACCAGTAGTGGTTATCAAGGGCTCTATCTAGTATCGGACTTTTAGCGATACGCCAATAACCGACCCTAGTATTAGCCCATTCCCATGCCTTATTAGGTTTGATGCCTAACTTCGTTAAGTTTCTATGTTTTGTTTTAACTTTCTTCCATTCTTTCCATCGAATCATCCGTAATCTTCTTCGAATCCATCCATCTAACTTGGCTAGAACCGAGGGGGTATCCGCTAATTGATAGTACCCCAGCCAGCCCACCAAATAACGGTTTAGCTTCTCCAACCTGTCTTTCATACTGATAGACCATTTTCTCGATGTGATTTCTTTTATTCTCTGTTTGAAACGTTGAATACTCTGTTTAGCGATTCGAATCTTTGGTTTCTTTCGATGAAAGGTGAAAGTAAAACCCAGAAACTTACGTTTCCATGGTCGGTCTACTGCACTTTTCTCATGATTAACTTTTAGTTTGAGCTTCCTCTCAATGAAAGTTGTGATACTTTTCATGATCCGTTCTCCTGCTCTCTTCGAACGAACGTAGATATTACAGTCATCCGCGTAACGGACAAACCGGAGTCCTCTTATCTCAAGTTCCTTATCAAGTTCATCTAAAACGATATTTGATAAGAGAGGGCTTAATGGCCCACCTTGAGGAGTACCTTCCGTGTTAGGACTGACAAGTCCTTTTTCCATGACCCCTGACTGTAAATATCTGCGTATTAGTTGGAGAACTTTTGGGTCGTTTATACGGTGACTTAATATCCTCATAAGACGGTCATGATTCACTTTGTCGAAGAATTTCTCCAAATCGATGTCCACTACCCATCTATACCCTTCTTTGATATAGCGTTTTGCTTGTCGGACTGCATCATGACCACGCTTATTGGGTCTAAAACCGTAACTTTGATTAGAGAACGAAGGGTCGAACTCCTTGTTGAGTACTTGCGCAATAGCCTGCTGGATGAAACGATCTATCACTGTCGGGATTCCTAGCTTCCTTACTCCGCCGTTCGGTTTCGGGATTTCGACTCGACGGACGGGTTGAGGAAGGTAGGTACCTTTCATCAGTTCGGTTCTTAAAGTATTCCAGTGTTCCATGAGATGAAGCCGTAGGGTTTGTACGCTCATCCCATCTACCCCATGGCTTCCTTTATTTCGTTCCACTCTTTCGAGTGCACTCGTAACGTTCTGATATGATAAGATTTGTTCCATCATAGATTTCAAACTCCTACGTGAATCAGTCATTCTTCTTGTGTGGGGTTGCTTTCAGCCCTTCTAATGTCCCCCGTGGATTCACCACTTCCTCCATTAGGAAGGATAATGTTTCTGCTTCATCAAGCAACACGTACGCCAAGCGCTGATTCTTCTTAATTGATTCAGTCCTTCCCAGTGGCTCTAGATACCACTGGTACTATGACTTCTGCTGACTTCTGACTGTTCAGCTATTTATCGCTAAATAGGTTACCGAGTGTGCTCGGCTTTTCAGTCAGACCTCCCTGGGTAAGAATGCAATCTTTCCCTCCACCTATCTGCTTCATTTACTAGATATCGCCTTCGGCAGAATGGACTTTGTTTTGTACTGCAAACTCATCCAACGATACCATAGCCTCATATGAAGTTCGTGTTCCTCAGACCGGAGGTTTGCCGCTCGCTTCCTTCAGATTCCACGTCACCATGGACACCCTTGCGTTAAGCTAACTGCTACTTCTGCCTTCGCAGTTCGGGACTCACACCCTATAGATTGCACCCATGCCAGGCGCACAGTGAAAGGCACTCTTGATTGAGTGCCTTAAGAATTAGCCTTTAACTGATCACCTAGAAGCTGACGGAACATACCTTTTTTATCCAGAGTAAGCTGGTTATATCCCCCGGTCTGTATAACTTGTCCGTTCTCCAAAACTATAACTTGGTCCGCATTTCTAATGGTGGACATTCGATGGGCGATTACAATAATTGTCATCTTTCCTTTTATTCTTGTAAGAGCTTGTTGTATTTTAGCTTCATTGACAGTGTCAAGAGCACTCGTTGCTTCATCTAAAACTAAAATGGAAGGCTTTTTTAATATGGCCCTGGCTAAAACGATTCTTTGTCTCTCTCCTCCTGAAAGCCTGATACCTCGATCACCTATCATTGTATCTAACCCATTAGGCAGTTTTTTTACGAACTCAGCTGCAGAAGAGAATTCCAGCGATTCCCACATATCTTCATCTGTAGCATCTTGTCGAATGAGCAGCAGGTTTTCCCTGATTGTTGTATTAAATAAGAAAGGATCTTGAGGTACATAACTTATGGTTCTCCTTAACATCAACAAGTTTTTATCGCTTAAAGGTGTATCATCGATGCTCACCAGCCCTTCTTTCGGCGTCATTAATCCCATTAAGATATCGATAAGTGTACTTTTCCCAGCACCGGAACGACCTACAATAGCTGTCATTTGATTAGACGGAATCGACAGATTAATATTACGTAATGCGTATTCAGAATCATTTTCATGATATCTGAAACTTACGTTTGTGCATTTTATTTCTTTATTAACTTCTAAGGAATGTTCTGAATTCTGATCCCAATTTAAGATTTCTCTTTCTTCTTCACAGGTATTTAAAAGTGAAATAAGAGCTTTAAACGAAGGAATAGTGGCAGCAATTTGCTCTAAATCAGACTGAATTCCAGTAAATCTTGGCCATAGCCTTGAGAAGATTAGAACAATAAGCATCAATTCTGCTGTTTTTGCATAAAACAGTGTGATAGCAAAGTACATAAATATTGCTATCAATATGCCAGATGACACTTTATAAAGAAAGTGTGAATTTGCCCTGACTTTTGCCAATTCATTAACATTTGATTCCATTTTAATTGATATATTTCTAAACCAATTGTAATGAAATCCTTCAAGGTTATTGCTTTTAATATCTTTGATTCCATTCATATGATCAGATATACCTGCGAAATATGCTTTTGATAACTCATATGTTTCCCCGCCAAGATTTTTGGACTGTTTAATCAATTTTCGGGAAAAGAAGCTTAATATAATTCCAAAAAATATGACAAGCCCAGTTAATAAAGGCGATAACCACAAGGCTATAGCTACTTGTACTGCTGTAAATAGAAGCGAAGCAATGAACTGAAGAAAAAAATGAGTCCCCCCAGCTACTCTATTGATTTCTGAGGTCATAATATTATTCAAATCGGATTTTCTCTTATAAAGAAAATATTTCCAGCTAGCCTGTAATAGTCCTCTATAAACCTCTTCTTTTAAATGCCTTAGGTAACCCTGTTGTATACATGTGCTTAGCAAAGACAGCTGACGCTGAAAAATATTTTGCGCAAGGATAATAGATATGTATAATCCCAATACAATGATTAAACTATACTTTGGCGGAAAAGTTTGGAAGAAGGTAAAAAAATCTGACAAGGGAAATGACTGATTTGTTTCTATGTTAAAAATTCCTGTTATTGATAATAAAGGAATTAGTAAAAAAATTCCTATACTATCTAAAAAGCCTATGACAATCATTCCGAAAAAACTGTAATAGAGTGATCTGCCTGCAAATTTGTGAAGCTGTTTCATAAAGTAAGACACAGACTCCATAAAAATCCCCTCCCCTCTTCAAGCAATTTTTCTGCTTTTTCTCATAGCCCATATTATAGGTCTCAAGGGAATATACAAGAAGTGCATGCAGGATGGCAGCTTGATTACTTCCTTATCCTTAGGATATGGAAACAGACAGCTTACTAAATAAAGAGCTTTGTGACTGAGAGACTTAATTAAAAATAGATACCTGGCATGGTACTTTTCTACAGCCTCAGGTAAAGGCGGTGAATGGAGGTTAACCATTCTCTCTAGATAGAATATAGTAAGATCAGCTAATTTCAATGTGTGTTTAGTGATTAATTGTTTAGATTGATTAGGTACAGGAGTTTGAAGAAGAGAGTTTGCTAAAATTATCGCTTTACCGTAAATATGTGAATATTGGTACTTTCTTAACAACTTCAATAATAATATCCAGTCCACGTTTTGTTTTAAAAGCCTGTCAATATCAATTAACCATCTTAACCTCGACCAGCCATGTCTTGCACCATGAGTTAAAAGAAACATAAAAAGATCTTCTCTGCCCAGATAATAAATAGGATAATCTGTTAAACTGCTTTTTCTTTTCCTTTCCCATAAATTGATGAAAGGAGGCTCTTTAGCCGGGCCAGGATTGAGTCTCCAGTGCACTTCTAATTTCACTCCAGTGTCTGGGTGTTCATAATTGACATGATGGTGTCTCCATTTCCAATCATCAAGAATACTAGTAATATATTCATCTTTTATAAAACCTATTTTAGTAAGTAACATGTCAACTTTTTGCAAATCACCTATTGGGATAAGTATATCAATATCGCTGGATGTCCTAAGGGAAAGATCTCCATATAGATCTACTGACAATACAGGTCCCTTCAAAAAAAGCACATCCACACTTTCTTCAAGAAGATATTGACTGATTTTTTTCATTTGTCCACTAAGATGCAGCATATTAATTGAATTTTGTTTGAAGAAAAATGCTAAGGTATTCAAAATATTAGTAGGAACTCCGTCAATTAATTTCAACTTTGGATAAAGAAGTGTATAAACACGATGGTGCAGAGCCAGTTCGACGAATAGGTCCCAGTCAATATTTTTGGCAGGGTCAATTCTCAGCACATCATTTTTATTTTTTATGATTTGAAGAATTAATGTCAGTTCATAGGATAGTTGATCAGTATTTAATTTTATTTTCTCCATATTTTCACCTAATTTCAGCCAAATCGTTTTGCAAATGTACATGTAATAGTAAAAAGATGCCTTTCATCTGCCCCTGTAACATAGTAATTTCCGCTCCGAAGCCAAGCATGAGCCGTTAGTTCCTTTAAATTGTTTCTAGAAGTTCCCAAATATAATGTACTTTCAATCCCTCTGCGCTGAAGCATTTTCATCGAAGCAATTGCCCTTACTAAGCACATGGTTTCCCATGGAGCATACTTAGAAGCTACATGGATGGCACTAGATATATTTTTCAAAGTATCTAAATTCGCCTCATAATATGTTATTGAAGTTTCTTTATTCCTTTCACCTAGGTATTTAGAAGTTTTGTAGAATGGCAGGCATTTAATTACTCTGGCAAACGCTAAAAAAATAAAAGCTTCCACTATTAATAATTTCATTTGTCTATTAAGTGTTAATATGTTTTTAACTCGATTCATTTATATCCCCTAATTTTTTATAATAATTAGATGCTCGTTATGCAGAGAAGATAAAAAGGAAACGACTTGCTCTTTACACTGAGCAGCTTCAACTTTATAACTTGAAGTAAGTTTTTCAATAAGTGTTTCTATTACGATTGGTTCAGAAATAATATCCCAAATTTCTCCGCCTACATATCCGAGACTATAATATTTTCCGTTTTCAACACTCATCATGACTTTATCTCCATCCATATCACTTACTATAAAACCAGGCTTTTGACAGACAATGCTTTGCAGTTCAAGATTAAATGTTTGCAACTTGCATTTCCTCCTTAGGTATATTTGCTAAAACTTGCTTCACTAGTTCATTTGGTGTGAACCTTGAAATCGGTCTGATGATTCTGATAAACAAAAGTTCTCTCTATTATGTTTGCAGTAAACTTAAAGTGCCAATCTAACAGACACATGTCGTTGAGTAGGAAATTCCTATACGTATGCAAATAAAGTGTTTTAAATGCAAGCAATTTAGTTATTGAATTAATTCCTATTACATTATTTTCTGCTGTTTTGGTTAGCTCAAAAATCCCGCCTAATGGAACCTCTTTGTTTATAAAATGATCACCTGCAGGAATTGCAAACTTTGTTTCCCTTTCAAAGAGAGGAGTTAAGCGCATTGAATCAATTCCAAATTGATCTAAGCTTTCTTTCCAGAGTTTTTGTTGCGGATATGCTGGAATTACAACAGGTATATTTCTGTCATCTAATTTAACAGGTATTACATCATCCGAGATAAGTTTGTAGCCCTTTTGAATAAAAGCAGAAGCAAGAGTTGACTTACCAGCTCCGGAATGGCCAATAAACGCATAGGCTTTTCCATTTATTTCAATGGCACTTCCATGTAGAGGCAGGATTTTGTTTTGAAGCAGACAGATGCCTATACAAGTTCCCAAAATAAACATCTTTACAACATCCATTCTCTGTTCATCTAAGATATGGACTTTTATTGTACAGGCACCCGCTATGTAAAAAACGGCTATGTTTGGAATGAAAAGCCACACTTGTTCCTCCGTTATAAGAAACTGAACTTCTTCATTCTCAATAAATCTTTTCATCTCACATCTTAAGTCAACTAATAAGATATTTAGTTTAGGGTAGGCAATTTGATCTTTATGAAATGGAAGCTCCTCAAATTTAATATCACTAAAGATTGTATATCCGAAAGCTAAATATCTTGTTACTTCACTCAAATGTCTCACTCCAATATCCTTATATTAATCTTGTGAATGAAGTCCCCTGTTAAGTTGCAGGGGACTTTCAAACATATTATTGCAAGTTATAAGTATTTTAAATGCATGTATTAGCTAGTGAATCTCTTCCATGTTCCTGGGTTATTAGGATCCACTTCTTCACCTGGAACATAAGCCTCATCAGTATAAGGTCCCCACACTGTAGAAGCCATAGTCATTTTCACATCAAGAACTTCTAATTCCGGAGCTTGCCACTCTTTTTTCATTTTCTCACCTCCCTTCAAATAAAATTTTTAATAAACCGGTATACAACTAAGCATCTCATTAAAGATTTATAATTTGGATCAATTGCCTTTTCTGGAATTGGTCCAAAATTCAAATTCTCAGAGGCTTCTTTAAGAACAGGAACATTGAAAATGTGTTCTGTACTATGGTCATTTACCATTTCATCTATTTCAATTCTTAGTTTCTTCCATTGACTATTCATGCGGTGTACCCAATCTGCCCCTTGTACACCTCTTACTTTTTGATTTAATCGGATATTATTTGGCAAATAGTTTTTTGTAGCATTTCTGATCAAAGCTCTATCTAAACCGTTTTGTACATACTGCTCTTCCGGCAGAGATAAACAATAGCGAACTACTCGCAAATCATTTGATGGATCCCGCTTCCACAATGAGTAATGCATAGATAACTTAGAAGCAAGCGTGTTGCTGGCATTCCAGTGAAAAACCTCTTTAAAGTGGCTTTTTCTTTGATTAAAAATATTATCATCAAGAAACCAGCCATTATCTCCAAATCCATAATGTTTAAGTTTTTCATATACTTTTGTTTTAATGGCTAAGTCATCATTCAAAGGATTAGGAATTTCATAAGGTGATCTACTTGGTAAGATTTTATTAAGTGCAGGAAATGCAGTTTGAGCAATACTGGGAATTCTTTTATACCTGCTGCCCCCTACGTTTAGACTATATAAATGAAGTTCCCGCATTAATTTAATCCATTTTAACTTCTTAAAAAGGCTGGAATAGTAATCCATTGCAGAACCCCATGAAATGGTTAAATTCCCTCTTCCCCCATTTAAAAGAATTCCAACATTATTTTTTGCAGCTTCTTCAAACATTCCTTTAAGCCAAAATGAATTTTCGAAAAATTTATAAGGCATTTCCATAACATCTAAAAAAGGATCTATCTCTGAGTAGGGATCCCTTCCTTCAAAAGAAAGATAGTTGTCTTTAATATTGCCTACAAAATTTACAGTTGATTTGATTAAAGGCGTTTCATCTGGCATTAGGTTTCTCGGTGTAAAGTCAACAAAATCTTCAGGAGGTACATAACTATATGTATAAAGTTTTTTACCAGTCCTTTTTAAATCTCTAGAAGCAAATCCTACAATTGCTCCAGAATCTAATCCACCGCTTAATTGAGCGCCAATTTCCTTATGTGATCTTAAACGTGATGAAACCGCTTCTTGAAAAACTTCCTTAAATGATTCAATGTAATCTTTGTCATTTTTATAGCGAATGGTTTTAAAATCACTCAAAGTGCAAAATTGATGAGTATATACCTTTCCATTCTTAACTATGAAACTGTGCGATGGCTGCAATTGATTAATATTATGGTAGGGAGTGATTGAAGTGTCTACTGTATCAACCATGCCTGAAATAGCCAAAAACTCAGCTATCCATTGCTCGTTAAGTTCCTTTTTATTTTGGCTTATTTTTATTAAAGGTTTAATGGTACTGCTAAAGCAAAATTCATTACTACTGTGAGAATAATAAAGAGTTCTGCTTCCTGAGAAATCCCTTGCGCCAAAAATCATTTCCTGTTTTTCATCCCAAATGACAAAGGCAAAATCACCTGCCAAATATTTTGGCGAATCCTCCTTCCATTTCTCATAGGAAAGTAAGATTAATTCGCTATCTGTCATCGTTTTTCTTTGGTCTTGCTTTACTCCAAGCCTATTAAATAAATCCTCACGATTATCAATGATCGCATCAGCTGTTATCGCCAGTTTTCTTGTTGAATCATAATAAGGTAAAACTTCACAGATCGACTCTGGAGTTATCCATTGAGCATGACATCCCAAAAATATATGCTGATTTATCCATATTTGGATATCATCAGACGGAAAATTATTGAATCCAGCCATCATTACTCTCACATGATCATGTTTTATCGGAGCATTATTAAACTGGTAAATTCCTGTGATAGCGCTCATTATTACACCCTTAATTCATTCTCAATAAAGAACGAAAAGATTTTAATTACTTTCATTTGAGACAACAGACTAACTATTTCACATAGTACTAAAGACTCGAATATTAATTACATTCTATATTAAGAACGATACTATACTTTTAAAAAGAACACAACGTTTTTTTGTAGAAAGATGGTTAATAAGCAATAATTTTGCACAGCTATTAAGGCTGTAATACTTTTACTGGGTCTGAGTATCCATTGGGATTCCTTATTTGCCACCTCCAAGAATCTTCAATCATATCATGGAGAGATTTAGCTGCTTTCCAGTTTAACTCTGCTTCTGCTTTTTCTGAATTTGCATAACTAATGGCAATATCTCCTTTTCTGCGATCTGTAACAGTAAAAGGGATCTTCTTTTGGGATACGTTCTCAAATACATTAATTACTTCTAAAACGCTTGATCCGCTTCCAGTACCAAGATTATAGGACTCAACACCGTTAGTTATTAATGTTTTCTCTAAAGCTTTTAAGTGACCTTCAGCTAAGTCAACAACATGGATATAGTCTCTAATGCCAGTGCCATCTGGGGTTGGATAATTGTTGCCGAATACGCTTAATTCTTTCAGCTTTCCAACTGCTACTTGTGTGATATATGGAACAAGATTATTTGGTATACCATTCGGGTCCTCGCCTATTAGGCCGCTGATGTGTGCACCAACAGGATTGAAGTACCTTAAAATTGAAATACTCCATCTACTATTTGAAGTTCCCAAATCTCTTAGAATTTCTTCTGACATCAATTTTGTTCGTCCGTATGGATTAGTTGCTTGCAAAGGTAATTCCTCTTTAAGTGGCATACTAACATTTGTACCATAAACAGTTGCAGAAGAACTGAAAACCAGATTATAGACTTCATATTTTTCCATCACTTCACAAAGATTAAGCGTGCTTATCAGGTTATTCTGGTAATACCTTAAAGGTATTGTAACGGATTCACCAACTGCTTTTAGCCCTGCAAGATGGATTACAGCAGTTATATCATTCTCAGAAAAAACTTTTTCTACTTCCTCCTTATGACCTAAATCACAATCATAACTTACAAAATCTTTGCCAGTAATCAACTTTACACGATCAAGGGCCTCAGGATGACTATTGCAGAAATTGTCAACTACAACTATGTCAAACCCAGCATCGAGCAATTCCACACAAATATGAGTTCCGATATATCCAGCTCCGCCTGTCACTAAAATTTTCAATATTCTCCGCTCCTTCTCTCAATTGAAAATAAACATCTCATTAGATATGAGATGTTTGATAAATATTTATACGATTTCATATTTTAACCGGCAATAGAACTTGTAACTATGGCTGATTTAATACAGTTAATAATGATCAATTGATCATCTCTCGACATTCCCGATCCTGATGGAAGACAAAGACCCTTATTAAATAATTCTTCCGAGATTCTATGTTTTTCACTGTGAGGATAGAATAATGATTCTTTGAATAATGGCTGCAGATGCAATGGTTTCCAAACATGCCTCGCTTCAATGTTCTCTTTTTCAAGCAATTGAATTAGTGAAGCTGCATTCATTCCAAATTCTGCTTTATTTATAGTTAAAGCTGTAAGCCATCTATTAGATTTTGTTTCAGCTAACTCTGGCATTAAATGAACTCCTGGAAGGTCAGAAAATTGTTCTTTGTACAATTCAAAGATTTCTCTTCTTGACCTCACTCGATCATCTAATACCTCTAATTGACCTCTCCCAATACCTGCCAGGATGTTACTCAATCGATAATTGTAACCTGTCTGACTATGCTCATAATAAGGAGCTGTGTCTCTAGCTTGTGCAGCAAGAAATCTGGCTTCTTCAAGTAATTCTGTTTCATCAGAAACAAGCATTCCCCCACCTGATGTAGTAATAATTTTATTTCCATTAAAGGAAAAAATACCGAATTTACCAAAAGTCCCGCTGTTTTTCCCTTTATATGTGGAACCAAGTGATTCTGCTGCATCTTCGATAATTGGGACACCGTAAAGGTCACAAATGGCTGTAATTTCATCCATTTTAGCAATTTGACCGTAAAGGTTTACCACAATGACAGCCTTAGGTAGTTGATTTCTTTTTTCTGCATCAAGAAATGCTTGTTTTAATGCTTCTGGAGACATATTCCACGTGTCGGGTTCAGAATCTATAAAAACAGGGATTGCCCTTTCATAAAGAATTGGATTTGCACTCGCTACAAAAGTTAGTGTAGAGCAGAAAACATAATCCTCCTTCTTTACTTCCAATAGTTTCATGGCTAAATGAATGGCTGCTGTTCCTGAACTCAGTGCTACAGCACCTTGAGCTCCCACATAGTCTGCCATTTCTTTTTCAAATGCATTTACATTAGGACCTAGAGGAGCGATCCAATTGCTTTCAAAAGCCTGATTGATGTACTTCTGTTCATTTCCGCTCATGTGCGGAGGAGACAAGTAGATTCTTTTGTTCATTTAAATTCTCCTTCCTGTCCTTTTTATCTAGATACCTCGCTGGAATCCCTACAGCTGTTCTGCGATTGGAGATATTATGAATCACTACTGAACCGGCTCCAACTATAGCCCATTCCCCGATTGTTTTATTAGGAATAATGGTAGCTGAAGCTCCAATATGAGAACCAGTACCTGCAGTCACACTTCCTGTCAAAGTTGCATTCGGAGAAATGTGCACGAAATCCTTAATACAATTATCATGCTCTATAATAGAACCTGTGTTTATTATGGAATGGTCACCAATTTTTGTGTTTGCATTTACAATACAGCCGGGCATTAATACAGTACCTACTCCTATTTTTGCAGAATGACTTACGATTGCCGCAGGATGAATGATAGTGGCAAATTGATTTGGGCTCAGATTCAACTCTTCTACTATCTTCATACGAATATTGTTGTCTCCAATAGCAACAATAAACTTAATATCAGGGTACTTACTTAAAAGTTCATGATAGATTTTGACCTGACCATAAATAACGCCTTCAAATTCTTCAGTTGCTTCAAACTTATCATCAAGAACTGCTGTAATCTGGTAACTATTTTGCTCCATTATCATGTCACAAACAACTTTACTGTGTCCCCCTTGCCCAATAACAGCAATTTTCACTTTTTCACTCATGTCCTGCTCCCTTAAACCTTTCTATTGTGGCAAAACCAGCTTGATTGATACCATCAGACTTAATTACTTTCATTATCGTTAAAAGTAAAATCTTCATATCCAGCAATACGGTTTGATTGTTTACATACCAAACATCCAAATCGAATTTTTCTTCCCATGATATAGCGTTTCTGCCATTAATTTGAGCCCAGCCTGTAATACCCGGCCTAACTAGATGTCTTTTTGCCTGTTCCTCCGTATACAAGGGCAGATACTCCATCAGTAATGGTCTGGGACCAACTAAACTTAGTTCTCCTTTTAAAACGTTAAATAATTGAGGTAATTCATCCAGACTATATTTTCTCAGGAACAGCCCAAATGAAGTAATTCTTTCTTCATCAGATAATAAAAAACCATTTTCATCTTTTTCATCCGTCATCGTGCGGAATTTGTAAAGAGAAAATGGTTTTTTATTTAATCCTGGTCTAACTTGTTTAAAGATAACTGGAGAACCAATTTTGTACTTCACCAATATAGCAATGACGATAATTGCTATAAAAAGAATGATAAGTGCAATAAATGCCAAGGTTACATCAAAGATTTTTTTCATCCCGTCCTCCTATGCATCTGTCATATCGGCTGATTTGAGAATTTTTCAGATTACCTTTTATTTTTCTCGAAAGGTTGTTCAGCAAACTTGTTAAGATATTAGCCAGATAGATATATTCATCAGTTTTTCTAAAAAATAAAATGTATAAGCCATTTGGTACTATAAAACAAACAAACCCTTTTAAAACAAGCATTAAAAATGTATCTGCTTGAATAAAGCTAGATAAAATGTAGGTTAATAAGCAAGCAGCGATTGCAATTAAAGTGAAATAAGTGTAACTCTTATAATAATTCCATAAAGATATTTTAAAAAACCTTTTATAAACAAAGTAAGGAGTAGTCCAGAAAGGAACAAGCACTGTACTGATTAAGGTTCCTATAAAAACCCCAATTAGGCCTAATTGTTTAACCAGCAAAATTGAAAAGAATAGATTTATAAAAGCCTGAATAAGCGGTACAAAGCGATCTTCATGAAAAATCCCTGCTGTTGTCTTCACAGTAGTTATTGAGTTTCTCATCCCTCTTTCGTAAAAAAGGATAATGAGAACAACTAGAACCCCGGTTCCTAACAAATAATCAGATCCTATCCACAAAGAAATAAAGGGCTCTATGAGGATAAATATTACAATTGAAAAAAATGAATACAGCCAAAAATTCAAAAACATAGTAACTTTAAAGATTTGATAAACTTTTTCCTTGCTTTCATTTGCCACCAAGTTTCCAATACTGTGATATAGATTGTTAAAGATTTGATAGGTAAAGGTTCTAAAAATTTCAATGAGCATATGATAATTCGAGTACAATCCTACAGCAGCTACACTCACAAAAGAAGAAATAATGATATTATCTGTACCGAAAATAAGAAAAACACCAATATTCTGGAGTATAATAGCTTTCACATTTTTAATAATATGATCCTTTGTATCCTTGTCAATTTTCTGGCTAGATTTACTTTTCAGGAAAGGATACATCCTATTTACTACTAAAGCTAATGATACCGAGGTAACAAATGTAATGAAACTTTCTATTGCTAAAAACAACAAATAATTTTGAGTGTAATGCAAAATAAAAATTTTGAGCAAAGTTGATATAATGGCTGAAACTGTATAAAAGCCAGTAACAATATAATTTTTTTGGCAAACATTCAAAAAAGAACTTTTATGTACATATAGATAAGGCAGAACAGTATTCAATAGAAAAATAAGATAGATTAACGTAACGTTTTCAATTTTTGTATCTTTAATAATAAAACTTAAAAACGGAAGAAGCAGCAAACCCAGAGCAAGAACTACAAAAGCAATCACCAAATAAACTCTTTTGTATAAATTCATTAATGCACTTATTTTTTTATGATCATTGTCTGCAACAGGCTTATATAAACTGTACATAATACTGGCTCCAAATCCAGCTTCGACCAGCGTTAGCATTCCAAGAACATTAGTTAGTAAGCCATTTAAACCGAGGTACTCTATTCCTAAGCTATAGATAAAAACTGTTCTTGAAACAAAGCTTAGAAGAGTTATAATGACTTGGTTGCCTAAGCCTGCGGATATATTTATTAATGAATTTTTTACCCTCATATCTGATCTCCGTTTTAATGTGCGACGTAACGTGAAATGTTGTTACCTAATAAGCGTTTTTTAATTTAGTAAATACAACAGCGAAAAAAAGCACCTCTGGATTAGTATCTAAGAATTTGGCTGCTGTTCTTAAACACTGTAATTTTAATGTAAATTAACCTCTGTTTTCACGTTAGTATTATTGTAATTAACAAGCCGTATGGCAAAACCTTGAGTAAAGGGTAAGATATCAAACAGTGTAGAATACACGCCTATATCTTTTGTATCACCTTGAGAAAAATCTACAGCTCCACTTTTTCTCGTAACTTGCATGAGATACGAAATAGCTTTTTCTGCACTTGCTGAACATTCATCTGATATTATATTAATTTTCGTTGCTTTTCGCATAAACCAGCCTAATGTTGCTGTCGCAGAAGAATCTGCTCTTGTTTCTGTTCGAGTTACAGTCCAAGTCCAGCTTCCATTGCTGTTTTGATATTTTAGTGCTTCTCTTGCAAAGGAAACAATTTGAACTTCTAATCCAGGCTTTAAGAAATGATCATCAGGCAGTTCATCCCAAGCATCAATCAGTCCAATCGCATACCACCCGAGCCCTCTGCCCCAACCCATAAGTCCAAGAGGTACCTTATTATCAACATGATATACGTGAAAAGGGAGCTTATGAGTATTATTTATTCCAAATTCGCTAAATTTATTGAGCTGTTTCACTGCTAACTTTATACATTCATCATTTTTATACTTAATTCCATATTTTATTAAAAACGGACAGATAAACCCAATCGTATCAACATATCTGTATTTAATCATAGATTTTCTGTAAGCTACTGTACCATCTTCACCAACATGAGAAAGTATTAAATTCAAAGTTTCGTCAAAAGCAGGTTTATATTTATCTGTGTCCATAAAATCAAGTTTCATAACCGCATACGAGAGTATCGCAGCATCTACATATTGTGGCTTCTTAATCCAAGACCCATCACTATTAATTTTTTGATTTAGGTATTGAATGATTGCTTTTCTTTTAACCTGAACATTTTTCGCTTCAATATCTTCTGAAAATCCAAGGAGTAGCGAAGCTTCTTGCCAATTCTGAATTGCATCTTTAGAATAGTTCCCTTTTAGCATGTCTAGTAAAATAAATCTGGTTTGATCGGTCACTTTAATTTTTGGTGTATTCTTTAGCCACTCTATTCCTTTTTTAGATATTGCTTGATTCCATTCATGTACATTTCTATATCTGCCAATGTGGATTCTTTGGCTCCAAGTATGAAGAGCCGGAATTAAGTCAAACAATATTATAATTAAACAAATTAAAAGTATGCTTAATAGAAACAATTCCATAAGTCCTGCAATTCCTCTCATTTCTTATTTATA
The DNA here is from genome assembly GCF_057838075.1 of Metabacillus sp. KH_069. Lineage (NCBI taxonomy): Bacteria > Bacillati > Bacillota > Bacilli > Caryophanales > Bacillaceae > Metabacillus > Metabacillus sp. KH_069. The sequence goes on from NZ_CM174460.1 coordinate 2,232,319, forward strand.
AGCCCATTGGTCTCCCATTTCTTGATTCATTTTTTCATACATTTCATTCGAATTTTTTCCGCCAATAGTCCAGTTTGTATTATATAAGATAGAATTCCTAATAATATTTTTATACTTAGCGATATAATTTTCTGTATTTTGCATTATCTTTGCAGGATTACTACAAACAACAGAATCTATAGGAACAGATTTCGTCACAACACTTCCTGCAGCGATAATTAAATCTTTACCTATTGTAACCCCTGGCATGATTAATGCTCTTGCTCCAAGAAATACATTATCTTCTATCTTAATCTTTGCAATTTTTGTGTAGTACAAATATCTTTTAGTACTTTCATCGCGGGCTAATAGGTAAACTTGAGGTGCAAACGTAACATTATTTCCAATTTCAATTAATCAGCAGTGAGCATAGTCAATGGTACTTGCAACTAACCCATGACAATTTTCTCCTACCTTCATTCCTTGTTGGATGCAAGCTCCAATGGTTAATTGTCCAGGGGATATACCTCCAATCCTTTTCCTAATAGTATTGAATATACTTCTAATCATATTTACCTCCAAGATAAATTGATTTGTGTCGTTAAATACTCAAAAGATTATAGAGTTTGTTGATTTCGTTTTCAGTTCCAAGATTTTGCTTTAATAGGTTAATTGATAAAGAATTTCTTAATGAGTTATCGTTTATCAATTTTTCAATTCCTTCAGCTATAGCTAATGCATTCATATCAACAATAAGTCCATCACATTCATTATCTATTTGGTCTTTAGAAGATGTGTAATTTGTAACAATAATAGGTTTGCTGAGAATCTTTGCCTCATCCAAAGCAATTGATTTACCTTCGTATCTTGAAGGTTGAACATAAATATCTGCTTTTCCAATGTAAGGATATGGATTTTCTCTTATCCCTAATAGTTTGAAATTCTCCTTAAGATTTAGTTTATTAATCAACGAATTAAGATTATCTCTTTCCTTACCTTCTCCAATCACATACCAATAGATACGATACCCTCTGTCCACCAATATTTTACAAGAGTTAATTGCTAAGTCTATACCTTTTTCATTTCCTAATCTAGCTACTGTTATGATATTGACTCTATTTTCATTATTTTGTGGACCATCAAATACCTCAAGCTTAGATAAATTACTAATTAATTTAGGTGACAAAATGTTGTATATAACCTTAATTTTATCAAATAACTTAGGTGATATTTCTTTAATAGATTTTGCGCATTCCTCAGAAACGGTCACTATGTAATCCAATTTTTGAAAAAATTCAAGTTCTTTCTTTTTATCGATCTGAAGTTTATTAATATCAGTGTGAATCCAGCCTATTTTCTTTTTTGCATTTACTTTATCTACACACAGGTAAACTGGATTTTTCTCTTGATAACCAATTGCTACATCATATTGATTTGTAAACTCTGGTATAGTTTTACTAATATATTTCCACATTTTCTGTTCAACAATTGCTGAGTTAACATTGATTTTAAGTAAGATTGATAATATAACTCGATAATAAGCTATATTAAAATTTTTTTTCTTCAATAAATTTTTTATAGACAATTTAAAATTCATATCAAAATATTTGTAATATTCTAATTCGGGAAGTAAATTAACTTCTGAAGGGACACTTTTCAAAAAAATACCCTCGTGTTTAAAAAGAAATAGATCAACTTGATATTTGTTATAATTTATTGTATTTAATAATGTTACTAAAGACTTTTCTGCACCACCACAATTAAGATTGTTTTGAATTAAAAGTACTTTTGTTTTCATTGAACATTACTCTTATCAATTAATTGATAAAGTTTTGTTATCTCGGTTTCCGTACCTAAGGATTCTTGACTTAGGTTATTGATAAATAAGTCTCTTTTTTTATTATCACTTATCATATTTTCAATCCCTTTCGCAATACCATCTTTACAAACATCAACTATCAATCCATTTTTCCCATGCTTTATCTGATCTTTAGCGCTATTATAGTTCGTTACAACAATTGGTTTCTTTAAGATTTTTGCTTCATCTATAGCAATTGACTTACCTTCGTACCTTGATGGCTGGACATAAATATCTGCATCAGAAAAGTACGGATATGGATTTTCTTTAGTTCCTAAAAGATAAAAGTTTTCTCCCAGTCCATAATTATCAATGAGTTCCTGTAATTTTTTTCGCTCACGCCCTTCACCTAAAACTGTCCAAACTATTTTATAGCCTTTTTTAACCAAAATATTGCAAGATTCTATTGCCATATCTACACCTTTTTCAAAACTTAATCTTGCTACGGTGAGAATGTTTATGTGATCAGATTTAAAGGGAGTTGTGTTCGTTTTTTTTTGAGCTAGAAATAGAACGTTACTCGGGGAGACAATGTTATAAATCACTTTTATTTTAGTTTTAAGATTATTAAAATTATTTATTAGTGAAGCTGCACATTCTTCAGAAACTGTTACAATATAATTAAGTTGCTTAAAGTAAGGATAATCATAGTTTTTATTCATCCCAGAATCATCGTAATTTGTATGGATCCATCCTATTTTTTTATCCGCACATACCTTATCAACGATAAAATAGACAGAGGATTTTTCAAGATAGCCTATAGCTACATCGTATTTTTTTGTTAATGGTTGAATTGAAGAACTTACATATTTCCAACTTTGTTGTTCAGCAAAAGCATTATTCTTAATTAACCTATTTTGAACGGAAAACATAATTCTTTTTAAAGCTAATTTATATTTTTTAGCTTTAATAAAACCAACAATTGAAATCAATAATCGTGAAGTGAAAATTCTATGCTCATTTAATAATGCTAAATGCACAACTTCTTTTGGGAGGAAATGGTAATTTAAACCTTTCTCATTACTTAGTAAATAAATTTCTACATTAAACTTGTTAAAATCAATTAGAGACAACAGGTTAACTAAACTTTTTTCTCCACCCCCCGCACCCAAGCCGGGAATAACAAATAATAAGTTCTTCTTCATAAGCAACCCCTAATTTCCAGAAATCTCATTTAAATAACCTACTGCTTTATATGACATTTTTTTAATTATTGGAACAGACTCTTTTAACTTATCAATCAGTTCTTTTTCATTTGACAGCATTTCGTTGAAAGAATTTAATAGCTTACTGGAATCTGAGATTTCATTTATGTTCAGTACCAGCTTTTCTTCTCCGAATATGTCCTTTGCAATTCCTTTAGATTTAACAGAGTATCCTAAGACCATAGTAGGAACACAGTTTGAATAAGCTGCTATTGTTGCATGAGTCCTTGCCCCTATAAAGAACCGCATTCTGGCAATATAGCCTTTGTATTGAATGGCATTTAGATTATCAGGTAAAATAATAACTCTACCAGTGTGTTTGTATTCCTCAAAATATTTTAATAAAATTTCATGATCATTGTTTCCTTCGTCTATCACATGAGGTGTTAAAGCAATGGTCATAGTAGTTTCAGCAAGAATATGATTAATAAGATCTTTAACGGCATGCAGAGATTGTTTATTCCGCTTCCAAACAAGAGGACTAAAATTCAGACCAACCGTATTACCTTCCTGCCAGCCTTTTGGAAGCTCTAATTCCTCTTTTTCCATTGTAAATGCGGGATCAGCAACTAATCTTACGTTATGAAGACCTTTTCCAAGCAGCATATTGTATGTTAAAGACTCCCTTGCCAAAATAAGATCAAATAATCTCAGATCTTCCAATTTCCTTGGAGACATATCTTCTTCTCCAATTGAACATCCCCATAAGACAAGTTTTTTACCTTGAGCTTTCACTCTTTTATTAACCTCATACCATCCTGGCTGTTCACCATAACAATAATTATCTCCGCCAATAGAAAGACAAATGTCCTTATTCTTAATTTGCTTTATTACCTTTTCATGTATCTTACCGAAAGCATAGGATTCATCTTTAAATAACTTCACTCTTAAAGAAGATACAGCCCAGGCTATTGAAAATTTTTTTATTTCAGTATTTGATCCATCATAAATTCCGTCTAAGTTGCTGATTATTTGATCTGTCTCAGGTCTGTATGAAGCTAAATAAACTTTAGAACCGTCCAGCTTTTCTTTAATAATTGTTGCAGAAGAGCGGACAATTGCTTCGCATCCTCTGTTTGGACTGCCTGCGTGAGCGTACATAAAAATATTCATATTAACACCCTCTTATCTATTTCGATAATTGCTGTAAAAAACCAAAAAAAATAAACCTATAATGGACTTAAGTTTAATCATGGTTAATATCGATTTATTATATCTTCCTAGTTCTCTGGAATATTTTAGTGAATAAGTAGAAAGAGCCTCCTTTATTGCAGAGTTATTAACCATTCTTCTAACATATTTATATCTCTTTATAGGACTTAATTCATTATTAGGAGATAGGTATACATGTATGAGAGAAATCGTATTATTAATTAGCTTTTTACATTTAAGTGATGTAACTCTATCTTCATCTTGTATAATTTCTTTAAACGGCAAATCCATTATAAATAAATCAATTTCTCTCTTAAAATAATCCTTTTTTATTATATTTCGAGTGGCACTACCATGTACTTCTCTATAATAATAACCACTATAATTTATATACTTTCCACTTCTAGCACTTTTAAAAAAAAGTAAATTAAAAATCCCATCTTCTCCAAGTGAAAGATGGTCTGGAAATAGAATGTTGTTATTTGAAATAATTTCCCTTTTGTATATTTTATTCCAAACGGAGTTTAGATGATCCGATTCAATTAAAAGAGGTATTATTTCATTGAGAATATCATTCCTAGAATAAGTAGTATTTAATTTAAGTGGGCTAGATACTGTAAATTTTCCTGAATTGCTTATACTTTCAAAGTTTGAGATTATTACATCATAATTTTTTTTAATCGCATTATTATATAAAACTTCAAAAGAATCTTTTTTCACAAAATCATCAGCATCTACAAACCCCACATACTCACCTTTGGCAACACTTAACCCTAAATTTCTCGCTTTACTAACACCTTTGTTTGTTTGATTAAGTAATTTTATCCTATGATCATTAATTGAATATTTCTCAATTATCTCTTTGCTTTTGTCATTCGATCCATCATTCACAAAAATAAATTCACACTCTTTAAGAGTTTGACTTAAGAGTGATTCTATACATTCAAGTAAATATTCTTCTGAGTTATATACAGGCACAATGACACTAACTTTTAAACTCATAATCTTATCACCTATTATATGTTTACAATTTTGTAAAGCTTATCTAACTGATCTGCATTACTAAGATTTATCTTCAAAAGGTTATTTTTTAAAGTTAATCTCATATTTGTATCAAGATATAATACTTCTATATCTTTTACTAATCCTTCAACACTCAATTCACATATGAAGCCCTCAACCCCGTGCTCTATCTGGCTGCTTGCCGTTGGATAACGAGTAATAAGAATTGGCTTCCCCAAAATTTTCGCCTCTGTTACCGTAACCGATTTACCTTCATATCTTGATGGCTGAACATAAAGATCACATGCTTTTATATAAGGGTAAGGATTATCTTTTTTTCCAAGCAATTTAAAGCTTTTCTCTAGTCCATTTTCTTTTATAAGCTGTAATAATTCCGCTTCACTTCCCCCATAACCAATAACGTACCACTTAATATTGGTATACCCCTTATCATGAAGTCTTTTTAGTGCCTTTATAGCCATGTCAAATCCTTTAACATAAGAATATCTGCCGACAGATAATAAATTAAAATGATGTTCTTTTAATTCGAATTGTTCTATACCAGGGGATTTAGACATACGGTTGATAAATTCTGGTGAAGTGATGTTCTCGATTAAAACAATTTTCTCCTTTAAAGAAGGATACATTTTTAGAAAAGCACTTGTGCAATCTTTAGAGATTGAAGCAATATTATCAAATTTTAACCAAGTTTTTAAATCAATATTATTGTCTATCTCTATGCTGCTATAATCTGTGTGGATCCAGGCAATTTTTTTATTTGCTGTAATTCTGTTTGCAACTATATCATGAGGCCATGCGTAGCTTATGGCCAAATCGTATTGTTTCTTTAATTTAGGCAAGATGTGTGAAGAAAATTTAATAGCCAATTGCATTTGGATGTATGCAGAGCCTTCATCTAATTTACTAACTTTAGCTTTAATTTTAGAAACAGATTTGCTGAGAATTCTGATTGAAGAAGTAATAATGTGTCCTTCTCTCAAACATTGAACAATCGGCTTTCGAAAAACAGCATATTTATCTATTTGGGGCAATACGTTAACCTGTTTTGGTATGAGTTTCATAAAGTCGCCTTTGTGTTCAAAAATATGAAGGTCGACATTAAATTGTTCATAATCAAAATTTTCGAGCATATTAATTAAGCTTCTTTCTATCCCGCCTATCTCCATATCATACAAGCAAATAATAATATCTTTTTTCATGGCATCCTCTTTGTAAATACAGATTTATGTAGCAACGACTTTTTGCTTAAAGCTCTTAAATTTATTCGTTCTTTCATTTAAGAAGAGTGTATTTTCAGGGACAACTCCTTTAACTACGCTGCCTGCAGCAATTACCGAATTGTCTCCAATCCAGGTATCTTTTAAGATCACGACATTTGCTCCAATCCAAACGTTCTCTCCAATTATTACCTCACCCTTCAGCAGGTGCTGGTTATCGGAATTTTTATAATTATGATCATGATCGTTAATGCAGACGTTTGGAGCAATTTTAGTCTTTCTGCCAATTGTGATTTTATTAATGCAATTAATATTACAATTATCATTAATAAATACTTTATCTCCAATGTCCAGACTCCCATTAAAATCCATACGTATACTGGCATTTTTTCTAATAAATACAAACTTTCCAATTCTTAGTTGAGAGTTTTTATTAAAGATTTCAATTTTACTGTTTTGTTGAAGTGAGAAAAGCGAACTTTTGATATTTTTAAAGTAAATGATTTTGTAGAAAGAGCCCCTAACTACGCCGTTAAAATGAGATACATTCATTAAAAAGCTAATAAATGGTCCACGACTTTTTGACTGTGTTTTGACCTCTTTAAATACTTTTTTTACAATTTGAAGCATTTTAAATACTCCTTAAGAAAATATTTTTCTTAATTTAGCAATATTGTTTCCGCCTATTATTCGTGCAGCACTGAACTTAATGTATCCTTTTACCTTAGCCCTAAGTGGAAGCCAGCTCTTATAAAAATAGTGGATCGTAAAGGTATTCTCACTTATAAATTTTCTGCTATTAATATAATCATATGGAGAAAAGTATGTCTGAGGATAAAATGCACCTATCCCATTTATCACTTGATATTCTCCATTCAACATTAATTTTTTGCTTTCCAATAATTTAGTAACGACAGCAACATTTGTTAAACTATCATAAGAACCGTCTTCTTTAAGAAATCTTTTATTTTCATATGAATCAAGAAAATTTTTAATAAACCTGTTTCCTTTTACAGCTCCTATTGTACTGGTTGCTATAAAGTTCTCCTGCTCAAAACCCCAAAAAGATTCATGACAGAGCATTTTATCATCAAATGGTTTAAAAACCTCCACATCTGTATCTAAATATATGCCTCCATGGTGATACAGTGCGTATACTCTCACGTAATCACTTACGAAGGCATATTTTCCTGCATCATACGCTTCTTTAACGTATGAGATAAATTGAATATCAAAGTTATCTTCGTTCCATTCAATAATTTCATAGCCAACTAGTTTCTTTCTCCAGCTTTGAATGCATTTTTTTATGATGGCGGGTTTATCTTTCTTACCGAACCAGCAATAATGGATCACTTTTGGAATAATAGGAGCATCAATTATAATTTCATCTCTTTCCATCGCTTAGCTCCTTTCTGCTAAAGAAATATTTCTTAATTGGTACTTTTAGAAATTCAGGTAATCACTTTCATATATCAAGCCAAAACCAATAACATGTTCATAATAAAAATACAGAAAGTAACAAACCAGTATTCCATAATAAATAACTCTTTCATGTTTTTTGTGAAAGAGCTTTACTACCCATGAGAGTAAAATTAAATTATATAACCCAAAGTAAATGTTAAACCTTGCAAAGATCCAGTTTTGAGAAGCGATAATCATAAAAATGACACTGATAATGGATAAATTAACAATGTAATCACTCTTTGGCCAAAGCTGCCTTAATTTCTCTCTGCCAAGGAAAGCGATAATAACTGGCACAGCATTTACAAAGACTCGTATTTTGCTTGCACCACCCTCTGCAAATTCGCTGTATTGTCCATACTGTGAATCACTTATAGCAGAAAAAAGGATCTGAGAAAATTCATTAAAACCAATAACAATTAAAATTGCAAAACCCAGTAAAGCAAACGTCACTTGTGTCCACGCTTCTCTTCTTACAATAAAGTAGATTGGAAGCAGGACTAATGCGCTTTTATGAATGCTAGAAGCAAAAAGAATGACTAAGAAATATTTCTTAAAATTACCACTTAAAAGATATTTTGTAGCTGTAAAAACAATAGCTGCTGCCAGATACTGTCTAATCCCATTCATAGATGTAGTAAACATTCCTGAAGCAATATAGACGTATATACTAAGTTCAATAATTCTTGAATACTTATATAGAACGATGACGATTAATAAATTTGTTATAAGTGCGGTTGTAAAAATTAAGATCTGCGGATCATTAGAAAAACCCTGCAAAATCATTTGATAGATATTAAATCCAAAATCTCCGGTATAATCTATGTTTCCCCACGTTAACTCATTCACAGCAAAAGAATGCATGTAAAAATAAGTATCACCAATATTTTTTTGCAGCCCTGCCACCATTACAAGCGATGCTATCACTAAAGTAATGAAGAATTTATTTGGTTTTACATAATTAAACTGTGTAACTGGCTGAGTAATAAAATACCTCGAAAAAAAAGAAAATAAATAAACAAAACCTAAATTCATCCACATAACCGTCATGCTTTCTTTCCTTTCAATCTAGCTATTTGTATGAATCACTGTTTTTTTATCAGTATTTGTTAAATAAAAATAGAGGAGTATTCCTAATGGTGTTGCAAGTAATGTTACAAATTTTCTAGGAGACTCAAATAAAAACCGTTTATTCTTAATCATCAGACTGCTGGAAACATAATGTACTGATTCTCTGAACCTATCTTTCCAAGTTGGTGAAAATTGAATACCAGTTTTTCTAAAAAAAGCAAATCCATTAGGATTTTTTTTATACTGATTAATCATATTCAAACTCGACCCATCAGGTAAGTACTCCACATGACACAAAATTTCATTTAAGATAAGTAAGGGACACATCTGGTCAATAAGCAGATATTTATAACTTAATGGACAATATTTTTCACCTGAAAAGATTGGATATGGCGGTGTTTTTGTTGTAAGTTCCGTCCTGTATACTAATTTCTTGTCACCTCTTACCTTATGCTTTCCATATAATCCAGAAAGAGTAGACTCATTCAAATCATCAGGCATCTTTGTACCAATTATTTTTCCATCTGGAGTGGCATCAAGACCGACAATACCTGCAAATTTTTCACTACCATGTTTTTTCCACAATTGAACGATTTTTTCTACTGCATCGTCAGCCATGTAATCATCAGAATCAATGCACACGTTTAATTCTGTTTCGATTCTTTCGTATGCTGCATTATGTGCACCATGCATGCCTTGATTTTCTTGGTAGTGATATATAATTGGAACTGCGTTTTCATTTTTCCACTTTTTTATTAATTCCTTTGTGCCATCTGAAGATCCATCGTCAATAATGAGCCAAACAAAATCTTTGCTTGTTTGTCTCATTAGACTTTCATAACATAGATGCAGAGTGTAGGCCCGGTTATAAGTAGGTGTAAAGACTGTTAAGCTTGGTTTCAAGTATTATACCCCCACTTCTTAACTAGATTGATTAAAGTAGAATTCTGTTAGCCAATGTGACATGGTTGATGTATCATAACCCTTTTCACGCAAGACTTTTAAAGTGTTTTTATGTTCATATGTGGCTGATAAAATCTTTTTTGCCCAGCTTTCAGATGGATCTTTAAGACTTAAAAACTCTAGCTGCCCAGTAACATTTGTTTCTTCTGTAATCGTATTTGAAACAAACGACTTTAAGCCTGCTGCTTGTGCTTCTACTAAAACAACCGGCAATCCTTCGAATAGTGATGGAAAAAGAAATACGTCCATTGCCTGCATAAGTTTTTGTATATCTTTACGAACTCCAAGGAAATGAACATTCTGTGAAAGGCCCAGTCTTTTCACTTTTTCTTCTATGGATTGACGCAAATGGCCTTCACCTGCTAAAAGCAGAAAAGAGTTTGGCATTCTATCGTGAATAGATTTAAACACATCGATTAAAAATTCATGATTCTTTTGTTTATTGAATCTTCCTATATGACCTATTACTAATTGATTTCCAATGTTCAGTTCCTTTCGTAATTCAGATTCTACTTCTTGATTAAACTGAAAGTCAGTCACGTTTACTGCATTATTGAGAACCGTAATATCTTTCCTCTCTCCGAAAAGCCATTGACCCGCTTTTTTAGAGCAGGCAAAGAATTGTGTTGGATTATCTTTCATATAATATCGGGCATAAAGGCGAAATGGCAGTTTCAGATCAATTCCTAAATCACTTAAATGACTATGAGCAATTCTGCTCGGTACCCCTGCCTTCTTTGCTGCTCTTAAAACAAAACTGCTGTTTTCATTGTTATGAGCATGGACAACTCTATACTCTCTATTCTTTGAAAAGAAATCTTTTAATGAATGAAAGTATTTTCTGTAATTCCCAGGCCGTATTTGAGGCATTCGATATATATGTCCGCCTAATCTTTCAATCTCATCATCATAATGGCCTCTTTCCATACGGTGAACCATAAAATCAAATTGAATCTTGCTCCTATCCATCTTCCTGTAATAGTTCATCAGCATCGTTTCAAGACCACCGCGATTCATGATAGTAACTACCTGCAAAACACGCATCGGTTTCATCTTAATCCCTCCTAACGCACCGTTTTTCTTAGAAATTCTATGGATGTTAACATCATAAATAATCCTAATACAATGCGGTTTTTTGCAAAGAAAAAAAACGTTTTCCAAACAATTGGACAGTGCTGCATGTCGAATTGGTCCAATGAACGTTTTATATGCTTGCTTTTTAAAACTTGATTTAATTCGATTGTTTTTTTTATGATTGAGTTTGAGTTTCCTCTGCTAATGGTATTCAATCCTAATCCAAGTGTATTTATGCTGATTCTGTTCGTTAATGCTGTTTGAAACTCTCCGCTGAGTTTTTTTTCTTGAAGGAAATCTTCCATTTTAGTATAGAGTGTTCCAAATTGATGAACCAATTTCTTATTATATGTTGATGTAACAGATGTCTCGTTCACGCGCCAGTAATGATATAAAGGCTGATTTAAGAATACAAAAGAATTTGCATGATAAAAAGCTTGAATATTAAACAATGTGTCTTCATTACTTCCTATTTCTTTAAGATCAACAAATTCAAGTTTATTTTGTTTAATCAGTTCCGCTTTATAAAGCTTCGACCAAACAGTACCCCATGCATCTAAATATTCTGGATTGGATACTTCTTTTTCAATCGGACCAATAAGCCTTCTTAGCATTTTCGTTTTCAATTCCATATGAACATATTTTCTATAGTGAGCTTCTTCGAAAATCTTTTCTTTTGAATGGGTACCAAATTCACGAATGTACGAACACATGACGATATCAGCTTGTTCTTGTTCTGCAGTTAGATAAAGGGCTTCGTACATTCTTTCTTCAATCCAATCATCCGGATCAACAAATCCAATATATGTTCCCATTGCTTTTTGCAATCCATCATTACGTGCTGAAGATACTCCATTATTTTTTTTGTGTATAGCAACAATTTCATTATGTTTTTTAGCATAATCATCTAAAATACTTCCGCTTGAATCTGTTGAACCATCATTGATGGCTATAATCTCAAAATCTTTAAATGTCTGTAAAAGAAGACTATCCAAGCATCTGGATAAATATTTTTCAACATTATATATAGGCACGATTATACTGATCTTTGGTTTCATCGGTATCCCTCAACATGTATCTGGAGTAGATTTCTGAAAGTTCATAACTGACACTAGACAAGTCATATTGGTTTAATCTCTTTATGCTCATCAACCCTAAATTTCGATGTAACATTTTTGAATGTGCGATTTCAGTGATTCTATTGGAAAACAGCTGAACATCTTGATTCTTTATAAGATATCCATTCACCCCATCCTCCACCAGCTCCCCATGCCCCCGATTCTCCGTTGCAACAACAGGTAGTCCACAGGCCATAGCCTCCATAATATTGACCGGCAGTCCTTCACGAAGACTTGATCCTACTGCTAAATCACACATTGGCAAGATGGAATCAATATCTTTTCTGAATCCTAAGAAATGAACCACTTCCTCGATTCTGAGCGTTTTAGCAAGCTGTTTACATTCTTCTAAAAGAGCTCCTTCGCCAGCCAAGAGTAGTTTAGCGTTTAGGAGGTTATCTTTTAATCTAGACATGGCATGCAGCAAAAATTGCTGGTTCTTATTCTTGTTAAACTCTGCTGCGTAGAACAGAATGAAGTCATCTTGCTCCATTCCGAATGTTTTTCTTCTTATCATTTTTTCATTTTCCGAAATCGGTTTGAACTTTTCAGTGTCTACCCCTACTCCATGAACGTGTTCAACTTTTCCCGCTGCAAATCGCCTTTCCATTGCCAGAAGGTAATCTTCTTCATTAATCGTAATCAGACAATCCGTATAAGCTGAAAGCCATTTTTCGATTGGGTAAAAAGTCAGCCAATTTTGAAGCGGCGCACCTTTGCAAAAGTGAAAGCCGTGTGCCGTGTAGATAACTTTTGTTCCTTTTTTCCGTGCTTCTCTTGCAGCCAGTCTAGTGAGGACACCTCCAACAGGTGTATGGCAGTGAATGATACTGTAGTTATTTTCATTAATGATGTCCTTTAATCGACTGTATGCAACCGAGTTTCTACTATTAAAAGGAGACCGTTGAATGGGCAGGTTGTATTTCTGGTCAATGTATGGAAGTTCAATATTACCGAGTGCAGCTACATGAACTTCCCAGCCTTGTTCTTTGAACCATTTTAGGATTGGAAGATGAAAGCTTTTAAAGTGGTAATCGACCGTTGCCGTAAAAAGCACTTTGTCAGGCATTTTTATCACCCTGCTCAAACAAAAAACACTCGTCAGCACGAATGTTTTTGTTTTATTATTTTTTTGAGAACTCTTTTTCCATTAGGTCTGATAAGTAATGAAGAAGATCGTATTTCAATTCGCAGTGTTTAAGTGCAAATTCAATGGTTGTCTTGATGAAGCCGAGTTTTTCACCAACGTCATAGCGGATGCCTTCAAAGTCATAAGCATACACGGCTTCAATCTGATTAAGAGCGGCGATGGCATCTGTAAGCTGGATTTCTCCGCCGGCTCCTGGCTTTTGATTGTTTAATAGATCAAAGATTTTCGGGCTTAAAATATATCTGCCTAAGATGGCTAAATTTGAAGGTGCTTTTTCCATCTTCGGCTTTTCTACTAAATGGTTCACATTGTAAAAACGGTCGCTGATTTTAGAGCCATCAACAATTCCATACCTGGAAACCTCTTCATTTGTAACATGCTGCACGCCAATAATTGAGGCATTATAGCGTTCGTATTGTTCAATCATTTGTTTTAGACAAGGTTTTTCAGCTGCAACAATATCATCACCGAGTAAGACAGCAAATGGTTCATTTCCAATGAATTTACGTGCGCACCAGATCGCATGCCCGAGTCCTTTTGGTTCTTTTTGACGTATATAATGAATATCAACAAGTTTGGAAGATTTTTGGACTTCATTCAGCAGCTCTAGTTTGCCCTTCTCTAATAAGTTTTGTTCAAGTTCAAATGAGTTATCGAAGTGATCTTCAATCGCTCTTTTTCCTTTACCGGTTACAATGATAATATCTTCAATCCCTGATTCTACTGCTTCTTCGACAATGTATTGAATGGTCGGCTTATCAACGATTGGCAGCATTTCTTTCGGCATCGCTTTTGTTGCCGGCAGAAATCTTGTGCCAAGTCCTGCTGCCGGAATAATGGCTTTTTTAACTTTCATAAGTAATCTCCTTTTAACTAGGAATCGATAAAAGTTCTTTTTCTGGAACACGATGATTGGCGAGATCTAACAGCTGTTCGCGCAATTCGTTTTTCTCCATTTCCGAAAAATTATCAATAATTTGTTGGATTTCTTCTACATAAAGAGTAACTGTTTTCCCTACATAAATCTTCGGATACACTTGCTGTTCATGCACTTCGTCATCTTTGAGCAATTCTTCAAACAGCTTTTCTCCAGGCCTCATACCGGTGACCTCAATTCCAATGTCATCCATTGAATGACCTGACATTTTGATGAGGTTTTTAGCAAGATCAATAATTTTCACAGGCTCACCCATATCAAGAACAAAGATTTCTCCGCCCTGTGCGAGAGCTCCTGCCTGTAAGACAAGCCGTGAAGCTTCTGGAATGGTCATAAAATAACGGACCATATCAGGATGCGTGATCGTAACTGGACCGCCTTTTTCTATTTGCTTCTTAAAAAGCGGTATAACGCTGCCTCTGCTTCCTAAAACATTTCCAAAGCGGACGGCTACAAACTTCGTCTTACTAATCTGGTCAAAGTGCTGGACCAGCATTTCAGCAAGTTTTTTAGTTGCACCCATGACGCTAGTGGGATTTACAGCTTTATCCGTTGAAACCATGACAAAAACTTCAACGCCCGCCCATCTTGCTGCACTTGCAGCATTGCGTGTTCCTATAATGTTATTTTTAACAGCTTCTTCTGGATTCCGTTCCATAAGCGGAACATGTTTATGGGCGGCTGCATGGTACACAATATATGGCTGATGCCTGCCCATGACATCAAACATTTTTTTCTCATCTTGAAGATCTGCTATTTCGGTGACAAGTTCAATTTGATGATCTTCCGCTTCTGCTCTAAGTTCCATTTCGATGGAGTATATGCTGTTTTCTCCGTGACCCAAAAGCACTAGTTTGCTTGGTTTAAACTTTGTAATCTGTCTGCAAATTTCAGATCCAATTGATCCGCCAGCTCCTGTAACGAGGACGACTTTTCCTGAAATGTTTTCAGAAATGCTTTCTATGTCGAGTTCAACCGGTTTGCGTCCTAAAAGATCTTCTACTCGGACTTCGCGGATTTGATTGACAGAAACTTTACCGGTGATTAAATCTTCAAGCATGGGAATGATTTGTGTTTTTGCTTTTGTTTTTAAGCATTCATTGAAAATTTTCTGGAGTCCTTTTTTACTTAAAGAAGGTATAGCAATGATAATATTTTCAATTTCAAGCTCAATGACTTTCTCTTCTATTATACTTACACCGCCGATAACCGGAATGCCAAGAATATCAAGTTTCTGTTTGTGGATATTATCATCAATAAAAGCAACTGGATACATATCGGTATCGGCACTCTTTTTCAGTTGCCTTGCGACCATAGTTCCTGCTGAACCTGCACCGATTATTAATGTTCTTTTCTTGCTGCTTGATTTGCTTATGTATGTATCACGGACCATTCTCCAGCAAAAACGTGATCCGCCTATCAAAAGCATATGAATCATCCAAGTCACAGCAAGCAGTCTGAAATGAATTTCAGTTTCAATCAGCTGCTGCATTACAGCGGTAGCTGCGATTGAGTATGTTATAGCTTTAAAGATAATAAGCAATTCGCCAATGCTCGCATATTCCCAAGCCTTCTTATAGAGCTTATAAATGAAGGAAAAAATATGATGACTGATTAACAAGGTCAAAGAGCTGATAACTAATGGGATTGTAAGGACATGAAGATCTGCCTCTAGAAGAAAACGGCTGAAGAAGATGGCGGAAAGAACAATAATCGAATCAACTAAAATTAATAATGACAGCCTTCGATGATAGGTCATCAGCTCAACCTCCTGCGTACTCTTTTTTTCTTTCGGTTCCTTTTGATAGAAACTGCGATCTTTTATAAACGGAAACATCGATGATCTTTTTGATCTCATTTAGCTGCTCCAAGTTTGCATCTTGCTTAATATAGCGGACCATTTTTTTCAATGACTTTGGATATCGATCAAATGAATTCATTCTTGGTACTCCCTTCTATTTAATGAATATAAATCTTACCTTTAGATTCTTCAGAAAAACATAAAGGTAAAATTTATATAAATTGGGGCATTTAACCCCCCCTCACATCACACTACCGACGACTCGCGTCTAAGGCTTTAAGGCCCACAGCATGATCGAGTGCCTCCATTGATAGTGGATAGGAGACATCACCATATATTCTTAATCAAGAACGAATCGTGCAAATTTTTTCATTTGTATTCGTTAAGGACAATTCCAAGCAGCGAGGCTTTTGCAGCAGAGAGAATTTTGTTTGCCTCAAACGCTTCTTCTTTATCTGTCTTGCCGTTATTGACGACCAACACAACTCCATCACATTCATTTGCCAGGATTTTCGTATCAACTACGTCAAGAACGGGCGGACAGTCAAACAAGATCAAATCATATTGATCAAGCAGTTTGGCCATTAATACTTTCATTGCTTGAGATGCTATGATTTCGGAAGGATTATGCGGAATCGATCCGCTTGTTAATATAGCCAGCCTGCCAATTTCTGTTTGGTGAATCGCTTCGCTTAAAACGGCATTTCCTATTAAAACATTAGTAAGTCCAACGTTATTTTCAAGCTTAAAGGCATTATGTATGGTTGGTTTTCTTAAGTCACCGTCAACCAGCAGGACTTTTTCTCCTTGAAGGGCAAACGACACTGCAAGATTTGTGACAGTCGTAGACTTCCCTTCCCCATATCCTGGAGAGGTAATGAGAAGAGAACGATACTTTTGTTCAATAGATGCAAATTGCAGATTTGTAAGAATCGTACGATACTGATCTGAGATCATGCTGTTGGGGTTAAAATAAGCGATTAAGCTTTTTTTTCTCGGCGGAACGGTGTTAAATGGATTTTGAACCAAAGGTTTCACTCCTTAAAGGCTGTTTCTTTTTTACATTTCCTTTTGTTGTATTCCGTTTTGACATCTTTGAAACAGCACCCAGAATTGGGGCATCAAATATATCTTCCACTTCTCTCTTGGTGCGGATACTGTCATCCAGTGAATCCAGCAGGAAGACAAGGCCGACTCCTATGATAATTCCTGCAATCACCCCCATCATAATGTACCTGGAATGATTTTCATTGATAGGGTAATAGTTTGGCTTGGCTTTAGCTAATATCTCCATGCCGTCAATGACAATAAACCCTGGAATTTCATCTTTAAAAATTTCAGCTGTTGTATTAGCTATTTCAGCTGCCCGTACTGGATCTGAGTCTATCACTGAAATATTAATAACTTGAGAGCTTCCTATCGTCTCAGCATTAATCTGACCGCTGAGAGCTTCTCCTGAACGGTTCAAATTCAGTTTTGCAGCTACTTTTTCAAGCACAGCCGGATCCTTAATAATTACGTTCAGTGTGTTGATTGTTTCAGCCGTCGTATTGATTGTGATGCGGGTAGAAGTGGCGTATAAAGGGTTTGTATAAAAGTAACTGTAAAATCCAGCTAAAAAAGTTGTAAACAGTGTAATCACCGCAATTATCCAAAAACGCCTCTTAATAACTGTGAAAATTTCTTTAAGATCGATTTCCTTTTCTTTCCCGGAAATCAGAGGTTCATCATGAAAATTAGGATTTTTCATAGGTTCCACCTTTCAAGGGATAGTTCTTCATAAAGAACATTGACGGTAAAAAATAGAGAGATTTGATTCCCTAATATGTTTTAATTTTAGTTCTTTATAAAGAACGTGTCAAGCAGATAGTTCCATATTATTATGAATTTCTCAATTACATTCTATTTTTCTATATTTATATTCTTCTATTAGTGACAATTCTCTTGTTTTCAATAATTTGAGCTGTTCTTAATGTATGCTATTTTACCTAATTATAAAAACTGTCAAAATTCTTTGTTTTTTCGCTAAAAAGAACATAAAACTCTTGATTTCTCGCTAATACTCGTTTAATCGTACAATTTTAATATTTTATAAAGAACGATAAGTTCCTTATAATGAAAGAGCAAGTTACTATTTTATCAGAATTGGCTGATTAAGGAGATAAGAAATGGTTGGTGATCGCTTAAGGGAGTTAAGACAGGAAAAAGGCTATTCAATTAGCGAGCTTGCTGAGTTAGCTGGGGTTTCAAAATCTTATTTAAGTTATATCGAACGAAATATTCAAAAAAATCCATCTCTGCAGTTTCTGCAAAAAATTTCAATGACTCTTGAAGTGGATTTAGAATATCTTGTAGGTTACGAAAAAGAGTATTCTAATGATAACATTGATATGGAATGGCGGGAATTATTGAATAAAGCAATAGAAGATGGACTTAGTAAAGAAGAATTTAAAGATTTTCAGGAATACGCAAAATTCAAAAAGTGGAAAAACGGCAGAAAACAAATCTCTGAATTTGTCATTGATGATAAGACGCCTGGTTCTAAGTAAAAACATGTATAAATTAAGAAGACCTCTCATCCTTAGGATAAGAGGCTTATTTATTATAACTTTCTAAACACAACATCACCCTTAACAACCTCTCCCCCATCCTGATTCACAGCCCTTACATGGAACTTTGCAGATGTGTCATTCATCTCATAAAGATCTGCCTGCAGTGTAATCACATCACCCAGGAACACCATTCCTTTAAAACGGATGGAATAGTCTTCTATATAGCCTTCTTCATAGAATGGAGAGAAGAGCTTAGACAGGCTGCCCATCGTCCACATCCCATGTGCAATGATGCCTGGAAGGCCAGCTTTTTCTGCTTCTTCGTCAATGGTGTGTATCGGATTGTAGTCGCCTGAAGCTCCGGAATATTTGATGAGGTCGAGCCTTGAAACAGGCGGAAGTGTGAGGTCCAATAAGTGCTCACCAAGCCGAAAGTCAGCGATTGTCATACACTCATCACCTTTCTGACTGCTTCCGTAATAATCACGACTTGTTTCATTGTGAATAGGAGTTCTCCGTCTTTTGTTTCTCCCATTCTCTCAATCGTCAGCATGCCCATGCTTCCCCCGCTCCCTGTTCTCTCCCTGTAGTTCACGAGTTTAGAAGAGCAATAGATTGTCTCCCCAACTAACAGAGGTTTTTCATAATGAAACGACTGTTCACCATGAATCAGGCCTTTAGATGGCAGCTTCAATCCCCCGATTGTGCCGTAGTTCAAGGTAACGGGAAATGTAGGGGGTGCCAGATTCCGCTTGTATCTTGAACGCAACCCGGTTTCTTCGTCGATAAAAAGCGGATTTGGATCTCCTATGGCTTCAGCAAATTTCCTGACTGCTCCAGGCTCAATTGAATTCTTCACCTTTTCGGAAGCGCTTCCAATTAAGTGTTTAAACATGGATTCCGCCTCCTTTTTAGATGAATTGTCCGATTTTGACATTTCCTTTTAAAAGATTGCGGGACAGAATTAAGCGCTGAATTTCATCTGTTCCGTCATAAATTCTCCAGAGGCGGGCCTCGCGATACCAGCGTTCAATCGGGAGTTCTCTTGTATAGCCCATACCGCCATGTATTTGAAGCACGCGGTCGACAACGCGATTCCCCATATTAGAGCCGTATAATTTAGCCATCGATGCCAAGTGACGGTTATCTTCGCCTTGATCAAGCGTGAACGCAGCATTCAGCACAAGCCATTTTGCAGCTTCAATTTCAGTGGCTGAGTCTGCAATTTGCCATTGAATGGCTTGCCGGTCAGCGATCGGTCTTCCAAATGTCTCCCGTTCTTTGGAATAGTCGATGGCCATCTGCAGCAGGCGTTCTGCAGCTCCGACAGCTGTGGCCCCAACAATCCATCTGGCAAAGCCAATCCATTCGAGCCCTAGTTTATAGCCCCCGTGCAATTCGCCGAGTATGTTTTCTTCAGGTACGCGGACGCCATCGAAAAATAAGCTTGCCGGTCCCCATTCGCCCATAGTGTGAATATACTCTGAAGTCCAGCCCATATCGCGGTCAACGATAAAACATGTGACGCCGTCACGGCCTGTTGCACGGTGCTGTTCTTTGTCTGTTATCGCAATTACCATAACGAAATCAGCTTCGTTTCCTCCTGTAATAAACGTTTTTTCACCGTTTAGGACCCATTCATTGCCGTCTTTTACGGCAGTCATCTGAATGTTTCTTGTATCAGATCCTGCTGCCGGTTCTGTCATCGCAAAACACGATTTTTTGTCGCCATTAATCGTAGGAATTAAATACTTTTCTTTTTGTTCTTCATTCGCATAATAAAGAATGTTGTCTGCCGAGCCGCCAAAACGGAACGGAACGAATGTTTTTGACACTTCCATCTGCACGATGGCAAGCATCATTTGACCGATGTCTGCACCGCCGTATTCTTCTGGCGTATTAATGCCCCAGAAGCCGGACTGCTTCGCCTTTTGCTGAAGCTCGTGCATTTTTTCTTTTGATAGACTTGGCTTTCCTTCAAGTTCATTTCTAAGAACGGTATTTTCAAGAGGCATTAATTCATTTTCAACAAATTTACGGATTGTTTTTTGAACCATTCTCTGCTCATCTGTTAATCGCAAATGCATAACATTCACTCCATCCTATTAAAATACTAACCAGTTGGTATGTTACTAGTGTATTTTGAAATTTCAGAAAAAACAAGCTTTAATTTAGAAATCTGACATGTTTTTATAAAGGTGTTTCTGCAATTCCAGTCTAATGGCGCCGGGGATGGGTTCTGATTTTTTTAAAGGCACATTGTAATTTACGTAAATGACGGTTCCTTTTGCGCATAATTCCCCGTCCTGATGAATTTCTTCATAAAGCTCCAGACTTGAATTTCCGATTCTTTTCACCCAGGAATACACTTCCACATTTTTACCGTAATAAATTTGACTGATGAAATCAACATTCATGTTTAAAATGATCATTTTCCAGTCTTTAAAAGACAGATCAGGATTGAATAAAGCAAACAGCTGATTTCTTCCTGCTTCAAACCAGACCGGGACTGTTGTGTTGTTAATGTGACCGACGCCATCTGTTTCGGATACACGCGGCTCAATGGTTGTATGGAACATGATTCGTCACTCCTTCTGTCTTTAACGTTCCATTTAATGCTGCATAGTAGACTTGTTTGACATCTTCACGCTTAAAGGCTCTCGGACTTCTTGCAAGCAGCCGTGTTTGCTTGATGCCTCCCGCCGCTAATTTTTCAAGATCCTCTTCCGTAATGCCATAAGCTTGTAGGCTGTTTGGCAGCCCAACATCTTCCATCAGATTTCTAATCTCCAAAACGACAGACTGAGCAAGCTCGCGATCATGTTTCCCGTTTCTTTGAATACCAAGCGCTGAAGCAAGAATCGTCATTTTATGTACACAGGACGGCCAAATGTAGTCCAGGACATATGGCAGGAGCACCGCATTTGACTCACCATGTGACACTTTGAACAGTCCTCCGAGCGGATAAGCTAAAGCATGTACCCCTGCTACTCCCGCATTAAAGAAACTGAGTCCGGCAAGCATACTTCCCCATGACATGCTGCTGCGGGCTTCGCGGTCTCCGCCCTGCCAGACTGCTGTGCGGATACTTGAGGCAATTTTCTCCACCGCTTCTAAAGCAAGGGTGTCAGTGAGTACAGTAGCGTTAATAGATAAATAGGATTCAATGGCATGCGTGAGCGCATCAATCCCGCTCGCAGCCGTTACTCTTGGAGGTAGAGAATAGGTTAACTCCGGATCTATGATGACAGCATCTGCAAGCAAATAATCATGCGTGATGACATCCTTTGTTTCTTCCAATGAAAAGACGGCGATATCGGTCATTTCTGCACCGGTGCCTGAAGTTGTGGGAATCATGATTTTAGGCAGTCCCTGCTCTGTCAGTTTTTTTGATCCGGATAAATTTAAATAATCTGCAATTGACCCCTCATTTTTTGCAAGAACCGCTGCTGCTTTAGCAATATCCAGACAGCTGCCTCCGCCAATTCCTATGACAAGGTCAGCTCCTGATTTCCTGAGTGCTTTGACTGCACCATCACCAATAAAAACTTGAGGTTCAGGCTGAATGTCTGTATAGCGTTCAAATTGAATTTGATTTTCGTCAAGCGTTTGTTCGATTGAAGAAAGAACTCCGAGCTTGATTAAAATCGGGTCGGCAAAAAGAAAGATTTTAGCAGCTTGATAGTCTTTTATAAGGTGAAGCAAGTTTTGTACAGACCCTTCACCCGTTACGATTTTATTAGGAGATCTAAATGTTTTCACAGTGCTCCCTCCCTTTCAGAACAAAAAGTTTGAATGACGCGGCCACTTTCCACTCGTTCAGAATAATTTCCAGATGCATAATCTTCAATGACCTTTCTCCAAAAGCTTTGTGCCGGTTTATTCTTTTCGATCTGTACGACTTCCCACTTTCCGCTGTGCATCCGGAAAACACTGTGAGCAATTTGTTTGCCGAGTCCCGATCGCCGGAATTTTTTCATGATGAAAAACTCTGTGACCGAAAAATAATCTTCAAATGCATCGTACCTTACCAGGACAAAACCGGCATTCTCTTCCTTTACTTTGATCAGATAGGGAAATCGCCCTTCTTCATTCCAGTAGTTTTCGAAATAAGGATAATCATTGAATCTTCCTTGATCATTGACATCAGCGCCGTTAAATTCAGTAAAGTCGTAAAAGTAATATTGAAGCAAGTTTTCAATAATGGACTTTTCCGAATATCCAGCGGGCTTTAAACTGTATTCCATTCTTTCCACCCTTTTCATTTGTTATAAAGGGTATTAATTCGCGAAAAAAATTCATGTTCCTCTTTTTATGAAAAGGAGATCTGCGTGAGAAAATGCTTAACAGTTTTTTCCGAATTCAGTCTCGCTGCTACATAAGGGGGCTGCAATCTATTTGCTCCCTCAAATGGCTGTCCGAGCCATAAAAGTTGATCATCAATGATAACAAATGGGAACGGCAGATTTTCTTGAATCCACCTGCATGGAATCTCTGGCTTTATTTCAGAAATGACTGTAAGGGAATGCTGAACAGTTTTCAGCACATCTGTCAAATCCTTTTGAAGACTGATCGATTTTGGCAGGGAAAGAATGATCCGGTGCTTGGCGGAACGAATGTCTGCAAATAAAGGTTCTTGTTTTAGAGCATGCATCCATTTCAATCTAGGGTGATGGTCCTTAACCCATGTCCCTATTTGCTGATGACTGACAATCTGCTGATGCTTCTCCTGATGGTCCACAAGCTGTCTGAGCGCTTTGCTACGGTAGACATTTTGACGGATAAAGTCTGAATTGCTGACATGTATGAACTTTCCCTTAGTCCTTGTAATGGCTACATTGATAAGCCTCGCACTGTCTTTGCCAGTAGTCAGCATTCCGGCACGGTTCTCTGGAAAGCTGTCAACACTGTCAAAAATCATCACATCCCGCTCGCTGCCCTGAAATTTATGCACGGTTGCGGCAAGAATATCGGCATTCAGGAGTTCTTCTTCATATAAATCTCCTAAAAGCTGCTGCATAAGAGATGCCTGCGCACGGTATGGTGTCACATATCCGATTGATCTTACTCCCGATAAATAGGCTTCGTGAATGGTCTGGAACGAAAGCAGCAGCTGCCACAAATTAAACTTGGAGTGCGACGTCCTCTCTTTCATGCAATGCTCGCCTGTATGACTTGCATCAAGCAGGA
This sequence comes from Metabacillus sp. KH_069, assembly GCF_057838075.1. Lineage (NCBI taxonomy): Bacteria > Bacillati > Bacillota > Bacilli > Caryophanales > Bacillaceae > Metabacillus > Metabacillus sp. KH_069. The sequence continues at coordinate 2,256,070 of NZ_CM174460.1, forward strand.
TGGATGCTCTGCCTGGAAAAGGAGCATTTAAAACGAGCTGATTTCTGCTTTTTTTGACACTTTCATGGTCGCCTACCTGATTTTGATAAACATATTGGTTGGTAAATGCAGAGATTTCCGGATGCATTCTCCGCTGTTCTTTCAATAAAAGCATGTGCGGGTGCAATTCTTGTTTGATGGCAGCAGCACCCGAGCGGATGAAAATATCTTCTTTCAGCCATTTTTCAACAAGTTCGTGCCGGGAAGAGGCTATTGGCGGCAGCTGTTTAAAGTCTCCGCACAAAATGACCCGTCTGCCAAGCGATGCTGCAAACGCAGCCTGAGGCACATAGGCCATGCTTGTTTCATCGACAATCACGACGTCAAATTCGTCTTCGTATATGTTTACATCGCTCGCTGCTTTTGCAAGGGTTGTTCCCACAATAAATGCTTCTTTCACAAATTCAGATTCCTGCTTGCGTATTTTCTCAAGGACTCTGCTGATTTTGGTTTCAAGATCAAGGAGCTGATTAGAATCCCGCTTGCTGAATGAATCTGATAAATCCTTTTTAATAAGTTTTCGTTCATCGAGAAGCTGCTGTCTGTCCTTTGACAGCAAAGGATCTTTCTGCATGAGAAGTTCACTTGTTGTAAGGGGCACAGGAAAGGCTGTTTCGCCGCTCCCAGTCCCATAGCGCAGAAGCTCACCTTCTTTAAATTTCTGCTTTTTGTGAATAAAGATGGCGAGTTCTTTCATTAATACATCCACAGCACTGTTGCTGTGAGACAAAATCAGCACACGTTTTCCTTTAAAATAATGATTGGCTGCTGTTCTTGCAAGCGTGTAGGTCTTCCCAGTGCCGGGCGGTCCCCAGACGAAAGTGACTGGATTGTATTTGGACCTTACATACAATTCATGGAGAGAGCTTTTGCCATCCGCTGCAGGATGCTTCGGAGGCATCGAGGGATCCATCAGCTTTTTGATTCTGGCCCGCTTGATTTTGCTTTTTTTTATGTCATCGAGCCTTGCAATGAGTTCCTCAAGCAGTTCCCACGGATCGTGGAAAAGAAAGGCCTCATGAATGAGATCACCGAACGATCTATCAAATGAGAGAATGATGCTTTTCCCTTCTGAGGACAGGACTCTTCCATTGTGCTTCACGCCGTCCCATTCTAATTTGATGGAGGCTCCAACAGGGATTTTCAAAAAGCCGCTGCTTTCAAAATAGTAAGTGTAAGCATCCCCTGTTGATAATAGATGTCCATTTGCAACACGGTATTTCGTGCTCCCATATTTTTTTAAATAGCCGATTTCAATTTGAATGGCCTGCTGCCATTCTTTTAGATATGTCTTTGTTGTAGTCATGTTAATCTGCTCCGTTCAATGAAAGAGGCAAGCCCGTGTAACCTTGAGCCTGCCTGTCTGAACTTTTAACTATACAATATTTTCACTTTAACGTCATGTTAATTAAACCACCGCTGAGTCACCACTTTTTTCCTCGTGTAAAATTCAACGCCATCCTTGCCGTTTGCGTGCAGATCACCGTAAAAGGAATTTTTCCAGCCTGAGAATGGGAAGAAGGCCATCGGAGCCGGGACATTCACGTTAACTCCAAGCATGCCTGCTTCAATTTTTTCACGAAATTCACGGACTGCTTTTCCGCTTGCTGTATATAGAACAGCTCCATTGGCAAAATCAGATTCATTCGTCAGTTCAATTGCCTCCTGCAGATTTTTCACACGAACAACACTTAAAACCGGTGCGAAAATCTCATCCTTCCAGATGGTCATTTCTTTTGTGACATTGTCAAAAATGGTAGCCCCAATATAATATCCTTTATCATGTTTCCGAGCATCGATTCTGCCGTCTTTAACAAGCTTTGCTTTTTCTTTTTCCCCAAGATCAATATAATTCAGGACTTTATCAAGATGAGAACTTCTGATTACGGGTCCAAGAAACACTCCCTCATCGAGGCCGTTGCCCATTGAGATGGCGTTAGCTGATTGAACGAGTTTTTCAACAAATTCATCAGCAATTTCATCAACCACGGCGACCACAGAACATGCCATGCATCTCTCGCCTGCACTGCCAAACGCAGCACCGATTATTCCTGTGACCGCTTTTTCAATATCACAGTCAGACAGCACGATGGAATGATTTTTTGCACCGGCAAGGGCCTGTACTCTTTTTCCGTGTGAAGCTGCTGTTTTGTAAATATATTCAGCAACAGGCTGAGACCCTACAAATGAAATGGCTTTGATGCCTTTATGTTCAAGCAGACCGTTCACAACATCGTGCGCTCCATTGACGATATTGAGCACCCCTGCAGGCAGTCCTGCTTCTGAAAAGAGCTCTGCCAATCTGGAAGCTAATATAGGCGTACGTTCTGAAGGCTTCAATACAAACGTATTCCCGCACGCGATCGCCAGTGGAAACATCCAGCAAGGCACCATCATCGGAAAGTTAAACGGAGTGATTCCTCCTACGACTCCAACAGGATAGCGGTACATAGCCGACTCAATGTCTGTGGCAATATCCGGGAGGACAGACCCCATCATTAAAGTTGGCGCTCCTGCAGCAAATTCCACACATTCAATTCCTCTTTGCACCTCACCGCGTGCTTCTTCTAAACTTTTGCCGTTTTCCGTTGTAATCAAGGAAGCGAGTTCCTCGGCGTGCTTGATCAGAAGCTGCTGATAGCTGAAAAGAATTCTTGCCCGTTTTGGGACAGGTGTTTTGCTCCAGGATTCAAATGCTTCTTTGGCTGAAGCAACCGCTGCATCTACGTCTTCTTTTCCAGAAATCGCAACCTTCGCAAGTATTTCTCCTGTTGCAGGGTTAGGCACCTCATCAAATTTGCCGGTTTTTGCAGGCACCCATTTTCCGTTTAGATAATTTTCAATTGTTTTCATCATTTTTCCCCTCCCGCTGTTTGTTTGTCAGACTGATATGAATAGGTATAAGAATATCGGTAAAGCTCTGCTATTTCATCCATTGAAGGCACTCTCGGATTATGACCGGGGCTGCCGCTTTCCAGGGCATCTGCCGCCATTTTCGGAATGGCCTTTTCGAACGCTTGCGGATCAATTCCCCACCCCTTTAAATTCGGGATATGTAAATCCCTGCAAAGAGCTTTTATTTCATCAATCGCAAGTTGTGCTGCTTCACTGTCTGACATCTTCTCTTTTGAAAAAATCCGTCCTACATCCGCGAGCCTGCCTGTACAATAATCCTTGCTGAATTCAAGAACAGCAGGCAGCAGCATGGCGTTTGATAAACCATGCGGAACGTGAAACAGGGCGCCGATCGGACGTGACATGCCATGAACAAGACAAACAGATGCATTGGAGAAGGCCATGCCTCCTTGAAGAGACCCTAAAGACATCGCTTCTCTGGCTTCACTGTCTGAACCATCTTCATACACACTCCTGATGTTTGGCACAATATGATTCATGGAAGATAAAGCAAGCATATCTGTCATTGGCTGGGCTTTTCTTGACAGATATGCCTCAAGCGCATGGCTGAGTGCATCTATTCCTGTTGCCGCTGTTATTTCTTTTGGCGAAGAGTAGGATAAAACAGGATCAACGATTGCTGCTTCAGGCATGAATGCCGGCTGCTTAATCATCATTTTCACATCATTTTTCGTATTCGTGATGATGGTGACATCTGTTGCTTCAGAGCCTGTACCTGCCGTTGTCGGAATCGCAATCAGAGGCACAGGAAGATTTGCTGCGATTTTTTTGCCTCCCATATAATCACCTATATACCCGCCGTTTACTGCAAGAACCGCAACTGCCTTAGCCGTATCAATACAGCTCCCACCTCCAAGAGCGATCACAACATCGCATTTTTCTGATTGCAGCTGATGGAGTGCTTCCTGTACATAAATATCCGTCGGTTCAGAGGCTACGCCAAGGTAAATACTGCTTTTGCCGCCGCACTCAGTAATCAAATGCTGCGCCTTTTCTATATACCCAAGATCCATCATCACGCGATCACTGATAATGAGTGCGTTCTTCCCATATTGAGCCGTAATTGATCCCAGCTTCTGAAATGAGTGATTTCCATAAAAACACGTTTTCGGACTTCTAAAGACAGCAAATGAATTCAATCAGATCTTCCTCCCCTTTGTATAAAACGCTTACATTTTAAGCAGGTGAATCAGCTGTTTATCCCTGATGTCTGAAGCTCCGTCTCCTGTACCGCTATATTCATATATGCCTTTGCCGGTTTTTGCTCCCAAATTTCCCTGTTTGACGCTTTCCACAATAAACCGGGGAGCTTCTGTGCTGCAGTCGAGTTCTGGGAACAAATTTCCTGTTACCTTTTCCCATATATCAAGTCCTCCCATGTCCGCAATCCGGAGCGGTCCGTTTAGAGCCCATCTCATGCCAGGTCCTTCAGACATAACCTGATCAATGTCATCTGCATTTGCGACACCCTCTTCAAGCAGATAAAATGCCTCCCTGACTACAGCAGCCTGCAGACGGTTTGCGATAAAACCGGGAATGTCCTTATTCAGCATGACAACTTTTTTGCCGGCAGCTTTTAGTAGATTGATAACCTCTTCTACTGCCCATGGAAGAGTATCCTCATGTTTGACTACTTCAACCAATTTGACTAAATGGGCAGGATTGAAAAAATGCGTAATGAGCAAGCGCTCGGAAAACGCGCATGCTTCAGCGAGCTTTGAAATCGGAAATGTAGAAGTATTGGATGCAATAATTGCAGTTGAACGTATCATTGTTTCAAGCAATTGAAATAACTGGTGCTTAAATTCCAGCACCTCAGGAATTGCTTCTATGATCAGATCTGCGTCATGAACCGTTTCAAAAAGGTCCGTTGAATACGAGAGCATTGCAAGCGTTTCTTTTTGTTCACCGCAGTTTATGTAGGATTCTTTTTTCATCATCTCTAAATTCTGAATGATCATTCGCTCAGCCTTCAATAATAGGTCTTCTCTTAAATCATAAATTTTCACCTGACATTGAGCAGCAGCAAACACCTGGGCTATGCCGTGCCCCATCGTTCCAGAACCAATAACCGCAACCTTCTTTATCAAACTTAGCTTCCTCCTTATTTCTGAATTATCTATATATTCTATCATTATAGACTAATTTCAGGATAATTGTCAGGGTATAAGTGATAGGATCTTTTTAGATTCAGGTAACAAAGCTCAGTTCACAAAGTCAGGGAGAGAGGTTCAGCTGAAAATAAAAAAAGAGGATGGGACGTAACGATCATCTCCTGAATTAAAGCCGAACATTGAATAGTGTGAAAAGGTTATTTTCGCATAGATTGTTGTTTTTCATGATAAATAATGTCCGTTCCTTTCCGCTCCACTTAAGGTTTCTATCATTTAGCCTGCAGCAACAATATTTATGAAAAGAGCCAAAGAAAAAAATCCGAACTAAAACGAAATTCAAGTTGGAATTTCACATATTAGTTCGGATTTTTCTTTAGCTGAAAACCTTTTCTCCCAGCCTCTCTATCCAATATTAAACATAAACTCCAACAAAAAACTCTTCATAAAGTGCCTGGACGGCTTTTTTTTCCTGTGCTTCTTTTACGCCGAACATCATGCTGACCTCTGATGATCCCTGATTGATCATTTCAATATTGACGCGCGCCTCTGCCAAAGCTTTGGAAGCACGGGCTGCGGTGCCGATATTATGCCGCATGCCTTCCCCTACCATCATAATAAGTGACAGATTATGTTCAACGGTCACCTCATCAGGCTTCAGGTCTGTGCGGATTCGCTCTAAAATAAGCTCCTCAGTCTCGGCATTCATTTGTTTTTGCCTTAAAATAATGCTCAGATCATCGATTCCTGATGGACTGTGCTCATAGGTTAACCCGAAATCCTCTAATATAGAAAGCAATTTTCGTCCGAAACCGATTTCTTTATTCATTAAATATTTATTCACATAAATACTGCAGAAATCATCATCGCTGGCAATGCCGATCACAGGTCCATTCGTATTTTTTCGTTCGTTCACAATCCTTGTGCCAGCCGCTTCAGGATTATTTGTATTTTTAATATGAACCGGAATGCCGGCTTCAAATGCAGGAATCAGCGCTTCATCGTGAAACACAGAGAATCCCGCATAAGAAAGCTCACGCATTTCACGGTATGTAAGCTCGCGGATTTCTTTTGGATTTGAAACAACGTTCGGATTAACGGAATAAACCGCATCCACATCCGTGAAATTTTCGTAAAGGTCTGCTTCGATGCCATTTGCAAGAATGGATCCTGTAATATCTGACCCGCTCCTGGAAAACGTAACAACTTCGGAAGCTTCATTGTAGCCGAAGAAGCCAGGAAAAATGAGAACGCCGGAACGTTTCCTCAGAGATTTGAGATTTTCGTACGATTTTTTCAGAACTAGTGCTGTTCCGCCATTGTCCTCAACAAGGAGACCTGCTTCTTTAGGATTTATATAAGTGGCCTCAATGCCTCTGCTCTTGAAATATTCCGCAATCAGCCTTGCGTTGTTGTCTTCACCGCTTGCCTTTATTGCATCTATGTAACGGGCTTGCCGGGTTTTATCTGCATTAAGCAGCTGAATCAAATTCTTTTCAATCTTGGAAACGATTTCAGCTGGCAATTTCAGTTCTTCTGCCACTTGACTATATCTGTCAATAACAGCTGACAAATATTCGGGGGCTTCTTCCCCGCGCAGTGTTCTTTCGCCAAGTTCAATTAAAAGATCTGTCACCTTGCGATCTTCCGGATACCGTTTGCCTGGCGCTGATACAACCACCACTTTTCGATCAGGATCAGATGTGACGATATCAAATACCTTCTTGACCTGATCTCCTGATGCTAACGAACTGCCTCCAAATTTCACCACTTTCATGCGAACATCCCCTAATGTTTAAATTTTCAGGTAAATTTTAAAATCTATTTTACTCTTTTTACATGAACATTCAAGGGTTTCTTCCCCAAAAGCTTTTTTTATTTGAATTTTTCGATTTCGCACCTCATATTTTGTGGTAAAATACATTTCGTCTATCGAAATATTATGCTGGGAAAGGACTCATAAAATGGAAAATGCAGCTTCATTAAAAAAGTCGGTTTCAAAACCGTCTCCGACAATGTACAACATCCTTTTTATCATAGGTTTATGTCATTTATTAAACGATTCGATACAATCTGTGATCCCTGCGATGTTTCCGATTCTTGAAAAAACGATGGGGCTTACGTTTACACAGCTTGGCTTCATTGCTTTTACGCTGAATATGGTGTCTTCTGTTCTTCAGCCGGTTGTCGGCTGGTATACGGATAAAAGACCGATGCCCTACGCCCTTCCAATCGGACTTACGAGCAGCTTAGCAGGGATTGTGGGTCTCTCGTTCGCTCCTTCTTTTTCATTGATTTTACTGAGTGTCTTTTTCATCGGACTCGGTTCAGCGGTCTTTCATCCTGAAGGGTCAAGAGTAGCCTATTTAGCGGCCGGAGAAAGACGTGGCCTTGCGCAATCTATCTATCAAGTTGGCGGCAATACCGGATCATCTTCTGCACCGCTGATTACAGCGCTTATTCTCGTTCCATTCGGACAGTTTGGGGCTATTTGGTTCACCATTGCGGCAGCGCTTGCTGTCATGTTCCTTATCTATATAGCAAACTGGTATACTCTGAAACTTTCAGCCATCCGAAAGGAAGAAAAGAAAAATGGCAAAATAAAAAAAGAAGTCAAACTGACAAAAGCCATTTACTCTGCATTGGCAGTGATCGTCTTTCTCGTTTTTGCACGTTCATGGTATGGAAGTGCCATATCAAACTCTTATACGTTCTATGTGATTGAGAAATATCATTTAAGTATTGCCCAGTCACAGGTGTATATCTTCATCTTCCTTGTTATGGGGGCTCTTGGAACCTTTGCAGGGGGACCTTTGGCAGACAGGTTCGGCAAACGCACGATTATCCTTTATTCTCTGCTCGCTACAGCTCCTTTTGCCCTTATTCTGCCGTTCGCAGGTCCCATTGCAGCTTACCCGCTCATTGCAGCAATCGGTTTTATATTAAGTTCAAGCTTTTCGGTCACAGTTGTGTACGCCCAAGAGCTTATTCCCGGAAAGATTGGAACAATGTCGGGACTGACAGTTGGTCTGGCATTTGGAATGGGGGCAATTGGTTCTGTTGCTTTAGGCTCATTAATTGATGCTTTTGGATTAACAGCTGTTATGACAGGCATTGCTTTGCTGCCAATTTTGGGAATCCTGGCTTTTCTCCTGCCTGCAGATCAGACTTTAAAAGAGTGGCAGCAATAACCGACAGTATTTGGCGGTTTTTCGGAGGGTTTTTTCATTAATTTGTCGCATATTGAATGATTTAACAGATTTGTAATCTAAAAGGCCCCTTTTTTGTGGTATAACTGAAATACAAGAGAGGGGTTGTTTTATGAGATTTTCAATGCGTATGATTACCGCGCTTTCTGTCGGTTTTGTTGCTCTATCAAGCTATAATACCGTCTTAGCAGAAACGAATCAGGACACCTTACATAAAGCTGAGAAGCAGCTTGACCAAAATCAGGAAGTGCTGAATCTAAAAGAAAAACAAAAGCAGGCAGTACATACCGCAGTTCAGAAAATGGAAAACGAACTTCAGAACATGGAAGCTCTTGTAGCAAAAAATGAACAAGAATATGCTTCCATTCAAGCAGAGATAAAAAAGACGAAGCAATTAATCGAGGAAAAGAAAATAGAAATTGTAGCGCTTCAGGACAAAGTGTTAAGCCGCGAGGAAATCATGTATGCAAGGCTAACCGCTCTTCAGGAGAATGATCACGCTGATATTGTCATTCACACTTTAGTTAATGCAGAAAGTTTTTCAAACTTCTTTGAGAGAATCGGAGCTGTTGCTACTCTATTAAATGCAGATAATGACATCCTTGAACAGCAGCAGGCTGATTTGAAGAAAATTGAAGAAGATAAAAAAGAGATTGACAGACAAGAGGTTCTTCTGACTGAACAGCAGCAAACATTAGCTGAAAGCGGCGCGAGGCTCGAGGAAGCAATGCTGAACAGACAACAGAAAATGACTTCGCTTCAAGCTGAATATCAAAAGATTTCAACTGAAGTGACGCTTGCTGAACAGGAAAAATCAGCCCTTCAGGCTCAAATGAAATCGATCGAAGCAACCATTATAAAAGAACAGGAAGCAGCGAAAGCCCGCGCAGCAACTATTGCCGCCGCGAAAAAGAAAGAGCAGGCTGCCCTTCTCGCTGAAACTAACGCCCGTGCAGAAGCTGAAAGAGCTAAGGAAGCAGCAAAAGCCAAAGCTGCAGCTGCGGAAAAGAAAGCAGTAAAAGCAGCAGCTGCTGCACCGGCCAAACCTGTCTCTGCAGAAAAACCAGCTGCTAAAGAACCGCCAAAAGAAGAAAAAGATGAAAGCAAAATTTTTTATGTAACAGCGACAGCTTACAGTCATGAAGATACAGCCAGTGACTTTACGGCCATTGGCATAAATATTAAAGAAAATGCTAACATGAAATTAATTGCGGTTGATCCAAAAATCATTCCACTTGGCAAGAAAGTCTGGGTTGAAGGATATGGAGTTGCGATTGCCGGTGATACAGGCGGAGCAATCAAAAATCATAAAATCGATGTTTTGATGCCTAATAGCGCAGAAGCAAGAAAATGGGGCCGCAAAACGGTAAAAGTCGAAGTATTAGATTAATAGAATCAAAAAAAGAGACTTTAGGTCTCTTTTTTTGATTTTAAAAGAATAAATAGACAAACAGATTATTACATTCCAAAAGGGAAAAATAATTTCAATATAAAGACTATTTCAAAAGTACAGGGTCTTCCCTGAACAAACTCTTCATCAAATTTGTAAACTGAGAGGTTTGAAATTCATAATCTGATCCGCTGTGAACGTTTCTCATTCTAAACCCTGAAGACATCAGAACAAAAAGCTCAGCTGTTTGATTGGCATCAATCTTCTCGCTGATCACTCCGTTTTTTTGACCTGATACAATCCATAGCTTTGAAAACTCAAACATCCATTGATCAAATTCACGAAGAGCTTCCTTTGCATTTTTTTGTTCATTCCTGCCAATAAAGTACAGCAGGATTTGATTGACTACATCTTTTGGATGATTAATTTCTTCGAAACTCTCTGTTAATACATCGATCGGGTCCTTCATGCCGTCTTTGGTCTGCCCCATTTTTTCAAAGAATTTATCATTTGTTTGATGAATTCTCGCTTCAAGTACTTTAGCGAATAGTTCATCCTTGCTTTTAATATAGTGATAGATGGCCCCTTTTGAAAGACCTGTCCTCTCCATGATTTCCGCAAGTGTGGTTTTGCCGCAGCCCACTTCTTTTATCAATGCAGATGCAGCCTCAAGCAATGCTTTCTCTGAACGCACTCTTCTTTCAAATTGCTTCATCATTCGACTCCTCCTTTCTACATATTAAAAACAGACCGATGGTTTGTAAAGTAGATTTATGTCTTTTTTTGTGGATAGAAGTCTGAATAAAACTTTCAGAGGACCGTAGCTACATCTATTAAAAGGCTGTTTTCACATAGATTGTTGTGTGTTGTTGATAAATATTGTCCGTTCCTTCCGCTCCAATCCACTTATAATGTTAAACATCTGGGTCTAATAGCAACAAAGGATACGAATACAGCCTATTAAAAATAGCGAAAACGGTAAAATTGAAGCGGTTTATTAACTTCAGATTTCTTAACCGATTAAAAGCATGGCATTTCCCTATTATGAATTTAAGGAAATATGCTGGAAAACAGAGCTGAACACAAGATCTGTTTTTTAATGTCATTTTTGTAAAATTATATTAAAAAAATAATTTACATAGTATTTTTTCCGTTTTTTTTTGACAATTCAATTTTAATAGTAGTATTATTATACATGGTAAAAAGGAGGCTTCTTGTATCATGTCATCAATTGACAAAGACAAAATTGTACAAAGTGTACCGCAACACGGTTTTTTCGGTCATCCTAAAGGATTATTCACCCTGTTCTTCACAGAATTCTGGGAGCGTTTTTCTTATTATGGGATGAGAGCTATTCTTCTGTATTATATGTATTATTCCATGAAAGATGGCGGACTTGGCCTTGATCAGACTACTGCTCTTTCCATTATGTCCATCTATGGTTCCCTCGTTTATATGTCCGGAATCATCGGAGGCTGGATTTCCGACAGATTGCTTGGAAATGCACGGACCGTTTTTTATGGCGGAGTCCTTATTATGCTCGGTCATATTATTCTTGCTTTCCCTGGAAGCATTGCAGCGTTTTTCGTATCGATGTTCTTCATTGTAATCGGTACTGGATTGCTCAAGCCAAATATTTCGAATATTGTGGGTGATCTATACAGCAAAGAAGATAATCGCCGTGATTCAGGATTCAGTATTTTCTATATGGGAATCAACTTAGGCGGTTTGCTTGCACCAATTATCGTTGGTACTGTAGGTCAAAAATACAATTTCCATTTAGGTTTTGGTCTTGCTGCAATCGGTATGGCTTTAGGATTAATCGTCTTCGTACTGACAAAAAAGAAAAATCTTGGATTAGCGGGAACAGCAGTCCCAAACCCTCTTACTCCAGCTGAAAGAAATAAAGTTTTCGGAAGATTGGCTATTGGTTTAGCTGTTATCGGAATATTAGGAGCTATTTCAATCACAACAGGCTATCTGACGATTGCAAGATTTACTTTCTTAATCAGTATTTTAGGTATCTTAATTCCAATTGTTTACTTCACCGTGATGTACCGCAGTCCCAAGTCAACTGATGTTGAACGTTCACGACTGATTGCCTATATTCCGCTTTTCATTGCGGCAATGGTTTTCTGGGCAATCCAGGAACAGGGTGCGACCATCCTTGGAGCTTATGCAGATAAACGAACAGACCTGACATTTGGCGGTTTTGAAATTCCCTCATCATTATTTCAATCGTTAAATCCATTATTTGTTGTCTTCTTGGCGCCTGTGTTTGCATGGCTTTGGGTCAAACTTGGCAACAGACAGCCATCTACATCAAAAAAATTCGCATTTGGTTTGTTCTTTGCCGGTTTATCATTCCTGATTATGATTATTCCTGCTTACGTAAATGGAACGGATTCACTTGCTAATCCGATTTGGCTGATCCTTAGCTTCTTCCTTGTTGTACTTGGAGAGCTTTGCCTGTCGCCTGTCGGTTTATCGACAACAACAAAGCTTGCTCCAGCTGCATTCTCAGCCCAGACCATGAGTCTTTGGTTCCTGACAAGTGCATCTGCTCAAGCAATCAATGCTCAAATTGTCCGATTCTATAAACCAGAAACTGAAATTCTCTATTTTGGCATCATTGGCGGTATTGCCGTTCTTTTAGGAGTTCTTATGCTCATTCTTTCTCCTAAAATTCAAAGTTACATGAAAGGTGTCCGCTAATACGCCGAACAAGCCTGTTCCCTTTTAGGAACAGGCTTGTTTTTTGTATAACCGGAAATCCTTATACGGAAGTCTCTTGGCGTGCTTTTTCTCTGCAGCTTTTAGCCGCTGCCACCATCACTTTTAATGCTTCAATCGTTTCAGATACTCCTCTTGTTTTCAGCCCGCAGTCAGGGTTGACCCAAAAGATGTCGGGATCTAATACTTGCAGGGCTCTTTCAATGTTCAGAGCGAGCTCGGCTTCTGTCGGGATTCTTGGGCTGTGAATGTCATATACACCTAATCCAATCCCCTTTTCATATGCATATTTCTCAAAAGAGCGGATGAGTTCACCGTGACTTCTTGAAGTTTCAATTGAAATGACATCTGCATCCAATGCATCAATAGCCTCGATAATATCTTCAAAATTCGAATAGCACATATGCGTATGAATTTGTGTATCCGGCTGCACGGAAGCAGTTGACCGCTTAAATGCTGTCACCGCATCTGCTAAATAGTCATTCCATTTCTCTGATTTCAGCGGGAGACCTTCCCTCAGTGCAGGTTCATCTACTTGTATCATCGCAATGCCAGCCTGTTCAAGTGCTTCGACTTCTTTGCGGATGCTGAGTGATAATTGATGAAGGACAGTTGATTTTGGCAGATCATTTCGAACGAATGACCAGTTTAAAATGGTAACAGGACCTGTGAGCATTCCTTTTACAGGTTTTTTAGAAAGACTTTGGGCAAAAACTGTTTCTTTTACTGTCATTGGTTGCTCAAGCAATACATCTCCATAAATAACCGGGGGTCTGACGCATCGCGAGCCGTAGGATTGCACCCAGCCAAAAGTTGTAATCGCAATTCCGGTTAATTTATCCCCAAAGAATTCCACCATGTCCGTTCTTTCAAATTCTCCATGTACGAGAACATCAAGCTCCAGACTTTCCTGGATTTCAATCCATTTTTTTATTTCTTCTTCTATATAAGAAGTGTATTGCTGTTCTGACAGTTCGCCTTTTTTCCATTTAAGCCGCTGTGCCCGAACCTCTTTAGTTTGCGGAAAGCTGCCGATGGTTGTTGTAGGCAGCAATGGAAGGCTGAATCGTTTGTTTTGCAGCTTTCTCCGCAGACCAGCTTCCGGTCTCACTGTTGAAAAGGAATCCAGCTGCTTCATCGCATCGTGAACTGCTTTTTGATTTCTGAGCTTTGAAGATGATAATTGATCAGCTGCTGAATCATATTCTTTAAGCGCCCCTTCTTCAGCTTCAAAGTTGAAAAATTTCGTCAACAGGCTAAGCTCTTCAAGCTTTTCATCCGCAAAAGATAGTGCGCCTTTTACAAGCGAATCTAACTGATTTTCATTTTCTGCAGTCACCGGCACATGAATGAGACTGCATGAAGGCTGAAGGATCAGCCTGTCCCGGTCAACAGCTTCTAGGATTGTGTTGACAAGCTTTACAGTCTTTTGCAGACTTGCCTTCCACACATTCCGTCCATCAATGACACCTGCAGCGAGAACTTTATCCTTTGGGAATCCTGCGGTTTGCAGCTTTTGAAGGGATAGACCGCTGTCATATACGAAATCTAGTCCAATACCATCAACCGGAAGGCTGACTAGGTGATCGTATTGTTCAACACTTTCAAAATAAGTTTGTATCAGCAGCTTCGCATTTACTGTTTCTCTTTTGATTGTTCCATAAATTTCTTGAGCCTTTAAAAATAATGCATCATCTGCATCCGATGTCACGAACACCGGTTCATCAATCTGTATCCACTCAGCGCCTGCATCTGCAAGCTCCTGCAGGACCTGAACATATAAAGGAATTAACTTCTGAAGAACTTGGTCTTTATTTTCCCCTTTTGATAAAGCAACTAAGGTAAGCGGACCGACAAGAACAGGCTTGCCGTTTATGCCCAGCTCTTCTTTTGCTTCAAGATAAAGATGCAACGGCCGGTTTTTAGTCAGTCTTGGCTCTGCTTGACCCAGTTCAGGTACAAGATAATGATAATTCGTGTTAAACCATTTTGTCATTTCAGCCGCCACTTGATCTCTGCTGCCTCTTGCAATATCAAAATAGGTCTGAAGGGAGTTAGCATCCTGCTTCCGGAACCTCTCCGGCAGCAGGCCAAACAAAACTGCTGTATCCAAAATATGATCATAATAGCTGAAGTCACCAATCGGTATTAGATCAATTCCTTTTTCCTGCTGTTTCTGCAAATGAGACAGTCTGATCTGTTTCATCTGCTGTTTAAATTGCGGTTCCGTTATATCGCCTTTCCAAAACGATTCCAGCGTCTTTTTCCACTCTCTTTTTTCTCCGATTCTCGGATAACCTAAGTTTGAATTTTTAATGGTCATTGCTGTTCCCCCGTTTCTTATCATCTCTCAACTTTCTGTGCATGAAAAAAACTCTCTTGCATAAAGAGAGTTTGATGGACAAAGTTAACTTGAGTTGAGACACAAGACAGGTTTCAACATATCGCATCACCCTCCCTATTTCGCGTAGGCATGAAGTGCATACAATAGGCAGGTCTCCTGACTCAGGTTCATTGAATTCTATTCCCTTCCCATTTTTCATTTGAAAAACAGTGGGTCTTTATAAAATTCTCCCCATTACAGTGGCGCGACCGCGTCGGATTTTCACCGAGCTTCCCTTTTAAGCTAAGACAGAAAAATACTCTTGCCATTAGCACCTATCGCTTTTAAAAATATTAAATTTTTTAAATTAAGCAACAATTGTTTTTAAGCATAGCTGAAGTTTTGGTTTCATGCAAGTATTATATTAAGTCTGTGCAGCTATTCCAAGGACTTTCCATTTGGCAGCTTCATAAAATCCAAGCTGTTTATAAAGATTCCCCGCATCTGGATTGTTATAAAACAAATAAATGTCCATTTCTTCAGCTGCAAGCTCATGGCAAATGGCACGTATCATTTCTGAGGCATATCCTTTCCGCCGATGCGCGGGGGGCGTAGCTACACCAACTATAATGGCAGTGCGGCTGCTTTCAATAAATACGCCTGCTGTCGAAACCATTTTTCCATCTTCAGCCTTGTATAAAACTTTCAATTTTCCTGCTTCTATGTTTTGATAGTGATCATTCGCAAAGAAGTCTTCATTCGGTACAACCATTTTATATTCATCGACCTGCATGAACAAATCGTAAAGTTTTCGGCATTCTTCGAGACTGGTAATCACTTTTATATCCTCGCTTGGCTGTAAATCTTTGCTTCCTCCATACTTGAGCATGAAAGAATCACTCTCAAGATCCATTTGAAAGTGATGTTTAAACTCATCAATCAATTCTTTTTTCCCGACAATTTTGCGGATGCCAGTTTCCTGAATAATGGATGCAAATTCAGTTAATGGGAGATTGATAATAGGACTGTAGTAATAAATTTTTTCAGGATAGATCATTAAAAGGGCATTCAAATGCATATTCTGATAACTTCCGTAAACCATCATATGTTCTTCTGACAAGTCCTCGATAATCAATGCATTCAATTCGAAATCGGTCCGTAAAAATTCAGCTGCATGACCGTATTCTTTTTTATCTATTAATTTAATTTGCATTTGCTGATCGCTCATTTCTCTTCTCCTGACAAAAAAAATTTAAGTCTTTTAGAATATTCTAACATTCTCTAGTTAATTTGATATATATTTTAATAGAGAAGTTTTTCAGTTCGCAGATTATTAAATTTTGCATATAGTTGTCTAGCGCAAGCGCCTTACTCACCGGTCATAACGGATTCGACTGTCGGACGAGGCCAAGTTGCTTGAGCTTTACTAATATTTTTGCTGATAAGGTGAGGACGGCATGGAAATGAAGGATGTATTACTGAATTTTTTACTAGTATTATCCCCGCTGCTGATTATACAGCTCTTATACATGAGAAAAGAAACAAATAAAAAAATGAATAAATGGCTCTTTGCTTTATTGCCTGCACTAGCGATCATTTTAAGCATGCTGTATCCGTTTATGATTAAAAATGATTTTTTCTTTGACTTCAGGCGCATCCCCTTTGTTATGGGGTTGTTGTACGGAGGTTATCCTCTTGGTTTCTTTTTATTTGCGGTTACGATCGTGACCAGGCTGGCACTAGGGGGAAGCGGCATCTATCCGACATTAGTGATGGCAGGCATTCTGGTTCTCATCGTGCCGATGCTTTCATCCTATTATTTAAAAAGCAGATTGAGGAAAAAATTAATTCTTGTCGTTGTCATTGTCCTTGCTTCTTTATTATTTTCAATTCTGCATATTGAAATGGTTTATGGATCATTCTTTGAGCCTCAAATGTACGCTGAACTATTTGTTCTGCACATATTCGCCGCAATCATCGGGACTATACTGTTTGAAACGATTGTCCAGAATTTCAATTTGCTGAAAAGAGTCATTAAAGCCGAAAAACTTGAAGTAGTCAGTCACCTGGCAGCAAGCATTTCTCATGAAGTCCGCAATCCGCTGACAACAACAAAAGGATTTCTGCAGCTTTTGCGGGAAGAAAATATCAGCCAAAAGAAAAAGGAAGAATACATAGAAATCTCATTAAATGAGTTAGACCGTGCCACAAACATAATCAAAGATTATTTGACTTTCGCCAGACCAGAAGCTGAAGATAATCATTCGATCGATATTCATTCAGAGCTCAGAAACTGCATGAACGTATTGACGCCTCTCGCACAAATGGAAAACGTTCAGTTTAAGGAAAGCTTCAGCTCTGAAAACATTTTTGTTCTTGGAGATCCGCTGAAACTTAAGCAATCACTGATTAATATTCTCAAAAATGGAATCGAGTCTTATTCAGCTGGAGGATTAATCGAAGTTTCGACATCGAAGGAACACTCTCACATCAAAATCGTCATTTCTGACTGCGGAAAAGGAATGACAGAAGATCAGGTGCTGAGGCTTGGGGAGCCTTATTTCTCTACTAAATCAAACGGAACCGGTCTTGGGATGATGGTATCCTTCAGCATCGTTAAAGCTATGAAGGGACATATATATGTAAATAGCGAGCCTGGTGCCGGTACTTCATTCACAATTTTTCTGCCAATTTATTTGAAAAATGAAGGGTAGGTTCCCCAACTGACTTCCTGCAGAGGGAAGAATGTTCTTTCACTTTCTCTTTGCAGGCAGAAACGATGGCTGCAGCAGCAAATCTGCCTTGAGTATACTTCAGGGGATTATGCCAAATATCTCTAAAAAGCTCATTCAAAACTTTCTCTGCAAAAATAGAGTCGCTGCGGGACGAATAAATTACTCTCAGCAGCATGACTTCATATTGATCGTACAATAATTCCAGGGCAGCAGCTTCTTTCTGAAGTATTCGGGTTAACAGCACATTATCACGATTCATACCATTCTCCTCAGAGATTTAATAGTACTTAATACCCTTAATACAGAAAAACAATCCATATTTAACACATTTTTGTCTGAAATAGAAAGAGGGATATGCTTTGGCAAATTATTCTACAAATTCCAGCCGCCTAGTCATAAGGCCTTATCAGTCATCTGACTATTTAACTTGGCTATCAGCATATATAAATAGAAAACCAAAACAGCACAAATATGATGAAGGCAGACTGGATATGAGCGTGTGCACCCCAGAGTGGTTTGCTGCATTCGCGGAGAAACACCATCAGCTCATGAATAAAGATAAAGCGTATGTCTTCGGTATTTTCAGGGCAGCAGACGGGATGCATGTCGGGTATGTAGATTTCTCTACCCTGATTCGTGATGACTTCCAATGGGCCCGGATGGGATATACCATCCATAATCAATTTTGGAGAATGGGCTATGGCAAAGAAGCTGTTAGAGCGGCTATCGAGCTTGCGTTTGACCAGTTGAAATACCACCGTCTTGAAGCTCATATCAATCTTGATAACCACCCTTCTGTTAAGCTTGCCGAGAGTGTGGGGATGAAGTTTGAGTGTATCCGCCAAGGGTTTCTGTATGAAAATAACCAATGGACAGATCATCTTGTTTATTATATAAATAATGATCATTACAACGTTTAGAAAAGGCCGGCCTCTTGATAAAGAGGCCGGCCTTTTCTTTCAGACTTTCTGCTTAGCATCCATCATTCTTTTTATAGCGAGCTCTACCCCGTCCTGATCATTTGTTAAAGTAATATCCCTGCAGATCGCTTTAATTTCCGGGCGGGCATTACCCATTGCAATGCTCTTCCCCGCTATTTCAAGCATTGATTTGTCATTCATGCTGTCACCAATGGCTGCAGTGTCTTTCAGTTCAATGGCAAGATGAGCAGACAATTTTTGAAGGGCAATTCCTTTAGAAGCAAGCTTATGCTCTATTTCAAAGTTATGCGCGGCTGATGTAACCAATGTGATATTTTCTGTGTCTTTAAATTTCTCCCAGCCTGCATCCAGCTTTTCCTGGTGAAAAGAAAAAGCGAGAATGTTATAGATTTCCTCTGTTTGACTCAGAATGTCCATGTACGATTCAACAAACCTAAAGCCTGTCTGGCTGTATTGTTTTTCAGCCGCCTGAAGAAGCTGGGAGCGGTCCGTATCAGGATTGGCACTTTCAACCCGGTCAATTTCAATATTCAAAAGCTCTCTTCCGCTTTGAGGAGTATAAATAGCATCCCGGCCGAACACTTCATAATAATAATGATTGTGTTCCAAAAATTGAAGGGCCGCAGCAGCTGTATCCTTTTCCATAGGCTGTGAATGAAACAAAGCCCCTTCTGGATTGTGAATCGTCGCTCCATTAGCAGCAATAACCCATGTTTTTACGCCTGTATCCTTAAAAATTTCCTTCACATCAAAATGGGCTCTGCCAGTAGCTACAACCACTTCAATTCCCTCTTTTTGTGCAGCTTTTATTGCTTTCAGATTTTCTGCGCTGATTTTATTCTCACTGTTTAATAATGTTCCGTCCAGGTCTATAGCGATTAATTTTGTCATTCCATTTCCTCCTCTGCCACAAGCAATTCCACGTTATGTTTATCAAGCAAGTCTCTAAATGCTTTATCCGGTTCTTTATCTGTAATAAGCAAATCGATTTCGTGAAGATCTGCATAAAGGAAAAAATCAGTAACACCGAGCTTTGAATGATCTGCAAGCGCAATAACCTGATTTGCCTGATTGATCATTTTCCGTTTGACCATTCCGTCTTCTTCATGCGCAATGGACAGCCCTCTCTCAGAAATGCCCACAACCCCTATAAATACTTTATCAACCTGATATTTTGAAAGTTTTTCCACCACTGAGGATCCATATAAGAATCGGTGTTCTTTCTGAAGTTCTCCTCCAAGAAGGTGAATCTGAATGCCTGGTTTTGTTGATAATATATCGGCCTGATTAATGGAATTCGTAATAATGGCCGCATGTTTCACATCAATAAATTCTGCACATGCCTGGACAGTAGTAGAGGCATCTAAAATGATTCTGTCGCCTTCACTAATCAGACTTGCTGCTTTTCTTCCAATTAATTCTTTTTCATAAGAAACTGTCTGCAGTCGGTTTTGATAGTCTTTAATTTCAGTGTGCGAGCTTGGCAAAATAGCCCCGCCTCTTGTCCGGATAATCAGTTTCTGCTCTTCCAGTTTGACGAGATCGCGCCTCGCGGTGTCTTTGGAAACATCATAAAGCGAACATATTTGATCGGCCGTTATTCGTTTATTTTCTTTTAAATAGTCAAGAATGGAGATTAGCCTTTCTTCTTGGTACATAATGCCCACCTAACTTTCAGAAATGTTTCTACAATAACAAAGATTATAAGTTCTTTTAAGTGATTATAATCGATATCATTCTATTATTCAAGTTTTTATAATGATATGTAAGTAATATATGCAATTTTGTAAGTGTTATGCATAAAAAAAGAAGAGACCCATTATGGTCTCTTCTATACCATGACACGTTCTTCAATTGCCAGCGGGTTTTTCACTTGTCCAAACTCTGAAGCATGAGGCCGGTCATCGCCATCTCCATAGCCATACTCGATCATCCGGTTGCGGTTGAGACAAAGCTTTTTAAATGTCGGCCTCAGGAGATCAAAGAGTTCGAAGCGTTCTTTCAGCTCCGGAAAGTCAGCTTGATAGGAAAGGATTGATTCTCTCAGCTTATTCCAGAATCTCTTTTCATCAAAGTCAGTTCTTCTGTGAAGGATATCGGCTAAATACCTGAAATGGCAGACAAATAATCCAGTGAAAATGAATTGGCACAATCCTTCAGGCGCTTCACTCCTCAGGACGGTTTTAAGCTCTCCCGAAATGGTATTAAGCTCAGGAAGCGGCTGATCAGTGATATTGACATCATCCACAAAATCCTTTACAGCTAGTCTGTGAGGTTTATAGTCTTTTAAAATGACAACCGTATTTTGTCCATGCGGTGAAAAGACCGTTCCGTATTGATAAAGGTACTGCAGAAGCGGCGGCAGGAGAACTTCAAACAGCTGCTCTGTCCATTCTTCCACGCTGAGGCCGGACTTTTCTATCAATTCCAGTGTATATGATTTCCCGTCCTCCCCTTCATATAAAAGGGCGGCAAGAGTAATGGCCTGTTCTCCCGCGTCTAAGAATGAGTAGATGCTTTCGCGCCAAATGACTCCAAGCATCTCCAAAAATTGATACGGAGCTCCTTCTAGTTTTACGTAATCAGGATGATGGTAATTCATGCTCGCCACTTCTCCAGGGAGAATAACCCTGCATTTATCTCTCAAAAATGAATCATTGTCCCGGATCCCTTGAATATGAGCAGTAATTTCTGGTGCCAGCACCACACGTTCAGACGGCAATCCCCTATACACTAATGTATTTAAAATACTCATTGGCAGCTTTACGTGATGCTTCTTTTTATGATCCATATTGACAAATGTCCGAATGGACTGCTGCGGCAGGTATTGATCTTCTCCTCTGCCAAGGTAGATGATCCGCTTTTCAAAAAGCTCTTCTGAGAACAACGGAACAATGACGTGATTCCACTGCCACTCATGGACAGGCATAAAGAAAAATCTTTCAGGCTGCAGTCCTTTATTAATTAGCTTCTCATTAAATTCTCTTATTGCAGATTGCCCGATCTCGCTTTCTATTAACCTGTCATACTCAACTTCTTTTGTTGAATGGAACGTCCCCCACTCCTTTGAGACGGCAATCCAGTCAAGTGTTGTCTGCTGCTTTTGTTCAGGGGCATATTGCAGGTAATCTGAATAGGAAAACCCGATGCGCCCTTTATTATAAGTAATCCAGGGATGGCCTGTCATCTCCCCTTCAAGCTCTGCATAGTCCAGATCCGTTAAATCTGCAGTCGAACGGTCTTGCTGATTGGCGATAATGTGGGCATCAGCAAGCAGAGTGCGTTTATATTCTTCTATTAAATAGGCAGCGGTAAAAGGTTTTATGTTTATTTCCTTTTGCAGGTCCAGTAAAAACTCTATGGGATTCACAGCTTCTTCCCATGAACCCTGTTTATTTGTTTCAATAGAATGAGCATTAACCCAATAGCTGTCCATCAGCCTTTTTTCAGCTAGAAAGCGGTAGGATATTCCGCTCTCAAAGTTCACAATATATATGCCGTCCTTTTTTTCCGCCTGGATCATTTCTTCGTATAAAAACTCAGATATCATTTTAGCAAGCAGCCGTCTGCTCGCTTGCTTCCAATCTTCTGCATTCCACTTTTGTTCAGCTGACATCTCTCTCACTCTCCTATACTGTTTGTTTGCTGCGTACAAGATGGCCTGGACCAAAATGCTGAAAGACATTTTTTTCGGGCAGATCAAACACTTCTCTGCATGCAAGCTGATTGATGATTTTAGCATTCCGGTAAGCGCCTAATCCAAGATCGGGTGCTCCTACCCCGTGAGTATGCATTTCACCGTTTTGAATAAAGATTTTGTTTTCCCTCTTATTTTGCAGCTCTAGTTCATAATCTTTCGAGACAACTGGACGGTTCCTGGTGTCCCATTTCAAAAGGTTTGATAGATTCCCAAAAGCGCTTGGCCATACAGTCTTATAGCCGGTCGCTGCGATGACGATATCTGAATGCAGGTTAAAGGCTTCCCCCTGCTCCCATTGATGACATTGTAAATTTAAATCTGAACTGGTTGCCGCAATATCAAGGACGGCTGTTTTTGCCAATAAGTGAACATCGGGCTTTTGCCCCGCAATCGTTCTTTCATATAAAAGATCATAGATTTCAGCAATGGTATCTGCACTGATTCCTTTATAAAGAGAATCCTGTTTTGGTACGATCGTATCCTTTAATTCCTGCGGAAGCTTGTAAAAGTATTCTGTGTAGTCAGGCGAAAAATGCTCAAGCCCAAGCTTCGAATACTCCATTGGGAAAAATCCTTCCGTACGTGTAAGCCAATTTAATTGATAGCCGTACTCATTTTGTTCTTTCAGCAGCTCCAGAAAAATTTCTGCTGCACTTTGACCAGAACCAATGACGGAAATCGTATCAGCCTGCAAACTCTCTTTTTTCCTATGCAAAAATTCAGCCGAGTGAAAAAGATTGTCTGATTTCCCTCTTGCAGACCATTCTGGAATATTCGGAGCACTTCCCATTCCAAGAACGACATGACGGGCAATAAAGCGTTCCATTTCCCCGGTGCAAACATCTTCAACAAGGACTTCGTATCCTTCAGTATGATGCAAAACATCTGCAACCCGTTTTCCGAATTTGCAAGCTTTCAAGCTCTGCCTGCTACCCACTGCAGATAGTGATTATATTCTCTGCGCGGAATATGGAACGATTCAAGAAAATAGAAATGATAAAGTCTTTTTTGATGATGAAGATAATTCAGAAAGCTGTATTTGCTTATCGGATTAACCATGGAAACCGCATCAGCCAAAAATGGCACCTGTAAGGTTGTCCCTTCGATCAAAAGTCCTTCATGCCAATTAAATTCGGGCTTTTGATCAAAAAAGAGCGCCTCTGTATCCTCAACATCATCCAATAATGCTGCCATTCCGAGATTAAACGGTCCAAGTCCTACTCCAATTACGTCATAAACCATTCTCTGGCCCCCGTTCGAAATCTTCTCTTTCACAAATCATGAAAAGTGCTTTTTTATCAGGCAGCTGAATTTCCTTTTGCGGAAGGAATCCGCATTTCTTGAAAACATGTATCATTTTCTTATTTCGGCTGTCAGGCTCAGCAACGATCCTCTGTGTCCGTTTGTCTGTAAACATCTGTTTCATGATTTCATGGAGCATTGGCAGAGAAAGACCTTTACCAAGATAAGAAGGATCACCGATCAGCAAATGAACACCCTGATCATAAGACTCTGCTTCATAATAATCTCCAATGATGTCATCCTTTGCCCAATACGTTTCCCAATAGCTCATTGCCACACTGTCCAGATGCCCGATCCACAGCGTTTGATGATCATCCGCCAAAAGCTTTTTTAGATGCTTCTTATATTTGCTGAACGGGAAATCTTGATTCCAATATGGAATGACGTGAGGTTCATGGTGCCACTTATGAAGCATGGCAGCGTCATGTTCAAATTCGGCTTTTCGAAATGTTATGGATAGACCGGTCTCAAGCTGATTCATTTCGTTGCAAAGGCCTCCTTTTTTGTAAATAAAGGATTGCGCACTTGTACATAAACTGACTGCGTTTCAAGCGGTCCAACAAGTTCATCTAGATCGTGGAATCTCGTTAATAAATTCGCTTTGCAGGGCAAAGTCCCATTTTCAAGCAAGGTTTTCAGCAAAAGAGATGGATGATTAGCCGGAAGTGACTGCTGTTCCAATTCCTCCCTGATCAGATTAAGAAGATCCTTCTCGTCTGCCAGATTTGCAGTGCCAAATGCATTGACAAGTCCAAATAAATGATTGAAAAAGAAGTAATAGCGCAATCGTTCATCTGCTACCGCGTCAGAACAAACCGTTTCACTTTTCAAACCGATTCCAGGGAGATGCGAATTCAATTCTTTCTTTTTTGATTCGCAAAAATAAAAGCCCTGATTGTCTCTATAAAAAAAGCGCGATGGATAACCATTTTCAAGCTTAACAACGCTGTTTTGCTGATGTGCTTCAAGGGCAATTCCCTTTTCAAAATAGAGCCAAAGAATCGGTTTTAAGGAGATAGCCAAATAGCGTTTCAGCCAGTCTGTGCTTATTTCTTTTGTTGATCGATTTTCCTTTTTAGATTGGTCCCGAATGATGCTCGCAAGTCTTGATGATTGCGGCGAAATTCCGTCTTGACAAAGGGCAACTAGAGCTGTTGCTTGTTCCGCCCGTTTTTTATAAAAAGGATTTTCCCTGAGTATGACTTCAAAACCTGATTCTTTTTGATCGTGCAGCTTTAATGTAATAAATGCAGGATCGTGAATGATTTCAAAATCAGGATAATGCTCAGATAACTCACTTCCGAGCTGTGTGCCCATCAATTCTTTTACTTCTACTCCCCGTTCAAGCTCTTTTAACAGGTTCGCCCGGACAGAATTGGTGATTTTGATGTTAAGTGAAAATTTGAGCATGAACTCTACATCCGGATGATAAACTGTTCGCAGAGATGAAGTTGCATAAAATGACCGTCCCTGCTGTCCAAGATTTTCAAGCTTCCCTGCTTGAATGAATTCTTGGACAGAAGAGTCTCTAAGCAAATACTCTGCTTGCCACGGATGGATGGGAAGAAGCGCGTACTCATCCTCGCCCGCATACTTCTCTTTAAACGCATCATCGATCTCCGGGTCATCCTTGACAAGCTGCTTTATAAGGTCAATTGCTGACTTTGGCATTGTTGACTTTGAATAAATGGACTCTGCATGAGCTCTAAAATAATGCAGGGGAAATGCTCCTTTTAATTCTGGTGAATACGTCTTCATATCCGATTCAGTCATTCCCTGTCTGCTTTTTGGTGTAGGATGAAGCAAATGGCCAAACAAAAGGGACTGTTCAGCTGCAATAAAATCAAATGAGGTTTGATAGAGCTCTTCCTCATCTTTAGCTCGCTCTTCTAGAAATTGAGCCATGGATTCACAGCTTTGTTTGACTCGTAAAAGCAGTTCGTCGTTTTTTTCAGCTGAATTTAAATCCAATTCTTTCATCGTTTTTACAATGCATGTTATGTAATCGATTTCCTCATTTTCACAGTAAACAGGATATTCTAACAGGTGGCGCCCTGTCTCCGATAGATAGCCTGCAGGGATATAAAGGTTAGAATTTTGCTTGTGTAAACGAACATGAATCCATTTTCC
This sequence comes from Metabacillus sp. KH_069, assembly GCF_057838075.1. Lineage (NCBI taxonomy): Bacteria > Bacillati > Bacillota > Bacilli > Caryophanales > Bacillaceae > Metabacillus > Metabacillus sp. KH_069. The sequence continues at coordinate 2,281,599 of NZ_CM174460.1, forward strand.
ATTGTGCTTCTTTCTTAATGCAACAGGTGCATCTTCACTAAGATTCCCGCTGTTTGTTTCACGCAGAAAGCAATTTAAATAGCTTTGCAGAGTTGCTTTTTCAGCAAGAGCCATCGCTTCAAGTTTGTTCATCATGCAGCCTCCTTGTTTCATCTTCTCCGATTTCTTTCATTCTTCTGATGATTTTTTCTACATCACTCATCTTTGTTAATGGATTTAAAAAGGTGAATTTCAGACAAGCATTGCCGTCCACCTTCGTCCGGGCTATGATCACTTCTCCATTTTTCAGAAGAATTTCCCGGATTTGATAGTTTAATTGATTGAGCTGCTCATTTGTTAAAAAGCCTGTCCCGATGTATCTGAAAACAACCGTGCTCAGTTCAGGCTGATGATAGACACTGAATTCACGCACTTTTTTCAGCAGCTCATATGTTTTCTGCGATACAAGCAGCGTGTGATCAATCATCTCTTCCCAGTCTTCTTTTCCAACTAATTGAAAGGACAGAAACGGTTTCAGTGCATCAAAGCGTCTTGTTGTCTGAATGGATTTTGAAACTAAATTCGGGATATCATCTTCCTCGTCTTCAATAGGATTCAAGTAATCCGCATGATGTCTGATAAATGAAAATGACTCCCTGTTCTTTACCAGAAATGCTCCGCAGCTGATTGGCTGATAAAACATTTTATGAAAATCTACGGTAATGGAATCTGCTTTCTCTAAACCAGCAAGTTTATGCTTATGGGTATCTGTTAAGACAAGTCCGCCACCATAAGCAGCATCTGCATGAAACCACAGATCATGTTCTATAGCGACGCTGCTCATTTCCGCAAGCGGATCAATGCTGCCAAAGTCTGTTGTTCCTGCTGTGCCGATCAGAGCAAAAGGCAAATCGCCCTTTTGTTTCAGTTCGTCAATGCATGAAGCTAAATCATCCATACACATTCGGTATTTTTCATCCGCTTTTACTAAAACAACAGAATCTTCACCTAATCCTAATATTGACGCTGCCTGCTGTACTGAAAAATGGGCTGCTTCTGAGCAGAGGATTTTCAGACGATGCTGCTCAGGGTGAAGACCCTTCTTTTTACTATTCCAATTCCAAAATTTTAAGGCAGCACGTTCTCTTGCAAGCAGCAGCCCCATTAAATTAGACTGCGTTCCGCCGCTTGTCATCACACCATCTCCATCAGGAAGCCCGAACATCCCGCACAGTCCATTCATTACATACTGCTCAACCATAGTAGCTGCGCCGCTTTGATCCCATGAATCCATGGATTGGTTTAAGCCGGAAATAATGGCTTCAGCCGCTAAACCCGGAATCATTGGCGGACAGTGAAGATGTGCAGCAGTTGATGGATGGCTGACATGAATGGTATTTGAAGTGATGGTATCCGTAAGTTTTTCATATACCGTTTGCTCATTTTGATTCGTTTTAGGGTGAAAGACTGGAAAATCTTGATCTAATTCCTTCTTCATGTCAAAAGGACTCAAACCGCTGTATGGATCCTTGGATGCCATGATCCTTTTAACGGAGTTCATCGCATGCGTCATTTGATTTTCATAATGTTCCAAGCTTGATTGATGATTTGATAAAAATAGATGTTCAAAAGCTGTTTTTTCTTTGACTGCTGACATCATATGATCCACATCCTAAACTAAACTTGGGCTGAGCGTTCTTTCTGCCGCTTTAACGGATTCGAAGAATATATCACATACCGTGTCAAGCTGTTCTCTTGAAATGATCAGCGGCGGCAAGAAACGGACCACACTGCCAAAGCGCCCCCCAAGCTCAAGGATAAGCCCTCGTTTAAAGCATTCTTGCTGGATAAGCTTCGCGAGCTTCGGATGCGCAGGATAACTCCCAATGGCATCTGCAGCTGCGGTTTTATCTACAATTTCAGCGCCTACCATCAGTCCTAATCCCCGAACATCTCCAATAGACGATACTTCTTGCTTCATTTGTTTTAAGCGCAGCATTAAGAAATCGCCAAGCAGTGCTGCCTGTTCATCAAGCTTTTCCTGCTTAATAAATTTCATTGTGGCTGTTCCTGCAGCAATCGCAATCTGATTCCCGCGGAAAGTGCCTGAATGTGCTCCCGGTTCCCATTGATCAAGATCTTTATGATAAACAACAACCGCTAAAGGCAGTGTTCCTCCGATTGCTTTTGAAAGAACAACAACATCAGGGTTGATGTCAGCATGTTCAAAGGCAAACATTTTTCCAGTGCGGCCAAAGCCAGTCTGGACTTCATCGATGATGAGAGGAATTTGCTGTTCATTTGAAATCTTTCGTACTTGTCTTACCCATTCATCAGGAGCTGGAATGGTGCCGCCTTCCCCTTGCACGATTTCCATGACCATACCCGCAGGTTTCACAATACCCGATTCCGGATCGTTCAGAGTGCGGTCTATAAAAGTGGAACCGATTGCTGCACCCTCGTCTCCTCCTATGCCAAACGGACAGCGGTACGAATAGGGATATGGCAGAAAGTGAACGTCAGACATTAAATTGGATATTTTACTTTTCGGTCCAAGATTGCCCATTAGACTAAGCGAACCATTTGTCATTCCGTGATAACCGCCCTGGAAGGATAGCATGCCGCCTCTGCCAGTTGCTGTTTTTACAAGTTTCATTGCCGCTTCTATCGCATCAGAGCCTGAAGGACCGCAAAATTGGATTTTCGCATTTTCTGCAAATTTTTTCGGTAGAGCGTCGAACAGTTCCTCAACGAACTCCTCTTTCATTGGTGTAGTAAGATCGAGCGTATGAAGCGGACGCTTGCCTTTTATCACATTTTCCATTGCTTCGATCACAACCGGATGATTGTGTCCAAGTGCCAGAGTGCCTGCCCCTGCCAAACAATCTATGTAGGTTTTATTCTCAACATCTTTCACATAAATCCCTTCTGCCTCACTGATCGCGATTGGAATTCTGCGCGGATAAGACCTAGCATTCGATTCTCTCTTGCGCTGGCTGCTTAAGTAAAACTCATTCGTTAGCATAATTAATCACCTTTCTTATTTGAAAATAATTCTCATTCTCATTTAAAAAAATTAGCAATCATCTAGATTGCATTAGTTTATTATGAATACACATGAATCTTAATTGAAAATGATTATCAATGTCAATGACTTCTGAAAAATCAGTCATTCCTGCCTATGCATTCTTTAAAGTAAAGCATTCATTCTAGAACATCATACCTATGGTTTATTTACATATTCTCACAAAAAAAGAGAACAGAATTTAATCTGTTCTTCCGTTTTGAAGCAATGTTATCCTTACTCCGGGAGCTACTTCAATTTCTTTTGTTTTTTCAAAACCAAAAGATTGATAAAGTGCTATTGCGGGGAGATTCTTTGATCCAGTAGATACTGTCACTCTTTTATTCAAATTCTTTTTTAATAGATAATCAAGCAGAGTTGAAGCAATCCCTAATCGAAAAAAGTCAGGATGAACCACTAGTCTGCAAATATTGAGAGATTCTTCTTCCCTTTCATAAGACAGTACTCCGCGAATTTCATTATCCATCATGCAGCCAATAAAGGTTTCTGTTGAAGCGGCAATGTCATCTGAGGTTTCTTTAAGCTGGGGGATATCTCTGAACCCGATTATTTCTGCTTCAATTAGGTAAGCAGGGATTTGTATTCCCAGAATTTTTTCTGCTGTGCTGTACTCTTTATGGTTTAAGTGCTTAATCATTTTATCCGCTCCACTTTACATAATAATATTATTGATGCATATTTTAAAAAAATCTTCCTCTCTTTATTCTATGCTTTTTCTTTTAATCCTTTTTAAACGATTTACCATTCTAGTCAACATCAAAGTTTAAAAAAATTAACAAACAAAAAACGTGCAAATCTTGAGAATGATTTGCACGTTTTCTATTACTCTGATATTCCAGCAACTGCTTTCTTCAATACAGAAGAACTTTCAAACACATCTGCCGCAAGACTGATTGCAGTAATAACAGATACTCCATCTGCACCTGCTTCTATTACCGCTTTAGCATTGCCTTCATTAATTCCGCCAATTCCAACAATTGGAATCCTTAAACCGCTTTTCCTTACTTCTTCGATCAGAGAGGTTCCTTTTACAGGTTCAGCGTCTGTCTTTGTAAATGTCGGATAAATGGGTCCAGCCCCGATATAATCGGCTCCATCAGCAATAGCCCTCTTTACTTCCATAAGCGTATGGGCTGAGACACCTACTATTTTTCCTTCCCCTAATTTCTTTCTGACTGTACTTGCATCTTCATCATTCTGTCCGATATGAACCCCATCCGCGTTCAAAGCAAGAGCGAGTTCTATGTCATCGTTTACGATAAATGGAATGGCATGCTCTTTGCATAGATTCTGCAGTTTCTGAGCCAGGTTCACTTTTTCAGATCCTGTAAGAGCGCCTGCTCCTTTTTCCCTGAACTGAAACATCGTAATGCCTCCATTTATGGCTTCCAGGAGGACTTTTTCAGGATCTTCCTTACAGTTTGTGCTTCCCACGATAAAATACAGTTGTAGTTTTGAACGCAATTCCTCATTCCACATGCAAAGGTCTCCTCTTTTTCTGCTGGTAAGCCCAATGATTTGTCGGTCCGTGCCCCTGTCCTATTTCAAGATCTTCTTTGATCGCTTCCTGAATAAATGACACGGCGGTTTCGACTGAATGATAGACTGTGTTTCCTTTAGCCATTTCAGCTGTAATTGCTGCAGCAAATGTACATCCCGTACCGTGCGTATTTTTTGTCTCAATGCGATTACTTGAAAAATAACTGAACTCAGTTCCATCATATAATAAATCCACTAAATGGTTTTCGTTTTCAGCATGCCCGCCCTTAATGACAACATTCTTGACGCCTAAAGAGTGCAGTATTTCAGCTGCAGTCCGGCGATCATCGAGAGTATGAATTTTCATACCTGTCAGCACTTCAGCTTCTGGAATGTTGGGTGTAACAATCAAAGCAAGCGGAAGTAAATGTTTTTTCATTGCTTCGACTGCTTCATCCTGCAAAAGAGATGCCCCGCCCTTTGCGATCATAACGGGATCTACAATCACTCTGCTCCAATTAAATTTTTTCATTTGTTCAGAGACTGCCTCTATAATTTCACTATTAAAGAGCATCCCTGTTTTTATAGCGTCAGCTCCAAGATCTGAGCCAATCGCTTCAATCTGCTGCACAACCGCGTCCGCTGTTAACGGAAATACCCCATGAACACCAAGCGTGTTTTGTGCGGTTACCGCTGTAAGGGCAGACATTCCATACACATTTAATTCTTGAAACGTTTTTAAATCTGCCTGAATTCCTGCTCCACCGCCGCTGTCAGAGCCTGCAATCGTAAGTGCTTTAGAGATTGACATGGTTAACCTCCTCTAGCAATGATCGTTTTTTAATGTCTTCTGCTGATATATGATAAAGATTATTCAAAAGCTCGATTTGAAAGCTGCCTGGGCTTTGATATTCAATTTCTTCTGCTGCAAGTTCCGCTGCAATCCCATATACCGCGAGTGCTGCGGCTGAAGCAAGAACATAGTCTTTTTCAACTGCACAAAATGCGCCGATAACAGAGGTTAACAAACACCCTGCACCCGTTACTTTTGTCAAAAGAGAATGGCCATTTTTGCAAATAAAGGTTGTTTCACCATCTGAAACAATGTCCTGTTTTCCTGTAATCACCGCAATCGTGTCTAACTGCTTTGCAGCTTTTACAGCAAGCGCAATTAAATCACCCTCACCGTCACCGGAGTCGACTCCTTTTATCGCCCAGTTCTCACCGACTACATTTGCAACTTCAGCAGCATTTCCTCTAAGTACAGTAATATCCAGTTCCTTAACGATTTTTTGTGACGTCACAGTCCGGTACGGCGTTGCCCCTGCCCCAACCGGATCAAAAATAACGGGCACTTTATGCTTATTTGCAGATTTTCCTGCAATCAGCATCGCTTCTACATTTTCTTCATTTAGAGTACCAATATTTAATACGAGTGCGCCTGCAATTTCAGCCATATCAGCCACTTCTTCTTTTGCATAAGCCATGACCGGGGATGCTCCGATTGCCAAAAGGCCATTTGCTGTAAAATTTGTTACTACCACATTTGTAATATTGTGCACCAGAGGTTTTTCTGTTCTTAGTTTTTCTAAAGCCGCTGCAATCGTTTTCGCTTGTATCATGTTTTCCCCTCCCAAAAAATAAAGAGCACTCTGCCGCGGCAAAGTGCTCATATGTATCCCTGAATCACATCCCTGCGCTGGCATTATCCAACAGGTTCATTCGGTCTTCGGCAGTTAGCCGTACTCTCAGCCTGATTCCACAAGCTCCCGATTTCATTATTTTATTTTATGATTCAAAGTGTACTCTTCTGGCAATGATTTTGCAACCATTAAACAGCCGTTTTCTTTTTCAGCACCTTAGTTTTTACTAACAAAATGAAGATAAGGATAATAGGAATGCCAAACTGAAATGGCAGGTGGATGTACAGAGGAACAATTTCAAGTCCGATTTTGATATGTTCATTAATGTTTTCAGCCATGAAAAACGATGAGATAAATCCAGCAGTGACTGATCCGTATGTAATATAAGTTATATTTACTTTTGGCATAAGCTCTGATAGACCCTTAATGGCCGCATAAAAAAACAGCACAACTTTTACAAATCCGACAAAGAAGAATAAAATGACAGAGAGAATCTCAATGTGCTGGAAAAAATCGAGCAAATTGATCATTTCAATGGATTTAATGAGCGGAAAGGAAAAGAATGTGGCCATTTTGGCCCCGAGCATGCCGATAATTGTCTCTGTTACTGTGATAATGATCAAGCCGCTGAAGACAACAGCCATCCACCCTTTTTTAACCAGATAGCTTTGATTGTTCACGGCAGGAAAAATCATGAGAAAAACAACCAGCTCTCCAAAAGGAAAGGTAATGCTAGCTGGAAAGATAGAGCTTACAACAGTTTTCCAGTCTGATTTTATAAGCGGTAAAATATTTGTCCATTCGTAAAGAGGAGTGAGAACCGTTATAAGAGTTGTAAGCGCAATCAGCAGAATACTTCCAAACAGCAGAAGTTCGGAAGTCCTCGCAATCGCCTCTAATCCCAAGATGCATGCATATCCCGCTAAAAGAACGAAAACAAGTCCGATTACCCAAACATGAATGTTGTAAAAAAGAATGGAACTGATAAAAAACTCAAAGTCCTTCACGACTCTCATGCCAATATACAGAAAATAAACGGAATACAGCGCCATGACGGTTTTGCCTCCCCATTTTCCAAGACAGACCTTCAAAAGTTCAGAAAAGGGACGTTTTTTTTCATCTATTCGAAGCATCCAATTATAGAAATAGTAAATACCGATCCCAATTATCATTGCGATAAGGTTAACAAGCCAGGCCTCTTCCTCTGCATCAAGTCCAAGTCCGACAACAACCGTACTTCCGAGAAGAAACAGCGTCATAAGAGAAAAAACCTGAAAGGGGGTTATTTGTTGTTTCATCATCCTATCATCCTTTGAAAAACATTTATAATTTTATGGAACTTCACTCACATCTCCAATATTTGTTATAGTCATATCGATGTCCAGGGTTACAGGAACAGAAGGATATATTTGCTCCCACTGCTTGCTGACATCATCGAATTTGAACGGATCTTTTAAATACACTTCTTTTAAAAACCCAATAAAGTCTGTATTTTCCGCCTGGCTTTTAGTGATCAGCTTTCTAAATTCGCTTTTAATGCTCTTTTCAGCCTCCACCTGCAAATCTTCAATTACATTCTGTTTGCACGTACTTTCAAATACTTCCCCCTTTACTTTATGCTTAACATGAAATGCCGGCTTGCCATCTTTGTAAGTCGTTTTTATTTTCGTTTTAGCCTTCCGTATATTAACAGCAAAGTACCCATCATCTTCTTCCCCGCAAGTCGTTTCAACAATTGTTTTTTTGATGCTGTTTGTGAAAGCATTGTAGGTTTTGCTTTGCTCCCTTTCCAAAAAACCAGCTAATTTATCCTTTTTAAAGTAAGCCATACCGTCAATAATCAGTTTTACAGCCGGTTCAGGATTTGCCGTGTTTTCTTTCGTTGTTCCAATTTCTGGATCTCCTTCGAAGCTAATATAAGGAATTACCGTCTGCTTAATATCCCTGAGCAGAGAATTCATCACTTTGTTAGGGTACTCATTAATGGCTGTCCCGAGATTTAATTCATTATTGTAGAGAATTTCCTTCATTCTATGGGAGGATACCTTCTGCACAGGAGTGACTATTTTCAAGATAGTATTGGCTGGAAAGCCTTTTGTGATTAATAATTTGATGTTTGATGAAGTTTCAGGTTCTGTCAGAAAAAAACTGAGCGATTCCCTTATGCCCTCCTCTTTTGCAAGTTCTTCGCCGATCAGAATAAGTTCCGCGCTATCAAGAAATATTTTTCTTGATACTGTGTTTGAAATATTCCGCATAGCCTGTGAAATTGTCTTGCCAGAATGCTGGTAGATGGTCGTTCCAGGCTCATCCCCGGCTGTATCAGGGTTCGATGTTGGATTAATGACCTGAAGCGTCACAAAATAGCCATCTTCGCCTTTGTCTATGCCTACCGCCGAAACAATTGCAATGGATTTGACTAGAGTATCTTCTACATTTTTTGAAACTAACACACTTCCACCAAGAGTGAGAATGATAAAAAATAAAGATGTCCATAGCCTTTTCTTCATGGGACCCTCCCTCATTCATTTTTCAGGCGGTCTTCTTCCTCTTTAGTAAATGTCTTTTTATTGTCAAGAATCTCGTTAATCGGTATCCGGATGGCTGCATCCTTTTGATCCTCAAGCTTAAATGGTGCAATAGGTGTAAAATAAGGAACACCAAAAGACCTTGATGAAGAAAGCTGGAGCAAATAATAAAGGATGCCTGCAATAATTCCAAAAAAACCGAGTATTGAAGCAAGAAACATAAAAATAATGGTCAATCTCTGGGAAACAGGTGCCAAAGTGTAAATAGGAATAATGCTGGAAAAAATATACGAAGCGCTTAATACGATTAATGTCATCGGCTGAACCAAGTAGGCTTCAACAGCTGATTGTCCAAGTACGATGGCTGCAAAAACAGTAACGGTAAACACGACAGATTGCGGCAGCCTCAAGGAGCTCTCTGTAATGATTAAAATGAGAAAGTAAAAAGCAATCACTTCTACGACTGTCGGTGCAGGAACAAGCTCCCGCTGAGTCACAATCCCCACGAGCAAATTAGTCGGGATCAGTCCGGGATGATAGATGGTAAAAGCGATATATAAGGCTGGAAGAATAACAGCAAAGCAATACACAAAAATTCTGAAGAGCCTTTTCAGGAAAATCTTTTTTGCAGGAAAGTAATAATCATCCGGTGATTGAAATAACTGCACAAAGACAGTTGGAAGCGTGACAACAAATGGCGTTCCATCAACAATGAGAGCGATTCTGCCTTCTAAAATCTCACTGCATGCCACATCAGGACGATCCGTCGATAAAGTCAGCGGAAAGACAGCGCTAGATGAGCTTGTCAGCGTCTCTTCAAGATAATTAGAATCAAGAATGACATCCATTTTAATTTTTGAAAGCTTTTCCTGCAGCTCTTTTAAAATTTCCTTATCAGCTTTTCCTTCCATATAAACAATAGATACTTTGGTAGTGGAGTTCAAATTTTCAGGACTTTCGATCCGGAGTGAAGGATCTCTAATAATCTTTCTAATCAGTGCAGTATTTGACGAAATTTCTTCATTAAATCCAATGTCCGGTCCTTTTAATGTTCTTTGAGCTTTGGGGCTTGTTATGCTTCGCTCAGGAAATTTTTTTGTCCCTGCAGCGATACAGCATCTGTACCCTTCTGCAAGTATTACGGTATTTCCCATAAGTAATTCACTGATTACTTGATTCATCTCATTCACTTTTCTTGTCTCTTTAACTGTAAGCACATTCTTAAAAAGAACATCAATAAGGTTCTCTGAATGTGCTTTACCGCTGTCAAAGGAAGCTAAGGAAGGCAGGATTGACTCCTCCAGCTGATCACTGTCAATAATTCCGCTGATATATACAATTAAAAAGGTAAAACCATGATTCCCGGCCTCTTTGAATTGCAAATCAGTGCTGTTGCCAAGCTTTTCTTTAATCGCAGTCATATTTTTTTCAAGTGACTCGTCTATCTCACAAGAAGCAGCTTTAGACATAGTGCGTCCCTCAATTTCGTTTTAGTCATGGATTAATATTCCTTTCCAACCAAATAATTATGTGAGTTTATGGAAAAGAAAAAAGAACCCGCATAAAACGGGTTCTACTAAATAGAAACATATTATTCTTTTATCTGATTATTTTCTCTCAAATGCTAATTTAATCCCGAATCCAATGAGTACTGCTCCAGTAATGCCTTCCATCCACTTTTGCACAGCAGGCTTTTTCATGAAGGCACTCAACTGATGGATCAAGTAAATATAAATAATAAACCAAATAAAAGTAAGAATTGTGTATGTTAATCCCATGATCATAAACTGTGTAAATGTATTCGATCCAGGCACCAAAAATTGCGGCAAAAAGGTTAAAAAGAAAACAGCCACCTTAGGGTTTAGGAGATTTGTCAAAAATCCCTGCCTGTAACAGTTGATCCGCTTTGAATCAGACTTTTGCTCTTCATGGTCTTGGAGGCTGGCCTGTTTATTTATGGTCCATAAAGATTTAAGTCCCAAGAAAATCAGATAGCAAGCACCCGCGTACTTCAGGATGGAAAAGAGAAAAGCTGATTTGACAATAAGTGCTGATAACCCTAACACAGCTGCAAACGTATGAATTAAAAGGGCTGTCAAAGTACCAAGTACAGTTTTCATACCACCTGCTCTGCCGCTTGCGATTGTGTTTTTGGTAGCAACGGCTGTATCAGGTCCCGGCAATAAGATTAATAACAGCGACATGATGATAAATAATGATAAGTGATCCAAGACGACTCCCCCTTATTCTGAATTTTACCAATTTTAACATATGGAGGGTGCGGCCGGATAGAGTTAATTTAACGGGACAACAGTTTCCAAACCCCTAACACATCCAGCAAAACAAGGAAAATAGCGATTGGAGCTACATATCTCATTAAAAAGAACCAAGTGTTAAAAAGTCCTTTAGATAAAGACGAACCGTTAGAAAGTTCTGAGTAAAGCATGGATTTTTTTATTTTTAAAGGAACAAAGATAGAAATAAGCAGAGCGCCGACGGGCATGAGAATGTTGCTGACTAAATAATCGGCTGCATCAAAAATTGATTTTCCGAAAATACTTACGTCACTCCAGATTCCAAATGATAAGGCAGATGGCACTCCAACTGCGAATATGATTAATCCGATGACCCAGGACCATTTGATTCGTTTATCAGGATTTCCCTTAGAAATCACAGATACAATAATTTCAAGCATAGAAAATGCGGAAGTTAATGATGCGAATAAGAAAAGCAGAAGGAAGGCAACAAAGAATACCATACCAAATGCCATTTGATTAAATACGGTCGGCAAGACGTTGAATAATAACACAGGGCCCGCATCTGGCTTTAGTCCGAAAGAAAAGACTGCCGGGAAAATAGCTAATCCGGCCAGAACGACGATAAAAATATTCATGCCTACAATCGATATCGCCGATTGAGGCAAATTTGATTCTTTCGGCAAGTATGAGCTGTAGGTCACCATAACAGAAACACCTACACTGAGAGTAAAAAAGGATTGTCCCAGAGCAGCGAGAACTGTTTCAGACGTTAATTTTGAAAAATCAGGCTGAAAAAGAAATTGCACGCCTTCCATTGCGCCTTCTAGTGTAAGAGAACGGAAAATTAACACTATAAATAAAAGAAACAAGACCGGCATCATAAATTTGCTTGTGCGTTCAATCCCTTTTTGAACACCTTTTGCCACAACTGCAATCGTAATGATCATAAATACAAGATGAGCTCCGACACTCAGCATCGGGTTTGAGATTGTAGCTCCGAATAATTCCCCGAACTGCTGCTGATTCAGTCCGTTTAACTCTCCTGTCAGCGTTTTAACTAAATACAGAATGATCCAGCCGCCGATGACACTATAAAAAGAGAGCAAGATAAAACAAGTAATCATCCCCAGGTAACCAATTGAAAACCATTTTGTACCCGGAGCAATCTCTCTGTAGGATTCAATCGCATCCTTTTGGGTGCTTCTGCCGATTGCAAATTCTGCCAGCAATAAAGGCAGCCCAAGCAATAGCGTAAATAGCAGGAAAATAAAAAAGAATGCTCCCCCTCCGCTCACACCTGCGATATATGGAAACTTCCAAATCGCTCCAAGCCCGATTGCAGATCCCGCTGCAGCCAAAATAAATCCCAGTTTTGAAGACCATTGCTGATTTTCTTTCATTTTGCACCTCTCATAAATTCTGTCAATTTTAATGAAAACGCAAAAAAGCCGCCCCTATGAAATATAGGGGCGACTTTTCATCGCGGTACCACCCTAGTTGAGAATACGATCTATCCTCCGGCTCTGAAGTCTTTATCGGGACAATCCGTTAATCCCTTCCATTAGGTCGAAATTAAAACTCAGGGACCGAAATTCATCTTTTTTGTATGTACTGATTTCCACCAACCATCAGCTCTCTAAAACAGTGACAATAAGATTACTATGCTTCCCATCAACGTTACGTTCCATTAATTTATAGATAATTTAAACATCTAAGACATGAGCTTGTCAACATAATTCGTATTTATAAGACTGTTATCACTTAGATTGTTGTTTTGATAAAAATGTTGACCGTTTCTTTCCGCACAACTAAGATTTACATCATTTAGTCTAAAAGCAATAAAGTATACGAGAAGATCCTTTTAAAAAGGATCAACGAATTTTCAGCTTCTGTAAATATTACCTAAAATTGAATAAATACTATTCATCAAAAACTTCCGGTTCATTAAAAACGGTAATTACTTTTGTAGCGCTATTTATCTTGCAGTCCAAATTCCAGATGGTTTTTTTAAAACAGACTACATCCTCATTTTCAAGGTAAAACTTTAAGAGCACATCATCTTCGGCATCAATAATCGCATATTTATCCTTGCTTCTGAAAAGCTCATGGTCTTTATGCATGACAATTTTCCAGCCATGTTCCAATGAGAATTCTTTAAAATCTTTCGTGAATTTTTTTAAATTCATAAAGCTTTACCTCCAATCAGTCTATATTTTAATAAAAAAAGCTTGTGTACAGATGATATAAATGGTATATTACTAGAGCGATGAGCTGATTTGTGTAAGTCGAAGAACGCGCGGTTTTCCGCACACATGAATGTGGTCATGTGGTTTTTCGCCTCAAAACGCAAGGAGACGACTGTTTTTACAGCGTCTCCTTTTTTATTTATTTTTTTTGCTTTAAAAGCCATTCAAAAAACTCAGGATCATTGTAGGCATCTGTCCATGAATCATGTCCTGCTTCAGGATACGAAGTAAACTTTACATTTCCTCCCGCAGCTTCGATAGCATTCACCATATCCAGACTTTCTCTGATTGGGATGACATCATCTCTTTCCCCATGAAAGATCCATGTTGGAATATCCTTTAGCCGCTCTGCTTTTTCAGGGCAGCCTCCTCCGCAAATCGGTGCAAGCGCAGCAAATAGATCAGGCATCCTTGATGCAAGCTCAAAAGCCCCGTAAGCTCCCATGCTCATCCCTGTTAAATAGATGCGTTTCATATCTACACGATGCGTTTTTATAACCTCTTTAAGAAGTGAAGCCACTCCATCTAATTCCATAATCCAATTCGATCTCCTTGCAGTGGAAATTGGACATTGCGGTGCAAGAAAAATGAACGGAAAGGTTCCTTTTTCAACAACATCCGGCAGACCAATTGTTTTTACAAGCTCAGGATCTGTGCCGCGTTCCCCAGCTCCGTGCAGAAACAAAACGAGCGGTGCCTCTCCCGTTTCATTCTCATATCCTGCTGGCAGTTTTAAAAGGTAGGACAGATTAACATCTATTATTTTTGTGATTGTTTGTTGAAATACATCTGCTTTCATCTGGTTAACTCCTTTAATAATTTTCATCTATGTCATGTATTACATTCTGCCTGAGATACAGCAATTCCTTTTTTAAGCAGCAAAAAAGGCCAATTCGCTTGGAATTGGCCTTGGCTGTTATGATTTAGCCACTGATAATGAAGTTGATTCTGCCTGAAACAGTTTCTTTGTCAGCAAGGTTTGAAGGATGACAAAGATTCCGCCGATCGTCCAATAAAGCGGCAATGCTGCAGGGGCTGTCAGAGAAAATACTCCAATCATGATTGGTGACAGATAGCTGAACATGGCCATTTGCTTTCTTTGCGACTCTTCAAGACCGATTAATGTAACTCTGGACTGTATATAATAGATTCCGGCAGCTAAAAGGGTCAATGTTAGATCAGGACTGCCAAGATTGAACCATAAAAATGAATGCTCCGCGATTTCAGGTGTTCTTTGAATAGCGTAATAAAATCCTGTTAAGAAAGGCAGCTGGATAAGCAGAGGCAAGCACCCTCCAATTGCAGCCAGCGGATTAATATTATGCTTTTGATAAATCTTCATCGTTTCCTGTTGAAGTTTTGATTTTGTCTCTGCATCTTTTGCTTTTTTCATTTTTTCCTGCAGCGCTTTTAATTCCGGCTGTGCACCAGCCATCTTGCCTTTCATTTGCATTTGGTCTTTTGACTGTTTTAATGCAAACGGAAGCAAAACAAACCGGATCATCAGAGTGACAAGGATTATTGAGAATCCATAGCTTCCTTGAAACCAGTCTGCAAACGTTGTAAGCAATACTGAGAAAGGATACACAAAATAGTGATTAAAAAAACCTGGAGTCTGACCTGTAATGTCCTGAATGTTTCCATTTGCCTGCTGACAGCCGCTCAGTAAAATCAGCAGCGTAATACCTGTGAGTGCAAGTAATGTTTTCCGTGAAATGAATGCAGCTTTTCTTTTCCATATAAATCCTCCTTGGTGTTTTCCATTTTGAGCTAAACTTCCAAGAAGGATTGTGGATGGTACATCATCACCTGAATCGTACCGTCTCATTTGTTTGGTCATCCATAAAAAGATGGCATTTGTTTCATTTTGCATCCGCTGAGAGGATAATTGGCTATCCTGCTCTTTTTCCAAAACTGTTTTTAATAACGGATGTTTCTTAAAGGACTGATTCAGCAAGTAGCCGAAAGCAAACATGGCTGCTACGGTAAAGAATAAGCTAAGCAGCGACAAATATGGGGTTAAATCATGGGTGATTTCAATGATCATCTGCTGCATTCACCTCCTTTTCATATCATCAGTATATACCTTTGCTTTTTAAAAAGAAAGAGGATGTCAATACCAGGCATCTTCTTACAAAAACAAAAAAAGCCTGCTGACTTATCATCAGCAGGCTTTCTTTCAGCTTTTCTTAACATACATAGGAAGATCCGTGTGTCCCAGTATACGGGCATAAACAAAAAGATTTCCTTTATGATTCACTTCATGTTCAATGCCCATTTTAATGAGAGCGGACCCGGGAACACTGAAACCAAATACATCCTTTAGATCAATGACTTGATTTAAATCTTCATCTGTTAGAGATTCTAGGATCTGCACCGTTTTTTCAGTATAAGCCTCAGCAAGTTTCAGCAAGTTTGTCTCCGCTATTTCAGCTTCCTGCATGAGAGGCTGTGCATTTCCAGCTTTTACTACAGCAGTAAATTTGTACATCGAAGTCAGCATGTGAGTAATTAGTTTTTCTGTTGTCATGGATGTTTCTGCAGGTTTAAATTCCGGGTTATCATGCTGCATTTTTGAAATCAACTCCAAAGTAACAGCTCGGTGTGATAGAAAATGATTAATCAATTTTGAGTTCATTGGATAGCCTCCGGCACGTTATTATTTAGCGAATCCCATGAACTGCTTCAGCATTGAAAGGCCATATTTGCGGTCAGCTCTGTCATCTCTTGTTTTCTGATGCTGCTGAACAAACGCAAGAAATTTTTGCTCGCGGATTTCAATATGTTTCTTCGCAAGCTCCCGCTCGTATCTGATTTCTTCTTGATACATATCCCTTTCACTGCTTGACGTTTCATGGATCACATCAAGCTTATCATGAAGTGCTCTGAATTGTCCTTCAGCGGCACTCCGCTCTGCGTTAGATTGTTCATTGATCTTATTGTGCAGGGATGAAAATTGTCCCTTTACCGCACTCAGCTGAATTTTAGATTGTTCATTGATCCTATTCTGAAGCGCTGTGAATTGACCTTTCGCAGTATTCAGCTGGGTTTTAGAATGCACATTTAACTCCTGCTTAACCGTTCTTTTCATTTCATCTATCAGGGTGAGCTCCAGCTGATCCATTTTCAGCTCCAAAATCGAAATATCCTGTTTTCCTTTTTCTTCAATTAAATTAAAGATTTCCTCGAGCGCAACTTTTATATTTTTCTTAGCTGAGAGGTCAATGTCAGGATCAGCCTTTGAAGCAGCAGCCTCTGATTTACCGTTCATATTCAGCATCTGGACAATCGTTTCATGATCAAGCTGACTGTCTTTTAAGTGCTTGATTTTACGGAGCATCTCAATATTTTCCGGTGAATACACACGTGCATTTTTATGATCTCTCTCGATTTCAAGGAATGCTGAGAATTCCAGTTCCCACATTTTCAAGATATAAGAAGATTCCCCAAGCAATGATGCAACCTTTGATATATTTAATGTTTTCCCCATTTAAAACCCCGCCTTTTCTAATTTTTTGTTGCTATACCATTCGAGGCGGGCATAAGCGGATTCCTGCAAGTCGACAAAGGTTCTAAAATAAAGTCATCATCCTTTGAAATCATATGTATTTCGGCATTTTCTGCTTATTTGGAATAACTGGCTTGCTTTTTATAAGAAATTGCATCTCTTCACTCTTTTTGGCTGTTTCTGCATAGATTGTTGTTTTTCATGATCAATGATGTCCGTTCCTTTTCGCTCAACTTAAGGTTTTAATTTTTGGTTAATAGCAAAAATATTTACGAAAAGAGCTTTTTAAAATCCCTGAATTGTCATTCCTCCATCAACAAATAACGTTTGGCCAGTAATGTAGCTTGCAGCATCAGACCCTAAAAAAACAGCCGGTCCGACTAGCTCAGGAAGCTGGCCGATTCTTTTTAAAGGAGTAACAGCTAAAATATCTGCTACATATTTTTCATCGCTGAGTATTTTTTCGGTAAGCGGTGTTTCAAAATACCAGGGACCAATAGAGTTGACGGCAATATTATGCTGCCCCCATTCAAAGGCCAGCACCTTTGTCATTTGAATCATCGCCGCTTTTGTCTGGGCATAGACGACCCCAGTACGCAATGCGGTTTGTCCCGCTACAGAAGAAATATTAATGATTCTGCCGCCACTACCCTGCTGCTTCATCATCTCTCCTGCCAGCTGGGACATAAAAAAAGCAGATTTCAAGTTGGTATTCATGATCTTTTCCCATTCTTCCTCTGTTACATCAAACGCTTTTGACCGGATATTCATTCCGGCATTATTGATTAATATATCCATGGAGAGATTGTTGTCCTTTATTTGCTCGAATGCCTGATTCATACTGGCTTTATCCGTGATATCTGTTACAATTGGATAAGCTTTTCGGCCCAGTGCTTTTACTTTGTCCGCAGCCTCAAGAAGATCTGCTTCTGTTCTGGAAAGCAGCACAACGTCTGCTCCTGCTTCTGCGTAACCAATCGCCAATGCTCTTCCAATTCCCCGTCCTGCACCTGTTATAACCGCGAGTTTGTTTTCAAGATTAAAAGATGGTAAATACATGCTTATCCCTGCTTTCAATAAAATATCTATTATTTTATCATATAGTTCCGACTTTTCTTTTTTATAAGCTGTTTATATACTAAACCCTATTAAAAGATTGCTATTCTTTTAAAAAAGGCTCTTTTCGCATTGATTGTTGTTGGTTATACATTCATTCACCCGTTGCTCTCCGCTGCAGTCAAACATTCTTCTAAAAAGCAATAAACGTTACAAATAGAGCCTTAAAATAAGGCTGTGTTCGTATAGATTGTTGTTTCCGATTAAAAATGTTGTCCGTTCCTTTCCGCTCCAGGAACTTGCTTTCCGCGGGGAGCATGGGAGCCTCCTCGGCGTTGCCTGTGGGGTCTCCCATTTTGCTCTATTTCCCGCAGGAGTCAAGTTCCTTCCGCTGCAATCCACTTAAGGGTATAAACATTTAATCTAAAAGCTACAAAGTTTACGGAAAGAGCCTAAAATAAACACAAAAAAAGAGCAGACATTTAGTCCGCTCCCTTCTCTATTAGAATTTCCCGACATTGCTGCCTGGAATTGATGTATGAGTTGTTGGTGTTTCGGGTGCTTTGTTAGATGAAGAACGATTTGTATCAGTTCCGCCAGTTAATTCCGTGCTTGCTTCTTTTACTTTAGACCCAATCGAGGCTAAATCCTTTTGTGCATCTTTAGCTGTTGAGAGTGTATCATTTGAAATTTGGACAACATCATTCACGTTATCCATCACATCTTCATTTAAACGGTCATACAGGTTTTTTGCTTCATTAATAGCATCCTTTAAAGAATCTGCTGCACTTTTAAATTGGGAAACCATTTGATTTTTGACTTCACCTGGGTTTTCTTTTACTTGTGTGAAGACATCCACTGATGAATCTTTCAAACTGACAGCTGAGTCTTTCACTTGATTGCGGGTTTTGCGGTCAAACAGAGTAACCAGTCCGCCTACGACTGCTCCTACTAACATGCCCTTTACCAGCTTGCTGTTATTTTTATCTGCGCCTTTTTTCGCAATGCTTGTCTCAGTCTTAGAAATTTCTGTTGGTGCCGGTTGTGATCCCAGTGTATTATTTTGGTTTGTGTTATAGATTGTCATTGTATAAATCCTCCTGTTTGATTAATGTCATACTCCATACATACCCTGCTCTTTCTATTTATTAAACCTATTATTTGAAAAGTATGAATGAATTTTAATAATTTAGAATAATCTGTTCATATTTTCTCTCAAGTTGTATAATTACTTAGGAACACGAAAGACCAATATTCGTTTTGGAGGGATTGTCCATTGGAAAAAACGATTGAAAAACGTTTAAATCGAAATGAAGTACCTGAAGAACTGACATGGAATCTGGAAGATTTGTTTGAATCTCGGCAAGATTGGGAGTCAGAACTAACATCTATTGAACGGGATGCAGCCCAAATAAGAAAATTCAAAGGAAAGCTCGGAGACGGAGCGGATTCTCTATTAGATTGCCTTCAAGCTGAAGAAAATTTGTCAAAAAAATTGGTGAGAACGGGAACATACATTAGTCTTCTTCAATCTGCAGATGGTACAAATCCCGAGCATCAAGGAAATTACTCCAGATTTGCCGCCATTCTTTCAAAAGCAAATGCAGATTTATCTTTTATAGAATCTGAACTATTGTCTCTTCCCGATGGAACAATTGATGCATACATAAAAGAGCAAAGCGGATTAGAGGCATTCAGCAGAAAACTGAATGATTTGCTTCAGGCAAAAGCTCATCAGCTGTCAGAAGAAACAGAAGAAGTATTAGCAGCCCTCGGGGAAGTCCACGGTTCACCTTACCGAATCTATCAAACTAGTAAATCTGCTGATATGGATTTTGAGGCAATTGAGGACGAAAGCGGCAATGTTCTGCCAAATTCATTTGCTCTCTATGAAGACCGCTATGAATTTACGCCGAATACATTTGTAAGGAGAAAAGCATACGAGTCTTTTACAGAAACACTAAAAAAATATAAAAATACTTTTGCATCCGCCTATGCCACTGAGGTAAAAAAACAGGTCACACTATCACGCTTACGAAAGTATGATTCAGTAACAGACATGCTGCTGAAGCCGCAGCATGTAACAAAAGAAATGTACCATAATCAGCTGGATATTATCCAAAAGGAACTTGCGCCCCACATGAGGCGGTTTGCTGCCTTGAAAAAAAGAGTCCTGAAGCTTGATGAAATGCATTTTTGTGATTTAAAGGCTCCGCTTGATACACAATTTAATCCTAAAACAACCTACACTGAAGCCGGGAATGTTATTGTCGAAGCGCTAGAAGTTATGGGGCCCGAATATCTGCAAATCATGAAAAAAGCGTTAGCAGACCGCTGGGTTGATCTGGCGGATAATGTTGGAAAATCAACAGGTGCCTTCTGCTCTAGTCCTTACGGTGTGCATCCATATATTCTAATTACATGGCAGGATACGATGAGAGGCGCCTTTGTCCTCGCGCATGAACTTGGCCATGCCGGACATTTCTATTTGGCAAATAAAAATCAGCGCATAATGAATACGAGACCGTCCACTTACTTTGTTGAAGCTCCTTCAACATTAAACGAAATGCTGCTTGGCAGGCATTTGCTTAAAAAAACACAGGACAAACGAATGAGACGCTGGGTCATCCTGCAGCTCCTCGGAACGTACTACCATAACTTTGTTACCCATTTGCTTGAAGGCGAATTCCAGCGCCGCGTATATGAAGCAGCCGAAAAGGGCCAGCCGATTACAGCAAAAATGCTTTGTGATCTTAAAGGGAGTGTGCTCTCCTCTTTCTGGGGTGATGCGGTGACATTGGATGAGGGAGCATCATTAACATGGATGAGACAGCCGCATTATTATATGGGGCTCTATCCTTACACTTATTCAGCAGGACTGACCGCTTCAACCTTAGTTTCACAAATGATTGAAGAAGAAGGAAAACCTGCAGTAGACCGCTGGATCAGCGTATTAAAAGCCGGAGGAACAAAAAAACCAGTAGATTTATTGAAAGATGCAGGCGTTGATATGACAAATCCAGAAGCAATCTCAAAAGCCGTCGCCTACGTCGGCATGCTGGTGGAAGAACTTGAGAACAGTTATGAGTAATACGAAATGTGGAATCGCCCCGTTTAGCTCCGACAGACAGATAAGGATCAGCCAGTGAAGGCGCTTTTTGCCTTTGCTGGATGAGCCGTTCTGGCCGAGGAGTTGGGCGATGGAGCTGGACAACAAGAAAAGCGGAACCGACTGGTCAGGCCCGACAGACAGATAAGAATCCGCCAGTAAAGGCG
Source organism: Metabacillus sp. KH_069 (assembly GCF_057838075.1). Classification (NCBI taxonomy): domain Bacteria; kingdom Bacillati; phylum Bacillota; class Bacilli; order Caryophanales; family Bacillaceae; genus Metabacillus; species Metabacillus sp. KH_069. The sequence continues at coordinate 2,302,657 of NZ_CM174460.1, forward strand.
CTTTTTGCCTTTACTGGCGGATTCGTTCTGGCCGAGGGACTAGGAGGTGGAGCTGGACACTGTGTAAATGCGGAATCAAATTGTTTAGCTCCGACAGACAGATAAGGATCAGCCAGTGAAGGCGCTTTTTGCCTTTGCTGGATGAGCCGTTCTGGCCGAGGAGTTGGGCGATGGAGCTGGACAACAAGAAAAGCGGAACCGACTGGCCGAGGGACTAGGAGGTGGAGCTGGACAATGAGAAAAGCGGAATCGCCCGGTTAGCTCCGACAGACAGATAAGAATTCGCCAAATTATTCTGTACCTCCCCTAACAATAAAGTCCAGCTGGAATTCCAGCTGGACTTCTTATTTTTGATCATTTTTAACCCTGTTTAGTGAACAAGCTCTCTTTTTACAATTGCCGCTTTAATCATGAAATAAGTCACCTCATCAGGAAGGCTTTCTTTTAATGGCTTCAGCAGACCATACCCATGTGTGCGGATAGCTTCTTCAATTTGCTTTTCATATTCGGCTGGAATCCAATCCGCAAAATCAATAGCCAGTCCCTCTTTGGCACAGCGCAGCAAATGATTTTCGATGGTGATCACGGACAAATTCCTTTTTTCAGCCATTTCTTTTACATTCAAACCATCTTTGTATAACTTCAGCGTGTCCAAATGAGATGATTCTTTTCGCTCTTTTTTCACTGGAATCATCGTTTGAGCAGACTGTTCAATAGTAGGGTTCTCATTCATATAGGCGGTTATTTTGTCCACAAAGATTTCCCCATACCTTTGCTGTTTGGCTTCTCCGACCCCTTGAACGGCAAGAAATTCTTCGATTGTCTTCGGCATTCTGGCACTCATATCCTGCAGAGATTTATCTGAGAAAATCACGAACGGAGGTACATTTTCCTCTGTTGCAAGCTGTTTTCTCAGCTCTTTAAGCTGCATGAACAGCTCGTCATTCGCTGCCGATTCAACTATCCGCATTTTTTCCTTTCTGAGAACTTCTGCATTGCCCTTCAGGACATCGAGTCCCTTTTCTTCAACTACAAGAACGGGAAATTGCCCGCCAGTTATTGAAATATATTGCTCAGATGTCAAAAAATCAATAAATTCGCTGACTTCTTTTGCTGTCTGATGTTTTAAAATGCCATAAGTGGAAAGCTCATTAAATTTAAAATCGATCACTTTTTTGTTTGAAGAACCCGTCAGCACCTGGCTGATCATGGTTTTACCGAATCTTTGCCCCATTCTGATCATACATGAGAGCACCATTTGCGCTTCTTTCGTAACATCCTCATGCGTGCGCTCGTCCATGCAATTGCTGCATTTGCCGCACCGCTCAGCTTCACTGTCACCAAAATAATTCAGAATAAATGCTTGAAGACACCCTTCCGTATGACAATAATCGCGCATTTGATGCAGTTTAACAAGCTCTGCCTGCTGTCTTTCTTTCTGGAAGGTGGATTGTTCGATTAAATAACGCTGCAATCGAATATCCTGCGGGGAATATAGCAGAAAACATTCACTGTCTAAACCATCTCTTCCCGCTCTTCCCGCCTCCTGGTAGTAGCTTTCCATATTTTTAGGAAGCTGATAGTGAATGACATATCTGACATTTGATTTATCAATTCCCATCCCGAATGCATTAGTAGCAACCATTACAAGGATATCATCCCTCAAGAACAGGTCTTGCTGCAGCCCGCGCTGCACATCACTCATTCCCCCGTGATATCTTCCTGCCAGAATTCCTTTTTTAATAAGGCGTTCATAAATGTGGTCTGCTTCTTTTCTTGTAGCAGCGTATATGATTCCGGACTCGGTGCTGTTTTTAGCTATGTATCTTTCAATAAAGTCGTATCTGTTTTCACCTTTGCTTACATTGAATGATAAATTCCCGCGCTCAAATCCAGTTACAGTAGTATATTGCTCTTGTATTCCAAGAGATGTGCATATATCTTCTTTAACAATTGGAGTCGCTGTAGCTGTCAATGCAAGAAAAACGGGATTTGAATTAAGTTCTGTTTTTAAATCTTTAATTCTTAAATAGCTTGGGCGAAAATCATGACCCCATTGTGAAATGCAGTGAGCTTCATCAACGGCTACCATCGAAATATTCATTCTTTGAAGCTGCTCTAAAAATAAGGCTGATTCCAATCTTTCAGGAGCAACATATAAAATTCGATAATTACCTGCTTCTAAATCTAACAGTCTTGCGCTGGTTTCTGTTTGAGAAAGTGTGCTATTGAGGAAAGTCGCAGGGATTCCTGCCTGATCAAGAGAGTCCACCTGATCTTTCATAAGTGAAATAAGCGGAGAAATGACAAGGGTTATACCAGAAAATAGGAGAGCAGGAATCTGATAGCATATTGACTTCCCTCCTCCAGTCGGCATTATGCCTGCTGAATGATTTCCATTTAAAACATTGCTGATAATTTCTTCCTGTCCCGGACGGAATGATGAATATCCAAAATAGTGCTGCAAATGCTCTTTCGCTTGTTCTAACAAAATGATATCCCTCCTGAAAAATGACTGTACTCCAATTTTACATGCGCGGAGTTAGATTGGCTATAGCCCGAGTTAAAATCGAGTTTTGTATAAATAAAAAAAACTCTAAAATAGAGTTTTTTTAGTACTTTTTATGATTATTTATAACCTCCAGCACTTTTGTGCTAGCCTTCATTTCGCTTTTGCAGAGCGGACAAACCGGTGTTTCGCTTTCGCTGCTTTTGAAGTTGTCGCGAACCCAGCCCTTGCAGTCCTCAGATGTGCAGATCCATACCTTCGTTTCCTCTGTGACGATATCTTCTGGTTTTTTTCTATACATTCATGACTCTCCTCTCAGGTTCTGTTTAATAAATAGGATGAAACATTTTTAGAAAAATCATAAACGTTATTAACTGGAAGAAAAAAATTCACCAATTATAAAAAGTACCCTTTGCGTGATGACTCTTTATAAATAGTGAATTTAAATGCAATACTGCTTGATTATTTTATATGATTTTACTGCATTTGTCAATAGATGTTCCTATTTGCGGATAACGGCCTCCTTGAATTAAGCTTGATTGAGGAGGTGTCATTGATGGACACAATTTTATACTTAATCTTTACGCTTGCTTACATCCTGTTAGTTGTAATTGGAATTTTCTTATTAAGAAGAAAGGCATCTGTCCCAGGAATGATTTTACTTCTTGTTACCCTTGGATTGATCATTGATAATGCGATTATTGCATCAGGTGCATTTATTGGAGAAGGTCAGCAGTTAAAATCAATCAGCCTGATCCGTTTTTGGACTCATGCCCTGTTCACACCTGCTCTTGTTCTTTTTGGCTGGTATATGGCAAATAGGTTCGGGGTGAAGTGGGCCACATCGCGCTTTTCCTATTATTTTGCTCTTGTTCTTACTTTAGTGCTGATGATGATTGAAATCGTGACAGAAACGCTTCCTCTGACTTTAATACCTGTCTATGAATATGGTGTCCTGCGCTACTCATCTGCACACAGCTCAGGTCCCCCAATTATGGTTTTGGTTTTAATTGTGTATCTTCTTGCTGCCGGCTTCAGCATTTGGAGAAAAACGAAATGGCCGATTATGCTGATCGGCGTCGTCATCATGCTCACTGGCAGTGCCATTTCTCTTCCAATACCCAGTTCAGCTGCTACAAACGCGTTTGAACTTATCTTCATTCTTGCTTTATGGATTACATACAGAACAAGTCTTAAGGCTGCCGATTAATTCGGCAGCCATTGATTTATTTACTGAAAGGATTGTAGTCCATTTTTATTTGCGGCAGCTCACGCACTTCTTCTGTCATCTGACTTCCGCACATTGGACAGGACATATCTTCCGTGGAAAAATCTTTTCTCATCCAGCCATTACAAGCTTCCGATTCACAAGCGTATACTGTTGTGTCTTCAATAATTGTAACGGGTTCTTCAGCACCCTTTTTAGCAAAGTACATGAGCATAACTCCTTTTTTTATTTAGTATACGCTTTTAAACTTAAATTATTTATGTCATTTTACTTTTTTTAAATCGAATGAAAAATTTTAAGAACATGTCTATGACATTCAATTTATCTCTTCACTTATCTGAGATATTTGATTCGTGAATGATTGCTCATAAATGAGATTTTTAGTATTTTCAGCTTCATTTTCAGGATCATTTATGCCATAATTAATACTGATTTAGTCGCACAAAAAAAGCCGGATTGAATGACTCAATCCAGCTTTCGACCTATATGTGAATGGGCAAAGAAATGCTGAAGGCGGACCCGATCCCCTCTTCGCTTGCCACTTCAATTCTGCCATTATTCGACTTAATGATTTCAAAACAAACTGCAAGTCCTATGCCGGTTCCTTGTTCCTTAGTTGTAAAGAATGGTTTAAAAAGAGAATCTACTGTTTCCTTTCCCATTCCTATGCCGTTGTCAGTAATTTGGATAACGACATGACCATCTTCGATCCTGGTTGTAATCGAAATGATTCCATTATCTTTTTGATGACTGATATGGATGGCTTCCATCGCATTTTTGACAATGTTCAGCAGTACTTGCTTCATTTGCTTTATATCAACTGTAATCATTAGGTCTGGATCATTGACAGTATATGCAAGCTCGCAATTTGACAAAATCGCTTCGCTCTTACATATCAATATGATGTCATTTATCAGTTTTCGAAGCAAAATAGGCTGTATGTCTTCGTTTTTCTCTTTTGAGTTATTTAAAAACTCATAGATGATATCGTTTGCCCGGTTTAATTCTTCTAATGCAACATCAGCATAGTGTCCTTTTCCGATTTCGATTAAATGAGGTTTTAACAGCTGCAGAAATCCCTTCACACTTGTAAGCGGATTGCGGATTTCATGGGCGATGCTTGCAGCAATTTGACTGACCGTTGCCAGGCTGTCCTGCTTTATGGCAATTTCCTTCATCTGCTGCAGCGATTTCTCGAGCTGCTCCTGCTTTTCAAGCAAATTAAGGTTTGCATATAGCAAATCACCTTCAAGCGTTTTAACAGCCTGATAAATCTGATCCACACTTTCTTCTTTATCGATGCAAAAAATATGAATAAAGTTTTTGCCCTCATATTGAATATATACGTCAAATAATGTCATAGGATTTGATTTCGTTTTTAAATTCAGCTCAATTTTCGTAATGGACGGCGTGTCCAAAATGAACTTAGCTGCTTTTTTCTTGCTTCCAATTCCCACAATATCCAGGAAGTGGCTTTCCTCATCAAAAATATTAAACGTGCATTTTGAAACTGATACGATCTTAAGCTTTCGATCGACCAGAAAATAAGGAAATGGTATTTTGTCATATTTACTTGCGATTAATTGCATTTCCATGGCGATCATTCCTTGAGTTAGATTTTTCAATCCAGCTGCCGAGCTGGTCTATGTTTTGAATCACCACGGTGTTGGGCGGGCAGTAAAAATCGAGATCAAAATCACTTGTCAGTTTTCCTCCAAGCATAATCGTGGGTGAATAATTCAGCTTTTGCAAAACAGCCATATATTGAATAACAGTAGGAATGTTGGTGATTACACTAGTAGAGAAAGCAATCACATCCGGCTTCCACTTCTCAGCATATTGGCAAATATTCTCCATTGAAACGGTTGACTCTATACAGCTAGCTTCCCAGCCATATTCTTTAAATAAGAAAGAAGTCATCATCATTCCTATCGTATGTTCTTCATTCCTCATTGAAAGCAGCATAACACGCGGTTTCATTGTAGCAGGTGAGAGTATATAGGGTTCTTTATGTAGTTGTTCGACTTTTAAATGGTAATAACTGGATATCATTGATTTGCAGACAGTTGCTGCTACATATTCATCTGCGACAGTTGCACGATTCATTTCCCACATTTCTCCGACATTATCCATAGTGTCTGATAGAAAAGCATACACTTGAGTACTGGTGGTGTCTGATTCAATCATGCTGTTTAAGTAGTTCCAAGAAAGACTTTGTTCGCCATCGATAAACAATTGACTTAACTCTCTAACGGGATTCATAGAAATCACCAACCAATCGTTTTCATCTTCTCATCTACCTAAAAACAGCTGTCAAGAGAGAATATGCGGTAAATGGCATTATAGTTTAAGGGTAACACATAACTAGACAACTAGATACAAATATTCGTTCGCATGACGAATTTTCCTCAAATCTTTACAATACATCCTCTCTCTTATGTGAATAGGCAGAGTTTGATACAATAACAAAGAGAAGATTTTTGAGAGGATGCTTAAGATGAATGAGAAGTTATATTATACCTCCCCTAAAACATTTGAGTGGAAAACAACGGTTACAGAAACGGAAGAACGCAATGGATTAAAACTGGTCAAGTTAAAAGAAACCGCTTTTTATCCAGAAGGCGGCGGACAGCCTTCTGATCATGGCTTCATTGATCATATTGAAATCGCTGGCCTTATAGAAAATGGCGAAGAAATCTATCATATCGTCTCTGCCTTTCCATCTGAAAATGAAGTAACATGCAAAATAAACAGCAAACGCAGAATCGATCATATGCAGCATCATTCAGGTCAGCATCTCTTATCTGCTGTCTGCATAGAATTATATGATTTTCATACAGAAAGCTTCCACTTAGGATCTGACACGGTAACAATTGATTTAAGGACGCCTCATTTAACTCCTGAGCAAATGAAGTTTATAGAGGAGAAAACGAATCAATATATCTTTGAAAATAGAAAAATACATACGTTTTTCGCAGAAGAAACAGAACTTCGTGATTTGCCGCTGAGAAAATGGCCAGACGTGAAAGAAAAGATCAGGATTGTTCAAATAGAAGGCATTGACACTTCTGCCTGCTGCGGCACACACGTTGAACGCACTGGAGAAATCGGATTGCTTAAGCTGATTAAGTCAGAAAAACAAAAAGGCATGATCCGCCTTCATTTCAAATGCGGCTTACGCGCTCTTTCCGATTATCAGAGCATTCAAGAAACCATTCAATTTGCAGGTCAGTTCTTTCAGACGTCCGCAAATGAGATTTCTGCAAGATTAACAGCAATGGATCAAGAAACAAAGATGCTAAAAAAAGAAGCAGAACAGCTGAGAGCAGAAAATGCCGCTTTTACTGCTGAAAGATTGGAAATGAAACAAGATGGCCCCTTTGGTCATAAGCTGTTTGAAAACAAAACGATTAAAGAGCTCCAAATGATTGCTTCCCGATTATTAGAAAATGGAAAGCAATATGCCCTTCTCGGTTCCATCAGTGAAAATTGCGTCCTTTTCTCACAAAAAGGCACTGTTCATGCCGGTTCCTTATTTAAAAGCAATCTCGCTGATTTCGATGGAAAAGGCGGAGGCAGCGAAAAGCAGGCACAGGCAAAATTCGCAGACGCCCCTGAAACTGAACGTTTCTTTTTAAGGATTACAGAAACAATGGACCAGCTTTTATAAGCTGGTCCATTGTTTATATGCCAAACGTATTTCCGCCATTTACAGAAATGGATTGGCCTGTTATGTAAGCTGAGTCTTCAGAGGCAAGATAAGCCACTGTCCTCGCTATGTCTTCCGGAGTCCCCATTCGTTTAAGCGGAATGGTTGATTGATACGCTTGAATATCCGCTGCTTGAACGTTCTCATGCCGTTCAACCGGAATAAAGCCCGGATTAACAAGGTTGACGCGAATTCCATATTCTCCAAGTTCATTTGCCCAGGAACGCGTCATCCCAAGCATCGCTGATTTTGCCGTTACGTAATTAGAAAATGACGGATTGCCAAGTGAAATGACTTCACTGCCAATGTTGATGATCGATCCGTTTCTCTGTTTTTTCATACCGGGCAGAACAGCTTTTAGTAATAAGAATGGTGCTTTTACAAAGAATTTCAGCTGATCTTCATAGTCTTCCCAGTTTGCTTCTTCAATTGAAAGCTCTGGCTGAGGCCCTGTTGCATTGTTGACCAGAATATCAAATGTCCGGTCCATTGTGACTTGGCGGACACCTTCCTCGCTGGTGATATCTCCTTTTGCGAGAAAAGCTCTTCCGCCAGCTTGTTCAATCTGTTTTTGAACTTTTTTTGCATGATCATCTGAGTGCGCATAATTCAAATAAACGTCTGCCCCCATTAACGCCAGTTCCGCTGCAATCACTTTCCCGAGTCCTTTTGATGCACCTGTGACTAAAGCCGTTTTATTTTTCAGTTTCATTTTGATTTCTCCAATCCAATGAGCTGTGATTTTCGCATCAACAATTATAAATTTTAAGCATCAATCATTTGAAAAATTTGAACAAATAATTCCTGAATAGCTTCCTGAGCTTGACTAATTTGTTCATTAAGAGATGCTGTAAAAGGCTAACAGAAATAATAGACACCTTTTATTTACCGTCTGATCTAAAACGGAGAAAACGTCAAAAAATTCTTCCAGAAAAAGCTCTAAACAATTAAAGGATAATTTCCTACTTAGTATAATCTCTATTAAGTTTATGAGACAATTTTAAACTCTTCTGTCTTTTTTCTCCTATAAATAGATTAATAAGACTTTGACCGTTGTTTCAAAAGCATTCACTTTTCAGCAAAAAAACGGATACAAATTGCCGTGCAATTTATTACCCGTTTTCTATCTGCATTTTACGGTTTTCTTCATTAAATAAACCTGAATCCTTCATCCCTTTTTAACGAAAGTGGCAAAATACCAGCCGCCTTCACGAATAATGGGTTTTAAGCCTTTCAGTTTCATATTGGATTGTTCTGCAATGGAAGAAAGCTCCTGTTTTGTCGGCAGAGCATAAAGATTATCAAAAGCAGTAAAGAAACTATTAAATACACTTGAAAATTGTTTGCCGTGCTTGGGTTTCCGTATTGGGGTAATAATTGAGATCATTCCGCTTGAAGAAAGACAGGTGCTTAGATTTTTGATCACACTGACTCTTTTATCAGGAGAAATATAATGAAGCAAGTTATTCATCATAATTAAATCCGCCGGTGAATCTGCCCTCCATTCCTCAACATCCATACATGTAATAGAGATGTTTGGAATGTCGCTGCATCTGCCCGCAGCTTCGTCAGCTACTTCTTCATTGATCTCAATCCCTGTCAGCTTTATTTCAGGGAGTGCTTGAGATAGTTTTTGTAAATAGCCTCCGTGTCCGCAGCCAACGTCGACAATCGACTGAATATGATTCTTTTTCACGAGCTGAATCAGTTTAGGATAAGCGAGCTGCTCAAGCAAGGAAGAGGTCTTTGCGACTGTCGTTCCGTGCTGTTCATGATCAAATGTCTGCCTTTCATCTGTTTTCATAATCGCAGGATACGTTAATAATGCAGGGATGTGAAGCTCCATCATTTCTTTAAGGAGGATTCCGACTGATTTTGGATCTTTTTTGCTGTCCGGCAGCATAAAGCTCTTTGATGTCTTAAAGCGATTTTTGGAAACTTCTTTTAAGTATTTGATGGATACCCCAACCTCAACCCATCGCTCGAGCAGTTCCAGTTCTAATGAATGGATTGCTGCCACTTCATCGATCGTTTTTGGTGATTTGAAGATTTCAAACAAGTCCAGTTCATACCCTACATATGCGTGCCAGCTGTACAAAAAAGGCATATTGCGCTTCATCCAGTTTCTTGCTTTAAATAAGCGTACATATTCAGCGATAATCATATGCTGTACCTCCCCTTCACTTCCCATGGATAGTCATTTTCATACGTAAACATATACCTTGTATGCAGCAGTTCAATATTCTGAAGGGTTCTGGGAGGCAGCATGCCAATTTGAACAAGACGGTCAAAAAACGACTCTTTCCAAATGCCGAGTCCTGAAATGTTCAGCATTTGTTTCGTGTGGAGCTTTTCATCTTCTGTCATCTGTTTGAGACTTCTATTTCTAAGCGATCCGAAATAACGAAACGGCTTTGAGTAAGCAAGGGCCGATAAGTGGCTTAAATTTAAGATAAAATCCACTCGGGATTTGCGGACTTTTTCATACCATACTAAGTTTTCAGGATGGTGTTCATCATGTTTGTACATCCAGCACAGGAGTTCTCCCAGTACATCCCCGTCCTGTATGGCTAGGTTCATTCCTTCACCTGCCATGGGATGAACACTGTGTGCAGAATCTCCTATGATGGCCATGTTATCTTTTACATAGGTCTCTGCATGAAAATGAATGGGAATCATCAGCTGAATGTTTTTCCATTCTTTAAGTTTCGTCACGTAGCCATCAAGTTCCGGGCACAAATCAATATACTTCTTATGAAAATGTTCAATTCCCCGTTCTTTTAACGATTGATATTCTCCTGACTGGATGAGATAAACAGTTCTGACTTGATTGTCCGGAAGCGGAAATAGACCGAGAAATGCGTGCGGTGTTGAAATAATTTTCCCCTCTGTCATAGACTCAGGTCTTTCAAACGTGACGGTTAAAAAATGATGATCATATTCATGTTCATTTAATTTTACATTCATGGCTTTTCTGACGTTTGATCTCCTTCCCTCCGCTCCAATGTAATAATCGGCCTCAATGATAAATTCTTCTTTATTGCTTGTGACAACAGCCGCCTGATCTTTGAATTCTTTAAACTTTGCAGGCTGTATATAATGAAAAGCCGGATACTCTTTCGCTTTTTCAAGCAGCATTTCTTTAAGCTTTTCATGAGGAATCATGAGGGCATAATTGTATTCGCTCTCAATTATGCTGTATCGCATAGTGGCCGTTCCAAGCTTTACATAAGTTCCTTTTTTCCGTTTCATTTCATTCATTTCAATTTCATTTATTTGATGTCCGGCTTCCAGAATCGGCTTATTCAGACCAAGCTGATGAAAAATTTCAAGGCTTTTCGGCTGCAGCAATTCTCCTTTGTACTTGTGAGCCGATCCTTTTGTCTGCTCAACCACACACACATCAATACCGCATTTTGCAAGTTTCAAAGCTGCTGTTAAACCGCCTACTCCGCCGCCGATTACCAATACTTGTGTTTTCATCCTCTCACCGCCTTTGTCCTTTAATTTCCACTTTTGTTAAAGAATGAAACCGTCTAACTCTCTGATGGATTCCCTATTTATAAAGGTTGGCTTTGAAAGCTAGTATGACTTAGGGTGCCATTCCCGGTTCTGACACGATAATAGGGTGCTAATCAAGAATATGGTGCGAAAATGACAAATAAAAAAACGCTTTCCAAATGAAAGCGCCGTTTTAAGATAAGGCTGTTTTCGCATAGATCGTTGTTTTGATGATAAATGTTGTCCGTTCCTTCCGCTGGCAATCCACTAAGATTTACAACATTTAGTCTAAAAGCAATAAAGTTTACGAAAAGAGCCTAAGAAAAAGAAATCATGATCGAATCTTGAATCGGCTGATAGCCTATTTTTTGATAAATGCTGTTTGATGTCGGGTTTGCGAGGTCTGTATAGAGTGTGCAAAAGGAAAAGTCTTTTAACAGAAGCTCACTAAGCTCAGCCACGCAGCTGCTTGCGTACCCTTTGCCTCTGAATTCATCAGGAGTATAAACCAGCGATACGCAAATTCCATTTTTAGTGGACCTTGATTTCTTCGCCATCGATACCGGTTTATCATCTGCCATCCAAAGAAAAACGGATTTCTCTGCAATAAACTGCTTCATTCTCCCTGCCGCCTGCAGCGCTGTAATCGGAGGCTCGTTCGTATAATTCATAAAATCCATCATCCACTCGGTCAGCAGCGGCAAATGGCCTAATTCTGCCAAAACAAATTCCCCGTCACTGCGTTTTAGTTCCGTTACTTCTTTAAGAAGATAGATCTTTTGTTCCATTACAATTTCAGCTCTGTCTTCTGTTTCGGCAGACCATATTTTCGCAAATGCCTCTGTCCATATCCTTTCCCCGACCACACCAGGGATATGTATATCCTTCATAACCAGTGTCCGAATCGTTTCATGGAGAAGGTTCTCAGTTATTACATCGTCATTAAAAGACAGGATTAAATTATGCGGAGGTGTCATCAGCAGCGTCATCGCAAGCTCTCCATCTGCTTCCACTGCAGCGGTATAGACATTCGCAGCAGGAATGGTACGTTTAAAAGCACCTATTAGTCCAAGGGTAAGGTTGTTTTCCGCTTCATTTTTTAATAGGAAAGGTTCAGCTAGTTCAATAAAAAGACTTCTATCCGTGTATTCTGTCAGTTTCATCTGATTTCACCTCTGCTATATAATTAGCTTTCAGCTTCATAAATCCCTCCGCAAAATGAAAAAAACTCCGGCTTTTTCGCCAGAGTTAAAAGGTAGTAAATCTGAAAAATTTCTGAACAGCATAAATCGCCCGTTTAATAAACGGCATGTCATCTCTGTATTTTTCAAAATCCAGTGTGTAATCAGCACCGTCATTTGTCCATAGTTTTTTAAAATAAGCTTCTACTTCTTTCATGACTGGCTCATCGGCTGGAGCCGCAATTTTAAGATCATTTTCAAGATTGAGGTCATCAAGGTTCCGCTGAGTAAAGTTGGCAGAGCCGCTGATTATAGTTGCTTCTTCTTTGCTTTTTATGTAGAGCATTTTGGGATGATACTGCTCTTTTGTCGTATTGTACCATCTAATCTCAATTTTTTTGTTTGTATCTTCTAAGAGTTCTTCGGCGACCGGACGATTCGGAATGCCGATTTTCTCCTGACCAAACGCATTTTGATTCGGATCGAGAATCATTTTAATTTCTGCTCCGCGATTAGAAGCAGCAACCAGAGAATCTATAACTTGGCGGTCTGCGAGATAAAACATTCCAATCCAAATCTCATCGTCCTTCTTCGCATTTCGAATCGTTTCAAGCAGGCGTTTATAAATTTTTCCCTCTGTTAAAACCTGTACTTTAATATTCCCCTTCTCATCGTTCTTTTTCTCATATACCGGCAGTTTTGGCCCTCCGGAATACTCTGAGACTGCCTGCTCTGATTCGAGCACATCCGCAATCACATTCCCGCTTACCTGGAACGCTACATTAGAATGGTAACCGCTCGCATCATGCGGGTTCGCTGATGACACAATGGCTGTTTTTTCCGTTGCGACTGCTTTTCGGTGATTGGCTTTTACATTAAATAGTTTCAAATAAGATCTGAATGTCATATCAGGAGCTGTTTCTCCGAATGGATTAGAAAGCCATGCGGGGCCTGACTGGCCAAACCATTGAAAAAATGTTCTCCATACACTTGAATAAAGCGGGTTTGAATCTCGCAAGGCATTCATATCTGACATAACTACGTCAATACCGGCTTTTTTAAAAGCTTCTAATTCTTTAGATGGATGTGATCCATACGAAGTATTGATATCATCCGTAATAAAGACGATTGGCAAATTCGGATTTTCCTTTTTTTTCTGAAGAAGTTTCTCTGAAAGTTCTTTGCTGACTTGAGGGTAGATTTCTCCCCGATCATAGTAGCCATTGAACAAAAACAAATCAATGACAATAAATTCTTCCGCTTCATCAATCGCTTTATAAATCGCATCAAAAATCATTTGATCCGCTTCAACCCGGCCTTCTATTTTGTATGTTAAGTCATACAAAAAATCCACATCTTCAACTTTGTGAACATCTCCTTCATAGGAGATATTTTCCGGCAGAGGTTTATAGCTCTGATAAATAACCGTCCCTGTTAAAATAATAATAATAAGTAATAAAAGCAGCGGCCGTTTGTTTTTCAGCCTCATAAGACGAAAACGTGACAATAAGACTCCTCCTAAATTAAGATCATAGCTTTCTTTATATGCCCTAATAAAGATGTGGAAAAACCTTTTCAAAAAGAAAAAAACAGACCTTATAATATTGCCTCCGGTCTGTTTGATTCTTTTTATTTCGCTTGAGGGAAAACACGCTTAATCATTTCGTTAAATTCATCTGCCAGGCCGGCAACCGGCTCTCCGCTGCGGATTTTATCCCCGTAATCCTTCATACGGTCAAAGAAGTCCGGATTTTCTGATACATATACATTGTCTAGTTCCCGGTCTGTGGATCTGACCTGATCTGCTACCCTGTTTTTAAGGTCATCTGATAGCTTCCCTTTAGGATCGCCTTCCAGAACTACTGCAGCATAAGCATTATTATTTGTAACAATTACGTTCGCATATTTAATTTCCTTCAAGTCGGCAACCTTTTTCGCGGCATCATCCGCAACAGCCAATCGGTTCTGTTCATTTGTTTGTTCGTCATACGTGACATTTTTCAGCTCATTGTTCATTATATTATCATTTTCACGTGCATTATTATCCATTCCGCATCCTGCACTTATTAAAAGGGATAGAGCGATGGATGCACCGATTAATAGCTTTCTTTTTTTCATGACAGCATTCCTCCATTCATTTCATCGCCCTTATCTTCTGCAAAAATGGCATTTTTATTCACAAAAAAAAACGATAAGCCAATAGTGGCTAATCGTTGATTTTTTGAAGGTGATATCCTTTTTCTTTCCATATAAATTGAATCCCCTGTTTAAAAGATTGAAACGTGCGGACATTAAGGGCTATGCCGTTTAAAGTAATATGCTGAACTAGTTTTGGATTCAGTCCGACAAATATTGACTCAGTGCCCATCAGCCGGAGAGCTTCCACAATTTGATTTAAGTGAAAGGAAATAGTCTCTTCAAATGTTTCTCCTATGCCGGTGAAATCAAATATGATATAGTCCGCATGCCGTTTAGACGTTTCCTGAAGAATTTTTTCTTTCATGTTTTCCATTCTTACTTCAGTCAGAGTTCCGGTCAGAGCTATTAATAAAGTCGAATCAAGAGCCGTTCCAATGATAGGTGTATACATTTCTTCAAGTAATGCTTTTCCTTCTTCAATCACATTTTCATATTCTGTAACATCGCGCCATGTTAAGATGAAGCCCGATTCCTGATTTTCGTGATCCCTTAATCGGTCAACAACAATTCGCGCTGTGTATCGGTTAAATAATTTAATTTGTCCGCTATGAGGAAAAGGTCCGTTGGCAAGGATGTTTTGCTGACGTTCGCCATGAAACTTTTGAATATTGCAGCCAATAAAATCTTCTGGATCTTCCATTCCAACGTACGGACCGACTGTTTCTAATAACCGTCTTGCCGTATCATTGAACCAAATGATCTTAAAATCATTATCTGCAAATATGAGACCCTCACCGATGCTGTTCAGCAGCGCGTAAACGTTCATATTTTCTAATATAGTTGTTTTATTTGTCAATCAAGTTTTCCCCCTAAAGCATTCTTACATATATATCAATTATAAACATTTCTTTACTTTTGAAAAGGATAAAGTACCTAGTTAAGAAATTACACAGGAAACCCGCAGTTCCATAGCGACTGCGGGTTTTTCGCAAACTTAACCTTTTCCAGCCTGAAAACTTGGGTATTTCGTCATGCCCCCATCTGCATAAAGGGTAATTCCCGTTACATAGCTTGCCTCAGATGAAGCAAGCCAAACTACACAGGCAGCAATTTCTTCAGGTTTTCCGATATACCCCATCGGGATCAGATCAATGACATCTTTTTTAACTTCGGGATCTGCAAATTTTTCTGCATTAATTGGGGTATCAATCGCTCCAGGTGCGATATTATTTACACGAATTCCGGACGAGGCATACTCAAGAGCCAGTGTCTCAGTCAAAAGCTTGATGCCGCCTTTGCTTGCTGCATAATGTGCGAAGTGAGGCCAGGGAATCTGCTGATGAACAGATGACATGTTAATGATGGAGCCTTTAATATTATGATCGAGCATATGCCTTACTGCTTCCCTGCTTCCAAGGAATGCCCCTGTCAGATTCGTCTGAATCACTTTGTTCCAGCTTTCAAGCGTAAGCTCCTCTGTTGGGATTTCCGCTTGAATACCTGCGTTGTTCACCATTACATCAAGCGTTCCATAAGTTTCAACAGCAAACTGAACAATTCTTTTTACATCGTGCTCTTGTGAAACATCTCCCTGTATTTTTGAAGCCTCACCGCCATTTGATTTTATTTCGTCAATGACAAGATCAGGTTTGTCATCCTCAGTCAGATAATTAACCACTACCTTTGCCCCTTCTGCAGCAAAGCGCTGTGCAATGGCTTTTCCAAGGCCAGAAGAAGCACCTGTAACAGCCACCACTTTTCCTTTTAAACTCGGATACATAATGAATTCCTCCTAGCGTTTTGTATAACCCAGCAAGACTCCGCCTGCAATAATCAGGACACAGCCGATAATGACAAAGATAATCTGTTTTTTCGTTTTCTTTTCTCCCAGCAGAAAAATTCCGCCAAGCGTAGAAATGATAATGCCTGTCTGCGAAAGAGAAAAGCTTGTAGCGACTCCGATCTTTGGAAGAGCAAGAAGCAGTCCCAAATTTCCTGCTGCCCACATTAACCCTGTTAAGATATTGCGCAGTGCAAATTTATCAAATGGCTTATGTCTGGCTGTTAAAGCTGCTGCTGCCGCCACCATCCCGATCGCCTGCGGCAAAATGGCTGCCCAGCCGTCAATTTTAAAATATCTGATGATAATGACATAGCCTATGTACCCTAATGATGAAATAAATAAAATCAGTAACCCTTTTTTAAGGCTTTTGCCTGCATCTTTGTCATCTTTTTGCCCGATTGAAGTTAAGACTACACCTCCAATAATGAAAAGAATAGCGATGCTGCCAAGAATGACCGTCATTTTTGTGTCCCATTCTTTAAAGAGCAAAACACCGAATAATGTTGTTCCGATCAGCTGCATTCCTGTTGAAATGGGAACGGTTTTAGAGACCCCGATGTGTTTGACGCTTGCAAGCTGATTTAACTGTCCAACGGTCCAAAAGATACCTGAGACAATCCCGATTGACCAGACGAGTGGAGTCAGGTCCGGATTTGAAAAAAAGTACATGACAAGTGAGAATAAAAACGCTCCGATAGTAATGCCCATCGTTTGGCTGTAGGCATTTCCTCCAAGCTTTACACTGACAAGCACAAGGCTTCCCCAGGCAACAGCAGGAATTAATGCAAGAAGTATACCGATCATGATGATTTCCTTTCTGTTTACATAGTCTGAGTATCCATTCTAAGGCGTTCACATATTAAAATAAGAACAGGGAACCTGCACTTACTCATTTATATGGTTTCCTGAGAGATGAAAAATTAACACGCTTTGGCATGAATCTCTTACACCTTTCCACTAAAAAGGCCGGCATAAACTTTCTGTTTAGAAAAAGTGGATCTGCTTCATACTGGTAACAGGAAAGGATGATTATGATGGAAGATCTTTTTAAGGAATTTGGAGCTGGGAATTTTTTTGAGCAGCATCGTTATCCAATTGAAATGTCAGGAATATTGGACACAGTCAGTGAAAAACAGCTGCAGAGCTTCTTCGAAAGATTTGAATGTGATACTTATGAAAACTTCATTTATTTTCTCACCTTATTTTTATCCATCCAAGAGAAAAACAGACATCTAGTCTGAAGGATGTCTGTTGACATTAATTGCCCGCTCCATATCCTGATTGGCCGGTTTGAGCCATGGAACTGTTTTCTGGCGAGTAAATGTTTTTAATAAAAATCAACTGCAGAGCGATGAACAGCTAAATCATTACCGAATCCGTCATCAGGCTCTGTACTCTTATGAAAGCTCAAAAGGTGTTTGCCCCTTAAAATGCTGGATGCTGCCTTTAGTTGAGCCCAAGCCCCTTCTATTTCTCTCTTTTGCATTTTTTTGAGCGGCAATCTTCTTAAAAAAACTCAATAAGCTCCTCAAGCAATAATTTTATTTCTATCACTCCACCCAATCATTTCTGAGATATTCATATTTTAATAGATAACAAAGACTTATATATTGTAAATTAAGAATTTTTAGTATATCATTTTAATGTAATCGCTTACATTTATGTGGCGCTATAACGGGCAGTCTGCTTGCCCGTATTCAGCATGATTTCTACATATATTTTCACCAATATTATTTAGGAGGCTGATTATTTATGAGTCAAGCTACATTGAAAGTTGGAGAAAAGCTGGAGAAATTTCTGCAGGGAAAGAAAAAGCTGTTCATTAATGGGGAATTTGTAGAGAGTGTATCTAAAAAGACGTTCAACACTCCAAACCCCGCCACAGGGGAAACGCTTGCATCCGTTTATGAAGGCGACAAGGCTGATATTGATCTTGCTGTTAAAGCTGCAAGAAAAGCGTTCGACGCGGGCCCATGGTCTAAAATGAGCGCTGCTGAACGAAGCAGACTGATGTACAAGCTTGCTGATTTAATGGAAGCAAATAAAGAAGAGCTGGCACAGCTTGAAACGCTTGATAACGGAAAGCCAATTAATGAAACAAAAAATGCCGATGTTCCGCTCGCGATTGAACATATGAGATATTATGCAGGCTGGTCAACTAAAATTGTCGGACAAACCATTCCGGTAAGCGGGCAATTTTTCAATTACACAAGACATGAAGCTCTTGGTGTAGTCGGACAGATTATTCCTTGGAACTTCCCTCTTCTAATGGCGATGTGGAAATTGGGCGCTGCACTTGCAACAGGATGTACAGTTGTCTTAAAGCCGGCAGAGCAAACGCCTCTTTCAGCTTTATATTTAGCTGAGCTGATTGCAGAAGCTGGATTCCCTGAAGGAGTTGTCAACATCGTTCCGGGCTATGGCGAAACAGCTGGAGACGCGCTTGTCATGCATCCTGATGTGGATAAAATTGCTTTTACAGGTTCTACGCCTGTCGGCAAAATGATTATGGAAAAAGCATCAAAAACGCTGAAGCGCGTAACACTTGAGCTTGGCGGCAAGTCGCCGAACATCATTCTTCCTGATGCCGATCTCTCAGCAGCAGTACCTGGGGCTCTTAATGGGGTTATGTTCAACCAAGGCCAGGTTTGCTGTGCAGGATCACGCGTTTTCATTCAAAAGAAGCATTATGATAACGTTGTGTCAGACATGGTCTCCCATGCGAAAAATATTCGCCAGGGTGCAGGTATTGAGCCCGAAACACAAATCGGTCCCCTTGTTTCAGATGAACAGCAAAACCGCGTGCTGAATTATATTCAAAAAGGTGTAGAAGAAGGCGCTGAAATCTTAACCGGCGGCGGCTCTCCATCAGAAAACGGATATTTCGTCTCGCCTACCATTTTCGCGGCAGTTAAAGATGAAATGACCATCGCACGAGAAGAAATTTTCGGACCGGTTATTGCTGCTATGCCGTATGACGATCTGGATGAAGTGATTAACCGCGCCAACCAAAGTGAGTTTGGACTTGCAGCAGGATTATGGACAAGGGATATTGCCAATGCCCATTACGTAGCAAGCAAATTAAAAGCAGGAACGGTCTGGGTCAACTGCTACAATGCATTTGACGCTGCCTCACCGTTCGGCGGCTACAAGCAATCCGGACTGGGACGCGAAATGGGATCCTATGCATTGTCTAATTACACTGAAGTGAAGAGTGTTTGGATTAACCTTCAGCGGTAAATAGAAAAGCGGAAGCGCCTGTTTAGCTCCGACAGACAGATAAGGCTCATCCAGTGAAGGCGCTTTTTGCCTTTACTGGATGAGCCGTTCTGGCCGAGGAGTTGGGAGGTGGAGCTGGACAATAGAAAAGCGGAACCGCCTTGTAACACATGCAAAAAAGCCATCTGAATTTAATCAGATGGCTTTTTACGTTTATTTCTCTTCAAAATAATCCTTATAGAAGCCGCTCACTTTGCCGTTATTATCAATGACAAAGTAAAATTCTTCTGTTTCGTTTTTAACTTCATATGTATTCCCAGCTGTTAAAACACGGTTTACCATGTATTTTTCTGCATTTGTATGTTTGCATGTTACCACTTTAATGGTCTCTTTGTTCAGCCAATCTTGATGAATCATTTCAGCATTCTCCTTTGTGCATTTTGACCTTATTATACTATATAAACCATGTGCGGAACACCTTAACTGTGGGGTTTAGCGCACTTCCTGCAGAGCTGTATTCTCAGTTCGTGCTGTAAACGCCGGTTTAGCGCACTTTCTGAAGAGCCACACTTGCATTTTGTGCTGTAAACTCGGGTTTAGGGCACTTCCTTAAGATCGCCACTTGCATTTTGTGCTGTAAACTCGGGTTTAGCGCACTTCCTTAAGATCGCCACTTGCACCTTGTGCTGTAAATTCGGGTTTAGTGCACTTCCTTAAGATCACCCCTTGCACCTTGTGCCGTAAACTCGGGTTTAGTGCACTTCCTTAAGATCGCCACTTGCACCTTGTGCCGTAAACTCGGGTTTAGTGCACTTCCTTAAGATCGCCACTTGCACCTTGTGCTGTAAACTTGGGTTTAGCGCACTTCCTTAAGATCACCACTTGCACTTTGTGCTATAAAATCGGGTTTAGCGCACTTCCTTAAGATCCTCATTTCCACTTTGTGCTGCAAACTCATAACCTCCTCTTTTCTTGAATAGATTGAAAAAGATGAGGTGAATTCAGTGATTTCAATGAAAGTTATTAACGATCAAATCCAAAAGATGACAGATGAGCTCAGACAGCTGCAAAAAAACGACGGTTCTTGGCGCTTTTGTTTTGAAGGCGGTCCGATGACGGATGCCTTTATGATCATTCTTCTTCGCTCTCTTCAGGATAATGATGAAGTTTTAATTAAAAAACTTGCAAATCGCCTGCTGAAACTGCAAACAGAAAATGGCACATGGAAGCTTTACAATGATGAAAAAGAAGGCAATTTAACTGCAACTGTTCAAGCTTATACAGCCCTTCTCTCTACAGGTTTATATAAAAAATCAGACGCCTTGCTGATTCGGGCAGAATCTTTCATTGTCTCTCAGGGCGGTCTTACTAATGTTCATTTTATGACAAAGTGGTTCCTGGCAGTAAACGGTCTTTATCCTTGGCCCAAGTATTTCCGCTTTCCGCTTGCCTATTTGCTGCTTCCAGCTAAATCCCCGATCAGTATGTATCAATTGAGTTCCTACGCCAGAATTCATTTTATGCCAATGATTCTGGCGATGAATAAACGATATATTCACAGCACTCATCGTTCCATAGATCTTTCGCATTTACATGTTTCAAAACCGCGGTCCGCTGATTGGCTGTCGTTTTCTGACAGCCATCGCACAAAGCACAGCTTTTTCATTGAAACACTTCGGTCGTTTGCCGGCTTCCCAGCTTATGTACACAGAGCCGGAGAGAACGCTGCTGAAAAATACATGCTTAAGCGGATTGAAGCAGACGGAACGCTTTTCAGCTATGCAAGTGCTACTTTCTTTATGATTTATGCCCTGCTCTCTCTCGGATATAAGGAAAACTCCGCTCAGATTAATCAGGCAGTTGCAGGACTTAAATCGATCATCAATCAAGATGACAACTTGACAACAGTTGAGAACTCAACCTCCACTGTTTGGGATACCGCCCTGCTCAGCTATAGTCTGCAAAAAGCGGGTATCCCCTATCATGATGCGATGATAATGAACGCTACTTCCTATTTGCTTTCACGCCAGCACGTAAAAAAGGCGGACTGGCGCATTCATAACCCTTCTGCCTCTCCCGGCGGCTGGGGGTTTTCAAACATCAATACTAATCATCCCGACAACGATGACACAGCCGCAGTTCTCCGTGCCCTTACTCAGCTTTCCACTTTAGATCCCGTCTATTTTGAGCCGTGGAATAAAGGTTCATCCTGGCTTTTATCCATGCAAAATCGAGACGGGGGTTTTGGTGCATTTGAGAAAAATGTCAACAATCCTATTTTTGCATCCATCCCGCTTGAAAATGCCAAAGACGCAGCTGTAGACCCCTCTACAGCTGATTTAACTGGCCGTGTTCTTGAATACTTCGGAAATTTTGCAGGTTTAACAAAAGATCATCCTTCGATTCAGGCAGCAGTATCCTGGCTTCTGCATCAGCAGGAACAAAACGGTTCATGGTATGGCAGATGGGGAGTTTGTTATATTTATGGAACTTGGGCTGCGATTACCGGATTAAAAGCAGCAGGTCTATCAAACTCTCATCCTGCCATTGCAAAAGCAGTGAAATGGCTGGTGAGCATCCAAAATGAAGATGGCGGATTTGGAGAGTCATGCAGAAGCTCAGAAGCGAAAACCTACATGCCGCTCAGATTCAGTACTCCCTCACAAACCGCCTGGGCGCTTGATGCGCTATTATGTGTAATGGATAAAAAGGACGCAGTGATACAAAGAAGTGTAAAACGCCTAATGAAGCCTTTCGATGAAAAAAGCTTCGCATATCCTACCGGCATCGGGCTGCCGAAGCAGTTTTATATTCATTATCACAGCTACAATAAGATTTTCCCGCTGCTTGCTTTGAGTCACTATAGGAATCTCCATTAAGCAGGACTTTGTTAAAAAACAAAGTCCTGCAGCATAGTGTTACTTTCCTTTTTCATTCTATCAAAGCAATTTGTCGATAAGATCGAACAAATAGTAGAGAATTCATTCATTTCTCTACTTTACAGCTCGCATTTTCATCCATACAAGTAATTCCTCCAATTTCAGAAATTAACCCTCACCATGCGGGCACGTGTAAAATTCTCCGAAGCTCCGCCATCAGCCCCCTGATCTTGAATTTCCTCAAAAGAACAGGGGGAAATTTATAAAAACAAAAAAAGGACAAATTACTGTCCTTTTTGAAAAAAGTTCAATAAAGCCACCCATTTAGTTATTTAAAGTATAAATCGATTCTGCTCTCGGTCTGAAGGCCTATTCCAGACTAGCTTCAAATAAATCAATGATTTCAAGAAACCTCTCAGCTTCTCTAAAAGTATGATCTGCTAAAAGGGGATGAATATTGCTCTTAATACGACATGCTTCTATTAACTCCCGTGCTGTTTTCTTAAAATCTCTTAACGAGGCTACCGATACTCTATTTTGATTTAAGAATTGGCTTAGTAATGGCTTAGTTTCTGATTGTGGCCGCATAGATTCCAAATCAACAGCCTGAAAAACCAATTGATCAAAATCATGACTAAATTCTTTCGCCTGCTCTACTAACTTTCGTTCCGAAGGATCTAAAAGATGTCCGATAAACTTAGCATGATCAGCCATGATTTTAAGAAAGAATACATTTTCTTCAATAATAGCTTCAGGTTTTGGGGCTAGTATACCTTCATTAAGCTCTTTTAATCGATTAGCAAAGTAAGCTGCTTCTCTGCTAATGTGATCAACCAGTAACGGGAAATTATTAGAACGAATTTCGCAGCGTAATGTTAAACCTAACACTTTTCTTTTGTATTGCCATATAGAAGCAGCTGCTTGATAAACCTCACTATTAAAGTCCTGTATTTGGCGTAAATCTGAGTTTACCGTGAATCTGCTCAGCTTTTCCTCTATTCTTTCAAAAATAGTGATAAATTGCTGTGCTTCAGCAATCAATTGTTTTTGTTCATGTGTAAACCCTAAACTTAAAAATAAGGCGTGCTCTTTCATAATTCTTGACCAAAATTTTATTTCATCCAGCGACCTTGCAACGATTGAGCTAACCAGAAAAATCCCCCCCCATTTACTCACTCCTGTCTAAATATATATTTGTGTTGTTGTCCATATTCTTACTAATTCTAATTAGATGTGTGAGTAAGCAAATCCGGTCAATAAACAGGCTCTTTCTATAAGGGATTTTCTTCTGCAAAACTGCCTCTTCCGTTAAATAAAAGCCTTACCTCCTTATTCAGGATTCCGGTTACATTAAGAAGGTCTTGCTGCTGCCAGGTAACACATTTACATGAATTTCGAACCTTAATCATACTATGTGGATGGGGGTTCCAATTTTCTTTAAAAAGGAGATGTTTATATGCAGCCTTACTATTTTTACCGAGTTAACAACTGGGGACATATATTAAATTTGTTACGCCAAAGTTTATATGCTGAAGAAATGGTATGTGCTATGAGCTCTGAACTTTTCCATATACCTAAAACCAAAGATTTAAAAGGGAATCGCGAGATGCATAATCATCTAGTGCCTGCTTCCTATCACCGTGTTACAGCAGTTGGTTCATCCCAGAGACTAGTAAATGGCGAGCAACAGCAATCCATTGTAGAAACACTGGCGGCTTGTATAAAAAATGCTGAAAATCAAGATAAATATGTACGTGAAGGATTAAGAACGATGGAAGAAAATTCAAGTCCTGAGTTTAAACCATTCATTAAAATTATTATAAAGTGGCAAGAACAAGCAGAATACTATTTAAATCAAGCAAAAGAATCTTTGGGAACTATAGGAGTTCCGATTCCTGCTGGAAGTGAACAGCAGAGTGGAGAGTACAATTTATATTAGTATATTATCAGGTTGGTTCTAGCAGCCAACCTCTATTTGTTTTAATATTTCTGATTATGCTAATTTGCCCCATAATTTAAGTGAAAGCCTTCACAATTTTCACGACGATCCAATTTTATTAAAAATGTTCTGGTTCTTTAACTGAAAGAAAGAAAATCAATTCCTCCAAGGTCCTGCCCCAGACTAACTCTTCTTTTCTTATAAACATAAATAGCCAAAATCCTTATTGACTTATTCATGTAAAAAAGCACACCATTTAGTCTGTACAATGGTGTGCAAAATAATATGTGTCTTACCTTTTGCACTTCTGAAAGAAGCTAGCATGTCGCAGCTCTTTCTTCATTAAAAGAAGTCGTAAAAAAATGCTTTTCTTGCCGGTATCAATGCTTCCATTACATTTACTGCTTCTTCCTCACCTTCAATATGGCCGATTTCATATAATTCAGCAGGCCGTTTATAGCCAAACAAAGCGGCTGACAGAGTATTAATGTCAAGCGACAGCCCGCCGGAATTTGATTCGCTAAGTCTGATGACTTCTTTGTTCTTCATTTTGAATGTTCCATTATTCCAAGGAGCATGCTGGTCTTTTAAATGAATGACCAGTTCTGAATCATCCTCCGGCCACCGGAATTCATAATCCTTCAAAAAGCTTTCCGCATCAACGATTCGCACCATAAAATAAGGTTTCACTTCCGCTTTAATTCTTGGTTCATTCAGTGAAAAGAATAATGGGTCGCTCTCGTATGTCGCAATCTCAAGTTCTTTAATCATAGAGTCATGCTGGCAGATGAAATTCCACAAGCCGATTCTTGCTTCAGATGTTAAAGGAACAAACTCTTCAACTGTCATTTTGTCATTTTTCACTTCATAGAGCATATAGCCCTTTGCTTCTCCTGCCTCGTTATAATAAACAGCTGCAGTTTGGTTATCGAAAATGGACTCCTTCCACCAAGATGTTTCACGAGCAAGCATGCCTGAGAATCGGATCGCAAATTCATCATATATTTCTCTGATTTCAGAAGGATGTGTTTCCTTTTGTGAGCGTTTAATTTTTCCAGGCACTTGCTTTTTCATGACTAGATCCTCTGACTTTAAAGAAGCTTTCAGACTGCTGGTGAACAGCTCCCAGCCATACTTCCGGTAAAATGGCACAGAGAATGGGTGAAGCATGGAAACACTGAAGCTTTCTTTTCTCATGTATTCAAGGAGAAAGGTAATCATTTCTTTCACATACCCGCTTCGGCGGTACTCAGGATAAGTGGCCACACCCGCTATGCCGCCCATTTTCCATTTCGTTTCACCAAGGTATACTTCAAGCGGCAGCAAATGTAGCTTTGCAGCAAGCTCCTCCCCTTCAAGGATTCCGAATAACTGATGATGCTTTTCCATCGTCTGCAGTCTATTTTCAATCTTTTCTTCAGGGACTTTATATTGAAACGCATATTCTGATAGTTTCATTGCTTCGCGATATCGTTCTTTTGTCAGTCTGATTACAGTCATATAGATCCCTTCCCTTTATACCATTCAGCTTTGTGTTATTTTTATATAAATCAGCCCGGAAGCCAATTTCATTCAGGACCTTAAAAATCCGCCCTCAGAATGGATTGTCTGGCCGGTAATCCATTCACCTGCATCACTTGCAAGGAAAGAAACAATCCGGGCAGCATCATCAGGCTGCCCGATTCGGTTCATTGGGAATTTTTCAACAAGCACTGTTTTTAAATCATCTGTCATCCACCCTGTATCGGTTGGACCGGGATTCACAGCATTTACCGTGATGCCTTTACATCCCATTTCTGCTGCAAGCGTCTTGGTCATATCAGGAATACATGCTTTTGTTGCCGCATATGCAAGCTCGCCGGGCATTGGTCCTTGTGATTGACCGGATGTCATGTGAACAATTCTTCCTCCTCGGCCATACTTAAACCGTTTGGCAAATTCGGCACTTAACATAAGCGGTGCCCGGACATTTACAAAATAATGAAGATCAAGGTTTTCAGATGTGATCGTTTCAAAATTGTTTTCAGTAGAGTATGCAGCATTATTGATAAGAATGGACGGTTCTCCGAGTCTCTTTTCCACTTCTTCAAATAAGAGTCGGAATGATTCCGTATTCGATAAGTCAAGCTCCATACTTGCCGTGCGCACCCCTAAGGCAGCAATTTGAGACTCAAGCATTTCAGCCTCTTCATTTTTAGATCCCCAAGGCTGTTCCGCATCGTATGGGCGGTAGTAAGTAAAGAATATATCTGTTCCGGCTTCAGCAAGTTGAAGACAGATTGCTGCCCCAATTCCTTTGAGTCTGCTTGCTCCCGTCACGATGGCAATTTTCCTGCTGTTCATCTATTCACCTTCTCTTATAAGTACTGATTGAAAAAATCTGCTATTGCACGATAAACAAGAATTTCATTCTCTTTTTTTGTAAAGCCGTGTCCCTCGTCCTCTAACACCATATAGTCTACCGAACGGCCCTTTTGTCTCAGGGCTTCAACAATTTTATCAGATTCTGCTTTAACGACACGAGGATCGTTTGCCCCCTGAATCACAAGCATCGGTTTTGTCATCCCCTCTATATGCGTGATCGGAGAAAAATCAATTAGTTTTTCGCGGTCACGTTCAGGATTTCCGACCCACTGATCCATAGCAGACTTCCAAAATTCCGGTACACTGTTAATAAACGAGAAAAGATCGCTCGGTCCAAAAATATCAACAACCGCTTTGAAGTATTCAGGATGGCGCCCGTGAAGTAAAAGGGCCATATACCCTCCAAAGCTTCCGCCCATTAAGAAAATCTTCTCTTTATCCGCCATTCCTTGTTCAATCAGCCAGTCAATTCCCGCTGTCATGTCATGGCGCGGACCATTCCCCCATTCTCCCTCAACCATTTTCATGAATGAAAGCCCGTAACGGGTAGATCCTCTGAAGTTAGGTGTAAAAATACTGTAGCCGCAATTCAGCAAAAACTGAAAAAGAGCTCTGAATGAGTTTGTTTCTGCAGCCTGCGGACCGCCATGGGGCCAGATAATCATATGCCCGTTGCTTGTTTCAGCATGAGCTCTAAACAAAGAAGCTTCAATCTCCATTCCGTCAAAAGACGCATATGTAACGGTTTCCGGTTCTACTAAATCTTCCGGTCTCATCCCGGTAACTCCATGATTCGTGATCTGCTCCCAGCTGTGTGAAGGGGTTCTGCTGAAAATATTTAAAGGGATAGTTGCTGATTGTCCGAGTATGAACAGCTCACCAGCTTCTGTTACTTCCATTTTGTTTATTCTGTCAATCGGAAGTTCAATGAATTCAGAAGATTGATCAACTAAATCATAAGAAACCAATTCATCTTTAACCCCTTTAGCCGCTGTCACATAAATCTTTTGCAGAGCATCATCATATTTCAGTGCACTTGCATCTTTCCCTTTCAGTTCCAGCACCTTTGAAAACTCACGCTTGGCCAAATCAAATTTTGCCAAATAGGAAAAGTCTGATTCATAGTTCGTAATAAAGTAGATTTCATGCTCAGACGTATATACAGGATCGCTTTGAGTAAATTGCTGATCACTTTCAGGTGTTGCCAGAACATCATCCCCGTCTATTTTGACAAACAGTAACGAAGATGTATTGCCGTAGTTTTTAGAGTAAACAAAGCTTTTCTCTTCAGGTGAAACGGCCATCAGATAGACTGATGTATCCGTCCCCTCTATTAGAATTTCTTCTGTTTCATCTGTAAGATTATAGCGATAGGCTGCAAGATAGGCATCGTGGCCATCTTTTGTGGATGTATAATAAAGCGATTCACCATTTTTTGAAAAGAACGGGAACATGTGACGCTCCCCTTTTTCATACCGCACCGCTACCTGGGAGCCGCCTTTTGGTGAAAGCGCATATAGCTGAGAATTTTCATCTCCGTCCTGATCAAAGCCTGCCAGAATAAAATTTGAATGTTTATTATATAAAAGACTGTCGCATGCTTGATTAATGGATGTTAACGGGTAAGGATACTGATTCGGCAAATCCATTGCCCATAAATTAAAATGTCCGCCGATATTTGTACTGAACACCAGCTGTTTTTTATCTGGAGAAACCGTAAAATCCTGGATCGTCAGTACCTTTAAAAACTGCTCGACATCCGGCTTTTGAAAAGTAATCATAAACGCCACCCCTTTTTAAAAGATTCTCTTACCCTATTCTACAGAAATAGGAAATTCCCTGTTCCCATAGGTAAAAAAGATAGGTATGACGGCCGGAATACAGATGCTTAGAAAGGATTTCACTAGTATGAAATCATAATAATATTATGTAAACTTATTTCTGCAAAAGAAAAAAGAACAGCGGTCATCATCGCTGTTCTTTCTTTCCCTTCATCGTAACATATTGAATCCCTGTATGAAGATTAGAGAAAGTTTGGATATTATCCATCGATATCCCAAGGTTGATCAGGGTTTGGGCGATTTCAGGCCGAATGCCTACAATGATGCAGTTTGTACCAAGCAATTGCACGGCTTCTGCTGCCTGCATTAAATGATTTGCGACAAATGTATCCACAACCGGGACGCCGGTAATATCAATAAAAATATAATTGCATTTATAATGTTCAACACCGATCAGGAGATTTTCTTTAATAACCTGGGCCCTTTCATCATTAATGTTGCCGATCAGGGGCAAGATGCATATGTCTGTTGAGATTGGGATCATTGGAGCTGTCAGTTCTTTTACAATATGCTGCTGCTTCCGGTATTCTGCGTTCCATGAATTTGAACAGTCACTCACTAAATCTGCAATGATGGGATCAAACCATTTGTCCACGCTCTTATATAAGTCATTTACAACGATAGCGGAATTCTCATGTGAGAGGGCAAGTTCAATGAGAGATCTTCTGAACTGCTGTACCGATTTTACAAGATACGTTAATGAATCATCCTGCTTAAAATATCTCTCATACCATTCTCTCAAATAATCAGCGGATTTTTCATCTGATCTGCTGATGATGCTGAAAATCATATCAAATAGTTTTTGCTTTTCTTCCAAATCTACAAATTTCGGACTTGCGATGCCGCTCTCCCATTTTTCATATAGCAGGCGTTCATTCTGGTTCATCATGTCTATAACTTGCTGCATATACACTCCCCCAACTTTCTTAGCTCTCTAATCCTGTACCCTAAGAGAACCTGTAATCAAACGTTTTCTTTAAAAAGGAAGTTCAATATTTGTTTCAAGCGTTCCTCTTATTTTTTTCACGTAGCTGTCTTTTCCTTTCAGCCACTCCTTAAATGAAAAGACTAGCGGCTGACTGTCTCCTCCAACTCCGATCAACACCTGAAGTGTTTTTGGCATATAAACCGCAGTATGAAGGGTTCCTGCCCAATTATGATATTCTTTTTTGAAAATCGCACTGCTTGTGCTGTTAAAGAAAGTAAAAGCATCTAATGCTGAAAAATCAGGACGGAAGACTTCTGAAAGCTGCGTCTTTCTGGAATGAGATTCCACTAAATGGTGTCGGTTTTCTGTCAATTTAGGAGGAGTTTCAAAATGATTAGTGCACGCCATATGAGAATTTGAAGTGATAGAAACTCCCTTGCTGGATGCTTCTGCTATGGCTGCATGGCCAGCAGCATCGTAAATTGAATAATTAAACGCATGCCGATGAGGAATTTCTTTAAGCTTCAGAATGGCTTCTGCAGTCGTTTTGCATGTATCCAGGATAAATCTTGCAATGCTGCAGCAAATAAACCCGTCTCCAGGTTTTAGCCGATTCACAAAATGGTAGCCAATGACAAGCCCTTTTTCATTCATGCCGTCAATTCGTCCGATCATTCTTGTGGCAAACCCGATGCTCGCGTAGGCGTTTTGAGGCTGCCATATCAAGAAACGGCCTTCGTATGTTTTTGGATGATAGTCGTAGTTTCTGGCATAGTAGCCGTTTTGCATGAGAGCACTGCAGCCTGACTTCTTCCAGTCTGCCTGATACCCGCTGTACTCATGGATAACATCTTCAAGCGGCCAGTCCAATCCTTCAGACAAGCCCTCCAGTTCCTTCCATAATCCTGGTGCGAACTGTTCATACAGGCTCTGAGCCGCTTTCAATTCCGATTGATAAGATTTGATTGATTTTATTCTTCTTTTCCGATGATTTTGAAAGAGTTTAGAATCTTTATGGTATTTTCCCTGTTTGATACCAAGGTCATAATAACTTCCGCGCCCCTGTATCACATCTGCTTCAATTTTCACCATCGTTTTCACGCTCCATATCTTCTATAATGAATGATTTGAAAAGATTAAACAAATTCTAATGAGCATATTTAATGCAACTTTTAAAACAAGACAGTATCATGTAAAAGAACTTATGAATACGGAGGTCGAGAATTATGAATTCAAACTATCAACCGTTATTTCAGCCATTTGAATTTAAAAACGGTATTCAATTAAAGAACCGTGTCGTTATGGCGCCGATGACAAATTTTTCATCAAATGATGATGGAACCGTAACAGAAACAGAAACTGCTTATTATAGCCGCCGTTCAAGCGGAGTTGGCATGGTTATTACCGCATGTGCCTATGTGACGCCGAGCGGCAAAGGATTCCCCGGCGAATTTGGAAGTGATTCCGATGAGATGATTCCTTCTCTGCGAAAGCTTGCATCAGCAATAAAGGATCAAGGTGCAAAAGCAATTCTCCAAATTTTCCATGGCGGACGCATGGTTCCTGCAGAACTAGTTCCAAATGGTGATGTTGTAAGTGCCAGTGCAGTGGCTGCTGAACAGGGACATCCATCTGGGGAAGCACCGGTGCCGCGCGCGCTGACAATTGAAGAAATAAACAGTATTATCAAAGATTTCGGTGAATCAGCCCGCCGTGCCATTGAAGCTGGATTTGACGGTGTTGAAATTCATGGTGCGAATACCTATTTAATACAGCAATTCGTCTCGCCTCATTCAAACCGCCGCGAAGATGAGTTTGGAGGAAGCCTTGAAAAAAGACTCGCTTTCCCTCTTGCCATTGTTGATGAGGTGAAAAAGACGGTTGATCAATATGGCACAAATGAATTTCTTGTAGGTTACCGTTTTTCTCCAGAGGAGCCGGAAACACCGGGAATTACGATGGAAGATACGTTAGCGCTCGTTGATGCACTTACTGAAAAAGACTTGGATTATCTTCATATCTCCCTGATGCAATATTGGTCAACTCCAAGACGGGGTATTGATGATACGCGCTCACGCCTTGAAATTATTCAAGAACGTGTTGACGGCAAGGTACCGCTGATTGGCGTTGGATCGATTTACACACCAGAAGATGCTATGAAAGCAATGAGTACCGGAGTTCCCCTTATTGCCCTTGGCCGTGAATTGATTATCGATCCTGATTGGGCGCAGAAAATTGCCGAAGGCCGGGAAAATGAGATTGAAACGAAACTCGATAAAAATGCCCAGTCCCGTCTTGTCGTGCCTGATCCATTATGGCAGGCAATCATTCACACACCTGGCTGGTTCCCAGTTAGAGACTGAAGATAAAATGAAAACGAGCATCGCTGCAGATGCTCGTTTTTCGCTTAATTTATATAGTCTGTTTTCGCATAGATTGTTGTTTTCGATTATAAATGTTGTCCGTTCCTTTCCGCTCCAGGAACTTGCTTTCCGCGGGGAGCATGGAAGCCTCCTCGGCGTTGCCTGTGGGGTCTCCCATTTTGCTCTATTTCCCGCAGGAGTCAAGTTCCTTCCGCTGCAATCCACTTACGGTTTTCAACCTTTAGTTTAGTCTAATAACAACAATATTTACTAAAAGAGCCTTTATATAAGACAAAACGCCTAAAAAGAACAAAACTTTGAGTAATTTAGTATTTCCAGTGATCGATTGACTCCACCTTGAACAAGAACATTTATGGGAACTCATTTCATACAGAATGGAATTCTCATTCAGGGGCTTTGATTCCTTTTTGTAGCCGCCACTCTGAACATTTGTCCTCGTACAGCGTGGTTGGTTCCTTTTTGCAGCCGCCTTTCTGGATTTTTGTCCTCATACAGCGTGGTTGGTTCCTTTTTGCAGGCACCCTTCTGGATTTTAGTCCTCATACAGCAAGGTTGATTCCATTTTGCAGCCACCATCCTAGATTTTTGTCCTCATACAGCGTATTTGGTTCCTTTTTGCAGCTGCCATTCTGGATTCATGAGACTCATACATCAGCTATCTAGTACAGTTAATCTACAGCCTTTAACACCCAAAAGAACCTTAACACAACAAAAAACGGATACAAATTGCTGTGCAATTTAGTACCCGTCTTTTTGTATTTTTTCTCCCTCAAATAATTAACGACATGAGGTTTTTAAGTTCAATTATCCTTCAATCAATAATGATTCTGGATCTTCAAGCAAGTCTTTGACTGTTGCAAGGAAGCTTACTGCTTCTTTGCCGTCTACGATGCGATGATCGTAAGAAAGAGCGATGTACATCATTGGACGGTTTTCCATTGTGTCTTTGTCAATGGCAACCGGACGAAGCTGAATTTTGTGCATGCCCAAAATTCCGACTTGTGGTCCGTTTAAGATTGGTGTTGACATAAGAGAACCGAACACACCGCCATTTGTGATCGTGAATGTACCGCCAGAAAGATCGCCAATTGTTAATTTGTTGTTTTTCGCTTTTCCTGCAAGCTCACCGATAGCGCCTTCGATTTGGGCAAATGATTTACGGTCTGCGTCGCGGACAACTGGTACGACCAGTCCTTCTGGAGCTGAAACGGCAATGCCGATATCATAGAACTTCTTAATAACCAGCTCATCACCCTGAATTTCAGCATTTAATAATGGGTATTTCTTAAGTGCAGCAATAACCGCTTTTGTGAAGAATGACATAAAGCCAAGACGCACTTCATGCTGTTCAAAGAATTTGTCTTTTCTGCGTTTGCGGACGTCCATTACCGCTGTCATATCAACTTCGTTAAATGTCGTCAGCATTGCAGCTGTTTGCTGTACCTCGACCAGGCGTTTAGCAATCGTTTGTCTGCGTCGTGACATGCGCTCGCGCTCAACTGGTTTGTCAAAAGAATCAGAAGCTTGCTTTGCAGGCTTAGCTTCAGGCGCTTTTTGAGGCGCAGCAGCCTTTGCAGGTGCCTCGTTTGGAGAATAAGCTTCAACGTCATGCTTGCGCAATCTTCCAAGCGGGTCTCCTGAAGGAACTTGTGTCAGATCAATTCCTTTTTCTCTAGCAAGCTTGCGTGCTGCCGGAGAAGCAATTGGACGCTGTGATTTACTTTCCGTTTTTTCCTGCTTTTCCTCTTTTGATGCAGAAGCTTTAGGCTGCTCTTCTTTAACCGGTTCTTCTTTTACTTCTTCAACTTGCGTAGCTGCAGTCTCTCCGTTTTCATCAATCACTGCAATCACTTCGCCGACTTGAACCGTGTCTCCTGAATCTTTGACAACATCCTTCAGCACACCAGAATAATCAGCTGTCAGTTCAACGTTTACTTTATCTGTTTCAAGCTCAACCAGATATTCCCCTTTTTCAACGTAGTCCCCTGGTTGTTTCAGCCATTGTGCGATAGTTCCTTCTGAGATGGATTCAGCTAATTCTGGTACGATTACTTGTGCCATGATCAAATTCTCCCTTCGTTTTTCCACGTCAATGCTTCTGTTACGATACGCTCTTGATCTTTTTTATGAACGTTTGGATCTCCCTCTGCTGTCGAAGATCTTCTTTTTCTTCCAATATAGTTCACTTTTACTTGAGCAGGTGCCACTTCACGGAGTTCTGGATCCATGTATGTCCATGCACCCATGTTCATAGGTTCTTCTTGTACCCAGACGATTTCTTCAAGTGACTCATAGCGGCCAAGAATCGCTGTAATTTCCTTTTTAGGGAATGGGTATAATTCTTCTACTCGTACTACGTGGATTTCTTTTACATCTTCTTCAAGAGATTTTAATTTATCTGTTAAATCCGTTGCGATTTTTCCGCTGCATAAAACGATGCGCTTCACATCCGCATAGTTCAGGCCAAGTCCAGGCTGTTCCACAACCGGGCGGAATTCCCCTTCGCTCAGTTCTTCAATAGAAGAAATAGTTTGCGCGTTTCGAAGCAGACTCTTAGGTGTCATAATGACAAGCGGACGCACTTCTTCACGTTTAAGCAGAGCTGCCTGTCTTCTTAAGATATGGAAATACTGTGCAGCGCTAGTTAAGTTTGCGACTGTCCAGTTGTTTTCAGCTCCAAGCTGAAGGTATCTCTCAAGTCTTGCACTTGAATGTTCAGGTCCTTGTCCTTCATAACCGTGAGGCAGAAGCATCACAAGGCCTGATTTTTGGCCCCATTTCGCTCGTCCTGCGGAGATGAACTGATCAAAGAAAACTTGTGCAGCGTTTGCAAAGTCACCGTATTGAGCTTCCCAAAGCACAAGGGTTTCAGGAGCAAATACGTTGTAGCCATATTCAAAGCCAAGAACAGATCCTTCAGATAAAGGACTGTTATAAACAGCAAACGAAACATTTGATTTAGATAGTGTATGCAGCGGCGAATAAACATTGCCTGTTACACTATCGTGAAGCATTAAGTGTCTTTGAGAAAATGTGCCGCGTTCAGAATCCTGGCCGGACAGGCGAATTGGCGTGCCGTCTTCAAGGATCGTCGCGAATGCCAGTGTTTCTGCTAATGCCCAGTCCGCTTTTTCTTCACCGACAAAGATATTGGCGCGTCTTTCAAGAATTCTCTTCAATTTATCAAAGACATTGAAGCCTTCAGGCCATTTCACAAGCTCATCATTAATTCTTAAGAGAGATTCTTTTTCAACGGATGTTTTGATTTTCGGCAGTCCATTGATAACGATTTCAGGAAGCTCTATATCATGTACCTGAGTTACTTTTTTCGATGGAACTTTTTGATAAGCTGCATCAAATTTGTCTAATGTCTGCTGATCAATTTCAGCAATCTTATCCTTGCTTAAATATCCTGCTTCTTCAAGCTGTGCAGCATAGAGTGCACGGACTGTCGGATGCTTGCGGACTTTTTCATAGAGCTGCGGCTGTGTCGTCGATGGCTCATCCATTTCATTGTGGCCAAAGCGACGGTAGCCGATTAAATCAATCAGGAAGTCGCGGTTAAAGAGCTTGCGGTACTCGATGGCAATCATAACTGCAGCAAGACACGCCTCTGGATCATCTGCATTTACGTGCACGATCGGGATTTCGTATCCTTTTGCAAGGTCACTTGCATATTTTGTAGAGCGCGAGTCTCTGCTTTCAGTTGTAAATCCTATCATGTTGTTGGCGATAATATGAATGGAACCGCCAGTCTGATAGCCTGTCAATGAATTTAAGTTTAATGTTTCAGCTACGATGCCCTCACCCGGGAATGCAGCATCC
This sequence comes from Metabacillus sp. KH_069, assembly GCF_057838075.1. NCBI lineage: Bacteria > Bacillati > Bacillota > Bacilli > Caryophanales > Bacillaceae > Metabacillus > Metabacillus sp. KH_069. Next base: position 2,338,146 of record NZ_CM174460.1, read on the forward strand.
CCATGAATGATGATCGCCATTGATTCTTTTTCATCCTGTTTAGGATAGCCTGTTGTTTTGCGGTCATCCTGTGCAGCACGTGTGTAGCCCATGACAATCGGGTCCACATACTCAAGGTGACTTGGGTTGTTTGCAAGAGTCAGCCTTGCACGCTTTGTGCTTTCGTCTGTAATTTGACGGTCAGCTCCAAGATGATATTTTACATCTCCGCTCCAGCCGTAGTTAATGCCTACAGATCCTTCAGAAGGAACGAGCTCCTTATTTGGAGAATGCTGAAATTCAGAGAAAATAATTTCATAAGGCTTGCCAAGAACATGTGCCAGCACATTTAAGCGTCCTCTGTGAGCCATACCAATGTTAACATTGTTTGTTCCTGCGTGAACCGCGTTTGAAATCAGTTCATCCAGCATTGGAACAAGCATGTCCAACCCTTCAATTGAAAAGCGTTTTTGCCCTACAAACGTACGGTGCAAAAATTTCTCAAAGCCTTCAACCTCAGAGAGGCGGCGCAGAAGAGACGCTCGTTTTTCATTTGAATGACTTTTAAAAATTTCTCCGGATTCAACCATTTTCTTAAGCCAGTATTTTTCTTCAAAACGGTGTACGTGAGAGAATTCAAAAGCAATCGTTTTCGTATAAGCTTCTTTTAAATATTGAATGGCCTGTAAACCATTCGTTACTTCATCAGGTGCATCCGCACATAATATGGATGCAGGGATTTCTTCTAGGTCAGATTCTGTCAGCCCGTAATCCTTCAGCTGAAGAAACTCTTTTTGTTTGACACTTTCAAATGGATAAATTGAAGCGTTTAAATGTCCATAAGTGCGGATATCATCTGCAAGCTTGACTGCATAAGCAATCTTCTTCATTTTATCCGCGCTTGTTGCGTTTTGAACAGACGTTGCTGTGCCCGCTGATGTTTCATTGCTAACTTGGGCCTGCGGCACTGTGTCCCATCCTTCAAACATTTCTCTTAATTCTTCATCAACCGATTCTGGATTCTGCTGATATTGATCAAACAGTTCCAGTACATAGCCAAGGTTCGGTCCATGAAAATCCTCAAGTCGAATCTTGCGCTTTGTTGTAGTTCCTGACATCTTACATAACCCCCAGCAATGGTAGTGAATCTGATTAAATTTTTTAAAAAACAGATTCAAATGGATATTATTGTAATATACTATCCTATCTTTCTTAGAATGATAGGCTTGGATTAAAACGCTTCCATTTCCATTTTAACACTCCTTGCCTGTTTTATCAAAGGAGTATCATAAGAAAATTTAAAATAATACTGAAAAACAAAAATTAAAAGTGAATACAATGATCAAAAGATCCAAATTTATTCTTTTTCAAGACGAAAATCAGCCTCTTTTCATCTTGCAGCTGACAAATTTTCTTCTTTTTCTTGTACATTCGATGTATTTTGATAAAAAATAATCTGATTAGAAAAGGGATCGTGCGAGGTTAATTCACCTGATTTCCATGGCGTATCTTCATTCACGGGTTTGCGAAAGAATATTCTTTAGATTTGAGTATATTATGATAATTTATTAGACCTTCTCAGCGGATTCATTGTAGACTTCCTAAGCAGTCACCGCAAGACTTTCGTGTTGTCCGTTCATCAAACATACTCAGAACCTGAATGACATGGTATAAAATGAACTGCACCGGCATTTATATAGTAGCAAAAGAATGAAAGCGATACAAAAAGAGTGCCTTAAAAAGACACTCTTACGCATGGATGCTTTTTTGCAGCAGTTTTTTCAGAATTGGAAACAGCACTTCTGGAAGCTTCTCAATGTCGGGAACCACTATGCTGAATTTACCGTAAATGTTTTGAATCGTTTTTTGCTGCCCCTCGTCAATTTCTCCATTTGCGAGGAAGATATTAATGACTTCAATTCCGCGTTTTCTTGCTTCTAGCACGGCCTCGTGTGTATCGATAATGCCGTTTTGCTCGTAGCCTGTTGCCGCAGGCTCCCCGTCTGAGAAGACAAGCATAAATTTTTGATTTTCACTGCGGTTCATAAGCTGCTTTGTCATATGGCGAATAGCATAGCCGTCGCGATTATCTTCTTCAGGTTCGAGCTGCAGAATCTCAGGTCCTCTTTTCTTCTGCAGAGAGCTCCCAAAATCGATGACCGTTTTAAAATGGTTTGGCTGCTTTGTTTCGGTTGCTTCATTCGTGTCTTCCCAAAAACCGACGACCTGGTGAACGACGGAAACAGATTTCAGCGCCTCATGAAACAAGGTGATTCCGAGCTTCGTCTGCTCCATTTTATCAAACATCGATGCTGAGCAATCGACAAGCAGGCAAAACGCAGCATCAATTTGCGCAGACGGCTGATTTTTTTTATAAAATAAACGCGGATTATCGTCTGTAAGGAGCTTCAGCAGTTTTTTGCTTAAGCGTCCGGTATGCAGATCGCTTCGAGGTGAAATCTTTTTATGCTCAAGCGTTTTTTCGATCATCTGCTTTAGCTTTTTTTGATATGGAACGATGGTTTCTTTTTTTTCCATGTAAGCGGCTTGATCCGATGCATTCGGCTTTTCGGGTGATACAAAGACAGGATAGGCAAATTTGTTTTCTTTTCCGAATGCCTCACTGTCCCCGCGCACTTGTTTGTTTTCAGCGTTTTCCATCGCTTCAAGCTTAGAATAATCATTTCTGGCTGTTTTCTTGGAAGATCCCTGTACCATTCCTAGTGCCTGATCACCGTCATCGCCTTCTCTGACACCTTCTCCGAGAAGGTCTGTTTTGCTTCCCTGCTCAAGGTCAAATTGAAGAAAACTCTTTGTCGCTTCACTTGTTTCCCTGTGCCAGGTCGGGAGTTTATCCTCGTGAATGTCTTCATCTTCTTCTTTTTTCTGCTCAAGAATATCATCGTTTTTCAGCTTTGATTTTCGTTTCAGATCATCAAAGGTTAAACCTGATTCTGCTTTTGAGTAGTTTAATAATGGCAGATGAAAATACATATTCAGCATGTCATTCGGAAGAATGTCTTCAAGGACTTCTGATATGTTCAAAACAATCTTGCCGATGTCATCCGTATTGCGGGCTTCATAGAGCTTCAGCAGTTCTCCCTGCATAAATGGCACCGCGAGATCGATTGAATTTGTCAGCGCCGGAAACTCCTCAAGCGGTGATTCCGATGTTGCTTTTAAATAGAAAGCATTAAAGAGCGCATCCGTATAAATACTTCTTTCCAGATTTATTGTTAGTTGGCTTTTGAAAAAGCGTCTGTACATCGAGCGTCTGGCAGCAAACACCTTTGTTGTGCCGGGACGTTCATGCTTACAGTGCTCCTCAAGCCGCAAATCCTCAAGCATTACAAACAGCTGCTTCGCAAAGCTTGAAACGGCTAGTTTCTGCACATGTGATAAAAAGGCATCAACAGCAAGGAAATCCGTGTATTTATAGCTGCCGATGCTTCTTAAAAACACATCGCTTTTCAAGCCATTCACCATATCCCGGCGCGGCCGGTTATCCCAGAAGTGGCTGATGTACACTTTCTGAATGAACGGATCATAGTAAGACTGCACGGCAAATTCAACCTCAGTCTCATCTTTTTTTGTAAGAGTCTTTGCCAAGTCTGAGAGCTCCATAAATAAAAAGGAATCCACACGCTTGTCATTAAATTTTATATATTTCATGACGGGGCCCCTTTACACAAAAAGAGTTTCTGCAATATTTTGAATCGCTGCCTTTTCCCTGTCGTCTTCAAGTTTTTCAGTGATGCCGCGTGAGATAGCCCGAAGCGGCGGCATATAGACAGCTAAGTCACATGTGTCGATAAGCGCTCTTACAGACGCAGCTTCTTCCGAAATTTGTCCATTCTGCACCTGGGTAATCAGATCAGAAGAAAGAGTAACAAACTGACTGATCAGCTTTTCATTTGTAAGCATAGATTGTGAGCGCAGTACGGCCTTTAGCTGTTCACCTTGAATATATGGTACTTCAATTACAACGAAACGATTTTTGAGGGCTTCATTTAAAGGAACAGTGCCTACGTATCCTTCATTAATAGCTGCAATCACGCCAAAGCCGCTGCTTGCTTTGATTACCTCTCCTGTAAATGGATTCGTAATCATTTTACGGTAGTCCAGCACTCCATTTAAAATCGGCAATGTTTCGGGCTTCGCCATATTAATTTCATCTATATATAAGATATGGCCTTTTTTCATCGCATGAATGACAGGACCTTCAATAAATTCAATGCTCGTTTTCGAACCTTCCTGCGAGATGGTTTTGTAGCCAAGCAGGGCCTCCGCATCAAGATCCACGCTGCAATTTATGCTGTGCATCGGCTGGCCGAAAAGATTTGAAAGTGTCTCGGCAAGCTTTGTTTTACCAGATCCTGTAGGTCCTTTTAATAAAACATTTTTGCCTAATGATAAAGCGATCATGGCATCAAATAAAATCGCATCTTCTGAAGGCATGTACCCGCCTTTGCCGATCAGCATCGCATCTTCGCTGTTTTTAAATGTTTCCGATCTTTTTTTTATGTCTGACAGTATATGATTCGGGAGGTTTAAAGCTTCTAATTGTGTAGTCATCGTATGTTTATTCCCTTTCCTAGTACAATTTCTCTGACCAAGTATACTAGAAATCCGATGCTTACTCAAAGGTATTGATTGCTGTAAACGCGTTCATGCCGATAATGAATAATGTAATTGATCTTTCAACTGCAAACAGTGCTGATTTTTAAACTCCTTTTTTACAGTTAACATATAAAGGAAAAGAAAAAAGACCCTTAATTAAGCCCTTATTCCGTTACAAAAAGAAAATTGGCCAGAACTATATTGCGAATAAATAGAAGAATTACAGTGAACAATAAATGCATTACTGCCCATTAAACGCGGCTAGTTCATTGATTTACAGGTGAGGGATGTTTATGTTTTGGAATAAGAAAAAAAAAGGTTTAGTGCAGCAAGAAAGCAAGAAGCAAACACTGGCCCTGGAAAATCAGCCCTTATCTATAGAAGAGTTAAAAAAAACACTCGAAAAAATGGATGACGCTGAAATTATTGAGCCTGAAAAAAATGACTTTCATAAGCTGACGGTGATCTATATAAGGACATTAATTGACCTGGAGCGTTTGAATGAAAGTATTATTGAACCACTTAAAAGATCAGCACAAGAGCAAGTATTAAAAAAGATGGCTGCATCAAAAATTACGGAAATTACCTCTATCGCTGAAGCAAATAAGCAGCTTTTTTCAGGGGCTGTTTTGATATATGATCCTGCTAATAATGTTTGGGCTGCTATTCCGCTTAAAAACCCTCTTGGCAGATCAATAGAAACTTCAGAAACAGAGACAATTTTATATGGTGCTAAAGATAGTTTCAGTGAAAATATTGAAGATAATATTTCATTGATTCGACATAGGCTTCCAATTCCGAGATTAAAAACGGAAAAATTCACTGTTGGATCTTTAAGTCAGTCCACCGCAGTCATCATGTACATAGAAGGCTTGACCAATCCTGAATTTATAGAAACTGCAAAAAAGAGGATTGAAGAAATTAATTTTGACCTTTTTTTTGACTCTTCTCAGCTGGCCGCTTTTATGGAGGAGAATGATAATAGCATCTTCCCCCAATTTCAGCAAACGGATCGGCCGGATGTTTGTGCTTATTCGCTCGGTCTGGGTAAAATTACGATTCTTTTAGACAATACACCTTTTGTGCTTGTAGCGCCGATCACTTTTTTTCACTTGTTTCAATCACCAGAGGATTATATAAATCGATGGCCAGTTGCCAGTTTTTTAAGATGCATTCGTTACTTGAGCTTTTTTATTTCAATTACTTTAATCCCTTTTTATGTTGCACTAACTACACATCATTATCAGATGATTCCCCTTCAAATTTTATTTGTCCTGATAGAATCCAGAACAAAACTGCCCTTTTCGCCTTTCTGGGAAGCCTTTCTAATGCTGATTATCTTGGAGATTATTAAAGAGGCAAGCTTAAGAATGCCGACAAAATCCAGTCAAACCCTTGGTGTAATTGGGGGTATAGTCATTGGTCAAGCTGCCGTAGAAGCAGGCTTTGCCAGTAAAGTTTTAATTGTCATGGTTGGAATATCAACGATTGCATCTTTTTTAATCCCAAATTATCTAATGACAAAAGCAAATTCCCTGATCCAATTTAGCTTTCTGATTTTATCTTCTTTTTTTGGAATCTTTGGCATTGCGATTGGTTTGATCCTGCTATTTGCTCACCTAAATGGACTAAATTCTTTAAAGGAACCCTATTTTTCACCTGTTGCCCCCTTCTATGGAAAGGATTGGAATGATCTATTCATACGAGGTCCGCTGACAAAAATGAAAGAGCGTCCTGAACATTTGCATCCTGTTCAGAAATGGAGATACAGTCAAAGGAGATGAGATAATGAAACCTATTTCTCTATATGATCGAACGTATGCCTTTAACGGTGTGTACATTATGCTTATGACAAATAGGCTTCAGATGCTCTATTTCTTTATTATCTTGCCAATGTACTTGATTCACCCCTATATGATCTGGGGAATTATCGGGGTTGGCATTCTTTCACAGTTAAATTTGATTTTGCTGTCTAAATGGTTTCAATCTGAGTATTCTAAAAAAGGATATCAAGGATTTATCGAATTAATCGGCAAGCGCATGGTTCGATTTTTTTCTTTCCTAGGATTATTTTTCATTCTTTTAAAATTAATAGTAATCGTGCTAGGTTACGCAGAGATTGTAGAACAGTTTATCTTCCCTTCCATGAACAGCAAGTGGCTGATCCTTACGATTTTGCTTGTTTGCTTCTACGTTGCCTCGCAGGGAATGGAAAAAACCATTGGCTTTGCAGTGATTGTCTTTTTTTGTACAGCTTGGATCATTCTCTTATTTTATATTTTTTTCCTGCCTCCGAATGCTTCTCTTTACGACCTTTACCCTCTCATACCGTTTGATTGGCCGGACGGTTCATGGAAAAGTTTATTGTTGATTTGGTCATCTTTGTCAGGACCTGAATATTTAATCTGTTTAGCAACTTGGCTGAAGCCAAATCAGAACTTCCTTAAATATCTCTCTTTTGCAAATGCCATGACGATTCTGGAATACTTGCTTATATTTATTGCATCCTTACTGTTCTTCGGTGCAGATTATTTAAGATTCAGTAAATTTCCTGTTGTTCATTTGGCCCGATATCTTCAATTTCCTTTCATTGAGAGAATCGATATCATTTTAATTTCGATCCTTTTATTTAACGCCATCTTTGCGGGAGCATTGTTTTTATTGTATTTTTATGGCGGCTTAAAAATTGCTGCTTCAAAATTGAATAAACAATCGAGCAAGGTCGGTTTTTACGCCTGTTTTATTATTATATTTATCTGTCTCTATCTTTCAGATGAATGGCTTAGTCAATTTGGAATGGAACGGAGCGTATTATTGAACATTCAAATTTGGTCAGGAGCTTTAACTTATTTACTTGTTCCGTCTTTCTTATTTTCAGCCATGAAACGAAAGGACGTGAAAAGACATGAGTAAACTAAAAAAAAGGACTGCCGGCTTATCGCTTATCTTTATGATTCTATTAACCGGATGCAGTCCCTTTGTCGAGAACAATACGATCGAAGAGATAGCACCCGTAACTTTTTGGTCTGTCAGGTCTGGTGAAAATGATCAAGTAATATTAAGCACATTAACCCCGCCCCTGCTCAAAGAAAAGAAACGGGTCATAACGATGCAGGTGGACCTTTTAAAACAGGGCAGCAAAAATTTTAATTTGAATTATTACCGCGAAATAAAATCAGGACAAGTTCGAATGCTCATCATTTCTGAAGATTTTGCTAAAAAAGGTATTACCTTTTTAATTAATACTTTGCTTGCTGATCCTGATATTTCACAGCGCATCTATTTAGTAGTCGTAAATGGGAACTTTGATGAATATCTTCAAAATCAGCTGGAACAGGAAGAAAACATTGACTATTATTTATACCGTATGCTAAAGCATTATGAGAAAAATGACCAAGGGGAAATCACAATTGCAAATTTGCATGAATACAAAAATAAATTATATACACCATACTCTGATCCTATTCTGCCTGTATTTAAAATTGAGGAGGACAATTTCGTATACGCTGGAACAGGTATTTTCAAAAATGACAAGCTTATTTATACCCTCACCTATTTAGAGGATCAAATCTTTCAGCTAATTGATAACGATTACTATTTAAAATTCCTTCCGCTGTCATCTTTCTCTGCTGTACTTGGGCAAGTCCGCTCAGATGTGAAGATCGATCCGAACCCCAGCAGTGATATCCTTTCATTAAATGTTAAATTACATGCAAGACTTGAGGAGTACAGAGGAGATAAAAACCTTTTCAATGAAAAAGAATTAACGACGCTTACTAATGAACTGGAAGCATATTTTGAACAACAGACAAAAGAATTAATAAAAAAGCTGCAAGATTTAGAAGCAGATCCTATTGAAATAGGAAAACGCATTAAGACACCTTTTACTAAGCCGCCTACTGAAAAAGAGTGGCTGCGAAAATGGAATAAAATGAAAGTGGAAGTGAGCTATCAGCTTGATATTGAGCCTCTAACAAATATGAAAAATGAAAAAGAATGAAACCTTTTACGGTTTCATTCTTTTCATCATTTAATGTCTATGAGTGCCTTTTTGTGAGTTTGTGATGACAAATCCTGGATCGGGCACATAAAAATACTGAATCCATACACCGTCTAAAAAGTTTTCGCGCTGATCAAGCAGCACATCAATCTCTTTATCTGTCTTTACAATTTCATCATGCTCAGTCGGTGTATCAAGAACTAGGTCATAATGAGCGTGATCGCCGTGCATTTCAGTCACAACGACACGTATCATTTTACCATCAGCTTCTTCCGTACTCAGCAGCTTTTTTATTTCTTTTGCAGCATTACGATTTATTTTGCAGTTCATGATCTCTTCCTCCGATATTTACTTGAAAAGCTGTGAAACAATTTCAAATGAGCGCAAGCGTTCCTGATGATCATAGATTGAAGCATTGACCATAATTTCATCTGCACCTGTCTCATCTAAGAACTTCTCTAATTTGCCTTTAACAGTGCTTGCACTTCCGACAATCGATGATCCGAGCTGCTGATGAATGGCTGCTTTTTCATATGCTGTCCAAAGCTCTTCCATATTTTCAACAGGAGGCTGCATTTTGCCTGGACGATTGCGGACAAGGTTTAAAAATTGCTGCTGCATTGTCGTTGCCAGATAAGCTGCTCTCTCATCGCTGTCTGCAGCTACCACATTCGCACCTACCATAGCATAGGGTTCTTGAAGCACTTCAGATGGTTTAAAGCTGCTTCGGTAAAGACGCATCGCTGGAATGGTATGCTCCGGTGAAAAATGGCTTGCAAATGCAAATGGCAATCCTAATCTTCCTGCAAGCTGAGCACTGTATCCGCTTGATCCAAGCAGCCAGATCGGAACGTTAAGGCCTTTACCAGGAACAGCACTAACATGTGATGCTTCTGTTGGCTGAAAATACTCCATTAGCTCATCAAGCTGTTCTGGAAAATCTTCTCCATTGCTCATGTTTTCTCTGCGAAGAGCACGGGCTGTCAGCTGATCCGTACCAGGAGCTCGTCCCAGTCCAAGGTCAATCCTGCCCGGATAAATGGATTCAAGCGTTCCAAACTGTTCGGCAATTACTAAGGGTGCATGGTTTGGAAGCATGATTCCGCCTGAGCCAACGCGGATCTTCGACGTTCCTCCGGCAACATGTCCAATTAACACAGCTGTAGCCGAACTTGCGATGCCCTCCATGTTATGATGTTCTGCAAGCCAGAAACGGTTATAGCCCCATTTTTCCGTATGCTGAGCAAGGTCTAGTGTGTTTTTAAAAGCTTCACTTGGTGTACTGCCTTCAACAACTGGAGCAAGATCCAGAACAGACAATTTCACTTCTTTTTTTAAATTTATCCTTTCATTGGACATCTCTTTGTCCTCCTTCAATAATTACCTTATCTATAAACAACGACATTGTATCAAGTATTATTGATGAATGAAAACAAAACGACTTGAATGAAAAATGGATTATCTTTGCTTAAGCTCAAAGGCTTCTGCAAGAAGCTCATAAGATTTAAGTTTGTCTTCAAATCTGAAAAGATTGGAGATCACCATGCATTCATCTGTTTTATAATCTGCTCCGATACGAAGCAATTCATCTTTTACTTTTTGAGGTGTGCCAATAATCATGCAATCTCGGTTTCTGTTTATTTTCTCTTGTTCATCAGGAGAAAAATCAATCTTTTTCACTTCTTCAGGTGAGGGGATTTTTGTATTTCCTCCCTTTTCCACATTTAAAAGCCATGCATCCTGGCTTAATGCCAAATATTCAGCCTTTTCTTCTGTTTCTGCACATACAACAAAAATACAAAAATTGGATTTAGGAGATGGTAATTGTTGTGTGGGCTGAAATTGTTCCAAGTAATCTTTCATAGCTTTTCTCCCGCTTGCAGGATTGATAAAATGTCCATAAGTAAATGCCAAACCATGTTCCGCTGCAGTCCTTGCTCCCCGATGTGAAACACCTAACAGCCACATTTCTGGAGATGTTTCCGATTCAGGCATTGCTAGTACTTTTGAATATGCATGATACACTGGCAGCGACTGGCTTAAAAACCCTTGCAGATCCTGGAGCTGCCTTGGAAATTCATTTAAGCTCTTTCGTATTCCATCAGTCAGTGCAAGACGGGTTTCAGCACCACCACCGGGTGAACGTCCAATGCCTAAGTCAATTCGGTTTGGAAATAGAACTTCGAGCGTATTGAACGTTTCAGCAACTTTAAAAGGACTGTATTGCGGAAGCAGCACGCCGCCAGATCCGACTTTGATCCGGCTTGTACTTGAGGCAATGTGAGATATTAATATTTCTGGAGCCGTACTTGCTAAACCATTTGTGTTATGATGCTCAGCAACCCAAAAACGAGTGTAGCCCAGCTCCTCGGCTGCTTTTGCTAATTGCAGGGTCTGCTTCAGGGCATTTCTTGCACTGTAACCTTCTGAAATAGGTGACTGATCTAGAATACTTAGCTTCATTGCTTTTTCTCCTCTTAAGCTGAATTCTTATTTTTGATGAAACAGAGCCTCTGAAAATGCAGCAATGGCTGTGTCGATTGATTGTTTGGCCGCTCGTCCAAATGTGAATCTGACAAAGCCCTTATTCGAACCAAGAGCACTTCCCGGGGTATATATCATCCCTTTATCTACTGATTGATTAAATAATTTTTCATCATGATGTGCAGGTTTAATTCGGCACCATAAGTGAATACCGCCTTTCGGCACTGTATAATCCACCAGTCCGGGGAGATGCTTTTCAATAGCTGAAATCAGTATATCTCTTCTTTCTTTTAATTCAATTTTCAACTGATGAAGATGCGGATCAAAAAAATCCGATTTTAAAAACTCTTTTGCCAGCCAATCCGAAAAAATGCTTGATCCAAAATCGATTTGCTGTCTGGCATCTGCTAATCGGTCAATAATTTGTTTTGGAGCCAAAATCCAGCCGATTCTCATGCCTGAGGATACCATTTTTGACAGTGAGCTGATATAGATCACAATGCCATGTGAATCTTCCGATTTTAAGGTTGCTGCGCTTTCATTCTCAAAAGACAATAAGGAGTAAGGATCATCTTCAACGATTGGAATTCCAAACTCATATGCAGTGCTGAGGACTATTTTTCTTCGTTCAGAATGAAGAACGGCACCAGTTGGATTTTGATATGCTGAACCTAGAAAAATCATCCGAATCCGGTGCTTCATATAGGCATCATGAATAGCTTGAGGATTGACGCCATTTTCATCCGCATCAAGCAATATTGTCTTAATGCCAAGAGATTTGAAAATAGGCAAAGAATATGTATATGAAGGATTTTCTATTGCAATTGCATCGCCAGGTTTCAATAAACATTGAATAATAAGGTGCAGAGCCTGCTGAGCTCCTGAAGTAATAAGGATGGATGATGGCGTGCAATCTATTTTTTTATAGGTTTTCAGATGACCGGCTATTGTTTCCCGCAATTTCATATTCCCATGCGGATGATCATAGCTTAAGGGATGGTCGAAATGCTGATTCTTTAATAAGTGCTGAAATTGTACGTTTGGGAACAAATCCGGTGATAACTGCCCGGTAGCCAAATCAATCAGATTTTTATGATGGGTCTCTTCAGAGATTCGCTGAATGATCGGCACATTTGGCAAAAGTGTACCTGCTATGAGCATGCGGTTCCAGTTCGGCAAACGTCCGCTAGAATAGTCTTGATTTACCTCACCGACCAATGTACCGCTTCCCCTTTTGCTGATAATTAAACCTGATGCACTGAGTTCAGCATAAGCAGTTGCAACTGTGCTTCGGTTTACCCCTAAGTCCTCTGCTAACATTCGTTCAGAAGGCAGTTTGCTAAATGGAGGCAGTTCCCCGTTGCGAATCTGTTCTTCAAAATACTGAACGATCTGTTTATAAATTGGCTGCTCACTTAAACGGTCGGGCTTCCATTCTTTCGTCATAATAATCAGCTCCTTACATACATAATGGTGCAATGATAAAAGTGGATGGCATTAAAATATGAAAATTGGATGGCCCCATCTCCTGGAACACATGTAAAATGATTGTTAAGAGCGGGGATTTTATACAAAAGGAGTCAATAAATTGTCTATTTGGATCAGTGTCATTATTATCTCTATTATTAGCTTAGTCGGGTTAATAGTAACCATATTAATCGGACAGAATCAAGCAGTTGAGACTTACCGTGAATCAACGAAGGCCAGAATGAAGAATTTATCTGCTATTTATATTGTCAGCATTGCTCTCGCTTTGATTTTACTCGTTGTTTTTTTCGTGAATATATAATATAGGGAGAAGAAATGAATCCTGATATTATTTCAAAATGGCTAAACCTCTTAAAACATCATCATAAAGACCGTTCCATCATTCATTAACTTCTATCTTTCCGCCGTAAAAAAAAGAGCAAGATCTCCGGCATTCGGAATCTTGCTCTTTCATATAGGCTGTGTTCGCATTGCTTGTTGTTATTTGTTAACAATGTTACGTTCCTTTCCGCGTGGAGGACGAGAGCCTCTTCGGCCAATCCTGCCGAGTCTCTCATTACCCTCCTATTTCCCGCAGCAGTCAAGTTCCTTCGGCTGCAATCCACTAGGGTTTACAACATTTTTTCTAAAAGCAACTTTACAAAATGAGCCTTCATATATAAATGTTCAATTACTTAATCGACTCACTTATCTCCGGTTTTTCTTCAGCAACATTCTCCATATAATTCTTGCCCCATTCGTACATGGCGTCAAGAATCGGCATCAGAGTTCTGCCCTGGTCAGTTAAAGAGTATTCCACTTTGGGAGGAACGACAGGATATACTTTGCGTTCAACGATTAAGTCTTCTTCAAGCTCGCGCAGCTGATTAACAAGCATACGCTGGGTAATTCCAGGCATAAGAGACTTTAATTCGCCAAAGCGCTTTGTTCCTTCTTTACCTAAGTGCCATAAAATCAGCATTTTCCATTTACCGCCAATGACAGAAAGAGTCAATTCTTTTTCGCAATTAAATAGTTTTCCATCCATCCGAGACATATCGATCACCTCCGCCCTTAGTATAACCCATAGTATACTTTTTATCACTATGTAAATTAAAAGTGCGTACTTTTATTTTAATGATATACGTATTACACTAGCAATTGTGCTGGTGAGCAACAGCAATAAATAATTTACCGAACAACTTCCATGCTGCAGGAAGATCGTTTTAGAGTGCAGCAAAAACTAGATTTTTATAGGAGGAACTTATTCATGGAATTACAATTAGCTTTAGATTTAGTCGATATACCAGAAGGAATTAAACTGGTTAAAGAAGTTGAATCATTTATAGATGTCGTTGAGATCGGAACACCTGTCGTTATTAACGAAGGCCTTCGCGCTGTAAAGGAAATGAAAGAAGCATTTCCTGACTTAAAGGTATTAGCTGATCTTAAAATCATGGATGCAGCAGGCTATGAAGTCATGAAAGCTTCTGAAGCTGGTGCTGATATCGTGACAATCCTTGGAGCAGCAGAAGATATGTCCATTAAAGGGGCTGTCGAAGAGGCAAAAAAACAAGGCAAGAAAATTCTTGTTGATATGATCGCTGTAAAAGACATCGCTGCCCGTGCGAAAGAGCTTGATGAGTTTGGCGTTGATTATATCTGTGTTCACACAGGCTACGACCTTCAGGCAGTTGGACAAAACTCTTTTGAAGATCTAAAAGCAATTAAAAGCGTTGTTAAAAATGCAAAAACAGCTGTAGCAGGCGGCATCAAATTAGAAACATTGCCTGAAGTGATTAAAGCACAGCCTGACCTGGTAATCGTCGGCGGCGGCATTACTGGCCAAGCTGATATCAAAGCGGCTGCATCCCAAATGCAAAAATTAATCAAACAAGGATAAAACCATGACGCAGACAACTCACTATTTTGCAAAAATTTTAAATGAGCTTGGACCTGCCGCTGATTTAATCTCTGACAGTGATTCAGAGAAGTTAGTCGATGCCATTCTTAAATCTGAAAAAGTCTTTACGGCTGGGGCCGGAAGATCTGGATTTATGGGAAAATCCTTTGCAATGAGAATGATGCATATGGGAATTGATGCATATGTTATCGGAGAAACCGTTACTGGAAACTTTGAAAAAGATGATATCTTAATTATCGGTTCAGGTTCCGGCGAAACAAAAAGCTTGATCCAGCTTGCAGAAAAAGCCAAAAGCATCGGCGGAACAATTGTGACAGTCACGATTAAACCAGAGTCGACTTTGGGAAAACTCGCAGACATCACCATTCTATTGCCTGGATCTCCTAAAGATCAATCAAACAGTGAAAAGAAAACCATCCAGCCGATGGGTTCCTTGTTCGAGCAGACTCTTCTTCTGTTCTATGATGCGATTATCTTAAGATTTATGGAGAAAAAAGGGTTAGATTCCGAAACGATGTACGGCAAGCATGCTAATCTAGAATAAAGGGAATAGACAATTAGACCGCGGATCAAATGCGGTCTTTCTGTCTCTATATTTTCATAGGAGTGATATATGTGGGTTCATTAAATGGAAAAACAGCCATTATTACCGGTGCCGGAAGAGGCATAGGACGGGCAGCTGCCATTGCTCTTGCAAAGGAAGGTGTCAACATTGGACTGATTGGACTGACTTTGTCCAATCTTGAAAAAACAGCTGAGGAATTAAAAGAATTTGGTGTAAAAACAGCAGTTGCTGCTGCTGACGTAGCCCATCTCCATTCAGTTGAGCTGGCCGTAAATAACATCAAATCAGCTTTAGGCAACACTGATATTCTTATCAACAATGCTGGAATTGCTAAATTCGGCGGTTTCATGGAGCTCTCTCCAGAGGAATGGGAGAACATCATCCGCGTAAACTTAATGGGCGTTTACAATGCTACTAGAGCAGTTCTGCCTGACATGATAGAAAGGAAAGCTGGCGACATCATCAATATTTCTTCTTCTGCAGGTCAAAAAGGCGCTCCAGTTACAAGTGCGTACAGTGCTTCGAAATTTGCAGTGCTCGGACTAACAGAATCTCTTATGCTTGAAGTTAGAAAGCATAATATCCGTGTCAGCGCCTTAACTCCAAGCACAGTTGCTACAGATCTTGCCATTGAGACGAATCTGACTGACGGGAATCCGGACTCGGTCATGCAGCCTGAAGATCTTGCTGAATTCATGGTTGCTCAGCTAAAACTTAATTCACGCGTATTTGTGAAGACAGCAGGATTATGGTCAACAAATCCATAAAAACAGACAAGCAGATCCTTTTTTGGGGTCTGCTTTTTCAATGATCTGAAGGTTTCATAATTATGTGTGTGATCAATCCAATGATGGCAATTGTGACACATGAAAAGAAAAAGCTTCTGGGTCCCAGGGTTTTATACCCTGCGGCTGCTACAAGACCGTCAATAATTAAAATCGAAATTCCTATATTTAATTTTGTGCTGTCTGAAATAAGCCGTGCCAATAAATCCGTTCCCCCTGTGCTTGTATCATTTCGGAGCATAACTCCAATACCAATTCCTATTAATCCTCCTCCTATCAGGGAACTTAAAAAAATCGGCAAAGAAAAGTGAGTTCTCAATGGATCCAGCAAATCAATAAAAAAGGCAGATATCAATAAACCGTGAATACTGCTGTAAAAATAGACCGGTTTGAAAAACCAGGAAAAAAAACAAAGAGGCAAGCTTAAAAATAGAATGCATAATCCCGTTTTATAACCAAAATAGTAATGTAAGATCAAGGCTATTCCGTCAACTCCGCCATCAATCAAATGATGCGGAACTAAAAAGCCGTTGATGCCAATACTGATCAATAAGCTTCCTATTATAATCGCTGCAAATTTTTGAGTGATAATGATCACCTTGCCTAAGAAAAGATTCTTCTAACTATATGTCCAAGCATTAGGATTCAGAAGTATCATTTTCATTAGGCATTTCCGTAATATGAGCGATATTTATGT
This sequence comes from Metabacillus sp. KH_069, assembly GCF_057838075.1. Lineage (NCBI taxonomy): Bacteria > Bacillati > Bacillota > Bacilli > Caryophanales > Bacillaceae > Metabacillus > Metabacillus sp. KH_069. Next base: position 2,354,667 of record NZ_CM174460.1, read on the forward strand.
ATCTTGCAAGTCAAACTTATCTCTTTACCTCTTCTTGACGGGCTGCTTTCGGGGTTCTACTCTTTTTTCATAAGCAACTTCATTCGTTGAATAGATGGTGACCATAACACTTGCTCCATAGACAGCTGCCCTGATCAGCACAGGCTCGCTGTATTTATTCGTGAACCGAAAATCAGGTCCGTACCAGCTTACTGTTGCATCTCTTCCTGCGGGAACATAAGGAACTCTCCTGCTGTGGGAATACCTCTCAATTACTTTTAATCCTGCATTGTCGATCGCATTGAATAAAGTAGAAGAAACCTGGCAAATGCCCCCTCCTATTCCTTCAGAAAGTTCACCCCTAATGATGATTGGGGCTTTCATATAGCCTCTGGCTGCTGTGCGGTTGCCGACAACCCCGTTAAAGGAAAACGTCTCACCCGGAAAAACGACCCTATTATTGATCGACTCTGCAGCAAGATGGATATTTTTTGTACGCTGAATATTATTCTTATTAAAAAAAGTCACATATGTCCCAATCCTTGCAGTGCGAATACTGTTCAACAATTCTTTATCTACTCTTGGATACAATTTCATCTTTGGTGCTTCCATACGGGCGGCTCCGCTCCCGAAAAAGTACGCGTGGAATTTTTCATTGAAGTTCTCACGATGCAATCTGTAGCCGGTTTTTTCCGAAATGATTTTACCGCTTTTGTCAATTTCAGCATTTACTGGCGCCTTAAACATTTGATTATCCAAATGATTCATGAGTTTATTTAATTTTGTTTCATCAATCATGAATGTCTCCGGGATCAATAACGCGGCGTCATTCCGATTCATTTTTTCGATTACATGATTATTATGAGTAATCGTTAAGCTGTCAACAGGCTGGATTTGCTGGGAAAGCAGGAGAATGGCACCAATTAAAACGAATTTCATTCATAATCACCCCCAACTTTACTATGTATAAGGGATAAGCTTTTTATGTAAATCGGCCGATGGTTTTCTTATGGAAAATAAGTCTAAAATGAATAAGATAATTTCATATATTTAAGAATGATTGAATAGTTGAAAAGTTGACTTTTTGCTCCTGTTTGCGTTATTATTGCTCTTATCTTTTGCTGAACAATTACCTGTTTCAAAACAGGGTAAAGTGGCTATATATAATTAGTTAAGATTTATCAATTTAAAAGATTACTAGAGGTGTTAAAAAATGAAAAATGTATTTGCTAAGAGTTTTCTGAATAAGCATCTTGGCTTTTTTCTGTTCGCAGTCGTACTGCTATGGATTAAAACCTATGCTGCTTATCAAACCGAACTTAATTTAGGAATTGATAATTCCATTCAGCAGTTTTTGCTGTTCATTAACCCGATCAGCTCTGCAATGCTGTTTTTAGGATTAGCTTTATTTGCTAAAGGAAGAAAAGCATTTATTTGGATGATCGTTATTGATTTCCTTCTTTCTTTCCTATTATATGCAAATCTTGTGTACTACCGTTTCTTCAACGATTTTATTACAGTGCCAACCTTGACTCAGACTAAAAATGCCGGTGACCTTGGACAAAGTCTCGGTGCTTTGGTTAAACCATATGATGTCCTTTACTTCCTGGATGTCATCATTTTAATGGTTCTTGTATTTGGTAAATTCGTTAAGCCGGAAAATGTAAGAATGAAAGGCAAAAGAGTATCGGCAGTTCTGATCTCAGCGGTCATGCTATTCGGTGCAAACCTTGCTTTGGCTGAAATGGACCGCCCGCAATTATTAACACGAACGTTTGACCGCAACTACCTTGTTAAATATTTAGGCATGTATAACTACACGATTTATGATGCGATTCAAAGCTCAAAGTCATCTGCTCAGCGCGCTTTAGCTGACAGCAACGATGTAACGGAAGTTGTAAACTACACTAAAGCTACACATGCTGAACCTAATCCGGAATATTTCGGTAAAGCAAAAGGCATGAATGTCATTTATATTTCACTTGAATCACTTCAGACATTTGCTATTGATTACAAAATTAACGGCGAAGAAGTTACACCGTTTTTGAATTCATTGACAAAAGATAAGAACACGCTCTACTTTGATAATTTCTTCCATCAGACAGGTCAAGGTAAAACGTCTGATGCTGAATTTATGGTTGAAAACTCATTATTCCCTCTTCCACAGGGAGCTGTATTTACAACGAAAGCAGAAAACACGTATCAGGCAGCACCGGCTATTCTTGATCAAAAAGGATACTCAACAGCTGTTTTACACGGCAACTATAAATCATTCTGGAATCGTGATGTGATGTATAAGTCACTGGGCTACGAGCAATTTTTTGATGCAGCCTATTATTCAATGAAAGATGAAGATGTTGTGAACTATGGCCTTAAAGATAAACCATTCTTTAAAGAGTCGATTCCGCATCTTGAATCTCTGGAACAGCCTTTTTATACGAAATTCATTTCATTAACGAATCACTTCCCTTATCCAATTGATGAGGAAGAAGCTACTATTGATCCTCATACAACTGGTGATGGTTCTGTAGACCGTTATTTCCAGACGGCCCGTTACATGGATGAGTCTTTAAAGCAGTTTTTCGATGATCTGAAAAAGTCAGGTTTATATGATAATACAATGATCGTTATGTATGGTGATCATTATGGAATTTCTGAAAATCACAACAAAGCAATGTCTCAGGTAATGGGCAAAGAGATTAACGGGTTTGAACATGCTCAGCTCGAAGCGTACTCCACTGTTCATTCATGCACCAGGCCTTGAAGGCGGAGAACAGCACCAGTTCGGCGGGCAAGTTGATATCCGCCCTACTCTCATGCACCTGCTTGGCATTGATACAAAAGATTATGTCCAAATGGGTACAGATTTATTATCAAAAGACCACCAGCAAGTGGTGCCTTTTAGAAATGGTGACTTCGTAACACCTAAGTTCACTTCAGTTGACGGCAAATTCTATGATACGGCTACTGGAGAAACGTTAGAGGAAAATGAAGACATTAAACAAACAGAAGAAATGGTCGATAAAAAGCTGAATCTTTCAGACCAGATTGTATACGGAGATCTCTTGCGTTTCTATACGCCTAAAGGATTTGAACCTGTAGATCCATCAAAATACCGTTACATGGGTCCTGAAGAAACAGAAGAAAAATAAGCAAAAGCTGATGAGACTTGTTGTCTCATCAGCTTTTTTATTTGCACATATTCTGATCGATCACATTCTGAAATTCGCTTTTCTAGTTCACTATTGCCCCGCAAGCAATCCTGTCCCCTGCGTTTCCTGCAGGATCTGTCATGTAGTCATCTTCTTTTTCGTGGATAATGATTGAACTTCCGTCTTCATCCAGCAGCGAATTCTTCTTACCCTGTTTTAATGTGACCTCAGCTGCATGCAGTTCGACATCCACTGTTCCATTTTCGTCAATTTCAATGTTCGGCAGATCTCCTGCATGAAAGCCTTTAGGATTATCAAATCCATGCTGCTTTTTGGCAGGATTGAAATGCCCTCCTGCTGATTTGAAATCCGGCTTTTCGCATTTGCCTGTTTCATGGAGATGAATGGCCTTCGTTCCAGGCTCTAATCCTTCAGCTTTCAATCGGATTGTCACTCCTTTGGATGTCTCAGTCAGAGCTGCTGTTCCAGTTTGAACACCCTCGCTGTTTATGATATCAACGTTTACCGGAGCAACTGCCTTCTCACTGACAGGCAGTGATTCATCTTCTGACTCTATTTCTCCAGCAGCCTGACAGGCGCTCAAGCTCAATAATGCTGTTATTATTACTGCGTAATAGCTTTTTCTATTCATACAGATAATCCCTCCATTTTAAAATTCTTTAGCATGATAGCCATAAAAGCAGAATTTTAAAACGGCTGATTCAGAGCCTACATCTTTTCAGGAGCTTGAATACCGAGTATGGTCAGTCCATCCTTCAGGATGCTGCACATGGAATGAACAAGCAAAAGTCTGGATGTCAGGGATTGATTTTCTTCAAGTATTTTCACTTTTGCATAATAAGAATTAAACGCCCTGCACACTTGCAAAAGATATTTTGCAAGAATGGACGGGTCGTACTTTTCAAAAGCGGATTGAATGACTTCCTCATACTGGACAAGGAGTTTTTGCACTTCCCAGCTGTAATCATCTGTTAAAGCCATGACGTTCTCTGATTTATTCCCGTTGCTTTTTCTTAATAAAGAGCATCCGCGTGCATGAGTATATTGCACATATGGACCTGTCTCCCCTTCAAACTTAAGCATTTCATCCAATGAAAATTCTATATTATTTGTTCGGTCGTTCTTCAGGTCATGAAATATAATCGCCCCAACTCCCACCGCTTGGGCGACCTCCTCTTTGTTTTCCAGCTGAGGATTTTTCACTTCAATATTTGCTTTTGCAGCGGAGATGGTCTCTCTTATTACTTCATCTAAAAGAACTACTTTGCCTTTTCTTGTAGACATTTTCTTTCCATCCTTCAAAATGAATCCAAACGGGATATGATGAAGATCTTGATGCCAGCTGCAGCCCATTTTTTCCAATACGGCGAAAACCTGTTTAAAATGAATCGATTGTTCCATCCCTACCACATAAAGAGATTTATCAAACTTATATGTTTCTTTTCTGTAAAGAGCGGCAGCCAAATCTCTTGTTGCATATAGAGTTGCTCCATCCCTTTTACGGATCAGGCACGGCGGCAGATTAGCCTTATCTAAAGATACTACTTTTGCACCTTCAGAATGTTCCAGCAGGCCTTTTTTCTCAAGCATTTCGGATACACTTGATAATTGGCTATTGTAGAATGCTTCTCCATTATACGTATCAAATTGAACGCCTAATAGCTCATAAACCCTCTGAAAGTCCTCAAGTGATGCCTCTCTGAACCATTGCCACAGCTCTAATGCTTCTGCGTTACCGTCCTCCAGCCGTTTAAACCAGCTTCTGCCCTCTTCATTCAGCTCAGAAAGAAAGGCAGCTTCATCATGAAACTTAACATACAGTCTAAAAAGCTCCTGTATCGGATGTTTCATGACAGCTTGTTCATTCCCCCATCTTTTATAGGCTGCAATCAGCTTGCCGAATTGTGTGCCCCAGTCGCCAATATGATTGATTCTGACAACGTTATATCCGCATTTTTCTCCTAGATTGGCAATGGCCTGGCCGATGACCGTTGAACGAAGATGTCCCATCGAAAAAGGCTTCGCAATATTTGGAGATGAAAAATCAATGGTCAATACCTTTGTTTTTTCAGGAATCTGATAGGGAACCTTCATTTTTAGACATTCCTTGCTTATGATCTCTCTGTTAAGATGAAAATTCACATAGGGACCTGCAGCTGTTGCACTTGTAATAAATTCATCTTTAATTGTTTCTGCAAGCCAGCTTGCAATATGAATCGGATTTTTTTTGCAGATTGAAGCAAGGGCGAAACAAGGAAAGCTGTAATCTCCAAACTGTCTGGTCTTAGGAATTTCAAGAATATCCACTATTGTTTCAAGGGGAAGATCGTTGTGTAATGAGGAATGAATAATGGATCCCAGTTTCTTTTTCATTTGTTTTCCTCCTTTATAAAAATAGGCTGTTTTCGCATAGATTGTTGTTATCGATTATAAATATTGTCCGTTGCTTTCCGCGGGGAGCATGGGAGCCTCCACGGCTTTGCCTGTGGGGTCTTCCATTTTGCTCTATTTCCAAGTTCCTTCCACTGCAATCCACTCATGTTTTTTCACATTTAGTCTGGCAGCAACAATATTTACGAAAAGAACCTAAAAATAAAAACGCCCGCCTCTTTTTTTACAAAAGAGACGGGCGTTTCCCCGCGGTACCACTCTGATTGTTCATTTCTGAACCACTCGCAGCGTTTTAACGGACAGCCGGCCGGCATGCCCTACTGGATAAGTTTCAGGCATGCTCCTAGAAAGTGCGCTTCATCATTCCGTTCATTTTAGGCTTTCACCATTCCTAAATCGCTGAGAGATGAACTTGATATGACTACTCTCTTCATCGTGGGATTTTTTTCTATTAAGAGTTATTATATGTGAATCTTTGAGGAATGCAAGAGTTTTTTGAATTACCCATACAATTTAGGCAGCGGCCCATCCGGATTGATGATATCTTCCAGATCATAAATGGAAATCGGGAAATATAGAAATCCATAGGCATAAGCTGCGATTTCATAGAGCTGAAAATAAATGACAAGGGATTTATCAGCTAAATAAAAATCCTGATCAGGGCGAATCGATTTAAAGGGAGGATCGAGTAAAGTAATATCCCTTTCTTGAAGCTGTTTTGCAATAATGGAGGATAATCGTTCTATATAGCTGCTGTCTTTTTTAAAAAGGTCCTGCAGCTTATATTTCTTTCCTGTCTGGGTATCATATGTCAGCCCTTTTAGAAAAGACATGCCATGAGCGCCTCCGGAATACACATAATTCAGCAGCGTTAAGCTTAACAGGTCCCGCTCATTCGTCTTAAGTTCATACGTTCCCTGCATCTCCGTCTGCACTCCCCCGTCATACCCTCCAAAACGAATCTGATCCTGAACATTCTTAAGGATGTCTGCATTGATTTTCTGCTGACTGAATGCTTGAGGACCAATTATAGATGGATAGAATATCAAAAGCTTTTTTCCCTCTATTTTATGTGTTATGACTCCGACCGGCAATGCAGTCATCTGGTCGCCTCCTTGTTGCTTTTATACCATTATATGAATGGATTTGAGCAATCATCCTTTTAAGGCACATTGTTTTTTTGCAAAAAAGGGACTGGGACGTAACGATCATCTCCTGAATGAAAGCCGAACATTGAATAGTGCGAAAATCTTTAAAAGAAAGGGCTATTTTCGCATAGATTGTTGTTTTTCATGATAAATGTTGTCCGTTCCTTTCCGCTCCAGGAATTTGCTTTCCGCGGGGAGCATGGGAGCCTCCTCGGCTTTGAAGTGCACCCCTATTGTTGGACACACATCTAACAACAGGAGGTGTACTTCAATTGCGTAATTTTACATTAGAAGAAAAAATTCAAGCCGTACAACGTTATTTGAATGGTTTAGTAAGTTATCGAGAATTAGCTAAAGAGGTTGGAGTCGATCACTCCGTTCTCCGAAACTGGGTGATGCTGTTCAAACATCATGGTGACCAAGCATTCTCCTTTCCCTATACAAACTATTCGCCAGCCTTTAAACTGAGGGTAATTCAATTTACAAATGAAACGAATTACTCGATTCGAGAGGCATCGGCCATTTTCCACCTACCAGATCCTTGTATGCTCCGTAGGTGGAAGAAAAAGTGGGAGATTGGTGGTGAAGATGCCCTTAAAATAAAGGAAAAGGGGCCATCTGCCATGTCATCTCATAATCAAAAGAAAAAGAATAAGAAAGAAAATTCCTCTGACCCATCTATAGAAGAACTGAAAAAAGAAAACGAACTTCTTCGTATGGAGAATGCGTATTTAAAAAAGCTGCGAGCCTTAGTTCAGAAAGAATCAGTAAAACACTCAAAACGCAAGTAATCTATGAACTAAGGCACGAATTCCCTGTTAACCAACTGGTGAAGATTGCTGATTTGCCGAAAAGCACCTACTATCACCGCGTTCAATTATGGAAACAGCCGGATCCTGACCGCAAGTGGAAAAGGAGAATTCGCTTCATTTACCGTAAGCACAAAGGACGCCTTGGCCATCGCCGTATCACAGATGTCCTTCAAGCCAAAGGGTATATGATTAACAAGAAGAAAGTCCTTCGTATTATGAAAGAGATAGGGCTTCAATGCATCGTACGAATGAAGAAGTACAAATCCTATAAGGGCGGGGTCGGAAAAACAGCTCCAAACATCTTAAATCGTAAATTCAAGGCCGAAAAACCAAATCAGAAGTGGGTGACAGACATCACGGAATTTAAATTGTTTGGACAGAAATTATACCTGTCCCCTATTCTGGACCTGTTTAATGGCGAGATTATCACGTATACGCTCAATACAAGGCCTACGTTTGATTTAGTAGAGACGATGTTGATAGAAGGCCTACAGCGCGTGAACGAAAACGACGAACTCTTACTTCATTCTGACCAGGGCTGGCATTATCAAATGCCTCGATACCAGCACATATTAAAAGAAAATCACATTACTCAAAGCATGTCTCGAAAAGGAAACTGTTACGACAACGCCGTTATAGAAAACTTTTTCGGGATATTGAAATCAGAATTTCTGTACTTACAACAATTCGAGAGTATAGACCACTTCAAGAAAGAACTCGAAGAGTATATACACTACTACAATCATTTGAGAATCAAATCACGATTACAACGTAAAAGTCCAGTGTCTTATCGAACTAGTTTTGAGCAAGCTGCTTAGTAAATAAAGTGTCCAATTTATAGGGGGCAGTGCACTTTGCCTGCGGGGTCTCCCATTTTGCTCTATTTCCGGCAGGAGTCAAGTTCCTTCCGCTGCAATCCACTTAAGGTTTCTAACATTTAGTCCTGTAGCAACAATATTTATGAAAAAAGCCAAAGAAAAAATCCGAACTAAAACGAAATTCAAGTTGGAATTTCACATAATAGTTCGGATTATTCTTTGGCTGAAAACCTTTTGTCCCAGCCTCTATTTTAAGTAGCGTTTCGCTCCAAGGTATCTTGCTTTCCAATAAGAATTATCTAATTTAGAGATCGTAACACCTGATGAACTCGCATGAATAAATTCTCCATTGCCAAGATAAATTCCCATATGAGACGGGCCTGCCTTGTATGTAGTGAAATAAACGAAGTCACCTTTTTGCGGAGAGCTGACTGACGTCATAATGTCCCAATATCCAGCAGTGCTTAGACGGGAGACAGACGTCACTTTGTTCAGTACATAGTACATGAATCCGCTGCAGTCAAATCCAGAAGGAGTATTTCCAGCCCAGCGGTATGGAACTCCAACATGTTTCTTGGCTTCAGCAATCATCGTGTCAATTTTACTGTTTGCAGATGGCTTTGTTTCTTCCACCTTACTAGGCGCAGCTTGGCTTGAACCTTTCACTTTAAGGACCTGGCCAGCGTAAATCACATCTGATTTAAGATTGTTCATTGCTTTTAATTCAGGAACGGTAAGATCGAATTGATTTGCGATCTTTCCAAGATAATCACCAAGCTGTACTTTATAGGTTGCTGAAGCAGTCTTACTGGCAGCTGGTTTCGGAGCAGCTGCGGCTGGCGCTTGTACAGCACTCTTGCTTACTTTTAAAGTCTGCCCTGGACGGATCAAATCTGACTTCAGTCCGTTTAAACTCTTAAGCTCATTCACTGATACATTATGGTTTCTTGCAATGACCCAGAGGGAATCGCCTGATTTCACTTTGTATGTAGAGACAGAGGTTTTAGCGGGAGCAGCAGATTTTTGAACACTTGATGCGGGTTTTTCAGCAGTTCCGGATATCTTCAGGACTTGTCCTGGAAAAATCATATCTTTAGAAAGCTTGTTTGTCATTTTAATAGTTTGGACTGATGTTTTATACTCGCGTGACAACTTCCATAACGAATCGCCTTTTTTAACGGTTATGCTGTCTGCAGAAGCTTGGATCCAAGCAAGCCGGAACCGATGACTGCTGAAGCAGTTAACCCAATAATTTTCTGTTTCATTGTTCGCTAAGTACCTCCTTTTTTCTTACATGATTATTTTAATAGATTAGGGCATTAATTACTACAAATTTCTAAAAATAGCACTATATTCTTACTAAAATAGCTAATTTTCTCTCTTACTATCCCGATTTTCTTGCAAGAATTGACAGCATTAGTCATTTTTGGCCGATTTTTGAGATAGCATATCCAAGCTGAATTTCATATAGTAATAAAAAAGAAACAGGGTGTTTAAAATGGCGAAGAGAAATCGGGGAAAGACATTATACAAAATGGCATCAAGAGCCCGCGGCACTTGTCCAATTTGCGGAACAGAGAGAATCAAACTGCTCTACCCTAACCTGCAGGCGGATGGGAAGAAGCTTACAGTCTGTAAGAAATGCAGGGAGAAGTAGAAATGCGGAACCGACTGTTCAGACCCGACAGACAGATAAGGATCCGCCGGTGAAGGCGCTTTTTGCCTTTGCTGGCGGATCCGTTCTGGCCGAGGGGCTAGGAGGTGGAGCTAGACAAATAGAAAAGTGGAATCGCCCGTTTAACGCAGGCAGACAGATAAGGATTCGGAAGAAAACAGCCTTATAGATATACAAAAAAGAGAGGGTTCCCCCTCTCTTTTACTTGCTTTCACTTAAACTGCCTACTTCTGTTTTTTGAAAATATTTCATTCCGTAGATGACGACCATCAAGAGCGATAATGTTCCAAAGATAAGCACCATGAACTGCAGGCCGATTGTATCAAGGAACAGACCCGTTCCGAGGAGAACAACCTGGAACATCACCCGGTCAAGCATATTTCTAAACGAGAAGAAACGGCCGTGATATTCTTTTGGGATCTTTGTTTGGAAAATGGTCGAAACAATCGGAAAAAAGCAGCCTACCCCAAGTCCGAACAATCCAAATGAGATGAGCGACATCCACATGATATCACTGAAAAATAAGCTTAGATGTGCGATTGAAATGATTAGAGCAAACGCAAACAGCATGTGAACGGATGAAAACCGGTGGGTTATTTTTTTGACAAAAAAAGCGCCGATCATAAACGCTATGCCTTCTACTGTATAAAGGAGCCCTTTAATGGACGAGCTGTCCTGAAGCTCGCTTATGTTTATCACCATCAGATTAAATCCTCCGATGAACAAAACCGGAATGATTGTCAGGACTAGAGCTGTAATGGCGATAGGCGTCGCTTTTAATACGGGAAGGACTTCTTTAAAGCTGCCGGACTTCCCTGATTTTGACTGCTCTCTCTTCTCTTCTTTAAAATCAAGCAGAAAAGTAGCACCAAAAAGAACGGCGTATGCAGCCATCGACAGGGCATAAATAGAGGTCAGACTCATAAAGACTAAAAGCGCGCCGGCAAGTGCTGTGCCGATGACTCTTGCCATAGTCGCAACATTCATGTGCACCCCGTTCATCTGTATCAGATCATTGTCTTTTACAATAATCGGAATCACTGCCTGTAGAGCAGGAAAATAAAAGGCTGCAGATAATTGAATGCTGATCATAAACAGGATCATAAAGAAAAGAGAATCAAATTGTATCGCCATAAACATAAAGATGACGCTGAGCATTCTTCCAAGCCCTGAATATATAAGCACAGTTTTTTTTGAGCAGCTGTCAATCATTCTCCCCGCAAGCGGCCCGACAAGCACCCCCGCGAGCAGCCCAATAAATAAAATAAGAGATTTCATAAAATCAGATGGTACGTTTTTCTGCATAAATTCCAGGTTTCCAATAATGCCAAACCATAAACCAAGACCGGCAATAAATTCACCGCTCAGCACAATCCAGACGTTTTTATTTTTCCACATGGTGATATCTCCGTTTTCTGTTATTTTACTATATCTACTATAGCATCCCAGTATTTATTTCGACTAGCGAAACTTTTTTTAAACAAAAAAAGCCCTAATAGGGCCGGTCAAATCATCGTATAAAAATTAATCAAAAAGGCTGCTGTAATGACATACATCATCCAATGAAGTTCTTTTGTTCTGCCGGTAAAAACCTTTAATAATGTGTAAGAGATAAAACCAAATGCCACCCCTTCTGCAATGCTGAACGTTAATGGCATCATAATGAGTGTTAAGAAGGCAGGTATTAATTCGGTTAAATCATCAAAATGAACCTCCTTCAATTCTGTCATCATAAAGGCTCCAATGATAATTAAGACAGGTGCTGTCGCAGCGTTAGGGATGAATTGAATCAGAGGTGTAAACAAAAGCGTGAGCAAAAACAGCAGAGCAGCAAATACTGCTTTTAAGCCTGTCCTTCCTCCTTCTGCGATTCCGGTCGCATTTTCAATGTAAGTATTCATCGCTGTACTTCCAAACACCGCACTGATCATTGTGCCTAGCGCTCCGGTCGTCAATGCGCGTTTCATGTTAGGTGTTTCGCCATTTTCATCATTCAAATTCGCTTTTTTTGTTAAACCGATCAAGGTAGCCAATGTATCGAATAATTCTACGATCGTAAATGAGAAGATAACTGAGAAAATACCGTATCCGATGGCAGCCATAATATCAAGCTTCATAAATGTTAATTCAACAGAAGGCCAGTCAAAGGACAGTATATCCCCTGCTGATTTAGGCACAGGAGAGTGGCCGATCAGCATAGACAGTGCAGTAATGACAAAGATGCTTAAGATCAGGCCGCCTCTGATATTTCTGGATACAAGCACCGCAGCAAGGATCAGCCCTGCAAGCGCAAGCCATGTTCCCTGATCGGCAATATTTCCGAGTGCCACATATGTAGCTTCATCAGGAACAATGATGCCCCCGTTTTTCAGGCCAATAAATGCTACAAATAATCCGATTCCTGCTGTAATGGATGCTTTTAATGTTTTAGGAATAGCAGAGACTACTTTTGAACTGACTCCTGTGACAGATAATAGAAAGAAAACAAAACCCGAGATAAATACGGCCCCGAGAGCCGTTTCCCATGATAATCCCTGACCGAGGACAACCGTATATGTAAAAAAGGCATTTAACCCCATGCCTGGACCAATGACAATCGGCAGGTTTGCCCATAACCCCATTAAAAGTGTCGTGATCACGATGGCTAAAATGGTGCCGGCAAGCGCTGCTTCCTTAGGCATCCCGGCTTCAGATAAGATAATCGGGTTGACAAGGATGATGTAGCTGACAGTCATAAATGTTGTCAGAGCAGCAATAAATTCCGTTTTTACGGTTGTTTTCCGTTCATCTAATCGGAAAAACGAGTTTAAAAACGAATGTAGGTTTTTCTTGTCTTGCATTTGTTCTTCCTCCTCATAACTAGAAGAGCGCTGTCTTATCATGCTGATGGCTGAAGCAAATCATGAAGGCATAGCTCATAAAGTAAAAACTACATTATAAAGGATTTTTTTAAATATGAAAAGCATTTATTCAGAGCTGAATGGATACAGACCGCCATTTATCGCAAATGACATCTTCCCTGTTTCTTCCGATACTACAAGCGCAATCGCATCTGTTGATTCTGTAATGCCAAGTGCAGCCCGATGTCTAGTTCCTACCTTAGCATCTGCGGTCTTCGTTGAAAGCGGAAGTACATTTGCTGCTGAAATGATTTTTGTTCCTGATACGAGTACGGCTCCATCATGAAGCGGATTCCCCGGATAAAAAATACTTTCAAGCAATGACGCCGATAAATAAGCATCTATCGGCACGCCGTTTTGAAGAAAAGAGATAAGTGGATCTTTTCTTTCTATCACTATTAAACCGCCGTGTTTATGATCAGACAGCTGCTGAATGACTCTGGATAGCACGGCATAATGCGGAGTGTATTCAGATAAATAAGACTGCAAATAAAAGGATGATGCTTGCGACTGAAGCTGCTGAAAAATTTTATGCAGGTCTTCCAGCTCACAAAGCAGGCAATGGTCTTTCTCATGAAGAGAGTTCATCAGCTGCCTAGATTCTTCAATGATGTTTCCCAGCTGGTCATAAATATGTTTTTTTATCGGATCGATTAATTCGTGTTCCAAAACGTACTGCTCCTCTCCGCCATGTTTCACCGTTTTTCTTATTGTTTGAAAAATCTCCGCATTCCATGCAATAATTTTCCATTTAGGGTTCATACTAAAATAAAAAAACAGCAGTCTTGACCAAGCTGCTTACAAAACGGAGGTTTGCGTCATGACAACAGTTAAAATCTTTCAATATCTTTTTTCTGGTATGGGTGTAATGATCTTAAGTTATTTTTATTATCAAATGTTTAAACCCGAGAAAAAAGAGCTTGAAGAGAAGTCGAAATAGTCACGAGTTCTATTTTTCATGTTATAATTCTTTCGTTACTCTACGAAATCGAGGATATTTAACATGAATCAAACCTTCACTATTTGGGAGAAAGGCAAGCAATTTTCTCTCATCCTTTTGCCGATTTTGATTACACAGCTCGCACTTTACTCAATGAATTTCTTTGATACGACCATGTCAGGAAAAGTCAGCCCTGGAGATCTTGCAGGCGTTGCAATTGGATCAAGCATCTGGGTTCCTGTCTATACCGGACTAAGCGGCATCCTGCTTGCCGTAACACCGATTGTTTCCCAATTTGTGGGTGCAAAACAGAAGGAGAAAATTCCTTTTACGGTCATTCAAGGTCTGTACCTTTCCGTTTTACTGTCCATTATCGTTGGAGTAATCGGAATTTTTGTCATTGACCCTATTTTAAACACAATGACACTCGAGGATCATGTCAGAGAGACGGCTAAGCTTTATCTGGCTGCTTTGGCTTTTGGCATTCTGCCGCTCTTTGCTTATAATGTATTGCGGTGTTTCATAGATGCGCTCGGGTTTACGAGAGTCTCCATGATGATCACTTTATTATCTCTGCCGATCAATGTTGTATTCAATTATCTATTTATCTTTGGAAAGTTCGGTTTTCCGGCTCTGGGCGGTATAGGAGCTGGTGTTGCTTCAACCATTACATACTGGAGCATTTTTCTGATTTCCGCTTTTGTCATCGCGAAAAAGCACCCTTTTGTGCACTACGGCATTTTCAAGAAACTGTACCGTGCTTCTGCAAAAGCATGGATCAGTCTCTTAAAAATCGGGATTCCAATAGGGATTGCCATTTTCTTTGAAACCAGTATTTTTGCAGCTGTTACCTTATTGATGAGCAATTATGACACGGTCACGATTGCCTCCCATCAAATCGCCATCAATTTTGCCTCTCTTCTGTACATGCTTCCGCTGAGCATTTCAATGGCGCTGACAATTGTCGTCGGTTTTGAAGTGGGCGCTAAACGGTACAGAGATGCGAAGCAGTACAGTTATCTCGGAATTGTCATGGCTGTTATTCTGTCGCTTATAACCGCAGCGGTAATCTATTTCTTAAGAAGTGAAATTGCAGCGATCTATACGAACGAAGGCATTGTCATAAAACTCTCGGCTCAGTTTTTGATCTATGCGATTTTCTTCCAGCTGTCAGATGCAATAGCCGCTCCGATACAAGGAGCACTGCGGGGCTACAAAGATGTGAATGTCACCCTGGTGATGGCGCTTGTTTCATACTGGGTCATCGGTCTTCCAACGGGTTACTGGCTCGCAAACAATACGTCTTTCATGGCTTTCGGCTACTGGATCGGCTTAATTGCAGGTCTTGCCGCTGCCGCTGCAGCATTGTCTACAAGGCTGTGGATTATTCAAAATAAGGTTTATACACTAAGTGATAAACAAGGATAAGGACGGAACATAGAAAAAGATGATCTCGAAGTAACGAGATCATCTTTTTTATTCATCATTCCATTTATACGTCCAGAAAATCTCCTGCTCCACCCAATGCATGACTTCAGGATCTTTATTCTTAAACTTTTCTTCCATTTGTTTAAGCATGCCTTCTGTCTGGCTGCGATGAGCGCGCAAAGCATTTAACTTCATTTCGGCAACACTTGAGATATCAATCGTGACATCATGCTCGCCAAGCACTTCTACACGATTTCTCGTAATAGCAACGCAGTAAGTCAAAGGACGCTCTTCAAGCGGCATTCTGCTTAATGCGCGAATGGCTGCAGCGCCTGTTGCATCATGATCAGGATGTACGCCGTGACCAGGGTAAAACGTAACAACAAGAGTCGGCTTCACTTCTTGAATAATTTCTTCTATTATATCAGCAAATCTGTCGATATCTTCAAATTCAAGGGTTTTGTCGCGCAGGCCAAGCATTCTTAAATCCTGAACATCAAGTGCATCACATGCATCTCTAAGTTCTTTTTTGCGGATTTCAGGCAGGATCTCCCGGTTTGCAAATAGCGGATTTCCCATGTTTCTTCCCATTTGGCCAAGTGTTGCACAGGCATATGTAACAGGAATCCCTTCTTTGCGTTTTAATGACATTAAACCTCCGACTCCAAATGACTCGTCATCCGGGTGAGGCAAAACGACTAATACATTTTCTCTCATTTTCATTCTCCCTTTCTACTCTGCAAACGGAGTCTCGCTGATTTGAAGAGCAATGGCAAGCTTTCCTTCACGGTCATGCCCTGCCATCAGCAGCTGATTATTTTCATTGTATACCCAGTCTGTCAGTCCTTCTGCATAAATCCAGCCATGATCAATTTTAAGACCTACACGGTAAGGACCCTGTCCGGTGATCTTAGCCTGGTCAAAAGAAACCTTTGCATTTCTGATAAATGCCACGACTGTCATATTATTTTCATTCATATGGGCAGAGTAAGCGCCTGTCGTTGTTTCGAGGTGAACATATACTTCCTTGTTCACCAGAACGTCTAAATGTTTTTGAATGTCATCTTTCGTAATGGGGACCATCTTTCTGCTCCTTTTTATGTAGATTCTCTGATTTCTTCATACACTTTTATATGCAGGTCAATCAGGGTCAGCTTTTCCTGATCGCCAAGGCTTGCCATGGAAATCCGTTTTATTGCTGAAAAAAACTTCTGCTCTGTATTTTTCCGCAGGCGAGGATGGGTCATTTCATCCTGCAGTTCAACTTTAATGGCGCCGAGAAGTGTCTGCATATCATCATCATTGACCTCAAGCTGCCGATTTGACCAAAGCTTCCGGTATACCTCTAAAAGCTCGCGGTTCTCCGTCATCTCCTGTCATCATTCCTTTCCTGACTTTCTTATTGTATACTGAAAAATCATATCAATGAAAGAAAAAAGCCTTGCACAGGGCAGGCTGTTTTACATCTCCATTGTTTTCTTCTTCTTCAGCTTCCATGCATGTTCCTTCATTCCTCTTACATGTGAAAATGAAAAGAGCGCAAGTGCACTCCAAATTAACGAAAACGTAATAATTTCAGTGCTTGTAAATGATTCTTCATAAATTAAAACTCCAAGTAAAAGCGTGATGGTTGGTGCGATATATTGCAGAATGCCAACCATGAATAGTGGAATATGCTGTGCTCCTTTTGCAAAGAGCAGCAATGGAACCGCCGTCACGATTCCCGCTCCAATTAAGAATGCATTCGTACCTAAACTCCAGTCAAAAAATGCAGACTCCCCTTTATTTGCAATCGTGATTAAATAAATCAGGGCAACAGGCATGACCATCATGGTCTCAAGTGTAAGTCCGATTGAAGCATTTAATTTCGTTACTTTTTTCGTTAAGCCGTAAAAACCAAAGCTCAGTGCGAGTATGATTGCTACAAATGGAAACTTCCCATATTGCATGGTCATGAAAAGAACACCAGCCGCAGCAAGAATAAATGAAGCATATTGCCATTTATTAAGTCGTTCTTTCAAAAACACCATACCAAGGAGAACACTGATTAAAGGGTTAATATAATACCCTAAGCTCGTTTCAAGGATGTGATTATTATTTACGGCCCAAATGTATAAGAACCAGTTAATGCTGATCAGTACGGATGATAGAATAAGTGAAAACAGAAGAAGAGGTTTTTTTATCATTCTCTTGCAGACTTCCAGCAGCTGCGCCCATTGTTTATTGAGCTGAATCAGCCCCATCATGAAGAGAAACGACCAAAATACACGGTGCGCCAGAATTTCTTCAGCCCCGACATGATCGATAAGCTTCCAATAAACCGGAAGGATCCCCCATAAAAAATAGGCTAGTGCTGTATGCATCAGGCCTGTGCGATATGTATCTATATTTCTTTGCTCCATTTTACAGCACCTTCCTTTTCAAAACTCCATGCTCATTATAAGCCCGATACAAGGACTTCTACAAGAAAAAAAACTTAACCATGACCCATCCTTTTACATATAGTGAAGTATACCTGTAAAAAAGGGCGTGAACATTCATGTTTCCCTGGAAAAAAGACTTTCCATTTAATCAATCCGGGCAAATGCCTGATGCTTTTAAAAATATGAATCCAAAAAATGTGGAGGATTACATTCAAAATATCATGGGAAATGTTTTCGGCGAGGGCTTTCCTCAGCAGTTTCCCTTTCAGGGCAGCATGCCGGGAAATATGCCCGGCAATATGGTGCAAAGCAGCAAACAGGCGCAAACAAGTACAGAGTTATTCGAAACGAATGACCACATCTTCATTAAAGTACAGGCTTCAGATGAACAGCTGAAAAATCTCCGCATACAGCACAGCAGCAATCAACTTTTCATCTTAGACTACCCATCAATAGGTGAACAAAAAAAACTTGTTCTGCCCACTCTTGTTAAACGAAAAGGAACAAAAGCATCTTACCGGAATGGGATTCTTGAAATTAAACTGCAAAAAAATGAAGATCTGCAAATTTCGGAAATTGAAATAACACACGAGTAAAAAACAATGAGCAAATTCGTATATAAAAACAATGGACCAGAGAGCCTGCTCTGGTCCATTGTTTTTATGATTATGCATACTCTAATGTTCTTCTTAATACGGCCCTCCCGGATATGGTCCTCCCGGATAACCAGGATATCCGCCCGGTCCAGGTCCTGGGTAGCCTCCATAAAAAGGAGACGGCGGCGGTGGCGGCGGATAATAATAAGGTCTTGGATAGTTAAAAAGCGCACTTCCAAGGAACCCTCCCAACAATCCTCCTACAAGCGGAGCTCCAAATCCGAAAAAGAAAGGTCCTCTATTTCCTGCGCTGCGGTAGCCTCGTGCTGCATAGTGCGGGTACATGCATTCCCCTCCTCCATATTTCACTTACCTTATAAGGGTATTCACCTAAAAAGTTTTGGAGTGGGCGAATATCTCAGGGATAATCAATTTAATGAAAAAGCATTCCCCCTATCCGTTTATTTTGGTTTCGACTGACCCGTCCTTCAGATGAACGACCAAGGTACAGTTATTTTGCTTCACAAGCTCTCTTCCTTTTTCAAGCGCCTCTTGTTTCGTATCAAAACGGTAACTGGCTCGCTTGTTTCCGTCTTTTTTCAGCATCCATCCATCGTCATCAGCCACCAGGAGATATTCATCTTTTTCCGAATCATTGTCAGCCCATTTTTCCGCCTGTGAAACCGCAATCGGAATGGCCCGTCCCTCTTCATAACCATCATCAAGCAGGGCATTGCCGATCTCAATTGCTTTTTCACGGGTTTCATCAGGAAGGTTTTTCATTGAACTTGGGTAATCTTGTTTTGTCCAAGGCATTTCAGACTCATTCCTTTCAGGGTTATTTATTCTTTCTTTACCCGGGTGAAATGTATTCAAACGAAATGATTGGAGATTTGCATAAAGTGATAGCCTGTTCACGGATTGCTGGCTTTTCGTTGTTGAATCGCAGATAAATTAGAAATTGAGAAAAACCTCCCAACTTCTATGGTAAAAACTTTTCTAAACCCTATGTCCAGCCCAGTATTTTTATTTTAAAACAAGGATGTTTTCGCATAATGTTGTTTCCCAAAAAGAAAACCGCCCTTTGAAAAGGCGGTTAATTAAACGATCGTTTCCCGTTAGTGGCAAGGAATTCCGATGCGTTGTTTACTAATCTTTCTCTAATATAACAAGTGAATAAACTGCTCCACCACCACCTGCACCTGACATAGCACTCTGAGAGACAACCTTCCATCCCTCTTGCAAAAGCTGATTTAAATCACTTAAGTTATTCTTCTTATCGGTCAAATAATAAATTACGATTGCCTTTTGCATAATACATCTCCCTCCAGAACTCATTAAATTATATAATTTTACCGATTAATCCATCAATAAGAAGCCGTTCGCGAATTTTACTGTTTATTTCATTTAAAGTAAACAGACAACAGGCGACCAACATATTTTTCTTATTCGACGGTTTGTTCTCATATTCCTTGCTGTCTAAGCAGAGAAGCCAAGCCAAGTAATTAAGATGCTTGGTTGCTACGCCGTTGCAGCAGTTAATCCAGCGTTTGAGTCGGCTATGGTAACTGTTCACGTTCTGAATGTTGTAAACGCCTTTCACACAATGTTTACGAAAGAGCCAAAATAAAAAAAGACTGCTCATCAGCAGTCCTTCCTTAATGTTCATATATCATCTTTCTTGTCATCCCGCCGTCTACAACTATATCCGTACCTGTTACAAAATCATTTTCGGGATCTGTTAAATAAAAACATGCTTTGGCAATATCAGCCGGTTTGCCGACCCGTTTTGAAAGGTGCTGATCGTGATCGATTTGTCTGAGGTTCTCGTAATCCTTTGTTTCGATCCACCCAGGGGAAATGCTGTTAACCTTAATCCTGTCTTCGCTTAAAGAAACGGCAAGCGAATGGGTAAGCGCAACGATGCCGCCTTTAGTTGCGGCATATGCCTCTGTTCCCGGTTCTGACATCGATGCCCGTGTGGAAGCGATATTGACAATAAAACCGCCGGCAGTATTCTTTCTCATCACTTTTGCTGCCTCTTTTGAACAAAAGAATGTGCTTCTTAAATTTGTGTTTATGACATGATCCCAGTTTTCTAAAGTTAGCTCATAAGGAGATTTAAACCCAGATACACCTGCATTATTTATTAAGATATCAATGGTTCCAGTCAAACGTACAGCTTCTTTTATCAACTGTTCAATTTCATGAACATTTTTTACATCTGTTTGCACAAAATGTGCATTTTCAGTGCTGCTTTCTATGCTTTTACCCTTTTTTGCATCAATATCTGCGAAAATAACGGCATCACCGGCTGCAGCATACTGTCTGACCAATTCTTCGCCGATTCCGTTTGCTCCGCCTGTAATAATGACTGTCCGGTTCATTGCTTTTTCCCCTCCTCAAAGCAATAGCGATCTGCCCATTCTTTCACTTCTATCATCACTTTTTCTAATGAGTGGCCCATTTCGGTCAGCTGATACGTAACCTTTACTGGTGTATCAGGAATGACAACCCGCTGAACAATACCGGCTGATTCCAATTCTTTCAATCGTTCCACAAGCATTTTTTGGCTAATACTAGGAATGGTATCTGTTAAATCCTTAAATCGCTTAGGTCCGTCTAACATGACATGGATGATTAAGCCCGTCCATCTTTTCCCTAAAAACCCGAATGCTTTTTCCATTTTGGGACATAAATTAGATTCCATCCTGAATCTCCTTTACAGTCTTTTTCTTGACATATAATCTTAATCATTTTATGATAACAAAAGTCAATCATTTAACTTACGAAAAGTTAGTCTGTAACTTTTTGTATATTATACCTTATTTGTAAACGATATTCAACAATGGAGGTTTTCACAATGTCAACAGCTACTTCTGAAAGTATCTTATCTATTATGTCTGAACGCAGCTCTGTGCGCAAATATGATCCATCTGCAAAAATAAGCAAGGGTGAACTCAAAGAAATTCTTGAGTTTACAGGCAAGGCTCCATCTGCATGGAACCTGCAGCACTGGAACTTCATGGTTTTCCACAGTGACGAGTCTAAAGAAAGACTTCTCCCTATTGCTTATAACCAAAGCCAAATTACTGAAGCGTCAGCGGTAGTTGCTATTTTAGGGGATCTTGAAGCAAACAAAAATACAGACCAAGTTTATAATCCGCTTGTAGAAGCAGGTTTTATGAAAGCAGAAATCAAAGACACTCTTGCAGGCCAAATCAACGGCGCTTATCAAAATCCTGTATACGCACGCGATGCTGCTTTCAGCAATGCATCTCTTGCAGCTATGCAGTTAATGCTTACAGCAAAAGCTAAAGGCTACGATACTTGTGCTATCGGCGGTTTTAATGCTCAGCAATTATCTGAAACATTTAAAATTGAAGATCGTTTTGTTCCAGTTATGCTTATCACAATCGGAAAAGCGGCAAAACCTGCACACCAAAGCTCTCGCATCAGCATCGATGAATTGAGCACATTCTTATAATTTTTAAACCGGCAAAGGAAAAACTTTGCCGGTTTTTGTTTTATTTAGTTTCTTTAGGGGAAATTAAGCCTAGGTAAATCTACTAAAGGAGCTTAAGCAGCATGATAAACATCATTATCGGTTTAGTTTTACTGATGGCGCTTGCCTATCTTGGCTGGTCCATCATCTGGATTGCCCCTCTCATCGCTCTAATTGTAGCAGCGCTTGAGGGCATTGAACTTCTTCCGGCTTATACAGAAACGTATATGACAGGATTTGTTGAGTTCACTCTGAAATGGTTTCCGATCTTCCTTCTTGGAGCAATCTTCGGAAAACTGATGGAAGAAACGGGAATGGCGCAATCGGTTGCATTTAAAATTACCCAGTTTATCGGGAAAAAGCGTGCGGTTCTGGGTGTTCTAGCTGGAGCGGCAGTCCTTACATATGGCGGAGTAAGCCTATTCGTCGTTGTATTTGCGATCTATCCGCTTGCGATTGCCCTTTTCAGGTCTGCAGATGTATCGCGAAACCTGATTCCAGCTACAATTGTACTGGGTGCTTTTACATTTACAATGACGGCACTTCCCGGTACTCCGCAGATTCAAAATATTATTCCAACGGACTATTTTGGGACGACCCCAACTGCCGGTCCTGTTATGGGAATTGTCTCAGGATTGATTATGGCCGTCGGAGGCTACTTTTATCTCGCTTGGCGGGGAAAGAAATTACATAGCAAAGGTGAAAAGTTCACTGAGCCCAAAGGCGGCGATGAAGTAAAGGACATCGATCCTTCTACTCTGCCGAATGCGTATTTGTCAATTATCCCTCTTATCGTTGTTGTTGTCGTTTTGAATGTGTTTAAGCTTGATATTCTGCTGGCTCTGGTTATTGGAATACTCTCTATCATGCTGCTTAGCATTAACAAGTTTAAAACGTTCATCAAATCGATTAACGGCGGAGCAGCAGGATCCGTTATGGCAATCGTCAATACGAGTGCTGCCGTTGGTTTTGGAGCGGTTGTAACCGCTGTGCCGAGCTTCGAACAGCTTACAGATTTAATATTGGGTGTAAAAGGCAATCCCCTTATCTCAGAAGCGATCGCCGTTCAGCTTTTGGCAAGCATCACTGGATCAGCTTCAGGCGGTATGGGAATTGCATTAGAAGCACTCGGAGGTCAATATATGGAACTGGCAAAAAGCACAGGAATATCTCCTGAAGCCTTTCATCGTGTAGCAGCAGTTGCCTCAGGGGCATCGATTCTGCCGCATAACGGGGCACTGCTCACCCTTCTTGCTGTAACGGGACTTAAGCATAAACAAACATACTTAGACGTTGCTGTAGTCGGTCTGATCATTCCGATTATCGCCGTCATTGCAGCCATCGTCCTCGCATCACTTGGCATTTATTAAAACGAAAAAGGAGATTTTATTATGTTAAAAGATAAAGTCGTTTTTATCACAGGAGCAGCACAAGGTATAGGTTATGAAGTAGGTGAACGCTTTGCAGAAAATGGAGCAAAAGTTGTTCTTACTGATGTAAATGAAGAAGGCGTAAAAAAAGCAGCTGACCAGCTTGCACAAAAAGGCTATGAAACACTCGGACTGAAATGCGACGTAACAAGTGAAGAAGAAATCAAAAAAGCAATTGATGATACAATTGCTCATTTCGGAGAGTTTCATATCTTGATTAATAATGCTGGCCTTCAATATGTTTCTCCTATTGAAGAATTCCCGACAGAAAAATTTGAACTTCTAATTAAGATCATGCTGACAGCTCCATTCCTTGCTACAAAACATGTATTTCCTCACATGAAAAAACAAAAATACGGCCGCATCATCAATATGGCTTCCATCAATGGCGTTATTGGTTTTGCAGGAAAAGCAGCTTATAACTCTGCTAAACATGGCGTCATCGGCTTAACAAAGGTTTCAGCTCTTGAAGGAGCAGCTGACGGAATTACCGTTAATGCCCTATGCCCCGGCTACGTTGACACACCGCTTGTGCGCAACCAATTACAGGATCTTGCTAAAACAAGAAATGTAGACCTTGAAAAAGTGCTCGAAGAGGTCATCTACCCTCTCGTACCGCAAAAGCGCCTTCTCTCAGTTGATGAAATTGCTGACTACGCTGTCTTCCTGGCCAGCGAAAAAGCCAAAGGTGTAACAGGCCAAGCAGTATTGCTAGATGGCGGGTATACTGCACAGTAATCAGAAAAGCGGAACCGACCGCTTCGACAGACGGAGCCGTTCTGGCCGAGGAGCTGGGAGGTGGAGCTAGATACCACGAAAAGCGGAACCCCATAACCAACTGCAGCAAAAAGGAGCGCCTAATCGGCGCTCCTTTTTGCTGCAGACTTCACTTTAATTTCTCATTGTACCAGGCAGATGCAGCCTCTACTTCTGATGAGGTGAGCTGATGTCCGTGATTTTCCCAGTGGATGACTACTTCCCCACCCGCTGCTTTCAGGATATCAGCAAGATCATGCGTTTCCTGAGCCTGGCAAATGGGATCGTTCATGCCTGCTCCGATAAAGATGGGTGTTCCGCTTAACGCGGGAATTTCAATATTTCTTCTCGGCACCATCGGATGATGAAGAATGGCTGCTTTCAAAGAGTTTTCATAATGGAAAAGCAGGCTTCCTGCGATATTTGCACCATTAGAATAGCCAATTGCAACCAGTTCTGAGCGGTCAAAGGAATACCTTTCAGCCGCTTCCTTTAAAAAGTCATTTAATTCACCTGTTCTGAAAATCAGATCTTCTTCATCAAATACACCCTCCGCCAATCTTTTGAAAAAGCGGGGCATTCCATGTTCAAGAACGTTTCCCCTTACACTTAAAATATTGGCTTCTGCATCAATATGCTTAGCAAGCGGAATGAGATCATTTTCATCCCCTCCTGTTCCATGCAGCAGCAGTAATGTACGATTTCGGTTTTTGCCTTTTTCAAAAATGTGTTTCATGCTTGATCGCTCCTGTTTTAAATCAAAAGGTTTGGCTTATAAGCCAAACCCCTTTATTATTTTTTATTGCATGCCTTTTTTAATGGATTCTGCAATCGTAACAGTCCGTTTAGCCTGATGCTTGACTGCGGCTTCAACATTTTCTTTTAAATTTCCGTCCTGATCAACTGTGACAGAAGTACCGTAAGGATTTCCTCCTGCTTCAAATAGAGATTGATCCGTGTAGCCTGGTGCGGCTACAATCGCTCCCCAGTGATACATCGTTGTGTATAAGCTTAAGATAGTTGCTTCCTGTCCGCCGTGCGGATTGCTTGCCGAAGCCATGGCACTCACTACTTTATTCGCAAGTTTCCCTTGGAACCACAAGCCTCCGGTAGTATCAAGAAACTGCTTCATTTGTGCAGGAACATTGCCAAATCGAGTCGGGACGCTGAAAATGATGGCGTCTGCCCATTCCAAATCATTTAATGTCACTTCAGGAACATCTTTCGTTGCTTCAAGGTGTGCTTTCCATGCAGGATTTGATTCAATCGCAGATTGTGGGGCAAGTTCAGGAACTTTAAGAACTTTTACCTCGGCGCCAGCTTCTTTTGCTCCAGCTTCAGCCCAAGCTGCAAGCTTGTGGTTCGTGCCTGTAGAACTGTAGTAAATGACAGCTAATTTTACATTTGACATTCCGATCTCTCCTCGTGTAATGTACTTTTTTCGAAAACAACTATCTTTAATCAATATATCTCGAATTCAAATTAATTATAAGTTGTCCCAAATCGAATGTCAACTTATAACAGGTTAATTTCCATTATTACTATACCCTCCATAGAAAAGAAAAAACTCCTTATTATGGAAAAATGAGTTGTCCAATAAATCTTTAAAATAAAGGCATAAGAGAGACTGTTTAAAGTAGCGTCAGTCTTAGTAGTGCTGACTCTTTTAACGATTTAAAGTTTAAAAACTTACGTCTGTCTCCTTAGTGCTGCCACTTTTTACGATTCAAAACTTAAAAAATGGCGTCACTCTCCTTTGTGCTAATACTTTTAATAGGGCAATATCCCAAAAGAAGGGGCTGTCCACTGAGTCAGTAAAATGACTTTATGGACAGCCCCTATTAAAAGCTATTCTCTACATCTGTTCATTCAATCTTTTGATGGCTTCTTCCATCTGAGTATCATTTTCTTTCAGCTGCGCCTGGAGTGTTTCAAGCATTTTGATTGTTGTTTCTCCGCTGATTGTTCCAGTCGTCTTCAGGCTGTTTTTTGTTTGGAATTCTGTGACAGCCTGTTTTGTTGTTTCTTCATAAAATCCATCTGTTTTTACATTTTTATATCCTAAAGCCTGCAGCATTTGCTGAGCAACTTTTACTTCAGCCGATGAATCTCCCTGTTTTAATTCTTTTTCCGGATTTAAATATGGAAGATTTGCGTATGCCGGGAGTGAAGCTTTATACTGCGGCTCGATTCCTTTTTTATGAATCCATGTTCCGTCTGGCGTCAGCCATTTCGCAATCGTATATTTAATTGAGGATCCGTCCTCAAAGCTTTTTGCTGTTTGGATTGTCCCTTTTCCAAACGTTTTTTCACCGACAATTGGAATACCTGCTGATTGATGCAAAGCACCGGCCATAATTTCAGCAGCACTTGCGGTTCCATTATCTACAACAACGACAACCGGAACATTCACTGCTGAATCATTTTGAGATTTTTGAACTTCTTTTGAGCCATCTTTGTTTTCAATTTGCATGATGGTTTTTCCTTTAGGGACGAAAATATCACTCATTGCAATCGCCTGATCAAGCAGACCGCCGGGATTTTGTCTCAAATCAAGCACAAGCCCCTTAACTTCCTTCTCATTCAGCTCGTTTAAAGCATCAGCAAGTTCTTTTCCGGTCGTTTCTGAAAACTTCGTAATCTGGACCTTGCCTATACCGTTTTCAACCTCTGTATAAACAGTCTCCAGAGGAATGGTATCTCTTGTCAGATTAAAATCAAGCTCTCCCACACCGTCTCGTTCAATAACAAGCTGAACCTTTGAGCCTTTTTCTCCGCGAATCAGCATAACAGCTTCATTTACCGTCATGCCTTCAACGCTTTTGTCATCAACTTTCAAAATCTTGTCTTTTGGCTTTAATCCAGCTTTTTCAGCCGGTGAACCTTTAATGGGAGACACGATCATAATTTTCCCATCAGATTCCTGAACCTCAGCACCAATTCCTTCAAAAGAAGATGAAATATTCTCATTGAAACCCTTTGCTTCCTCTTGGTCCATATAAGTTGAATATGGATCATCCAAAGATTGAAGCATTCCTTTAATTGCACCGTCTACTAGTTTTTCCTGATTTGTATCCTGATAAAATTCGCCTTTAAGCGTGTCGTATGTAGAATAAAGCTTTTCAAAGGGGTCATCGCTTTTCCCCTCTGCCTGACTCAGGCCGCTGTCTTTCTGAACGACCGCAAACGTTATACCTGCGCTAATGATGGCAGTTAAAAGGATTGCAAACAGAAATTTCACATTGTTATTTTTAAACAATTTAACACCACCCTCATTATGTAATCATTATGATTAACGAACACAAAAACGTCAAGAACAAAGGCGGATACGTTCTGACCGAGGATCAAACCGCCGGGCTTTTATCAATTCCTAAGCAACTAAGAATTCAGCGAATCACAGGTTCCCTCAAACAGTATTTACTATTATGCGGAAACCATTCTTCCTGTTTTTATTATATCTCTTTCTTGTTTAGATTTCCGGACAAATCAGAGTATCCCGCTTCACCGGATATGCAGAATCAGCATAATTTAGTTTGAAAGGAGTTCATGCAAATGCCTGGCTATCTTGATTTACTGGCACAACTTGGAGTTGGAGGCGCCCATCCCGGAGGCTTTGTGCTGACAAAAGAAATGATCCAGCTTGAAATGATTCCTGCATCAGCATCCATTCTTGATGCTGGCTGCGGCACTGGACAAACGATGCAGTTTCTGAAATCGCTGAATTATGATGTGACTGGTATAGATATTGATCCCATTATGCTATTAAAAGCCAAAAACAGATTAAAAGAAGATACGTGCCTTGTTCAAGGATCATTAGAGAAGCTTCCATTTAAAGACAAACAATTTGATTTCATTTTTTGTGAATCTGTATTAAGCTTTACAAATTCTGCTGAGTCATTAAGAGAACTGAACCGTGTACTGAAGGATAACGGCGTTCTGCTTTCGATTGAAGTAACAAGAGCAGACCAGCCAAACCGCAAATTAAAAGAAAAGATCCAGTCATTTTACGGATTTCATCATCTATATAATGAACAGGAGTGGAAGTCTGCATTTGAAACAGCAGGCTTTCAAAAAATTGAAGTCCGCACAGAACATGACTATATAATAGAAGAAGATGAACCAACAACAGAATTTGATATGTCAGAAAATCTGGATTCCGTGTACTTTGATATGCTTGCTGAGCATGAAAAATTGCGGGAAGACTATCAACAAACTGTTCAATTCCGCATTTTCAGGTGTATGAAATAGAGCCAATCGGGGTATTCGTACAAACCCTTCTCTCCTTTTTTTCATAGTTTATGAAGAAGCAGGTTGAAGGGAGGAAAAACATTTGTCTCAAAATTATTATAACCTTTGCTGTCAGTATCATGGAAAAGTTGTCCGCATCAGTGACCGATTTGGAAATCAGCATGTTGGCAGAATCACGAATGTTACTAGACAACGGGTCTTCATCCAGCCTTTAGGAGGACGCGGACGCGGCGGTTACGGCATAGGATTTTATGGCGGCGGATACGGCTATGGAGCTCCATATGGAATCGGGCTTGCGTTTGTAACAGGCATCGTTTTAGGCGGTTTGCTTTTCTGGTAGAAAATTAAATGACAAAAAAGCAGGCTCTCTTCATTTGAGAGACTGCTTTTCTTTTAGTAATTTTGTTAATTCCTTGTAGATGCCAACGATTTCATCCTGCTTCATTCTCACCAGACCGCTTGAAGAAGGAGCTGTGAATTCCATGACGCCCCGCGCAATCGAGTCAGGCTGAAGGCCCCAATCTGCTTTCTTTTTTCCGCTATACGATAAGTAAACACCTTTTCCGACAAAGCAGGCTATTTTTGGCTGATAGAACAAAAGCTTGTTCAAAAGCTCTTTTTTGCCTGTCTGATATTCTTCAGCTGTTATTTCAGCAGCAGCTTTCGTTGGCCGGTGGACGATATTTGTAAAACCAAATCCTTTTTCAAGCAGCTCCCCATCTTCACTGGGCATATATAGCCTGTCCGTTATTCCTGCCTGATAAAGAATTCTCCAAAAACGATTGCTTTTACTAGCATAATGGTGCATGACTTCTGCCGAATATAAACTCGGATTAAATCCGATAAAGATTACATCCAGATCAGGTCTCAACAGATCAAGATCAGGGTGATTCATTAAATTTTCTTCACTTTATCAAAAAATTCTTCGAGCGTCAGATCGTTTTCATAGATTTCAGCAGCTTCATTTACTCCTACATAGCGCAAATGCCATGGTTCGTAAGCAAACTGAGTAATGTCTTCTTTTCCTTTTTGATAGCGGATAATAAAGCCGAATTTATGGGCATTCTCTTTCACCCATTTCCCTTCAGGCGTATCCCCGAATTTTTCGGTGATGTCCATACCTGCGCTTCTGCTTGTAACATCCATAGCAAGTCCTGTCTGATGCTCGCTTTGACCCGGAAGTGCGACTGTTTCAAGTGCCACTTCATCACCTTTTCGTGCTTTCTCAACATTTAGAATCCCGCTTTGGCGTTCATATGATCTATAGCCGGAAACGGCAAATAGCTCAATGCCTTCTTTTGTCGCCTGTGCAAACATCTTTTCAAGAGCAATGGCTGCTTCTTTGCGAATGTATCGCTGAGGAACATCCGTATCTCCGAATGAAAACTCAACCTTTGGAGATACAAGGTCAGCAGGCTCATATGTTGAAGGAAGAGAGTATTCCTTATTCACGAGCACCATTCGATTCTCGGGATTCTTAATCGTCGGCTTTCCATTTACTTCTTGAATTTTGTTGAAAAATTGCTCGTCTAATTGAAATTGAGCAGTTTCTTCTTTAGGTTCTTCCACTGGGCTCTGTTTTTCCTGCTGAGTTTCAGATTGCCCTTCTTTAAATGGATTAAGATCCTTTGACAGCTGAATTCCCGAACATGCCGAAAGGAAAAGTGCCATTGGGATAATAGTCGTTACAGTTGCTTTTTTAAAGTTCAAAATTAGTTCACCCTACCTGCCTGTATGTCTTTCATACCTTCATTTTATCACTATTGCCTAAAATGAGAAAAACTATATCTGTCAATTGTGGCAGATCTTGTCGAAAAAAAGAGAAAACGCACGAAAAAATTTTCGCGCGCTTCTTTTGTGCTCTTTTCTTAAACTTTGTTATGATCATTCTTCAGAAAAAGTCAGCTTTTGGATTTTTCACTTTCCAGCACAGTCTTTTTATTTAATAGCTGCCTCTAAAGCAATCTCCATCATCTCATTAAACGTCGTTTGACGCTCTTCAGATGTTGTTTCTTCGCCAGTTAAAATGTGATCGCTTACTGTCAGCACGGATAATGCCTGGCGGCCGAATTTAGCTGCAAGAGTATAAAGTGCTGCTGACTCCATTTCGATTGCAAGAACACCGTATTTCGCCCATTTTTCAAGCTCGGAATTGTCATTATAGAACATATCTGCTGTAAAGACGTTGCCGACTTTTAATTTTAACCCTTTTTCAGTTCCGGCATCATATGCATGCTTCAGCAATTCAAAATCTGCTGTCGGTGCATAATCTACTCCGCCGAAAGTCAGTCTGTTCATTTGAGAATCGGTTGATGCACTCATTGCAAGAATCACATCTCTTACTTTAACATCCTGCTGAATCGCACCGCATGTTCCAACGCGGATTAATTTTTGAACATTATAGCTTTGCATAAGTTCATTAACATAAATGGCGATGGATGGAACACCCATTCCTGTACCCTGTACAGAGATGCGATGGCCTTTATAAGTTCCAGTAAATCCGAGCATGCCGCGTACTTCGTTATAGCATACTGCATCTTCTAAAAACGTTTCTGCTATATATTTAGCACGAAGCGGATCTCCAGGCAATAAAATGGATTCTGCGATTTCATTTGGTTTTGCTCCTATGTGAACACTCATTGTTCATACCTCCAGTTATATGTATAAAAAGGTGCTTTTTCAATATACCATAATCTTCGCTTAAAAATCATTTCTCCTTCTACATTTCCGATTTATCGAGCATCCTATACATGAAATTTATTTACTGTAGTGAAAATCGCTCATTATGTGAAAAATAGAATGGACAAGGAGGGATTACTTTTGGGCAAAAAACACCGCAATCGCATCAATGGACAGAAAAAGAACAATCATATACCGCCAGAAGCAATTGAAGCAGAGGAAAATGCACACGGCAAAGAAGAAACTTCAGCCAAACGTAAAAATGGGCCTGGCCATAACCTTTAAACTAAAGAAAGGCAGCGATGTCAGATCGCTGCCTTTCTTCATCGGAGATGAATCCTGTTCATTTTCTTCCAGCCGCCGGATAATAGCTTATATTAACTTTGACCACACCTTGCTTCATATGACACATTTTTTTTGCTGCCAAAAGACTTAACACCATGTAAAATCCCACTTCTAGTCATCACCCATATGTATTAGAGGGAAAAAAGCAAATTTCCTTCTCTAAGCTCGTCTAGTTTTGTCAATTTTAGCATTTATCGTTTCATACATTTTTATTAGGATAAGAAGCCATACCATTCCTGCAGAAAACCCCGCTAATATATCAAATAAGTAGTGAACGCCAAGGTAAATCCTGCTTGTTCCGATTAATCCGACAAGAACTGCAGTCATACTGATCCACCATTTTCTTTTGCGGTCCTTTGCAGAAGTGCTCTCAAGGATTAAATAACAAAGAAAGCCATAAAATGCCGTTGAATTCATCGCATGACCGCTTGGAAAGCTGTAATGAGCGGCATGAATAACGGCATCAAACGATGGCCTTTCACGGTGAAAAAAATCTTTCAGCTCAACATTGATAAAACGAATGGAATAAAATGTGCCCCATAAAAAGAAAACAGGCAAAAATTTTCTGAAAAACAAAAGAAAAAGGGATGCGATTATCATGAGGGGGTATTCCACTTTTATCGAACCAATATCACTGACGGTGATAAAAAAAGAAGTAAACGCGTCAGTGCGAAATTCTTCTGCACCTCTTACAACCGAATTATCCAGCATCTGTACGCCATCCATCCGGTAAAGTACAGCGAAAAATATAAAAAGAAAAAGAAAAAGGGCAATATTTTTCAATGTTTCTCCTCCCCCGCTGCATCCCTAGATTTTTTTATGTTTTTTTTGTTCTTTATGTCCAGGAGCCGGCTTTGCTTTATGAGCAATCTCAGCTGAAAACTCTTCCTGATGCTTTGCAGGCTGTTTTTTTGCCTTTTGCTCAGCACTATTTTGATGTTTATGCGCCATAGAAGTTCCTCCTTTATAAAAAAAGTTGTCACCCTTTTATATTTTCAAAAAGGCGCAGAAACATTCACATAAACGCTTTGTACATTAATGGCATATAGTAGGATAAAAGACTCAGTTCCAGTCAGAAAGGGTGATTTAACTGAGATATCTCGTGACCCTCATCTTTTTTCTTTCTTTTATTGTCCATTATGCCCTGGCTGCTGATTCACAAGCCGCAGGCACAAATCTCCTGATTGCACACAGAGGACTGTCATCGCAGGCCCCCGAAAATACGATGTCATCGTTTGATAGGGCAGCACGTGAAGGATTTGATATGATTGAGCTTGATGTTCAAATGAGCAAGGACAAACATTTAATCGTGATGCACGACCTCTCCCTCAAAAGAACAGCAGGTCTTGATGAAAAAATAGCAGATCTGACGCTGAAAGAGCTAAAGAATCTTGATGCTGGCTTGTGGTATAACGAATCGTTTGCAGGTGAGCAAATCCCTACGCTCGAAGAGGTTTTTATAAAATATAAGAATCATCATCATCTGCTGATTGATTTAAAACGCCCCTCTTTATATCCAGGCATTGAAAAAGTCTTAACTGATTCGATTTTAAACGCCTACTCTCCCCGCGAATTTTCTTCGCTCTCTATACAATCCACTGAACTAAAGAGCATCATGCTTTTAAACACATTGCTGCCGCAAATACACAAAGGACTTGTCATTTCCTATCCAATTCCCTATCATCAGTTAAACGAGCTAGGTGCTGAAATTGATTTTATCACTCTGCATAAACGGTGCCTGAATCTTTATTTTTATCAGCAGGCCAAAAGGGCGAAGCTGACTCTGTATATTTGGGGCATACACAATAAATATGATTATAAGAACGTAAAAAGACTAGCTGTAGATGGTGTTGTTGTGAGGGAAAGGTTTGATTAGCAGTCAGAAATGCAAATCCCAGTTTTGCTTATATAAAAAATCCGCTCAATTAGAACGGATTTTTTTTCGGCGGGTGATAATGGACGCTGCCATTTTTAAGTATAATAATCCTATAAAAAGAAACAGAATGACCATTCCCAATACCTCAAACCCAATCAGTTTCATTCCTACGCTTATTGCTGTGAAAAAATACAGCAGCCCCAGAAGCAATTTCATTTCTGCATGTTCAAATTTGTCTGTCATATAAGCTCCGGCCTGAGCCCCTGCAAGACCTCCTGCAATCAGAAAAGCGCCAGTCGATAAATCGATCGGAGATTTTATAAAGTATGTAATAAAGCCTATGCTGACAATAAATAAAACACTTAGAAGACTTGTCCCGATTGCATCCTTAGGATGAAAACCGGATAACCATATCAACAGCGGCACGATGATAAACCCGCCTCCGACACCAAGCAGGGTTGAGATAAATCCACCTATTGCCCCGGTAAAAATTAAAAGAACAATTGCCCATTTCTTAATTGGCTTTCCATTACTGTTCTTCGTTTTCTTCCTAAATAGCAGGCTCCAGCCAAAATAACTCAACAGGAGAATGTATGCCAGAGGAATCACAGCATCATCATAACCATGTTGATTTAAGTAATAAACGAAAGGATTGGCTGCCTGTGTTGCTGCCATCCCGCTCATACCAATAATGAAAGCTTCTTTCCATCTCACGTTTTTCATTTTAAGATGTGCAAACATCCCCGAAAGCGATGTTCCTATTGTATATAATAAACTGATTGTTATGGCTGTGATTGGCTCTGTATTCATCAGGAGCAGGACAGGCGTCAAAATAAAACCGCCGCCAACACCAAAAAATCCGGATAAAATCCCAATCAGCAGACCCATAACAACAAAAAGAATAAAAATAAGTACCACACCTTAAGGCAGATTTAAAACTCATCTCTTATTTTATCGATGGGTGCTGCAAAAGAAAAGGCCATGGCTTATTTTCAGAATAAATGTTTAGTTCAAGGATCCTCTTATATTCATAAGTTTCACTAAAAAAAGGCTGAAGACCCAGCCTTTCAATCATTCACTGAAAATTAGAATCACACATGCAGCGATAAAAGCCCCACCAAGAAAATAACAGTCATCCTGGCAAGAAAGGATGTTCAAATAGCTAAGAGTACAGCAACTCTTTCCCCCTTTTCTTTAACGCGGTCTGGCAATTATGCCGTTATGGACTTTAATAAAACCGTGTCTCAGGATATCGAAACCGCTTTCATAAACATACAGCCCCATTTGTTGAATCGTCATTAACTCCCTGTACGTATGGTTCATGACATCAGCCATTATTTGATAATATAATTTGGACTTCAGCTGAGCTCTTGGAGTTGTTAAAATCGCATATCCTCCATCTTTCAAAAACTTTCTGTGCCAATCAATCGATTCTGGTTTCTGCTCATCCGGAAAATGTTCAATCATCCCAACACTGATAACGATATCGAATTCCTTTCCAAATGGAAGATTGCGAATATCTTCAACTAGATAAGTGATAGTAAAATCCTTCTTATACCAAACTTTTGGTGCGCCGGTCAAAGGGTTTTCACCTAAAAAAGGATAATGCTCAGGAAATTCGGCAAACCGGCCGTCCCTGCAAAAAGGATCATAGTCCACCATGACAATTTCACCGCCAGGATATATGGCAGCAAGCTGCATCGCCTCATAGCCTTCTGCAGCACCTAAAAATAGAATTCTTGGCTTTGATACATGCAGCCCCTCAAACAAAGCTCTTTTCCCCCGCGGATCCCAGATGCCATCTTCAATGCGGTGAATATAATTCCAAAGCCTGAGTTTCATAGATTTACCTAGAACTTCCTTAACCTCTGCCGGACGGAATGCAGCAAAGTTTTTCTTCAGTTCATCGTTTAAAGCATTCATTTCTTCAGGTACATCTTTTACAAACCATTCATGGAACGATTTATTAAAGTACTGCCAGGATGTATGAACGGGCATCGGCTTTTGATTTTCGTTTTCCCATTCCTTTCGATCTTTAGCATATGTTTTGACTTCATATGGCTTTCCAACGTCCTTCCACGTAAGGAGCGACCAATCCCGCACCAGGTTTGCTGAAAAAAGCTCGTCTTTTTCTTCCTCCGTATAGGTGCGAAGATCAATCTTAAAACTTTCAGATAAAGCCGTTTTTCCAATATCACTTTCTGTAAAGGGACGTACAGCAGCTTCTGCCGGCATGGAAAACCTCCATTGTATTCTGAATTTTAAGTTAATTTTATCAACCTTTGTCCGTATTAGCAATGAATTGTTCAGGGCCCGGCCCCGATGATCAATTTACTTGATTACTGAACGTGCAATGTATTTATGCATTCGCTCATTGTGTGCGAATCTTACCTTTAATTGATTATTTAGAACATGATTTATTTAAATTACATGTTCTCTGTCCTATCGATCTTGGAGGTCACTATTTTCTAAAAAATAATAAAAAACCTTGAAAAACTACGAAAAACAGAGAAATTGGGTGATTAACCAGTTGTAATCGCTTCTTTTGACCTTATACAGATTATTCTGAATGTTTAGTTATTGTTAAGATTTTGTTAAGATGAATTTACTCACTCATAGGAAGGCGTGATTCCAATGACGACGGTAAGCGAAGCATATCAGAATCACATCTGGCAAAAAATCAGCCCGTGAAAACTGATTTTGAGATGTGTGGATATGCGGGGAAACGGAAATCTGACTGAGGGGATGATTCCAATGACGACGGTGAGCGAAGCATGCTAAGATCATGATGCAGATGAAAATAGCCCGTGAAACCTATTTTCGCACCATGTGGGCATGTGGGGAAATCAAAAAAGCATACGAATAAACTGATCGAATCCGTGCAAGACATTAATTGAAAGAAATCAATTGATTCAAAGCAACGAATGGTTATTAGTATGAAAGGAAAGAACAAAAAAGTGAATATGTTTGATTCAAGATAAGACGCTGTTTATGTTCTGTATACATAGACAGCGTTTTGTTTTGTGCTTAGAAAAAGACGTTTCTAAAAATAGAAACGCCTTCAGCCGGTCTATTCAGTTGTTTGCGTTTCCACAGACTTATATTCTTCCTCTAAATATTGAAGGAAGCGGTCTGCTGCATCATGAACCGGTCCAAATTTCCCCGTGTCCTGAATCCGCTGTTTAGCAGCATCTATATAAGGATAATAAGCAGCCTGAATTTCCAGGTCCTTGATTAATTGCTCCCGCGTTTTATCCAATACTGTATACTTTCTAGTCCAAAGATTCTCACTCATATCCACTTTCAACCCTTCCCTTTTTACAAGAAGCACGGAGCTCGCTTCGATTCTCTTTATGTATATAGTTTGTCGATATTAATCTGCGGTTGTTTTTGCCCGAGTTTAAACTGTTTCTAATAGTGTCGAAGACAAATACGGAAACTTTTCAGCAGTTTCTACGCCGTATTCCTCTGTAAGAGCTGCTGCCAGCATGCTTGAGACCGTTTCTCTTTTTTGAATATCAAATGACACAATTTCATTGGCATTTAACCCAAATGTAAGGCCTGTATGCGTGTAGCCGATAAAAAAGCGGTCAGTCTGCAGGCTTTTAATGACATCTTTTTTCTCTATTCCGAGAGTAACTAAAGATAACTTTCCTTTTTCTGTGCCGATTTCAATTTCGTAGATCATGGCTGCATCCTCCTTAAATTGTAACGCTTTAACAATATCTAATGTTAATGACAAATTGTTTTCATTCAGTCAGAAATGAATTGTCTTACTATACTATTCGTTTCGGACTGCTCTTTTTTTGTCTGTTCTCTTAAAATGGAGCAGTATTTCCTGATCCTCGCCTCGGAAAGCAACGGACAACATTTATAATCGAAAACAAAAATCCATTCAAAAACAGACATAAAAAACAGCAGTGAAAAATTCTTCACTGCTGTCACTTTGTTTAACTATACCGCTGAATGACATCTTCAAGCGTTCTCCTGATTGCTGCCTGATCCTGGTTGGTGATCATGACTTTTACCAGTGATTCATCCATTTCGAGTGCTTCTGATAAAAAGCCTCCAAGTCCTCTTGCCCGGCGATCTACTTCGAGCAGCAATTCTATGCCCTGATGGCTTACATTAGAAATAACGACTTCAAGTTCGTCAAGCTTCCCGCGGAATGGCCCTGCGGTTGGATAGAATTCAAATTCCTGAATGAATGGCAGTCTTTTTCGCAAATGATAGGGAGCTGCCTCGTTTTCTACTTTTCTCAGGTTAAAGCCAAGGTCTCTCAGTGCGGAGAAGATGGTTTGCACGAGTGGCGGCGCTGCCACCTCTAAAAAGTCTTTATCACTCGGGTCAACTGCGCCTTTAATATCAAGGCCTGTTTCAAGCCAAACCTTTGATGAGCCTAGGGTGATCGGTGTATCAGCAGGCAATGGAAAAGCAAAAGGAATTTCTTTAATTTCATTGGCCATGATCACAAACGGTTCATTTATTTTCACCTTTGTAATGGTGGCAGTCTGATGGTATTTCTTATCATCTGATTCTTTTAAATAGGTTGTTTGAAGAGAGAGATAGATTTCATCGATTTGCTGTTCGATGTTTCCGCCTTGAACGTGAATGATCCCTTTCAGCTCTTCCCCCAAAACAATTTTATCAGAAGCTAAACGTGCATCCACCTTTGCTGCACCTATTCCCACACTTGAAAGAATTTTATTGAAAAATGACATTCTGCTCTCTCCCATCCGCACACTTCAATACTTCCTCCATAAGCTCATCGATTGAATCATATGGCTTTAGAAGTTTGAGCATCCGTTTTATAATTTCTTTGCCGAGTGCTGATAATTCAAGTTCGTCTTCCCAGCTTCTGTTCTTTTCCGAAGAAGGAACATAGCCTGAATACAATAAAAAAAGCACGAAATGTCCCAAAGCAAAAAAATCGCTTTGATAGGAAACCTCTCTGAAAAGCACCTTTTCTTCGGAGTATTTTGTTTCCAATTTACAGACTTCTTTAGAATCACTCAGTCTTCTTGCTAATCCAAAATCAATAATATGAACAGATTGATTTTTCATGAGAATGTTCGGTATTCTTAGATCCCTGTGAACAATTCCATTGTCATGAAGAATCTTTACAGCCTTTAATACTTTCAACAATATATGAAAGGATTCCTTCTCTCCGAATGATTCTTTCTTAATAAATATTATATCCTCGAAGGTCTCGCCTTCTACATATTCCATTGAAATAAAATGTTTCTTATCCCATTGAAAGGATTCGTAAAAATCGGGAAATGCAGCATGACACAGGCTTGACTGAATATCTGCCTCCCGCATGAACGAGTGCAGCCCTTTGCCAGTACGGGCTTTATACGCTCTAAGCTGCTTTACAACCGCATGCTTTTGATCATGAAGATCTTTTGTAAGGTACGTAATGCCATAGCTGCCCTTGCCCAGCACATTTTTTATGAGATATTTGCTGTTAATCGTCTTGCCTGGTTTTAAAGGCCTTTCCCCATATTTTAATAACAGGTTGATCATTAACTGCTGTAGGATCTTGAAAAACGGCTTGATCCAGATTTCCGCTTATAATGCTTGTGGCCATATTTAGCAGGATTTGCGTAATGTCTGTTCCTGCGGTCACTGCTGCTGTATCTGCGATGTGATTTTTTTCCTAAAAATGATTTGATCAGTTTTTTTAACATATTGATCCCTCTTTCCTTATTTACTACGTTTCATAAGAACAAAAGTTTCAGCTTTTTCATATGTAAGTAGGAGGCACGGATATAGGAGCTGGCTATTATGAATATCCTCCCGCTATTTAAGAAAAAAGCATTACCTGTCCTTTTACCCAATGCAGAAAAAGTAAACCTGGAAAAAACTCTGTCAGAGTCTTTAAAAATGAAAAGTCCCCTTGTACTATATGGTGAGGAAAGACTTGCTGTTCAGGAGATTAAAGCACAGACTGCCGCGCTGAACAGGAACAACGTGACAAGAACGAAAGCTTATTTAGATTTTTATATCAAACACCCTGAAATTCATTGGGCATTTCTTGCACATATGGTGTCAAGAAACGGGGGCTACAGCATGACCGATTTGAAAAATGGCATCGTCGGGCAGTTTTTGCCTGAAAAAGAAATAGCCGCTCTTTTTCAATTTCTTGAAACTGCTAACGCCCTCATTTTCCATGATGCCTATCCACAGCTGCTGTTATACGAAAAAAGCCTTTTATCGGGGCGGCCTCTTTTTCATTTATTGCAGGCATTAAATGTTTCGCGGTTTATGAAACCAATGTGGGAGCTGTTTTTTAAAAAGAGACAATCTGACGTTCTTACCCTTGCCTTAATTACAAACGAACAAAATTATGTGGAGAAACAGCTGGTGTCAAACTCCTCCATCTTGAAAACATTCCCCTATGCCGTGCAGGAAAAATGCGGACTTACAAAGGTTGTCTTCCCTTACAAAAAACATTTTTATGATCCTAAATATTCGCTTGCAGGCACGGAAGTAGAAAACTTTCTTAAGCCTGAAGCAAGAATCAAAATAGGCAAGACGCTTTATCAAACACTCTTCCATCAAGCCGTCTTTAAGGAGGCCTTGTTTTTTTCAAAACATACGCCACATACAGGATCCAGAAGCGACTACTGGCCTCACCTCTTCACTCCAAATAAAGAGAAGCTTAAAATTCAGAGCCCAAAACTGCAGGAAGCGTGGGAAGATGTTCCACATTCTTTTCAAAGATACAGCGATTGGCTGCTAAATACAAAGCAGATCTCAGATTTTGACGCATTTCAGCAAACAGGCACTTATAAGGACATGACAAAGAATGTAAAAATGGATTTGCTTAAACTGAGCTCACTCCAATTGATTACGAAAAAAATTTTATGAATTGTTAATTAGAAAAGCGGTATCGCCTGCGCTTGCGCCAGACATCAAAGCACAGAACTGTTATGCCTGCTTGAAACTTAAAAAACGACGAGAACTCTCGTCGTTTATTCTATGTCTTCCAAATCTTCATCAATTATGCATTTTTCGAGTAAATAATCGAATGCGATATCTGCTATTGTATCCAGTTCTAGTTCTGAGGGAATGAATCCCCTTTTCGTCAGCTCATTGTAAAAGAATTCTGCCATTTCTTCTGTATCAATAATAACTTCAATTTCTTTCACAACATCGCCCCCTTAGTAATTGTTTATATGTCCCATTTTTCAAAACTATGTCTGGAATGACTAAGCTTTCGATAAATTTTCTTGTTCATAATCTGTCCCTTCCTGCATACCATGAAAGTAAATGGACAAGCCAAAAAGGAGATGAATGAAATGAAAAACGTACAAGCGGTTTCAAAAAAAGAAAATGAAAACAGCTTCCTTCAATTTTTAGACGGTGAAGGATTTGATCATTTGCTTGAGCAAACGATTAAAT
The DNA here is from genome assembly GCF_057838075.1 of Metabacillus sp. KH_069. Lineage (NCBI taxonomy): Bacteria > Bacillati > Bacillota > Bacilli > Caryophanales > Bacillaceae > Metabacillus > Metabacillus sp. KH_069. Next base: position 2,395,196 of record NZ_CM174460.1, read on the forward strand.
TCCTGCAGGGGGCCATGATCTTCGGGTGTGTGCCGTTTTTTATTTATTTGCTGATTTCCTTGCTTTCTTAGTGATCCTTTGTATATTTATTTAAACTATCGATGATAAAATCCATCATTTCTTTATACTCAGCATCGCCAAATATTTCGTACAATGATAAATAATCGTTATATATATCAAGAAGTTCATCAACAATATCTCTTTTGCTTCGTTTTGCTTTGCGAGCCGCCGGTTCTTGCTTTGGCAGCTTTTCTTTGGCAAGGAGCTGTTCCATCGCTTTGCTTTCAGGAGAAACAATATGCATCAGGCTCAGCTGCTGCACAAATGTTCCTGCCTGTTTTTTCCCCATAACGAACACAAGCTCTTCCTCTGATGCTTCAAGCCATTCCCCGTCGTTGATGCGCATGAGCTCATAGATAATATCTTCCCAGCCATCCTCTGTATATCTCCAGATTTCTGTCCGAAATCCGACGACCTTGAACAATTCTTCATCATAGCCCTTTACTTGTACAATATCTCCAATATGATATTGAAATTCAATTTCTATTTTTTCGGAATCAATGACTTTTCCGTTGTATTCTGAGTAAAGCTGGATCGCGTTTTCAAAGTATAAAATCTCGCTGTGATTCACTTCATATAGATAATGCTGATCGATTTGATGAACGTTTGTGACCGTTCCGACCGTACTATACATAACAATCACGACAATATCACCGACTTTATACTTCGGAATTTTTTTGTTCACTAAAAGATCCTCCTCTGCCGCGATTCATAAAAGTTAGAATAGTATATGCCGCTCAACACCAATGCGTAATAGGCAAATCAACAAAGGATTTTCTAAAATAATATCCAATTTCAACTCAGGGTGACTCATTTTTTCACGACAGTTGGAGACAGTAAAAATAAGCAAGCATTCAAGGGAGGTCAATTAATTATGGAAAACACAACTGATTTCGTTCAAGACTTACACGAAAAACAGCAAAAAGACGAACAAAACAGACAGCACCAGGGCAAAGGAAACCCGGGAAAGAAAAAGCCTAATAAGACGAATAAGTAATACGAAAAGCGGAATCGCCTGTGTAGCTCCGACAGACAGATAAGGATCCCAAAAAATCACCTTCAATTAACTGAAGGTGATTTTTTGAGCTTTATAAAACTAAATAGGATGAGAAAACTCGCAATCATAATAGCCTCCATCCACAGCAAATACCACGGCCAATTCCCAAGGAAATCTAAAAGAGAGGCATTCTCAGGTTTTTTCATGATATATAAATAATTTGAGCCGATAATCTTATTAAAAAGATAAATACAGCCGGCGTATGCATTGACAATCAGCACCGAAATCCACAAAGAGCGCCAGGATGGAAGAAAGTGATAGGCCACTATCATAAACACGCATGCGAGGATCACTCCTCCGTGTGACAAAAAGAAAACGACATACTGAAAATGCGGAAAAGAAAACGGCCCAAGGTCCGGTGTAAGGATGGCCTGAATCGAGCTTGCGATTCCCGCGAAATACAGAAACTGAAACATTCTGAAGCTTTTCGCCATCAGCATAATGATGGCCAGGAGAACAGCAAGATCACTGAGCTGAAGCGGAAGTGAAGATTTGAGTGTCCATGCCCTTTCGCTTATCAGCCACAGCTGCTGCACAAACATGGAAAGAAAAAGAAGAACTGCTAATGCAATACGGACGGGGCCTCTTATTAATTTTACCCTTTCCTTAAAAACAACTAGAAGCACAGTCAAAAAAAGGATGATAGCCAATGTCCATATATGTTCCGCTGAAAACAAACGGAAATCTTCAAGCCTAGGGTCGTGCTGAAAGTATTCGTTCATTCATGCCACTCCGTTTTTCTCATTAGTTTGCGGCAATAGCCAATAGTCTATGCTGAAAAGCAGCGCAAAAAAAGAGCTGACCCAAAGTCAGCTCAGAATCCTCTATTACGTTCCTGTACTCGCATATGCCCGAAGACCGTAAAGCCAGAATACATATGCAAGTGCGATGCTCCCTACTCCCACCAGAGGAGAGAGTGCACCGACAAATGTGTATCCATTTCGGTCCAAAAACCAAGCTGCCGGATAAAAGGCGGTAAAACCATAAGGAATGATCCATGTCAGAAATACGCGAATGGTTTTGTTATATATGGTAAGCGGGTATTTCGCAAATTCACTTAAATTAAAAACCGCATAGACAACAGGAAGACTATCAACCATCCAAAACGAAAACGTGGCAAAGAATAAGTTAATGGCGACGTAGATCAGACCGCTTGAGATAATCATTACAACAAGCATGACCCAGTCCATCGCCCCGAATGCAAGGTCCAAATGCGGAAAAGCAGTTGCCAAGATAATGATTCCGATCGCAAGCTGCCCGAGGCCATCCTGCTGCAGTCTGTCAGCACATACATGGAACAGCGGATTAATCGGTCTGATCAGGAGACGGTCCATTTGCCCCGGGCGGACATACTGCCAGCCAAGGGTCCACAAATTGTCAAAGAAAATATGATGAAGTGATCTTCCCGCAGCTGCGATGCCATAGATAAATAAGATTTCATAAAACGTCCAGCCATTGATTTGCTCAATATGGTCGAAAACAACTTTTACAAAGAAGATGCTTGCAAACTGCTGCAGCATCACGCTGATCACACCGATAAAAAAATCCACTCTGTACTCCATCATTACTTTTATATGATTTTTAGCAAAAATATAATATAGCTTTGCGTATCGTTTCAGCATAAATCCGCCCCCCTTTACCCGCCAAAAATCGTTACTTTTTTAATTGCCTGAGCCCAAATCATCTTCATGAAAAGGAACATCCCCAGGCACCATCCAAGCTGGATCAGTACGGCCAGATATGCATTTTGCCCATCAATAATCCCTGTATATATTGATACAGGCGTGAATACCATCGCCTGAAACGGCAAGTAAGAACTGATTGTCTCAAGCCATCCTGGAAAAAGAGTAATCGGAACGAGCGCTCCTGAGAAAAATGTAATAACCCCTTCTTTCAAAACCCGAAGACCCCATACGTTTACTGTCCAAAATGCGACAATCCCGATCATCAAATCAAAAAATGTTCCAATCCAAATGCCAAGACCGGCACTGATTACAAATAAAATCGCAGCTTCAGGCGAAGCAGGCATTGTAATATGTATAAAGATAAATGCGATGACCATCAGCGGAAGGGTTTCTCTGAATAAGTGAGTGATTTTCCCTCCAAAGTCCATAAAAATCAGTTTAAAAATCACATCATAAGGCCGCATTAGTTCAATGGCAATGTTTCCATGTCTAATTTCTTGTGCAAGCTCATTGCCTGCACCTGATACATAGCCTTGAATGAACATCGCAACAACGATGTAGGTCAGCATATCCTGAAGCGTCAAATTTTGTATCGTGTCCTTGCCCGCATATACGGCATGCCAGAAATAAAACATAATCATCAGGCGCATGACAGATGAGATTGTTCCGGCCCAATACCATGCAGAATAAGCTGTATTGATCTGCATTTGGGATTTGGCGAACATTAAGTATTTTGTCAACTCTCACACCCCCTAAAGTCCGCGATTATATATTTCTTCCACAATCGTCTCTATTTTTGGATCATTTAATGAAAGATCGATAATTTCATTTTCAGCAAAAACGGCTGAAATCACTTCTGATGCAGAGATTTGCTTTTGTGAAAAAGCAAGTATCACCTTCTGCTGCTGTTCTTCATCAATCATGCTCATTTCCACCCGTTCTTTTATAGACTGGGGATATGAAAACGATTGCACATTTTTTACTTCAAAATGGATTTCTCTCTTCGCTGCAAACTTGTCTTTAATGGCATGCAAATCCCCATCATATAAAATCGCACCATTATCGATAATAATGATTCGATTGCAGATTTCTTCAATGTCCTGCATGTCATGTGTGGTAAGCAGAACAGTCGTTCCAAATCGCGCATTCATTTCTTTTATAAATTTGCGGATTCTCACCTTTACTGCAACATCAAGACCAATGGTCGGCTCATCCAAATAAACGACATCAGGTCTGTGCAAAAATGCAGCTGCAAGCTCACATCTCATTTTTTGCCCCAATGACAGCTGTCTCACGGGAATGGACAGCAGCGGTTCTAGCTGAAGCACCTCTGTGAATAGCCCCAGTGTCTCCTGGTACTGCTCTTCCGGAACCTCATAAATGTGCTTCAGCAAATCAAACGACTCAGAAACTGGAATATCCCAAAACAGCTGGGTCCTCTGGCCAAAAACGGCGCCAATCTGCTTTGCATTTTGTTTTCTGTTTTTATAGGGAACAATTCCTCCTACCTTTACTTCACCGGAAGAAGGCGTCAGAATGCCTGTCAGCATTTTTATCGTTGTCGACTTTCCTGCTCCATTAGCGCCGATATAGCCAATCATTTCCCCTTTTTCAATTTTAAAATTGACTCCTTTTACCGCTGTCTTCGTCACATACGTCCGTTTGAAAAGGGATTTCATCGCGCCTCTAAGACCCGGATCCCGTTTCACCAGCTTATATTCCTTCTTTAAATCTCTCACTTCAATCACCGTTTAATTCCCCCTTTCAGAATCAGAGTCTCTATTTAACTATAAAATTATAGAATGATTTGAAATTTTTGTAAATCATTTTTTATGCGCTTACATGGAATAATCGAACTGTATTTAGTAGATAAATAGATGTACGCAGTTTTTTCTCCAGCCAATAATCCCTGTACAAAATCCGACTATAGTAGAATGTGACAAAGTTGTTCAAATGGTAAAATTCACTATATATACTAACCGTGAATTTGAGGAGTGAGAGGCATGAATAGGCGGATTTGTATAGTTGGCAGCGGTACAGCAGGTCTTCATCTGGCTTATGCTCTTAAAAAAGATTTTGATGTGACAGTGATTTCTCATCGCACAGCCGAACAGATCAGAAATGGCAGAATTCAGTCTACACAAGTGCATTTTGGGTCCACACTTGAAAGAGAAAGTCGATTTTCCATGCCAAAATGGAGTACACAAACAATTATTGAAAGCATCCATATAACCGTCGGGCAGCAAAAGCTGTTTGCTGGAATGCTTACTGAACCTGCACTTTCTGTTGATCAGCGCTTCTATTTTTCCCATTGCATGGAGGAACTAGAATCAAGTAAGGTTAATATTCTATTTAAAAAAATTAATGATGAGAATATCCATGAATTAATTGAAGAGTTTGACTTGGTTATTGACTGTACTGGTAAAAATGGTCCCCTTTTCCCCTTTCCTGTTGAAAGAGAGTTATCACCCTTTCATATACCTCATAGAAAATGCATCGTTGGATACTTTAAAGGCATAGAGCCGCTTACACCTCAAGGAATAAATGTAGCCATTCTGCCTGGGGAAGGCGAAATGTTTGAAATACCTGCATTAACAAATCATGGGCCAATAACAATCTTGTTTGTTATGGCCATTCAAGACAGGAAATTAGATGTTTTTAGAGCAATCCGATCATCAGATGAATTCACTCTAAAAATGATGGCGGTTTTAGAAGACTTTTTCCCGGAAATTGCAAGCCGTATGGACAAGGCAAACTTTGCATTGAATGACGAAAAAGGGTACCTTCAAACGGCGATCACACCCGTTATTCGAAAGCCTTATACCCTAATAAAAAATAAATTGGCAGTTGGGTGCGGAGACAGCGTGTTTCTGAATGATCCAATTACAGGACAAGGCTGCAATCTTTCTTCTTATTGCGCTGAAAAAATCTATGAGACATTGATTGAATTCAAAAATGATCCTTGGAATGCACAGCTAGGGGAGTCATATTGGAAGAGAACGAAACCATTTGTCAAGCAAGTGACAGAATGGACAAACGCGATGACAATGCCAATGCCCGAGCATGTAACCCAACAGCTCCTTCAAGGTTCAGAGGATCAGACAAAAGCCGATCGAGTTGCCGGCTGGTTTGCTGATCCAAGCACTGCTTATCAGGATATTTTTCAAGCAGCAAAATTCAAAGGCTAATAAGGCGAAGGGTGAACCGCGGGGTTCACCCTTCTTTCAATTTAGCGGCATTGCGAAAGCGATTAATGGAAAAATCCAAGGAAGATGAAAGAATATGATTGCGGATTGGATATAAGTTTGGAGTAAACCTGAGCTCGGCGTTTTCCTTCAAAATCTTCTCTATTAAATCTCCTGCCGGCTCAACATTAATCGGCACTTCTTCTTCAAATGATACAAAGTATCCTTATAAATTTGTCCTGCGAATCCGTTCAAGCCATGAGTTTTCAATAACAATAATCTTATCTGCACGGCTCTCTGCAAAGAATCTGGCTGAATCCTCTTCGTTCGTGTCCTCGCCCTTCCAATAAATAACCCTTGGGCAATCACGCGGAAAATAATAATGAAGCGCGTGCTCCTTATCAATGGCCCAGACAACTGGACGAAGGTTTGGAAAAATGGCTGATTGCCGCGGTTTAAATAGATCTATAGAGGGATCTTCACTAAAATGGTACAGCATTTGCTTTTGTCTCTCCTATTCCTTGAATATAAGTACTTCCCGTTCTATTCAAATAACATAACCCCGGGATCACTCTTATAACAATGCACGAGCATCGCGTGCAGCTGACCGCGGTGATGATACAGATGAGCTGAAATTTCCAGCAGCCATTCAAACCGGGTATAGGCTGTTCCCCAATAGGAAGTCACTTCCTGGTGAAGATCAGATTCCTTATATTGACTGAACCGTCTTGCTAAAATACCGTAATTCTTAATTAGCTCGCCTTTTAAATCTTGAAGATTCTTTAATGCAGATGCAGAATAAAAGGCTGTCATCTCTTCCCCGCTTGCTCCTTCAGATATGAGCAGATCTGCTTGACAGATCATTGCCAAGTGTTCGAGCAGTTCTCCGATTGAATGCTTGTCAGCTGTCGGCCTTTTCATCAAATCACTTTCTTCTAGCGTATCAATGATTTTAATAATCGTATCAATCGCCACTTCAATTTGGTGCAAGGCATTTTTAACATATGGATTCAAGAACCAGACTCCTCTCCATCAAATTCCTCTTTTAGATAATTATCGGCTAATTCCCATCCCGCTACAAGAAAAAAGCCGCTCTATCCGTTAGAATAAAGCAGCTGATTCAATAGGTTAATATAGCTTGTGAATTAAATCATTTTCCAAAAACATCGTAGATAATTCGATGTCTTTATACAACTTGTTATAGCTTTCTCTGCATGCCTCAATGTCTGTTTCTTTTTGAGTTTGATTATCAATGCATGTACCAGATGAAAAGACCCCATCATGTGAAGCAATGTAATCATAGTCATCCGAGTAGAAAGAATAGCGGGTCGTCTCATATGCAAAGCCCGCAAAGCCCTCATGTTCAGCATCAAGCGGTTTCCCGAACTGAATCAGCTTCTGATCAATTCCAAGCAATGACGTAATCGTTGGAAAGATATCCATCTGGCTCGCCGTTACTTCATTGACGATTCCCTCTGTCTGCTTTGGATGATGAATGATCAGCGGGATGTTGAATTGTTCTTTTTCATTAAAATCAACACCAAGCAGCTTACCAATTTCCTCTTTATCCATTGGGAGCGGTCCATAGTGATCGCCATACACAACAAAGATTGTATCATCCCACAAGTTTTTCTCTTTCAAATCTTCAATAAATAGACCGATTGTCTCATCGAAGTATTTTGTAGCCTGCAAATAATGCCCTGTATTTGTACCTTCAAATCTTTTTGGAAGATTTAAATATTGATAATCTTTCGGCATAACAAACGGACGATGGTTAGTCAGCGAGACAATGAAGTTATAGAAAGGCTTTTTCTCTTCCGTGTAAATCTCAGCCATTTGATTAAAGATGCTTTCATCTGAAATACCAAGCCCAATCATTTCATCAGCTTTCATTTTCGGATGATTCTTATGATAAAACGTTTGATATCCCTGTTCCGGATAAGCCTGATGACGATTCCAGAAATCGGGATCATTGCCATGTGTCGCACTTGTTGAATAGCCTTCACGCTTTAAAACATTAGCGAGTGACATGTATTCGTTAAAAGGATAAGCATTATATATACCTTTAGGCGCCATCGGATACAAAGAATTATTGGAAACAAATTCAGCATCAGACGTGTTTCCGCGGCCTATTTGCAGATAGGCGTTCGGATAATAATGACTTTCTCCAATCAATTTATTCAGATTTGGCGTAATCTCTTCCCCGTTCACTTTCATTCCGACCGGGAACGTGTTTAAAGATTCCGCTTGAACAACGACAACGTTTTTCCCTTTGAATTTACCGTAATAAGGTGACTCTTTCTGCAGTTCCTGATTTTCATTAAAGTACGCCTGCAGTTCTTTTACTTGTTTTTTGTCATTCAGGAAGGTTTCCTTGGCAAAAGCCTGTTTCAGCATATTTTGTTTTAAATCGTAAATGTGCGCTGGCAGAATGCCTGTCAGGGAAACTTTATATTGATCGGAAAATGTGTCTTTCAAAGGATAAAAAGACGTGAACAATAGTGCTGCAGCCCCTGCTGCAAAAGCAATTCTGCTGAAAGCTTTTCTGGGTTCATCCTGTTTGATCACATAATAGACGATTAATAAAACAGCAAAAAGTACGACATCAATCCAGTAATAATAATCGGCCGGATAGACAAGGGAGATAATCGAATCTTTCACATGCCCTAACTGATCAGCCTGTCCAAGCAGCTTTACGTTTAAAATAGCATCATAATACCGTTCATACACAGCGTCCGCATATAGGAGAAAAGATAGAATGAAATAGATGATGAAAGCTGTGATGAATTTAAATTTTGATCTTCCAGTTACTAAGAGGCTCGTTAAACATAAAGCAAAACCGGCAGAGGCAAGCAGGATATATTTCTTATGAGGTGATAATTCCAGTTCGTTTACAAAGTACAGGGTTTTGAACATCCAAAAAATCGTAACAACCCCTATGGTCACAAGAAAAAGCACCATATTCTTTCTGTTTATCAATGACAATCTATATTCACACCTTTGCGTAGATTAATAAAAAAATAGATCTTTATATTCAGTTAATCATAGCAAAACAAGGTAGCTTTATAAAGACAAATTTAACAAAAACTTAACATTCCTTTACAAAGAGTTAAAGTATGTGAAATCTATTATTTACATCGGGGTAAACCCCTTAATTGTATAGGGATTTATGCTTATACAAAAACTTCACAAAACTTTAACACATTCAGAAATGAAAATTGAATAAAATTTATGATATAGTTTTCTTAGTCAAATTTGACCAAAGAATAAGGAGGACACCATTTATGTTCGAAAGTTTTCTCAAACGGGGAAAATTAATCATTATTTTATTTTTCGTCATTATTTTAGTTGGAGGATATTTATTTTATCAGCTTCCAAAACGCGAACTGCCGGAGTTTTCAGCCAATATTGTATCCATTTCAACGGTTTATCCGGGTGCGGATGCCGAGGCTGTTGAAAGTGATGTGACAGAGGTTTTAGAAGACGCTCTCAAAAATTCAGAAGGCATTGAAAGCATGAACTCCGTTTCCGCACAAGAATTTTCAAATGTCATCATTGAAGTGGATGACAGCGGGGATTTTGAAAAAATATCAGACGAGATTAAACAAAAAGTCTCAGACAATGTCTCAAAACTTCCAGAGGATGCGTTTGATCCTGAAGTAAAAAAGGCTGCCACCGGTCTGCCGGTCGGTTCCTATATGTTTACTGCAGATAATGCGGACTCATTAAAAGAGAGCCAAGAGGAAATCCTCACATTAAGAGAAAAAGTTCAGGGTCTTGATGGTGTATCAGGCGTGACGATTAAGGGTTTTAAAGAAAAAGAAGCCATCTTAAAGCTTGACAGTGATAAGTTAGCTGAAAACGGACTGAACGTCTCAGCGATTATTGAGGCCATCAATAATGAGTATAAAACAACCCCACTCGGTGAAACGAAACAAGACGGAGAAAATGTCCGCCTTTCGCTGAATCAGTATAAAGATATTGAACAAATTAAGGAGCTGGCCGTTCAATCTCCGATTACGAAAGAGCTAATAGAGGTCGGTGATGTCGCAGAATTGGCTTTTGAGGAAAAAGACCAGGAAGATATCGTTTCTTACAACGGTAAACCTGCCTACTCGTTTACAGTTACGATTGACTCAGGACTTGATATTCCCGCTGCTTTTACTAAAGTAGACAAAGAAATCAAGGATGAACTGAATTTGCCTGAAGGAGTAGAGCTCGAAACGTATTATTCGCAAAAAGCAGATGTTGATACGATTTTTGATGATCTGATCAAAGAGGCAGTAATTGCGGTGCTTGCCGTTATTTTGATTACAACTCTTGGATTAACATTAAGCGGAGCGTTTATCGTTTCTCTCGCCATCCCCTTATCCATTACCTTGGGGACAATACCGCTGCCGTTTCTTGATGTTGATTTGAACCAAATCTCTGTGATTGGTCTGATCATCGCACTTGGTATTTTGGTAGATGATGCCATTGTTGTCAATGATAATATTTTGCGGCAATATAAGCTTCAGAAAAATGGAAATGCCCTGCAGGCCACGAAAGATGGCGTGAAAGAAGTGTGGGGATCGATTGTCACGTCAACGCTTGCAGTCGTTTTTGCCTTCTTGCCGCTTACCTTGCTGTCAGGTTCGAATGGTTCCTTTATCCGGTCGCTTCCATCCGTTCTTATCTTAACGGTTGTGGCATCTATGATTATCTCTTTGACGCTTGTTCCGGTTTATCAATATGCGGTAAATAAGAAGAGAATACGCTCAAGCGAGAAAGAGCCGGGCTTTTTAGGAAAGCCGCTCAAAAAACTGTCGGACTTTTACGCGGATACTCTCCTTGCGAAAATTGTAAAGCGTCCAGTCATTATAGGCGTGGGCGGAATTGTCGCCACATCTTTGATCTTTTTGCTGGCGTTCTACGTTCCGTTTGAGTTTTTCCCATCAGCTAATAAAAAAGAAATAACGGTTACTGTCACAATGCCCACAGATTACACGCTTGAAGAAACAAACAGTGTTCTAAAAGAGCTGGAAAAAGATTTGATTGAGATTAAAGAAACCGAAGAAACAGCGATTTTCACCGGTTCCGGCGTACCTGGCCTCTTTAGTGAAACGGTTGAAAACGCAGGTCCAAACACAGGTCAAATTGTTGCACGGATTGATAATGAAGCCGTGACGGCTGATCAATATATAGAAGAAAACACAAACGGCCTCAGGGAAAAATATCCTGATGCAGAAATTTTCTTAACCACAATCGTACAGGGTCCTCCTACAGGCGCACCTGTTACCGTAAAATTAAGCGGTGAGGACTTCGACAAGCTGAATAATATTAAAAATGAGCTTGCGGGTGAAATCCAGAAAGCTGACAACGGCTTGATTATTGATAATGTAAAAGCACCCCTGTCATCAATCCAATATAATCTTGACCGCGATGCTTTAACTGAAAATGGTTTAGATCCAAAATTCATCAGTGATCAAATACGTTTAGTAACAGAAGGCCTCCCTATGGGCACCTTCAAGTCCGATAATGAAAACATTGATTTAGTAATAAAGCAGGATACAGAAATTCATCAGCAAGGCATAAAGCTTGATGAAATCGAGGTTCCTCTACAAACAGAAGGTCCTGTTCCGCAAACAGCGCCGCTCAGTGACTTTGTGGATGCAGATACAATTGAACAATATCAAACGATTCCCCATGAAAATGGCGAACGGACCATTACACTAAAAGCATATCCGGGTGAATCGGAAACGTTTAAAGAAGACGTTGCTGCGATTGTGGATGAGTTTAAAGATCGATATACAGATGAAGGCTACAGCCTGACACTTGGCGGAGAAAATGACGATCAGACTCAGTTCTTTATTGAAATCAGTCTCCTCTTCCTAGTCGTACTTGTCCTGATTTACATTACGATTGCGTTCCAGTTTAATTCCCTTTCCCTGCCGCTGCTTGTTCTTGGAACGGTTTACTTAGCGGTAGCCGGAGCTGTCGCGGGACTGTTTGTGACACAGACTCCATTCAGTTTCATGGCAACAATGGGCATCGTATCGCTTGCAGGAATTGTAGTCCGAAACTCTGTCGTCCTGTTTGAATTTATTGAACAGCGGATCAAAGCGGGCTATGACCGTACAGAAGCTGTAATGGAAGCCGGAAGAGCAAGAATACGTCCTATCCTTCTGACGGCATTTACTGCGTTAGTGGCTCTTCTGCCTGTAGCGTTCAGCAACGATCCATTATTTAAGCCGCTTGCAATCAGCATCGTATCCGGAGTCCTCTTCTCAACGATTCTGACGCTGCTGATCGTTCCTGCTTTATATATAGTAGTTGATAAGCTCCGTGCGAAAAGAAGAAAAGGATAATTGACAAGGCTGCCTATTATTGGCAGCCTTTTTGTTTCATAGTATAGTAAAAGAATAGAAAATCAGATTGGGGGATCTACTTTGTTCGTACATAAAATAGATGAGGAAGTTTCATTAAAATTAATGAATGTAAACGATGCAGAAAAGCTGTTCAGCCTCACCGATCAATCAAGACAGCACCTGCGTGAATGGCTCCCGTGGCTGGATTTCACAACAAAACAGGAGGATACAAAATCCTTTATTGAAAGCTGTCTGCGTGCTTATGCAGAAAATAAAAGTCTGAATGCAGTTATTTTATATAAAGACGAACTCGCCGGAACAGCAGGCTTCAACCAAATCAACTGGTCGAACAAAACGGCTTATATCGGCTATTGGCTCGGATCAGAGTTTCAGGGCAATGGCATTATGACAAAAGTTGCCGGAGCATTGACTGCTCTAGCCTTTCAGGAATACCATTTGAACAAAGTTGAAATCCGGGCCGCTGTTTTGAACAGTAAAAGCAGAAGCATCCCTGAACGGCTTGGCTTTGTGCATGAAGGAACCATCAGACAAGCTGAATGGCTCTATGATCATTTTGTCGATCATGCCGTTTATGGCATGCTTGCTGAAGAATGGAAGCAGAACATTGAATAGTGCGAAAACCATTAAAGAAAGAGCTATTTTCGCCATAAATTGTTGTTTTTCATGATAAATAATGTCCGTTCCTTTCCGCTCCAGGAACTTGCTTTCCGCGGGGAGCATGGGAGCCTCCTCGGCGTTGCCTGTGGGGTCTCCCATTTTGCTCTATTTCCCGCAGGAGTCAAGTTCCTTCCGCTGCAATCCACTTAAGGTTTCTAACATTTAGTACTGTAGCAACAATATTTATGAAAAGAGCCAAAGAAAAAAATCCGAACTAAAACGAAATTCAAGTTGGAATTTCGTTTTAGTTCGGATTATTCTTTGGCTGAAAACCTTTTGTCCCAGCCTCCTTCTTCTAGTTTAATAAGTAGAGGCGGCAGTCTGTTTTTTTTGCACCCTTCTTCCCTTTCCTTCTAAAAGAGTAAGAATCATAGGTACGATCAGAAAAATGCTTGAAATCTGAAAAAGAACGGCAGTTTCAAGAAATTGAGCCAGCAAGCCGAAAACAATTCCGCTTAAACCTATCCCGAAATCAATTGCAGAGAAAAACATTCCATTCGCCACACCTCTGCGGTTATCAGGCGTTTTTGATAGTGTCCATGACTGCAGAGTCGGAAGCAGGGAACCGAATCCAATTCCAAATAAGATACCAGCAATGGCAATTCCTACATTGGTGTGAGAGAAAGAAAGAGCCCACATACCTGCAAAGGTCAAAGCGCTGCAGATGACGATCAGCCCTTTAGGTCCTCTTTCATCAAACCACTTCCCTGCAATTGGTCTTGAAATCGAAGCCATGACCGCATTAAACAGATAGAAAATGAAAATCTGGTCAATGCCCCGCTCTTCACCAAAAATCACAATAAATGTCACAACAGAACCATATCCGAACGTTGCAATCATTGTAATAAAAGCAGGATACCAGCTTGTTTTTTCAACGAGCGACCCAAGATAAGAGAATTTCAAATCTTCTTTTTTGGTCAGTCTGACCGATTCCGGCGTATAGTAACGAACAGCTGCTAAAAGAATAATCGCAACGATCCCAAGAGCACAGGAAATATAGATTAAATTGTTAAACGTTGTAACACCGAATAAAAAGATGCCGAGACTTGGCGCAATAATCATGCCGAGTGTTACAGAAAGACCAAAATACCCCATCCCTTCTCCAAGACGGGATTTTGGTATCACATCCACGGCTGCCGTCCCGTTTACTGTGGTTGAAAAACCCCAGGCAAGACCATGGATGAACCTGAACATCAGGAAAATAAGAATCACATTTGAAATCGGGTAAAAAATGGTGATCACAAGAAGCGCGGCAGCTCCAATCAAAACAAGCGGCTTACGTGCTTTATATTCAAGCATGTACCCGATAAACGGACGGCTGAGAACCGCCCCTATTGAAAATAAAGCCGTCACTAATCCAATCTCCAGACCCGTTGCTCCCAAAGATTTAATATAAGGCGGAAGTGTGGGAATCAGCATTTGAAACGACATAAAAATAAATAAGTTTCCAAGCATAAGCATAACAAACGACTTCGTCCAAAGAGGTGCTTTCGTTAATTGATTCATTGTATCTCTCCTAAGTTAACTGAATACCATATAAATTTATTTCGGATCACTAAATAATATCACAAACAATGAAGCTGGGAAATTAAAAAGTTTTAACTGTTTGTCTGGATATTAATACCAATTAAAAGGATTTTGACCTTTGAGAAAGAAATAATTTAATAAAATATAGTTTTCACAGGAGAAGATGAAATTGAGATTGAAGAGTCTTGTTCTATTATTTTTTCTATCAATGCTTATTGGATGTTCTGCTAATGAAGATCACTTGAAATGGTTTGCTACGAAAGAAGAAGCCATTCAAAATGGTCTAAAAGAAGAAGACTTATCAGCAGGCAATCTTTTAGGGGAAATACAATCAGACGGGGAACTGTTTGTTTTTTTCAAAAGAGAAATGAATGATGGAGAAGCAGCAGGCGTTGTCCACTTAAGAGAATCTAAAGGGAATTACGCGTGGTATAAAACCAATGCTGAGGTACAGGTCAAGTATAAAAATAGAAAAAAAGCACCCCATGTCTCATTTGAATTAAGAACTCATTCAGACAAAGCTTATAAAGCCTATTTTGGAAGCGCTGATTCAGCTGACATGTCCATTTCAACAGATTATGGACCAGAGGTTACCCCGGAAATTGATAAAGAAAGTCAAATTTATTTTTGCATTGTTCCAATGAATAATTACTAAGGAATAATTCTTTAAATTCACTAAAAACGGATACCAAATGCTGTGCCATTTGGTATCCGTTTCCCTCTGTATTTTGTTTTCATCTCACTATCCATCATTCATTAAAATGATAAACATCCCATATATCCGGTGTTTCTGAGCCTATATACCAGGCAGCTGCTCCGCCTAAGTGATTTTCTTTCATCATCTTCATTCTAAGCTCAATTGATTTCTTATCTTCTATCCACAGTTGATGTTTTTCGCCTTTTTCAGTGAAATGGACATAGTATTGTGAAGCCTTTGGGTCCCATACTTTTTTAAGTCCTTTAGAAGAAATGATCCGGTTGACTTCTGACATCGTGCGGTCGATGCTTCTCAATTTGTTAGAAGATAAGTCTGTCACCCATTCTCTAGTATAAAACGGTACAGCGAGAATGATTTTATGTGAGGGAACATCTTTCATTAGGAGCTTAATGCCTTCTTCTACCCATGGAAGGGAGGCAACTGAACCTGCTTTTGGCCCCCCACCCCAATGCTCATCATACCCCATCATCACAACATAATCGGCTATTTTTCCGAGTTCTTTTCGGTCTAAGCTTCCAGACCAGAATGGATCATCGCTCGTTCTTGTCACATCGACAGAAACAATGATTCCATGAGGCTTAAGGGCTGTTTTTAATTCCCGGATAAACGATACGTAATCCTGTTTGTTTTTTATATCAATGTTTTCGAAATCAACATTAATTCCATCACTTTTGCTTTTGATTAATGCAGTTTGAAGCGCAGAAACTAGTTTTTGTCTTTTTCGAGGATTCCCTATGATGGAATCTGTCAGAATGGGGTCAAAGCTGTTGCCAAGGAGCGGCCAGACTTTTTTCCCGGCAGCATGTGCTGCATCTGAATAAGCAGAATCCATCTTTACAGAAACACCCGTTTCCGACTGGTTTAACGTAAACCATCGCGGTGAGACAACATTTAGATTGGGTTTGTTTTTCATCTGCTGGATATACGTATTGGCTGTTCCATTAAAACTCCAGCCCATCACAACACGTTTGCTGTTTTTAACTTGAAGCTGCGATTTTTTAATCCAGCCTTTTTTTCCGCCGAGCAGCTGCACTTCATAATAATACACGGGGATTTTTAATTTTTGGCCAATTTTAAGCTGAGTTGTCTTTAAACCATTAAGCTTGGTAATATCATTGACTGTTGTTTTATATTTGTTCGAAATTTTCCACAGTGTATCGCCTGAGATCACTTGGTGAACTTGAACGGTCTGAGGAATCTTCAATAGTTGTCCAAGGGAGATCGCATCATTTTTTAAACCATTCAATTGTTTCAGTTCATGAACGGTCGTTCCATATTGATTGGCTATTTTCCATAACGTATTTCCGCTGACAACTTTATGTGTAATCGCATCGGCCGAGTCACCTGCTGCAGATTGAATAAGTGGATATTCATCCCCTTTTTGCAGAACAGCTGTCACTTTCGAGCTCAATTTTGGAGAAGAATAAACATTGACACTGTTCCCTTTTACAGATCCGATTTGCTGAATATTGGACTCAGCTTTGCCTGTAACAGGCATCTGATTTAAAATCAGGAATAATACTAGTAAACTGCTAATAACCTTTCGCACTGCTTCATCTTCCTTCTGTTATCTTTTAACATATAAAAGTAATCATACTCCTGGAAGATATGATCTGAATAGTGGGATTTAGTGGGGATTTTTATGAGAAAAAATCAAATAAAAAACAAGATCCTTTTTCGGAATCTTGTTTTTGTTCAAATCTTTTCTCGGTAGACACTACTCTTTAAAAACTTTTCTAAAATAAATCAGTGATGTGCGGTCATTCAGCTTTTTCATGACTCCCGTTTCTTTGTAGCCTAATTTTTTGTACAAATAACAATTTCCTTCTTCCTCAAGAATGGTTGCAAGCTCAAAGCTTGAGGCCTGCGGAAACAGTGTTTCTGCTGCGATCATAGCTTTTTGGGCAATCCCGCGTCCCTGGAATTCAGGAAAAATGAAGATTGGACTTATCCAAAATTTCGATGCCTCGCTTTTTGAATACACCCGTATTGCTCCTGCTAATGTTTCTTCAAAATTGATTTTGTAGAAGCCGCCATTTGGCTCATGGATCCTCGATAGGATTTTTTCAAGTGTCTCATTTGCAGGATTTGTATCAGCATCCATATACTTTTCAAGAAGCGGGGTGAAGGCACGCACTTGACCATCTAAAATAGCTGCTGCATCTGATTCTGTGGCTTTTACTAAATGTACGGTCATATTATTCTCCTTTGTTAGTGATACCTATTTAGTATTCTGCAAAACTTAAAATCCTCCTCCTATATAAAAGGAGCTGTCCAGAAAGTTATTTTTCACTTACTTTTTGGACAGCTCCTTCTTTTGGGAAAGTGGTAACACATTTGGACTGACGCCACTTTTTATGTTTTAAACCGTTAAACGTGGTAGCTCTATGGCGAATGATGCCAATATTTATGTTTTTAATCGTTAAACGTGATAGCTCTATGGCGAATGACGCCACTATTTACGCTTTGAACCGTTAAAAGTGGTGGCACTATCGCGAATGATGCCACTATTGATGATTTGAACCGTTAAAAGTGGTAGCACTATGGCGAATGACGCCACTATCAATGCTTTGAACCGTTAAAAGTGGTGGCACTATCGCGAATGATGCCACTATTAATGCTTTGAACCGTTAAACGTGGTGGCACTATCGCGAATAATGCCACTATTGATGCTTTGAACCGTTAAAAGTGGTAGCACTATGGCGAATGATGCCACTTGTTGCACCTTAATACTTTAAAAGTGGTAACATTCTGGCTTGCTTCATTTTGGATCAATCTCTCTCCCTGTTTTGATGTCAATGACCTTAGTTGCATTCTTTGGAACAGGAATGGATTTGCTTTCAGGCGCTTTTCTTCCGTTTTCAACCCAATCTACCAGCAGGTCAAATGACTGATGGGCGTATGGAAGCAGAGGCTGCAGCTTTTTCTTTGAGTCTGCCTGGGTATTCCATACTAGACTGTCCACATGATTTCCATTTTCAATCGAATACATGCGGTGAAGCTTTTCCTTGCCTGCTTTTTTAACAAGTTTTTCATAGCCTTTTGCATGAATATCCGGGAAAATCAGCGCATCCAGCGTTCCGGTAAAACTGATAAGCGGAACGTCTATATCCCCCGTATTGGCAATTTCTTTTATGTTCTCTTTCACGCTTTTCGGACGGCTTTGATACTTGTAATTTTCAAAAATAGAATCGTAGCTTCTGTCCCTGACTCCGCTTGAAGTGAAATTTAAGTAGTTTTTCCATGGAATGCTGTTTGGAGCATCAGGGTCAAAATGATCCCGGTAAATGTTCGCCGAAATGAACCAATATACCTGATCATGATACGGCCACAATTCCTCCGATCCTTTTGGAAGGCCTGCTTTATACATTTCTTTTATGGCTTTTTCTTTCTCTATTCCAGTGCCGTAAATGGCATCCTCAGCATGATTGACGACTGTTGTAAGAGAAGAAATTAAGTTTGGCTGCTTTTCTGTCCAAAGAACACCTTCCCAATCTACACCTCCATCAAAAAGACGATTCTCTTTTTTCTCCCGGCCGTCTTGCTCAAGGGCATACCTGACGACATATCCCCCATTTGAAATGCCTATAGCATAAGTAGGCACGCTGTGATTTTTTCTCACTAAATGATGAGCTGGATTTGATTTTTCTTTTGCAGAAATAAGCTGCTCGCGGAAATTTTCTTCTAAATATGATTGAGCGGCTAAGGTGATCTGCCTGAAACGTTTATGCCATTCTGCGACACTATCATCTTTTTCAGCAAGAGCATTCTTCGCTTTGGCAAATGGATCGTTAGGGTCCAATTCTCCTTGTGTACCTTTATCAATCGCTGCAAACGCATATCCTTTTTCAAGAACAAAATCGCTGAACAAAAGATCTGTTGATGTTTCATTTCTAGTAGCAGGAATGCCGGCTACTACTAGTTTTCCATTCCAGTTATCCGGGACACGTATGACAAACTGAGCGTCTTCAAAAGCACCATTAATCTGAGTTCCGCTGATGGCGGCTGGTTTATTCATTTGATGCCAGCCAGTCCCATCTGCAGCACTTCCCCAATTGTAAGGAGCAAGACCTAAGTTTCCAAACAATGTGGCGTTTTGATATTGAATAGGATTTTTAGTAGTTAAATAATTTCCATTCACCCCGTCAAAATAAGTTTCAACAACATTTTGTGCCCCTGGTATGAGATTCTGCAGCTGTGAGGCTTCTGCATGGACCGCATGTTGCGGGACTGGCAGCGCAGATGCAAGCATTGCTGCCGATAAAGTAAGCGCTATCATTTCTTTTTTCAAAAAAACACGTCCTTTATTTAGAATTTTCTGTAAACTGAACAATTCTAGTTTACTCTTTTAGAAAATGATAGACATGGTGCAAAAGACGTAACTGAACAAGGAACCGATAGACCTATTATGTATTGAGATTACTTTACTGAAATCATACGATTTTATGAAAAATTTTTTATTATTAATATAATTAGTAATTAGAGGAATATCTCCATTTGTGTCGAATTTGAATAGGATGAAGGGGTTGACCCAATGAATAAGGATAAATTGTTGAAAAAAATTCATCATGCCAGCCGCGGCAATTTGTTTTCGATTGAGGTTCAAAAAGCATCGAAGGAAGAAGAACGGCAAATTAATGAATTTGTATCGGAATTAGAAAGAGAAGGAAAAATCAAATTAAGAGAATGTGTGCAGCGCGAATACTCCGTTTTTTTACATGGAATTGTTAAGTATGCATCCGAATAATCGGATGCTATTTTTCATTTCTTTATATTTGCGAGCAGGAAGATGGTCCTTTCTTTTATGTTGCTTTTTCCATTTAATTTGCTCAAAAAAAATAACCTCTCGAAAAGGTTATTTTATATCCTTATAAATTCGCTTTTTTAAGTCTCGCATCAAGAATCATATTCCCAAACGGAATAAATGCTACAGCGACTGCACTGAAAACCCATGCGAAGGACCATCTGATTTTATACGTTGTATAAGCAATGATAAGCAAATACGTGATAAAGAAAAAGCCATGAAGCGATCCCACGATCGTTACAGCCATAGGGATTTCTGCCAGATATTTTAGAGGCATGGCAATAAAAAGAAGAATCAGCAAAGATGCTCCTTCAATGAAACCCATCAGTCTGAAGCGGCCAATTGGTGATTGAAGCATAGATGAACCTCCAGTACACTTTTTTCTTTTATTATAAGATAGGAAAGGCCTAAAAACTACTTATGCAGAGCAGACGTCATAGAATGTTCATTTCTATATGTATGTCCACTAGATGGTTTTATTCTTTTGTTTAAGTTGAATAACGATTGCCATATATAGAACCGCACTGAATCCAATGATTCCAAAGATGATTGCCATCATAAAAGGCAGCGTGAATTCGAAATAGTAAATGCCGGGAAAAAAAGAGATTCCTACTAAAATAACGAGCAGCCAATGACCGTATTTATTCAATGCGCAAGCCCCTCTTTCTTTTCATAAAGGTAAAATACATAATCTAAAGGCACACCCGGCACTCCCTGCTGCCTAAGCATGGCTGTGATGTTTCCGCGGTGATAGGTTCCGTGGTTTGCTACATGCTGGATCAATTCAAATACATTTGTTTCTAATTGGCCATACTGTGGGTGTTCGATTGTGAATGTTCTTTCTGGATCTGCCTGTTCATTTAAAAATAGTTCGTATTGGTTCGCCAGTTTTTCAAACATCCCTTCTAATTCTTCCAAACTCCTATTCTCTGCCTCTTTCCGGGCTTTTCCGAGATAAGCCATAATGCTTTCAAAAGAATCCTGTTTGATCACTTTCAGCCAAAGGGCATCCGTAAGGTAAATGTGAACCATAACTTGGGACAGTGTCGGAAAAACACTCACTATTTCGTTTGTATACACTTCCTTTGGCAATTCTTTAATACGGTTAAACACTCTAGTATTCGACCACTTGTGAAAATCATACAGTTGGACCGCATTTGACATGAAGCTCATCCCTTTCTTTATTGCCGAATTTTCTCCTCTCAATTATAGCTTATTATGGAAAAATTTTCTTTTTCGAATATAAAAAAACCAAGGCACTAACTGCGCCTTGGTTTCCATTAATTTTCGCTGCTCTGCAATTTACTTGTGTTAATCTGCTTTTCTTTATTTACAGCTGGCTGATCCTTTGCACTTCTTAGCGGAATTTCTTTAATAAAGAATGTTAAGAGAATCGCTAAGGCCATGGTGATGGTGACAAAGATGAAAACTCCAGATAATGCATAGCTCAGTGAATCCTGAAGCTGATGAATGACGTTTTCAAAGAAGGGAATCGCTTCTTTAGGCAGCGTGTTTTTGAGTCCATCAAGTTTTTCGTGATCCAGCAATAGCTGCGGATTTTGCAGAGATTCCAATTTGCCGGCAAGTTCAGGTGAAGCAGCCATTTGATTCGTGTCGCCAGTTTTACTCATGGACGCCATTTTATCCTGCATCCGTGAGTTAAGCAATGTACCCATGATGGCAACTCCGACTGTTCCTCCTACAGATCTGAAAAGCTGAGAAGAAGCAGTTGCTACACCCAGAAGCTTTTGATCGACCGCATTTTGAACGGTTAAGGTAAAGACCGTCATGCCGATTCCGATTCCAAATCCGACTAATGTTAAATAAAACACTAATAGATATTGTGATGTTTCTACACTCATTGTAGACAGCAAGTATAGACCTGCAGCTGAAATACATAGACCGATTATGGCCTGCAGCTTATATTTTCCCGTTTTCGAAATGATCTGGCCGCCAAGCGCACTTGCAAAAACCAATCCGAGCGTCATCGACATCGTCAGGAAGCTCGAATGCGTAGCAGAATAGCCGAGCACACCCTGAATGAAGTAAGGAACGTACATGACGCCTCCAAACATGGAAACACCGATGACAAAACCAATAATATTTGAAATCGTAAAGATGCTGTTTTTAAATAAATCGAGTGGCAAGATTGGACTGACCGCTTTTCTTTCAACAAAGACAAAAATGATCAGAGACAGCGCTGTGGCTCCAAACAGAGATAAAATCTGAGCAGAATCCCAGTCGTATTTCGTTCCTGCCCATGAAAAAGCCAGCAATGCCGCTGTGATCGCTGCAGATAAAAAGACCGATCCAAGATAATCGACCTTCTCTCCTGCTTTTTTCACAGTTGAAGGGAAAAGCTTCCAAATTAAGACGAGAGCTACTATACCAAGAGGCAAGAACACCCAGAAGACCCATTTCCACTCAAGGTTATCAACGATGTAACCTCCAAGTGTCGGACCAAACACACTTGAAATCCCAAACACGGCACTCATGGCACCCTGCCATTTTCCGCGTTCACGCGGTGCAAAGAGATCTCCTACAGCAGTAAAAGCTGTAGACATAATCATCCCTGCTCCAAATCCTTGAATACCCCGGTAAATGATCAGCTGAACGATGTCCATTGATGTTCCCGCTAAAAATGCACCGACTGAAAAGATTAGGATACCGATAATAATAAACGGCTTTCTTCCATAAATATCGGACAGCTTACCAACAAGGATCGTTGTGATCGCACTTGTCAGCATGTAAATCGTAAATACCCAGCTGTAGTAATCAAGTCCGCCAAGATCCGAAATAATCTTCGGCAAAGCATTCCCTACGATCGTTTGATTGACAGCCGCAAAAAACATCGCGGCAATAATGGCAATCATAATCGTGATCTTTTCTTTATGACTTAAATGTTCCATAGTTCCACCTCTATTATTCTTCTAGTAATTTCGTTAATAATCGATTAAACAGAATGATTTCTTCATCGGTTACGTTTTCCAGCTTCTGATGAAAGTATTCTGTAATGGTCGTTTCCACTTCAGCCTTTACACTTTCACCTGTTTCAGTCAGCTCCAGATAGACCACTCTTCTGTCATCAAGTGCGCGTATGCGGGTTAAATAGCCCTTTTTGATCAGTTTCTCGCTGACAGAAGTGATATGGCTCGCAGACACACTTAATTTCTCAGCAATCTGGCTGATATTTATATGTTTTTGCTCATGAATCAAGCGAAGAACCATAAATTCATTAAACGGAAGATAAGTATCCAGCAGTTCATTCAAATGACTCCGGGTCATTTTATTTAATTTCCGGTAATTAGAGAGAAATGCATACGTAAGTTCCTGCCTTGTTTCCATTTTCCCCTCCTGTGCACTTAATGGGATTAATATTTAACCTACTTAACTATTAACTTTATTAAATATAAGATGATTCGAAGGTGTTGTCAAGAAATAAAAATTTAGGAACTAATTCACTTCTTCCAGGTCCTTTTCAATTAGTTACAACGTTACACTTTGTACGTTTTCTCACAAAAAAACTGTTTTCGCATAAATTGTTGTTTTCCAATATAAATCTTGTCCGTTCCTTTCCGCTCCAGGAACTTGCTTTCCGCGGGGAGCGTGGAAGCCCCCTCGGCGAGCCTTCTCCCATTTCGTTCTATTTCCCGCAGGAGTCAAGTTTATCCGCTGCAATCCACTTAAGGCTTTAACAAATAGTCTAAAAGCAAAAAAAAACAACCTACAAAGTAAGTTGCTTTAGTACGTTGCTTTTTTAAGAATTTCGTTTTCATACAGGTCCCAGGCTTCATCGAAAACGACAAGGCTGCGGAGGTATGATCCGTTCAATTCGAGGTAGGAGCTGATTTCATGGTAGTCATCTGAAGCCTTTGGAAAGCTGTGGTCATCATAAGCGTCGTTTGCAAATTGGCTTATATCATCGGCTGGTTTTGGATGTCGGTATTTCATTAAATAGTGGTAAAAAGATTTCAAGGTAAATCCCCCTGTCACAATTACGTATGGAAAGTGACCCTATTATAACGTTTATTGGACAAGAAGAAAACCTTAGAGGTCAGGTGAAATCAAAGTAGTTGCGCTTCAGGTGACGCTTCCACTTCATCAGTTCTTCGTAAGCTACGCGGTTTGGCAGCTCTTTTACGGCAATTAGAAGGAGCTGATTTTCGATTTCATTGATGGTCTGTTCGCTTTGATAGCTGATGCCGCAGTCCGGACAAGAGATGCAAGGTGTGTCTGAAATCTCGATGGCGCGAGATCCGTCAGGCAGCTCCCAATGGACAAGGTTAGTTGAGTTCTTTGCATGTTGTGATTCACACCATTCGCAGCGCTCACTCATTTTCTGCTGCCTTCTTTTCTTCAGATTTTAATAGCTGGGCACGATATTTTTTATCTTTTAATTCGTCGCGTTTTCCCCGCTTATCTTTTAATGTGGAGTGAGCCGGGTTTGTTTCAAATGTTTTTCTTCTATTGATTCTGCCAATACCTTCAGGAATCAGGTTGAACTGGGCATCCTCGTATAAACCTGCGATTCCGGACAGTGATTTTTTGGATGCTGAATCAGGATATACTTCATTAAAGTAATCATCTGCAAGGCCTGGTGTATAGTTTTCCGGCTCCGGATACGTCGTGATAACGCCTTCGAAGTTACGGAGCACGACTTTGTCCGGGCTATGAGAAATTAAATAGTTTGGCTGCAGGGCAATTTTTCCGCCGCCGCCGGGAGCGTCAACAACAAATGTCGGAACCGAATATCCGCTTGTGTGTCCGCGGAGGCCCTCAATAATCTCAAGACCTTTTGAAACAGGTGCACGGAAATGCCCGATGCCTTCTGATAGGTCACATTGATAAATGTAATATGGCCGCACTCTGATTTTAACGAGGTCATGCATCAGTTTTTTCATGATTTGCACGCTGTCATTGATGCCTGCAAGGATAACGGCCTGATTTCCAACCGGCACGCCGGAGTTCACAAGCATTTCACATGCTTTCTTAGATTCTTCGGTAATTTCAATCGAAGTATTGAAGTGAGTATTCAGCCAGACTGGATGATATTTCTTCAGGATATTGCAGAGATTTTCTGTAATGCGCTGCGGGAAAACGACAGGCGCGCGTGTGCCGATCCTGATGATTTCGACATGATCAATTGCGCGGAGATTTTTAAGGATATATTCAAGGATCGTGTCATTAATGAGCAATCCGTCACCGCCTGAAATCAGTACATCCCGCACTTCAGGTGTTTGAGCGATATAATTGATCGCATCATCAAGCTGTTTTTTAGGCACACCCATGCCAATTTGACCTGAAAAACGCCTTCTAGTGCAATATCTGCAGTACATCGAGCATTGATTGGTTACTAGAAACAGCACGCGGTCCGGATAGCGGTGAGTCAATCCAGGAACAGGCGAATCTTCATCTTCGTGAAGCGGATCTTCAAGGTCATATTTTGTTTTATAAAGCTCCTGTGAAATCGGAACTGACTGCATGCGGATCGGACATCTCGGATCATCTTCATTCATTAGCCATGCATAATATGGAGTTATATTTAAAGGGATCGTTTTCGTTGAAATTTTAACCCCTTCTTCTTCATCAGGAGTCAGATTAATGACTTTCTTAAGGTCATCCAGTGTGCGGATGGTATTTGTCAGCTGCCAGAGCCAGTCATTCCACTGTTCATCTGTGACATCTTTCCAGAGTTCGATGTCTTTCCAGTCGCGCTTCGGCTTGTATAGATCGTATTTCATGGCAGTTCCCCCATTTCGGTCTTTACCATTATTACATGCAAAAACCATGCCAATGTGACTGGAAGCCGTTAAATTCACAACCGTTAATTATGCGTTCTGTTTTGATGCCGAAAATTGGTCAGGAAAATATTTTTTTACTTTATACTGAAGGGTTTGTCTTGGAATCTGGAGAAGCTTTGCTGTTTTTAAAATATTGCCATCACATTCTGTAAGCGCTTCTTGGATGATTTCTTTTTCTATCAGGGACATTTTTTCATGAAGAGATTCCGGTTCTTTTGCCGTCTCTTTCACATTCAGCAAGTACGGCGGTAAATGGCCCATGTGAATACGATTGCCATCACACATATTCATGGCATACTCGATGCAATGCTTTAACTCTCTGACATTTCCCGGCCAGGGGTGGCGCTTTAAAAGAGCATGCACTTCATCTGTTAAACCTCCAACACGCTTCTGAAATTCGTGATTATACATCTTTATGAAAGAAGAAATCAGTAAAGGAAGGTCCAGCGGCCGTTGTCTGAGCGGCGGAAGATTGATGCCGAAAACGTTTAAACGATAATAGAGGTCTTCCCGCATTTTTTGCTGCGAGAGGCATTGTGCAGGACTGATGTTCATGGCGGCAATCACCCTGACATCGACGTTGATTGAATGACTGCTTCCGATTCTCCTGATCGTGCCATCATCAATGACTCTAAGCAGCTTTGCCTGCAGATTCAAAGGCATCGATTGCAGCTCATCCAGAAAAAGCGTGCCTCCATGTGAAAGCTCAAATAAGCCAGCTCTGTCAACCGCACCTGTGTAGCTCCCTTTTGCTGTCCCGAACAATAAACTTTCAAGCAATGCTTCTGGCAGAGCCGCACAGTTTTGGGCGATAAAAGGAGCATCTCTCCGCTGTGATTCGTTATGGATGGCTTGGACAATTAATTCCTTGCCTGTTCCTGTTTCCCCGTAAACGAGGACATTTGAAGATGTTTTTGCGGCTTTTTTAACAAGTGTTTTAATAATGAGGAGGTTCTTGCTTGCTGTAATAATGTCATCTAGAACATACTTTGTGCCATTGGATCTCTCCGCTTTTGGAGGCGAATGCACTTGCTTTTGAAGATCGGCCAGACGCTCTGTCAGCCGCTTGATCGCCGAGTAATCTTTTGCAATTTCAACCGCGCCGATCACTTTGTCCTCTGATAAAATCGGCAGGCTCGTGTTCACCGTTTCAATTTTTTCGCCCTTTATATTTATGTACGTTTGGGAATGGTGATAAATCGGCTTTTTTGTTTTAATGGCTTTTAAGAGCGTGCTCGTTTCCTCCGAAAGGGACGGAAAAACATCAAATAAATGCTTGCCCACAACCTCATCGACTTTTAAACCATCGTGATAGGCAGCAATTTCGTTGTAAAAAACGGTGATTCCATTCTCGTCAACTGCATGAATCCCCTCATCAATTGTTTCTAAAATATGATGAATGATTTGCTCCCGATTATGATTTGACAAAGGTACCCCTCCTTTTACGTAAGCTGCCGGATTTTAGGCATCGATTGCTCAATTTCCGGCAGACAGATCTTTGCACCATACATTCATGTTTTCAAAATCTGTGCTGATGATACAATTATTTATGAGCCTGCCGGTATATTCGTAATCCAGCTGATGCAAAACGGCATTCATGCCGAATGATTCTGCTCTTGCAATGGAATAAGCACAGAAAACACCTTGATCACAAAGCTTTTGCTCAAGTAATAGGATCAGGCTTCTCATTAATTTATGCTTTCTGACCTCAGGCAGCGTTGCACAGTCTGTAATTTCAGCATTGTTGTATGCCGCATTAATTTCAGCAGAAGCAGCGCTTACGATCGTGTTTTCTTTTTCAGCAAGAAAATAAATGGTGCCATCCCTCATCGTTTTTTGTATATATTCACGTGAATGAAGAGGTGTTGGATACACTTCAAATACGGTTTTGTATAATTCTGCAAGCTTTTCTGCATCATGTTCATCAGCTGGACGAAAGCCAAATTCGCCTGACTGCAAGTGAACGGTTTTCTTTTTTTCATAGATAGCCGTGATGATGCTGTCCTGCTTTGTCCAGCTGTCTGTCTGCCTTCTTTCTTCACTTAAATATTTCGTGAAAAAATAGGCATCTTCACCGTGAAAATAATTCCTGATGATGGCTTCTAGCTGAAATTGCTCCTTTAACAGAGTAGTGATGTCACATGCTTTTCCTTTGACTATCATTTTTGTGAATCGATTATCTGTTGCTAATTTGAAAGCATCTTTCAGCAAGGAAACTGTCTTTCCGCGATAATCATCGATTCTGAGCCTTTTATTAAAATAATCGAGTACGGCTTCAGCGCGATAGTCCTTTTTAGACAGCATTTTTATTTCCGAGTACGTTTTTTTCAAGGACGGGTCCCCCTTTAGATGAAAAATCACCTTAAAAAATAGAGTGCGGTATGCACACTCTATTTTTAAGTTTAGAACTTGGCATGATTAAATGAAATCAGTTTAAGTTCAGTCAGTTCTTCGATCGCATATTTAATGCCTTCTCTGCCGAATCCGCTGTCCTTCACTCCGCCATAAGGCATATGATCAACTCGGAAGGTTGGAATGTCGTTGATCATGACTCCTCCCACATGAAGGGCTTTTGCCGCTTGAAAGGCCAGGTCAACTTTATTTGTAAATACGCCGGCCTGGAGTCCATATTTTGAGTTATTTACTTCATCAATTGCCTCATCAAAGGTTTTGAAGGAGTTGATGATGACT
This sequence comes from Metabacillus sp. KH_069, assembly GCF_057838075.1. Taxonomy (NCBI): domain Bacteria; kingdom Bacillati; phylum Bacillota; class Bacilli; order Caryophanales; family Bacillaceae; genus Metabacillus; species Metabacillus sp. KH_069. Next base: position 2,423,749 of record NZ_CM174460.1, read on the forward strand.
ATTGGAGCGAATGCTTCCTGGCAGGAGAGGTTTACGTCAGACGGGACATTCAGTAAAATCGTCGGCTGAACCGTCTGATTATCACCGTTTTTGCCGCCGCACGCGATGTGTGCTCCCGCTCTCTCCGCTTCCTCGATCCAGGAAACCGCACGGTCAACGTCATCACCTGAAATTAAAGAGGATACATCTGTTTCTTCATCAAGCGGGTTTCCGAGCTTGAGTTTTTTCGTTTCCTCCACTGCTTTTTGGACAAATTCCTCAAACACACTTTCATGTACATAAATACGCTGCACGGAGATGCAGACCTGGCCTGCATAAGCAAAAGCTCCTGTCACGCATCTTGGTGCAATTTTGGCTACATCCGTATGATCATCTACAATGACGGCTGAATTTGAACCTAATTCAAGCAGCGTTTTTCTCATGCCTGCTTCTTGTTTAAGTTTTTTCCCTACTTCAGGACTTCCCGTAAACGTAAGTGCTTTTATACGCACATCATTTGTGAAATGTTTTCCGATCACGCTGCCTTTACCTGTCACAATGTTCAGTGCACCTTCAGGCAGACCCGCTTCATGAAAAAGCTTTCCGATGAAGTATGCGCTTAATGGTGTTTGAGTCGCTGGTTTCAACACAACTGTATTGCCTGCCGCAAACGCCGGTCCAAGCTTATGTGCGACGAGATTCATCGGAAAATTGAAAGGCGTAATCGCTCCAATGACACCGATTGGCTCTCTCACTGTGTAGGCTGTGCGGTTTTCTCCGCCTGGGGCAGCATCCATTGAAATAGTCTCACCGTTCAGCCGTCTTGCTTCCTCAGCTGCAAATGTATACGTCATAACGGTGCGGTCTACTTCTGCTCTCGCCGTTTTAATTGGTTTAGCGGCCTCTTTTGCAATAATCACTGCCGCTTCTTCTTTTCGTTCAGCAAGAAGCTGGGCTGTTTTCAGCAATATTTCTGCACGCTTATGTGCAGGCAAAGCATTCATCTTCCCGATTGCTTCACTTGCAGCGTCAACTGCCGCTTTTACTTGATCCTCATCAGCAATGGCAACCTCTGCGAGCAGTTCATCCGTGTAAGGAGACTTTAATTCCTGATACTTGCTTGCTTCCATATACCGTCCATTGATCCATAAATGCTGCTTCATTTGCGAACACCTCAATTATTTAGTCGTTTCCTCCTTGAATTTACCCTCTCCGTCAGTCTGTAAAAACATCTCCTCTGACACTCCGCACCATTCCATTAAGAAAACAGCCAGAATTTTTGTGCAGTCGATGATTTTATCAATTTCGATATATTCATTCGGGAAATGAGCCACCTCTGTTTCCCCTGGACCAAATACAATGGAAGGAATATCGCCTGCATGAGATATGAGACCTGCATCCGTACCCCAAGGAGAGGCTTCAATGATCGGCTCCTTTTTCATGATCTCTTTAAAGGAATCTATCAATGCGGCCGTCAATGGATGATCGCTTCCGATTTCATTTGGAAGCCATCTTGCTCCAAACCACTCTAGTTCAACTGGATGTTCTTTGAACCATTCGTCCTTTGAAGAAAGCTCAGCCACCCATGCTTGAAATTCGGCCTGCACTTCTTCTATCGTTTCATTTGGTGCGATCCCGCATCTTCCTTCTAGGGTGACAAGATCTGCGACAGATGACGGCCACGTGCCTCCCTCTATTTTTCCAATATTAATAGGGACTGGAATCGGAATGCTTTTATAGAGAGGGTCGGTTATTTTTTCGTTGCGCTTTTGTTCAAGCTCAAGGATGTGCTGGACAACGAGCGTACTTTTTTCTATGGCGCTGATTCCTTCATATCTTGTTCCCCCGTGTGCAGACCGCCCTTTTATTTTCAGCCTGAACCACATGGATCCCTGCTGTTTTTGAAAGATTTTCATTTTAGTAGGCTCCGGAATAATGGCTGCATCTGCTTTGTATCCGCGTAATATGGCAGCAAGTGTTCCAGCTCCGCCGCTTTCTTCTTCAATAACACTTTGAAAAATAACGTCTCCTTTTAATGAAATACCTGCTGACTTAATGGCCTCTATTGCCATCAGCAAACAGACGTTCCCGCCTTTCATATCCGTCGATCCCCGGCCGTAAAGGCGGTTTTCTGTTACTTCAGCCTGATAAGGATCGACATCCCATTGCTTCAAATCTCCTTCTGGAACAACATCGATGTGACCATTAAAAATGACAGATTTTCCGCCCCCTGTCCCTTTTAGAACACCGACAATATTAGGACTGTCTTTAAAGGAGGTTCTCGTTGCGACAAAATGCGGGTGCTGTTTGAGAAGTTTCCCGCCAGGCTCCCAGAGATCTATATCCAGCCTCAGCTGACGGCACTTTTCGAGTACGACTGCTTGGGCTGAAGCCTCATTTCCCTGAACACTTCTCTGTTCGACCATCTTTTTAAGTAATTTAATCGACCGGTTACGATTTTCGTCTATCCATATGCAAACTTGCTCCTGCAAGTTTTTCATCGTATCACCCTTTCAAAGATTCATGCCGATTTCAAGGTTTGCACCAGTGCTTTTTATGACATCCTGAACGGTAAAAGGAGCCATGATTTCTTTTAAAATAAGTCCTGACTCTATCACTTCTATCACTGCCATATCCGTAATAATCAAATCGACACATTGTTTGGATGTGAGCGGCAGAGTACAGCTTGTGAGAATTTTCGGATCGCCGTTTTTGTTTACATGATTCATGACGACAATGACTTTTTTTGCTTTTCCGGCAAGTTCCATGGCTCCGCCCATTCCAGGGACCCGCTTACCTGGTACGATCCAATTGGCGAGATCTCCTTTTTCGCTTACCTGGAGAGAACCGAGTATCGTCAAATCGATGCATCCCCTTCGAATCATGCCAAACGCAGTTGTTGTGTCAAAATAAGAAGCGCCTTTTTCCAGGGTGACAGGATAGCCCGCAGCATTGCACAGTGTCTCCTCTTCTTCGCCTGGCACAGGTGTTGGCCCAATGCCGAGAATGCCGTTTTCTGCCTGTATCATCACTTGTGGTTTGTTTTTTAAATAATTCGGCACGAGAGAGGGAATCCCTATGCCAAGATTCACAATCATGCCGTTTTCAATTTCCAGTGCTGCCCGTTCTGCGATTTTCCCTCTTATTTCGGCTCCCATACCCACTTCCAGTTCACCCCTTTCGTTTGTACGACGGCCTGAACAAAGACACCTGGGGTGATAATAGCTTCCGGATCAAGCTCCCCCAAGCTTACGATTTCCTCTACTTCTGCAATGGTGTATTCTCCTGCCATAGCCATCAGCGGATTCATATTCCGTGCACTTTTTTTATAGATGATATTTCCAAATTCATCTGCGGTCTTGCCGCAAATGATAGCCACATCTGCCGTCAGGGCTGTTTCAATAAAATAAGTCCGCCCATCCACCTGCACAAGCTCTTTTCCTTTTTCTGCAATCTCGCTTCCCATTCCTACATCCGATAGAATGCCGCCAAGGCCCATTCCACCTGCACGGATTCTCTCGCCCAGAGTTCCCTGCGGTGAAAACTCAACCTCCATCTTGCCTTCTGACATCAAGGTGCCGGCTATCGGATTTGAGCCAATATGCGAAGCAATCACTTTACGGACACGCCCGGCAGAAATCAATTTTCCAATTCCGATATGCGGAAAACCGGTGTCGTTGCAGATAATTTCGAGCTCCCGCACTCCTTTTTCCAAAATCGCGTCAATTAAAGACGGAGGCGTGCCAACACCGCCAAAGCCTCCTGCCATTAATGTGCAGCCGTCATTGATTTTGCCTATAACCTCATCAATATGCCTGATTTTCTGAAATGAATTTGCGATCATACAGATTCTCCTTTTTATGACATCGGCAGCACTTCTGTTTCTATTTCTGCAATCGTTTTTGTAAATAGCTGGACAAGCTCGCTCAGCTCCTCGTCATTTATGGTCAGCGGCGGGGCAATTAGAATCGCATCGCCGTCTCCGCCTTCAATTCCTGCTGCAGACGGATAAACAAGGAGCCCGTTCTGCTGTGCTTTTTTAATAACGCGGCTCGTAAGATTATAAGATTTCGGAAAAGGCTGTTTGGACGTCTGGTCCATGACAAACTCGATGCCTATTAATAACCCTTTTCCCCTGACATCTCCAATGATCTCTGTTTTTTTCTGCAGTTTCTGGAGCTGTTTGATCAGCGTCTTTCCTTTTTCAGAAGCAGCATCGTTCAACTGATTTTTTTCAATATAATGCAAGACTGCAAGGCTTACAGCTGCAGATTGAGGATTTGCGCTGTATGTATGCCCGCTCATGATTAATTTCGATCCCTGCTGAATGGGCCGCATCACCCTGTCGCTGATCAAGGTTGCCGCTACCGGTGCATATCCCGCACTTAAGCCTTTCCCGAGTGCAACGATGTCAGGAAGGGCTCCCCAGTGTTCCATTGCCAGTGTTTTTCCTGTTCTTCCTATGCCTGTCATTACTTCATCCGCGATGAACAGAATATCGTTTCGATCACAAATATCACGGATTTTTTCGTAATATCCTTCCGGCGGGGTAATCGCTGCTCCAGCTGCACCGACAACCGGCTCTGCCACAAATGCTGCAACGTGATCAACTCCGACCCTTCTAATCGCGGTTTCGAGTTCTCCTGTACATTTCGCTTTGCAAGAAGAGGGTTTTAATCCGTATGGGCAGCGATAACAGTATGCCGGAGAAACAACCGGATTTGCTTCCAGCAGCTGCTGAAACCGGAAACGGCGCTCTGGATAGCCCGATAGAGAAAGCGCACCGATTGTAATTCCGTGGTAGCTCATCCACCTGGAAATGATTTTTGTTTTCTTCGGCATGTTTTTTTCCTGAAAATACTGAATCGCGGTCTTCATGGCCGTTTCAATGGCTTCAGATCCGCTGTTGACCAGAAAAGTCCAGTTAAGGTCACCCGGCGTCATCTCTGCAAGCTTTTTTGCCAGTCCCTCTGCAGCATAGCTTGAAAATTGAGACCGGTAGACAAACGATACCTCCCGCGCCTGCTCCATCATGGCCTCTACTATCTCACCAACCCCATGTCCGATCGAACAGGTTACAGCACCAGATGATCCATCCAAGTATTTCTTGCCAGCTGTATCATATAAATAAACACCTTGTCCATGACTGACTTTTTTATAGCTTTCATCAAGCATCGGTTTGATTAAGTACTCCCTCTCCATGCGGAAACCCACACCTCACTTGCAATCAGAATATCGTGCTTCTTTCATTCTATGTGAAGGATAAACAGGTTATTTCTATAGATGAAGGAAGCATGAAATTAGATGATCCACACAATTTGAAAGCGCTATCATTTTTATTGAGGACATCTGTACCGCCAGTTAGTCTTGAAACATAGGATGTATGAAAAAGGTAAAAGGTGATATTCTTTGAAGTGTATTGTAAATGGGGTCTTCCTGCTTTTATTCATGCTGCTTGCTTTCTTTGGAATCGGTCCTGTGCTGTTTTCAGATGGAACTTTGGATGAACGGATTGTCACAGCATTTTTTGTTATTATGACGGCAAGTTTTCTTGGATTTGTGTATCATTCTTTTTCAAGAAATTTCTATAAATAAACGCTTGGAAGCCTTCCAAGCGTTTATTTTTGCTCTTTGCTGTGTTAGAAATGATAGTCTTTCTTCCTTTTGCTTTAAGCTCTCCTTCGTGCTCTTTTCCAAGAGTTTAAATGGAATAGGTAAGAAAATCTCCCTTTTTGCCCCCCATTTTTTTATAAAATCGCTGTGCTCTTGCATTATCGTTCGCTGTTTCCCAGGTCATGGCGGCGTATTGGTGCTCCTTGCTGTACGTGTGGCAGCTTTTGAAAAGTTTTTCAGCTGCTCCAGTTCCTCTGTATGGTCCACGTACATAAAGATCATTCATAATCGTTATAGGCTCGGCTCTTGTTGTACTGAACGTGAAATAAAGAGTCGCAAATCCTGCAGCCTTGCCGTTCTCTTCAGCCAAAAATTGAATGCCTTTTTCTTTTTGCTGAAGTGTCTTAATCAGCTGATGAATTTTTTGTTCTGGAGGTTTTGGACACTGATAAAAATCAACAATGTATTCATACATAAGTTCTGTCAGAGATTCAAGATCCAATTCGTTCGGGTGACGTATGATAAAAGACAAATTCATCTCTCCTATTCTATTCTTTTTTCCCCAGTGAAAACCCTGCAAAAAATCTGCCGCCGTGCGGTTTTAAGATTGAATCCGTCAAAACAACGACTTTATCTTTGCGGCCCGTACGGTAATACTCGTCAAAAACGGAAGTGAATTCATCAGCAAATTCAGGATCAAATTGCATGAGCGCCCGCGGAATCCATTTTGATTTTCCTATGTATCTTCCATTTGTAAGCAGGACAAATTCATGGATCAGCTCAGCGAGTAAGCCGGCAATAAAAATTTCTTCAGAGCGTTTACTGCTGCCAATAAAATCATCAAGTGCATCTGTTATGAAATAGCGCCTCGTTTCTATTTCTTTATTTGAAAGGAGATCCGGACCTTTTTCTAAGAGCTCTTGTGCTTCCCTTTTAATTGGCTGCAGCCGTTCTTCCCCTTTTAAAATAAGGCCTTCAAAGACCATTCTTGGCATGGAAGGAGTCCCGCTTTTGCAGTCGCTTTGGAAAAACTGGCGATAGGACTCGAAATTATGGACGAATGCTTCAACTGGCCATCCAAAGTCAACAAATGATTCCCTGTAAGATGATGGAAGGGATTCATCAAAAATAACAAGATCAAGATCCGACGTATTTGTGCCTTCGCCTCTGACTACACTGCCGGATAAAACAGCAGCGCTGCATGTTGAGTAGTGTTTTCCGATGATTCTTTTTGCTGCTTCTAATGGCTCCATTCTCATGTTTATCACGCTCTCTTTATGGTGTTTTGAGTACATTGATAAAATCGGAGTGATTTTTGAGTTCTGCAATTTCTGCAGCACTTCCTTGTCCTCCATTTAAGGAAATGTCTGCTCCGTTATGAATTAATAGACTTGCAATCTCTGGATTCCCCTCAAATGCTGCGGTTTGAATCGGAGCATGCCCATCACTGTCGATTGCGTTTACGTCTGCACCGTTCTGAAGAAGCAGCTGAATAAGCTTTGGAGACTGTTTTCCGGCAATGGCTGCATGCAAAGCGGTATTTGATGGAATAAATGAAAGTTTAGAATGTGAAGCGGCATTGATGTCAGCACCCTTGTTCAAAAGCATTTTTACAAATTCAGTTTCACCGTAATGACAGGCTAACCCGAGCAGCGTAAGTCCTTTGTCATTTTCTGAATCTGCTAAACTGGCATCTTCATTCAACAATTCATTGAATCTGGCCAAATTCTTTTTTTCAAGTGCTTCAAATATTTCTGTTTTCTTTAATCCAATCATATTCATCACCTTTTTATTTAATTTTTTTTACTTCTCGGTTTGAAATATTCCAATTTCATTCGAGAGAAGGTATAGTAGATTTTGCAAGCTCTTACTCTAAGTTGATTATACCAATTTTTTCAATAATTGTAAGATTGCAAGAATCCTATTATTTATCATTAATAAATGATTAAGTTCACCTATAACGGGTATATATACAACAGAATTTTATCAGCATCAGCATAGATTAAAATCCAGCAAAAGAGGCGTTATTTATGTCAAAGGAAGCAATAACTAAAATAAGAGATTTATCAGGACTGCTGATCTTCCCTGTTCTCGGGATGATCTATGAATTATTAAATGCCAGCAAGCAGGGAGCTGAGAATATTGGAACGGTATTTGATTCCTTCATCCCATTCGTGCCAGTCTTCATTCTTCCATACATCTTCTGGTATGTTTTTATGTTTGGATTGCTGCTTTATTTTTGGTGGAAAAATCCTGGCATCTATTGGAAAACAATCATCGCCATCGTGATCGGTGAAATCATCTGCTTTGTCACTTATTTTTTCTTTCAAACGACCGTTCCGCGGCCGCAGATTACCGGTGACGGTTTTCTCTTGCAGCTTGTTTCCATGATTTACAAGGCAGATGCGCCATTAAACTGTTTTCCAAGTATACACGTATTGACGACCATGATTATTATGCTTTCTTTTAATCAATTGAAGGATTCACGTAAACTGCTGAACTTTTTCACACAAATGACAGGAATTCTCATCATTCTCTCTACATTATTTGTTAAACAGCACGTCATCTATGATGTCATTTCTTCGATTTTTCTCGCAGCAGGGCTTTGGGTGATCCTGTTTGAACGAAAAGCAGTGAATGAGAAACTGGAAATGCTAAAAAACACACGAAAAGATTCTGCAAAAAAAAGCGGCTTATCAAAGGATGTTACCTTTTGATCAGCCGCTTTTCTTTATTTATTGTCCTGTTACTTTCTGAATGCGTCCTTCTGCTTTATATTCAAAAGGCTTTGAAAGTGTTTTAACATAATCTGCTGTTGCCTGTAAATCCTCCTGACCAACTTCCATATCTGCTGATAGTGCTCCAATACCGTATTTCACATTGCCATACATATAGTTGTTTACAACTACTGTGTATTCTTTTGCCGGATCAATCTTGCTTCCGTCCGGTAAGAAAATATCAGCGACTTTGCCTGTTAATGCTGTGCTGTCATAAGTATAAGTGTACTTGAAACCGGCTATATGGAAATCGAGGCCGCCCGCTGTAATTTGATTATTTAACACCGTTTCTAAATCTGCACCGCTTAATGTCACTTTGTTCAGAACGTTTCCAAACGGCTGAATCGAGAATAAATCTCCAAAATTCACTTCGCCTGCATCAAGCTGTGCTCTTACTCCCCCGCCGTTCATTAAGGCGAAGTCTGTGTTCATGGCGGCCTTCATTCCATCAGCGATTAAATTCCCAAGCGCGAAATCCCCAAACTCCGTTGTATGCGATGGATATCCTTTTGGCAGTGTTGTCAGAGATTCACCCATCACTTCCGCTTTTATTGGAGCAACTAAATCTTCGTACTTTTTCATGATGGATGAAACTTCCGCATCAGGGGTGAAATCCTTTTGGAAAACCGTCACAACTTCTGCTTCTTTTTTTACAATTTCTCCTGAAATCTGGTCGAGTTCAAGGTCTAAATCGGAAAAGGCTGACCCATATGAATAAGCTTGAACGATTAATTTATTGTCTGTGAGTTTATCGACATTAACATGGTTATGTGCCGCAAAAATAACATCTACTTCGTCATCCACTTTCTCTGCAAGTTCTGTTGCATCGAACGTATCTGTATATCCGTTTTGAATGGCAGGATTATGAGCCAGAACGACGATTGCTTCTATTCCTTGTTTTTTCAGCTCTTCTGAGTATTTGTTAACTGCTGCTGCTTCGTCTGTAATCTGCAGAGTCTCATTTCCTTTTCTGACGATCATGTTTGGTGTTTCCTGTGTGACAACACCGATGAACCCAATCTTTTTGCCTCCTGCTTCTTTGACAACGTATGGCTCTGTGATTAATTCACCTGAGTCAAATGCATTGGCTGCAACGAGCGGAAAGTTCATCCCGTCATAATTTTTTGTGCCATTCGGATGATCTCCGCCATTCATCATTCTGCGAAGTTCATCAATGCCTTCGTCAAATTCGTGGTTGCCCAGGGTTCCTACATCCATTCCTAGGGATTCCATGACCTCTATAGTCGGTTCGTCTTGAAAAAGCGCTGATATGAGCGGACTTCCGCCAATCATGTCACCTGAATGAACTAAAAGGGTGTTAGGATTTTCTGCTTCATGCTGTCTGATGGCTGCGGCTGTATATTCCATGCTGCCAGCAAGCTCTGTTCCAACCTTTGTATCCGTGTCCAGCTGGCCATGTAAATCATTTAATCCGAGAAGCTGGACTTTGATGTTTTCTTTTGGCCCCAGTTCTAATTTAAAAATCCCAAAGCCCTGACTGTCTGTTTGATTTGTAAAGGATATATTACTTCCCGCTTTAATATAGCCTTCAGCAAGCGGAGATGACGTAAACGTGACGTTTACATTTCCTTCTATCGGTGCAATTGACCAATTGTTGTCGGCTGTTGGAGTAATTTCTTTCATTTCAGAAATGTAATCCATCAGAATTTGACGGTTTTCATCTGCAGAGTCAACAACCAGCTCGCTTCCTTTTACTCCAGGGAAGTTTCCGCCTCCTCCGGCACGATAATTATTGGTTACAACGATAAAATCCTGATCAGGATCAACAGGCTGTCCATTATAAGTCAGATCTTTCACACGGCTTGATTCTGGATTGATCACATTGCCGTTCGGATCATATTTTGCCGGCTTTGTTACATCAATTTGATACTGCACACCGTCAATGACATCAAAATTATAAACTTGGAAGGAAGGGTTTAATAAGGCTTGAGCTTCCGTTTTGCCTGGATCGATTGTATTGAATTTCCCGGCAGACATTTCAATCCATTCCCGCACGACAGAGCCTTTCACTTTGATTGCCTTTAATGTGTTGTCGTACAAGTAAAGATCTCCTGCACTGCGAATGGTTAAGTCGCCCTTTTTAATTTCTGTGTACTCAGCAGGGCCATTGCGTCCTGCTTTAAATGGAGCGCCTACTGACAGAATTGGAAGGTCTTTGTATTCTGGCTTTTTCTCTGTGACATACTTCTCAACAAACCATTTTTGCGCATTTGTCACCGTTTGGATGGAAGGATCATCCTGAACGAGAGAAAAATAACTGTGAATGTCATCCGTTGTTTTTCCAATAGGCGTATTTACATACTGAATGGTTGCCTCATGATCCCCTTTAACCGCCTTTTCAATCGCACTGTCCGGAGCTACAGTGCTTTCAGTCACTGTTTTTCCTGTAACAGGATCTTTTACATCACGCCAGATTTCACGAGTAGAAGATTGAGAGTTTGCAATTGACCATTTCCCTTTTGTTTTCTTTAAATCTAAATCTATAATTCCTAGTGAACCTCCGCCGTATCCTGCTTGTACAGCTGGAACACCGTTGATTGTTCCTTTGGCATTATCAACACCAGGCAAAGGCTTTTTATCAGGCCCTAAAAATAAGCCGTCTAATGCAGCTTCTGATTTGGCAGGGAACACCTTATGCGTATGTGAAAACGTAATGGCGTCAATTCCTGGAACTTCACTTAGAGAGTATATGACGTCTTCTGTATTTCCTTTGTTGCTGCTGAACCCGGAGTGAGCCATAGCGATGACAAGATCTGCTCCATCCTTCTTCATTTCAGGAACAAATTTCTCTGCCGTTTCAATGATATTCTTTGTAATGACTTTCCCGTCTAAGTGCGCTTTATCCCACTCATTAATTTGAGGCGGAGCGAAGCCGATTACACCTACTTTAATAACATGAGGCTTTCCATTTTCATCAAGCACCGATTTCTTCAGTATTTTATATGGAGCGTACTTATTTTTGTCATTGTCAGGGTTATCATCATGATCATCAACATAGACGTTTGCATTAACGAAAGGAAAGTTTGCATCGTCATATGCTTCATCAAGGAAATCAAGTCCGTAATTGAACTCATGGTTTCCTAGAGTTGCAATGTCATAGTCCATTTGGTTCATGGCGGAAAAGACCGGATGAACTTCCCCTTCTTTTAAAGGCTTTATTTTCGCTTTATATGTACCAAGGGGAGTTCCTTGAATGAGGTCTCCATTATCTACGAGAATATTATTCTTTGCTTCTTTGCGTGCCTGTTTTACGAGTGAGGCGGTCTTCGCAAGCCCCACCTTTTCATAAGAGGCATTTTTGTAATAATCATAGTTTATTAGATTTGTATGAATATCCGTTGTTTCCATGATGCGAAGCTTGACCGTGTGATCTTTTTTGCTCTTCTCTTTTTTCTCTGGTTTGTGTTCATTCATAACTGAAGCTGCTGCATTTTTTCCAAGGTGTTCGGCAGAAACCTGCGCCGATAAAATAGGTGAGGATAGGAGTGCGAATGCCAATGAAGCGGAGACTGCGATCTTTGCAGGACTATACGTTCTTTTTTTCATTTGATGTTCACCTTTCTAGTGAAAAATTTGATTTAGTAGAACAAATTCCCTGAATTTCTAGAAGTTCTTTACTAGTATAGAAAATAAATCCTGCTATTTGTAAGTGAAAAAAGTCATGTTTCTCTGCCCATATGAATTTAATAATTTCTTAATATATGAGGGGTTTAATATTTAACAAAGATACACAAGCGAATTTAAAACGAAGATTAAATACATTCTTTCTCACGCAATAAAAGGAAATGTTTCCTTTTATTTCTAAAGGGGTATATCTAGAATCATAATCATACATATAATATTGAGAGCTTCTTATGGATGAGGAACGAACACCGATAAAAGGAGGCTGCGAAAATGAGAGAATTTGAAGAAAAAGAAGATCTGTGCGACGAATGTTCTTTTCATAAGAAATTGACATTCTCTGAAGCGGAAAGTTTATGGTTATGCGATACTTGTTCAAATGAAGAAAGTTAAACAAAAGAAAGCCAGGTCACTGGCTTTCTTTTGTTATGTATATTTAGGTTATTGCCCCATTAAGCATTTATAAAAGATATCACGCAGGTTTTGAATTTCATCATCAGACAGCATGCCGAACATCTTCTGGATCTGCTGATTGATTTGGCTTCTGGCAGAATGAAGAAGATTTTTTCCAGAATCCGTGATTTCAAGGTTGTATGCTCTCCTGTCACGCTCATTTTGACATTTCTGGACGAACCCGTCTTTGATCAGCTTGCTTGTAAGAACAGTCACACCGCCGGTTGTAATCTGCAATTGCTCTGCAAGGATGGACGGACGCTTCAGCCCTTCTGTTTCAAGAATTTGCAGGATCAAAATATGCGTTTTCGAAAGGCCGACCTCATTCAGATGATTCCAGTCATTCATCCATTTACGTTCAAGTGAAACAAAAATCTCAAATAAGGAGACGATATTTTCACTTCTTTTTTTATTCATCCGCATTCATCTCCACAAACTGTTCCTTATTTTAATGAGTTTAATAAATCAATGGGAAGCTTAAATTGTTCCTTGTTGAGCAGAAGCTGAGACAGCTCTCCGGCAGGTTCTTCTGCTTCTTTTAAGTCTGTCATTTCATTATGGAGCTTTTCCATTTTGAGGTCCAGTTCCGCAGCAGAGACTGCGGCTTCTTTAAGTTCCTTTGTGAGCCGCTCAGGAATTTCTTTATTATATTTATAATAAATCTTGTGTTCAAGGCTTGCCCAAAAATCCATCGCAATTGTTCTAATTTGAATCTCAACAAGGATGTCTTCCTGACGGTCTGACATAAACACAGGAATACTCACGATTAAATGCAGACTTTGATAGCCGTTCGGTTTTGGATTTTTTATATAATCCTTGCATTCAACGACGTTAATATCCTTTTGATTTTGAATCATCTCGCTGATTTGATAAATGTCCGACAAAAAAGAACAGGTGATGCGAATACCTGCTATGTCTTTAATATTCTTTTTAATATCGCTCAGTGAAAGGTCGTAGTTCTTCCTGTAAATTTTGTTTACGATGCTCTCAGGAGACTTCAGCCGCGAACTGACATGTTCAATCGGATTATACTCATGAATATATTGAAATTCCTGTTCAAGGATATTAATTTTCGTGTTCATTTCTTCTAACGCAAATTTATAAGACATCATAAACCGCGTTAATTCTTTTTTTATTTTCTTAAGCTGGTCATAATTCATGTTGGGTATCGGCAATTCTTCCACTTCTACTACTCCTTTATCCGTACAGCCGTTAATTAGGCAGCATTGTTTTCGCTTCAAGAAGCTTTAATAGATAGGCCCGAATGTTGCGCGGAAGAAATTTTCGGATCTCATCTTCGTTAAATCCAACTAAAAATCGTTTTTCATCCAATATGATCGGACAGCGCATGATGCCCGGCTTCTCTTGAATGATCGCCAGTAATTCCTGCAGATGCAGAGCATCGACATTCAGATCCAGTTCCTGAAATTGCTTTGACCGGGTCGATAGAATTTCATCTGTCCCCTCTTCTGTCATGCGAAGAATCTGTTTTAGTTCTTTCATTGTTAAAGGCTGAGTAAGAATGTTTCTTTCTGTATAGGAAATATCATGCTCTTCCATCCACATTTTAGACTTTCTGCAAGATGTGCAGCTGCAAGACGTAAACATAGTAATGGCCATTTATGAATTCCTCTCCTTTAATGAATGATTTACTATTCAATGGTTCGTGAATTTAAGATAAGACTGTTTTCACATAGATTGTTGTTTTCGAGTATAAATGTTGTCCGTTTCTTTCCGCTCCACTTAAGGTTTTAACATCTAGTCTAAAAGCAGCAAAGTTTACGAAACCAGCCTAAGATAATGAAATATTATATATATATCTTACAAGTAAGATATATATAAATCAAATAATAACCTTTGAAAAGGAATCCGCTTTTTATAGTTTTCCTGTTTAATGGGTGTTTTATTACCTAAAAATGAAAAGGATGGAACGTAACGATCATCTCCTGAATGAAAGCCGAACATTGAATAGTGCGAAAACCATTAAAAGAAAGGGCTATTTTCGCATAGATTGTTGTTTTTCATGATAAATAATGTCCGTTCCTTGCAGCGAGAGGAACTTGCTTTCCGCGGGGAGCATGGGAGCCTCCTCGGCGTTGCCTGTGGGGTCTCCCAATTTGCTCTATTTCCCGCAGGAGTCAAGCTCCTTCCGCTGCAATCCACTTAAGGTTTCTAACATTTAGTCCTGTAGCAACAATATTTATGAAAAGAGCCAAAGAAAAAAATCCGAACTAAAACGAAATTCGAGTTGGAATTTCACATAATAGTTCGGATTATACTTTGGCTGAAAACATTTTTGTCCCAGCCTCTTCATTTTCTGACCATGAGTCCGTGTTCGTTACTTCTTTTTAACTAAGCGTTTCCCGGGGGTCCTTGAAGGATACAAAGCCAATATGGAATCCATGACTGTATGTCCGCACACCTGGCACTTGCTGTCTGTATGCACTTGAAGCATTCTGCATTTAGGGCAATTCTTTACTTCTTCTTCCATCAGTCATCCTCCAGCCTGAATAAATACTTTCCTTCTATATCGGCCAATTTTCAAAAACTTTAACACGGACCCTGCATTTCATGAATAAAGCGTTTTATGACTTAGAAAAATGGATTTCCTTCCATGCCAATCCACAGGTCAGATTGCTCAAGCTGTCCTGCAAGGGCAAGCAGCATGTCTTCTTTCCCTTTAGGTGCCACAAACTGAACCCCAAGCGGCAATCCTTCAGCCGTGATATGAGTAGGCACACTCATTGCAGGCTGTCCTGTCAGATTTGCAAGCTGCGTAAAAGGTGTAACGGTTAAGCTTTTTAAGAACATGTCATAAACGAATGATAAATGTTCCTCTTTCTTCAGCTCACTGACCTTCAGAAGCGACTGAATTTCTTCTTCAGTCTGAGTGAGTTCTCCGGCTTTAGGAGCCGGAAAAGCGGTTGCCGGGGTTAAATACAAGTCGAAGGTTTCATGAAAAGCAGCCATTTTAGCAGCTGCCATATCCCATTCAGCCAGACTCTGAGTAAATTCGGCAGCGGTTACGGAATGTCCTGCCACACTTAACACCCAAGTCACTATTTCTACATCATTTGCTGCAATTGGTCTGCCGAGCATTTTTTCAAGGTTAAGAATCGTTGCGGCCATTTCACCATTGTTCATAATATAGTAATTTTCCATCAGCCTGACACCGTCGATGCCGTTTCCCCGCTCCTCAACTTCATGCCCCTGTTCTTCAAGCCACTTCACCATGCGATGAACGGCATCCATCGCTTCTTCACTGACAGGAGTTCCTACAGGAGACTGAGTTTGAAAAGCGATCCTTAAAGGCCGTTTTATCCCTTTTCTGAGAACATCTGTATAGTTGCCTTCAAACAATGGTGTATGAAAAGCTGCTTCCGGCTGAATGATTTGCAGAAGATCAAGCATAGCTGCACTGTCACGGACTGTTTTTGTCAAAACAAAATCAATTGAAGCCCCCTGCCATTGCCTGCCGACACTTGGACCAACAGGCGTTCTGCCTCTAGTAGGCTTTAATCCGAACAGACTAGTAAAAGAAGCTGGAATTCGGATTGAGCCTCCCCCGTCACTTGCACCGGCAATCGGTACAATCCCTGATGCCACGCTTGCAGCTGATCCTCCGCTTGATCCGCCGGCTGAGTACTTTGTATTCCATGGATTCTTGGTCTGACCATGAACCTCAGGCTCTGTAATATTTTTCAAACCAAATTCAGGGGTG
The DNA here is from genome assembly GCF_057838075.1 of Metabacillus sp. KH_069. Taxonomy (NCBI): domain Bacteria; kingdom Bacillati; phylum Bacillota; class Bacilli; order Caryophanales; family Bacillaceae; genus Metabacillus; species Metabacillus sp. KH_069. Next base: position 2,439,934 of record NZ_CM174460.1, read on the forward strand.
TTCGTATGACCTAAAAATGAAAATCCCGCCTGTCTTAAACGTGCAACAAAATTTGAGTCTCTTCCTGCAATGTTATTTTTAAGAAGCTTTGAGCCTGCTGTTAAAGGCTCACCTTCTATCGCCTGTGAAATATCCTTCAGCAGAATGGGAACTCCCGCAAACGGCTGCTTTTGAAGATCCAGCTGGGTTAGCTCTTTTAAAACTTTTTCCTGACGCGTGCGAACCACCCCATTTAAAAGCGGATTCACATGTTCGATCTGCTTAAAAGCTGCATCAGCCAGTTCTTTCGGTGTTACTTCTTTCTTTTTCACTAATTCGGCAAGTCCAGTGCCATCGTATTTTGCATATGTATTTAAATCCACGGTTTACCCTCGCTCTATGATTTGTCATTTGTGCTGTATTAAGTTATTTATAAACATCTGACAGGGGTTTCCTCCAGTTATTATACATGGTTTAACTCTATTAAATAATCTGGAGGAAGAGTAAGATTTTATAGCTTTGATCATCTAAAAGATTCAGCACTTATCTTTTTTCAAGAATACTCTTCAGTTTTTTTAAATCTTTGTTATTTGCTCTTTTCATCATGATAGACATAAAAGGTGCGATCCCCTTTGAAAAGCCTGCCGGATTCCCTTTATTTTGCAGTGTCATTCTGGTAGTATGCAGATCCGACGCCTGCCATGTATAAATGGTTTCCATTGGAAAAGGTCCGTCAGCCGTTCTCATGACCATTCTTGCACCTGGAATGAATTCTGCAATTTCGTAAACATACGAGAGCTCCCGGCCAAGGAATTTTGCTTTAAATGCAATTCGAGAGCCAATTTTTAATGATTTTTCGTTCAGCCATTCTGCTGAATGAATATTTACATACCATTCAGGTGCATTTTCAGGGTCTGAAGCATACTGCGAAACCCTGTCTGCTGTGCACTGAATTTCTATTTCTGTGATTACGTCGACCATTCTCTTCATACCTCCAACAGGGAATTATTCATTATTTTGTTCTGCATATTCTTTTAATAATGTTCCAAGCAGATGATTCCAGCCTTCTGTATGATCCTTCTCCCAGTTTCCTTCAATCAGCCCTGAAGCTGTATGGGAAAGCTGGAGAATGGTTGCATTTTCTTTTTTAACTAGACGGTACGTATAGGAACTATTGACTGCTCCCTGCATTCCCAAGTGCCCATGAAGACGAATTTCTTCTGGAGCATTGACATAATAAACATTCCCCCACACTGCGCCTTCTGTTTCACCCCATCTTTCAATAAACTGACCGCCCGGCACAGGATCAAACGTAAACTTCGATGATACTCCCTTTGGAGCTAACCGAAACTCCCACCAATCTTCAGCCTTTTCCGTTAATGCCTTAAATACTTTTTCTCTTGGTGCATCTATGAAAACCTCTTGTTCGATTCGAAATACTTTTGATTGTTGTGCTGATTTCATTTCTTCTTCTCCTTTTTGTTCAGCTGCAGCTCTTAAATTAAGTAAAGAACTACCCGCTGTCTGCATGTATTTTCCCACCCACCGGTTATGCATTTCCTGCAGAGGAACAGCGTTTAAGTAATTAAGTCTGTATTTTCCTTCCCGCCTTACAACAACCAAGTTTCCTTCCTCTAGTGCGGTCAGATGTTTCATGATTGCATATCTGGATACTTCCGGAAATAGATCATTTAATTCACCGGTTGTTTTAGCAGAATCTTTAAGAATATCCAGAATCCGTCTCCTGATCGGGTGACCCAGCGCTTTAAACAACGTGGAAAGCTTGTCTTCCATTTCAACAGCCCTTTCGTTCCTGATCATAAGTGACTAAGTAGTCACATATAATGTGTGACATAATAGTAACATGTTTTTTCATCATGCACAATGATCTATATTAAAGGGAATATTCCCTTTGGCTTTACCGGCTAATTTCTTACTTTTTAATGCCGTTCTTACAATTTATTAAAGAGGATTTCCTTTTGTCCATGATGAAGTAATGATACAGAAAAATGATAGGCGTTTATAAAATGCGTTCTGCAGTTTCTCCCATTAACAGCATGGTGAATACTGTCTTTATTCATGTAAAAGATCTCAAAAAATCTGCAAAATGGTACAGTGAGCTGATTGCGGTATCGTAGTTGAATATATGTATCATTATCCATAAAAAGCGGATGAAGATTGCAGTGTCTTTTACAAAATAAAAGAGCTGTATTAACAGCTCCATAATTTAAAAGAATTTGAAATTAGTTATTTTCTTTATAGTAGGTCTGCGCTTTCAAAATGCTCAACTGTTGGAAACGGATCATAAAAATGGTGAAGCAGCTCTTTCCATTCTTGATACTCAGGTGATTGTCTAAATCCAATTGTATGATCTTCTAAGCTCTCCCATTTGACCAGAAGCAAATACTTCCCTTTAACCTCTAAACACCGCTGTAAGTCATGAGAAATATAGCCTTTCATAGATGAAATGATTTGGGAAGCGCTGCGAAAAGCATCTTCGTATTCTTTCTCCATCCCTTGTTTGACCTGGAGCAATACAGCTTCTAATATCATCATTTTCTCCTCTTTAAGCATATTTATTTTTTTCAATTACGCCTTTCATTTCTTTATATGTAAGATATTAATTTTTCCATACAGCAATGTATTTCTTTCGATATTTGTTTTCTTCCTCCATTTCAATTAATTCCAATGCTTTCTCTTTAATTTCTTCCTCATTTAAATGATCATATAAGTTTTTTAAATCCTGAATAATATCAAATCGAATAAGAGTGTAATTTTTCTCATTGAAACAGGTTTGAAAACGATTGATCAGATGATCCAAAACTAGCTTTTTTTGCTCAGGACCAGCGAGCCCGATCTTCCAAATGGACTGCAGACTGTGCCGGGCGGTAACGAATTTAGGATCCTTCGTCACTTCCCAGACAGCTGAAAAATCATTCAGCATCCGCTGATCTGGATCGCTGATTGCAAGGCTCGACAGGAATTGAGCTGAACGTGATCTTTGGTGATTATCTTTGGAGCTTAACCCTTCAAGCAATTCGTCCCACACTTCATAAGCCCAGTCCACTTTTCCCTCTGCTGCTGAGAGTATGTTTTGATAAGCTTCATATTGAACGTCTCTGTCTTTTGATTCCAGCTGCTCAAAATAGGTTTGGATTACCTTGTCCATTTGCACCATCTCCTAAAAAAACTTTACTAAAGCATAGCAAATTTATGTATTAAAATCTCTATCCGTTAATGGAATCTCCTTATTGACATACCCCTAAAGGATTCCCATCAGGATCGAAAAAAGTGAAGAAATTTGTCTGTCCTTCTCCATCCATAGGATTTACTTCAACTCCTCTATCAATTAATTCCCTGTGGGTCTTTTCAATATTTGATGGAATAAAGTTAAAGTATTTACCTACACCAAAGTGATTTTCCGGGAAAATCATAGGCTGATGATTTGGTGTATAAACCAGGCAAATAACAGTCTCATCGGAAATCCTCATTACAGCAGCTTCTTTCTCAATATATATTGGTTTAAAACAAGCTTACTCTCATACCATTGTACAGACCGCTTAACATCACTGACAGGGATAAATACTCCTTCTATGCCCTTTAATAACGGCTGTGTCATGATTTCCTCTCCTTCTTTATCAATATTCTTTGTATTTCTTCTTCCCCTTTGATATTCCTGCAAAAAACAGTAAAAATACGCCCCTACTAAAAGAGACGTATTCCTAAACCAAATTTATTCTCCTCTTGCCGGAGGTTTACTCTATTCAGCACAAATCCTGTAACAATTTCATTAAATATATTCCACTTTCTCGTTGGAAGCTGATGGTTTTGATTCGTAAACAGGAAAAACTCTGCGTGTTTGCATTTATTTCTGTAAAGGTTTAAATAATGATTCGTCCAGTCCCCTGCTTCTCCATACATAAACAGCATAGGAATCTTGATGAGATGAAGTTTGTCGAGACAGCTGTATTGCAAAGACTGGATATAATACTGCTTCCAAACTTCTATATCTGCTCTTTTCATATGATCACTAAGCAGCTTTCTCAGCTTTTTATCTTTTGTATGAGTCTTGGAAATAATATTTATTAACAAATTCAAATGATTTTCTGCCAAGTATATTCCTGAATGATGCAATAATTGTCCTGATGCATCTTCAACGCTTGGATAGGCCCCAGATAAAATAAGCAATTCAATTCTTTCAGAGTGATAGATGGCAAGATGCTGCGCAATTAAACATCCGGCTGAATAACCGCATAAGACAGCCTTTTTGAGGTTTAAAGCATCCATCAAATGTAGAATCTCACTCGCGTAATACGGAATCGAAATCTCTTGTGAAGCGGTCTCACTTTCCCCGTGTCCGCTTAAGTCCGGGAAAATAACTCTCATATGCTTTGACAAAGCATGCTGATAAAAAAACACTTTTCTTCCCATTCCAGGAGGATGAATAAATATGATCGGCACTCCTTGACCATTATCTTCGTAGTGTAAAGAAGGGCAGCTACCTATCTTAATTGAGGGCATAATTGTTTTTCACTCCATATGATCCTAAACGTCTACTTTCCTTTTAGCATCCTTACCTTCCCCTTATAAAAAAATCTTTATTCAGTTTTATATTAAACATTTCATTTTCCAACATGAAAGCAAAGATTATGTAAATAATAAAGAAAACTTGTACATAGAAGGTGAAGTCTGTATGAAGAATCGAGCACTAGCTCTATTAACCCTCTCAATCATCCTTATTACCGGCTGCACAACGAATCATGAGAAAAGCTCGCCAAATATACTGCAGACAAAAACCGCCTCTTCGCCCAAAGTGATTCTTCTTGTCGTGGATTCATTAATGGACAAACCATTAAAAAAAGCCATTAAGCAGCATAAAGCCCCTGCCCTCGAATTTTTTCTGAAAAATGGCCAGTACAGTAAAGAGATGGTAAGCGCCTATCCGACTATGTCCGTTACCATCGACAGCACTTTACTTACAGGTACATACCCTGATAAACATAAAATTCCTGGCCTGGTTTGGTATAAGGAAGATGAACAGCGGGTGATCAGCTATGGGAATGGGTTCTTAGAAACCTTAAAATATGGAGTAACGGATGTAGCAGACAACAGCCTCTATCAATTTAATAACAAGCACTTAAGTAAAGATGTGAAAACCATTCATGAAGAGCTGGATGATAGAGGTAAACAAACTGCATCTATTAATGCTGTGATTTACAGGGGAAATGATCAGCATACCCTGATCGTTCCAAAAATTTTAGCAAAAACGACTTCTCTGCCTGATAAATACAAAACAAAAGGACCAAAGATATTAACTTTAGGGGATTTCATTAATCAGGATCCGAAAAATAAACATGTGATCAATCGATTAGGGCTAAATGATGCTTTTGCTGCTCAAGAATTAACTTATCTTTTAAAAAACAACCTGCTTCCTGAATTTACAATTTTGTATTTGCCTGAAAATGATCATGCTGTTCATACGAAAGGAACTAAAACAATTGATGGGATTGAAAAGCTGGATAAACACCTTCAGGAAATATTAAATACTTATCCGGAGTGGGATGATGCTCTTGAAAATACAGTCTGGCTTATTATGGGAGACGGTAATCAATCTGATGTAAAAAAGGACAAAAAGAAGACTTTGATTGATTTAAGAGATGCCCTATCAGAATACAAGCAGGTAAAGCTTGGTGATTCTGTTCAAAAAAACAATGAAATTGCTATTACTGCAAATGAACGAATGGCATATATTTATAAATTAAATAAGGGTATTTCTATAAAAAATATAGCCGATAAATTGCAGACAGATCCTCGAATTGCCTGGATTGCCTGGAAAGAAAACGACATGGTGAACGTAATTTCAGAAGGCCGCAAAGGAATTCTCCAATTTAAATCTGGAGGTTCTTATAAAGATCGTTATCATCAAAATTGGACCTTAAAAGGGAACTTGGATATTTTAGATGTGAAAGCTGATAGACGCAAACAGCTTATCTATGGGAATTACCCTGATGGTCTAGCAAGATTATATGGAGCCATTCATTCACAAAAAGGAGATTTTCTCATAGCTGATGCTGAACCCGGCTATGAATTTATAGGAGAAAGCTCTCCTGAACATACTGGCGGAGGTGCTCACGGATCTATGCACAAAGTCGATTCATATGCTCCTTTAATCGTGACAGGAACGGATCATCACATCGATCATTTAAGGATTGTTGATTTAAAAATGTGGATTTTAGATATCATAGAAGAAAACTAATTGCATGGTCGTTTCATCAAAAAAGCAGCCCGATTTATTTATCGTGCTGCTTTTTAATTCAATTATTACATGACAGGGTGACTGCCCATACTAGTTCTAATATTTCTGCAATTCATTCACCGTGACGAATTCATAACCATCTTCAGTTAATGATTTTATGATTTCTTCCAATGCTTTTAGTTCTTTTCCCGACTTATCGTACATTGGATGCAGCAATATGATGGAACCCGGTTCAATGTTTTCGTTCACATATCTGACTTTATCAGATACGGATGTGTAAAATGTGTCTGGTTCAATATTCCAAGTGATTGTATCCATCTGCCGGTTGCTCAAATAATAGGGCAGCAAGACTAGTTTTTTTCCATTTGGAGGCCGAAAATCAATTTCACCATTATAGCCTGTAAGCCGGATTAGTTTGTTAGTCTTTTCGATTTCCTCCTTTATAACGGAGGGAGACTTAAAAATCATTCTGCTGTGAGAATATGTATGGTTTCCGATCTGATGTCCTGCTTCAGCTATCATCTGCCCTTCTTCCGGATGCTTATTAAGTTCATTCCCGATCAAAAAGAAGGTTGCCTTTGCACGATATTTCTCCAGAATGGACAATATTTCGTCCGTATTGCCGGCTGGTCCGTCATCGAAGGTCAGAGCCACTGCCTTTTGAGGAGTTTCAACATTGCTGGTTAACCCTCCAAATAATTGAAAGGTTCTCGAATTCATTAAATGATATGAAGAGAATATAAAAATAATAAATGAAATAACTACTATAATTGAAATGATGTTTCTTTTTTTCAGCATAAAGCAATACCTCTAACTTATACTCTTAATTAAGTTATTATTTTTCAACTAAAGAATACCCAATATAATCAAGGGCCATTTTAATATTCGTCACAAATTTCGTCCTGCTGTTTTCATGATTAATATGAATGAATTGACTCATAGCAAAAGCCGGCGTGACGCCCGTGATGATTGCATCAACCCCCATAAGCTGAAGAGCCTGAATCATATTGATGAGTACATTGGGAAAAACATCATCTTGAACAATCAGCTTTGACAAATCAACGATAAAATATCGTATGTCCTGATCAGCAGCAGTTTGAAGGACGTCTCCCATAATTTGTTCTGAACGGTTTTCGTCGACAATGCCCTGCAGAGACAGAATAGAAACCCCGCTTGTAATTGGAATAATCGGTACACTTAAAAAACCCATATAATACTTTGTTTTATCAAGGTCAATAATGTGAGACAAAAGGTCTGCCATGGACTTTAAATAGTTTATATCATCTTCCGAAAACTGTTTTTCTTCTCTGTCCATTACACAGAGAGTCCCGAACACATTCCCTTCCAGATCTTTTAAAGTTACACCTAAGAAACCTTTCACATTTAACTGGCTTGTCACTTCTAATTCTCTTGTGATTAGATCCTTAGTTAAATCTGCAGTATGCATCATGCCTTCGTCTTTCATAATAATCAGACGGCAATACGTTCCGCCGTATTCAACACTGTATCCTTCAGGGATGATTTCTTCTTCTCTATTATAGGAGCTGAGAACCGTCATGGCCGTTTCCCCTCTTCTTGTTACGTAAGCAGTGCTCACATTTAGCCGGTCGCTTATTAAGCCAAAAAGTTTTAAGGACACTGACCTCAGAGAATAAAAGGCAGGAATCTTATTTGTATACTCATTATTCACATTATTCCTCCTAAAAATAGAAAGCCATATATTAAAATAGCATGTTCAAATTATATCATTTGTTAAGGTGCTATGTACGGAATATCCAATTTCCCAGTTATAAAGTTCCATATGTTTTATGTCCTGCCTATAATTAGGTAATCTCGTATGAAATTCAACTTTAGAAAAAAAGAAATGCATGCATAAAAAAAAGAGACTGGGACGTAACGATCATCTCCTGAATGAAAGCCGAACATTGAATAGTGCGAAAACCATTAAAAGAAAGGGCTATTTTCACATGAATTGTTGTTTTCCATGATAAATAATGTCCGTTCCTTGCAGCTCCAGGAACTTGCTTTCCGCGGGGAGCATGGGAGCCTCCTCGGCTTTGAAGTGCACCCCTATTGTTGGACACACATCTAACAACAGGAGGTGTACTTCAATTGCGTAATTTTACATTAGAAGAAAAAATTCAAGCCGTACAACGTTATTTGAATGGTTTAGTAAGTTATCGAGAATTAGCTAAAGAGGTTGGAGTCGATCACTCCGTTCTCCGAAACTGGGTGATGCTGTTCAAACATCATGGTGACCAAGCATTCTCCTTTCCCTATACAAACTATTCGCCAGCCTTTAAACTGAGGGTAATTCAATTTACAAATGAAACGAATTACTCGATTCGAGAGGCATCGGCCATTTTCCACCTACCAGATCCTTGTATGCTCCGTAGGTGGAAGAAAAAGTGGGAGATTGGTGGTGAAGATGCCCTTAAAATAAAGGAAAAGGGGCCATCTGCCATGTCATCTCATAATCAAAAGAAAAAGAATAAGAAAGAAAATTCCTCTGACCCATCTATAGAAGAACTGAAAAAAGAAAACGAACTTCTTCGTATGGAGAATGCGTATTTAAAAAAGCTGCGAGCCTTAGTTCAGAAAGAATCAGTAAAACACTCAAAACGCAAGTAATCTATGAACTAAGGCACGAATTCCCTGTTAACCAACTGGTGAAGATTGCTGATTTGCCGAAAAGCACCTACTATCACCGCGTTCAATTATGGAAACAGCCGGATCCTGACCGCAAGTGGAAAAGGAGAATTCGCTTCATTTACCGTAAGCACAAAGGACGCCTTGGCCATCGCCGTATCACAGATGTCCTTCAAGCCAAAGGGTATATGATTAACAAGAAGAAAGTCCTTCGTATTATGAAAGAGATAGGGCTTCAATGCATCGTACGAATGAAGAAGTACAAATCCTATAAGGGCGGGGTCGGAAAAACAGCTCCAAACATCTTAAATCGTAAATTCAAGGCCGAAAAACCAAATCAGAAGTGGGTGACAGACATCACGGAATTTAAATTGTTTGGACAGAAATTATACCTGTCCCCTATTCTGGACCTGTTTAATGGCGAGATTATCACGTATACGCTCAATACAAGGCCTACGTTTGATTTAGTAGAGACGATGTTGATAGAAGGCCTACAGCGCGTGAACGAAAACGACGAACTCTTACTTCATTCTGACCAGGGCTGGCATTATCAAATGCCTCGATACCAGCACATATTAAAAGAAAATCACATTACTCAAAGCATGTCTCGAAAAGGAAACTGTTACGACAACGCCGTTATAGAAAACTTTTTCGGGATATTGAAATCAGAATTTCTGTACTTACAACAATTCGAGAGTATAGACCACTTCAAGAAAGAACTCGAAGAGTATATACACTACTACAATCATTTGAGAATCAAATCACGATTACAACGTAAAAGTCCAGTGTCTTATCGAACTAGTTTTGAGCAAGCTGCTTAGTAAATAAAGTGTCCAATTTATAGGGGGCAGTGCACTTTGCCTGCGGGGTCTCCCATTTTGCTCTATTTCCGGCAGGAGTCAAGTTCCTTCCGCTGCAATCCACTTAAGGTTTCTAACATTTAGTCCTGTAGCAACAATATTTATGACAAGAGCCAAAGAAAAAAATCCGAACTAAAACGAAATTCAAGTTGGAATTTCACATAATAGTTCGGATTTTTCTTTGGCTGAAAACCATTTGTCCCAGCCTCTTCAAACATGTCATTATTTTTATAAAAGGTATTTATACCTATTTTCAAGGTAATTTTGGACAACGGTCAAAAGAGAACATATTCCCCAATAAATGAGGGCTACGAGAATATACATTGTCATGTAGTCAAGCTCCCTGCCGCCGACAATTTTAGCCTGCTGAAAAAGTTCAGGCACCGTGATCATGGCAGCGAGTGAGGATGCTTTCGTCAGATCAAGCAGCACGTTTGAGAGCGGAGGCAGCGCAATTCTGAATGCCTGCGGCAAAATAATCCCTCTCATTGTCTGCCAGTAGGAAAGTCCAAGTGATTTGGACGCCTCCCATTGTCCCCGGTCGACAGATGCCAAGGCGGAACGGTTAATTTCTGCCATGTAAGCTGCACTGTTTAGGCTGAAGCCAATTAAAGCAGCTGTGATGGCTGTAAATTCAATGCCGATGATCGGAAACCCGAAATACAGAATGAAAAGAATAACAAGAATTGGAACACCCCGCATAAACGAAATATAAATTCTCGCAGGCCACCTGAGGAAAGAGTATCTAGAAGTTCGGCCGAGTGCAAGAAAAAAACCGAGCACTAAACCGATTGCCATGCTGACTAAGGAAATAAGCAGTGTGTTCCAGATACCCTGGATCACATATGGAAAAGATTCCACAGCAAGTTCATAATTAAAAACGTATTCCCACTGAATATCTCCCATCGCACTCACCTTCTTCAGTTACCAGTTACTCAAACTCAACATCCGGTTTTTTAGATACATCCGCTCCATCAAAGAATTTCTTTGAAATCTCGGAAATTGTTCCATCTTCAAGCATTTCTTTAATTGTAGCATCAATATTCTTTTTCAGCTCGGTATTCCCTTTTTTCATAATGATGCCCTGACTGTTTGGGTTGAACTTGATGTCAGGATGAATCGTAATGTTCAGGTCAGGAAACGCTGCAACTGCAAGGCGCTGAAGGTAGTAGTCATTTAAAATAACATCTGTTCTTCCGGTTGAAACATCTCTTAAGTACTGATCATTTGTAGCATTGTCATAAATGACTTCTTCTGCTCCGTACTTACGTGCAACCGCCATGTATGTAGTCGTTGCTTCTCCAGCTGCTTTCTTCCCTTTTAAATCTTCCAATGATTTGATGCCTGAAAGATCATCTTTTCGGACCATCGCAGTTCCGTATGAGAATTTATAAGGATCTGCAAAATCGAATTTTTCTTTTCGTTCATCATTAATCATAATATCGTTTGCGGCGATATCCACTTTTCCGCTTTGAATAGACGTCAGCATGCCGTCAAATGCCATCTCTGAAAATTCCACTTCCAGATCCATGCGTTTCGCCATTTCACGGACGACCTCTACCTCATATCCAGTCAAATCATTTGTTTCTGAATCGTGGTAAGACGTTGGATAAAGTGTGCCAGAAGTCGCAACCGTCAGCTTGCCTTCTTCTTTTATTGTATCCCATGCCGTTTTTTCTTCTTTTTTCTCAGAAGAACTGCTGCATCCGGCCATAACTAATGCAAATGCCATCATCATCAGCATGGCACTCAGCTTGTTTGAAGGAAATAATTTTGTCATACGAATCCACCTTTTTTCTATAATCTTATAAAAGATAGCATTACAGCAGGGAATTCGCAATTTTTTTGTTCAAAAAAAGCTTACAGCAGCTGTAAGCTTAAGAATAAATTATCTTTTGATCGATCTTTCAAGAGCATAAAGATCTTCTTCCATCGTCTGCATTCTTTGTTCTACTAAACTTTTTGCATCTTTGATCGCCTGATTATAAAAGTGTGGTCCGATGGATTCTTTAATAAACTCTAATAGATTTTCAGCCGCAAGCTCGCCAATTTCATCGCCATTTTCCCGGTAGTAATAGCGCTGAATATCTTCAATCATCATCATTTTTTCTTCTTTTGTAAATGTAATAAACATTTTCATCAGCCTTTCTTGTTCAATTCTTTAATGATCATAACAAGAAAAAAAGTAGAAAGGCAGACTGGTATTTTGAAAAATTGTGTGTACAAAGAGAGACGGAACCTGCTAATCGATTTCCTCTATAATGGACTCACCCTCTGTCTGGTCCCGGTCAAACCACTGCCATTTTTCATGCAGTCTGATTCTGCCGTCAGGCAACACCTCTGGTTTCGAAAAGCAATGCCCTCCCCTGATTTCATTGTTTACATTGACATGATTATACTTAAATTCTAAAGTTCCATCATCATTTACAAGTCCAATTAAAGTTCCTTTAACGATTTCTCCGCCGCCATAGGCAGCTGAAAGAATTTGTCCATTTTGTTCATACGTGAAAACAGTTTTTGAGGAGACCTCCCCATTTGAAGTATTTTCTACTGAGACAAAGCGGCGGTTATGGTAATTGATCATACGGATTCTCCTTTTGAAAAATTTATGCCATCTTACCATATTGAATAAATGTTTCCAATTATTTATTTCAATTTTTCAAAAATTACGTATAATAAACAGTACCGCATGTATAACATATTGCACGTCTGCTGCGTAAGGAGAGGTTTTTTATGAGAGAAATCGCAATTGGAATTATTGCTTCCATGTTTTTTGCCGTCACCTTTATTTTAAACCGGTCAATGGAACTTTCAGGGGGGAGCTGGTTATGGAGCTCATCTCTCCGATTCTTTTTTATGGTCCCCTTTTTACTGGTGATCGTCATTTACCGCAAAAACATCAAACTGCTGCTTGCAGAAATGCGTACCCATCCGCTTCAATGGCTTATTTGGAGCTTTTCAGGATTCGTCCTGTTTTACGGGCCAATTACATACGCTGCCGCCTATGGTCCAGGATGGCTTGTCGCCGGTACATGGCAGCTGACGATTGTTGCCGGAATCCTGCTGACTCCCTTTTTCTATGAAAAGAGTCATTCGATTAAAACGAGAAGACGGATTCCAGTGCAGGCTCTCTGCTTTTCAATGATTATTTTAGCAGGTGTTGTCCTGATTCAAGTAAAAAATGGGACGGATATTAGCGTTAATCAGCTGCTAGCAGGGGTTCTTCCAGTCGTTATTGCAGCTTTTGCCTATCCTTTAGGAAACCGAAAAATGATGGAAGTGTGCGGAGGCAGACTCGATACCTTTCAGCGTGTGCTTGGGATGACGCTTGCTAGTCTTCCCTTCTGGTTGCTTCTTGCAGTCTATGGATTAATAAAAGTTGGTCCGCCATCTGCTGAACAAATTACACAGTCGTTTATCGTCGCCGTATCCTCGGGTGTGATTGCCACTACACTATTTTTCATTGCGACAGATCGGGTAAGAAATGATGAAGGAAAATTAGCTTCAGTTGAAGCCACACAATCCACTCAAGTGCTGTTTGTCCTTTTTGGTGAAGTGCTTCTTCTCTCGGCTCCGCTTCCGGATGGAATAACACTGATCGGTATTTTCCTCATTATGCTTGGCATGCTGCTGCACAGCTTTTTTTCCGCTCCAAGCCGAATGAAGGTATTGGGCAAATCGAAGACTGCACCTTAACTGGCAGCGGGTTCGGCTGAAAGGTGAAAACTGATAAATAGCACGGTAAATAACCTATCTTATAGAATAGGAATTAACAAGACTTTGCTGGTCAACAATTCCCGCTAATTGAGGCACTGGTATTACAACAAAGTAAAAAAAGGAACTCCAGCTTGATTTGGAGTTCCCTCAGTTCTTCAATAATAGCAACCTTTAACGAAAGAAAGATTTAAGTCCAGTCATTCCTATGCTCAGAAATGAATTTAATATCATTTTGATAATGTTTAAGATGACCTTCATCTATCATCTTTTGAAAAGCAAGGTCACCTTCACCCGCTCTTCTTGTAATTGTTTTACATAATCCTTCTAAACGCAGCAGTACCATTTCTATATAATTATCTGCAAAACCTTCACCGTAAGAATCAAAAAACAATTTAACTCTGTTTTTAATACGGTTGGCATCTTGAAATGAATCATAATAAACTTTCCCGCCTTTTTCAGAAAGATAAAATCTACTTAATGGAACACAAGTGTAAAGACTATAAGCTATGTCCCAAATTCGTGGACCAGGTCAGCTACATCAAAATCAATAATACCTATTGGTCTTTCATTACGAAAAATAATGTTGTATACTGCAAAGTCGTTATGGCATAATACCTCTGCATGTTGCGGGGTATTATCTAATGATTGCCAACTATCATCAAATGGAAAGTCGCTTACAGAATCATGATAGAAACGGAGCATTTTCGCTATTTCTATTAAGACATCATCGGACCACATGTATTCTTTTAAAGGATAATTACCAGCTTCTCCTTCAATAAATAATAGTATCTCTCTTCCATTTTTATCGATACCAAGGTGTCTAGGAGCATAATCGTACCTTTTGTTTTCAAGATGGTTTAACAGTGCATGAATTTGTTTGCTATTTGACTTTACTTCCCGTCTAACTGTATTACCTGACCTATATACTTTTGTGACGTTGCCTCCAGCTAACAATTCCTCATTTGTACGATTAGGCATATATGCACCTCCTTTTTTCCGCAATCCTGCCCAAGTCCTTAATATGTTAAGAATGCTCACACTTTATTGCAAACAAACGCCCCCGATGGTGGAATAAGCGTAATTTAATCAATTTTTGAAAATGATACTAAATCTCCTTTATCACAGGAGGAAAATCCGTGTTTTTCATAAAAAGCTCTTACATCTGCTGCATCATTAGTCAATAATACTTTTTGTCTAACGTCAGTATACTTTGATAACATTAATTTAAGAAGTTGAGAGCCAATCCCTTTATTATGATATGCCTTTAACACCAATATATCTTGTATATATATGATTGTCTTTCCATCTCCCACCACTCTAATTAACCCTACTAACTTTCCATGATCCCAGGCAGTGATAACCATCAGAGAACTTTTAATTCCTTCCATCAACCTAGGCATATCACTAGTGTAGGCTGACCATTTTACATTATCATACAATGCTTTGACTGCTTGAACTTCTAGTTTGGCAGTTTCTTTAAATGTGATTGTCATACTTACTAACTTCTCCTTCAATTTCACTTTCTGCAGGAGGTATTTTTTCGTAACTTTACCACTTATATCACCTCAACTTATATCACCTCAACAAATTTCTGCTGTTATTTATAACCATAATTAGAAGTTGTAAATAGAATTCAATAAAAAGAGCGTCAATCCCTTCTTGGATAAACGCCACCGATGAGACGCAGGAGATTGTCATTGATCTCCTCGTCAATTGGATCATAATCCGTTTTTTTTTGAATTCCATGTTGCGATCAATTTCCTCATATTTTTGATCACGTAAATTGTTTAGACGCAGAAAATCAATGGCCCGACGTTTGGCAACAGTCGTGAGCCAGACTCCCAGGTTCTCCGGAATACCTGACTCCGGCCATGTTCAAGCGCGTTTACCATTGCATCTTGAGCCAAATCCTCCGCAAGACTGTCATCTTGAACGATACTAGCAACACTTGCAATGAATTTAGCCGATTCGACCGTCCAAATTCCTTCAATGGTACGCTTGGTTCTAGAGGGGATCACGATCGCCTTCCCTTCTCAGATTTCTCGCGTCATTCCGGTTCCTTGGCCAACATTTCCGGATTCTTGGTCAGCTCCAGAGACTCATTTATTCAAATACTTGACGCAATTCAATCTGACCTTCCCCATGTCCTTGCGGGTCCGGCATCTTCATGGCCCACTCGATAGCTTCTTGCCTCGACTTCACATCAATCAGAATGAACCCGGCAATCAATTCTTTCGATTCCGTAAATGGGCCATCCGTAACCACCGGCTTTTCCCCTGGTTTCGGATACGAAAGGCGAATCCCATTTGAACTTGGATGAAGTCCTTTAGCCGCAACCCGCACGCCTGCCTTAACTAATTCCTCATTGTACTTCGTCATGGCTTCAATGAGCTCAGAGCTCGGGAGATTTCCAGCTTCCGAATTCTTCGAGGCTTTGACAATCATCATAAACAGCATAAAAATTTCCTCCTTCTTGGCAGTTTCCCTATTTTTTGATATTAATTAATATCAATATTTCCTACATATTGTGCGGATCCTCTATCAGTCTCTAGTTCCACTACAATTGCATATTTCCCTTTTTCTTTTGGAAAGTAGAAGGAACGCTGTTCATTTAATTCTAATTCAATCTTTTCATCATTTTTCCAAACTGAAACGGCTAACTCTTCCACCACAAAATCTTCGCTGTCAAATAGAAGGTCTATTCGTTGTCCTGCAGTAAAGGACAACTGCTTTTGTTCTCTGGCAAATGAGAGAAAATCCTCTGTTTTTCTCTCTAGAAGCTTGCTATTTTCACCTGTCCAACGAACATTCGCTTCTTTTAGCTCTTCTGATTGGATACTATCAGAAGTTGAAAGTGTAACAGCAGGAGGAGTAAAATCATATTCTTCCGCTATACATCCTGTTAATAAATACAGTAGAAAAATGCTTGTGATTATCTTCAATAATTTCTCCATAAAATCCCCCTTAGTTCAGAAGCCCCTAACCATATAAAAAGAGTTTCTCAATTTTGCAATCTCCCCAAATTGCCGAAGTTTAAACTCTTTCAAACCTTTCACCAGAACTTTACCTACAACATTAGTATGTAAAATCCTAGAATCTTCCCCTTGATTGAACCTCATTTTTAATACCAATTATTTCAAATAATCTTCAGTTGCACAATGACTATTTTTACAAAAAAAGGAGGACCATCTTATTTTAGATAGCCTCCTAATGGAATAACCAGCAGCTTCTATTAGATCGGTTAATTGAAGATCATTGAGAAGCCCATTAGTCTCGGATTAAAGACCCCTAGCTTCAGCAGCTTCAGCTTCATAGAATTGTTTATTTGCAGGTATTAAAGTAAAAGCACATAAGATTATGGATAATATCATCATGATTAATACACCTAAAATGACAACTGTCTCAATTGAAGTAATCTGAGCTGCCACTCCCATAATGCCAGTGATTGTTATGACTAAAACCGCTTGTATTAAGCTATAGACACTCCCGATACGACCCATAATATCAACTGGTATATTGTTTTGATAAAATGTAAGAAAGCCGGTATTAGCATAAGCAATAAAAAAGGCTAGAATAAAAAAACCTATTGCAGCAACGATAAAAGAATTTGAAAAAGCATAGATAATATACCCAGTTGAAACTAAAACAGTCCCGAAACCAATTAATATGGATGTTTCCAGTTTTTTAACTATTAAGGAATTAATGATAGATCCAACTATAATGCCAGCTCCTGCAATTGTAACCAAAAAGCCATACTCACTGTCTGACAAAAATAGGACCTCTTTGGCAAAAGCTGCTTCAAGGGAATCTACGGCACTCGCCATTACTACCATTACACAACTGAACAAAAAATAAATCAGCATGATGTAACGAGATATCTCAGGCTAAATTCAACGACAGAAATCCAATCATTTTTTATTACTGCTATCGATATCCTATTATTTGATGATGAAGCAACTGTTTGTTTTTCTATATTAGGCATGAATAGTGTAATAATTCCTGAAATAAATAATGCTATTGCGTTTATATAAATGGCAAATATCGGCGTACCAATAAAAAATAATAACCCTGCAATTGCTGGTCCAATTAAAAATGCACCTGATGTAACTAGACTATGCAGGGAATTAAATTGTTTTCTTTTTTCTTGAGGAATTAATTTTGTTATATAAATCATTGAAGTTGGACCAAACATAGAACTCGCCATATTTATGATAAATACAACTAAATAAATTAGGGATATGGATGACATAAAAGGTAAAAAAGCTATAAATACAGCACGGAATAAATCAAGAAAAACCATAAGTTTTCGTTTGTTTATTCGATCAATCATACTCCCCGCCCAAAAATTCGTTACTAGAGAAGCCAACGGTTTAATAATATAAAGGACTGATACGGCAAGGGGTGAACCGGTCATATCCAACACGATTAAATTAAGTGCTATAAAATAAATCCATTCCCCAACATTTGAAACTCCGATTCCAATTAATAGAATGAATGGATATTTCCAAGAAGCAAAATTCTTAATCAAAACCATTCTTTATTATCTCCTCTCTAAATCACGTAAAAACTCAATTTGTAGAAAAAAATAACTATGTACAAAACAAAAAAATCCCACCCCCAAGACCTAAGTCTTGGGGACGAGATTTTATAATCGTGGTGCCACCCCAGTTTATTAATATGTCGCCATATTAATCTTATCAAGTACAATCATTCTATACCTTAGCTCTATAACGGGAGCTCCCGTCATACCATCCCCATGAGGTTCCGATATGACACTCAGAGGCTTGTTTCAACAAAGCATTCTTGCTCCTTTCCACCAAACGGAGCTCTCTAGAAAGAATGGATCTTATCTACTCTTCTCTTCATCGCATTTATTATTAAATCTATCATACTCGGATTAACATTATATGTAAATGCGAAATTCTAAAAAACAACATTTAATTAGGTAAGGTATTCTTACCAATATGTGAACAAACATCATTATTCCATTTAACTGCCCAAGTCTATAATAAAGATAGAGCGATCCATCTTATGCTAACTGAAACAAAAATATAAGAACAAAGCTTAATAGTTTTTACAAAAAATACATTCGGATAATCCAGCGAACTCAAGCCAAAGAATATCTTCATTAATCGCTGCCTTCAGTATCCCTCAAAACCTATAACACCAGGCTTACATAATTCCGAAAACAGTTGGAGTCAAGTGAACCAATTGCCATCATGGACACTGTTGTTCCCATGCGAGATGGAATACCACCAAGGGAGTTAAACCTCAAAATATTCCTCTATCGCTTTCATAATTTTAAATGGTCCTGTACTTCTGTTTGAAGGGATTGCAAGTTTAATCCCGGACTCAGGATATACCGCTGAATGGAAGCTCACCCCAGGATCGTATCCCATTACATGATACTTGAATATGGTATTGTTCCGTTTGTTGATCCAAATCCCATACCCGTAATCGACCCCCTCTTTTACATGAATGTGTGGAGTCATAAGCAGTTCAGTATATCTTTCACTTAATAGACGATAATCCAATAATGCTTCCCAAAGTTTGATCATATCCGGTGCAGAGATATAGGCTCCTCCATCAGCACCACCTTTAATTGGAATCGAGTAGATATTCGTTTTCCATGTCCCATCTTCATAGTCGATGTATCCGCAAGCTGTGTTTTTGGGGAGCCGATCAAATGAAAAGTATCCTGAGTCATTCATTCCGCATTTTTCAAAAAGATTTGTTTCAATATAGTCGGTAAAAGAATGGCCTGTTTGTTGTTCAACAATCAGCCCTAATAGAAGGAATGCAGCATTATTATAATGAAATCTCTCTCCAGGTTTGAACATCATTTTTTCATTTTTAAACAATGGAAGAAAATCGTTTAAATTCTTTAACAGATACATAGGTGTTCGCTTCCAAAGATCTTCAAAGTTATCCATAGTCTCTTCGTCAAAATAGTCTGGAATTCCAGAACTATGGGTTAATAAATGATGGATCGTTACATTTTCATCAAAATGCGGAAATACTACATCCAAACAGTCATTGAGTCGCGTATCAAAGGATAATATTCCGTTCTCAGCGAGTTGACAAATCGCGATCGCAGTGAACAACTTACAGCCTGAAGCAATCCCAAAACGTGTATGTACGGTATTCAACCGTTCTTCAGCCCGATTGGAATAACCAGACGCTGTTTCGAATAGGACTTCATTGTCATCCTTAACAAAAACAACTCCTGAAAATCCCTCATTGTTTATGACTTTTTCTAGCGATTCACTTTCCTTTAAACCTTTATTAGCCAAGTTACACACCCCGTTTTAGATGAAATATATTTCTTCGAAGCCCCCTCTTCTAATGAAGGGTCAAATGTATATTGCTTAAACATTGCAATTTCAACTGTACATCCTCTATAGATTCGATTTACCTTTTATATTTCCTTTACTTATTCTAGAAAATGGTCTTTAACGTAAAAAAGAGCACAATTCTTGTTGCAGAATTGCGCCCGATTGCGGAACATCAAAAAAAGCATTAATGGAATAACTGTTATTTCCATTTTAGCTGTTATATAGTATGCGAATTACTGTGCGCTTTACTGTTCTGCACCTCTGAACCTACCAAATACTTAACTGGATGCAGTCTTTATCTATATAAAAGACCGATTTGACATCTTTGACTTCGTTTATAATTTCTTTTTACTCTTGGTTCATTGGATCTATTTAACAGTTTCCAACTAGTTCTTTTGGAATTTTTTATTTAAATTCCGTTTTATCCCTTCAGAGGCGGGTAAGTAAACAGCGTAGTTAAAAATCAATTTCTTAGGAGGAATGTATGATGGCTAACCAGAACAATGGCAAGATGAGCCCCGAAGAAGCAGGCCGGATGGGCGGACAGGCTACAGCAGACTCTCATGATAAGGAATTTTACCAGGAAATCGGACAAAAAGGCGGACAGGCAAATGCCGCTCAGCAAAATCAATCGAATCATAACAGCAGCAGTTCTGACAATAATGGAAAAATGAGCCGCGAGGAAGCTGGACGCAAAGGCGGACAAGCAAGCTCCTCCAATCAAAATCAATCAAATAACAGCAGCAGTTCTGACAATAATGGAAAAATGAGCCGCGAGGAAGCTGGACGCAAAGGCGGACAAGCAGGCTCCTCCAATCAAAATCAATCCAATAATAGCAGCAGCAGTTCTGACAATAACGGAAAAATGAGCCGCGAGGAAGCTGGACGCAAAGGCGGGCAGGCAAGCTCCTCCAATCAAAATCAATCAAATAACAGCAGCAGTTCTGACAATAACGGAAAAATGAGCCGTGAGGAAGCTGGACGCAAAGGTGGACAAGCCACCGCTGATTCACACGATAAGGAGTTTTACCAGGAGATCGGACAAAAAGGCGGAGAAAAAAGCAGACGTTAAGATGGATGACAAACAGCCCTTCTTTTTTTAAAGAGGGGCTGTTTGTCGTCATAGTAGACACCCAATTTGTTAATTTAGGAGTGAGCTGAAACAGTATCATCCCTAAATGAGCAGCTAATTTTTAGGTAAAGAAGGAATTAGAAACTTACAGTCAGAACAGCTGACTATCCAATCTCCCTACTTATCGATTCAAAAAAAATACATATTAAAATCCTTTTTGTAAAACATAACTGCATGACTAACAATAAAGGAGAAATATAATGTTGAAGAAATGGGCTCTTTTTATCACAGCTTTATCCCTTTTTACTTTTATGATTCCTCACGCTCATGCAGCGACACCGCTTCCACCGGATTACGGAGCTAAAGGTGCTCTGCAGGATTCTGCGATCACACTGGACGAAGCGCTGACTTACGCTCTGCAAGATGAATATCTTGCTCAAGCAAGATATGACGTGATCATTGAAAAGTTTGGATCAATCAGACCCTTCACTCAAATAAAAACAGCAGAACAAAGGCACATATCAGCCCTTCTTCCGCTTTTTGAAAAGTACAAGATCATGGTGCCTGAAAACACAGCTAAACAATATACTTCAGCTCCGAACACTTTGAAAGATGCATTTCAGGCTGGAGTTGATGGAGAAATAGATAACATTGCAATGTATGATAAATTTGCAGCCGCCGATCTGCCCTCAGATGTAAAAACAGTCTTGAAACGTCTCGGTAATGCTTCCAGAAATCATTTAGAAGCTTTCAAAAGAGGGTTAAGCCAAACTCCATAAATTTGCATCCGCAATCAAATATCCCTTCTTTGATTTGAAGGGATTTTTGAATAGTTTTTATTAGAATGTCTTAAAGAGGACTAGTTTTTTATGTACCCAATCTCTTCAACAATCTGCTGACCCTGATGCCCTCTCATCCATTCCAAAAACGGGTCAATGTTTTTATTGGGATTTGATTTTAAGCTGATGGCGTAAAGATTCGCGGTAAAAGGATACTTCCCGCTTGAAATATTCTCCGGATCCGGTTCGATCCCATCAATTGCAAGAAGCTTAATGTCTTGATTTTCCTTCATTCCCGTTGCAAAAAAGCGGAAAGAAAACCCGATGGCGTTCTCATAATTCCGATAATCTGCGACTTGCTCTATGATGCCGCCCATTCCTTGAGGCACTTCCTCTTTTAATGGTTTTTCAATCGGCGTATTCCCCATAATCTTTTCAAGCAGTGTTTGGCTTCCAGAGTTTTTAGGCCTCTGAAAAGCAACTATCTTTTCATCCTTGCCCCCAAGCTGAGACCAATTATTGATTCCACCTGAATAAATGCCTTGAATGTCAGATACGGACAGACTATCAATCTTATTACCAGGATTGACAAAGAAAACAAAAGCCTCTTTTCCAATCGGTGTCATGACAAGCTCTTTCCCTGCCTCGTCAGCCATCAACCTTTGTTCTTTTGACGGCTTAGCTCCAAAGTAAAGATCGACCTCACCAGACAGCAGCCGTTCATAGGCATAAATGGTATTCGTAAAGCTGACAACTTCCTTTTCCATTGAGACGACAGACCGGACATTTTTGTAGGTCGATTCTGAAAATGCTGAATACACAGGATAGGCGGCTTCCGCCCCGTCAAGAACAGGCATTTCACTCGAATTTTCAATCGTAAAATCTGAACCGTTTTTCAGTTTTGGCAGCTTGTTATCAGGATTTGTCACGTCATAAGGTGTCAGATCCGTACTTGAAAACCCGCCGCCATACTCATAGCCATATGAAGGGAGCACTGTTTTATTCCGATTCATTTGAACAGCAGCTCCAGTGCCTATTCCTATTATTATAATGGAAAGAATAGCGATCCCTTTTTTAAGGGAAAAAGCGAACACACGCTTATTTACTAACAGGGAAATCAGCACCGGCACTAGTAAGGCCATTTCATAAGCAAGAGGTGCCCATAAAAAGGTTCTTCCTTCTCCTTCAAAAGATGAAAAGAAAAAACCAGTGCAAAGGCCATGTGAAAAATTCCGTAATAAAGCCACGCGCCGTCCCCGATAAAACCTCCGCTTACAAGCATACAAACTGCCCAAAGCAGCGCTGTATACGCAAGCGGCAGGGAAACGATCAATAAATCATTTTCATTCGGCTTTCTGGATTTCAGCCATCCTGCCACTAAACCACCTGCGATAAAGACTATAAGTGAAGCTATGAATATACGATTTAGCTCAGCACTTAAAAAAATAACAGATAGAAGGAATAAAGCAAATGGAACTAATCCGAAATATAAAAACCATTTAATAAACATACTAGCACTCCTGACCTCACCATATAGTGTAATTACACCTACACCCATATTTTCACAATATATTTGTAGAATTTATTACTATAAAAGGATTATTTTCCTAAAAAACATTCCTGCCAATTACATTTTTGCCAATCAAGTTTATAATTTGAAGAATAAACATACTTGTATTGGAGAATAATCTTATGAGTCTAGTGCGTTTTTTTACTATCATTTCATCTTATTCAGTGCACTTATTACCTTTAATCTATGTATTGACCCTTATTTAGGCAAACCATTTACTTTAATAGATTTCATCGTCATCGTTATTTCTTGAGCATTGTTTTATTTCAGTTATAAGCTGATTAAAAAAGGATCTAAACGCTTCAGCAAAATCCGTTTGCTGAGTAAAATTTTAATTTCGATTCCTGCTTTCCTGTTAGCAGCTGTCTTTGTTGGATTGATTACTAATCAGTTGTTACACTAAAAAAGCGTATCCCTTGAATTGAGGGAAACGCTTTTTTAAATAAATGATTAATTTATTTTGTTCTTCTTTTGAAAATTCTCCTTATCAACAAGTTCTGATGCAGGGACATCTAAGACCGTAGAGAGTTTTAAGATGGTTTGGGTGTCAGGCACTTTTTCACCGGATTCATACTTTTCGATGGTTTGGCGTCCAAGACGCGCTTTAAAAGCAAGTTCTTCCTGACTCATGTTTTTCAGCTCACGATAATGTTTTAAATGTTCACCAAAATGTGACATGCTGATTCCTCCCTAAAATCATCCAATTTATACTTTTAGTTTATCACTTCATCAGCTTATTGCATCATTGTAAACGTGAACATTATGTTAATGATTATTAAAAATATATTCATGAATCTCTTCTATATATAAGTTGATCATTAAATCGGAAATAACAGTCGATCCAGGAGCTCCTTTGGTCCCCCCTGATCAGGCTCGTCTTCTCCATTTTTAAGGAGATCCACCGCATCTGCATATCTCAGCCACGTTTCAATACTTGAGATCACGATTCGTGCTTCTACCGTAATCACTTCTAATCCAAGAACTGATACCTTAGCATAGACATCAATGACAATGCCCTTATCCAATATTCTGTCAATGACTTCGACAAGGCTTGATCCATCATTGCTTTTTTTGACATGCATCCTAATCCCTTCTCTCATCACTATTTTCAATTGCCTATAACAAACCCGCTCACATCTTCGATCCTGCATCTCCAATAGGAAGAAGAAGGAACCTGGTTGCCTTTAATTTGCACATTTTTCAAATGAACATAAGCAGCAGATTTATGGTCTCCTGCGCCTTTACTTGCCTCATAAAATTTCTGGCTCAGTAATTTTGCTTCATCGTCTTCATTTTTCTCAAATCGCTTCCCGCATTCCATTAAGTATTCCTTTGCTGAAATCATTGTTCCTGATACTAGCACCCCATCCACGGTCAATAGAAGATTCACTTTTATATCATGATGATTTGCTGTGATGACGAGGGTTTCGAGAACGGGATCCTGATGATTTTCATGACGCACATCCAGTCACTCCCTTCCTTAAACTAACCTTTCTAAATCTAGAATATCTAACGGATAGTCTCTGCCATCCACCTGTTTTCGCTCCGGCAGCGAAGCTCTTGAACTAAAATATGGATCAGTTTCCCACCAGTCGAGTCCAATTTCTTTTGCTTTATCAATCGAAGCAACGATTAATCTGATTTTTATCGTTAATAACTCAACATCTGCAAGATTGATGCGGATATCTCCAGCAATCACAACACCTTTGTCCAAAACTCTTTCTAAAACATCTACTATGGAACCTGCCTGCAGAGAATGTTCTGACAGCATGTTTTCTCCTCCTTATCGAATACAATATGAAAGCTAGAGCAAATTCCCTAAAGGACCGAGATCGATGTTTAAATCTTCGGCATCGAGACCAAAGATCTCTTTCAGTTCATCCATTTTGTCTTCCAGATTCATCAGGGCAACTCCCAGATTTTCAATTTGCTCATCCGTAAGCGTTCCGCCCTCCACCCGCCGCATCGCATGACGCTCGACAATTTGTCTTAGAAGCTCAATAATGGTCAAGACAAGCTGCGCAAGTCCCTGCTCTGCATTGTCAGGATCCAGCTGGATTCTGCCATTTGTTCCGTTCGCCTGCTGCACCTGCTAACTCCTCCCTCTGCTTATCAAATTGATCAGATGTGACGGGCTTCCGATTGCCTGCTTTTGATTGAACAAGTGTTTCAACGGATGCAATTAAAATTCTTAAATCTAAGTACACAAGATCTATACCTGCAATTGAAATGATTAAATCGCCTTTGATTGCCACACCTTTATCGAGAATGACATCTAAAATATCAATGAGTGCAATATCCTTGTTTTCAACTGATTCTCTAAGAGACATCTGGCAGATCCCTCACTTCGATGAAAAACTGGAGAAATGGTATGCCGGCCATGGGCCTGTGGCTTCGAACCTCCAGCCGGTGCCTCCTAATTCCTGTTCAAACCGTTTTATTTCTTTCAGGAAGTTTTCCACACTGGAAATCGGAAGAAGAAACACGCTGTTCCATGCCATGTTTTCTTTTAGACCTGTGACATCTTTGCTCCAATTTTTCTTAATAGCTGCGTGAAGCGAGTGCTCCTTCAGCTTTTCATGCACTTGTTCACAAACTCGATTCTTCTCATTTTCAAGCTCATCCTGGGTCAGCTTATCAATCTTTTTCTTTTCGAAAAATTGTCTTCCGCGCGGCAGCTCGCTTATTTCCTTTTTTTTCGCTTCAATCGCAGAATTGTTTTCACTTATCTGCTTCTTCAGCTCTTTATCATCCGAATAGATTTTCACATTCCATTCTTCATTTCCCTGGAGCATAGAAAGGGTTTCTTCAATCCGTGAGACATTCGATTGAATCGTTTGCTGCAGGCTTTCTTCATTTTTATAAATCGTGCAAAACTTCAGCGGAATGATCGTAAAGCTTTTATAAAGGGCAGCAACCGTTTCATGATGATGGAGTGCTTTTTCCTGCAGCCATTCCATATCACTGTCGATCTTGTCTTTAATGGCTTCTTCTGAATAATCATCAGAATCCAGTTCGCACACAACGGCTGTGACATTGTCGATTGGAATGGTATACAGCTTTCGTTTTCCATCAAAGCCTGTGAGAGATGGAAACGATTGATGTAATGCCTCTTCTTCCGTTGGTATCAATCCATATAAATAAATCAAATCGCCCATTCTGTTACCCCTCAAATTCAGTCAGTTCAATATCATCTAGTCATTTATTCAAGCGCATGATCTTAATCTGATGTGTATTCTATCCAATCCGTCCATGCATGACGTTCCTTTTCTCTGGCTTCTTCATACCTGCACAGCCATTGTGAATATTGCTGTTCAAACTCGTCATCAGCCAACTCGCCGTTTTCATGCCGAACTTCAAGCATCAAAAGCTTTCTTTGTATTACCCCAACATCATAAAGCTCCCGGTCTGCCTCCTCCTTCACTTTTTCAGCTGTCATCAGTAAAAGCTTTAATGGAAATAAAAGAATGGAAATCATGAGCTTTTTTCCTCCTTAAGCCTGATGTCAACAAAATTATATGCTGGCCAAGGCCCTGTATAGATAAAGTCAGCTTGATCCTTCAAAGGTTCACACAGACTTTCCACTAGACGATCGAAGGCTGCTTCCTCCTCTTTTTTGATTAAGTAAGAAGCATTCAGCAGCATGGTTTCGGTTAAAATGCTGTTCAGTCTGGATTGATCAGCAGCAGATGAAAGTTTTTGATGAAGATTCAGATCAAACTGTTTCCTTACTTTCAGAAAAAAGTGTTCAGCCATTTCACCTAGTTTTATACGCTCCTTGGTGCTTGTTGGCCCCCCGCTCAGCCCGGATTGTGCTTCTCCCAGCTTTTTTAATAGCCAATCCTTTTTACCGATCACTTTCAGTCCAACTTCTATTTTCCCTCTGATTAGCGGGGACATATTTTTAAGCTGAGGATATAGACGCTGCAGCAGAGAGGCTGCTTCCTTATTTGACCTGATCACATGTCCGAAGCTAAACGGAAAGACAGTATCACTTGTTTCTAAAAGAGAGCCAATAACCTTCTGGTGCATAAGCAGGTTTTCTTTTAACGGACGCAGATTGAGAGGAACCACTGCAGCTGCAAGAACCATTTCACGATAATGCAGGAAAATCAAATCACGTTCCTTGCCGGCAAAAAAAATGCTCTCTGATTTCCTGCTCTTATTCTCAGCGATGCAAAATACATATAATCCATTTTTTTCTGGACTTACTCCCAATGTCCTGTCTCCCCCCTGTTTTTTAAATAGATGCGCGAATAAGAAATCACTTCATTTTCGCTGTTCAGCTTCACCTCATAAACGCCTACCATTTCATCTCGTGCGTATTTTCTCATATATTCTTTTTCCTCAATAATTTCAACCACTGCCCTGTAACCGTCATCATCAGGTTCAACTGAAGGAATTTTATGCGGCGCAGAAAGATGCTCAGTAAAAAAATGCTGGATCGTTTCAAGTGTTTCTTTCATATTTCCAGTCCCTTTCTTTCCATCCTATTTTTGTTAGATTTTCCTCATTTAAGGTTTTTATGAATACAAATGACAGATTTCATTTTTCTTGCGGTTTGTCTACATAAGTTCTATCTGATCTGGAAATAGTAAAAACAATGTAAATAGAAAGGAGTTTTATTATGTATAAAAAATGGTTATCACTGCTTATGGGTGTATTAGTCTCAGCTTTCCTTCTTGCTGGGTGTGCCACAAATGATGATCAGGATCCGGCACCGCCTGAAGAAGAACAAAATGAGGAAGAACCCGGCATGGATGAAAATGAGAATGGAAATGATGAAGCACCAGGTGTAGATGAAAATGATACAATGAATAAAGATGATGAAAAAGATTCAAATCCAGACCCAGAGGATCCAGTTGAAGATCCGGAAGATATGAATGATTCAGATAGAAAAGATGACTGATAAAAAAACTGCACCCCAAAGGTTAGACATGGTCTAACTTTTGGAGGTGCAGTTTTTTTATGGGCAAAATTAAAGGTCGGGGAAGTACCTCAATCAGTTTTATTGTGGTTAAATAATCATTTCATTCACTAAAACAAACTGTTTATACATACGAATCAGCGATGGGATGGCCACGACCCCTGCATTTTTCTGATTTGAATCATTTGACCCGTATGATATGCGTCGTGAAGAAAGATATCCAGCAGTTTTCCTTCAAGACCATTTTGGTCAAGTTCTTCAACGGAAGTTTCACTTAGGATCTTTCTTAAATTGCGATGAGCGTTTACAGCTCGTTCAACGACTTTTTTCCAATCCTTCTCGTCATTTGATTGTTCGGTGAGATAGAAGTTTTCGTCCCCACTGAGATTTAGTGTCCAGTCACGGCCTTCCATGTGAGCGGCAAGCCTCTCTTTGTAATAAATGAGATGATTAACATTCTCCCAGATTGTTTTAGCTGCCTCTTCCGGGGGTCTCCAACTTGCTTGTTCTGCTGTTATTCCTTCCATTGCATATTTAAGCGGAGCATACCAGCTCTCCTTATCAAACGTTGAATCGAGCACTTTTAAAAGGAATTCAATTCGGTTCAATGTTGTCTCCTCCTTGAACAGTTATCATTTACAAAAACAGCACACTAGTAAAAACCGATTTTTTCTATACCCATCACTTCTATAATACAGAGCATTTCTCCTCCATAAAGTGTCCATGATTGTGGATATAACATTTTGTGTGTAAAAATAAAAAGGGTTGCCGATTCGACAAAACCCTTAACAATTTTTTAAGTATTTATTTCTCTTAACATAATCTTTTACATCTTTTTGCTTTGCTGAAGAAGTTTGGATTCTCCCGTCCGTTCCCATTCTTCAACTGTTTCATATGCTTTTTCAGGGGAATACCCCTTGCCAACAAGAACTCCCATTAAAATAAATTCTTGAAGAATGTGTGTAGCATTTATTCCTCTTTTAACGTCCTCTAACCCTTCATTTACCAAAAATTCCGTGTACTGTACCCATTCATCTGGAGTCCTGCCAAAAACAGCTGTATTTCCATTGCTATGACCGCTTCCTTCTTCCGCAGCCACTGCATCTGCTTTGGTGACATGAACAGTTCCAAATGGATGGTTAGGAGGAGCATAGATCGAGTAAAGTTTCAGCGGAACATTACCTGTATTGGTTAGATTATGCCATGTTCCCGCAGGTATGAATATCGCATCATCATCATAAACATTTCTTTTGAAATTTAAGTCATTTTTACTCTTGCCCATTTGTACGATTCCCTGGCCTTGTTCAATCCGCAGGAATTGATCAACGTCAGGATGCATTTCTAAACCGATATCTTCACCAGCATTGAGACTCATTAAAGTCACTTGTAAATGGGTTCCTGTCCATAAAGCCGTACGATAAGTATTGTTTTGCTTCGTTGCTTCATTGATATTTACGGTAAATGGATTTGGTCCGTAATCTGTTAGTAAAATATTCCCGGCTCCGCCTGAAGAGCGAAAAGAATCAAAGCTGTTTGCATGCATGATCTCATTAGGATACGTCCAGTAAACAGATTGTCTTCCATAGGCATTCATTGGCCCATTCACATAATATGGGTATTGATATGGATACTGATAAGAATACATATAAGGAGCATAGTGCATTTTTCACATTCCCTTCACAGTTTATAAAAATATCCTATTCACTTGTGCAGGGAATGTACCTAGATTCAAAATGACTTAATGGAGGAAACAGTTGTAGCCCCGTTAGAATCGGAACACTTTCAATATTTTATAAGACTGTTTTCGCATATATTTTTGTTTTTTATTAAGATGTTGTCCCTTCCTTCCGCTGCAATCCACTAATAGCAATAGACACCTTGTCTAAATGCAACAATATTTATGAAAAGACCCTTTTATAAAGCAGCAACTAGCAGATTGATTGGAACTTCGCATAACTACGCCTATATCATCAATATTTCCCGAATGTCCTCCTCGGTAAGAGCTGTAGACTCTTTCTCCTCAGAGTCAATAATTTCTTCAACCAGCTGTCTCTTTTTCTCTTGCAGTTCATTCATTTTTTCTTCGATTGTCCCTCTGCTGACAAGCTTTATGACCTGTACAGAATTTATTTGGCCAATGCGGTGGGCGCGGTCTGCTGCTTGCTCTTCGACTGCAGGATTCCACCAAATGTCATAGAGGATTACCGTATCAGCGCCAGTCAAATTGAGACCTGTTCCGCCTGCCTTCAAGGAAATGAGGAAAAAATCACGCTCGCCTGCATTAAATCGATTGCAGATCTCCACACGTTCTTTTGATGGAGTTTGTCCATCGAGATAGAAAAAAGGAATCCCTTGAGCTGCCAAATCTCTCCCAATAAGCTCAAGCATTTTTGTAAACTGGGAGAAAATCAGCACCCTCCTTCCAGAAAGTCTGGATTCCTCTACAATCTGCTTCAGCTGTTCAAATTTCGCTGAGCTACCTTTATAGCCGTCCACAAACAAAGCGGGGTGACAGCAAATCTGCCGCAGCCGAGTCAACCCAGCGAGAATTTTGATCCGGTTTTTCCTGAGACTATCTTTGTCCAGATGCTTAAGCGTGTCATGCCGAAGCTTCGCCAAATAAGCAGCGTACAGGGTCCTTTGTTCAGGGGTCAGCTCCACTGAATCCGTCGACTCGATTTTTTCTGGAAGCTCTGCGAGAACATCCTCTTTTAATCTGCGAAGCAAAAATGGACGGATTCTTCGTGCAATCTTTTTCCTTGATAGGTTACTGTACTCCTTTAATCCAAGGAACAGTTCAGGAAAGACAACGTGAAAGATGGACCACAGCTCCTCCAGTGAATTCTCAACCGGGGTACCAGTGAGGGCGAAGCGATTTTCTGCCTTTATCTTCTTTACCGCTCTCGCTGTTTGTGTCACAGGATTTTTGAATGCCTGTGCCTCATCAAAAAACACCGTGTGAAAGGGTTGTTTCTCAAACATATTGATGTCCCTCCGCAGCAGCGGATAGGAAGTAATGACAACATCCATATCCGCTGCGTGCTTTTGAATCTCGAACCTCTCTGTTTTATTGCCGTCAATGACAACAGCTTCTAAAACCGGGGCAAATTTCATGATTTCACCTAGCCAGTTATACGTCAAAGAAGATGGACAAACAATAAGAACCGGGAGCTTCTTTTTACGAATGTCAGGAAGCTCAGATAGAATGTAAGTGATGCTTTGGAGCGTTTTACCAAGCCCCATATCATCCGCAAGAATCCCTCCAAACCCATAACCGGCAAGTGTTTTCATCCACTGATAGCCTTGCTTTTGATAGTCCCGCAAGATTGAATTTAAACCATTTGGCACCTCATATTCCAATTTTCCCGGATTGCGAAGGTTTTCCATGAATTGAAGAAATGATTCTTCTAACTTGAATGCATGATCATGGGCAGAATCAAGCAGCTGAAGACCTTTGACGATCGGGAAATTCAATCCGTTTTCCAGATTTTCATTTTGGACCGGCAGTGCATTCAGAAACCGGTTGATTTCTTCAAATTCCCTTGTCTCAAGCGACATGAGCGATCCATTCCGCAAACGATAATACTTGCGTTTTTCCTCCAGAGCCAATAGAACCTCACGAATCTGTTTTTCTGAGATGCCATCCATTTCAAATTTAAACTCCAGCCAATTAGTCCGCTCTTTTTTTACCCTCACCCTAACTTGAGGACGGGCGTTCTTTCTGAAAATCCGATTCCTCACTGCGGTAGTTGCATATAGTTGGGCAAGCTTTTGAAGTTTGGGAACGACATGGTACAAAAACTCATACTCAAGCTCCTCATTATGCAGAAAATATCCGCCGTCCGTCTTGGCAAATAAGCTATCCTCCATTAGCGCAAGGATCTCTTCCTCTTTCTCCACATCCCTTATAAGCATAGAGCCTGCAGGAAGTTCACGCCTTTCCAAAGGATTAATAACAAAGTTTTCATAATGAAACTCAAGTCCCGCCAGCAGGCGATTTTTCACACGATCCAAATATAGCTTTGCTAGTAACGGTGTTTTTAAAAACTTTTTTGAAACTGCTTCAGAGATCTGGACATTACCCAGTCTTCTCAAACCTGGCACCACTTTTTCCATGAAAAACTCTACTTGCTCAAGCGGAATCGGAATTTGATTCGTTCCTGAAGCTTCCAGCATCTGTTTTAGGTCTGAAAGACGTTTACAGTCCTCACTTTTCATCTGTACTAGCTTTCCTTCATATAGAACAGACCTATATGAATTCAGTACAACCATTTGTTTTAGCCCATTGATCGTCAATTGAAAGCCTTTGCCACTCGCTTCAGAAAAGTCAAACTGTAATGAAAGTGGTTCGTTCATTAAGCTAAGGCCCTTATATATATTCCCGTCATACTCAAGCTTCACTTTAGGCGCTTTCTCCAGTAAAGGACGAAGCCTGTCCCATGAAGATGGAGGAATAAGCAAAATATTCTTATTGCTTACATAATCTGATTTTCCTGGCAGCTCGTCCATATACACCTTTTCATCATAAATAACTTGTATGAGCTGCTGAATCACAGCATCTGTATCATTTTGAAAACAATGAAGGTTTGAATCATACTTAAATGATTTTGATAGCAGGCAAGGCATACCAGCTTTCACTTGCTCAAGAAAATGACGGATATTTTGCACTTGTTCCAGACCGATCTTAAGTTGTATTCCAAACATGTTTTCGTTTTCAGAAATGTTGATGGGCTTACAAACAAACTCCGCACCCAGCACCTGTCTTTTTTCAAAGTGAAGCTGCTGTCTGCTTGATCGGATAGGTTTATCATGAAAAATGGTCAGCAAGCCCTCTGTCAGTGCTTGATTTGTTGAAGATTCAGAGTGCCTGTCGCTTGAATCAGCAGGACTTGTTCCTTGTCGCTGGTGTGCATAAATCGAAAGTAAAACGGCTGCAATATGCTGACAATCCTTTTGATAAGAAGCAAGCGTTGGACAGCTGCATGTAGTTCGCAAACCTCCGCTCTCATCCTTTTCAATCACGACATGAAAATCTTCCTTACCTGTAACCGTGGCTTCACAACCTTCCGGACCATAATGATCAAATATCACATGATTCCCCCGATAAAAAGAGTCTCCTTTTTTGAAGGAGACAGTTCCACATCTATCTTTAATGATTTTTTCATTTAATTTACTATTCAAATGCTTAACTCCTTCTTGAAGGTAATTCTCATCTATTATCAAGGATTGTTTATATAAACAGTGTATGTTTAAGAAACTGCCGATGTATAAAGAAATGTACGTTGATTCCCCTTGTAAAAATCAATTATCATAATTGTATCATTTTGTTAGAGTGTTATCATGCCATGTCATACTATGAGAAATAAATGCTCTCATTTCGAAGAAACTTTTACACCGCCTTTTATTTCCAATAACATTTCTTTTCAAAATACTGATTTCGCATAGATTGTTGTTTTAAATTATAAATGTTGTCCGTTCCTTTCCGCTCCACTTATGGTTTTAAAAAACATCTGTTCTTATTGCAACAAAGTTTTACTAAAAGAGCCATTCAAAATGAATTCATTAACGTGATCGGATATTTCTTTATACCGCGTCCAATGGAGATAGTGGTGCCCGTCTAAGATAACGAGTTTATTTTCAGCAACGTTTCTTAATTCCGTTTGATAAAAAGTTTTATTGGATCGGCCTTCTTCATTTGCCTCCTTTTTATCCGGAGTGAAGATCATGACGGGAATAGTTGGAGGAAATGACATATCTTTTGTTTTTTTTATGTTATTCTTTAATTCATTTGCTTCATTCACGACATTTTGATTATAGCCTTTCCAAGCAGAT
Source organism: Metabacillus sp. KH_069 (assembly GCF_057838075.1). Classification (NCBI taxonomy): domain Bacteria; kingdom Bacillati; phylum Bacillota; class Bacilli; order Caryophanales; family Bacillaceae; genus Metabacillus; species Metabacillus sp. KH_069. Next base: position 2,473,910 of record NZ_CM174460.1, read on the forward strand.
ATGGTTTTGGTCATCTTTAAATTCTCTTCGGAATAAGTTCCCGCGTGTGCTATTGGGAGGAACTCATTAGGAATAATAGATAATGCCAGTCTTGCTATCCCAGTCCGGGCAGCAAAGCTCATATACTTGGGCAAAGTTGGAGGAGATTCATTAAAATACTCCAAAGCCTTCGGCAAAGTTAAATCGATCCCTATAATACCTTTAATTTCTTCTGGATATTTATTGGCGTAATACATCGTATAGATTCCGGAAACGGAGTGGGGCATTAATATATAGGGCCCTTCTATATTCGCATTCTTTAGAGCTGTTCTTAATTCTTCCACTATGTTTTCCACTGTCCGCTCCTTAGTTGTCAGATCACTCCAGCCGTATCCAAAAGGCTCTGCAACTACAATTCTGCTGTGCTTAGCCATCTTATTAATCAAAGGCTCAAAATCTAGCACGGGTGCCGCTGTTCCCAGGCCGCTTAACAAGACAATTGTATGTTCACCATCCCCTTTTGTGTAGACATGCATCTTCTTGCCATCTACTTCAACCAATTCCCCTGCAGCTTGGTACTTTTTTTGCTCAAATATATTCATAACATGATGGTAAGTAATCCAAAGAATGAGAACTGTTGCTATGATTAATAGAATATTTCTCGTTATCTTTTTTATTTTCATATTTTTCCCTGCTTCCTTTATTAGATCTATCGATAAAAATTCCGTACTTAATGCAGGATTTCTTTTCTATTCTGATCGTTTAATTATCCACCCTCCTTATACGCTTTCATGTTTATCTTAATCAATGAAGGTTAAAATCAGGATCTATCAAAGGTTAAATTTTATTTAAAAAAGCTTTAAGTACAGCGCTTCCTATCTTTGTTTAATACTTAGTTAATTGTAAATTCATAGATTCCATATCTAATAAATTTTAGGATCATTCAGGGGAAAAAGAGCAGTGACAAAAAGACTAACTAGTTCGGCTGATAGGTAAACCGCTAAATAATACCGTGAATAATCTATCAATTAGCATACTAATCCGAAGGAATTGATATGCTTCTTTGTTGATTTATAAGGGTTTACTAGTAATTCCTGTGCAAATTGAACATATCAAATCGCATAGGAATTAGCAGGACTTTGCTGCTCAACAAAGTCCTGCTAATGAGGTGATATTTTTAACGCCATTCATTACCCGGTGTATTACAACACATTAGAAAAGGAACTCCAACTTGATATGGAGTTCCCTCAGTTCTTCAATTATCTCGCACGTTTGTTGAGATCCTTAATTTAAATTAATAAAGTAATAGATAATGCTTTATTTATCCCGCATTTTTAAATCCTTTGTATTCATTCGAAGGAATTGGATTTGTTACGTTTGTTATAGCTGAACCTCAAAAAGTTAAGGCACCTATTAAATTTAATAACTTTCTCAAACTCACTTCTTTTTCAGTAATTATTTCCAACTTAGTTACTTCCAATTTACCTTTAAATTAGAAGCTTTTAGTATTAGAATAATACTTACAGGGTAGTTTAGGCATTTAATAAGGGGGATTAAATTATGAAGGGTTCACTAGAATCATATAAACTACTGGAATTCATCCAAGAGAATAAAGAGAATTTTGAAGATTCATTATTAAACGAAGCGTTTAATGTGAAAGAAAAAATTGAAGAAATTTTAACGGTCGGTAATATTGACCTGATAAATAATGCCCATATGCTGATTCATTATATTATTGAGGGTAAAGAACAAGAACTTCAATCATTTGCTAAACAAGAAGGTATAGCTTGGGCGACACACGCAATTCCATTATCTTTCAAATTAGAGTGGGTGCAAGCCATTCGAAGAACCTTGTGGAAGTTCCTACAAGAATATAACGAGGTAACGAACAAGGTTTTAACTGAAGAATTTTTTTCGGTAGAAAAACAAGTAAATAATCAAGTAGACCGGTTTTTAAATGGTTTTTTTATTACATACTCTCAATACAAAGATTCATTGATAATGGCTCAAAAAGAATTAGTTGAAAATCTTTCGGTGCCTATAATACCAATAACACCCACTATAAGTATTTTGCCGTTAATTGGTGCGGTTGATCTTTACCGAACGAATATTCTCGAGGAAAAAGTTTTAATAGAGATTGGAAAAACACGGATTCAAACATTGATTATGGACTTGTCTGGAATTATGAAAATGGAGCCGGAAGTAATTGATCACTTAATGAGGATTATTGATGGCACTTCATTAATGGGATGTGAAACTGTGATTACCGGGTTAAGAGCTGAAGTGGTTAAAAATATGATAAGCGTGGGAATGAGATTAAATGAAAAAGCACAAACATTGGGAACTTTACAACAAGCATTGAATAAATACTTATTAAGTTAAACACGGAGACTCTTAGGGAGGGTCGCTTTGCCGACTCTTTTTCTAATGCTTTAACTCTTGTTTCGAACATTTTCTTCCTGTAATCAGTATTTGATGATAAAATCCATTAATTTCATCTATCATTGTATTCACAATCGGTTGCTAGTCAATATATATAGCACTAGATATTTGAACTATTGATAAAGAAGAGCGTTAATCTTTCTTAGGTTAACGCCCCCGATTGTGAATAAGGTGTTTGTATGATTTTGCTCAATATGATGGAGTATATATTCTGTCCGTGTCGGTATCAATAAAAAAATCCCCTTGTATATCTTCCTCAAAAGAGATAATGTCAAATTTATTTACTCTGCAAAAGATGCTAGGCAGATCACGTGTACAGGTTATTTCACAAGATAAAACACACCAGTTATACTGCTAGTAGGCGTAGTAAACACTGTGTTAGTTAATATGCTGTTTTAATGTTTTGCACCTCTGAACAGAACCCGTTACAAAAAAAGCCAGCCTTTATCAAATCAAAGGCTGGCTCCTATAATCTCTAAAACATTACTAAATTACTTACTTCATTTATTGCCAGAAATCGTTCTTATTTTTGCAGGCAGCGAACTTATTTATCGATATTATCCAACCATAAAATCCTTCTCCGCTTTTACCACACCATTTACGATAATCGACAACATATGTATTCCTTTATAATGCTTTCTTGTTGTTAAGTCTTTAAAATGATGAGTTTTTGAGATGATGTGGTTTTCTCCCTGCTTCATGATCGTTGATTTCAGCATAAAAACCTTTCTGTTACGCTGTCCTCTGGCTTTCACATAATCAATCGCGTATTCTAGTCTCACAGGAATCGTGCTGTCTGATGAAAGTTCAAATGTCATTTGAATGCTGTCTCCAATCTGGATTGCATCAGGATGGAGAGTTAGGCGGTCAATTGTTATTGGATTGTCATCGGCATATCCAAATAAGGCAAGGGCTTCTCTGTTTCCTTTTTTCAGCAATGAGCGGCAGGCATGTTTGATGATCCAATCCGACTTTTTATCCATTCCGCTCCATTCTTTTGCAATTCTTAATACAATGTCAGCGTGGGTATAGGATATATCATTTAAATGATTGGCAACACTTTTGCGGACATATAACGAATAATCATTTTTCAGGTTTTGTAAAATCGGCAATGTTTGCTGTGGATCTTCTTTTATTGAAGGAACCGCTGTTCCCCAAGGAAGTCTTGGTCTGCTCCCTTCGCTCGCAAGTCTTCTTATATGCTCATTTGAATGAGTGGACCACGTCAGCATTTGTTCAAGCATGCGCTTTGGATCTTTTAGTAAAAAGGGGCGGACTGCAAATTCTGATGTGGAAAATTCAGTGAAGTACGCCAAGGCATGCATGGATTTGTCCCAATTTTGCAAACCATATTGTTCAACGTAATCCGGGAAAATGATGCCTCCAAGGCCGCTAAACTGCGGTGCAATTTTATATAAAATCCGGAGAGCTTCCTCATAGTCATCAGGCAGGGAATGTTTCAAGCCCACTGTAATCTTTCTCATCCGCTGCTTTAACGCTAAATCCTCCCAGCCATCTTCAAAAAAAAGTGTCCGGAACTGTTCGGAATCAAATAAAGGGTATTCTTGTTCTATAGCAGAAATTAACCTTTCAATAAAAGCCTCATTATAAATATTTTTAAGTGCTTCAGCCATCGTTTCAACCTTCTTTTATAGGGAGTACTATCTAAACCCACTATACACGAACGTACATTCGTTTTCAATGTTTCTCTGTCATTTCTTTTTCCCTTATTAAAGTTAAAAACGCTCATGGTATTGAGAGATTTTCTCTGCTGTGAGGATATGAATTTAAATCTTTCCCGGTTTTTGAGGCAGCATTCCGCTCGCATGGATACTGGATTTCAGGAACCCAAGGCCAGTTTTCATTCCCATAATAAAAAGACAGGAAGACCCTGTCTTTTATCAATCATGAAAATTTGTTCCATCTGTTACAGCTTTTACAACTCCCGCTCGAACGACAAAGTCTCCGAAGTGCTCTTTCTCAGTCCGTTCTTTTGCGTAGCGTGACAGAAGGACACGAAGTTCACTTAATATCTCTTCTTCCCCGATGTTTTCACGGTACATTTTGCTCAGGCGGCTGCCGTCAAAAGCTGCACCTAAATACATATTGTATTTTCCTGGCGCTTTGCCGATAAAACCAATTTCTCCAAGGGCATGGCGCGCACAGCCGTTCGGACAGCCGGTCATGCGAATCGTGATTTCCTCGTTTCTGAGGCCGTTTTCATCGACAATTGCTTCAATTTTATCGATCAGCACCGGCAAGTAGCGTTCTGCTTCAGCCATTGCAAGACCGCATGTCGGCAGGGCTACACACGCAAGCGAGCTTCTGCGCAGGGCAGAGTAATGCTTTCCGTCAGTGAGACCATATCGATCAATCAAATCGCTGATCTTTTTCTTTTGATGGCTTGAAACATTGGAGATGATTAAGTTTTGGTTGGCCGTCAGGCGGATATCACCTTTATGCACTTTTGCTATCTCACGAAGACCGGTCATCAGCTGGTAGCCATCAAAATCTGCTACACGTCCGCCTTCTACAAAAAGAGTAAAGTGCCACTTGCCATCCATTCCTTTTACCCAGCCATATCTGTCACCGTTATTGTCAAAATGATAGCTCTTAGCTTCTTCAAGATTCCATCCCAGGCGGTTTTCAAGTTCTGCTTTTACCGCATCCAGCCCCAGGCGGTCAACTGTGTACTTGAAACGGGCATTTTTGCGCACAGAACGATTTCCATAATCCCGCTGAATGGTGATGATTTTTTCAGCAACATCAACGATTTGATGAGGTGAGCAGAAACCAATCACTTTTGCAAGCTGCGGATACGTTGCTTTGTCGCCGTGGGACATTCCCATTCCCCCGCCGATTGCTACATTGAAACCTGTGAGCTTCCCTTCTTCAACGATCGCAATGAAGCCAAGATCCTGTGAAAAGACATCAATGTCATTTGAAGGCGGGACTGCAATCCCGATTTTAAATTTCCGCGGCAAGTACAGCGCGCCATACATCGGCTCAACTTCTACTGTGTCAGGGGTTCCTGCTACTTTTTCTTCATCAAGCCAAATCTCGTGATACGCTCTCGTCCGCGGAAGCAGATCATCACTCAATTTTCTTGACCATTCATACACCTCAGAATGAATGTGTGATTGATAAGGAATCGAATTGCACATAACGTTCCGATTTACATCGCCGCAAGCCGCAATGGTATCGAGCATTGAAGCATGAATTTCCTGAATCGTCTGCTTCATGTTCCATTTTAAGATGCCATGCATCTGAAAGGTCTGGCGTGTAGTCAGCTTTAACGTGCCATTTCCGTATTTTTGGGCAAGATCGTCCATGACAAGCCATTGTTCAGGCTTTGCCACACCGCCCGCCATGCGGACGCGGAGCATGAATTGATAAGCAGGCTCAAGCTTCTGCTTTTGACGCTCATTTCGAAGATCACGGTCATCCTGCAAATAACTGCCGTGATGCTTCATCAGCCGGTTATCGTCATCAGGAATTCCGGCACTGATCCGGTCCTGCATGACCTCCTTCAGTGTGCCGCGCAAATAATTGCTTCTTTCCTTAATATCTTCTACATCACTTGGCGGGCCATCCGGCGCTGTTAATAGTTTGTTCACCATGCTGAAATACCCCTTTCCATCTAAACTCAGTAAACATCACGCTGATAGCGTTTGTGCTGCTGCATATCTGCAAGATACTCTTCTGCTTTTTCACGGCTCATGCCGCCTTCATTTTCAATAATCTCAAGTAGAGTGTTATGGACATCATGGGCCATATTTTTCTCATCGCCGCAGATGTAAACAGCCGCTCCTTCTTGGATCCATTTAAATAATTCTTTGCTCTGTTCAAGCATACGGTGCTGCACATAAACTTTTTCATTCGTGTCGCGGGAAAACGCAACATCCATTCTTGTCAGCACTTCGTTTTCAAGCCATTTTTGCCATTCTGTCTGGTAAAGGAAGTCTGTTACGAAATGCTGATCACCGAAGAACAGCCACGATTTTCCATCTGCCCCTGTTTCTTCTCTTTCCTGAATGAAAGAACGGAAAGGCGCGATCCCAGTTCCAGGTCCAACCATGATGATCGGTGTATCCGGATTTTGAGGGAGCTTAAAATTTTGGTTCCGCTGTATGAATACCGGAAGGGTATCACCAGTCTGAAGCCGATCTGCACATAAAATCGAGCAGACGCCGCTTCGCTCTCGCCCATGCGTTTCATAGCGAACTGCGCCAATTGTCAAATGGACTTCATCGGGATTTGCCGATAAGCTGCTTGCAATCGAATAAAGACGGGCCGGCATTTTCCTTAGAATCGAAACGAATTCTTCTGCGGATGCATTCCAAGGTCCGAAATCTTTTAGCAAATCAAGCAAATCGCGTCCTTCCATGTATGCTTTCAATTTTTCTTTTTGTTCTGGCAATGTCAGCTCTTGTAATTCCGCATTGGAAGTAAACTTGGCTGCCTGCTCAAGTAAAGGTTTTGTTAAAACCGTGATTTCATAATGAGATATAAGTGCTTTTTTAAGCGGAAGGACATCCCCATTTTTATTTACGGTTATCTCTTGATCAGCATCCCAGTTCATCTCCTGAATCAGTAAGTCTGCCAGTGCAGGATCATTTTCCGGATATACGCCTAGACTGTCACCAGGCTCATATGAAAGACCGGATCCTTCAAGAGAGAGCTCAAGGTGGCGGGTTTCTTTATTTGAACCGTGTCCGTTTAAATTAAGATTCTCAAGCACTTCTGCATGAAACGGGTTTGTTCTGGAATATATGGATTCTGTAACCTGTAAAGAGGATGTCTGTACGGATGATTCCTGACTTCCTCCCTGCTCAATCTTTAAGCTGCCAAGAACTCCCTGAAGCCATTCTGCTGCTTGTTCATCATAATCAAGATCACAGTCTGAGCGCGGATGAATCCGTGTGCCTCCAAGTTCTTCAAGCTTCTGATCAAAGTCCTTGCCAGTCTGGCAGAAAAACTCATACGAGCTGTCACCAAGAGACAGAACGGAAAAGCTTAGGTCATCAAGCTTCGGCGCGCGTCTGCCGTGAAGAAATTCGTGAAACGAGAGCGCATTATCCGGCGGTGTGCCCTCTCCATGTGTACTTGCTACGATAAGCAGATTTTTAACTTTCTTTAGTTGATTCGGCTTAAAATCATTCATCGACGAGATCGTCACTTTCAAACCGTGCTCAGAAAGGGTTTTGCCTGCATTCTCAGCAAGAGCTTGAGCATTGCCTGTTTGTGATCCGTATAAAATGGTCACTTCTTTAGAGACGGCTGCCTCACTGCTTTGTGCTGATGATTGAGTCTCGGGTGCTGTCTGAAGCGACTGAGACTGGGCTGCTGTCAAATACCCTGTCAGCCAGATCTTCTGTGTTTCCGACAGTGTTGGCAGAAGGCGGTTAAGGAGCTCTGCCTGCTCCTGACTGAACGGACTGTTCGTTACCTGAAGTTGCAACGTTTTCCACCTCACAAAGAAATTTAACACTTTTTCCACATCATTTTTAAGTAAACATCCAGTTTTTTTTAGAAAGAATGAATCATTTCGATTATCCCTATAAATTAAGTTGGTTTTTAGGGTAAAATGATACATAACGATTTACCAATATCTCCATTAAAAAATACTATTTCTACTTTACCCGAAAACAGAAAATTAGTAAAATACATTTAATTTATTGTTATCATTAAGATTACTAATCATAAGGTGGGCTTCTTTTGTATTATGACGCGTTAAAAACATTTGTGACCCTTGCAGAGATCAAGAACTTTACAAAAACGGCCGAAAATCTCCGCATGTCGCAGCCGAGCGTTAGCTTGCATATTAAAAATCTCGAAAAAGAATTTCAGACAACGTTATTTTTGCGTTCGCCAAAATTCCTGCAGATTACTCCGACAGGCGAGATTTTATATGATCGCGCAAAACGGATGATTACCCTGTACGAACAAACAAGACAGGATATTCTCGAGCATCAGAATTCTATAAAAGGAGAACTGAAAATTGGCGCGAGTTTTACCATCGGCGAATATATTTTGCCTTCATTGCTCCTTGACCTTCAAACTGAATACCCGGAGCTGGAACTGCAGGTTCTCATTGGAAACACAGAAGAAATCATACAATCTGTCCGGATGCACCAAGTAGATATCGGTCTGATAGAAGGACAGACAAATGAAAAAGAGCTCTCTGTCCATCCGTTTATGCAGGATGAGCTATTTATTGTTTCCTCCAAAAATCATGAGCTCGCATCAAAAGATCAGGTGACATTCGCAGATCTGCAAAATCAGCCTTGGGTCACAAGAGAAGTAGGTTCAGGCACACGCGAATTCCTCAACCATGTGATCCGGACTAACGGATTAAAAGTAAAATCGCTTCTCACAATAAGCAGCAATCAAGGAATCAAGGAAACTCTCATCAACGGCATGGGTCTCTCTTTTCTATCCCAAAGTGTCATTGAAAGAGACGTACAAAATCAAAACCTTTCTATTATAAAAATGAAAAATCAGAGCTTCACTCGAACGTTGTCATATATTTATTCACCTGTCATTGAAGATAAAAAAATTGTTAAAACCTTTATAAATGCCCTGCAGCAAAAATGGCCAAATGAAAAGAAAAAAAGGAATTAAATATGAGCATGTAGTGCAATGATTGATAAAAAACTCAGTTCTTCGCGTATTTATGATTGTATTGGGTGCCTTAATTGTTGAAATAATCGCTGGTTTTATTGAAGGGGAGTTTCCACTAAGTTCTCTTTGTCTTGGCGGTTTCTTATTTTAGGAAACAAAAGAATAATCAATCGGTTTAAATGAAACATGCTTCTCTTTTTATTGGCACGTCCAAAAGAGAAGCATGTTTCATGTTCAGTTAAGCAAGACAATCTCACTGGCATCTATGGTCCTGCTCTCCTTGCTCTTGCTTATTTTTTTCCGGTCGGCCAAAACAACTTTAATATCCAATCCTGTCGTGAAATGGCGAGCCTTCAGCTTTTTGCCATGATTGTCGGTAAAAACCGTTTGATCTGTCAGCTTAACTGTACAAGGGTACCCGGCTGATTCCGCGTTCTTTTCATTCTTCAGCACCTCATTAGAACAATCCACTTCAAAATACCCCTTTTTAATATCACTGATTCGTCCTTCAAAAGATTTCGTTCCGGAACAACCAACTAAGAAGATGCTGATGAAGGTCATAAGAAGAATCCTCTTTCTCATTATGAAGCCCCCTTTATTCAATCTATTTAGTTGTATAGTTCTCGATTTTAAAGATGATTTCCTCTTTGATCCGATATTATTATTTAAACAACTAAACAGACACTTCTCCGCAGAAGTGTCTGTTTAGTTCACTATTTAATTCGCCTCTTTTTTCTTAACAAATAAAGCTGTGATCAAACTCAATACAGAACTGAGCATCAAAGTAAGCGTGATATAAATTGTAAATAGAACAGTTTCAAAGTCCCGATCATTGCCGTTCATCCATTCAAGAATATATGGCGCAAGGAACACAGCAGCAGCAAGGATGGCGAGCGCAACTGGAGGAATCAGCCTTCTTGTGTAAGACATTTTCATTGTCCAGAATATGGATGCTGCGATGACGATAATCGGCACGCCAATACGGATCAAATTTGTAAGCAGTATGGAATCCAAAGGTTCTCCCTCCTTTTTATATAAAAAAATTCAATTCGGTTCCACGTGAACATGTACATTGTACACATCATGCTTGTTCATTAAAATGTTTTCAACCTTAGTTGAAATATCATGTGCATCCCTTATATCCAAATTGGAATTGACGAGGATGACAATGTCTACGACTGTATTGTTTCCATAGTTTCTTGCTTTAATTTCTTTTACGCCTTTTACCCCGTACAGCGAGAGTGTCGTTTCTTTAAACGCCTGAATTTCCTGCTCATCAAATCCGTCTGTTAAATGATGAGAGGCTTCTCTGAAAATATCCCAGGCTGTTTTACAGATCAGAAATCCTACAACTGCAGCAGCAAGTGGATCAAGCCAAGGAAGGGAAAATTGCGATCCAATAATGCCGACTGCGATTCCAATACTGACCCATGCGTCTGAAAGGTTATCTTTTGCAGCTGCAATTACTGCCTGGCTTTTGATTTTCTCACCGAGTTTTTTATTATAGCGGTATACGAAATACATAATGACTGCACAGAAAACCCCTGTCCAGGCTGAAATGAGATCAGGTGATTCCTGTTTTCCTTCAAAAACAGACATGGCCGCACCATATAAAACTTGAAGCCCTACTGCCATCATAATGAATGAGGCCAGGAGAGAAGCCACCGTTTCCGCTTTCCAATGCCCATATGGATGGTCCTGATCTGCCGGCTTTTGAGATAGTCTTAAACCTATTAAGACGGCGATTGAAGCAACGATATCGGTCGCATTATTTAATCCATCAGCCTTTAAGGCTTCTGAATCGGCTGTATATCCAATCATGAGTTTTAAAGCAGATAAACACAGGTATGCGATGATGCTTATGACGGCGCCGCGCTCTCCCAGTTTTAAATCCGCATATTTTTGTTGTTCCATCCAAAAATCCTCCACTTTTTCATTCCTTGAACATCTTACCAAGTAAGGACTGAGTGGGTCTACAGCAACCTTTTTTCACAATTCAACAATAGTAACGGCAGTGAAAAAAAGTTTACTCCAGCTAAAACTTCTTCCTTCAGAAAACCTTTTATTTCGTGAGGCGAAAGAACTTCTGTTTACTAGGAAAATAGAATGGCAGAGATAAAAAACTGAAGAATCTTGTAGAACTAATGCGTCATTTTTGTCACTATACAAAGGATTGGCGGATTTTTTGCAGAAAATTCTGATTGTAGTACAACTAATCAGAATGAGGTGACTGGATTGAAAAAGAGTGCATTAACGAAGATTTTAGGTACCGCTGTTTTAGCTTCAGTTCTTGTCTTCCCGCAGGCAGGAAACATGGAAGCCGCCAAACCATCTGCAGGGGAAACACTTTCAACACAGGGTTTTATTGATTATGCGGAGCTTAAGCAAAGGCTGACTCAAATTGAGCAGAGCAGCAGCGGAAGAGTTTCAGTAGATGTGGCAGGCTATACAAATCAGAGGCGTGAAATCTACACGGCCAGAGTCGGTGAAGGAGACAAGGTTCTGCTCGTTCAAAGTGAAATTCATGGAAATGAAAAAACAGGAACCGTTGCATTATTGAATACTCTCCAAAACATCGGTTCAAGCAATTCGGCTGAAGCTAAGAAAATCCGCGAAGAGATGACGATCGTCGCCATTCCAATGATGAATGTAGATGCATCTGAATTAGACAGAAGAGGAAATGATTTAAGCTGGTCAGAGGTCGTGGAAAGATTCCCGCAATTAAGTTCAGCCACACCTTCATGGAACTATTACACGAGACTCCTGCAAGGTGATGACTATGCGTCTAACCCTGGATTTGATGTCAACCGTGATTTTCACCCTGACTTAAACTACGTGCCAAATGCTGCTGATTTCCCTGGCGCTTCCAACAAACCGGGATGGTACATAACACCTGAAGCTCAAACAGTTAGAGACGTGTATAAAGATCTGCAGGCAGAGTTCGGTAAAGTCGATGTATTCATGGATCTTCATCATCAAGGCTTTCCATATGTAGGCGACACTGGTGAAATCGCAACAATGTCCATCTCTGCACAGTTTGTTCCAGACCCAAGCTCGGCTGAAGGAGCAAAATATGCTCAATTTGCAAATGAGTACAACTATGATTTCTCTAGACAGCTGAATGTTGCCGCCTATGAGGCCCTTCAGGCAAAAGGTGATTCTGTCTTTACAAATATCTCGCTTTACCAGCAAAATCTTGATCTGCCGGGAACAGCATTAGGTTCATTCGCTTTAAATGGAAGCGGAACTGTCCTATTTGAAGTAAAAGGACAAACACAGAACTTTGGACAAAAACAAAAAGGCATGCTTGTTAAAACAGTGGAAACTGGTTTAATGGGTATTATTGGCGGTGTAAGTGATGAATCTGTTTATACGCTTGATCCTGAAAAGTATGAAGCGATTCCAGAATCAACTTATTAATCGATTTGAATTAGCGGTTTTTCGGAATTTATTCGCGGGGTTTCGGAATTTATTCGCGGGGTTTCAAAATTAATTGGAGCTCATTCCGTTTTCATTCGCAGTTTTTCGAAAATAATTCACCGTAATTGTGAAAAAAATGGTCCCTCCTCCATTTGGAAGGGACCATTTTTTATACAGACAGCGCTTCATTTTCTTCAAAATCAAACTCTACTTCAAATCCTAAATCCTTCAGCATTTCATGGTCGCTTGTACTTTCCTGGCCTTTAGTTGTTAAATAATCTCCCACGAAAATTGAGTTCGCAGCATAAAGCCCAAGAGGCTGCAGGGATCGAAGGTTCACTTCACGTCCCCCTGAAATGCGGATTTCTTTTGTCGGATTAATAAAACGGAAGAGCGCAAGTACCTTCAGGCAATAACGCGGATCAAGGTCGTCCGTCCCCTCAAGCGGTGTGCCGTCAATCGCATGAAGAAAGTTTACAGGTATTGAGTCTGCATCTAATGCTTTTAAGCTGTATGCCATATTGACGACATCTTTTTTCGTTTCTCTCATGCCGATAATGACACCTGAACATGGTGAGATTCCTGAAGCCTTGACGGCTTCGATCGTATCAACGCGGTTATCATATGTATGGGATGTAGTGATCGATTCATGATGTTCTTTTGATGTATTGATATTGTGATTGTAGCGGTCGACCCCCGCTTCTTTTAATCGTGTGGCCTGATTTGGCTTTAATAGACCAAGGCAAGCACATACTTTAAGTCCATATTGGTCTTTTATGTCTTTTACTGCAGATACAACTGTATCCAGTTCTTTTTCAGATGGTCCCCTTCCGCTTGCTACGATGCAGTAAGTGCCAACCTTCAAATTATAAGCTCTCTCTGCTCCTGCAAGAATGCTTTCTCTGTCCATCATGCGGTACTTTTCAATCGGCGCCTTTGAAATACTCGACTGTGAACAGTACCCGCAATTTTCCGGACAAAGACCTGACTTCGTATTGATGATCATATTCAGCTTTACTTTTTTCCCGTAATAATGCTTGCGGATCGTAAACGCACCTTGAAGCAAACTTAATAGTTCATCATCATCAGAGTTTAAGATACTCAGTGCTTCTTCTTCAGTTAATTCTTTCCCATTTACTACGTCGTTTGCAAGTGTTAGCCAGTCCATGGTAATCCCTCCATCATTTCCTTCTCTTTTATGGTAAAGAATGCGGGGGATTTATGTCAACTTTTTTTTATTATCGTTAACATAAATGATGAAAAGGTTTTCTTTTTGTTCAAATCTGCCATCTAATCTATTCTTATTTAAATGTTAAAATTAGATAATACTAGGATTATTTAGGAGGTTAATACATGTTTAAACAGCATTTGAATACATCCTTCATAAAAACTCTGGCCTTTTTTATGATTTATTTGGCTTTGCTTGGATGGATGATTTTTATGGCGGTCCATTTTACCTCCGTAAAAGATCACAAAGATTCCACTCTTCAATTCACAGAAGAACTGAAAAAATATGAAGAGAAAGAAAAACTTAAAGAAAAGAAGACTCTTCTATTTGAAGTCTCAAATGAAACGGCAATCCTTGCAGTTACAGCTGGTTCTATAGCAGACATTGTCATCGTCTTATTGTGGGCGCGAAGGGAAAACCTAAAGAACGAAACAAACGGCATAACCGCTGAAAAATCAAGGTGGAGAGACAAAAAATGGTTTTGGAATATTGTTGCGATGGGAGTTGTGCAGTCCAAAAACAATCGCATCGTTGTAAATTGGAAAAATATGATTTTAATGGTGATTTTCATACATATTTTGGTTATTTTTCTTGTTCGAACTATTAATGCTTAACAAAGAAAAAAGAGGAATATCCCCTCTTTTCTTAGCTTTCCAGTGTATTTTTGATATCGTATTCCTCTTTTTTCTCCTGAAGCCAGGCTGTATACGCCGTTTGCATCTTTTGATCAAATAATGTCTCTTTTATCTCTTCTTTCTTATCTTCAAAGGCTGCATCTGCCGCAGCTTTCTTATCTGCAAATTTGATTATGTGATAGCCGAATTCAGTTTTTACAGGATTACTGATCTCTCCTTCTTTCATCGCGAATGCAACTTCTTCAAATTCAGCAACCATTTCACCCTTTGCAAAGTAGCCCAAGTCACCGCCGTCTTCACTGTTGGACGTATCTGTTGAATACTCTTTTGCGAGCTCTGTAAAGTCTGCACCGCCATCAAGCTTTTCTTTCACTTCTTTTGCCTTTGCCTCGTCTTCTACTAAAATATGACTTGCTTTTACTTGCTCCGACTCTGCAAAACTTTCTTTATTTTCATCAAAATAGGTCTTCATTTCGTCTTCTGAAATCTTAATTTCCGGCTCGAGAAGCTTTTCGATTTTCAAATTTGTTTCTAGATCTTTTTTTACATCTTGGGCGGTGCCGCCGCTTGTCTCAAGCTGCTGTATAAAAGCTTCTTCTCCTCCATAGGACGCTATGACCGTCTGATATTCTTCTTCTACGGCATCGTTTGAAATCGTAATGTCTTGTTTATCTGACTCCTGCTCAATAATTTTTTCGGTAATTAAGTAATCAACAAGCTGCGTCCCGCCCTGATCGATTAAAAGACTATACAGCTCGTCCTTGCTGATTTTTTCACCATTCACACTTGCGACGGCCTCCTCAGTGGCATAGGGAATGCCCCATCCGATTCCAACACCTAAAAACCCAGTCATTAGAAAAGCGTAAGTTAGCCTATTTTTCAAAACATTTTTCATGAACAAATCTCCTTTTATCCTGTAATTTCTCTTTTGCTGAACATAAATCCAATGATATCGTCCAAATATGAATAAACTATGAACAAACCGAGAAGAAGCTATTAAATCAGGCTGTTTTTCAATCTTTTTTTAAACAAAGCGTTTTGTGTTCTAATGAAATAGTTTGTACGGTACTTCCTCTTCTTCTCTGTTTATGTATCGTTCAATCCGTTCCCTAAGCGCTTGCACACTCTCTTTTTTGTCATCTTCCGGCTGATCTGTTTTAGGTTGCTGCACCTGTTCTTTGAGCCAGTCTGGAGCAGGTTCTTTCCGAATAATTTTCGGATGATTTCTTTTGATGCCAGTTCTTTGTTGCTCTCTTACATCATCGAGTGTTTTTATGTTCTTCAGCTTCCAGTCTGACAAAACTTTCACTGCATATCTCCAGCTGGTCGCATTATAGGCTTTAGCTGTCTTTAACGCCTTGATGATCATGCTGTCTTCAAAATCGTTTTGCCACTTAAGCAAACTTTCAGCAATTTCCGGTTTACATTCTCCAAATCCATTCTCTTCAAAGAATTCAATGATCTTATTCTCTTTTTCTTTTAATATCTTTAAATTCTCTTTAAAGAAAGAGCTGCTCATTTTGTCATTTTCTTGTGCTCTATTTGTCTCAATCAGCTGCTCATTTTGATCACTGGAGGTGCTCATTTTGTCTTCCTGTGCTCTTTTTGTCTCATCCACCTGCTCATTTTGATCGCAGGAGGTGTTCATTTTGTTTTCTTGTACTCTTTTTGTCTCATCCACCTGCTCATTTTGATCGCAGGAGATGCTCATTTTGTTTTCTTGTACTCTTATTGCTTCAACCAGCTGCTTATTTGGATTGCAGGAGGTGCTCGTTTTGTCTTCTTGTCCTCTTTTTGTTTCAATCAGCTGCTCATTTTGTTCCATAATCAATTTGTTCAGTTCTTCATATTGAATGGTATATTGTTTGGCCTTTGCTCCGCACCCATTTCCGCTAACATTCAGCAGCTTTAGATTTTCGAGCTTTTGAAGTGTTCGTCTGATTGTAATCAGCGATAAGAAAGGAAATTCTTTTTGCAGCTCTTCATATGTTTTGGTAACCCAGGCTGTATCATCGATGTTCTCTTCTGATCTGAGCAGCCAAAAATGAAACTGCTGCAGCAGGATACTTTCTTTTAATCCAATTTGACAGGCTAAACTTGGCTGAATCATCATCACATAATCATTTACTAGTAAAGTTGAGCTCATACTGTCACCCCAAATGCAAAATTCTACCTATTTCTTTATACATCTGAGAACCGTTTGAGTAGCATAAAAAACTTACTTATTTTAAAAGGAACGGGTTCCGATTTGAGGGAGAAACAACAAAATACAGTAGAAAATGAGCTTTAAAGCAGTCTTGTAAAATATTCAGCAGTGCAAATTGTAAGGTGTTTAGTAGTGGTGGAAAAACTTAATGTATACTCTGCAAAATGAGCTGAAAAAGTTATGTAAATATCCTTGCGAATTTTTCCCAGAGCAAATCCTTGGAAGACAAAAAAGGCTCAGAGTTTGTGTACTCCGAGCCAATAATAATAAAGATGGTTAATCCCGCAATAGCCCTCTTTAATGAATAACGAGCGCAATCCAATACTGAATTACGCCCTATAGCGGTATATACAAATTATTCCCGCTCCTTTGGCCAAGAACCTTGCTGTTTGCGAATTAATACAATTTGCCCTAAATGGTATACGTTGTGCAAAATTTGACGAACCAGAACCCCAACATGTTCCTCTTCCAGCTGACTGTCATTAATTTGCGCCAATGCTTTTCGCAAATTTCCACAAATTAGACGTGATTCTGCCAAGACCGCCATCCATTTTTCAGAATCCTCCGGGTCCCCACTGTCTCCAAACGTATTCTCTGCCAAGATTGCTTTCCATTTAGAATTTGCTGGTTCCCCGATATCTCCAAATGTGGCCTTGTTATTAGATGCCTTTTTCCTCGGTGTTGTGTCATTGATTTGGCTAACAAGCAGGGCGTTGTAATAATTTAGATGGTTCACAGTTTGCCAAATTGTATTCCCTCCTCCAGGGGGCTGCCAGCTTGCATCTGTGGAATTTAAACCCTCAAGAGCAGATTCTAAAGGTAAAAACCAGGTCTCAGTATCCCAACAAAAGTCAAATTCCATGCGGAAAATATCCATCAGTTCTAGGTTCATTTGCTTTCTCCCCTCACTTCAAATTATTAATATTCAGATATTGGAATAGCTAAAACATCCTCACAGGGGCCAGTCGGTTTCTAAAAACAAGATAAAGGAATTCCATCACTCCTTTATATTTATTTTTTGGCTGTTTTCATATAGAATGTCGTTTTTTATGATAAATGGTGTCCGTTCCTTTCCGCTCCACTCATTTTTTTAAACATTTAGCTTAATAGCAACAACATTTACGAAAAGAGCCTATTTTTTTGATTGGTTTAATAATAAAACAACTCCCCTGACAAACCAACTCAGTGAAGATGTTATTCTACAATCTGGTCTTTTTGTGGATTAAATATAGGAAGCTCTTATTCCAGAATCCTGCTCTTTAGTAATAGAGTCGACACTTTGTTAAGCAATCGCCCCCCCCACTAGTTAAAGACTTGAAGTCGAGATATATAGAAGATGAGATAAAGCTTTGACAGTCTTCTGAATATCCGATATCTTATATTATTCTGAATGTCAGTAAATAAAATTAACAATCATTAAGCTATAAAAGGGGATGTATTCAGATGGATATTAAGGTATCTGACTTAGTTGAAGCAAAACGTCAAATTGACTCAACTCTTAACAAACTAAGAGAAACAGTAAAAACTTTTGAAGCTAAAGAAAATTCTAATAGATATAAATCTCAGATCACCTTAGCCAAAAGGCGAATAGAAGCATTTGAAATTTCAGTGTTTCTTATTGAAAGAAAAATAATTGACCTTGGTGAAAAAAGCTAATTATGAGGAACTTCCGCTTGATTGCACCACTCTAACCATCTTTTGTACCATTCAATATCGTGAAATATACCACTTATCCATAAATTGAACTACCGCATATAAAAAAGCCACCAATCATTCAAACACAGTGATTGGTGGCTTCTTAAAATGTAGCCTCCGAAATCTTTCTAATAGTAGTTATCAAAGTGAATAGCTTTGGTTCCTCTATCAAGTACCCTGCCTGATGATTATCTGCAACTGATCCATCATAGCTTTGAATGGTTTACGTTATAATCTTCATCAGGGTACTTTTGCCAGCGCCGTTTCTTCCAATCAGACCAACGATTTCTTCTTAGTTGAAATCTAAAGTGAGATCTTTTAAAACTACAGAGCCACTATATTTCTTAGTAATGGAGTTTACAAGCATTTCCCAATCCTCCCGTTCAGTTCTTTAGTTAAAAAAATCTTTTTTATATCGAACAGCTAGATAGATTCCTGAAGCGAGGAATGCAAGAGAATATTTAAATAAGATGAAAATTTGCCACATATATTCTTTCGGGAAAATGATGTCGCACAAAATTACTGCCCATAACATTATGAGGGCACTTTTTAAAAATATGTGCATTGTTCTTTCGTCAGCTTTACCCATTTTTCTTTGAAATACGTAGGTTAGAATCCCTCCTACTAAAAGCAATACAAAACCGCTGCCAATGAGGATATTCCAATTACCCGGAGAGTGTTCAGCCCAGGACCTTAAAGAATGAAAAATTGAGTCATGGATATCTGAGATAAAATTAATTTTCATTTTGATCATTTCCTTTCACATAAGTAAAAATATCGTTTACATCAACTTTAAAAAATTCGGCAATTCGAAAAGCTAACAGCAGAGTCGGAACATAATTTCCTTTTTCCATTACGAAGATGGTTTGTTTGGAAACCCCGACCTTCTCTGCTAATTCTTGCTGAGACATTCTGGCAAGTACACGATATTCATAAACCTTATTTGATATTGAATCACCAAAATCTTTCTTCACGACCATCACCTCTTGAATCAAATTATAAACTAATTTTTACAAAAAGCAAAGTAAACTTATACAAAATTATAAAATAACTTTATTTTCGCTTGGATTAATTTGATTTAACAAGAGCCAGAATGCAGAAAGAACCTGACGAAATTCATGATTCCGTCAGGTTCACATATCGAACTAGTGTAATTTATGGTTTTTGGTGGGGCATTTTATGATATTCAGTGGTGCAAAAAACGGTTAGAGTGGTGCAGTCGGGTGATAATATTCATTCTGGTATCCCCCTTTAGTTGAATAGCACCTTATTTATAAATTCTGTTTTTGCTTTTGTATATCCCTCACGGTCATTATTATATTCTAGTGCTAATTGTCTCTTAATTTTAGCGTACTCCTCTACAAGGTATGCATTAACTCTTAATGTATTTCGAAATTGAAGATGTTTTTCCCAACGTTCTTCTCCTTCTTGCATTAGATGTAAATGAGCTACTCGTTTATTTTTCTTCACTTTAACAAAAAATCTTCTCCAAATCTGCTTATCTAATTCGGGCGGTACATAATGCCAATCGTGTAAAGATAGGTTTTCCGCTATTTTGTTGATTAGTTCAAATGATTGAATAGAAGCCATTAAGTCGATAATTGGTTTAGCTGGCAATTTAGGAATTGCTGTACTTCCTATATGTTCCACTTGATTAACACCAAAAGCTGAAAGTATATTGTATAGTTCTTCTCTCTCCAGAATACCTTTATCCTTCCATAAAGGGTCTGGATTTTTTATCTCAATTGTTTCAAATGCCCATATTGGAATGTTTTTATGTTCATTACTATTGTCCATTAATTCTATCCCCCTATTATTTTATTCAACAAACATTCCCCTTGAACGGAACAAGACCAATTCCTCTACTATAATCACACCCAGAATAGCGGATTGACAATAACTGTTCTCAATCCGCTAATTCGTATGCTATTTCATTTGTTTATTCGGCAATGAAAACAGGAGAACCCTTTCATATCAATAAAAAAATCGAGTATAAAACCTTTGCGATTTCATACTCGACTTCCTATGCTATTTATATTTCTCCACGTTATCTGAACTACTTAAGCTGAGATTTGAGTTCCTTTTCTTATTCCATTAAAGCCCCCAATTGTTTAATAGTGGTTAAAAATGCTTTTTATTAACCGGAACATCATTCTTGGAATAAAAGTTAAGATGTTCCATAGCAATTCAAATAATAATTCACTTCTAATTTCCCTGAATATACCTCTAATAGATCTCCTGTATCTGCTTTTGCTCATTTTCATACTTTCTCCTACTCCATATGTCATTTTCTTACCTTTACCACTCGTGCTTATTCAACAATCCTGCCCTTTAATAAAATAACTGATATTCCCATTTTAACATAATTGGCCAATTTCCTGACTCAAATATATACGAAAAAGCACACCATATTAATTGCTCAATAGTGTGCGAATATCTCTGCAAATTCATTTACATTTTCCTTCAAATTGAATATTTCTCCTCCAATAAATAACCCGTTAACTTAATTTACTCGGGTGAAAAAAAATCGAATGACTTTTCTGATCACCATAATGAATAAGAATATAGCAAATAAGTTGATCAACAGTCCCAAGATTCCACCTAAAAAACCTAAATGGCCAAGCATACTTCCCAGAAGCAGTCCTGCAATCCCTCCATAGAGCAATCCTCTCATGATACCTCCCCTGGCAGGATTGGTCCTGCGATTCCTAAAGTTTGAACGGGGAGCATCAGGCTGATTGTAATTGCTGTTAGGATTATAGCGGCGTTTTCCTCCCTTAAAAGATTTCGCGCTAACATAAGATGTATTCTTATTCATCACGCTGTCTCCAACTGGTGTAAACACAAGAGATATCATTAAAACCAAAGCAGTCAGACATTTAAGCATTACTCGATTCTCCTTCATATAAGATCAAATATAGTATTTCCATTACCTATTTATCAATTCTCAATCTGCCTTTAAAAGATAGTCATGGCCTAGAGATAAAGCCATATTCAAGTGAATTTTGAAATAAAGGAATACGAAAAAAAGGTTTGACACTTAATGTAATGTTTCATATAGTGACTATAGTTAAATAAGTCTTCTGTTAGGTGAGGCTCCTGTATAGAGATACGCTGCTGCCCAAAAATGTCGAGAGACGCCAATGGGTCAACAGGAAAAATCGGATTAAGGTTTTTCTTAATGCAGCTGGTATGATCCTATGCTGTACAGTGCTAAAACTCAAAACAAGGGGAGACATTAAAAGCTTGCTTTTTTATGTTTTTAATGGCCCCTTTCATATGAAAGGGGCCTTTTAAAATGGAGGTGAGGAAACAATGGGCACAGATGACCCTAATCCGGCAGATGAAAACAGAGACAGCATTAGTATGAGGCAACCAGTGTGCACCAGTTCCTCTTTTCCTGCCGAAGATGATCTAAGCGAGCACGATTGCCTCGTAGAATAAAACTTTTTACGGGGTGTATACACATGATTAAAACGTATCTCTATAAAAACGATGCACAGGAAATGATTTCTGATATCAAAATGAATGAAATTAAAAACCATTTAATCCATTCAGACAGCTTACTATGGATTGATATGTATGATGTACAGAGCAGCGAATTATATGAAGTCGCAAAAATATTTGATTTTCACCATCTGGCTATTGAAGACTGTCTCCATGACAGCCCCAGGGCTAAGATGGATAACTACGAGGATTATAAATTCTTTGTCTTTCACGCTCTCCAGTACAACGAGGAAAGCGATAATGAAATAACGACCCTTGAATTAAACGTTTTTGTCGGCCCTAATTATGTCGTAACGATTCATAAGCACAAATTAAAGTGGCTTGGTCAAATGGACGCAATTTGCTCTAAACACATTAAATATATGAATAAAGGCGCTGACTTTCTTTTATACACGCTTATTGACG
Source organism: Metabacillus sp. KH_069 (assembly GCF_057838075.1). Taxonomy (NCBI): domain Bacteria; kingdom Bacillati; phylum Bacillota; class Bacilli; order Caryophanales; family Bacillaceae; genus Metabacillus; species Metabacillus sp. KH_069. The sequence continues at coordinate 2,496,051 of NZ_CM174460.1, forward strand.
GTATAACAGATGAATATTTCCCAATCCTTGACCGAATAGGAATCAGGATTGATGAATTAGAAGATGAGATTTATGATGAAGAAATTCGCGGTGTAACCGAGGAATTTCTCGCCTTAAAACGAACCATCATTTTAATCCGAAGAGTCATACTCCCCCAGCGGAGAATCTTTATCAATGTTGATGGAAAATGGAAATTTGATATTAGAGAAGAAAATGTTCCTTTCTATACAGACTTAATTGACCATTTAGAACGCATTGTCGACTCAACTGAAACGTTCAGAGACTTAGTAAACAGTGCTCTAGATACCTACTACTCTATTATTAATGCAAAGTCATCAGAAAAACTGAATGTCTTGACGTTAATTTCAACCATTATGCTCCCATTAACATTTGTTACAGGTTTTTTTGGAATGAACGTTCCGCTTCCCTATCAGGACTCACCTTTTGCAACAATCATGATCTTCTCGTTTCTTATTCTATTAACATTTGGAATGTGGAAATATTTTAAAAATAAACAGCTCTTATAACCATGGCGACAGCTCATTTGCTGTCGTCTTTTTTATTCGAGTATATGATTTCAACTAGAATCCTGCTATAATTATTCAAAAATGAATAAATATTCAGATATGAATAATTTTTCTTATATTCATTCATTGAAAGGATGAATTTAGATGACGGCTAGGGCGAACTGGAATGAAAATGAACAAATTCTCCACTCATTGAAGGATGATATTCTTGTAACGAATTTAGATGGAATTATTTTAAAAGTGAGTGAGTTTACCGGGAAAATCTATGGGGTTGAGTCTGATAGTTTAATTGGAAAATCCGTCTATGATCTAGAGGCACAAGGGCTGTTCACGCCTATTTTGACTCCAATGGTTGTAAAAGAGAAGAAAAAAATTACGTTTGTTCAAACAACGAATAAAGGAAAAAAGCTATTGGTCACAGGCATCCCTGTCTACAATGAAGCAGGCGAACTCTACAGAGTAGTCAGCTATTCACACGATATTACGGAACTTGCAGACTACAAAAATTTTCTTGTCACAATGGAAGAAGAAATGGAACGGGTAAAAACCGAGCTTGATCTTTTGCGGAGCAGACAGCTATATGATGCGGGGATCATTGCAAAAAGTGAAGCGATGCAGAAGGTGATCAGTACGTCCATTCAAGTTTCTGAAGTCGATGTTAATGTACTGATACTTGGAGAATCGGGAGTAGGAAAATCCCTGCTTGCAAAATTTATACATAATAAAAGTGAACGAAAGAATGGACCATTCATTGAGGTTAATTGCGGGGCTATACCAGATACCCTGGTAGAGGCAGAGCTGTTTGGCTATGAAGGCGGATCCTTTACGGGGGCTAATCGGAAAGGCAAAATCGGCCTGATTGAACTATCTGATGGAGGAACTCTTTTTTTAGATGAAATTGGCGAGCTGCCTCTTGCACATCAGGTAAAAGTATTGAAGGTCATTCAAGAAAAGCAGTTTTACCGAGTTGGCGGAACAAAGCCAATTCACGTTGATTTTAGGCTCATTTCCGCTACAAATAAAGATTTACAGCAGGCTATCCAAGAAAAATTATTCAGGGAGGATCTGTACTTTAGATTGAACGTTGTGCCGATCACCATTCCCCCGCTAAGACAGCGGACAGAAGACATTGTACCGCTCATTCATTTACTTCTAAAACAATTTGAAGAAAAATACAAGAAGGAAAAGACGCTCGATGAAGCTGTCACACATCACCTTTTGCACTACGACTGGAAAGGCAATGTCCGGGAATTGATTAATATTCTGGAGCGTCTGGTTGTGATTTCTCCTTCTTCACTAATAACCGTTGACCATCTGCCGGAATACATAAAAGCTGCTGTTCCGCCTTCTCCCTTCCCTATAGATGAACATCAGACCTTATCAGAAATGATGGATGCAGTGGAAAGGCAAATTCTATTAAAAGCCAGGAAAAAATATAAAACCACAGTACGCATGGCAGAGGCTCTTGGCATCAGCCAGCCATCAATTGTTAGAAAAATGAAAAAACATCACATTCTTTAACTCTCTTGGCACGGTTCTTGCAAGTGTTTAAGTATAAGCAGATTACTTATTAAACATGATGCAGGATTGATCAAGGAGGATGAAGATGGAGAAGAATTGGAGTCATTTAGTTGCAGAAATGCCGGATTTATTAGCACCGAGCATGGCGAAGGATCACCCGAATCTGCCAGTTGTAAAGGCGGAAGGCTGCTACTACTATGGGCTGGACGGCAGAAAATATTTGGATTTTACATCCGGAATTGCGACAGCCAACACAGGACACAGACATCCGAAAGTAGTACAAGCCATCAAAGATGCCGCAGACCAGCTGATGCATGGACCATCAGGCGTCATCATGTACGAATCGATTTTAAAGCTCGCAAAGGAATTAAAGCTGGTTCTCCCTGAAAATCTCGATTGTTTTTTCTTCGCCAACAGCGGAACGGAAGCAATTGAAGGCGCGATAAAACTAGCGAAGCATGTCACCAGAAGACCATACGTTGTTTCATTTATCGGCTGCTTTCATGGCCGTTCGCTTGGCGCATTAAGTGTTACAACCTCTAAAAGCAAATACCGTAAATTTCTGCAGCCGAACGGACTTGCTTATCAAGTTCCTTATGCTGATGTATCAGGATGTCCAAAAGGAGCTGATCCAGAGGTTTATTGCACGGAGAAACTAGAAAAGGATTTTGAAACCCTGTTTAATCATCAAGTAACACCGGAAGAAGTCGCCTGCATGATCGTTGAGCCTGTCCTTGGCGAAGGCGGATATATCGTCCCTCCCAAAAGCTGGCTGAAAAAAATACGGGAAATCTGCAGCAAACATGGTATTCTCCTTATTTTTGATGAAGTCCAAACAGGCTTCGGCAGAACCGGCGAATGGTTTGCCGCGCAAGCATTTGATGTTGTGCCGGATATTATGGCTATTGCCAAAGGCATTGCTTCAGGTCTTCCATTAAGTGCTACAGTAGCGTCTAAAGAGTTAATGCAGCAATGGCCGCTTGGCAGTCACGGCACGACGTTCGGAGGCAACCCGATTGCATGCGCAGCTGCACTGGCAACCTTAGAAGTGCTGAAAGAAGAGAAACTCATTGAGAACTCCAAAAATATGGGCAAATATGCAGTGGAAAAGCTGAAATTTTTGCAAAGAACCTCCCCTGTAATCGGAAGTGTGCGCGCCATCGGTCTGATGATCGGGATTGAAATTGTTGACCCTGTAACAGGAAAACCGGACGGGGAAGCGCTTATGTCCATTTTAGACCGCTGCCTGGAAAAAGGAGTGCTGTTTTATTTATGCGGAAATCATGGCGAGGTCATACGGATGATCCCTCCGCTCACCATCAGCAAGGAAGAGATTGATCATGGCCTAAGCGTATTAGAAGAAGCCGTTTATGAGTACCAAAGCTCTCGTTCAACAAAAGCATTGCTGAATTCTTAACCATTCTTCCAGTTCAATAAAAAAAGGAGGTTTTTCATATGCAGCTGATCGATACGCTCGTGGTTTTAGTGTATTTTGCTGTTTTAATAGGTGTAGGGGTCATCGGTTCAAAAAAGGCAAAAACATCGGAAGATTTCAACCTTGCCGGCCGGAATCTCGGAATGTTCATGTATCTCGGCTGTCTCTCTGCCGTTATTCTTGGAGGCGCTGCAACAATCGGAACAGCTAAACTTGGTTATATTTATGGAATCTCAGGAATCTGGTTTGTGACCATGATTGGTCTTGGCATCATAATTCTAGGTACTATTTTCATTAAAAAAATCGACTCATTAAAAATCACAACCATCAGTGAGCTGCTTGGAAAAAGATATACATCAGAAACACGTCTGCTAAGTGCTATCGTAGCTGCCATTTATACCTTAATGGTTGCAGTAACTCAAGTAATTGGAATGGGCGCCATCATCAACGTCCTTCTCGGCTGGAACATCACGACGTCCATGCTTGTTGGCGGCGGAATCGTCCTTTTCTACACCATCCTTGGCGGAATGTGGAGTGTAACAGTTACGGATATCATTCAATTTGTTGTGATGACCATCGGAATCTTTTTCATTATGCTGCCGATGAGCATCTCAAAAGCGGATGGCTGGGGAAATCTCTTGACACAGCTTCCTCAGACTCACTTCAGTTTTGCATCAATCGGCTATCAGCAAATCTTTCAATACTTCCTGCTTTATGCATTGGGCATGGTCGTATCACAGGATATTTGGCAGCGCGTCTTTACAGCTAAATCAAATAAAATTGCCAGAAGCGGCTCCATCTTTGCAGGGTTCTACAGCATAGCCTATGCTCTTGCGGGAAGCATCATCGGTATGTGTGCATTTATCGTTATCCCGTCTATCAGCAATCCGCAAAACACCTTTGCAGAAATGGCAATTGCCATCCTTCCCGCCGGAATTTTAGGACTTGTTCTTGCAAGTGTCTGCTCAGCTCTAATGTCAACAGCATCTGGAACGCTGCTGGCGTCAGCTACGCTTATAACAAATGATATTTTAAAGCAGTATTTCATGAAAAATATGACCGATAAACAACTTTTGAGAGCATCCAGAATCACGACGCTGATCGTTGGTTTAATCGCCATTACCTTTTCGATTTGGATTCAGGATGTCTTAGTGGCTTTAGATGTCGCTTACGCTATTTTGTCAGGTGCTATCTTTATCCCGCTCGTCATGACCTTCTTCTGGAAAAAAGCGACGCCGAATGCTGGTTTTTATTCGATTTTGGTCAGCACGGTCGTTGTCCTTGCCGGCTTGTTTTTTGAAGGTCTTACATCGACAAACCCGATTATTTACGGAATGTCTTCAGGATTTATCGTATTAGTCGGAATCTCTTACATGACGAACTATAGAAAGAAAACAAGCAATGTGGAGTATTTGAAAGAGACAAAGCAATTATAACGAAACGATTAATCAAAAGAAGATCAGCCCCTCAAAGGAGTTGATCTTCTTTTCTTTTGGCTGTTTTCGCATAGATTGTTGTTTTTAATTATAAATGTTGTCCGTTCCTTTCCGCTACAGGAACTTGCTTTCCGCGGGGAGCGTGGAAGCCTCCTCGGCGAGCCTGCGGGGTCTTCCATTTCGCTCTATTTTCCCGCAGGAGTCAAGTTCCTTCCGCTACAATCCACTAATGGTTTTGAACATCTAGTCTAAAAGCAACAAAGTGTACGAAAAGAGCCTTTCTTTTTATTTCGCTGTCCGCACACTCATCCTCTTCTCCATCTGTCCTAAAACGATATCTGCAAGAATCGCCAGAATGGAAGCTGGAATGGCACCGACATAGATTCGAATGTCATTCCTGGAGTTGATTCCTGCGAAAATTTCACGTCCGAGCCCGTCACCGCCTACAAATGGCGCAAGGGTCGCCACCCCGATTGCGATGACTGCAGCAATTCTTAATCCAGCCATGATGAATGGCATGGCAAGCGGCAGCTGCACCTTTGTCAGAAGCTGCATGTAGGTCATGCCAATCCCGTGCCCGGCTTCGGTCAGAGATGAATCGACCTGCTCGAGTCCCACATAGGTATGCCGGATGATCGGCAGCAGGGAATAGAGAAACAATCCAATGACAACTGTATAGAACCCAAGTCCGAAATATAGCATCAGCAGCGCCAGCAGTGCCAGACTGGGTACTATTTGGATTATGTTCGCCACTGATAAAATAACGGGCGCAAGCTTCTTGTACCTGCTGCACACAATGCCAAGGAGCGTTCCTGCGATCAATGCAAGCGTTACCCCGATGATGACCATGAGCAGGTGCTGTCCGGTATAAAGAAGCACCAAATCCATATTTTCGCCCATATAAGTAAATAGTTCTTTAAGAAATGTCATTTCGTTCCCTCCGATTCGTTATTCAGGAGGCCTTTTTCCGTCAGGAATTCTCTTGCCACTTCCCGTTCGTTGCGGTTCTTTATATCAACCTCGTAGTTGAGCTTCGTGATGGTTTCCTCATCAATCTCTCCGATCAGTTCATTCATAATCGGCTTAAGCTCAGGATGTTTCTCCAATACCTCATTTCGTGCAACCATTGAGGCATCATAAGGAGGGAAAAACCGTTTGTCATCCTCTAAAGTTTTTAAGTCATATTGAATCAGCCTAGGGTCAGTTGAATAAGCAAGAACAACGTCCACCCGGTCATTCGCAACGGCTTCATAGACTAAATTGATATCCATTGAATAAGATTGTTTGAAGTCAAAACCATAATGCTTGATAAAGGCAGGATAACCATCCTGTTTACGTTCCATCCAAGAGGAATCGACGCCGAATTTCATCTGTTCCTGATTTTTTTTCAAATCTGATACCTTTTGAAGACCTATTTCTTTTGCAGTCTGTTCCTGAACAGTGAGAGCATAAGTATTTTCCCATCCCAGCGGGTCAAACCAAGTAAAATCATAGTGCTTATCAAAGCCTTCCTGTGCCTGCTTCAGAACCTCTTTTCGGTCTGTCGTTTGCTTCACCGGGAAAAAGTTGCTGAAAATGACCCCGGAATACATAAGCGCCATATCCAGGTCGTCTCTGCTCATCGATTTTAAAATCATAGGATTTGAAAGCAGATCAGGTGTAATATCAACGGCTAAATCTGTCCGATCCTCAATCAGTTCTTTATAAATCGCGGCCATAATTTTTGTTTCGGTATAAGTGGCAGCGCCGATTTTTATCGTTTCTTTTGAGCTGCACCCTGATAAAATCGAGGCACACGCCATGAAAATTGCCAGTGCAGATATGATAATTGCTTTCCTCATTAAATGTCTCCTTGTGTTCCCTTATTTCTAAGCTGTAAGCGCGTTTCTTTTTTTACTGAAAAAGCCTAAAACGACATCAACAATGACAGCGAGAATGATGGCACTTACCGTTCCAGTAAAGATAAGAAAATTATCGTTGTTTGACATGCCCGCTATAATCAAATCGCCAAGCCCTCCAGCTCCAATTAGAGCGGCAAGGGTTGTCCAGCTGATAATATAAACAGTCGTTAAGCGGATTCCTGATAAAATATATGGAAATGCAAGCGGCAGCTCTATTTTAAATAGACGCTGAAACGTCCCAAACCCCATTCCTCTTGCTGCTTCAACAATGCTCGCGTCTACTTCTCTGATTCCTGAATAAGTATTGCGGAGAAGCGGAAGCAACGAATATAAAAAGAGAGCAAAAATTGCCGGCTTCATGCCGATGCCCATCAGCGGAATCAGCATGGCAAGCAGCGCAATGGTCGGAACCGTCTGAAATACATTCACAAGACCAAATACGAAGCTGTTTAACGGTCCTTCTTTTACTCTTGTCAGCAAAATACCCGTTGTAATGGCTACAAGGCAGCCAAATAAAACGGCAAGTCCAACAATTGTAAGATGTTCCCCTGATCTTGCCAGAATATCGGGGTACCGTTCCTGCAGAAAGGAAAAATAGTCCTGAATGAGTTTCATTTAAACCACCTCATCTGCATACGGAAATACGTCAGCCATTAAACGGACCATGCTTCCTCTCGTAATCACCCCGACAAACTTGCCGTTATCTCCAACAACAGGTACATAAGGAAGGTTGTACTGGCTCATTAAGTCAAGTGCGATTGTAAAGGGGCTGTCAGATGGAACCGTATGTGCGAATGGAAGCATGACATCTTTCAGCGTTTTTGCTTCATCGCGATATTGGCCAAGCAGGTTCAGGATGGGTGCATATCCAAGCAAGTTGCGTTCACGGTCAATTACAATCAGGGAGTCCACTCTTCTTTGCTCCATAATTTTAAGCGCAGCGGCAAGCCCTCTTTCCGGGTATGCTGTAGCAGGGTTATCAATCATGACTTCATTTACAGTTGGAATGTCTTCAGGATCCATCGAAAAACTTGTTTCATTATGCTCTTTTAAACGTTTTTTTCCGATGAACTCTTTTACGAAATCATTTGCCGGATGGCGTAAGATTGAGTCTGGCGATCCAACCTGGATGACCTCTCCATCTTTCATTAAAATGATGTTATCCGCAATTTTAATGGCTTCGTCCATATCATGAGTGACAAACACGATGGTCTTTTTTAACTCATCCTGTAAATTCACCAGCTCTGCCTGAAGCTGATCACGGCTGATCGGATCAAGTGCGCTGAACGGCTCGTCCATCAAAATGACATCCGGCTCTGCTGCCAGTGCCCGAATGACCCCTACCCGCTGCTGCTGTCCCCCGCTAAGCTCGCTTGGATAGCGGCTGCGATATGTCTCAGGGTCCAAATTAACCATCGAAAGCAGCTCATTCACTTTCGTTGCAGTCCGTTCTTCTTCCCATTTCAATAAACGGGGTACGACTGCGACATTGTCGGCTATGGTCATATGCGGAAAAAGCCCGATGCTTTGAATGACATAACCAATTTTTCTGCGGAGCTCTACAGGATTTATCTTGGAAATATCCTCATTATTTATGTATACCGTGCCTTCAGACGGTGTGATCAGCCGGTTAATAAGCTTCATGGTTGTTGATTTACCGCACCCGCTAGGGCCGATCACCACATGAATTTTTCCTGCTTCAAGTTCAAGATTGATATCCTTTAATGCTTTAAAACCATCAGGATATTTTTTTGTAATATTTCTAAGCTGAATCATTAAATGTCTCCTTCTCTGTTTAGACTCAAATTGTTTTTTTCCACATGTGTTTATTCCCTTATTAAAAATGTTCAAACATTCATTTTACTTTTTGTCAGTTCCGTTCATTCCATACATTTCCTTCTTTAAAATTTACTAATGTGTCAAACCCTAGTTAATATCGATCTTTCGGGAGTTTTAACATGCTGAAGAAAATGATTTTTATCTTATTTCCAGTGATTTTGTTTGGGCTTTGTTTCTTTTTGTATTTACAGTGGGACGTAAAAAGTGGATATGAGGACTATACAAAAGGACATTCACTAGTAGAATCACCAGTCTATCAAGGAGAACTTGCCCTTTATCCTGAAGGCAGCCAACTCTATCCTGCTCTTTTTAAAGATATTGAACGCGCTGAAGAATACATTTACATACACTTTTTTATTATCAGAGAAGATCCTTTCAGCATGAAGTTTTTAAAGTTGCTGCAGAAAAAAGCGGAAAATGGTGCAGTTGTCCTGCTTTCTGTCGATCGAATAGGCGGAAAAGAGATTTCGAAGAAAACAATTGAAATGCTTGAAAAAAGCGGTGTGAAATTTACATTCAGCCGCAAAGCCGGCATTCATCATTTTTTCTATACAATTAATCATCGAAATCATCGGAAGTTTGTTGTCATTGAAGGGCTGGTTTCGTACTTGGGCGGTTTCAATATAGGTGAGGAATATCTTGGTCAAGTTGACCGGTTTGGATACTGGCGGGACTATCATCTGCGAATTGCCGGAGAAGGAACTAGAGAGATTGAAAAACAATTTTTAAAAGACTGGGAAGAGGATACTGGTGAAAAGGTCTCAGTTAAAAGACATGGCTTTACGGAGAAAGATGGTTCTCACTATCAGATGATTTTTTCGACCGGAGAAGAACTAGAACATATGATGGTCTCTATCATAAAGCAGGCAAAAAAATCATTAGTCATAGCAACCCCCTACTTCATACCAAGCAATCAGCTGATGGATGCGCTGATTGCGGCTGAAAAGCAGGGGGTTGTCATTGACATTATTGTTCCTGATAACACGGACGCATGGTTTACAAAGCCCCCGAGTTATCCGAAAACAGAAGAACTTCTGAAAAGCGGTGTGAACATTTATTTATATACGAAAGGCTTTTTTCACGGAAAAGTCATGATCATTGATGGCCGGATAGCCAATATCAGTACAGCGAACTGGGATCCGCGCAGCTTTTATTTAAATGATGAAGCAAGCTGCCTGATTTTTGATGCTGAATGGATCAAAACGATTCAGGCTGAAATCGATGAGGATAAGAAAAACAGCCGGAAGCTCACGAAAAAGATTGTAGACGAAATTCCGCAATGGGAACGGTCTTTTATGAAAACACCTGAATGGATCTACTATTACTTTTAAACTGGAACACTTGATGTCTTTCTTTTGCCGAGCATGATGCCAAGTGCAATTCCGATGACTGCCGGAATAAGCCAGCCAATTCCCTCTTGGTAAAGAGGCATTGCGCTTAGAACCGGACTCCAGGCTTCAGCCAAAAATGTTTTATTAATCGTATCAAGGATGCTGAAAAGTCCAACGAGCGCGACAGTTGTAACATAAATATAAGAACTGTTTTCAATATACTGATGGATGAGCGCCAGGAAAATCAGCACAATCGCAATCGGATAAATCATGCCCAAAATTGGTACGGACACAGTTAAAATTTGAGTTAAACCCAGATTTGCAACAGCTGTGCTTGTCAGACAAAGAATCAGTACCCATGCTTTATAAGGAACTTTCGGTACTGCACTTGCGAAAAACTGGCTGCATGAAATGACCAGACCAATAGAGACGCAGAAGCATGCAAGGGTAAAAACAATTCCCAAAATGAGTGTTCCGCTTTGACCGAACAAATACCCCATAATATTTGTTAAAATTTGTGCGCCGTTTTCTGACTGTCCCAGAGATGCACTAGTAGCACCCAAATAGCCAAGGATAACATAGATGACTGTAAGTAATATGCCTGCTCCTATCCCTGCAGAAATCATATAGCGCGAGAGCTTTTTATCATTTTCAACTCCCTGTGCACGAATTGTATTTGCTATCACAATTCCAAATGCAAGAGCAGCGAGGGCATCCATCGTTAAGTATCCATCCAAGAAACCTTGGAAAACAGGACTATTTCCATAATTGCCTGTTGGAAGCTCAAAAGAACCAATAGGAGTGATCAGGCTTTTCACTAAAATGATCACAATTAGCGTTAGCACAATCGGCGTCAGCAGTTTACCGAACAAATCCACAAGCTTAGATGGCGACATGCTCAGCCAGTATACTAAGCCAAAAAAGACAAGTGTGTAAATGAATAGCGCTGCAGGGCTGCCTGCAAAACCTTCAGGAAGAAATGGAGCTGCACCCATTTCATAGGCAAGACTTCCTGCTCTCGGTATGGCTAGTCCCGGTCCGATAGAAATATATATGATGAATGGAAAGATAAGCGCAAATAGCGGGTGTACACGGGAATTCAGTGTATGAAAACTTCCTGCCTTGGCAATCGCCACAACCCCCAGAATTGGCAGTCCTACAGCAGAAACAATAAACCCTGCAAGTGATGGCCACATATTATCTCCCGCAGCCTGTCCGAGAAAGACCGGAAAAATTAAATTTCCTGCCCCAAAAAACATTGAAAATAGCATTAAACTAATAAAAACAAGCTGTTTCCCAGTAAATTCCTTCGTCATGTTAAAACTCCTTTGATGTAGTAGTTCCTATAAGTAAATAGTCTCTAAAAATAATAGTTCAAAGTATATCAGCTAATAAATTGATTGACTAGTTCATTTTTTCAGTACACTTTTCATGGTGAAAAACAAAGCTTTATTTATCAACGTTGTATGCGTTTACTTACTGCCGATAAAATTTCTTCCAATAGTACACTTTATTTCTGTTGTGCGAAACATCCATCTGTGCTATTTTCCGAAACCGAAATTTTTATTGGCGAAAACTTTCATCTTTACAGCCAATTTTGTCTTTCATTTAGTCATTAAGGAGATTTTTTCAGATTACATTATTTCACTTTGTCAAACATCCCTCAAATCAAATTTAATACCTTAAATTTCCATCAGCAAATTGTTGTTTTTATGAAAATGTTGTCCGTTCCTTTCCGCTCCACTATTAGTCTTAAATATCAATGGTGTCATTCTCCTTAGTGCTGCTACTTTTAACGGTTCAAAGCTTTTAGAGTGGCGACATTCTTCTTAGTGCTACCACTTTTAAATGGTTCAAAGCTTTATAAGTGGCGTCATTCTCCTTAGTGCTACCACTTTTAACGGTTCAAAGCCTTTTAAAGTGGCATCATTCTCCTTAGTGCTACTACTTTTGACGGTTCAAAGCTTTTAAAGTGGCATCATTCTCCTTAGTGCTACCACTTTGGACGGTTCAAAGCTTTAATAGTGGCATCATTCTCCTTAGTGCTACCACTTTTAACGGTTCAAAACTTTTAAAGTGGCGCCATTCTTCTTAGTGCTACCACTTTTGATGGTTCAAAGCTTTAAAAGTGGCGTCATTCTCCTTAGTGCTGCCACTTTTGATGGGATAAGGTTCCAAAAGAATAGGCTGTCCAATAAGTCAGTAATAAATGACTTAATGGACAGCCTATTGTAGGGTTTATTCAAATTCAATGTTCAATTCCTGAGCTTCAGCTGTTGCCTTTTGTTTATCGTTCAGAAGATCACTCGTTAAAATCTTAATACTTTTGACCTCTTTGTCTGAATGATCCAGGATAAATCCGACATTCCCCTTCTTAGAGCTGTTTGCGGCAAGCTCGCCATTTAACTCTTCGAGATAAATATCAGATTCCCAGTCTTTATGCTCGCCAGTATTTGTTTCAAGAACAGCGATTGGAGAAAAATAAACGGGCTGATCCGAAGTATTCTTGATTTCAATATTCGCTTTTACAATGTCAAACGTTTCTTCATGTGTAAACGTGTGAAAGAAATCGATCATGCTGTAATCCGGTGTATGCTCAATGATTTTAACATCGCGGACAATCAGTTCGACATCTCCGACTTTGTACGTTTTGTTGACATTCTTGATTGCCTTCAGTTTTGCTGCTCCTTTGGCGTCTTTATGAGACTGACCGACTTCAAGCAGCTTGCGGTCATCCGTAATTTGAGGATTTGGAACGTAGACATCATTTGAGGTTTGTTTATTTTTAGTGGTTTCAGATACCTTTTCTTTCTCTTCTTTAGCTGCATCTTCAGATGTTGAAGCTTGAGCTGAGCACGCTGAAAGAATAAGCGTTAATGATAGGAGCATCCATAGTTGTTTCATTGGTAATCCCCTTTCTTGGAGTGAATGATTAGGCAGTAACAGATCTGACAAACAATTATTTGTCAGATCCATACTGTCTATGAGCAAATCTTATTTCTTTTTATTTTTTTCTAAAATGTCAAAGATAATTTCTGCATGGTCTGTATTGTCTTTTTGACCTGCAAACATTTCTGATCCTGGTCCGTAAGCAAATACAGGAACATCTTCACCTGTGTGCCCGCCGGTAGTCCAGCCTGTGTTTGTACGTTTGTTAAAAATAGCTTCGATGGCATTGTCCACTCGTAAAATACCTTTATCTTTATCTGCTTTTCCTTCTTCAACAGCCTTTTTAACAGAATTAATTTCTTCTGCCGTAAGCTCTAAATCGATGTTTTGCTTTAATGTTTTTTCTGCATCTGCACCTTTAGTGACAATTTCATTAGCCATGAAATCAGGTGTGCGCTTAGCTGCTTTAATTGGCTCGCCGAACCAGTTGTAAACACCGTCAGCTCCGATTGAATAACCGCCTGTTGAATGGTCAGCTGTAGCTACTACTAGTGTATGCTTGTCCTTTTTGGCAAACTCGATTGCTGCTTTGTATGCTTTTTCAAAGTCCTGCATTTCACTCATGGCTGCGACGATATCATTGTCATGACCTGCCCAGTCTACCTGGCTTCCTTCAACCATAAGGAAGAATCCGTCTTTGTCCTTGCTTAATCTTGTCAATGCAGAGCTGGTCATGTCTTGCAGTGAAGGTGTTTCATTGTTGCGGTCGATCATTTTCGGCATACCGCCTTCAGCAAACAATCCTAGTACCTGCTCATTTTTATCCTTCAATAAATCATCTTTATTAGTCACATAGCTGTATCCATCTTTTTTAAATTCTTCTGTAAGATTGCGGTCACCGCGGATGAAGTTGCTTGAGCCGCCGCCAAGCATAACATCTACTTTGTGCTTGCCGTTAATCATCTCATCATAATAATCATCTGCTAATGAGTTCATGTTTTTGCGGCTCATATCATGTGCCCCAAACGATGCCGGAGTGGCATGTGTGATTTCAGAGGTTGCAACAAGGCCTGTTGCTTTCCCTTTTTCTTTAGCAGATTCTAAAACTGTCTTAAGTTCTGTTCCATCGTTGTCTACTGCAATTGCTGCGTTGAAAGTTTTGTAGCCTGTTGACATCGCCGTTGCTGCTGATGCTGAATCTGTTACATTCTCTTTAGGATCTTCCGGATATGTCATTTGATTCCCTACTAGATACTTATCAAATTCCGTACGTTCAGCCACCGGAGTTTTAGGATCATCCTGTAAATAGCGGTAAGCAGACGTATAAGATACACCCATTCCATCACCGATCAGAAAAATAACATTTTTAATTTCACCCGGTTTATTTGAAGCTGCTTCAGCATGATTTGCTTTCGCTTCAGGAAAACTCCCGATCAAGCTGCCAGCCACGACTGCAGAAAGAACTGCAACAGGGATTACTTTTTTACCTAGTTTTCTATTAAACAATGAAACGACCTCCCGATAGAATGGTTTGTTTTAATCTCAATTACCAGTCTATTGGATTTTCATTAAGGAAGTTTGTAGGAAATGTAAAGTCTGGATGTCCGTCATTTACGGAAAATTTACAATAAAGATATAGAAAGCGATCGCAGTATTACCAAGCAAACTGTTTCCTGTTTAAATACTTTGAACCATGTTTCTTTTCTTCAATAATGCAAGAATCACAAATCCCACGCCTGATACCGTGCATATCAGCAGCCCTATAGATAAAAACAAAGCAGGAATCCCAAATTGCGAAGCGCAAAAAGCACCGTACATGATTCCAAGCGGAGCTGCCGCTTTTGTTAACAAAAACCTGATCGACAGGACTTGTCCAAGGATCGAATCCGGCACCAGCCGCTGATAAAGCGTGGTGCTGTAGATGTTCCAAAAAGGCATAACTGTCCCTGCAATGATTTCTATTAAAATAGCAATCCATAAAACGCTGGTGACACCCAATGCCAAAAATGTGCACCCTCCAAGAAAAATGGCCGATATCATGACTAGATATAAAGATTGTTTTGGCTCTCTTATTTTTGCAGCCGCATAGCTCCCTAGAATGTAACCTAATGGGAATGCAGCCGCGAAAAATCCATATTCAAGTGTGGAGCCGCCGATTGTTTCTACTATATAAGGAATATACATCGTCTGCGCGGCAAACACTCCAAAACTGGTAACGGTTATAAAACATCCTAAAACAAGGAGAATTTGATGCTTGCGGTAAATATGTATTCCTTCTTTAAATTGAATAAGCCAGGAATTCTGTTTCACTCTTGCATTCGATGGTTCTTTTATTTTCAAAATCATGAGATAAGAAATAAAAAACATCATTGAAATAAATAAAAGTGCCTTCTGATAATGAACAGCAGTTAGGATCAAACCTGAAGCGGGAAGAGCAATAAACCTCATCAGCTGAACCCCGCCTGAGAGTTTCGCATTCACCTTAACGAATTCATCATTTTTAACGATCTTAGGCACGAGTGCTGCAGCAGCCGGGTCATAAACCGTGATGGAAGTTAAGAATGCAATTAAATATAGAAACCCTATCTCAGTATGATCTGTTAACAGCAGCAGCCATAAAAGAAAAAAAGCTGAGAATCTTATTGATTCTGAAGACTGCATCATAGTTGTTCTTTGATAACGATCGATGTAAGGACCCGCTAAAAATTGAATCAGCAGCTGGCCGGCTATACTCACCAGCCAAAGTCCTCCCATCGCAAACTTCGAGCCTGTTTCCGTATAGACAATCCATGAAATGCAAAAGGTTCCGAATGTGCTTGCGAATGTTGACAGCAGCTGATTATAAAAGAGGACGGAAACATCCTTCATCCATTCAGCTCCGTTCAAAAAAAGTGTCAATTTGAGTTTCAATACCTTGTAAAGCATTTTCTGGTACTGAATAATAAGCACCGGTTACTTTCACCATACCCGCTGTCCGCAATAGGGATAAATGGTGATGGACGGTAGTTTTGCCCATTCCAAGTAAAGCAGTAAGCTCCTTAAGTGTTCTCTCTTTTTCGGATAGGAGCTTCATGATCCTCAGGCGTTTTTCATCCCCAATCGCTTTCAGCCGCTTTACAAGCTGCGCAGGCGGTTCGTAAGGATCTGTTGTTTCATTCAAACTCTCATCACTGACCGGATAATAGAAAACCTTAGTACCTTCTAAATTAGCCTGTATCGTCCAAGGTCGATAAATGTACTGAGGTATCAGCAATACTCTTGTAATGCTGGCCTCAGGCTTGTAATCCACCCCTGTCGCATGAAGAACAATCCCTTGTGGACTATGATTATTAAACCAATTTTCTTTTTCCTTTTGATCACGTTCAAGAATGCTGCAGATTTCTGACTCTTGTTTTTGTAAAAATTCTCTGTACCAGCCCTTTGTAACCTCTATAAAATGGTTTCTAAGTTCTTTTAAGTCACAACTGCCGATAAAATGAATCATTTGCGGGAAAAAGGCGTGGCCTTTACAGGCAAGGATCATCTCATTTTCAGAATCTCCATCTCCATGGGAAGCCTTGAAACGGTTTTCTTCTTGGGTTTGATCCAAGTATGGAAGGATCAAATATTTCAGCTGCTGAACAGAGAGATTCGCGATAAATCCATGAAACTCTTTTAAAGAAGTAAAATTCTGCCCGTGCAAAAGCTGAAGCAGCATTTTCCACGTATTGTGTTCCTGACAATATTGCAGCTCCGCCATAAGAGGTTCAGAAAGATTCATTCGAATATAATCCAGCTCCTGCTTAGACTTTTCCAGCTGGTCATGCAGCTTTGGATACGTAATCATTGCGATGCCAAGCACGCATTCAAATAATATCGATTGCTGCAGTTCAACTTCGTATGATTTTCTCTCAAAGGATGTGTTTAATAGGTTCATGTTTATCAGCTCCTTTCTTTTATTCTAAATATTTAGAATGATAAATTCAATATATTTAGAATATGATGTTTTGTCTAATCAGCAGTAAATCTCCACTAGAACGCAAAAAAAGCTCAGAGTGATTTTTGTTCTCTGAGCACCAAAATGCATTTGGAAAGTCATAGCATGACGTTGATTCCCTAAATCAGCCTTCTCAGGGTTTTGGATAATCATTGCTTACAGGTTATGCCCCCGTAATTTTTTCAGCCATTGAATCTCCCCATCAAAATCGTAGAATAGTAATTTCCATCAGATAAGACTTTATCTTTTTTTAAGATGCCTTCTATTTTAAAACCATAAGCTTCATATATCTTTATTGCTTTTTCATTGATTTCAAGAACATTTAATGTCATTTTCTTAATATCATTTGAATCTGCCCAACGAATCGATTCTATTAAAAGGTTTTTTCCAATCCCATATCCCCAGTATTCTTTTAATACGCATACTCCAAATTCTGCTTTATGGGAACATCGTTTTAATTTATTCCCTTCACATCTAGAAAAACCGACAATTCGATGATCTGCGCAAGCAACTAAAAATAAGTTTCTGCTGCTTTCTGTATCATCTTTAATGATTTGCTTAAATCCTGATTCGTCTAAGTAAGCCTCGCCTTTTTCTCTATCTAAATATTCTGTTTCGCCGTCTATCTGCAATCTTACAGCAGACAAATTTTTAGCATCTTCAACTGTTGCAGACCTTATAGAATAGTGTAAATTATTATAGTAAAATTCTTTCTGATTCACTCTCAAATCCCCTGCCCTCCTAAGAATCGTTTTTTCTCCTCGATTCATAATCTCATTCAACAATCATATCTTGAAAAGGCAGTCGTTAGTTTCATGCAGTTGCCAAATTCCGAGTATAAGGCTGATGATGTTCCATTTCATGAAAGGAAGAGCCGTTTCCCGCAGCGGAAACCGTAATAAAATATTTTTTATTTCGTGAGTTTTTTACAACAATTGGCATTGTATAGCCTGTTCTGACAGCTTTTATAAACTTAGTCATTTATTCAGACAATACTGGGTCCCCTGTGATTACATTGAAAGTATGTTACAATTAAGTCAGGTCAAACTTGATCGGAGGAAATCATCATGCAAATTAGTGTCTTCTTAGATGATTACCGAACTTGCCCAAGCGGATATGTCTTGGCAGAAACAATAGATCAATGCATTAGCCTTTTGCGAAACAACTGTGTTGACCATCTTTCATTGGATCATGATCTTGTGAGCAAAACAAGAAATGGACTTATGCTCGTCGAGTACATGGTTAAAAATCACCTTTATGCTAACCGCATCACGATTCATTCCGCAAATGCAGTCGGAAGCAAAGCGATGTACAGGCATCTAAAAAAAGCACAAGAAGATTTTGAAATGCCGAAATCTATTAAAGTCATCTTAAAACCAATGCCCCTACATTCAATTGCTGCCAGCCGCTAACAGGCGACTGGAAAAAATATAGCACAATTTTGAGGTATTACTTAAAAACTGATGCCTCTTTTTAATGCCTTTAAAACCCTTTTTCTACTACAAATTCTCCATCCTTTGCATCAATAAAAGAAAGATTCCCTTTAAACATTGGATAGACGGGCTTATAAACGAGCTGATAATAGCTTCCTGAATGATCCTTATATTCTTTGGTCCATTGCTGTTCAACTTGGAAGACTGATGAAAATAGTTCAATAGCTTTCTCTTTTGATATACCTGGATTCGGATTTACTGACTGGAGATGCTTCGGTTCCACTTCAGGTCCAAGATAGTGTGTGATCTTTCCAGTTGTTCGGTTCACATTGATTCTGGCCATCCCATATCTAACATGTATGCCATGGTGAATAAGATCAAATTGAAAAAAAGCTCTTTCCTCATCACTTTCCATTTCCTGATCCATCATGAAATAAAGATGAGCATTTGGATAAATGGCATTCAAAAACTGAAGGGCTGTTCTTTCACATTCTTTAATGCTCAGTAATAGATTTCCAGAAGTTTCATAAAAAGAAAAGAAACCTAATAATTTCCCTGTCTCTTTATCACGCTTTACTTTTATCGTATTTTCATTTCGTTTGTTAAAAAAAGTCATGAGGCTATCATCTTCCGCTGCTGGTTCGTCCCCATCTTTTCTATAAACAAGTCCGATCGCATCCCCTAAATCCTGTTCACGAATTTTTGTAAAGCCGGCATCTAAATTTATTAAATCTTCCGGAGAGCCTAAGAATTCTAACTTAGACAAATTTTTATAAGCTGGTTCTGGTTCCTCATGTTCGTGTTGTTCCCTTAAAACCTTTAAACCTCCATCTGCCGGCACCTCATAAAAACGCAATTCTGGCTCATACACTAAGTGAGGAAGGTTATCTCCATTTTCATAGAGTTCTTCATTTAGGCTGACTATCAACAGATTCATTTCTAAGTCTTTCAGGAATTCATCTCTGACTTTTTCTTCAGGCTGCAGCCATTCTGGAAAAACAATGTGTTCAGCTGCCCCATCATAATGGAACTGCATAATTTCACCGTGTTCATTAATATCTATGTAAAAACCGGTAAATGGCAAAGGCAAATCCAATTCCATCTGGATATACGAAACTCGAAGCTTTTCATCTTTTTTTTGCACACGCTCTTCCTTAAACTTACTAATGACACCTGGATAATGAATTTCAGTAAATTGCAATGCTTTCTTTATTAAGTCCTCTTGATTTAAGATATTGTGGTGCATTTCTTCAGTTGATTGGTCTTTTGTAAAATCAATCAGCTGCCCGTTTCCATCCAGCTCAATCCAGATCCCCATATCTTCTTCATCGGGATGCTTCCAAGCAAAAACAGCCCTGGCTCCATCCTCAGAATAATCTTCTATCTCAAGCTTATATTCACTTGGAATCACACAAATCTGACTTGCTTTCTTTTTTAAAATATCCTTCTTATGCATTTCCTTCTCCTTTATAAGAGCGCGAGTCTTTTACTTTAAATACGAAGGGAAAGCAAGAAAAGTTTCATAGAATGAATAAAATACTCGGTGCGCAGGCCTATTATTTCAGCAGGGTGCAGAAAAAGCCCTGTCTCTAATTTAGAGCAGGACTTTAAAATTTCATTGTATTATTTGAACAATTTTTCGATCGTGCTGTCAGGAAGAGCTTTTTCTCCGCCGACGATGAAGTATTCTTCTGCTAACTCAGCATAATCCTGGACGGTTGTCTTCGTAATTTGTGATGGATTTACTGGATCTGTCAGAATGACTCCATTTTCCCATGAAGCAGCCAAAGCAGATGCTGAGAGTGCATCTGGGAAGTTTTTGCCCGTAGCGATAAATGGCGCATCCATCGCAAGTAATCCAATGTCATAGCCGAAGTCAATAATTTCGCTGTTTGTTTCATAGCGATCCGCTCCGCTTAATCGAAGCGGGTCTGGAAGTGAATGTAATACTTTGTCTGAAACTACTCCTGTTCCGCCTGCAACAATTGCTCCCTCTGCATTTGAGGAATTAACAAAAGAACCGACAGATTGAGGAAGTTCTGTTTTCTTAGTCAGAAGAATCGGCCACTGTGCTTGAGCTGATAGAGGCGCCACTGAAAGAGCATCTGCAAAGCTCTCTCCTGA
The DNA here is from genome assembly GCF_057838075.1 of Metabacillus sp. KH_069. Taxonomy (NCBI): domain Bacteria; kingdom Bacillati; phylum Bacillota; class Bacilli; order Caryophanales; family Bacillaceae; genus Metabacillus; species Metabacillus sp. KH_069. The sequence continues at coordinate 2,516,463 of NZ_CM174460.1, forward strand.
AGCTACAACAATGCCATCTGTAATACCTACTTCTTTTGCAATTTTTACAGATGTATCATAGCGATCAATGCCGCTGATTCGCGTAACGTTTTGAATACCCAAAGCTTTAAGCTCTTTTTCAACATTAGCTGAAATAACAGAAGCTCCGCCAATTAAGAATACTTTACTTACGCCTAAGCCCATCAATTCTTCTTTCACACTTTCTGATAAAGAATCCTTTTCTGTTAAAAGTAAAGGCGCTTCATATTTATAAGCAAGCGGTGTAGCACTTAAAGCATCAGGAAAAGCACTTCCGGTTGCAATTACTGCTACCTCTGACGACTCCCATCCCATATAAGAAATGTCAGCTGATGTTTCATATCGATCCAAACCATAAATACGAGTTGTTTCTGGAGCTGCTGCAGCACTAGCTTGTCCAAATGGAAGGCTGAGTACTAATAATGCTGATAATGCAAGTGACTTTTTCATAAGATCCCCCTAAATTATATAATCTATCAAACTCCTAAATTATAATGAATTCAAGGTCATTTTGTAATCATTTTTTTACAAAATCCGGCAACAAAATCAGCTATTTTTTTCGTCAATTATCGACAGAAACAACTAATTATTTTTTAATAAATAAATTATGTATTCCACTATAATAAGAACGCTTACATTCTTTTTGATTAAAGAACCAAGTTTCTCAGAAAAAAATAAAAGAGACTGCAAGCGCAGCCTCTCGAATACTATCCTTCTTTAGATTGTCAGTCGTTCTTCTTCTGCCCGCTTTTCGCACGGTTTCTGTCTAATTCAGCCGCATATTCCTCTTGCGTTTTACCCTGCTTTTGACTTTCGGATTGAATTTTTTTGAATTTGTTATCATTTAAGTTTGGCATGTTTGCACCTCCTTATGACAGGAATATTTTGTGCTGCTGCCATCAAATTTATTCCAGTCCTAAGAAATTTATATAAAGCTCTCCGCAATCTTCTGAAGCTTACTCCTGCCATGGGATCATGACGAAGCTCAATATAATGCCAGCACCAGCAAAAACAAAGATTTTATCATTCATGAAAACGTTTTATAATATACAACAGTCGTATCCAGTTTTCCTTCTGCTGATTCTGCATAGTAAGGTATTCTGCCGCATTCTATATAACCATGTGAGAGGTAAAGCTGATTGGACACATCGCCTTCTCTTGTATCTAGAACTAACAAAGATCTCTTTTCCTGTTTAGCACGCTCTTCAGCTTTTTGCATTAATAATCGGGCGATGCCTTTTCTTCGATAGTCCGGATGAGTGATGAGCTTTGCGATTTCTGCCCGATGGAGTCCATTTTGCTTTGTGCATAAATGCAGCTGCACACTGCCTGCAATTTCTTGATTCACTTTCGCGATTAGTAAAATTACACTGGGTTCTAATACCCTTTCCCAATATTCTTGTGACTGAGAAAGGTTCATAGGCGGAAGAAACCCTATTGATGCGCCTGCCTCTACTGTCTTAATCAAAAGATCAGAAAGCTGGTCAATATTCTCTTTTACCGATTTTAATTCTGCAATTTCCACTTCGTATGACAGGTTAAACTCCTCCATTCTTCTTTTAGTAAAAGGGGTAGCACTAAGGAGACTGTCGCCAGTTTTTTGCTTTGAATCGTCAAAAGTGGCAGCACTACTGGGATTGGCGCCACTTTTTAAGCTTTGAATCGTTAAAAACGGTAACACTACTGGGATTGACGCCACTTTTTAAGCTTTGAACCGTTAAAAGTGGCAGCACTACTGGGATTGACGCCACTTTTTAAGCTTTGAACCGTTAAAAGCGGTACCACTACTGGGATTGACGCCACTTTTTAAGTTTTGAATCGTTAAAAGTGGTAGTACTACTGAGACTGACGCCACCTTTTAAGCTTTGAACCGTTAAAAGTGGTAGCACTATTGGGACTGACGCCATAAGTTCAAAGTAAAAAGCAGGCAGAAAAAAAACATTCTTTTTTATGCTTCATTTAAGAGTTTTATCAGACAGCTACCAATTAGATTACAATTTTCAGGATTCTCCGCTCTTCTTTTCTCTTTTAGATACCCTGAAAAAGAACAGCTCATAAACCACAGGAACGACAATCAAAGTCAGCAATGTGGATGACGTCAGACCCCCAATAACGGTCACGGCTAATCCCTTTGAAATCAATGTTCCTGATGAAGTTGTTAAGGCAAGCGGTATGAGCGCTGCGATTGTTGCAAATGCTGTCATGAGGATCGGGCGCAGCCTCGTTTTTCCTGCTTCGATCAGCGATTCGCGGATTGTGTATCCTCGGCCGCGATTTTGACCAATTCTGTCTACAAGGACAATCGCATTTGTTGTCACAATTCCGATCAGCATGAGGAATCCAATCATGACACTGACGGATAAAGGTTCTTTAATCAAGAAAAGCGAAAGCAGTGAGCCAACTGGAACAAATATGAGCGATGATAAAATAATAAATGGAATCCGCGCCTGGCCAAATGTCACGAGCATCGTTAAATAGACAAGGCCGATTGCAACGACAATGGCGATTCCAAGCGACTGGAAGATTTCCACTGTATCGTCATTTCCTCCGCCGCTCGTCAGGGAGACGCCATCCGGCAGATTAAGTTTTTCTACACCTGCTTTAACATCTGCAGAAACGGTCTGCACGTTATCCCCTTTTACCTGCCCTGATACGCGTGAGTATACTTTGCCGTCTAGTTTTTGGATCGATGTGAAAGCATCCACTTCTTCTACAGCGGCAATTTCAGATAGAGCAACAGGTCCTTTTTGAGAAAAAATCTGTACGTCTTCTAATTCTTCTTTTGATTGAAGTTCTTGATCAAAACTAAGCTGAACCTCTTGCTCTTTCTCATTTAAATTTAATGTACCAACCGTAACAGGCTTTGTTTGATCACTGACTGTACCAAGAATCTGGAAGCCTGATAAACCATACTCACTTGATTTTTCAGGATCAATTTTCACAAGAAATTGCTTTTGTTTTTCACTGAAATTGTTCGTGACATATTTTAAATCATCATTATTCTTTATGTAGTCTTCGACTTGTTTAGATGCTTCCTGAAGGGCATTTAAATCATTTGAAAACAGGTCGACGTCAACATTGTTATTGGACGGTGGTCCGCCGGTCGAAAGCTCCTGAACACTGATTTTCAGATCTGCCTTTTCCTCATCTGAAATAGCTTCCATTTGCTGTTCGAGCGATTTAATTGTTTTTTCAACGCTTGCGTCTTCTGTTAAGTTAACAAAATAGCTTGCCTTATTTTCAAGGCGGAGTCCAGTCGCAAAATCTCTTGCACCTACTGCAGCTGTGACTTCAGCTATCTCTTGCTGCTCACCAAACATTTCTTCCATCTTCATTGAAATTTCATTTGTTATTTCCAAAGATGCCGATGACGGCAGCTCGATTGAGGCAGTAAGCGTTTTGGATTCCTCATTTGGAATAAAAGTAAATCCAAGGGATGGCACCACGGTAAAGGAACCGGCAAGCATCACAACAGATATCAGCAAGATAATCAGCTTGTGATTCAATGATTTTTCAATCATGAGGCCATACCAGCGCTGCAAGGCGCCCTCTTTCTCTTCTGCAGGAACCTTCTTAAATGAAAATTTAGCTAAAATCGGAACAATGGTAATGGAAACAAGCAATGATGCCAGTAAGGAGAAAATAATCGTTAAGGCAAACGGCAAGAAGAACTTCCCGGTCACGCCTCCTACAAAACCAATCGGCAAGAACACGACTACTGTAGTAATAGTAGAAGATGTGATCGCCTTCAGTATTTCTTTTGTGGATTCAAGGATGACCTTATCCGACATTCCTTCATTTGACTTGCGCACACGCCTGAAGATGTTTTCGATTACCACTATACTGTCATCAACGACACGCCCCACAGCTACAGCCATCCCCCCAAGTGTCATGATGTTAAGGGAAATATTAAGCTGATTCAGGAAAATCGCGGCAATTAATAAAGACAATGGTATGGAAACAACCGCTATAATCGTTGCACGAGCATTGCGCAAAAATACGAGCACAGCTATAGATGCAAACAACGCTCCTAAAAGACCTTCCTTAACCAGGGTTGAAACCGATTTTTCAATATCCTTTGCTGAATCAATTCCAATCGCATAATCAATTTGGCTGTCATATTTTTTAAGGACGTTCATGACTTTATCAGCCACTTCAACTGTATTTGCATCTTGTTTTTTCGTGATGGCCATAGAAAGGGAATCTTTCTCGTTAAAACGGGCCAATTCACTTTTTTCTGTAATGGCCTCAACCGCTGCAACATCTTTCAGGCGAATTTCTGCTGGCTGAGAAGGCAGAGCTTCAGTGCCAGGCTGGGATTCAGCACCTGATTGAGGCACCGGACCTGCAGGAGCACCTCCTCCTGCAGGTGTTAACACAAGATCTTCAAGCTTTGCAACGGAATCCAGGCTTTCTTCCACCCGAATCGGGATTTGCTCCTCATTTTGTGTTAATTCTCCTGCTGGGAAGGAAAGATATTTCTCATTGATCTGATCCTTGATGCTGCTTAAGGCAAGACCTGCTTCCACAGCTTTCTCTTTATCCACTGTAATTTGAACGAGATTATCCGTCAGTCCTGCAACGGATACATTATTGATGCCCTGAATTTTATTAAGTTCTGGAATCACATCATCTTTTAACAAAGCTTCAATACTTTCCCCATCCTTGCTGAACAGAGAGATATTATAAATCGGAAAAGACCCAAATGATAAACGGTTCAGTTTAATTTCTGTCTCATCCGGAATTCCTGCTTCTTCTATCACCGAATTAACTTGCTGCTCTAATTTATCAAGGTCGGTATCAAAAGGAAATTCCAGATTGATAATCCCAATGCTGTCATAAGCAGAGCTTGTCATTTTCGTGACACCTTCAATAGAGTCCAGCTGATCTTCAAGCTTTGAAATGACCTGTTCGTCCACGTCGTCCGGTGATGCACCTGGATAGACAGCTTCGATTGAAATTTGCGGAAATTCAATATCAGGAAACTGATCGACTTTTAATTTTGAAAAGGAATATATCCCTCCAAGAATCAATAAAAACGAAATAATAAATACAGCAACAGCGTTCTTAAGGCTAAATTTCGTTAAAAAATTCATCTGCCGGCTCCTTATCCTAATTGAAATATATATGTTGAGTGATTTAAATCACTTATTTTCCCTATCACTTGATAGATTTTTATACGTAAAAATAAACCTTAACTCTTTTGATTCCATTTGTTAAAGTTCATTTCGAGCCTCTTTAAAAGATGGTGAGGCTAACCCATATAAGATAACTTTTGTGTAGAGCTTTGCCTGATCTTTAGCCATTTTCTCTTTATGCTGCTTATCTGAATCATTTGTGGAAATTAAATTTAATAGAAGATATGCGGACGCTACCGGATAAGATCCGAATTCATCCGGGTTCCGGATCTCACCTTGCTTTACTCCCCGTTCGAAAATCGAAGCTATCGGAGCCTGATACGCATCGATCCACCATGTTTTAATTTTGCTGCGATGGCTTGCGTCCAGTTCTTTTTCAATATCCCTGAACATTTGACTGATCGATGCAGGTTTATTTATCAGGATATAATACGTCACTTGATACAGGCATTCCTCCAAATCATCACATCGTTTAATAATTCGCTCAAGTGCTGTCTGCATGTCAAAAAGCTCCGAGCGGAGAACCTCTAAATAAAGAGCCTTCTTGTTTTTAAAATGATGATAGAGAGTTGGCTGAGTCAGTCCGCAGGCATCCGCAATATTCCTTGTCGAAACCGCTCTGAAGCCATGTTCCATAAAGAGATCATGTGCTACCCTGACGATTTTATAATGAGTATTCTTTTTTTGTTCTAAATCCTCTGCCATTCGCAAAATCCCTTCCCATAAAAACCTATCACTTGATAAAATCATAAACGGCTTATTAAGTTACGTCCATTTTAAATGTGCAGCGATTTCATTTCGTCAATGACTTGTCCCACCAATGATTCATTTTGAGGCTTTCCAGGATCAGCATTGATCATGACCGCAATCCCGCTTTGTCTGCCCGGATAAGCAATCACCATACATTGAAACCCAACTCCCCATCCTTTTGAGACAAAATATGGTCCTCTTTCATCGTTCATTAGAAATACACCCAGGCCGGCAGCCTTCTCACTTCCAAAACCCGTTAACATCAAACGAGCCAAATCTTGTTCCAGGAATGAATTCTTTTCCCCGACCCAAGAATCCGTAACCGAGAGTGCTAATTTCGCCAAGTCAGTTGGTGTTGACCATAAACCTGAGCCTGCCAAATAAGGATAATAAGCCCGCTTTCCCTCGACTGTTTGTCCATACTTGCTATGTCCAGCAGCTGCATTTACATGAAGTGTCTTGATTTGATCATAATAATTCCAATAATATGTATCCTTAAGCCCCAAAGGAGACATAACATGCTTCTTCATCACAGCGGGAAATGACTCTCCAGTCACATCTTCTACAACTTGCTCAATTACACAATAACCTGCATCTGAATAGGAAAACTCACTTTCCGGAACATAAGAAACATGAAGAGGCTGAGAATGGTACCGGGTTTTCCCTTTAAATATATCAAGCATAGTTGGACGAGGATCCTGCTCCTGATATATGTCGAAGCTGCCTTCTGGATCTATAAAGCCTCCTTGATGTGCAAGCAAATTTCGCAGCGTCACCTTTTTTTGCTTTGTAAAGTGATTTTCAGGAATGTGCCATGAAGTTAAATAGTTGTTTACATCTTCTTCTAAATCCAGCATCCCATCCTGAACTAAACGCAGTATACCCAGGGCAGTGGTCATTTTGCTGATCGAACAGGCATGAAAAAGGGTGTTTGAAGTTACCATGTTTGAAGTGCCTGCTTCTACTGCACCATACCCCTTGTTTACGGCTATTTTTCCTTCTTTGAAAACCGCCAGCGCCAATCCGGGGATATGCTGCTGATCCATTGTTGAATGTATATTCTGCAGGTTCAAACTCATTTTATCCCTCATTTCTTATTCACTTTCTCCAATTGCATGAACTACCTGATTTTTTATATTGGTTTATATCTTTTATCAAACTCAGGATTGATCTTTGCCAAAATTCAGGTTGTGTGAGATCTAAATGAAAATGTTTTTTTATTAGCTGCTCAAGCGGCAGCATGCCAGTTTCACTTAAAAATCCTTGGAACTTTTTGCAGAAGTCATCATTGCCTTTAGATATGTCCAAAAGACCAATACTTAATAAGAAACCGAAAGAGTACGGATAATTATAAAAAGGTACATCAGCTTGATAAAACTGTCCATATTTAATCCACACATATGGTTCATATTCACTCAACCCATTGCCAAATGCTTTTTCCTGACTTTGCAGTGAAAGCTTTTCCACCTGCTTAACATCTAACTGTCCATTTTTCCTGCACTCATAAAAAGCGTTTTCAAATAAGAAAGCTCCTCTAATAGACATGAGATAATTTAGACTTCGTTCAATCTTCCATCCAAGAATCGCTTTTTTCAGTGACTCATCTTGTGTGTCTTCAATGACATAATCAATAAATGCAGTTTCAAAAAAGATAGAAGAAGTTTCCGCCATTGTCATTTCGAACGTTTCTTCTGAAAAACGCAGGGATGGAACTACTTTCATTTGCTGAAAGTGCCAAGCATGACCTAATTCGTGTGCAAGTCTTCTGGCACTGTCTATGCTATTATCATAGCTTAATGAAATTCTTGACTCTCCTTCGACAAGAAAGGGAGCACAGAAACCGCCAAATGGTTTTGTTTTACGTTGTTCTGCATCTACCCAGCCTTTTTTAATAACTTCTTTTATGTATTCGGAAATATTGCTGTCAATGGTTTGAAGAGACTTAATGATTCCTTCAATAGCCTGTGAGAACGTAAATTTAAGAGACACATCCTCAGGGGTACTCATTAATTCATGCCATGTAAGTTTGTCTTTCCCTGCTTCTTTGGCTTTTATTATTAGAAACTCAGAAAGTTCTTTTGATTTATAATCTACTGCATCCCACATGGCATTAAGAGTTGTGCTTGATATCCCATTCAATTTTAAAGATTCATCAAGGTAATGAACATTTCTAATCCGGTTCTCATTAAGCCTTAGTCCAACCATTTGATTATATATAGATGCAAACTCGTTTGCCTGTTTTCCCAGAGAACGGTTTAGTTCATTAAAAATAAGGAGTCTTTTTGATGAATCGGAGTGAGACATTGCTAAATGACTGGCTTCACTAAAAGTAAATTCCTTTTCTTCATCACCAAGATTCATTCTAACTACTAAATTATTTCGTATTTGTTCATACACTTCTTGCATATGACTTAATGTTTCTCCGGCAAAACTTGATCTATTTTTTTCCTCTATACTTATTCTTTTGCCTTTAAATAAATCTGTTATTAACCGTTTTTCAATAATACTGCTAGCCCATACATCAAATTCTTTTTTACTCATTTTGTATAGCGTTTCTTGCAAATTAGACAAAATAAAACGAACTTGTGATTTTAAGGTTGATATGCTGCCATTAATAGATGTTAAGAGGGAGGGTTCTACATTTTCTGTTGTTAAACAATAATAAAATGATTCAACTGATTCAATCTGTTTCATTATTTTTGAAAGAGTTAATAATTCGTTTTCTTTTAAGAATTTTGATACAGAATATGTCTCCAAATCTGTTAATTTTTCTTTGATACTATTTATGTGCTTACTTAATTTTTCTAGATCGAATCCATACAATAGGTTATTTAAATTCCAGCGTGTCTGAGAATTGATTGTTTCCATTCCCCCGGCCCCCCATTTAAATCATTAGCTTACATCCAATTATTTCAAAACAAATCCTTAACCACAATCATTATTTACAAAAAAAGAAGCCTATCTTTTTACAGATAAGCTCCATGCTGGTCAGTTTGATCGATCATATTTAAATGGAATAATAAAATTCATAGAAATGTATGTGTTCTGTAGATCTAATCCATGAAGAAAATCAATTGTCATTTAATCGGATTCAATTCCAAATAATCTAGTTTTAACAGGATCTACTTCATTTGACAGCGTATCAGAAAGAAATGAAACAGATTGCAATCGAGTATCTTTGCAATCGCGGAATAGAATACTCCAATTGTCATTCCCCATTCTCACAATTTTTTCATCTTGTAGAATTATATGCTGGTGCAAGAGCTTACCTATTATTGAAGGATTCACATTATTGAATGGTAAGTGAATTTCCATCTGACGAATACTGGTATGATTCTCTTCCGTTACAACCTCTCTTCTTTTTTGTAATTCAATCTTTACCTTCCAAGGTGTAGATACAAAAGTTCTCCGTTCATCTTCGTTGACTTTCCATTTCATCTTTTTAGCTCGTCCAATGATCTGTTCATATTCTGCTGAATTCACTAAAAATCCAATATGGTCAAAAATGTCTCTTCTTCCCGTAACCAAATGTAATATTTGTTTGGCCTTTTACCATTTCAATAATTCTAAATGTGATATCTTTCTGCCTAAAATCACTCCATTTTAATGGAGGATTAAATGCTTCTAATTTCTCTTTATATCGGCCAACTCTTAAAGTGACGTTAAATCCATATTTCTCATAAAACTCTTCCATTTCTTCCACTTTGCCTGTCCACCAGTGATAATGAAATAAATCCATTAAAATCTCCCTTCAACCGTCAGGTCGTTGATATATACAACAATTATTTACAGCTTACCTGTTAAGTGAACGATCGGCTTCAGTGGTTTGAATGAATGACAGTACTACTTTAGATGTATAGAGATATTTTCTCGTACACATTTGAATAAGGTTAGGTTGAACTGCTGCAATCGCCCCCGATCGGAATAACTTGAATCATTCATTTTACAATCAGACGTTTATTTCTTAAGGAAATATAATCATTCTCCTTTTCATCAAACTGAAGTTTAAATCCCTTAGCTTTATATACTGGAATCCCTTGAAGGTTTTTTTTCGTTTTAACACTGATTCAAACAATTAGTCATCTCAGTGTTGAAACTAATATCCCGTAGGTAAAGAAATAATGATTGAAGTCCCTTTTTGCGGTTCACTTTCAATTGTAATCCTGCCTTGATGCAGCTGAATAATCTCTTTTACAATGGAAAGGCCAAGACCTGTCCCTTCTGTTTTTCGGGTTCTTGCTTTATCTGCACGATAGAATCTCTCAAACGCCTGTTTCTTCTCTTCCTCAGACATTCCAATCCCCTCATCGGTGATCATGATGATAACCTGGTCATCACGGCTATTTGTTTCGATGTGAATGCTGCCACCTTGTTCACTATACTTAACGGCATTACTAATAAGATTTTCCCAAACTGTTAGAAGCAAGGCCACATTTCCTTTTATTTTTTCTGCTTTTAAAGAGTGTGAGAGGCTCATCTCTTTTTCTTCTAATTTCCACCTGTACCGGTTAATCGTGTCCAGCCATTGTTTATTGATTGAAACCATTTCCTGGTCTTGAAGCGCAAGCGATTCATCCAAAACGGTTAATGCCAGCAGCTGTTTGGTTAATTCAGACAGTCTGGACGTTTCTTGTTGAATGATGGTCTGATAGGCAATTTGTTCTTCTTTTGTCACATCGGGCTTCTTCAATAACGCAAGGTAGCTTTGAATAGTATGCAGCGGTGACTGAATATCGTGCGAAACATTATTGACGAACTCTTTTCTTTTAGTCATCAGCTGTTTAATTTGCAGACGCATCGCATCAAAACTTTCAGCTAATTGACCAATCTCATCTTTGCGTGAAATGTTAATCGGTTCATCAAACGATTCAGCAGCCATTTTTTTCGTCACATTGGTCAAGTGAGAAATGGGATGGATTAATTTCCTGGCAGCGATAATCATGCCAAAAACACTTAAGAGCAGAAGGCCGATCGCAAGACCGCCAAATAATAACCGAAGCTCTCCAAACAGCATTCCGATGTCGGGCCGTATAAAAAGAGCATATTTTGCTCCATCCGCTTCCACCTGCACACCGACTGAATTTTTCAGCTCATTTGCAAAAAATCCAGTCACAAACGTTTCTCTCGGATAGTCTCGCATTCCATGATAAACTTCACCATCAAGAACAGATGAAATGACTTCTTTGGGCAATGTTTTATCCCGGTACTCTCCCCCATAGAAAGAACCGCTTCCGCTTTGATCCTCTACATAAAGCTGATAGCCTGCTGAACCGAGCATTTTTAAAGCATCACTCATCTGATCAGAAGTCAAATCCTCTAAGTATGCGGACATCTTAGATGCAACCACTGCATTTTTCTTGTCATTTTCTTTTTTCAAAAACTGGTGATAATACGTATTCATCACAAAAAAGGATGTAAAGCTGCTGATGATCATTGTAATGAGAGTAAACCATACGAATTTCAGGTAAAGGGAATGGGTCATGTCAGCTCCTCCAGCTTATACCCGACTCCGCGGACTGTTGTAATTCGAATGTCTGGCGCATTGCTTGCGAGCCTGCTGCGGATTCTTTTAATATGAACATTGACGGTCTGGTCATCTCCTGCGTAGTCTATCCCCCACACACTTTCAATGATTTGTTCGCGCGTAAACACATGATTTGGGTGTGATGCAAGTAGACGAAGGACTTCAAATTCTTTAAGCGGAAGCATCAGTGTCCCGCTTTCCGTCTGAACTTCATAGCTCCTGCGGTCAATTTTAATGGAACCAATGATCAGAATCTCATCCTGGGGTTTCTGATATCTTCTTAAAATAGCTTGTATTCTATATAATAATTCTTTGAATTCAAATGGTTTTACGACATAATCATCTGAACCTGACTGAAATCCTTTTTCTTTGTCTTCTATGTGATGTCTTGCTGTTAATAAGATAACTGGTACGTCGCAGAACCTCTTCATTTCTTTTGTTACTTCGAATCCATCCAAACCTGGCATCATAATGTCAATTACAGCTAAGTCAACCGCCGTTTCATTTATTAAGGAAAGAGCTTCTTTCCCTGAATAGGCAGGGATTGCATCATACCCTGCACGGTTTAACTCGATCAGGATATATTTCACCATATCCTGATCATCGTCCACTACTAAAATTCGTTTCATGTTCTCTTCCCCTCATAATTAAAACCTATTGCCTTTAATATCGGCAGCCTTTTTCAAAAGATACCTATCTAATTAAAAACCATCCCGTCCCTCATTGTCACGACGTTGTCTGCATATACTAGCATTTCTTCGTCGTGAGTAACCATCAGTGTTGTAATCTTCATTGTTTTTGTTAATTGTTTAATTAACTTCATGATATCGTTTGATCTTTTAGAATCAAGGCTTGCCGTAGGTTCATCTGCAAATATGATTTTTGGTTTATGAATCAAAGCTCTCGCTACTGCTGCTCTCTGTTTTTCTCCTCCTGATAAAGATTGTGGATAAGCATCCTTGCGATGATACAAATCTGTCAGTTTAAGAAACCGTTCTGCTTCGTTTCTCTGTTCCTGTTTCTTAAGCTTTGTTTCAGAGAGGCTCAGCATAAGCATAAGCTGTTCTTGGACCGTAAGAAAGGGGACCAGATGGGAGGATTGAAAGATATAGCCAAACTGATTGGCTCTCAATTTCCTGATTTGGTCCTGACTCATTTCCGTTACATTTTCCCCTTTAAAATAGATACTGCCCTGTGTCGCACGCTGCAGCCCGGCCGCAATTGTCAAAAGTGTACTCTTCCCTGAACCTGACGCTCCTACTAATGCCGTTATTTCACCTTCATTAAGTGATAAACTGATCCCTTTTAATACCTGTTCTTCTGCTTCTCCATTCATGAACGCTTTCTTCACATCATTCAGCTGGAATATTGTCATTTTACCCTTCCCCCTGTTGGATGGCTTTTAATGGTTCGACTTTTTTTATTTGAATACCTGATAAAGTAGCCCCTATGAACCCTACTGCAGCAAAAACGAGTGATAGCTGAAGACTGGTTTCTGCCGGCAAATAAAATGGCAGGCCTTCAGGAGCAACGCTTTCTAAAACTTGACTTAAAAGAACGGATATACTTAGAGAAATGAGTGTGATGATGATCATTTGACTCCACATCATGACAAATAATGATCTCGTTTTCATCCCAATGGCTTTTAAGATTCCGTACAATCCAATTTTTTGAACGTTCATCATGTAGAAAAAAATGGTGAACAGCATGCCGCTTATCACAATTAAGAACCATGAAATCATATTCAAGGACAGCTGTTCCGCGCTGTAGCTTGGTATTGTGCTGAGAAATTCATCATTTGTAAATGACTGAAGACCGGTAAAGGATAGTGTCTCATCTTTCAATGGAAGAAAGATGAATTGCATTTCATTTTGCCTGAAGATTTCTTGATAATCTTCTTGATTGATAAAAGCTGCAGGTGCATGGCTGAATTTTTGATGATCTACAAACCCCTTTACAATGAGTTCTCCTTCATATTGATTGTTTTTTACCTTGTCTCCTATCTTCACTCCTTCTTCTTTTAAGGAACGATCTACAATAACTTCTCCTTTTTGGACCTCGTCAAAAAATGGCGATTGAGCTGCTGCTGTCACAAAGGCCACACTATACTGCTTATCTTGATTATCGTTTATAAAACCCATTTGGATGGCAAGAGCAGCTGCATTTTTATTTTCCGCAAGGATCTTTTCCTCGATCTCTTTATCAATCTTAGAAGCGAGATAATTTTCTTCCGCATCTGCATTCATGTAAAAATGACCATCAGGCAAATCTTTTATCAGTGAGGCATTATCTTGGGACAATCCATTTGAAAGCCCAGATATCATAAACGTCAGAAAACTCACTAAAAAAATAATGGATCCTAAGATGAGAAAACGAGCCTTGTTCTTTTTGATTTCCTTCCATGCCAGATTCATTTTCCTTCCTCCAATTCTTCTTGATAAGAAGAGTATAGGAGAGCAAGGTGAACAAAAGATGAACGGGAGATTACATTAAGCTGGTTTTTTCAAATAAAAAAAGCTAGAGCTCTTTTTCAGCTCTAGCCTTTTTATCGTTTTACTCTTTTCCTACAAGTCTGACAAGCATATGTGCCAATTGATGGCGCTGCTCCTTCTCGCCTGCTTTCCAAAGCTCCTGAAGCAATTTTTCCTCACGATTTCTAGGTTCCTCATTTTCAGCAAGGTAAGCTGCTACCTTTTCTGCTGTTTTGGCTAATTGCTCCTCACTTAATCCCAGTTTTTCACCAAGTGCAACTCGTTTTCCGAGGTATTGTTTGAAATTTTCAAAGCTCCCCAGAATATCTTCCATTTTTTCATCCGGAATTGTGGCAATTCGGCTTTCCACCTTTTCTGTTTCAAGACTTTCATTCTTATCAATAATATGATTTTTTTCTGACATTTAAATCCATTCCCTTCTGTTATCTTTTTATAACGTCGTTCTATTAGTATAAGTACCCGCTTTTATCCTATCGAAACTCTCCAACTCTTTACTGCTACTCTAAGTTGAAAAACAGAAATTCTCCTCCAAATTTTCGTATAAAACCCATTTTTTAACTAAATACTAACTTTTATTACTGACAATGGGGGAAAACATGCGAATTCAGCCGGGAATTGCTCCTATACATATTTATTTCTTGATTATCATGTCTTCCGGATTAGTTAATCACGTTCTTATCATACCGCTTATTCTTTCGGCTGCCGGCCGGGACTCGTGGCTTAGTGTTGTTGTTTCGATTGTGCCTTATATCATTTGGATCTTATTAATTGGAGCCGTTATCAAAAAGATCGGAAATCAAAACTTTTTAGAGTATGTGAAAACTCGTCTTGGAAGTGTACCCGTATTTTTATTAACTGTAATCTTGATTCTCTATTTTTATTGTAATGCAGCTATAACCTTCAGAGATACCGTTACTTGGACAAAAACCAATTATTTAATGAATACCCCGCTGCTTGTTCTATGTATTTTGTTAGGCTTGCTGTGCTTTTTGGGGACATACAAAGGGATTCAGGAATTAAGCATTGTGACTATGATTGCCCTGCCGATGGTCGTTGCCTTCGGCTGTTTCATCGCAATTGGAAATATCCAGCATAAGGATTACTCCATGCTGCTGCCCATCGCCGAACATGGACCTGGACCTATAATAAAAGGCACAACCTTCGTTTTTTCTGGCCTTACAGAATTAAGCACGCTTTTATTTCTGGTCCATTATACAAATAAGCCTTTGAAATGGAAGCATATTTTCCTGGTGGCTTTTATCTTAATGGGTCTCATGATTGGTCCATTGATGGCAGCTATAGCTGAATTTGGTCCTTATGAGGCAAGCAAGCTCCGATATCCCGCCTTTGAGCAATGGAAGCTACTTACCCTCAGCAAAGAAATTACAAGAATGGATTTTCTTTCGATTTTCCAATGGATTTCAGGAGCGTTTATCCGCATCAGTTTATTGATGTATCTAGTAACACATCTCATTAAAAAGACGAAATATAGAATCTGGATTGTAAGTCTTTTATACATAATAGCAATCGGCTATACACTGGCTCCTATATCTAATCTTGTTATTTTTAAGTATCTTTATCATTACTTTTTCCCCTTCCAATTGTACGTTATCATTCCGCTGATCAGCTTCATCTGTCTTTACGTCCTATTTAAGAAATGAGGAAATGGTATGACCATAAATGAGACTGAGGCAAAACCGATCGAACTTAATGAATTCTTATCATCTTTTCAAAACAATATGGATGTGGTTATTAAGCGGCGTGTATTTTCCGACCTATCCTCTCTTGGTTATACGCTTTTGTTTTGCAAAGGGTTAACTGATGTTCAGATTATGGAGGAAACATTTCTTCCTTTCCTGACATCCATTATTCAGAAAGGTGAAGCTTTGGATTGTAAAAGTTTTAGTAACCGTTTTATAGTAAGTAAGCTTGCGCTGACTAATCAAAACTTGCAGATGATTGAACGAAACCTTTTTTCCGGTAACGTTCTCCTAATAAATGAAAATGAAAGCTATGTTTATTCAATTGAACTATCAAACACACCTAAGAGAACCCCTGAAGAATCCAACACGGAAATTTCGATCAGAGGTGCGAGAGATGGATTTATTGAGGATTTAGGAACGAATTTCGCCCTGATCAGAAAACGATTTAAATCTTCTTCCCTGCATAGTAAGTCATACACAATAGGAAGAAGAAGCCAAACTTCTGTTTCTTTGCTGTATGTTTACGATATTATCGATCAGGATCTAGTAAAACGGGTTGATCAACGTCTCTCAAAGTTAGATATTGACGTTTTAGTGAGCAGCAGTGATTTAGAAGAATCCTTATCAGATAGTTATTTTTCGATTTTTCCTTTGCTTGATAATACAGGACGTCCTGATTATGCGGTTCAATCCTTAGTTCAGGGTCATTTCATCATCATTGTAGATGGATCCCCAACAGTCCTTATAGGACCAGCGTCTCTCAAGGTCACTTTAAAATCACCTGAGGATGCAAATGCAAGTTTTTATATGGTTACTTTTGAGCGGCTTCTGCGTTTCACGGGCTTATTTACAACAATTTCACTCCCTGGTCTGTGGGTTGCGCTGACTACCTTTCACCAGGATCAGCTTCCATACCCTCTGCTTGCGACTCTTACTCTTTCTCGAACGGGACTGCCTTTATCCTTGCCGCTTGAAATGATGATTATGGTCATATTGTTCGAATTGTTCAAAGAAGCTGGTGCAAGGCTGCCAAGAGCCGTCGGTCAGACTGTAGCTGTACTTGGAGGATTAATCGTAGGCGATGCGGCCATTCGGGCTGGCCTGACATCACCTACTACACTAGTCGTAGTCGCAATTACTATGATTGCAAGCTATACATTCGTGAATCAGTCCTTAAGCGGGAATTTGCTTTTTTTACGTGTTTATACTCTCTTAATGTGCGGGATGTTTGGATTGTTCGGCTTCTTTGTAGCAATGCTGAGTATCTTTTTACTTTTGGGATCATTGCGCTCATTTGATTATCCTTACTTGTCATCCTTTGCTTCACCAAATGTTCCAGATTTTCTAAAATCATTTCTCAAACTGCCTTTTCCGCTCATGAAACAAAGAGATAAATCGATGTTTACGCAGGACTCTTCCCGTCAAGGAGACAACAATGATCACTAAACAGTTAAAACTTATTATTTTGCTATCTTCGATTTGTTTATTGCTGAGCGGATGCTGGGGAAGCCGGGGAATCAGCGATCAGCTTTATATTGAGGCATTAGGAGTCGATTATAAAGACGGCAAGTATATTGTATACACGGAATCTGCCATTTTTTCTTCCATTGCAAAGCAAGAAGGAGGCGGATCCCAGCCTTCTGAGTCCCCTGTACTTGTAGGGAAAGAGGAAGCTGAGAGCTTAACCATGGCATTCAGGAAATTGGAGAAGGCATCACAATTTCCGCTTTATTATGGTCATATACAGGTAATTTTGCTCAGTGAGAGAGTTATTAATCAAAAATTAGAAGAAGTAATATCCCATATAGGCCATGATCCGTTAATCAGGTTTACCTCTTGGGTATTCGGAACTTCAGAGGAATTATCAGATGTATTAAAAACGAAGTCTCTATTCAATCAGGCACCTACCTATAAAGTCCTGTTTCATCCTGACATCATGCTTAGCCGCAATCATGCTGTCAATCCTTTAAATATGCAGATGCTGTTAAGAGGAGGAAATGAACCCTATGGTTCGATCCTGATTCCAAATGTTTCTATCACAGAGGGGCAGTGGCACGAAGATGAAAAAAAGCCCCCCACTCCGCATGTAAATGGAGGTTTCATTGTATCAAAGATGAAATCTAAGGGATTCATGCCTTATGAAGATCTTCATGGATTACAATGGTTAACAGAACAGCAAAAAGAAAATAAGCTGGAAATCACCCATGAAGAAACAGTTGTTGAACTCTTGGTGAAGGGCTATAAAATCACGCTTAATGAACCTGTAAAGGACGGATTGCACTATACGGTCCAGTTGAAAACCAAGGCTTTCATTGATGAAAGTACAGATGAACCTTCCCTTGCCAGTTTAAAGAAAAAAATCCAACAGGAAATTAAAAACGATGTGCAGCGCACGTTTGAAAATGGACTGAAACTGGATGCAGATTTATACAATCTGACAGAGACCACTTACCGAAAATCTCCGTCCCTTGTAAAAAAATATAAACTCCAGGGAGATTCTTTGTCTGACATTCAGGTAGAAGTTGTCATTGTGAATGCAGGAAGCCAGAAATACAAATAGTAAAAACCCAAAGAGTACCTTTATTCCAGAGAAAATAGAATCCAGGACTATTCTGCTGTCCTGGATTCTTTCATGCAGTCTAATTTCCTACGCCCCCGAACGTTCTACCCCCGCTACAACCAAAATAGCACCTATAAAAAATAGGTCAACCAGAAAAATCTGATTGACCTTATAATACGATCGCCCCCTATAGTTTAAGTACATCTCCTCACAATCTTGTTTTTGATGCCCATCTAAGTTCACTTACATTTTGAAGTAGCTGAACATGATTTACATATATGCAGTTGCTGGTTCATTATTAAGCTCTTCAATTGTAATAAAATTAAAACGAACTTCTTGTTCTTTTCCTTGAGGACTACACGCATAAACGCCTGCTAAAACAGTTGAATTTTCAGGCACATCTAAGTGAGCGATTCTAATTTGGTTCCATACTTCTCCGTTCAAAGAAAAGTCAACATAACAATTTTGTCCAATTTTGGATATGCGGTAATATAAATGAACATCTTTATAGTCTACATATTGTGTAGACCAATCCGAATAGCCTCTATTAGTTACAACTGCTCCTAACTTGCTTAAACCATCTGGTATGTACTCTAAGGAAGTTTTCACCCATATGTCTTCCGAAAATCTAATCATCAATCCTGCTTGGTCATACTTAGATTTTGGCAATGCCTCAACTCTTGTTGTCATTCTGAAGTTCTTGTCAGTTTTGATATAGAGAAAATGTCCATTATCAACCTGAAAACCGTAGTGAGTTTTTTGCCAATAATCAGTTTCTTGGTCTGTTTCTAAAACAAGTTGAGAAGATTTTTTGTCTAAAAACCATTTCTTGGGTTCACAACGCCATTCCAGCATCTTATTTAAACTTGCACTATTAAAATTCTCGTTTAGTATCCAATTTTTGTTCAAAGTACATTCTCCTATTACTTTATGTTAATACCTTACTGTTATTGCCCTGTTCTCCAAATATAGCCAGGAACAATAAATCAGCCAAAAAATTAACAGAATTAACTATAGAAACGGCTTAGCTTAAAACGGAGTTCTCTTTCTTATTCAATTAAAGCCCCCGATTGATGAAGATTAAACTCTTTCAATCCCTTGTCCAGAAACAACAAAATGAGGGCTTTTTTCTCTTGGGTTAAAGAACCTCCAATGCTCACTATCCTCATCGTCTTCTGAACTGTCTGGAAAGGTTTCTAACTTATAACCATTTGATAAAATGGCCGCGAATCCCCCGAAATCATCTGCTTTAATTTCTTCTACTATTAATTGTTCATTATCGTTAAAAAAAGATTTAATCCGTTCATCAAATCGATTGTTACCTTGAATATCCCAATCAAAATCCTCATCAAGGTCGTCCCACAACGAGATTGGAGAATAGAAATCGCGAGAAGCTATAACAATTTTGTTTTCTAATATAATCCTCCACGAACATTGTATATGTAATGCATATTCTGCTGTTTCTTCTGTTTGGCCACTTCTAATAATTTGAACCATTTCTCCAAATCCCAGCCAGAATAGGTTAGAGGCTCTTCCTGCATACTGTAATTTCAAACCTTTTATTTTAACTAATTCAATTTCAATTGCTGCTCTCATTACTAGTCTCCTTGTTTTAAAACAGTGATTATTCCTTTTAAATTGCCCAATTCTTATCTAAAGGGTGATCACTATCTGCTGCTATCGCCCCCGTTTGTTGAAGATCATTAATGTTGTATTATTAAAGAAAAGCTACCCATTAGTTAAACAAGGGACCAACCAACATAGGTTTCGCACCTGAAATTATGTTCGAATTTACAACAAAAAAGCCAACATCAAGATATGTTGACTGTGCAGTTAATGTTTTGGTGCTCATAGGAAATTGTGACCATATACACAAAAAAATTAATCATTATCCTCAGTATAAGTATGTTTGCTATTAATTAGTGTCTGTAAATCTCCCCTATAGATTGTATCTTTCAATTCCTGTATCCTAAACGGAATCAAAGGGGAAAGATAGGGAACACCTAAAGATTTTAGGCTTACCATATAAATTATTTGAATTGTTGCAGCGATGATTAATCCGGTAAATCCAAAAAAATTAGCAATAATCAAAAAAAGGAGTCTTAAAGTATTTTCAGCAGCAAACATTCCTCTGTTAGCGAGGAGTAAACTAGTAATACTTGTTATACCTACTATTATGAGACTAACTGGATGAATTAGTTTTGCCGTAACAGCTGTTTCGCCTACTACGATTGTTCCGATTAAGGAAAGCAAAATCACTCCACTTTTCGGAATACGAAATGAAGCATCTATTAAAACTTTCGTGAAAAACAGAAGAAAAGCTATTTCCCAAAAGGTTGGCAATACCTCACCTTTAGTTATAATTGTCTTTGAAAGTTTGTTAGGTAAATCTTCTTTATGAAAATTTGCAATCGCAATATAAACACTAGGTAAATATGCTGCAAAGATAAAGCAAATCATTCTTAATATTCGATTTGTAAACCATCCCATTTTAATGTGATATTCATCTGGTGCCTGAAATAAATCCATAAAAAGTGTGGGTGCAATGATAGCATGAGGGGAACCATCTACTATTATTGCTACTCTTCCTTCATATAATGAGGATACAACTCCATCAGTTCGTCCTGAAGTTCTTGCTAAATTGAAAAATGTTTTTGGTTTTCCTTCCAATACATCTTCTACAACTTTTGAATTTAGTACATACTTTATTTTTAGACTTTTTAGCCTCTTTCGTACTTCTTTTAAAATTCCTTTATCAACAATACCTTCTATAAATAAAATGGAAACTGCTGTTTTGGAGATTGTCCCAAATTCCATTGCTTCTACACAGAAATCGGGAGTTTTTATTATACTTCTTAACAAATTGATATTTGTTTTCATTTGTTCTGTTAGTCCAATAACTGGTCCCTTTGGTGACCGTTCTCCTAGTGATTCTTCAAGACTTCTTTCCTTCCACTTGGCTGATGGTATGATAATTCCTTTCTGGGACCCATTAATCAAAATAATGGTATTTCCTTGTACGATAGCATCTATTAAGTCTTTGTACTGATTCGTGGTTTTCACATCAGCCGATTCAATAATTCTTTCGATCATTTCGTCAATAAGTGATTCATTAAACTCTACAGACTTGAACGGTTCTAATAATGGTTTGACAACAAATTCCTGTATGCGGTCTGAATCAATAATTCCATCCAAATAGACAATGTTGATTTCGAAAGAACCTTTGAAGCTGGTTTTTATTTTTCTTACGATAAGGTCAGATGTATGATGAAATGTATTCTTTAAATTGCTAATATTTTCTTGAAGGCATTCTTGCAATTCTTTTTTAATCATTCTATTTCACCCTTAAAGTGTTATTCACTTTAGTTTGTGGAACCATCTAAAATTTTATCCTTATTCAACTAAACTGATCTGTTAGTTTAAGTACATTTCTTCAAAATATCACACCAGATTTTTACACAATTATCTAGTTCTATTCAGAAGCCTTATACAATTAAACTGCCCTTTACTTTAATAAGAAGTGGCGACACTTTGGGAATTTCAAAATTTCTCATAATAATTTTTTGAAATTACCCTCCAAGCAAAAAGGATCTGGAAGCTTACTTTCAGATCCTGTCCATATTGAGGCTTTGAATTCCTTTATTTTCACATCAAGTCCTTATGAATTTTTCAGTGGTAACTATTTATTAATTCGTTTGTTAACTTCAATCGTAATGAACTCCGGCAAATAATTGGGAGTACATCCTTTTGATACCATTTCATCTTTGTAAAGACCCGTTTTCTCACCAAGTTTAATACAACGTGCTCGATACTTTTCATCATAAACGCCTATCCAGCCTACGGTGAAATTCATAGCCCATTGAACTTCCGGTTCTTCCTGCGTAATAGTAGCTTCAATTGCAGACAGCAAATCTTCGGTGTTATCAGGCGGTGTTTGTCCAGTCCATCTCAATCGTCCTTGATAATACCAGAAAGCTCGCCTTTGAAGAGCAGAAGGACTATTTTCCCATGACTCCATCAATGCAATGTTCTTCTTGTCTTTAGTGAGCTGATTAGCCATTAACCAATCCATTAAGTTATTTCGCTCATTAAATGTGTGAGTCTTCATATCCTTGTCAAGCTTATTTAATACATCTTGTGAAAGAAGTTTTTTGTCCATAATTAAGATTGCCAATTGTCTGGGTAAAAACTCTCCGGTTGACCAAAGTTCCATAGCTAGCTCGTGATCTTTTTTAATGTCCTTCGCGATTTTTCGCAAGTCGCCTAGCTTAGTTTTACTATTGATTTGAGATAGAATGTTTTCAGCTTTTGATGAGCGTTTTATTTCTATGCTTTTATTTTTATTCATTTGACACAACTCCTTATTAAAGCACTGTTTCATAATATGTCATTGGCAGGATATATCAATAACTAAATTTTGTTATAAGTTTTATTGCATACAATTGTACCATAACAATGTAAAAGGAGTGGTTCATTTCGCCGTTACTTTTGTTACGGTTCCCGACTACTAGTGCTAAACTACATATTCAACAATCTGGCCCTTTTGTAGAAGAACTTCAGATTCCTCTTATTCCGTTAAACTGCCCTATTGCTGAATAACTGTTTTTGTTCAAATATGGATTTAAATTCCCTCATAAAACATCACAATAAATAGCACTTGGAATTCTATGTAATATCCATTAGATTAAAGAACCTTGCTAATTTTTGTATGTTAATTCTTATGCTAATTCGGTAAAATTCAGTTATATCAAGGTGCTTGAATAGAACAATCGATTAAAGATTGTTCTGCAGTTTCAATTCCTAATTACGGATTTTGCACCACAATAAGGAACCCGTTAGCATCTAACAGCTCTTTTCGTTTCTCAAATTCTTTTCAAACTAATTCAACTTTGATCATTTTTCTCATAATTCCAGACAGATCATTTAGAACATAGATTCATTAGATTATCACTTAACCGGATACCAAATCCTTTCTCCGATAAACACTTAAAACAATTCCAATTAATACAGCATTCAACAATACCGGCATCAAACCGTAGCTGATAAAAGGCAGATTCATAGCTGTCATCGGGAAAAAGCCGAGTGCCATGCCAATATTTGATAATACTTGAATGGAATAAAGAGAAACCGCTCCGATCAGCAGGAGTCTTCCATAAGAACCTTTAATAGACGGAATAACTGCAGCTATTCTTGCTGCAAAGAGCGAGAGCACTATTATAAGGAATCCTGAGAAAAGCCAGCCAAATTGAGAGGTTAAGGCGACAAATACAAAATTAGTGGCAGCATCCGGCATGGATCGTTCAATTGAAGGGTTGCCGAACCATCCCGCTTCAGATAAAAGCTCCCGTAAATGTAGAATCATATAACCTGATGAATCGGAATACTTTTCTGGATTCAAAAAACCAAACATCCTGTATTTAAATTCTAGAGATTGATATTTAAAGGATAAAATCAACATAAGAGTGAGACTAGCTGCAGCAGCACCAAAAATTTTAAGAATTGTCCGCAGACTGAATTTACTATATCCTACCATCGCAAATAGCATAACCGAGTATAGATAGGCAGATGAAACACTGGGTAAAGTAAAAAATAAGTAAACCGGAAAAAGGAATAATAATCCATAATGCCAAATTTTAAAATTCTCATGATTGAAAAATGTTGCCCAAGCGAGCAAAAAGAAAGGCAGCGCCGTCAGGCTTTCAAGACTAAAAGCACCAATAGTTAAAGCGTAGTTCCCGTTTATCGTACTATTTGGAAACGATTGAATCAGCAGAAGGATAATGACCCCCGCAGCATAAAACATCCACCCGAATTTCTCAAGCTTCCGGTAATCAACTAGCATAAGGGCAAACGCCGCTGCCGCTCCTATTAGAACCATAAACACTTTATTTAGAACATTTACATATTCCCCTGAAACCTCCCTTTCACGAATTTAGACGACTTTCCTGTATGAAAAGTTTTACAGATTGATAGTTTTCATAAAAAAACGGCTGGGCCGCTGCCAAGCCGGAATAATCTTTATTAATCATGACACATGTTTTTCCATACATTAATCCATTCAAATGAGCTATGATATTTTGACCTTCATAATAAATATTAATAAGGGAGTATCAATAGCTCCCTCATTTTCACCTTATTCTTATCTGCCGTTTATCTCCTCAATCAGGATGCCAATTGCATCTTTCCGGTCAAGCGAGGTCATTTTCTGCTTCATATCATCTCTTTTGCTCTTTAAATCAGCCAGATGTTTCACAAGCGTTTCTACAGATAAATGTTCTTCCTCAAGCATCATCGCATATCCTTTTTCCTGAAACGATTTTCCGTTTAATATCTGATCTCCCCGGCTTTGATTTTTTGTTAGAGGAATGATGAGCATAGGGATCCTTAAGGCAAGGAATTCGAAAATGGAATTCGATCCGCCTCTTGTAATCACAAAGTCCGTTGCGGCCAAATAATGAGGGAGCTCATCATGAACATATTCGAATTGTTTGTAGTCCTTCTGATTCGCAAAGTTTTCATCGACGTTTCCTTTTCCGCATAAGTGAATAATTTGATAGTCTTTCAACTGCGGCAATGCCGCTCTAATCGTTTCATTGATTTTTTTTGCCCCGAGGCTTCCGCCCATCACTGTTAAAACCGGGCGCCTGCGGTCAAACCCAAGCAGCTCAATCCCTTTATACGGAGATCCCTTTAAGATTCCCCTGCGAATCGGTGAACCGATGACAGCAGTCTTATCTTTTGGAAAATAGTTCAGCGTTTCTTCAAACGAAGTAAAGATTTTAGTAGCGAAGCGCTGTGCGATTTTATTGGCAAGTCCAGGGGTCATATCGCTTTCATGGATGAGAACAGGAATTTTCAGTGATTTTGCTGCAATTATGACCGGTACTGAGACAAATCCGCCTTTTGAGAAAACCAGAGCCGGCTTTAATTTCCTTAAAACTTTCCTTGCATCCAGACATCCTTTTAATACACGAAAACTGTCTTTTACGTTTTCAAAATCGAGATATCTTCTCAGCTTCCCGCTTGAAATGCCATGATAGGGAATCGCGATTTTCTCAATCAGTTCTTTTTCGATCCCATTTTTCGAACCAATATATTGGACGTCCCAGACTCTTTTATCGAGTTCATCAATAATCGCAATATTTGGCGTGACATGCCCTGCTGAGCCGCCGCCTGTAAAAACTATTGTTTTTTTCATAAAAACAGCCTCCTTCTAAATTCTGAACTGCGAAAGAAATGCTAAAAATTCTTTCTGCTTTTTATGTGTGTATTTCATGATGGCATATGTATGAGCTTCCGGTAATGGAATAGATGGACAATCAACCTCAAGAAGCCTTCCTTCAAGCATTTCTCTTCTTACTGTTGAAGCAGGAAGGAACGAAACGCCGAGTCCTTCCACAATAAACCGTTTTGTAATATGAATTTGGGAAACCTCCATCATTCGAATACCTGGATAATTTGCTTTGACTGCTCTGCATAGCGAATCCCAGTATACAGGATGATTATGTGTAAGAAGATAATTTGATGTTAACACCTCTTCTTCATCCATAGGCAGCGCTCTTTCAAAATCCATTCCATCATGAGGGGCGACAAGTAAAACCTTGTCTTTGTACAGAAGCTGACAATTGATATCCGGATGAGTGCTTCCCAAACAGGACAAACCGAGATCCACCTTATCATTCCTCACAGCCTCTTCAATTTCACTTGATTCTATAATTTTAACGGAAATTTCTACCTGAGGATACTGATTGCAGTATTTTTTCAGTACATAAGGAAGAATGGTATCCGCAATCAGCGGGGAAATGGCTAGTGTAAACTGCGATGTAAACCCCTGCTGAAAGGATTGTAGATTGACTAACCCGTTTTGATACACAGTCAGAAGCTCCTTTGCATGCTTCAAATAAACTCTTCCCTCTTCTGTCAGTCTAATCTTACGACCATCACGCTCAAATAATCGCACCCCAAGTTCTTTTTCCAGCAGTTTGATATGAACTGAAACAGAAGGCTGGGATATATAGAGAATCTCCGCTGTTCTTCTGAAATTTTCGCATTCTGCAGCCGTGACAAACGTTTGAAGCCAAGTGAATTCCATAGACTCCCTCCTTATTAAAATACTTAATCAATCCGTTTATATATATTTAATTTTCTTAATACTTATTATTTTATAAAATAGAACGTACAAAGGGAAGGAGAGATTTTTATGGTGATCAAAGGATTAAAGGGTGTTGTGGCTGCTGAAACAGCCATCAGCCATATAGATGGAGTAAATGGCCAATTGATATATAGAGGAATTAATGCAGGAGATTTGACAAAAAACCATTCATTTGAAGAAGTTTCGTATTTACTGTGGCATGGTGAATGGCCTGACCAGCACCAGCTCACTCAGCTGAAAAATGAACTGAAGCAACAGCGCGGGCTTCCAGATTATATAGAAAATCTGCTGATCAGTCTTCCAGCAGAGATGGATTTTATGAGCGTTTTGAGAACAGCGGTTTCAGCAGCCGGTCCAGCAAATAAAGAAAAGCCGACTTATTCAGATGCCATTCGTTTAACGGCGATGATGCCGACAATGATCGCATATAGAAGAAGTCATTTAGATGGCAGAGCATTTGTCCGCCCTTCCGCAGAGCTTGATCATGTAGAAAATTATCTTTATATGCTTAATGGAAAAAGGCCTTCGGAATCTCAGCGCAAGGCTCTTGAAACCTACATGATTCTAACATTAGAGCATGGAATGAATGCTTCAACTTTCTCAGCAAGAGTCACCGTTTCGACCGAGTCTGACATTTACTCTGCTGTGACCTCTGCTATTGGCACGATGAAAGGACCGCTTCATGGAGGAGCCCCTTCTGAAGTGATTGCGTTTTTAGATGAAGCAGCCAAAAGCGCTGATATTGAAAAAGTGATTCGTGAAAAACTATATCGCGGCGAACGATTAATGGGTTTTGGCCACCGTGTTTACAAAACGCATGATCCAAGAGCTGTGGCTTTGAAAACCGTTTTACTCGAGAATGCTGGAAAAGATGCATGGCTTGATCTATCAATGGAAGTGGAAACAACTGCAGTTAACTTGCTGCAAGAACTAAAGCCGGGAGATCGCTGTACACGAATGTTGAATTCTACGCTGCAGCCATCATGAAATCCATTCAAATGGAGTCTGAGCTGTTCACCCCGACGTTTACAGCAAGCAGAGTTGTCGGATGGACGGCTCATGTTTTGGAGCAGGCTGAAAATAACACGATTTTCAGACCGGAATCTTATTATATAGGGAGATTGCCTGTTAAATAAGCTTCTAGTAGAGCTAAACTCGCCTTACGCAAAAATCCAATCAAAGCTTTAACATTCTTACTAGAAGCAACAACCGTTATAAAAAAGCTTGAAAAGTCACCAAAAGCACCCGTTTATGGGTGCTTTTTGGAGTGCAAAAAAACTACATTCTGCCAATTAATAATGATTTAACGCTGCCTAATTGCTTTAGAAAAATATATTACTGTCGATGAAATTGTCAGATAAACCTCTTCTTACAAGTTCTGCTTAAGAATTCCTGTACTACTTCTAAGTCCATATTTCTTCCCTCCGAACCATAATTAACCACAAACCCTAATTCAACATTCCTTCCTGTTCGCTCAAACCAATTCTTTCAAAATCATGAAATTAACTCATTCTTTAATTTGTATTTTTATTTTCAAAATATTGTTAATTTATGGAACAATTTTGAAATACACTTCGTTATATAGATTGAAAACAGAATGAATAAGGGAGATGGTTACTGTGATAAAAAAAATGTTTATTCTTTTTCTGTTATCTTTTCTTATGATTTTCAGTATGGAATTGAGTTCTGCATCTGCAGCAGGAAGCAAATTCATCATCATCAACAAGAGCAATAATCAGCTGGCCTATTATGAAAACAGTCAGCTGAAAAAAGTGTTTAAGGTAGGCACAGGCAGAAGTCAATCCCTTACACCTGAAGGGAAATTCAAGATTGTAAATAAAATTGTGAACAGACCCTACTACACGGACAACATTCCAGGCGGTGATCCGCGCAATCCGCTTGGCAACCGCTGGCTAGGACTAAATGCGAGGGGCACATGGGGGACAACGTATGCCATTCATGGCAATAACAATCCGAGTTCAATTGGCGGATACGTCAGCAGCGGCTGTGTTCGAATGTACGACAATGAAGTAGAATGGCTGTTCAGCCAAGTGCCGACCAACACACCAGTAATAATTACTTCTTCGGGCAAGTCATTTGATTCTATTGCTGCATCGTATGGATACAAAACGACTCCCACTGTTCCTGCAATGAATAATAGCACGATTCTTAAAAAAGGCAGCCGAGGTCCTGCAGTAGAAGAATTGCAGCGCAAACTTACTTCTCTTGGCTTTTCCACCAAAGGTATTGATGGGGCGTTCGGAAATAATACAGATCAGGCAGTTCGTCAGTTTCAAAAATCCCGTCGCTTAACAGCAGATGGTATAGTCGGTCCCGCAACAAGAAAAGCATTATATGGTACAAAGCCATCGACTGCACCTGATAAACCATCCACTGGAACAGTCAGCGGCACTTTAAAAATGGGCAGCCGCGGAACCGGAGTAAAAACACTGCAAAGTACACTTACTGCAAAAGGCTACAGCACTAAAGGTGTTGACGGAGTATTTGGTCCTAACACAGAAAAAGCAGTTCGTTCTTTCCAAAAATCCAAAAACCTGTCTGTAGATGGTATCGTTGGTCCTGTTACGAAAAAAGCATTAGGAATATAAATAAAAAGAAACTTAGTTACACTACTCTTATCTATTCATCTTCCTATAGAATTTAGCAAATCATATAAAAAATGGAACTCCTGTATATTGGAGTTCCATTTTTTGTTCCATTATTGCGCCCGTTTGTTGAGATCCTTTAGGAGAATCCATGCTGCATGGATATTTGATATTCCAGAAAAGCTACCGATTGAGGAAGGTCAGTATCTGTAAATGATCACATATAAATCAAAAAAATCCAATCTTCCGGTACCTTATGAAAAAAGTTAAGCCATATTTAAATACAAATCCCCTTTGAATTAATAAAGGGGATTTATTTTATCTATTTAAAACTTGTAGTTTAGAGAGAAAGAAACTCTTACACTTGCGGTACCCGTTCCTCCCGAAGCTGATACAACGATAGAGTTCATATCTTGAAAGGTACCCGAATCACATTCACCTGGTGCAGCTTGCAATGCAACCCCGTCTACAAGGAGTTGTGCAATTGCGGTACCAGGCGCTCCTATGTTTTCTAACAGAACAGTTCCGTTAATTACAAAATTTGTATTGTCGGTCCAGATCACTTGAGCGTTTCCTTCTACAACGTCAAATGTACAACATACTGCATCATTTACACAGCATATGGTTTCGTCCCTGCATTTACCTAATTGAGCCAATGATGTTACCTCCTATATACCTCACCTTGATTTAATACATCATACGTATATTTAGCTTCTTTGTTTGGACAAATTGCTTATTAAAGGGATATAAAATTACAACAAACGTCCTTTTAATTTTTGTATCATTTGATACTTATCTAAATTAACAGTTTGATTCTAAATCTGGTCTAGGTAAGCAAAATTCCCCTTCTAAAGTAAGAGTTACATCTGCTTCACTTTGTATGCTTTGGCAAACACTAATAAGAATGTCGATCCGAGCACAAGAATCATTGTTTTTTATAATTGGGACGCATTCAAAATCAATGATTTCACATTCGATTTTTGTTCCTTCTGGAGCACATAAAAGGAATTTTTCCGTGAACTTAAAGGGCACTAATTTTTTGCATAATCGCCCATTTCTTTTAAATTCAACTGCAATACATCCTTTTTTAAGTAAAATGGCTCTTTGAAGTGTAACAAAGTAACCATTTGGCATTAAAATTTTTTCATTCTGTCTACCGTTTGCTTGGGGGATTTCGACATATTCAATCGCACCGGGTGAGAAAGCGCTAATTCTGTTTCCACATGGATCCGCCAGGTAACACTCTAAGCTATCTTCTGGATCAGGGAGACAAGTTTCGTGGAATTTATTATGGATACTCAAGGAATATTCCCCCTTACAAATGCCTGATCCATTTGGACAACT
This sequence comes from Metabacillus sp. KH_069, assembly GCF_057838075.1. NCBI lineage: Bacteria > Bacillati > Bacillota > Bacilli > Caryophanales > Bacillaceae > Metabacillus > Metabacillus sp. KH_069. The sequence continues at coordinate 2,546,750 of NZ_CM174460.1, forward strand.
CACTTCTAATGAGCGTAGGGATTCAACAGTTTGGACCCTCGTTTTTCCTTTGCCAACTGAAAATGCCAAGCTTCCGTTAATAAATACGTCAAGCTCATCCCCACACCCTTGATCAAATGAAACAGAGATTGTCCCAGCAAGTGGGATATTGTCACTATTAGCTACCCATAGGCTGTTTAAATCAGACGAGCAATCTAACATAAAATCACAGCAGATTTGGTCAGTAATCGTACTGCATTCTATAAGGCTTAAGCAAGTATGAAATTCAGCTTCTTTAGTGACCCAGTCATATACCTTGGGCACTTTTACGCAAATTCTATTCATCAGTTTATCTATCCCTTAGTCTAAAAGTTTAGTTTTCTTATAATACGAATGGGAAAAGCTGAAAGGTACAAATAAAAAAGGCACAGCTTCCCCATATCTCGCTTACTCCTCAAAGTATCAGTTGAATACTTTATACAAAACTAGTGCTAACTAGAGGAAGTTGATAAAAAAAAAAACCTTGATTACCAAAGGGTTTTTCACTGTCCGGATTTATCATTTATGCACGTTTTTATACAAGGCTGATAGATCAACGTTTTCAGCTGCGGAAGAAGCCGGCTGGCTGCATAAAAAAAGGTGCTTTCCTTACTCCGGAATAGCACCCGATTACGGAATATTAAAAAATGTGAAAGAGCTGCAAAAATGGCTCCTTCGTTCATTTATGTTGTCTTATAGAAGAATAGCGCACAAATGCTGAAGATCCTTATGAAGAAAAGGACCCTTTACTTTATGTACAACCTTGCACAATCTGTAGTCTTTCTTCATTTAAACGCAGTTCTCTCTCATTCGTTTTACATCTACTCTAGGCGGAAAGCCGAACATTCGGGAATATTCTCGACTGAATTGCGATTGACTTTCGTACCCCACCCTGAATGCAACATCAGCTACATCTGTTGAATCAGCTAAAAGTAAGCGCCTGGCTTCCTGCAATCTCAGTTGTTTTTGAAACTGAATGGGACTCATAGCCGTTACCTCTTTAAAATGTTGATGTATCGATGAAACACTCATATTCGCTATTTCGGCAAGCTCTTCAATTCGAAAAGGCTTTTCATAATTACTAATGATATATTCTATAACCTCTCTTATTCTAGAGGCATTGCTTCCATCTAATACCATTTGTTCAAGCGCTTCGCCATGAGGACCTTGTAAAATCCAATAGATAATTTCTTTTTTATATAATAGACCAAGAATGGGGATATGTTTCTGATTTTCTAATAAAGAAGCTAGTCTGAGTACTGCATCCAACAAAGAAGGTTCTACTTCGCTAACAAACATAGCTCGTTTAGTGTTCTTTCCCTGTCCAAATTGAATATCTGTTTCATTTAAAACCTCTAAAACTTGGCTCGGTGTAAATTCAAGTTTAAGAGCTAAATAGGGACATTCTGTTGAGGCTTTGATCACTTGTCCTGTAACTGGCAAGTCAACGGATGCCACAATATAATTACCAGGACCGTACAAAAAGCGTTCCTCTCCCAATAACACCTCCTTCCCTCCTTGTAGGATCATGCAAAAAGACGGTTCGTTGATTCTAGAAATGGGTTCAGTAATAATGGATTCACGGATGAGAAATAAAGATGGAATAGGCGTAGGGTGAACACCGTCCTGTTTTGAAAAGCACTCAATAAGATTAGCAAGTTCATAGTGCTGTTTATAGGTTTTCTCAGACATAACTTATTCTCCTTTTTCTTCATCTTCGGTTTATTATATCTGATATACATTGAATGAGTAATAGGACTTGAGAGAATTAGGCAAAAATTCGAGAGTAATGTGATAAAGGTTTCTTTATTACTTATGACATAATTAATTGTAAATAGGTCACGATAATCGTGGCAAATAAACAAAAGAGAGGAACAATCGAATGGAGTATGTGAAACTTGGCAGTACAGGCTTAGACGTATCTCGATTTTGTCTTGGATGTATGGGTTTTGGGGACGCTAACAAATGGCTACACCAATGGGTACTTAACGAAGAGGACTCTCGTCCCGTAATAAAAAAAGCTCTAGAGTTAGGGATTAATTTTTTTGATACAGCAAATGTTTACTCACTTGGCACAAGCGAGGAATATCTTGGACGAGCTTTGAAAGATTATGCGAATCGTGATGAAGTTGTAATAGCAACTAAAGTACACGGCCAAATGCATAAAGGTCCAAATGGTTCTGGTCTTTCTAGAAAAGCAATTATGAGTGAAATCGATAAAAGTCTTAAGAGATTGGAAACTGATTATGTAGATCTTTATATCATCCATCGCTGGGATTACAATACCCCTATTGAAGAAACGATGGAAGCATTGCATGACGTGGTGAAGTCTGGAAAAGCCAGATACATTGGTGCTTCTGCCATGTACGCTTGGCAGTTCCAAAAGGCATTACATGTGGCAGAAAAAAACGGCTGGACTAAGTTTGTATCCATGCAGAATCACTTAAACCTAATTTACCGTGAAGAAGAAAGAGAAATGCTGCCTCTTTGTAAGGAAGAGAAAATTGGTGTAACTCCATATAGCCCTCTTGCATCAGGGAGATTAACACGTGATTGGTCAGTAACAACGCATCGTTCAAAGACAGATCAAATTCAAAAATCAAAATACGATGCGACTTCGGCCGCCGATCAATTAGTTGTAGAGCGAGTAGCATCCATCGCAGAAAAACATGGTATCCCTCGTACACACATCGCACTTGCCTGGTTACTTCAGAAAGAAACAGTCACTGCTCCGATAATTGGTGCTACAAAAATATCGCATCTTGAAGATGCCGCAGAAGCTTTATCAGTGAAGCTTACTCCTGAAGAAATTGCGTTTCTTGAAGAACCATATGTATCACATCCAATAGTTGGTCACAACTAAGTGTTTTGCTGATAAACAGGAGGAAACCCAATCTTCCATGATGGTAAGGTTAGAAAAGCATAAGGGGAAATAAATATTAATAAAAAAATCTCGCTTGAAATGGACCAAGCGAGATTTTATTTCCCCTTTTACGTTATTCAAAATCATTCATCCTCAAATAATTTTTCTCCTCTGTGAAGGCGCATTGCAATCCTTGCTGTATGCGGCATTTCTCTAGCAGTCGGGGCATGGCCTGCTATATAACGTGTTAATGCTATGATTAACGTTTCCTGTGCATGACTGGCAAACTCCGTATCCTCCTTTTCCCAATGTGCATGCTCGACTATAGCCGCTTCAAACATTTGAAATGTGTGAAACTCTGCATCCTCTCTTAGTAATGCGTGCCCGAGTGTATTGAAGAGTTCACTTTTATTCCCTCCGTTTGCAAGGTAATTAACAACCCATCGTGCTGATTCTGCAACCTGTTGTTGTTGATTCATTAACTCCAATAATTCATTAGGATGATACTGCTCAGCTTCTGCATCCTTCGGCTCCGGTCTTCGTGCAGATGGTAAATTGAGAAAACGATCTTGATAGACACTCATTGCTCCATGGAAAACTGCCCGGGTTAAATCAGGTGTGGTCGAGCGGCGTAATGATTCATGTACTGCATGGGCGTGAGTAAAAGTATGAAGGACGGTAATCCAATCTCTAAAATCATTTTGTACATGGAACCGGGAAATTCGTTCCGCCGCAGCCAAAGCTACTAGCTGGGCCAAACGGACAGGGGAAACTCCACTTTTAAGGGCAGCCACCATCATATTTACCGTTATTAAAGCATCATCTGATAAAATTTGTTCAACCAATGCTGCATCATCCACTACAGTTTCCTCTATTAATAATGCATTAGCCAGAATATCAGGTAACTCCTTGAACGCCTCCATTAATGGTTTGACCAAGTTTACGGGTGATTGCCAGCTATGAGATTCTTCGCTTCGTGATACATTATCGAGGCCAGGCAACAATGATGATAATACAAATGGCCGGTGCTCATAACCAATTTGATCAAGAATCTCGAATGCTTTATTATGAAAATCGAGCGTATGCCCTGTATTAATATAAAAGTGATCAGTGATGGCTGTCATCATCATGTCAGCAAGCTTCTCGTTCGAGAATCCCAATTCAATCGCAGTCAGCAGAACTCGTTCTGCTCCCTGCGAATCACGAACCTCCACACAATGGCGATACCATTCTGATAATTGTTCGAATGATTGGGCATTCATTTTATCTGTGACAGGAAGAGATCCCAGTAAAAAGCGTGTTCCCTTTCCAGAACTTTCTCGTGCAACATGAACGAGACCTTGGAACAATGCTAAAATCTGACCGGTTTTATCTAATTTTGGCAATACATTTGTCATTGCTGTTAAAATCGTCAATCCTGAGCCCCAGCCGCTTTGATGATGTACCGTTCCAAAAGCGATGCCAATCTTTACAATCTCAGTCCCTGGAAAACCAGCTTCCATTAATCCGACAACCGATTTAGCGATGACAAGACTTAAATTTTGCTCAAGACCTTCACGTAATCGCTGCCTTAATTTTTCGATTGTTACTTTATTATAAGGAACAGGGTGTACCCAAACCTCATCTTCTTTAATCTCGACAGGATAAGTAGGGACATCATCTGCCCATGGATCCAAGGTTCCGCCGCTCTTTATATCGAACCGAGCATGGTGCCAGTGACATGTTAAAATCCCATCACATAAGCTTCCTGTATGAAGAGGAAAGCCCATATGCGGACAACGGTTATCCACCGCATAAACTTGTTTTTCGTGAACAAATACTGCAATTGCATGACTGCCGCCTTTTATTACCTTTGTACCTTCTTCAAGTTCAGTTAAAGAACCTGCATAAATGAATTCTGTCATTACTATCACTCTCCCGGAAAATAGAGTTCAATGAAACAGCTGAATAAGGGTATATAAAAAATTCGTTATCTATTATTTTATTTTATATATTAAATTAAGTAATCCTTCATAAGTTGAGATTTATTTCATCCAAAAGTCTGAAATTCGGGAAGAAAAATGCTATCAATCTCATTTCCAATTACCTTTCTTTCACCATTCCTTGTAAATGATCTCTGGTATTCCTTGGTACCCATATAATTAAACTTCTCCTGAATTAAAGCCGAACATTGAATAGTGTGAAAAGGTTATTTTCGCATAGATTGTTGTTTTTCATGATAAATAACGTCCGTTCCTTGCAGCGAGAGGAACTTGCTTTCCGCGGGGAGCATGGGAGCCTCCTCGGCGTTGCCTGTGGGGTCTCCCACTTTGCTCTATTTCCCGCAGGAGTCAAGTTCCTTCCGCTGCAATCCACTTAAGGTTTCTATCATTTAGCCTGCAGCAAGAATATTTATGAAAAGAGGCAAAGAAAAAAATCCGAACTAAAACGAAATTCAAGTTGGAATTTCACATAATAGTTCGGATTTTTCTTTGGCTGGAAACCTTTTGTCCGAGCCTTCTTTTAAATAAGAAAACTATGATAAACGCAACTCACATTGTGCTAGTATCGATTACAAATCGATACTTCACATCTGAAGCTAAAACCCGTTCATAAGCTTCGTCAATTTGATCGGCCGTTATCACTTCAATATTAGGAACAATGTTATGTTTTGCACAGAAATCCAGCATTTCCTGAGTCTCACGGATACCTCCAATCATCGAACCGGCAAAAGAACGGCGATGACCGATGAGAGAGAACACATTTAACGATAATGGCTCAGCAGGCGCACCAACATTTACTAGAGTTCCATCCAGCGATAACAGGGAAAGGTAAGCACTAATATCAATTTTTGCACTTACCGTGTTAATGATCAGATCAAAAGAACCAGCTAGCTTCTCGAATGTTTCAGAGTCGCTTGTAGCATAGTAGTTTTCTGCACCGAATTTCAAGCCATCTTCCTTTTTATTCAATGTTTGCGACAGGACCGTAACTTCTGCACCCATTGCATGCGCAATTTTGACACCCATATGACCAAGGCCGCCCATACCAACAACCGCGACCTTCTTACCCGGTCCTGCTCCCCAATGGTTCAATGGAGAATAGGTTGTAATACCAGCACAAAGTAATGGCGCTGCAGCGTCAAGTTCAATGTTATCAGGGATTCTAACTACGAAGTCTTCAGTTACGACAATATGGGTAGAATAACCGCCTTGAGTTGTCTCGCCGTACTTGTCAACACCAGCGTATGTAGGGACATTGCCTTTTAAACAGTATTGTTCTTCTCCTTTAAGGCAGTTCTCACATTCCCCACAGGAATCAACCATACATCCGACCCCTACTCTGTCACCAGCCTTGTACTTTGTGACCTCGGCTCCTACTTCCGAGACAACTCCAGCAATTTCATGTCCAGGTACGAGCGGATAGTTCACGTCACCCCATTCACCGTGTGCAGTATGGATATCAGAATGACAGATTCCAGCATATTTAATTTCAATTAGAACATCATGCAAATCAAGATCGCGCCGTTTAATTTCAGCAGCTCGAAAAGATTTGTCTGGTCCGTCGACAGCTCTTGCTTTTGCGGTTATCATAAAAAAACCTCCAATAATTTAAGATTTCAAGAAAATAAGGATGTAATGGGTAAAAATAATGAACTCAGGATAAAATTCGCCTTCATTCATATATCCATTTCTATCCAGATTGCTTCTCTTGTAAAAACAATGTTAAACCCTAAAGTTAACTCTAGGTCAAGTAATGTAAACTATTTTTTCAAAAAAATCTTTCTAAGCACCTGCCTGATGAGGAGACTTTGACATTTCAGCAAATACCGTGATAAAATCCACTAAATTCCTAGAGTGAATCAAAAGCTGAAATTAAGATAGGAGATTCAGGATGAAGACATTTTCGATCAGCGAAGTGGCAAATGAATTAAATCTTACAGTATATACCTTGCGTTACTACGACAAAGAGGGACTTATGCCTTTTGTAGAACGGACAGCAAGCGGAACACGCTTGTTTAAAGAATCTGATATCGACGCTTTAAAAGTAATTGAATGTCTGAAATCCACAGGAATGCCTATTAAGTCAATAAAAAATTTCATTGATTGGTGTTCTGATGGGGATTCCACGCTGCAGCAAAGATATGACATGTTTTTGGAACGAAAAGCTTCTGTTGAAGCACAGATGGAAGAACTAAAAAAAACAATGGAACTCATCGAGCATAAATGTTCCTATTACAATACTGCTTTAGAGGCCGGAACGGAAGATATTCATAAAAAGAATAAAATAGAGATTAATAATTAATAGAAAGCCACCTGTATTTCATATGTGTATATATGAAATACAGGTGGCTTTCTATTTGTAGAATTTCTCTTCATAAACTTTCGTCAAAAGACTTAACAATCTTGAGTGAACTAAGTCACCGATGATAAATTAGCTTCCCTTTTTTGAAATTCCCCCATGCCCTAGAGTTGACTATAACTTTTATACTTACTCATGTGCAGATTGCTAATGATCCTTACAGAAAGTAATAAACAAGTCTGATATAAAGCTTGGTTTATGACTGGAACAGGCAGAGGAATGCGTTGTTTTATATTAATCTCCTTATCCTCCAAGTGATCGTAATACATAAATGAAGAAAGGAGTTGTTTTTTTGACTAAGCGAAATAATTTATTGATTTTCATATTAACCATAGGAGTTTTTGGCATTCTTAATACCGAAATGGGTGTTATTGGGATATTGCCTGCCCTCGCTGACCACTATAATGTTAGTGTATCTCAAGCAGGGTTGCTGGTGAGTCTTTTCGCCATTGGTATTGCCATATCTGGGCCAACGATGCCGTTATTGTTTTCGGGTATAGACCGCAAGAAGGTGATGTTACTTGTACTTGGTGTTTTCATTCTCGGGAACATTGTGGCCGTATTTACAACTAACTTTACCGTTGCATTGATTGCCCGTATCATCCCGGCGTTTTTTCTTCCAGTTTATTGTTCAATGGCATTTTCGGTTGCTGCATCCTCCGTTCCTAAGGACGCATCGACAACAGCCGTGTCCAAAGTTTTTATTGGTGTATCTGCCGGGATGGTAGTTGGAGTACCAATTGTAAATTTTATAGCTAATGCAGTTTCAATTGAAATGGCGATGACATTCTTTGCTATTATCAATGCTCTTGTATTCATTGCTACGTTACTATATGTACCATCGATGCCGGTTAAAGAAAAACGGTCTTACGGATCCCAATTAAGCGTATTAACAAAATCAATTACTTGGCTATCCATTGCGGCTGTCATTTTCATGAATGCTGCAGTATTTGGAGTTTACAGTTATCTTGCTGAATATCTAAAAACGGTAACGAATATGTCGCCGAATACCATTAGTTTAACGTTATTCATCTACGGTGGTGCAAACATTATTGGGAACATTGTGGCTGGTAAGCTGCTCGCTAAACACGCGATCAAATCTGTCGCAGCTTTTCCATTTGTCTTGAGCGCTGTTTACATCATCTTATTTTTTACAGGGCAGTTTACCGTACCTATGGCACTTATAACTTTGATTTGGGGAGTACTTGCTGGAATAGGGGCGAACATAAATCAATATTGGATTGTTTCTTCAGCTCCCGATGCTCCTGATTTTACTAATGGGTTATTTCTAACATCCGCTAATATAGGAGTAACAATTGGTGCAGCTGCAGGCGGTTTATTTATATCAGAAATGGGAACACAATACGTTGTGTTGGCGGGAATCCTATCATTAATCCTAAGTTTGATACCTATTTTACTAAGAAACTATTTATACGGTCCTGCAAAACAACCTTCTATATAAAGACTTTTTTACGAATTACCTGCTCATTATTCATTTTATTCTCCTGTCTTATTTTCTTTTAATCGATTTTTAAGAGGTATTTTAAGACTGGGTAATTTTTATCAAGGACACCTTTCAAACTAAGAATATATTTATTATTAATTTAAAGAAGCCATCTAATTCTTCAACGAATTAGATGGCTTATTTCCTTTTTTTTACATTTTAACATCAGCCGGCTGGTCAGACCACTTTTTATTCTCCTCTACAACTGGTTTTTTTGACCAAAAGGTCGCAAGAATCGGGCCGGAAATGTTATGCCAAACGGCTCCAAGTACACTTGGCAGTGCTGCAAGCGGACCAAGATGTGCCGTTGCGAGCGCAACCCCGAGTCCAGAGTTCTGCATGCCGACTTCGATTGAAATCGCTCTTCTTGTTCCTTCATCAAGGCGAAGTAATCTTGCAGTCAGATATCCCAGCAATAACCCAAATGAGTTATGAAGAATAACAGCTGTGAAAATAAGAAGTCCTGATGAGACAATGCTGTCAACATTCGCAGAAACGACTGCGGAAACAATAATGATAATGGCAAGCACAGAAATCAGCGGAATCACGGTAATGCTTTTATCAACAGCTGCCGGGAAAAATTTGCGGATCGTAATCCCTAAAATAATCGGAATGATAATGACTTGAATGATCGACAAGAACATGGACATGGGATTAATCGGCATCCATTGTCCTGCAAGCATCAGTAAAATCAATGGTGTTGCAATAGGTGCAATTAGCGTTGATAATGACGTCATCGCAATGGATAATGGAAGATTTCCTTTTGCTAAATAAACCATCACGTTAGATGCCGTGCCTCCAGGAACAGACCCTAATAGAACTAATCCAGCTGCTAATTCAGGCGGAAGATTTAACGCATATGCCAGCAAAAATGCGACTGACGGCATGATCACAAATTGGGCGCAAACCCCGATGATGACCGGAATCGGTTTTGTTGCTACTACTTTAAAATCTACTGCTTTGAGTGTTAAACCCATTCCAAACATGACAATGCCGAGTAAAATCGTAATGTACCCGCCTAGCCAAAGGAATGGATCAGGAATCATAAAGGCGATAAGCGCGACGCAAATGACCCAAACTGCAAAATATTTTCCGGCTATGGTGCTGATGGCTTCAAGTACCTTCATGAGATCATCTCTCCCCTTTTACATGGACAATTTTATTTGGATTCAGGATATTTTTAGGATCTAGAGCCTGCTTAATTTTCTCCATAACACGCAGCGCTTCCCCATGCTCTTTTTCCTGATATTTCATTTTCCCTACACCAACTCCATGCTCACCCGTACATGTTCCTCCGCGTTCAAGCGCATAGAGCACAATGGTTTCATTTAGTTGATCCGCTTTGCTGACTTCAAGAGGATCAGTTGTATCTAGCATTAAAAGAACATGAAAGTTTCCATCTCCGACATGTCCTACGATCCCGCCGTCAAGGCCGAGTTCATCAATGGTTTTCCTAGCCTTGCGTATTGCACCTGCAAGCTCAGAAATAGGCAGGCACACATCTGTCACCATCAGCTTTTTCCCGGGAAATCCATGAACATATGCATAGGCCAGATGGTGTCTTGCTTCCCATAGCTTATTTCTCGCTGCATTATCCGTTTCAAATTCAATGAGTTCACAATGCAGATCCGCTACAAGTTCTTTCGTGAACTCAACGTCTTGTCTAAGTCCAGCTTCATTACCATGGAATTCCAGGAAGAGAGTCGGTTTTTCCAGATAGTCTGTTTCACTGTACAGATTAGCCTGCTTCATGGATGGCTCATCAACCAGCTCTACTCTTGCGATCGGGATCCCAGCCTGCAGGATGGAGACCACCGCCTGAACAGCATCATTGACCGTTGGAAAAGAGGCTCGTGCCGCCATAACGTGTTCAGGAATGCCGTAAACCTTCAGTGTAAGCTCTGTAAAGCAGCCAAGTGTTCCCTCTGAACCTACGAAAATTCCATTCAAATGGTAGCCGGAAGAAGATTTTTCAGCCAAGTTTCCAGTGTGAATGATTGTTCCGTCTGCAAGAACTGTTTCCAGATCTCTCACTTGATCCCGCATGACACCATAGCGGACTGAGGTTGTCCCGCTCGCATTCGTCGCAGCCATTCCTCCAAGAGTTGCATCCGCACCCGGATCAACGGAGAAAAACAGTCCATATTTTTTCAATTCCTTATTTAATTGTGAGCGCGTAACGCCAGGCTGGACTCTAACCAGGAAATCCTGTTCTCTTACTTCAAGAATTTTATTCATAAGAGAAAAATCGATCGTAATCCCCAAATCATACGGAATCACATGCCCCTCCAAGCTTGAGCCGAGTCCAAATGGCACAACAGGCACTTGATATGCATTCGCTAGTTTAATAATATCGCTTACCTGCTCAGTCGTTTCCGGAAAAACGACCAGATCAGGGAGACTTGGTGTGTGATACGATTCATCCTTGCTGTGCTGCTCCCTCACTGTCGGATTAATTGAGACCTGACTTTCAGGAAGGATTTGTTTTAAGGCTTCTGCCAGATTCGCCATCTCTACATTCATTTCGCTCTCTCCCCCAAAAATTAAATATGTAATCGGTTGCAATAAATCGTTTATAATGATGAAATAGGTACTACCAATGTCGAATTGGTCTAACCACTTTCCATTATACTTAATTATCTGAAAAATACAACAACTCTTTAAGGAGTGAAGGTTTATTGAAATCAAGTAAACGAACATACGAAATCATTGTGGAGCAGCTCAGAGAATTTTTTCTGAACGGAGATTTAAAACCAGGCGATAAGCTGCCATCTGAGCGTGAACTGGCAAGCAGTTTCAATGTAAGCCGGACATCGATCAGAGAAGCTTTGCGGATGCTTGAGCTGCGGGGAGCAATCGACATTCGCAGAGGCGGCGGAAGCTATATCAAATCAACAGAATTTACTTTTTCGACAGAGGAATTATCTTCTGTCATCACTAAAGCTGAAAGCCATCTGGTCTATGAAATGCTCGAGCTTCGCCGCGCACTCGAAGCAGAATCTGCCTATTTGGCTGCTCAAAGAGCGACCTCTCTGGACTTAGAAAAAATCCGTAAAGCGCTCGAACAAATGGCGGCTTCAAAAAATGATGTGGAATCAGGATTGCAAGCAGACCTTCACTTTCACCTTGCTATTGTAAATGCTACTCATAATTCCTTGTTTATTAAACTGATTCACACCATGACTGAGCACATGGAAGATACCATCCGTACAACCCGCCGACACCGTCTCGCTGATCCAGCCCGTGCTCAAGATACACTTGATGAGCACAAAGAAATCTATTTGGCCATCGCTTCCGGAAATGCGGCTCAAGCCAGAACCCTTATCGAACAGCATATTACCCGGATCAGAAGTGAACTGAGTGAGACATTTTTAGCTGATTTAGGTGAGTCGATATGACGTAAAAGATGTGGCATTTATTATGGAGACGGGTGTTGGCTTCCTTTTTTTTGCTAAAGCATTGAATTACGCTCCCTCCTTAACGGCGGTCACTCTTGCGTTGGCAGCTGGTTGGGGAACAGTTGCTTGGTTTCTTGGGAGGGGGATTGGGGTTTTAATGATTTTTCAAGGAAGATTCACACGGTTAAAAAAAGCGCTCTTGAAAAATAGCGTACGAAAGCGGAAAAATAAAAGAAACTCCTTATTGAATGTATTTTCTTCAAATGCATGGGAAGCTTAAATAAAGATTGTTGATTCTATTTGAAAGGAGTAAATCGTTTTGAAAAAAGAAGGAAAACAAGATAAGCAGCATACTGAAGAACCGCAAGAAGAACTTGAAACAGTGAATGATATCACCAAAATTGAAAATGACCAGCCCGTTCCTCAACCAAAAGATTACGATGAAATCGAATATTAATCATTAAAACAAGGGCTGACTAGAAGTGATAAACTTACATGCCAGTCCCCTTTTTATTTTCTCAGCCTTACTTAAAGAGGACGGACCCTAATAAAATTTATTAAGATTCAGATCTTTTTTTAGCACTGAATACATATATAAATCATCAAATTTGCCGCAAGTAAATTCATAATGCCTCAGCAAACCCTCTCTTTTAAAGCCTTGCTTTTCTACTAATTTTTGTGATGGGAGATTAGCAGGTTCAATTAAAGCTTCAATTCTTTCTAATTGAAAGTGCAGAAAGCCGTACTTCACGACAGCTTCCAATGCTTCACCGGCTATCCCTTTCCCCCAGTAATCCTTGTTTAATTCAAATCCGGCTTCGGCCCGGTAATGTTTGGCAGCCATATTAAGAAAACCGCAGCTCCCAATCATTATGTCATAATCTTTTAGAGTGATTCCCCATCTAATTCCTGTCCCTTCTTCATATATAGATTGATACCACCTAATTTCATCCCTTGCATCTTCAACTGTTTGGCAAGGATCCAAACCCATATGTTTAACAACATTTTGATCAGATAGATAGCTATATATATCCTCAGCATCATTTAATGTTACTTCTCTTAAGATTAATCTTTTTGTTTCTATTATAGGAAAATCTTTTTTCATTGAATTCTCTCCCTTCAAGTCTTAACAGATTGATACTAAATACAATCTCTCACTACAAAGATTTCCAAATCTTCACCTTTATCCATTTTATTACTTCAGGCATTTGAACGCTAGTTCTTTAAAGATGCTTACAAGTACCATGACATGTTTATGTGCCGTATTTCATAAGCTTAAAATGGTCAGATGAAGAAATTAATGGAGGAAACTTATGAAAGCAATTGTATGCACGCAATACGGATCACCCGAAGTTCTTAAGCTGCGGGATGTAATAAAACCTGCTCCAAAGGACAACGAGATATTGGTAAAGGTTCATGCAACAACTGTTACGTCGGGAGACTGCAGAGTGCGAAAATTCGAAAGTCCTATTTTGTACTGGATCCCCATGCGATTATTTTTAGGCATCAGAAAACCAAGAAAGCCTATTTTAGGGGTGGAATTAGCCGGAGAAATTGCTGCAATAGGAAGGAATGTTAAACGATTTAAAGAAGGGGACCAGATTTTTGCCATGACTGGAATGAATTTCGGCGGTTATGCCGAATACACATGTCTGCGCGAAGACAGATCGGTTGCAATAAAGCCAGTAAATTTGAGCTTTGAGGAAGCCGCTGCCGTTCTTTTTGGGGGAACTTCAGCATTGCACTTTCTAAGAAAAGGAAAGATTCAATCCGGCCACAACGTACTGATCTATGGAGCTTCTGGCGCAGTAGGAACTTCCGCAGTTCAGCTTGCCAAGTCCTTCGGTGCAAAAGTAACCGGAGTATGCAGTACCGCAAATTTAGAACTGGTGAAATCACTTGGAGCCGATAAGGTTATTGATTACACTAAAGAGGATTTTACAGAGGGAGAAGAGCTTTATGATATTATTTTTGATGCAGTCGGGAAAAATTCGAAATCAAATTGCAAGAAAGCACTCACACCTAATGGAACATACGTCTCTGTAGTAGGGCAAGGGATAGCAAAGGAACGTACTGAAGATTTACTTTTCCTCAAAGAGCTAATTGAGTCCGGTCAGATAAAATCCGTCATTGACCGGCACTACCCTCTGGAACAAGTTCCTGAAGCTCACAGATATGTAGAAAGTGGCCATAAGAAGGGTAATGTAGTTATTACTTTGAATCATACCAGGTAATTCTTAACTAAGTTCTAATCCCTAAAAAGCCTCGGCAAAAAGATCATGATGAAATCGAATATTAATCAATAGAAAAAGGGCTGACTAGAAGTGATAAACTTACATGTCAGTCCCTTTTTTATTTCTTAGCCTTAGTTAAAGAGGAATATTTTTCTAGTCCAAATAAAATTAATTAAGCTTTGCCGCAAGTAAATTCATAATGCCTCAGCAAACCCTCTCTTCTAAAGCCTTGCTTTTCTACTAATTTTTGTGAAGGGAGATTAGCAGGTTCAATTAAAGCTTCAATTCTTTCTAATTGAAAGTGCAGAAAGCCGTACTTCACGACAGCTTCCAATGCTTCACCGGCTATCCCTTTCCCCCAGTAATCCTTGCTTAATTCAAAGCCGACTTCAGCCCTATAATGTTTGGCGGCCATATTTAAAAACCACAGCTGCCTATCACATGAACAGAATCTTTTAGTGTACCCCATCTAATTCCAGTACCATCTTTGTATATAGATTGGTACCACTTAATCTCATCCATTGCGCCATTGACTGTTTGGCAAGGTTCCATCCCCATATGTTTCACAGCATCCTGATCGGATAAATAGGAGAACATATCTTGAGCGTCCTCTGCTGTCACGTTTCTTAAAGTTAATCTTTTTGTTTCGATTGTTGGAAATTCCTTATCCATCAACTTTCCCTCCCTCTTAGAGATAAAGTTTCAAGATAAGAGTGGATCTCTTTCTTATTTTTTAAAACAATGACCTTTTTTTCCGAATCCGTTTCTTTGAATGCCTTGAATCTGGCTTCCATCTTTTTCTTTCGGGGATAGTATGTAGTACAGATGAACTTAATAAATGCCCAGTCTAATTTTTCATTGCAACCCTTCCCCATATCAGGCCTGGTCTTCCCAATATTTAGAATCCAGCGCTTAAAAACACGATATAAACAGACAATCAAGGGAAGCTCCAAATAAATGATCGTATCTGCATTCTGAACCCGAATATCATAGGTATTATTGTAATTGCCTTCTATAATCCATTGATTTTGGTGAACAATTTTCTGCTGTTCAGCTGTAAATTCTTCGAGCGGTGCTTCTACCCAATTTGGTTTCCAGTATAAGACATCAAGATGATGAACGTTTATTTTTAATAGTTCGCCTAATTTCCTTGCAAACGTCGACTTCCCTGCACCTGCCGAGACTCCCATCACCATGATACGGTTCATTGTTTCATCCAGCTCCTTACAACAAAATTTAATATTTTCTATAAATCTATTATTTACTGCATATGTATTAGACAATTATACTAAAGTAAATTAGTTAATTAGGAGATAATATGAAAACATCTGTGCCTTGCCCAAATTGTCAAAAAGCGATAACACTTGATGACTTTGAGGATTTTTCTTCCCCCTTCACGATGAAGTGTCCAAATTGCAGAACGAAATTAAAAGAAACAAAAGTGACCCCATATTTATTGCTAGGGATTCTAGCAGTCATTCCTTTATTTATTTTCTTAACTGAAAAATTAATCACATTGCTGTCTGGCTTCGTGCCTGTCATTGAAAAGATTCCTTCCGTCATCGTCTTTTTGGGCCTGATGTATCCTTTGTATGCCGTTTATGAACGGATTAATGGGCTTATTATGTTTAATAAAGGGAATTTACAAGTTAAAAAGCGACAATAGGAATTGTCCAATAAGTCTCTAAAATGAAGCAGGCAGGAAAAATAAAAGTTATTTCCTGCCTGCTTTTTTCTTTAGGCTTTTTTCGTAAACTTAGTTGTTTTAATACTCTTTGTTAAAAAACTATTAGTGGATTACAGCGGATAAACTTGACTCCTGCGGGAAATAGAGGGAAGTTGGAGACCCCACAGGCAAAGCCGAGGAGGCTCCAACCCTCCCCGCTGAAAGGAACGGACAGCATATAATCGAAAACAATAATGTTGCGTAAACAGACTTCCTGGACAGCCCCTTCACTTTAAACAAATCTCTTCAAAAGAGGAAAATTTGACCGCAATTTGACATTGCTTATTTTAAAGCCTGTGTAATAAATAATAGCCCACTTTTTAAGAAAAGTGGACCTGATAAAAGGTGAAAAATTTATTACGTCCCGCAAAAAGTTCTGTAAGGACCTGATGATTCCGGCGGCAGTGTGCAGTATTCCTCCTGTTCAGGAGAGTGCGCATATGGATTTGAAAGGACACCCAGCAGCCGCTCCATCACGCTGTAGTCACCCTGTTTCAATGCAGCTTCCAGTGCTTCTTCTACCCGATGGTTACGGGGGATTACTGCTGGATTGCTGCTCTTCATTAATAGCTTAGAAGATGATTCATCTTCATCCTGCCTGCTAATTCTAGCCTGCCATACCCCGTGCCACTGTGCAAATTCTTCAGTCTTAAACAGCACATGATCTTCAAGGTTATCAAAAGTTAAAGCACGAAATGTATTGGTATAATCCGCACGATACTCTTTCATCATACTCAGCAGGTTTTCAATAAGAGATTCATCCTGTGTCTCTTCATTAAATAATCCCAGTTTGCCTCTCATTCCCGAGAGCCAATGGCGGCGGTACCGTTCAATAAATTCTGAAATAGCATCTTGGGCAAGCTTGATAGCCTGTTCCTCATCGTCATGCAGCAGCGGCAACAGGGTTTCAGCAAATCTTGCGAGGTTCCATCCGGCAATATACGGCTGATTGCCGTAAGCATAGCGGCCTTGGAGGTCAATTGAGCTGAACACTGTTTCCGGGTCATAAGAATCCATGAAAGCGCAAGGACCATAATCAATGGTTTCCCCGCTAATGGTCATGTTATCCGTGTTCATCACCCCGTGAATAAATCCAGCCAGCTGCCATTTAGCAATCAGCATCGCATGAC
Organism: Metabacillus sp. KH_069; assembly: GCF_057838075.1. NCBI lineage: Bacteria > Bacillati > Bacillota > Bacilli > Caryophanales > Bacillaceae > Metabacillus > Metabacillus sp. KH_069. The sequence continues at coordinate 2,563,964 of NZ_CM174460.1, forward strand.
GCTTGATCACTTCGTTAAGAAGGGAAAGATATCGGTTCTCATCCTCTTCAATGTCTGGATAATGACGCTTTAATGCATAGTCAGCAAGGGTTCTCAGATCTTCTTCCGTCCCCCATTTTGCAGCGTATTGAAACGTGCCGAATCGTAGGTGACTTGCAGCCACACGCGTCAGAATCGCACCAGGCAAGGCAGTTTCACGGATAACTTGCTCACCGGTTGACACTACAGCCAAGCTGCGGGTGGTAGGAATCCCGAGAGCATGCATGGCTTCACTGATGATGTATTCGCGCAGCATCGGTCCAAGTGCCGCCCGGCCATCTCCCCCTCGGGAATATGGCGTTCTGCCTGAACCCTTAAACTGAATATCGACCCGCTTACCTTCAGGAGTAATCTGCTCACCAAGCAGCATCGCACGTCCGTCCCCCAACATGGTAAAGTGGCCAAATTGATGCCCGGCATATGCTTGAGCAAGAGGAAATGCACCTTCAGGAACCTGATTTCCGGCAAGCGACGCTGCTCCGTCTTCACTTTGAAGAGCCTGAATATTTAACCCAAGTTCAGCTGCCAGCGGTGGATTAAGAATAATCAATTTCGGTGAACTTACTGGGTTAAGATTAACACTGGCAAAAAAAGTGCTGGGCAAATTGGCGTAACTGTTGTCGAAGTTCCATCCTGTTTTTAATTCTTTTTTATTTGTCATCGTATCTCCTTCTCTTCTATTTGTCTTTTCATTACGATTAAGAGTGATTAATCACGAATAACAATTGGATTTATGTTGTGTAAGCTCTATTTCACTCCATAGTATCCTATCCAGGCATTATTTTCACTCACCATGATGAAAAAACTTTGCATAATGCTAGTGACACCATTTTCTCGATGCTGTATTACTGAAATATTCCTTCATACAAATATGATTACTCTATAGTTTCCCATTCACTTAAATACATAACATCTTTTTCAACATTCTTCTTTTCCGGAAGTAAGCAAAGAAATTCCAATGAATTCCCGTCAGGATCATTAAAATAAACATTAGCAGATGGCATCCAAGTATGAACCATGGGTTCAGAAGGTTCAAGCCCAAAACCGGATCTTGGGCTTATCCCCTTCTCAAGAAGCCACTCCCTTGCATGAATGATAGCTTCATAGTTAACCTTAAATGCAAAATGGCTTTTGTGAAATTCTTCTTCTGATACCTCCCATACGCCAAGCATTTGCTCCTTCTTATTCCTTTTATCAAACCAAAAGAAAGCCACGCGGCGCTCTTCTATATAATGAGCCAGATCTAATCCCAGTTTTAGATAGAATTCTATTGCTGTTTCTAGTTTTTTTGTTTGAACATGAGTTTCATACAGAGATCCAGGAAACATCCTTTAATCACCCCTTATTTTTCCACATTGTAACAAATATACAATGAATATGTGATCCTCCATTTGACTGAGCAGGTGTACGTTTTTAGAGGGAAAACCGTAAAAATATTCTGATTCACTTTCACTTTTGTATTAGAATATGATTAGAGTTAATTTCGAGATAAAAGGAGTGAAAAAATGAATTTACATTATGAAATAATCCCAGATGATGAAATTGAATGCTGCAGAGAGATATGCAACGAACTTATGGCCTTTCAAAAGTCAAAATCATACATAAAACCGGAATTGTTTGACAGCATGAATTTTGAGACTCGGCTGTTCCCCTCAATAAAAAAAGCCTTAAATAATTATATTGTATTAGTAAAAGATGGAGAGAAAACAGCAGGTTATGTTTATTCAAATATCTCCCCCAAAGAAGCATATTCAAATGAATTCGCCACTTTTTTTGATCTTTCTTCTGTCAGCAGAAAAAATGTAGGGTGTCTATCTCAATTTTATATTAAGGAAGAGTACCGACAGTATGGGATTGGATCCAAACTTTTTAATATGTCGATGGAATGGCTGAAGCAATTTGAGGATATCGAAGATTATTTTATCTTTGTTTCAAATGGCAATGACATCGCCTTGGAATTCTACAAACGCAAAGGATTTTCTGTCAGCCATGATATATTGGATGGATTTATTACGGTTTTACGCAGTAATAAACAGGTTGGAAAATCCAACTAAAACTTTATTAAGACGTACCTCGCATCATTTAAGTTAAAGTAAAAAACAGACTCATTGGAGAGTCTGTCTGATTATCGAGAAAGGGATAAGAGCCTATTTGTCACTTAAGAAAAGTTCTTCGATAAGGTTGTTCTTCAATTTAATGGTCCGATTGTTGATATCAATTAACACTTACAAATCATCAAATGATTTCCATCTGGATCTCTGAAATTAAAATAATGATGATGTTCAATTTCAGTTATCACATCAACCTTCTTTTTCTTCATAAAAGTAAAGGCTTCCTCAATATTTTCTGTATTGAAATGGAATAAGGGCGTTTTTATTATGTTTTGTTCTGAATAAATCTTGCTGTCTAAAACGATCCCTGTACCCTTCATATGCATAACGTAAATATGGCCAAACTGTATTTCTCCATCTGCTTCTAAACCTAAAATATCACAATACCAATCTCGTGCTTTCTCAATGCTGCTAACTGGAATAAAGACCGTTCCGATTTGATTTAAAATAGGGCTGTTCACATAAGACACCTCCTTAATTATTTTCAATATGCACTAATATATTACATTCGCTATTTTATTCAACTAGCCTGCTAATAACTTTGAAAAAATGGGAATAATTATCTCCTCTGGCAATAGATTTTATAAAAATTCAGCTTGAAATAACAATATTTACCCACTTCCTTTTAAAATTCCTTTCATACTCATGAAACACTTTAAACATGCTAAAATATACACACCACTTAATACTGGAGGAAGCACTTTGATCAGACCTTCTTTGGCTAAAAGCATCATTTCAGAAATGAACCACCTTATAGATGAAGAGTTAATTGTGGCAGATACAAGCGGGATAATCATCGCAAGTACAGATGAAAGCAGAGTAGGCACGTTTCATGAAGGAGCGCTTATTTGCTGCCGCGAGCAGCGGAAGCTCATTATTACAGAGAAAGATCTTAACGTGCTGGCCGGGGTCAAATCAGGTATTAATTTGCCAGTTTTCTACCAGAATCAAATTGCAGGAGTCATCGGGATTACCGGAGATCCGGACAATGTTTCCCCATTTGGAGAAATTCTGAAAAAGATGACCGAGCTTCTTATGAATGAACGGTACTATTCTGAGCAGCTTGAATGGCGAACGAGGGCTCTTGAAGCTTTCGTTTTTGACTGGATCCAAAAGTCCGAATGGTCTGAGGCATTTTTGAATCAGGCAGAACTCCTTGGAATTGACCTGTCTGCGGACAGGCAGGTCATGATTGGCCACTGTACAGGACGCGAAGATGCGCTGATTGGCCAGGAAATTTTGAATGACATCATGCAGACATTCATGAACGCGAGTACAGATGTGTTTGTCCGTTGGGGCAATGACCGCTTTGTGATCCTGCAGGCGGCAAAAGAGAACAAAGAACGCACCCGGCAATTTGCCATCCAAATCAGCCGTTATCTAAGTGAAAGATATCAGCTTAAGATCTCCATGGGGGTTGGGCAGCACTCTGCAGCAGCAGAAGTTTATCGTTCATTTGAACAGGCTGACCGTGCTTTAACAGTAGCCAAGAACACGAATTCAATTGTTTTTGATGAGGAATTGCGTCTGGAAATGCTCCTGAAGGACATCAAAAAAGATACCAGAGAAGAGTTTGTGAGCCGGACCATCGCACCGATCATACTAGATCAGGAATTACTGGATACTTTAAAGACATTTCTTAACCATAACCAATCCTTCAAACATACGGCAGATCATCTTCATATTCATATCAACACCCTTCACTACCGTTTAAAGCGTATTGAGCAGCTTACAGGATTAAACCCGAGACATTCTGAAGACCTGACTGCTTTGTTTCTTGCCTTTTTCTTTTTAGATGATTATCCAAAAAATGAACCAAATACCCTTTAAACCTTGTAGGATTATCCATAGTTTATCCTTCGTCTTTTATTTATGATAAAAGGAAGTACTCATTTTTACATGAATAGGGAGGCAGAACTGGATGATACCAGCAGAAATAAAAGCAAAGCTCCAATCCATTGTTGGAGCTGGAAACTATGATGATTCAAAAGCAGGGAGACTCGTGTATTCCTTTGATGCAACACCGCAGTTTCAATCACTTCCTGACGCTGTTATTGCTCCAAGAAATACAGAAGAAGTCTCAAAAGTCGTAAAAATATGCAATGAGCAGCAAATTCCGCTTGTCCCCAGAGGGTCCGGCACCAATCTATGCGCAGGGACTTGCCCGACTGAAGGCGGAATTGTCCTTTTATTTAAACATTTGAATGCCATTTTAGAGATTGATGAGGAAAACCTTACTGCAACTGTTCAGCCTGGAGTAGTCACCCTTGACCTCATTCATGCTGTCGAGGAAAAAGGCCTGTTCTATCCGCCTGATCCAAGCTCAATGAAAATCTCTACTATAGGCGGAAACATCAATGAAAACTCAGGCGGTCTCCGCGGTCTGAAATATGGTGTAACACGCGACTATGTCATGGGACTGGAAGTGGTTCTGGCAAACGGAGACATTATCCAAACCGGCGGAAAACTCGCAAAAGACGTAGCAGGATATGATTTAACCCGTCTTTTCGTAGGATCAGAAGGAACTCTCGGAATTGTAACAAAGGCCATTCTTAAACTGATTCCTGTGCCGGAGGATAAAATGACGATGCTTGCTCTCTATCAGGATTTAGAAGCAGCAGCAAAATCCGTTTCAAAAATCATTGCAAATAAAATCATTCCGACAACACTTGAATTCCTTGATCAGCCTACCTTAAAAGTAGTTGAGGATTTTGCTCAAATCGGTTTGCCGACTGATGTTAAAGCAGTTCTTTTAATTGAGCAGGACGGACCTGCTGACGTTGTCCAAAGAGATATGATTAAAATGGCTGCCATTTGCGAACAGGAAAAAGCCGTTTCGGTTAAGGTAGCAGAATCCGAAGCAGAAGCAGATGGTCTTCGGACGGCACGCCGCTCCGCCCTTTCTGCATTAGCCAGACTAAAACCGACAACGATACTGGAAGATGCAACTGTGCCCCGGTCAGAAATCGCAAAAATGGTGCTGGCCACAAATGAAATAGCGGAAAAATACGGCCTCACAATTTGCACATTTGGTCATGCAGGAGATGGGAACCTCCATCCAACGTGTTTGACTGATGTGAGAAATCATGAAGAAATAGAGCGCGTTGAAAAAGCGTTCGAAGAAATATTTGTAAAAGCAATCGAGCTTGGCGGAACCATTACAGGCGAACACGGAGTCGGCGTTATGAAAGCTCCGTACCTTGAGCTGAAGGCAGGCAAGGAAGGGATTGCCGCCATGAAAGCCATTAAGCATTCACTTGACCCAAATAACATCATGAACCCAGGCAAAATGTTTGCCAAAGACTCGAGAAAACGGGTGGTGGTCTCAAGATGACAACATTAAAGGAACGTGAAACCATCCAAGAGCAATTTAAGGAACGGATGAACGAGGATGAACTTCTTAACTGCATGCGCTGCGGATTTTGCCTGCCAACCTGTCCGACCTATATTGAGTCAGGATTTCAGGAATCTCATTCTCCGAGAGGCAGAATCGCACTGATGAAAGCAGTTGCAGAAGGACTTGTAGAACCTGATGAAGACGTAGAAAAGTCTCTCAATATGTGTTTGGGCTGCAGAGCCTGTGAACCTGTCTGCCCTTCTGGAGTAAATTATGGCCACTTGCTTGAAGAGGCGCGCGATATTATTAATCAGAACAAAAAGCATTCACTGCCTGTACGAACGGTCCGTAAAGCCGTTTTTGAAGGATTGTTCCCTCATCAGGAACGCATGCGTACATTAACAGGATTAATTGGATTCTACCAGCGTTCCGGCCTGCAGCGCGCCGTGCGTTCTTCAGGCATGATGAAGCTTTTGCCTGACAGTTTATCCTCCATGGAAAAAGTGCTTCCGGTAATCCCGACATTAAAGGAAATGAAAAACCGGCCGACCTATTTGCCTGCTAAACCGGAAAAACGAAAACGTGTTGCCTTCTTCTCCGGTTGCCTGATGGATACGATGTTTATGAAAACAAATGACGCAACTATGAAGCTGCTTCAGCTTTCAGGCTGTGAAATTGTCATACCAGAAAACCAGGCCTGCTGCGGAGCCTTGCATGGACACAGTGGTGAAAAAGACACTGCTAAAGACCTTGCCAAACGAAACATTACCGCATTCGAAGACCTGCAGGTTGATTACATTATTACAAACGCAGGAGGCTGCGGAGCCTTTTTAATTGATTACGATCATCTTCTTAAAGACGATGCAAAATGGTCAGAGCGGGCTAAAGCATTCTCAAGCAAGCTCAAAGACCTATCAAGCATTCTGGTTGAACTTGAGTTCTTTAAGATGAAGCTAAAACTGCCTCAACAGGCAGTCACCTATCAGGACTCATGTCATTTAAGAAATGTCATGAAAACATCCGCAGAACCCCGCACGCTATTAAAAGCAATCGGAAACATTGAATACCGTGAAATGAAAAACGCCGACAGCTGCTGCGGTTCAGCCGGAATCTACAACATTGTCGAATCAGAAATGTCAATGCAGATTCTAGATACCAAAATGAAAAACGCAAAAGCCACTCATGCCGCAACCATCGTCACAGCAAACCCCGGGTGCCTGCTGCAAATGAAACTTGGTATTGAGCGGGAAGGCTTGTCAGACAAGGTGCGTGCTGTTCATATTGCTGACTTGCTGCTAGAAGCAGTTCAAAATTAAGAAGAATAAAAAAAGAGGCTGGAAAAAAAGTCAGATAGCCAAAGAAAAATCCGAACTGTGAGTTAATAGTTCGGATTTTTTCTGTATAAAAGGCTTCTATAGCCAAAGTTTTTTTGATGGACATTTGATATCCCATACTCAGTTGTAGCGCCAATCCCCGGAGTGCTGCCACTTTTCAGGTGAACGCTCATCAGTTGAGGCGCCACTCCCCAGAGTGCTGCCACTTTTCTGGTGAACGCTCGTCAGTTGTAGCGCCACTCCCCGGAGTGCTGCCACTTTTCTGGTGAACGCTCGTCAGTTGTAGCGCCACTCCCCGGAGTGCTGCCACTTTTCTGGTGAACGCTCGTCAGTTGTGACGCCACTCCCCGGAGTGCTGCCACTTTTCTGGTGATCCCTCATCAGTTGTGGCGCCATTCCCCAGAGTGCTGCCAATTTTCAGGTGATCGCTCATCAGTTGTGGCGCCACTCCCCATAGTGCTGCCAATTTTCAGTTGATGTCTTCTCAGTTGTGGCGCCACTCCCCGGAGTGCTGCCACTTTTCTGGTGATCCCTCATCAGTTGTGGCGCCACTCCCCGGAGTGGTGCCAATTTTTCAATGTGGAGCTACCTCACAAAGTGCTGTCAATTCTCCTTATCCTTACCTGTATTTTCAGGATAAAATAGTCTCCTGAGAAACGTTAGACATTGAAAAAACAAGTTTTGTCCCATCCTCCTTTTTCATTATGGTTCCAAACAGCACTGTCATCTCACGGATGAACATCCAAATGTTAAATATCACCTTCTCCTTGGATCATAAAGTTCTATCATATTTTGGTAAACACAAAAAACACCATCTAGTCCCCTAAATGGTGCTTTTTTTACATTCCAAATCGCTTGTCTATTGATAGCAGCCGGCAAGTTAAATGGATTTCGCTTCAATCAGCTTCTTAAAAACCAAACTCCTTTAAGGAAGCTCTAAGGCAATCACACCTTCACTGCCTTGTTCCTGATAGCCCGTTTTCAGCAGCTTTACACTAGTTCCCTCTGCTAAATTTGTAAAGATAACCGGTGTAATTGTTGACACTGCATGCTTTTTAATATAGTCCAGATCAATCTTAAGAAGAGGCGTTCCCTTTTTTACTTCTTGACCCTCTTTAGCAAGAGACGTAAAGCCTTCTCCTTTTAAGGACACTGTTTCAAGACCTACATGAATTAATAGCTCCAAGCCATCCTTTGACTTTAATCCAATTGCATGCTTCGTAGGAAAAACGCTCACAACTTCTCCGTCAATAGGTGAAACCAATGTATCATTAACCGGCTCAATGGCAAATCCGTCTCCCATCAACTTTGATGAAAATACAGCATCCGGCACTTCTTCAAGAGGTTTTACTTCACCTTCAAAAGGCATAACCACTGCACCTTTATCAGAGATTGAGAAACCTTTCTCTGCTTCTACTTCAACTTCCTTTTCAGCAGAATCTGCCGTATTAACCATAGCTTCTTTCGGAACACCGAAGAAATAAGTGAGAATGAATCCTCCTGCATAACCAGCTAATAGCCCGAGAATATATTTAAACCACATTCCGTCAGCAATCAGCGGAATCAATGCCATACCTGAAGGACCAATAGCAATTGCACCAATATTTCCGAAAATACCTACTACCGCTCCACCGATTCCTCCGCCAATACATGCTGTAATAAATGGACGCCCCAGAGGCAGGATAACACCGTAAATCAGCGGCTCTCCAATGCCAAGCACGCCTACAGGCAGAGCCCCTTTAATCAAATTCGTTAATTGAGTGTTTTTGCGGCATTTGATCCAAAGTGCCAGAGTGGCACCGACTTGTCCAGCACCTGACATCGCAAGGATCGGCAGCAGAACTGTCATGCCTGAGATGTTAATCATCTCAATATGAATGGGAATTAATACTTGATGGAGACCCAGCATGACGAGCGGAAGAAAAGTTGTTCCAAGGACAAATCCCGCAAACGCGCCTCCACGATCAAGTGTCCAATTGATTGCTCCAATCATGTTGTCTGAAATCAGGCCGGCAAATGGCATGATGATAAAGATTGTTAACAGTCCAATGAGTAAAAGAACAATAGTTGGCGTGACAATAATGTCAATGGCATCTGGAATCCACCTGCGCAGGAACTTCTCAACCATAGCAAGAAGGTACACCGCGATTAAAACCCCAATAATTCCACCCTGTCCTGCGGATAATGCTTCACCGGTAAAGATATTGGTGATAGGCATTTCCGGCGTCGCGCCAGTTAAAAGTGTAACGCCTCCAATGACACCTCCCAGTGCAGGTGTTGCGCCAAATTCTTTTGCTGCATTAATCCCAACGTAAATGACCAAATAACTGAAGATCGCATTTTTAATAACATTTAAAATCGTGACATATTGCTGCCAAGTTTCTTCTGATAAGTTCCCAGCTGTTATATTGTTTGCAAGAATCGATGCAATACCGGCAATCAGGCCAGCTCCAACAAATGCCGGGATCAGCGGAATGAAAATACTTCCGATTTTACGCAGGAACGTTTTAAACGGAGTGCTGTTTTTCTTTTTTAACTCCTGCTTAATGTCAGCACCTTTTGCTTCATAGTCAGATGCATTTCCTTGTCCTTTTGTTTCCTCGATCGCTGCGCCGAACTGGTCTGCTACTTTTGTGACAACTCCCGGGCCAAGGATAATTTGATAGGTTTCATCATCGACCGTTCCTACTACTCCATCGACTTCTTTTATCTTTTGTTCGTTAATGTTCCCTCGGTTCACCGGCGTTACGCGAAGGCGTGTCATACAGTTTGTATAAGAAGCAATATTTGAACTGCCTCCAAGCGCCGTCAAAATCTCATCGGCCATTTTACGGTACTTACTCATGGTAGCTCCCCTCTCAGTTGAAAAATTGTTATTTTATGGCTTCTCTGATAAATCCCTGTGAATCATTCAGTTTGTCTAAGGCCTCTTCATAAGAAAGGTTGGTTAAGATCATAAGAATCGCAAGTTTAGAATTATCCTTTGCATGGACTAAATATTCCTCAGCTGTTTCGTACGAGCAAGATGTCGCTTCCATTACAATGCGTTTTGCCCGCTCTTCAAGTTTCTGATTTGTCTGCTGAACATCTACCATCAAGTTGCCATAAACTTTCCCAATCCCAACCATTGAGGCAGTTGAAAGCATATTGCAGATCAATTTTTGTGAAGTGCCCGCTTTTAAACGTGTTGACCCTGTCAGAACTTCAGGTCCATTCACTACTTCAATTACAATCTCAGCTCTTTTTCCGACTTCTGAACCTTTGTTGCAGCAGACCGCTACCGTTTTTGCACCGATTGAGTTTGCATACTCAAGACCGCCAATGACATACGGAGTTCGGCCGCTTGCTGCAATTCCCACTACAATGTCACTGCTTGTTAGCTGAATTTCCTTTAAGTCGCCGACTCCAAGTTCTTTACTGTCTTCGGCTCCTTCAACGGCTTTTATAAACGCTTTCTCTCCGCCTGCAATCAGCCCGATTACATCACCTGGGTCCGTTCCAAACGTGGGAGGGCACTCAACCGCATCCAGCAGCCCTATTCGTCCGCTTGTTCCTGCACCCATATATATCAGGCGGCCACCCTGTTTTTTAGCATGGACGATGGCATCCACCGCTTTAGCAATGGACGGAAGCTCCGCCTTCACAGCTCTAGCCACTTTATCATCTTCTTCGTTCATTACTGTTAAAAGTTCAATTGTAGACATTTCATCTAAGTTCATTGTTTTCTCATTACGAGTTTCGGTTGTTAAATGTTCAAGCATGATGATCACCCTTATCTATGAATTGAAATCGGTTCCTGAAATCGTTCTCAGGAAGAGAATAACACAAACTGAAATGCAATTTCAATATATATATTAAATTTATGAAATTATGTATCAACGTTTTTCATATAACCAAAGAAGCAGTGTTATCAACGTTGAGCACATATTTTTATTATGGGTTTAATCGTGAAACGGCAATGTTGGGAACATTTTCTATCATTTCTTATCGATTAAATTCCGTTTTTAAGTCAAAAAAATGCCCATTCAATTTAACGAAATGAATGGGCGTTATCGTTCTTATCTCATATCTACAGGTGCTGCAGCCTGAAGTTCGCGTTAAAATTTTGCATTTAATTAGTAAAGATTGTACCTGTTTCTTGAATCTTTTTTCCCGCTTTATAAATCTTATAAATCTGAAATTCTCCTGAATGCTTCAGAAGGCTTTCCTTTTTTCAGCCTTCTTCTACTTACCCATTTCGCATTCCTTTCAGTGTTCATAACCCAACTTTTTCTTCTAATTCTGTCTTTTGACGGAAGTGATGACGAAAATGCATGTCAATTAGATCAAACCATTCCCTTGCATTAAGCCAGCCAAATCCCCCATGTCTTACTTTGAAGTTTGGATTAATCGCATCTGCCTTCTCTTCCCACTCTCCCATTTTCTCTTCTACCTGAATGAGTCCTTGCATTAGTTCATCTTTCCTTTTACTATTGCTTGGTGTATTTTCAGGATCATCAGGCAATTTGATCTTAATGGGTGGAAAACCGCCTCGTTCGAACAGATTCTCACCGGCTTCGGTCTTCCCTAGTTTTTGCTCTTCAGTTGCTTCTGCACAAGCTTCAACATTCTTAAGATACTCAAACGCAACCTCAATCAAGTGGAGATACATTTGACCGATAGACCAAGTCCCTTCTTCAGAAATATGCCTTAACTGTACCTCCGAATAATGCTGCAGGCGATCTTTGTAGATTTCAATTGCTTGATCATTATTCAAAATGAACACCTCTTTTAAATCATGCATTTTTAAATCTTATTGACGATTTTCATACGAACCCTTCTGCTAAAACCAGTTCCGCAAATTGAACTATCGCAGGTTTAAATATGAACATTTCTCTATTACCTTTCAATAATCCTTTTATTATCATAAAACTTCGATAAATAATTCACCTTTCTTTTTCTATAAATTGCTAATTATACAATATAAATAAAACACAAAAAACACCATCTAGTCCCCAAATGGTGCTTTTTGATAATCCCTGTTTTTAATTAAACAATCATGTTGAACAGATAAAATTTCTGATTTCTGAATAATTATAACGGGCTCTTTGACTGAGGCCGCCTTGCCATGTGTATCCTGAAACACTATTTTGCCTAATCTCTGTAGGGAAAAACCATAAATCTCTTCCAAAAGGACTTTGAAACCTTAACCCGAGCAAGCCCCATCTTCCTATACATTGACACATCACTGACCGGATTTGATTAGTCGAGAGGAAACTCGAAAAAAAGGTTTGAGGAACTTGCTGAGCAAATTGCTGCGGCGGCGGAAAGGTTGGCGCCTGTCTTTCATCATCAAAAACATTCGTATAATTTGCGCTGAAATCATTGTAACCATTGTATGGAATAGGTGTGTTATGAAAATACATTGAACTGTTTACCTCCTTGAATAGTAAAAAGGATGAACATGTAAGCAATGTATTCTTAAGAAATGGAATGGGTGATTGTCACTTGTCGAGATTGGACAACGCATATAGCCTTGTTATGAATTTCACTACTGAAATCTGCTTTTCTAGTTCATTTTTCCATAAAATCGCTTACAATAATAGTACTAACATACAAGGAGGCAATTTAAATGAAAAACATGACAAATCAAACAGCACCAGCATATGAGGGTGAAACACTTTCTTAATGTAAACGGTGTTCCCTCCCCTTATATGTGTATCTAAATAACACAAAAAGGGGTAAATCATGCGTTTTCCAGTAAAAAAATTTTTCTCCTATTATAAACCTTATTTAAAACTGTTTCTTTCAGTATTGGCATGCGCCTTTATCGTATCAGCTGTGACTTTGGTGTTTCCGCTGCTTGTCAGGTATATTACAAAGGATGTTCTGGAAGGCAACTTGTCGATTGCGCTGAATAAAGTGTATTTGATCGGCGGGCTGATGCTTGTGTTGGCCGCCATTCAGAATATCGGAAACTATTTTGTGGACTACAAAGGTCATGAAATAGGTGCGCGGATGGAAAGTGATATGCGCAGTGAGCTGTTTGCCCACATGCAGAAGCTTTCCTTTAGCTTTTATGATAAAGAAAAAACCGGACAGCTTATGTCTCGAATAACGAATGACCTGCTGCTTCTTTCCGAGCTTTACCATCATGGTCCAGAGGACTATGTCAAATACTTTGTCCGATTTATTGGAGCATTTGTCATTTTGTTTTTTATAAACGCGCCTTTGACGATTGCTGTCTTCTGTTTTCTGCCATTTTTAGGTGTCTTTGCTTTGTATTTTAATAAAATGCTGAACAAGGCATTACGCAACAATAAAGAAAGAATCGCGGACGTAAATGCACAGACAGAAGATAGTTTATCTGGCATTCGCACAGTAAAATCATTTGCCAATGAGCAAATAGAAATTGAAAAGTTTGACCGGGAAAATAATCGTTTTCTTAACAGCCGAAAAAACACTTATAAGGCTGAGGCCTTGTTATACAATAGTTTTGAAACAATTATCCAGCTGATTACAATCACAGTGATTATATTCGGCAGTGCCAGTATCGTGAATAAATCATTAGATTTAGCGGATTTAATCACTTTTTTACTGTACATCAGCTTTATGATTGAGCCAATTCAGCGATTGACTCACATGAGCACTCAGCTTCAGGAAGGAATCACTGGCTTTCAGCGTTTTATGGAAATCATGAATCTGAAGCCTGCCATTGAAAATAAACCGAATCCTGTGAACTTGTCAGAAGTATCTGGTGAAATTGAATTCAATCAAGTTTCGTTCCGCTACGAAGAAAATTTGAACAATGTTATAGAGAATCTGTCTCTTCAAATAATCCCTGGAGAATACATTGCGCTAGTTGGTCCGTCTGGCGCTGGAAAAACGACTTTTTGCTCACTCATCCCCCGCTTTTATGATGTGACAGACGGGAGCATTTTAATAGACGGAATCGATGTCCGCGATATGGATCTGCAGTCATTAAGAAAGAACATTGGTATTGTCCAGCAGGATGTTTACCTTTTTTCAGGAACAGTGATGGAAAATATCCGATACGGAGATCCGGCAGCGAGCGACACTGAAATTATTGAGGCAGCTAAGCTTGCCCATGCACATGACTTTATCATGAGCTTGCCAAATGGCTACCACTCGGAAATCGGACAACGGGGTGTCAAACTCTCTGGAGGCCAAAAGCAGCGGCTAAGCATCGCACGTGTCTTTCTGAAAAATCCTCCTATTCTCATCTTAGATGAGGCTACAAGTGCACTTGATAACGAAAGTGAAAGCATCATAAAGGGATCATTGGAGTGGTTAGCAAAAGGACGTACAACGATTGTGATTGCCCATCGCCTTTCAACGATCCGCAACGCGAAGCGAATTATTGTTTTAACTGAAAATGGCATTGCAGAACAAGGTACTCATGAATCATTGGTGGCACTTAACGGAGCTTATTCACACCTTTATGCAAAACAATTTGATCTAACCATTTAGACAAAAAACAGCTGCCCTAATTAATGGAGGGCAGCTTTTCTGCTTAAAATCAGATAAAAGTGCATACATATTTTACATAGATATAAATTCTTGTTTTGTTAAACCAAAAACAAGCATATCCCAGTGTCTTCCTTTCGTATAAATCATATGACGCAAACGCCCTTCTTCCATAAAACCAAGCCGATTATGAAGGCGAATTGAATTTTCATTAAAACTGTAAACATAAGCATTCACTTTTTCGTAGCGAAGCTCACCGAAGAAATAGCGCAATAAAACGTTTATGGCATCGCCGGCATATCCTTTTTTCCAATATTCACGGAAAAGACTGACACCATAACTAAACGTTCCATTTCGAGGGTCACATTTGTCGGTATTTAAACTGCCGACTAATTCCCCATCGAAATTTTCGATGGCAAGTCTGACATGATGTCCATCCCAGCCTTTCTTTGTCTCTTCCTCTGTCCATTTTCTAGTACCCTCTTCTGATCTCGGCCCATATATTGCATCATTTAACCTTGCTATTTCTGAATCTAAGCCATCATTGTGAAATTTCTCCCAATCAGACAGCTGAACGGGCCTCAGCCGGACTAATTTCCCTTCCCAAGTATTATTCATTTTTTAGACCCCATTTTAATCGTTTTATAATGAAACATTTAATGCAGCTAAATTCTCCCCCTGCTTACAGAAACCTTTATCGCCCGTTTCCTGTGCCCTTTAAGTACTTTAAGATCCTCTTAATTGTGTTCATGCGAATAATCTCCTCACACTCGTTTTTCTCATTAATTAGATACAATAAAATCCTTTTATTTCCTTCTCAACCATACCATATCGACTATAAAAAAGGGCTGATTTTTTAACAGAATCTAACAAAAAATGCAATCCCTCTAATCGGGATTGCACTTGAATCAGAAAGTTATTTTTTTGGCGCTTTATACTCTTTAGGCATCTTAAACCCATGCTGTGACATTACTTCCCTCAATCGGTCGGGATAATCAGTGATCATTCCGTCAACACCATCTTCTACCAGCTTGTTCATAGTCGGGATGTCATCTACTGTCCAGGGAATCACTTTCATTCCTGCTGCGTGTGCATCTTCCACCATTTGTTTTGTTACATACGGTTCGTAGTTTTCATCGGTGATTTTGCCGTTTTGAGGAAATCCGTGTACGGGCGAGATGGCATCTGCACCAAATGATTTGGCTGCCGCCACCGGGTCCCCGTCAAAATCATCGATGTCTATTCCCCCAAGCCATGGTGATGCTCCAGGCTGGCCTGGCTGCAAAAATTGCGGACCGTTAGTCAGTGCTACTATAGGAAGACTTGGTTCTACTTCTCGCATACGCATCAGTGAACCCCAATCGAAGCTTTGAATCGTAACTCTATCAAGCATCCCTGCCTCGTGGACTTCTCTTGCAACAATTTGGACAAATTCCTCACGCGGGGCGGTTTCATGAGGAGCACCAGCTTCTACCTTTGTTTCAATATTCATTTGAACTTTCTTAGCATTGTAGCGTTTAACCAGATCGAAAACTTCGGTGAGCAGCGGCATTTTAGCACCTGGACTGGTCTCTTGTCCCGGATACTGTGGCTTCGTTTTCGAACCGCAGTCAAGAGTGCGGATTTGCTCAAGGGTAAGGTTTTTTATGTATTTTCCAACGTATGGATACTCAGGATCATCAGCGAATGCAGGAACGGTATCCTGACAGTTCCCTCCGGAAATCTGGCGGTCATGTGTCACAACAGCCTGATGATCTTCCGTAATCTGCACATCCAGCTCAAGAGTGTTCACTCCGAGTTCAAGAGCTTTAGAGAATGATGCAATCGTAGATTCCACTGTAAGTCCCATGCCGCCGCGGTGTGCCTGGAGATCAAATACATTTGATCCATTGACATTCTCAGCCGCTGAAACGGTTTGTCCGTTTCCAGCTGAAACGGCACTTCCCATCATTAGGACTGCCATTGCTGCACAAAAAATCTTCTTCCTTTTCATTTGCCCATCTCCTTAATTCTTTTTCTGCTTCTCCCTAAAAAGTATAAAGAGAGTTTGTTAATTCAAGTTAAATGGAATAATAAGAAATTATGAAGTTATGCCATAAGAAAAGAGACGGAAATGACATTTTGCCTCAATGTCATTTCCGTCTCTTATTCTTCTTATTTATGAACGATCCCTCTTAAAATCAACCGGATTATCTGTTCACCAGTAAATGCTTTCAGCGTTTTCTCTTCAACATGACGTTGATGAATTGGCATGAATATCTCCATCTTATCTCTTAAATCACCCGATGGAAAACTGACGATTCTCTCACCCCGTGCTACTCCTTGCAGAACCTCGTTGCGGTTGTTTACCTCAAGACCAAGATTTATTTCTCTTTTTTCAAGTCTTCCATTTTTAATAACGTAAACATACGTTTTACCTGCCTTTTTTTGAATAGCAGAATCAGGGATGACGACAACGCCATTCCGTTCTTCAAGGACGATTTCTAAATTGACGTGGTATCCATGATGCCATGTCTCAGCAGCTTCGATCAATTCAGCTTTAAATGGATAGAAACTTTCTTTCTCATCAACGGACGGAACACCGATAGGCTCCATTTTCAGTTCTTTTACCGTACCTTCTTTTTTCGATTCAGGTAAAACTTCTGCGGCTGCTATGACTTTTTGTCCTTCTTTCACTTTAACCGCTTGTTTTTCTGAAAGCTTTCCTTCAATCAGGAAAGGCTGATTCGAATGAATAGAGACTACAGCGTCATTTTCAGTTTGTGCATATGGATTGATTTCAGTGACTGTTCCATCCATCTTGCTGGTAACCGTATATTTCGCTTTCTCTCCCTGCAGCTGGGCGATTTTCTGATTTACTCCGTCCTCCTGCAAGTTGAGATCCTCAATTTGATCCTGCTTGTCGCCAATTTGATTGCTTATTATTTCTTCACTATTATCCTTTTGATTAGTCGTGTCTGCACCAAAAGGATTATTATCAAATGAATCCGCTGAGGAGTCAAATTGCGCATCGCTCAGCTGCTGCTCAAGCGCTGACAATTCAGATTCAGCAGAGCTGATCCTTGCTGTCAATCTGCTGATCTGCTGTTCTAGTTCCCCAATTTCAGCATCGATGTGTCCAGTTTGATAGTCAAAGAGGATGTCTCCTGCCAAAACCGCATCTCCCTCAGAAACTAATACTTCATTAATCGCACCTAACGATTGATTATATTGAATGGAGTAATTTGAAGAAGGAATCACGACTCCTTTAGTAGAAAGCAGCTTCTTTAAGTCCCCGTTTTCGACATTGGAGTATGAGTGTAATGCTTTAGAACGCTCTATCCGATCTGAGGTCAATATGATAGTTAAATTAATTATGACGAATACTAGACTTACAGCAGTAATTATTCCGATCAACGTTTGCTTTTTCATATGTCCCCCTACAGCAAAATTCCCAAGTTTTGCGTCAATAAAACGAATGCAGCAGTGACCAATATAAAGATAAAATGAGCAAATATCACAATGCCTATGATCGATTTCATCGTTTTATCCGACATCTTTTTCAGAGCTGCCATTTGGATCCACGCACTCCATATTAAAAAAATCGTAACTTGACTTAGCGCATTCACAAGGAAAGCCTGGTCTGTCATTAACTGAATCAGAACGCCAAAACCGAAAGGCGAGGATTCAGAATTGATTCCTAAAAAATAGAAGAGCGGGAAGTTCAGCGCTTTTTGGAAAAATAATAGAATGGCAGGAAACAGCCCTAGCGTAAAAAGCTTGCTCCACCCAATCTCATAAAAAAACACTCTAAAAACAAATGTGAAAAATAAAATTGTAAACACAGGAGAAAGTAACCCGGATAAAAGCCCGCCAATCCCGAAAAGAAGTTTAGCGGATTCCAGCTTTTCTCTGCCAACTGTATCCATCATCTTCATGATTTCTTCCGTATGTATGCCTAAATAAGCGCTGCCTGCAGCAAGCAGCAGACTTAATCCTATAAGTGCAGCTATTCTAAGTAAGAGACCTTTTTCTTTTTCTGATTCATGAAGCTTTTCAAAATAGGCAAAAGGGTTCAGTAAGCCTTCGAGTATTCGAACTTGGTGCATGATCGTCCTCCTGTCAAAAATAAAAAACGTTACTAGAAATTTATAGCATATTTTCACACTTAATAACAGTTACTTCCGGAATATATCTTAAGAAAAATAAAAATTAATCTTATTTTAATCTTTGGCTGTTTTCGTATAGATTGTTGTTTTTCATTATAAATGTTGTCCGTTCCTTTCCGCTGCAGGAACTTGCTTTCCGCGGGAAGCGTGGAAGCCTCCTCGGCAAGCCTGCGGGGTCTTCCATCTCGCTCTATTTTCCCGCAGGAGTCAAGTTCCTTCCGCTGCAATCCACTAAAAATTTTAAACATCTATTCTAAAGCAACAATATGTATGAAAAGAGCCTAATCTTTATAAAATTGAATTTATATGAGAAGGACTGGAAACAAAAAAATGATAGGGAAGTCTTCTGTTTTCGAAGTCTTGCCTATCTTTCTTTATAGTTATAAAACCTGACGTCCTATTTGCCCTAAAGCATAAAGAATTCCGTGCTGAAGAGTTTGAAAAGCATCAAATTTAGAGAAATCTATTTCTGATTGAGTAATTTGCATACTTAATTCAGGAGAAATTCCCACAAGAACTGTTTTTGTGCCGGAAAGATTTGCTGCATAGCCAATTTTTGAGATAAAACTAGTTGTATGCTGACTAAGATCGTTGTCAATGCCTGTTAAATCAAGAATCAGATAGTTAGCTTTATGTGATGGAAGATTCATTAATGTTTTATCTGCAAGTTCTTCTGCACGTTCTTCATCGTATTTTCCAATCAACGGCACCACGACTATTCCCTCAAGAACTGGGATAATAGGGGAAGAAAGTTGTTTAACAAGTGCTTTCAATTCTCTTGTTTTATCTTCCACTAAAGCTTCTAGCTGCATAATTTGTTCCGTTTCTTTTTTTCGGGCTAGTTGGTGAATGTTATTTGTTATCGAAATGTCTGATGGAAAGTATTTTATGACACTAAGTTCGTGCCCCTCTAGTTGATAATGAAGGACTTTATACCAAATATTCACACCAAAAAGTCCTGTAAAAATTCCAGCATAGTGTGCAGGAAGAAAATTGCCTCCCTTCGTCTTTCCTTGCGCTATGTTAATTTTATGTTCCCAGCTGTCTTTAAGCTCGACTGTCAGTGTTTTCATATCTAAATGAAAATCTTTCACTTCGGTCCTGCCCCAGCCA
Source organism: Metabacillus sp. KH_069 (assembly GCF_057838075.1). Lineage (NCBI taxonomy): Bacteria > Bacillati > Bacillota > Bacilli > Caryophanales > Bacillaceae > Metabacillus > Metabacillus sp. KH_069. Next base: position 2,583,513 of record NZ_CM174460.1, read on the forward strand.
GCTGAAGCATAAGTATTTGTAATTAACTCTGTCGCTTCTAGAATACTGACATTTTTCAATTTAGAAAAGTATTCTCCCACCACTAATCCCTGTCTGAAACCTGTCGTCTCAAAAACCAGATTTGATGCTTCCTCTCCAGAAATTTCTTCAATTGTATCAAAGAACGTTTTCATCGCACTTGAGATCCAAAAAAGCACAGAATCTTGACCCTCGAATAAAAATTGACCATTTTCCAAGTCCCATTTGAAATCAAGACCGCCTATATTAATAGAAGAGTTCATCGTTTTCTCCTTTTCAAAAAAGTACCATAAATATATATGTAATCAATATAATAGCATACAACTTTTGAATTTGTGCAGAGATGAATATTATTGTAAAACTCTGCTATCTTAATCATAAAAATGGATGCTTTGTTTACGGCAACTGCAAAAGCATTTCTTTCACATTTTAAAAAATTCATTAAAGAAAGGAAGGCTCATTTTTCTATGAGGCTTCCTCTACAGATTTCTTATGAACGTATATGGTATGGCAGGACTTTGATTTGTGAGTTCATCCTGTTCTGCTGCGAAATGAAGATATTTTGACGCCTTTTCAGCATCCATCCAGGTGATTTCTTCTATTTCTCCGGGCATGATGATTTCCTGTTTTCCGCCGGTTATTCTGCCGAGAAAAGTAAAGAAAATGGCATGATGTCCTCTTTCTCTTAGAAATGCTTCACTGATATTAATCATTCCATGGACAGAAATCTCTAACCCCGTTTCTTCTTTAACCTCTCGAATGGCAGCGTGATCAAGCGTTTCACTATCCTCCACTGCGCCGCCCGGCAATGTATAATAAGAGGAAGAACGTTTGCCTTTATTTTTAACCATTAATATCTTATTAGTAGTATCATCATATAAAAGAACATAAACTACATTTACTCTTTTCATTACTTTCATCACCTTAAACCAGTAATCACGTCCATATAAATATAGGCAGTGTGACCATATTTTAACATGAACATTCTAAAAATTAGAACAATTAAAAGCGAATACTATGCATTTTTATACGATTCATGGTAAACTTATCATTATTTTAATTTTCTAAAAACACATGTTAAAAAGATGGAATCCATTCCAGTAAAAGAGGTGCATAAAATGACGGTAAAAACAGAAACCATACAAGATCGTGATCATAACGCGGCACTGCGCCGTGATGTAAAGTTCCTTGGAAATATGCTTGGAGATGTGTTAGTTCATCAGGGCGGCCACCCCCTGTTAGAAAAGGTTGAAAAAATCCGTGAGATGACAAAATCGCTTCGCAGCAATGCGGATGACTCTATATATGCCGATTTAAAAAGTGAGATAAGTACGCTTGAGCCTCCGCTGAGAAAGCAGGTTATCAGGGCATTTGCGGTTTATTTTCATCTAGTTAATATTGCAGAGCAAAATCATCGCATCAGACGAAGACGCGATTATCAATTTCAGGAAGAGTCTGTGAAGCAGCCGGGTTCATTGGAAAATGCCGTTGCCTCTTTAAAAGAGAATGGCGTTGCTGCGGATGTGATTCAGAATCTGCTCAAAACTCTTTCACTTGAGCTTATTATAACCGCCCATCCAACAGAAGCGACAAGACGAAGTGTGCTCGAAATACATAAGCGGATTGCCACACTCCTTAATAGTCTGGATCAGCCGATTCATACTAAGCGTGAACGTGCCGAACTTGAAGATCGTCTGTTCAATGAAGTCGTGATTTTGTGGCAGACAGATGAGCTCCGTGACCGTAAGCCTACTGTTATGGATGAAGTCGCAAATGGATTGTATTATTTTGATGAAACGCTATTTGAAGTGCTCCCTCAAATTCATCAGGAATTAGAAGATTGTCTGCAGTCTAACTTTCCGGAGAGCGAATGGCAGGTTCCGAATTTCCTCCGCTTCGGATCTTGGATCGGAGGAGACCGCGATGGCAACCCGAATGTAACCGCAGATATCACTTGGAAAACGCTGAATAAACACAGAACGCTTGCTGTCCGCAAATATAAAGAGTCTTTAAAATACTTGCGCAAACGTCTGAGCCAGTCTACAAAAAGAGTGACTGTCAGTGATGAACTGCTTGATTCGGTCCGCGATGAAGTTTCTCTTTTAAGTAAAAAAGAAAGATGGCAAGTTGAGCATGAAGTGTATCGCTGCAAATTAACAATTATGCTTAAAAAGCTGGATCCCCAGAGTCCGTTTGGCTACAATTCGTCCCAGCAATTTTCAGATGATCTGAAGCTGATTCAGCAAAGCGTCAAGCTTCATCACCCTAAAGGCCATGAGCTGAAAAGCCTCCAGAAGCTGATCCGCCAGGTTGAATTGTTCGGTTTTCACCTTGCAACCCTGGATATCCGCAATCACAGCGGCGAGCATGAGGCGGCAATTAAAGAGATTTTCCATTCCGTAAAGCTTGCTGAGGACTATTCCAGCCTGCCAGAGGAAGAAAAAATGAAGCTTCTTGGAGATGTTCTGCAGGATCCAAGACCTCTTGTTTCCTTTAAAGAGGATTACTCAAAGGAAACACAGAATGTTTTAGATGTGTTCCATATGATCCGGAGCGCACACAAAGAATTTGGAGAGCGGTCAATTGAAGTGTACTTGGTTAGCATGACGCAATCAGCAAGTGATCTTCTTGAAGTGATGGTTCTTGCCAAGGAAGCAGGTCTTTACCGTCTGCACCCTGATGGACGGATGGAAAGCAAACTTAATGTCGCTCCCCTGCTTGAGACGATTGATGATTTGATTGCAGGCCCAAAAATTATGGAGCAGCTGTTCCAATTGGATTTCTACCGCAAGCATCTGGAGGAGCAAAACAACCTTCAGGAAATCATGCTTGGCTATTCGGATGGAAGCAAGGACGGCGGCACGCTGACAGCTAACTGGAAGCTCTACAAAGCTCAGCAGGAAATTCATGATATGGCCAAGCAATACAGCATTCGCCTGAAATTTTTCCATGGACGCGGCGGTTCACTTGGACGCGGCGGCGGCCCTCTAAACCGCAGCCTTCTTTCTCAGCCGGCTGAAACGCTTGGAGACGGCGTGAAAATCACCGAGCAGGGCGAGGTGCTCTCCTCCCGCTATGGTTTATATGACATTGCTTACCGCAGTTTAGAACAGGCAGCGTCTACACTCCTTACAGCTGCCGCACATGTTTCAAACGAAGCGGAACAGTCAGATATCCGCACGAATGACTGGGAAGAAACGATGGATCAAATATCAGCTGTCTCTCTAAAGAAATATCAGGAGCTGGTCTTTAAAGATGCGGACTTCTTGAATTATTTTAAACAAGCAACTCCCCTGCCTGAACTTGGGGCGCTAAATATAGGATCGCGTCCGATGAGCCGTAAAGGAAGCGAGCGGTTTGAAGATTTGCGCGCCATCCCTTGGGTGTTCGCATGGACACAGAGCCGTCAGCTCCTCCCTGCTTGGTATGCAGCGGGAACTGGATTACAAAGCGGGACAAAGGATGCGGCGAACCTTGAACGCCTTCAGCAGATGTACAAAAGCTGGCCGTTTTTCCGTTCAACCATCGACAACCTGCAAATGGCGTTACTAAAGGCCGATTTAATGGCGGCAAAAGAATACCTCGCCATGGTTGACGATCAGCAGGCAGCCGAACGGATCTTTAACGATATCAGGGCAGAATACAACAGAACAAAAGAAATCCTGCTCCACATCACCGGGCAGACAGAATTAATGGATCACCTTCCAAACATCCAGGAATCTGTAAGGCTCCGCAACCCGTATGTGGACCCATTAAGCTTTTTCCAAGTTGAAGTGATTTCCAAACTCCGGGAAGCTGGAAATGATCTCCCTAATGAAGAGCTCTTAAGTGAAGTGCTCCTGACGATTAATGGAATCGCTGCAGGACTTCGTAACACAGGTTGATGTAAAAAAATCGGACATGTTAGGTGTCCGATTTTTTTTTGCGTGTTTTTATATAGAAGACAATGTTTATCAATATTCCAAGAAACAGCAAGCCAAAGCTTGCATAAATCAGACTCCACTTTACAAACGAAAAAATCGGAGTAAGTTCTGCAATCACAGGTGTTTTCTTTGGATATCTGGCCATCACAGCGGAAGATGCTGCATTCTCGAGATAGTCAAAGAGCGCTCCGCCGAACGGGATGAGATTAACTGACCGAAATGAACTTCCCGCTGGCACCACACGATAAATCGCCGTCAAAACGGCAGCCAGAAAAAACAAATACGCAAGCGGCCAGACTACATCAAACGTAAATCTTGACTGAATGTAATATGTTCTCCCCTTCGCCCCATACTCATCAGCTATTTTATACAAATCTGCAGAAGAATAAAAATAGGTTCCATCCGGGGATTCACTTGTACCAGTCATTTCTTTCGTCGTTTCAGCGACGTTCGGCAGCACAAACAGCATGAACAGGAAAAAGATGACGATTGAAGCTAATAGTGTCTTCCATCCAGCCCGCGAATAAATCCATTCTGAAAAGCTGCGGATTCTATTCATTTTCATCTCCCCAGTTCGTTGTTTTTCCTTTAATGTACCATTCTATGCTTTGCAGCAGTACTTTAAATGTTTTTAACTTAAGGATTTCCAACTAAAAAAATGAGAACAATCCGTGAAAACAGTTGCTTTTCTCAGAGCGACCTGTCAAGCTTAAGTAGGTAAAAAACTTAACAGGAAAGAACATACAGGTGACGAAATGATTGAAATCAAAACTTCATCCCTCAGCGACGGGGAATTTAATAGAGGCGTGTTCGCTACTCGCGACATCGCAAAAGGCGAAATTATCCACGAAGCTCCCGTGATTCCTTATCCAAATGCCGAACACGAACATATCGAAAAAACAACACTTGCTGATTACGCATTTGAATATGGCCAGAACCACACAGCCATCCTGCTGGGCTACGGCATGCTGTTCAACCATTCCTACACACCAAATGCCACTTATGAAATCAGCTTCGAAAACCATACCTTTATCTTCAGCGCATACAAAGACATAAAAGCTGGAGAAGAAATACTCATCAACTACAACGGCGACGAAGAAGATCAGGAACTGCTTTGGTTTGACCGGGAAGATGAAGAAGAAGGTAAATAAAAGGGAAAACTGACTCTGGTGGAGTCAGTTTTTTTGCATTGCCCTTTAATAATTAGATTTCATTTTAATGCCACACCATGCGTTTGATTCCACTTTTCACGCTCATTCCTTTGATTGTGGAATCTTAGCGGGCGGTTGATTCCACTTTCCAACCTCATTTTATAGATTGTGGAAGCATAGTACCCTTTTGATTCCACCGTTCTTCCTTATTCCATATATTGTGGAATCATAGGAGGGTTTGATTCCACTTTTCAGCCTCATTCAATCAATTGTGGAAGCATAGCACCCTTTTGATTCCACTGTTCTTCCTTATTCCATCTATTGTGGAATCATAGGAGCGTTTGATTCCACTTTTCACCGTCATTCAATCAACAGTGGAAGCCATAGTACCCTTTTGATTCCACTATGCCTCCTCATTCCATCGATTGTGGAATCATAGGAGCGTTTGATTCCACTTTTCAGCCTCATTCAATCAACTGTGGAAGCATAGTACCCTTTTGATTCCACTATGCCTCCTCATTCCATCGATTGTGGAATCATAGGAGCGTTTGATTCCACTTTTCACCGTCATTCAATCAACAGTGGAAGCATAGTACCCTTTTGATTCCACTATGCCTCCTCATTCCATCGATTGTGGAATCATAGGAGCGTTTGATTCCACTTTTCAGCCTCATTCAATCAACTGTGGAAGCATAGTACCCTTTTGATTCCACTGTTATTCCTCTTTCCATCGATTGTGGAATCATAACACCCTTCTGATTCCACCTTTCACGCTCATTCCATTAATTGTGGAATCATAGCAAGCTGCCTCATCTCTATATTAAAATTAAGATAGTCAAAGAAGTTCCCCGTAATTAGCAGCTTTTCCATGCCCTTCTTTATTAAATTTCTGCGAAAGTATTCTCCAAATGCTTTTCTTAGAATCTATGATGCTGCACCAATCATAGATCTGGTTTGTAGTAATGCTGGAGTTTGGAAAGAGGATCTTGAATTCTTCTATGCTGCGTATGACAGCGCTTTGCTGCCCCTCCACACTCTTGCAGTTTTTGCATATCAGGCGCAATTTGGTTAAAGGAGTATAAAATGAATAACACTCTGGACAAAGTATTCCTTTTTTTAGTTGAGCGTAGCTATAATTCGGTAAACGGCTATATGGTGAATCATCTAGATCGAGAGATACCAGTTTATGTGCTAGAGTTGAGTGAACTTCTTTTAGTGCGTTAGACTTCTTGTCCAATGTATCTGCAAAACGGTTTAATTGAGACGGGAAAATAATCGGAAGGTTAAGAGGAGTTTGATAGAGCTGAAATTCGGGGTTAATAAAAATAAGATATGCTGTAACTGAAAAGGTGAAATTATGTTCCTGCAGCAATCGCCGAAATAATAATTCGCTTCTTTTTAATTGATGCAGGGGATTTTTTATTTCTAATTTTGAAGATGAAAACCATTGGTCCTTTCAATAAAATAGTCACCTTCATAGTTTTTAACTTCAAAAAGATAAATCTTATTTGATGTAATATATATCGAATCGTTTTGGTATAAGGAACGGTTTGTCTCAAATAACAAATCATTTAAAATGAGCCCATTATGAGCTTTGTCCGTCATCAATTCGTCAAACTTCAGCTCTCCTTCATACCCCTTTTTTAGATAGTCATAGTGATTTTTATCTTTTGCAGGCAAATTCATTCTCGCATTTAAATTCCTCAAGATTCGTAATTCTAATGATTCAGAGCGGGACTTCATGATCAACATGCAAATCTCCTTTCACTTTTTCCTAATAATAAAGCGTATTAAAGATAACAGCAAATCAACAAAATTGATTTTTCCATTATCTCCGCAATACGAATCGGATCAGGAAAACCCAGTAAAAAAGACCAACTCGAGGTTATTAGCAATTCTAATCACCCAAAATTGGCCATTTCATATTCAATACTTCAATCAAAACCTAAATTCAATTATCCTCATTTTTAATGACATCACTTATCACTTCGGAAAGTGCTTCAGCTGTTCGATATTCTTCTTCAAGTGTATTTTCAGCTCCTCCTATTTCTACCAGCACGGATTGCTTATGGAGATCCTGGTTATAAGAATAGTTAGAATAAGCCCTTTGCGATTTGAGAAAAACACCTCTTGATATTCCTGGATAGCTCTCTTCCAACCTATCGCTTAGGAGCTGTGCAAATGTTTTATTTTGGTCATAATTCTTATTGTCAGAAGAAATGGTGAAAGCGATTTTTGCGTATTCCATTCCGTCGATATTTAGTGTAGTAACATCCCGCTTCTGTGCATCTCTATGAATATCAAATACCATTTGTATACGGTTATTTTTACTCAGAACATTTTCAATACTCTCTCTGGAAACCAGATAACTTTTTTGAAATGTTAAGTTTCTTTTTTTCATCTCTCCCATAAAATCCGTGTCATCAATAATCGTATTGATCTTTTCATTTTCCAGTAATTGAGTCAGTTTCTTTCCAACTTTTAAAATATTTATATCTTCGTGATAAGCCTCATTTATATTATCTGCATCTAACTCCGGAATAAATGATTCATGATTATGTGTGCTATAAATTAATATAGCAGGCTCTTGTTGATAATCTGGGATTGATACTTGTTGATCTTTTGTAGAGGAAACTGTTTTCAAAATAACATCATTCCCGCTAATTATAAAGAACCATGTCAGTATCATTGCTCCCAATAATACTCCAGCAGTGGCCATTGAAAATTGCCCAATTCTGTTATTTCTGCTCATCTTTCTTGCTTTGTGTTTAAGCTTAATTTCTGTATTTGAAATAAATTCTGAACTTGGTTCCAGAGGGTATGATTCTTTTAATAAATTAATTAGTTCTTTATCACTTTGCATTTTTCATAACCTCCGATGCATCAACATGTAATTTTGTTTTCAATTCCTTCAAGGCACGGTGGTAATCTACTTTGACCTTAGATTCACTGCACCCCAGAATATCCGATGTTTCCTTTATCGAAAATTCGTTTATCCCTCTCATGATGACAACCGCTCTGAATGTTGGTTTTAATTTAGAAATGGCCATATGAACAGCTTTCTTCAGTTCATTTTCTTCAACAATCTCATTTGAAGGCTTTTGATTGGATCGCATTCTATGAAAAAATCCCTCTTTAAAAATAGAAGTGAACTTATTTCTGCGGTAGTGATCAATGGCGATGTGCTTAGCTATAGAAAAAATCCACGTTTTCATATTGACAGTTTGATTAAAGCTCGATAATTGGTTTAATACTCGGATAAAAACTTCCTGGGTCATATCTTCTGCATCATGCTGATTACCTGTAAAACAAATAAGGAATTTGTAAACATCTAAGTAATGCTGATTATAAATATCACTTATGTTTTTCTCTAACTGCTCTGATTCAAACAAATGTCTCCCCCCTCGAATAGGCATTCAGTTATTATTCGTTTGAACCATAGGAAAAGTTACAATTTTTTAATGTCTAAGAGTGGTTCTTTTATATAAATTTTAACAAACAAATGTAAAAATAAGTTAATATCAATCTATCGGGGTAAGAAAAATTAGCTTAAAATCAGTTTCATTTAATCTAATCATCCTAAACGATATTTAACTCCAACAAAGGATAAACAAGTTCCACTATCGAATAACCAAATAAAATCTATCTAAATGGAGGTACATATGGTTCCGCAAAGAGTATCGTTACTAACGGTTGGCTGTCTGGACCTGCCTGTTCTTCGGGAATTTTATGCGAGGCTGGGGTGGGAAGAAACCGATCATGGATTAGAAAATTATGCCGTTTTTAAAACGGCTGGTGTGCTGCTGTCGCTGTTTCCTTTGGAAGATTTGGCTAAAGATGCGGGTGTTGAAATTCATAAATCACCCAATCATTATAGCGGCGTAACCTTTGCCATCAATGTTGATCTGCCTGAACAGGTTGACACAGCGATTGAACAAGTCAGACGCAGCGGCGGGAAAATAGTAAGAGAGCCAAGCGACGCCTTTTGGGGTGGAAGAACAGCTTATTTCGCAGACCCCGAAAACAATCTGTGGGAAATAGCCTGGAATCCTGATTCGACTTTTGATGAGCGCGGGGCGATGCTTACTTTATAAGAACAAAAGCGCAAGCGCCAAGGCCCGCTCCGACAGGCAGATAAGAATCCGACAGAAAATTCCGGGTCCCGCCTTTTTTGGCGCATTTGTTCTACCCGAGGATCTAGGCGCTTGCGCTTGCCGTAGATAACTTTATTTCATTATCCACAACCTATTTCATTTTATAATTTCCTAAACGATGAGAAAAGAGCTTGAGTCAGAAGTTGACCCAAGCTCTTCATTTAATTTACCTACTCCATATTACTATGTTTCTGAAACGCCTGTTCATTGCTGATTTTTTTCTTTTCTGCATATTGCAGGCAAATTCCATCAAAAAGAATATGAACACATTGATCAAATAACGATCCCAAAGGCTGAATAGTAGGCTGTTCGCCTTCTTTGCGGTATTTGGTTGCTGCCGGTACGTGAAGGATATGGGCGGCAAGTCCTGCGAGCTGCGATTCAGCATCAGCGGTTACAGCGATAATCGTACACCCGAGTGATTTAGCTTTTTCCGCAGTCCAGACAACATTTTTTGTCGTGCCGGACCCTGAGACAGCTACTAAAATATCACTCTCTGATATACTCGGAGTAATCGTTTCTCCTACAACAAAGACTTCTGCTCCCAAATGCATCAGACGCATGGCAAAGGATTTTGCCATTAACCCCGAACGGCCTTCGCCAATAACAAAAATCCGCTGATCTTTTAATAGCTCACTGACAATCGGCTCGATCTGCTGTGAGCTGCTTCTTTTCAGGACTGTTTCTATTTCAGATAAAATCGTTTCAAGCTGGTTCATTTGATTCCGCCTTCTTTCTTTCTATGATTTCACGCAATGCTTCAGCTGCTTTTTCAGGCTGTGTGGATTTTGTAATCGCTGATCCGATAATGACGATGTCAGGAAGCGGTCCTGCCATATTTTGAATCGATTCTCCTGTAATACCCCCTGCTATTGCCCACTCCAATGAGGGATCAAATGCGGCTGAAGCTGTGTTTTTTAATCCGGATTTTTCCTGCACATCTTTGCTGACATGATCACAAAAAATAGCCTCGGTATAAGGAAAAAGAGCTGCTTTTTGTTCTGCCGTTGTGTTTAATAAATCAATCATTGTTTTTTTCTGATGGTTTGCAGCAGCTTCGAGACACGTTTCAATTGTCTGAAGCGGACTTACTCCCATGACAGTGGCGATGTCTGCCCCAGCTTCAAAGCATAAATTGAATTCATACAGGGCATTATCAATCGTTTTCATATCCGCTAAAATCAGTTTATCTGGAAAAGCTTCTTTCAGCCTCGATATGCTGATAACCCCGAATTCCTTAATCAGAGAAGTTCCGACTTCAATGATGTCTATGTATGGTTCTGCCTGTCCGGCTATCTTAATGGCTTCATCAATCGATAAACGGTCAAGCGCCAGTTGAATTTTCATCAAACCACTCCCTAAACCGGTTTAGTAAATGTTTAAAAAAGTCTGTTTTCGCATAGGTTGTTGTTTTTCATTACAAATGTTGCCCGTTCCTTCCGCTGCAATCCACTTAGAGTTAAAAATATTTAGTCTTTAGCAACAATATTTACGAAAAGAGCCTTTAAAAAAGAGAATCTCTTACGATGATTCTCTTATAATGAGTTCGCATGGAAAAACATGCTCGTGAACATCGTTCTGTTCTTTGTTAATTTGCTTCAGCAGGATTTCAGCCGCTTTTTGTCCCATTTCATACCCTGGCTGGGCAATGGTGGTTACTTGTGTTTCAGCTAAATGAGCGAGCGGAATGTTATCAAACACAATTAACGCGGCATCTTTCCCGATTTTCATCTGTTTGTCTTTAAAAAATTCAAGGATCTCGATGAAAACTAAATCGTTTCCGGCAAAAAGGGCAGTTGGCGGCTCTTTAAGAGCAAAGAGCTTTTCCAATTCATGTTTCACCTGCTCCCGTTCTGCATGAATCATATACTCTTTAATGAGAGGGATACCCGCTTCAGTCAGCGCCTGCTTATAACCCTTTAACCTGTCAATCCTAGGACTGATCATCAGCGGCTGCGTCGCAATCGCTATTTTCGTATGTCCCCCTGAAATCAGGTGCTTAATGGATTCTTCCGTTGCATCACGGTTCGCTGCCACGACATAATTGGCTTTTAATCCTTCAATCTTTCGGTCCATGAAAACGACCGGATAGTCTTCATCGATAAGCTTCTGATACAGATCCAGGTTCTGTCCGGTCGGAAAAATAATCAGCCCGTCTACCTGCTTCGCATGAAGAACTTCAATATATTTGCGCTCTTTTTCAGGATTGTCATCGGCATTGCAGAGAATGGCATGAATGTCATGCTTATGACAGTAATCCTCTATTGAACGGCTGACCTCTGTCGAGAGCCTGTGCATGATGTTTCCGACGATAATGCCGATCATCGATGTCCGTTTCTGCTTTAAGCTTCTTGCCAGATAGTTGGGCTGATAACCGAGAAATTTGATCGCTTCATCAATTTTTTTCTTCGTGTCTTCGCCCATATATTCATAGCGTTTATTTATAAATTGAGAGACCGTGCTTTTAGAAACTCCTGCTTCTTTAGCCACGTCAGCCATCGTCACTCTTGCCATCTTATCAACTCTTTCCAATCTGTTCGTACCAATCATTTTATCGGATAAACAGACATTAATCCACTCTCCTCTTCGTCAGCTAAAAATGCTTGGCCGCTCATACTCGAGCGGCCATTTGCATTTCTTCTCTTGCTTTCTTTACTTCGTTTATAAAATCTGCAGCTTTTTCTTTCATATTAAATAGGGCTTCTTCCGTTAATGGTTTTTTTGTATTCACTAGAGTACTCCCTACCCCAACTGCAACAGCGCCTGCTTTAATATAGTCAGCTGTATTATGAAGATCAACTCCGCCAGTCGGCATCAGCGGGATGTGAGGCAGCGGGCCGGCAATATTTTTTAAATAGGAAGGTCCGAAAGCATCAGCCGGGAACACCTTAATCATATCTGCTCCATATTCATAGGCTGTAAGTATTTCTGTCGGTGTAAATGCCCCTGGAACACTAATCACGCCATAGCGTTTAGTCATTGTGATCGTTTCTTTTCGCACCGTTGGCGAAAAAATAAATTTTGCCCCTGAAAGAATGGCCATCCGTGCCGTTTCCGGATCAAGGACGGTCCCTGCTCCAACAAGCACATCATCTCCAAAGTATGACGCTGCAGCCTCAATTACAGTCGCTGCCCGAGGCGTTTCCATCGTGATTTCAAGAGCTGTAACCCCGCCGTCTTTTAAAGCATTTCCGATTGAAATGATGGATTCAGGCGTTGCTCCTCTTATAACAGCTACAACTCCGCGGTTTTTAATTTCAGTTACTCCCATATTCTCCACTCCTCTTTTTATTATGAAATATTGGTATTAACGTTCGGCTGTTTTATATGCTTTTCCTTTGCCTGTTTCGTCGCGACAATAGTCAAGATGGCTGACAGCAGCAATGAACCTGCCATAAAAATGTATGATGCAGCAAAACCGCCGGTTGAACCGTTCAGATAACCAACGACGTATGACCCGACAAATGAACCAAGTGCACCCATTGAGTTGATTAAGGCCATTGCTCCTCCAGCTACATTTCGAGGCAGAATCTCTGGGATTATGGCGAAAAACGGTCCATATGGCGCGTACATTGCGCCCCCAGCTATAATTAGTAGGACGAAACTGATCCAGAAATGATTCGGTCCAATTAAGTACGAAGCATAAAAGGCAATCGCACCGATAAACAGGAACGGCCAGACAAATTCTTTCCGTTTTTGCAGCTTATCTGAGAAATGTGAAGCGGTAAGCATAAGGATGACAGCTAAAACATAAGGGACGGCGGATAACCATCCTGTTTGGACAATGCTCATGTTCGGTGCTGCTTTTATAATAGAAGGAAGCCACATTACGAATCCGTAAAGTCCGACACTCCAAAGAGCGTATTGTGCTGCCAGTAAAATAACGACTTTCGATTTAAACGCTTCACGGTAATTCTTAACAGGCTTGATTCCTTCCTGTTCTTTTTCGAGTGCAGCCTGAAGGTCCGCTTTTTCTTTTGCGCTGAGCCATTTTGCATCTTTAGGATGATCGAACACTAGCTTCCACCATAAAAATGCCCAAATAACTGCTGGAAGTCCTTCAATAATAAACATCCATCTCCAGCCGTATGCTTCCAACAAATAACCTGAAACGATCGACATCCATAAAACCGTTACCGGATTTCCAAGGATAAGAAATGTGTTGGCACGGGATCGTTCTGCTTTAGTGAACCAATGGCTTAAAAAGACAAGCATAGCCGGCATGACGGCACTTTCTACAACACCAAGCATAAATCTGATAATAAATAAGAAATTTACATTTGAAACCATTCCTGTTGCCGTCGCAAGAGTTCCCCAAGCGATCAGCGACCAGAAAATCAGCACTTTGGCACTTTTCTTTTCAGCATAATGAGCTCCTGGAACCTGGAAAAAGAAATACCCTAAAAAGAACAGAGATCCAAGCAGCGAAGAAATAGCAGGAGTAATCTGCAAATCCTGCGCCATTCCGCCTGCAGCGCCGAACGCATAGTTCGCCCGGTCCAGGTAGGCAAGGCTGTATGTGATAAAAACAACTGGTATTAACCGGAGCCATCTTTGTTTTGCTAATGGTTGCTTCATCGTAAATCCTCCTTAAATAGGTAAATTCATATAATCGATTAATGTCTTGCGATCTGGATATCCATCATTGTCACCAGGTGATTGAACGGCCAAAGAACCAATGGCGTTTCCTCTTAATACAGCTTCATTAAGCGGCAGATTCTCAAGCAGGCCGCTGATCAGTCCAACCGCAAATCCATCACCCGCTCCGACTGTGTCAACCACTTTTTTAACTTCGAATGGCTTTACGGTTCCTTCTTCTGCATGATTTTTATAAAATGCACCTTGTTCGCCAAGCTTAATGACAACAAGGCTGACTCCTTTTTCTAAATAAAAGGATGCTATATCACCCGGGCTGCTGTATCCGGTAAGAAGTTCCCCTTCTGTAATGCCTGGAAGGACATAGTCCGCTTTAAACGCAAACTCATTCACTACCTCAATCATTTCCTGCTGGGTATTCCACAATGTCGGTCTCAGATTAGGATCAAAACTGACTGTGCGCCCCAAATCTTTCATATGAGTCAAGGCTTTTTCGGCAAACGAACGAGTATGACTTGAAATAGCAAGTGGAATACCAGTCATGTGAAGGTGCCCGGCTCCGCTGAAATAGTCCTTTTGAAAATCATCAGCACTCATAAAGCTTGCGGCAGAGCCTTTGCGGAAATACTGAACCGCAGGATCTCCCTTCAATGCTTTTTCTTTGAGCTGAAATCCCGTTGGATAGCGGTCATCTTTAAAAACATGATCTACATTCACGTTATCTTCTGCAAGCCTTTTCATAATAAAAGTTCCAAAAGCGTCTGCTCCAACCTTGCTTGCCCAGCCTGATTTCAGTCCGAGTCTTGCGAGCCCGATCGCAACATTGGTTTCAGCACCTGCAAGCTCCCTCGTAAAGTGCCTGACCTCATCTAACGGTCCTGGATTTTCTGCCATGAACAGGGTCATTGCTTCCCCGAACGTAACTACATCTAACTTTTGCATACAGCCTCACCTTTCCTATTTGTTTTAGTGGGATGAACCATTCCTATAAATTCTTTCAAACGGCTGACAGGATCAATTGGAAATTCCAGGGCTCTTGGGAGATTTACCGGCAGCTGCTTTGCTATCATTCTCCAATCAGTTGTTTCACTATTTGATAGTTCAGTTGTAATAAACCCATTGCCCGATGACACCACATTCTTTAGATGCAGATATGCAACATATTCTTTCAGCATTCCAAACGCTTCAATCGGGCTTTCATTCGTATAGAGCCAATTTCCTGTATCGAATGTCATTTTAACTGGAACTCCCGCAATAGAAGCGCTTTCAAAAAAAGAACGAAGAATTTCCGCATTTCCGCCATGCACAGTTTGATCATTTTCGATCAGCAGGTCGATCGAATCAAATTGATTCAGTACTTGATTCAGTTTTTCTAAGTCTGATACACCTTTTATGTAATGCCCGAGCGATACCTTCACCCAGCTCGCACCAAGCAAAAGGGCTTCTTCATTAATTTTCAGAATTTCATCTTTATTAAGAGTTCCGTTCATTTTCCACAGTTCAACAGGCGCTGAATAGACGGTAAACAAGGAACCTGCCATCTCTTCCCTCATCTGCTTTAAGGGTAATTCTTGTTCAGAAAACAACTCTCTTCTGATTTCTGCGCCGTAAGCTCCTGATTCTTTAATCATGCTGATATACGAAAGCTGCCCATTCTCTAAAACTTCTTTTCTATCAAAAGCATTAAGCGGAATGATTACACGATTCAAAAAAATGCTCCTTTCTTTTACTAAATCGGTTTAGTAAATCGGTTTATTTGAATTATAATGCGTGTGAAAGCGTTTTACAACCCTTTTATCAAAAAAAAAATGAACTGCCGAAGCAGTCCATTCTTTTTTCTAGTTTACCAGTTTTTCATTTTCAGCTGTTCCCTTGTTTCCCTTAAAGACAAAATACAGAGCTGCAGCCATTAACACAATACCTGCAAATCTTTTCAAATCAAAAGCGATGACCTGGCTCTCAAACAATCCGAAATGGTCAATGGCCATGCTTGCTGCAAGCTGTCCGATAATAACAGACACAACAGCTGCTGTTACACCTATTTTCGGAACAGCAAGGACCATTAAAGAAAGATAAATGACGCCAAAAATGGCACACAGCAGCTGCCACTTAGGCACCTCAGCAACAGCAAGAATATTCCCTTTTCCAAAGAAGTTCACCACGATGGTTAAGAATATCGCTCCTGTAAAAAAAGTTAAAAATGCACTTTCAATTGTACCCGCTTTTTTTCCAAACGTTCCGTTGATAGCGGATTGAATACTTAATCCGATTCCAGCAAGAATTGGCAGAATCACTAATAGTAATGTCATTTCTTTTGCCTCCTAAACGACCAAGAATAATGATGCGGTCAATAGCACGATGGCCGCGATCGTATTGCGGTTGACTTTTTTCTTTGCTGTTCCGAGCAGACCAAAATGCTCAATGATGATACTCATAATAATCTGTCCAATGATAACAGCTGTCACCGAAACTCCAACTCCTATCAGCGTGACACTGATGACAAGCAGAGCCAGATAAACAACTCCAAGTGCACCGCCAAGCAAATTCCATTTAGGCACTTTAAACGTTTGAGTTAAATCTCCTTTTCCAAAAAAGAGAGTAAGCAGGAATGTCGCCATTGTTCCGATAATGAAAATATAATACGTGCTTTCCAGCTCTCCTATATTTTCTCCAAGGGCGCCTCCAATGGCAGCTTCAATGCTTAAAGAGATTCCTGCTGCAAAAGCTGCTAAGTATACCAAAACTTTTTTCAAGCCCATCACCTCGTTAAATTTAAATATCTAGAAAAATCGATATATAAAAACACACAAGACCTCTTAACAAATAGCACCTTTTTAAATTTCTTTTTCAAGAAATTCCGCTATTTGCCTGATCGTCTCTTCATTTCGTCTATAATAAGTCCACTGTCCATAACGCACTGCTTCAAGCAAACCTGCTTTTTGCATCATAGAAAGATAGTGGGAAACAGTTGACTGAGATAAATTCACTTTTTCCTGGATGTCCCCTACACACACACCGCCTTTAATACTGACCTCCTTTGGAAGGTGTGCTTGCTGCTTCGGAAAATTTTGCTCAGGTTCTTTCAGCCATTTCAGGATATTCAGACGTGTTTCGTTGGAAAGTGCTTTAAATATATTTAAATGATCCATGCCTGAAAGTATATATCGATTTATACCGATATGTCAAACTTAATACACCAAAAGGGCTTTGCTTGAAGGTGCACAACCGTAAATTTACCTCAATCCTTTCCTTCATTAAAAAGACGCTTTCCTAGTTCTGGAAAAGCGTCCGATCGTATTACCAGTTATATTTTAAACAATGTCTGAATGAATTACATTAGTTCACTGGCAGACTTTGCGCCCCGACTACCAAGCCACTGGACCAGTTCATCGGCGCTGCTGCGACGTGCAGCATCGAGGGGTGTTAGGTCATCATAACCAATCCAATTGATATCGGCACCCTGCTCCAAGAGGTACTCAGCTGCCATTAGCTGTCCACCGTGACACGCTAGCCAGAATGCTTCTGTGGTTTCATCTCGAGTGGGTAATTTACTGCCTTCGTACCGTTCTTTTACGCGATCCATCAGTCCGAGTGCAGAAGCGTGCCAGAGCTTGGTTTGTGCCCCGCGCTCGACAAGCCGCCGCGCTGCATGCCACTGCGCGAATGCCACCGCATCGTCCAGCGGAGTGCCGCCTGCGATGACAGCTCCGGAAGCCTCAATGTCTGCGCCTGCATCAAGAAGAGCGTCAAGCACTTCAATGTCATCACAGCTCGCAGCCCAATGAAGCGGCGTCTCGGTGTGCGGGCCGGTAAATCGGACGTTCACCTCAGCGCCGGCATCGATCAACAGCCTCACTGTGTCTGCACCTCTTGGGAAGTGACCTGGCCAGTCGGTCACAACATGCAGCAGTGTCCGCGACATTCCCAAGCGGATAGAACTTTCATCATAGTCTCTTCCGACTATTCTCGCCCTGACCAGACCTGGACTATCAGCAAGCAGCAGCTTTAGCAATCGGACATCGCCAGTATGGATTGCCTTGACCGCTTCGACGGCCAGCGCCTCATCTTCGAAAATAATGTCCACACCAATCTCTCCTCAAAATTTATATTTTATGTAACCAATTCTGACCAAAACTGATCGATTACCCTGTCCAGTAATCGCCGCTTATAACTTAGAACAAAATCTATTATCTCTTCCTAAACTCATCCATCTTATCATTTAGACAATCCTATCTTAACATAAATATTCAATATTCTGATTATATCTATCTAAGAAACAAAAAAATCACGCCATTTAACTGTTAAAATGGTGTGCCATGCATCATCATTCTGACCATTGCGACTTTATTAAACTGGGTGGCGATTAAAAGATAAATTTTAAATCCATAAAGAAATCCCCATTCGAAAGTTGCTTCGAATGGGGATTTTTCAATAAACGCTTATCTCTCCACCGGTTTACCATCATACACTTTCGCTTGAAGCGGAGCCGCTAGGAATTGCGGTGCTTTGCCTACAAATGTAGTAAAGTGCTCACTTGAGTTGTGTGCGGCAACTGCTTCAGCACTTTCCCAAACCTCTATCATTGTATAAGCACCATCCTGCTCGGTATCTTTCATTAAATCATATGAGATATTTCCGCTTTCAGCTCTTGAGGCTGCAACTAGAATGCGGATTTCGTTTAAAAAATCAGTTTCCTTTTCGGCATTTACTTTTAATCCAGCATGAATAATAATCATTCTATTTTCCCCATTTCAATCATTAATTTTAGAACTTACTTCCACTCTGCAATAGCATCAATCGGCAGGCGCACTGATTGGTATCCCGCATCAGCAGCTTTTCCGATTGAGAGAAGCATAACAGGATAATAACGGTTTTTGTCCAAGTCAAAGGCTTCCGCAATTTGATCTTTTTCAAAGCCGCCGATTGGATTCGTGTCATAGCCATGAGCACGGGCCACCAGCATGAGCTGCATCGATACTAGACCTGCATCAATCAGATTCATTTCTTTTGTTTGTTCAAATGTCATCGCTTCAAAGAAGCCTTTTATTGCAGGCACTTGCTGATCTCTTACTTCCGCAGGCATATGCCCTTCTTCCACTGCTTTATTATAAATTTCATCAAGGTATAAATCACTTTGCATATCTGCAAACACAGCGATGACAGCTGAAGAAGTCTCAACTTGTCGTTGATTGAATCTGGCAAGAGGAGCAAGCGTTTCTTTACCTTCTTTTGAGTCAATCACAACAAATCGCCATGGCTGCAAGTTAACAGATGATGGTGCAAGTGCAGCTTCCGTTAAAATTTCGCTCATTTCCTCTTTGCTGATTTTTACACTTGGATCATAATTGCGAATCGAACGGCGTCCGGTTACAATTTCCTTAAAATCGTTTACTAATGTTTTATTCATTGTTCATTCTCCTTTTATGTGATGTCATGATGATTTGGTTTTCTGCTATTGAATCTTTTCTACATTATCTTGAATACGGCTAAGCATATTTAACAGTGAAAAACGGTCCTCTTCTGAAAAGTCCTTTAATACATTTGAAATGAATCGCTGCTTTTCTTCTTTATAAGCAATGATTTTCATTCGGCCTTCTTCTGTCAGCTTCACAAAAGTAACGCGGTTATCAGCAGGATTTTTCCTGCGCACAACCATTCCTTTTTCCTCAAGCTGCTTTAAATGTCTCGTTACTGCCGCATTATCAATGTTCACTTTCTTTTGCAGGGCAGTCTGGCTGATTTCATCTGCTTCATAAAGCTCATGCAAAAGCTCAAGCCTTGATTGGCTGATTCCTGTACACCGCTCAAACTTGGGCATCGTCAGCTTATTTATCTCATATAATCGATAGACTATTTTTTCATCCAGATTGCACGAGTTGGACAAACGCATCCTCCTCCTATTTTGATTAATTGACGGGTCAATCATTGACCTATCAACTAATATAATAGAATTGCTTTTTAAAGTCAAACAAATTGATTAAAATGGAAAGTCATGATGGCTTTCCCTACAGAAAAAAGCGTCCCTTAAAATAAGAAACGCCACTTGATGTACCTGCTTTTATGTAATCTTCAACTCTTGCAGCTCTTAACACTATATTGCTTCACAGAATTCCCCATTATCTCCAAACAATTTAACTGACCCCCATATGCACATGAACCATCGATGGCTATCTTCTTTTTTCCAAAATAAATATCGTTGGAAGGGTGCAGAAGTGAAGCAGGCGTATGCCCATGGACTATTGTATGAGCATGATGATGATCATTCTTTAGGAAGTGATCTCTGATCCACATAAAATCCGTGTCTTCAGTGCTTTTCCAATCTCTAAGAGTTGGATTGATGCCTGCATGTACAAAAAGATAATCTTCTGTTTCATAATAGTATGGAAGTTTGTCCAGAAAATCTAAATGGGCTTGATAGTGGTTCTGAATGTGCTGTTTCGCTTTTTTCACTAACTGATCCTCATAGCCCCTTTCTTTAAACCATCCAGGACCTGCATAGCTTGAAATGGTTGCATAACCCCCATTTCTGAAAAAATGCAGATCATTTCGATCATTATCTATCTGGATCCAGTCAAGAAACATTTGATCATGATTTCCTCGAAGGGCAATAGCCCCTTCATCAGCAAGACTCATGACTTTAGACAACGTTTCCCTGCTGTTTGGCCCTCTATCTAAGTAATCACCCAGCAGAATTAACTGGTCGCTTTCGGGATTGTATTTAATCAATTCTATTAATTTCATTAATTCATCGAAACATCCGTGAAGATCACTGATTGCCAAAATTCTTTTAATGCGAATCGACTCCTTGTAAAACTTTATTCATGATGTCTTTCCACTTGTTGCTGTCTAATTCCTTCTTTTTCTTCAACAAGAAGGTCATTTCCTTCTATCAAAAAAAGCGTTCCTTCTATAATGAAGAAAACGCAAAATAAAACAAGTCATTTTATAAATCAAGTCATAAAGTAAGACAGCCCAAAATAAACAACCATACACAGTATCGAGCCAATTAAGAATGGACTGATTCTGAACGTGACTTTATCATACTTGGGTTCATACCTTCCTCCCGTGGCAATATACGCTGCATACTCTGAGTTTCTTGAAAGCAAATCCCCAGTAGATCCTGTTAAAAAAGCAAAAAAGATAAAGAATGCTGAGCCAAAAAACATGGCCGTTAATAAATCGGTTTGAATGAAAAAGGAAATTCCCCAAATGAATGCGACTTCAACGGTTAACGTTATGAACACAAAAAGTGTATATCTAAGCATATTACACTCCTCCAATCCTATCCTTACATAAATATACGGCTGGAGAGTAATTAAGTTTCAGAAAAATCAAATATTTCATCGATGCTCAAGGTGTTGTTTTTTGCTTTGATTAAGCACCATGTTTGAAATCTTTACGGTAATTTCAATGAGAACTTTGTTTATTTCGATAAATGGGTTAAATTTGAGATCACCTCTTAGCTACTGTGTACTGAAGCCTTACCCATATATCAAATTATGATGTCTCCTTTTTATTTTTAGTGCA
This sequence comes from Metabacillus sp. KH_069, assembly GCF_057838075.1. Lineage (NCBI taxonomy): Bacteria > Bacillati > Bacillota > Bacilli > Caryophanales > Bacillaceae > Metabacillus > Metabacillus sp. KH_069. The sequence continues at coordinate 2,604,882 of NZ_CM174460.1, forward strand.
TCAAAAACGTTCCAAATTTCAGAACGTTACATTTTATATAGTTACATATTTTTGTTACACGATTTACTAGATTATAGAACTGAAATTTGAATGTATCTGATTGTAACAAAAATGACCGTTTTTGAGACGAATTCATAATTCTCTTTCTTATTCATCTTCTGATAGAATTTAGCTAATATAAAAAAGAGAACTCCTTCTGGATATCGGAATTCCCTAGGTTGTTCCATTATTGACTTACAATAATGTTTTTCAACATATTGTGTATATTTATAGTTCATTTAATCTTATCTTTATATCACTACTTTTAACGTAAAAGGCTTTGTTTTTTTATTGTTATGAAAATCTAAGAATTCTTTTTTTGTATGAACACAATAGAGCCAACCCCGTGAGTAATCCAAATAATTGAAAGCTCTTATCAAAGGAACTCTAAAATCGACTTGAATTTGCTAGATTTTTTTATTCGATTGTATACATACTCTCGTAAATTTATAGCAGCTGCCAGCGCGTTGTCAACATCTGGAAATGAGGGACTATATCCTGCATGGATAATTTTATTTCTCAATTCGTAGCAATTTTTATACCACTTCCCAACTTCTTGTCTCTCATTTGTTATATCCCATGATCCACCAATTCTCTTAGAAAACTCTCTTTTTACCATAGTAATATAATTGGTTGCTTCTTGAATAGAACTTACCAGCTCTTCAGTATTTCCTTCAATCTTTAAACATTCACTAAATAGTGTTCTTAGAAATGTTTCAATACTTGTTTGTGCATCAAGTACGGTTTCTTTATAAAAACCCTGTTTGAAGTTTTTTCTAGCACTTAACATAAGATCTTCTGAAAGAACAAAAGGATTTTGATTTTTCTTTATAACATGCATATAGTTAACGATTTCTCTTTGTTTTTCCAATGAAACGATTTCTTTTTTATATGCTACATTAAGGTGGAGTATAAGCATCCCTTCGTTTTCATGCTTAAACACATCGTTATCTAATTTTATGGTTTTATATAAACAAAAAGGTTCTAGCATTTCTTTTGAGATTTTTTGCATATCAAGGTCCTTACTTTTCACCAAGTACGCTGTAATAAAGTCATTTAGACCTTTTAACAAATCGTTGAATATGTCTGATAGTTCATCCTCAGTAAAGAAATAATAGATGCTATTTGTAAAGTATGTCATTTCCACTCTTGTTTCATAATACTCAATCACATGACCTTCGTCATTTGCGCCTGCTGTGTATTTTTTTTCTTTTTCAACTTCCAAAAAGTTATAGGATAAAACATAACTCTCTTCCTGATATGACACTATTGAATTATCAGGGAAAGGTAGATGGTACTGTAATGTGATTAAGAATTGTACAGCATGTTTAAATTTGTAATGGTCATTAAATGCTGGCTTATATTTCACAAGATAAGACTCTTCATCCAATAAAAAAGAACTATCCTTCATGCTTCGTCTCCTTTGATCAATAGGGATAATAATGCACTAATAGTACATAAAAAGAACAGCGCTCACTGCTCTTCACCCTGAAAAATGTTCATTATGTAAATAGTCTTTCAATACCCTATAAGTTTTCTATAATGATAATGTCATGAATATTTCTCCATATTTAGTATCGCTTTTTCTGTTAAAAATAGTAAGTCAGATACTAATTCCAACTGATGTACCTTTCGGTGGCAATTTGGACAAAGTGCAACAACGTTTTCTAGAGAATCTGCACCTCCTTTAGACAAGTAATGGACGTGGTGTACTTCTAAAAATGGCTTGTTATTTTTGTCTAAGAACGGAGCTTCCTTTTCACATAGTTGGCATATACCCTTTGCTACTTTTCTTGCATACTCCTTAATAAAAACACTTCTATCGTAAACAGTCTTTTGGTTCATCTTTTTAACATGATTACTGTTTTTATTAATTGTTTGCTTTAGCTGGTGCAATGTCAGACTTTCAAAATACTGTTCTTTCAGAGTATTAAAATCATTATAGATTTTATTAAAAAGATTAAACTTTCCTGATTGAGATTCTTTCCATCTTTTTTGATCTTCCTTTATTATCCACATAGAATCATACCTGGTTATCCAAACTTCACCGATTTCAATGCCATATTCTTTGGCTTCTTGATATATACTTAATGCTTCTTCCTCTGATTTTGATAACATAATTTGATGTCTGAATAATACCGCATATTGTCTTCGTCGCTTTCTTTGGGTTTTTAACATCCTATCTTTCAATTCAACACAATTCTGATAATCCTCAATAAAATAAATTAAAGAGCCATTGTAGAAAACGAAGGGCGGATTAATATTATGCTCTTCTAATTTAGTTTGAAATACTTGAACCTCGTTGTAATCGTTAAGGAAATATAACATCATAATTAATTCATTAATTTCAGGTCTTCTTCTTGCTCTCTTCATTAAATCCAGGTATAAAAGTATTTCTGAAAGATTCATTTTAATTTTCACTTAGTCCCCCCTATCGTAAATCAAACTAAAGAAGGATAAAGATATATTATTAACCTTCCTTCTAACTGTTATCCGGTGGATAAGATATTTCCTGACCATCAATGATAATTGTGTAGGGCTCTCTATTCTTAACCTTCTTTAGTAAATTGACCATATCAAGAGAAAACCTTGTGGCACCACCTTGTAAACGAACATGATAGTCATTGTTTGATTCTCTTAAATTTATCTCTACTTGAGATTCGACTTCTTTAATTAATGCATAAGCATGATACCAGTTGTATTTATGTATATCGAACACCCTTTCTGAAAGTTTGGATGCAGTTATACTAAACTTTGATGCCAGTTGGTTAGGGTCAGATATATTAGCAAACGTTAAAAGCGACCTTGTTCCTTCTAATTCATCTTCACTTCCTTGGGCAGTGATAAAAGAATTTAAGAAATTTTCTCTATCCGTAAGGTATCTTAAACTAGCCATATCCACTTCTAAATTTGTTATAGTATCACTTTTGACTACGTTATAAACAGTTTCTTCTAGCTTCTTCAAAACTTCAATATCCACAGAATCTTGATATAAAGCTTCATACAATTTATTGTAAGTATGAAGCTTTATATAATTAATTCTAACTGATTCTCCATTTCCTACCGAGATAGATTTTTCCCTTTGAGGAGTTGAGTCTGGATTCATTTCGTTTGGGCTCCAATCAATAAACCACATATTATCAATCATCGGCTCCGAATCAGCATCAATTATTTGTTTAACATTATATAAAATCGACTTTATATTCTCATCGGATAAACTGTACCCAATAAAAATTATTGGATGTTCCATAAAGTACGTAAATAATTTTGAGATTAAATAGATTTGTTTTTTAAAGAAATCTTCATAATCCTTCTTCTCGATGATAATCCCATTTTAATCATCAACAGAACCGTGAATTTTTAAGATATGGCCAATTTGTGTTGATCTTTTTGCACGGATGACTTGTTGACCTATAACCGCTTCATACTTTGGAAACAATTTTTCTAACAGTGTATCGTAGTTGGTAGTAATAATCGCTTGCGGATTCAATTTCCTTATCAAATCTACTTCTGCTCGCCATTCATTAAAATCGAGATCAAATTTGTCTATTAAGTTGTTTAAAATAGTGGCTATTTTATATTTTAGGAAGATACTCTTTGATGTTGATGAAAATAAATCAGACGGGAAAAGTTCTTCATTAGAACGGTTATTCCAAGCATAGTTACGATAATATTGAACAAGTTCAGTAGCGATATTGGCATTATCTTCATCATGTTCTTGTACAAAATATTCAATCGGCATTTCGATTTCTGGATTTTCATCTATTAATTGTTCTAACAATCCTAACCAACTTGGTGAGCCGATATATCTACGAGAAAAACCAGAGCCTACAAAAAGTATAGGTCGACTTTTCATATCAGTTATGTATTGCTTTAAATAATCCAAGGAACTATTTAAATATGTATCATAATTTGACGTAGCAACTGTCATTTAACAAACCCCCGCCGATATTTAACCTTATATTTACATTGTATTACATTTCCCCCCTGTTTTCCTCAAATAAGATAATATAAACATTCCTTATTTATGAGCATGTTGTCTCAAAGCTTATCTTTTTCCAATATAAAAGTAGGACGTATGTACTGGAGATTAATATGAATCACCCATTGTACAGAGGTTGGAAATAGTAGATAGGTGGAGAATCATAAGCAATTGAATTATTATGATGGACGTGGAAGAACGTTATAACAATCAAAGATTTTATGAATCATTCTTTTTAGTAACTTATATTGTTCTCGATTAAAATTCTTTCCACTTTGCTTATCTAAAAAGATCTCACGTTCATTCAATCCATCATTACCTGCAGCCCACGACCTTCATGATCGATCTTTGCAGAGTTATATGTAACTAATTTTCATAACGTCTGTTTTTTGACTTATTTTATCTTTTATTCCTATAATTCTCTCAAATTCGTTCGCAATAGTGTTAGAAAAGCGACGAACGTTCGAAAAGTGTTTTTATACGTAAATGAACTAAAATACCAAATGAAAACTTTAAAAATAAACCGTTCAGAAAAGTGTTTTTTTTGAACGGGGTGTAAACTACAACCCAAAAGTATTCGTTGACTTTTGATGCTACATTTTGAAGACTCAGCTTTTAAATAATCATAATATTTTATTTTTTATGCTCCTATATATTTTTTAAAATACTTTTCGCATAGTAATTCTTCAATTTATTGGTCTCCAACAATACTTAGGGGGCTTGGAATTAAATTAGCTTCATTTTCTTTGAATTTTTTCTAAAAAAATTTCAAATATTTGACCTACAAAGATACTTTTAAAGCGTTGTCCTCACTATTAATCCTGATTATTGAATGTCAACTCAGAAAATTAATATGCCAGAGCAAGAGCCGCCGAAATAATTTCGGCGGCTCTACTTGACTAATTTTAACACTAATATGACCGTGTATTCCTATTGCATCCAGAACGTTAAATGATATGGATTTTTCCTAATATTTACTAAATTGAGCTTTATCTAACGGATTCTATTACATCAACAAAATGTCTTGTTATTTGCTGAGGACGTGTTATTGCTCCGCCAACTACTACTGTATGCGCCCCATACCGTAAAGCTTTTTTAGCCATCTCTGGGGTAATGACATTTCCTTCTGCAATAACGGGAATACTCACATGACTTACTACATCTTTTAAGAACTTAAAATCATTTGAATGTAATTTCATCCCTGCTGTATCTTCAGTATAGCCATGCATGGTCGTACCAACGCAGTCAAAGCCTAATTTTTCAGCCATGATGCATTCCTCTAATGTTGCACAATCAGCCATCCATTGCTGGTTTGGAAATTTGGTTTTAATTTCCTTTATGAAGGTGGGCAGATCCACACCACCTGGACGTATTCGGTTTGTTGCATCTACAGCAATCAAACCTATATTAAGTTCAACCAATGCTTCTACCTCTTTTAAAGTTGGAGTTATGTAAACATTTGAATCTTTGTAATCCTGTTTTATGATCCCTATGATTGGTAGATTAACACTCTCTTTTATTGCGCGTATATCATTTTCACCATTAGCACGAATAGCAACTGCTCCCCCTCTTTTTGCAGCAACTGCCATTCGGCTCATAATATCAGATCCATGCAAAGGTTCATCTTCTAATGCCTGGCAAGATACAACCAGACCAGATTTTATTGCTGTTAACATGCTTCTGCCTCCCTTTTTTAAAACTGCAGCGTCATTCCACATTCAAACATTCTATTCCATGGTGAATGAGTCTTAATTTCTTTAAGTTCCATCTCTTTGAAACTGTATAAAATCATTTCTTTGTATCGTGTATATAGTCTTTTATCTCTTTCACGGTTTACAAGAGAGGCTTTGTTTTTCAAATCAAAGTAGGTAAGATTGTGGGTTGGCAGATAATCAGCAACCATGTCCATTCTGATTTCTGATTGATAAAAATAGTCATCTAATAAATGATAAATGATATTTTTTTGAAGAATATCCGACTTACCATTTAGAGATACAACACCCTGACTAATCGTTGTACCAAGCGTATTGCAATTTGTATTCCACCCTTTATATGAAACTATTCTGTCAAGAACGCGTTCTTCATCTAACAATAAGATTAATTCATGATCCCCGCCATTAGCATATGCTGCATCGGATATCATTACTTTTTTCCCTGCATCTACAAAGGTTTTGATTTGGTCTACAAAAGTTAACATGTTGCGGAAGCTTGTATAGGTAATATCTTTATTATGCTGGTCCCATGATTCTTGCATGATTCGCCCTGGTGTATTATAGGCAAGAATCAAATCAGCATCTTCAGCATTGGATACCAACTGACAGCCAGCCGCTGACACGTGAGACTTTAAACTTTCAGCATAAGGCCGGTCCTCGTACATTGGAATTACTTGTGGTCCAAGTGTGCTGCTCCAGATTGGATAAATTTTAGGCCGCATCCCTTTGAAATCGTTATAGACGCGTGCTAATAAAGTTGCTCCTACCTCGTCTGCTCCTGGATACATATAAACCTGTCTATGCAAGCGAAGTTGTTCCCGTTTTTCTGCAACTAACTTTTGGTCCTTTGCCGTGTAACCATACTCTGCACTGTCATCCTGGGGAATCGATAAGAACTTTATCACTCCTTCATTGACAAGCTTCAGCATCTTGATGTTTATCAGGGAGTTAAACAATCGCCTAGTTTCATAGTCATGTATGTATTCCTCTGGCAATTTTGATTCAATTTCCTGTAATTGCATTTGTTCTTCATTATTTAACGTCTCACGGTCTTGCTTATCTAGTAAGTAAGCACGTAAGAAAATTTCGCTTCCCCACTGTTCATAATAATCTGGTTCCTCATCACTTGAACTATATTTGGGTGTCCGCATAATTAAATTCGAAGCATAGATTGGAACGCCAGGATACGTTTTATGAAATGTACGCAGTCGCTCTACACACATTGTTACTGTGTCTTTTGACAAATAATGCAGCCTTGATGGCAATAACCCGCCATACACCAGCATATCGATGCTTAAGATAATAGCATCAGCTGTCCTTGCAGCCTGGTTTAGCCAGTTCCAAAGAGCATTAGTATCGGCTGCTGTTTTTTTTGCTCCGAGTAATTCATCATATGGCAGCATCAATTCAATATCTGACGAAGACCGTGCAATCCTTTTGATGTAATCAATATTGCATGGTCGCTCATCGATAGGTAAGTATGCAATTTTCATTCGGTTGCTCCTCTTCAAGCATATTTCTCTTATTCCTTTTATGACCATTTGTATATAGAAGAAATAAATTGAAGTTTTTTTTCTTCGTGAACAGATGATAGCCCGTGTGCAAATTCAGGATATACTTGAATTTGTTTTTGGCCGCCTAAATGATGGTATAAGGCAAATCCACTGGAAGGCGGGCAAACATTATCTTCCAAGCCTACTCCTACTAAAGAAGGGCATGAGATATGACTGGCTAAATTCATACAATCCACATAGCTTAACGTGTCAAAAACAGCAGATCGGTTTTTTTGTAAAGGATCATGCAGTTTAAAATAGTGATAAATTTCGTTATAAGGCCCTTCTGTGGCAAGTTCAATAGATCGCTTAAAATGAGTAAGAAAAGGAATATCAACAAGAGCAGCCGAAATACCGTCCTGTAAGGCAGCAGTTGAAACTGCAAGAGCACCACCTTGACTTCCGCCCTCTGCAATGACATCAATCTTTCCCGAAATTTCTCTTAAGACATCAACACTTCTGTAACAATCCATATACACATAGCTATAATAATAGTTATCAGGATCTGTAATTCCTAGGGTCATCCATCCTGAGGAACCTCCGTTTTTATAATGATTATGATCTGGTGAGTTAACATTTTGACCTCGGACCTCGACTAACAGAACCGGAATACCTTGAATTAAATATTTGAATGCATAGTTCGGCTGCAGATTATTCCAGTTGTATCCATGAAAGATAACAGCTGCAGGTGTATTTGGATTAGCCTCTTTATCCGGTTTTAAATACATGGCATGAATACGTGAGTTTCTAAATCCATTAAAGGTTACATCGTACAACTCGACACCAGGGACATAATACATACGATCTTCTATAACGATATCTAATCCCTGGAGTTTACTTTCCTTTATCCGATTATTCCAGAACACTTCAAAATCTTTTTTCTTCGTTTGTTTAGGCTGATACGTTTGCAGCTGCTCAAGCGGCAAATCAAAGAGATTCACTGGGATTCCTCCAATTTTAGGAGAGCTGAATACATCGTTTCCAAAACACTTCATACCTGCGGCACGGTTACTCACTCTATTACATAATACTTTTTTTACTTATACCTTTATCGTTGCTTTGAATTTCATTTAAAAGGACATCTAATAGGTAAAATGCACAAACTTCACTGGCTGAACTGCTGTAATTTTGTATCTCATCAGCCGTTGGAACAAGTAGATGAATATCAGAAGCCTGGGATAAGGGAGAATCTTGTTGACTCGTAATCCCTATTGTTGCCGATCCGCACGTTTTGGCTGTTTCCATCATGTGGACGATATCCGAAGCATATCCGGATGTGCTTAGACCGACTACTACTGTTTCCCGGCTGAGTAAATGCGTAGACATTTCCATTTGATAGTGGTCTGAAAATGCGTCAGCTGCCATACCAAGTTTCATAAGCTTATATTTTAGTTGGTTAGCAACTAGTGACATTTCACCTGCGCCGTATAAATAGATTTTCTTAGCTGAAACTAATTGATTTTTAAATAAAAGAATATCTTCTACCTCATTCAGCGTATCAAACTTATTTAACATGCTCATATAGGCTAGTTTTACAGAAGTTAGGCTTGTGGTTTCTTTTTGTTCGTATAATCGAGTGCTCACAATAGATTCTTTAGCCAGTAATCGCAGCTGATTATAAGATCCGAACTCAAGTTTTTTACAAAATCGTGTAATTGTTGCCTCTGATAAATTTAATTGTCGTGACATTTCTGAAATTGTTTTATTTGGGACGCTTTCTAAATTTAAGATGATAAACTTTGCAATTGTTTTTTCTCTCTTTGTTAACTTATGCGTATTTGATTCGATAATCGTTGTTATACTTTTTAGAGGCTGTAACGATTCTTGGAGCAAAAAATGCCGAAGAGCCCCAATCATACCGGCGTTATTAAGATTTCTCGCAATTTCAATTTTCACTTTGTCTAATACAGCAGGCATAATGTCTTTTTGCAGCTGTTTCATAATCAGCGGATAAAGATACTCTTTTTGTGCTGTAATCCCACCACCAATAATAATCATTTCTGGATTCATCATATAAGCAATCGTTGAAATTCCTTTGGAAAGATAGTAAACAAGACGATTAATTTCTTGAATGCAAATCTCATCATCTTTCTGGGCAAGTTCAAAAATTTCTTTTCCATTGATTTCACTTTCAGTAATTCCTTTGCGTTTCGCAACATTTCTCACTAAAATCCTTGTAGACGCTAATTCTTGAAATTGGCTTCCTTCAACTGGAATGTAACCGATTTCCCCTGCACTAAAGCTGTGCCCAGTTTGTAATTTATTGTCTATGATATAACTGCCGCCGATACCGGTGCCAACTGTAAGACAGAATAAACTTTTTGCATCCTTGCCGGTTCCAATCCAAGACTCTGCCAACCCAGCGCAGTTTACATCATTCTCCACCTCAACCGGTAATTGAAAAAAGGTTTCTAACTCATTCTTTAATGGAGTACCCGTGTAATTTGGAATAAAAGAAGAGGCATATAAAATAACACCTTTATTGGAATCAACTTGCCCCGCAGAGCTGATGCAGACACCGCTGATCTTATGTTCTTTCATTAGTTTTTTGCCGAAGGCTTTGACCTTCTCTACAATGGCAGGCCCGCCCAGATGTGCTTCTGCCGGGCATTCATGCTTTTCGATAAATGTTCCTTCTTCAGTTAGCACACCATATTTGAGGACTGTTCCCCCAATATCAAATGCTAAAAATTTCCTCATTAATTTCACCTTCATTTCCAGGAATGAGCACTCTTATACGCTTTACTGCTCTTTCCTTTTCACGCGAATCGTTTTTATTTGTTTAGGCTTAAAAGAAATAGTTGTATGTGATGCTGCAGTGTATTCCTCCTGGAGCTCCCCGGAAAAATTCACTTCATATATGTTAGTTGGTTCAAATCCAAGATCTAATTGCGTACTTTGTTGTTCCGAAGATGGATTGAACATTCGAATATCAAATGAATTCTTTTCTTTCTGAGTGAATGATGAAAATACAATAGTTGATGAAGATTGTTTAAACAACTTCTGCTCATCTTTCAAAAGATAAGACTGCTGACATAGAATTTGCTGACGCATCACCTTAGCATGATTTAATGATTGATGTTCTTTCCCCAACACTAAGCCATATTCAAATTCGTATGTCCCTAGACACTGCGCTCCCGGCGTTTCAAAACCAGGTCCTGCACCGTTGCCGCGAGTCCGCAAATCCCGTCTTGATAACCACCCGACACTTCTGACCATCGTTAGGCAAAGATAATCATTTCCTCTCAAATGGTCTACTTCATATTCTTGTAAGCCCCGATGCACAAGTTGATGATTTTCTGTAATGACAGTCGAATATGTTGGGTATTGATTCATGAGTGCTTCCTTATTTCTAGGGACATCCCAAATCTTTTCTCTGATTGTTTCCCGTTTTATTAAATCAAAAGCTGTATCCCCATAGCTTATACTCGCTTCAGGTGTTGCAAATCCAATTCGAAGCTTTTGATCCTTTGCATGATTATGAATTTTGGTTTTAAATGAAATAAGCCGTCTTCCGTGATGAAGTGTTATTGTTGTCGTTATCTTATTTACAACGTATTTACTGCTTGGACCCGATCGATCTTCATTCAAAGAAGCTGGCAGCTTCATATCATAATGTAACGTCATGGATTGAAATGTTCTTCCTTTTACAACATCGGTAGCATCTTTTAATACCGCAAAGCTATATTGATCATTCACTGGAGGGGAGTAGTTATACGTATCTCCTGCGTCTAACGAAGAGAAAAATAGGTGCTGCTTTGGGTAGAACGTATTCAATTTTATATCCGTAATGATTAATCCTTGTCCATCACATTGTATTTTATAAAATTCATTTTGGATACACGCTCCATTAACACTTTTTATTACTTTGGCTTCAGTCTTCACTCGGTCAATCCGGATCCTTTTTGTCTCGACTCCATCAAAAGGCAAAGTGAACGAGACGTCATAGACTGCGTATTCAGCATAATAAGGTTCAGCTAAAATATGTCGTAAAAATTCTTCGCGCTTTTCTTTTCTTACTACATCAAGCGTTATTTCTTCATTATTGCAAACGAGCTTTATCCCGCCTAAATCAAGGGCTGCTGGAATGCGAATCTGAGTCGTTACAGGATACAGACCTTTAAGGGGTGTGTTATTTATTAGGTATAGATAAAGGTTTTCTTTCTTATCATCCAGGTATTCAAAGGGATACTCTTTATCTAATGTGTCTTTTGAAAATTGTTGGATGGCACTCAATGCTTTTTGTGTTCTCGTTTCCATTTCATGATGAACTGCATCCACACTGCAGCCACAAATACTATCATGTGGCTGGTTTTGTAAAATGAGTTTCCAGACATACTCAATAAATTCCTCTGAATTTGTATTCCCATTTGTCCAAGCGTTTAGTGCTTCCATCGTACCTATGGCTTGATCTTCACACATTTGATTTTGATTTTTAAGATAAGTTCGCGTTGAATATACACCAGGTAAAATAAAAATTTTGGAAGAATCACGTTGCTCCCCTACTATACTTTCTGGTGGTTCTTTTCCAGTAAATTGCAGGACATAATGGGACATTAACGATTGCTTAAATGTAATATTATTAAATTGGGCATTCAGTTCCTCAATTCGTTTATCTAACCCTGAGCAAGTAAACGTGTGATCTGCTCCGTTCATGACAAGAGCATTTCCATACTTTAGATAGGGAGAATTGCTCTCTAAATACGTTTTTGTCTTCTCTACATAATCATCGTGTTTTAAAAAAGTCTGATAGTACCCTTCAAATAGCGGAAGAACGAATGTAAACACTTTACTTCCATCTGCACCTTCCCACATATTTTCAAATGTATTTGAAACTGCTCCTCGCCAGACAATAGCGGAGCCTATATTGTATCCTTGAAAAATTTGAGGCATTTGACTATTATGTCCAAATGTGTCAGGCAAGTAGCCAATATTATAGGCAGATCCATAGGCTTTCGCTTTATTGATGCCAATTTCTAAGTTTTTTAGAATTGATTCACCAGAAACGAGAAACTCATCGGCCAGTAAATACCATGGTCCAACTTCTATCTTCCCTTCCTTAATAAAAGTCACGAGCCGCTCATATTCCTCTTTACTCACAATCTCTTGATAGTCCTCTAATACAATTGTCTGTCCATCAAGGAAAAAATTATCAAGTTCTCCTGTATCCAGTAATTTCTGGACAAAACGAAGTCCGTTTCGTAATTTATAACGGAATTCCTCGAATGTTTCATACCATTCACGATCCCAGTGAGTATGATTTAATACATGTACTTCTTTAATGTTGTTCATAAATTATTCCTCCATTGAAGCCAACCGTTGCTTAAAATGGGAACCATCAATTTTATTTAGGTCTATCTTATGTTTAATTGAATATGAACAGGCAATTCCCGCAGCTTGGGCCATATCCCTTACCGTCGGCTGGATACGCAATGACGCTTGCATCAGAAATGTACTTGAAATATGACGTCCGACAACAATCATGTTACTCACTTCATGCGTAATCAGTGACCTGTATGGAATCTCATAAAATTCACCCCGGGACAATCTGGCTTCTTCAATATTTTCTTTGCTTACGCTATGTACATCAATATACCAATCCCCACGTGCAATCCCGTCATCAAATCGTGCACGAGCAACATAGTCATTTTCTGTTAATACATACTGCCCAACAATTCGGTACGATTCGCGAATGCCGAGCTGCGTTGCTTCCTTTAAAAGATAAGAATGGTTAAATCCTGGAACGTATTTAGGCAGGAAGTTAGCTAATCTTCGTATCATTTCTCGTCCCTTTATGACCGCTTTAGAACGAAGAACTGGGTCAGTTGTGTGATTTATGCCGGGAATATGCGGGCAATTAAAGGACATGACACTTGGTTTTCCAGGTTGTGTAAATGCCTGGAAATAACGTAAATCTTCTTCTGCTAAATCGCCATTTTCCAGTCCTTTTTGAAAAAGTGATTCTAGTACATGACCTTTTCCTGGCACCATAGCAATCTCAAAGAACGCAGGATTTTTAATTGTACAAAACGTTTCATTTTGCGACAGGATAAATTCACGTAAAGCTGTTATATCGATACCACCCATCTCGAATCGAAACGATATTTGCTGGTTTTCACCGTCTTTGTTTCCGGATTCTACCCGAACACCGGCCGTTCTTGAAAGGACGGCATCAGCTGTCGCATCAACAAATGTTTTTCCTTCGATGGCTGCTAACCCGTTGCACGTATTTACGATAATATGAGTGATTCGACTCTCATCTTTTATACAATCTACATAATTAGCATCATATAAAATATGTCCGCCACGCTCGATAATGAGCTGCTCTAATACATAGCTTAATGTTTCAACGTTGAACCAGCTGCATGTCGTCGTCCCGTCATTTGTTTCGATTTGTTCCCTGTGCAGGCGTTCAATGATTAAGTGATTCACACGCTGTCCTTTAACATAGGTCGGCATCATAGGAGAAACCAATGCATTTGTTTGAGTGCCCCCTAAAGAAATCGTTTTCTCTATAACAAGTGTTTTAATGCCTTCTTCTAAAGCAGCAATTGCAGTAGCTGCTCCGCCTGTTCCTCCGCCTACTACAACACAATCAGCATCTAAAATAATCGGTATTCTCCGACCGAAAAAAGAGACTGTACTCATTATCATCCACCTCTTGGTCCCGTGGTTTTCTTTTAAACAGCTTACCTATCAATCTGATTAACCTTTTACAGCACCGTCTGTTGCACCGGAAATAAAATACTTTTGCAGCCATATAAAAATGAGCAGTGTAGGAATGGTCGTTAGAATGGACGCTGCACTGATTAATTTCAAATTAGAACCATCAAAATTTTGAGAGAGCTGGGCTAACCCTATCGACAATGTATACATGCTGCTTTCTGTTGAGTTTAACAAAGGCCATAAATAGTCACCCCATGTACCCATGAAAGTGAAGATGGCAAGTGTTACAAGTGTTGGTTTCACAAGTGGCAACGCCACTAGGTACCATACTTTAAGTTTATTTGCCCCATCAAGATACGCTGATTCTTCAAGCTCTTTTGGAATTCTTAAAAAGGCTTGACGCATTAAGAAGATGCCAAATGCCGTTGATACTTGCATGACGACTAATCCTAGATGCGTATTTTGTAAGCCAAGCTCGCCAGCTAGTTGGAACAGAGGTGCCATGTACAGCTGAAAAGGAACCATCATCGTTGAAATGATTAACGCCAAAACAACACTTCTCCCTTTGAAATCCATACGTGCCAACGGATACGCGGCTAAACTGCAAAACAATAAATTTAAAGGTATGGCAATCGCTGTAACCACCGCGGTATTTAAGAAATATGTGCCGAAATTCGCTTTGTCAAAAGCTGTTACAAAATTAGTAAAAGTAGGACTGGCTGGAAGCAAGCTGCTGTAGATCCCTTCACTTGCTGATTTTAGTGCCATGAACAGGGTAACTAAAAATGGTCCCACAGTGAGTATTGTAATCAGGATCATTAAAGCATAGAGCCACAATTTTTGACTGATCTGCTTCGATTTCATTATGTTCTCCCCTATCTGTTTATGCTCGCAAATCATCTTCGCGCTTACTGGATAACTTCATTTGAAGTAAAGATGCTCCAATAGCGAGGAGCAAAAGTACTAAACCTGCTGCAGAAGCGATACTGACATCCAGATTCATAAACTTGTCGTAAATATACATAACAAGTGTAGTCGTAGCACCAGAAGGTCCGCCCCCTGTTGTTAAGGCAATTTCTTCAAACACTTTCATGCCGGCAATAATTGTCATGACAGAAACCAATGTTACAGAAGGCGCCAACATGGGAACTGTAATGTTCCTGAACTGCTGGAATAATGAAGCACCGTCAATGCTGGATGACTCATAGACATCCTTTGGAATTGACTGCAGTCCAGCCAAATAAATGATCATATAATAACCGAGCCCTTTCCAAACAGTAATCATGGCAACTGCAAATAAGGCTGTGGATGATTGAACGAGCAAATTGGTAGGAGAATCAAAAAGGCCAAGTTTGACCAGTAATTCTGATATTAATCCGCTTTGAGAGTACAGCATTTTCCACATTAATGCAGCCACAACCATTGGTGTGATAACTGGCAGATAATAGAGGATGCGGAAAGTAGACACACCTCTGATCTTTTGGTTCACTAGTACTGCTAAGATCATTGGTAAAAAGACATTCAATGGCAACACGATAATTAAAAAAATGAACGTATTTAATACGGACATCCAAAAATCCTGGTCTGTAAATATCTCTTTAAAGTTACTTAAGCCAACAAATTCACCCGTACCCGCAATGATTTTATAGTCTAGTAAACTCCATTGAAAAGCTTCTAGGATTGGGATGATGAGAAATGTACCCAAAATCAATATGGATGGTAGTAAAAACAGCCAAGGTGTTACATTTCGCATACTTAATCTATGTTTCTTTTTCATCGTAACTTTCACTTTTGAATTCGGTAGTACAACAGGTCCCCTGCTCATGTGCCTCTCTCCATTCAAAAAAATAGAGGATAGCTTTTGGTTCAAGCTATCCTCTTTTCCATTCATTAGAATGTCACTTTCTCACCTGATTTTTCAAATGCTTTGTTCCACTCTGATGAGAGTTGCTTTACTGCTTCCTCAGGTGTCAGCTTCCCTTGTAGGTTCTTAACAAAAATATTCTTTGTGGATTCACGTAATTCAGCACTGTTCTCTGTTGGGGGAATCAATACCTCTGCACGCTCTAAAGATTTAGAGGCCTCTAACATCCCCAGTGCCTTTGGCGAATCTCCAGGATTTTTGAAGTAGTCATCTTCCAAAGATTCCTTTGTAGCAGGTAATACTGTTCCTGCTGTCTTCGCAAATTCTAGTTGATTCTCTGCATTTGTTACAAATTCAGCAAGTGCAACAGCTGCTTCTTTGTTTTTTGTTTTTGCTGGTACTGCAAAGTTCATAACGGCAACGTTTACTGGAGCTTCTGATGATTCTAAAGGCTGACCTGCCTTAGAAGCTTTATATATATCAGGAGCACCCGATTCTATTGGTCCCAAGAAAGTAACTCCGCCTTCCAAGAAAGAAGTGTTTCCAGCCATAAACAATTCCTGACCCGTTTTTAATGATCCTTCTGCTGTCTCCTGAGGAATGATACCTTCCTTATACATCTTCTGAGTAAATGTGAAATAATCAAGGATGTCTTTATTCGTTTCAAAAGCTGCCTTTCCGTCTTTTACAAGTGGTTCTCCGTTTGATAAGGAGACCATTTTCTCCATAATAGTGTTTCCGTCATTGATTACTGGATAGTAGGAAGGCTTACCTGTCTTTTCTGTTACAGCTTTTGCAGTATTGTATATGCCCTCAGTAGTAGTAGGCAACTCACTGACACCTGCTTGTTCGAAATGATCACCATTATACCAAGATACGGTTGTTGTTAAATACCAAGGCATTGCATACAATTTATCTTCATATATACCAGACTTGTATGGCCCTTCTACAAAAGAGTTTTTCGTTTCGTCACTCACCATATCTGTTAAGTCTAATAGTCCACCCTGTGCTGCGATATTGGACATATAGTGTGGATTTAAGTTAACCACATCAGGTACATCACTGCCTGTAAGGGATGTCAGTACCTTTTGTTCCATTTCATTTTGTGGAATGTCTTCAATGACAACATCTACATCAGGATGCAGTTTTTCAAAGTTTTTCTCTAGTTTGTCAAAATATGTATCAAATGGTTCTCCTGCTAAAGATGCAGTCCAAAGTGTTACTTCCCCTGATAACTCTCCAGAATTTGATGCTTTCGAGCTGTTTGCCTCTTCCTTACTGCATGCTGCCATTATGCTCACTGAAAGAGCTGTTGCCATCGTGCCGGCTATTAACCTTTTTGTTCGTTTTCCCATTACTTCATCCCCCTTTGAAACTATTGGTAAGCGTTTTCTAATTTTTATAATACTAGGGCTATCATCGTATTACAAGAATTATTGAAATTATTTTTGTTTTTAATTTATTTATGAAAATTATTTTCATTTTACTTCTTTTTATATTTGATATATCCATTCAGAATGAGCTGATTCTGCTTTTATTCTCTTTATATCAGTACCATTAAATAAATTGACATTAGTTTAATCTATAAAGATGTTTACATCATAAGGCTATAAACGTATTAACATCACTATTTCTTAACGCTGAAATAATAATGAAAATAATTTTCAAAATTTATATCATTTTAAAAATTAATTTAAAAATGGTTGTGGAAAATGATAAATACGTTTATAGTGTTTTTGAAAACGTTTTCTGAAAATTGTATTAATTTAGGTGAAGCTTTGCAGAGTTTTAACTAGTGATCACTTTTAAGTCAGTGTCTCAATGAAACAAGTACATTAATTGAAAAGGAGAACAAAGTATGCAAAAAAAGATGAGAGTAATTAGCAGCTCAATCCTCGCTTCAACCCTAGTATTATCTTCTTTTGGTATGGTAGGTAAAGCTTCTGTCAAAGAAAACAGCATATCAGTTGATGTTCTAACCGTTAAGGATCAATCAGGTGATCACATGACCGTAGGTGGAATCAACCAACTAGCAAATGAAAACAAGTTAGTCCTTTTTAATGACACTTTCAGCTATTACACAGAAACTAAGAAAGGCAGTAAAGAGATTATTTTAGATAAAATTGGACTTAATACATATCAGGTTCAAAAACATACCGATGGTGACAGTCCGATTCCTCTAAATGGCATTGTTCTTTCTACAGGAGCTAAGACTACAGCTGAGGTTGAAACCTTTTTAATGCAATTAGAAACTGGAGAAACAGTGACCTTATTAGAACCAGTTGAAAAGAAGGAAGAGAAATTGGCTAACGCAATTAATCCTACAGCAGAATCTAATCCAGCTGGTGCCCCGTTTGATGGCTTTAGAGGACCCGATCAGTTGATTGTATATAATCGTTCTTTTGGAGAAACGACTAAAACCAATGCATATGGTTATGAAATTACCGTTGAGGATGGATTTGTTACAAAATTGGGAGGCGGCGGATCTCAAATTCCGGAAAATGGTTATGTGGTGAGTGGTCATGGAATAGCTGCTAAGTGGCTTTCCTCACATTCTATTATAGGGGCAAAGGTTACAGTAGATGGAGAAGGTACGGTAAGAATTATTCAAGATGTTGATAGTTTTGCATATCAGGGCGAGCAAGCAATTCACCAAGCCAGAACATCGATAGAGAAAGCCAAAGCTAATTATTTAGACGTATCATTGGAACAAGCTGAAATTTCCATATACAAGGCTCAAAAACGATTAAATGAAGCAGAGGCATTAAAGGAAAAAGATCCGGTTCTAGCACTTGATGTCACCCGGCAGGCAACCCAGCTGGCATATGACGCTTATTATTATTCATTGCCATCACACGTAGCAGAGCAACGTGCCATTTGGTATCGCCCTGAAGAAACAAATCTCGAGGGTGTCAAACAAGTCCTGGACAGGATGGAAGAGGCTGGTTTTAATTCGGTCTACCTTGAAACTACATTCCATGGCTATACAATTTATCCAAGTAAAATAATGGAGCAGTATGGCCTGCCAGCCCAACATCCAAGATTTGAAAATGGTGAGTACGGACCGTATGGTAAAGATTTGCTGGATGCATATGTAAAAGAAGGAAAAAAGCGCGGACTTACGGTGCAAGCATGGACAGATGGATTTATGGTTGGTGAAAGCAGTTTAGGAACTCCTTCGCAATTTAAAATCTACCCGGAATGGGCAGCCACGCAGCGCCAAAACACAACAGGCAAACCAGTTCCGGATTCATCAAGCAAATATTATTGGTTAGACATTGCACAGCCTGACGTACAAAAATTCATGTTGGATATCTACAAAGAAATGCAGATGAACTACGGCATAAAAGGACTTAATATCGATTATATGCGCTATCCGCATCATGACTTTGAGAAAAGCTATGGTTTTAGCAGCAAAACTCGAACTCTTTATAAGGAAGAGACTGGTATTGATCCTTATACCCTAAATCCATCAACAACCCCGGAAGAATGGGAAAAATGGACAACTTGGATTCGTGTAAAAGAAAATGAGTTCGTAGAGAAACTACATGACCAATCAAAAGCAATTAACGTAAAGTTTATGATGACAGCAACTCCAGAACCAGGTCCAGAAGCCGTGTTGATCAGTGACTGGAAAGACGATATAGATGGAGTAATTCCTCAAGCATATGGTCACGATTTTAATAGTATACAAAAAACAGTTCAAGACAGCAAAAAGCTTATGCCTGATGGAACAATGTACTATACAGGGATTTATTCCTTCTACCATCACCTTAGTGAAATGGCAAGTGTTAACGATGTTATATCCGCAAAACATGGAACATCTGGCGTAAACATGTTTGCTTTTGGGCAGGCAAGTGCCCCTTCAGTGGATGCTTTAGGCAAGGGCCCATGGCGTGAAAAAGCAGTGAATCCTGGAGAAGAACCTATTAAGGCTTCTTATGCCGTATTAAGAGAAATAGAAACACAAATCAGTGAAATTTATATTGAACAAGGGGCCATTTATAAGAAAGAAGGAAAGGACCTAAAACAGTCCATTAATGAATTAAATAACATACTTAAAAGAAATCCGACTCAAATGGAAAAAGAAATTAATTCTGTTCTACAGGAAGTTGATAACTTAATAGAGAAAAACAGGCTCGAGAGTATTGTTGGCGAAAGGATGAAAGAACAACTTGCAGAAGTAAAGGGATGGGTTGATTATTCTTTAAATCATCAAAAAAAGTAACCAGGATATACAGTTTAGCACCGGAAATAACATTAGGATTAGACACTAAAAAGCACCGCTATTAGCGGTGTTTTTTCATACAAAAAAAGTCCATTGGTTTGAAATGGAAGGGTTTGTTACCTAGGTTTTATCTGAAACAACTTTTTTCCCGCCAAACCAACCAATTAGGGCAATACCGATTAATATTCCATAGAAAATCAGAGTCCATGCAGTACTATGGGGAAAATCATGATCTAAGACACCAATATCCTCATGGGCAAGGGTAATGACAGCAAGTTTGACACCGACCCAAGCAACAATGGCATATGCTGTTGTCTCCAATGCTGGTCGTTTTGCAAGAAGTTGCACAAACCACGTTGCTGCAAACTTAATCAAGATTAGACCAGCAATACCGCCGAGAACTACAACAATAAACTGCCCTCCATCCATACCGCCGAAGTCGCCAAGCGGTGAATCTGGAAGTCCAAGGGCAATAGCGACCGCAGCTAGTATTGAATCGACTGCAAAAGCGAGGTCAGCAAGCGCAATCTTCCCTACTGTCGGCCAGAAACCTTTTCCAGCGGCTTCGTTTTCAGTGTCCTTATGAATGTTCTCATTCTTTTTCCCGAAACGAGCCTGAATAACATGCTTTAAGCCTAAGTAAAGAAGATAAGCTGCTCCTATCGCCTGTATCTGCCAGACGTTTGCAATAAAAGAAATGGCAAAAAGCGCAGCAAACCGAAAAATGAAAGCCATAATGATACCATAATTTATAGCTTTTCTTTTCTCATTTTCGGGTAAATGCTTGGCTATAACTGCTAGGACAAGAGCATTGTCAGCTGATAACAATCCTTCTAATCCAATTAGAATTAACAATGCCCATGCATACTCTATCCATAGTGAGTCCATCAACTTATCCCCCCATTTAAAACCAATATGTAGGTACACTAATATTAGAATATCCTATTTTGGCATTGATAATTCTATCGAAAATACCCTTTTATGACTTTGATGGTAATTCTCTTCCTCTATTTGAAACCGGACAACTTCATGCACATAGACGTGGATAAATGATTCCTGACAACTCAGCCCCGTTAAATTCATCATTTCTGAGCTTTTATTCAACAAAGTCACACTTTCTTAATTCAGCTTTCGTCCGTCTTGAATACCGTCCAAAGCAAGGAATCAGGGTATACAGCACGTTTTGATGAATAGCTGCCTCTTTGGCTACCTTTATTTCATGCTTGTACCTTTTGAAGGAAGATTTCTATAATCTGTACATGTTTAAAAATACATCATTTCATCAGTCTAATACACGCACAGTCATATGCCTTGTTATAGCATGAACTTCAAGCAATTCTTCCACAACATAATCAGCGTGGGCTAATTCTTCTTCCTGAGCAAAATCAAACTTACACCCTATTGAAACGAATTGATTATCTTTTGCAGCCATTATGTCTGAGAGTCTGTCACCCACAACGAAACCCTCTTTAATTTGATGCTTTTCAGCAATAAGTTTAACTAAATCAGACTTGTTTTGTGACTGAATCTGCTGAATGCTGAAGGTTTCCGTAATCCATTCTTGTAGTCCATAATGCCGGACAATAGCCTCCAAATACTCTGTTTGTCCATTACTTGCGATAAAAAGATGATGATGATCAGATTTCAGGTTTTGGAAAAGCGTTTGAACGTTAGGATACAGAACGCCTCTGCCAGCTTCAATTGCAAGGATCAGCTGTTCATGAAAATCCTCATTGGCAAGCATTCTCTCTTCCAGAGTATGATGCGGCAATAGGGTTTCCCAGACCACCGGAAGCGGCACTCCCATAATCTTTCTGTACACTTCAATCGGTGTTTCTTTATTCCATTTCTTTTGATCCCTTAACAGCTGGAATGTTTCATTAAGCGACCATTCCAGGATTTTGTCTGTCTGAAAAAGGGTTCCATCCATGTCAAAAATAACGGCTGAAGACATCACACACACTCCTGCTCTTAATCTTAATTGTATTAAATTCATAATCACTAATTCTTAACTCTTTATATTCTGAACAAATGATAGAATTGTTCCTTTATTTTCTCATTTAATAGTGTCGGAGAAAAGGCTAACAATAGGGAGTAGTTTTTTACTTTTGCTAGAAAGAGAAAGCGCACAATGTTTAAGATAGATACAAAAATGCTAACCATCAAATTGATGATTAGCATTTAAGGGAATTTAATTCAATTGCGATAAAACTATTAATATTTTTTAGCTCCTAAGTATCTGTCAGACCAATAGGAATTGTTCATTGAAGTAATAGTTACACCTTTAGAGGAAGAACTATGAATGAATTGATTATTCCCTATATATATACCTGCATGAGAAGCGCCTGTCTTATATGTCTCAAAGAATACTAAATCTCCTGCCTTGGGCGATGAAACTTTTACTCCCTGCTTATAAATATCAGCTACTGTTCTAGGAAGCTTTTTACCTGTGCTTTCTTTTACAACATAATTTAAGTAACCGCTGCAATCAAACCCTTTTGGAGACATTCCGCCCCATTTATAGGGTACGTTTAAATATTTTTTTGCAGTAGTTGAGATATTGGCCTTATTCTGTACAGTTGGCTTACTTGCTTGTTTCCCTAGAGCTTTAAATGTATTTTTGCCTGCAATTCCATCTGCTTTTAATCCTTTGGCTTTTTGGAACTTCATAACTGCGTTTTTTGTAATAGGACCAAAATATGTAGTTGTTGATTTATTAGTAAAGTAACCCTTGTTTTTCAATGTTTGTTGCAATTGTTTTACATCCGAATGTGACATCCCGCTTTTTAACGTTTGATCTCCCAGTGCAGCACTGCCAACAATTGGACTGCTTAATAACGCGCCTGTTAAGACAAACGATGCAATTAGTTTTTTCATTTTTTACCCCCGTATTACTAAATTACTATTTTCTTAATACTATCATTGTTATGTAACAGCAATGTTTGATTTATATTTCATTTATTTTACAAAATAGTACAAAATATGTTCAGATTATACAGCATTCGCTATTTTTGGAACTATAATTAAGCGTAAAAAGAACTCTCTGGATATCCGGAGAGTTCTTTTTACCTCGTGTCTTTCGTAAGGGCTGTTTTCGATTATATATGTTGTCCGTTTCTTTCCGCTCCAGGAACTTGCTTTCCGCGGGGAGCATGGGAGCCTCCTCGGCGTTGCCTGCGGGGTCTCCCAATTTGCTCTATTTCCCGCAGGAGTCAAGTTCCTTCCGCTACAATCCACTCATATTTTAAACATTTAGTCTAAAAGCAACAAAGTTTATGAAAAGAGCTTTCATAAAACAGCCTTTAGATAAAACGTGCTGTAATCATGCCTTCAATCAAGTTGATTTTTTCCTCCAAAAGGGGAATGATATTGTTCGTTACATTCGTATCAATGTCAATCATTGTATAGGCATAATCACCGCGGCTTCTGTTCACCATATCTGCGATGTTTAAATCATAGCTTGAGATGGCTGATGTAATCTTTCCAACCATGCCGGGAACGTTTTGATGGAAAGCTGCCACTCGCTGCTTACCTGAATATGGAAGGCAGGCATTTGGAAAATTCACAGAGTTTTTAATGTTTCCTGTCTGCAGGAAATCCCTTATCTGGCGCCCCGCCATAATTGCACAATTTTCCTCAGATTCTTTTGTTGAGGCCCCAATATGTGGTGTACACACAGTATTTTTCATTTTTAATACATTTTCATTTGGAAAGTCTGTAATATATTGACCCACTATGCCGGATTCAAGTGCAGCTTCCATATCCGTTTCATTCACAAGTTCCCCCCGTGAGAAATTCAAAATATGTACACCTGGTTTCATCATGCTGAATGTTGCTTGGTTAAACATTCCCCTTGTGTCATCAGTTAATGGCGTGTGTACTGTAATATAATCAGCGCTTGCAAACAGCTCCTCAATGGTTAACGCACGTTGAACATTACGTGATAAATTCCAGGCTGTATCAACAGAGATAAATGGGTCAAAGCCAATCACATCCATGTCTAAAGCAATCGCATCATTCGCTACAAGTGCACCGATTGCACCTAATCCTATGACACCAAGAGTCTTACCCTTAATTTCTTTTCCTGCAAATTGTTTTTTTCCTGCTTCCACAAGCTGTGGAACTTGTTCTCCTTCGCCTTCTAAGGTCTTTGTCCATGAAACACCGGCAAATAGGTTGCGTGATGAAGCCATTAATGATGCTAAAACCATTTCTTTTACAGCATTAGCATTAGCACCAGGGGTATTAAAAACCACTATTCCCTGCTCTGTACATTTATCGACAGGAATATTATTGACACCTGCACCGGCTCTGGCGATCGCTTTTAATTGATGACCGAATTCCATTGAATGCATATTAAAGCTGCGAACCATAATGGCATCAGGATTTTCACAATCATTATCGACCATAAATGTATCCTTTTGAAATACATTTAAACCGCCTTCTGCAATATTATTTAATGTTTTAATTTTTTTTACTGTGTCTAATGTAATTGTGCTCATATTTTTCTCCTTTTTTTATCATAGTTTTTTAATAAACAGAAAGAGGCAAGGGATAAATCCCTTACCTCTGCCCAGGCGAACGGCTGCGACACTATGTGCTCCCCCGCGGTAATCCGCGTTTCGCCAGTTACACATAGTCTTTTGATTTCTTCCATTCTATCAATTTCTTAACCAGCCTTCAACCGAAAAATGTTTTTATTTATAATTTTCTAATAAAAATGTCTATCTAAACATTTAATAATTCTCTATAAAAACACGGGTGGATTGCCCTTTTAATATGGAACTTCCACTGTAAAAGTCATCCAGCCCTCATCAAATGCTGCTCCTATCGAACCGCCGTGCAGTTCAACAATTCTTTTAGCGATAGCAAGGCCGAGTCCAGTCCCGCCATCTTCTTTTCTTGCCTGATCTGCCCGGTAGAAACGGTCAAATAATTTATCAAGATCCTGTGCAGGTGCTTCTATGACTTGATTAGAAATGGAAAACAGAACACGATTTTCTTTTGACTTCAGACAAATTTTAATCGTCGAAGGTTTTAAACTGTACTTTGAAGCATTTGACATCAGGTTGTCGAAGACCCGAATCATTTTTTCTACATCCATCCGGACTGGAAGAGTTTCTTCATAAATGGTTTTCTCCACTTGAAGTCCTTCCGTTTCCAATATCGGGATATATTCTCCGACAAATTGGTCAATGACACTTGTTAAATCGACCTCATCGATCTTGATTTGAATATCGGGACTTGTTAATTTGTTGAATGTGAACAGTTCATCGATCAAATGTTTTAAATTTTGTGACTTCGCATGAATGGTCTCTATATACGTGCTTAGGTCAAAATCACTTAATCTTTCCCTGTGCCGCAGCAGTTCAATATAGCCGATAATTGAAGTTAATGGCGTTCTGAGATCGTGAGAAATACTCGTTATTAAATCGTTTTTAGTTCGTTCGATTTCTCTTTCATGGAGAAATTTCGTTTGCAGCTCTTTTGACATCCGATTGATGTTTTTGCCTAAATCAGAGAGCTCATCTTTCCCTTTTACCTCAATGGCATAACCCAGGTTCCCGTTAGCAATGCTTTGGACTCCTTCAGTAATGGAATTTAGATAGGCGATTTTTTTTCTGATTAAAAGCCAGAAGCATACAATAAAAAGTAAGATGGTGATTGTGAAGGTAATGAAAATCAACAGATTGTACTGAAGGATGCTCATCTCTTCGATCGGTTCAACGATGATGTACCTTACTAAAAGATTTGAGAAAACAGATAAAGAGACAAGTGTGAGTAAAAAACTGACGGCGATGGCAAAAAGCAGCTTTACACTCAGCCTGTTCCAAAAATTGTTCATATCTTGTACCCGACTCCCCATACCGTTTTTATGTATAATGGGCGTTTAGGATCTTCTTCTATTTTTTCTCTGATCTTCGTAATATGCACCATTACCGTGTTATCGGACTTGAAAAAATCCTGCTTCCAGACGGATTCATAGATTTTTCTAACGTTCATCACATTTCCTTTATTTACGGCAAGCAGGGTCAAGATATCAAATTCTTTTGGAGTCAGCCTCACTTCTTTTCCGCTGACATGCACCTGACAAGTATCTGTATTGATGACCAAATCTCCTATTTCAATGATTCGGCTGTCTTCCTCTGCCTTTTCATTGTATTTTCTATATCTTCTCAGCTGCGATTTTACTCTCGCCAGTAACTCCAGCGGGTTGAATGGCTTCGTCAGATAATCATCAGCTCCAGATGCCAGCCCTTGAATTTTATCCATATCCTCCGATTTGGCAGAAATCATAATAATCGGCATGTTTCTTTCTTCTCGGATCTTCATGCATGCTTCGATTCCGTTCATCTCAGGCATCATAATATCCAAAATGATAAGGTCAAACACTTCTTTATCCAGCATGTTAAGTGCTTCTATCGCATTATCTGCTTCATATGCGGTGATTCCTTCATTCTCAATATAAATAGAGATCAGTTTTCGTATCTCTTTATCATCATCAACTATTAAAATCTTTCCCGCCAAATTTATTCACTCTCCTTTATGCCATTGCTGCAGCTCAATACATAAGCCGGCGGTATATTCAGGTATTCTCTTTGGCAGCTCATTTCACTAAAGTACTGACCGATTAAATTCTTTTTTAAAAGACTGTATTGAAAGGTAATGAATGTTCCCTTATCTCCAAGGATTCGTCTGGTCTCATCCAGAATTGAGAGCGTATGATCCTTTGGCAGACTAGCAAAAGGTAGTCCGGAAACGATATAGTCTGCAGCAGGTATTTTATACTGATTCATGTATTTCCCCGTGTCTTCTGCCGATCCATGGATCACAATCAGGTTCTTTTCGTTTAAATACTTCTTTTTTAGCATGCTGCAAAACGCTGCATTTTGTTCAATTAAAATGATCTGCGTTTCTTTTCTTCGCTTTTTAATTAATTTATCCGTAAAAATGCCCGTACCCGGCCCATATTCTATAATATAGTCAGCAGTTTGAAAATCAATATGTTCTGTCATCCGCTCCGCAAGCTTTGATGAACTCGGAAATAGAGCTCCCACCGATTTCGGTTTATTTATATATTGAAAGAAAAAAGCTATAGAATTCATTTTCATCACTCCGTGTTTATTGGTATGTTCTGATCATAAAGGTCAAATCTTAACATTTACCCGGAGAAATTCTTAAGAATCCTTAACAAAGTACCAAAGCGAGGAATCCGTCGTATACTTATTTTTCGCGCCTCATTTTCCATAATTCAGATAATTCTTTGAAACTTTAACCCGTTTTAAACGTACTACATTTAAAAAGGCGGTGGTGTTAAGTTGAAAAATAATAACAAAGTAAAGTCCTTATTTATATGTTTAATGTTGATCATGTCAGGTTTCACAGTAGCTGCTTGCTCTCAAAAAGAAGAGGAAAACCAGCATAAGACAGCAATTACCGAAGTTATTGAGCACCTTTTTACCGGGCCAGATGAGAAGTTTATTGATCTATTGCAGAATCCTAAATATCGGACTGTGGTGAATAATCAAGAAGAGAACCCAGAGTTGGATAAATATATAGCAGAAGTATACGGACCATACATGACAGATTCTTATCTCAATCCCTTTTTAAATACAATTGCGTCTCAATATTCATCTTTTGCTTACGAAAATGGATTTAAGTTAAGTCTTAATACTATTAAGATTAACCAAAGCGAGAATCATCCAACTCTTTATACCTTTATAGCAGAGGTCGGTTATCAGAAAAATGGAGATGAAGAAAAAACGGCAAACGTAGAAGGTGAAGTCCTCTTCTCTTCAAAAGACGAAGGGAAAATCGAGGGATTCCAGTACATAAATGACAATGGCTTAACGGATATTTTAAGAGCGGGCAATTGAACAATTTAATAAGCCAACTCAAAAAGGACCAAATTTGGTTCTTTTTGTGAATTTTAATAACAAATTTAAATTAGCCAGTTAAATAATATGATGGCAAGCTTTACGAACTCCTTAACAAAAGAATAAAGGACCGAAACCGGCCCTTTAAACTCTCCTTCTATTAATATGCCCCTTCTGAATACGTCAGCTCATAGCTGTGTGTATAAATTTCAAAGATATTTCCGAATGGATCTTCCACATAAACCATTTTAAATGGCTTCTCATTAGGGTAATACTCTCTGATCGGCATCCGCTGTTTGCCGCCATGTTCAATAATTTTTTTAACCATGCCTTCGATATCAGGATCCTGGATGCAGAAATGAAAGATTCCTGTTTTCCAGTACTCGAAGTTATTCTCCGGTTTCTCGTTATGAGGAAACTCAAACAGTTCAATGCCAATTTTGTCACCAGTCGAAAGATGGGCAATTCTGAATGTGTCCCACTCGTCTCCAAACACATCGCGGCACATTTGGCCAATGGCTGAATCATCGTTTTCTACTTTTGAGGGCTCCATTAAGACATACCAGCCAAACACATCTGTATAAAATTTAACTGCCTTGTCCAGGTCCGGAACGGAAAGGCCTATATGAGAAAATGATCTAGGATAGGTTAACATTGATAAAACTCCTCCTCGGCTGTAGTATTTATTCACCAGCACATTTATTGTATCGAATGAGTTTCTATGATGTAAGTATGCACTTTTATGTCAGATACTATCATAGAGGTAAGAAAGGAATGAATGTTTCGGTGACAACACCTGTAAATAAGGAAGGAAAGCTCAAGTGCTCCATTGAATATACATTAAGCAAGATTGGAGGAAAATGGAAAACTGTTATCCTGTGGCATTTAGGAAAAGATGGCACGCTGCGTTACAATGAGCTCCGCAGATTACTGACCGGTGTCTCTCACAAAGTGATGAGCAGGCAATTAAAAGAGCTTGAAGATGATGGATTTATCGAGCGGAAGCAATATAACACGATGCCTCCAAAAGTGGAATATTCGATGAGCAAAAAAGGAAAAACGCTAATGCCAGTCCTTGAGCAAATGCATTTGTGGGGAACTGCGCAATGGGACGAATCTGAAAAATCCGGGGAGGAATAATTATGGTATGGCTGATCGGTTTATTGGGTGGAATATTAGGTTTAGCATTTCTAATTGATGTAAGAAGAAAGAATACGTCCAACAGAAAAACTGTCAGTCACCGTCCGGGAGAAGACAAGAATGTAATCATGGGAGATAACCGTTATTCGAGCGGCGGGGAATAATGCATTTTCGAAAAGCGCGCCAATTAAAATTGGAAACCCCTTGAATTAATTCCAAAACCCCTCCAATTAATTTTGAAACCCCATGAATTAATTTCAAAACCCCTCCAATTAAATTGGAAACCCTGTGAATTAATTTCATAACGCCGTCAAACAAATGGAGAACCTGTCACACTCAGGTTCTCCGTTCATTTTCGGCTCACTTTCTGTCTTACAAGATTCTTTCTGAATCTTTCCAAGCAATCCGCTGCATCACGATCAGTAGATATGACTAATAGTTTGTTTCTGTATTTTGCGTAAGATTGATAGAAATTAGGTTTCCCCTTTTCTTCAAAATAACGGTTCCATTTAAACATGTTTACAAATATTTTCACCGTTGGCTTATAGTTTGATTTTTCTACTCGAAGTTTTTGCAGGAAAAACCTTTTCATAATCCGGTAATTTCTCACAGAATATCGCGGATCTAAGAAAATGATCAAAACCGCTTGATGAAAACTGGCAGAAACCCATTTTTCGCTATGAACCCCTTCAATAATCCAAGTACCAGAGGCGATAATCGATTTTAAATAATGATCTCTTTCTGCATCTGTCCTTTTAACATCACCTGATTGATCCCTCTTCCAGACGACGTTATCTAATTCATAATAAGGAATATTCAATATAGAGGATAACTCTCTTGCCAGCGTTGTTTTTCCGCTGCCGACGGAGCCGATTATCCGTATTTTATTTGGAGTTTTTGAATTCAACTGTTCAATCACCTCGGGTCAAAATTTATTCGCTTTTTGTATGGAGAATTCCTTCTGATTATTAACATAACTGTCTCCAAGCATATAAATGAACATGTTCCTCAGACATGGCAATTGTCATCCAATTGGATTAATGTTTACGAAAAGCGGAACTGCCCAATCAGTAGTTTTCATGAATATGACATATATCAGAGCACCTTTTAATACCTTTTATTATCGTAAATTATAATTGAAGCGAAATCAGGGGGAGGAAAATATGGCAATAAGACCTCCGTTGCTGCAAAGAGGGGATACGATTGGGCTGGTGACGCCCGGCAGCCCTCTTGATACAAAACTTATTAATGACAGAGTCCAGTATTTGAAAGATTTGGGCTACAATGTTGTTTTCGGCAAACATGTTTATTCCTATGAGGGCATCACAGCTGCACCTGCTGAGGAAAGAGCCGCAGATGTCATGGATATGTTCAAAAATCCGAGTGTCAAAATGATCCTATCCACACGGGGAGGGACGGGGGTTCAGACCATTCTTCCTTTCCTGGATTTTGATGTTATAAAACAAAACCCTAAAATTATATCTGGATATAGTGACATAACCGTATTATTAAATAGTTTGTATCTATCTAGTGATTTAATTACGTTCCATAGCCTAATGCTGATCGATTTTAGAATAGAGACACCCGTTTATAATTTCAATCAATTCTTTGAAGCAGTTTCCACATTGAATTCTCCAAGAATGATAGAGAACCCGCCAGATATTCTCCTGAAGAGTTTAGTGCCAGGAAATGTAACAGGTCCAATAGTGGGTGGAAATATGACTTCTTTAGTCAATACCCTTGGTACTCCTTTTGAAATTAATACACAAGGCAAAATCCTTTTTTTAGAAGACACCCATGCACCTACTACAATGATTTTTCGCTATCTTACTCAGTTAATGATGTCAGGGAAATTTCAGGATTGTCTTGGCATTATTATGGGAGAATGTACGAAGTGCCTTGTATCTTATGATACTGATTATGAAGATTTAATAAATTCTCTGTTAGTCCCAATTGGAAAACCGCTGATCATCAACCTTGCAACAGGGCATGGGTTTTATAAAGCTGCTATTCCAATAGGTGCTAATGTTAATCTTAATTCCACAGATAATACACTGACTGTGCTTGAACCAAGCGTTTCTTAGTGATAGATGGATTTTGTTCAGTGAGGATGATTACTCCTAAATACAAGGTGGGGCAGATAAATGAGAACAACTTACAGAAGATGGTCTGCATATCCTTACCAGGGAGAGCAAACCCCTCCTAAAGGTTATCCGGCACCAGCAACTTATCCCATGTTTTTTATTAATAGGCAAAGCACCAACGAATTCCTGGATCCCTTTCAGCAGCGTATTACCTGGCAAATTAAAAATCCTATGGAGGTAGATTGGGGAAAAGAACTTTTAATTGTTGAACAAACATTATCTTCCCTGACGTCTCAGCAAATACACATCGCGAATTACTGGGGAACGGTCGAAGCAACACAGAATATGACTCCCATGATTTTCACTTTAGCCAAAAAATACGGACTGGGGTCACCGCATATTGCCAGAGTACTCGCCTATTTTCAGGCTTCTGTTAATGATGCTTTTGTTATGTCCTGGTATTTTAAATATGCCTGGGATGTGGCACGTCCAAATCAATATGGCAGAAACATGTCTGCTGTCCTGACTACCCCGCGCTTTCCAGCCTACCCATCTGCACACGCCGCTGTTGCAGGATGTGCAGAATCGGTATTAAGTTATTTCTTTCCGGGAGAAGCATCAGGAATAAAAAACATCATGGAAGAATGCGCTTTATCACGTTTGTATGCCGGCGTACATTTTAAGGCAGATAATGATGAAGGGCTGAGATTAGGCAGGCAAATCGGCGGTATCGTATTAAAAGTAATGAAGTCACAAAATCTCAGTGAATTTCGCTAGGATTGAAACGTATTCATTTCATATGGAAGGCAAGTCTATAGATTTATATAAATCACAGAACAATAGCAACTCTTTTTAGATGTTGCTTTTGTTGTTAATCGTTTTATAATAACCTCCTCCTTATATTTAAAAACTACCTATATCCATCTGCATTGGCAGGTTTACCTGCCTCTTGAACTTCAATTAAATATCTCCAGCAGTCCGGCTGAGAACCATCAATGTCATAAAAGTTGTATTTTTTAGCGAGCTCTCCGCTAGAAAATGATTTCCCGCTCATTTGGAAATTGTCAGGATCATTTGCAAGGGCCGTTATTGCTCTTCCTGTAAAACGCGGAGATTCAGAAATCACAAAATGGGGTTCTTTTTCACATGCATCATGCCAATTTTCTTCCTTCACACCAAACTCTTCAAGCATGATTTCTGAGCGCATCCATCCAGGTGTTACAGATACAGCTGTGCATTCATATGGAGCGAGTTCATGTGCAAGTGATTTAGCAATTCGAATGATTGAACTCTTTGCTAAGTCATAAAAGAGCGATAATCTATAATGATTGTGATTGTATTCCTCTATTCCGTCCGTCATTTCTACCACTAGCCCTCCTTTGGTTTTAATCATTAAAGGAAGTGCAAAGTGACTTGTCATGATATGAGTATCAATAGCAAGACGAAGCAGTCTAAAACCTTTATCCAGCGATTGCTGCCATACTGGACTGTTCCATTCTGTTAAATACTCTCCTCCCCAAATATCATTGACCAATATATCCAATCTCCCCTGTTCCAGCTCTATCCTTTTTATCAATGACTCCACTTGTTCTTGAACAAGATGGTCAACTTGAACCGGAATACCCGTCCCGCCTAAGCTATTCACTAATTCTGCAGTTTCTTCAATCGTTTCGGGACGCCCGTACTCAGAGATTTGATTTCTTGTAGTTCGGCCGGTAATATAGACAATTGCTCCCGCAGCCCCTAATTCCATAGCAATGCCCCTTCCCGCTCCCCTTGTTCCTCCAGCATCCAATGCAACTTTTCCTTTTAAGGGTTTCATTAATATGAGCCTCCTTTTATGTAATATCTTTAAGTATAATGAATAATCACGATATTTTTTGTCATAGTTTTTTAAGACTTCGTACCTTTTCTATTAACACAAGAAAAGCTCCAGTTATTAAACTGGAGCTCCCGTTTCTGCTTGTATTACCGCTAATAATGTTTAAAGAGAAAACTCTTCCCCAAAACCAGCTTCAATCGCTTTTTTATAAACTTGAACAGCTACCATTGTATCCAGATAGCCAATGCCGACGGACTTATAAAATGTAATCTCTTCCTCGCTCGTCCGTGCAGCTTTTTCTGAACAAATGATTTCTCCTATTTCCCCATAGATAGCTGAAGGATTCCAGATCCCTCACCCATTGGTACGAGGAAATCACCGGCTTCATGAAGGGCTCCTTCAATGGTATCGACAACGATTTTGCTGCTTTTATTGAGCGTTTGAACATCTACTTCCTGCATGTGCGGCTGATAGGAGCCAATCGCATTAATGTGAGTTCCCGGTTTTAGGAGATTACCATCAAACAGCGGGGTTTCAGATTTACTGCTGCAAATGATGATATCCGCTTTTTCTGCAGCCTTATTTGCATCCTTTTGAAAAATGATGGTTCCATTCCAATCAGGATAAAGCGCACGAAGTTTTTCACCTAATTGTTCTGCTTTTTCGATTGTGCGATTATATAAGATGATCTCGTCCAGACTTCTAACAGCCATCATCGCCTGTATTTGTCCCAGCGCTTGCGCACCGCATCCCAGAACTGCACAGATCTTGGAGTTTTTACGTGCTAAATACTTTGTGGCCACTCCGCTTGATGCTCCTGTCCTGAGTACTGTCAAATAACTCGCATCCATCATCGCAACATGTTCTCCATTTTTCGCATCTGTTAATAAAATGATGCTTTGAAGCACTTTTCTTCCTTCTTCGGCATTATTCGGGAAAATACTGACGATCTTAACGGCGGTGTAATCCTCTGCCTCAATATAAGATGGCATATATAGCGTTTCTGCCGACATCTTCTTATGCGGGAGAGACATTCTGATTGGAGCAATTGTTTTACCTTCCCTGCCATAACGGAAAGCTTTTTCTACATCATCTATACAATCTCCCATGGAGTACAGCTCTTTGATCTTCTGTTCATTTAATAACAGCAATTTTTCCACTCCCTGGTCTGTTTGTTTTCTTACATGGCCTTGCTTTGAGGCTTGCCATCTGTATCAATTGGTCTAGTTTCCTTAGTAAATGAAACCGCAATTAATGAGATGATGGCCGCACCAATGATATAAAGGGCAACGGGAACAAATGAATTATTATAGGCACTCAGCAATGCAGTTGCTATAAGAGGAGCAGTTCCTCCGGCAATTGCGGCACCGAGCTGATAACCAACTGTTACACCTGTATACCGGACGCTTGTTGAAAAAATTTCAGAGAACATCGTTCCTAATACCGCAGTGATTGGTGCCCAAATAATTCCAAGCCCAATAACAGTTGCGACAGTTAACCAAAGGACAGAATCTAAAGAGAGTAAGTAAAAGTACGGAAATGCAAAAAGGATCATAGCGATTGTTCCGCCTATATAGAGCGGCTTACGGCCAACCTTATCTGATAATTTACCCATAAACGGGATCATAATTGTTGTCACTAAAGTTGCGATTGTTACTGCATTCAATGTCGAGCTTCTTTCAAAACCCAGCGTACCCGTAGCATAAGAAATAATAAATGTTCCAAAAATATAGAATGGAGCTGTTTCAACTACTTTTGCCCCTACTGCGACAAGAACTTCTTTCCAATGATATTTGAACGTGTCTATAAGAGGCACTTTAGATATGGTGCCAGATTCTTTTGCTTCCTTGAACGCCGGAGTTTCGTCGATTCCGTTGCGGATCCATAATCCGATAAAGACCAACAGAGCACTTAGAATAAACGGCACCCTCCATCCCCAGGCTTCAAATTGTGCATTAGGCAACAGGGTCATGAGCGATATCGATAAGGTTCCAAGCAGCAGTCCGATAGTTACACCCATTTGCGGAATACTTCCAAAAAATCCGCGTTTTTTAGGCGGAGCATATTCTGTTGCCAATAATAGTGCTCCTCCCCATTCACCGCCAATTCCCAGACCCTGGACTAAGCGCAAAACGATTAAGAGAATCGGAGCCCAAATACCGATCATTTCATATGTAGGCAGCAATCCAATCAGTACAGTAGCGCCTCCCATTAGCGATAGCGTCATGACAAGCGTTTTTTTCCGTCCGATTTTATCGCCAATATGGCTGAAAATGATTCCGCCTAACGGACGAATGAAAAATGGAAGAGCGAAAGAGGTATAAGCAAGCATTAAACCGACCACTGGATCCTCTGACGGAAAATAAAGTTTACTGAAAATAAGTGCGGCAATTGTTCCATATAAAAAATAATCATACCATTCAATCGAACTTCCTATTAAACTGGCTATCAATGCTTTTGTAGCTATCTTGTTTTCCCCTTTATTTTGAGCCATATTGACACCTCTCCGTTTTTTATTAGTTCCCCTTTAAAACAATTCTTTTACTCTTGATTCTACAATATCAATCATTTGGTTTAATGCTGCTCTGGCAAGGTCTGGCTGCCTATTCTTCACATAATAAAAGATATCTTCATGAAATTGATAGGTATCTGCAAAAATGGTATCCGAGTTCTTATTTTTTTTCCAAAACTCATTAAACGATTCATATACAGTGTCAATCATCTTGTATAAGACAGGATTGTGGGAAGCTTCATAAAGAGTTTGGTGAAAATCAAAATCTGCCTGAACAGATTCTTCGTTTAAGGTTTTGACATTTTTAAAGATTCTAAGATTTTTCTCCATCCTGATCAGCTGTTCCTCTGTTGCTCTGCTTGCGGCAAGTTCTATTGCCTGCCCTTCAAGCCCCCTCCTGACTTCACATAACTGAAGCAAAAAAGTCAGCTCACTTTCAATAAAAATACGGGTTTGCAGCTGATGAGCATTTGCATCCTTTACAAGGATTCCTTTTCCATTCACAATTTCAACGAACTGGTGAGCCTCAAGCTGCCGAAGCGCCTCTCTTATGCTCGTCCGGCTAACGCCAAATTTCACTGCAAGATCTGCCATAGAGGGCAGTTTATCTCCCTTTTGTAATTCGCTGCTTTGAATCAAACGTTTAATTTCTTCTGCTGCTAATTCATGAACCAATTGTTTCTTAACTAGAGGCATCTTCCTCCTCCCTTTCATATGCTGTATACCTATCATATAGGTTATTATATTTTAAATTTTCAAAATAGTAAATGTATTTTTATACCGAGTTTTGATCATAAAATTCATTTCGAATACTGTCAGGGGAACATGAAATTTTCAATTATGAATAAAAAAAATAAAGCCGCCATTTCGGCAGCTGTTATCATAAGTACAGCGAATCACCCGCTGCTGTTTTTTAATTTTGCGTTAAAAACCTCATCCTGCCATTTCTGATAACCATAAAGAAGAATTGAAAAAAAGACAAATAAGATAAAACGTTCCCATGGAGTTATATTAACCAGCTCATAGATTCCTAATACTTCTTGAAACAAATAATGGACAGGAAAAACAGCAAACATAAAATCTATGACGATGTTAACAGCAAAATACACCCAAAACTTTCCGTATGTAAAATAAAAAACCCATATAGTGATAACTGGAAATGCTCCAAATACACCAGAAACAAATAAAGGTTCCAGCCAAGGTATTAGGGGATCATTAAGTACCCAATGGTTTTGATTATTCGCTATTACGTTATAGATAATCATTAAATAAGAGGCAAAAATGGCTGCGGGCATAAATCGTTTTATCTTTTCCTTCTTAATTAAAAATAAAGTAAACCACGGAGCGATAAGTACAGTCCATAATATGAATTTATTTATCAAAGTTTTCACCCCCTGTTTTACTGCCTATTCTTAATATTATTTTCTCGTTCCCATCAATTATTATTCTTCTCTATCACGATACTTCCATTTTTGAAGAATAGAAAAACGTCCCCTCATTTTGAAGGAACGCAAACTTACTTACTCACACTATATACTTCTTTATTTAAATTCTTCATACACATCGCTTTTCACAAGAAAACAGCAAAAACGATGGAATTCTCATTCTTCTTTTATATTCCTCTGGGTCATTAAAGTTTTCAGCTTGCGGTTTGCCCTCTTTTAACCCAGAAATCAAGAAACCTGCATTCTTCAGAGCTGTAAAATATTCTTCAGTGGTCCGGTGATACTTTACTACTTTTTCGCCAATCCATGGTTCTATCCGCTTTCCTGAGTGAAAATAATCATCGACAATCCAATCAGATTTCCTGACGGATTCAGTCATGCTCTTAAAGGAAGCTGTGAGCAACGGATGCTGGACGCTAAATACAAATTTGCCGCCAGGTTTCAAAGTTTGATAAACCTTTTTAGCGATTCCAGCAAAGTCTTCAATGTAATGGAGGGACACTTGTGAAACGACAAGGTCAAATTCAGCTTGCGGAAAACCGTATTCTTCTATTGTGGACTGGATAACCCGCCCCTTTGTACCTTTTAGAGTTTCAGCCGCTTTATGGCACATGTTTGCTGATCCATCTATTCCTATATAAGAACTGACATTCAAGTTCAGCAAATCCATTCCAAGAGATGCATCTCCGCAGCCTAAATCTAATATATGTGTCCCGCTTATTTCTCCAATTAATTCAAACAAGGACGGTTCTTCTATGCTCGTATTTGGACTTTCCGTTCTATGCCTTCTTTGCATATACCGATCAAAAAATTCTTGTTGATCATAAGCCGCAGAACCCTTGTATTCCATGTCTAGTTCCCGCCCTTCCTTTTCAGCAGTTCCAGTAAATCCTCAGGAACCAGACGAAGGTTTCCATCCTCAAACTCATTTAAAGACTTCCAAAAAAGCTTAAAAGCTGTCCCATTATCTTCAATGCCTTCAAACGATTCCAGTTCATAGAAAGACGGGTCCGTAAATTCTGCATGACAGACCTGGACGATTTCATGCCCCTTTTCTCCGTTATAAATAAAAATATTCTCAATGGTTCCTAGATAGGAAACATTAGAAATAGCTGCCTGGATTTCTTCTTCAACTTCCCTTGCAAGTGCAGCAGCGCTGCTTTCTCCAAATTCTATTCCCCCGCCGATTGGACGATAGTAATGATCCCCTTTGCTTTTGTCAAACCCTTCTGCCACTAAAATCCGGTTATCCTTTTGAAAAGGGCAAATAACTAAAGGGCGAATGATTCCCTTTCTCATTTTGTCTCCTCCAAACTTAATCTTTTTACGAACTGGACACGATCCTTATTTTCTCCGTCATACTTTGTCTTTACTTGAATACCATTGACTGTCTTGTCACCACTTAAAATTTCAAACCCCATCTTCAAGTGAAATCGGATGGATCCAGTGTTTACCGGAGAGGTGATGCAGCGGACAGTGTGGCAGCCATGCTTCATTACTATTTTAAAGAATTCATCATAAAGCTGTTGTCCCACCTTGTTTTTCCTATATTCCGGATGTACGCCGACAAAGTGAATATAAGCTTCACCTTTCTTTGATTGAGACAAAAAACCAATTAGGAAACCAATGATTTGGCCATTTTTCTCAATGATTAAACTAGTATCTTGAAAATGGTCAAAAAAGAGCTTTTATCACCTTGCTTTCCCCGCGAAAAAGGCGATTCTATTAAAAGAAACGCCACTTTATTATTCATTATGGAAGATCTAAGCCACTTTACTCCTTTATACCGCTATGCCAATGATACACCAAAATATCTTTTATTTGTGAATATTATCCAAAATCCATTTTCTCTTATCCACTAAATTTCATCTAATGATGCCATTCGCTTTTTTTCCATGATGAGAGCCTGTAGAATAGAGATGAAAGGACGTGAGAGCATGGCAGTCATTTTGCCTCATATTGAAGACGCCAACTTAACGAATTATATTCCTCCAACAGGAGAATACGAATTATTTGACGATGAAGGCGATTATGAAGAAAAAGTGAAAGAATGGGGCCTCAGAGTAAAAAAAGAGTACTGGTATAAAGACAGAACCCACCAGAGGCTTGTCACTATAAAAGGATACCAAACATTTGGAAACTCTAATTACACAATCATCATTGAATTCCAGGATGGCAATCTTTCTTGTATTCATCCTGCATATCTAAAAGAAATGCAGTCCTCAAATTTCGGAAAAGAGCTGAAGCCGGAGCCTGAAGCTGAAAAGTCGGAGCCAAAACCTGAAGTATCTACTAAACCAGCAGAGCCTGCATCAGAAATAAAAACTCCTGCTACACCTGCAAAAGAGAAAAAAGAAAAACCGGCCAAGCTTGCACTGCCAGATGACAAAGTTCATTTTACAGGGAAAGTGAAGCAATTTGCCCTGAGCTGGAATCACTTTAATGAAGAAAATGACGAAGTGGTTGTTCTCGTAGATGTACGGATTGATGGCGATGAGCCGCTTGAAATTGGACTTGCCTGGTGTTCACACAGCAAAACCTTGAAAAAGTTTGAACTGGCTCCAGGAGATGACCTTGATTTTAACGGTAAAATCGTAAAGAAAAGCCTTCCTAAAGGAAAAGATGTTGAAGACGAGGCATTACTTTTAGAGATTTCTGTGCCTTATAAAATCAACAATCCTTCTAAAATTGTGAAAAAGTAGAAGCACACCATTTTCCGGTGTGCTTTTTAGCTGTTTTTCAGTTTTTATTCGCAACTTCTGATTCTGCAAAAGATAACCCTTTTTCATCCAATGCTTCCCTCAGCTGCCCAATAGCTCTCGGACCCATGCCATGCAGCTGCAAGAGTTCAGCTTCGCTTTTCGCCGCAACCTGTTCCAGCCTCATATATCCGGCACCTTCAAGCGCCCGGCGTGCAGGCTTGGCTAATTTCAATGGAAGATCACTTTCTTTCATTTAATAACCTCCTTCATTAATTCCCCTGTTCATTTAAAGGGTTTACTGATTATTCTTCAGCCAGTCTTTTTTCCCTTCCTGCCCTTTTATACACAGCGCGTTTTATAAATTTATTTACTGCCCTCAGCTTAAATAATTATCACGATTTAGAAAATAATAACGTTTAGAATAAGCTGCGAGGGGTATTTATGCTACATCAGAGTTTTCGCATTACATACAGCGCACTTACTACTTATAAGAGGTGAAACCCAGCAATGAAAAAGAAAAAGAAGATGAACAGAGGAATCATAACAGCTATAAGTGCAATTGCCATTGCACAGGGCCTTAAAGTATTTACATACAAGAGGCTATCCGGAAAATGGGATATAAAACAAGTAGTGACCACAGGAGGAATGCCAAGCTCACATTCAGCAGGCGTTGCTGCCCTTTCCTCTTATGTAGCAGCGAAAAATGGAACATCTTCCATTGAAACAGCGATTGCCGTAATCTTCGGAATCATCGTAATGTATGATGCTCAGGGAATTAGACGCCATACCGGTGAAATTGCCAAACTGATCAACGATATTGACGGCGAAATGGCGGTTATTTCAGAGCACCTTCCAGGTCTCGGTCATATCAAACGAACAGAAGAATTAAAAGAAGTTCTTGGCCATCAGCCTTTAGAAGTAGTTGGCGGAGCCGTTTTAGGGGTTTTACTTGGACTGGCAAGTGCTAAGCTTGAAGATGCTTAATCGAGAAGAAACACACCAATGGACATCGTGATTGGTGTGTTTTTTATTGAATTATATAGTAAGATCCAAGATTATTCGTCAGCATATGCGATGTTGTGATCTCTCATCTTCTGAGTAAACAAATGGTAGTTGGCTGTGAAGTGATCATTTTTTACAACCATAATTTGCTTTCCATCTTTAAACCTAATTTCAATATTGGATGGCTTACTTCTTTCTTTTGATAAATGAAAGACAACGTGGTCAATTTCTTCCCAAGTGTACTTTTGAATTTCAAAAGACATTAGGTTATGAAAAGCAATTCCTTCATCACTAAGTTCTTTATGGTGAAGGACACCAAATGTTAAGGGTGCGGTACTAAAAAATAAGATGAAAACACTGATGACAATGGACTTTTTATCAATATTTCTGAAGGCTAAAGTTAATGCAGCAATCCCCCACAATAAAAATCCCGCACCGTATAACAAATACGTTTCATTAGAAAATTGAAAAAACCAAGTAAGGTTAGAAGCAAAAAGGACATCTGCTACTATAAAAGGAACTAATATTGAAGCATAAGGGATGAGGATAATAATCAAAAAACCAATCACTCCAAAAACGTGTTTCTTTTCATAATTTTTATAGTTCAAACACATTGCCTCCTTTTCAATAGTACTTATACGAATGAAGTCAGAATTTAGTTTCGAAATATTTGGAAAGTTACATTAAAAATTAAGGCTGTTTTCGCATAGATTGTTGTTTTTGATTATAAAAGTTGTCCGTTCCTTTCCGCTGCAGGAACTTGCTTTCCGCGGGGAGCGTGGAAGCCTCCTCGGCGAGCCTGCGGGGTCTTCCATTTCGCTCTATTTTCCCGCAGGAGTCAAGTTCCTTCCACTACAATGCACTAATGGTTTTAAACATCTAGTCTAAAAGCAACAATATTTACGAAAAGAGCCAAAATTAAAAAGACGTTAACATTGTTATGCGATCCCTATCGTATATCGGTTTCAATAAAAAA
This sequence comes from Metabacillus sp. KH_069, assembly GCF_057838075.1. Lineage (NCBI taxonomy): Bacteria > Bacillati > Bacillota > Bacilli > Caryophanales > Bacillaceae > Metabacillus > Metabacillus sp. KH_069. Next base: position 2,646,486 of record NZ_CM174460.1, read on the forward strand.
AAGAGAGCCAAATCCATAACGATCGCTCTCATCAGAATTCAACTCTTTAATTTTCTTCTACACTTTTTATCACACCGCAAGCCTGCCTGTCACCGGCATCGCCCGTTTTCATCGTTTCTTCATCAGGGCCTGCTTTTCCTTCTGATTGATAACGGTCTGGAATATTTGCAGCATTATCTGGATTTGCATGTACAATAATCGCTTTTTCCTGTTCTAGTAACTGCTCCATGGTTACCCGGTCAAATGCGGCTGAAAATTCAGCTTTGCCATCTTCATTTACAAATAAGGAAGGCATATCTCCGGCATGTTCAGAGTGGCTGCTTTCATCAGGATTAAAGTGACCTTCGGCTGTTGTAAATGGACCTCCTTCTGCATCAGGTTCACATACACCCTTTTCATGAATGTGAAAACCGTGATAACCAGGTTCAAGCCCTTCCATTTTCGCTTCTATCATCATGTGATTTTCATGCTCTGTAAACGTAACCTTTCCGACATTTTTATTTTCCGTATCTTTTATCTCAGCCATTGCGCCTGATTTCAATTCTTCATTTGCCGTTTCAGCCGCTTCTTCCATATTTGTTTTTTCCGTATCGTCTGAAGTACCCTCTGAACATCCGATGGTCATCCCTACCGCAAAAAGCGGCAGCATCCATTTCAACAATGTTTTTGACATACTCTCACTCCTCCTTACTGTCTTTGTTCCACTTATTAGGAATGGTAAACTAGATAAGGCGAAGATGAGAGAATAGTCTGAATATCGATTGATTTTATAGTTCTTCTTCCGTTTATCTGATATAGAACTCTTTACCCGAGCTCCCGCTTAGCTATTTTTTCTGAAAGCATGCTCTTAAACTGTTCAATTGCCATAGCTTCTGAACTCTTCCCGCCATGCACTCTAACATTCACTTCGTTTTTTTCTATTTCTTGATCTCCAATGACAAGCATGTAGGGAACCCTGCTTTTTTGTGCCATGCGGATTTTATAATTCAGTTTCTCGCTGCTTCTGTCTAAATTCACTCGTATCCCGCATTTCTCAAGTTGATTTCTCAGCTTTTCGGCATAATGAAGATGAACTTCTGCCACCGGGACAATCACTGCTTGAATGGGCGCTAGCCATATAGGAAAGTTTCCGGCAAAATGCTCGATCAAAATTCCGAGAAACCTGTCAAGCGACCCCGATATGGCCCTGTGAATGACAACGGGTCTTTGCTTCTCATTCTTTTCATCCATATAGCTTAGATCGAATTTCTCAGGCATTTGAAAATCGAGCTGAACTGTTGCACACTGATGGCTTCTTTTCATGGCATCCTTAATGTGAAAATCTATTTTCGGACCGTAAAACGCTCCGTCACCTTCATTGACTTGATATTCAACATGAAGATCTTCAAGCACTTGTTTCAGTGATTTTTCCGCCTTTTCCCAAAGGAGGTTTGAACCCATTGAGTTTAGTGGTCTTGTAGATAGTTCAACAGAATAATCAAAGCCGAAAGTACGATAAACTTTGTCAATCTGAAGAAGCACGCTTTTCATCTCATCTTCAATCTGATCTGGTCTGACAAACAAGTGCGCATCGTCCTGACAGAAAGTGCGGACTCTTAAAAGCCCATTTAGAGCACCGCTGTATTCATGCCGGTGAACCTGGCCAAATTCTGCGAGTCTGATTGGAAGGTCCCTGTACGAATATAGCTGATTTTTATAAATCATCATGTGTCCCGGACAATTCATAGGCTTTAATGCAAACTTCGCTTCATCCACATCAGAAAAATACATATTTTCATGATAGTGATCCCAGTGTCCTGACTGTCTCCACAGCTTTTCATTCATCATCAATGGAGTCTGCACTTCACGATAGCCCCCTTCCACTTGAATCTCACGGAGAAAATTCTGCAGCTCATTTCTCATCAGCTGTCCGTTTGGCAAAAAGAAAGGCATGCCGGGCGCTTCCTCTAAAAACATGAACAGCTCCATTTCTTTTCCAATCTTGCGGTGATCCCGCTTTTTTAGTTCTTCCATCTTTTTTATATGAAGAGCTAATTCTTTTTTACTGGCAAAGGCAATCCCTGAAACCCTCTGCATGACTTGATTATTCTTATCTCCCTTCCAGTAGGAGCCGGAAACAGCAGATAACTTAAAGGCTTTAATGAATTCTGCAAAAGGCAGCTGCGGCCCGCTGTATAAATCGATAAAATCTCCATGCTTATAAAAGGAAATCGGGTTGTTTTCCCTTTGTTCATCCAGAAGCTCAAGTTTCAGTTCTTCTCCTTTTTCAGATAAAAGTGCAGCGGCTTTTTCATATGACAATTCCAGACGTTCGATTTCCAGCTTTTCACCAAGTATGTTCTGCATTTCCTGTTCAATCATGGGGAGTTCCTCGGCACGAATGCTGTGAGACAGTTGAAATTCATAGTAAAACCCGCTGTTTTGATAGGAGCAATTTCCCAAAATCGCTCCTTTGTACAATCTCTTAACAGCATGTGCAAGAACTTGTGCGCAAGTATGATTCAAGAAATCCTGTCGTTCATCAGAATCAATTGTAATAAGCTGTACTTCTTCGATCTCATCCACTATGTCATTCAAACTTACGAGCTTCCCATTCACCTTGCCTCCTATCACTTTTTTCCTTTCTTGATTGCGGCTGGCCAAATCCTTCAATAAAAATTTGTTCTTCATCTTAAAACACTCCTCATTTCGATAGAATATAAAAAAACGCACTCATCCCTAAAATAGGGACGAGCGCGTTCACCCGTGGTTCCACCCAGCTTTCCATTCTCATTTTTTAAAAAAAGAATGGCTCCAGTGCTTTAACGCAGCGTCTGCGGCACGGCATTTCCTCCGTGCAGTTCCAAGGCGGTAAGTTCATTCTCCTGTATTAGGAAGTTCTCAGCTTTCCTTCCCTCTCTGTAAACCGGCAAAATGACTCGTATCCTTATCTGTACTTTTTTTATGAAATTAAAAAAACGCGCTCATCCCTAAAATAGGGACGAGCGCGTTTGCCCGTGGTTCCACCCAGCTTTCCATCCTTTTTTAAAAAAAGAAATGGCTCCAGCGCTTTAACGCAGCGTCTGCGGCACGGCATTTCCTCCGTGCAGTATCAAGGCGGTAAGTTCATTTTCTGCGTTAGGAAGCTCCCAGCAATCCTTCCCTCTCTGTAAACCGTTTAAAATGACTCATGTCCTTTTCATCACTTTTCAAATAATTATTTCTGAGTTTACAATACATTCCAGTTTATTTCAACTATTCCTTTCAATTTATTCAGAAAAATCTTTTTTGTTCCATTCATAAGCATCACCTGGGAGATAAATGGAAAAAAGATAGTGTTCTTTAAATTAGGAAAGTATTTTACCATCTCTGGCTACTAAAAGACGCATTCCGGCAAGTATTTCACCCGAATTGGAAAGTAATTCAAATTTCGCTTGATAAATTCATAGCGATTCGTATTTTTATCGTACAAAAAAACACCAATCCTATGATTGATGCCCTAATATGCAAAATAAGTTTCGTTATTTTTGTAGATTAAGTATCTCTGCAAGCCCCTTGTCTGCTCATAGGCACTTTCTGCATGTTGTTTAGCAGATGCTCTGTTACCTTGTTTTTGAGAAATTTCAGCAAGCACACTTTCTTTCATCCAGCCTTTTGGGAGCTGTTCTGCAAGTCTTTTCGCTGCATCATATTGTCTGGAGTGTGCTGCGATTAAGGCTTCATAATAAGTTCGGTAAACAGGAGGTTTAATAGAAACGACATGTTTTTTTGCTTCAGCTACATCGTTTTGATAGAGTGCATAGGTTGTATTCATCAGTGCCTGCCGGTGAGAGTTTTTGTATTTGGCATTAAATTTAGCCAGTGCTGCTTCCGCTTCATCGTCCAAGTTATTGGCAATGGCATAATAGAACTGATACATCGGGTTTTTCTGATGCTTCAGGATGAATGTTTCAGATTTATGAACATCCTTTGAAAAAAGAATCGGACTGATTTGGATATACATATACCAGCTCATGGAAAGGATCAGCAGCAATGCAATCAAATAGAACGGAGCTTGAATAAATCCGAGCAGAAAGCATAACAGAAAAACAAATGAGTAAAAAAGAACGTGCTGTTTCAAAAAATGGTGCCCCCTCTTTATGTACGCTATCCTTATGATACTCACAAAAGAGGCATGAATCAATGTGAAAATTCAGAGCCTATTCCAAAAACCTTGCCAGTTCCCGGTTGAATTTCTCCAGTTCATCATAAAACAGGCCGTGTCCGCTGTATTTAAAGGGAACTATCTCTGAATCTTTTATTCCCTCATTCATTAGCTTCGCAAAAATAAACGGACATACCTGGTCTTTCATTCCGTGGAAAATAGCAGTTGGCACAGAAATCTTTCCTAAATCAGAGCGGAGATCTTCATCCCGGAGAGATACAGCAGTCAAAGCTGTACCATGGCCCGAACCTTCCAGTCCAAGATCCTGGAACCAATTTTTAAAGCTATCAGTAATATATTTTGAGAAGAAAATCTGACCAAAGCCCGATAGCATTTCCGGACGGTCCGTATAGGTTTGGTCTATCAATTTATTTACCTCTGATTTGGACATGCCGTACGGATAATCAGGGCGCTTTGTGAACGAAGGCGCTGCAGCTTGCAAAAAGGGCAAGTTTCGTTACTTGGTGTCCTGCATGACGGGCCATATAGCGGATCGCAATTGCTCCGCCCATTGAAAATCCGGCAAGTGTAATTTCTTTAAGCTGAAGGGAATCGATCACACTCCGAACATCATCTGCGAGTCTATCATAGGAATAGCCGGTCCACGGTCTGTCTGATTTACCGAAGCCGCGAATGTCCATGGCGATGCACCTGAATCCAAGGCGGGGCAGCTGGTTGAACTGATACTCAAACATCTTATGATTAACTGGCCAGCCATGAATGAAAAAGATGACACGGCCATCTTTTGGGCCAATGTCCTCAACAAATAAATTGAAATCTTCATCTGCTTTTAAATAATACCCCACGTTTCACTCCCCCTAAAAACCTATTCTTACCTATTTGAAAGACTGCTTCCTAAGAGAAAAAGCCTTTTTGTTTATTTTTATTCAGGGCAATATGGCTTGGATAATTTTGCTCTGTCATGGAAATCCATTCAGACACTTCCTTAAGCATGCCCTGCACTTCATCACGGGATAAACCTTCATCAGCTGCCCTGTACCAAATATCTTCCATAATCGAGCTTAAATTTCTGGGATAAGAAACATGATCATGGCGGAGAACATAGCTTAAGATTGGTTCAGCGTCCCGCCCTCCCTGCTCGCTTTGGGACATGTGCTTAATGAGCCATCCTTCTTCGTTTCGAAGCAAAGTATACCTGTCAAGATGCCCCCATTTCCGAGTAAAAACATCCAGATAAAAAGTCTCGCCAAGGGTTTGATCCACAGGCTCATCATTTGCATGCGTATCGTCCAGATAGTTCAAGAGCTCTTCTACCGGTCGAATATGGTGATAGAATTCCGGATGCTCAGGCTTCATTCCCCGTAGCCGGACCGTTTCACGCTGGAGCTTCGGTTTCGGATCGAGAGTCATATGCAATTTATGTGCTGCCATCCCCATTTCCGCATACACTTTTTCAATTTTCTCGTATGATTGTTTTTGGCGTTCTTCTCTTGTTAAATTAAGAAAATGCACAATGACATCCAGTTTCTCTTCAATTTGCTTTCTTATTTTTTTCTGCTCGGGACTCAGTTCAACTTTCATCACAATACCTCCAATCAAATCGAAACCCTTACCAGACATCCCTGCTGAATTTCAAATCTATTTTTTCACTTTGATGCAAATAGGGTTCATACTTGGAATCTCCGATTTTTACTGATAGGAAAACGATTTTATTTTCCAGGCTGTACAATTTTATATCTGCCGGCTGAAGCGTATAGTTAAAAGAAGCGCCATTTTCATCTGACAGCCCTATTTTCAGCACATCCAGCTGTATATCATGATCCTCAGGATTCTTTAAGCGCAGCCTGATTTGGAGGCAAAGACTTTCTTTAGGATCAATCCTGATTCCCTCTAAATGGCAGGTGATCAGCTTCCTGTCTCTTTTTTCGTCATCAGCAAGCTGATTGACATTTCGAACGGCCTGCTCGCATATTTTTACCAAAAATGTTCCCGGAGGTTTCTCAAGCTTAAAAACCTCTCTCGCATTCTCAAGAAATTCATAAAGACGGTCCAGGTCATTCAGTTTAAACGAAATCTGATTCGGATTTATGGCTCCCTTCATTTCCTTATAATCAAAAGAGGGCGTTAAGATAGCGGTGTATTTCTTATTCAAAATCCAGCAGGCGCCCATTTCGTTCAGGCATGCGGGACTTCTATAATAATGTTCTGACAGCACATAAATGACCCATGAATTGCCGCTTAGTTTTTTGTGAAGATATTCGTATAAGTCCTCATCATTTGGAATGTGATAGCCAGGGTATGAACTGCAGACGATATTAGGCACCTTCATCATCGTCAGCAAATTAACCAATTCCCGCACGTATGCTTCATCACGGTGAGCATGACTGATAAATATAGTATCGATCAAGAGCAGGGTCTCCTCCCCTCCTAAAAAATCCTTTGTGCAGTCTCCCGAAATTATATTCACGCTAGTAGATAGATATGAGTGATAATAGGAGATTCCACATGAAAATAGCGTTCTTCTATGAGAAGAACGCTAAGGTAGAGTTTTAATTAATTTAATAGATTCCTACAAAAACCGACTGATGGTTTGTTTTTTAGACATGGATCTGCAATTTATTTTTCAAGGAAATCTTTTAAAAAACCTTCGTATTGACCTTCTGCGGTAAGAAAGTCAGCGCCAAGCCAGGTTCCAATACCTGCAGCAGCAGACCAGATGACCAAACTGGCGAGCATCCATCCAGTAACAACCATCCGTTTTGATCCAAAGCTCATGCTTAAAAAAGCAGCTAAATGAGAGCCTACCAAAAGCGGGCCTATAATCGTCAATCCTGGAAGACCGGCGCGGTTCCAGATTTTTTTTGCCCGTTTTGACTTCTTTGAATCTTCGTCTTCAAGAGACACAGCTTCTTCATTCATCACATTCATTCCTGAATGTTTTTTCATCTTTCTCCTTTGCAGCCAGCTTTTGACTTTATCAACGAGCACTATAAGTAAAATGACTGTAAACGCATTTCCTAAGAAGGCAACGATAGAAACTGCGAGTGGCGAAAGGCCTGCAAGTATCCCAATTGGAATCACTCCGTAAACTTCAAACAGCGGGATAGCTGCCATAATAAACACAGCTGTATAAGCAATTAATAATTCCATTGAGTTCTCCTTTAATCTTTTTTAAATAGGCTCTTTTCGCTTAGATTGGTGTTTTTCATTATCAATGATGTCCGTTCCTTTCCGCTCCAGGAACTTGCTTTCCGCGGGGAGCATGGGAGCCTCCTCGGCTTTGCCTGCGGGGTCTCCCATTTTGCTCTATTTCCCGCAGGAGTCAAGTTCCTTCCGCTGCAATCCACTTAAGGCTTTAAACATTTAATCCAATCGCATCAATATTTACGAAAAGAGCCTTTAAAAAGTAACCTCTCTTAGTACGATTCAATATGGAATAAGTTTCAGATATAAAATGAAAATATTAACAAAATATGAAACTATTCTCTTCTTCCCTCCGTCTCATGCATGTAAAACAAAATAAAGGGGAGAGAAAACATGAAAAAATGGAAAATGGTTTCAGCAGCCGTCTTTACGGCATCCGCATTAATGATGACAGTGCCTCAGGCAAGCAGCGCCCAAGAACATATCCCTTATATCTTCACTCTGCCTGAGTCAGGTATTGTAAAAGAAGGCTCACGTGGTGAAAACGTTAAAATCATTCAGCGCTCCTTAAATAAAGCAGCTGAAGCAACGTTAACAGTCGATGGTGTATTTGGCCCGAAAACTACGAAAGCCGTCTATTACTATCAGACAGCTAAAAAAGAATTAACAGCGGACGGAATATACGGACCTAAAACACATGAGGTTCTCTCAATCGAAGTCAATACATTCGGCCTGCCGAATACCATTCTTAAGCTTGGAAGCAGAGGCAGTGACGTTTTAAAACTTCAGCAAGGCTTAAATGACATTGGCTCAGGGCTTGTGGAGGATGGAGTTTATGGCCCTAAAACAGAAGGTGCCGTCCTTAAATTTCAGCAGCGCTTCCCAGATTTCGCGGATGATGGGATATACGGACCGAAAACAAGAAGCACGCTTGAGAAGGTATTGAATGACTAGTTAGAATAACTTGAAAAAGGACTTCACATGTTGAGGTCCTTTTTATTTGTATAAAGGTACTTATTGTCTAAAACGCACATACAAAAAAACAGCCCTGTAATAAGGGCTGCCCGGACAATTATATGGATTATGCTTTGCGAACGTTAGTTGCTTGAAGTCCACGTTGACCTTGCTCAGTTTCAAATGTAACTGATTGGCCTTCTTCTAATGTTTTGTAGCCTTCGCCTTGAATAGCTGAGAAATGAACGAATACATCTTCTCCACCTTCAACTTCGATGAATCCAAAACCTTTTTCTGAGTTAAACCATTTTACTTTACCTTGTTCCATGTTATGTTGCCTCCTAGTGTGTAAACACACAATGTATTACTATTCTTGTTCATGTTCATTTCAATCAAGACGTAAGCTTTTTGAAACTTGTACTGCGAACAAAAATAATTCTACTTCATCATAACAGTTCGACAAGTGAATAGCAATTTTATTTCAAATTTTTCCTATTAAAACACAAAATGGGGAATTAATTCCTATATTTATTCACTTCATTTTATAAATTTGCACTTCTATTATACCAAAGTGAATCCTGGACTTTTTAGACAAGGCTCTTTTCGTAAATATTGTTGCTATTAGACTAAATGTTAAAAAACTTGAGTGGATTGCAGCGGATAAACTTGACTCCTGCGGGAAATAGAGCAAAGTGGGAGACCCCACAGGCAACGACGAGGAGGCTCCCATGCCGCGTAAAGCAAGTTCCTCTCGCTGCAAGGAACGGACAACATTTATCATGAAAAACAACAATCTATGCGAAAACAGCCTTAGACAAAGAAAAAAGCCCCCAGATAGGAGGCTTTCTGCTTTTAACTAGCAAATATAAGCTGAACCAACAATAATTAACAAAATAAACAAGACAACAATCAATACAAAGCTGCTTCCATACCCGCCGTGAACAGGGTAAGAAGGATAAGAACATCCGCAGTCATAACCGTACATGAACAAACACCTCTTCATTTTTGATTTTCTTTACAGTCTTACTTTATGAGGTAGGTGGTTGTCTCGTATGTGCATTCGCCCATTTCCTGAAAAAAGAAAAAAAGATCATTAAATCAAATTCTTAAAAATGTTCTCCTGCTCTAAAACTTTTACAAATCCCAGCTTTTCATAAAACGCTCTGGATGATGCTTCATTGACGGTAATGAGGTAGGCACAAGCCGCTCCGAGCTGCTTGGCCTCTTTCAGGAGACATTTCATAAAAGATGAGCCGTATCCCTTGCGCTGATATTCATCCAAAATCGCAACCTCTTCAATTTTCGCAATGTTTGTGACAGGCGAGATGTAAAGCTCTGCGCTGCCGATCGGCACTCCATCTTCATAACAGACGTAAAGCCGTATTTCTTTTGAGAGATAAAATGGCTTTTTCCGTTTCATTTTATTTTTCGCGAAAGATGCGCTTATATGTCTGGCATCGTATAGCTCCATGGCACGGCATGCATCTCGAAGGGCATCCCCCTCGCCAAGCTTTGTAATGATTTTGCTGCACGTATCCACTTGTTTTAAATCATGATAATAATACAAATCCAGATCGCAAAAGTAGTCTTCCGATGTTAAATAGGACAGCATTTTTTTATCTACCTTTGCATTAAAAGGCAGCTTAACATGGATGAAACTGCGATTTAGAGCTTGTTTTGAAGCTGCGAGCACTTCTCTTAAGAGAATCGGGTGATAAGGAGTCGTCATTTTTGCAAAGTGATGGCTGTACATCCCTTTCAGCGCGTCATCCCTGAAAGCTTTATAAAGCGCGGTATCTTTCACGCGGCAAAATAATTGCAGATACTCTTCTTCTGCTCTATCCAGCTCTTTTGAAAAATTCATCATGTTAGCCATTCATTGGTTCGAAATACTCAATCCATTCACCGTCTGGACCTTTAAAGAAGAGATATTTCGCTCCATTTGGCAAAGTTGTAATTTCCTCATAAATCAATTCGGCTCCAAGGCAGCGCAGTCTTTCTTCTTCTGATTCAATATTGCTTACCTTAAAAGCAACGTGATGCACTTTTCCTTCTGCAGGAAGATTTGGATTGTATCCTTCAATTAATTCAACAATTATGGAATCATTCACTCCTAAAAAAGCAAGCTTCATCTCCCCATCTGTATGTAAAAATCGGTCCATCAGCTCAAGCCCAGTGACAGTTTGATAAAATTCAATCGATTTTTCAATATCTGCTACTTGTATCCCTACATGTTCAAATCCTTTAATTGCCATAGTGATCCTCTCCTCGTGAAGTCGTTTATAAGATTATATCAAATTCCTATGATTCTATCAGAAAAGGATGATTTTTCAGAGAAAAATTCTGCAGCACATTCGGCGCATCAAAACTGTATACACTTTGTACAACTTTTGTTTATATTTAATACAAGGACTCATGTCCAACAATTTAAAAGAGGAGTGGGAAAATGAAAAAGATCTTTTCAATGATGGCAGCAATGGTTTTACTTTTGGCTTTGGGTACAGGAGTTTATGCAGCTGAGAATGATGCAATGGTCAGGATTGTACATGCTTCTCCAGATGCCCCGGCAGTTGATGTTGTTGTAGACGGAAAAACAGTTGTAGAAGGCGCAGAGTTTAAAGCTGCAACAGATTACATGATGGTTCCTGCAGGCGATCATAAAGTCGAAATTTTTGCAGCCGGCACAGTTGCTGACGGAGAGCCTGTCATCTCAGCAGATTTAACAGTAGAAGCAGGCATGGCTTATACAGCTGCAGCCATTAACAAGCTTGATTCACTGGAATTAAAAGTATTAAACGATGACAATATGGTCACAGAAGGAAAAGCGAAAGTGCGTGTTGCCCACTTTTCTCCTGATGCTCCAGCAGTTGATGCAGCAGTTAAAGGCGGAGATGTGCTATTCCCTGGAGCAGAATTTAAAGGTGTAACGGATTACATCGAAGTTGACCCTGGATCATATGACTTAGAGGTAAGAGGTGCTGGAACAGAAGATGTTGTCCTTGACCTTGCTGGAACTGAATTGAAAGCTAATACGGCTTATACAGTTATCGCAGTCGGGTTTGCTGGCGGCGAGCCTGCTTTAGAAGCGCTTGTCCTTGCCGATCCTGCAATGATGCCTTCTGAAATGCCTAAAACCGGCATGGGCGGCACTTCCTCTGCTGATACAACGAACTACCTTCCAATCGCAGCAGTATCTATTCTTGGACTAGGTGCTCTGACGGTCTATGGCTACAAGAAAAAAGCAAGCAGCCATTAATATCGCTGTCCTGTTCCTGCTTTTGGCCGGATGTGCAGCTGATGAGGAAGTCATTCCTGTTATAACAGAAAATCGAATTGAACAAGCATCGGCGACAGTAAGCAAGCCGGACAATACACAGTCTTCTGAAAAAGGAATCATTCCTGTAAGAATCGCTGTCCCATCCTTAGACATTGAAGCAAACGTCGAATCTGCCGGTCTTACTGATGATGGGACGATGGAGCTCCCTTCCGATGACAAACTGACAGCCTGGTATGAAAACGGAGCACTTCCAGGAGAAAATGGAAACTCAGTCATCGCCGGCCACGTTGACAACAAAACCGGACCCGCTGTTTTCTTCCGCTTAAAAGACATCGAACCCGGAGTAGAAGTCATCGTTTACGGCAAAGATGGTGAAGAGTTAACATTTGTTGTACAGGAAAAAAAAGCCTACCCTTATGATGATGCTCCACTGCCTTCTATCTTTGGATTCAGTCAGGAGAAAAAGCTGAATTTAATCACTTGTACGGGGACGTTTGACCGCACAAAGAAAACGCATCTTGAGCGGCTGGTAGTCAGCGCAAAACTTAAAGGAACATCTTAAAAGACAGCCTTCCTAAGGCTGTCTTTTTTGCAGACTAAATCATTTAGCTGATCGTGCAATTTCGCTAATTCACATCCTGCACAAAAATGAAGACAGCCCGATGGCTGTCCTCATTTTTTATTGAAACAGAACCAAATATTTTCCGTAACCCTCTTTTTCAAGGTCTTCTTTTGGCACAAATTGCAGTGCCGCCGAGTTAATGCAGTATCTGAGACCGTTTGGCCCCGGTCCATCATTAAACACGTGTCCAAGATGCGAATCCGCTGATTTGCTTCTAACTTCTGTTCGGATCATGAAATGTGAAAAATCTTTTTTCTCTACTACTTCATGTTCTGTAATTGGCTGGGTAAAGCTTGGCCATCCGCAGCCTGCATCGTATTTGTCTGTTGAGCTGAAAAGCGGTTTTCCGGAAACGATATCTACATAAATGCCGTCTTGCTCATGGTCGTAATACTCATTTTGAAATGGGCGTTCCGTCCCGTTGTTTTGAGTAACTTCATACTGAATGGGCGTTAATTTTTCTTTTAGATCGTTTTTGTCCCAATGATTTTTAATGTAAGCATCGCGGCCGGAGCCTTTGCGGTACTGATTATATCTCACAGGACTTTTTTGGTAATATTGCTGGTGATAGTCTTCCGCTTCGTAAAACGGTTTGGCAGGCAAAATTTCAGTCACGATCGGCTTTTTGAAGCGGCCGCTTTCTTCAAGCTTTTTCTTGGATTCCTCCGCAAGCTGCTGCTGCTTTTCATTATGGAAGAAGATGGCTGTGCGGTAGGAATCTCCGCGATCGTAGAATTGACCGCCGGCATCTGTCGGATCTATCTGCTGCCAGAAAAGCTCAAGCAGCTTCTCGTATGGAAAAATATCCGGATTGAATGCAATTTGAACAGCCTCGTAGTGGCCGGTTGTCTCGCTGCATACTTCTTCATAGGTTGGATTTTCTTTATGTCCGCCAGTGTAGCCTGAAGTTACGCTTATGATGCCCGGAAGTTCATCAAACGGCTGGACCATGCACCAGAAGCAGCCTCCTGCAAACGAAGCAATCTCTGTTTTTTTCTCAGTCATCTTATTTCCTCCTCTGCGTGAATCTATGTTCCAATTATATCATTTCCAGCTTTAATTCCCAGAATTCTGCTCTCTCCCTCGGTTGTTCTTGACAATCTATGATTGTTTCATTACATTTAATGAATATTTAAGTAGATGAACAATTCTGTTCTCTATTGGTCTGCCCGGGAGGTTTAGATGTGGAAAATCGTGAACAAATGATGTATGAAATGGAATCTTTAATGAGGAATATCGTTCGGCAGCTCAGAAATGAAATTAACCAGGTTCTTAGCAATGTCTTGTCGCGAAACGAATTTATTGTTCTTAAAAGCTTAAAAGATAACGGACCGCTCAATTCAAGCGTTTTGGCAAAAGAGCTCGATGTTTCAGCAAGTCATATTACTACTGTAACGGATTCATTGATTGCCAAAGACCTGATTACAAGAAAAAGGTCCCCTAATGACCGCCGCATCACCGTAATCGAACTGACTGAACAAGGCCATCTTGTCTTAACTGAATTTGAAAGTAAGAAAACGGAATTTTTTTCAAAACGATTTCAGTGCTATACAGATGAAGAGCTTTATCAGCTGATCCAGCTTTTCGGAAAGCTCGACCGTTCCAAATAAAGAAGCGAATACATAATCCTCCCTTGTTATGGAAAAAATACCCCTATAACGAGAGGAGGTTTCTCTATGACTGCACCTTATCTGTGTCCAAACTGCAAGACGAATCGAACCAGGTTTAATTTAATCGAACAGACGCCAAAGTCCGTCAAGCTTGATCCACAAACCGGAAGCGTTGTTCAGGAATTTTCTCAAGAAGCACTCGATCCTTTTCATATCGCCTATAAAGGCCCGCATTATAAAGTGCAATGCGGAGCGTGCGGACTAATTGAAGATGAACTCACGTTTGTAAAGCTTGCCCAATTGAATCAAAATTCTTAGATTTATTTGAATGAGAAAATTCATATAATTAACCAGTAAAACGCTTAGTGATCCTAGGCGTTTTTTTAGTTTCTTTTTTCCCGCAAACAAAAAAGACAACTTCAATCATTGAGTTTGAGTAAGTACTTAAGCTGTTTTTTTCTGGATTCTGGAGAATCATAAATGCTGTTTGATTCCTCAATTTACCTTTCTTTCGGTATTAGGGGAATCACAGGGGCTGTTTGATTCCTCTATTTTGTTTTCTGCCGGCTTTTGGGGAATCATAGAGGCTGTTTGATTCCTCTATTTTGCTTTCTGCCGGCTTTTCGGGAATCACAGGGGCTGTTTGATTCCTCTTTTTTGTTTTCTCCCGGCTTTTCGGGAATCATAGGGGCTGTTTGATTCCTCTATTTTGTTTTCGGCCGGCTTTTCGGGGATCATAGGGGTTGTTTGATTCCTCTATTTTGTTTTCTACCCGATTTTGGGGAATCATAGAGGCTGTTTGATTCCTCTATTTTGCTTTCTCCCGGCTTTCGGGAATCATAGAGGCTGTTTGATTCCTCTATTTTGCTTTCTCACGGTTTTTTGGGAATCATAAAGGGTGTTTAAATCATTAAAAAACACAAACAACGGGTGCTAAATTAACATCAATTTAGCACCCGCATTAATCGTTTATTGCTTGCCGTTTTCCCCGAGGAATTCAAAGATGATTTCCGTTAATTGTCCAGGTTGCTCAAGCATCCCCATATGTCCGCTGTTTTCAAGCACACGTTCAGTAATATGATTTCCCTTATGTAAAAAGGTTTTTTCCGCAGGGATAATTTGATCATTTCTGCCTGCTATAAGCAGAATGGGCAGGTCTTCTTTTATAAGGACCTCTTGCAGATCAGCCCGGTTTTTCATTGCCTCTAATGCTCCAATTGCTCCGTACTCAGAGGTTTTAAAGCCGATTTGTTTGGCTGACTCCACTTCACCCTTTAATTTCTCTAAATTTCCGGGCGCAAATAGCTTTGGAATTAAATCTTCAATAAATCCTTCTATTCCCTCTTGCTCAATGCGCTTGATGCCCTTTACGCGATTAGCTTTTCCGCCTTCATCATCAGGAAGTGCAGTTGAATGCAGAAGCGAGAAGGAATGGAGCATATCTGAGAATCTGTTTGCAAAAGCAAGGGTTACATATCCACCCAGTGAGTGGCCGATCATGGTTACTTTGTCAATTTCGAGAACTTGAATCAATTTTGCAAGATCATCTGCCATGTGTTCAATCCTGTAATCACCTCTGGCTGTGCTTGAATGTCCATGACCTCTTAAGTCTACAGCAATCACACGATATTTTTCCGACAGTTCCGGAATGATTTTTTGAAAGTATTCGCGGCTTCCGCAAAACCCGTGCAGCAGAACAATACAATGTCCGGCTCCATCATCTGAATAAGAAAGTGTGACTTCTCCAACGTTTTGATCATAATGCTCCATGATTAATTCCTCCAGATTTAGACCTCAAGTGTAAGCTACCCTACTTGCTTCCAGCTAAAACATAATCCTTCATGAAAAAACTTGTGACATTCACCCATTCCGATTCATATGTTAATGACGAATGAATAGATGGGAGTGCGCTAATATGAATGAGATGAATAAATATGCTGAAAAAGCCATGATGTACGATATGCTTGCGCAATTTTACAAGTACAGCGATCCTCAAAAGCATGTCTCGTATTATCAGAAACATTTAAATGCGATGCAAAAATGGATCTACAGCATGCAATACCAGGCGGCACGTTTGCCGCAGACTCAAATGGAGCCAGGTATGTCAAGAGTCAGAGTGATTCATGCATCGCCTGACGCACCGGCTGTGGATATTTATGTTAATGGGAAACTGACCCTGCAAAATGTGAAATATAAGGAAATCAGCGACTATCTCCAATTGCCGGCTGGTCAATACCGGGTGGATATATATGCTGCCGGGACAACAAACCGCCCTGTTCTGTCTGACATGTATATGCTTCTTCCAGGCATCACATACACGATTGCAGCTGCAGGAAATCTATCTTCTATAAGACTGATTCCATTTGTTGATCGTACGTTCGTGCCTGCAGGAGAAGCCAGTGTGAAATTTGTCCACTTATCTCCTGATGCTCCTTCAGTTGACATTGCTGTTAAAAATGGCGACATCCTCTTTAAAGATGTTCCATTCCTCGAAGCGACCAAAAACATAAAAGTGACTCCGGGAAAAGTGGATTTGGAAGTGCGTGTGGCAGGAACAGATAATGTTGTCCTGACGGTTCCAAAAGTTCAATTTAAAGCAGATACGGCCTATACGATTTTTGCTGTTGGATTTGCTAATGGGACTCCTCCTCTGGAAGCTTTGGCAGCTATTGGATAATACAGCTAATTTTTAACAAATTGTAAAATTAATAAGCGAATGTAAAAAGCATGTTCGGTTTTCGTAAAAATGACATTTTTCCTCCAAAAATCGATTATGATGAGTTTGACCAGCAGACATGCAGGTTAAAAAATCTCATTCAGATAGGTTACAAGGGAGGAAAAAGAAAAATGAAGAAAGATATGCTATTAAAAGTTGGGGCTTCTTTATTGGCAATTTCATTAATGACTGCTTGTAACGACACAGAAACGGATGCACCTGAAGAAGACAACATGGAAGAAACAGAAGGTACAGAAGAAGAAACTACTGAAGAGGGTACTGAAGAAGAAACGACAACAGAAGAAGCACCTGCAGAAGAAACTGAAGAAGCACCTGAAGAGGAAACTGAAGAAGGCCAATAATAAAAAGGTATACAAAAAGGAGGCATCCGCCTCCTCTTTGCCATATATCAACTGTTTTTCTGTCTTTTCTTTTCATCTTTTAAGTGAAGAGAATAAACAGCTGCACTCAAAAATACCGCGCAATAAGAAACATTCATAAACACTTCATCCGTTTTTTCCTCTGCATACGCAAAATAAGCAATTCCGCCAAAGTACATGGAAATCAGCAAACCTGCCACACTAAACAGCATAAATACGTCTTTCATTCACATCACCTCTTCAGTTTTTCTTTTCTTCGATAATCTTGGCCTGTTCATTTTCATATGCCACTGTATAAGAAGCTCTATATTTCTGCTCAGTTTTTTTGCCGTTTTGTTTTACCTCAGCGATAATGTCTGCATTTACTAGAATCTTTTCACCTTTTTTTTCCGTTTTGAGATCCTTTATTTTAATGGATAATAGATCTTTAAACTGATTTCTGAAGGCTTCATATGACATTTCAGACTGCCAGCTGCTCCCTATTAATGAATAGGCCGTTACATAGTCTTGGAAGTCAAGGCTTTCTATGTAGTAGCTGATTAAATAATCAGCTGTTTCTAACTTTTTATTTTCACTGATTTTCTCTGAATCGTCAAGACCCAGATTGGCAGGAAGAGATTTCATCGGATTTTGAGACCAGCTTTCTGCTAGAGGGAGGATATCTTCAATAGGTATGCTGAATCCGATCTCTCCTTCTTCCATTCTGGCAGAATTCATTCCGATGACTTGTCCATTTTTCCTATCTAAAAGAGGCCCCCCGCTGTTTCCAGGTGCAATAGGTGCAGAAATTTGATGGACTCCGGAATACTTGTAGGGAGGCAGGTCAAAATCACGATTTGTTCCACTGATAATCCCTGTTGTAACCGTATTCTGAAACCCAAGCGGACTTCCAAGCGCCAATATTTCCTGCCCCAGCTCTGCATCATGATCCTTCGATATGTGCAAAGGCTCCTGATTCTTTAATCCCTCTGCTCTCACTAATGCAACATCTGTCTCCGTGCTGATGCCAATCACTTTCCCGTCAAATCCTTTTGCATCCGTGGTTCTGACTTTAACATCTTTGACACCTGCGACAACATGAGCGTTTGTGATGATGTCTCCCTTATTATTATAGAGAAACCCGGAGCCGACTGTTCCATCTTCAAGCTCCACCATGACAACCTTTTTTTGAGCTTCTCTGATGATTTCTTTTAAATCAAGTTCAGTCTCCTCCTGTTTATCCTTATTTTCATGAAGTATTTCAGACTCAGCAAAAACATCTTCAGCTGCAGAATTCTGAATGCGTATGAAGCCTAAAACTCCTGCTGTGATAATTAGAATAGACAATGTAATGCTGATCAGCCAGTTTTTTTTCATAATCCTGCCTTTCTTTGATACCTTACAATATTGTTTTTAAAAAATTAGCTTTGGTACCATGAAATATTTTCAATCGTGAATGTAACTTCCTCATTAACGCCATATGTGATGTGTTCAAATTCTGCTTCATTTCCAGGCTTCAATTCATTCGGATACACGTTTGTTTTGCCTCTTTCAATCTCTTTCCCATCTTTTGTTGAAACGGAGAATTGGACGGTTATAGAGTGAATCGCAGATTTAGAGATATTTTTAATTTTCCCGGCGGTTTTTGCATCTCCAAACTCATCGACTGTCACTTTCGTTTCTTGTACCTTTACTGTTTCTTCTTTTAGCTTTTTTTCTTCTTTAGCCGCTGTAACTGCTTTCTCAATTCTTTTTTGTTCAGCTTGTTCAAATGCCGTTTTTTCAGATATGATTTTATCTTTTAGTGATAAAAGCTTTTCATTGTCCCCATCATACTGCAATGCTTTATCCACTGTTACTATGGCTGAGTTGAATTGCTTTTGAGATAAATCTTCTTCTGCGTTCGATGACCCGATCATGACCATTTTGGATTTGATTTGATTTTTCACAATGTCCGCTTCAGCAGCGTCAAGTACAGTAATTTCTTTGAGTTTTTCAGCCAGCTGTTCGATTGAATTCAATTCATTTATTTGTTCTTTGATTTCTCCAACTGTTACATGCATATCTGCTTTGATGAGTTCAGACTGCAGCAGGCTGTATAGGGGGGATGAATGCCCGCTGATGATTCTCGTTAAAAGATCAATCTCTTTAGAGGCTTTCTCATAGTTGCTGTTTTGAATATGCTTTTTTATTTGTTCTAAATCATGTTGATAACCTTGCATCTGTACGATCAGCTCTTTTTCCTGTTTCAAAACATCATAATCACTTCTTATTTGGATGCCCTGTTCAGCATAGTGAAGAGCTTTCCTATATTCCCCTGCTAAAGCTGCTTGCTCCGTCTTTCTTTGAAGAGTGACTACTTTTTCATTTTTGGCAGCTTCGAGTTCGTATGCAGCAAATAATAGACCTGTTACCAAAGCTAAGCTTGCCGCTGGAAGTATGTATAATGAGCGTTTAGATAAACGATAGTGTTTCCGTTCTCTGTCATCCATAAATAATCTTTTTCCGCAATGCGGACAGTAGTTTGAGAATTTTTCTATCTCTTTTTCTCCGCAATAATGACATTTCATGAGGGCTGCCTCCTTTGCCGGCAGGTCCTAAACCGCCTAATTTCGACTAAATCTTTTCCTAGTATACATGCTTCATTTTGTTCCTTCTACTCTGAATAAATCTGCTGAGTTCACTGAATATATGACTTACTTCCTACCTTTTAAATGAACACCATTGTGAAAAGGTTTGCTTAGAAAACGATGTTCCCATAATCATTCATTTTTAATGCCGGATATTTTTAGTACGGTGTCTTTTGAATCATTTTCAGGAAAAAGAAAACACCATATTCACAGAAGAATATGGTGTTTTAAACGTACTCAATTTTGAATATCCATCGGAACATAAAGTTTGAATTTAATATCATCATTTTTCAGGTCAAATGATTCCGCTTTAGCGCGCAGGTTGTTTTTAAATTTAAGCTCCGTAATTTGAACATCAATGCTTTCATTCTTCGGATCAATGTACACATATTCCGGCAATGGATAAGTCTTTTTAATATAGCTCATGACGTATGGAACTGGAATTGGCAGGCGGCCAATAGATAATCGCTTCACCTTCAGCAGCATATTGCCGTCTTCCTTCACTTTGGGATCAAAGGAAAGAGTAAGATCAACGTCTTTATTGAATGCTTTTACGGTTCCGTATAAATTCACTTCTTCTTCAAGCTCTACCCTATAATTCAGCTCTTTTGCTTTTGCTTCTTTAACCAAGTAATAATTAATCAGCATATTGAGATCTTTTTTAGAAGAACTCACAGTAAAAGGAATTGTATCTGAGCTTGTAAGCTCCGCAGTCTCCGTTTTCGGCCGTTCAGCAGGCAAAAACGGCGAGACGATAAGAAAGAGCAGAAAGATAAGGTTTAAGCTGAGTAAAACAATAAAGGCTATTTTCCATTTTCTCATTCAGTAATCATCCAATCTTTTTAAATCTAGTCTGAGAGACTTGAATATACCCTGTCTGCTATTAATGAATACCCTGTTTCACTCGGATGAAACTCATCAATATAAAGAAGTTTCCCAACCGATTTAGAAGAAAAAAGGTCTTCCGTCGGAACGAATATGGCGTTGCCGTCTTTCATAATAATACGATTTGAAGCCTGGTTCCATTCTTCCACAATCGTATCAATTTCACTGAGCTCAGGAAGCATAAATTTAAAAGGGTTATATAAACCTGTATAAACGATGACTGCATCAGGATTTGCTATGCGGACTGTATCAATGATTTTTTTGAACCGTTTTTCAAACAGAGGCTGTTCCTTGCGGTATGGTTCAAGTTCAAGATTCATAATATGATTGCGTGTAACCTTCATAATATCATTTCCGCCGATGGTCATCAAAATGATGTCGGCATCTCTCAATTTTTCAATGACTTTTTCTTTCCCCAGAACTTTTATTAAATCGGACGTTTTATGACCTCTGACTCCAAAATTGGACACATCAACAGACGAAATGTTTTCTTCCCGCTGCAGAAGATCGCTGACATCGCCGACATAGCCGCCGTTATTATCGGCATCGCCTACTCCAGCTGTTAAAGAATCCCCTATAGCAACTACATTTAAATTACTGGGAACAAAGTTTTTGGGGATGGGTTCCTTCATCAGATACTCTTTATTATTAACCGGTTTTGAAGCCACATCAGCAGGTTTTCCTGAAAAGGCATCACAGCCGGAGAGCAGCATCAATAATCCCAAACACAAAATAAACAGGCTTCGAATCGTCATCATCCCCTTTCATCGTTGTTTTAGCCTATGATTATATCATGTAATTGCGTACAGTTACAGCGAAAAACGAGTGGTTAAATATTGCTGAACTTTCAAACGCGAGACATAAAAAAATCCGCAAGCAGCGGATATTTACCTCATTTTATTTTTTTTACATCTTCAATAATTTCATCATAAGCTACATTTTCTACTCCATCATAGTCTTTCATAACCTTGCCGTTCTGATCAATTAAATAAAACAGCGTGCCGTGAATGACTTGATCCTGTCCTTCTGGCTTCTGAACGATTGTTTTGAAGCTGCTTTTAGCAAAATTGTCGATTTCCTTCTGAGAATATCCGGTCAGAAAATCCCAATTTTCAAGGGATAAAGGATATCTGCCTGCAAATTCCTTTAATTTTCCAGGCGTGTCAACCTCAGGATCTACACTGAAGGATACTAGACGCACATCTAATCCCTCATCTTTCAGCTGTTTCTGCAATTCGGTCATATGTGCTGTCATTGGCGGGCAAACCGTATCACAGCTTGTAAAAATAAAATTCGCTACCCATACTTCCCCTTTTAGGTCAGTTAAACCTACCGTTTTCCCATCCTGATTTATGTAGGAAAAATCATCAATTTCATAATTAAGCGCACCTTTAATTCCGATTGAGCCGCATCCTGTTAAAAGAGTAATAGCAAGTACAAATAATAGTATGTAATGTTTTTTCATTGAAGGTGTCACCTTTCCTTTTAATCCAATATGAAAAGTTTAACAAAACATTCAAGGAATGGGAAGCATATGCTTGAAAGTGGTTTCACCGTTCAACAGATCGACACATTTATCCGCCCTTCATGACCTTGATAAAATCAGCCAAGAAAGCGTCATAATTAAATTTAACCGCAATCCGGTGAATGGGGTAATCAGCAAGTGTTTGATAAGGTCTGAAGTCTGCTATACTCTGCCCCCTCGCATATTCAGATTCAAGAATAATTTTCACAGGTTTTTCTACAAATGTGATTTGATTTTCCCTCACTGCAGCCCAAAGAGTCAATAGGTCATGCAAAGGTCCGCCCGCTATTTCCGGCGTATTTTTTTTATAAAAATTTGTATAAAAGTCAATCATCGGTTTAAGAAGTTTTCCCACTTTATCGTTGTTTTCCTGATAAAACTGATCTAAATCGCTAATCACCTCTTCAGGTATGATCGCATAATTGGTGACGTTCAGCGGAAAAATGGTGACTCGTTTTGCGACGGTCATCACCAGATTTGCTGCAGCGGGATCGCCGTAAAAATTTGCTTCCGCAACCGGTGATACATTTCCCGGATAAAGAAACGCCCCTCCCATGACAAAAATCTCTTTAACCTTGCCAAGCACTGTCGGAAATAAAACAAAAGCAGTTGCAAGAGATGTCAAACGGCCCACATTCACAATGGTTACATCATAATTGTACTGAATAATAAGGCTGCGGATCAGCTCAAAATTTTCAAAATCACCTTGGGAAGCTTCAATCTCAGGAACAATCGGACCAAGCCCCTGTTCACCATGTACCTCAGGATAATAAACAGGATTTTCACCAGTAAGCGGTCTTGCTGCCCCGCCAATAATTGGAATATTGCTTGTCTTGGTCAGCATTGTAAAATATCGTGCGCTGTTTATGGCTGTCTGCTTGGATACATTTCCATAATCCGCAACAATGCCGATCACTTCTGTTTCATTATCATAATAGCTGTACATCAAAGCAACGATATCATCCACGCCGAAATCACCAAAGAACAGAACTCTTTTAGCAGCCATCCCCACACCCCTTTATATATATCTATATGTGATGGGAATTCATAAATTGTTCAATTGTTGAAGCGGTCAGATATGATAGAGTATGAGTATCTAACTAAAGCAGGTGAATTCCTTTGAAAGTAAGCGTTCAATTCGTCATGACAGCATTTTTGGCAGGTTCTGTTTTACTAACAGCGTGTCAGGAAAACGGCAGCAGTGAAGAAAAACACGAACACGGCGGCCACTCCTCCTTTAATAAGAATGGGGATATTCAGGAAGAAACGAAGTCAGCATCTGTCCTCCCCTCCTTTCTTAATGAACAGCCTGATGAAATCAAAACCCTGTATAAGGCAGCTGCAGAGCATGAAGAGCTATTAAGCTACATGCCATGCTACTGCGGATGCGGTGAATCAGCCGGTCACAAAGATAATGGAAATTGTTTCATTAAAGAACGCAAAGAAAACGGGGCCATCATTTGGGATGATCACGGAACAAAATGCGGAGTGTGCCTTGAAATTGCTGCAAAAGCTATAATCGAACATGAAAAAGGCATGTCAATGAAAGATGTGCGCGATATGATTGATGAGCAGTATAAAGAGGGTTATGCAGGACCGACAGAAACGAAGGTACCTGAAGTTTAAGCAGAAAAAAACGGATTTTCCCGGCGGGAAATCCGTTTTTTGATTTGGCTGTTTTCGCATAGGTTGTTGTTTTTCATTACAAATGATGCCCGTTCCTTTCCGCTCCACTAAGGTTTTTTAACATCTATCTAATAGCAACAATATTTACGAAAAGAGCTTTTAATTTAGAATGAGTTGCCGTCGCCCACATTGCTGTTTATGGCACTCTCCAGAAAATACTGTTTTCGTAAAACATAGATTTTTATTTTTTACCTTTACGAGACCATATTACCACTGGAATTAGTAATAAGGACAAAATCCCTCCAGCAAATGATAATGCTGGATAACTTGAACCTGCCACAATCATTCCCGATAAGGCTCCGCCTGCAGCTCCTGACAACGCAATCAAAACATCCACAGTACCTTGAGTTTTGGCCCGGGTAGAAATTTGAGTAGAATCAACAATAAGTGCAGTCCCGCTTATCAAGCCAAAATTCCAACCTAATCCAAGTAAAGAAAGAGCAATGACTAGGAGAACCATAGAATCTCCTGGTGCAAATGCTGCTATTAAACCTGCCATAAGCAATGTAGTTCCAGAAGCAATAGCCATTGCAGTACGCCCCAGCTTATCAACAAGGATACCAGTAACCAGCGAAGGGAGATACATGGCGCCTATATGAAACCCAATAACAAGACCTACTGCACCCAAGTCATGTCCATGATGTCTCATATGAACGGGTGTCATTGTCATAATAGCTACCATTACAATTTGAGTAAGAACCATAATAGCTGCACCAACGATTATGCCTTTTTTGTTTTCTGTATTTTCAGTTGTTGCTAAATGTCCTTTATCACTAAGTTCTTGGTTTGATGCTTCTATCAATCTAGCTAAAACTAATGGATCTGGAAGAAGCATGGTGAAAAGGACAACACCTGCTAAGGCATATGCCGCTGCTGCTAAAATGAAAGGACCTGCAAGTGACGGAACACCGATAGAGAGAGCGAAATTCCCCATTACATTCACTAAATTTGGACCTGCAACTGCACCAAAAGTTGTAAAAACCAAAGTAATACTAATAGCAGTCGCTCGCTGTTTCCTATTCGCCAAGTCCGTACCAGCATAACGGGCTTGTAAATTTGTTGCTGTCCCTGCACCATAAACAAGCAGGGAAGTAAATAACAGAAATACACTATTCATAATTGCTGCAATTATGACTCCTATCGCTCCAAGTCCACCAATCATGAAACCCGCTGTCAGACCTATACGACGTCCATAACGTTGAGAAAGTCTCCCAACAAATAAAGCTGCTCCTGCTGACCCTAAAGTAAATAGAGCTGAAGGAATTCCAGCAAACGCATCAGTACCAAGCATTTGCTGTGCAAGTAGTGCCCCCACAGTAACTCCTGCTGCTAATCCTGCACCACCAAAAATTTGAGAAATACCGACAACAAATAATGTACGGTTGTATAGTGTTTTTTGTTTTTCTGAAGAACGAATGTAGCTTTGTAACGAAGCTGTTTGAACGTCTAACCCTTCTGCACTTTTTTTGTGTAACATAAACTAACCTGCCTCTCTATAAACCTAATTCTATTTCTTATTAAACTTCCGCCTGACTAGATTTGAATCATTATAATACGCACAAAAAACACATGGATTTCTCCATGCGTTCTTCAGCCCTATTCAGCAAAATACATAAATCCTATAGCACCTGGACCTGTATGTGTTGAAATAACAGGTGTTGTATAGCAAATATCAATTGGGTAGTCTGCATTCATTTCAAGCAGAGCATTTTTAAGGTTTGTTGCAAGCGCCAGGGAATCTGCATGCGCAATGCCAACCGCTTTTACTGTTTTGTTTTTCACATCTTCTGCAAACTGCTTGGCCAGAAATTTAACAATTTGTGAGTGGCTGCGCACTTTTGTTACAGGAGTGTAGACACCATCAGCAAGTGACGCAATCGGCTTGATATTAAGAAGGGAGCCGATCATCGCTTTTCCTCTGCCAATTCTTCCGCCTTTAACAAGGTTATCAAGCGTGTCAACCGTGACGAAAAGCTGGCTGTTTTTGCGGATGTGTTCAATCCGGTCGAGGATTTCCTGTTTAGAGGCACCCGCCTGGGCCATTTTTGCGGCTTCAATCACTTGAAAAGCAAGTGCTCTTGAGATAAACATGGAGTCGATGACCGTAACATCCGCATCAGTCATACCCGCTGCACTTTCGGCTGAACGAACGGTGCCGCTCATGCCTCCTGTCATATGTATAGAAATGATGCTGCTGCCGTCTGCACCGAGTTCATCATATACTTCTGCAAACTTTCCAGCAGGCGGCTGCGAGCTTTTCGGAAGCTCGTCCGCATCTTTCATCTTTTTAATAAATTCTTCCGGTTCTATGTCCACACGGTCAAGGTACGATTCATTGTCGATGACGATCGTCAGCGGAACTACTTTTATATCGTATTTTTCAATCATCTCATGACTAAGATCTCCTGTGGAGTCAGTCACAATTTTAACCTTTGTCAACGGTATCACTTCCCTATTAATCTAACTAACTATCTTGTATTATACCCTCAATTAAAGATGTTTCAATCTTATTTGCTTTCAATTCTTATGGAAAACCCATTTTTAGCTTTTAAATAAAATGGATATTTTATTCTCATTAAAAAAGGCAGTTTTCGCATAGATTGTTGTTTTTAATGATAAACTTGTCCGTTCCTTCCGCTGCAATCCACTCACGGTTTATATATGGTATAAAATTACGAAAAGAGCCTAAAAAGAAGAAAAGACCGCTATTGTTAATGCGGTCTTCCGGTGTGCTATGCGTTATGTTTTAAAATGACTGGTTGATAAATGGCTTCATAATCTGGCCACTTTATTGATTTTTTTAAGTAATCCCTGAACGAATAGACATCATTTGGATGCTTCTGTGAGGTGATTTTTGATAAAAACGTCTGCAGGCGGATTTGAACGAGAAATCGGTATTGATTATCTTCCTCCAATACTGGAATATCTGTGATTTTTACCTTATGTCCATTTAACAGCTTGAACTCTAGGCTCTTGAATAACAAGTTATCAATCCTCTTTTTCACCCGTTTCTTATATTATAACCCAACCATATGCAGAAGTCTGTCTAATTGTGTCACCCCCGGCTAAAATTTTTATCTTAAATTAGATAAAAAGATGAAATAGACTGCTGTCTTTTTTTACTTCAGTAAATGGAAAACCTTTTCGCTGCATTCTATTCAGCAAGCCCGTGTAATCCTCTTTGTTTTTGAGCTCAATTCCGACAAATGCAGGACCGCTGTCGCGATTATTCTTTTTCGTATATTCAAATCTGGAAATGTCATCGTTCGGACCAAGCACTTCATCAAGAAATTCCCTGAGGGCGCCTGCACGCTGCGGAAAATTCACAATAAAATAGTGCTGAAGGCCTTCGTACATCAGCGAGCGCTCTTTCATTTCCTGCATCCGGCCAATGTCATTATTTCCTCCGCTCACAATACAGACAATATTTTTGCCTTTGATTTCGTCTCTATAAAAATCAAGTGCTGCGATTGGAAGAGCACCTGCAGGTTCGGCAACAATTGCATTCTCATTGTACAGACTTAAAATGGTGGTGCAAACTTTTCCCTCTGGCACAAGGATATGATCATCCACTGTCTGTCTGCAGATTGAAAAATTGTGATCTCCAATCCTCTTCACTGCTGCTCCGTCAACAAATTTATCAATATTGTCGAGCTCTATTACTTCACCTGCTGTAATCGATTCCGCAAACGACGGGGCGCCCTCAGGTTCAACGCCAATGATCTTTGTGCCCGGGGAAACTTGTTTAAAATAAGTTCCGATGCCTGAGATCAGTCCGCCTCCCCCAATACTTGCAAACACGTAATCAAGCTCTGCATCGCAGTCATTCAAAATTTCAATTGCAATCGTTCCCTGCCCTGCGATAACCTCTAAATCATCAAATGGATGAATAAAGGCTCTTCCCTCGGATTCACTGCATTCTCTTGCCTTTTTGTATGAATCATCAAACGTATCGCCCGTTAGAATGATTTCAACATGCCCTCGTCCGAAAAGCTCTACCTGGGAAACTTTTTGTCTTGGGGTTGTGGATGGCATAAAGATTTTGCCGTGAATATTCAATTGCTTGCAGGAATACGCCACACCCTGTGCATGATTCCCGGCACTGGCACAAACAATACCATTAACGGTTTCTTCTTTCGTCAGCTGTTTAATTTTGTTATAGGCGCCTCTTAACTTGAAAGAACGGACAATCTGAAGATCTTCCCTTTTCAAGTAAACATTGCAATCATATTTTTCAGAAAGGCGTTCATCTTTTTGAAGAGGTGTATGAATAACAACATCTTTCAACAAATGGTGCGCCTTTAAGATGTCTGCCACATGAAGGGATGGTTCAAGATTCATCATTTGTTTCATCGGTAAAATCCTTTCTGCATCAATGATTTAATTGGAACATTATATCATGAATATTCGAAATTAAAAGTTATTATTAAAAAATTCTCATAATTTCTTTACATTGGAGGTTTTTCTTATGGAATTCGAACTAAAGTCTCCTGGCGGAGCGCTTCCGTGTCTTGTCGTAGCAGATGAAGACAACGGGCGTTTTATGATCAGAAAAGAGGATACAAGCGGTGAGGTTTTTAATTCAGCACATGAATTAACTCAGTGGATCAAAGAAAACTGGTCAGAGGAACAGTTTGAAAACCCCTCTCAATTCAGGCGATTAGTAGAAAAATTAAAAAGGTATTGATGAAAATGCACCAATCCTATTTGTAATTTAAAATCAAAAAATTAATTTTATTGGTTCCATTTAGTTGTGTTTGGGTGTTATAATAAAACCAATTAATCATTCAAGGAGATGAAAGTCATCGAAAAATATGCATCTTTTGAAGATATTATTGGAGAACATCCACTTATCATTGAAAAAAAATTTCTCGCCAAAAAGCTCGCAAAAGCAAATTTGCCGATTATTATAGAAGGACCGACCGGCAGCGGCAAACAGATGTTTGCACACGCCATTCATCATGAGTCTGAAAGGTCAGAAAAGCCGTTTGCGGCCATTAACTGCAGTACATATTCAGAAGATGCCCTTGAATATGAGCTTTTCGGCAATGAAAATGATCATAAACAAGGACTATTTGAAGAAGCCGATGGCGGAACTATTTTTCTAAAAGAAATTTCAAGCCTGAGCCTCAAGCTTCAAGCCCAATTGCTTCGCGTCCTGCAGGATAAACAAGTGCAGAAAATTGGCTCATCCAAATCCGTCATAGTGGACGTCCGGATCATTGCATCATCCGCTGTACAATTAACATCTTTAATTGAAGAAGGCAGACTGCGGGAAGACTTTTACTATTATCTTAACGTATTAAGGCTGACCTTGCCGTCTTTAACCGAACGCAGCAGCGACGTTCCAATCCTGTCCGCTTCATTTATTAAACAGCGGAGCCAGGACATCCGCATGGATAAAAAGGTATTGGACATTCTCACAAACTACCAATGGCCTGGAAATGTGCTGGAACTTAAAAATACAATGGATTATTTACTCACAGTCTGTGACGGCCGTTCCATCCAGCTGCACGATCTTCCTAAAGATCCGTTTATGACGCAGGAGCCTGCCAAACAGAAAAAAGACCCTAAAAATCAAAAGGATAAGCCGCTGACTCTTATGGATAAACAGGAGTATCTTTTTATTCTGGAATCCATCCGTTCAAGCAATGAGGACGGAGAGCCTGCAAGCCGGAGAATGATCTCTGACAGCAGCAAGAATTCACGTCATCCCCTAACCCCTCAGCAGGTGAGGCATCGACTCGATTTTCTCGAGAAGAATGATTATGTGACAAAAGGGCGGGGACGGGCCGGAACGAAAATAACCATCGAAGGCCTTGATTTCCTTCAGTCCTTAACCGAAAATCTGCAAACCATGCAAAAGGAGGCAGTGCAAAATGGAATACTCGATTAAAGAAGAAATTGCAAATGCGATAACACATGGGATCGGTGTCCTGCTCAGTATACCGGCACTGGTTTATCTGATTATTTTTGCCTCTAAATATGGGGACGCCTGGCATATTGTCAGCTTTTCAATCTTTGGCGCAACGATGATCCTTTTATATCTCTTTTCAACCTTGCTGCATGCCATACCTCACCGCAAGGCAAAGGATGTTTTTGAAATTCTGGATCATTCCGCCATCTACTTGCTGATTGCAGGCACATATACACCATTTCTGCTTGTGCCTCTCAGGGGAACATTGGGTTTTACCCTGCTTGGTATTGTTTGGGGACTTGCAATCGCAGGAATCGTGCTGAAAATTTTCTTTGTTAAGAAGTTTGTTATTTTATCAACTCTCGCCTATATCCTGATGGGCTGGCTGATTATTATCGCCATTAAACCGCTGTATGCATTTTTAAGTCCTGAGGGATTTGCGCTTCTGCTTACTGGAGGACTGCTGTATACGATTGGAGCGATTTTCTATGTATGGCGAAGAATCCCCTATCATCACGCCATCTGGCACGGCTTCGTTTTAGCGGGCAGTGCAGCCATGTTTTTCTGTGTTCTGTTCTATGTACCGGATGTACCATTTATATAAGATAAACAAAAAACTCTCAGAGGCTTAGCCTCCTGAGAGTTTTTGCGATTGTAAGCCTTAATTCTTCAGCCGTTTTCTTTAAATCTTTCCCTGTATAATCTTCTGGAAAAAATGGCTCGCACACTGTTACTTTGACGTTTGAAGATTTAAACCTCCAGCCGCCATGCTTTTCCATGATGTCATAGGTCCCGTCAATAGCAACAGGAACGATTGGGACGCCTGCGCCCGCTGCCATGCGCAAGGCACCTGTTTTGAACTCGGCCAAATCTTCTCCCTTGCTTCTTGTGCCCTCCGGAAAAATAATCAGGGAATGTCCTGCTTTCAATTTTTCTGCGCCATCTTTTAGAGAAAGCACTGCCTGTCTTCTGTTTTTGCGGTCAACAAACACACAATTCATCACTTCCATCCACTGAGGAAGAAACGGCATTTTTTTCACTTCCACTTTAGATAAAAAACCTGCAGGCTTCTTCAGTGAACTCATCAGCACCGGAATATCAAAATTGCTCTGATGATTGCTGACAATAAGGACTGGCCCTGCCGGCATGTTTTCTTCCCCTTTTACACTTACAGTTGATCCGGAGGAACGAACGAGTGACCTTGCCCAGTTTTTTGGAAGCTCATGGACAGCTTCATCTTTTTTTTGGACAGATAGCCTTGGGTCTATTTTCTTGACTCTTTTTAAAGTCGGCAAACTGTAAATTAAATATCCAATTCCGTAAATAACGGTAAATAACATTCTCAACATCGTGTTTCTTCCTCCAGCTGTGCACAAGAAAACCGGAATCGCCCGTTTAGCTCCGACAGACAGATAAGGTTCCGCCAGTAAAGGCGCTTTTTGCCTTTACTGGCGGAGCCGTTCTGGCCGAGGAGTTGGGCGACTCCGCTTGCCATCAAAGCGCAAAATTTTATACTTTCTTATCTTTTAAGAAAAGCCTCTCGTCAAGCGAGAGACTGTTGATTGCATCTTCTATTTTTCAAAAACGATAAATTCATAGTCATACGGATTTTTTTCATCTTTTGGACCTTTTTCCCGATGAATGATTTTGTATTGCTCTTCTTTAAACTCAGGAAAATAAGTATCTCCCTCAAACGTTTCATCTATTTTCGTCACATACAGTCTGTCCGCTGAATGCAGACACTCTTTAAAAATTTCAGCCCCGCCAATGATAAAGAGATTTTGATCTGCATAAGCTTCATTTACAAGCACTTCATCCAAAGAATGAATGACTTTGATTCCTTCTTGTGAATACTGATCATTTCTTGTGAGGACGATATTCTCTCTTCCGGGCAGAGGTTTTCCGATTGATTCAAACGTTTTTCTTCCCATTAATATCGGATGCCCCATCGTAATCTTCTTGAAATAAGCAAGATTTGCCGGAATCCGCCAAGGAAGATCATTGTTGCGCCCGATCAATTGGTTTCTATCCATTGCCACAATCATGGAAATCATACGCTGACCGCTCCCTTTATATGAGGATGAGGATCGTAGCCTTCTAAAGTGAAATCTTCATATGTGAAATCAAAAATGGATTTTACAGCAGGATTCAGTTTCATTTTTGGAAGCTGCCGCACATCGCGTGTTAACTGAAGGTCTACCTGCTCAAGATGATTTTTATAAATATGCACATCTCCAAATGTATGAACAAATTCACCCGGCTCTAAATCCGTCACATGGGCTACCATCAGCGTTAACAGAGCATAGGATGCAATGTTAAATGGAACACCAAGGAAAACGTCTGCAGAGCGCTGATAAAGCTGACAGGACAGCTTGCCGTCAGCTACGTAAAATTGAAAAAAACAATGACATGGCGGCAGTGCCATTTTATCGACATCTGCAGGATTCCATGCACTGACAATAAGTCTGCGTGAATCAGGATTGTTTTTAATCTGGTCAATCACCTTTGCAATTTGGTCAACCGTCTCTCCGTCAGCCCCTGCCCATGAGCGCCACTGATGTCCATAAACAGGACCAAGCTCGCCATTTTCATCGGCCCATTCATTCCAAATGCGCACTCCATTTTCCTGAAGGTATTTGATGTTCGTATCTCCCCGCAAAAACCAGATTAGTTCATGTATGATTGACTTCAAGTGAAGCTTTTTCGTTGTTAAAAGAGGAAATCCTTCTTTTAAATCAAATCTCATTTGATATCCGAATGTGCTGATTGTTCCAGTTCCTGTCCGGTCTTCTTTCACGGATCCTGATTCGAGCACATGCTTGCATAAGTCCAAATATTGCTTCATTTAAAGACACTTCCTTCGTATAGATACTAGAGATAATTGTATAGGAAGTTTCACTCGTTTTCTACCGTTTTGTGAAGTTTGGAAATAAATCGATAGGATAGCGGAGCTTTTTCACGCAGCTCATCTCTTGTTTTTTCATTCAAATAATACATCGCAAAAATCTCTGCGAAATATTCTTCAGGAAAACGTTCAAAGTATGTTTTGCCTGGAAAAAGCATGCCGGACTCCTGTTTCCATATATTTAAATAAAAAGGGCTCTTCCTAATGTTTGCAAACACATTCCGGTCAGCGGCGTGCGCAAACTCATGAAGCTCCAGAGAAACAGAACCATGGCCCCTCCCAAATTGACTATGTCCTATCTTGACGAAGACTCGATTATCTTCTGTCATTCCAGGCACGCTGTCCCAGTCGGATTTGGTTGAATGTCCCTTTGGAGTTAGTCCTCTTAAGTGCTCTAGCCCCTTTTCTTCGGTCAGCTTCCCTGTAAATAGTTTGATTGTCACGTTGTGCTGCATTGCTTTTTCCAAAATAACAGGATGAACTTGATTTAAATGGTTCACCATATCTTCTGCAGCCTGCTCTGAAAAGGATTGATCAGGTAAGTAAACCATTTTGTTAAGCGCTGAGCCGGATGAGAGCGATACTTTAGAAGAAAGCGAATGATTTTCAAGAAGACTGCCTGAGGGAACATCTGCAAAAACATATTGATAGATTGAAAACATCGCTGATAGCGAAATGATGAGAGCAAGCAGTTTGATTTTTGTCATATATGTATAACTCCTAGAAGGATTTTCTGACTGTTTCGAACAATATATATATGAAAATAGTAACATATTGATTTTTTGCCGAATAGACATTGGACCCTGTAACTTTTATGCCAACTTCACCATATGATGGAAATTATCATGGAAATTGGGTGAAAAACATGAGGATGTTAATTAACAGGAATATTCCTTATAGACAGCGGCAGGAGCTGACTCAAGAAGTAATTGAAGTTATGACGCTTAAAAGCTATATGGTGTTAGACGGACTGACATCAATCGGACTGATCTCCATTTTTTATTTGTATTTCAGGGGAATCCTTTAGAAAAAGAAGACAAATAAAAAAAGCCGCAGGGTGCGGCTTTTTTATGCTGACGGATTAAACGCCAGTGCTGTTGCTGTGACTAGTTTTTTTACGGTAATAATTAAGAGCAAATGTACCTGCAAACATCACAAGGATGATAATGAAGAATACTGAGTGCTCAATATGAATGTGAGCGACACTTAATCCCATTTTCACTGCGATAAGTGCAATTAAGATGTACGCAGTTGTTTCAAGTTCAGGAACTTTGTCAATCAATTTAAGGAATACTCCTGCAACTCCACGCATCATAAGAACACCTAGAACTCCTCCAAGAAGAAGAACCCATACCTGCTCACTGACGCCGAATGCTGCAAGAACGCTGTCTACAGAGAATGCAATATCCATTAATTCAACTGCAACAACTGTTCCCCAGAATGTACCGAAAAGACGAATAAGAATACCTTTTTTATTAATACCGCCGTGCTCTTCTTCACCTTCAGCATTTTCTTTTGATTTATCCATGAAGTATTTTACAGCAAGCCATGCAAGATATGCTGCACCTAGAATCTTAACCCACCATAGTTTAATTAAGAATACACCGACACCGATTGCAATGAAACGGAAGATGTATGCTCCAAGCAAACCATAGAATAAAGCTTTTTTCCGCTGTTTTTCAGGTAAATGTTTAACCATTACAGCCAGTACAAGAGCATTATCTGCTGATAATAACCCTTCGAGAATTACTAATGTACCGATAAGTCCCCATGCAACTGGATCAGTAAGAACTTCTCCCCACATTTCCCAATTGAAAAATTGTGCGTACGTGTCAAGCATTCCTTGCAAAATTGACATCTACCATTTCCTCCTAAACATTACGTTAACTTTTTCATTATACTGAATAAAAGATTGCTTGTTAAGTATTTTGATGTTTCGTCATAAAATATACATCTTTATTCGATATCTTCCTTTTGCCTATACGTTTGGGCAGACGAAAAGTTTCATACTGAAAGCAAAAAAAACGCATGAAATGATTTCATGCATTTGAATCTTTATACTGTTGCCTGTGTCTGTCTGCCATCTGCAATATCTCTGGCCCGATGTGCCATCCTGCTTGCAGCAGCAGCTGCAAGGGCTGCAACAAGATCATCAAGGAATGTATTGACACGATTTCCGCTGTGTTCATCCAGAGCTTTGATAATGCCGAATTTTTCTTTATCCAAATAACCAAAATTGGTCAAGCCGATAGAGCCGTATACATTTACGATGGAAAGCGGTATGATTTCATCAATGCCATAAAGAGGTTCATCTGTTTCAACAAGATGCTGCAGCGGCTGCGGCAGCAGTTTCTGTTCAGCAAGCTGATCAAGTGCCAGGCCTGTTAAAACGGCATGTACAATCTCCCGTTTATTTAAAACCTTCTCTACATTTTCCACACAATCTTCAAGCGTTATATTCGGAATGTACTTTCGCTGAAGTGTCATCACAATATCAGCGATATCCTCTAATGTAACACCCCTGTCATTCAGCATTTCTTTCGTCGTTATCACCATTTCATCGATTGTGTATTTGCTCAATGGACATTGCACCCCTTTAATGTGTCATCCAATTCGGCGGCATATTCTGATTCCAGTAGATGCTGCCAAGTTCATGATGCTTTTGAAATGAATCATGGTGCGTGTGATAGTGAAAGTTGAACCAATATCCCTGCTTTGGCGGATGATCGCGGCGGACATGAAATCTGAGGACATCCTGTCCCGTTTGTTTATTATATAAGTGAAAAATTTTCTCGCCTTTTCCGTCTGCAGGTTTCTTTGAGATTGCCAAATCCCTGATATCTTCATCAGAGTACTCATCAACATATTGTTTAATCGCTTCTTCCATCTTCGGAAGAATGATCTGTCTGAATTCATCCTCTATGACGGTTCCGATTTTGTCTCCGAATTTCTGAAAGGATTGAACCTCGGCAGCTGCTACAAAAGTTGATAGGCAGTTTTCTTTGGGCTGTTGCCAGTAAGCGGTTTCATCGGTGAAGAAATGTTTGTCTGAGTTTGTTAATTTAGCGGTTGAATCTTCAGAGGAATGTTCCTCGACTGTGAGGGCAGCTGGAGGAGCAACCATTCCGAAGGTTGCAATTGTAAATAAGATGACAAGCGTTTTCCGCATCCATTTGTTCATCATGTTATGTCTTCCTCCCAGTCTTCCTATTATAATATTATTCTATCATAGATAAATTCTAAATTTATAGAAATTTTTCGCAAAAAAGAAAATCCATTGCCTCAAAAGGGTTTTAAAAAGATATGAAAAAGTTTACACTAAAGGGGATGTTGGAAATAAAATACTTTCACACTATTGGAGTGAATCAAAATGGGTTTTGAATCAGTGTTTATTATTGCATCATTCGTGACTCTGGCATATTTTATTTTCGCAGAAATTACAGATTGAAAAAACTCATGGCGCCCGCCATGAGTTTTTTACTGCTTATTGTTTTTGCTTTTTATTTGCTGAAGACTGCTTGCGGCCAGTTTCACTGACTGTTGTTCCCTGACCTTCTACTTCAGGAGAACCAAGCTGTGATTTTGATGGGTCACTTTTTCGTTTTGACATTAGATGAGCACCTCCTCATCCTATTTTTCACGAATCTGTTATTTCTATCACACCAAAATGGAATTTTGCTGATTTTCGTTTATAAACTTGAAAGCCAAGTGCTTCAAATGAGGAACTTTTCCAATGATTTTTTAGAACGACTCTTTTTTTTGCTACACGTGTTGCTTCCTTCAAAATTTCTTCTGATAAAGGCTCATGCACACTCAGGGATCTTAAGTGCTCTATCCCATGTGATTCTTCTATTTGCTCCTCAAACATTGGATCAAAATACACAATATCATATGAGTTTGTGTCTAGAGAACGCAAGTAGTCGGAATGATTCATTCCCACAACTTGTATTCTGCGCATGCTTTTATCAAATTCGGCAATTCCTGTTTCCCATTTGCTTAGTCCTTTTTCCACAAGATATGCAACAAGATCATTCGCTTCTGCAGCGGTAACTTTCCCTGTATCACCCGCTGCATAGCTGGCTATAATGCTGTCTGATCCCAGTCCCAATGTGCAATCTAAAAACCGGTCACCTTCTTTTAAATCTGCAGCATGAATGAGAGGATCGCTCTCCCCTTTTTTTAATCTTTTCAGACGGAACATGGCTGAATTTGGATGAAAGAAAAAAGGATCCGCTTTTCCTGCCTCATGTAGTTCAAGCCGATTTTTCCCTACTACAAGCACATCCGAATGATATTCTTCCTTCATTTTATCAACAGAACGTTTCTTACGGGCCTTATATTCAGCGTTTAAATCTAAAGAAATTTCTTCTGCGAGTTTAATCATGCCGGGATTTGTCCTGCCTGCTGTTGTTACAATCAAAGTCTTTCACTCCGTATCTTTCTTCATTCATAAAAAAGGATGCCCTATCAGGCATCCTTTCCATTATTTATTAGCTTCAAATGCATGCAGCAGATTATCCATAATATGTTCGATTGAGCTGCCTTCAATTTCGTGGCGTGGAATAAAGTGAACGACATCTTTTCCTTTAAGCAATGCCATTGAAGGAGATGAAGGTTCATGGCCTTCAAAGTACTCTCTCATCGCAGCTGTAGCTTCTTTATCCTGTCCAGCGAAAACCGTAACAAGATTTGCCGGTGCATGCTCAGCCTGCATAACAGCCTGTGTGGCTGCCGGTCTTGCAAGTCCCGCTGCACATCCGCAGACAGAATTCACAACAACCAATGTTGTTCCTTCCGCAGATTCCATAAATTCTTTTACTTCATCTTCCGTGGTTAATTCGTTAAATCCTGCGTTTGACAGTTCAGCACGCATTGGCTTCACCATTTGACGCATGTATTCTTCATATGCCATTGACATAGTCATTCCTCCTAAACATCCGCATGTAGTAAAAGAATACTACAGGAGGAATGACAATTCAACAGCCGAGCCTCAGTGTGTTTTCTGCGGTTCCTTTACATCTTCAAATGCATCTGTAACTGCACCTTGAGATGCACAGGAAACCGTTCTGGCGTATTTCCCTAACACTCCGCGTTTGCGAAGCGGCGGAGCAGACCATGTAAGTCTTCTTTCTGCCAGTTCTTCGTCTGAAACGTGGAGGTGCAGCTCGCGGTTATCACTGTCTACAGTTATTAAGTCGCCTGACTTCACAAGAGCAATCGGTCCGCCTACTTGAGCTTCAGGAGTGATGTGGCCTACTACAAGGCCATGAGTCCCTCCTGAGAAGCGTCCGTCTGTCAGAAGGGCAACACTCTCCCCTAATCCTTTTCCTACAATGATAGAGGATAGAGACAGCATCTCAGGCATTCCCGGACCTCCCTTTGGCCCTTCGTAGCGAATAATCAGCACGTCGCCTGCAACAACTTCATTTGTTAAGACGGCTTCTGTTGCTTCCTTTTCTGTATCAAACACTTTAGCAGGGCCTGTCATCTTCGTTACTTTCAGTCCGGAAACCTTGGCAACCGCTCCGCTTGGTGAGAGATTTCCTTTTAAAATAACAAGCGGGCCATCTTTTCTCAATGCCTGCTCAAGCGGATAAATAACTTTTTGACCTTCTTTCAGGCCTTCCTGCTCTCTAAGATTTTCTTCAATTGTTTTGCCTGTTACCGTTAAACAGTCTCCGTGCAGCAAGCCATGTTCAAGCAACAGCTTCATTACGGCAGTCACACCGCCGGCTTCGTGCAGATCCTGCATCACGTATTTACCGCTTGGCTTAAGATCTGCGATGTGAGGAACGGTTCTTTGAATACGCTCAAAATCCTCAAGAGATAAATCTACATCAATGGAATGGGCAATTGCCATAAGATGAAGAATGGCATTTGTAGATCCTCCAAGAGCCATGACAACTGTGATGGCATTTTCAAATGCTTTTTTCGTCATAATATCTTTAGGGTAAATGTCTTGTTCCAGCATGCGGTAAACAGCTTGTCCCGCTTCATAGCAATCATTTTGCTTAAATTCTGATTCAGCAGGGTTGGATGAACTTCCAGGGAGACTCATACCCATAGCTTCAATGGCTGATGCCATCGTATTTGCAGTATACATACCTCCGCATGATCCTGCACCAGGACACGCATGACATTCAATCTGATGCAATCCTTCACTGTCAATATCGCCATTGTTAAATTTGCCTACACCTTCAAATGCAGAAACAATATCAATATCTTTATCGTTTAATCTGCCGGGTTTAATTGTGCCGCCGTATACGAAAACAGCCGGCACCTCTGCACGTGCAATGGCGATCATGCAGCCCGGCATGTTTTTATCACAGCCGCCGATTGCAACAAATCCATCTAAATTCTCAGCTCCCACAACTGTTTCAATCGAGTCTGCAATAACTTCACGGCTTGGAAGAGAGTAGCGCATACCCTCAGTTCCCATTGAAATCCCGTCAGACACGGTAATCGTGCCAAAAATCATTCCCGCTCCGCCAGCCGTATTAACACCTTTTTTAGACAGCTCTGCAAGCTTATCAATATGTATATTACAAGGAGTGACCTCACTCCATGTAGAGGCGATGCCGATCATCGGCTTCTGAAAGTCCTCATCCTGAAGTCCCACCGCACGAAGCATGGCGCGGTTAGGCATTCGTTTCATATCGTCGCTGATTACTTTACTTTTGATTCTAAGATCTTTTTTGCTCACTTTCATCACCCCGTTAAATTTGTATTGTTATATACTATAGTCCGAATTCTTTAGTATTTCAACAATATTCGCATAATTTACAAAAATATTATCTTAAAATGTTAAAATTCTGTATGATCAATTGCTTATCATTAATAAAAAAGCGACCTCTGTTTATCATTCACAGAGAATCGCTTCATACATGTTTTTATTGTTCTGTTAAAATCAGCGGGCCGTCTTTTGTAATCGCTACCGTGTGTTCATACTGAGCGGACAGTTTGCCGTCAACGGTGCGTGCTGTCCAGCCGTTATCATCCATTTTAGAATACCAAGTGCCAGCGTTCAACATTGGCTCGATTGTAATGACCATTCCTTCTCTCAGCCTTAGCCCCTTGCCTGGTTTGCCGTAATGAAGCACCGTCGGCTCCTCGTGCATAGTTTTTCCGATGCCATGGCCGGTAAAGTCCCTCACGACAGAAAAAGATTCTCCTTCTGCGTAAGACTGTATGGCATGACCAATATCACCGAGACGGTTGCCGATGACCGCCTGCTCAATCCCTTTGTACATGGCTGTTTTAGTCACATCCATTAATTTTTGCGCCTCTTCTGACAGGTTGCCTGCAGAATGAGTCCAAGCTGAATCCGCCAATGCGCCATTTAAATTAACCACGAAATCAATTGTGACAATGTCCCCGTTTTTTAACGGTTTTTTATTGGGAAATCCATGGCATATTTCATCATTTACAGAAGCGCAAGTTGCATATTCATACCCTTTATAGCCTTTTTGCTCGGCTGTCGCTCCATGTTTTTTTAAATAGTTATCTACAAATGCATCTATTTCAAGTGTCGTGACACCTGGTTTAACTAGTTTCGCAACTTCTTTATGACATGCAGCCAGGAGCTTGCCTGCCTCGTGCATCCGGTTAATTTCTCGTTCGCTTTTTAAAATGATCATTTTTATTATCTCCTCATTTGCTCCTAATCTTCCTGCTTTTGATTTCATTTTTATTTGATTTGAATGGATTTGTGGCATCATTCGGACTCTTTGTTTCCACTTTTATTCGATTTGAACGGATTTGTGGAATCATACGGGCCCTTTGATTCCACTTTTATTCGATTTGAATAGATTTGTGGACTCATACGGGTCCTTGTTTCCACTTTTATTCGATTTGAATGGATTTGTGGAATCATACGGGTCCTTTGTTTCCACTTTTATTCGATTTAAATGGTTTTGTGTACTCATACAGACTCTTTGTTTCCACTTTTATTCGATCGGAACGGATTTGTGTACTCATACTGACTCTTTGTTTCCACTTTTATTCGATCGGAACGGATTTGTGTACTCATACGGGTCCTTTGTTTCCACTTTTATTCGATCTGAACGGATTTGTGGAATCATACGGGTCCTTAGTTTCCACTTTTATTCGATTTGAATGGATTTGTGGCATCATACGGGTCCTTTGTTTCCACTTTTATTCGATTTGAATAGATTTGTGGACTCATACGGGTCCTTGTTTCCACTTTTAATCGATTTGAATGGATTTGTAGAATCATACGGGTCCTTTGTTTCCACTTTATTTCAATTTGAATGGATTTGTGGCATCATACAGACTCTTTGTTTCCACTTTTCTTCAATTTGAACGGATTTGTGGAATCATACAGACTCTTTGATTCCACTTTTTTTCGATTAGAATGGATTTGTGGCATCATTCGGACTCTTTGTTTCCACTTTTATTCGATTTGAACAGATTTGTGGAATCAATACAGACTCTTTGATTCCACTTTTTTTCGATTTGAATGGAATAGTGTACTCATACAGACCCTTTGTTTCTACTTTTCCTCAAATTGTACTGATTTGTGTACTCATACGGGCACTTTGATTCGCTCATTCCAGGATCAGACCAGCTAATATGTTAAATTTCCACTCACAAAAAGACTAAATCACTTTAGATGATTTAGTCTTTGCTTCTTACTTTCTGCTTTCCGTCATTTGCTTCCAGACAGAGCCTTTTGCTTCTTCTCCGCCTTCTATACGTTCAATGGCCATTTTGATTTGGAGGCTGACTTCAAATTCAGGGTCATTTTCAGCTTGTTTTAAGGCCTCCAGTGCACTTTCATCGCCAACCTCATAGAGGAACATGGCCGCTCTCCATCTGACAAGCTTGTTTTTATCCTTTAAGGCAAGCATCATTTCCTGCATGGCGCTTGGGTCGCCGATGTCTGAGAGACAATCTCCCGCTGTTCTCCGGACCGTTACAGATTTATCTTTCAGAGCTTTGTACAGGTACGGAAGAACTGAGGGCTCTTCAATCATTCCTAAATAGACAGCAGCAAGTCTGCGTATAGACGCTTTCTCGTCATTCAGCGCTTTGTCTAAAACCGGCAAATCACTTTCTTTCGGATTCATCTGCTCCAGATGGGCATAGCGGACTGTCCAATCGGGATCTTCAAGCATCTCAGGGACCACTTCATAAGATTTACGGGCAGGAACCGGTTCTGCTTTATCTTTTTGCAGAAGGGCTTCTGTCATTTTTGTTAATCGTTCATCGCTGTATGCAGCCTGAAGCTCTTCCACGACATCTTTCCCGATTTCATCAAAATCTCCATATCTGACGCCTTGTTCATTCCACTTTCTTTCAAGAACGACGTTATCTGCATTTTGCTGAGCCTGCAGGACGGCTTTTTGAAAGCGTTCCGGCAGTCCAAATCGTTTTTCAGTCTCCCCATCTGAAAGCTTCACCTGCATCGGGATTCCGCTGAACATTTGAATGTGCACATTCACTTCTCCAAAATGCTCGTTGATTTGAGGTTTATTTTCTGCACCCTCTTCAACACTTTCTCCGAAGGCAGCGCGGACTTTAGGGAGAATTTCCTTCCAGTCAAATTTCGCATTGCGTTCTACAGCAAGGAAATCAGCCACATGATAAACGCCTTTTACGCCTTCAACTTTCAGGATTTCCTGAATAACCTGCGGCGCACCTTCTGCCGTTTCTTTTTTATAATTATTGCTTTTTCCGCCTGGAAGCTCTTCGTCTAATATAACTTTCATCGTATTTGGACTTGGAGTCGGTTCAATCGATTTGATATTCAAAGCCATGTCACTCCTTGTTTAATCTCTGCACTCATTCTAACATAGCTGTAAGAGGTCATGCCATTTAGAGAACCCGGCTTATAGTCCTCTGTTCGGTCCTTCCCATTCAAGAAAAAATTGAGATAAGTAGTCGACCATGAATTGGTGACGCTGCTGCGCAAGCATTTTGCCTTCTTCTGTATTCATTAAATCCTTGAGCTTCAGCAGTTTTTCATAAAAATGATTAATCGATGTTGATTTAATTGTACGGTATTCTTCGTAGGTCATGCTGTCACGTGTTGGAATGGCAGGATCATAAATAAGGTTTCCTTTTGAACCGCCGTAAGAAAAAACTCTGGCTATGCCAATTGCCCCCATCGCATCCAGCCTGTCTGCATCTTGTACAATCTGTGCTTCTATTGAAGAAACCGCTCTTCTTTTTCCGCCTTTAAACGAAATGGTCGAAATGATGGTCAGGACTTCCTGAATCGAATCAGAATCGAGTTCTTCTTCTCTTAAAAGATTGGCAACCTCATCCGTTTTCATCCTGATGTCATCGCTCAGCTTATCGTCGATTAAATCGTGCAATAAAGCAGAAAGCTCGATAATGGTTAAATCACACGAGTATTTTTTTGCGAGATTAAGAGCGGTTCTGCGCACTCTGTCAATATGGAGCCAATCGTGGCCAGTGCCCTCTGTTTCAAGACGGCATTTAACGAATTTTTCTATGTTTTCTGTGATTTGTTTCATATTGACACTTCCTATTCTTCAAACCACGTCACGCCCACGACATCCTCTCCTGTATGAACTCCAATGGTTGTGCAGAGCGGTACAAGCTTTATATGAATGTCCGGAAATTCTTTTTGAAGGACTTCATACAGTTTAGAAGATTTGTCGAGTTTGGAGCTGAATAAAACAGCTATTTCATGAATGCCGTGATTTTGATTTCCATTTTTTATTAGATTGATAATATACTGAAACGCTTTTTTCTCTGATCTTACTTTCTCAGCCGTGGAAAGCTTGCCTGATTCTACGCGGATGATGGGCTGTATATTTAATAGACTTCCGAGATAATATTGTGTCCCCGACATTCTGCCGCTCTTGTGCAGCCTTGTTAAATCGCCGATCAGGACATATGTGCGGTGATTTTCACGAAGTGTTTCAAGCTTTGCGGCAATTTCATCCGGTGCAAGACCGGATTCATGCATTTTTATCGCTGCCTTAACTAATCTTGTTAAAGGCTCAGATAATGTCAAAGAATCAACCACAGTTACAGGAATATCAACTTCAGCAGCAGCCTGCACAGCAGAAGTATATGTACCGCTGAGCAAACTGGATAAGTGGATTGAAACTATTTCATCATAGTTCTCTGCAAGCTCCGTATAGAGCTCGACAAATGCACCTGGCGGCGGCTGTGAGGTGGTAATGGCATTTGATGAGTCTTTTAATAAGGCATAAAGATCATCTGCCTGAAGATTCACTCCGTCAAGATATTCTTCATCATTTATACAGATGACCATCGGCACCCAGTAGACGTCCGGATGATCTTTCATCTCCGCATCAATGCTTGCCGTGCTGT
Source organism: Metabacillus sp. KH_069 (assembly GCF_057838075.1). Lineage (NCBI taxonomy): Bacteria > Bacillati > Bacillota > Bacilli > Caryophanales > Bacillaceae > Metabacillus > Metabacillus sp. KH_069. The sequence continues at coordinate 2,690,191 of NZ_CM174460.1, forward strand.
CTGTTACCCATGCAATTTTTCTCCTCATATATGACTACCCCTTTGTTTAGAATTCAAACTATCCCCGTTTATTTTTATTAAGCACAGACATTTAAGAATCCTCTTTTAAAACCATATTTAATTTTGGAAATAATCTCAGTGCATTCTTATAAAAAAAATTCTCGTGATGCTCATCAGGAATAATGTCCTTATATAAATCTACAAAAGGCTTAACACCAATTAATGGCCAGTCCGTTCCAAACAAAAGCTTTTCATAGTGTTCGCAATAAGACAAAGCATGAAGAAGATGATCAAAGAATCTTGATTGTTTTTTATCTGAAATATCCTTGGCAGTGCCGACAATCAGGCCTGACAAGTCTGCAAACATATTGTCATTTTTATTGACAACTTCTGCCCCGTCCAGCACCCATGGGTCCCCTAAATGCGCCATCATAAATTGGATATCGCGGTTTTCGACTGCCACTTCGTCAAGTGTAAGCGGATGACTGTATTTTAAAAGTCCGCGTTCAGAGTATGTATCGCCTGTGTGAAAAACAACAGGAAGTCTGTAGGCTTTTGCGAGTTCGTATACAGGGCCATAAACTTTGTCAGAGGCATAATAAGGATAATACCCCAAATAGATTTTAATTCCTGCAGTCTGCGGATTCTGAAGCGACTTTTCAAGCAATAACAGGTTTTGTTCATTCAATTTATTAGGGTTGATCCCCGGACAATAAAAAAACTCGTTTGGAACCGGACCATCAAGGTCAATTCCCATCGGTGTTTCAGCTTCCGGATCAGGAAATGCCCCAGGTTTTGTTTCTGTCACACCCATGGCTATTGCAGCGACAACGCCTTCTGCTTCATATTCTTTTTGCAGGCCGGCAATCGAATAATCAACAAATGATAATGTCTCAGCCGTTTGCTTAAAGCTTTGAATCTTAGAAATATGCATATGAGCATCAATGATTTTCATGAAGGATCCTCCTTGGAATGGATATAAGAAAAGAAGCCGATTAATCAGGCTTCTTCTTTTAAATGATGAATGTATAAATAACAAGACAAGAAGAGCACTTCAGTCAGCTTATGCTTCTTTTAACAGCTGCTGAATTTTCTCTTCCAATTCTTTAGGGTCTGTATTTGGCGAAAACCTTTCAACTGCTTTACCATTTCGATCTACTAGAAATTTCGTGAAGTTCCACTTCACAGCTTTTGAACCCAAGAGACCAGGCGCCTCGCTTGTTAAGTGTGTAAAAAGCGGATGGGCATCAGAGCCGTTTACATCAACCTTTGCAAACATCGGAAATGTTACTCCGTAATTTATTTCACAGAAGCTTTTGATTTCTTCTTCGTCTCCCGGCTCCTGGCTCATAAACTGGTTGCAAGGAAAACCCAAGATTTCAAGCCCTTCAGATTGATAGCGTTCATAAAGCTCCTGCAGTCCCTTATATTGCGGAGTGAAGCCGCATTTGCTTGCTGTGTTCACAATAACAAGAACCTTTCCTTTATAGGAACTCATAGATTGCTCCGCGCCGTTTATGGTTTTCATTTTCATGTCATAAATACTCATCACTTTGCTCCTTCATCTATTTTTTCAAGGGTATCGATGGCATGATCAGCCATAGCGATTAAGTCATCTATCTGTTCTTCCCCGATAAGCCGGTTGAATTGCACTTCAAATGTATGATGATAGACCTCAAACGGGACTCCGTATGAAATCCTGTGTGTTACCTCTTGATGAACGCACCAATGATCTTCAATGATTGATTTAATATACGTCTCATCTTCAGGTGTCCGGGCATGGAAGAATAAAATCACTTCACACCCGGGAACTGCAGCGGTTTTTAACAGTTCACCGGATAATTGTGACACATTCATCAATAGATGAAATTCAGCGGAAGCTGCTTTTTTTCCTTCTTTTAATTGAAACGTATTTTTGTAGCATCTTGACATGGCGGCAAGATCCACTAAATCCTTTCGGTCTATTACGGTAATGACTCCGCCAAGATCAGCATCGTAAATCGCCCCTTCCAGGACGACCTTTAAGTTATCAAAAGCAGTCGGATCAAACATCAAAACAGTCCTCTTGGCTTGCCGTTTTCATCTACACTCATTGAAAGCGCAGCCGGTTTTTTCGGCAGACCGGGCATTGTCATAATATCTCCTGTTAAACAAACCAGGAATCCCGCACCAATTGATGGCTTCAGTTCCCGGATTGTCAGTGTAAAATCCTTCGGCCTGCCAAGAAGCTCAGGCTGATCTGAAAGGGAGTATTGCGTTTTCGCCATGCATATCGGCAAATTTGACCATCCATACTGTTCAAATTCTTTTACTTGCTTCAGTGCCTTTGAAGAAAAATCAACGCCTTTAGCTCCATAAACAGATTTAGCAACTTTTTCAATTTTATCCTTAATGCTGTCATTTAAATCATATAAGTAATCGAAGTGATTATCCGTATGCCCGATTGTTTCAAGCACCTTTTCTGCAAGCTCTATTCCGCCTGCACCGCCTTTTTCCCAAACCTCCGTAAGAGCTGCAGGATGAGCATGCTCCTCGCACCACTTCATGAGAGCATCCGTTTCTTCCTCTGAGTCTGACACAAAACGATTAACCGCTACAACATAAGGAAGTCCAAAGCTTTCAATCGATTCAATATGCTTCGCAAGATTTTCTGCACCTGCAAGCATGGCATCTTTATTTGAGATTCCAAGCTTGTCTTTCGGCACGCCTCCATGCATTTTTAAAGCTCTTACTGTTGCGACAATGACAACCGCTGCAGGTGAAAATTCTCCAGCCCGCGTTTTAATATGAAGGAATTTCTCTGCTCCGAGATCAGCTCCGAATCCTGCTTCTGTCACAACATAGTCACCGAGCTTTGAAGCCATTTTTGTGCCGAGAAGGCTATTGCAGCCGTGGGCAATGTTTGCAAATGGGCCACCATGTATAATCGCCGGCGTATGTTCAAGCGTTTGAACAAGATTAGGTTTCAGGGCGTCTTTCAATAATAGAGTCAAAGCTCCTTCGTATCCCATATCACCGACTGTTACTGGCTCTCGCTCATAAGAAAAGCCAACAACAATTTTAGAAAGTCTATTATTTAAATCATCAAGGTCAGAGGCAAGACAAAGAATAGCCATGATTTCAGAGGCTACGGTTATGTCGAAATGATCTTCCCTTGGTGTTCCATTTGCCGGTCCGCCAAGGCCAATAACTACATTTCTAAGGGCACGGTCATTTAAATCCAGAACCCTTTTCCAGGTGATTCTTCGCGGATCAAGCGAGCATTCGTTTCCTTGATGAATATGATTGTCTATCAGTGCTGCCAGTGCATTATTAGCTGTCGTGATTGCGTGTATGTCACCTGTAAAATGCAGGTTGATCTCTTCCATGGGAATGACTTGTGAGTACCCGCCTCCAGCAGCTCCGCCTTTAATGCCCATTGTTGGACCGAGTGACGGCTCCCTCATCGCAATGACGGCTTTTTTCTTCAGCAGATTAAGGGCCTGGCCAAGTCCAACGGTTACAGTCGATTTCCCTTCTCCTGCAGGTGTGGGATTAATAGCCGTCACCAAAATGACTTTTCCGTCAGGTTTTGTTTTCACCCGATTAAAAAATTCCAAAGATATTTTTGCTTTGTATTTTCCGTAATATTCAATTTCATCTTCTAGAATATCAAGACCGCCGCAAATCTCCTGGATCGGCTTGATTGGTGCTTCCTGAGCGATTTCGATGTCTGATTTATGTTTTATTTTTAACACACAGCGCCCTACTTTCTGCTTTTAAATATAGATTTCACGCACAATTGTAACACAAAAGCAAATTGAATTATTATTCTAAACTTTCTATAATAGAGAAAACTCAGATTGATAAAGAAAGTTGAGGTTCTTTCATGCCTATTAATATTCCAGCTGACCTTCCCGCAAAAGAAATTCTTGAAAAAGAAAACATCTTCATCATGGATGATGCCAGAGCCTATCAGCAGGACATCAGGCCTTTAAATATCGTGATTTTAAATATTATGCCCGAAAAACAAAAAACAGAGGTGCAATTATTGCGCCTTCTCGGAAACTCGCCGCTGCAGCTGAACATTACCTTTTTGCGCCCGGAAACGCACGTCTCAAAAACAGAAAAGCAGCAGCATCTTCAGCAGTTTTATACGACGTTTAATAAAATCCGCCACAAAAAATTTGACGGAATGATCATCACAGGTGCCCCGATTGAGCATCTGGAATTTGAAGAAGTGTCCTACTGGGAAGAACTCAAAGAGATTTTTGCATGGACAAACCAGAATGTCACTTCCACGCTGCATATATGCTGGGGTGCACAAGCAGGACTTTACTATCATTACGGCGTAAATAAATATAGTCTGAAGGAAAAATGCTTCGGTGTTTTCAAGCATGATATTTGTAATAGTTCTGTAAAAATTGTCAGAGGCTTCGATGATCAATACTATGTGCCGCATTCCCGGCATACGGATATAAAGAGACAAGATATCGAAGCAGTTGAAGCACTTGAGATTATCAGTGAATCTGCTGAAGCCGGAGTCTGTCTAGTCTCTTCAAAGGATGCGAAGCAAGTTTTTCTAACAGGTCATCCGGAATACGATTTGCTTACGCTGAAAGAGGAATATGAACGCGACCTGGCTAAAGGGATGAATACCGCCGTCCCGCTTTCCTATTTTCCGGATAATGATCCGGAGAGAAAGCCTGTCCAGAAATGGAAATCCCATGCGCATCTCTTATTTGCCAACTGGCTGAATTATTGCGTCTACCAGGAAACACCTTACGAATGGGAATGAACTTGAAAATAAAGCTTACAACAATTGGATTATTTTGTTAAAATTAAGCGGAATTTAATTTAAATTTTATGTAATCTTTATATTTCTTAAATATTCATATGATACGCTGATCGTAGTTAATCATGTTTCTTTGTTTTTCAGATTAAATTTGAGGTGAATGCGTTGTTAAAAAAACCAAAAGTGCTGATCTTAACTGCAAAGTACGGAAATGGACATGTTCAAGTCTCAAAAACACTTGTAAAGCAATGCCAGGACTTGGGTATAGAGGAAGTGGTGGTGTCCGATTTATATGCAGAATCAAATCCTGTATTTACAGAGATCACTCAATACCTCTATTTAAAAAGCTTTACAATCGGAAAGCAATTTTACCGCATGTTTTACTACGGCGTAGACAAAATTTACAACAAGAAGCTTCTTACTCTTTATTTTAAGCTTGGCAACAAAAGACTGCATGAGCTGATCGAAAAAGAGCAGCCGGACATCATTATTAACACGTTTCCGATCATTGTCGTGCCTGAATACCGCAGGCGCACGGGAAATATCATCCCGACTTTCAATGTTCTCACAGATTTTTGCCTTCATAAAATATGGGTTCATAAAAACATTGACAAATATTATGTTGCAAGCAAAAGAGTAAAAGAAAAAGTCATGAGCCTTGGCATTCATCCTGCAGCCGTTAAGGTAACAGGCATTCCAATCCGCTCTCAGTTTGAAGAAAATTTAAATGAAAAGGCCATTTATAGAAAATACAATTTAGATCCAGCCAAAAAAACACTGCTGGTCATGGCCGGTGCGCACGGAGTTTTGAAAAATGTCAAAGAGCTGTGCGAATCGTTCTTATCAGACAAAAACCTGCAGACAGTTGTTGTCTGCGGAAACAACACTGCATTAAAAGAAAGTCTTGAAAGCATAACCGGAAAGAACAAGGAGAACTTAAAACTTCTGGGATATGTTGAACGCGTAGATGAATTGTTCCGAATCGCTTCCTGCATGGTAACAAAACCAGGCGGAATCACCCTAAGCGAAGCAGCGGCAGTCGGTGTGCCGGTCATTCTATATAAACCTGTCCCTGGACAGGAAAAGGAAAACGCGCTCTTTTTCCAGGAAAACGAAGCTGCACTTGTCGTAAACCGTTCTGAAGAAGTATACGATGCTGTCAGCACCCTCCTTCAGGATGACAAAAAGCTGCGCAAAATGAAGCGGAATATTAAACGGCTGCATCATCCGCATTCCTCTCTTACAATTATGGAAGATATCGTAAAAGAGGCTGCTGTCTTTAAAGAGAAAAAATATATTAAAGCTCAGTAAAAGAACTTGCGGCTTTCAGGATGAAGGGGAATTGAATCCTGGAGGTCAACTGTATGGATACGAGCACACATATTACGATGGGATTTGGCCTTGCCGGTCTTGCTTTTATAGACCCTGCAGTCGCTGCTCAACCGGAGCTTGCTTCTGCCGTTTTAATCGGAACTGTCCTTGGATCGAATGCTCCTGATTTTGATTACGGAATCAGGCTGTTTAAAGGAAATGGCATGTATACAGAGCATCACCGCGGACTGTCACATTCTATCCCTGCATGGTTTATGTGGACAGGATTGTTAACAGCTATTATCTATCTTTTTCATTTTAATCTCACAATACTAGAGCTGATTCATTTAACAGTCTGGATTTTCTTAGCTGTCATACTGCATGTCATCTTTGATATTTTTAACGCATACGGCACTCAGGCAGCGAGACCCTTTACGAAAAAATGGCTTTCATTGAATTTCATTCCGCTGTTTGACCCGCTAATCGTATTTTCGCATCTATTGGGATTTGCTTTGTGGGGGTTGACAGGTGATCCAGGGATGGTTTTCCTGTTGGTTTATTTAATGATTATTCTCTATCTATTAGAGCGATTTTTCAGTTCCAGAAGAGTATTGGCTATGGTCAAAAAGGAATCAGAAGGAAATGATTCAGTGACAATCATTCCAACAATCCGCTGGTCTGTCTGGCATATCGTTTCTGAAACAGACTCATCCTTTGATGTAGGAGAGCTGCGCAATAAGGAAATGAAATGGATTCATTCTTTCGAAAAGTCAGATCGGGACGCCTATATCATAGATAAAGCAAAAAAGGATGAAAATGTTGTCCACTTTTTAAAAAATTCCAAGCACGTTCATACTGTTGTTCTTCCAATCCCTTCTGGATATGAGATTCGCTTTTTTGATTTGAGATTTCGCACTAAAAACCATTACCCCTATATGGCCGTCTGTCAAATGACTAAAAACGGGCAGATTCTCGGATCATGCACGGGGTGGTTCCATCAGGCAGATCAGTTTAAAAGCAAACTGCTATCGCATGAGAACGCTGGTAAGAAACAATTGGAAGCTTAAGTATTAGGTACTGAAAAAAATACAGATGAAAAACGGGTATAGATTGCGCAGCAATTTTTTACCCGTTTTTGATTTCTATTTTTGATAACCAAAGACTTGCTTTGACACCCTCTGTTACCTTCTGGAACAATTATAGGGCACACCATCGATACAAAAAACAAAGGATGACCTAATGAACGCAGAGTGCGTTAATAGTCATCCTTTTTTTATTGATCTTTGTTTAATTCTTCTTCGAAATAAAAGGTTGATGGGTATTCCTTCAGAATGTAAGAGTAACGGTTCATATTTTTTATATATTTTGACTGCATGATAGTGACGCTTTCCCCTGTTTTCACAATTTGGACTGATTCACCATTTTGAAACTTGCTGGCATTGCTCTTCATTCAGCACTTCCTTTCATCATATCCCTATTATACCATAGCTTCCATGATTTTTTAGGACAGGAGAAAAGAATGAACAAAGCATTTCTCCCGTCAGCTTGTCGTTTCTCTGAAATACACCTCTTCGAACGGCTGGACGACTACGAAGCCCTCTCCTGCAAACTTCATTTGAATAGATTCTCCGCTGCCGCGCCCAAGTATCGTTTTCAAAGAAATGTCGGTTACAAATTCCGGAGTTAAACTGCCGGACCATGCAACCGTTGCATTTGGATCTGTATATACTGGAACCCCCGGCTTCACAATCAGAGTCAACGGCTCATAATGAGAGGTAATGGCAATAAGCCCTCTTCCTTCAAGCTTGACATTAAATAAGCCTCCTGAGAGCATACCTGCGATTTTTCTCATCATTTTAATATCCCACGAAATAGATGGTTCAAATGCAAGCAAATCATTTCCATTCACATATAATTCTTCACCATTAAGGTTCAAAATCGAAATCTTTTTCCCTTGATCTGCTAAATACAGCTTTCCATTCCCGGTTGCCTTCATTAATGAGGTGCCTTCTCCAGTAAACGCTTTTTTGAACATCTTGCCGATTCCATGTTCAAGAATGCCTTCCCTTTCATATTTAATTTGCCCTCTGTAAGATATCATCGCCCCTGATTTCGCCCAAATCTGTCCATTCAGATTGATCTCAAGCAGCCTCTCTGTCTCAAGTTCAAATAAGCCCTGCCCTTTATCCTGCTGCTCAGTCTTTTCAACAAACTCTTCAATCGAATATCGGTTCATTTGATCTCTCCTTCTTTCTTTTGAAGCATAAACAGCCATAGAAATGAAAGGGACTGTTTTAATTCTGGCGACAGTACTTCTATCATTTCTTTTGTAACGCCTCGTTTGTAAACGCCTTGACTTCCAGTCAATTCCCATCCGTTTTCAAGCGCCAATTTTTCAAATTCCCAAGGCATCATTGTGTTGCATATGACAGGTTTTCCGTAAAGCCGGTCATAGCTGTTCGTCCGAGGGTGAGCCGTGGGACCTAAAATTGCTATGCATAAAAAACCATCCGCTTTTACCACTCGCTTTAATTCGCTTAATGCCGCTAATGGATTCTCTGTCCACTCGATGCAATTGATCGTCAGCAGCGCATCCGCTGTTTCATCCTTAAATGGAAGCTCCATCATATTCGCCTGAATAAATGAAAGCTTTCCTTCTACTTCATGCTTCTTTGCGAGCTTAATCATCTCAGGAGACAGGTCGACTCCAGTAACCTTCAGGCCCTCTTTCATCAAAAGAAACGAACCGTATCCGTCTCCGCAGCCAATGTCAATCACTTCAGCTTCCGGTTTCACATACTTCGTGAAAAATGGCACAACGGAGCTCCTGCTTCCCGAATCCCACATCTCCTTGCTTCCTTTATTCCAGAACGCAGCACGCTCATCCCACTTCTTTTCAGCTTCTTTTTCCCAATTATATGTATTCTTCAATTCTAATCAGCTCCATCTTTAATCATCTTCTACTATTTCTAGAAAAACCTGTGAAAATCCTTTTCTGAGGATGAATTGCGCGGCAAGAATGAATACTAAAATAGAAAGGGGTGCTGAAGATGGAAAAAGAATCTTTTGTGGCTGCAGAACAAAAGCGGAAGCGCCTTGGTCAGATCCGACAGGCAGATAAGAATCCGACAGAAAAGTCCGGGTTTGACTTTTTTGTTGGATTCGTTCTGACCGAGGATCTAGGCGCTGGAGCTGGACGGAGATAACCTTATTTCATTATCCACACCCTATTTCCTTTTATAATTTCCTATACGACAAAAAAACGGAGACGGAGATCTCGTCTCATTTAAAACATCAGCAGGAAGAACCCTCTCCTACCCTGAAGCACTGATGGAAATCGACAAAGGTGCTATAGAAGGTGTAAATACCTTTAAAGGAAAAGACGGAGAGATGTATATTCGGAGCAACCCGGATCACAATAAGCAAATAACCTAGATTCATTACCACCATTTTAGGAGGAAATCATCATGACAAAGAAATTTAATAAAGGCGGCAGCGAAAACGGCAATTCCCCTAGAAAAGGACATTTCCAGGAAGAATTCGGCCAAGAAATCATTTCTGGCGATAACAGCAAAGGAAACAAACGGAACAAAGATCAAAAATCGAAAACTTCAGAGAAGTGAATGCAGCCGGCTGCCTGAGCAGCTGGTTTATTAGTTTGAAGGAGTCGGATAACTTTTGTTCTGCCACATCCCCGCAATAAAAAAACTGCAGACAGTGCCTGCAATTTTTAATCTTCTTTATCAAATTCCTTTTCATTTCTGCCTCTGTCAATTGTAATGGCAGCTGTTTCATTATTCATATAAAGAGGTACTTGCATCTTGTCGCCGTTATCATAAAAGGCTTCATTTATTTGCTCGTTTGCCCTCGATGTTTCTTCACTGCCAAGATATGAGGATTTATCGTTTTTCCGTGTCATGTGCCCGCCTCCATTCTATGTTATCATCCCCTCAGGCAATAAAAAAAATCTCCCTTTTTAAGGAGATTTTCTGCAAGACTTATGCGCCTAATTGTTCTGCTATGATGACACGTTCTACAGCTTCAATCGCGTCTTTCGCATCGCTGCCTTCTGCTGAAACGACAATTGTTGTTCCTTTAGAGATGCCAAGGGACATGACGCCCATGATTGATTTTAAGTTTACTTTCCGGCCGTTTGCTTCTAAGTTTACATCAGCTGTGAAGGAGTTGACTGCATTGACTAATGAAGTCGCCGGACGTGCGTGGATTCCAGATTGACTTGTAATTTCAAATGATTTTTGTACCATTGCTTACTTCCCCTCTCAAATTGTTAATAAACAATATTATAATCGTTTTCCGATAAAAGAAAACTGTTTTTTTGAGTCAGGCAAGCTTGATGATTTCTTCGTGAAGGATGTAGCTGTGAAGATAGATGGTGCACGTTTCTGTGCTCTTTTTTTCAAGAATAATCGTATTTTCAAGCGGGTCTTTAATCAGAATGATCCGTTCACGCTCAAAATCGAGTATGGACTCCAGTGCCTCAAGCTGACGGCATGCAAGCAGAAAACGCTCATCACTCATTTTGCGGTCTTTTTTAAAAATAACCTGCTTATCTCCAATGCTTGTTTTGTACACGTTTCCCACATCCCTTTACAAGTTATTCCACCCTATATTTAAAATATCTGAAATTTCAATAAAAAGCTATAGGTAACTTGACGACAAATTTTCAATAGTGTATATTAAAATCATCATTTAGCTAATAGTTGGTGAGACATTGTTTTATCAAACAATGTTTGCGCATACATATTTGCTGCATGATAAATATTTCCAGGTAGCAACACCTTGTGCTACAGTATTAGGAGGATAAAGTACTATGCAAAACGGTAAAGTAAAATGGTTCAACAACGAAAAAGGTTTCGGTTTTATCGAAGTTGAAGGCGGAGACGATGTATTTGTACATTTCTCAGCTATCGAAGGAGACGGCTACAAGTCTTTAGAAGAAGGCCAGGAAGTTTCTTTTGAAATCGTTGAAGGCAACCGTGGACCACAAGCAGCTAACGTTGTGAAATTATAATTACAAACGTACATTATATTTGATCATATACGATGCAAGAAAGAGGCTGAGCTATCTCAGCCTCTTTCTTTCGTGAAATCCTGGCTGATCATTAAGTATTCCACTGCCTTAATATTCTGCTTCAATTTTTTTTCGATTCTGTTTACTTCATATTGATTAAAGACATTTCCATTCTTCGCCATAAACAGCAGCATGTCTAAATCTCCATATATTTCATAAAATGCATTTTTTACGTCTTCATTAATGCTGACCTTGGTTCTCATGAAATACTCTTTCCTCCCTTCCACGCCATCCGCCTAGTCTAAAAGATTCAATTTTATGTTCTATTCTACATATTTCTGTTATAAGGAACAAAAACCCTTCTTTTTAACGAATGTTTATTTATTCTGAAAATTCCTTTTGTTTCTTTAGACTCATTTTTCCGATGTATATTTTAAGAAAGATGTCGAACGATAAGTAAGTGGAGGTGACGAACATGGATCAGATTAATCATACCGGCCTTATCAGCGGCTTTAATAATCTTAAACAATTGGAAATGGCTGTAGCAGCAGCACAAAAAATGACTGGATCAGCAACGATGAGCATGGACCCTGAGGCCATTCAAAACGCGGAAAAAGCACTGCAGGATGCAAAAGCAATCTATCAGACCGCTGGCGATACAGGAGTCGACCAAGACTTTCTCAGCAATCAGAATGAACTTCTGCTGCAATGTGAACACCAGCTGAACGAGGCTAAGCAATAAGCAAACAACATAAAAAATCCGCTGAATCAAATTGTCAGCGGATTTTCATATTAGCTTTTTGCCGTATTCTTTAATTTTTTGACCGACCGTGCATTCTTCAATACAGAATGAATGTGCATACTTTTTACCGTATTCTTTGCGAAAATGCTTTTTCAACAAACAATCTGTGCAATAAGTGTCCAGAAGCTGGTCAATCTCACAAACAACTTGTTTTTTCTCCAATTCATTCATCTCCATCAATCACTGTCAAGCTTCCATTCACTCGCAATTGTTATTCCTTTTAACCCTTGACCTGCAAGCTTATCAGCTTCTTCATTTTCTTTGCGGGCAATTGGCATGCATATTGGGCGCACTTTCATTTTTTTCAGGGCTGCTTCAATTCTATCAAGCCAGACGGTGTACGCTTCTTCATATACGGGCCACTCCCCAGAGATCTGGTTGAGCACGACTTGCGAATCTCCTTTAAATGTTACATCCTGATAGCGGACGCCGAGCTCTTCAAGCTTTTGCACCAGAAAGTAAACAGCCATGTATTCTGCTTCATTGTTGGATGCTGCCTCTTCTGCTTTTGCACTGAATCTCATTCTTATCCGTTTCTCGTTTAATGTGTAGTAGATGACAGCGCCAAGGCCTGCTTCTTTTGTTTGTTTATTGTAGTTGCCGTCAAAATAAGCTTCAACATCGGAAGGCTCATGCACAACTTCCAATTTTAATTTCTTTAATTCTTTAAGAGACCATGGAGTCCCTCGTGTATCAATAAATTCTATTGATTTCACCCTGCCTGTTTTTTCGAGATCATCACCAATCAAAATGGCTGAATCAAGATCTGTTTCATCATCAGATGTGAAAAACATGTTCTTTTTCTTCGGGCTGCTGTACATCCATTTTATTAAATATTTCACCTGTTCCACTCCCTAAATCGGATGAGCTCTATATGCAGTAGTTTTGCTCATACCATCAAATGTATTCACTGTGCTATAATCATATTCGGTAATTAACATGGCCGCTTGCTGACTCAAAAACAGCCTATACTAAAGCAGCCTTACTAAACATATAAGCAAGGAGACAGATTGTATGCCAAATGAAGTATTGTGGCTTGGTTTTGCGTTAATCAATTTTATCATTGTTCTTTTATTTTATAAACTGTTCGGAAAAAGCGGATTGTTTGTCTGGGTCGGCTTTTCAACGGTTGTTGCCAATCTGCAGGTTGTCAAAACCATTGAAATCTTTGGTTTGACCGCAACGATGGGGAATATCATGTATGGGACAGCTTTCTTAGTAACTGACATATTAAATGAAAAATATGGAGAGAAAGAAGCCAAAAAAGCAGTATGGCTCGGATTTGCAACGTTAATCTCTTTAACTGTCATCATGCAGGGTGTTCTTTTGTTCAAGCCTGACGAGACTGATTTTGCACAAGGTGCACTGGAAACGATTTTCGGCCTCATTCCACGCATAGCTCTTGGAAGTCTTGCTGCATTTATCATCAGTCAATATGCGGATGTTTCTATTTATTCGTTTATCAGAAAGAAATTTCCTTCTGACCGATTGCTTTGGGTTCGCAATAATGGCAGCACGATGATCAGCCAATTGATTGACACACTAATTTTCACTTCTATCGCGTTTCTTGGCGTCTACCCATTTTCAGTGTGGATCCAAATTTTTATTACAACCTATTTGATTAAGTTTGTTGTGGCGATTATTGATACACCTTTCGCCTATTTAGCTAAAAAAATGAAGCCCCATGAGTAAGGAGTGTAAACTAGATGATCGAAGTATATATAGACGGGGCCAGTGCTGGTGATCCAGGACCTTCCGGAGCCGGTATTTTCATTAAAGGCCACGGCAAAGGGGAACAGTTTTCCGTTCCTCTTGGCATCATGACAAATCATGAAGCGGAATACCATGCGCTAATAAAAAGTCTGGAAATTTGTCTAGAGAAAGGTTTTACGATTATTTCAGTCAGAACGGATTCACAGCTTGTCGAACGGGCAGTTGAAAAAGAATATGTGAAAAATCCAGCTTTTGTCCCGCTTCTTGAGAAGGTTTTGAGCTTAAAAAATCAATTTGAGCTCTTTTTTATAAAGTGGATTCCAAGCAAACAAAACAGCGTAGCGGACCAGTTATCAAGAGCTGCTATTCGGATGAACGGAGAAAATAAAAGATGAAGCTCAAAAAATCTTCCGCTGCTGATCTAAGTCTCCTGCTTGTTGCTCTTATTTGGGGTTCTACCTTTGTTATTGTTCAAAAAGCCATTCAATTTATGCCGCCGCATTTTTTTAATGGCGTCCGTTTTTTTGCGGCTGCAGTTATCCTTACGATGATAAGTTTAAGAGTAACCCGTTTTCGTCTTTCAAAAGAAACATTGCTTGCGGGAATATCGCTTGGCGTCTTTTTGTTCTTAGGATACGCCTTTCAAACTGTTGGGCTGTTATATACGACTTCTTCAAAAGCCGGATTTATTACGGGTTTAAGTGTTATGATCGTTCCTCTTTTGTCGATTCGGCTGCTTAGGGAACGGGCAAGAAAAACAGTTTATTTTGCAGCGGCACTTGGAACTGCCGGCTTATACCTTTTAACCCTGAGTGATTTTTCCTCTCTGAATATTGGGGATTTGCTTGTTTTCTTCTGTGCTGCTGCGTTTGCTCTTCATATTATCTTTACCGGAAAGTTTTCAGGCAGTCATGATGCTTGGATGCTGACGATTGTTCAGCTTGGGACGGTCTCTTTTTTGAGTTTTTTTTCATTCGGATTATTTGAAGCTTCAACCGTTAAAGAAAATTTCAGCAGCATGTTTACATTTGAAGTTCTGTTTGCGCTTATTGTTACAGCTCTATTTGCAACTGCTTTCGCCTTTTTCGTTCAAACAAAGCTTCAGCAATACACAACAGCCTCAAGAGTTGCTCTCATCTATGCCTCAGAGCCTGTATTCGCTGCTTTAACCGCTTTTATTTTCATTGGCGAGCGGCTGACCGTGTACGGCATGACCGGCTGTCTGCTTATTTTGGCGGCCATGCTTACAGCTGAATGGAAGCAGGACAAAACAGAAGAATCTCTTTCCACATAAAAAATCTCGGGAGCCCCGAGATTTTTTTAAAAATAAAGTTTTGTGTGCGATGATGGAAAGCGGAAGCGCCTAACTTCCCGGTTAGAACGGCTCCGGAAATAAAATAAAATGCAGACTTTTTCGGGTTAGAGCTGACCAAGCTTCCGCCATATAAATTAGATCAAATTCAATTTTTGCGCCACAAGAATTGCCTGTCTGTGGTTTTTTGCCTTTTCTTTTGTCAGTCTTTCTAAAAGGGAGACAAAAAATGAGCCGTCAAATTCCTTCTGTGCTTTTAATGTCAGCTCGATTGCAGCAATGACAAGCTCATCTTCAGCACCTGTATAATGTTTGCCGAACTCGATAAAGCCAAGAGCATCTTCCTTCAGCTGAAATCCTTTATCTTTTAAATGCAGCAAATAATCTGTAACCGACTGTTTCGTATGTAGCAAGCAGACCCCGCCTTAGGTGTAAAGTTTCATCCATCCTAATTTTAGCTGATGGGTGAAAAAATTTCTATACTGATTAGTAATAGCCAATTTCATGAATTTCATCTGATTGAAACGTGATAACGAGCGGATCTTTATTTTGAGCTTCTTTTACCATTGCTTTAGCCACTGTTTTTGCATGGATCGGCTTCATTATTTTTAATTTTCCGATAAAAAGGAATCCAAAACTTTTAGCTATCCATTCACCCATCTTTTCTCCATAACGGAAGTCTTCCCTGTCACCGAGCAGCAGAGACGGCCTGAACAATATGACCGAGGGCAGACCCATGTTCCTTAAGGCATCCTCCATTTGTCCTTTTACACGATTATAGTAAAACATTGAATCGCAATCTGCTCCGATAGCTGAGACAGCAAGGACTTTTCTAACGCCATGCTGTTTAGCCAGCCGGGCAGCTTCCACTGCGTATTCAAAATCGACTTTATAAAATGCTTCCTTTGATTTTGCCTGCTTCATCGTGGTGCCTAAACAAATAAATAATTCATCTGCGGCAAATTCACTGCCGTAATCAGATAAATGATCGAAATCAGAAATTACGGTATTTTTATGTTTGGTATTTTCATGTGTTAATGGTTTTCTTGTAATCGTCTTCACTTCTGAGTACTGCTTAGATACAAGCAGGAGGCTGAGCAATTCGGTCCCGATCAAGCCAGTTGCTCCGATAATCAATGCTTTCTTCATGATCGCCACTCCAATCTTATAATTAGAATCATAAAGGAATTAGAGCCATTAATCAAAAAAAGAGAGGTCACATTGCCTCTCTCACTGCCAGGGCATCTGATAAAAATGTGTGCAGCCCTCTGAGTTCCAGTTCCTCAATCATCTGAACAGCCCGGTTATGTTCAACATTCAAAATAGCTTCATCAAGCGCGCACTCAACTGGCACATCGCACGTAATCTCAGCAAGTCTTCGTGACAAATGAAGCATTTCAAGATCTTGTTCAATCTTAGAACGCTGCGCTTTGGTCAGCTCTTCCAGGCTGCTGAGCAGGCCTTCAATGGACTTGTATTTCGCAATCAATTTATAGGCGGTTTTTTCACCAATGCCTTTTACGCCAGGATAGTTATCACTGCTGTCTCCCATCAGTCCTTTTACATCGATCAGATGAGCTGGAAGAATGCCTGTCTCTTCTGTAAAAAAGTCGTGTGTATAGACTTTATACTGGCCAATCCCTTTTTGCATAAGAACAACCTGTACATCCTCCGTTAATAACTGCAGCAGATCACGGTCACCAGTCAGGATGGAGACATTCATCTCACCTCCGTACAGTTTCGCAAGAGTACCGATGCAATCGTCTGCCTCATAGCCTGCAAGACCAATATTCGGGATGTTTAAAGCCTCAACTACTTCTTTAGCTAAGTCAAATTGCGGAAGCATTTCAACTGGAGCTTCCGGACGGTTTGCTTTATAGTGATCAAACAATTCCGAACGGTACGTTTTGCTTCCCATATCCCAGCAGCAAATCACATGACTCGGGTTAAAATGTTTAACGGATGCCAGTAAATGCTTTAAGAAGCCGTTCACCGCATTAGTTGGAACGCCTTTGCTGTTAATCATAAAATTGCCGTATACAGATGTTGCATAAAAGGCTCTAAAAAGAAGCGCCATGCCATCTACAATTAATAAATGCTGTTTATTATTCATCTATTATCTGATCCCCTATCTAAAAAATTCAAGTACCTCTATCATATCATATTAAGGACGGAAGGCTGAAAGGGAAAAACATGAAAAAGACCTCCACATTTGTGAAGGCCTTAATCTATCTAGTTAGAATCCTTTTTCTTTTTGCTGTTCATTTTTTTCACTTCTGTTTCTGCATAAGAAGCGAATTCTTCATTAAAGCCATTTTTCTTTTTTTCATTGTTGTTGCGCTGTGCATTTGCATTTCCGCTTTTTGTTCTGCCCATTTTTAACACCTCTTTTCAGTTGTGTTAGTCTTAGGTTTTCCATTAAGCAGGTCTGATTACACGCAGAAGTTATTGGTTATCACCAGTATATTTTCGCTGTACGTACTCATGAACCATATCTTCTGTGACGAGTTTTCTCGTCGGGATAATGCCTTGTTTAGCAAGCTCATTGATCTCAGCTGTAACTGCATTAATGCCAGTAAGAGAGAAGGACTGTGATTGTCTGCATTGCTGAACGGCTTGCTCAATCAGCGCTTCTCTTCTTTCTTCTAATGATAAAAATTCAGAAACAATCGCGTGCTGTTTTTTACTGTGAGCTGAAATTTCTTCATGTACGTTTGTCATTGGGCAAGTCTCCTCTTTTTTTCATCAGGTTCAAAACGGCTTCAGCCGGTGTCCAGCAATCAAAAGAATAATCCGGCTTTGTTTCAAATCCAAGCCTTCCGCAGCGGTAAATCATTTTTCCTTCGCTCCGGAAGCTTTGAAAATGAGTGCATGCTGCACAAACCTGATATTTTTTGCTATTCATTGCTCTCAAGCTCCATCATAATTTGCTTCAGAGTTTGATGACCTAGTTGATGCAGGGTCAAATCATCATTTGTATAAGCAGACAGCAGCGCTTCATAATAATTCTCTGCCTGATTGGCCAGGTTCTCAGTCAGCAGTCTGCATTCATTCATGAACTGCCCGCGATAATATACTCCGAATTGATGCTCGTGAGCTTCCAGTATATCTGAGATCGGCTGATCAAGATTCTTCTGCAGCTCGTCACTCATAATTTTCTTCTCATTTTTTTCGAAAAAGGATTTTGTATTTTTAAATCTTTTCAGCGGCTGGCGAATTTCACCATTGGTCATGTCTTTTAACGCAGCCTGCAGGTTGGGTGTTTGAAATTTCGAGAATTCAGGCAAAGATGTCCTAAGCTGGTTATTAGTCAGTGCCATATCTTTGGAATGGCGCTTAAACACATCCGCAAGCAGCTTGTGGATGTATTTTTCAAGCCTAAGGGTTGTTGCCTGCAGCTCTTGCAGGACATGAAATTGCAGCGAAACCAGCAGGTCCTGCAGGCAGTTTTCAAGGATTTCTTTAGTCTGCTTAGATGATCCTGCAAAAGCTCCTGGATGAAAGGCTTCTTTAAACAGGTCTGGAAATCTCAGCATCGTGCGCTGTTTCACATAAAAAAGCTGCTCTTTTATTTCCTGAAGAACCTGTTTTTGCTCAAGCTCGTGTTCATCCGCGCTGAGCATAGATCCAATCTCAGCACGTTCTGTTGAAAGCCTTTCAAGTTCTTTCTTCCTCTTCTCCTGATCATCGTTTGCAGCTTCCAGAATCGACTGCAGCTGCTGCTTTGCAATAGACAGTTCTACCCTGGCAGACATGATCATCGAAGCGGATAAATCGTTGTTGATAAAGTGCATAAAATCATCTTGGAACTGTTCGAATTCAGAAAGAGCAGGATCTGCTGTTTTCTCAAGCTCCATCAGACTAGAAATGCCGTAAAGACGCGGATGGCGAATCTCATGTGTCAGCAGCTGCCCTGTAATATACTCTTTTACCATCTCAATTTCTTCCTTGCTCTCTGCAAGATCAATGGCATTGATGACAAAGAACATCTTATCCATCGCAAATGTATCTTTTACGCGTCCAAGCTGCTTCAGAAATTCACGGTCGCCTTTTGAAAAAGGATGGTTATAATAGGTGACAAATAAAATAGCATCTGCATTTTTAATATAGTCAAAGGCTACTTCTGTATGCCGCGAGTTAAACGAGTCCGCACCCGGTGTATCAACAATCGTAATCCCGTTTCGACTAAGAGGGCTGTCAAAATAGATGATGACCTCTTCAACCGTGCATGCTTTTTCTTCATTGGCAACAAACTCTTTGTATTCCTCTCTGTCAACTCCTCTTACCGTTCCGCTGATTGAGGAGAAGTTTTTAAGAGCATGTGTGTAGAGCGGAAGAAGAGATTTCAGTCTCTCATTCCCGCCTTCCAGCTTTTCGAGTTGTGAGAGAGCTGATGTTATCGATTCTGCTTCAATCGAAAATAAATCGGCGATTTCCTTCAAAAACGCATCTTCTGATTTAAATTTCACTTCAATATAACCGTGCGGCTTATCCGCTGTTACTGGAACAATTTTGTTGATTGTAGCTGTAGTTGGCGTCGGGGACGAAGGCAAAAGCTTTACCCCTAGCAGCGCATTGGCAAATGAAGACTTGCCTGCACTGAAAGCACCAAATAAAGCAACCGTAAATGATTTATTTTGAAGCGAATGCGCCTTTTCTAAAAGAGATGCCGACAGCATTTGAAAACCGGGAATATCCCGCATCGCTTCTGAAGCCCGGGCAATCTGCCGTGAAAAGAAATCTTGATCGGGCTGCAGATCATGTTCAGGCTTTTCTTCATTTGTGACTTCATCGCTCGCGGCCGGAACTGGATGACGCGCCTCAAGCATCCCCTCTACTGGTTCTTTCTCAGGGTGCTTTTGCATCCACTCTGTAAAATTGATATCTGGAAAGCTTAGCTGATCCATAAGTTCCCTTAAATCATTTTTTACTTGTTCATATGAAATCAGGCTGTGATAGGTTTCATTCAATTCTTCAAGCTGTTTATTCGCTTCGTCAACCTGTGCTTCAAGCGTTTTAATTTGATCTGCACTTTGATTTTTAAGATGGCGCTCAATCTCTTCAATTAGAGGGAGGACCTGCTGTTTGCACTCTTTCTTGACAGCCTCGCTTAAATCATTGGAGAAGGTCAGCGTATATTGAGAATTGACTGTTGCACCTTTATGAATAGAGTCCTCGAGCAGCTGCGGCTGAATCTTAACTTGGAACGATTGAATGTTATTTAAGATAACGGGATCATGGATCTCATATTCAGCACTTTTTTTCTTTAAAAGCTCAGATAAATGCCACGTAATTTGCGACTGCAAGCGCTCTGTTATTTCTTCGAAGAGCTCAGATTCACGCTTTTGCTTCTCTTCAAGCGTTTTAGCTTTAGAGAAGAGAAGTCCGACCTTAAATCCGGGCTGAGCAGCTTCAATAAACCTCTCCGCCTTTGATCTTGTTTCAAATGGAATCAAATTCGCATTTTTAAGAATATACTGAAGCTGCTCCTTCATATCAAATACGGCGCTGTTTACTGTATCAAGCAGGCTTTGCAGGGCTGAAGCTGATGACTCTTTATTTAATTGAACCGATTCTAATTGCTGAATTAAATCATCTGCCTCGATATCTTTAATTTCAAGATCGTCCTCTTTCCACTTCAAAAATTCTTCCACTAATGATTTCAAAGTGAACTGGGCATTCTGGATAACAAGGTGATTTTCGGCAATTGTATCCCGAATAAGCTTTTTTACTGTCTGAAGCTGATTATGAGTATTTTCAAGGTCTACTAAAGATGTATAAAAGATATGGTTCTTAGAAAGACCTGCTCCGCCAAATGTCATTTCAATTTGTGATTTGAAATAAGTAAAAGGAACTTCTTCTTCCCTGTGTTTATCGATTTGATTCACAATCAAACAGACATTTTTTCCTTTATGTATCATTTCACTTATAAACGCAACATTCTCTTCAGATTGTACATGATTATAATCTGTCACGTAGAAGATCAGATCTGCAAGGTGCAGCGTTGATTCTGTTGCCATCCGGTGAGCGGCGTCTGTTGAATCGATCCCGGGTGTATCCATAATCACCACATTTTCAGGCAGAGCCTGATACAAATCGCTGATCTCCACTTTCAAAATCTCTTCGCCCTGCTTGCAGTAATCTTTTACTTGCTGAATGGAATATTCCCCGTTCAGCTTCAGTAAATTCCCGCTGCTGTCATGCAAAATGACCGACTTGTCCCCTTTTTGTAGCAGCACCACATTAGCACTGGTCGGGATTGGACTTGTGGGCAGAATGGATTCTTCAAGGATCGTATTAATCATTGTTGATTTTCCGGCAGAAAAATGACCGGTAAACGCAATATGCTTTGTCTCTTTATGAACTTTATAAATCAGCTCTTTTACCTTATCTGCTGCGGCTTTATCCTCTTTCATCCGTTCGAAAACAGCAGCTGAACGCGGCAGCAGGTGATGTTTTAACGTTTTCGTGCTCATTGCCTAAACCCCTTTACCCTAGCGTATATTGCTATTTTACTTGATTTTTTGCCTTTTTCCCATCATATTATAGAATGTATGAATGTTCTTCTGAATTCTGAAACTTTTTTATTACATGACTCGTATAATAATTAATTATAAATGGTTTTTTCACTAGCTGAAAGGTGGGCATTTTCTTGTTGTTTGGTAAGGTATTATGCAAATTTGGAGTCGGCTCGGCAAAAATTGATCTTGTTTTAAAAGGTGATACATACTGCAGCGGCGATATGATCAAAGGTGAATATATTATCGACGGCGGCGTTGTTGAACAGCGATTAAAACGTGTGGAATCAGATCTGGTGCTGACTACTTCAAATGATGACCGGGAAAGAGTGATTCATACGAACACCATTTACTCCTCAGCTGTGATAACGGCGCAGGAAAAGAAAGTGATGGGCTTCTCTTTTAAGCTTCCATCAACCCTTCAGCCATCTGACCACCAAGTATCCTACAAATTCATTACACGGCTGATTTTTACAGACGGCATCAGCAGTGTCGATCATGATGAAATTATTATTCAGCCTGACTAAATCAAGAATGGGCTGTCCAGAAAGTCTGTTTTCTATTATTAATGTTGTCCGTTCCTTTCCGCTCCAGGAACTTGCTTTCCTCGGGGAGGGTGGGAGCCTCCTCAGCTTTGCCTCCGGGGTCTCCCATTTCCCTCTAATTTCCCGCAGGAGTCAAGTTCCTTCCGCTGCAATCCACTAAAGTTATTGAAAAGAGCCTACAGAAAATAGCAGGCAGGAAATAACATTTATTTTTCCTGCCTGCTTCTTTTTAGAAAAGACTTATTGGACAATCCCTTCATTCTCTAAAAGTTTATCTATATATTGAAGGACTTCTTTTTCGACTGGATACAAACCGGTCTTCCCTTCTGGATCTTGCTTTCGCACATCCCAAAATTTCTCCATAAGTTCAGCGTCTCCGCGAAATGTTAAATCAGACAGCCTTATGATATCTTGTGCAAGAAGTTGTCCCTCTTCAGAATCCGGGCTTATTTCTTTCTGCAGATGAAGCCGTGCCCTCTTTAGAATGGAAATCCATTGTTTTGTTATGTAATCCTCCTGCTCAGCTTTAGGCAGCAAAGACATCGCTTTTATTTCCTCATCATTGAAAGAGTCTTTCCAGTGAAAAGTCTGTTCATGTGCACTCCTGGCAAGCGGCAGAACACGCTCCCAGCTTAAGCCGTCGTCCACCTCATTGATTGTGAGCAATCCAGTTGTTTTTTTAAGCTGAGCTGATAGTTCTTTAAGCTGAGCTTCTAAGTGGTGTTTATGTTTTAAAACAATTTCAACTGTATTCAGCTCTTTCAGCAGGATTTTGATTTGATCCAGCGGAAGCGCTAAAGATTTCAAGAGTACTGTTTTTTCTAGAAGCAATAGATCTGCTTCTGTATACAGCCTCCGTCCGCTCTGGTCCTTTATGCTTGGCTCGATCAAGCCGATTTGATCGTAGTACCTCAGGGTGCGGACACTGATATTCAGCATCTTGGAAAGCTGACCGGTTGTAAAGGATTTCACTTTCATGCCTCCTTTTAAAAAAGTTCTTGCAGGTGACGCAGCGTCATCTTTTATGATCAAGTTAACATTAGAAATGGGGGATTTACATGCAAAGTATTTCTTTTATCAAACAGCGGGATTCTTGGGAAATGAAAGACTTCTTCCTTTTACTGTTCATTGCTTTCGCTGCTGTTCCTTTGCTCATTGAAATGTATCTTTACAATCTATTTGAAGCATTTTTTAAGGATACTTTCTATTCAGGTACGTTAATTGGATTTTTCATGTCTATTTTATTTACCTTAAGTCTTTACTATATTTCCATAAAGCCTCATGCTCTTTCTTTTAAAGAGATTGGCCTTGTTTCTTTTGAGAGAGGATACTGGAAACAAATTCTTCTGTGGACTTTAGCGCTGATCGTTTTAAGCACTTTCATTATGATTTTCATGTCTTTAATAGGAGGAACCTATGAAAATGCAAAAACAGAAAGTATACAGCAAAGCATTTCTCCGCTCACATTGCTGATTGGACTGCTGTCGGCAAGTGTGGTCTCTCCAATCTATGAAGAACTTTTTTACCGTGGTTTTATATATCAATTTCTGAGAAACAGATTGGGTATTTTCCCAGGCATTATGATCAGCAGCTCTCTTTTCACCCTAGCGCATATCCCAACTTACAACACGCTGCCCGTCAATTTTTTATCAGGAGTGATCTTTGCATCGACCTATGAAAAAACAAATTCTGTAATACCCGCAATGATCATTCATGGACTATTTAACGGAATTGCGGTCTTACTGACCGCATTTGCTTCCTAGCAGCTGAAAATCCGGTTTTTGACTTATCCTTTTTTTCCTATATAAAGCAAATGTGAAGAAATGCCAAGTAAGGACGGGTCCTTTGCTGTTTCAATTAATAGCTCAATAAGCTTACTGAACTCCTGGTCTCCTTTTCCCTTCCACAAGTTCCAGGAGTTCTCGTTCAGTGCTGCACCAATAGCCGTTGATCCAATTAATGCCGCCGTTTGAAATCCGTTTGCTTCCATGAAAGGAGCGATATCCTCCACACGATAAAAATATGCGCCAGTAAAGCGCCCTTTTTCCTGGTGATCAAACGTTCCATTCACTAAAAAAGACTGGATTGCATCAATTGAATCATTTGGCTTCCAATGATCCGGCGACTGTAAGGAAGCATACATATGATGGGCTCGTGATCTGAAAGCAGCAAATACTATGCCGCCATTCTTTGTCACTCTGTATAATTCCTGAACTGCTTTTATCCGAGCTGGCTCTTTCTGCAAATGATAAAGCGGTCCCATCATCAGCGCAGCGTCAAACATATCATCTTGAAAGAGAGATAGATCCGCTGCATCCAGATGGTGAAAACCATGAAACTGATCTGTTAAACCAAGCTCCTTGGCTTTCTTTTCAGCCAAAGCAACAAGCTTAGGAGTCAGATCCGACAACGTGATGTTGTATCCCTCTGCGGCAAGCGCCATTGAATACTTGCCAGGTCCTGCTCCATTATCAAGAATGTGGGCTTTTTCAGAAAGGTACTGTTTTATGTAATGGTAATTGATAATATATTCAAGCGGTTCACGGTCCAAACGGGTCCATTCTCTTTCAGCAAAACCTGTATAATAATCGATGACGGAATTCAATGCTCTTCCTCCTTTATATCGTTTGAATATTCATAAATTATACCATTTATTGTATTTAAAGGCTCTTTTCGTAAACATTGTTGCTTTTAGACTAAATGTTTAAAACCATTAGTGGATTGTAGCGGAAGGAACTTGACTCCTGCGGGAAAATAGAGCGAAATGGAAGACCCCGCAGGCTCGCCGAGGAGGCTTTCACGCTCCCCGCGGAAAGCAAGTTCCTGCAGCGGAAAGGAACGGACAACATTTATAATCAAAAACAACAATTTATGCGAAAACAGCCTATTTAAAATATGAAAAAAACGCTCTATGAATAGAACGTTTTCTGGTTTACTAATTTTCCGGCTGTTTTATTTTAGGCTCTGATTTTTTCGTTACTTTCCACTTGAAGATTTTATTCAGGAAATGATAGATGGCTTTAGACTCTTTCGTTAATAATGGGCCAAGGATCGCTAAAATGAGCACATAGAGAGCTGAGAATGGTTTTAGAATCGGCATCAGACCGCCAGCTATTCCTAAGTTAGCCATGATTATTGAAAACTCTCCCCGTGAGACGATGGTCAGTCCGATGTTTAGTGATCCTTTATGAGATAATCCGGCTCTTCTGCCTGCGATCATACCCGCGATGATATTACCGGTAATCGTCAGCACAACTGCACCCAGAGCAAGCCATACAGCGCCTCCAAGTGAAAATGGATCAATGCTTAATCCGAAGCTGAAGAAAAAGAGGGCTCCAAAGAAATCGCGAAATGGAACAACTAAATGTTCGATGCGGTCGCTGTGTTCTGTTTCTGAAAACACCAGACCTAATAAAAGGGCACCAATTGCTTCAGCAACATGAATTGTTTCTGAAAAACCGGCAATAAAAAACAGGGATGCAAATACAACGATGATAAAGATTTCATTTGAAGAAATATTTAATACTTTGTTTAGGATTGGAGTTGCTTTCCGGGCAACAATGAAAAATAAAAGCATGTACCCGAGGGCTATTAGAATGGAAGTTAAAGCTCCGCCAATTGACGTTGCATCTCCAAGAACGAGGCCTGAAACAACAGATAAATAAACAGCTAAAAAGATATCCTCGAACATGATAATTCCCAAAATCAGTTCGGTCTCAGCATTACCTGTTCTTCTTAAATCAACCAATACTTTTGCAACGATGGCACTTGAGGAAATGGTGATGATGCCTGCAATAATCAAGATTTCAAGCAGGGGGAATCCCGCAAGATAGGCAAACATCACCCCTACAGAAAAGTTTATTAAAATATAGATTGAACCGCCCATCACAATGGACTTTCCTGATTTGATCAATTTTCCGATAGAAAACTCGAGTCCGAGGTAAAAAAGGAGAAATAGAACACCCATGCGTCCCATAAATTCAATGATGTCCGCACTCTCAATGAAGGTTAAATCAATGACTCCAATCTTTGGAGCGTGAGGACCTACCAGCATTCCAAGGATAATGAGGAATGGAATAATGGAGAACTTAAATTTCCCAGCCAAAAGGGCTGCAATTGCTACTAAAACTAATGCTGTTCCTACTTCAAATACTAAATGATCCATCTATACATACTCCCCCTTAAGATGATAATAAATTTTTGATCAGCGCTTTCAAATCCTTTCTTTCTCCTGAAATAACTAATGTATCTCCTGCTTCAATCACCGTTTCTGGTCCGGGATTCAAAACTTTCTTCTGATTTTTTTTCATAATAGCAATGACCGTTACGCCGTAATCGTTTCTAATATCAATGTCTAGAATGGATTTATTCACAGCAGGAGCACCAGGCTCGACTTTGAACCATTCAATCACAAGGTCATCAAGAGCGATTTCAATGGTCTCTAATGCTTTTGGTTTGTAAACCATGCCGCCTAAAATGGCTGCAACTTGTCTAGCTTCATCATCATTAAATGTAACACTGGAAATGCTTTCCTCATGATCATCCGCATCAAAATGATAAATTTCTCTTCTGCCATCATCATGAATAACAATGACAATTTTATCATTTGTTTTTGTGATCACTTCAAACTTTCTGCCGATTCCGGGCAATTCACTCTCTCTGCAATTCACACCTATTCCTCCTTACATTTTGGGCAAAAAAATAGAGGCCTTTTATAAGGTCTCCAATTTTCTTACTTTCATTGTATCTAACTTTTTTGATGTATTCAAATAGTTTGCACTATTATTCACAAAGTCCTCAATTGTTCTAAAACTCTTTAGAAGAAAACGGCAAAAAATATTTAACTCCCCTTCTGTTAAACGGGAGAATTTTCATATCAGCAATCAAATGGCTTGCGTATCCCGATGTACTGACAATAAATGAGTGATTGACTCCGGTTGCCTGTTCAAATTGAAATGCGATCAGGGCGAAAAAAGCGAGGCCCGCAAATGAGTGAGTGTAGCTTCGATGAGGAACGAAAGATGCAACAACAATGAATGCTCCAAGAAGAATGATCCAAATTTCCTGAAGCGAAAATCCTCCTGCTGCAGCGCCGATGCCAGTCATCGTCAGCATATGCCTTTGCCTGATAAAAGCTGAGAGGACAATAATTCCCGTTCCAGCCCCCATGCCTATCCAAATTTCATTGCCTCTTCCTTGAAAAAAGCTGTACATGATCATCAAAAAACCGACAATCTGTGCAACCGTGCGGAAAAATTGATGAGAAAACGTAAGTTTGTTGCTCAATTTACCGTCAATATCAAAATCAGGCATTAACGCTGTCAAACCGCCCAGACCTGATAACAGCAAGGTTGTCTGAAAGTCAGCACCTGCTGTATTGGCGATAATAAATCCTGTTCCGGCACCTATAGCCATGTGTGATGTTCCGTTCATAGATGATACCAGTCCCCTTTTTGATTAATACTATTATTCTAATATAAAAAAGTCCTGCCGGGACGACTATGATGGAAAAACTTTCTGATAAGGCATTCTCTATACAAATAAAAAAAGATCCCCTTCATCAGGAGACCTTCTTCCATTAAAACGTATGAGCTAAATCTTTAGCGCGGGAAATTCCATCTTCTTTTATTTCCTGAGCTTTGTCAGGCATTGCCGCATGACCTTCAATGAATAAGCCATCAAATGATGGAACTCCGAAGAAACTCATCATAATGCCAAGGTAACGGTGTCCCATTTCCATATCAGCTGCCGGACCAGTTGAATAGATGCCGCCGCGTGCTTGAATGTGAAGAGCTTTTTTATCTGTCAACAAACCGACAGGTCCTTGTTCTGTGTATTTAAACGTTTTGCCTGCTACAGCTACAGAGTCTAGATATGCTTTCATAACTGGAGGGAATGAGAAATTCCAAAGAGGAGTTACGAAAACATATTTGTCAGCTGAAACAAATTGTTCGCTCAGCTCAGATAGACGACCTACTTTTGCTTTTTCTTCTGCAGATAGCTCTTCAAAACCTTTTCCGGTCTGGAGTTTTCCCCAGCCGCTGAAGACGTCTGCATCGATATGAGGGATGTTCTCTTTATAAAGATCGATATGAACGACCTCGTCATTTGAATTTACTTCCTTGTAAGTATCCAAGAATGCTTTTCCTGCTGCCATACTGAATGATGCAGTATCATCGTGCGGGTGTGCTGTGATGTATAAAACTTTTGCCATTTTGTCATTTCACCTTTCCTTGTTAAAAATTAGAGACATTTTATTATTGTTTTAAAATGAGTGATTAAAACAATAAATTATGAATCTTTAAATTGAATATCTTCAATTCGAGATAATAATATCGAATATTTTATTCTTTGTCAATTGATTTGATTTCACTAAAAACAATTCTCAAAGCTTTCTATCCGTATTCCCGGAAGATTTGTACCCAGTATTGCAGGATTGCTCGTAATGGGAATCTCTATTTTCATCAGCCATCCGCATCACCTGGCTTCAGGAATCTTTTGGGTTTTTTTTACGGTACTGCAGCTGCAGGAGCCTATTCTTCTGTCAATACTTCGATAATGGCTTACAGAGGCCGATAGAAAAATTCACATAAAAAAACTGCCAAAGAGGCAGCGAATGTATTTACGAAACAGTATTTACTTTTTTAAGTACGTAACCAATTAACGAGCTGTAGCCTAAGACGGTTCCTAATAATAATACCATTGTCATTGTCTCACACAACCTTTTCGCTGAGAATGATTCTTAAAATCAGTGTAGCACGAATGAAAATCATTTTCAATAGGAAAAGCGGAACCGACTGGTCAGACCCGACAGACAGATAAGGATCAGCCAGTAAAGGCGCTTTTTGCCTTTACTGGCTGAGACGTTCTGGCCGAGGAGCTGGGAGATGGAGCTGGACAACAAGAAAAGAGGAATCGCCGTGCTTACCCCTGGATCTGAGCCGATAATTTTAATACCGGCAAGTTACAGAATTGGCGGTTTTGAAATGAATGATTGGGGTTTCCAATTTAATTGGAGGGGTTTTGAAATTAATTCATGGGGTTTTCAATTTAATTTGAGAATTCCGTCCCGCCCGAGGGGCCAAAAGGTGAAGCTGAACTCCACGAAAAGCTGCCCCCCGGCCCCTGCTCACTCAAGATTCCTCCTTCCCTGGTATAAACCTTTTTTTAGCAAGAAATGCTTTCTTATAATCTGTATGCTCCATCAGCGCTTTTTCTTCCGCCGGTATCCTGATAGACAAAATCGCGGCATTTAGAATCGTAAATAGAATCGCGGTAATATATGCTTGAAATAGAATCGGGAGAAAAAGAATCTCAACCGCTACAACTAAATAATTTGGATGCCTCATAAATTTGTAGGGGCCTTTTGCGATGACTTCAAGATCCGGTACGATTATGATTTTCGTATTCCAAAACGGTCCTAAGCTGAAGACCGCCCAATATCTGATGATTTGTGTGATCAAAATAATCGGCAGGATGATCATCCACAAGGGTGAAATTTCTTTATTAAAGAGAATGACCTCTAGTGTGAATGACAGCAGAAACAGCAGATGAACGGCTACAATCAGCGGATAATGCCTGCTGCCATGCTCTTCTCCCCCCATACTTTTCATGTGTGCTTCGTTTCTCCTCGCAATCCCTAATTCAGATACTCTTTGAACAATGATAATGAAGAGAAAAAGATAAAAGATCATCCAGCCTTCTCCCATTCTACAAGTAATAGCTCTGAACAAAATCCTGGTCCGAGGGCTGCAATGATGCCTAAATCCGATTCCTCACCCAGCCCGCTGCTTAAATATTCTTCAATCACATACATAACTGTAGCGGATGACATATTGCCATGGTTTTTAAGGACGTTTTTAGAGACCTGAAGTTGTTCCTCTTCAAATCCAAGGCTTGTCTGGTAGGCTTGGAGAACTTTCTTTCCGCCTGGATGTGCAAGGAAGTGCTTAATTTGGTGCAGGGGAATGTGTTCTTCTTTCAGGTAATCTTCAACCGTCTGTCTTAGCCAGTTTTTAATAATGCTTGGTATATCTCTCGAGAAGATGACGTAAAATCCATTATTTTTTATATCCCATCCCATGACATCTTCAGAATCCTTCATAAAGGTTGAACGAGTAGAAAGCGTTTTAGGAAGTGTTTTTAGAAGGGAGAGCTCTTCTGCCTGAACTTCTTCTCCTGTAAGCAATGTGCATGCTACTCCATCTGCAAACAAGGATGTGCCAATAAAATTGCTTTTCGATAAATCATCATGCTGAAAAGTCAGGCTGCACAGTTCCACGCAAACAACAATCACTTTAGCCTTTGGATAGGCTTTGCAGTAATCATGAGCTCTTGATAAGCCGGATGCTCCCCCTGCGCAGCCTAGGCCCCAGATGGGCACCCTTTTTGTTGAATCCTTAAAAGGCAATTGATTCATAATCTTCGCGTCAATGCTCGGAGTCGAAATTCCCGTACTTGAAATA
Source organism: Metabacillus sp. KH_069 (assembly GCF_057838075.1). Lineage (NCBI taxonomy): Bacteria > Bacillati > Bacillota > Bacilli > Caryophanales > Bacillaceae > Metabacillus > Metabacillus sp. KH_069. The sequence goes on from NZ_CM174460.1 coordinate 2,720,663, forward strand.
AAGAAAATCGCATCAATCTCTTCGCAGCCGATGTCTCTTTTTAAAAACTGATTTGCAGTTAAACAGTTTACTATAGCACTGGTCCCAAGCGCTACTGCAGCTTCAATATATGTATTATTCTTGTCTTCGAATGAGTGAGCTGAAGTATACCACTCCATATCTTTTACGAACTGCCTGTTTTCAATGTCTCCGTTTTTAAATGCCGGAAGCAGCCTATTAATATCTTTAAAGGAGCCTGAGAATAGTTCTTTAGCGAATTCAACCGTAGTGTCCTGCGGCATTTGATTCGGCGGTATGCTTTTACCAACAGACAAAATATACGCCATAAATACACCTCATTTTTCACCTGATAAGGTTACTTTTTCCATTATGGCGCCGCTTTATGTAGTACTACATCAGGTAAACAAAAAAAAGCTCTTCCCGATAAATGGGAAAAGCAACGTTTTAAAGGAGTTGTTGTTGTGCTCTTTTATTATAACCTTAAAATCCTGTTTGAACAGCAAAGATTAAATGGGAATTCATGTAAGGAAAAGTGTAAACCGTTTTGGTTAGACATGGCTGCGTTACCCAATTGCCGATTTTTCACTCAGACTTAAAAAAATAGGCCATATGAATTTCATCATCAAACTTTCCGTTTAGAATCGCCTGATCACGCTGTGTTCCCTCAATAACAAATCCATACTTCTGATACAGCTTCATGGCAATTTCGTTTGATGCAAATACGGTTAAGCTGAGTTTATGGAGATTGTTCGAACTGCACCACTCAAGCACAGCGTTCATTAGCTCCTTGCCGATGCCAAGTCCTTGGGCAGAATCTGAAAGCCACGTCCGGAATAGTCCTGTATGCTTTTTCATCTCAAGTTCTCCGCGGATGACTCTTGCTATACCGACAATTTTGCCTTTTAATTCAACACCTAAATACAGGTTGTTTTTTTCTCTCATATCTGAAATAAAGTCCACTTCTTCCTGAATAGACCGCGGCCGTTCTTTTTGTATGTACGTCCCGGAATCAATAATGCTTTTTACGGCCTGAATGATGTCCTCCGCATCCTCTTCTCTTACCTGCCGCAAAGTGACCTGTTCACCGTTCTTTGCTGTAAATACTGTTTTGATCTCTTGAGTAATCATGATGTTCAGCTCCTTCGGTTTAGTATATCTCAGGGACCCAAGAAGTAACACATTATACAGTCTGGCTGTTATTTTTTCAAAGCATAAGTCTGCCCGAATCACGCAAATGTTCTTCAACTTCCTTAAAGCTGTTCACGCCAACATACTTAATTCCTTTCTCTTCCAGCAGCCCGCACAGCGCACCCTTTGCAAAAGTCAGATCCGCATAAACAGCTGGATGAGAGTCAGGTTCACTGTCTCCAAAGAAATAAACGGTTTCGTATTGTTCCTTCAGCTTTAAAATCACTTTCGATTTATCTATTCCGTATCGCTCTGAGTATTTCCAGTCTTCTTGATCAATTTTTAAGTGAATATTCTTTTTGTGGTAATATCCTTCATTCGAAAAAATTTCTACATCTTCAGCTCCAATATCATCCAGGATATGCCGGATATAATAATCTGTACCGGCACTTAAAACAAAAAAATCTCCCCCATTTTTTTGAACAAGCTTGATAAACGGTCCAATATGCTCATCCATCGGCAGCGTCAGAATTGATTTTATAAGTCTCTCTTCCTCTTCATGGATTGAGGAAAACACATGACCTAAAAAATCAATGTCGAGCATTTGCCCGGCCTTCCATTTTTTATAAAGCACTTCTCCCTCAGGAAAGTAATGTTCAATGACATGATGGTAAAAATCTTTCTTTGAAATGGTTCCGTCAAAATCTGAAACAAAAGCCCACTTTTTCATCGAATTGACCTCCGGAGATTAATTTTTATCGATTGGAAATATATAGGGTATATTCTCATATGATGTAGTAATTGCATTTTATTCTTACATCAAAGGGGATGCACATGAAAAAAATACTCGTTATTTTCACCTTGGCGCTTATCATGTTTTTTGGCGCCGGAATCAGCAAAAGCTATGCAGCCGGAAGTGATTTTATCATCATCAACAAATCTAAAAACCAGCTGGCCTACTATCAAAACAGCAAATTAAAAAGTGTATTCAAAGTAGCTACAGGCAAGCAGCCTTCTTACACTCCTGAAGGAAAGTTTAAAGTTGTCAGCAAAATTGTCAACAGACCTTATTATAAACTTGGCATCCCGGGCGGCGATCCGCGCAATCCGCTTGGCAACCGCTGGCTTGGCATCAATGCAAGAGGCACCTGGGGTACGACTTATGCCATTCACGGCAATAATAACCCGAGCTCAATCGGCCAATACATCAGCAACGGATGCATCCGCATGTATGACAGTGAAGTTGAATGGCTCTACAGCCAGGTGAAGATGAATACTCCTGTTATTATCACGACATCAGGAAAAACATTCGATTCGATCGCGCTTTCCAATGGCTACAAAGTAAGCGGAAGCAAGGCAGTCCCGTCTAAACCGGCCGCATCTTCCGGGCAAATTCTAAGAAAAGGCAGCAAGGGAAGCGAAGTGAAGCAGCTTCAGCAGCTATTAACATCGAAGGGCTTCAACACAAAGGGCATTGATGGCATCTTTGGAAATAATACAGATAAAGCGGTGAGGTCGTTCCAAAAAAGCAAGAAATTAACGGCAGATGGAATCGTCGGACCTAATACAAGAAAAGCACTGAGTATGTATTGATTAATAAGGCCCTAAAAATGGTTTTAGGGCTTTTTTTATTGTATCTCCATCAGCTCCAGATGAAAATCGCCTTCAGCACCTTCTACATATAAATTTGTAAGCGATGCCGTATAATTGATGATGGTTCCTTTAAATGAGAGATTCTCATCCGGAACGTTCACTTCAAAGGTTTGATTATATAGCAGCGTTGTAATCTCATGATAGTCGCTGGAATGAACTTTAAAATCCATTGTTATTTTTATAGCACCGTTATCAGCGGTTTCCTTTTTGAAGGAGTATGGCTTTAATTCTGTTTGGTTTAATAGAAGCGTATCCGTCATTTCCTCTGCATCTCCTATAAAGTTGATAGGGGAATATTAACATGACAGCAATTAATAAAACAAGAATTCTAGCTCCTCTTCCAGAATAGAAAAGGACCTCACCAGATTTAGTGAGGTCCCTGAGAATTAAGAAGCTTGTTTTCCTTCTAATGAAACGATCCCGCTCTTCTTTTCTTTTTTCACGACATTGAAAAGAATATTTAAGAAAATGGCGGTTAAACTTCCTGCTACAATCCCATTGTTCGTCAGAATTTTAACGGATTCAGGAAGATTTGCAAACATATCAGGCACAGCTGTCACACCAAGTCCCATACCTACGGAGCAAGCAATAATCAGCAGATTTTCCTGTGAAGCAAATTCAACTTGACTGAGCATCTTAATCCCATAGGCGATAACCATTCCGAACATAGCTACCATTGCCCCGCCAAGCACGGCTTCAGGAATGATTGTCGTAAATGCCGCAATCTTTGGAACAAGACCAAGCACCATTAACATACCGGCTGCTGTGTAAATCACATTTTTTGATTTAACGCCTGAAAGAGAAATTAATCCGACGTTTTGAGAGTAAGCTGTGTATGGAAAAGCGTTAAAAATCGCTCCCAATAAGTACGCCACACCCTCTGCACGATATCCTTTCGCAAGATCATCTTTCGTTATTTTCTGCTTTGTAAGATCTCCTAAAGCATAATATACACCTGTTGATTCAACCATGCTGACAATGGCGACTAAAATCATCGTTAATATCGGTGCAATTTCAAACGTCGGTGTTCCGAAGTAAAAAGGTTTTCCAATTTGAAACCAGCTTGCTTCATATACAGGCTGAATATCAACTTTCCCCATAAATGCAGCAGCTTGCTGTTCCTGCAAGCAGACCAATCAGAATGGAAATGGAGCGGATAAACCCAGTGAAAAAGCGATAAAGAAGAATGATGAAAAGCAAAACACCAAATGCAAGTCCTATATTTGAAATAGAACCAAAATCAGGCGATCCCTGCCCTCCTGCCATATTGTTCATCGCAACAGGAATAAGTGTAATTCCAATAATCGTTACTACTGAACCCGTTACGACAGGCGGGAAAAATTTCGCCAGCTTGCCAAAAACAGTTGAAATTATGATGACAAAAACCCCAGATGCAAGAATCGCTCCATAAATAGAAGATATACCGTACTCTGTTCCAATTGCAATCATCGGTCCGACTGCTGTAAATGTACATCCCAAAACGACCGGCAAACCGATACCAAAAAATTTATTCTTCCATACTTGGAGAAGAGTCGCCAGTCCGCACATGAAGATATCAATTGAAACGAGGTAGGTAAGCTGTTCTGCATTTAGTCCCAGTGCTCCCCCAACGATAAGCGGCACGATGATTGCACCTGCATACATCGCCAGAACATGCTGTATTCCTAATGAAAAAACCTTAAAAGAACCGTTTTTCATACTGCTGCCTCCTCCGTTTCTTCCAGGAATTGCACTTCATGGTTTTCAAGTGATTTTATTCTTGCAAGCGATTCTACGCGGAATCCTTTCTCGCGGAGGATTTTGCCGCCTTCTTGAAAGGACTTTTCAATCACGATTCCGATGCCTGCAAGCGAAGCTCCCGCTTGCTCGACTATTTCAGCAAGACCAAGTGCAGCTTGTCCATTCGCAAGGAAATCATCAATGACTAAAACACGGTCTTCAGAACTCAGATGCTCGCCAGATACAGCGATCGTATTTTCTTCTTGTTTTGTAAAAGAGTAAACAGATGCCGTTAACAGCTGATCTGTAAGTGTCAGTGACTTTCTTTTGCGTGCAAATACTACAGGAATATTAAGCTCAAGTGCAGTCATAACAGATGGTGCAATTCCAGATGATTCAAGTGTCACGATTTTTGTAATGCCATCGTTTTTAAATCGATCTGCAAATTCTTTCCCGACTTCTCTCATTAAGAATGCATCAATCTGATGATTTAAGAAGGAATCCACTTTCAATACTTGATTTGAAAGAACTTTTCCCTCATTTTTAATTTTTTCCTGTAATTGTTTCATGTTAATATCCCTCCAAATATGCAAAAAACGGCATTGCCTCACATAGAGTGAGACAATGCCGCTATATCCGGAAAAAATGGAAAGAAATTCCCCATGCATAAAAGGAACTTTTTCGAATAAAAACAACACTGCTCACTCATAGTCAGATGATTTACGGTCATCCGGTAGAAACTTGCAGGCCCTATCCCTGCGATTATATGAGTGCTCGTTTATTTGATTAGTTGCATTATAACAAGGATTTTAGTGAATGGGAAGTATTTTTATAGAGAAAAAACGAATAATCGAGTAGCGAAAGTTTTCAATTATTCGTTTTTTCAAACAAATTAATCGATCAGGCATATTTAGATTCAGTTGCCACTGGATCTTTACCGAAGTTTTTCAACAAGTATAAAAATGGCTTAAAATTTTGCTGATTTTTTTACTTCTTTCCTTTCACAAAAGGGGTTGTCAAGAATGTCTGTCCGTTCCTTTCCGCTCCACTAATAGTTTGTAACATGGAGTCTAAAAATAGTTATGAAAAGACCCTATAGAAAAAAGCAGAAAGGAAACATTAGTTCTTCCTGCCTGCTTCATTTTATTGGACAATCCCTAAATGATTTTATTTTGCAGCTTCCAGCTGGTAAAGCTTCGCATATTTCGTTTCAAGATGCTCAATTAAATAGTTGGCATTCAGGCCTTCTCCTGTTACATCATGAAGAATTTCAAGCGGCTGTTTCATTTTTCCATATTGATGGATGTTTTTAGTCAGCCAGTTTTTAATCGTGCCGAACTCTCCATTTTCAACAAGCTCATCAAAATTTGGAAGGTCTTTCAGCATCGCATGTTTAAACTGTGCTGCATACATATATCCCAATGCATATGAAGGGAAATAGCCGAACATCCCGCCCGACCAGTGCACATCCTGCAGAACGCCTTCTCCGTCATTTGCAGGTGTTACCCCTAAGTATTCCTCATATTTCTCATTCCAAATACGCGGAAGATCCTCAACTTCAATCTCGTCATTAAATAAACCTTTTTCAATTTCATAGCGGATCATGATATGAAGCGGATAGGTCAGCTCATCTGCTTCAATTCGAATAAGGGAAGGCTTCGATTCGTTTACGCCTCTATAAAAATCCTCTAAAGAGACATCATCGAATTGTCCTCCTGCAACCTGTTTCAAAGAATCATAGTAACGATTCCAGAAACCTGGATTTTTCCCTATGAATTTTTCATAGAAGAGTGATTGTGATTCATGAATTCCCATAGAAGTTCCGTCGCACAGCAGTGTTCCTTCAAGCTCTTCAGATATATTCTGTTCATATAAGGCGTGCCCGCACTCATGAATAGTGCCGAATAAAGCAGTGCGGAAATCCTTCTCTGCATACTTTGTTGTAACCCTTACGTCCCCGCGGTTTAAACTGATGGCAAATGGATGAACCGTTTCATCCAATCGGCCAGCTTCAAAGTCATAGCCAAGCTCTTTTAAGAAAAATTCAGAAATTTGACGCTGGTTATCTTTTGAGATCGGCTCATATAAAAAGCCGGTTTCTGGCTGATTAGGAGACTCTGTAATCCTCTTTACCAGCGGAACAATCCGTTCTCTGAGTTCTCCAAATACACGGTCAAGCACTTCTACTGTTACACCTGGCTCATATTGATCGAGGAAAGTATCGTATTTGTTTTCTTTATAACCCCAGTATTTAAGGAACTTTTTGTTCGTTTCAACAAGCTTTTTTAAGTATGGAGCAAACAAGCTGAAATCGGATTGATCTTTTGCTTCCTCCCATACCGATTCTGCTTTTGATTTAAGAATGACGTATTCTTTGTATTCATCCTGCGGTATCACTTTGCTGAGCTTGTATTCTTTCTCGCACTCCAATGCTGCTTTATAGGCAATTTCTGAAACTTCTTCTTTCGCCTGTAAAACTTGATCAATATATGATCTCATTTGATCAGACGTTGCCATTTGAAAAACTTCTGTAGAAAGGACACCAATTGCCTGAGAACGCTGCTCAACCGCTTTCTTTGGAGCTCCCGTTCTAAGATCCCAGAACATGAGAGAAATCGCTTCATTATAGCTTTTCATTTTTTGAAGATACTCTAAAAATTCTTTTTCAACGGATTGAATGGACAATCTGCTCACCCCTTGATTTTTATGTAAATAAATAGTAATAATTTTCTAACATTTTCAGATTAAATGATGGGTAAGTCTTTTGTCAATCTTTTTATCGACTGGATAGTCTGTTTAGAGAGAAATAAAAAAGAGGTTGTTCAAAAAGTCTGGATTCACAAAAATTGTTGTTTTCGATTATTAATGTTGTCCGTTCCTTTCCGCTGCAATCCACTTAAGATTCTTCACATGTAGTCTAAAAACAACAAGGTTTACGAAAAGAACCTACAGAAAAAAGCAGGCAGGAAAAACCATTTGTTTTTCCTGCCTGCTTCATTTTATAGACTTATTGAACAATCCCTCTACACCATTTCAGGCTCAACCGGCAATACAGCTTTCACCTGATCTAATACTTTTATATCGCGTTCATTTGAAAGATAAACCGAGATTTCTCCCTGATCGGTGCTTGTTCTGATCAGGCGCCCGATGCCCTGCTTCAGTCTTAATATCATGTAAGGCATGTCTACATCAGCAAATGGATTCGCTGAGCTGCCCCGTTTTGATTCAAAAACAGGATCTGTTGGAGGAAACGGCAATGACCAAATGATCACATTAGACAGTGATGCACCTGGAATATCGAGTCCTTCCCATAAATGCACGGCACATAAAATGGAGGTTTCGTCATTTTGGAATTCAGATACGAGTTGGCTGATTTCCTGATCTCCTTCAAATAGGAACGAGTATTCAGTGTTCTGTTCACTAATAAATTGTTTAAAGACTTCGAGCTCGTTCATGGCACTGAACAGGATGAGTGCACGGCCGCCAGTCTTATTAACTTTTTCAAGAGTCTGAACACACTTCAATTTATTTAAATCAAGCGCTGCTGATAGATCGTGGAGTTTTATTTTCATATTTTCTTCATAATCAAATGGCGACTCCACTGTTAGAGACAAGTAATCTTTAATGCCTAGACTTCCGGCAATAAAATCAAATGATTTATTGTTAGACAGTGTGGCAGAAGAGAAAATATACGGTTTTTTCTGTGAAAATACTTTTTCACTCAGCACTTCTTCAACAGTACGCGGCATAATAATCAGCGAAAAGTCCTGCTCGCCGCTTTCTATCCAATGAATGGCTCCGCTCTGCTTATTAAAAAGAGAGATGGAGAATTCCATCGAATCCAGATACTCTTCAACAATTTTAAGTTCATAAGAATCAATGGTGTACATTTCGCTTTCAAAAACGAGCGCTTCCCCGATTTCAGCAAGAAGCCTGTGCAGCTGAATGCCCTGCTTCTTTAATGTATCATTCATGATAATTTTCGAACGGTGCGACCCGGGAACTTCTTCAGATGCATCCAGCAGGCTGTCGAAAAACTCTTCATTGACTACAAGTGTGTCCTCCACTAAGTGAGCGAATTCCTCACGGATATCATTCTGGAGCAGTCTTTCCAGCAAAACGGCAAGTGTGCTGCTTTTCACTCTGTATGTTAAGGCTTTTTGCGCCGCATATTCCAGTAGATGGCCTTCGTCAAAAACGACAGAGCTGTGCTCCGGAAGAAGCGGCAGCTGGCCTTCGCGTTTTCTGGAATCAAATGTCCATATATGCTCCATGTAAAAATCATGCGAGCAGACAATCAAATCTGCTGCTTTTCTGTAATGATCGCGAGAAAGAGTCAGGCCGCAGCGATGCCTTTGATCGCATGACAAACAATCTTGAAACGAATCATAATTGACTGTGTTCCACTCTTCATCAGATAAATGAGGATATTCTTTTCTGTCGCCATAATGGCTGAATGATTGCATGCCCGCTTTTTCATGCACAAACGACGGCAATGATTCAAATAAATCAAGATAAAGATCATCACCGGTACGCTGAATCGTTTGATCCAGTTTTTTAAGACATAAATACTGATCCTGTGATTTCCCAAGACGCACATCAATATTCAAGTCCAAATGCTTGCGGAGCTTGGCAATATCGCCCTCATTTTTAACAAGCTGTTCAATGAGTGTTTCATCAGCACAAGCAATGATGGCTGGTTTTCCTGTGTATCTTGCATAGCTTATTGCATAAAGCAAATAAACAAGAGTTTTACCCGTTCCTACTCCCGCTTCAGCAAACATGACATTTTTTTCTCTGAACGCACGTTCAAGCTGAAACGCCATAAATATTTGTTCATCTCTAAGTTCAAAGCCTTTTTCAGGCAAAATATCATAAAAAACATCGCCGATCCAGTTATTTAATCCTTCATAGAAGGTTTCATTCTTTGATACGGCAAAAGGCAGACGTGACGTCGGCATGTATCAGATCCCCCACATTCTTTTATACTCAAAAGGTCATTATTTCACTTAACGCACTCATAGTCAAGATTTCATGACCATGAATGAACGCAAGAATAAGATTGGTTTTTATAAAGCTGATGATGCATTTCCCCAAGAACAAAAGCGCAGGCGCCTTGGTCAGCTCCGTTCTGACCGAGGAGTTAGGCGCCGGAGCTGGACGTAGATATCATTATTGCGATATCCACAATCTATAAATTTATAATTTACTGATATACACTAAAAAAGATAGGCTTTCATCATGAGAAAGCCTATCTCTTAACGGTCATAAAGTGTATCGATCATCACTTTCTGATCAATAGCAGAGGCGTGTGCAACAGCTTTTAGAAAATCAGCGCGAGCATTGCTGAGCGAAGCATGAGCTGCTGGGTCCTGGCCATTTTCTATGAGCGATAGATAGGAAGACGACAGCGCCTTCGATATTAAGTTAAAGTCTTCGTTTACGTGCAAAAAGACCACTCCCCTGAATTTTATCAATACTGATTCTAGTGTATTCAAGGGAGGATCAATCTATACCTGTTTCTTTTCACGGGGAGGGCGTTTTCCCCAGAATTGATAATAATCTGTTTCGATAAATCCATTAAAGAGTTTGCGTTTTTTTGTAGCCTGTCTGCCGTAATATTGCTCAAATCCTTTATGGGAAGTCAGCATATATACAGACCATGTATCATGAGGAGCAAGTGCCCGTCCTAATTCCTTATACATCTGTTCTACTTCTTCTTTTTCGCCAAGACGTTCTCCGTACGGAGGATTGCCGACGATAACGCCGTACTCTTTTCTCGTCGTAAAGTCACTGACTTGCATTTGTTTAAACTGAATGATGCCGCCAAGTCCGGCTTCATCCGCGTTTTCTTCAGCTATGCGGATCATGCGGTGATCGATATCATGGCCTGCAATGTCAAGAGGAATATCATAGTTGGCCAGGTCCTCAGCTTCCACTCTTGCATTGTTCCAGAGCTTCTTATCAATCCAGTTCCATTGTTCAGATACAAATTCACGATTAAAACCGGGAGCAATGTTCTGTCCAATTAAAGCTGCTTCAATAGGAATCGTGCCTGAACCGCAAAAGAGATCCGCAAATGGGCGGTCCGGTGTCCAGTTGGTCAGCATGACAAGAGCTGCTGCCAATGTTTCTTTTAATGGGGCTCCGCCCTGATCAAGCCTGAAGCCTCTTTTATGGAGACCTGCGCCGCTGGTATCAATCGTCAGCGTTGCAACATCTTTTAACAGAGCAATTTCCACTTTATAAAGAGGGCCGGATTCCTCGTACCAGTCAGACGCAATTTTATGATGACTTTTCAATTTTTCAACAATTGCCTTTTTTACAATCCGCTGACAGTCTGAGACACTGAACAGCTTTGATTTTACTGATTTTCCTGTGACCGGGAATTCCGCTTGTGCAGGAATAATATCTCCCCAGTTCAGTGCTTTTGTCTTTTCAAAAAGCTCATCAAATGAATAGGCTTTGAATTCACCTACTTTTAATTTGACCCGGTCTGCTGTGCGGAGCCATAAATTTACCCGCGGAATGTCTTTTGCTTCTGCCTGGAATGTAACCTTGCCGTTTTCTGTCGTGCATTCATAGCCAAGATCACGCACTTCTTTTGCAACCAGAGCTTCAAGGCCCATTGCTGCAGTAGCAATTAATGTGACTTTTTCCATGAAATCACCTTCTTTTCTGTAAGATCATACAGTTAACTCAACCTTCTGTAAGCTTGTTTAACCGAATTTTTATGTAAATGAAAAGCTCTCATCTAAGTGAAGAGAGCCTGTTTCGCATTTATAGTAACCTGTAATAACGTTCTGTAAGCCATGTTTTGTCCCTTTGTACTGCAAACGGCCGGTATCACCTCGTACTCCGGTGGTAATCATCTATCTACAGAAGCGAATCGCTTCCGGCCTTCTCCTTGTTCAGTTCCTAAGAGAAGGTGCCCCTACCTATATTTGGGTTTCTCGCTCGAGGGGTTTACCGCGTTCCACTCTTTCGGTTTCCCGAAAGACTACGTCACTGTGGCACTTTCAAGGTAGTAAAGCCGTATCCCGGATGGGACTTAGGCTTGTTCCCTGCCGTCAGCCAAATCTTTGGCTGCCCTAGCTTATGACTTCGCTAGGCACGAACACTACGGGCATCTCAGCACCGTGCGAGCATGGACTTTCCTCTACAGCCCTAAAGACTGCAGCGATTACCTGAACGTTATTATTTTAACAGCAAATATTAGTATAGTGAATTTAAGAGATTAATGCAAGTGTAAATAAATGGAATCAATCGTACAGCTTGCTGCCGAAAACGTGTTTCTCTAAATTTGATAAACGTTTAAGAATATCAAAGTTCGTTGTATTTGTTTGAACCGGCTGCGCCTGTTTGCGATTAAATGAATCTTCAAGCTGCTTAGTCAAACGAAGATTTTCCTGCTGCAGCTCTTCAATTTCCTGATGAAACGTCTCATAATCCTTAATTACCAAATCTAAAAATTTATCAACGTCTTCCTGTTTGTAGCCGCGCATACCCTGTTTAAATTCTTTTTCTAAAATTTCTTTAGCCGTTAATTTAATTTTATCAGAAAGCATCTCTTTCACCTCGTCACACTGAAATCATCTTTACATATTTTTTCACATCTTGATTGCAATTGTCAATTTCTCTTCGCTAACTTGACCAGAATCCATCCGATTTGCTCTGTTCTTCTTCTACAATCATTTGCAGGTCTGAAAAAGAAATCATCATTAATGAATATTCGTTTGCTTCCGCCTTTTTTCTGGCCGTATCCAGCAAAAATTTTGGAGATCCTTGATTTTCTTCATCATAAACAAGAAGCAAACCTTGGCTTTTTGAAACAAAAAACTCATTTTTTAAGCGAAACTGATTTGGATTTTCGTATTTTCGTTTTGTTATACTATCAACAAAATCAGCTTGAGACAGAATGAATTCATAGTATTCTTTATTGTCGTCATTCCATTTCTCTTCCTGATCCAAAAAAGGTGTTAGCACACCCAGCTTTAGTTCATCATACTCCAACTGCAAATCAAAGACAACCTCTGCGGCCCATAGCTCAACACCAAGCTGTCCGCTTATCAATACCCATTCTAAGCCGTCATCAATCATCTGACGCAATGACTTTTCGATTGCTTTTTTAATATACCCAATGGCTGGATCATCTTTTTTAAAAATGCCAAGTTCAAAAGGCTTGTAGCCGGAAACTGTTACTACTTTCATCTATGTATCGTCTCCCTTCAAAAGAAGATAGGAGCTGACACCCTAGCATCAGCTCCTACTATCTGAGGTTAACGGCCGTAAGGACTAAATGGTGGTCTTGGACCGCCGCCGCCGCAGTTAAATTGTTGGTTTGAAACTTGATTTGCCATAGATTGTGTTTGAGGGAAAAAATGTTTATGCTGGACCATTTGATGGTTTACTACAGTAGTATGGGTTGGATGAATGTGCGGAACGACTGTTGTAGAAAATGTGTGCTGCACACAGCATTTTGTCGGATGGACAATCGGCGGACACATTTTAGTTGGTCCCATTGGTCCCATTGGTCCCATTTGAGCTCCGCCAACCATATTCGGTGCAGGCATATTTGGTCCCATTTGAGCTCCGCCCACAGCAGGCATATTCGGTCCCATCGGTGACACCATGTTTGGCATATTCGGTCCCATCGGAGAAACCATATTTGGCATATTGTTATTAGGCATCATATTTGTTTGACTCCTTTCCTTCATTTCTTATCTGTCTTACAGTGATAGTCTATGAAGAAAAGTGTGTACATGTACTGATGCATTAACCTATTTTTTACAAGAAAGCGTAGAAAGTGTCTTTGAAGTTTGAAAAGATAAAAACAGTTGCAAATAAAACGATGAAAAACAAGTAGAAAATTCCTTTGTACATATTCCGTTCACCCCATGCAGATAGTGTTTACAGTCCTTAATTTTACACACATCTACACCATTCTACAATTACCTATTTTAATCTTTGGAAAATTTCACAATATCGACAAATTCTTCGCGAAAAACCGCTGATTTTGCGCTTCCCCGGGGAATAATCACCTGTTTTTATTTCCTAATCGTTTCATTCTTTTTAAAAGTTCAAGCTTCTCTTTTTCCGAGTCCGTTTTTAATGCTTGATCTTTTGCCTTTATCGTCAAGTAAGCTGAAGTTGCATAAGACAGCGCTTTTTCGTAATCCTTCACTTTATGTTCATAATACTTCGCAATCTCCACAGCAGCTTTCGCCTTCTGTTTCAAGCTAGGGCCCTCAGCAACTGACTGAAATAACGGCAGTGCTTCCAGCAGGTTTTTCTTCTTTTTTAAATGCATGGCCATTTCGAATTTCGCCTCAAATTCTTTCGCCTCACTGCGGTCAGCTACAGATTTGAATGTGTCGAAAGCTGTTTCTTGATCTCCGGCAGAAAGCAGCCATCTTGCCACTTCATATTGTTCTGTATCCGTCGCTTCGACACCCGGGTACAAAATTCGGTAAGAAAGATGAGTATATAAAGTAATCAAAGAAAGAATATCAATCTCATTATGAATCAGCACACCCTCAATATGATCAGGATCCTGCGACTGAACAAAGCTGAAATACAGCATAGGAGCAAGATAGCCTGGAACATCATGCTCTCGTACAATACCCAGTATTTCTTTCTCTACAATGCTGAGTTTAACGGATTCCAAGCTTGTTTTCCATAATCTTCTCGCTGCATGAAACAAATCAAAATGACCGAAAGCTGGCAGTTTTGGCACTTGCTCGCGCACTAGAGTATGCCGTGTTTTCACCTGGGGCCAGTCAAACGCTTTCCCGTTATAGGTTACGAGAGTCTTCGTATTCACATCGCTTAAGAAGCTTTGATAAAGAGCAACTTCATTTCCCGGTTTAGGGAGAAAGTGCTGCTTAACGACCACTTTGTCGCGGAAAACCTGTGCGTGTCCAAGCAGAAAGATGGTATTACCTGCTCCGCCGCCGAGTCCCGTGGTTTCTGTATCAAAGAAAAATAATTCATAGGAATCATGGTCTTTAGATGATAATGGATGCTGGCTGTTTCTTTCATTCCAAAGAGAAACGGCTCTATGAAATTCACCCATCTGATAGAGACCGTGTTTATAGTCCAGAGGATAAGTGCGTTCCCTGACCATGCAATACTCGCCATCAAACCAAAAAGGCAATGCATCCAGTGCGGCCCACTTTTCAAGGTTTGGAATCTCCTCTGAATGGGGCGTTTGGGCAGTTTCCAAACCGCCTTCAAGCGACATATGTGTTTTTAATCGATTTAACTTTCCTTTTAATGACAAGGATTCTCTGCTCCTTTTAACTGAACTAATAATTGAATGGTATCGTTTTTTTGATGGTCAGATCCTTCAAGGCCTGTGCACGACGGGCAGCCGGATTCACATGGACAGCCGGCAATCATCGCCATCGCTTCCTGCAGGACGATCTCCATTGTTTCAAATACTTTATTTGAAAGACCCACCCCGCCTGGATAGCGGTCGTACAGAAATACGGTCGGCAGATCATTATGTGTTGCTTTCATTTGCGGAATGACACTGATATCGGATGGGTCACACATGACGCTTAATGGGACAATATGTTTCAGAGCATGTGCAATTCCAAGCAGTGCTTCCTCTAGCCTGTCTTTTTTCAGCGATGCTGCCAGTTCATCTGATAAACTGATCCATGCAGCATTCGTATGCAGCTCTTCTTCAGGCAAATGAATGGGACCTGAACCGATGTTTTCATGTGTATCAAATTTTATTTTTTTGAAAATCGTAGCCATCGCCTGGACGGTTACATCTCCAAAACCAAGCTGATGAGTTTCATTGCTTCTTGATTTATCTTCCTCCAGCACTTTCAGCTGAACGGCAAGATTTGCATCTGTAAAATAATCAACATCCACTTCTCTCACAAACGCTTTTTTCTCTTCCCAATCAAGCTTCTCAACCTGATATTGAACCCCCTGATGCAGATAGATGGCTTCATCATGAAGCAAAGTCATTGCGCTGAATCTGTCCATTTCCCCAATCACTTTAACGTGAGCGATGTTAGACTGGTCAACGATAATGACGTTTTCCTGAGAAGCTGATCTCAGACTGATATTATGGGCTGGAAATGAATCATTCATCCAGTGATAACGTTCCCGGTTGTAATAAAGCACCTTTTCTTCTGTCAAAAATTCAAGGATATCCTCTAGCTCAGCATTACCGAAATTCTCGCCTTTTTTGAAAGGCAGTTCAAACGCCGCACATTTCACATGGTCTACTAAGACAATCAGATTATCGGGGTTAATAATAGCTGTTTCGGGATTTTGCTTAAAAAAGTAATCAGGGTTCTGAATGATATACTGGTCAATCGGCGTGGATCCTGCGACCATGACAATAAGTGCCTCTCCGCTTCTTCTCCCAGCTCTTCCCGCCTGCTGCCATGCACTTGCAATGGTTCCTGGATATCCAGTCATGATGCACACCTGAAGCTGACCGATGTCTACTCCCAGTTCAAGGGCATTTGTACTGACCACACCAAGGATTTCACCATTTCTGAGCCCTTTTTCAATCTCCCTCCTCTGCTTTGGCAAATAGCCTCCGCGATATCCCCGTATCGTCTGTTTGCCAAGCTCGCCTTTAATCAGCTCCTGCAAATACGTTAAGATGATTTCAACACGCACCCTGCTTCTTGCAAAAACGATTGTCTGAATCTTGTTTTTTAATAGCTCGCTTGCAATTTTTCTGACTTCAAGCGTAGCGCTTTTGCGTATATTCAGCGGCTTATTCACGATAGGAGGATTGTAAAATAAAAAATGCTTTTTTCCTGATGGCGCACCGTTGTCATCAACAAGAGCCATCTCCTCCTCCAGCAAATTTTCTGCGAGCTCCTGCGGATTTGCAATCGTAGCAGATGTGCAAATAAACACCGGATCACTTCCATAAAAATGGCAGATACGCTTCAATCTTCTTATCACATTGGCAACGTGGCTTCCGAAAATTCCCCGGTAAATATGAAGCTCATCTATGATGATATATTTTAAGTTCTCAAAAAGAGAAACCCATTTCGTATGGTGCGGCAAAATGGCAGAGTGAAGCATATCCGGATTTGTCATGACTATATGCCCCGCTTTGCGAATGACATTTCGGATGTTGGGGGCAGTGTCGCCGTCATACGTATAAGAATTAATATCCACTCCAAGCTCTGTAATGAGTTCGTTCAATTCACTTTTCTGATCCTGCGCAAGTGCTTTTGTCGGAAATAAATAGAGGGCTCTGCTCGTCTCATCATTTAAGATTTGCTGCAGGACCGGCAAGTTGTAGCACAGTGTTTTTCCAGAAGCTGTCGGTGTCACTGCTACAAAGCTTTTTTTCATTTGGGCAAGCTCATAGGCCGTAGCCTGATGTGTATATAAATTATGTATGCCTCTAGCTGCAAGGGCTGATTTTAATTTAGGGTCTACTGAAGCAGGCATTTCCGCCGTTTTTGCTTCTTTTGGCTGAATAGTATGAGCATGTACGACCTGATGTTTGAACTGCTCATCCTTTTTTAGAAATTCAATGATTTCTGCCAGTGACTGCTTTCTTCTCATTTGCTTCACCTCTCTCCTTATTCTAACAGAATAAACGTTCGTTTTTAAGCGGAACAGCCTATAATTAATTATTGGAAATATAGACGAGGTTAGCATGGCAGCCTAGTACGGCATCGAGCTTGAAATCGCTTATTCATTGATGACTTTCAACATCATTTCTGCATAAAAAAAGCAGGCCGCAGCCCGCTTCTAATATTTCATTATTTCACTTTAATTTCAAACACTTTATCAGAGCCGCCTTTAACCTCGCCTAATGGAGATTTTTGCACATTCTCAATGATATCGCCATTTGTGATGATAATCGGTGTAATCGTGCTCGCTGCTTTTTCTTTAATTAAATTCAGATCGAATGTAATCAATTTATCTCCAGGTTTTACTTTGTCGCCTTCTTTTACAAATGCTTCAAAGCCTTCCCCGTTCATCGCAACTGTTTCAAGTCCGATATGAAGCAGAATTTCCATGCCGGTTAAGCTTTTAATTCCAATCGCATGTTTCGTGTGGAAAAGCTGAATGATTTCTCCTTCAACTGGAGATACAAGTGTCCCTTCAGAAGGTTCAATCGCCATTCCGTCACCCATCATTTTTTGAGAAAAAACCGGATCCGGAACATCTTCAAGGCTCAGCAATCTACCTGTAAGAGGTGCGTAAACCGTTTCTTCTGTTTGCTTTTCAGTTTTTTTGCCAAATAATTTTTTCAGCATATTCATTCTCCTTTTCTGCATTGATCTCTACTATTAGAAATACCCTGTACCCCTGAAATTAAACGTTTCCCTAAGTGTGAAAAAGCCCGTCCCCTTATTTATCTTCATTATTTAATCACAAAAAGCTTAAATCAAGCAACAAATTCACGGGTTTATGCATAATTTAGCCTAAAAGAGCGAGGAGAGCATATTTATGAGTGAAAAAAAACAAAATCCTCTTTATGAGCTCGCTGAACAATTTTTTAGCGAAAGCTCATTTAAACAGGATTTAAATGAATTCGAAAAGATGTTTCGGTTAAAAAGCAGCGCATCCTATCTTAAAATTTCTCAGTTCGAAGAAAACGGCTATTATTTTGTTATTGCGGAGCTTCGGGGAATTAAAAAGAAACAAGTCAGCATTGATCTGCATGAATGTTATTTAACTATTACCATTACCCATCAGGAAGAAATCAACATCCAGCACACAGGCGGCTCCAGTGTTTCCCAAACATGCGAGCATATCTCTAAAACAGTATTATTGCCTTTTGCTCCCGATAAAAATCAAATAAAGACAACCTATAAAAACAGCTGCATGATGATTTCATTTCCTTTTGAAGAATCTTTTTTGCCGCCGTCCAAAAATTAACACCATAATTAACCCCCTCCTATAAGAAACTATAAGCAGGAGGTGCATGACATGCAGAATGAACATACTAAACGGATTAACGCAGAACCTTCAGATTCCCCAAGGCTTGTGATTAAGACAAATTTGGACTCTTCCACCCCTGCTGAAGAGAATCCCTATTACTCAGGCAGCGATAAGGAAAAAACAAAAAAATATTTTGAGGACCGCTGAACATGGATAAATCACTGAGCTATTTGCGCGAAGTTCTGTCCAATTATCTGGAAGATCACGAAGTCAGCAGGCATTTATATCAAAAGCTGTCTCAGCAGGCCTTTGATGACGAAAAACATTTTGTGAGAGATTTATCTGAGAAAGAACTGTCATTTCTAAATAAAATGCTGCCTCATGAAATCAAGCACGCCATGGGTGAACAGGATTATGTGCGTGTTGATCAGCTGAATGAAGTTTATGAGGAACTGCTGTAGAGGTGTTTAAATGAAAGAGAATGGATCTTTTAATACAAGAAAATACAGCAATACTGATACTGAAAAAGTAAAACAGCTGAATGCTCAATCAGGCCTGTCTTATCAGGAAGTTAAGGAGGCTCTGGCCCGCCAATTTGCATCAAACAACAAAGAATCATAATAAACAAAAACGCGTGCTGTCTTTCACGCGTTTTTGTTTTGATCATCATTATCCCTTTCGACTACTGACTGTTTATATGCCTGATGAGTTGTTATCGCAGCACCTGCAGCAATAAAGCCATTTGCAATGCTGCTTACAGAAAAGCCTAATGTAAATACGCTTGCAATTATCCCCGCTCCAAGCAGAATCCAGACAATCATCCAATCCTGAACTTTTGGGGTCCTTTTTAAGGCATATCCCAAAATCATCAAGGCTGGCACAACAATAACCAGCTGAGGATGAACGCTGATTTGATCAAACACGCTTGAAAGTGCGCCTGTCACCACCCAGAACACCTCTTTTTCCATTATAGTTCATGCAGGAAGCCCAATTTACACTTTAAACATGGATGTAACACCTTTTACAAGCGAACTCATCTGGTTCACTGCACCCATCATCTGCCCTGCCGTATCCATCACTTTATTAAAATCCATTTGTCCGTCCGGTTTTTTAAATTGAGACATGACAGTTGAGATTCCCCCAGCCTGATTTTTAGCATTTGGCACAGGCTTTGGATAAGGATTTGCATACATGGCCTGCTGGATCATAGTCTGCGGCTGCTGCACCGGAAACCCTTGAGTTTGATAGCCATTCATATAAGGCGGTATTTGTCCCTGCTGATAGTAAGCTGGATTTTGCTGCATTTGTTGATAATTATGTTGAACCTGAGGTAAATATGTCGGGTTTTCATATGGAGGATACCCTTCATATGGATAGTAATAGCTAATTCTTTCTTCTTTTTTTCTTCTGCGGTTTTTAAATGAATTTCCTCCGGCTGAATACATGTTTCATACCCCTTTCCCATACATTAGGCTATTTCATACGTATGCTGAAAAAAGCGCTCCCGTGCTTATCCTTTAAAGTGAAAAAATATGTCAACTCTTGTCGGAAGTTTAAATTTTACAAAAAATTAAGATAAAAAAATGACATGATACGATATTAGCAAGGGGAATGGGAGGAGATACATGATGCAAAGCATAAAAACTGCATTTTTTGAAGCGAAGCAATATGAACCGAATAGCATGGGCGAGCTCCTGAATTTTATTAAAACCATGTACATCAAAGGTGAATTATCCATCAGCGAATACAGAACTGCTGTCATGCTGCTTGAAACGTCTGACACATCTAATCCCGGACAGGAAGTAAACGCATAGCCAATATTTTCTTAAACAGAGAAGCAATCCCTTCTCTGTTTTTTCTTTTAAAATACATAATCCTCCTGAATGAAACCATATTATGAAGGACTCTTATATCAAAAAATGGAGGTTTTCTATATGGGAAGAGGCAAAGATTTCAATCACCAGAAAAAAGGACAGGATTTAACGATTTCAAAAAAAGGACAGCCTGTCGCTGCGAAACATTCTAAAGATGTCGAATATGCAATTGAGCCTGTGGCAAGTGAGGGAGACCGTGCTGTGACCCTTCAGGAAGCACGCGAGATTGATGAATAAATAAGGGAAACCGGCTCAATTTTGCCGGTTTCTTTTTTAGGCTCTTTTAGTAAAGCTTGTTGCGAATGTTTAAACATTGGGTGGATTGCAGCCGAGATCAACGGATGAATGTATAATCATAAACAACAATCAATTCGAAAAGAGCCTTATTTAACAACAAAAAAGCCCCCCTCTTCTATAAGGAGCTTTCCGTCTGAATATGTGCAATGACTTGTTCAATCACATAGTCAATGGACTGTTTCATGTTTTTAAATCGTATTGGTTTTGACTCCTTATAAAAAGACTGCAGCACAAGCTGTTCGAAATTTTCTACTGTAGAGTCGATTTGAGCAGGAAATAAATATTTTGGTCTCGCCGTGATTCTCCATGTCAAGACATCTTCTTTCCACTCATTCATGATCGCCATCGCCTCTTCAAATGCAGGCTTTACTTCATTAAAGAAATCTACTTCATCCTTTTTTTTTGCATCATTTTCAAAACGGCTGACACATTCGCCTGTTATATGAAGGAGCTTATTTGAGTTATTCAGAATTTTTATATTCATGTTTTGCATCACCTCTCTGGGGTATCTTACCAAACATGAACCTAAAATTCCATTATCATCTGATCTCTAGTAACTTAATCGGTATCTCGGCTGCACTCTGGAGTTCGTGTCCTCCCTTATCCCTTCCTCGTTCAAAAACCTGCTAGCTTCCATTACATGCTGAGCAGCGCCTTCCATGTTCTTATACAGTTCTTCTTCACTTTGGCAGATTGTTTCCGTTACTCTTTTTTGTATGGCAAGTTCTAATTTCGTCATCTCTTCATCTAATTCCATCAATAATTTTTCTACAACCATCTTAGGTATGAGGTGCTCCACGCTGACTCCTCCTTTCAATCTACAGGTACTATTCGAGAAGCTTTTCCCTCCTCCCTTCAAGGGTGACAAAACTAGTTTCCATTCGCCAAAGAAAGAAGAAAATATTGGATAAAGCTTAATTTTCGACATTCCCTTATGCGACATTCTGCATGAAATCAATCTGCGTGCAAACAATACTGATAGGAGGTGGCAACATGGCAAAAGAAACGAAAAAGAAACAGCAAAAACAACAATCTCAGGCACCATCAAAAAACGACCTGGATAAAAAGCTTGGCGGGCCGAACCGCCCATCGACATAGAAAAGCGGAGCCGACTGTTCAGGCCCGACAGACAGATAAGAATTCACCCGAAAAGTCCGGTTTTGACTTTTTGGGGGAATTTGTTCTGGCCGAGGGACTAGGAGGCGGAGCTAGACACTGTGTATTACGAAATTTCCGTTTAGCTCCGACAGACAGATAAGGATCAGCCAGTGAAGGCGCTTTTTGCCTTTGCTGGATGAGCCGTTCTGGCCGGGGAGTTGGGCGATGGAGCTGGACAATGAGAAAAGCGGAGCCGACTGTTCAGACCGAGGAGTCAATACCGAATTCATGGGGTATCGGAATTAATTGGAGGGGTTTCCAAATTAATTGGAGGGGTTCTGCAATTAATTCATGGGGTTTCGGAATTAATTAGAGGGGTTCCAGATAAATTGGAGAATTTTGTTCTGGCCGAGGGGCTAGGAGGCGGAGATGGGACCACTTGCTTCAAAAAAGAAAGCAAGGATCAATTAATCCTTGCTTCTTTTCCCTTTATTGATTAAGTACTCATTCAGCAAAGAAAATGCATGCATTTGATTTTGTTTTTTTATATGCCACTCTGTCATTTCGAATTCGTTTGGAGTTGGCAGCGGGCTGTACCATTTTTCCATCGGCTGGCCATGAAACCAATTTCTTTCTTTTACGTCTAATTGGTGTGAGATCATCGGATAGGATGTTCTTAAATAAGGTGTGTCTCTTTTTCTTCCGTCACTCAAGTGCTTTTCATAATCAAATCTGGACCCTGTATGTGGTGTCCGTTCTGAGAAGTCCATAAAATCCGGAAAATATTCCGGGTGAAATAGCAGCCAGGCTAAAGATCTTCCAAGCTTGATGCGACTTTTCAGCTTTTTAAAATCGTGAACGGAAAAACCGAATAATCTGCCTTCTAAAGTAGGGAAAACGACTGTGCTAAAATGAAAGAGGTCCTGAAAGAAAAACAGCGGTGTATGAAAAACCTTTCTTTTAAAAATAGCCTTTTCGATAATTGGCTTCTGAATTAAATGCTGTTCGTTAATGATCAGCGATGTCATTAAATGTTCAATGTTTTTTTCTACCCAAAAACCCTGCCATACTTTTTTCATAAACGGCGAAACATGGAATTCATCCAGCAAATGAAAAAGAGGCCGGCCTGTTTGTTTTGAAATCTCATACAGCAAGAGCTGGGGATACGCATCGGAGAAAATAAGCCAGTTTGCATCTTCATAAGTCAGAAACAATGCCTTTATCATTTTTTTATTTATCATTTTTTGAAACCAAGTGCCTTTTAAATCCGTCATACAGTAGCCGGCATTCCGTGATACCATGCCTGCAAGAAATGCCCATCTAATTTCGGGATTTCTTTTATAATATCGATTGTAGCTTTCTGTTCTCGATATGTTGTCGTAATTTTTTTTTAATGTCGTATTCTTTATAAGTGCTATAATATTATTTTCTTCTATTGTTCTTTGCTTCGACGGGAAATCTTGATTGATGTGCATACGTTCACCTCACTTCTTATAGACTATCCTGATTGAAGCTGAAGTACACATAAGCAGCGTTAACAAAATCGAAACTTTTTCACCATGTCTTTTTCTTTTTTTTTGATATGATAAGTAGTAGTTTTACCTGAGGAGGGAAGAAATGATTTTTCGTTATCCTAACGGAAAAACGTATAACCCGAGTACTGCTCCGCCTAAACAGCGCCAGCCGAAAGAAACCTACAGCAACAGAGGGATGACGCTTGAGGAAGATTTGAACGAAACAAATCAATATTATTTAGACAGAGGCATCGCTGTCATCCATAAAAAACCGACCCCTGTTCAAATTGTAAATGTAGATTTCCCAAAACGGAGTGCAGCCGTTATCCGGGAAGCTTATTTCAAACAGTCATCTACAACAGACTATAATGGCGTTTATAAAGGAAAGTATATTGACTTTGAAGCAAAAGAAACGCAAAGCAGTACATCCTTTCCGCTTCAAAACTTCCATGAACATCAAGTCAGGCATATGAAAATGGTGCTTGACCAGGGCGGACTGTCTTTCGTCATTCTTTCTGCCTTCCAATCATTTTATCTGATGGAAGCTGCCATTCTTCTTGAATTTTGGGAGAGAAAAGAAAACGGCGGAAGAAAGTCGATCACAAAAAAAGAAATTGAATTAACATCCCACCCCATTCCGCTTGGCTATCAGCCTAGAATTGATTATATTAAGGTATTGGAAAAACTGTATTTTCTATAAACCATAAGCGAAGCGGATTTTGTAAAATGAAAGGTTGGAAAAAGCAATGTCAGATCAATATAAAAGCCGCGAAGAACGCAGAAAAGCGTTAGCGCAAACAAGTAAAAGCAAAAACAAAAAACCAAATAAACCAGAGCGCGGATCTCTCTTTAAACGCATCCTGTTCATCTTAGTTTCCATCGGTCTGATCGGCCTGATTGCAGGCGGAGTTACTTTTGCAGTAATTGCTGCAGGCGCCCCGAAGCTTGATGAGAAAAAATTAAAGGATTCCTACTCTTCTACTATCTATGATAAAGAAGGCAATGAAATATCAGAAGTAGGAGCCCAAAAACGAACCTATATTTCTTATAATGATATTCCCAAAAAATTAGAAGAAGCCGTCCTTGCAACTGAGGATGCCCGTTTTTACGAGCACAGCGGCGTAGATGTCATCCGTCTCGGCGGAGCTGTAGTAGCGAACGTCACACAGGGTTTCGGCTCACAGGGCGGAAGTACCATCACACAGCAGGTTATTAAAAATTCTTTTTTTACACATGAAAAAACAATCACTAGAAAAATACAGGAGCTTTGGCTCGCTTTTCAATTAGAGCAGAAATATTCAAAGCATGAAATCCTGGAAATGTACTTAAACAAAATCTATTACCACCCTCAATACTATGGTGTCGGGAAAGCTGCAGAAGGATTTTACGGCAAAGAGTTAAAGGATCTTGAACTGCATGAAGCAGCAATGCTTGCAGGCATTCCGCAAAGCCCTACAAATTTTGATCCAAGAAAAAATCCGGAGTCAGCAGAAAAAAGACGCAATATCGTTCTTAACTTAATGGTAAAGCAAGGGTTCATTACTGAACAAGAAGCAGAAGAAGCTAAGAAAGTGCCTGTACAGTCAACGGTCGTTCCCGAGAGAGAAAAATCGAATCCTTACAGCGCATATGTAGAGCAAGTCATTGAAGAAGTAAAAGATAAAACAGACATTGATGCAAGTTCAGCAGGTGCAAAAATCTATACAACTATTGATACAGATGCCCAAAACTATGTTGAAGAATTGCTGAATGGAAGTGAGATCGGCTATCCTGATGACAACTTCCAGGCTGGGGTAACCCTCATTGATACAGAAACAGGCGAAATCCGCGCAATCGGCGGAGGCCGCAATCAGAATGTCGGTGACTTCAACTATGCAATTGATACAAGAAGACAGCCTGGTTCAACGATTAAGCCGGTTCTGGACTACGGTCCGGCAATCGAATACCTAAAATGGTCAACGTACGAACAAATTAAAGACGAACCTTATACTTACTCAAATGGCGTGAAAATCAATAACTTTGACAGAGGGTATAAAGGCCAAATGTCTATCCGTGATGCCCTCGCTCAATCACGTAATATTCCTGCACTAAAAGCTATGCAGGAGGTCGGTGTTGATAAAGCGCGCGACTTTGCAGCAGGTCTTGGCATTCCGCTTGAAGAAGAAATACCGGAAGCCTATTCAATTGGCGGTTTTGATACCGGTGTCTCCCCTCTTCATATGGCGGGAGCATTTGCTGCATTCGGAAATAACGGGATCTATACAGAGCCTCACGCTGTAACGAAAGTTGTTCTAAGCGATGGCACGGAAATCGATCTCTCTCCTGAGCCTGAAGCTGCCATGAGTGATTATACAGCTTACATGACAACTGATATGATGATCTCTGTTGTTGAAGAAGGCACAGGTACAGCTGCCCGGGTACCTGGTGTTACAGTAGCAGGAAAAACTGGAACAACGAACTTCTCTGAAGAAGACAAAGCAAGATACAACGTTCCTGCAGGCGGTGCAAAAGACAGCTGGTTTGTAGGCTACACACCTGAGTATTCAGCAGCCGTATGGACTGGATATATGAAAAACGATGAAAAAATGCACTTAACAAAAACAGATCAGCAGCTTGCAAAAAAAATCTTTAAAGAAGTAATCTCAGAAGTTTCAAGCGGTGATGGCAAAGACTTTAATAAGCCGAATTCCGTTGTGAAAATAACGGTTGAAGATGGTTCAAATCCTCCTAAGCTTGCAAGCAAATTTACTCCTGACAGCAAAAAAATCAGCGAGTACTTTGTAAAAGGAACGGAGCCTACAAAAGTTTCTGAGCAATATAAACGACTTGCGAAGCCATCCGGCTTTAAAGTGGATTATGATCAAACAAGCAATCAGATAACACTCAGCTGGGACTATAAAGATGACTTAAAAGACGCTGTATCCTTTGAGATCAGCCAATCTGTCGATGACGGTCCAGCACAAGTCATCAATAATACGAAAGATACCAGCATGGTGATTCCAAATGCTGTTGCCGGTTCAACGTATAAATTCTACGTAACCGCAGTAAGTGACGATGACGGCTCAAACCGCAGTGATTCTGCAGCAGCGGTTTTAAAAGTTCCTGAAGCAGTTATTGAAGAGCCTGTTGAACCAGAAGAACCGCCTGCTGAAGAACCAGGTGAAGAGCCTGGTGAAGGTGAATTGCCTCCTCTCGAGGAGCTTCCTGATGAAGGTGAACTGCCTCCTGGTGAAGAACCTCCTGGCGATGGCGATGATGAGGGCGACGACGAAGGCGAAGGGCAGCCTGGTGAAGGTGAAACCCCCCAAGAACCAAGCAATCCGCTCGAACCAGTCCCTCCGACAAATCCTCCTGGCAACGGGAATGGAAATAATGGGAACGGAAATGGCAATGGCGGAAATGATGATGGTGATGGAAGTTCAGATGGAGATTAATGATAGGGACCCCTCTGCTTAAGCAGAGGGGTTTTTTTATGATCGGCGGTTTCCTGCATATGTATAAATGAAAGTGCCGCACTAAAAAACGCAAGGATCAAAAACTGATCCTTGCGTTTTATTTATTTCGGCTGCTCATAGCTCTTTTTTTATGATATTGTTTAACCGTTTCTTCAATAAGCTGATCGAGCTGAATAAAGGAATGATATTGTTCCGGTTTTAAAAGCACATACATCAGTCTTTCAGACGGATTGAACGGCTTCGCCGCAAAAGCTGTGAAATCAGACGGCTCTATATTTAGATGATGGACTGGAGTTTCATTGCTCCAATAAATCATACAGATCAAAATGGAGATCCCCTTAATCATTTCTGCTTTATCAGCTTTCCTTGCTTTTGAAGAGATCCCGCTCTTGATTGTCTCCTTAATTGACTGCCATTTATCAATTAGAATTGGGATACTTATTTCAGGATTTTTCCAAGGATGAAAATCGATGTGCACATTCGCTTTAAAGCAAATATCAAAATAAAAGGGATTTGCTTTGATCATTTCTTCCGCTGTTGCCGCAGAATTCAGCGGTATTGTTAATTCATTCTTGCGAAAGAATGGCTCAACCTTAAAGGCGTCAGGCAGATTAATTAATCGCTGCATTCCGCACCGTTCCCTTTTTCATTCTTTTTTGTCCTTCACGGCACATGTGAAGCAGCGGGCATTCCGTGCATTTTGGCGCTTGCGCTTTACAGTGGTACCTTCCAAAAAAGATGAGGCGATGATGAGTAAGCGACCATTCTTCCATCGGCACTTTCCGCATGAGTGTTTTTTCCACTTCCATTACGGAGTCTTTCCATTTGCATATAGCAAGTCTCTTGCTGACTCTCTCAACATGTGTATCAACTGCAATAGCAGGAACTCCAAAGGCAACAGATACAACGACATTGGCTGTTTTGCGGCCAACACCTGGAAACTTTGTCAGCTCGTCCCTGTCCTTAGGCACAACTCCCCCATATTCTTGGATAAGAAGGGTGCACAGTTTTTGGATGTTCTTAGCTTTATTGCGGTATAAACCAATCGATCTGATATCATTTTGCAGTTCTTCAATCGGTACTGCTAAATAATCTTCAGGCGTTTTGTATTTTTCAAAAAGCTGTTTCGTTACTTTATTGACCAGGACATCTGTACACTGTGCAGACAGGGCCACTGCAATGACAAGTTCAAAAGGGTTGCTGTGATTCAGCTCACAATGTGCATCAGGAAAGAGCTCACCGATTGTATCAAGAGCTTCTCTGATTTGTTTCATATTCAGCATGCGATCACCTGTTTAGTTATTGTTTGTAAAAATCTCATGAAGAAGTTAACTCTCCAGCCAATTATAAAACGGCACTTTTCGTTTATATTCTTCATCTGATTGATTTTGCTTTTGTGGCTGGGATTGATGCTGCCGGAATCGTTTGCCGTAATTGCGCGCCTGATCGATTGTCCGGATCCCGTTTTTCTTCCACTCAAATAAAATTCTGTCGATATACCTGAAGTTTAGTTTACCGGATATGACGGCTTCTTTCAAAGCTGCTTTTATGATAATCGGATCATGATAATCCTGATCCATCCAAATTGACAGAGTTTCAACTTCAAACGGTGAAAGAGGCCTTCCGAATTCACTTTCAAATACAGGATACAAATTCACGTTTTCCTGCTGCTGTTTTTCTTCTGTTTTTTTCTCATCTTTCATCAGCATAAATTCATATATTTTGCTCCAAAGAGGTTTCAGAGAGTACCGTTCGTATTTGATGGAAGCTTGCTCATATTCCTCAATGTCTAAAAATCCTCTTTGCAGCAAGCTTCTGAGAAGGGATGTACATGAAGATACAGAAATGGACATGTTACTTGATAATTCACTTGGAGTAGGAAACTGATTTCCATTTTGAAGATGGAGATTGACTTGAAGAAGCAAAACAAGCTCCTCTTCTTTAATTCCGATTTGATGATAATGCATAATTAGTGCTGCAGGAACAGATAGCGAGCCCTGCTCTTGCATGTTAACAAATTGCTCTTTATTCATAACGAGTCACCTCACCTAAAATAGTATAACATGTCCAAGCAGAAAAACGGTGATGGACTTTCATGGAAAAGCGGAACCGACTGTTCAGCTTCCTTATTTATAAAAACAAGGAAATATAAACCCGTTACTGCGAACCTGTAAACAAAATGTGAGCCTCCTATCAAGGAGACTCACATTATTATTATGGATATAATCTGTTAAGCAAACGAGGGAACGGAATGGATTCGCGCACGTGTTCTACGCCGCTGATCCAGGCAACTGTGCGCTCAAGGCCAAGGCCGAATCCTGAATGCGGAACAGATCCGAATTCACGCAGCTGCAGGTACCACTGATATGCTTCTGGTGATAGATCGTGCTCTTCAATGCGCTGCTTTAGAAGTTCGTGATCGTGAATACGCTGTGATCCGCCAATGATTTCCCCGTAGCCTTCTGGTGCGATTAAGTCTGCACAGAGCACGACGTCATCGCGGTCAGGAGCTGGTTGCATGTAGAAAGGCTTAATGCCTGTCGGGTAATGAGTAATGAATACCGGTTTTTCAAAGCTTTCTGCGATAGCTGTTTCATGCGGTGCACCGAAATCATCGCCCCACTTAATGTCATCAAATCCTTTTTCATTCAAGAATTTAATGGCGTCGTCATAGGAGATTCTAGGGAAAGGCGCCTTGATTTGTTCAAGTTTAGCTGTATCACGTCCTAGTGTAGTCAGTTCAAGCTTGCAGTTTTCAAGAACGCTTTGGACAATATAAGAAACATAATTCTCCTGTACAACCAGGTTGTCTTCAAATTCATAAAAGGCCATCTCAGGCTCAATCATCCAAAATTCGATCAAGTGGCGTCTTGTTTTTGATTTTTCAGCGCGGAACGTCGGTCCGAATGAGAAAACCTTTCCAAGTGCCATTGCTGCAGCTTCCATGTAGAGCTGACCGCTTTGAGACAGATAAGCATCTTCATCAAAATATTTAGTTGCAAAAAGCTCTGAAGTCCCTTCAGGAGCGCTGCCTGTTAAGATCGGCGGATCTACTTTTGAGAAGCCTTCTTTGTTGAAGAACTCATACGTTGCACGGATGATTTCATTTCTGATTTTCATCACAGCGTGCTGACGCTTGGACCTGAGCCATAAATGGCGGTGATCCATTAAAAATTCTGTGCCGTGTTCTTTTGGTGTAATTGGATAGTTTACAGATTCATGAATGACTTCAATGCCTGTCACCCCAAGCTCATATCCAAACGGAGAACGCTCGTCCACTCTTACAACACCTGTTACATAGATGGAAGATTCCTGGGTGATTGATTTTGCTGTTTGGAATACTTCTTCAGCTACTTCTGCTTTTACGACTACGCCCTGGATGAAGCCCGTGCCGTCCCGCAATTGCAAAAAGGCAATTTTGCCGCTGGACCGTTTATTTGCAATCCAAGCGCCAATTGTTACTTCTTTATCTACAAATTTGCTTACTTCTTTAATTGTTGTTTTCACGTAATTGTTCCCTCCAAAAACCGGATCATAATATATGTACGTAATTGCTATTATACATTTGTTGCTTGCTTCGTTCAAACATAAATGTGAGCCGTCAAATGACGGCTCATCTTTTATGAATGAACACTGTTTTCTTTTACAAATCGGTCAATTCTGACTAAAGCTTCTTCAAGTGTATCAAGAGAAGTTGCATAGGAAAGTCTTACGTTGTCAGGAGCTCCAAAGCCAGAGCCTGGGACAATTGCCACTTTTTCTTTTTCAAGCAATGCTTCTACAAATTCATCTACATTTGCAAACCCAGTATTTTCTGCCGCCTGCTTTGCATTAGGGAAGAGATAAAAAGCTCCCTGAGGCTTTAAGCACGTAATTCCAGGAATTGAAACAAGCTTGTCATAAATAATGTTCAGGCGTTCTTCAAATGCTGTTCTCATCTCTTCCACCGGTTCCTGTGAACCTGCATATGCTGCGATAGATGCATATTGGGCAATGGATGTCGGATTAGATGTGCTGTGGCTTGCAAGATTTGTCATTGCTTTAATGATTTGCTCATTTCCGGCAGCATATCCAATTCTCCATCCCGTCATTGAATGAGATTTTGAAACACCGTTAATGATGATTGTCTGCTGCTTTAATTCCTCAGATATCTCGGCAATAGATACATGAGAATGTTCGCCATATATCAATTTTTCATAAATTTCATCTGAAACAATCAGCAGATTATGCTGGATACAGATGCTTCCCAGCTCTTCAAGCTCTTCTTTTGTATAAAGCATTCCGGTTGGATTGCTAGGAGAGTTGATGATGACAGCCTTCGTTTTATCAGTGATCGCAGCTTTTAGCTGATCAGGAGTCATTTTAAACTGATTTTCTTCCAAGGCGTTCACATATACTGGCACTCCATCTGCAAGCTTCACTTGCTCAGGATAGCTTACCCAATATGGAGAAGGAATGATCACTTCGTCTCCTTTATTAAGAAGAACTTGAAAAAGTGTGTAGAGAGCGTGCTTAGCACCTGTGCAGACGATAATTTCACCAGGTTTGTACGAAAGATTTTGATCCTTCTGAAACTTGCCGATGATTTCTTTTTTCAGCTCTGCAAGTCCGCCTGCAGGCGTATATTTTGTCTGACCCGCATTCATTGATTGAACAGCAGCATCAATAATATGCTGAGGTGTATTAAAATCAGGTTCTCCTGCTCCAAGTCCAATCACATCATGTCCGGCGGCTTTCAGCTCTTTTGCTTTTGCTGTGATCGCTAAAGTGGATGAAGGTGTTAATGCAGATACTCTATCGGCTAATTTCATGGATGTGTCCCCCTATTTTTTAATGGCAATATGCTTTCTAAGTTCACCATTGCTGAAATTGATTAAATCATATGTATAACGATTTTGATCGTCAATATATTTTACTTCCCAAAGCGGTACATTCTTTTCCATTCCAAGCTTGACGCTTATTACTTTTACAGGATTCTGTTCTGCTTCTACAATTTCCAGCGCTTTTTTTTCAGTTATGCCATCTGAGGCAAGCTTCAGCACAGGCTTTTCCTTCTTGTTCTCAGGAACCCATACGTAAACAGCTTTATTGGACTTATTCAAGCCTGTTATCACGTAAAACTGTTTAAGACCATTAAACGTTTCAACACTTTCGGCATTTTTCAGGTCTGTTTCTTTTAATGCACGGTCAATCGCTTCTTCATGACCATCGTTTTTTTGAGCCATCGCTGAATGATAAACGTTTAAAAAAACTCCCAGTGATACAAGCAGAAAAACGGCGGCAGCACTTGCTGTGATTACTATTTTTTTCCCCATGTTTTAAATCCCTACGTTCTGTAAATCGTAAATACGGCTTTATTTTTATCATCCTGATCAAGCGCCAGACCAAACATCAGATTTTCTCTCTTCAATGTCCGATTTAAGCCATCGACAATTTTATAGAGGTCATCTGAATGTTCTACGGTTACGGTTGATAAAATTTCGATTTTACTTTCCATGACCTATTCCTCCTATGCAAAAACAAAAATTGTAACTTATATGTCAGCCGCTAAGGGCAACAATAACAAATACAGACAACAAGATGTTGTTTTATGTACCCATTATAACAGTATCATTATCAATAAGTGAAAATAAATTTTCTCCTACCCACACCATTGCCTGTGCTGCTCACACAGGCTTTTTTTTATGTGATTCATATTGCATAATATACAATTTTATCGGCCTGATAATGCTATTCCGTGTCGGTGGCGGGTTCCTTATGATTCCAGCGGAGAATTTCATCATGAAGCTTCTCCATCCGCTCCACATGGACATCGATCGGCGGCAGGGATGCAATAAAGTGCCTGCCGTACTTTGCTTCTATAATCCGTTTGTCAAACACAAAGAGAAGTCCTTTATCCCTTTCTGTCCTTACTAGTCTGCCGAAGCCCTGTTTGAACTTAAGGATCGCTTCAGGCAGTGAATAATGATAAAAGGCATTCTTCCCCTGCTTTGTGATTTGTTCGCATTTAGCTGCAACGACCGGATCATCCGGAGGAGAAAACGGAAGTCTAACGATTATCAGCGTTGTCAGTTCATCACCCGGAAAATCCATCCCTTCCCAAAAAGTGCTCGTTCCGAGGAGAATAGCCTGATCAAATTGCCGGAAATTTTTCGTCAGCTTTGAAATGCTGCCGCCTCCTTGACCCATAATCATAAAATCTTCCAGTCCTGAATCAGCCTTTAACAGCTGATGTGTTTTTTTCAGCATATCGTAGGCAGTAAACAATACCAGCAGTTTGCCTTTTGTGGCCTTGGCAATCGCTGAAACATTTTTAGCAATAGCTGCCGTATATTCATCAAGCGTCACATGCTGCACGGCTGGAAAATCTGAAGGGATCATTAACTTCGCCTGTTCTTTATAGACAAATGGCGATTTGATCATCAGCGTTTTTGGATAATAATCTGTCAGACCAAGTTCTCTGATCATATAATCGAAAGAATGATCGACAGTCAAGGTAGCTGATGTAAGGATCACGCTTTTCATCTCTGCGAAAAACCCATCTGCCAATTGCTCTGATACAGAAACGGGCTGTGAATAGACGCTGACAGCGTTTTTCGCTCCGCGGGATTCAATTTCAATCCATTTGACAGCATCTTTTTTTTCCTTGAAAAAAAGTTTGTCCAAATCCTGGTATGCAGCGGCAAATTTATCAAGAACGGCAAAATATTCATATAGAATAAAGGATTCTTCTTCATTTTTTATCTTGTGAAAATCTTCTTTTTGTTTATTCATGATCGTCATCAAATCGTGAAGCTGAAATTTCACTCTGGCTGCAACCTCTAAAATAGCCAGCCATTTTCTGCTCTTTTTTTGATTATGTTTAAAACGATGAGTGATCCTGTTTGTTTGCACATCTTTTTCATTTTGAAGGACATAGCTGTGCAGGGTGCTGAACAGCACTCCATTATCTTCAACGAGCTGTTTGATTATGACATCCATTTCAATAAAGGCATCATTTAATCCATTTATCGAAAAAAGATGCTGTGTTCTTCTAAGCAAACCGTCTGTATAAAGGTTTCCAAGCTGATTGGTTAATGCCTGCAAGGTTAAATAGTGCATTCTTGTGCCTAAATGTTCGCAGGCGATACGCTCAAAATGATGTGCTTCATCAATAATCACTTCTTCAATATCATCAAGAAAATCACTTGAGGACGAAATACTTGATAGCAAAAGAGAGTGATTTGTTATAACAACATCCGCTTGTTTGGCGTTTTCATATGCTCTTTTATAAAAGCAGCGCGACAGCCAGGGGTTTTTGACAGAGTTTGATGATTTTTCATCATAATGAAGCCTTTGCCAGAGCAATTTCCCGCCCGATGGCAAATTAAGTTCATCAAAATCCCCAGTCTCTGTTTCGGTCAGCCATATTAGGAGCTGTGCTTTCGTTAAAATATTATCGTAATTATAATCATCTTCATTCAAATATTTTTCAAATTTACGCAAGCATAAATAATGAGATTTCCCTTTAAGAACCGCCATAAGAAACGGCTGGTTGACCGCTTTTCGGAGCATCGGAAATTCTTTTGCCATGACCTGCTGCTGCAGAGCGGTTGTATATGTACTGACTAATACACTTTTTTTCTCAGACATTGCATAGAAAATGACAGGGATTAAATAAGCAAGTGTTTTGCCTGTTCCTGTACCAGCTTCTATTAAAGCATGCTGATGCGACCCAAAGGACTCGTGTATTTCATTCATCATTTTCACTTGTTCTGTACGTTTTTCATATTGCTCAAATTGCCCCGCAATTGGTCCATCGCTGCTCATCAGCCGAGTTGAAAAGGTCTCAAAATTCTCTGATATCCGGCTGTTCTGATCATCATGAATATCTTTGGATTGTTTTCTTATTGCAATGGAACGAAAGACTTCTATGTGTTCAGGTTCTTTAAGATCAAGCAGTCTCTCAGAAATGATATCCTCCAGAACATCTTCAACATCACTTATAAATGAGCGTGATAAACGCTTCAGGGCTTGAAGAGTGGCTGGAGGCAGACATGCTGCTTTTTTGAATATATGAATAAACAATTCCCCTGTCACTTCAGCGTCGCTGTCGGCACGATGGGGATTGTCATGCTTGATGTTCAGCTCTTCGCACAGCTCTGACAATTTATAGCTGTCCGCTCCAGGGAATACAATTCTTGAGAGCTCGACTGTGTCAAGTACAGGACCGGTAAATCTCTGCATTCCGCTGCGTTCGAGTTCTTCTTGTATGAAGGAAAGATCAAAATGAACGTTATGCGCCACGAAATAAGCATCACTTAAAAGAGACGAAACCTTTTCAGCGATAACTTCAAAAGGAGCTGCATCCTTTACCATCTCATTTGAAATACCGGTTAATTGCTCAATAAAAAGCGGTATAGGCTTCAGCGGATTGACAAAGCTTGAAAAACGCTCTGCCACCCTGCCGTTTTCAATCACCACGGCTGCAAGCTGAATGATCCTATCCCCTTTTTTTGGAGAATTTCCAGTTGTTTCAACATCTATTACAACAAATCTTTGTTTCATTTTGATACACCTCAATTAATCGAAAAACCAATAACGTTATTTTACCACTTATAAAGCAAAATCCCCCAAACAATCGGGGGA
This sequence comes from Metabacillus sp. KH_069, assembly GCF_057838075.1. Classification (NCBI taxonomy): domain Bacteria; kingdom Bacillati; phylum Bacillota; class Bacilli; order Caryophanales; family Bacillaceae; genus Metabacillus; species Metabacillus sp. KH_069. Next base: position 2,755,916 of record NZ_CM174460.1, read on the forward strand.
TTTTTAAAAAAAATTATAGAATGGTTGCCGCAGGCTCCTGGCCGAGAAGTTCGACAATCTGATTTTTTTCATTCATGATAGCCACTTTAGGTTCATGATCACGGACCTTTTCTTCTGCCACCATTGCATACGAAATGATAATAACAACGTCATCTTCCTGTACAAGTCTTGCTGCTGCGCCGTTCAGGCACACAACGCCAGACCCGCGCGGACCAGGAATGATGTAAGTTTCAAACCGGGCACCATTGTTGTTGTTGACGATTTGCACTTTTTCATTAGGAAGCATATCAACGGCATCCAGAATATCTTCATCAATTGTGATGCTGCCGACATAATTCAAGTTTGCTTCCGTCACTCTTGCACGATGAATTTTCCCCTTCATCATTGTACGATACATTATGATCTCCTCCACTGCTGTTATCTATATAAATTTCATTCTTTTTCAATTTAATTCGATTGTTATATTATCAATCAGCCTTGCTTTTGTAAACTTGACAGCAACTGCGAGAATCACGTTCCCCTTCAATTCCGCCAAGGTCTCAAGTTCAGGATAGGAATAGATCTCCGCATAATCAATTACGCCATCTGTATGAGCCGACAGATAGGATGACACTGATTCAATTATGGCCGCCGGGGATTTTTCCCCTTTCATCATCCTTTCTTTTCCTGCCTGCAGGGCTTTATAAAGATGCGGGGCCTGCTCCCTTTCATCTTCTGATAAATAAACGTTGCGGGAGCTTTTTGCAAGTCCGTCTTCTTCCCTTACTGTCTGAACGGGAACGAGCTGGACAGGGAAATGAAAGTCTGAAATAAGTCCGCTGACAACCGCCACCTGCTGAGCATCCTTCATGCCGAAATATGCGCGGTCAGGACCGATCAGATTAAAAAACTTAGTTAACACTGTTGCTACACCATCAAAGTGGCCGGCTCTTGATTTCCCGCATAAAACATCGGTCCGCTTCTCCACTCTGACTGTAACGGAAGGCTCGTTTTTGTACATTTCATTCACTGATGGAGCAAAGATATAATCTGCACCCGCCTCTTCGGCAAAACGTGTGTCCCTCTCCATGTTTCTCGGATAGGAATCAAAATCTTCATTCTCTCCAAATTGCAGAGGATTGACGAATATGCTGATGATCAGGATATCATTCTGGCTTCTTGCCTCATGCATTAATTTCAGATGTCCTTCATGAAGAAAGCCCATTGTCGGAACAAACCCAATCGTCTGCTGTGAGTTTTTATGCTCTTTCATACTCTGCTGCAGTTCTTTTATTGCTGTAATGATTTTCATTTGGCTTGAGTTCCTCCATATAGAGACTGAAGTTCCTCATCTTTCATCGTAAAGGTATGTTTTTGTTCAGGAAATTGTCTGCTCTTTACTTCTTGCACGTATTCATTCAAAGAAGTTTTAATTTGTCCGCCAATATTCGTGTACTGCTTTACAAATTTAGGCACACGATTTACACCGTATCCGAGAACGTCATGATAAACAAGCACTTGTCCATCTGTTTCGGATCCTGCACCGATTCCAATGACAGGAATGGTTAATCTATTTGAAATTTCTGAAGCGAGCTGTCTTGGCACACATTCAAGCACTAAAGCGATTGCTCCCGCTTCCTCGCACTGTTTTGCGTCATGCATTAATTTTTTTGCACTTTCAGCATCTTTTGCCTGTACTTTATAACCGCCAAGTACACCGACTGACTGAGGAGTCAGCCCTAAATGGGCAACAACCGGCACTCCCGCCGCTGTAAGCGCTTCAATAATTGGGAGCACATCATCCGCACCCTCAACCTTTACAGCATGCGCCCCGCTTTGCTGCATGATTTCAGCTGCATTTTTTAAAGATTGCTCTTTTGAAAAGTGATAGGACATAAACGGCATGTCTGTCACAATGAAAGTAGAAGGCGCTCCTCTTTTGACAGCCTTTGTGTGATGAATCATATCACTGACTGTAACCGGCACCGTAGAATCATAGCCGAGTACAACCATGCCAAGGGAATCACCGACTAAAATCATATCCACGCCAGACTCTTCTGCAAGCTTAGCTGAAGGAAAATCGTATGCGGTAAGCATCACAATCGGTTCATGCTGCTGCTTCATTTTCATAAAATCCAATCTTGTTTTCATTTTTTCCCCTCCCATTAATTGCAGAGGAATTTCATAACCGAGTGACATGAAAAAACCTTCTTCAAATAGGAAGAAGGATTATACTCATCGTATCCAGCCGGCTTTTCATCCCTCTGTCCCAGTCCGCATTCCGGATCAAGGCAGAACTTTTATTCAAATATGTGATAAAACTAAGTGCAGGTGCAGTTCCAATTAAGGATACTACCCGCCTAGAATTATAACAGAAAATAAAAGGGGATACCAATTTATTGTTGAAGGTCATAGTTAACAATTAAGACTGAATTTCGATATCTGCTGAATAAATTTTTTCAATTTTGCCTTCGGCTGTTTCAAGAAGGAGCACACCTTCATCATCAATTCCGATGGCACGCCCGCGAATGGTGCCTTGAAGGGTTCTTGCAATAAGGTTTTTATTCAGGCTGATGGCATAGCTTTCCCACAGCAGCTTTACAGGTTTAAACCCATGAATCAAATAGCTGGTATAGAGCTTTTCGAAATTTTTCATAATGGCCTGAATGACCTGTGCCCTGTCAGCCGGTTCTCCCGTTTCTTCAGCAATGGAAGTTGCTATTGCCTGCAGCTCCTCAGGGAATTGATCAAGAGTGTGATTGACATTCATTCCGACTCCGATGATGACAGAATGGACTCTGTCTGCTTCTGCCTGAAGTTCCGTCAAAATGCCGACAATCTTTTTGCCGTTTATCATAATATCATTCGGCCACTTGATTTCTGGTGTAAGTCCTGTCACTTCTTCAATCGCCTGGATAAGAGCGACAGCAGTCAGCAGGGTTAGCTGCGGTGTTTTGTTAATCGGAATCTTCGGTCTGAGAATCATGCTCATCCAAATGCCTGTCTGCTTTGGAGAGTACCACGCCCGGGCAAGTCTGCCTCTTCCGCCTGTCTGCTGATCCGCTACGACAATTGTTCCCTCCTCCGCTCCATCCCCCGCTAATGAGTGGGCAATTTTTTGTGTGGATGAAACAACCTCTTCAAAATGAATATGACGGCCCATAAATTCTGTCTTCAGTCCAAGCTGTATTTCATTGCCGCTGATTTTATCAGGTTTATGAGTGATTCTGTAGCCGCGCTTTCTCACGGCTTCAAGCTCATACCCTTCGCTTCTTAAATCTTCAATATGCTTCCAGACTGCAGTTCTTGAACAGCCAAGAGTTTCACTTAGTTTCTGTCCTGATAGAAATTCCCCTTCAGATTCTGAAAAAGCCTGCAACAATCGTGTTCTTAAATCAGATTGCACGATGCTAACATCTCCTTAATAGCTTCCTTGCTGTTTTCGACTTCATCGTTCACAACGGCGAGCTCAATCTTTTTAAGTAATTCGCCCATCCACGGGCCTGGCTTTTGACTGCTGATCTTCATCAGGTCAGCTCCGCCAATCGCGAGTTCATTTTTAGAGTGAATCGGCAGACTCTGGTAAAGTGCTGTTAGCGCTGCCGTTCTCTCGCAGGATAGCGCTTTCCCTTTTATTAGGCAATAAACAGCTTCTACTTCAAGGGTGCAATGCAAGCCTGCCTCGTAAACGGACAGCCTTGTCCATTCACTCTTCTTGCGTTTTTGCAAAAATAAACTATTTTTAGCGATCATCTCAATTTGACGATTTGAAAGCTTCCAGCTTCTTAAAAATGCTTCTATGCTGCTTATTTCCAAAACATCCAGCAATGCTGTCCAGCGTTTTTCGGTTGAAGACAAGCTGTTAATTGGCAGGTCACATGCCTTCAGCATCTGCTGTTTTTTCCCTTTTAAACCAGGAAGGTAATCAATAATGCCTGTTTCTGCAACGAGCTTTAAAGCTTGCCCGCTTCCGTCTCCAGCCATGATTTTTTCAAACTCTGCCGTCTTTCGCTCGACAGATATTTTTTCAAGCAGATGTGTTTTCTCACAGATTGCCTCATACGTATCTCTGCTTAAAGAGAAGCCTAGCTGGCTTACAAACCGGACGGCTCTCATCATTCTCAGTGCATCTTCAGAAAAGCGCTCATGCGGACTGCCGACAGTCGTAATCAGCTTTGCTTCAGCATGTTCTTTCCCTTGAAAATAATCAATGATTCTTCCTTCATCATCCATAGCCATCGCATTTACAGTAAAATCCCGTCTTTTCAAATCTTCCTTCAGGGAAGAAACAAATGTTACCCCGCTTGGTCTGCGATTGTCTTCATATGCAGACTCCGTTCTGAAGGTCGTAATTTCATAATGGATGCCGCCAACAATCACAATCATTGTCCCGTGCAGAGATCCAATATCAATTGTCTTTTCAAAAAGACCTTTCACTTGTTCCGGCGCTGCAGAAGATGCGATATCTACATCTTTAATATCCTTTTTAAGCAGCTGATCCCTTACAGAACCGCCTACAAAATAGGCTTCAAAACCATGTTCTTTTAACCTTCGGATCACCGGAAGCGCGTCTTGAAATTCTTTATTCATCACGCTCACCAGAATTCAGCAATCCGTAGTAAAGATCCTCGTACTGCTTCACGATGAGGCTAGAATGAAATTCTTCCTGAGCAATTCTCACAGACTCTGCTGACATTCGTTCATAGAGCTGTTTGTCCATTAATATGCAGCTTGTTTTTTCGGCAATTGCTTTAATATCCCCTACATCACATAAGAAACCTGATATTCCATCTTTAATTACTTCAGGAATGCCTCCGATGTTTGTAGCGACACACGGCACACCGCAGGCCATTGCCTCAAGAAGAACCAGACCGAAGCTTTCCTTCTCAGATAATAGCAGTTTCAAATCACTGATCGAATATAACTCTTCCAAGTGATTTTGCTTCCCAAGAAATAGAACGTTTTCTTTAATTCCAAATTCTTTGACCAATTTACACACGGATGTCATTTCTGGACCGTCGCCTACTAGCAAAAGCTTTGATTTGACTTTTTCTAAAACACGCGCAAAAACACGGACAACATCCTGAACCCGCTTCACTTGCCGGAAATTCGAAACATGGATGATGACCTTTTCGTCTTCTGAAATTCCGTATTCGCTTTTCAAATGAGCTGCATCCTGTTTTTGATAAATGCGTTCATCAATAAAATTATAAACCGTCTGAATTTCTTTATCCGGGTTCAGCAGATCATAGGTTTGATCAGCAAGAGCTTTTGAAACAGCTGTAACAGAATCAGAAGCTTCTATGCCAAACTTGATCATATTTGAAAGAGATAAATCATGTCCCAAAACCGTTATATCTGTTCCGTGCAGAGTGGTGACAATTTTAAGATGATCGCCTGTCATTTGTTTGGCCAAATGCGCGCAAATCGCGTGAGGCACAGCGTAGTGGACATGAAACAGGTCAAGTTCTTCACGCTTTGCTACTTCGGCCATTTTACTTGCAAGGGCAAGATCATATGGCGGATGTTTAAAGACCGAATACTGATTGACCTCTACTTCATGGAAAAAAATATTGTGATACATCTTGTTTAACCGGAAGGGCCTGCTTGTTGTGACAAAATGAATCTCATGTCCATTTTCAGCAAGCTTTTTCCCAAGCTCCGTCGCTACTACACCTGAACCGCCGACTGTAGGATAGCAGGTTATGCCTATTTTTAATTTCTTCATCATCTGTCCCCTATTAAATCTTTGTCGAGCAGAATCGGGGATTTTGTTAAAAATCCCTCCGCATACTTAACGCCTGCCTCTTTGCCGAATAAGCGCTCACGGCTCTCTACGCTTTCTATGTATCCATTAATTAATGGCGTGATTAACGAAGAATCACTTTTTATAAACTGACTTTCATACGCTCTTAAACTAGAGAGTTTTTTATCCATTGTATCTGTTATATCGACCACAAAATCCGGCTTATGGTACCCATTGATCATGTAATAATATAGACGGTTTACACGATGAGGGGGAAGGGCGCCGGGTTCGCTTACTTTTTTCACACCGGCTGAAAAACTCGCTTCTTCCACCAGTTTCGCGCAATTTCCGTGATCGGGATGACGGTCTTCATACCAGGGAACAAACACAAGCTGCGGCTTGTATTCCCGGATGACTGATACAATCTTTTCAATATATTGCTCTTTCAGGTATAGTCCTCTGTCTGGCAGATTGAGAAAAATACGTTTATGTATGCCGAGTATACTGGATGCACGTTCTGCTTCTTCCTGCCTGAGTTCTACAGTACCGTTGGATGACAGCTCTGCTTCTGTTAAATCGCAAATGCCAATTTTGAAGCCATGCTCTGCATATTTTGCAAGAGTTCCTCCCATTCCGATTTCAGCATCATCAGGATGAGCTCCAAAGGCAAGGATATCAAGCTTATTCTTTTCCATAGTCGTCATCGATTTCTTTGTCATTTACAATTGATCTCCATTTCAAATCACCGCGTTCAAGTCCGTGTATTAGGATTTCAGCAGTACCCATGTTTGTCGCAAGCGGAACGGCATAAACATCACATAACCGGATAAGGGCTGTAACATCAGGCTCATGCGGCTGCGCTGTAAGCGGATCTCTGAAAAAGATGACCATATCCATTGCATTGTTTGCGATGCACGCTCCAATTTCCTGATCGCCGCCAAGAGGTCCAGATTGAAAACGGTGAATACTAAGTCCTGTAGCTTCAGTAACTTTAAAACCGGTCGTTCCTGTTGCATATAGCTTGTGCTTCTCAAGAATCCCTTTGTAAGCAAGCGTAAATTGAATTAAATCATTTTTCTTCTTATCGTGAGCTATGAGTGCAATATTCATCAGACATTCCCCTTTAGTCGATTAAATTTTCAAGCCCGTAAACCAATACATCCAGTTTCATAATTTGCTCCACGCATAATTTTACGCCTGACATGAAAGATGCCCGATTAAACGAATCATGACGGATGGATAATGTCTGTCCGTCCCCTCCGAACAAGACTTCCTGATGAGCGACAAGCCCTGGAAGGCGGATGCTGTGAACATGAATTCCCTGATAATTTGCTCCCCTTGCTCCCGCTAATGTTTCTTTTTCGTCAGGATGGCCCTGTTCTTTTGCCTCTCTCACTGCGGAAATCATTTCAGCTGTTTTAAGTCCTGTGCCAGAAGGTGCATCAAGCTTTTGATCATGATGCATTTCAAGGATTTCTACATCACTGAAGTATTTTGCAGCCATTTGTGAAAATTTCATCATTAAAATAGCTCCTATGGCAAAGTTCGGTGCGATAATGGCGCCAATCCCTCTGTCTTCTGTCAGCTCTTCAAGTTCCTTTAAATCGGCATCAGAAAATCCAGTCGTCCCCACAACAGGTCTTACTCCATATTCAAGTGCTTTCTTCGTATGTATTTTCCCGATTTCAGGTGTTGTCAGATCAATTAAAACGTCCGGCTTCGTTTCAGAAAAGCATTTCTCAATATCTGTGTAGATAATGGCATTGCTTTTAAAATCATCTGCTTCACTGAGCTTTTGTCCATCAAATTTATGATCAATGACACCCACAAGTGAGAAGTGTTCCGTTTCTTCCACAAGTTTAACGGCTTCTCTTCCCATTCTTCCCCTAGGTCCTGCAATAACAATTTTGATTGTTTCCATGTCTGTTTCTCCTTAAGAATCAATTTTGGTCCAGCGGTCTTTGTCTCTAGTATTAAACTTCTTCATCACAAGGTTATGCGCTTCTTCAAGATCAATATTTAAAGAATTCGCAAGGCATATTAAGACAAATAATATATCGCCCGCTTCTTCCTCTATTTTTTTTTCCTGTTCTGTCTGCTTTTTTGGTTTTTCACCGTATGTATGATTTATCTCACGGGCGAGTTCGCCCATTTCTTCTGTTAACCTCGCCATCATAGCAAGCGGACTGAAGTAGCCTTCTTTAAATTGCCCAATATAGTCGTCAACTTCTTTTTGGAGATCTTTCATCGTTTTATTGTTCATGATTCTTCACCTCATCTTCATTCCTTTCCATGTTAGCGGGTCTGCGCCTTTTTGACAAATTTTTAGGTCGTCTTTAAGCCTCCGATTGCACCTTTTGTTTCCATCATCTATAATATTATCGCTAAGACTTAGAGCAGAGGATGATGTACAGCATGTTCAATCAACTGAAAATACGAAATATTTTCTTTATTTTACTCGGTTCAGCTATATTTGCATTTGGTTTAGTTCATTTTAACATGCAGAACAATTTGGCTGAAGGCGGTTTTACCGGAATTACCCTGCTTTTATATTTTATTTTCGATATTGATCCATCCATTTCAAATCTCGTGCTGAACATTCCGATTTTTTTCATCGGCTGGAAGCTGCTTGGCAGGACAACCTTTCTTTATACCATTATCGGAACAGTCGCATTATCGGTTTTCCTATGGCTGTTTCAGCGTTTCCAGATTTATATGCCGCTCAAAGACGATCTGACTCTTGCAGCTTTATTTGCAGGGGTATTTATTGGTGTTGGACTAGGAATCATCTTCAGATACGGGGGTACCACCGGAGGAGTAGACATCATTGCCCGGCTTGTACATAAATATAAAGGCGTCAGCATGGGCAAAACGATGTTCATGTTCGATTTTGTCGTCATTGCTCTCTCTCTTGTCACTTATTTATCCTATAAAGAAGCGATGTATACATTAGTTGCAGTATTTATTGCGGCGAAAGTCATCGACTTTATGCAGGAAGGTGCCTATGCAGCCAAAGGAGCGACCATTATATCAGAGCGAAACGGGGAAATAGCTGACAGAATCATGCAGGAGATGGACCGCGGTGTAACCATATTAAAAGGTCAGGGATCTTTCACAAAGATGGATAGGAACGTTTTGTATTGTGTAGTCGGCAAAAACGAAATTGTCAGGCTTAAAATGGTCATAACCTCAGTTGATCCACATGCATTTGTTGCAGTAAGCGATGTGCACGATGTGCTTGGCGAAGGATTTACATTAGATGCGGATAAGAATCCCATTCACCGATAATCATAAAAAATAAGTTCAAGCGAAAAAGCCTCCCAGCTGGAGGCTTTTTATTTGTTCATATCGCGTTCACGATTCATTTTCTCTTTTTCGCCTCTGTACTTCCGCCATCCCGTATAAGTAAGCGACATAAAAATGATGCTGCCGGTTGATATCATGACCCACCATAATGAAGGATCGGCTTCGTCTTCTTTTACCCGATTAAACAAATCCTGCAATTCCTCCTCCATCAATGCAAGCTGATTCACTTGAGACTCTACTGGTATTTGAGTAAAAATAGCATCTTCTACTACGGATCTATGTGCGTCCATTCTTTTAAGCTGTTCTGAGTCGAGATCCATCATCATGCTGGGATAAACGGTTTCATAAAGCGAGACGAATTCAGCCCAGTTCTGCTGAAAAGACTGATGATCTCCGCTTTCAACATCCCCTTTCACTTGAGAGAAAGCAGACATGACCGGCTCTTCCATTGAGCTCCATAGCGGCTGGTGTTCCGATGCTGCCGCATCCACCACAAGTCTCAGCTGAATAAGCGCCCTTACCTTCTGATCAGGAGTGATGCCATTTTCCTGCAGCATTTTAGCTGCTGTTAGCTGTGATGCTGATATCGTGCGAATATCTCTTGCTGAAATGCCGCTGTCACCTTTTACAGACTTCTCAAACTCTCTTTGAAAATAATCAATAAGCTGACGTGATTCTTCAAAACGATTTTGCTTTGACAGCTGAAGTGCTGTATCAGTGAGTTTATTTAAATCGTCCCATTTATCCGTGTGTTCAGCCTGATGATCAGCTAAAGCCCAATACGGCAGTGCGACTATCATAACCACGAAAACCGCCATCACGATCATTCTTTTTTTCATCCTTGTCCCTCCTACAGCTTCTACTAAAAAAGTATGAAAAAGTGGACAAGGTTAGACCACCTTTTTACACAAACATCAAAAGGCGGTCTGCAGTTAAAGAAGATTTAGTTTCAGGGAATTCTTTCTGACGACAAAATAGTATGCGAGATAAATGGAGAAAAGGCTCAGCCAAAATGTGAAATATCCGATTTCAGGCAAATAATTCATCAAAACACTGTATTTTGGCATCATGCCAAACACATAGTCTATGATCTCATTATGCAGAGTCCATACAGCAGCAGCAGCTAAATGCCACGCTTTGAATCTGTAATAAGGGGCATACAGAAGTCCCTGTACAGCCATGCCGAGGTGAGAAAGAATGAGCATATAGCCGACCGGATCCAGAACACCTGTCTCATTAAGCACTAGCAGGTTCATCACAACTGCCCAAATCCCGTACTTAAAAAGAGTAATGATGGCAAGTGCTTCAATCAGGGGGAGATTTTTCTTAAATAAAAAACCAAGCATAACGATCGTGAAAAATAAGCTTGCTGTTGGGCTGTCAGGGACAAACGGCAGAAAAATTGCCGGTGTCTCGTATAGCTGGTACCGGTACCAGTAATACCCATAGATTGTTCCAAACAAGTTAACGGTGAACATCATAAACAAAAAAGGCTGTTTAACAAGAAGGTATTGAAACCACTTCATCTTTGTTCAACTACTTTCATTCTCAAATATGAATAATCCTTAAACGTAGAAAAAAAGCTGACTTTTGGTCAGCTTTTCACTTATTTTGCTGTTACACTTGAAACAAATTCAGAAAGCACTTTCAATTCTTCATCCGTGCCTTTAAAGATGCCAGCCGGCATTCCACCCTGACCTTCTTTAGCGATTTTCGCAACTTCTTCAGGACTTAAACCTGTATCCACCAAAGATGGACCGGCAGCTCCTCCTGCTAAGTTATCGCCATGACAGGAAACGCACGTTTGTTCAGTGAAAATTTTGTAGCCTTCAGATTCTTTATCAATTTCAGCTTCAGCTTTAATTTTCCCTTGTTCTGCAGCTGCTTCCCAGTCATGGGTGGCAACGGATTCCCAAGTTAAGAAAATAGTCGCTGCAACACCAAGCAGCATCATACCTACAGCTACAGGACGTTTCGAAGGCTTGCGTTCAGGGCCGCGGTCAATAAACGGCGCCAAAAGCAGCGCTCCGAATGCAAGTCCTGGCATAATAAATGCCCCGATAACAGTATAAGGACCTGCGGCATACGTGTATTTCAGCAATTGATATAAGAATAAGAAATACCAGTCCGGCAATGGAATGTATCCAGTGTCAGTCGGATCTGCAACACGTTCAAGCGGCGATGGATGCGCCACAGTTAAACATAAATACCCGATCAGGAAAACGGCGCCAACAAGCCATTCTTTTAATAAAAAGTTTGGCCAGAATGCTTCTGTTTTACCTGGGAATTCAGAATAATCTTTTGGAATATTCGGTTTTCTTTCAGCTGGAACACGTGAATCTCCAACAAATTTCATCCCTTTTCCGCGATGCATGATTTCCCCTCCTTCTTTGGCAGTTACGCAAATGAACTAGAATGCACTTGCGGATTTTATCTCATCGATTATTTTATAGAGGTCCAGATATACCCTGCTTGCGAATCATGATGAAGTGAGCTCCCATTAATCCAAAAAGAGCTGCCGGCAGGAAGAACACATGGATGGCAAAGAAACGCGTCAATGTCTGTGCACCGACGATCTCCGGATGGCCTGCAAGCAATGTTTTTACTTGAGTGCCGATAAGCGGTGTTGCTTCAGCTATTTGAAGACCAACTTTTGTGGCAAATAGCGCTTTCATATCCCAAGGCAATAAATAACCTGTGAAGCCTAACCCTAACATAACGAAGAAAATTAAAACGCCAACTACCCAGTTAAGTTCACGAGGTTTTTTGTAGGCACCCTGGAAAAATACCCGCAATGTATGTAAGAACATCATAACGATGACGAGACTCGCTCCCCAGTGATGCATGCCGCGGACAATTTGTCCGAAAGCGACTTCATTTTGCAGATAATAAACAGATTCCCATGCATTTTTGATATCGGGAACATAGTACATCGTCAAAAACATGCCTGATAAAACTTGAATAACGGTTACAAAGAACGTCAGACCGCCAAAGCAGTATACGAATGCTGAAAAATGGTGCGCCGGATTTACATGCTCTGGCACTTCATGGTCAGCTATATCCCGCCACATCGGCGTAATATCTAAACGTTCATCAACCCAATCATAAATCTTGTTTAACATTGATTACGCCTCCTTTCGCGGTTTAGCCGAACCAAGATACAAAAATCCATCTTTCACTTCACTCTTGAATACATCTAGCGGAGCAAGCGGCGGTGTTCCAGGAACATTCGTGCCGTCTTTGTCATATAAGCCATAATGGCATGGACAGAAAAATTTGTTTGGATTAGATGGATCACTATTCCAGTTAACTGTACATCCTAAATGCTTACAGACAGGAGAAAGTGCAACAATATCCCCTTTTTCCGTTTTAAATACCCAAGCCGATCTAGGTTCTTCAGACTTGTGCCAAGCATCAACTTGTTTAATTTTAAAATTAAAACGCGTTGGTTCGTTCGTAATTTCATCGACACTCACTACCTGTACAAGGTCTTGCTCTTCGACCTTTCCAAGTACAGGGTCGAGCGCAAAGCGAACCATTGGCATCAGCATACCCGCAGCCATGAAACCGCCTACACCAGTCAGTGTATAGTTGAGAAATTGCCGTCTTGAAACCCGATGTTTTTTCTCGCTCATCATTTTCCCCCCTCTATCTTAAGCTGAAGTCCGTCAGGACATACGATAAAACCATATAAAACTAGGACAATCTCATGATATATCAATCTTCCAGTAAGGTCAATATTATCCTTTTTTGGAACTTTAAAAATGTAAGGGTTTTTATGAAACCCTCCAAGATTGTAAGAAAATGTTCAAAATTTGACTTACTTGATCCTCAATCATTTTCCTTTTCAGGGACTCGTCCATATGTTCCATAGGAATTGGAGGAAGATAGATCAAGCTGTCCTTGTGCGTTCCGCCTTCATTTCTCCATAATTCATCACTCGTCACGAAAAAAATATGTTTGAAATTGTCCTTTAATTCATGATACCATTGTAAAATTGTTTTTTCTCTGTCATGCATTTGTCCGGTTATGTACGTGTAGGCTGGAAGCATAAAGATTCTTCCTTTAAGCTGGCGTTCCAGATCTTCTGTGATCAGCGTTGTATACTCTCCCTCTGCCGCCAAAGATTTCAGATTATCTCCAAATCCGATTTGAACAAGCGGGATAATGGCAGTATCTACATATTCCTTTGATTGAAGAAACATGTTTGTGTCTTCTGATGTCCATTTCATGTCTTACAGCTCCCTCTGCTTATTATGTAATAATTATAAAGGTATTATATGTGTTTGTTAATAAGCTTTTGAAAATGAGGGAGATATTGGCTTTCCAGGCTCATTGCGAAGAACCTTTTGTCCCAAAATCCGTTTTATCAATTCTTACTTTATAAGTGATTTCTGCTTCGCTGAATTTTTCATCCCACTGTTTTCCATACTTTCTCCAATAGGCAGGATGCTGATTTTTAACATAATGAAAGAGCCCGGCCACACCTGTCTTATAGTCGTTCTGCAGTGTATAGATTAAGTCATTTACCTCCTTTTCAATTGTCTCTTCCACGATTTCTTCAATTCCTTTTTGATACCCTTTATCAAAAGAATTCTCCTTTTCATACCAATCCTCCGCTAATCTGCCTTCTACTCTGATAAAGATATCGATGAAAAGACGTCCATTCTTAATCTTCGTCTTTATTTTTTTGCTTCTCAATTTAATCACTTCAAAGCCAAATGGCTTATCATGATGAACAGCTTCAACTGTGCCTCCTTCTACTGACCCATTAAGCCAAGAGAGAGCTGATACTTCATCACCAGTTAAGTTTTCACCTACCAGTTTTCCATTGTTGATTACACCGGCACCCTTTAATTTTAAATTGCCCTTTTCTAATCCTACAATCTGAATGGCAAAGCTTCCTTCAGACTGCAAGCGGGCAGAGGCTTCACCAAGCTTGAGCGGAGGCAAAATTTTATTCGTTTTTTTTCGATTTTCTGTGAGTTCATAGATAATATTAGATGGGATTTCTTTATCTGTTTTAACTGATAAAAGCTCCGATGCAGGTTCTTCCGTAAGAAATATGTATAAGCTTCTTCTTGTTTTATCATCCCTTATAAACTGATTAATGACTGTATCCAAGGGCGTTTCTTTAATAACTTCTTGATTAATTAAAAATATCCGCTGATGTTCGCTTGATATTGGCTTCGTTTCTAATGAGACATTTCGAATCGCTTCATGCACAGTTCCCCCTCCTGTTGTAATATTTTTATAGCCGGCTCCCTGACCCTGTCCAATCGATCCGCTTTTCGGCAAAATGATTTGCTGAACGATTTGCACCCCTTCAACAGGATCAATCTTATCTATACCTGTACCTACTACAAGCGAAAGATCTTCAATGTTTTGGCTGTCCCAGCATCCTGAGAGCATCAGTGTAATAAAAATAAGGAGAATTTTTTTCATAGTTTTATTAGCTTCCTTTTCAAAGCGACTGTTAAAAACGTTGCGATTGGAATGACGAAAAAGACAATTTGAAACATTTTTCCGACTATTGTGCTCATTTGAATAATTTCAAGTGTATTGTTGGGTACGCAGGCTAACAAAAACAGGAGCGGAAGCAGGATAAGCACGTTCGTTTTAAAAGTTGTTTTAAACACTTGAGTCATTCCGTACGCAGCTAGATAATAATACATGGAAGTAGTCGTGAAAAACTGCAGAATCCACGTTGTCAGCAGAAACGATTCGAACCGTTCAATAAATATGCCCCTTACTTCAAAGGACTGTACAAATGAAATAGTCGGCCATGTCACAGCTTTCACTTCTTGTTCAGATAAACCTGAAACAACTAGAACATACGTTGTAATATATAAGATTAATGGAATGGCAAAACCGATCATCAAACCCTTCTTCAAGTTTTGTCTGTTTTTTGAAAAGGCTGAAATGACAAGGAAAATTTCCACTCCGATAAAGGAAAGAATCACTGAGTTTAACCCTTTGAATATGGGAGAGAACCCATCTCCCAATAGGGGTTTAATATTTTCAATATTAATACTTTTAATACTGAAGAAATAGATAAGAAACAGTTCAACAATTGCCAGAGGAAGAAAGACACTGAAAACCTTTGTTATACTCTGCAGCATCCCTAAAACCAAATACGCGCTTAAACACATTAAGGATAAAATAACGACTTGTACCGGAGTTGTCGCCAGCAGGAAAAAACGGACCATTTCACTCATTGCAACAGCCTCAAAGCTTGCTACACCCATGAAGTACAGAATGATAAATAACTGGACTGCTTTTGAAATCCATAATCCAAACCCTTCTCTTGTATATTGAAAAATATCCTTCACCTGATGTTTTTTAAAGAAATACAGGACGAGAAAAGCAAACAAGATAGCTATGATTCCGTCTATTATTAACACGATCCATCCATCCGGCGAATCAATTTCTGCTGTAATCGTTCTTGGCAGAGTGAGCAGTCCGACTCCGAGCATGGCGTTGCTTACAAGCATCGCTACTTGAAAGACCGAGAGATTATCCATTTGCTTCATTTTTGAGCCTCCTGCTAAGTAACCTTCTTCCGCCTGAATGGCAGTCTGATCAAGATATCCCTTGCCATGCTCGGGTTAAAAATCGTTTCCGGCGTGAAATAAGGAGTGTTAAAGCTTGAAAGTCTAGATAGATGTATAAATATTAAAATAAAAAACAAAGTCGTTCCATAAATCCCAAGCACCGCAGCAGCTGTCATAGCTCCAAAGCGCAATAATCTAAAAGCTAAGCCAAAACCATATTGAGGTACAGTAAAAGATGTGATGGTTGTGATTGAAACAATGATGACCATAAGTGAGCTTACAATGTTGGCTTCAACTGCAGCTTGACCAATGATAACCCCTCCGACAAGGCCAATTGTCTGTCCGATAGGAGAAGGAAGACGAATTCCTGCTTCCCGCAGCAATTCAATTGTAATCTCCATAATCATTGCTTCAACAAATGGCGGAAACGGCACATTTTCCCGGGTTCCCGCTATAGTGATTGCAAGCTCAGTAGGAAGCAGTCCAGGATTAAATGAAACCAGGGATATGTAAATAGCGGAAAGAAACAAAGTAATAGCCACTGAAATATATCTTAGCAGCCGCAGAAAAGATCCTGCTGCCCATCTTTCATAATAATCATCAGGTGATTGAAATAGCATATCGATTGTCGTTGGTGCAATTAAAGCAAAAGGCGAACCATCTATAAATATCACTACCCTTCCCTGTTTCAGGGCAGCAACAACTCTGTCTGGGCGTTCTGTGTTTTGAATCTGCGGAAATGGAGAATAAGGTGAATCCTCAATCAGCTCCTCGAGTATGCCTGAATCCTCCACATTTGTTGTTTGCACATTCTCAAGGCGTTTTTTCACTTCATTTATCAGCTCTTCATTGGCTTTTTCTTTGTTAAACAGGTAAACAATACGTTTAATACTGCTATCTTCCTTAATTTCGATTTTTTTTGCGATAATAGACTGATCATTTGCCAGCTGACGGATAAGCCCTAGATTTTCATCCAGGCTTTCTATGAAACCAAGCTTCGGCCCCCTTACGATCCGTTCTGTTGTAGGTTCTGTAAAGCTTCTCATCTTCTCTTTTTCAGTATCAATGACAAAAGCAGTGGAAATTCCATCAACTAAAAGAACGGTCTGGCCGGAAAAAATATTTTTCAAGACATCTTCAATCGTATGGATTTCCTGTTTTTTTAGAGGATTAACTTTTGAAAAAAAGAGCTGGGAAAAAGAGTGATTAAAATCCGTCATAAAATCAATGGATGAAAATGAATTGATCATTTCATGTTGTTTATTGCTGTCTGTCATACCAGACAGATAGAGCATGACACACATTTTTTGATGCTCTTGGATATAGATCTCTTTTTTCTCCAAATCTGTACTCTCTGAAATAATCGGGACTAAACTTTCCATATTCTCTGTTAATTGACTTCTGAGCAGGGTATTATTACTCATCTTGTTCTCCTCAAGCTTTATCGTTTTTTTATTATTTCTCCTTCTTCTATTCTTATACGAATGAAACTAAATACAAAAAGCCCCTTCATTTAGTAGAAGGGACTCCATTTTTACGTTTTCTGATGTTTTTGCCGAAATAAAATTGTTCCAATTATCAGCAAGACAGCTCCAATCACCATGTAAGTAAAGGTATTTGTAGCAGTCAAGGGAAGTTTGTTGCTGTTATCATTCTTCGAATCTGTTTCACCTGACGATTTGCTGACTGAATCATCTTTCTTATTAGGTTCATTTGGACCCGGAACTGTTCCTCCGCCTTTATCAGGTTTATCTTCATCAGCATCACTCGGACCAGGAGGATTTTCACCGTCTGCCGGAGGCTCAGTCACCTCATTTTCAAGTGCTAAAATGAATGTACCTCCAAGTTCCCGTTCCACTAAGTCAACTGTTACTTGCTTTTCACTGGAAACCTTGTATTTTTTACCGCTGTATAAATCTATAATCTTATCAGACTTTTCAAATGGCACATCAATTGTAATCTGCTGTTCATCTTCTGTCGTGTTGATTCCGATAACCAGAGATTGATCCTTGTAGTCTCTATTGAAAACAAGGTATCCATCTTCATTGCTGCCTGCTACTTTTGTCCGTTCTCCTTTAGAAAAGACACTTGAATAGTCTTTACGGATGTTTAACAGCTTCTGGTAATGGGCAAGGAGATCATTATTTTCCGTATGATCCCAGTCAAGATTATACCTATTTTCATTAAACTCGCCTTTATCCATGTCGCCTGCGTGCTTTCCAGTTTGCCCAAGCTCTTCACCGTAATAAATAACCGGCTGCCCTTTTGCTGTTATTTGCAGAGCAGCGGCAATTTTCTGCTTGCTTTTATCTCCGCCTGCGTGCGCCAATAAGAAACCGTCTTCGTCATGGCTGCTCAGAAACTGTCCCATTGCGGCAGTGTTCGAGAGCTTGCCGTTTCTATCTTCAAGTCTTGCTTCAACAGCTTCAATCTCTCCATTAATAAAATCTCTTGCGTCGTATTTAAAATTGAAATCAAGCAGAGAATCCATCTGTCCGCTGTTTAAGTAACCGCCTGTATTATCGATGCCCCCGCCATAATATTCACCAATCATTTTAAAATCAGGATTCACTTTGGTCAGCTCATTTTTAAATGCTTTCCATGTTGTATCTTCCACATGTTTTACAGTGTCTACCCTGAAGTAGTCAATAGCATTTCCTTTTTTAGTTTTGTGTGATGCCCACGCTGTCTGCCAGTCAATGATTTGCTTTCTTACAGCCGGATCTTCGGTAATCAGGTCCGGCAATCCTGCAAGCTCCCCTTTTATAACATCCGTTCCTCCGCTGCGGAGCATCCCTTTAAAGCGTTCCCGATCTTCATCCCCAGGGAAATTGGGAATGTTTTGTTCATTTTTATCCGTTTCTTTCAATCCATAGCCGGTATGATTCAGGACCACATCAACCATGACTTTCATATTTCTTTCATGTGCTTTATCAAGCAATTCATTTAAATCGTCCATCTCGCCAAGATGTTCATCAAGCTTTGAAAAATCCTTTGCCCAATATCCGTGGTACCCGTATTGATTGCCGCTTTTATTATGACGCAGATCCCAATCAATATTATCGAGAATCGGTGTAATCCAGATTGTATTGATGCCAAGATCATCAAGATAGTCAAGCTTCTCCGTTATCCCTTTAAAATCGCCGCCGTGATACGTTTCAGGATGGTTTACATCATATCCTTCATGATTCGGGTCATTATTCCCTTTATCTCCGTCATAAAAGCGATCAGTCAGCATAAAGTAAATTCGTGCCTCATCCCAGTCAAAATCCCCTTCTTTTCCGGAAACTCGCGGTTCCACTGAAACTGCTGCTTTCGCGGTATGTTTATTTCCAAATTCATCAACAGCTGTAACAGGAATTTCTTTAACACCGGCCGGCACTGAATCCTTAACTGACAAACTCACCTCTTTCAGAGCAGGATCGATTTGCAATACTTCCGGGCCTCCAAGAGACGATGCATCGGCATACATATCTGAAAACTGAATGCTTTCCTGATCAGATTTTATATCTAAACTCAAGACGGCATTCTGATTAGATGTGATTTCTTTTGGAAATACAGTTGCCTTCATCTTTACTTTTGGAATCACGAAGTCTATATAAGATTGCTCATAATATGGATCTGTTACTTCATTCGTTGTTCCGCCCTTTGTGACTAGATAGGTATATTCATACTTGCCCTCTTCAGGGATATCAAATGTATAGGTGAAATATTCATTTTTCTCATCATATTTCATGTCAAATTGCTTGCCGTCAATTTTTATTTTCACATGCTCAATATCTGACATCGCATTGTTTTCGAAAAGCTCCTGATCCCGGTAGAAAAATGTAGCTTTCCCTTCAGATATGACAGGACCTTTTATCGCTGGAACTGTGTGAAATTCAGCCTTTCCGCTTTCGACAAACACTTTTGTCAGCGGCTGATCTGGGTCTGTTTCAATATATCGGTCTTGATCATACGGATCTTTTACAGCCCAGTCCTGGCCTTTTCTAATGACAAATCCAATGTTTGATGCCTCTGCTCCAATTTCGAACGTTGAGACGGCACCTTGATCAGTCTCTTCCGTAAACCGTTTTTCACCATCTTCAAGTCCGGTCTGCCATGTCCATATATTCCATCCGTCATAATCGGCATCTTCTCTGGAATAGGTAAACTGAACATACCTTTTAACCGGGCTTTTCATTTCACTCGTTTTAAATGAAAGGGAGAGATCCTGTTTTAATCCTGTTCCTGATTTTTCTCCGGTGATGGCTTGTTTTGGAACAGTCAGTGTATAGTCTTGAGCTTTCTGCAGAGTCTCAGGAACGATTTTTAGCTGATTTGCATCCGCCGAAATCGCTGCCGTTACAGCCTGTCCTCCATTTTCTTTCAAGGAAATGCCGTCTGTCTGCCCGAGTATAATAGTCTCATTGAACGTCAGGATAATAGGAGAAGTTGTTTGAACGTCTCCATCTCCATCAGCAGGAGCTGCTGAAGTAAGTTCAAGCTGTTCTGCATCGCTGATTCCATTAAGCGTATACTCTTTGCTATAGACAGATTGCTCATTTGGCTGATCTTTTTCATTCCAGGATACCGCAGTATTGTTTCCTTGAGCTTCAGGACTCACATCAAATGCGCCATGTTCAGAAGCAGTATTTCCGCTTAATACGGCAATCGCTTTCAAACGATCATCATTTTCAAGTCCCAGTTCGCTTAATGGGATTCTTCCTTCAAATCCCTTCGTACGGTCAGCTGCAAACTGTGCACCTTTTATATTTTCCCATGTTGAGAGTTTTGGATGATTAAAGTCTTTTGCATTGTACAATGCAGCACCGGCTATTTCTTGATCATTCTTTACTCTGGAAACAATATGGAACTGCGGTTTTGCGTCTGTACCGCCAAAATGGAACGGTGCGCCCCATGGATTTCCTTCCACTTTTGAATCTTCGTTATTAACATTTAATGCGAGATTCAGGTACATGCCATTTTCGCCCCAGTTTGGGACATTTTTAGATTGGACCCAATAATAGAGGAACTGGCTGTCATTCTTCAGATGTACATCTCCGAGATGAAAACCTTCATATCCTGGATTTTCAGATGTGGCCAAAGGTTCAATTCCTGCCCAATCCTCACCGTTCCCATCAACTGTTATCACATTCTGTTCAGCAGCAAACACCTGCCATGAACTCATTACCCCGCTTGCCATAAGCAGTATAATTAACAAAATGGATATCCACTTGCTTCTCTTTCTCCTCATCCCATTTCCCCCTTCAGCTCTAAGCGAAATCGTTTGCAAAATTTTATTGTTAAAAAGAGATGCTTCCACATATGTAAACGATTACAATTGCAATCATATTTTGTCACGTTTCGACCGAAAAATCAATTGAAAATTCTGAAAAAACATTTTGCAACCTGCCCTCTTTTTAATCAAAAAAAGAACCTCATCTAGCAGAGAGGTTCTTCCTTATTTCAAGCATTTCAGTTTTTCAGTTAAGCTTTCAAATGCTGCTTTATCTTGGCGGTCAAGTGCGTCATCAATCATTTGAAGTAATTTTTCTTTTTGGAACGTTTGAATCGACTGCTCTAAAATGCGTTCAGCAACTACACGGTCTTTTTCATTAATGTTGAGATGTTTCGGCACAAATGGATTCGCTTCAAGCACTGCTGCATAATTCGGCGATTGGTAGGCCGAGCGGAAGTTGAGCTGAATGTACAGATCCTCGTCTTTATTTAACCGAATGTCATGGAAGGATTTTTCTGCATCCGTTGTCATGACATTTTCTTTGTAAAAACGAAACGGCACTTCCTCTACGCAGTGGGTCGACATGATAATCCCTCGCGGACAATACTGAGCCTGCTCAACGAAATGCACTTTTTCCATCAGCGTGTCGTGACTCATTAAGTAATTCAAAATCCAAACACATTCCCGTCTTTTCAACTGATAATGATTTAAAAACCACCTGATAAAATCCTTCTTCTCAATGACAGATACAGGGGCCATCATATGCATTTCCCTCCTCTGCTAACTGTAGATTCTTATTCTTAGAGTTCAACAGATCCTAGGTGAAATCCTTCCGATTGGACGTTAAAAATCATCTTCTAATTGTATCAAAATCTCTTCGATTTCGACATTCGCCGGATCATGCTTTAATGCCTGACGGAACATTTCCCTGGCGGCGGCGCGATTTCCGTCCTCTAACAAGTAATAGCCGTACTCTGTAAGAAAATCTGGTTCTTCCTTGAAGAAATTATATGCTCGCTGGTAATGGTTTAATGCATCCGAATATTGCTCTGTTTGATGATAAGCTCGTGCTAATTTACGGTCATATTCAGGATCTTCCTCGCCGTACCTCATTACTTCTTTCAAACAGTCAATGACTTCTTCATATTTTTGTTCCTGCATATAAATATTTGTCAGTGTAATCGTTGCTTCGACATGCCCTGGATCAATGGCAATTGCTTGCTGGAGCAAGGCAGAAGCTTCGTTTGACTGATTATTTTTTAAAGCGATTTTTCCGCCGTAAACGTAAAGCTCTTTATTATACTCATCTGCCTTCAGGCCGTCTTTTACTGTTTCGAGGCTTTCTGCAAGCATGCCTTCTTCTTCATATGCTTTAGCTAAATATAAATAAAGAGATGTATATTCATGATCGAGTTCTTTTAATTTTAAAAACTGATCAATTGCTGTTTTGGGATAATTAGCTTGGAGAGCTGTGAAACCATAGCCGAACAATGTGTGCAGATCTACTTGTTCATCGACCGCTTTCTCATAATACGGAAGCGCTTCTTCAAATTCGCCTGAGGCGCTGATTGATTCTGCAAGCCTCTGATACACATTAACTCCGGTTAAGACAGTGTGCTCTTTTAAAACATCCTTAAAATAAGGGATTGCTTTATGATAATGTCCTTGATGAAAATAAAGCTCGCCTAAAGCAAAGTCAATGACGGGTTCATCCGGGACGATTTTTTTTGCAGACAGCAGCTTTTGTTCACTGACTTCATTTAATCCCTGCATTTGATACAAATCAGCTGAAAGGATCAAAGCCTGTACATACGCAGGATCTGTTTCAGGGATTGTACTTAATAGTTCAATTGCTTTTTCTTCTTCGTCCATATCTATATAGACTTCTGCCAGAAATACCGTAACCTCAGATTCTTCCGGATATAACATATGCATGTCTGCCATTATATTCAGAGCCTGCTGTGTGTTGCCCCACTGGTAGTATTTTTCTGCAAGCAGAAATTTTTCTTCATCATGCAGAGTCTTCTCAAGCCCTGAAAGTTTTTTTAAACCTTCTTCAGCTTGTCCTGTCTCAACTAGTTCAATTGCTTCGATTAGTGAATTTTTCAACTTGTAACGCCCTTTCCAAGGAAAATCCTTATGGGACTGCATTTGCGGTAAACCTGCCTGACATGGAAATGGCACAGAACTCTCCAAACCCAGGCTTTATGCAGACTTTTTCATCCACTTTAATCAGCTGTCCCTTATGAATCGTAAATTTAGGAATATGATTATGATACCCGCTAGCGGACATTTCTTCAACTGAATTGAATTCTTTCCGCACATAGAGGTTATAATCAACTTCGCCGCCGATCCTGATTTCTCCTTTTTCAGGGTATATCCCTATTTTCATTAATAGTGATTTTTCAAGAATTTCATGTTCTGGAGGACAGTCCGGTTCTGCTGCCATCCGGTGTTTATCCATCATTGCAGCAAACTGTTTTCTCCTTTTATCTGATGATGATCCGGTCCATTGAGGCAGGAATGTCATCGGGAATCCGTATATGCATCCGCGAATCCATTCCCACGGAAAATCAGAGATTGAATCTTCTGGATGAATCTCTAAAATAAGCAGTGGAATTTTATTTTTTTTGCAGCTAATGAGCAATGATGGGGTCAATCTTTTCAGCGGAACTTTTACACCGATGCAGTAATCGATTGGAGAATTAATCATCATTTGTTTCTTTTTGCGAATCGCTTCGGGGAGATCCCGTTCATATTCTGCCTGAGCAATGGCTATAACTGAGGTGCAGCCCTTTGAAATCAGCTTTTCCGTAAAGATTCGTTTTATTTCTGTAAAAGAACCTCCAATAGAAAAATCAAGCATCACGTGTCCAGGTGTTAACAGATAGTCCGCAGCATTCATTTTCATGCACGTCATCCTCTGCAGCGAAGGACTCATGTAATCAATTTTGTTGTTTCGTATTAGAATGGAAGTTTTAACAAGTTCGCCATTTTTTAAAACATTTGCATCTTCAATAAGATAGGACAACGCCTTTTATCCCTCCCCCTGAAACCTTCTTAAGACAAGCTATGAAGGGAAGGCGCGGGATATGACTGTTAATGAAAAAACCTGCAGAAAAACTTTATTCTGCAGGCATTTTTTTAATTCGATGACCAGCTTCATCGCCCAACTCCTCAGCCAGAACGGGCGCTTCCGCTCTTTTTAATCAGCGAGCTGATTTAAGTGATCAAAAAATTGCGGATAGGATACATTGATTGCTTCATGATCTGACAATGAAACGTCTCCCTCCGTTATAAGGGCCGCAACAGCAAGCATCATTCCAATCCGATGATCACCGTGGCTTGATACGGAAGCTGAATTTCTTAAGGTTTGTTTACCGCGGATAATCATGCCGTCATCTGTCGGCTCAATATCTGCTCCAAGTTTTCTCAGCTCCTGTACAACTGTATCAATGCGGTTTGTTTCTTTTACTTTCAGCTCACTTGCATCTTTAATGATCGTATCCCCTTCAGCTTGAGTGGCAAGCAGAGCAATAACGGGAATCTCATCAATCAATCGCGGAATCAATTCGCCTGAAATGACCGTTCCTTTTAATTCAGAGGTTGAAATCGTTAAATCTGCAACAGGCTCATGGGCGTGAGATCCTCTCTCTTCGATTGTTAAATCCGCACCCATTTGACGGAGAACCTCAATGATCCCGATTCTGGTCGGATTAATCCCTACATTTTTCAGCGTAATGGTACTTGATGGAACAATTGCACCTGCTACTAAGAAGAAGGCAGCAGAAGAAATATCTCCTGGAACCTGAATAGATGCAGCCTGTAAAGACTGACCTCCGATCAATTCTGCTGACAGACCTTCTTCCTTCACTTCTATACCAAATGCTCTCAGCATTCTTTCTGTATGATCCCTTGACTTATGCGGTTCTGTTACTTTCGTTTTTTCGTTATTTGCCTGAAGCCCCGCAAGCAGAATTGCTGACTTGACTTGAGCGCTTGCTACAGGGGATACATACTCTAATCCACTAAGCTTGCCGCCGCGAATAGAAATAGGCGTGTAATTGCCGTTTTGTCTGCCATCGATAGCTGCTCCCATTTCTCTCAGCGGGTCAGTGACGCGTGTCATCGGTCTTTTAGCGATCGATTCATCGCCGACGATACAGGCATGAAAAGGACGTCCTGCTAAAATGCCAAGCATAAGACGGGTAGTTGTTCCCGAATTGCCGACATCCAGTATTCCCTCAGGTTCCCTGAGTGCATCAATACCTTTGCCAGACACTTTCACCTTTGTTCCTTCCTGATCGATTTCAACGCCCATTTGTCTGAAGCAGGCAATCGTTGATAAACAGTCTGCTCCTGCAAGGAAATTTTCAATGACAGTCTCACCGTTTGCAAGAGCTCCGAACATCACCGCTCTATGTGAAATGGATTTATCACCTGGAATGGCAATTTCACCGCTTAACGCCTCTGCTCTCCGCAATTTCTTTTCATTTGACATGGTCCTCACCTCATTAACTGAAAAATGTTTTGTAGTCTGTATATTTCTCGATGCATTTTTGTGCACGTTCACGGTCGACATCCGTCTGGAAGCTTAATCTCAGCACACCGTAAATCTCTTCGCGCGTTTCGATAATCCGGATGTTCGTGATGCTGATTTCCTCCATTGCAAGATAACCTGTAATTTCAGAAATGACCCCTGGATAATCAGGTACATCCACATATAAATCGTAAAAAGAAGGAATCGCTCCTTTTTCTCTCTCAGGCAGGCCATCTCTAAAATCCTTTGCCTCCTGAAAGTACGTAAATAGAGCATCTCCATTAAGTCCATCAACAAGCTCTCTGACACGGTTCATTTCGTATTGCCAGTCATCAAATAAAGCAAGCAGCTTGTCTTTATTATGAAGGAGAATATCTCTCCACATCGCGGGGCTGCTTGAAGCAATCCTCGTGATATCGCGGAATCCTCCCGCTGCCAGACGCTTAATCACAGGATGACTGTCTTCAAAACGGCCTGCCTGATGAACAAGACTCGCTGCAACGATATGCGGAAAATGACTGATTACACCAGTAACCTCGTCATGTTCAGCTGGAGTCATTTCAACAAAATGAGCTTTCGTTCCTTTTAAGACGTTCTGAAGGATACTAAGCGAAGCATGGGATGTATGTTCCGTCGGGGTCAGGATATAAAAGGCATTTTCAAAAAGGTGGGCTTTCGCCGCAATCACCCCTGATTTATGAGACCCGGCCATTGGATGTCCGCCGATAAATTGCACCCCGTTCCTGAAAACAGAATCAGCGTATTTGCTGATTTTTTGTTTTGTGCTGCCGACATCCGTAATAATCACGCTTTCTTTTAAATGTTGTGAACTTAATGAGTCGATTATGGACAAAGTCTGTTCCACCGGAGTTGCAAGAATAATTAAATCGGCTGTTTCTATGCCGCCGAATTGATTTGAAGCTATTTCATCGATTACGGTCAGAGTCTTGGCGATTTCAGCCTGACTTTGATTAATATCATACCCGACAATCTTTACAGCAGGATACTCCTGCTTAATCGCAAGGGCGATCGAACCGCCGATTAACCCGAGTCCGATGAGATGAATTTTTTCAATCTGCTGTTCCATTCTTTATCACCTTCAGCTTATGTATGAAGAAAGAGGTGATTAAGATCACCTCTTCTTTTATGAAATCAATTCTGTTAGAATCTGCAGAATCTCTTCGTTTTGTTCTTTCGTTCCAATTGTGATCCGGATAGACGTTGGAAATCCGAGTGCTTTGCCGGAACGGACAATATAGCCTTTTTCCAGCAATGCCTGAAATACTTCATCCGCATCGCGGTTAAAATCGATCAGAATAAAGTTTCCTTCAGAAGGATAGTAGGATAAACCGTGTTCCTTACTGAAATTGTAAAACTGTTCAAGACCCTGTTTGTTTTTTTCTGCACATTGTTTAATGAAATCCTGATCACCTAAAGCATGCAGTGCGGCAGTCTGTCCTAAACGGTTCGTATTAAAGGGCTCTCTTGCAGGTTCGATGCTTTTGATTAACTCTCTGTTCGCAATTCCGTAACCGACGCGGAGGGCTGCAAGGCCGTATGCTTTTGAGAAGGTACGGAGAATCATGACGTTTTTATATTCTTTGATTAATGGCAGTGTTTCCGGAAAATCTGAAGCTGTCACATATTCATAGTAAGCTTCATCCAGGATAACAAGCACATGATTTGGCACCTTTTTCATGAAAGCATTCAAAGACTGCTCGTTGATATAAGTACCTGTTGGATTGTTTGGTGAACATAGCCAAATGACCTTTGTTTGTTCGTCAATTGCTGCAAGCATGGAGTTTAGATCGTGATCTCCATCAATCAGCGGAATTTCCTTAATATCCGCGCCTTCAATGATGGCATTGTGGCGGTATTGAGGAAATGTCGGTGTTGCCATTACTGTGTTCGTCCCTTTTTTCAAAAAGGCGCGGCAAATAATCTGAACAATTTCATCGGATCCATTTCCAAAAATAATTTCATTTTCTTCTACGTTTAAAAAACGGGCCAGCGTTTCACGAAGCAGAGCGCTGTAGCCGTCTGGATACATAGCCAGCTGGTTCAATTCATCCTGAATGGCTTTTTTCGCGCGTTCTGAGCTGCCGTAAGGATTTTCGTTGGAAGCGAGCTTCACAATGTGAGTTAAGTTATACTCTTTTTTTACTTCTTCAATTGGTTTACCGGGCTGATACGGTTTTAAGTTCGTAAGCTGATCTTTAATTTGCATGAATGGACACCTCTTCTGTAATAAAAGCGAAGATTTCTCCGCTTGCTGCGCGTTTCATCCTGTGCTTACTTTAGCACCTGAAACAAAGGAGGAAGCTTTTTCTTCAAACTCGAGAAGGGCAGCATCCAATGAATCAGCCTCTTTCAGTTTTGAAGATAACCTCTCAACCTCTTCAATAAGTGCACTGCCTACAACAACTCCGTCACATACCTTTGTCAGTTCTTCTACGTGTTCCTTTGAAGAAACACCGAAACCGACAACGACAGGAACTGAAGCTTCTTGTTTTACCTCACTAAGAAAATCGTAAATGCGCTGATCGAACGTCTTTCTCGAACCTGTTACACCTAACGATGAAACACAGTATAGAAAGCCTTCTGCATTTGACACAATTTTCTTAAGCCGCTGAACAGATGTAGGGGCAACCATTGAAATAAACGTGACGCCATGCTGCTTGCAGGACTCTCTCAAATCTCCGCTCTCTTCAAAAGGAAGATCCGGAATCAGCAGCCCGTCTATTGTGTTTTTTCCCGCTAAAGCAAAGAAGGATTCTTTTCCTAATTGTAACACAGGATTATAATACGTAAAAAGAATTATTGGAATAGTTAGACCTCTTTCGCGCATAGATGGAACAAGTTCCATGGCTTTTACAATATTCATACCGGCCGACAGCGATCTTTGCGAAGCCCTTTGAATGACAGGACCGTCCGCCAGGGGATCTGAATATGGGATGCCAAGTTCAATAGCTGAAGCTCCAGCCTTCTGAAGAGTAAGGGCGAGTCCGATTGTGGCTTCGCCATTTGGGTCGCCTGCTGTTATAAACGGGATAAATAATTTCTTATTTTGCGCTAGCTGCTTCTGCAAGTATTCCTGCATTCTTATCGCTCCCTTCAAGAGATTCCATGAGTGTATGAACATCTTTGTCTCCGCGTCCTGATAAACAGATGAGCAGCGTTTCATCTGGATCCATTTTCTCTGCAAGCTGGAAGGCCTTTGCAAGAGCATGGGCGGTTTCAATAGCCGGAAGAATTCCTTCTTCCTTTGCTAAGACAGTTAACGCTTCTAATGCCTCGTCATCTGTTACGCTCTCATATTTCACCCGGCCTGTGTCTGCAAGGTGTGCATGCTCAGGTCCAATTCCAGGGTAGTCAAGTCCGGCTGAAATGGAGTATGGTTCAATAATTTGCCCGTACTCATCCTGGATCAGGTAAGTGAGCGAACCATGAATAACCCCTTTTGTGCCCTTGGTGATGGTTGCAGCATGGAGAGGTGTATCAACGCCTTTGCCTGCTGCTTCAACGCCGACAAGTTCTACATCCTCCTCAATGAAGGCTGCAAACATGCCAATCGCATTGCTTCCTCCGCCGACGCATGCGACTACTTTATCAGGAAGGCAATCCATTCGTTCAGCCAGCTGCTGCTTCGCTTCATCTCCTATTACTCTTTGAAACTCTCTGACCATTTGCGGATATGGATGAGGTCCTACTACTGAACCAATCATATAAAAATGATCCTCACAATGCTGAACCCAGTATCTGATCGCTTCGTTTGTAGCATCCTTCAGCGTTTTATTTCCGCTGTGAACAGGGATTACTTCTGCCCCGAGCATCTTCATCCGAAAGACGTTAAGCTGCTGTCGGATCACATCTTCTTCCCCCATAAAGACTTTGCATTCAAGGCCAAATTTTGCTGCAACCGTTGCTGCCGCTACACCGTGCTGACCTGCACCTGTCTCTGCAATGATTTTTGTTTTCCCCATTTTCTGTGCTAGAAGGGCCTGGCCAATCGCATTATTAATTTTGTGAGCGCCTGTATGGTTAAGATCCTCGCGTTTCAGGAAAATCTTTGCTCCGCCAAGTTTTTTCGTTATGTTTTCGGCATAGGTTAATGTTGTCGGCCTTCCGGAATATTCAATGAGAAGACGGTGGTATTCGTTCATAAAATCAGGATCTGCCGCCGCTTCTGCAAATGCCTCTTGCAATTCTTCAAGCGGCTGCATTAATGTTTCAGGTACATACTTCCCTCCAAAATCTCCGAATCTGCCAAATTCATCTGGAAACTGATACATGGTGATTCACCCTTTCTTCTAGCCTTGTCAATAAGGCCTCATCTTTTTTTCCGTTTTGTTCAACCCCGCTTGAAATATCGATTCCCGCCGGATGTAGCCCGAGCAGCTGTTCAATATTGCCAGGAGTAATGCCTCCTGCAATGAAGAGTGTTTTGTTTATCTCCTCAGCGGCCTGTATATAACACGGCACTTTTGACCAATCAAACGTCTGGCCTGTTCCTCCGAAAGCGTCTTTGACTTTTGAATCAATCACAAAGCCGTCCGCTGCTTCTGCATATAATTTCATATCAGACAGTGTTCCCTCAAAATGGGGCAATGCCTTCCATACTTCCCTCTTAAAATGATGCTTAATTTCTGCAATGTCTTTAACTGTCTCCGAGCCGTGGCATTGAATGACATCAATCGGAAGTTCATTCATGACTTGTTCTATTTCATTCAGGCGGGCATTTACAAATATCGCCACTAATTGTTTATCCTCAGTTTCAACTTCTTTTAGCCACTCTTTTACATCCAGAGCTTCCACTCTCCGCTTACTTTCAGCAAAAATAAGTCCGAGATAATCTGCTTTCGACTTGCTTGTCAGCTTCAAATCTTCCAAAGATCGATTTCCGCATAACTTGATCAAAGGTTTACTCATATTCTTCTCCGTACAGAGCTTTGATGGCAGATATTTGATTCTCGCCGCGCATGAGTGATTCTCCGACTAAAATGGCATGAGCACCTTCTTGCTGAACCGTTTTTACATCTTCAAATGTAAAAATGCCGCTTTCACTCACAAGCAGAGTTTCTTTTGGAACGGATGTGCTTATTGTCTTTATTTGATGGATATCTGTCTTAAAGGTTGAAAGATCTCTATTATTCACACCTAGTATTTTAGGGGTGAACTCAGACATAAGCTTTTCCAGAACTGCCAAAGAATGCACTTCCACCAATACATCCATGCCGCGCTCATAAGCATGCACATACAGTTCGTGCAGCTCTTTAGCTTCAAGCGCCTCTCCTATTAAAAGGATGGCATCTGCCCCTATATTCCTGGATTCCTCAACTTGCTTGTGATCAATAATGAAATCCTTTCTTAAAACCGGAAGACTGACTTCTTTCTTAATTTCCGCTATAAAATCACGATGGCCCTGAAAAAAGCTTTCATCTGTTAAAACAGAGAGACAATCAGCTTTTCCAGCTTCATAAGCTTTTGCAATTTCCACCGGATGAAAATTCTCTTTAATGACCCCTTTAGAAGGAGATGCCTTTTTTACTTCCGCGATTAAAGCCGGTTTCCGGTTTGAATGCTTCAACGCGCTGTAAAATGACCGTTCAGATACGTTAGTTCTTTCAGGAATAGTCAGAGAAAGCACTTCTTCCCGTTTTTTTTCAAGAATTTTAGTAAGCATACTGCTCCTCCTTCTTTCTTTGAAGACGGGCGAGCTGACGATAGGCTGTGCCATTTGCGATTGCGTCTGCCGCTTTTTTCACTCCATCAGCAAGTGAATCCGTTTTGCCTGCTACATATAAAGCAGCACCGGCATTCAGTGCAACAATGTCTGCCGCCGCCCCGCTGCGCTTCCCTTCGAACACACCCAGAATCAGTTTTGCACTTTCAGCTGGGCTCTCAACCTGGATGTCTTTCAATTCTCCACGCTGCAGTCCCATCTCTTCCGGGGTTATTTCATAACGGTCAATCTTGCCTTTTTTCAGTTCAACAATATCTGTTACACCTGTAATACTGCATTCGTCGAGGCCATCTCTTCCTGTAACAAGGAGAACATGTTCTGAGCCAAGCTCGCGCAGGGCAAAGGCTATTTTTTCTGCATACTCTGTAGAGAACACTCCCATTACCTGGCGCTTGGCATCAGCAGGGTTTGCTAATGGTCCAAGAAGGTTAAAAACCGTTCTGAAGCCGATTTCCTGTCTAGGGCTTACAGCATGCTTCATGGAAGAATGGTAGATTGGCGCGAACAGAAAACTCATATCATAAGCCTGCAGAGCGAGCTTCGCTTCATCCGGTGTTGTTTGAATGGAGATCCCAAGCTGTTCAAGCACATCTGCACTGCCGCTTTTGGATGAGATTGCCCGATTTCCGTGCTTTGCTACTTTTACTCCGAGCGCAGACGCAAGAATTGCTGATGCAGTGGAAATATTAAATGTCGATGCCCCGTCTCCGCCTGTTCCGCATGTATCAATCAGGTCCTCTGCATAATCTATGCGGGTCATATGCTGTTTCATAGCTTTTGCAAAGCCGACAAGCTCGTCAACCGTTTCACCGCGGAATCTTAATATGGAAATGAAACTTGCGATTTGGCTGGAAGTGGCTTTTCCCTCCATTACCTGATTCATGGCAGCCATTGCCTCTTCTTCTGTAAGCGTGTGGCCTTCAATGCATTTGCTGAGTAATGTTTTCATTTTCTGCCTCCTCCTTTTTGCCAAACACTTTTTCTGCAAGTTCAATCGTTTTAATTAAGGCGCTTGCTTTATTTCTCGTTTCTTCCCATTCAAGTTCCGGCTTTGAATCTGCTACAATTCCGGCACCGGCCTGAACGTAAGCTTTTCCGCCCTGCAAAGAAATTGTCCTGATTGTAATGCAAGAATCAATATTGCCGTCAAAGCCAATATAGGCGATGCACCCTGCATACGCGTTTCTCGCTGTTGGTTCGAGCTCCTGCAGAATCTGCATGGCCCGCACTTTAGGGGCACCCGATACCGTTCCGGCCGGGAAGGATGAGAGCAAGGCATCTATTGGATGTGTGCCCGTTTTTAATTGACCGGTCACCTTAGAAATTAAATGCATTACGTGTGAAAACCGTCCGAGCTCCATTAACACCGGAGTCTTGACTGTCCCGTAATCAGCTACTCTGCCAATATCATTTCTTGCCAGGTCAACAAGCATATAGTGCTCTGCTTTTTCTTTTTCATCGCTGCGCAGATCTTCCTCGAGCCTCAGATCCTCTTCTTCCGTCTTTCCGCGTTTTCTGGTTCCTGCAATCGGATGAATTTCTAGATAGCCGTCCTGAACGTAGATCAGTCTTTCGGGAGAACTGCCGATCAGCTCAGTCTCATCAAATTTGATGTAAAACATGTAAGGCGAGGGATTCACAACCCTCAGCATTCGGTATAAGTCAAAGCCTTTAGCTGTTATTGGCATTTCGAATCTTTGAGAAAGAACGCCCTGAAAAATATCCCCTGCTCTGATGTATTCTTTTATTTTTTCGACTGAGTCAAGAAAATCATCCTTTTCAAAATTGGAGGTTACTCCTTCAAACGAAACAGATGCCTGATCCATCGGAGAGAGCATCAAATCATTGAAATCCCTTTTTTCAGTCAGTTGGGAGATCAGCTGATTGATTTTGGTTTCAGCAATGTCATAAACTGCACGCTTGCCTCCTTCTGACTCTTTGCCGGAGAGGCGTTCGTAATGGATAAACGAAAGTGTTTTATCAATATGATCGAATGCAATCATCGTATGGCAAACGAATAAAAGGCACTTTTTAAAATTCAAATCTTGATTGGCATGCTTTGGAACGCGTTCAAACATCGAAACAGAATCATATCCTAAATAGCCTACAGCGCCCCCAGCAAACGGAATATCAAGATCTGGAAGCTTTACCTTTAAATAGCCGTCCATCCATTGGAAGATTTCTTTCAGAGATGAAGATTCATAGATTGTTTTTCTTTGTTTGGACCTCACGCAGTAGCGGTCATTTTCTTCTTCAATAAACAAAAAAGGATTTAATCCAATAAATGAATAACGTGACCATGATGATTCCGCGTCTTTGCTTTCTAATAAATACACCGCTTCATCTTCAAACACTTTAAAAAGCTGAATCGGGGTGAACGTGTCAACTTGAAAAGACTTAATAACAGGTATGGTTTGATAGCTCATGCTATCTTGTTTAAATGAGGCAAAATCGGTATGAAACATAAGTACTCACTCCTCCAGCATTGTGGAGAATAAGTATTTAGGAGGTTTTAAGCGGAAACGCTGCGGTAAAACGAAAAAACCCAAAAACAAAGAATCTCTGTTTTTGGGTAGTCTTAACCGTAACGGAAAATATAAAAGACCTCAGCTAAACTCATTCTCGGCTACCCTAAACTATGCTAAACTAATTGGTTTATCACTGAACTAATCTGACTTGCTCACTATACTCATCTAACGCACTGGAACATATTAGAAGCTCTCTTCTAATTTCTATTCTTGGGGTCTATCTTAATACACATGCTGTTTTCTGTCAACGAATGATATTCCCGCCTCAGTGAGGAACATCAGGCACTATATTATAAATTTAAATTTATTCTTTGCCTGTTAAATCGGGTCTTAGCACAATCGCTTTCCCCTGATAAACATGCTTTACTTCTTTTTGATTAAGAACAGTTTCCGCTGTCATCATGACCCTGATGCACTTTTCAAGACTTCCTGCTACAGGGATTTCCTGCATGCACATGACAGGAACATATTCCCATCCGTCAAAATTCCGCAGAGCTTTCGCAGGAAACACCGCATCTAAATCTGCAGTCATTGAGAGCAGGACAGATGCGACATCTTCAGGCTCTACATTATTTTTTTCAATCATTTCTAAAACAAGAGCTTCCGTTGCTTTGATGATCTGCTCTTCATCATTGTGTTCAACTGTAGCAGCTCCTCTAATTGCACGAATCAAACTGATCCCTCCTGTCTCCATGTTTCTAGCAAGGATCTTAAGTGATCTCTTTCGAAAGGTGTAGTTTCCGGTGCTCCGATCGTTTTTAACAAAACCATCGTGATCGACCCGGAATGCGACTTTTTATCTTTCAGCATTCTGCTGATTAAAGCATCCGCAGATAAATTTTCAGGCACTTTAACCGGAAAGCCTAATTCTTTAAACCAATTTTTGATTTTTTCATAAGGAAGACTGGAGCCGTGAATCTTCCCGCTGAGCCAAATTGCAAAAAGCATGCCGATGGCAACACCATCACCGTGGCTGATCTTTCCATATCCTTCGGAAGCTTCAATCGCATGGCCAAGGGTATGGCCAAAGTTCAGATGGGCTCTCACTCCGGTTTCTTTTTCATCTTCTTTTACTACTGCCGCTTTGACACGAATTCCTTCAAGAATCATATGCTGTAGTTTTTCATCATCCAGATCATCGAGAACAGAAATTTCAGACGTCAGCCAATGATAGAAATCTGCATTTCCTATCAGTCCGTGTTTTATCACTTCTGCAAATCCAGAACGAAGCTCATGATTTGGCAATGTCGATAGAAAAGCCAGATCATAAATGACTGCCCGTGGCTGATGAAACGCTCCGATCATATTCTTTCCTTCTGGATGGTTAATCGCGACTTTCCCTCCGACCGCACTATCATGCGCAAGCAAAGTAGTCGGCAGCTGAATGAATGGAATACCTCTCATATAAGTAGCAGCAGCAAAACCAGCCAAGTCGCCAATGACTCCTCCGCCGAATGCAAGAATGAGAGATTTCCGGTCAAGTCCAAGTTTAAGAGCGAGCGTTTGAATATCATAAAAAGATTGGAATGATTTATTCTCTTCACCGCTCGGTACAACGAAGACTTCCGTTTTATAAGAATGGCTCAATGCATTCAGCAGCCGCTGACCGTAAAGGCTTTGAACAGCTGCATCAGCAATAATCAATATACTTGAAGGCTTTAATTCATTTACTTGCTTAATCAATTCAGTCTCAATGATATTTTTTCCTACTGAAACGGGATATGATCCGGAAGCAGTTTCAATAAGCAAATTTTCCATTAGAACTTCCTCGCATACTCGCGCATTTCCTGAACATTCTCACGGATTGCATCCATCCGGTCTGAACCGAATTGTTCAAGAATCGCATTCGCAATTTCCCATGCCACAACGGCTTCAGCAACTACACTTGCTGCAGGCACGGCACAGCTGTCAGAACGTTCGATGCTGGCTGAAAAAGGTTCTTTCGTTTCGATATCAACACTTTGAAGAGGTTTATAAAGGGTTGGAATTGGCTTCATGACTCCTCTGACTACAATCGGCATGCCCGTAGACATTCCGCCTTCTAAACCGCCTAAGCGATTCGTTTTGCGTGAGTAGCCATTCTCTTCGCTCCAACTAATTTCGTCATGTACTTCACTGCCAAATCTTCGCGCTGCTTCAAAACCGATGCCAAATTCCACACCTTTAAAAGCATTGATGCTAACGATAGCCGCTGCAATTTTTGAATCAAGCTTGCGGTCGTAATGAACGTAGCTGCCGACCCCGGCAGGCATTCCTTCTACAATCACTTCCACGACACCGCCGATGGAATCCCCATTGCTCTTAGCATCATCAATGGCCTGCATCATTTTTACTGCAGCATTCTCATCCAGGCAGCGGACAGGCGATTCCTCAGTGACCCGCTGTAATTCTTCAATAGACGGATAATCTGTTTTTTCAGCTTTAATTGCTCCGATTTCAACTACATGGCCTGCAACTTTAATGCCAAGCTCTGCCAATAGCTTTTTAGCTACTGCACCAACCGCAACTCTGACCGTTGTTTCACGGGCAGACGAGCGTTCAAGCACGTTGCGGATATCTCTGTGCCCGTATTTAATCGCTCCGTTTAAATCAGCATGTCCAGGCCGCGGA
The DNA here is from genome assembly GCF_057838075.1 of Metabacillus sp. KH_069. NCBI lineage: Bacteria > Bacillati > Bacillota > Bacilli > Caryophanales > Bacillaceae > Metabacillus > Metabacillus sp. KH_069. Next base: position 2,792,143 of record NZ_CM174460.1, read on the forward strand.
CGGCTGATCTGGCGTTTAATATCTTTTTCTTCGCCTTCTTCTAAAGGCTCGATACCCATAATATTCGTCCAATGTTTCCAATCATTATTCTCAACTACAAGTGCGATTGGAGAGCCAAGTGCTTTTCCATGACGGATTCCGCTTGTAATCTGAACCTCGTCCTTCTCAATCTGCATTCTTCTTCCTCTGCCATGTCCCTTTTGTCTGCGCGAAAGATCGAGGTTAATATCCTCTGCAGTAATTGACAGCCCCGCCGGCACTCCTTCAACAATAGCGGTTAACTTCGGTCCATGTGATTCTCCTGCTGTTAAGTATCTCATCTAAAGCTCTCCCTTCAGCGCACTAACGCTTTTAAGTAACACTATACCATATGTATGAAAAATTGAATAGAAAGTTTACATCTGTATTTTTCTGTAAAAAAAGGTGCCTGCTGATTCAAGGTCATATTGCTGACTGTAAAAAATCTGTTCCGTGCTCCCGATAAAGAAGATACCCTCGTTTTTCAAAGCCCTTGAAAACTTATGATAAAGCATATTCTTTGCATCTTCCGTAAAATAAATCAGCACATTTCGGCAAATGATTAAATCAAATCCGCTTTCAAAAGGGTCTGAGAGCAGATTGTGTTTTTTAAATTGGACGGTCTCAATGATTTCTTTGCTAATTTGAAAGCCTGCCCCATCCTGAACAAAATATTTGCTCTTCATCTCACCCGGCAGCTCAGCAAGACTTCTTTCCGGATACATCCCGAGCTTTGCTCTGGCTATGACATTTTCGTCTAAATCTGTTGCCAGAATTTTAATAGAGCGCAATGGCAAATATTTTGACAGAATCATTGCGATTGTATAAGGCTCTTCACCGGTTGAACAGGCTGCGCTCCATATTCTCAGCGGGCGGGACCCGCTCAGCATAGCAGGCAGCAGTTCAGTCTCTAATAGATCCCAGCGCTTCTTATTCCGATAAAACTCTGTTACGTTGATTGTTATTCTGTCCAGAAGTTCATAGAGCAGCTCCCTATCTCTTTGAAGTGCTGAACCATACTCCTTAAAACCGTTAAATCCCCTTTTCAAATATAGTGAAGTAATTCTTCTTTTCATTTGTGCCTCTTTATAAAGACCTAGATCTATTCCAGTTAACTTTTTAAATTCTTTCTGAAATTGCATATATTCCATCTGACTCAACTCTCCTGCAGGAATTCCCTCTATGTATAGTATATCGGAAAGTGATAGTCTCTTGTGAGGCCTGAATGAAAAAATCTGAAAACTCTCAAAAATTAATATGGAAAGGTTTAAGGGCAAGTGATATTTAAACATGAGAAAAGCCAGCATCTCTGCTGGCTTTTAGGCGGATCAGTAAATCCAAGTATGAATATCTTTGTCGTATTCTACTAATTCTTCTTGTTTGAAGAACAGGTTAATTTCGCGCTCTGCACTTTCCGGTGAATCAGAACCGTGGATGATGTTTTTTCCTACGAATAAACCATAGTCGCCTCTGATTGTACCCGGCAATGCTTCGGCAGGTTTTGTTTTCCCCATCATCGTGCGGGAGATTTCGATCACATTTTCCCCTTCCCAAACCATAGCGAAAACTGGCCCGGATGTGATGAATTCAACTAATTCTCCGAAGAATGGCTTCCCGTTGTGTTCCCCGTAATGCTGTTCAGCAAGTGAAACCGGAATTTGCATTAATTTAGCTCCAACTAAATGTAAGCCCTTACTTTCAAATCTAGAAACAATTTTCCCGATAAGCTGACGCTGAACGCCATCAGGTTTGACCATCATAAATGTTTTTTCCATCGTAATTTCTCCACCCCGCGATTGTTATGTATGGGCTTTCATGCCCCATGGAAATCGTACCATTTTTTCACTTTTTTCGCAATCGTATGGGGCGGAGGAATTTAAAATTTTCTTTTTCCAATATATTTTGCAATATTGGATAAAGCAAATTTTGCCCGATTTTTCGGCAATTGGTTTAAAATGCTGAACCCTTTTTGAAGATACATGTCGCTGACTTGTATGGACCGCTCAATTGCATTTGTAGATAAGATGGCATCAATAATCTCCGCCATTTCCTTTTCGTCCGTATCACTTGCAACCTTGCTGATTTTGCTTTTCAGCTCGGAATTTTCCATTGCATACAGCACTGGAAGAGTAATGTTGCCCTGCAGCAGGTCTCCTCCAACAGGCTTTCCAAGCTCTTCTTCTGTAGAGGTAAAATCGAGAATATCATCTGTAATTTGAAAGGACATTCCCACGTAATAGCCAAACAGGAATAATTTTTTATGTATGGATTCCGGAACGCCGCCTGCAATCGCTCCAAGCTGGCAGCTGGCAGCAATTAATAATGCTGTTTTCCTTTTAATGCGTCTTAAATAAACACGCAGATTCTGGTCAAAGTCATACTTGTCTTTTATTTGTTCAATTTCACCAAGAGATACTTCAACAATTGTTTTTGAAAGGATTTGATGTGCTGCAATATTTTCTAAAGATGTCATAATCTCAAGTGATCTAGCAAATAAATAATCCCCAGTATACATGGCAATGCGGTTATCCCACTTTGCTTTAATAGTCGGTTTCCCCCGCCTGAGCTCAGCATCATCAATTACATCATCATGCACTAAAGATGCCATATGAATAATTTCAAGAGCGATGGCCACTTTTTTGACTTTTTCGATATCATATTCGCCAAACATGGCAGAAAGCAATACAAAAACAGGGCGGATACGCTTTCCCCCTGCCTGAAGAAGGTGAAGCCCTGCCTCGCTTAACAAAGGCTCTGTTGAGCTTACCGTTTTTTCAAGTTCCTGTTCAATCAGATCAAGATCTGCATTTAAGAACGAATACGCCATTTTAAATTTCATTCAATTCACCTAAATACTCGCATTTTTAAAACATGGCTGGTCTAATAATAAATTGCAGTAAATATGTCCGCATCCAATCCCTGCGCCATTTATTCTTAATGGAAGGAACTGGACAGAAATAAAAACAAAAAAGCTGCAATTGAGAGAATCACTTGCACCCGAGATGCATAGCGGCTACGCCGCCTGTAAAAGGCTTCACTTCAACATCTTTAAAGCCCGCGTCTCTGAACATTTGAGCAAGTTCACGCATTCCCGGGAAATCTCTGGCTGATTCCTGCAGCCATGAATATTCATTGTAGCTCTTAGCAAACAGTTTTCCGAAGACAGGCATCACAAATCGGAAGTAACCGTAATAAAGCTGCTTAAATCCGATCATGGTCGGCTGGGAGGTTTCGAGGCAGACTACTTTTCCGCCTGGCTTTACAACGCGGTGCATTTCCTTAAGCACGGTCATATAGTCTGGAACATTCCGGAGTCCAAAACCGATCGTTACATAATCAAACGTGTTGTCTTCAAAAGGAAGTTCCATGGCATTGCCGTGAATTAATTCGATATTGGAGTAATCTTTTATTTTCTCTCTTCCAATTTTCAGCATATTGTTGCTGAAATCAAGACCAACCGCCCGGCCTCTCTCGCCTACCGCATCAGCCATCGCAATTGTCCAGTCAGCTGTTCCGCAGCAAACATCAAGGGCAATCGAGCCTTGCTTGACATTCATTCGTTTCATTGTTTCGCGGCGCCAGGCAATATGGCGCTGAAAACTGATGACTGAATTCATTTTATCGTAGTTTTTATATATTTTTTCAAATACAGAATGGACTCTTTCTTCTTTAGATTGCTGCATTTCATAAACCTTCTTCCGCAAGCGTAGTGTATCTTATATCCTGATTATACTTGAATGACTGCAATCTTGCTAACAGGACTTTCTGCAGAGAGGACGGCTGCTGAAAACAGCTTTCTAAAAGCTCGGCTGTCTCTTCGAAATAACGGTTGCAAAACTCTTTAAGATACACTCCGGTAAATTCGATTGTGCCGATATTTTTCTTCTTTTTCTCCAAATTCCTCATGATCGATAAAGATTCTTCGTTGTATCTGTTTTTCTCAAGCATCAGCCGCTTGTATGATAAAAATTTTGTCGTCAGCTTAGAGAATAATCCTGCCTGAAAATAATCAGAAACATGCTGAAAAAGAGCCGTTTCTACTTTTATGATACTTGCAACGAATGAATCAAAATCACTTACAGTCTCTTCGTACAGGCGAATTTTATGTTCATTTATCTCTTTTATTGCCGTTGCTAACGTTCGAATCATTCCAATATCCTGCATTTCTGATAATAACGCGTAATACAGACCGCTGAAGTAGTCTCCTGCAAGAACAATAAGCTGTCTTTGCATGAACTCTTCCTGCTTTAAATGAACGGAAGTGGATACTTCATCATGAGTATCAAGGGCAATTTGCACGAGCATCGCTGTAATTATGTAGTTCTCTTTTTTTTCAACTGGAAGATCAATCTGATCGAACAAAGCATAGAAGAGGAGCAGTTTATCTTCATCAATCACAGGAGAAGGAATATATTTTGCTAAAAATGGATGAGTGAGCTTTACGTGCAGCGCGTCTTTAATTTTAGCCATTTGTACATAGATGTCTTGCAAATGAATCACCCTTGTCCCCATGTATATAGAAATTTTTTCGAAAAACCAGCAACAGCAACAAATAGTTACAGCTGAATACTAGATATTATACCATAATTGCAGCCGTCAGAAAATTATCTTCTGGAGTCGCTTTCTATTTCACCGTAGCTTGTCTGAATAATAGCTTTGCCTCTTATCTTGATTGCAGATGTATGCTCGGTAAACTGGGCAATCATGACCTCGCCTTTATCAAGCTTCTCTGAATGATGAAATCGAGTATCCGATCCGCGGGTCAAACCGATGACATTCACTCCATCTTCCACCGCTTTAATCACTAAAAAATCATTTGTGTTGTCTTTCATATGTACACCCCCGAATCCTTATTCTTTAATAAATGATAATACTTCAGCTCTGGCTGCAGGATCTTTTACAAAAACACCTCTGACTGCTGATGTCACTGTTTTGCTTCCAGGCTTTTTGACTCCCCTCATTGTCATGCACATATGTTCTGCTTCTACAACCACCATGACACCATGCGGTTCTAATGAATCCACAATGCTGTCTGCAATTGTCGAGGTAATTCTTTCTTGGAGCTGCGGTCTTCTGCAAACAGCTTCAACAGCTCTTGCAAGCTTGCTCAGACCCGTTACTTTTCCGCCTTTTGGTATGTATGCAATGTGAGCCTTGCCAAAAAACGGAACAAGGTGATGCTCACACATCGAATGAAATGGAATATCCTTTACCAGCACAAGTTCTTCATGGTCTTCGCCGAACACGGTTTTAAAATGCTCTTTTGGGTCTTCGTTAAGTCCAGAGAATACTTCGGCATACATTTTAGCAACACGCTTAGGAGTATCAAGCAGCCCTTCGCGATTTGGATCTTCCCCTATCGCCTCAAGTATGAGCCTTACCGCCTCTTCGATCTGCTGAGTATTGATTTGCCCCATACATATCCTCCTAAAAACAATATATTTGATACAGATTCTAGCATAGGTAAGCGATTAAAAGCAAAGAATGATGCATCTTTTGAAGTTTATGCTGCAGACGTGTCTTTACTTTTTTCCAGAACAAAGGAAAAGCCCCTATAAAAGGGGCTATCCATGGCATTTTTGTGTATGTAATTTATGCATCATACACGGGTAAGAGCACATTATTTTCCAGCAACAGCGTCTTTAAGAGCTTTACCTGGTTTGAACGCAGGCACTTTGCTTGCTGCGATTTCGATTTCTTCGCCAGTTTGTGGGTTGCGTCCTTTACGAGCCGCACGCTCACGTACTTCGAAGTTACCAAAACCGATCAATTGTACTTTATCACCGTTTTTAAGTGCATCTAAAAGTGTATCGAAAACAGCATCAACCGCTTTCGTTGCATCTTTTTTAGATAATTCGCTAGCTTCTGCTACCGCGTTGATAAGTTCTGTTTTATTCATGCCTTTCACCTCCTCCCAAAGATTGTTTGTTAAGCAATAAAAGCATTCTGTTATTTTCATTTCTTCACAGATTATGCAAAATCTATACATGATAGATAAGCATTTTACTGTTAACACGCTAATCTTATACGATTAACGGCTATAATTCAATGATTTTCCGCATGAATATTGGGTTTCAAGGAAGAATCGACCAATGCAGAAAATAATTTCTGATAGTAGATTAACACATCCTTTTTCGCTAAGCAAGGAGAAACCTTTATAAAACCTATATAAATCAATAAGTGAAGGTGCTTTCTGCGAACGTGCATTCTCGTTAAGAACTTATTTTACAAAAAAATAACCGCAGATGCAAATATTATTTTGAAATATGTAAAACTTATTAAAGACACTAATACATATTGGGATATATGTAAACATTAATTTTATTAAAATAAAATTTTGTAAGCTTATTGTCATCAGATTGAAAACTATTTTTAAAGACAAAAAGATGACCACTTTTTTGTGGTCATCTGTTCGTATGACTTCTATAGAATGATCGCGATTAATCCGCCAGATCCTTCGTTAATGATGCGTTCGAGCGTTTCTTTCAGCTTATATCTTGCATTTTCAGGCATTAATGAGAGTTTCGCCTGAATGCCTTCTCTCACAATTGAACTCAGGCTGCGTCCGAAAATATCTGAATTCCAGATGGACAGCGGATTATCTTCAAAATCCTGCATCAAGTATCGAACGAGCTCTTCACTTTGCTTTTCTGTTCCGATAATCGGAGCAAATTCTGATTCCACATCCACTTTAATCATATGAATCGATGGGGCCACAGCTTTTAGCCGCACACCGAATCTTGCACCCTGCCTGATAATTTCCGGCTCATCAAGGCTCATGTCGCTGAGTGCCGGTGCTGCAATGCCGTATCCTGTTTGTTTTACCATTCTGAGCGCATCAGATACTTGATCATATTCTGCTTTTGCATAGGCAAAGTCCTGCATAAGCTGAAGCAAGTGATCTTTTCCGCGGATTTCAACTCCAACAACCTCTTTTAATATTTGATCGTATAAATCATCCGGCGCATAAAGGTCGATTTCTGCGATCCCCTGCCCCATTTCAATGCCTGCAAGGCTTGCCCGGTCAATGAAATCATATTCACTGAAATATCCGACCACACGGTCAACATCTCTGAGCCGCTTGATATCCTGGACAGTGTCTTTAACTGCTTCCTGATAGCTTTCGCGCAGCCAGTGATTATCACGGAGTACCATAACCCAGCTAGGCAGATTTACATTTACCTCAAGCACAGGGAACTCATACAGCGCTTCGCGGAGAACGTTCATGACATCTGTTTCACGGATGCTTTCAACACTCATGGCAAGAACCGGAATGTCATATTTTTCACTGAGCTGTCTTCGGAGCGTTTCTGTTTCAGGGTGATACGGCTGAACCGTATTAATAATCATGATGAAAGGTTTTCCGACTTCCTTTAATTCCTCAATGACACGCTCTTCAGCTTCAATGTAATCTCTTCTTGGAATTTCCCCAATTGAGCCGTCTGTTGTAATGACGACACCGATTGTTGAATGCTCCTGAATCACTTTGCGTGTGCCGATTTCTGCTGCTTCATGGAAAGGAATCGGCTCCTCATACCACGGAGTATTAATCATTCTAGGCCCATTTTCATCTTCATACCCTTTTGCCCCGGGTACCGTATAACCAACGCAATCTACCAATCTAATATTGACCTCAAGTCCCTCATCAACATGGATTGAAACCGCTTGATTCGGAACAAATTTAGGCTCTGTCGTCATGATGGTTTTTCCAGCGGCACTTTGCGGCAGCTCATCCTGCGCCCGTGCCTTATCTGCTTCATTATCAATATTCGGAAGCACGACTTGCTCCATGAACTTTTTGATAAAAGTAGATTTGCCTGTTCTTACTGCTCCCACTACTCCGAGATAGATATCGCCGCCAGTGCGCTCTGCGATATCCTTAAAAATATCTACCTTTTCCAAGTGATCCCCTCCCGATCATAGGCTTCTTGGGTTATTGACCGTCTGCTTCTTCGTGTTTTAGGACACTATATATTTATGACGTTGTCCTATTTATTTATGACAGTGATCTGAAATTTTTTTCATTTCATTTTTCTTATATGATTTTAAAAAATGAAAAACCCTTCTTTCAGAGTTTATTTCTCTTAAGAAGGGTTCATGACTTATTTATCTAAAAAGACAGGTTCATTTTTTTCATTGACGGTATACGGCAAGGAAAATGCCGGAACAAACGGAGAGTCGGCGACCAATAGATTTCTTATATCTTCACCATCTGCGGCTTTATTTTTCTTTTCGCTCAATGCTTTATTCAAATCTATGCGGTAATCAACATACACTTCCCCCGTATTATCAATCACAAAAGGGAGTATTTCTCCTGAATAAGGGCTTACAGCATGAGGAGCTTCCTCATAGCCAAGCTTCTTATAGTCCAAAGTAAACACATTTTCAGCTACAACATCTTTATAAGGCGGATAGCCGTTGGATGCCTTATATACATTTAATCTTGTTTTTAAATCACGGATTTCCTCTGAAATTCTGAGATCAATCAGTTTGACCGTCGGATTTTTTTCAACATCAACAAGAACATACAAGTAAACTCCGCCGCTTTCGTAGGATGTTCCAGGGGGTTCAGCCATGTATTTCGGCACAAGCTGGGCAAAATCAATCGGGTATTTCTGATAGATCGGCGTTTCCATATCTCTCGTTTTAATTGGAAGCAGACCTCCGGAATCTTCTTTAAACCGGTCAACCGTGTTTTGTACCCCTGCTATCTGATCTTCATACGGAACCTGATTCTGGCTCAGCTCCTGATCAGGATACAAGCAGCCTGAAAGCAGTGTCATGATTAAAAAAACAGGTAATAGTGAAGCAAGCTTTTTCATGAAAATCTTCCTTTATAGTGAAGTTCATTATTCATTAACAGGTCCGCTGAACACAACGAAAAAGATTAATAATCCTGCAAGAATCATAAAAAAATAGGCAATTGCCGCAAAAGCAATCTTTAAAAACCCTTTCATTTTAAATCTGCTGAAATAGATTGATATAATCGCAACAAACATAAACCCCATTGAAGCGAGAGCAATCCACATCTTCATCAACGCTGGACTCATTCCCTTACCTCCCCTTATTATCCGAAAATATTATATCACAAGAAAAGCGGAATCGCCTGTTTAGCCCCGACAGGCAGATAAGAAATCTCAATCTAGCCACCTCTTTTTATAAGCTGAAATCCCATTATATCCAGCTGGATTTCTGCTTATTTAGCCGTTCTATGCACTATTTAGCTGAAATCTTGATTTTTAAGCCGAGTCCGGTATGAATAAATAACAGTTTCTCTATGTATGAACTCCACCCAAGCGGAACACCAGGCTTGTCCGTTTTCATGACAAAAAAAACCGAAGTAAAGAGGGGGCAGCTTTACTTCAGCCATTTTTTGCTTCAGACTAATCGGATCCCATTGATTAGAGCAACTCATAATTTACTACGATGCATTTTATGCGAATTTCAGAGCATTTGCATCCTCTAATGCCTATTTTCGTGGATTAAGTAAGCCATTTTTATAAGCAGAGAGGAAACGTAAGTATGTGATTCAATGCTATAGTGGGATTTACGCATTTGCACCTAGTGGTCCGTTTCATGAGTAAGATTGTTATTCTTTCACAAACTCAAGCTATACTATGCACGTTCCGCCCCTTATGCCACATAAGTCAGCAGCGATTTTCACTTATATTCACAAGATCTTCCATTTCATGTGTTTTCACTCTGGCCATCAGCGAATCAACGGCATCTTTTACTTCTTTATCGTTGAATAATACATCATACAGAGCTTCTGTAATCGGCATTTTCACATCATATTTTTGGGCAAGCTGATAGGCTGCCTTTGTTGTTCTGACGCCTTCTACTACCATTCCCATGTTTTCAAGCACATCCTCAAGCTTTTGGCCTTTACCAAGCAAATTGCCGGCCCGCCAGTTTCTCGAGTGTACACTTGTACATGTAACGATTAAGTCTCCGATACCTGTTAGTCCTGAAAACGTTAATGGATTTCCGCCCATTATACTGCCAAGACGCGCTATTTCAGCAAGTCCTCTCGTAATAAGAGCAGCTTTGGCATTATCCCCGTAACCAAGACCGTCCGTGATTCCTGCTGCAAGTGCAATAATATTCTTCAGAGCTCCGCCAATCTCAACTCCGATGACATCAGGATTTGTATACACTCTGAAATGCTGATTCATAAATAAGTCCTGAATAAGCTCTGCTGCTTCAAGGTTATCGGAAGATGATGTTACCGTTGTCGGCTGTCTTAAGCTTACCTCTTCAGCATGACTTGGACCTGATAGAACCACTACATCCTGGAGCAGGTTTTCAGGCACTTCCTCTTTAATGATTTCAGATATGCGCAGAAGGGAATCAGGCTCAATTCCTTTACTGACATGCACAATTGTCAATTTATGGTCAATTACTTTGATAACATCCTGCAGAACTTCTCTTATTGCTTTTGTCGGAACAGCCAAAACCGCGATATTCACTGAATTCAGAGCTTCTGTTAAATCTGTATAGCCTTTAATGGCATCTGAAAGCTCAACATCAGGCAAATACTTTTGATTCCGGTGTATTTCATTTATTTGCTGAATGAGCTCATTGCGATGTCCCCAAAGTCTAACTTCATGATGATTATCTGCAAGTACAATACTAAGCGCTGTCCCCCAGCTGCCTGCACCAAGAACGGCAATTCGTTCCATCCCTATTCACCCCTATTATTTTCTTGCTCTTGCGAAAATTTTAATTGGTGTGCCTTCAAAACCAAATGCATCACGGATTCTGTTTTGCAGGAATCGCTCATATGAAAAATGCATTAATTCTGGTTCGTTTACAAAAATAGCAAATGCCGGCGGCTTAACTGCAACCTGTGTAGCATAATAAATTTTCAATCTCTTCCCTTTATCAGTAGGCGTAGGATTCATCGCTACAGCATCCATAATGACATCATTCAGGACGCTTGTTTCAACACGCAGAGAGTGATTTTCACTGGCCAGAATGATTTTTGGCAGCAGTGTATGGATACGGCGGGTCGTTTTTGCTGACAAGAAAACGATTGGAGCGTAATCCAGGAATAAGAAATGCTCTCTAATGTTTGTTTCAAAATCTTTCATCGTTTTTTCATCTTTATCAACTGCATCCCATTTATTCACGACAATCACGACTGCACGTCCAGCTTCATGTGCGTAGCCTGCAATTTTTTTATCCTGCTCAATAATGCCTTCTTCCCCGTCAATCACAACGAGCACGACATCTGAACGGTCAATGGCTTTTAAGGCGCGGAGAACACTGTATTTTTCAGTAGACTCGTATACCTTCCCTTTTTTCCTCATGCCGGCGGTGTCAATAATAACGAAATCCTGGCCTTCATATCGGTAGCTCGTATCAACCGCATCTCTTGTAGTGCCTGCAATGTTGCTGACGATTACCCGGTCTTCTCCAAGAAGAGCATTCACCAGGGAAGATTTCCCAACGTTTGGACGGCCGATTAAGCTGAATTTGATTGTTTCTTCATCATACTCTTCTGTCACGATATTTTTAAAATGCTCAGCTACTGCATCAAGCAAATCTCCAAGGCCCAGTCCATGGGAACCGGAAATCGGGAAAGGCTCTCCGAATCCAAGCGCATAGAAATCATAAATGCTTGCTCTCATTTCAGGATTGTCCACTTTGTTTACAGCAAGCACAACAGGCTTTTTGCTGCGGTAGAGAATCTTTGCCACTTCCTCATCAGCAGAAGTCACACCTTCGCGTCCGTTTGTCAGAAAAATAATAACATCCGCTTCATCGATCGCAATTTCAGCCTGCTGACGAATCTGAGCTAAGAACGGTTCATCTCCAATATCAATTCCGCCTGTATCAATTAAATTAAATTGGTAGTTCAGCCATTCTCCCGAACTGTATATTCTGTCTCTTGTTACTCCTGGTGTATCTTCGACGATTGACACACGCTCGCCAACGATTCGATTAAATATCGTCGATTTCCCGACATTCGGGCGGCCGACGATTGCAATTACCGGTTTAGCCATAGCAATCTTTCCTTTCAGCTTGCAGTTTATGTATTTTAATGCGGGCAACATATAAGTTCATCTCTTACATTATAAGCTTTCCCTTTTCATGAAAGAAACCCTTCTCTATTTTCGGGAAGGGCTTAACTTTTATATATTAGCAGAGTTTAGCATGTTGTACAACTCAATGCTTTACAATAATGTACAGATCTTCGCCGATTCCGTGTGCGATTCCATCTAAAATGGCTTCTAGATTTTTTGCGTAAAAATCCATTTCTTCTTTTGTTTTGACTACAAACACGGCTGTCCCTCCTGTTACTTTTTCAGGGCTTGTCGTTACAGCTGCCAGAATATATTTTTCAAGTGATGTACTCAATGTTTAGACCTGCCTTCATTATTCGCTTTAGACTCACTTGGCATTCTTATCGCATTTTCAAGTGTCGGGACTTCCCCTATAACGGTTTTGGCAAGCTCAATGTCTCCTCCTTGAGGGAGGACGAATACTCCTACTCTCCCATCATCCAAATCACGCTTAGCAAGCGGTACTAAGGATGGTTCACCTGAATCCCGGTGGACTCCAAGCGCAGTTGAGACATCGTGCAGAATCGCCTGTCTTTGTCCTAAATTGGCAATTGTCGTTCTTGCATTGTAATTTTTCGGAGTCAAAATAAAGCCCATGCCATATTTTAATACAGCTTCCTGTTTGGCAGGTATCCCGATATTCATGATATAAATGTTATCTATATATAATCCTGCACCTTCAAAATGAGGTTCTTTATATTCAATATGTACGATATCCTTCAATTTGCTTCCTGCCATTAATTTTTTTGATACGATCAGACAAATGACTCCTGCAGCGGCTGCTGCCCAGATGTTTATTACTAAATAAGTTAACGTCGTCACTAAAGAAGTGAAAATGACCAGATAATTTCTGCTTTCAAACGCAACGGCAATCCCTTCAATATATGTGCTCCCTCTTGAAACAAGCTCATATCGATCCAGCTCAGTTAACGTATTCCTCTCCATATTTCTCACTTCCCTGAATTGCGAAGCAGCAAGCGTCAGAAAAGTAATGGCAGTAAATTCTTCCTCCATAATAGCTGGTATGGCAATCGTTCCAAGCCCTGCAGCAATAAATCCCAATGCAACATGAATGATTTTCCCGTGCAGGTACGTGGGGTACTGTCTGTAATCTGTGCGCAGCATATAAAGTCTTGAAACCACACCAAAAGCAACACCGAATAATATCGGAAGAGTATATTCATTCATATTAAGCCTGCTTCCCCCTTGCTGATTTTTGAACCTGCTGATTTAATGACGCCGTCACTTGTTCTATAAAAGTCCATGTACATAAGATAAAAAAACCAATTGCAGCCATATTTAAATAATCAGCTGTTCCAATTGTTAATCCGTCATGAAATTTTCCAAGGATGACCCAAAACAATAATTCTCCCTGGCTCATGGAAAGGATCAGAAGCCCTAAACGCTCGCGCATACTTTTCCCCAGATAAAGAGCTAATATACTGATAACCCCGATAATGACAAAAAAGCGGTCGACCATAAACCATACGGGATCAAAGATTTCAAATAAATGAATACCTGCATATGCACTAGTTAACGTCATCACTGAAAAAAAGTGATAAACCTTCCGCATGCTGCCTGCGGCCAAATAATACCCAACACAAAGTGCCATAATAAAGGAAACTCTAACGGAAAAAGAAGAAACCTCCACAAATAGTTCCCCAAATGCTATGAATGCTAAAATAATTACTGATATCAATGTTCGCCTGATGGATTTTTGAAGAAAAAAAGCCGCAACAATCCAAGCTCCCCACAAAATCCAATAGTAAAAGACATTTTCCACGATCCTCACTCCTATTGTTCCTATTATGGGAGGATTTTTTGATCTTTAATCCACATCTCGGGTGAAAATTGACGTTTATGTATAGATAGCTGATTAAATGAGCTTTCTCGTATGATACATTGCAGCGTTTCTTGGAAATCCAAAGCCTCATAAAATGGAATTCATGTGCAGCGGATGCTTGAGTCATACTAAGGAGTAAAAGGAGGGATATGAAATGGGACGTGACCGTCAAGAAAAAAAGCTGAAAGCAAGTAAACGAGTCGAATCCGACCGAGATCGAATCGCTGCATTACAAAGGAGCCACATCTTTAGAAAGCCCAGAGGAATCAAGAGCCCGAAATAAATAGGCAATCAAGTTTCGTTTCCCGCAGCAAAAAAGCCGCCAAATATACGGCGCCTTTTTTTCAAAACAAAATCCGCACCCTGTAATAGGATGCGGATTTTTATTTTTCGATGATTCGATTGCTGAACACTTTTGTGTCGATGTTTCGTTCGGTTAAAATATGATGAGTCAGACCGGATAAAATGACGGGTGCCTGCTGTAGCTGGTTTATACTTTCTGCCCCAACGGCTGTCATAATCATTCTTAAGTCATCCTGAACGTTTTTAATTTCAGAAACAAGTGCATCATAGCCTTCTTCAATCAATATTTTCAAAAAGAAACCGGCCATTCCTGCACTTGATGCACCGAGAGAAATAGCTTTCGCTATATCCATCGCGTTTTGAATGCCTCCGGACCCAAGAATGGAAATGCCTTTAATCGACGAACCTAGCTCCGCTATTGAAACGGCTGTTGGAATTCCCCAATCATTGAAATAGGATAACAGTCTGTTTCTTCTTTCGTTTTCAATTTTTGCAAAGTTCGTTCCGCCAAAGCCACCGACATCAATGGCTGCCACGCCTGCATCTCTCAGCTGCTCGGCCGCTTCACGGTTCATGCCGAATCCGACTTCTTTCACGATAACCGGAACCTCTGCTGCATTTGCTATCGCCGAAATTCTTTTTAAAGCACCGCTGAAATCTCTGTCTCCCTCTGGCATAACCAATTCCTGAACAACATTCAAATGAATTTGAATGGCGTTTGCTTCGATCATATCAATGGCCGTTTTTGCCTGATCCGGGGTTGCTTCGCTTCCAAGGTTTGCAAAAAGCAGTCCCTTTTGATTAACCTTGCGCACGACTTCATAGGAAGGTCTTTCTGAAGCATCGCGAATAGCAGACATTTGGGAGCCGACAGCGAGCGGAATTCCGCACTCAGCTGCAGCGGAGGAGAGAGCTTCATTAATTTTGACGGTTTCTATTCCGCCTCCGCCTGTCATTGCATTGATAAAAATAGGCGAACTTAGAACAAGTTCGCCTATTTCAGTGTGAAGATCAATGTGATGAACAGCCGTATCAGGCAAGCTCTGGTGCAGAAACATGACATCATCAAATCCATTTTGTCTTAGCTGTCCTGTTTTTAAAGCATGTTGTATATGGTCGATCTTGCGCTTAGCTCTGCTCACATTCATCACCGTTTATTTCAATTTATTTAATTGATCGCCAATCATTTCGCCTAATTGAAAACCTGATGACTCTTCTTTAGCCTGATAATTGCGGTAATCCTCTTCATCAGCTTTAGATGGGCCTTCTAATTCACGAATGCTTAGGGAAATGCGCTGTTCGTTTTCATTAACGTCGAGTACCTTTACTTTTACTTCTTCATTCTCTGAAAGCACTTCATGCGGTGTGCCGATATGCTTATTCGAGATTTGAGAAATATGAACAAGACCTTCTACCCCAGGAAGAATTTCTACGAATGCACCGAAAGAAACCAATCGTTTCACTGTGCCGTCCACAACATCGCCTGCTTTTACTTTATCTGCAATGTTCTCCCATGGTCCAGGAAGGGTTTCTTTAATAGATAATGAGATTCTTTCATTATCACGATCAATCGAAAGAACTTTTACCTGAACTTTTTGTCCTACTTCTACTACTTCAGACGGTTTGTCAACATGGTTATGTGACAGCTGTGAAATGTGGACAAGCCCGTCAATGCCGCCGATATCGACAAATGCTCCGAAATCAGTCAGTCGCTGAACCGTTCCTTCAAGCACTTCGCCTGCTTTAATCATATCTAATCTCTGCTGTTTCTTTTCGCCATGCTCTTTTTCAACCACGGCACGATGAGATAAAATCACACGGTTCTTCTCACGGTCAATCTCTACAACCATAAGTGTCAGTGTTTTTCCTTTATAGTCAGAAAAATCTTCAACAAAGTGAGATTCCACTAATGATGCAGGAATGAATCCTCTTACTCCAAGATCGACAACGAGGCCGCCCTTCACTACATCCTTGACTTCTGCTTCAAATACTTCTTTAGATTCGAATTTAGTCTGCAGCTGATCCCAGGCAAGATCTGCGTCAATTGCTCGTTTAGAAAGGATTAATGCTTCATCCTCGACTTTTGTCACTTTTAGCTGCAATTCTTCATTTTCACTTACAACATCAGAAGCTTTTTCAACGTGCAGACTGGATAATTCACTGATAGGAATAATACCAGTATGTTTCACGTTATCAATTTCAACAATTACCTGTTTGTCTTCCACTTTGGTAACGATCCCTTTTAGAATGTCACCAACTTCCGGTGTTTTTACTTCTACATCATTCATGTCTTCAACCATTCCAATTACCTCCTTGGTCACAACCCACGACTTTAGTTGGATATGTATGAAATCACTTTTTAGAATAAAGTGAAAATACTCTTTTTACTAACTTCTAATAAATGTTACATTTTGTCAAGTAGTAAGACTCTTAAGAGCGATGTTTTTCGAGAAGTTCTCCGATTTTCGACATAATCAGTTCAGTTGCTTCTTCAGCAGTAGCTTTTCTCTCTCTTAAAGGATCAAGATTGATAGGCTCGCCGAAGAAAACTTTCACTTTTCGAAAAGGCTTATACGTGCCGATAACCGCACAGGGAACGACTAAAGCATTAGATCTGAGGGCGAAAAAACCTGCTCCCGCAAGCCCCTTTCCAAGCTGCCCGTCTTTGCTTCTTGTGCCTTCAGGGAATAATCCCAGGACGCCGCCATCTTTTAGCACATTTAAACCATTTCTCAATGCTTCACGGTCACTCATGCCTCTTTTAACAGGGAAAGATCCAACTTTTCTGACTATACCCCCTAATATAGGGACTCGAAACAATTCTTCTTTCGCCATAAAATGCACCTGTCTTGGAGCTGATATCCCGACTGTAGGAGGATCTAAATTATCAATATGATTCGAACACAAAAGAACCGCGCCTTCTTTAGGAAAATTCTCCTTCCCTTTTACCTCGACCCGGTAAAGAGGAAAGAACACTGAAGCTACAACACCTTTGGCAAATTGATAAAAGTTCATTCTCATCAAAGCCTCTCTTTGACAATTTTTTTGATTTCTTCCACAACACCAGAAATAGAAAGTGAAGTGGTATCAATTTCAACAGCGTCATCTGCTTTTTTAAGAGGAGCAATGACCCGTTCAGAATCGAGTTTGTCCCTTCTTGCAATGTCAAGCTTCAGCTGTTCTAAATCGGATTCAAATCCTTTTGAAAGATTTTCGTCATGACGTCTTTTCGCACGTTCAAGCACAGATGCTCTCAAAAAGATCTTCACTTCTGCATCAGGCAGAACATGGGTGCCGATATCTCTTCCGTCCATAACCACTCTGCCGCCGCTTGCCATTTCTTTTTGTCTTTTGACCATTTCTTCTCTGACAGAAGCATGTTTTGCCACTATTGAAACAGAGTTTGTCACTTCATGAGTGCGGATCACTTCTGTGACATTTTCCCCATTTACATAAACAAGCTGCCCTTTTTCACTTGGAACTAGGTCTATTTTTGTATCAGACAGAATTTCTTTCAGGATTTCTTCGTTTTCTAAATCGGCATTCTGCTGAATCGCTTTATAAGTAAGAGCTCTGTACATGGCACCCGTGTCGATATAAACATATGAATAGTCTTCTGCTAAAATTTTTGCAACTGTGCTTTTGCCTGCTGCTGCAGGTCCATCAATTGCAATCGATATATTTTGTTCCATAGTTCCTCCTTGATAGTTTCCTAGATACATATTCAGGAATCTTCATGCTGTTTTAATAAGAAATAAAAAGAATGCAGGTCTATTTATCCTGCATAGTTGATTGTTTAAAGGTTTCAAGCCACTCACTGATTGTGAGCTTATTTACACCTTCATATTGTACCACAC
Source organism: Metabacillus sp. KH_069 (assembly GCF_057838075.1). NCBI lineage: Bacteria > Bacillati > Bacillota > Bacilli > Caryophanales > Bacillaceae > Metabacillus > Metabacillus sp. KH_069. Next base: position 2,810,232 of record NZ_CM174460.1, read on the forward strand.
GCGAGATGTGGGGCTGAAGATTTGCATTCGTCAGCGCAGCCTGTGCACAAAATAAAAGAATCAATTGAATGATCACAATCTTGATCACAATTCGTTCAAACCGCATCATACATGTATCCATCTCCACTTTTTATAACTAGTATGATGCAATTGGAATTTTCTTATTCGGCTAAAACGCCCTTTTTCTTCATAAGCAGCTGCTGGTCAAAGCAAAATTGCAGCACTTTCTTGCGGTCTGATTCTGATAAGTCAAGAAATTGAAGCGTGGCCATGTCTTTCTTACCGTTTTTTATGATTCTTATCATTTTTGCTTTGATTTTTGCATATTCAGTTGTTCCTTTTTGAAAAGGCAAAGAGAGCCATGCATACACCTCTTCATTTTGATTGACAGTGACATGAGACGGCAGGCTGACTGCAGCACCGCCTGCACTTAAATCAAGTGTTGTGGTCACAAACGGCTCAAACATGCCATTTACAGAATGAAGAGCGACATCAATTGCTGTCTCAATCCTGACGTACTCTCTTCTTTGGATTCTGGTCATGTCATGCGCTGCCGGCAGTTTAAAGGCAAGCATCGGTATATTATCTTTGAATCTGCCCAGGACTTCTGTATCAAAAAAATAAGGATTTTGATCATATCCAACGAAGGTGGCAGATAAATGAGTTCCGTTCAGCAAAAAAGCTGGTTTTCCTGTCTTTTCATTCACTGGATAATCGGTATATAATACCTGATCCTTAAGATCGACTACTCTGCATTTTAATTTTACAGACTGATCATCTTTTATTTCAAAAATTAAACGATCCCCAATATTCAGCACATGATCACATACTCTCTATTTCACTCTACTCTATTATTAAATCATGGAATAAAAAAAAGGAAAAGTCTATTTCATCTTTTCCTTTTTTTTTAGGATCTTTTTGTCATTTTTCCTTTTTAAATTTCCTGATAGATCGGCTCAGAGTTGTCCAGCTTTTCAACTTTTTCTTCCGTTCCATCATTCGCATTTACAAAGATTCTGTAAGTATCATTTTCCATTGTTCCTAAAAACTCATAAGTAAGAACTTCTTCACCCAGCTCATTTGTAATGATAGCCAGTCTGTCTTCTTGGACCATCAGATTTGGATTAACAAAACTTCTTGCTTCTTCTGCACTGATTTTCGCCTGCGGAATTACGCGTTTGCGGTGTGATGCAAGATAGTCTCTTGCGGAAAAGCCAATTACTTTTCCATCATCAAGAGCCACTTTCATTCTGATTGCATCCGGATAAAGCCTTACATTTTTATAGACGGACACAAAGGAGAAAATGCCTATGTTTTCAAATTGAGCACTTTCATATAAAACCAAATCCTCAAATCCCTGATCTTTTAAAAATTTCGCCGCATTATTTGAGGCATCATTTAAGCTGATCTTAGGATCTCTTACTTCTCTATTCTGAAGAAGCCAAATCGGATAGCCCCCTTTTTTTGTAATATCCAGATAAATCTCGGATTTCTTTTTCGGATCGTTGACTGATACGCTGTAAAACTCAAGCGGTGAACCTTTCCCATTAGGCGTTACTTTCATTTCGCCGGTGGAACCCGGAACAAACTTTTCTACTATCTTTGGAACTTCTTTTTCTGTAATGACTTTGCCTTTTAAATGGTTAAAACCTTCTTCCTCTTTTTTAACAGACGTTAAGGACGGATCAAAATCTGTTTCTGAATAGGCATTGACATTTTTCTCAACTGTTTTAAATCCATTAATAATGGTGTTATCATCTTTTTCATCGCCAGAAGCCAGAGCAAGTTCAACATCCATCCATCTGAGATTGTTATCGATAACTAAATGCTGGACATTGCGCAGTTCTTTTTGAATATCTTCTGATTTTGTATAAAGCTGCTTTAGTGTGGCATATTCCTGATCTGATAATGGTTCTTTATCCAGGTCCCGCACAGCTGTACGGTAGCTGAAATCAGATATTGCTGCTAAAAACTCTTCTGTTTTGTTGAAAGGGAGCAGTGTCAGCGGCAGCTGTCCCACATCAGAATGAGCTTCTGATGTAATTCTCCATACTTCAACAAGGCCCGGTGACAGCGATTTTTTTGAATTCATTGCAAGAGTGGCACCGATTTTATCATGCAGCTGATCAACCTGATAAGTCAAATCATGGAATGCACGCTGGTAGTTATTTTCAGCATGAATCAGCACTGCATTTTTTTCTTGATGCTCTTTGTAGCCCCAATATGCCGTTCCAACGACTCCAATTGTCAGAATCGCGATCAATATCCCTCTGATCATTTCATTCACCTCTTAATTGCAGAATATGTGTTTCCCAATCTGTTTTATTTGAGGGCGTCCCCAAATCCAGCCGCTTGTTGCAGTATTGGGATTAAAATAATAAGTCGCATTCTCTGTTGGGTCCCAGCCATTTATTGCATCCATTACTGCTTTTTTAGCCGTTTCATTCGGAGTCAGCCAAATTTGCCCATCTGCTACAGCTGTAAAGGCTCTTGGCTCGAAAATAACACCTGATACTGTATTAGGGAATGTTGCACTGTCTACCCGGTTTAAAATAACAGCGGCAACGGCAACCTGCCCGATATACGGTTCTCCGCGCGCTTCGCCGTATACTGCATTTGCCATTAGCTGGATATCATTTTGCGAAAAACCCTCCGGCATATTTACAGCGGTTGTTTTTGCTTTAGGCTGAGACTTTGCTTTAGGCTGTGCCTGCTGTTTTGGCTGAGCTTGCTGCTTTGGCTGCGCCTGCTGCTTCGGCTGTGTTTGTTTTGCCTGTCCTGAAGGGGCCTTGCCTCCTCCTTTTTTGCCGTATGTCGCTTTTAATTTAGCCTTATACGTTTTTGAAGGCGAGCTCTGTCTGCTGAGCGGAACGCCTCCGTAATGTGTAAAATCTTTGCCTGAGTTAAGCTGCTTATGGACAAAATCCCGATAATATTTTGTAGTCTGTGTGAGTTTATGTTTTGTTGACTCTCCCACTAGTCCATCTATTTCCTTTAATCCAAATTCATATTGAAAGTTGCGTACCGCCCAATAAGTGCTCCATCCATATACTCCGTCGATTGAACCGTTATAATATCCGTTGTACTGCAATCTCGCCTGCAGTTCCACAACATCATCGCCAACAGCGCCTTTTTGAATCACTTGATTCGAAAACGCATGGGCTTCATTTTGATTTAAAATAGTCATTTGGAAAAAGAGGGCAATGATTACTGCTCCTGCCGTCATCCAAATGAAACGATTTTTTTGCATGCTGCTGCCTCCTCATGATTAATGGTTTTCCTTACAACGTATTTTTTGTAGTAAATGGCATTTTATACAACCTGATTAAGAACTTCTGTCCATAAAAAAATAAGCAACCCTCTTAAAGGATTGCTTTTTGCTTATACAGGATGTTTGATCATTCTTGCTTTTTTTGCTTTGTGCAGAGCGAACCACCATAAGAAAAACATAAATGGGACCATATAAAACGGCCAAAGTTCATGTGCAACCAATATGTAATCATATAATCCGTGCAATAGAACAGGAAGCATCAAAGACAGCAAAATCCATTTCTTTTTTTCAGAAATAAGGGAAAACTTTCCTTTGCCAAGATAATACCCCATAATAACACCGAACAGCGCATGACTTGACACGGGCAATAGCGCCCTGCCAATTGCAAACTCCAGTCCATTTCCGATCAAATACAGAATATTTTCCAGGGTGGCAAATCCAAGAGAAGATGCAACACCGTAAACAATACCGTCATAATGCTCATCAAAATGAACATGCGGATAAATAGTCACTATTAAAATAAACCATTTAAAAAACTCTTCCAGAAGCCCGCTTGATATAAATGCAAGCATCAGCCCAGAGTCAAAGACTTTTTCTGCTTCAAGAACATATTGAATAAACATGATTGGAAAAACGAGCAATGCCCCAAAAACAAATGACCTGAAAACCATGTAGAACGGCTCTGAATCATACTGGTCTTTTAAATAAAAATAGCTTAAAATGGCTAAACCAGGGGCTATGCCGGCAGATATAATGGCAATCATCCACAGGCCTTCTTTCTTCTAAAATCTTCTATTTATTAATGGTATCATGTTATCGTAGAATTGAAAATGAATGAATCAGATCAAACAGAGAAAAAGATTTCAAACATTCGGAGGAGCTTATGAAACATATATTTGTCATTCACACAGGCGGCACGATCTCAATGAGTGAGGATGAAACAACAGGGGAAGTCAAACAGGGAGAATCAAATCCCCTGCTTCAGAACTTACTGAAATTCAATGATATTGTGATTACGGCAAAGGAATTATTTTACCTGCCTTCGCCACATATCACCCCAAACGAAATGCTCCAATTAAAAGAAACGATTGAAAAGGCATGCAAGAAGGATAAAATTGACGGCATCGTTATTACTCACGGTACTGACACTCTTGAGGAAACGGCGTATTTTCTGGACTTAACTTTAAATGTCAGCATACCTGTTGTCATTACAGGAGCCATGAGATCAAGCAATGAGCTCGGTTCAGACGGATTGTACAATCTAGTATCGTCCATTCAAGTCGCCGCAAGCAAAGAAGCAGCAGAAATGGGTGTACTCGTTGTCATGAACGATGAGGTCCACTCGGCAAAAAATGCAACGAAAACGCACACAAGCAATGTAGCGACCTTTCAGAGTCCGCAATACGGCCCAATCGGCATCGTTAATAAAAGAGGCGTTGCCTTTCATCATAAACCAGTCAATCGAACATCCCTGGCTGTTGCCTCTTTAACAAAGCAAGTCCTGCTTTTAAAAGCATATGCAGGCATGGATGAAACAATCTTGAAAGCAATAGAACAATTAAAACTCGACGGATTGGTCATTGAAGCACTGGGACAAGGCAACCTGCCGCCCAAAATGATGACTTACTTAAAAAGATTAATGAGCCTAGGCGTTAAAATTGTGATCGTATCCAGATGCTTCAACGGCATCGTGCAGGACGTCTATGCCTATGAAGGCGGGGGAAAAACACTCAAAGACGCCGGCATAATTTTCAGCAACGGCCTAAATGGACAAAAAGCGAGACTAAAACTCATGATCGCCCTAGAAACCACACAGAATGCAGAAGAATTGCAGGAAATCTTTTCTTATTAAAATAGAAAAGCGGAACCGCCTTGGGCAGCTCCGACAGACAGATAAGGATCCGGCGACACTATTTGGAATGACCCCACTTTTTATGCTTTAAACTGTTAAAAGTGGTAGCGCTACGGCGAATGATGCCACTTGTTTTGCTTTGAGCCGTTAAATGTGGTTGCACTACGGCGAATGACGCCACTTGTTATGCTTTGAAACATTAAAAGTGGTTGCACTACGGCGAATAATGCAACTTGTTATGCTCTAAACCGTTAAAAGTGGTTGCACTACTGCAAATGACGCCACTTGTAATACTTGGAACCGTTAAAAGTGGTTGCACTACTGCGAATAATGCCACTAAATATTCTTATAAAAAAAAGCAGGCAGGAAAATCATTCTTTTTCCAGCCTGCTTTTTTTTATAGACTTATCGGGAAGCCCTTTTCTTTATTTCATTTTCTCTGCAATATGATTGGCCAATAATCCGCCATGAAATCGGCCATTTTCAATAAAAATCTCATTTGCGTTGTTTCCTGCTGCGATAACACCTGCAATATAGATACCCTCTGCGTTAGTTTCCATTGTTACCTCAGAAAATGCAGGTCTGCCGGACGCTTCGTCAATTGCAACGCCCATTTTAGTGAGAAATGAATGGTCCGGATGATATCCTGTCATAGCGAATACAAAATCATTTTTTATTGTTTTTTCTTCTTTGCAGTCCACTACATACGTTACAGCCTCTTCTGTTATGCTCTTTAAAATAGAGTTGAATTCCATTTTAATTGTTCCGTTTCTAACAAGTGCTTCAAATTCAGGCAGAATCCATGGTTTTACACTTGGGGAATAGGTTCCGCCCCTGTAAATGACAGTAACACGCGCACCGGCATGAACAAGTTCAAGCGCTGCGTCCACACTTGAATTTTTCCCGCCTACCACAACAACATCTTTATCGAAATACGGATGTCCTTCTTTAAAATAGTGGAACACTTTTGGAAGATTTTCTCCTTCAATGTTCATATAGTTTGGATGATCGTAATAGCCGGTTGCTGCCACGATAAATTCAGTTCGGTAGTCCGCTTTAGACGTTTTGACAATAAATCCTGTTCCTTCTCTCAATACTTCAGTTACTTTCTCAAAAGCATTGATTCTTAAGCCGGTCCTCTTTACCACTTCTCTGTAATAAGCGAGCGCCTGGATACGGAATGGCTTCCTGTTTTCTGTAATGAAAGGAATTTCGCCAATTTCAAGTTTTTCACTTGAACTGAAAAACGTCTGATGTGTCGGATAGTTGTAAATGGAATTTACGATGTTTCCTTTTTCTATAATAAGAGGGTTAATCCCTTTTTCTTTTAAGGCAATGCCTGCAGCTAATCCGCATGGACCACCGCCGATAATAATGACCTGTTCCGTTTTCAAAGCGTTCACTCCTGAATAAAACTAAAATCGTCCTGTTTGTCTATTTAATAAAAAATCTCCTATCAGTAATGATAGGAGATTTCATGAATTCATGCAAATATTTGATTTTAGATCCAGCCTCTGAAGCGAGATGCTTCTGCCATTTTGCGGACCCCGACCATGTATGCTGCGAGACGCATATCAACACGCCGTGTTTGTGCTGCTTCATAAATATTATTAAAGGATTTAACCATCACTTTTTCAAGTTTTTCATCAACTTCTTCTTCGGACCAGTAATAGCCTTGGTTGTTTTGAACCCATTCAAAGTAAGAGACGGTAACGCCTCCTGCGCTTGCCAATACATCCGGCACAAGAAGGATGCCGCGGTCAGTCAGGATTTGCGTTGCTTCAAGCGTCGTCGGGCCATTTGCAGCTTCAACAACAATGCTTGCGCGGATTAAGTGTGCATTCTCTTCTGTGATTTGATTTTCAATCGCAGCCGGCACTAAAATATCACAATCAAGCTCTAGCAGTTCCTTATTTGAAATTGTATCATTGAACAACTTTGTTACTGTTCCGAAGCTGTCGCGGCGGTCCAGCAAGTAGTCAATATCAAGACCTTCTGGATCATGCAGACCTCCGTACGCATCTGAGATCCCAATAATTTTAGCACCTGCGTCATGCATGAATTTCGCTAAGTAGCTTCCTGCATTTCCAAATCCCTGTACAACAACACGGGCGCCCTTAAGCTCAATTCCTTTTTTCTTGGCAGCTTCATATATACAAATCGTAACACCCTTCGCAGTCGCTGATTCACGGCCATGTGAACCTCCAAGCACTAAAGGCTTTCCTGTAATAAATCCAGGTGAATTAAATTCATCTATTCTGCTGTACTCATCCATCATCCACGCCATAATTTGTGAATTGGTGAAAACATCCGGAGCAGGAATATCTTTTGTCGGTCCGACAATCTGGCTGATCGCTCTTACGTATCCGCGGCTCAGGCGCTCTAATTCACGGAATGACATATCACGCGGATCACAGACAATACCGCCTTTTCCTCCGCCGTAAGGCAAATCAACAATGCCGCACTTTAAACTCATCCAAATTGACAGCGCTTTAACTTCAGTTTCGGTTACACCCGGATGGAATCGAATTCCGCCCTTAGTTGGTCCAACTGCATCATTATGCTGGGCGCGGTAGCCAGTAAAAATCTTGACTGAGCCGTCATCCATTCTTACAGGTATTTTTACCGTCATCATTCTCAGCGGTTCTTTTAATAATTCATAAACTTCTTCAGGATATCCTAGTTTCTCTAGGGCTTTATGTATCACCGTTTGTGTTGATTTCAACACATCATGCTTTTCTCGTTTATGATCGGTGCTTTTTTCGGCTACCATTCGAGTAAACCTCCTACTGTCTTTTCAATTGTGTGGAAATGTCCACCTTTCATGACATAGTATACACCTTCAGATGTTTTCTGCAAAGTAGAAAAAGCAGAAATAAAACAAAAACAAACACAATTTTGTAAGCGATTTCAACGATGTGGTGTAAATGGGTGAAATTGGTTAAATATCGCAGTTTGAAGTTTGAAAATAGCGAACATTTTTAACTGTTTGAGGATTTAATCTTCTTCGGCACTCCAGTTTTTAGGCATAGTTTCAAAATGACAAACGGCCAAATCCAAAAACAAAACCTGCAGCAGGCTGCAGGCGTTTTTTGTTATTTTGTTTTACTCCAATAGTAGTGATGCAGTTTTTCAATTGCACCATCTGCCATTAAGCATTTTCCGTATTCATGAAGATAATGAATGGAGATCATGGATGGATTACCGTATTCTGCAATGATTGAAATTAAGGAATCCACTTCGATCGGCTGATGCTCATCCAGCATGAAGTAAAATCTGTTCTGATGGGAGTATACGGCCCCTTCTTTTATTCCTTGCGAGAAAAGTGCATTTGACAGCTGTATAATGTCTTCAAACTCATTGAATTCAAATATAATATCATAGCTTTGATCGAGCTTCACTTGCATCTCAATGTAATCATCTGCGTAATCTTCATCAGTCTCTTCTTCCTCTTGGTTTTTGGTTACGATGATGACCATCCCCTGAGCTTGAAGAGAGTATACTTCGACTGCAATTGGCCCGCTTGGTTCAAAACCAAGCTCTTCACTTGCTTCATCCATCATTTCTCTGAAAAGCTGATGCACTTTCAATGAATCTTTCCATAAGTCTTCCTTCGTAAGTCCTCTGTCCATTAGATCGTCTATTGTTAAGAAGATTTTTATCTTGTTATAGTTCAATCGCTCTAGCCGCATCCCTTACCCTCCTGCCGTCAGAACGCCCTTTTCCTTATCATATGAAATACAGATGGGATGGTTCGTTGATTTTTAACAAGTTTACACTCTCTTAACCCATTAAGACAAGCAAAAGATTTCGGGGTGTTCGGGTTAAACTGAAAGGCGCTCTTTAAGCCAATTGTCCCACTGGTTTTTCGTATCCCCGACAAAAAATGATTCATAGTTTTTCAAGTGCTCTCTTGGAGCTTTATTAAACCCGTTGCCTCCAAGACCTATGATTAAGCTGCTGTATTTTTTTGACAGCTCTTCAACTGACTCGACCGTTTTTGCAACGTTTTCCTGAAGCGTGCATGAGTAGAATAAAAACTTCGGATTTACTTCTTCAAGGACAATATCGATATCCCCGTCGGCAATGCTCGTCCCAAGATAAATGACTTCAAACCCTTTTCTTCTTAAATAAAGAGTAAAGATCAGAAGTCCCAGTTCATGCCACTCTCCTGGCCCGCAAACGGAAACTACTTTCGGAAGCAGTCCGTTTACAGGCAGGGTATGAAGGATGATCCCGATTCTCGAACGGAGAAATGACGAGGCAAAATGCTCATGTGCAGAAGTAATTTTGCCATTTTCCCACATGTCTCCGATTTTAACGAGAAGCGTTCCTAAAATGTCGATGAGGACTTTGTCAATTGAATAAAGACTAAAAGCCTTGTTCAATAGTTCATGCGCCTGATTTTCATCAAATGAAAGCAAAGCCGAAAGCAGCTCTTCCGTTAAATCCAGCGCATGGTCAGGCGTATCGGAACTTGCTGACACAGCAAGAGGCTCTTCTGAAGCAAGGCCGCTGTTTTCAAGCAAATTAACTGCCTGGCTGATGGTAAAGCCTTTATTTACTTTCGTGATCCAGCCACTTCAATATTTTTATATGTTCTTCTGTATATAAACGGTGCCCTGAATCATTTCGAACCGGTGCAATCATATTATAGCGTCTTTCCCAAGCTCTTAATGTCCCTGGTTGGATTCCAAGCATTTTGGAAACTGCCTTAATGTTGTATTTGCCTTCTTGACCAGACATATCTAATCCTCCAATAACAAAAATCACTGTACTCAAAGTATATAGGATTAAACAGCATGTGTAAACTTTGTATAACAAATGAATAATCCTGCAAGGGCAGCACATTTTTTCATTAGATATGTACACTAAAATCTTAATGAGCTTTTTTAGGCGAGAAATTTTGATGGTTTGCCGTTGCCAGCCCATATAAAACTGTAAAAGCTGCTAATACTAAAGTTTGCCAAAATCCTATTTGAAATAATATATAAAAATTAATAAAAACACAATAACTAATCGTCGTTTCAAGCACATCGCCTTCGTTTCTTGCGATTTTATATGTTAGTCTTAATGCTGTTTTTATAAGCGAAGCGTGCAGGATGAATCCGATTGTAAATAGAATCATTGAAAAAAAGGATCTTGCAGGGTTTAATACGAGCATCATAATAAATTCAGACAGCTGAAACGGAAGCTGTACAGGTATCCAAACACATACTAAATAGGCAGATATGTATCCAATGATCAAAAACGCGGCATGTTTAAACAAAAAAATCCCTCCCCTACACTTTTATATGTAGGGAAAGGAGGTTTATTCATCTTCGTGGATATCGAGGACTCTGAATCCTGACTTTTCTATCCTTTCGATAAACCGGCTGATATTGTCCTTTTTTTCAATTTTCATGACCATTCTTCTGACCATGCTTTCGGTTTCATCGAACGTTACAAGGGAAATAATGTCTTCATGAAACTGCCTTGCAAGCTCTGTCAGCCTTGCGATCCTGCCCTCTGTTTCAACTGAGGTAAATGCAATTCTGACTCCTTTTTTGTTCATTCCAAATGCGCTTTGAAATTGTTCAAGAACATCATATCTCGTAACAATACCCAAGTATTCCTTTTCTTCTCCGACAACGGCAATCAGCGGAAAGTCTTTTAACCGCAGCAGCGTTTTTTCAAAAATCTCATCACCTTCAAGGAACACATCCCGATTGACGGCAATTTCTTCCGCTTTTTTGTTCTTTAAGAAATCGTCTTTCTGCACATTAGACTCAAAAAAATGTTCATAAAGGTGATAACGGGTGATCATCCCTATGTATGCCGCCCCCTTCAAGACTGGAATTCCATCAATCTTATGTGTTTCCAGCTTTTCAAGCACCGTATACAGCGAATCCTCCGCTGTGGCATGAATTGTTCTTGCTTTAGGAATCATTGTACTTTTAACAAACATCGCATCACCCCATTAACGTTTTACCATACATTCGCTGTTATTTGCTAAATCCCTCTATACTCCGCCTATTTATTTGCTTTCAAAATACAGGTTAATATCAAAATCCTTCTTCATCATGTCATAAACCTCGCCTCTTTTTTTCCAGTGATAAGGCTGAGGCCACAATTCAGAGCTTTTCCGGATAATTTCCGTTCTCAAGCCATGATATTCCTTTTCGTACTTTTCTTCTTTTTTCTTATAATAATGGGATGTTGCATACCCTGCCCCTATGGTTAATATGATGAAAAAGTGAAAGGCGCTTCCAACTAATTGACCGAGCATGTAGCCAATATCGCTTCCTTTTGGAACCACAATGAATTGATAAAAGTAGAGAAAAAAAGCCATCCCGCCTGTCAGTGTAAACATCTGCCATCTAAAACAGTTCTTTTTATACCGCTCATATTTTCGTTTTTTATTCAGCACGCTCTGAAGCATTTGTTTAGTCGCTAAGTCGGTAGACTCACTCAGCTGCTGTATTTGCTTTTCCACACACATCACATCTCCTGGGAAAGGTTCTCTTCTTATATCAGATTATATGATGTTGTCCATCTTGATATGAAAAGCAAGCATGAAAAAAACGCATGCTGTTTTCATGCGTTTACTGTTTGATCGGTATTTTAAGTACTTGACCTTCATACACACCGTCTCCGCTCAGCTGATTCCACTGCTTAATTAAAGCCTCGCCTGAACGGTCACTGTAATATTTCACGGAGATTCTGTACAGATTTTCTTCAGGTCCCACTGTGTGTTTGATTACTTTGTACTCTTCTTTTGGTTCTGGTTTTGGTTCTGGTTTTGGTTCTGATTCTGGTTTTGGTTCTGGTTCTGGTTTTGCTTCTTGTTCTGGTTCTGGTTTTTCAGGTTCAGGCTCTGCTGAAGTTTGCTGAGGTGCGGCCTCTGTTTTGACAGTTGTCTCAGCTGAGCTTAGAGACGCTTGATCAGCTTCTTGAGATTTTGTATCAGATTCTTCTAATGACTGTTCGTCAGAAGTCTGCTCTTCTTCTTCCTCTTCATCACCATATTTTATTAAAACATCTTCATAGTCGGAAATATTTTCTCCATTGACAGTTTTACTGCGGTCATCGAAATAAGAAATACTGTAGTAAAACACTATGGGAAGCAGAAAAAAGAATAAGGCCAGTATGCTTATAGCGGGATATTTATACTTTGATTTCTTTTTGTCTTTCTTTTTATGAAGTTCACTTCTGGATGGATAGGTGCCAGTTCTTGATTTATATTCATCAATCTTATTTTTTCTGGAAGTGCGTGACGCAGCTGGCTCTTCATTTTTACTCATATTTTTCACCTCCGTTAATATACTGCAAACGAATTTGAACGGCAAACACCAAATCGATTAAGAAATGTGCAAAGACTGTGACGAATAAATTACCTGTCCAGTCATATACAAACCCGAGCAGCAAACTGATCAGCATCACCATAATAAACAGCAGACCTTTTGTTAAATAACGAAAATGGAGGACCGCAAAGATGAAACTTGCTGTCCAAATGCCAAAATGAGTCTGAATGACACCGCGAAATAAAAGTTCTTCTGTAAAGGAAATTAACAGACATAAAAAGAAAATATGCGGCAAGGAACGGTGTCTGAACATTTTTTCATTGATGCCGCCATCATCATACCATTCTTTCGGCATAGTGTGCATGATGATCCAATCGAAAATCAGCACAATAACAGCAGTCAATCCGCCAAACAGCAAAATTTCTGCCAGTTCAGGCCTCCATATTTCTTTAAAATCAGACAATCTGTTAAATAACATCATACTTAAAAAGACGGAAATTGTAAGTAGTAAAATTTGAGTAAAATAGAGCTGCTGAAGCAGCTGCCCATCTGTCATTCTTTTGACAAGTTCATTTTGACGCTTAAGCATTTTATCACTCGTTCTGGCCAAAAATAGCCTTTAATTCTGCCTTCCACTCAAGGAGATGCCGATGCGTATGCTCCTCTTTCTTTTCTTCATAAAGTAAAAGATCAAGTCCGCACCTGTCACAGCATATCTCCTGTGACTTAAAATTCTTTTCTTCAAAATAATTGAGAATACCCTGTCGCCTGCACTCTTTTGACAGCAGCCATTTCATAACTGAGTCTAATTTTCTTTTTTTGAAAGAACGTCTGTCTTCAATTTTCCCCCAAATGAATTGAATCGCCTGTTGTTCATTCCCCGGCAGAGGATATGGGAGCTTTTCTAAATGATGAAGAATAAATCTTCCCTGTATTTCATTTACACCAGCCGTTTCAAATGACCCTTCAGCATCTCTGTCTGCAGAGATTTGATAAATGGTCTGATGGAGCTGTTCATACGTTGAAAACTCAGATTCCATCAGGACTAAAGGTATTTCCATATCTCCGCTACCAATAAGAGATATTGCCACACTTGGCAGTCCATCTCTTCCGGCTCTCCCTATTTCCTGAACGTAGGATTCCATTTGAGAGGGAAAATGAAAATGAATGACATATCTGACATTCCCTTTATTAACACCCATTCCAAATGCATTTGTGCAGCAGACTACATCTAATTGATCATAAATAAACTGCTGCTGAATCAGTGTCCTCTGCTCTTGCTCCATCCCGGCATGATAACAGGCAGACTCGTGAATGCCCTCCATTTTTAGAAATTGCGCAAGGTTTTCCGTCCATTTTCTGCTTGAGCAGTATATAATTCCAGGGCCTTTCAGTGTTTTTACTAGTTCAGATACTCTTTTCATCTTATCTTCAAGTGAATGGCATTCCTCAATTTTAATGGCAATATTGCTGCGGTTAACTGATTGAATATGCATTTTCACGTTCGTCATCCGAAGAGACTTTTCAATATCCTTAAGTACTTCCGGTGTCGCCGTCGCGGTCAGTGCCATGCAAGGGGCACCGCCAAGTTTCTCTCTTAATTCCCCAAGCTTTGAGTAGTCAGGTCTGAAATCATGACCCCATTGAGAAATACAGTGAGCTTCATCAACTACGAATAATGAGAGTTTTATCTCCCGAAGTGCAGAAGCAACTGCTTCAGACTGCAGAATTTCCGGCGATGCAAAGATATATTTGTATTGATTCAGTCTGCCTAATGCTTTTTGTCTTTCCATATAAGGAAGAGCGCCATTTAAGCCGATTACTCTCTTCTCTCCCCGGAGGCGAATTTGCTGAATTTGATCTTCCATTAGTGAAAGGAGCGGTGAAACGATTAGAACCGTCCCTTCCAGAATGTAAGCAGGCAGCTGATAGCATAGCGACTTCCCTCCTCCTGTAGGGAGAAGGGCGATCGCATCATGGCCGTCTATAATGTCTGTGATGATGTTTTCCTGTCCAGTTCGAAAGGAATCATGTCCGAAATGGCGCTTTAATGCTTCTTGAACGTTCATGACTTCCTCCTAAAGACGCGTAAAAGCGAGCCTGATCTGAAAATATGAAAAACGGCCATTCAGCGCTTCTTTTACAATTCTCAGCTGATGCGTGTTTAATTCCTCGATCTTCATAGCAATAACCTGAAGACAATCGTCCGCTAAAAACATGGAAAAATCAAAAGCAGAATCATTCAATGAAATCTCTACAACATGATCTTCAATCGTGCTTAATTTTAAATGCCTGATTTTTGCAATATCCTCTATTGACTTTCCCAATTGGATCAGTTGCAGCGTTTTTGAGGTTGATTCGGTAAGAGGGTGAACCTTTGAAAGGTCTTGTATCACTGAGTTCAAAAGCGGATAGTGATTTTTTTTCAGACTGCATTCTTCTAGTACACGGTGTATAAGGTTCCAAAACAGCAGTTTTATGTACTCTGCATCTTCTTTAAATTTTTCGCCAAGCTGTTCATATGTCAGGCCAATGCGCTGATTTGAAGTCAATTGATAAACCCAAATCGCTGCCTCCCGATCTGAAAACCGCTGCAGATGACTGAGCATTTCATAATAGAGTGCATCTGACAGCTCTATTTTATTTAGAGGTGACCTCTTTAAAAAATGCTTTACCCACCGCTGCACTTTTTCATCTTTTGTTACCGGCAAGTATTTTGTGCTGCCTGCTTTTGAATGAGAAAGAACTTGAGTCATCAGCATAAGTCTCTTCCAGAAAAGAAACCCGCTTGATGAAAAGATGGATCCATTCAAGTTTTTAGGAATTGGCTTATTTTTCAGTACTGTTTCAAGAAAAGTTTCAGCTTTTTTTGTTAAAATAAGAACATCATTTTCTGAATAAATTAAGTACCCATTTTCAATGAGATTTTGTACAGCTTCATCAAACTCTTTTCGCTTCAAAACCGGATACATGCCGAATAAGTTTGAAAGGTGAAAAAGCTTGCTGTCCTGAATCGTCTGTGAGGATTTTTTCCCTTTTAATAAATGAAAAACGGCTGATGAAGAGCGTTCCCCGCCAAATTTCTTAAGACAATCTAAATAGACAATATCTAAATAATTTTGAGTCATTCACATCACCTTACACTTTTTGACACGTTTCGATTCTTGCTTCTATTGTAACAGATTCCATCTGAAAATTGGCGTTTAAAGTTGCCTGTAAAGGGTATCTTAATTACTAGAAAGCCTTGTATGATAAGCATTCTCAATGTACTTTCCTATTGAAAAGTTTCGAAAACAGATTTACAATGTATAAATATAAAGAGGTACGCACCTGATTTTTCAGTTCTTCGCTGACAAATGAATGAATGTACCATATCATAGAGTGTGACCATTTCAGAGGAGGTTTTTTTATGGCAAAGTACACAATCGTTGACAAAGACACTTGCATTGCTTGCGGTGCATGTGGAGCTGCTGCACCAGACATTTATGATTATGATGATGAGGGTATTGCATTTGTAACCCTTGATGATAACCAGGGAATTGTCGAAGTACCTGAAATTTTAGAGGAAGACATGATGGACGCTTATGAAGGCTGTCCGACTGATTCCATTAAAATTGCTGACGAGTCATTTGACGGCGACGCTTTAAAATTCGAATAGAAAAAATCCTCTGCAATTGCAGAGGATTTTTTTTATGCAGCACGTTTATAGTCAGTTTGTGCATGAACCCATGTTTTAAGCTTCGCGAAGATTGCCATAAACACAAATCCCATGACAATTCCTTTAATTAAGTTAAACGGCAGAATTCCCGTAGCGATAAGTGCGCGCAATTCCGGCGCTGCCATAGCCGGAGCATTAAGGAACCATGTGTATGCCGGTATGAACAGGTAATAGTTTAAGACACTCATGACTAAAGCCATCACGATTGTGCCGATTGAAAGTCCAATTGCAAGGCCTCTCATTGAATTCATTTTACGGTACATATAGGAAGCAGGCAGAATATATAAGACACCTGCGGTAAAATTAGCCAGCTGGCCTACAGGAACGCCTGTTGCATTTCCCATGATAATGTAATGAAGAATATTTTTGATTGCTTCGACCATAATACCCGCTCCAGGCCCAAACAGAATAGCTGCGATAATGGCCGGAACATCTCCGAAATCAAGCTCTAAAAAGCTTGAAAACCCAATCGGAAAATTAAAAATCATTAATACAAACCCTACACTTGCAAGCATTGCGATTGATACTTGCTTTTTCACCTTACTCTGCTGCATCTTTCTCTCTCCTTATTCGATCCATCCGGAAAGAAAGGAAACGTCCTGTTTATCCAAGCAAAAATAAAACCCTTTGCGCATCATACACAAAGGGAGAAATTAAGCAAGGTTAAATAAACGATTAAAATTTGCATTTTAAACGCCAGAACCTCCATCTTCTCCCATCCAGACTATACTGTCGGCTCTGGAATCACACCAGATCCTGCCAAACTGCAAACGGCTCGCGGGCTAGAAACATTTGTTTCATTACCGCCGGTCGGGAATTGCACCCTGCCCCGAAGATAGATCATATTATTTTGTTTTCGAGATAAGTATACTGCATCCTTTTCAATTTGTGAATATAAATGCTTAAAATCGGATCAGCATTCTTTTTCCAATTAAAGTCTTTACCCTTTTAACGCTTTACTGTTATTGACATAATAATCTTAATATGATAAATTATCTGATATTTAATAGAAGTGCTTAGGGGGATAATCATGTATCGAATACTAGTGTCAGATTCAATGAGCGCAGACGGGCTTCAGCCTTTGCTTGCAGCAGAAAATGTAGAGGTTGTTCAGAAAAAATCGTCAGAGGCAGCAGACGAGCTTCATACGTTTCACGCTTTGCTTGTCAGAAGTGCCACTAAAGTAACGGATGAATTAATCGCCAAAATGCCGTCCCTTAAAATAATCGCAAGAGCTGGTGTTGGAATCGATAACATTGATCTTGATGCAGCGACTAAACATGGTGTTGTCGTCATTAATGCACCTGATGGAAATACGATTTCTACTGCTGAGCATACATTTGCGATGATGACTTCCCTTCTCCGCCATATTCCGCAGGCAAATGTATCCGTTAAATCTAATGAATGGAATCGTACAGCCTTTGTCGGAACCGAGCTTTACGGCAAGACATTGGGAATTGTCGGACTCGGCAGAATCGGAACAGAAATCGCAAAACGCGCTCAGGCTTTTGGAGTTAATGTGCTTGTTTTCGATCCATTTTTGACCCGTGACCGTGCTGCAAAAATATCAGTAAAAAGCGCGAGTCTTGATGAACTTCTAGAGCAGGCAGATATCATTACTGTACATACTCCACTTACAAAGGAAACAAGAGGACTTATTGGAGCAAAATCCTTGCCTAAGACTAAAAAAGGCGTTTATTTGCTCAACTGTGCACGAGGGGGAATTATCGATGAAGAAGCCCTTATCCCTTTTTTAGAAAACGGGCACATTGCAGGAGTTGCGCTGGATGTATTTGAAACAGAACCTCCAGTTGATCATCCGCTTTTGCGCTATGACAATGTGATTGCAACTCCTCATTTAGGAGCTTCTACGAAGGAAGCGCAGTTAAACGTTGCAGCCCAAGTCGCACAGGATGTTCTTCATTTTCTGGACGGCAAAATGGTGACGACGTCTGTTAACCTGCCGACATTAACAAAAGAAATATTCGAAAAAATTCAGCCATTTTACAAGCTTGCCAAGAAAATGGGGAATGTCGTTTCTCAGTGCATGAAGGAGCCAGTAAATGACATTTCCATAAAATATGAAGGATCAGTAGCTGAGCTTGAAACTTCATTTATTACAAAAAGCTTGATTGCAGGCTTCTTAACTCCCCGTGTTGCTTCTAATGTAAATGAAGTAAACGCAGGCATGATTGCAAAAGAACGCGGAATCAGCTTCAGCGAAAAAATCACTTCAAATCAGTCAGGATATGAAAATTGCATCACTGTTACCATTCATGGTGACCAAACAACCTTTGAAATAAAAGGCACACACATTCCTCACTACGGGGAACGAATTGTCGGCATTAATTCCTTTAATATCGACTTTTACCCATCAGGACATCTCATTTATATTCAGCATACTGATAAACCGGGGGTCATTGGGCGCGTAGGCCGGATTTTAGGTGATCATGAAGTAAACATTGCAACGATGCAAGTAGGCCGTAAAAATGCCGGCGGAGAAGCCATCATGATGCTCTCATTCGACCGTTCCTTAGACGATGCACTTCTTACAACCCTATCTGAAATTGACGACATCGTGTCTATTAGAGCCATTGAACTATGAAATGCTGAACCGCCCGTTTAGCTCCGACAGACAGATAAGGATCCGGCAGTAAAGGCGCTTTTTGCCTTTATTGACGGATCCGTTCTGGCCGAGGAGTTGGGCGGTGAAGCTGGACACCATGAAATGCGGAACCGCCCGTTTAGCTCCGACACACAGATAAGGATCCGGCAAAAAAGGCGCTTTTTGCCTTTATTGACGGATCCGTTCTGGCCGAGGAGTTGGGCGGTGGAGCTGGACACTGCGAAATGCGGAACCGGCTGCTTAGCTTGTTTAACTCAAATAAGTAAAACATAACAGATAAAAAAACAGAGATCAGGCACCCTGCTCTCTGTTTTTTTACGCTCTATTCATCGGAATTTCAATCTCAACGGCCGTCCCTTCTCCAACTTTGCTGCTGAAAGATATTTTTCCATTATGTGATTCAATAATTCTGTAGCTTACAGTAAGGCCGAGTCCTGTTCCTTTTTCTTTTACGGAATAGAATGGTTCACCGAGTCTTTTAAGTCTCTCTTCTTCCATTCCGTCACCATCATCAGCAATCATGACGAAGGCATGTTCCTGATTGTGGCTGATTTTAATCTCAATGGTTTTAGAGCCGGCTTCAATCGAGTTTTTAATGACATTAATAAAGACTTGTTTAAGCTGATTAGGCTCGCAATCGATATCCGGCATGCCAGCTGCGTGCTCAAATTCAATATGAACGCCGTACATATTAGCCTGCGACTCCAAAAGTGAGATAACGTTGCACATCAACTGGTTCAAATTTGTTTTTTTAAAATGAATATTCTGCGGTTTGGCCAGAACAAGAAGTTCACCGACGATCTCGTTAATCCGGTCCAGCTCGCTTTCCATAATTTCGTAATACATTTTGTTCACACTGTCGTTTTTATTCATCAGCTGAACAAAACCCTTTAGAGAGGTCAGGGGGTTTCTTATTTCATGGGCTACACTTGCAGCAAGCCCTCCCACAACACTTAATTTTTCAGCCTTCTGCAGACGGTCCTCGGCTTCTTTCATTTGTGTAATATCCCGTCCGATTACAACAAGAGCCTTTCTTGACCCGTCATCGTTAAATAGCGGAACTTTGATCGTATCAAACGTTTTGAAGCTTCCGTCAGGCAGTGGGATAATTTCTTCACAGCGGCTTACAGTTCCGCCCTGCCATGTGATTTCATCAGATCTTTCGCAAAATAAAAGCGCCTCTTTATAGAAATCCGTGTATTCAGCAAGCTCCCGGTCACTTTTCCCTTTATATTCAACACCCTGCAGCTGAAATAGATTCAAACCAAACGTATTGACTTCTATCCATCTGCCCTGGCCATCTTTAAAGTTCACAAAATCGACCATGGAATTAATCAGAGACAAAAGCTTTTCTTTCTCCCGCTCCAACTCCTTAAACTGTTCGTTTTCATTGATTAAGTAGTAGATGAAGATGCTTGTGGCGATGATAAAAACAATGGCTTTAAATTTTGAAATAAGAATAAACGTATAAATATCGTAGTCTAAAATCGCAATTAAATGATCTGTTCCAAAAATCCAGATCATACTGATAAAAAAATATATGTAAAGAACTTTTTTCTTTTTTGACATGAAATTCTCCCGCTAAATGATGTGTTGACTTTCATTTTACTACTATTAGCGTATAAATAGATAGGAGGCGATTGAATTTTTTCTCATTTATGAAATGAGAACTGCAGAAACCAAACTCTTTACAAAAAAAAGATCACTCTGTATAGAATGACCTTTTTTATACAACTATTTAAGCGGCACTTCTTTTCGCTCCCCTTTTTGGAACGTCATTAATGAAGTATATCCGACTTTTTTTGCAAGAGCCACGGCCTGATCATAGTCCGCCCCGACGTCTCCAGGTACATGTGCATCAGAAGAAAGGACAATCGGAATGTTTTTCTGAAAACATAGAGATAGAAGCCTTTCATCCGGATAAAGTTGCCCAACAGGCTTTCTCAAGCCGGCCGTGCTGATCTCAACACAGGTTTTCGATGCGGCAAGGGCATCTGTTGCTCTATCATATTGCTTCATCAGAAATTCATCATCATTTGGCACATACTTAAAAATCTTCACTAAATCAAGGTGTCCTACAATATCAAATAAATTTGACTGAGCGAGTGTTACAACCTGATCGAAATATTTTTCATATACTTCGTTTACATCACGCCTGTCCCATTCGTGAAGAAACTCTTTTAAATCAATGCCAAAGTCATCAACCCAGTGGATGGAACCGATAACATAATCAAAATCATATGTATCAATGAAAGTTTTCATCTCAGCATGCTTTCCTGGTGTATAGTCCATTTCAATAGACATTTTCACATCAATCCCATGATTCCATGCCTCTTTAAAAAGGGCAACATAGTCTTTCATATCATAGTATCGTCTTTCTTCAACCCACGGATTGCTTAATATATCTTTTGTCTGATAAAAGTGATAGGCATGTTCAGAGATTCCAAAGTGCTCTATGCCTTTTTTTGCAGCTTCATCTGTGAATTGCTTCAAATAATCAAGTGTCAGGCTGCCTCGTTCTAAATGATTGTGATAGTCTGTCCGCATCGTCTGCCCCCCGTAAGTTTTGTCCATTATAACTTTTTTTAGGCAGTGTGACAATGCATTTTCTGTTTATTCTGAAGAACTGGAATGATTAGAGATTTTCAAATTCTGATAGGGGAAAATCGCTTCCGTTTTTAAACGATTTTCTTTTTTCAGCTGATGAACAGTAACTTGAAACTCATCTGCAATCGAGAAAAGGGTATCTCCTTTTTTCACAGTATACATTTTACTATCCGGCTTATCTTTAACGATTATCTTTTGGCCTATTGCCAAAGTGTTTGATGACAGTCCGTTCCTCTCTTTTAATGCTTCAATGGAAAGACCGTATGTCTTTGAGAGCCCCCACAGCGTGTCCCCTTTTTTCACAGTAATAGAAGCTGGATTTTTCAGCGCAGCTGATACAGGCATCGCGAGGACCGGCACGGTTTCAATTTTGTTTGCAGCCACCATCAAAAATGGATTAACAGCATTTTTCTTATCGAAGGTCCACTTTCCTTTGTGTACTTCAAAATGAAGATGTGTTCCTCTGGATGCGCCTGTATTTCCAATAACGCCTATTTCTTCTCCATTCTCCACTTTCGAACCTTCTGTGACTGATCTTTTGCTTAAATGAGCATAGACCGTTTCATAGCCTTCGGGATGCTGAATAAATACCACATGTCCATATGTATCGGAATAATAGGATTTCGTCACTATACCTTCTTGCACGGACTGAATAATGGTTCCTTCTGGAGCTGCGATATCAATCCCTTTATGTTTTCCGCTTCTTGTTCCAAACGTATCAGTAATTGTCCCCTTTATGGGGCTGGACCAATTCAATTCTTCAGCGCCAGTTCTTCCTTCAGCCTTTGCCTGGGTGCCGCTTACGAATAACAGAACGATGCATATACCAACTAGTAACGCGATAGATAACCTTCTTAACAAATCTAACATAACTTCCCCCTAAACTTTGTTTGTCAAAAAATGACCAATACTAGTATTATGCAGTGATTTCCAATTCATACATAAGGATTTATAGGGGATTGAATTGCTTAAGCTGGCCATTCCTGTACATCCCTGGATTTTCGCAGGCAATGAAGGGTTCTATTTTTTTTTACATTTTCTTTTATTTGCTAAATATATTTGATTCTTTGCGGAAGGCACTTTTCGTCTCGCAAGTGGATTGCAGCGGAAGGCACTAAGATTCTTTCTTTCCTAACAAAAAAAACCGCAGCATTCACTCCTGCAGCGTTCAAAACACTTCACTATTCATTTAAATCGACAGGATTTGGGGAAAACGGCACAGGCACTGCCTCTGTCAAATCCATTTCTCCGACTCTGTCTACATTTAATCCTTCAAACTTTACATTCTCATACCCAAACTCTTTAGCTGTCATTAGGATTGCTTCAAGCATCAGAGTATCTGTTTCATTATCATCAATCGTTGATTCAGCAGTAAATTCAATGGTCACATCATCATTTGTTTCTTCAATGTCTTTGATGACAACTGTTTTTTCGATCACAGGCTTTAGCCCGAGTGTTCCATTTTCTTTCATTGCGGACAATGCCTCAGAAAGTTTATCGAATGGGAGCAGGGATGGTGCGAGAAGTTTAGGCGCTTCAATGCTCTCCTGGTAAAGGAAATATGCTTTTCTTTTAAGAGTGCTCAGTTTCATCCCTTCCTGGAAGCCATATGCACCCAATTCTATTCCCTTCTCTCCGTTTTTAAAGTACTCTGCCTCTTCAATGCCCTGCCAGCGGAAGGACTCTTCAATGCCTTCTGTAAAAAGTTTATTGTCCGTTTCTGATTCGGACTCAGCGAAAGGATTTTCATTAACATCTATTAAAAGCTTAGATGGAGACTCTTCTGCATAAGATAGCTTCACCCCTGATAAAGAAGAAGAAATTAGCCCTGCCTGTGCCGGATCAAAATCTGAAAGAACCGATTGAAACATGGCCAGATAATCTTCACTTTTTTCCATTTGAAAGCTGAGAGGGATCATGTTTTGCACCTGCTGATCAGGATAAGCAGCCGTGACAATGGAAAAACCGTCTTCAGAACGGGCAACAAATGTGCTTTTTTCAGAGCCGCCTGTCAGTTCAGCCTCTTTTTTTGATTCAGCATTCTCTGAGAATGGCTGGGCCCGGTCTAAACTTGCTTTATCCATGCTTGACTCAGATTTGCTGCTGCTTTGATTTATACCCAATTGATTAAAGAAAAAAGGCGATATTAATAATAGAATAAAAAGTGCGGCAATACTTGCGAAAGCAGGTGTTACCCAAGGCTTCCTGTGTTTATATTCTTTTTTCGGCAATCGGGCATAAATTTCAGCAGAAGTCCGTTTATCTTCAATCGCCGGCAGCTTTCTTAAGGCTTCGGCAATTTGATCTTCATTCCAATTTGATTTGTTCATCCTTTTAAAATCCCCTCCTCCCTCACATTATGGTCAGCCAAATGTTTTTTCAACGCTTTTAATGCCCTGTGCTGGGTGGTTTTCACTTTACCCTCAGTAAAGCCAAGTGCAGCAGCGGTCTCAGCAATGGACAGTCCTTGCAAATAACGCAAAATAATGACAGAGCGCTGATCAACTGTGCAGCTGTCGAGAGAACGGTAAATTCCCTGCAGTTCTTCTTTTTGAGCGGCAATTTCCTCAGGCATTGGCTGCACATCCTTTATTTGCTGCCGGTCCCAATCAAATGTTTCCAGAATTCTTTGCTTCAAGGTTTTTTGCTTTCTGAAAAAGTCGATGGCTACATGCCTTGCTATGGAGAAAATCCACGTTTTTTCACTGCTTCTTCCTTCAAAGCTGTCATAGGATTTTAAGATTCGTATATAAACTTCCTGAACGAGGTCTTCAGCCTGCTCACGATTTTTCACCATATAAAATAAGAATTGAAAAATATCTCCATGATACTTTTCATAGATCCTCTGAAAGGCCTCTTCCATGAATGAACCCCCGATCAAACCATTAGTCGATTTTCTAGTATAAAAAGTTACATATTACCCACTATATATCTGATCAAAATAAAAAGGAAGGTGCTCCCTTCCCTCATTTCCAACTATTTTATGACTGTTTCGGCTTCGTAAATACGATCGCGCTTCTTTCATATTCCACATCTTGAGAGCCGAGTCTCGCATTTGCGACTCTTGCTGCAGCGAAGAAGTAATCTGACAATCTATTCATATATTTTAATACATGTTCATTGATCTCTGTTTGCTTCTGCAGGGAAACAATGCAGCGTTCAGCTCTTCTTGCTACAGTTCTTGCAATATGTATGGCGGATGCTGCCTGAGTGCCTCCAGGAAGGATAAAGCGCTGCAGCGGCGGAGCTTCAGAAGAATACTGATCAATTCTTTCTTCTAAAAATGCAATCATTTCGGCTGTTGTTTTATACGGATGCTTCTGTTTGCCATGTATGACAGCAAGATCGCTTCCGCAGTCAAACAGCTCATGCTGAATTTTTTCAAATTCATGATACATGTCTGTAAGTTTAGCTTCATGGAGCCACGTCATGGCAAGTCCGACAAATGAATTGACTTCGTCAATCGTGCCATATGCCTCTACTCTTAAATCATCTTTATCGACTCGGCCGCCAATAATGCTTGTTTTCCCTTTGTCGCCTGTTCTTGTATATAAATTCATTTTTCAGCAGCTCCTTTAGGGTTTAAAAGTAAAAAGAGCGAAACTAATCGCTCTTTTATTTTACCATTTTTCTTATTGCATTGTTACGCCATAATCCTTCTTATTCAAGTAATACTCAAACGTTTTTCTCATGATAGGGTATAGCAAAAGAAAGAAAATGCCATTTCCGATTGCATGTGCTGTATCAAAAGGCAGACCAGCAAGATAATAGGCGAATCCATGGTCAGTCAAGACAAACATATTCAGTGAAACAACAAACCCGAATAGGTATCCTGCTAATACAGAAATGGGTGTAAAGATGATAAGACGATTTGATTTCACATATTTGCCTAAAAGACCTGATATCAATGCGAGAATGCCCCATGCGAGCATTTGCCAGATTGTCCATGTTCCCATCCCGAGCAGCAAATTGCTCAGGAAGCACCCTAAAACGGCTACAATCATGCCATTTACAGGGCCAATTAATATTGAAGTGATGAGAATAATGGCAGTCATTGGCTGAATATTCGGCACAAATTGAAATGCCATTCTTCCAACAACTGATAGTGCGATCAGCAGCGAAAGCAGACTGATTCTTCTAGTCGACATAGCGCTCTCCAGGATTACTCATATTTTCTTAAATCGAACTCAACTTTATCTCCATCTTTCAGCTCGATTTCATTAGCACCCGTCATTGCGTCTTCTCCATTAACAATTAAATGCCAGTAAGTTTTATCCGCATCGCTTGCCATGATTCCATCAATTCCGCTGATAAAGCCGCCAGATTCTTCTACTTTGAAATTCGCTTTCATTGCATCCATCAGTGTCTGACCTTCTTCAAAAGCCAATTCTTTAGAGTCTACTTTTTCTGCCATTTCATTTTTAGTAAGTGTGACAGCAGCTTTCATTTCTTCTGCTTCATCAGCAGCCTGTTCAGATTTTGGAGCTTCTTTCTTCGGTTCCTCCGCTGTATTTCCGCAAGCTGCAAGCAGCGCTAAAAGGAAAACGGACAGTAAACTTATTAATTTTTTCACAACTAATCTCTCCTTCTTCTGTATGTATCTATTTAGTGGATCATGAAACACTTCACGGAAGTCAGGCTCTGGAGCTTGATCTTTTTATCCTGAGAAATACGAAAAAGCCCATCTCCTAAGATGGGCTTAAAAACGGCATAAATAGATTGGGATTGTATGCAAAGAAACATAAATCCTGCCGTTTCTATGCTCAAGCCCCGAAGAATACAAACAATGTAAGAGATATCGGCAGGTCTACTGACTTTTGCGTCATCCTCCACTCGAACCTTCCCATATAATAAACAGCAATAGAGCCATCTGATTATACAGTGGTTTAGACAAAGTTTCGTCGGCAAATACAGTTGCGGGGACAGTTCAGGCATTTCACCTGATTCCCTATTAAGCGTAAAGCACCTATATCTCAAAGTATACGATTTTATTAATTCAGTCTTATTTTACATAAAACGACTGAGGTCTTCAACAGAAATTTCATTCGGTGTTTCTTATGAAACAAGAATTTTCGTCATGTTCTATCAGAAACATCGCTTTTTCGAGGCAAATAGAAGCTGAACGCTGTCCCTTCATTCACCTTGCTGTGAACATTAATTGTGCCTGCATGGGCATCAACGATGTTTTTTGCAATCGCAAGGCCAAGTCCAGTGCCCGAACGACCTCTTGTTCTTGCTTTATCCGCTTTATAAAAACGTTCAAAGACAAAAGGCAAATCCTCTTCTACAATACCCGTTCCTGTATCTTTTACGTCAATTTTCATGCCGCCTGCAACGGTTTGAACATGAATTTCAACAGATCCCCCTTCTTGGGTATGTCTGATCGCATTATCAACAAGGTTCGTCAAAACCTGTTCAATCTTATCCGGATCAAGGACAAACTCAGGATCATCCAGTGAAAAAGAGGAGGTTAACGTAATTTTTTTGTCTCTTGCAAGTCCCTGGAATTTCCGGCTGATTTTCTCAATAAACTCATGAACCAAGATTCGCTCTAAATTAAGAGAGATGTGTCCTGCTTCCATTCTTGCAAGATCAAGCAAATCGTTAACAAGTCTTCCCATGCGCAGTGATTCATCATAGATGACCTGAGCAATCTCTTTTTTCTCTTCCTCAGAGCTTGCAATGTCATCGACAATCGCTTCACTGTATCCCTGCAGCATGGCAATCGGCGTTCTCAGCTCATGACTGACATTGGCAATAAAATCTTTACGGAGCTTATCGAGTCTTCTTTCTTCTGTCATATCCCTAAGAACAGCAACTGCGCCCCTTACATAAGACTGGTTATATAGAGGGCTCATGACCATCACCCAGCTCCTGCCCTGCAGATTGACCTCTACTATATGTTCTCTCTCTGTATTGACGACTCTTTGAAATAGTTCTTTCGCTTCTGGAGGGATTTCCTCCCCCTCATTGATTTGCATCTTTTGTTCGTAGTACCAGGACTGAAGAAAACGTTCAGCAGGCGGATTCGTAACCAGAATCGTCCCATCAATATTTAGTGTGATGACACCGTCTGCCATACTGCTTAATATGCTTGTTAAATGTTCTTTTTCCTGGTTAAGTGCATTAATGTTGAATTTCAGCTGCCTGCCCATCTGATTAAACGCGATGGCAAGCTCGCCAATTTCATCGTGACTTAAAATCGGCACCTTCGTATCGAACTTACCGCGTGTAAGCTCTTGCGTGGCTTCCCTCATTCTTCTGAGCGGATAAGTAATTCTAGTTGATAAAAAGAAAGCGAATATCGTCGTTAATACAATGGCAATACCTGCAGCAAGCAGAATATATTTTGTCGTATGCTTTGTTGTTTCGTGAACAGCCAGCAGTGACTGCGACATAAACACTGCCCCATTATCGCCATTTTTCAGCTCATAGGGTACGCCAACGACAAGCACTTCATCATTGTTGTCCGAGCTGATCTGCTGCTCTTTAGAGAGTTCTGTGAGCTTGCTGACATTTTTTTGATCTGTAAAAACTTTAGAAAGCTCGCTGTCTTTCTGAATATCCTGCATCTCAAAAACCGGGGTGCTCTCGAATTTCTTGGGCGAAAACCAGTATTTGTCCTGATCTTCAACGATGATGATGCTTGTAAGTTCATCCGCCAGTTCCCATGAAATTGACCTGGCCAGTTCCTGATCTTCATGATTTTCCAGAATAACCGAGATTTTGTTGGCTAATTGCGTAAGCTCCCGTTCGGCCTCATCCACATGATAATTTTCAATAAATTCAAGAAGAAGCACAGTCAGAATTAATAAAACAAATGATACGAGCAATAAAATGGTAAACCACAGTTTACCGACTACGCTTTTCCAAAACATCATTCACTGCCTACCTCAAATTTGTATCCAACTCCCCATACCGTGACAATCATAGTAGCTGCATCAGGTGAAACCTTGCTCAGTTTTTCTCTCAGCCGTTTGACATGCGTATCAACCGTTCTCAGGTCCCCGAAGAACTCGTATTGCCATACTTCTTTTAACAGTTTTTCACGGTCGTATACTTTATCAGGCGTTTTTGCGAGAAAATAGAGCAGCTCATATTCTTTTGGAGTTAAACTGACTTCTTTGCCGTCTGCAAGCACGCGGTGTGCATCGTGATCGATGGAAAGATGCGGGAAGACAATCACATTCTTAGCTTTCGTTTCTGTTTTCAGGAATGATGTTGTCGATGAGCGCCTCAGCAGTGCTTTCACTCTTAAAACAACTTCTCTCGGACTGAAAGGCTTGACGATGTAGTCGTCTGTTCCAACTTCAAATCCCTGAACTCTGTTCACTTCTTCCCCTTTTGCTGTAAGCATAATGATCGGAGTCGCTTTTTTCAGGCGAAGCTGTCTGCATACTTCAATCCCATCAAGGCCCGGCATCATTAAGTCAAGCAGGATTAAATCGTATTCTGCAGATAGTGCCATTTCAAGAGCAGCGCTGCCGTTGTCTGCTTCTTCAATCTGATAGTTTTCTCTCTCTAAGTACATCTTCAAAAGTCTTCTGATTCTGTCTTCATCATCTACGACCAGAATTTTATAGTTCATGTTGTTTTCCATCTTGCTTCTCCTCCTTAAAAAACTCCTATAGCATTATCTTACCAAAAAACCTTCACTTTATATGAGTGAAGGCTCTTTAGCAAGAAAAGCATGTTCTGTCTATGCGTAAGAATGCAGGCCGGCAATGACCAGATTGACGAAAATCAAGTTAAACATGATGATGGCAAATCCAATCACAGCAAGCCATGCTGATTTTTCTCCCTGCCATCCTTTGGACAGGCGCAAATGCAGGTAGGCTGCATAGAAAAGCCATGTAATTAATGCCCATACTTCTTTAGGGTCCCAGCCCCAAAAGCGGGTCCAGGCAATTTGCGCCCAGATCATCGCAAAAATGAGCGCTCCAAGTGTAAAAACCGGAAACCCGATTGTAACTGAGCGATATCCGATTTCATCTACTAAGTCAAGATTCACATTTTTAGTGAGAGGCTGAAGGAAAGCTGAGATTCGCTTTCTCAGAATTAAACGGATTGCTCCGTATAATAATAACCCCGCAGCAATTGACCAGATGACAGTATTCAGCTTTCTGGCAGAAATGAGAGCAGGAACTTCAATAATAGCTTCCATTTTCCCTTCTGTTAATAGCTCGCCTTTATGCGGTCCTACAAGGGCAGGCAGATTATAGATCATTTCAGCATTCTGGTCATTTTTATCTGTCCATTTATATACGGCTTCATAATCCATCATTCTGAAAGTGCTTGTAATGGCAATGAATGCAATCGTAGCTACAAGTGTATACATAACTACTTCAAGCCAGAATGTTTTCTTGGAATTTTTTGACTGATCGACTGTCCGGATCAAATAAATGACACCTGCTATAAAGCTGATAGCAAGAATCGCCTGTCCAAGAGCGGCTGTTGTCACATGAATGTGCAGCCAGCTGCTTTGAAGCGCAGGAATAAGCGGTGAGATATCTGTCGGAAACATGCTTGCATAAGCGATAAGCAGCAAGGCAACCGGCAGAGTGAAAAGTCCTAAAATGGACACTTTATAAATAAAGTAGAGTACTATAAATGCAAGAACGAGCATCATGCCAAAGAATGTTGTAAATTCAAACAGATTGCTGACCGGTGCATGACCGGATGCAATCCATCTCGTAATGAAATAGCCAGCTTGTGCTGCAAAAGCAAGAATTGTGATCGCAATACCCGCAGACGCCCATTTGCTTGGCTTTTTGTATTCTTTTCTCTTATCACGGATGGCTCCGCCAAAAAGAAATGTCGCAGCCAGATATAAAATGAATGCTGCAAATAGCAAATTACTGCTTAGAGCCGCCACACCTTTTCCTCCTCGATGATCTGTCTTATTTCTCGTCTGACTGATCCTTCAGCTTTTCAATTTGCGTGCCCTCAAGCACCGTATCAATCTCATTTTTAATTCCGTACCAATTCTTATTTGTATGCGCTGCAAGAAGAATCCCATCTCCGCTTCGTCTGATCCAGATGCGGCGATGATTCCAATACATGCCCTGGGTGACACCGATCATGAAAATGGCTCCGCCAAGTCCAAGAAACCAAAGAGTATTGTCTTTGCGCACCGTAAGAGCTGAGAGATTCTTTGTTTCCACGCCTTCAAACTTCATTTTCAGCTGATTGTCTTCGTTTGGTTCAATTGTCTGCTGAATGGCTACGAAGCTTGTTTCGCCTTCAGGTTTATCAGGAGAAATCATTTTAAACACAAAAGCTGGATTATCCGGTATTCTCGTTTTCGTAGCAGGTTCTCCTTCGCTGTTAAAATAAAAATCAGGAAGGTAGCTTGCCACTTCTACTTTATAGCCATTGCCCAAATCAAATTCTTTTTGAGGATCAAGCAAGTCGATTGTCAGCTGTCCAAAGTTTTCCTCGGTCTCTTTGTCTACTAAACTAAATGTCATTTTGTTCAATTCATTTAATTTGAAATCAACTTGATACAAAGCGTATGAATCATGCTTAAGCGGCTGATTCACTTTGATTTGCTCATCCTTTATCTTTTTAAGCTCAGGCTCTTCTCCAAGGACTGCTTCGCCTTGTCTTTCGTACAAAGTGACGTTCGTCTGATAATTCTTAGCAACGCTTCCGTCTCCTACTCTAGTAATAGCATCCTGGAAGACTTCATCTTCGCTGTCTTTTTTGTATGTTTCCATCACAAATTTGTCGCTCTTGAGAAAATATTTTCCTTCTGTACCAGGAATGACGTTCGTTTCCCCTTCGCGGATCCAAATAACATCATCCACATACATGCCAGGAACAAATCTGAGCATCGCTCCAAACAAAAAGATGATCAAACCGATATGATTGACATAAGGTCCCCATCTTGAGAAACGATTTTTCTCAGCAAGGAGATTGCCATTTTCCACTCGGACATGATAGCGTTTTCTCTTTAACTTATCTTTAATGGCTTCAAGCTGTTCTTCCGTATTCATAACAGAAGCTGTTTCGCTGAATAACCGCTGTCTTCGCATAAAGGATTCATGCCTGGTGACACCTTGTTTTTTCAGCGCCCGATAGAGCGGAACAAACCGGTCTAAGCTTGCAATAACCAATGAAGCAGCCAGCGCTCCAATTAAAACCATGTACCACCACGAGCTGAATAGTTCATGAAACCCCATTTGGTAATAGAGCTGACCAATTACACCGTACTCCTCGCGGTAAAACTGTTCAGGCGTTACATTAGGCGGAATGTACATAACCTGCGGCAGGATCGTCCCAATTGCAGATGCAATTAAAATCAGGACAATAATCCATATCCCGACCTTTACTGATGAAAAAAAGTTCCAGATCTTATCGATTGGCGTTTTCTTATAGGTCTGTGAGCGTCTTGCACTCCCATCATATTTCATATCCAGCAGCTGGTCAGGAGCAGCCTGATTATTGCTGTCCGTTTCTTCTACAGGACGACCGCAGGATTCACAAAGAATCGTTCCGTGCGGATTATTGTGCCCGCACTTGCATATCACTTCATTCATGATGAAAACTCCCCGTTTACGGCTTGATTGATTCCATATAATCCCTGACCATCCGTTCATTCATCTGGCCTGTGATTATTTCTGCTACTTTTCCATCTTTATCTATCAGAAATGTAGTCGGAAGAGGGACAACACCGTATGCTTCTAACACTTGCCGGTCCTTATCGAGGACGACAGGAAACGATAAATCATATGTATCCGTAAAATTCTGTACGGCAATCTTTGACTCTGCGATGTTGACGGCAAGCACCTCTACACCTTGTTCTTTATAATAATCATATTGATTTTGCATGTAGGGCATTTCGCGTTTGCACGGTTCGCACCAAGTTCCCCAAAAGTTAAGGAAAACGCCCTTCCCCTTATAATCTGATAGCTGATGCTTGTCCCCGTTAATGTCTGTTAAAACAAAATCAGGGGCATCGCTTCCAACTTTTACTTTTTCCTTGCTTGAGAAAAAATTTGTGTATAACGTGTATCCAAGTGCTGCAACCAGCACTGACAGAATGATCGATCTCATGAGCAACCGTCTTTTTTTCATAAAAAACTCTCCCATATCCTCATACATTTCAACTCATTATATCACTGTTTATTTCAAACATTTTCTTGATAATTTGAAGTTTATGTGAAAATTAAAGGGCTTACTTTCCAAACTTGGCAAGTGATCTGAGCTGTTTGACTTCATGCGGAGATAATTCACGCGCATCCCCAGTTTTCAATCCTTTCAGGTCCAGGAAAGCATATGTTTCGCGCTTTAGCTTCAGTACAGGATGTCCAATCGCCTCGAACATGCGGCGGACTTGACGGTTTCTGCCTTCATGAATCGTCAGTTCAATAATGCTTGTTTCCTTCTTTTTGTCGAGTGACACAAACTTCACTTTGGCAGGAGCTGTTTTCCCGTCTTCAAGCATAATGCCCTTTTCTAACGACTTCAGCTTTTCACGAAGCGGAATTCCTTTCACTTTGGCTACATATGTTTTTTCTACTTGATTGCTTGGATGCATAAGAAGATTGGCAAAATCTCCGTCGTTTGTCATGATTAAGATGCCGGATGTATCGTAATCAAGCCGGCCAACTGGATAAATGCGTTCTTTAATCTGGGGGAAAAAGTCTGTCACTGTTTTTCTTCCTTTATCATCAATGGCAGAGGATATAACACCGCGCGGTTTGTAAAGGATAAAATAAACTGGCTCTTCCTTTTCAACAGGAACTCCTGCAACTTCAACACGGTCATTTCCGGAAACTTTAACACCAAGCTCCCTTACGACTTTCCCGTTGACGGTCACTTTTCCTTCTAATATAAGCTCCTCTGCTTTTCTTCTTGATGCAAGACCTGCATGAGCTATCACTTTTTGTAAACGTTCCATTTCTTTCACCTCGTTAACATCTTACTTCTTATCATTTTTTTATACAAGTTCTCATTAAATGAACCTTTTTATAAAAACGCATGAAGTCTTATTATCTCACAAAAACAGCAAGAATGAGATAAAAATATTTCATCACCAAAAAGAGGACTCCTGCATTCTGAAGTCCTCTCAACTAAATTATAGGTTTTATACTAAGTTTGCTGCTTTTAAGAAGGCTGTGTTCCCATTGTTGTTTACGATTATAAATATTGTCCGTTCCTTTCCGCTCCAGGAACTTGCTTTCCGGGGGAGCGTGGAAGCATCCTCGGCGAGCCTTCGGGGTCTTCCATTTCGCTCTATCTTCCCGCAGGAGTCAAGTTTATCCGCCACAATCCACTAATGGTTTTAAACATATAGTCTTAAAAGAGCCTTTTTTTAAGTTTCAATTGACTCATGCTGGAGATAAGGCTCCCAGCGGTCAATGCAAAACAGCGAAATTAAAATAGCATCATAACAATGACGATTGAAGCAATAATTCCCATTAGGTCAGCAAGCAGACCGACTTTAAGAGCATCCCCCATTTTTTTGACTCCTACAGCTCCGAAATAGACCGTCAGAATATACAAAGTTGTATCTGTACTTCCCTGCATGACGGCCGCCAGCCTCCCAATAAACGAATCAGGTCCGTAAGCTGCAATCAGATCTGTAGTCATCCCAAGTGCTGCTGTTCCTGAAATAGGCCTGATAAATACGAGGGGAACGATCTCGCTTGGAACGCTGATGGCATCCAGCGCCGGTTTCATCATGCCCACAAAAAATTCAAGAGCTCCTGAAGCCCTGAAAATTGTTATTGCAACAAGCATGCCCACTAAATAAGGAATAATTGAAAATGCAATATCAATTCCTTCTTTTCCGCCCTCTACAAACGTTTCGTACGTAGGCACTTTTTTGAACGTCCCATATAATAGAATGAACCCGATGATCAGCGGGATCATCCATAAAGAGATTAAACTGATCATTGCCATCCTATTTTTTCTCCTTTCGCATTCTTCTATGATAGAAATAGCGGTCTATTAAAATGGCGCCAATCGCTGAAATTATTGTCGCAAGCAAAGTGGGGCCGACAATATCTGTTGGAGATTTAGACCCGTATGTCATCCTGACGGCAATAACGGTCGTTGGAATTAAGGTAATACTCGATGTGTTCACGGCAAGAAAAGTAATCATGGACCTGCTTGCTTCAGGTTTGTCTCCATTTAATTTTTTCATCTGTTCCATTGCTTTGATGCCAAGCGGAGTTGCCGCATTCCCAAGTCCGAAAAGATTGGCAATCATGTTTGACAAAATGTAACCCATTGCCGGATGATCTGCAGGAATTTCCGGGAAAAGTCTTTTTACGAATGGCTTAAAGAGCTGCCCAAGCTTTTCAAGCAAACCTGCCTTTTCAGCAACCTTCATCAGCCCGAGCCAGAATACAAGGACACTGATCAGTCCGATGCTGATTGTTACAGCATCTTTTGCTCCTTTGAAAACAGCAGCGTTCACTTGTTCCATCGTTCCATTGATCATGGCAAAGGCGATGCCGATGACAGTCAGCCCAACCCAAATAATATTAATCATGATTGCTCATGCCTGCCCTAATGAAAAACAGCTTGCGGAATTTTTCCCACAGCGAGGCATTTGGTTTATTTGTCAAACCATTATCATAATAAATGGGCACTTCATCCACTCTTTCATCATCAACAATAATTGTCATTTTTCCCACAACGTTCGGAACATCCTCCGGGTCCTTCCAGCTTTTTTCCGGTTTCATTATGGAGACATCGATTCTAAGATCGTCTTCTTCATCCTTTGTTAATGGATAAAACACATCTCTCTTTATAAAAAGCTTATTTTTATAGATTTTATCTTTAATATCTATCTTTTTTAACGTACCTGAATCTTTAATTTTGAATAAATCATACTTGCTGAACGCCATGTTAAACATTTCAATATGATCATTCCAATCATCTGATGCATCAATCGTCACGGCGACGAGATTCATGCCATCTTTTTCAGCTGTGGAAACGAGTGTGCGTTTCGCTCTTTTTGTATAGCCTGTTTTCCCTCCGGTGCTGTACTCATATAGACTGGTCAGCAGTTTATTCTTATTTCTCCACACACGGTCCCATTGTTCATTCGGATTTGGTGCACGATGAACCTTTGTCCCGGAAATTTTTTGATACATCGGATTTTCCATTGCGTACTTCGTCAGGATCGCCATGTCATAGGCTGACGAATAGTGATTTTCGTGATCATCCAAACCATGCGGATTGGCAAACTCCGTATTCATCATGCCGATTTCAGCAGCTTTTTGATTCATTAAATGGACAAACCCCTCAACGCTGCCTCCCACATGTTCAGCAATGGCAACAGCTGCATCATTTCCTGAACGGAGCATCAGTCCATATACAAGATCTTCAAGCTTGATTTTCTCACCTTCTTGCAAATAGACCGCTGAACCTTCTGTATGTATCGCACGATTGCTTACCGTTGCCTTCTCGTCCATTTTTCCGGATTCAATTGCAAGAATCGCTGTCATAATCTTTGTAATGCTGGCAATTCTTCTTTTTGCATGGGCGTCTTTCTCAAATAGGACTCTGCCGGATTCCTGTTCAATTAGTATCGCACTTCTTGCACTTACGCCCATTTCAGCAGAAGAATGGCGAGGCAAGCCTGAAATCAGCAAGAAGAAGATGAGTACGATCGCTGCTATCTGTTTCCATTGCCGCATACACCCACGTCCTTTTATTGTTTTGTACAAGTTTATGCGGGTGGACAAAGGTTATGAACGTTAAATTTGAAAAACAGCTGTTGGCAGACATGGATGAGTGAACAGCACGTCATAAAAAAGCAGCTGCTCTGTGAGTAACAGAACAGCTGCCATTTTTATTATTTAGACTGGATCATTTTTGTACGGTAATCTGTCTCGTAGTACTCAAGTTCCTCACGGATTTCCTGAAAACCGCTTTCCAGAGAGGCAATCATGACCTTAAGTGATTCTGGGGCAGAGTGACGGTATTTGATTGCATTTTTGCCGGTATAGGCAGATCTGCTGTCTTCATACCATACATCATTTTTAGGATTATAAAACTCCTCAATGCACTGATGATAAATTTTATAAAGTGCTTTTTCTGCTGCCGGCTTTCTGAAAGGCTCATTTTGAAGAACAATGTGACAAGCTTCAAGCCCCTCTTCACAATAAACAGAAAGTCTTCTCAAATTACGGAAAAGATCCTCATAATACGCTTCATCCCCTGCTGTTTCATCCAAAAATGATGAAATCGTTGCATGATTTAAAAACGTATTCAGCTCCTTTACGACGTTTCCTAAAAATACTTCAACTTGTTCTGTTTGTGCTTTTACGATCATATTTCCCATTCAAACACATCCTTTCAAATTCTTAAGCTATTTTTTATGTATGGGTGTTTTTAGCTTTTGAACAACTTCTGACCATTTCATCGTCTGATTTCGGTTCATCTCCGGAATCAATTGAATTGCTGCACGAAGGTCGATTCCCTGAAGATACATGAGAAATTCTTCTTCTGTGTTCAGATAGAGCCTTTTGCGGTCTAAAAGTGCTTCGTTTTGAATGATGCATATCAGTGCCATTACGTCTTTAATGCTCAGGTCCGACCCTTCAAAAAGCAAAGGATTTTGTTCTCTGAATTTGTCTTCGAAATACCTCACATACAAAACATAAAACGTTTTCTCCATCTTTTTTGACACAATTGTGATTTCAGAGCGGTTAAAAAAATCTTCGGATGTATTCGGCATCTCTTTTACTAATTCATACCCTCTGCCATTTTTTATAATCACCTGATCTGCACCCCTATGCGTTTTTCATTCAAAAAAAGGAACAAAGATATTCCTTTGTCCCGTTCTCCTCTATTTTATCATAGGTCATGATGCTATTGTGTAAATTATTTGATTTCTTCAAAAGTTTGATTAAAGTTCTCAAAAAAGAGATCGGCTTCTTCATTAAAGGAGTCATCATCATCTTTTTCAGGAAGCGGCGGAAGTTCTTTTATCGTTTTTAATCCGAAGTATTCAAGGAATTCCTTCGTCGTTCCGTATAAAATCGCTCTTCCTGTTCCTTCAGCCCGTCCCACTTCTTTCACAAGCACTTTAGAAGTAAGTGTCTGCAGCGGACGCTCTGATTTTACGCCGCGGATATCTTCGATTTCAGCCCTTGTTATAGGCTGACGGTATGCGACAATCGCCAGAATTTCAAGAGCTGCCTGAGATAATGCGGTGTGATTAGGTGTTTCAACCAGCTTTTTTAAATAGGCAGCATGCTTTTTTTTCGTCGTTAATTGAAAGACTCCCGCCACTTCAATCAATTCGATGCCGCGCTGTTTTTTCTTGTATTCATTCTGAAGTTCCTGTATGACTTCAGAAATTGTTCCCTCTTCTGTTTCAAGAACGGACGTCAGCTGTTTCATTGACAGCCCTTCATCCCCTGCAGCAAATAGAAGAGCTTCAATGATGGATTTCCATTTCTCCAAGGTTTTAAGACCTCCCCAGAATATAAATATCAGAAAAATTTTCTTCTTGTTCAATCATGATGTTGTTTTTTTTCATCAATTCCAAGATGGCAAGAAATGTGACAACCAGGTGATCCTTTTGATCGGATGGAAAAAGCTCAGTGAATTTTCGCCGCCTCGGATTCCGCTTCAATTCCATAAGGATTTCATCCATTCTCTTTTCAATCGGTATTTCCTGCCGTGCAACTCTTGTCTGCAATGGTTTCTGAAGCTTCTTTCTCCGCATCATCTTCTGAAAGGCACCGAGCATATCGTAGATTGATACATTCATAGATTCTTTATCAAATACAGGTTCACCGGCAAACTCGCTCAAATCGCTCGGGGGTTTTGTATAAACCTGAGAACGTTCTTCTTCCATATGTCTCAGATCAACTGCAGCCTCTTTGTACTTTCTGTATTCGATCAGCCTTCTCATCAGTTCGTCCCGCGGATCTTCCTCAGATTCAAACCCGAATTCGTCCTCCACCAGCTCTTCCTCATGCTTTGGAAGCAGCATTCCGCTTTTGATCGAGAGCAGAGTTGCCGCCATCACTAAATATTCTGAAGCTACATCAAGCTGGAGTTCTTTCATCGTATGTATATAAAGCATATACTGCTCTGTAATTTCAGCTACTGGTATATCGTATATATCAATCTCGAGCGTATTGATAAAATGCAAGAGAAGATCGAGCGGCCCTTCAAATGCGTCAATTTTCACTTTGTACTGCAACTTCATCCCACCACTTCATTCTGTACCATTCATGTCGGCTACCCTATAGTATAGAACATTCTGCTTCCAATCTCCAACACTTATTTTCAGAGAGGAGAAGTCCTCAGGTTCAAAAAAAGTCCAGAATTGTGATAAACGCCCAAACAAACACAGGTCCACCCACATAAGATACCTATGTAAATGAAAGATACTTAAGGAGGAACAAGTAAATGGGAGATAAAGGTTACGGTTCAGGCTTTGCATTAATCGTTGTATTGTTTATTTTGCTGATTATTGTTGGAGCTGCTTGGTTGTATTGAGAAAAGCGGAAGCGCCTTGGTCAGCGCAGGCATGGCAGATAAGGATCCGACAGAAAAGTCCGGGTTTGACTTTTTTGGCGGATCCGTTCTGACCGAGGAGTTAGGTGCTGCAGCTAGACAATGATGCAGATTTATCCCTAAGGTGCTCTTCATGAGCACTTTTTGTGTTTCATAAAGGCAAGTCCTGGAGTTTATGCTACACTAATCAATACATATGCATAGATAATGGGGTGATGGTTTGTATCCGAAATCATATATAGAGTACCTTGTTCATTTTCACGGAGACCGAGACTATTTCGAATGCCATGAAGTGCTTGAAGAATATTGGAAAGAAGATCCTCCCGGGCAGAGAAAGATATACTGGGTTGGTCTAATCCAAATAGCGGTCGGCCTTTATCATCACAGAAGAAGTAACTGGAAGGGCGCTCACCGAATGATATCCAATGCCCTTGCCATATTGGAGCAGGAAAAAGACGCTCTGCTCTCCCTTGGTTTAAATCCTCAGAAAACGGCGGTACTTTTAAGAAAAAAAAGCAAAGACATCGAAAACAAACGTCCATATGAAAGTGTGAATCTGCCGATTGAAGACAGCGATCTCCTTCATACTTGCATAGAATATTGCACAAAGCATCAGATTCAATGGGGTAATCCGAGCGACCTCTCTGATGAATTCCTGATTCATAAGCATACGATGCGGGACCGGAGCGATGTGATTGCGGAAAGGAAGAACAGCCTGATCCGCAATCAGAAAAAAAACAGATGAAGCATGTGCTTCATCTGTTTTTTAATCGCAATCTGTGCATTTCTCAAAAAATGCTTTTGTATGTTCGTCTGGGATAACTGTTTTTGTCTTGTACTGTTCTTTTAATGCCGTCACCATTTTCTTGCCGATTCCCTGATGGCGATGCGAAGGGTTCACACTTACATGCTGAATCTTCACGTGATCATCATCCTGGAACACTACTCCGATTGTTCCAATGATATCTTCATCTTTCCAAAGAAACAGCTGCCATTTCTCATCTGTTTCGTATTGTTTCATCGTCTGCTGCAAATGTTTTAAATCTTTTTCATTTGGCATAAAAGACAGAAGACCCATTGCAATTTTTTCAAAGCTTTTCTTATAGCGAATTAACATATGAACCCCTCATTAACGAAATAACCTTCCGATTAGAGAAAGCAAAAACAATAAACTTGCGCCTATCATGATGTAAAATAGAATTCTTTCCTGATTTCTTCCCTTATCTTTTTGATCTCGATTCAAGAAGAATCACTCCTCAGAACATTATAAACAGTTTTCCGCGCATTTTAAACACTTTTGCCTAAAATTAATCCATTGTACGCATTAAATTCGCCATTTCAATCGCCGCAACCGCTGCTTCATAGCCTTTATTCCCAGCTTTTGTTCCCGCTCTTTCAATCGCCTGTTCGATTGATTCGGTTGTCAGGACACCGAAGATTACCGGTACACCTGTAGACATTGAAGCTTGAGAAACCCCCTTCGCTGCTTCATTGCAGACGTAGTCATAGTGAGTTGTAGAACCTCTTATAACTGTTCCAAGAGTAATAACTGCATCATATTTGTTTGAAGAAGCCATTTTTTTCGCTACGAGCGGAATTTCAAATGCTCCAGGAACCCATGCAAGTTCTACATTTTCATCTTCTACTCCGTGGCGTTTTAAAGCATCCACTGCTCCGCTTAAAAGCTTGCTTGTAATAAACTCATTGAATCTTCCTACGATGATCGCTACTTTTAATCCTGATCCGACTAAATTTCCTTCATATGTTTTCATGTACAGTTCCTCCGATTATAAGTTTAATAAGTGTCCAAGTTTACTATGCTTTGTTTTCATGTAGCCTTCATTTTCTTTCTTAGATGGCATTTGAATAGGTACGCGGTCAACTACGGCAAGGCCATACCCTTCAAGT
This sequence comes from Metabacillus sp. KH_069, assembly GCF_057838075.1. Taxonomy (NCBI): domain Bacteria; kingdom Bacillati; phylum Bacillota; class Bacilli; order Caryophanales; family Bacillaceae; genus Metabacillus; species Metabacillus sp. KH_069. Next base: position 2,850,993 of record NZ_CM174460.1, read on the forward strand.
CCTGCTATTTTTCTAGGATTGTTCGTCAGCAGCTTCATTTCTGAAACGCCAAGATCTCTTAAGATTTGAGCCCCAATCCCATACTCTCTTAAATCATCTGCAAATCCAAGCTTGTGATTGGCTTCTACTGTATCGTAACCTTCTTCCTGCAGTGCATAAGCCTTCATTTTATTCAGCAGGCCGATTCCCCTGCCTTCTTGTCTCATGTACAAGAGGATGCCGCTGCCGGCTTCCTCGATTTGAGCAAGCGCTGCATGCAGCTGCGGGCCGCAGTCGCACCGGTTGGATCCAAATACATCTCCGGTCAGACATTCAGAATGAACTCGGACAAGTGTCGGCTTATCTTCTGAAATCTCTCCCTTAACAAGGGCAATATGTTCTTTACCGTCAAGGATATTTGAATATCCGACTGCCCTGAACATGCCGAATTCAGTCGGGAGTTTTATGTCCGCTTCTCTTTTCACTAGAGCATCTGACATATTGCGGTAATGAATCAAGTCCTTGATGGTAATCATTTTTAAATCAAGCTCTTTGGCAATTTCAATTAAATCAGGAACCCGCGCCATTTCGCCATCTTCTTTAATAATTTCACAAATAACTCCGACCGGGCTCACTCCGCAGAGTTTAGCCAGATCAACCGCTGCCTCTGTATGCCCTGCTCTTCTTAAAACTCCGCCCTCTTTTGCAATGAGAGGGAAAATATGGCCGGGTCTTTTAAAATCAAGCGGCTCTGCATCTTCTTTTAAAATAGCTTTAATGGTTTCTGAGCGTTCTGATGCACTGATTCCTGTTTTGGTTGTTTTGTAATCAATACTGATCGTAAAGGCAGTGCCATGCGGATCTGTATTGTCATTTACCATAGGATGAAAATTAAACTTCTCAGCATATTCCTCTGTCAGGGGTACACAAACCAGCCCTCTGCCGTGCTTAATCATGAAGTTAATAACCTCAGGCGTTGCATATTCAGCCAGCGCAATAAAATCACCTTCGTTTTCGCGGTCTTCATCATCTACTACGATGACTGTTTTTCCAAGTTTTAAATCGTCTAAAGCTTCTTTAATGGAATGAAATGTCATGATGATCCCCCATTCTAATAAAAACCATTTTCTTTTAGAAAATCCGGTGTTAAAGATGAAGATTTTGAATCTGACTGCATTACAAACTTTTTGACATATTTTCCGAGCATATCACATTCGATATTTACGGTATCCCCTGCCTTTTTGCCACCAAGCACTGTTTCAGACAATGTGTGGGGAATAATTGATACCGTTACTTTTTCATCCTCTAAACCAAATATGGTTAGGCTGATGCCGTCAATGGCTATGGAGCCTTTCATGACTAATGTTGACGTTATTTCTTTACTCACCTTGATTTCATAGTAGACCGCATTGGCTGAAGGCTTTTTGCGGATGATGGTTCCGGTGCCGTCAACATGCCCTGATACAAAATGACCTCCGAAGCGTCCATTGGCGGACATCGCCAGCTCCAGATTGACAGATGAACCAGGCACAAGCGAATTCAGGGAAGTTGCTTTGACTGTTTCGGGCATCACATCCACAGTAAACGATCCAGCAGTGTAGGCTGTCACTGTTAAACAAACGCCATTAACGGAAATACTGTCCCCAAGATTCACATAATCTGTAATTTTCTCTGCTTGTATGGTCATTTCAATCGCATTCTCAGTTCCCTGCATACTCGCGATTGTGCCGATTTCCTCAATGATTCCGGTAAACATTCCCTTGTCACCCCTCTTTTTTCACACAGACTATTTTTAGATCATCTCCGAGTATCTCAGTTTCTTTTATTCTTAGTCGGATTGCCTCATTTATACGGCTGAAGCCTGCACCGGCTACTGCAGGAGGTGCCTCTTTTCCGCCGATGAGCATCGGGGCAGTATAACTCACCACTTGATTGAACAGCCCGCTTTTTATAAAACTGCCATGAACTGTGGCGCCGCCCTCTACGAACAGCGATGTGATGTTTCTTTCTCCCAGCAGGTGAAGAAGATCATCTATCTTAATAGCCGGAGTATTCATTTGAATGATAACCGCGTTTTTCTTTCGAAAAGACTCAATCCTTTCAGGAGAAGCTTCACTGCCGGTAATAATCCATACAGGTGAAAGACCATCGTTGACCAAAGCAGCCGTTTCCGGTGTTCTAAGGTGCGTATCCAAAACAATTCTGACTGGCTGCTTTTTCGGGTTTTCAAGCCGGCAAGTCAGGGATGGATCATCTTTTATCACGGTTTCCACGCCAGCTAAAATCGCATCGTGAACTTCCCGGTATTTGTGTACATCTTTCCTTGCCGGTTCACCGGTTATCCATTTGCTTTCACCTGTGACAGTAGCGGTTTTTCCGTCAAGGCTGCCCGCCCATTTTAGTGTGACAAAAGGACGTTTCGTTTGAATGTAATGGAAAAAGACTTTATTCAGCTCTTCTGCTTCGTTACTTAATACTCCTGAAACCACTTCGATTCCAGCAGCCTGAAGCTTCTTCATTCCTCTTCCTGCTACAAGCGGATTCGGGTCTTCCGCTGCAACAACCACTCTTTTCACCTTTGAAGAAATGAGCAGGTCAGCGCACGGAGGTGTTTTTCCATGATGACTGCAAGGCTCGAGCGTCACATAGACGGTTGAATCCTCGGCGTGTGAGCCTGCCATCCTGATAGCATGTACTTCAGCATGAGGTTCGCCTGCTTTTAAATGGGCTCCCATTCCAACAATCTGTCCATTTTTCACTACAACAGCTCCTACGAGCGGGTTAGGACTTGTTTGTCCAGAACCTTGTTCTGCGAGCTGAAGGGCCACTTTCATATAATCCTGATCTTTCAATGCACTGCCCCCCCTTTTAGCATAAAATAAAAAGCCCAAGGTAATAGATACCTGGGGCTTTGTAAGGGATTTCAGTCACATATGCATGCCAAACAAGAGTACTATTCTCCTGTTTTTTCAGAAAAATAATACCCGCGTGTTCACATTGTGTTCCTTCTCCCATCCAGACTATACTGTCGGCTCCAGATTTTCACTAGATCCACCGCCCGCAATAAATGCAGCCGGGTCACGGACTTAAAAGCTTTTGCTTTATCACCGCCGGTTGGGAATTTCACCCTGCCCCGAAGGATTTCAATGAATATTAAGTTTTCCTTTCTACCATTTTAACGAGAGTGTGAGAATTATGCAATGAATAAACTTAAAAGCGGAGTTTCAACTTATCCCCAACTCCACTTAGCATATAACCGTTTTTCATAAATACATTAAAATGTAATCCATTTTTAGGAGGGATAGAATGCTTGATGAGCAGATAAGGAAGCTTCTCAATAACTTAATTCAGATTGAGCATGTATCTACAACTCTGTATCTTGCCATGTCAGCTTATATGGCAACCCGCAGTTATACCGGTATGGCTGCTTGGCTGAGACTACAGGCAGAGGAAGAACGGACGCATATGCTGAAACTGATTAATTACGTTACTGACAAGAACGGTTTAGTGGAGATTCAGGCACTTCCTGCACAGCCATCTGAATTTGGAAGGCCTTTGGAAACATTTCAAAAGGTTCTTGAGCATGAGCAGTTTGTCACAAACTCTTACCGCCAGGCCTACAATTATATGAAACAAACAGATGAACAAACGGCCATCTTTATCCAAGAGTTCCTCCTTGAACAAATCGACGAAGAAGCTCAGGCTCAAACCATTGTGGATAGGTTAACACTAGCAAAAGACAACCCGGCAGCGATCCTTATGTTAGATCAGGAATTAGGTCAGCGTAATGCAGCTGCGCCTGCTGCAGGCGGTTAACTAGCTCAAATATATGCAAAAAAGCTGACCGCATGCGGCCAGCTTTTTTTCTATTTTTATTCTTCCCAGACTTTAACTTCTTTCATAACATCGCCTTGCTTGATTTTATAAATGTTGTCCATGCCTTCAACCACTTGGCCGAATACAGTGTGAACGCCATTTAAATGAGGCTGCGGCTCGTGAACGATGAAGAACTGGCTGCCGCCTGTGTCTTTGCCTGCATGAGCCATTGATAATGCTCCAGCTACATGCTTGTGAGGGTTTCCTGCTGTTTCACATTTAATAGAGTAGCCAGGGCCGCCAGCGCCTGTTCCCGTCGGGTCTCCGCCTTGTGCAACAAAGCCTGGAATAACACGGTGGAAGTTTACTCCGTTGTAGAAGCCTTCGTTTGCAAGCTTCTCAAAGTTTTCAACTGTTTTTGGAGCTGCCTCAGGATAAAATTCGATCACTAATTGATCGCCGTTTTCCATTGTAATTTGACCTTTTTTCATATGTATGAAACCTCCTGCTTCTTTTTTTCGTCTAATAGACTGAACGTTATTCATTCTACTATAATACGTTCAAGAAAGCCAAGGAGATCGTCTGCCGCCGCACCAAGAAGATACGACAGCCAAAAAACTCTGTTCCCAATCAGAAAAAAATACTATAATGAAGGTTGCTGTCATGAACTAAGGAGGTCTTTTTTTGAAAAAGATATTGGTTTCTATTATGGCGTTTGCATTATTTGCGTTCCCGACGATCGGGCTTGCAGATGCAGCTGCCGGAGATAAAATTATCACACTCGGAAAGAACTTAACAGAAGAGCAGAAGCAGTCTATGCTTAGCGAGATGGGCGCTGATGACAATTCACAGGTTATTGAAGTGACGAATGAAGAGGAACATAAATATTTAGGAAACTACATTCCTAAAGCCCAGATTGGAACAAAGGCGATTTCATCGTCAGCCATTACAATTGAAAAAAGCGGATCAGGTCTTGAAGTAGATACAAAAAACATTAATTGGGTAACAGATGAAATGTACTTGAATGCCCTGATGACAGCGGGTGTAAAGGATGCAACAATCCAGGTTACCGCTCCTTTTGAAGTTTCCGGAACGGCGGCGCTGACCGGATTATTAAAAGCATACGAAGTTACTTCGGATGAAGCCATTCCAGAAGAAGTCAAGCAGGTGGCAAACGAAGAGCTTGTCAAAACAGCAGAGCTTGGAGATAAAGTCGGCGAAGAAAATGCGAGTGCGCTAATGGCGAAAATTAAAGAAGAAATCGCAAATAATGGCGTGCCGGAAACAGATGCGGAATTCCGCGAATTAATTGAAAAAGCGGCAAGCGACCTTGGCATCACTCTGTCAGAAGAAGAAATTAACAGTCTCGTTGAATTATTTAACAAAATGAAAGAAGTCAACGTTGACTGGGATCAAGTCGGACAGCAGCTTGATAAAGCAAAAGATAAGATTTCTAAGTTTATAGATTCAGAGGAAGGACAAAACTTCCTTGATCAGCTGAAGGAGTTTTTCATCGCTCTATGGAATGCGATCATCTCCATTTTCAGCAATAAAGATAATGCATAAACCGAAAAAAAGACGAGCCGGCCGACTCGTCTTTTTTTTATCTTAACTTTGCGTCACTTTTGATTTTAAAGGCAAATCCAGTGCAACTAAATCCTGATACGTTTCTCTTTTAATCACAAGCTGTTCTTCCCCATTTTCCGCAAAAACAACCGGAGGACGCGGAATGCGGTTGTAATTGTTCGCCATGGAATAGCCGTATGCTCCTGTACAGAACACAGCCAGCAGATCGTCAGGGTTTGCCTTTGGAAGCGGCAGATCCCAAATCAGCATATCGCCGCTTTCACAGCATTTTCCTGCGATTGAAACAGCCTCATCATTTTTATCATTCATGCGGTTTGCAAGCGCCGCTTCATATTTTGCCTGATAGAGGGCAGGGCGAATGTTATCGCTCATTCCGCCGTCAACAGATACATACTTGCGGATATTCGGCACTTCTTTTTCAGACCCGATGGAATAGATGGTTGTTCCGGCATCGCCAACAAGTGAACGGCCCGGCTCAATCCAGATTTCCGGCATTTCAATGCCGTTTTCGGCCACAAGACCTTTAATGCTTTTAACGATTTTTTCAACATAATAAGTAGCCGGAAGCGGTTCATCCTCATCCGTATAGCGGATGCCAAATCCTCCGCCCAAGTTCACTACTTTCGGTTCATACTGGAAGGTATCTCTCCAATAGCTGACTTTAGTGAATATTTTTTCTGCAGCGAGAACGAAACCGGTTGCATCAAAGATTTGTGATCCAATGTGGCAATGGTAGCCGAGCATGTTGAAGGCAGATGAAGAAAGAACATTTTCCATTGCACGTTCTACTTGGCCATTTTGCAGATCAAACCCAAATTTTGAATCCTCTTGACCTGTTGTAATGTAATCATGCGTATGCGCTTCAACTCCAGGAGTAACCCTGAGCAGAATCGGTACGACTGTATTTTCTTGTGAAGCAAGTTCTTTCAGAAGCTCTATTTCGTGAAAATTATCAACCACGATACAGCCGATTTTCAGCTTGATCGCCATTTCTAATTCTTCTTTACTCTTATTATTTCCATGAAAGTGGATTCTATCGGCAGGGAAACCCGCTGTAACAGCCGTATAAAGCTCTCCCCCTGAAACTACATCCAGTGATAATCCCTCTTCTTCAACCAGCTGAAACATCGCAACGGATGAAAAGGCTTTGCTTGCATAGGCAACCTGAGCTTTTACTCCAAGCTTTTCAAATGTATTCTTAAAGCTTCTCGCACGGTCGCGAATAAGCGCAACATCATAGATGTACAGGGGTGTTCCATATTTCGATGCCAGTTCGGCCGCATCAACTCCGCCAATTTCCAGGTGATTCCGCTCGTTAACTTTACTGCTTCCATGTAAGAACAATTTAACATTCCCTCTTTCATCTCGGGTAAAAAGGACAAAAAGACAGTCGCTGACTCATGGCTTTAACAACTGTCCTTTTATTCGTTTCCTTCAGGTAAATTAAACTTACAATATCACAAAAGCCATGTACTTTCAATCTCAGCGAGGCTGTTTTCTTACATTTTGGGGATGGACAATACTAGGCCTGATTTTCGCTCCAGGAACAGATGTGCGAATGAGAATCTGCCAGAATGCTTTCGGATTAAATGGAAGGAATGGCCATAGGTATGGCGTATTCAGAGACCGGATGTGTGTCAGGAATAAAAAGATGGCGGTTGCGCCAATGACCAATCCTTCTGCCTTGAATAAAGCAACTGACAGCAGCAGAACAAGCCGCATCATCTTATTGGCGATGCTGAGTTCATAGCTTGGAGTGGCAAACGTGCCGATTGCAGCAATGGCCACATATAAAATAACTTCCGGTACAAAGAGCCCTACATCAATTGCAATTTGCCCGATCAATGCCGCTGCAATTAATCCCATCGCAACAGAAAGAGCGGTTGGTGTATGAATGGCGGCCATTCTTAAAAATTCGATACCCAGATCGGCCATGAATATCTGAACGACAATCGGAATATTCTTTTGCTCATTCGGCCCGATATAGGCAATGTTCTCCGGCAATAAAGAAGGCTGAAGTACGTACATAAACCACAAGGGAACGATAAGGATTGAACCGATAATCCCAAGGAAACGAACCCACCTTAAAAACGTTCCGACAGCAGGCGCCTGGCGGTACTCTTCTGCATGCTGCACGTGATGGAAGAAGGTTGTCGGGGTTATAATCACACTTGGCGATGTATCCACAATAATTAATACATGACCTTCTAATAAATGATTGGCTGCTACATCTGCCCGCTCTGTATATCTGACAAGGGGATAAGGATTATAGCCCTGCTTGACTAAAAATTCTTCCACCGTTTTATCCGCCATAGTCAGACCGTCAATTTTAATTGTTTCGAGCTCTTTTTTAACAACTTCTATCAAATTCGGGTCAGCAACATCTTCTATGTAACAAAGACAGATATCCGTTTTTGAACGCTCACCGACCTTCATCATCGAATACCTTAAGCGTTCATCCCTGATTCTTCTTCGGATAAGGGCTGTATTCACAATGATATTCTCTACAAATCCGTCTCTTGATCCCCTTACGACTTTTTCAGTATCCGGTTCCTCAGGGTTTCTGCCGGGATAGCTCCTTACATCAACAACCAGCCCGTAATCGCACCCTTCAATCATAAAGACGACAAGGCCTGACAGCACTTGATCAACGGCTTCATCGATCGTTTTAATTCTTTGAACCTGCTGATTCACTAAGCGGTTTTCGACGATTTCATTGACTTTCATCTTCTCGTGTTCATAATCATTTATCTCAATTAATTCTTTTAAAAGCTGAATGATGTAGGAGGTATCGCAAAGTCCATTAACATAATACAGATTCACGCCAATGCCCATCACAGTAATTTTACGGACACCCAAGTCAAAACTCTGATTTAACCCTACATGATTTTTAAAATAATTCTCATTTACAACGAGCTTAGGAGAGATTGATGTCTTTTGTTTCACGTTTTCGCTCATCTGCCATGCCGCTCCTTTCAAGAATCAGTTCTACCGCCTTCATAGTTATCGGTGATCCATGATCTAAACTGTCTTTACGGGACATTTTACCGATGTCCCCAATGCCGACTATGATAGGTACATCCAGTTTGTCGAGGCAATACACCGTATCTCCAGTCATTTTCCCTACCTCAAATTCACGGATTCCGCTCTTATCCACACCGTACTCAGAGATAAGTCCGTCACGGTCAATGGAAACGTCAATATTCGTCCACTCTGATCCGTGCGTTTTTGCTGCAACTGCAATCACACCAAGCACATCAACCTGCGGATGTTCCGCTACGTACTTCATGGCTCTTTCACCTGGTCCCTCTTCCAATAAACCGCAATCATCAAACATGACAAAAACAGGGTCGTAAGGTGTTTTCAAAATTAACTTCACAATCTCAGGCCCCGTTAAAAAAGTTGGATTGCCTTTTGACTGAGAGATGCACCTCCCGCCGATCTGCTTTGCAGCATACGCAATGGTTTTAGCTGCATAAACATCCCCGTCTGTTACTAATATGACCCTTCTCGTTTCTGTCATAGGATGATCTTATCCTTTCGGCTTGAAAATAAGTGCTACAAAAAATGCAAAGACGATTGCTGAAGAAATCCCCGCTGATGTCAATTCAAAAATTCCGATTCCGATTCCAATAATGCCGTGTTCATCTGCCTGATGCATTGCACCATGCAGCAAAGAATGTCCGAAGCTTGTAATTGGAACAGTGGCCCCTGCCCCGGCAAATTCAATAAAATTATCATAGATCCCAAAGCCGTCAAGAATGGCACCAGCTACAACAAACGAACTCATGACATGAGCCGGTGTCAATTTTGCCACGTCTAGGAGCAGCTGGCCGATGACGCATATTGCTCCGCCTACTACAAACGCAATTAAATATTCCATTATCCGATCACACCCCTGTTCACACGTTCAAACACGACGCCATGAGCAATAGTCGGTATCGACTCTTTTTGCTGAATCATTGTCGGACTAAGCAGCGCGCCTGTTGCAACAACCATCACACGATTAAGGTTTCCGCTCCTCAGTTCATTAAAAATGTGGCTGTAGGTGACAACTGCAGAACACCCGCATCCGCTTCCGCCTGCAAAGACATTTTGATCAGGGCGGTAAATCATTAATCCGCAGTCATTATGATTTGCATATACGTCGTATCCTTCTTCTTTCAGCAGGTCCTTTAGAATCGGGCTTCCGACAGATGCCAAATCCCCTGTCACAATCAAATCGTAGTCTTCAGGCTTGCTGTTCAAATCTTTAAAATGCTGCGCAATCGTATCGGCAGCTGCCGGCGCCATCGCGGACCCCATATCAAATGGGTCTGTAATCCCAAGATCCGCCACTCTTCCAATCGTTGCCGAAGTAATCATAATGTCACTCGGATCACGGCTTACGATGACGGCCCCTGAACCTGAAATCGTCGATTGTGCAGTATCCGGTTTTTGCCCGCCATATTCTGTTGGATAACGAAATTGTCTTTCAGCTGTTGCATTATGGCTGCTCGTAGCTGCCATGACGCGATTAGCAAATCCCCCGTCTACAAGTGCTGAACTTACCGCAAGCGTTTCCATTGAAGTTGAGCAAGCACCGAACATACATAGAAAAGGAATCTTATTTTGCCTGGCTGTATAATTTGCCGTTACATTCTGATTTAATAGATCTCCAGCAAGGAAAAAATCGATGTCTTCTTTCGTATAATTCCCTTTTTTCAATGCATGTTCAATCGCATCTTCCATCAAACGTCTTTCCGCAAGCTCCCAATTATCCTGATCACAGTGAAGATCATCATAGGTTTTATCATATAATTTTCCAAAGGGCCCATCTGCTTCTTTTGGACCGACAGCTGTACCGCTTGCCTGCACATAAATCTGATTCTCAAATTGCCATGTCTGTTTTCCAGTCAACCTCATTGCTCAGACACCTCCTCGTTAAAATGCCAATCCATATAGATACCGGATAATTCCAACAACATATGCTGCAACAACCCCAAATACAATAACTGAGCCTGCCAGTTTAAACATGTTCGTAGCTACACCAAGAACTAATCCCTCACTGCGGTGCTCAAGCGCCGCACTTGTCATGGAGTTTGCAAATCCAGTAACAGGAACAGCTGACCCCGCACCGGCAAATTGTCCGATTCGATCATAAATACCAAAGCCCGTCAGCAGTGCTGAAATGAGAATTAAAGTGGCTACAGTTGGATTCCCCGCTGTTTTTTCAGTAAAGTCAAAAAAGGTCATGTACATATTCTGAATAGCCTGACCTAATGTGCAAATCAGACCTCCAATAACGAAAGCCTTTATGCAGTTCAAAAGATAAGGCGGTTTAGGCTGATAGGTTTTAATGTTGTTTTTATAATCATCTTTCAATTTTGAGGTACTCATTTCTTTCTCCTCTCATGTCTTATTGGTCAACAAAATAAAGCCAGTGAAACAGCGAGCCTGCTACTTTGCCAAAAACGATGGCCATTAAAAGAATCACGATTTTATCAGCAATCCCAATCCGTTTAGCCATAATTGGAAAGACATTTAAAACTTCTGTTAGCGCGGCAGCAAGCATGCCGATAAAGATTCCATTTATTAATCCAATCGGTACAAGAAAAAACTCTGATAAGTAAAGCTTGGAGTCTCTGAGACTTACCCATCCCCCTGTAATGGCACCGGCTACGATAGCCCATTCATAAGCTTGAATCATATCGACTGTTTTCGTCAGCTGCGTTAACCTCGGTATGATGCCAAGCACAGTTAAAAAGGCTACAAAGCCAGAGCCGACTGCAAGACCTCCCGAGAGTCCGATGAAAATGGTGATCAGAATATTAATTGTCATCAATTTTCTTCATGCTCTCTTTATTTTCTTTCATCGATACGTACATATCCATATCAAGCTGGTAGTTGAACATTTCTACCTCAAGAGGACTTGGCTCTTCATTAATTCTTTTCTTGAAAAGGTGATTGAAGAAAAGAATCATCCCTAATCCGAGGCCAATGGAATATGGAATCTGCAATATAAGAGGATGTTCTGATGTCTCACCTGTAATAATGGTATAAAGACGCTTATGCACAAGCTGCATGCTGACATCTTCGTGAAAATTCATAATCGCAAGAGCTGCACCGACAAAGAGCAGCAGCCAAACAAGTGCGAATAAAACAGGAGAATACGTCTTCTTTTGATAAATAATTTCAACAATCGTCTGGGCCGGCCCAACCGCCTGAACATCTATATCAGGATCTGTTTTATGTACTTCAGACAGCACGCGCATGACATCAATCACAACAATGTTTTTGTCACTTGGCTGAACTTTATGGACCTCAAGTTCTCCAATCATGTCGCGAAGCTGCTTTCCGGCAACAATCTGAGCAATCTTAGAGACGGTAATACAATCGTCCGGATGGACTTGTACGCGATGACGCAGTCTGATGTACACCGTTTTTTCCATCACATTTCACTTCCTGAAAATAGGATTGTATCTGTAGTATGCATTGGAAGAATTTATATCATGCAGATTGCACGAATGGTCCATTAATTACCAAAGGGTTCGTTGATGCAGTAATTAATGGCGGGTGTTGATTGGATCGTTGTTTACCAGCCGGATTTGCCTGCTTACTATCTGATTCGGACTTTTTATTCTCCGCTAAGTCAGTCTTATTCTCCGGACATCTTCAAGATTCAATGTTCAAAAAAAGTATGCCCGCTTATTCTGCATTTATTTTCTAAAAAGCAAAAAAGACACCTCCATATCGGACATGTCTTTTCCATGTTATTGATCCATGCGGTCTTTCATCTGCTGGAGAATTTTCTTCTCGAGCCTCGATACTTGAACTTGTGATATGCCCAGCCGCTCAGCAACTTCTGATTGCGTCTGGTCCTTGTAATACCTTAAATAAACAATCAGCTTTTCACGTTCATCGAGCTCTTTAATTGCATCCTTCAGGACAATTTTATCAAACCATTTCGTCTCTCCTGAATCAGCGATTTGATCAAGGAGTGTGATGGGATCACCGTCATTTTCATAAACGGTTTCATGGATGGAGGAAGGTGCGCGTACCGCTTCTTGTGCAAGAACGACTTCTTCAGATGTGATTTCAAGGTAGGCTGCAATTTCAGAAACAGTCGGCACCTTGCCTAATGATTTCGATAAATCATCTTTGGCCCTTCTGATTTTATTGCCCAGTTCTTTTAGGGAACGGCTCACTTTTACTGTGCCGTCATCTCTGATAAAGCGCTGAATTTCACCAATAATCATCGGTACAGCATAGGTTGAGAATTTTACATCGTAGGATAAATCAAACTTATCTACCGATTTCAAAAGGCCGATGCAGCCAATTTGAAACAGGTCATCTGCTTCGTAGCCCCGATTTAAAAACCTCTGAACAACAGACCACACAAGACGCATGTTTTTCTCAACGATGGTATCTCTGGCTGTTTGATCGCCCTGCTGGCTGCGCTTAATCAACGCTTTTACTTCATGGTCCTTTAACTGTGTTTTTGAGATATCGTTCTTGACCTCCACATCCATAGCAAGTCTCCTTAATTTACTAAAGCTTTGCTTTTCGATAAGTGTTTTGTAAGCTTTACCGCTGTACCCCGTGATTTTGATGATTCAATCTGCACTTCATCCATGAAATTCTCCATGATTGTAAAACCCATACCTGATCGTTCAAGTTCCGGCTTTGTCGTATAAAGCGGCTGTCTTGCTTCCTCTACATCAGGTATTCCCATGCCCTCATCTCTGATCGACAGCCTGACCACACTGTCTTCGAGTGTTACTGAGATGTAAACAATACCGCTTGGATCATTATCATAGCCATGAATAATGGCATTGGTCACCGCTTCAGAGACAACTGTCTTGATTTCGGTTAACTCATCAAGCGTAGGATCAAGCTGAGCAATAAATGCCGCAACAGTCACCCGGGCGAAGGATTCATTTTGGCTGAGGGCTGAAAATTGAAGGTTCATTTCATTTTTCATGATGCCACCCCCAATGTCATCAGCGCTTTTTCCTCCGATGGCTCAAGACGAATGATTTTAAACAGCCCAGACATATCGAACAGTCTTTTCACTGAAGGAGAAATTGCACAAACGACCATTTCTCCGCCAAATTGCTTCACTTGCTTATATCTTCCAAGAATTACGCCCAAACCAGAGCTGTCCATAAAGGATAATTGCTCCAAGTTCAGCACGATATGCTGAATGTCTTCTGATGCAAGAATTTCTGTCACTTTCTGCCGCAATTCCTCCGCCGTGTGATGATCCAATTCTCCGATCAGACGAATGCACAGGACAGATTGCTTTACATCAAGCTCTACTGCTAGACTCATCCATACTCCTCCTTCAATTTCTGGATAATGTCTGTTTCGAGGTTTTGATGTGCTTTTCCTGCCCTATGACAAAACTAGTGGAGATTCGCCAACATCAGCTAGACTTCTTCATGCAGTCAGCCTGATTTCGCGAAGTCTTCAAGAACTCGTTTAAAGAGTGTCCACCAACCTGCCTGCTCTATGTCGCCCTCAGCTACAAGAGGACTTTCTACCACAACTTTATTGTCTTTTTTCAGAATCAGTTTTCCAAGTTCATCCCCTTTTTTCAGAGGAGCCTGCAAATTCTGCTTCATGACAACTTCCTGAGTAACATCTTTGACACTTCCGCCTTTTTTCGTCAAAACCGAAATCGGCTCTGAAGTAACAAGGTTGAGTTTTTTGCTGTTTCCTTTGCTGATTTTCATATTCGCCACAACTTCATTTCGTTTAAATAAAGGATGTGTTTCATACTGGCTGAATGCGTAATCGAGCATTTTTGTCACCTGCGCATTGCGGTCTTTTGGTGTAGGAGCACCCATGATGACAGCAATGACACGCATGTTACCTTTTTTGGCTGTAGCAGTTAAACAATATTTTGCTTCATTCGTAAACCCTGTTTTTACACCATCTACGCCTTTATAAAATTTCACAAGGCGGTTTGTATTGACCAGCCAGAATTTTTTGTCTGTATCCTGACGCAAATAATCTTCATATTGACCTGTGTATTTTGTAATGCCTTCGAATTTCAATAGCTCTTTTGCCATAACGGCCATATCATGTGCTGTACTGTAATGATCTTTTTCAGGAAGACCTGTCGGGTTTTGAAAGGAAGTGTTCTTCAGCCCGAGTTCTTTTGCCCGATTGTTCATTTTTTCAACAAACGCATCTTCAGACCCTGCAATTCTCTCAGCCATGGCTACAGATGCATCATTTCCTGAGGCAATCGCAATCCCTTTCAGCATTTCATGAACGGTCATTTCTTCTCCAGGCTCAAGGAAAATTTGAGAACCGCCCATAGAGGCAGCATGTTCGCTCGTACGGACTTTTTCATCCATTTTGAGCTGGCCTTTATCAATCTCTTCCATAATCAGCAGCATCGTCATAATTTTCGTCATACTTGCCGGAGGAAGTTTTTCATCACTGTTTTTATCATATAGAATGTTTCCGGTGTCACGTTCAATCAGAACAGCTGATTTTGCCTGATCTGCAAGCTGTACTGAACCTTCTTTTGCAAATGCCGGTGATGCAATGGTTAATATCATGGTGCTAATCGCTACGGTAGATAGTAGACGTTTCATCTCCAAACCCTCCATTCTTATACACCCCCATTTTTTCCAATTGAAGAAAAAATATACTTGCGGACAAGAAAAAATTGCATACAAAAAGCCGGGATTTTCTCCCGGCTTTCTTGTACTATTATTCTTTAATTGTATCGTGAACAAGCGGCGGTGCTTTTACTGAGTCAGCTGTTACTTTAATGCTTTCATACAGCTTTGTTTTCACTTGTTCCACATCTTGCTGATTGCTGTAAATCGTTACTAGCGAATCGCCTTTTTTAACAGCATCCCCGATTTTTTTATTCAGCATAAGGCCTACAGCAAGGTCAATTTCTGATTCTTTTGTTGCTCGTCCTGCACCAAGCCACATTGCTGCAACTCCAACAGAATCTGCCACGATCTCAGAAACGTAGCCGTCTTCTTTTGCTTCAAGTTCTACTTTGTAGCTCGCCTGAGGCATCTTGCTTGGATCATCCACAACTGAACCGTCTCCGCCTTGAGCTTCTAAGAAGATTTTCAGTGTTTCAAGCGCTTTTCCATTTTGGATAACTTCCTCAAGCATCGCTCTTGCTTCCTCAAGTGAAGAGGCTTTTTCAGCCAAGAATACCATGTAGCTTCCAAGCGTTAAGCAAAGCTCATGAAGATCCTCAGGTCCTTCGCCTTTTAATGTATCAATCGCTTCTTTAATTTCTAAAGCGTTCCCGATTGCATAACCAAGCGGCTGGCTCATGTCTGAAATAACAGCCATCGTTTTGCGGCCGACAGCATTTCCGATTTCAACCATTGCCTGTGCAAGCTCTCTCGCATCATCAAGATCTTTCATAAATGCGCCTGCTCCTGTTTTCACATCTAGAACGATCGCATCTGCACCTGCAGCGATTTTTTTGCTCATGATCGAGCTTGCAATCAATGGAATGCTGTCAACTGTAGCTGTTACATCACGCAAAGCGTAAAGTTTTTTATCAGCTGGAGTCAGGTTTCCGCTTTGGCCAATGACAGCAATTTTATTCTGATTGACTAATTTGATGAACTCATCGTTTTCGATTTCAACGTGGAAGCCAGGAACAGCTTCAAGCTTATCGATTGTGCCTCCAGTATGGCCAAGACCGCGGCCTGACATTTTAGCAACCGGAACGCCGACTGCAGCCACAAGAGGTCCCAGCACAAGAGTCGTTGTATCGCCTACGCCGCCTGTGCTGTGCTTATCTACTTTAATGCCTTCGATTTTGCTTAGATCAATCGTATCGCCAGAATGAACCATCTCCATCGTCAATTGAGCGCGCTCTTCCTTTGTCATGCCTTTAAAATAGATGGCCATTGTTAAAGCACTCATTTGATAATCCGGAATATCCCCATTTGTATAGCCTTTGATGATAAAGCTGATTTCTTCTTTCGTCAGTTCCTTACCGTCACGTTTTTTTTCAATTAAGTCAACGATTCTCATGATTTACCCACCCTTTGTCAGTTTGATTCGTGTATGTCTGAAACAATTTTCTTCACTAGATTCAAGAAATTAGCTTTTACTTTTTCAGTCGTTTCCATGACTTCATCATGTGATAATGGCTGATCTAAAATACCGGCTGCCATATTTGAAATGCATGAAATCCCAAGCACTTTCATCCCTGCATGATTGGCTACGATTACTTCGGGAACTGTAGACATGCCAACAGCATCTCCTCCAAGCACGCGTGCAAGACGCACCTCTGCAGGCGTTTCATATGCAGGTCCTGTGTTTCCTACATAGACACCTTCCTGAACTTTTATGCCAAGCCCGGAAGCCGCATTTTTAGCAAGCGTTCTGAGCTCTCTGCTGTATGCCTGAGACATATCAGGGAAACGGACGCCTAGATCAGAATCATTTGGTCCGATTAATGGGCTTGTCCCCATGTTATTAATATGATCAGAAATAATCATTAAATCACCAGGTTCAAACGATTCATTTACTCCGCCGGCAGCATTTGTAACAATGATCGTGTTTACACCCATTTCCTTCAGCACACGTACAGGGAACGTCACTTTTTTCATGTCGTACCCTTCGTAAAAATGGAAACGTCCCTGCATGGCAACAACGTTAGCTCCTTTTAATGTGCCGAATACAAGCTGTCCTGCGTGGCCTTCTACAGTCGAAACCGGGAAATTCGGGATTTCCTCATAGGGAATTTTCACCGCATTTTCGATCTCATCAGCGAGTACTCCAAGGCCAGATCCTAAAATCAACCCGATCTCAGGCAGGTCTTTTACTTTTTCTTTCATATATTGTGCAGATTGTTTGATTTCCTGAATATTCATTTACCGCTCCCCCTTAATTCTTTAATTCCATTAAGAAACTTTTTCCGTGCTTTGGCATGCTCACTTTAAAGTTGTCAGCAATTGTAGCCCCGATATCTGCAAACGTTTCACGGACCGGAAGCTCAGAACCGCTACCCAATCTTGGACTGTAAGCGAGCATAGGAACGTATTCACGCGTGTGGTCTGTCCCGTGATGAACAGGATCATTGCCGTGGTCAGCTGTAATAATTAAGAGATCATCTTCTTTTAATTTAGAGAGCAGTTCAGGAAGACGAGCATCATACTCTTGAAGTGCAAGACCGTAGCCTTCAGGATCGCGTCTGTGCCCGTACAGTGCGTCGAAGTCTACAAGATTGACAAAACTAAGACCAGTGAAGTCGCGGTCAGCTGTTTCAGCAATCTTGTCCATGCCATCCATATTGGATTTCGTGCGAAGCGCATCTGTAATTCCTTCCCCGTCATAAATATCAGAGATTTTACCGATTGCAATAACATCTAGACCTCCGTCCTTCAGCTCATTCATGACCGTTCTCTCAAACGGCTTTAAGGCATAATCATGACGGTTAGGCGTTCTTTGGAAGTTCCCCGGATTGCCTACAAACGGACGTGCAATTACGCGGCCTACCATATACTTTTCATCAAGTGTCATTTCGCGGGCCATTTCACAGATTTTCAGCTGCTCTTCAATCGGAACAATATCTTCATGAGCGGCAATTTGCAAGACGGAATCTGCAGACGTATAAACAATCAGCGCTCCTGTTTTCATGTGCTCTTCGCCCAGTTCATCTAAAATTTCCGTTCCTGAAGCAGGTTTGTTGCCGATGATTTTTCGGCCTGTTTTTTCTTCAAGAGCCCCGATCAATTCATCAGGGAATCCATCAGGGAATACTTTAAATGGTGTTTCAATATGAAGACCCATGATCTCCCAGTGACCTGTCATCGTATCTTTGCCGTTAGATGCTTCCTTCATTTTCGTATAGAAAGCTTGAGGTTTTTCCTGCACAGGTATGCCCTGGATTTCTTCGATATTGCTCAATCCAAGCTTCGCCATGTGCGGCATTTGCAGGCCGTTCATATGTTCTGCAATGTGTCCGAGAGTATGTGAGCCAGTGTCGCCAAAATCAGCTGCATCAGGCGCTTCGCCGATTCCCACTGAATCCATGACAATCAGAAATATTCTTTTATATGTATAATCAGACATGTAAATCCTCCTTTAATCGTTCAGAGATCACTCTTTGTATAACATTCCCATTTGTTCAGGAATGATTAGCTGCTTTTATTGGTCAGAAGTCTGACATCTAAAGTATAAACCGTTTTCATGCCTTCTGACAATAGATATCTTGATATTCTTCTATAGTTCTGTTTTCCTTTTACACGTTTTTTAAAACATGAAGCTGTCCGTAAATATACTTGTTTCATATTTGATTCTGCAACAATTCCCGCAAACAGAACAAAAAAAGCCATCGCACCTGCGCGAATGACTTCAAGCTCTCGGATGATATTGTTTATATACATCTTTTAATCTAGTTTTTGAAACATGAGTATAGATTTGCGTTGTAGAAATATCGGCATGTCCGAGCATTTCCTGAACAGCCCTTAAGTCTGCTCCATTTTCAAGCAGATGGGTTGCAAAAGAATGTCGAAGCGTATGAGGGGTCAGCTCTTTGCTGATGCCTGCCTCCAGGGCAATTTTTTTCAGGTTCTTCCAATAGCCCTGTCTGGTCATGCGGTTTCCATGATGATTTAAAAACAAGGCTTCCGTAGTTTTTTTCTTTGAAGCTAGTTTAGGTCTGCCTTTTTCGATATAGGATTCAAGCGCTTCTGACGCCGTTCTGCCAATTGGAACGATGCGCTCTTTGTTTCCTTTTCCGAAGCAGCGGATAAATCCCATTGTTAAATGAACATCGCTCAAATCCAGATTGATCATTTCACTTACCCGGATGCCTGTTGCGTAAAGAAGCTCAAGCATCGCTTTATCCCGGTAGCCGAATGGCGAAATCAATTTAGGAGTATCTAGCAGTTTTTCAACTTCTGTAAGAGAAAGTACTTTAGGCAGTGTCCGTTCAACTTGAGGAGATTCGATATGTACAGTCGGATCATGATCGACTGCTTTTTCTCTTAGAAGAAACTGATGAAAGTTGCGGATGGATGCGGTATGGCGTGCAATCGTCTTGCTTGATTTTCCCGCTTCCTTCAATGATTTTAAAAAATGAATGATGGATAATCTAGTGACATCCTGAAATGAAGCAAGCTGCTCCTGTGCAGTAAGAAATTGATGATAGCTCTTTAAATCGCGTTCATACGAAATGATTGTGTTATGGGAAAGCCCTCTCTCCACAACCAGGTAATGCATGAAATCCTGAATTTGATCTTTCAATCTCCTCTACTCCCCGTTTAAATAGAAGAAAAACAGACGATTAAGCCAGTGCTCTTCTTCGTCCGCCACCATTTTCGTGACTTTCAGGGCTGCACCCTCAGGCTGGTCATATCGGTGGATTTCTTCATACTCTAAGTTAATCCAAATGATAGCATAATAGAAAAGAATCGTAAATCCAGTAAACAGGATAAATACTTTAATCATATCAAATAGTGTTCTCGCTGCTCTCATCGCGGCAGTCCTCCTTTGGCCGGTCTCTCATCTTAAAACATATGCCAAAAAGGACAAACTTTATACTAGAAAATACAAAAAAACCTCTCCTGTTTGACCGGAAAGGTTTATTGTTCATCTTCTTTCTCTTCTTTTTCCTGACAGCGGTAGCATATGCCATGAAACGTCAGACGATGATCTTTAATTTTAAAATTGAAGTCGCGTTCGACAATCTGTTCAACATCTTCTAAGAGGTCATCCTCAATTTCAGCGACTGAGCCGCATTCGATGCACACAAGATGATGGTGAAAGTGGGCTGCGCCTTCTTTTCTTAAATCATAGCGTGATACGCCATCTCCAAAATTTATTTTATCGACAATTTTAAGTTCTGTAAGTAGTTCTAACGTTCGATAAACAGTTGCTAAACCAATCTCTGGCGCCTTTTCCTTAACGAGGAGGTAAACATCTTCAGCACTCAAGTGATCTTCTTCGCGTTCAAGCAAAACCCTTACGGTAGCTTCGCGCTGAGGAGTCAGCTTGTAGCTGGATGAATGCAACTGCTTCTTTATACGCTCAATTCTGCTTTCCATAACACACATTCCTCCCTCGCCACGTTCCTCATTCATTATATCAAAAGAAAGGGATGTGTCCAACGAAAATAATTACAATCTAATAAATGAAATGATTATTAAGTAAAAATTATTCTATTTAGAAACCAGTTCAATGACGTTCTTCATCAGGATCGGCGACGCATATGCCTCAAGAGTTGAGGCAATCATCGTCAGCGCTGAAATAAACATAAAAACGGCCGCGTATTTCGTAAAAAGGGCGAAAGGCGATTCTGTTAAATTTGTTTTTTTCATCAGCAGCTGCTTAACAATTTTCAATGAGAAAGAGATTGCAACCGTCCCCATGATAATAAATGCCGGTATTAAGACTATATTCTGAGGCAAAACCGATACAAATGAAAGCATAAAGCCTTGCCATCCCATTTGATTGACTAAAAATCCCACCGTAAATCCAACGACCATTCCTTTTAAGAATAACATAATCAGAATGACCGGCAAACCGATAATTGAGATGCCGAGCACCCACATCAGACCAAGATATTTCAGGTTATGAAAGAAACTCTGCTGAAGCATTTCGGCCGAGCTTGCCACTTTCCCTTCAGATACTTGTCCGAAAAACCGGCTTAAATAAAAATACAAATCTTCTTTTTGTGTAAAATTCATGCTGTTGACAATGACTGCACCGAAAATGACCCCCATCAAAAACAAGACAAATACAAATAGATAAAGCGATGAGCGTTCTTTTATATGCTGAATAATCATTGCTTTTAATGGATGTTTGCGCATATACCTTCCTCCTAGCGTTCTCTTACTAGATTGTATGAAAAAAGGAAGAAACTATGCCATTCTATCATTGCATTTTTTTCCAAGTATAATATAATACTAAAAAATCAGAAAGGCGGTTTTGTTATGAAAAATCCATTATTAATTGATTTTCCGACTGAAATTACGACTGAAAGACTCTATATCCGGGCTCCTCGTCCGGGCGATGGAAAAGTAGTCAATGCCGCCGTCAATGAATCTTTGAATGAGCTTAAACCGTGGATGCCTTTTGCTCAAAAACCCCCTGCACTTGAAGAGACGGAAGCAAATATAAGAGAATCATGTGCGAAGTTCATCTTGCGCGAGGATCTGAGGCTGCTTATATTCGACCGTGAGCAGGGTCATTTTATTGGAAGCACAGGCTTTCACCGTATGGACTGGGTTGTGCCGAAGGTGGAAATTGGGTATTGGATTTCAACGAAATATGCCGGAAAAGGCTATATGACGGAAGCGGTTGAGGCTCTGACGCTGTTTGCTGCAGAAGAATTCGGGGCTAAACGGGTGGAAATCAGATGTGATCCTGAGAATATAAGAAGCCGCCGCATACCTGAGAAATTAGGATTTATTTTAGAAGGAGTTCTTAGACAGGATGATGTTTCGGCAGACGGCAGCACATTGCGTGATACGTGCTTGTTTTCGAAGATTTTTTAAGCCACTTTGCTCTATTTCACGCAGGAGTCAAGTTTATCCGCTACAATCCACTTAAGGTTTCTAACATTTAGTACTGTAGCAACAATATTTATGAAAAGAGCCAAAGAAAAAAATCCGAACTAAAACGAAATTCAAGTTGGAATTTCACATAATAGTTCGCATTATTCTTTGGCTGAAAACCTTTTGTCCCAGCCTCTTCATTATTCAGGAGCGATTTTCCCGTACACTCCGCCCCCGCCAGGAACAGCACTAAGCTTCCCTTCCCTCGCTGCGATAATATAATCTGCTGTTTTTGCCGGCAGGACCATTAAAAGATCCTTTCTTGAGATTTCATTTAAAATGACCATCTCAGTTCCAAACGCCGTTTTCAATTTTTCAAGCGTTTTTGGGCCGATTCCAGGGATAAACTGCAAAGGCACTTGATGAATATATGGAGGACGGTGCGGTTTCTCAGCATTGTTGTCTGAGAGCTCTTTCAAGCGGGTGCTGACCCCTTTAGTCGATCTTTTGTTGCCGCAGCTTTGACAAACCGTGTCCACTGACTCTTTTTGTGTGCCGCATTTCTCGCAGGTTGTGCCATAATACTTTCCTAAAAGCGGATTTAAACCATGGTTGGAAAGAATCCCCCGGTTTCCTATTCCTTTTAGAGCTTTTTTCAACTCTTCGAAGGACGGCTCTTCTAATTGAAGCTTCTGATACTCCCTCCCAATCTTAGCAAGAGAGTGTGCGTCAGAGTTTGTCAGAAAAGGATACGGATTCAGTTCAGACAGCTGGGAGGCCATTTCAGTGTCAGAGCTTAAGCCAAGTTCAACCGCATCAATCAAGTCAGGATCCAACACTTCTTCAAGTGAAGAAGATACCCCGCTGCCGTACAGACTTTTATGCGGCGTGAAAATATGAGCCGGAATAAATAAGCCGCCAAGCTCGTTTACTTTTTCCTGAAGAACCCGCGCATCTGCATATATTCTTTGCGTACTTAATGTCCTATTTTTCACCCGAAGAGACAGCCATTCGGAAAACTGCTTCATCTGCTGAATAGCCGGCATATAGACGAGCACATGCAATGGACCTTTGCATGTGGAGTCATATACTTCAATTTCAGAGCCAAGAATCATGGTGGTCTGTTTGAATTGAATTCCGCCCTCAGCATGCTCTGTCCAAAGTCCTTCATTCAACCCCTGCTCCAGCGTATCCAAAATCTCGGGTACGTGGCAGTCAATAATTCCGATGATATCCATTCCTTTATGCCCGCTTGCTTCAATTAAAATATTTTCAAGCGTAAGCTTATTTGAAGCAGTAATCTTAACTGGTTTGCCGGAACGGGTTCGCCCGATATGAATATGTAAATCTGCAAAATAGGTATTCATCTTATTTTTGAAGCGCCAGTTTCAGCTGCAAATACTGAACAGCGTATGCTGTTTTCGCATCGAAAATCCGCTGATCGTCAATCATTTGCTGCGCTTCCTCAAGTGTCAACTCCAGAACATCTACAAATTCATCCTCATCAAGCTCTGCCTTTTCGGTTAAAATCTGTAATTCTTCCGTAAAATATAAATGGACAAGTTCATCCGCAAACCCTGGTGAAGTATAAAACGAGATTAAGTGCTGCAGCGAATCCGTTGTGTACCCTGTTTCTTCTTCTAATTCCCGTTTAGCCGTGACCTCAGGAAGTTCCCCTTTTTCAAGCTTGCCGGCAGGAATCTCAACGAGGACACGCTCCATTGCTTTCCGGTATTGCTGAACCATGACTATTTTGTTCTCTTTAGTAATGGCGATAACAGCGACCGCACCCGGGTGCTTAATAATTTCTCTTGTGCTTGTTTTTCCATTCGGAAGCTCTACTTCTTCTAAGTACAAATCAATAATGCGTCCGGAAAATAATTTTTCAGATGATTTTGTTGTTTCTTTTAAATGATTCATACTCATTCCTCCGCGTTCTGCAAATTCTGCTTTTCACATATATTTTATCATATATAGAAAAGCGGAACCGACTGTTCAAACTCGGGCAGACGAATCCGTTCTGGCCGAGGTGCTGGGCGATGGAGCTGGACAATACGAAAAGCGGAACTGCCCGTTTGGCTCAGGCAGGACGGATTCAGCAGCACTATGGAGATTGACGCCACTTCTTAAGCTTTGAATCATTAAAAGTGGCAGCACTATCTAGATTGACGCCACTTTTTAGCTTTGAATCGATAAAAACAAGCTTGGCGCGGAACAACTTAATACTTACTCACCAATTAACGAAAGAAACGAGGCGAGCGCATAATGAAGATCTACCTTCTTGACAAAGGCGTCGTGCTGGTCGGCAAAGCTTGGGAAGTCCGGGAAAAACTGAAGGAATACAGCCGGAAATATGAAACGGTTGAACAGTGGACTAAAGATAAGTAAGCGTCACAATTGCATTTTCACCTCTCTTGTACTAATGTCTAAGCAAGACATATAGGCAGGAGTGATACGATGAAGAAAAGACAATTGGGCACATCAGATTTAATGGTCAGTGAATTGGGACTTGGCTGCATGTCTCTTGGAACAGATAAAGAACAGGCTGAATCCATCATTGATGCAGCTCTATATGAAGGAATCAATTATTTTGATACAGCGGATTTGTATGATTTCGGATTAAATGAAGAGTTTGTAGGCGATGCCTTAAAAAAACGAAGAAAAGATATCATTCTTGCAACGAAAGCCGGAAACCGCTGGAACGAGAACAAAGACGGCTGGACGTGGGATCCCTCTAAAGCCTATATAAAAGAAGCGGTGAAAAACAGCCTTAAACGATTAAAGACCGATTACATCGATTTGTATCAGCTGCATGGCGGCACAATGGAAGATAACATTGACGAAACGATTGAAGCGTTTGAAGATCTGAAAAAAGAAGGCGTCATCCGTTATTACGGAATATCCTCGATTCGTCCAAATGTCATTAAACAGTACTTGGAAAAATCATCGATCGTATCCGTCATGATGCAGTACAGTCTGCTCGACAGACGTCCTGAGGAATGGTTTTCTCTTCTTAAGGATCAAAACGTCAGCGTGATTGGAAGAGGTCCTATGGCAAAAGGTCTACTAACAGACAATTGGGAGTCCAAGCTTTCTGAGAAAGGCTATTTATCCTATAGCGAAGAGGAACTGCGCCGGGTGCTTCCATCAATTGAAGCAGAAACTGATTTATCCATGACAGAAACCGCCGTTCAGTACTGCCTGAAACAGGCTGCAGTAGGATCCATTATTCCCGGTGCCAGCAAAATTGAACAGGTTCAGGCTAATTGCCGTGCTGCCAATGCACGTCCTTTATCCGGCGAGGAATATATAGCGCTGCAGGCACTTACGAAATTTGATAAATATGAGCAGCATCGGTCTTAGTAATTGGTGCACGATTAGGGATTCTTTCCGAATAAGGAAGAATCCCATCTTATTAGCTTTTACTTCTATATACATTCAATAAAAAGCAAAAAAAAACGAAAAAGAAACTGACTCAGGTGAGTCAGTTTCACTTATGTCATTTATAATCAGACCACTTCATACTGCTGTCATTGAGCAGCTCTTCAAAGCTTTTGTTCTTCTCTTTTTCTTTTTTCTCTTTGATTTTTTGAAGGCGTTCTTGCTCTGCCTTCTGCTCCTGTTCTTCCACCAAGCCTTTTTTCATGTTTGATAGTTTTTGGAACAAATCAGACTCAAGATGATCCTTTAAGTTGAGGCTGTCGTCTGTTTTTTTAGGCTGAGGTCTTTGCTGTTTTTTTTGTTTTTTAGCCATGATGATCACTCCCGTATCCTTTCATTATATACAAGAAAGGTGGTTTATAGAAAGCGATTTGACCTTTTAATAAGCATCAAGCTTTACATCGTCTCCGATGATCAGCTCGGGCTCTGTTGATTTTTTGATATCTTCGATTGTGTAGCCTTTTGCGACTTCGACAAGCTTCAGGCCAAGCTCTGTTACATCAATGACAGCTTGATCTGTAATGATGCGGTGGACAACCTGTTTCCCCGTAAGCGGCAATGTGCACTCATTGAGAATTTTTGACTCGCCGGATTTGTTCACATGCTCCATGATGACAATGATTCTTTGCGCGCCATGTACTAGATCCATGGCTCCGCCCATTCCTTTAATCATTTTGCCTGGAATCATCCAGTTTGCGAGATCTCCTTTTTCGGATACTTCCATGCCACCTAGAATTGCCACATTCACGTGTCCTCCGCGGATCATGGCGAATGATTCGGCACTGTCAAAATAAGCAGACCCCGGAATAGCCGTAACCGTTTCTTTTCCCGCATTGATTAAGTCAGGGTCCACATCCGCTTCTTTCGGATATGGGCCAATTCCAAGAAGTCCATTTTCAGATTGAAGGACAACCTGTTTGTTTTCGCTGATATAATTGGCAACAAGTGTCGGCATGCCGATTCCCAAGTTCACATAGAAACCGTTTTCAATTTCCTGTTCCGCTCTTCTTGCAATTTTTTCACGCACTCCTACTTTATCCTGTATCATCGCTTTGCCTCCTGTCATCCTGTCTTTTGTACCGTTAATCGTTCAATGCGTTTTTGCTGCTCGCCAAGTATCAATGATTGTACATAAATGCCCGGCGTATGAATCTCACTTGGAGCAATCTCACCTACCTCAACAAGTTCTTCAATTTCAGCAATTGTTACTTTTCCCGCTGCTGCAATCATCGGATTGAAGTTTTGAGCCGTTTTATTGTAAAGCAAATTGCCCATTTTATCAGCCTTCCACGCACGGACAAGGCTGAAGTCTGCCGTAAGCGCTTCTTCAAGCAAATATTCTTTTCCGCCGAAGCTTCTCGTCTCTTTACCTTCTGCGATTGTCGTTCCTACACCTGCTGGCGTATAGAAAGCCGGAATTCCTGCACCGCCTGCCCGGATTTTTTCAGCAAGCGTACCCTGCGGGACAAGTTCAACTTCAATCTCCCCTGAGAGCACTTGACGTTCAAATTCTTTATTTTCGCCAACATATGAGCTGATCATTTTTTTGATTTGCTTATTTTTAAGAAGCAGCCCAAGACCCCAGTCATCTACTCCGCAATTGTTCGAGATGATTGTTAAATCCTTTACGCCTGTTTCTACTAATGCAAGAATCAGATTCTCAGGAATTCCGCATAAGCCAAATCCGCCAACCATTAATGTTGACCCGTCTTTAATATCCTTCACTGCTTCTGTAAAAGATGTATACACCGTTTTCATTTTTTTCACCCCAGAAATTATAGATTTTCAATGATTGTTGCTACACCTTGTCCTCCGCCGATGCAAAGTGTCGCCAAACCGCGTTTTGCATCTCTGCGCTTCATTTCGTGAATGAGTGTAACAAGGATTCTTGTGCCGCTCGCTCCGATTGGATGTCCTAGTGCAATGGCGCCGCCGTTTACGTTCAGCTTTTCTTTATCAAAATGAAGTTCGCGGTCAACGGCTATCGATTGTGCTGCGAATGCTTCATTTGCTTCCACCAGGTCAATATCTTTCATGCTTAGCCCGCTCTTCTGAAAGGCTTTTTGCACAGCTGCAACCGGTCCAATCCCCATAATGCTCGGATCAACGCCAGCGTTGCCGTTCGCTGTAATTTTAACTAGCGGCTGAATGCCAAGCTCTTCCGCTTTTTTTCGGCTCATCACAACTACGGCAGCTGCACCGTCGTTTATTCCGGATGCATTGCCTGCTGTGACAGATCCGTCCTTTTTGAAAGCTGCCCTTAACCCGCCAAGCTTCTCAGCTGTTGAACCCGCACGCGGAAACTCGTCTGTATCAAATGTGACGGCATCCCCTTTGCGCTTGGGAATAACGACAGGCGTAATTTCATCTTTAAACGTTCCAGCCTGAATAGCGTCTGTTGCCTTTTTCTGGCTCCAGGCAGCAAACTCATCCTGCTCTTCTCTTGAAATTTCATATTTATCGCATAAGTTTTCAGCTGTTACGCCCATATGATAATTGTTGAAAGCACACGTTAATCCGTCGGAAACCATTGTGTCGATCAGCTTTTGATCGCCCATTTTGAATCCGTCCCGTGCATTTTTTAATATGTATGGTGCCTGGCTCATATTTTCCATGCCGCCGGCAACGATAATGTCAGCATCTCCGGACAAAATTGCCTGTGCAGCAAGATGAACTGTTTTCAGCCCTGAACCGCATACTTTATTGATTGTCATAGAAGGAATGTTTTCCGGCAATCCTGCTTTAATAGCTGCTTGACGCGCAGGATTTTGCCCAAGTCCAGCCTGAAGGACATTCCCCATGATGACCTCGTCGACCTGCTCCCCTTTTAATCCCGCTTTTTCGAGAGCGTCTTTAATGACGATAGCTCCAAGCTCAGGAGCAGATACACCCTTCAGTGATCCCCCAAAACTTCCAATTGCCGTACGGACTGCACTTACGATGACCACTTCATTGTTGCTCATTTCTCATTCATCCCCTTTTTTCATTGGTTCATAGATTGGTTTCGCTAAATAAAGATAAATTCCTTCAAAATTTTCAAGATTCAAATTTCATTTGCATCTACTCCTAGTTAACTACTAATATAGAAATATGTAAACCCTTTCATACGAAAAGCGGAACCGACTGCTCAGCTCCGACAGACAGATAAGGATCAGCCAGTGAAGGCGCTTTTTGCCTTTGCTGGCTGATCCGTTCTGGCCGAGGAGTTAGGAGGTGGAGCTAGACATCACGAAAAGCGGAATCGCCCGTTTAGCTCCGACAGACAGATAAGTCTCAGCCAGTGAAGGCGCTTTTTGCCTTTGCTGGATGAGACGTTCTGGCCGAGGAGTTGGGCGATGGAGCTAGACATCACGAAAAGCTGAATCGCCCGTTTAGCTCCGACAGACAGATAAGTCTTATCCAGTGAAGGCGCTTTTTGCCTTTGCTGGATGAGACGCTCTGGCCGAGGAGTTGGGCGATGGAGCTAGACAACACGAAAAGCGGAATCGCCCGTTTAGCTCCGACAGACAGATAAGGATCCGACAGAAAAGGCGCTTTTTGCCTTTACTGGCGGAGCCGTTCTGGCCGAGGAGTTAGGAGGTGGAGCTAGACACCACGAAAAGCGGAATCGCCCGTTTAGCTCCGACAGACAGATAAGTCTCATCCAGTGAAGGCGCTTTTTGCCTTTACTCGTTATGCGTTCGAGCTGGAATTACAGAATAGCGAAACCGTCCATTTATTTCCACATCAACCATTGCAGAAAGGCTGGTGCTTCAAGTTGAATCTTCCTGAACATGTGACATTAATTGAAGTTGGCCCGCGTGACGGGCTTCAAAATGAAAAAAATGAAATTCCGACTGATGTTAAGATTCAGTTTATCAAGGAGTTAAAAAAAGCTGGTTTTAAGGAAATGGAGCTTACATCATTTGTTTCTCCCAAGTGGGTTCCGCAATTGAAGGATGCTCTAGACATCATTCAATACTGCACAGATGAACACCGGAATCTTGTGCTGACTCCAAACGAAAAAGGCGTCATGCGGGCAAAAGAGGCAAAGTGCCGGGATGTAGCCTTTTTCGTCGGGGTAAGCGAATCCTTTAACTTAAAGAATATTAATTCAACAACGAAAGAAAGTATGAATAAGCTTTTGCCGCTGATCCGCGAGTTAAAAACAGACGGATTTTTTGTTCGCGCCTGTATTTCCACTGCTTTCTACTGTCCGTATGAGGGGAAAATTCACCCTGATGCTGTGCTGGACATTTGTCAGCAGTTTGCGGATGCCGGAGTGGATGATTTAAGTGTGGCTGACACGATTGGAATGGCGAATCCTCTTGAGGTTTATGAGCTTTTTTCCCGCTTGAAAGCGCAATTTCCCGACATGCTGCTGACAGCCCATTTTCACGATACACGCGGGATGGCACTGGCGAATATTTATGCTGCTTTGCAGGCGGGAGTCGACAGGTTTGATACTTCTGCCGGCGGGCTTGGAGGCTGTCCGTTTGCACCAGGCGCTACTGGAAATGCTGCGACTGAAGATGTTCTTCATATGCTGAAGGCTTTGAACATTGAGACTGGGATTGATATGAATCAGCTTTTAAAAGCAGTTGAAGTGATTGAGCCCCATCTTGCAGGAGCGATTCAAAGCAAACAGCATCTGCTGCACAAACAGGAAAAGGCGGTTAATTAAGACAGGCAGAAAAAGCTTAAATAAAGAGAATGAATGCGGAAATAATGGCGGCAGCACAGCTTGGCAAGCCTAGTAAAAACAGCTGGATAGCCCAGTTTGTCCTCGCTTCCCTGTGCTCCTTTGTTTCTGAATGAAAATTAGCGCTTATACGGTCTCCGCCGAGGAAGGCATTTGTCAGCAGGCCTGAGATCCCGAAGCAAATCAGAACAACTCCGGACATCATGATGAAAAACAATTGAAGATCCTTCTCAGTAAAACTGATGATGCCTGCTATACATGCAGTCAGAATTCCAGTTCCCAATGCTTTCATGTTTTTCACGCTCCTTTTCCTTTATACGTAATGGACAGGCAGGATGTTTCGTTTATTTGTATAATTTCTATTCTTTTTCCAAACGTTAGGATTATAGAAAGGAGCGATACCTCATGTCACATGAAAAAACATCAAAAAGTCAAAAAGGGAAACCGAATGCTGATACAGTAAAGCAAACGATGGCGTTTGAAGAAATGGAAAAGGCCGTTCATCCGACAAAGCGGCAAAATTCTGAGCAGTGATCATGCGGCAAGCCGTCCCTGGCTTGCTGTTTTTTTGCCTGAATTGCGGAGATCCTTATTTCCTGTCCGCCTTTTCTCATGCTAAAATAATTTCATGAACCTTTGAGAGGAAGAATGCATATGAAAAAATGGCTGATCGGAGCAGGTATTGTTCTCTCCTATATTTTTATCGTGGGATTCTTTTTTACCAATCAGATGATGTATATGAAAAAGAAGACGGATAAAGAAATTATCGACCGTGAAACGAAGGACGGACATTACGACGAGAAGGAATATGATTCTTATAACAAAATTGAAGTTTCCATCCCTTCGAAATTCGGCTATGACATTAAAGGCATGCTCATCGCCCCTCATAAAACCTATTCATATGTGATTATTTGCCACGGAGTCACAATGAACCGGTATAATTCCATCAAGTATATGAAGCTTTTTCTAAACCGGGGGATGAACGTGCTGATCTATGATCACCGCAGACACGGAGAATCAGGCGGCAAAACAACAAGCTTTGGACATTATGAAAAATTTGACCTCCAGTCTGTTGTGCACTGGCTGAAGGACCGGGTTGGCGATGAACTGCATCTTGGCATTCACGGAGAATCAATGGGAGCTGTTACAACATTGCTTTATGCAGGACTGGTTGAAGACGGTGCTGATTACTATATTGCCGATTGCCCTTTTTCTGATTTACAGGAGCAGCTGCTGTACCGCTTGAAATCCGATTTTAAACTTCCGGGCTACCTGGTTATGCCGATTGCAAGACGCTTTCTTAAACTCCGCGACGGCTATTCGCTTCAGGATGTCTCCCCTATCTCCGTGATTGACCGGATTCAGCATCCTGTTTTATTTATTCACAGCAAGGACGATGATTACATACCGGCTGCGATGACACAGCAATTGTTTGATAAAAAGCCTGGTTTCAAAAAGATTTACTTTGCTGAAAAAGGTGCGCATGCTATGTCATATACTGAAAACCGGGATGAATATGAGCGCATTATTGATGAATTTTTTGTAGAATTGAAGAAACACAGGCACACTGCCAATATATAAGAAATACGCCCGGGTTCAGTCTCTGAATCCGGGCGTTTCGTATTAACCAAGAACATCTGTTATTTCTTTCATATTTTCGCCCATATAGGCGATGGCTTCGTCAATTGTGGCAAACTCTTTTGCCTCAAAGGTCATTTCATCCTGCAGAAGCCAGACATCTTTCTTATCCTCGTATACTCCTCCGATGGACCAGTGAAGCAGCGTATAAGGATGGTTGCTGTTTAAAAAGGAAACCCAAGTTTTATTTAACGCAATATTTTTAAGTGATGTTAAGCGGTCCTTCATCTTTTTCTCCACCTCACTTTACTGTTAAGCTCATGCGGGGATTCAAGATTTGCGAAGGACATGTCAGCATGTATGTGTTTGCTGTTTCATTAAAATCGATGGTCATTTTTTCATCTAAGAAAACCATTTTCGATTTTTCAACAAGTACCGGAAATGCGTTTGTGTCAATTTCCAGATCATCACTGTCTTTTTCATCTATGAGCCAAAGTGCCGTAACACCGCTGACAACGCAGCCGCAGCCGTCTGTATCATATTTTAATTTGATGTGCTTATCTGAATTCTCCTGAACGTTTCCTGAAATTTTTTTGATTGCACGCTCTGTCCATTTTATTTCCATCATCTATGTCTCCTCATTTCAGCTTGCATACGGCCATTTTATCATAAGTTTCCAAACTACGCATAAGGACCTGCTTTGTCACGTTGAAATGCCTGATTGAATCCATCTGCAAGGAATTGTAGATAAATAGAAATGGCTACACAATGGTGTTTGAAGATTTTTTAAAGCAAGAATTTGACGATGAATATTACAATGCGAAAAGATATTTAGAACATTTTTCAATTCGTTTTTCCGAGAACTTTGATGGCTTGTATAAACATTCGCTCGACGAATTGGGATATGAGATCTGCTTAGATTCGAACCAGAAAATTTGAGGCTGGGTAGTCCAGCTACTTTTTCTCCCGAGTTTGATGTTGCAAAGCTAATGATTTGTACGCCCGTTTTTTAGCTGAAACAAGCAGACAGCTGACGAACCTTATTTCAAAACATGAATGCATTCTAATATATTGCCATTCCACCCTCTAAGGATCTTCAAATTCATCAGGATGAAATTGTCTTTAAATCGATCAAGGTGATGATTAATCTCATCACCTTGATCGATTTTTAAAAAAACGTAACCAGTATTATGAAATTACTTGTAGATAATGGCGTCAACGAAGTTATGATAAATGAAAAAATGAGAAAACTTAAGTTCTTACTATTAGAAAATGGTCTGACTGACACTTGAAGTAACAAAAATTAAAAATAATGTAGTTAGCCCTGCCCTTTCCTGTTCAAATGAATATATTATCTTGAATGAATTTTCGAAAGGATGTAAAAATATGGGAAAAAATAGTAAAAGTTGTAGTGGTGACAAATTATGTCATTATCTCGCAGATTACAAGGGTAATGAAGTATCCATTACTACAAAGACTGGAGATATCATTACCGGTGAACTAAGACGTGTAAAAGACTGCGTCGTACAAATTATTGAGCCAGGTAGTCTATCCCCTTTTGTTGGACAAAGATTGACATTCATCCGTTGTCAAGACATTGAAAGCTTTTCAGTTGAATATCTGTAAGCTGAATAAGTTATAGAATTAGAAGAAAGACAGTGACAACATGATCACTGTTTTTCTCTTTTATCCATAAAGTCCTCAATAGCAAGAGTTTTGGTTACGAATCTGCTTCGCCTTCTTAAAATCGACTCCCTTGCATCAGAGGTATGATGCTGAGGTGTATCATATCGAATGTACACATAATGTTCCTTTGATAGAGAATACATTTTTAACTTATTTTCAAAGCATAGCCGTTGAAAAGCACTATCCTCACCTTGATTGACAGCAGGAAAGGACACTTTTTTAAAAATTTCTTTCCTAAACACCACCGACGCCCCACTTAAAAAATATGAGCTTTTATAGCAGTTTTGGTCATTATTCAATATCCAGTGATTCTCATGATTAGGATTATATAAACGTAATTCTTGATATTGTTTAAAATATATATAAAAAGTGCTTTTACCAACTACATCTGAATTGGTTCCCACCACAGCCTCATATGCTTCCTTTAAATACTCTGAACCGTAGTAATCATCATCATCCATCTTTGCGATGAAATTATATTTTGCCATCTCAACCCCTTTATTTAAACACTCTCCTAAACTCATCTCAGCTGGAGTTTGCAAGATATAACAATTAATTGTGAGTTCTTCCAGAACTCGATAGATCCTATTCAAGTTCATACTTGAGGAATTAAGAATTAAGATTAGTTCCTTTTCAGGTAAGGTCTGTTTTTGATAATTACTGATAATATTTTTTACATACTCCTCCCTATTTGTGCAAGCAATAACGGAAATAATGCTGATCACCACCCTAGTGTAACTATTTTTCAGTAAGCAACTTATTAAAATACTTAAACCAATCTTCAACATTTGAATTATTTTCTAGATTTTTATATTCTTTTGTTAACTTTGTTCCTCTTGTAATTTTTTTAAATTTTGGATCATTTTTAAATGGAGGTGTTTGACCAAAAGCTAGTAATTTTAACATATCTTCAAATTTCTCTGATAAAATTTTATAATTTTTCCCCATATTTTGAATTGATTTATGTTGTTCCAAAATATCTGATAGTGTGGTATATGGGACAGCTTTTCTTAAATCTAATGATAGAAGAAAAATATCAAAATCTGGATGCTTTAGACAAAATTTTTGATAGTTCTGTATCGCTATTTGTCCTCTATTTGGGTTTACAGGACTCATTTGTTGGAATGCTTCAGTATTGGTGGAAAAGCAAAATTTTCCTCCTTCTAAAAAAAAGCGATAAGCAAACTCCCAGTCTTCATAACCTAATGGTGAAAATTGTTCATCAAAACCTCCAATTGATCTTAAACAGTGCTTTGGTATTGATACATTACCAGTACAAAAAGAAATCCACGGCAATTGAAAATTATTCAGCATGGGACCGTGTGTAGATATAATCTTTTCAAACATGTTTACAAATTGGAGATTAGGTCGAAAAACAAACGGTGTATAATTTTCTTTATATATTTCTTCTTCAAATAATAAATGTTGATCTGGTGAGTCCAGCATCCGTTGTTGAATATAAGGATCATTAAATTTCTCATGTAAAACCTCTTTTTGAAGTTCAGACCATCTATTCTTATAATCATATGAAAATATATAATGCCAATGTCCCATTCCTGATACGGCAAAATTCTCCTTATTTTCATGTTCCTTAACGTGGGAATCAATAAAGGTTGAGGGTAAAATGAAATCACTATCACAAAAAATAATCAAATCACCTTCTGCTGCTTGTATCCCTGTGTTTCTTGCAGCTGGAGCCCCTTTGTTTATAGGATGGGATAAAACAGTTAAATTATCAAATGAATACTGCTTTAATAAAGTTAACGTATCATCTGTAGATCCATCATCAACAATTATTACCTGATACCTTGACTTCGGATAGGACTGTCTGTCAAGAGATAAAATGGTATTCCGCAATATTTTTCCCCGGTTGTATACTGGAATTACAACACTAACTTGAGTAGGTTCCATAAAATAACCTCCTGAATCAAAAAATAAAATAGAGAATTTTAGAATTTAAACTTGTACTTTTGAATCATCGTATATCATATGAATATCAATAATTTTTGTTAATGGTGATATAAAGTGCTATTTGTAATTTACATAAGTTTTTGATGTCACGTTATATTAGACTATTCCCTCCTAGGTTTATCTGCATAGGATAAACAAATAAATTATAAAATTGAGGGAAGTAAAATATGTTAGATACAATAAAGCACAATACTGCCCATTTAATGAAGGTTGGTATAATTGGATTAGGCTATGTTGGATTACCCCTTGCTCTTCTCTTTGTAAAGAAGGGATTCGATGTCATCGGAATAGATATCGACCAACTCAAAGTAGAGAGTTTGGAACAAAATACCTCATATATACCGGATATTAGCGATGAAGAAATTAAAGAGGCATCCTTCTCAGGAAAATTTACTGTTTCTTCAAGCTATCTATGTGTTGAAATGTTAGATGTAATCATTATTTGTGTACCAACACCTTTGACTCCTTCTTATACACCAGATTTAAACTTTCTTCTTGATGCAGGAAAGTCACTTGTCCCACACCTGAAAAAAGGACAACTGGTTATCCTAGAAAGTTCAACTTACCCTGGAACAACGAAAAATGAACTTCTCCCCGTTTTGGAAAAGAACGGATTCCATGTAGGAACTGATTTTTTCCTTGCCTATTCCCCTGAACGCATTGATCCAGGGAATAAATTATTTATGGTAGACGAAATTCCAAAGGTAATCAGTGGAGTTACGGATCAATGTAAAGAGCAAATTTATCATTTGTATAGCCAAGTTTATAGACAAGTTTTTGTCGTTTCTTCACCTGAAGCGGCTGAACTTACCAAGTTACTTGAAAATACTTTCCGCTTTATCAACATTTCTTTTATCAATGAAATGGCCATGTTATGCGATGAATTAAACTTAAATGTGTGGGAAATTATTCAAGCAGCAAATACGAAGCCTTTTGGATTTACTGCTTTTTATCCTGGACCGGGTATTGGAGGACATTGCATTCCTGTTGATCCGCTATATTTGCAGTGGGTCGCAAAAAATAATGGGACATTCAGCCAATTTGTTGAGCTATCGAACCGAATTAATCAAGATATCATACACTACATCGTTGACCAGGTTGAAGCTATATCATCTAAAGAAAATCCACGTATTCTTATTTACGGTGCTGCCTATAAAAAAGACACTAATGACCCTCGAGAATCATCTATTTTTACCATCATTCAAAGACTGAACAACTCTTCCTTCCAGGTAACCTATCATGATCCTTTTATTCCAGAAATAACCGTTAATGGTG
This sequence comes from Metabacillus sp. KH_069, assembly GCF_057838075.1. Classification (NCBI taxonomy): domain Bacteria; kingdom Bacillati; phylum Bacillota; class Bacilli; order Caryophanales; family Bacillaceae; genus Metabacillus; species Metabacillus sp. KH_069. Next base: position 2,887,494 of record NZ_CM174460.1, read on the forward strand.
TAAAAATGCAGAGTATCGCCTTTACAGATGAGCAAATTCAACAAGCGGACTGTATCCTGATTCTAACGAATCATACTGAAATTCCCATTCAAAAAATATTAGAGCATGCAAAGCTTGTTTATGATACTAGAAATATTACTGAGGGTCTCTCCGGAAATGCCAAAGTTATTCGATTAGGGGGCGGATGCCAATGAAAATACTTGTAACAGGCGGTGCAGGGTTTGTTGGATCACATATTGTAAAAAGGCTGATTGAGTTGAACCATGCTGTAATTACATTGGATGATTTATCGACAGGGAAAAGAGCTTTTCTTAACGAGGTGATTAACCATCCTAAACATACATTTGTGAATGGGTCAGTGCTGAATCGTGAACTTCTCGAAAGCTTAATCAACCAGTGTGATCTCATTTTTCACTTAGCAGCCGTATTAGGAGTTAAGAATACAGTCGAAAATCCACTGAAGGTAATTGAGGGAAACATTGACGGAACTCGGAACGTACTAGAACTTGCTTATCCAAGAAAGATTAAAGTGATTTTTTCCTCTACATCTGAAGTGTATGGGAAAAACGACCAACTTCCATTCAGTGAATATTCGAACAGAGTATTGGGACCAACTACGACACATCGCTGGTGTTATGCTACAGCAAAGGCCCTTGACGAACATTTATGCTTTGCTTATTCACATATTGGGCTACCTGTAACGGTTGTCCGCTATTTTAATGCCTATGGACCCCGAGCTACAGCTTCACAATATGGAGGTGTTATCCCAAAGTTTATTACCGCCGCATTGAAAAGAGAACCATTAACGGTATATGGAGATGGTAAACAAACCCGGTGCTTTACGTATATTGATGATATGGTTACTGGAACGCTCTCTTGCATTGACCATAAATATAATAATGAGGTATTCAACATTGGTAAGGATCAAGTTATTTCGATTAATGAACTTGCTGAAAAAATTAAATTTTTAAGCAATTCGACATCCCCTATCATTCATATTCCTTATAAAACTGCGTATGGTGAAGGCTATGAAGACACGCCTAATAGAATTCCAGATATCACAAAGTCAAATAAACTGTTGGGTTTCTATCCTGCAATTGATATTGATGAAGGACTTAGAAAAACAATAGCTTGGTATAAAGCAGAAATTGAGAGGGAGGAAAAATGAGGGTACTAGTAACGGGAGGAGCTGGCTTTATCGGTTCCCATATTGTTGATTTGCTCATTAAAGGGGGGCATGAGGTAATCGTTGTTGATAATTTAAGTACAGGAAATAAAGAGTTTATTAATAAAAAAGCGAACTTTTATTTGTTAGATATTACCTCGCCTCATTTAGAGGATGTTTTTACCAAAGAAAAACCGGAATATGTCATTCATCAAGCAGCACAAGTGGATGTGGCAAAATCTGTTCAGAATCCGGTTGACGATGCAGACTCTAATATCATAGGCACCATCCTTTTATTGGAATGCTGTCGAAAGTTTCATGTTCAAAAATTCATTTATGCCTCTTCTTGTGCCGTATATGGAGAAACTGACGACTGCAGTATTCAAGAAGATTTTATCTTACACCCTACATCTTTTTATGGAATCTCTAAGTTTACTCCGGAATTATATATTCGACTTTATCATCAATTCTATGATATTCCCTATACCATCCTCCGATATGCCAATGTTTATGGTCCTCGTCAGACTCCAAAAGGTGATGGAGGAGTTATAGCTAGCTTCATTCAAAAGGATTTAAAAGGTGAACAATCGGTAATTTATGGGGATGGAAAACAGACTAGGGATTTCGTTTATGTGAAAGATGTTGCAGCAGCGAACCTTCTCGCTCTAGAAAAAGGAACAAATCAAATTATAAACCTCGGTCTAAATAAAAAAACAAGTATTAATAAGTTGCATGCTTTAATTTCATCTAAAAATATTTCACCATTATTTCTTCCAAAAAGAAATGGAGATATCCAATACAGCAGGTTGAATAATGAAAAAGCAATGCAGTTATTGGGCTGGAGTCCTAATTATGATTTGATAAGAGGTTTGAATGAGACAAAAAAGTTTTTTGAAAATAATAGTTCCAAATGAAGAAATTCTAACAGAATTTCAGGTAGTAAATAGCCTTTCAAAAGCAAAGGGGAAACATGATGGGTAGTAAGGTGACTGTTCTTATTCCATTTTATAATCCAGGTTCCTATATATTGGAAGCATTGGATAGTGTTTTTTTACAAACTTATAAAGACTGGCAAATTATCTTAATAGATGATGCTTCTACAGATAACACTGTGACTATAATAGAAGATTACCTGAAAGATCCACGAGTCAGATTGGTTCGGCATTCTCAAAACATGGGTCAATCTAAAAGCATGAACACGGGTTTAAAACAAGTTGAAACCCCCTTTCTGATCCAACTGGATGCAGATGACTGGTTTTATCCCCATACTTTAGAGATCTTAATAAAAGAGACGGAAACGAATCCTGAGGAAATAGCTGTTTTTAGTGGAAATATAAACGTATTATTTGAATTTTCAAAAAATGAAGCCATCCGTAAAAGAAATAGAAATATTCAATCATTAAAAAAACAAGAGCGGTTAAGAACGAAGGCACAAACCATAGTGAGAGGACGCTCTTTCCAGAACCGATATGATTTTCTCATGGCTAATTGTTCGGTATGGCCTCGTTTCTATCTTACTTCTGCGTTGCAAAGCGTTGGGGGATGGCCGGTAGATGATCCATATGAAGGACGTTACGCAGAGGACTTAAGCGTTCTCTTGCGTCTAATTGAGAATTACCGCTTTCATTGGGTCGATGAGGTTTTGATGAACCATCGTCGACATAACTATAATCAATCCAATATGGAAAAAATTTACGGGGAAGTTATAGAGTGGAGAGTTCGGGATACATTAAAGCGTTGGGGGGATGATTTTGAGCCCATTTTTAAAACGACTAAAAAAGGGTGGAAGGTGGTTACGCAACTTAAAGCCAAAAAATAAAAAGTCATTTTTTCAACTATAAAACTCTCCCTTAACATTTTTATTGAAAGGATGATTGTCTTTGTCAGAAATCACCATCATTATTACCCTATTTAACAAGGATAAATTTATTGAACAAACGATTAATAGTGTCCTTAAACAACAATTTACTGATTGGAAATTATTGATAATTGATGATGCCTCAACAGATGACTCAACAAAAAAAGTGGAACTATTTCTTCCAGATGAGCGTATAAAACTAATAAAGTTAAAAAGAAATTTAGGCCAAACCCATCTATTAAATTTTGCGTTAACACTCATTGATACCCCCTTTTTTATCCAATTAGATGCAGATGATTGGTTAGATGAAAAAGCCCTTCTTCATTCCTATAATGTTATGAAATCTAACACAAAGTTAGCAATAGTTTATGCTAATAATATTGATTATATCGAAGATGTGAATGGAAATATTGTTTCTACTCGACAAATTACTCATAAGCAGTTTAATGACCGCTATGAATTACTCAAGGAATTATGGTATACATTATTGCCAAGATTTTACCGGACTGATGCTGTAAAAGATATTGGAGGCTGGTTAGCTCAGTCAGACGGTGATATGTTAGTCGAGGATTACCAAATGATATTAAGGCTGGCTGGGAAATACGACTGGAAATGGCTTAATGAGACCCTATATTATCGTAGAATTTATGATGGAAATAATAAAAAACATACGGATACACTCCCGATAAGAACCCAGTATGTTTACGACCTCTATAATCAGCTCCTAAAAGAGTGGGGAGACGAATACCGCGCTAGATTCGTAAAAGTCTGGGGAATGTATGTAATTAAAGATTATATTCCTACTAAAAAAAATAAACGGATTAAAAACCCGCGATTTTCGGTACCACTTTAAGTAATATTCAAAATGGAGTGAAGCATTATGGACGTATCCGTTCTTATCCCTTTTTATAACCCAGGAAAAAAACTTATTCAAGCAGTAAAAAGTGTTTTTGAACAAATCTATGAAAATTGGAAACTCATCTTAATCGATGATGCATCCACTGATGAAAGTGTTACATTAATTACCGAGTATCTAAAGGACCCCCGCGTAATACTAATAAAAAATCACCAAAATGCCGGAACAGCTTTCAGTTTAAATCAAGGATTAAAGCTTGTAGATACCCCATTTGTCATTCAATTGGATAGCGATGACTTTTTTTATCCTCATACCTTGGAAATATTGATAAATGAAGCAAAGTTCCACTCTGACGAAACAGCAATGATTTGCGGCAACGCAACAATCGTATTTGAAAATGAACATGGAACTCGATGGTTCACTTCCATTTACAAAGGTAAATCTTTTAAAGATAAATATGAATTACTATCCTCAAATCAAAATTTATTTCCTTATTTTATTCGTACTAATGCACTTATCGATGTTGGTGGATGGCTTGGAGAAAACTCTTCACATGGAAGATTACTTGGAGACAAGGAACTTTTGCTGAGAATCATCGAAAAATACAATATTCATTGGATCGATCAAATGTTATATCATGTGCGCAGACACGAGCAAAACCTAGTAAATGAGAATGTAAAAGGATACTATAAGAAGGTTTTTGAAGAGATTGTAAGTATATCATTACAACGTTGGGGTGGAGAATATCGACCTATCTTTACTTATGATGAAGGAGGTTGGAGAATCTTAAAAAAGCTAGAACGAAATATCTGAAAATATCTTCAAATAAATAAACTGACTTGAATAATAATGGATCGCTTCGTGTGACCGGTGATGTGGAAGTAGTGGACGCAGAAGCCAATGTGTTTCAAACCAAACAAAGCTTTTCGCTTTGCCGCTGCGGGTTGTCAAAGAAGATGCCGTTTTGTGATGGATCACATAAGGGCACGTTTCAGTCGGTTGTGCGTGCTGAATAGCGAAGTGTGAAAAACTTTATAGCTTAAAATTTCTGTTAAACCGAAAAATGGACTGTCCTAAAAGACAGTCTATTTCTCGCGAATATCTGTTATCTTGTTCAATGGCAGATCAAAGCGGGCTTCTTCTGCATTTACGATCCGAATGCATCCGCGGATCGGGTCTACATAGTGCACATACCCTTCCTGAACATGAAAACCGTGATTTTCATAGTACGTAAAAGCAAGCTCGCGGTTTTCTTCCATGGCAAGACTGATCAATTCATTGAAATGCTCCAGCTGCTGCTCATCCACCGAAGGCTTTGCTGCATATCCCTGTTCAATTTCAAGCTCCCGCAAAATTTTCACATGCTCAGGCAGCATCATGGATGTCCATTTGATATTGCCCCGATCCCGAATCATGACGATCCCTCCTTTTGTTAAGCTTTGTGTCCGCCGACAAGCTTGGCGCGGTGCCTCGCGGTGCCGGCGTTTGTATAGGAAACGGCCCGCAGCAGGGCATTTGAGCCGTATTTCCCCCGAATGGAGTCCATCACATAACCGAGGATCTGTTCTTTTTCACGATTAGGCTGAAACAAATCCAGCTGCATTTCAGCATCATCTTCAATATTGGACAGAGCAATCGAGATTTTCCGGACGGTTTTATTTGCATAAAATTGATCAAATAACGCGATGCATGTTTCGTAAAGCTCCATTGTGATATTGGTCGGCTGGCGCATCGTCCGTGAGCGGTGAAATCCGCCTCCAAGCTCATCGTGACTGTAGCCGATGCCAAGGCTCACCGTTCTGCCCGCTTTCCGGTGGCTGCGCGCTCTTCTTGCGACCTCCTCGCACATCTCAAGAATGACATGCTTCACTTCTTTCGGATCGGGATAGTCCCGCATCAGGATCTGGCTTTTGCCAAAGCTGATCTGCCCCTGCAGAATCGGCGCTCCAATTTCAGACAGATCAACGCCCCAGGCATGATAATAGAGCTGATTTCCCATAATGCCGAATTTCTTCTCCAGCACCTCAAGCGGATGACGCGCAAGCTGTCCAACATTAAAGATTCCCATCCGGTTCAGTGTTTTTTCCACCTGGCTGCCGATGCCCCACATTTCCCGGAGCGGCGCGACCTTCCAGAGCTTTTCCTTCACATCAGCATACGTCCATTCAGCAATCCCTTTTTTCTTCGCCTCCAGATCAAGGCAGATTTTAGAAAGCAGCATATTAGGACCGATGCCAATCGCGCACGGGAGAGAAAATTCGCGTTCCATGTCATCTCTGATTTTTGCTGCAATGGTCCAGGCGTCTCCCCATATCCCCTCGACTCCATCGACTTGAATAAAGCTCTCGTCCACGCTGTACGTATGGATGGCATCCTTTGGAACATACCGGTGGAATAGACGTGTAAGCTCTGTTGAAATGCGGACAAAGGATGCCATCTTTGCATTTACAATGTGAATGCGGGAATCTTTTGGAATTTCGAACAAACGAGATCCGGTTTTAATGCCAAAGTCCTTTTTAAGACAAGGTGAAGCCGCGAGCACTATGCTTCCCTGCCGCTCTGTATCACCGACAACAGCTAAATGGCATGTCAGCGGATCAAGTCCTTTCAGAACCGCTGCGCAGCTTGCATAAAAGCTTTTCATGTCAATGCACAAAATTTTTCGTTTTGGAAATTGACTGTAATCCTCAATCATAGTTCTTACTCCTCATTGCAGAATATATGTTCGTGTTTATTATATGACTAATAGTAAGCGAATATACGTTCGATTTCAATGGTAGTTTTTACTATGAAATGCGGAACCGACTGTTCAGACCCGACAGACAGATAAGGATCCGCCAGTGAAGGCGCTTTTTGCCTTTGCTTGCTGATCCGTTCTGGCCGAGGGGCTAGGAGGTGGAGCTGGACAACACGAAATGCGGAATCGACCGTTCAGGCCGAGGAGTCAATACCGAATTGATGGGGTTTCCAATTTAATTGGAGGATTTTGTTTTGGCCGAGGAGCTGGACAACACGAAATGCGGAATCGCCCATTTAGCGCAGATAATTCCCCGCTTGGCATCAGGCGCGCAGCTGCTTATAATCAGTGTAAGAAGAGGTGGAACATGGACGAAAAGTGGATTTATAAAATGATTCAGCAATCCTTTCAGCAGTATGAGCTGGAGGGATCGCTCAGTGAAAAAGAAGCACATGGCCTTGTTGCAAAAGTAATAGAAAAAAAGCAGCAGGAAGACACAGAATGGTTTGAAGTTGTTCAGGATGTAGTATATGGATATGTGACGAACCAGGAGCTTTAATTAGAAATGCGGAATCGCCCGTTTAGCTCCGACAGACAGATAAGTCTCAGCCAGTGAAGGCGCTTTTTGCCAATGCTTGCTGAGACGTTCTGGCCGAGGAGTTGGGCGATGGAGCTGGACACTACGAAATGCGGAATCGCCCGTTTAGACCCGACAGACAGATAAGGATCCGACAGTGAAGGCGCTTTTTGCCTTTATCCTCTTTTTCGGGCAGCAGCAGAAACCGCCAGCAAGCCTCCAAAAATGCAAAAAACCGGCCTTCATCAGCGGCCGGTTTTTGTTTTATTTCCTTGATAATGCCTTCCCTGCCACTTTCTCAAACAAACGGGGCATAAGCTGATAAAAGCTGCTGCCGGCATTCATCCAGCCGGGCAAGTTAATTTCACGCCTGTTTGAAAACATAGAGTCAACGATTTTCTCTGATACCTTATCAGGACCCAGCATAAAGCGCTCCACATTCTTCACATAGTTGCCGCTTTGGTCGGCGATGGTGAAGAAGTCTGTTTTGATTGGACCTGGATTTACCGAGGTGACATGAATGTTCGTCTCTAAAAGCTCCATCCGCAGGCTGTTCGTAAAGCCGAGCACAGCATGCTTGGAAGCTGAATACAAGCTTGATTTCGGCGTGGCAAGCTTTCCTGCCTGTGAAGCGATATTGATGATGTGGCCAGCGTTCCGCTCCTTCATAGCAGGCAGCACCATTTTTGTGCATGCAATCAAGCCAAAGACGTTCACTTCAAACATGGATTTCATTTCCTCAAGAGTCGCATCTTCAACCGTGTTAAAAATACCGAATCCCGCATTATTTACGAGCACATCGATTTGCGGAATATCACTTAAAATCCGTTCAAATGTTTGCTGAACAGCGTTCAAATCACTGACATCAAGCTGATAGTAAGGACAAGAAACATTGTAGTTTTTTGTAATATGCAGAGCGGCTTCAGCAAGGCGGTCTGCTCTTCTTGCAAGTAAAATAGGATGTCCGCCGCTTTTAGCTACCTGCACAGCCATTTTTTCGCCGATTCCGCCTGACGCTCCTGTTATGACTACGTATCGGTTTTTCAGTTTTTCATTCATTTCGCACACCTCAGCAAGAATAAATTTTCTGTGCTCCTTCCACATGCCCTTTAATTTCTCCCAATGCCTCTAAATAATCCAGCTGTCCGACCGTTTCAGACATGGTGAGCATCATTTGTCTTTTATAAAGATGCGGAAAGAGCCTCTGACAGGCTTCAAATGCTGTCATCGGTTTTTCTTTTATATAGCCGCGCACTTCAAATGCACGCTCCTCCTGTTTTTTCAAGCGGTAGCGGATCAAATCATGCGGCTTTAGAACCGTTTCCCCATGTCCTGAAAAAACGTTTGAAATCGGAATTTTCAGCAGGGAGTTAAATGATTCGTTAAATTGGATCTGAGGTCTTGGCCGCTCTCCCCCATCCATTGGAGGCTCAAGCAGCGGATTTGCTGATATATGCTGAAGGATATGATCCCCGCCAAACATCAGGCCATCCTCAGCACGATACAAAGCGATATGAGTTTGAGCATGCCCCGGGGTTTCAATGACATGCCAGCCATCCATGCCTGGAACAGCGTCCCCTTCCCTGAGAGATGATGTTAAGTTTCGTTTGCAGGCATACTTCATCGATGAATCAAACTTGGCCAAATTCGTAAGCAGGCGCTCATCAATGCCAAATTCCGCGAACAGTTTCATAAAGAATTCTTTTTGAGACGTCATAAAAGATTCATCCTGCATGATCCATGGAGCATTATATGGATGCCCAATCACGTCCACTGACTGAGGCAGGTAATCAAGCAGCCCGACATGATCTGGATGATGATGCGTCAGGATTACCTGCTCAATGTCTTCAATTCTGTATCCTGCCCGCTCCATTTGAGTGTTCAGGGCAGCGAGAGCTTCAGGTGTCTTAGGTCCGGCATCAATCAGTGTGAGCCTATCTCCTTTAACAAGATAAACATTCACATCTCCAACTGGAAAAGGAGTCGGCAAGGTTAATTTGATGATCATATCTGATTTCGTTTTCATACCATCTTCCTCATTTGTTATTTTTATATAAGTCTAATATATTCAAGGCACCAATTATGAATGCTTATTCATTGATTATAAAGCTTATTTTACACGTTCCCTGCAAATGTGTCATTATTTTCAAATAATTCATCATCGAAAAAGGAGAAAAATCCGCTTGACAAACACTTGTCCAACCTCGCATAATGATGAAAATCACTTTAACGCACAAATGCAGGAAATGAATATAGATTAAGCAATGAACAGGAATAGTAAATCAAGCAATGATAAACAGAGAGTGAAATCCGCCGGCTGAAAGGTTTCACCATCCTCTTGCTGATTGAACCTGCCCTGTGAGCTCTCAGGCAAACTTGACGTGTTCCCTCGTTACGGGATATTAAGTTGGGGTCATGCTTCGTGCATTTCCCAATGAAGGTGGTACCGCGGAAACCTTTTCGTCCTTTATTTTTAATTGGATGAAAAGGTTTTTTTTATTGCGCTTTACATGAACTGCTTTGCAGAAAAAAAAGGAGGAATTCACATGAAAACAATCGCGTTTGTAGGTGCAGGATCCATGGCAGAAGCCATCATAAACGGATTAGTCAATGGCGGTGTCTGCCTCCCTGAACATATAAAAGTCACGAATCGCTCAAGCATGGAACGGCTGGACTTTCTTAATCAGGCTTACGGAGTGTCCGTTACAAAAAACAAACAGGAGACAGTTGGGGGTGCATCGATTATTATCCTTGCGATGAAACCAAAAGATGTCAAAGCAGGAATCGAAAGCATCAAGGATTATGTAGACAGCAGTCAGGTCATTATTTCCGTTCTCGCCGGCATCTCGAGTGAAACCATCCGTAAGCTTTTCGGAAAAGAGCTGTCGATTGTCCGCGCAATGCCAAATACATCGGCTGCGATTCAGAGATCGGCAACAGCACTTGCATGCAATTCAGCTGTAACAGCGGATCAGCTGAAACAGGCAGCAGGGCTTTTTGAGGCAATCGGGACCGTTACCCATGTTTTAGAGCATCAGCTGGATGCTGTAACAGGGCTCTCCGGAAGCGGCCCCGCTTACATTTATTATATCGCGGAAGCACTTGAAAAAGCAGCTGAAGAAACCGGTCTTGAAAAAGAGACAGCGAAAGCATTGATTGCACAAACACTGCTCGGGGCAGCTGAAATGCTGCTGACTTCAGAAAAAGAGCCCGCAGTGCTCCGAAAAGAGGTCACAAGCCCCGGCGGAACGACTGAAGCCGGTTTAGAGAAGCTTGAGGAATATAAAGTCAGCGAAGCAATTGCCTCCTGTGTTAAAAGAGCGACAGAGCGTTCGCATGAGCTCGGGGAGATATTTGCAAAAAATGCATTAAAAGAGCATACTTAAAGAGATTGGGTGCAGGAAAAACAACGGCCTTGTTGAAGTAAAAAAGACAAGGTCAAGCAAAGTCATAATTCAGACAGGTGATAAAATGTATACAGTATTTTCGACTTTTGATGTGCCGAATGAAAAAGCAGATGAAGTCATTTCCATATATAAGAATCGTTCCCGCATGGTAGACGATGCAGAAGGCTTTGTCGATTTTCTCCTTCTGCAAAACGATAAGCGCGCAGGAGAATTAACGGTACAGCTTATTTTTAAGAGTAAAGAAGATTACTTGAACTGGGTAAAAAGCGCGGATTTCAAGAAGATTCATGATCTTGAAAAGAAATATCCTGATCAGGAACTTGCGGCTGTGATTCCTAAAGTCAAACAATACAAGGTGGTTGCGCGATGAGCTTTTTTCCGGCAGACCAAATTGCCCATGACGTGACCGAAAGAATCTATCAGAATGAGCCTTCTCTGCTGGAACGTTTCGGAGAAAAAGGCAAGGAGAAATGCAAGGAAGATAATCATCATCACTTAAACCATCTTAAAACAGCTTATGAACTGCAAAATGAGCAGGTTTTTACAGATTATGCGAAATGGCTGAATGGGATATTAGTGAAACACGGCATGAAAACACAGCATTTGATTGATAATTTCATGCTGATTAAAGAAGTGCTCCTCTCAGCTGAGATCGAGGACGCAGAGACAGTATCAGATTATCTTTCATATTTAGATGCTGGCATCCGCTCACTTTTACTAGAAAAAGAGAAATAAAGAGAAACGGGGTGTTCTGTTTTGAAGAATTCTCAAGCACTGGAATTTGCTCAATTGCTGTTGAACGGCGATGAGCATGCAGCAGTCCAGCTGGTCAACGCTCACAGTCACCTGTCACGCCCCCAACTGTTTGAAGAGCTATTCACGCCTGCGATGCGGCATGTAGGCGAGTTATGGGAAAATAATGAAATTACGGTGGCAGATGAGCATTTGGCAAGCGTAGTTTGTGATTTTATTTTATCAACGCTTTATCCTCCGATGCAGCATTCAGCAGCAGAAGGCAGAAAGAAAGCGATGCTTCTGTGTGTTGAGGGAGAGCAGCATTATTTGGGCCTGAAGATGGTCAACAGCTTATTCGAAGAAAATGGGTATGAAACACACTATTTAGGCCCAAACCTTCCGCTTGAATACGCCATTAAGAAAGCAGAGCTCTGGAAACCGGAAGTCATTTGCCTCTCCATTTCCATTGTGTATCATTTACCGAATATAAAAAAATATGTTGATGCTCTTGCTGCTTTGCCTAATCATCCAGCCATTCTTATTGGAGGCAGAATTGTGAATCAATATGATTTGCAGCCTTATTGTTCAGGCCAGGCAGAAATCATGTACGATTTAAAAGCCATAGAGAACTGGCTGAGCAAGCACAGAATGCTTGAGTACAAGACTCACACTCTCGCTGAAGCAAGCCAAACTGTATCTCCATTAAACTAAGAAAAGCGCAAGCGCCCGTTTAGCTCCGACAGACAGATAAGGATCTGCAAGTAAAGGCGCTTTTTGCCTTTACTTGCAGATCCGTTCTGGCAGAGGAGTTGGGCGATGGAGCTAGACATCAAAGCGCAAAATTTTATACTTCTTATCTCTAAAAAAAAGAGACTGACCTGCATCCTATGAAAGGATCTGGCCGGTCTCTTTTTTTAGTTTTAATGAGTTTGAGAGCTGAATGCTGTTTTTAAGCCATGGCGGAGCATCCTCATTCGCCATAATCTCTTCAAAAGTCATCCATGCAGCAGATGATACCTCTTCTTCGCTTTTTGCATAAGGTGTGCCGCTCTTATATTCACACAAAAAAACAACATCAACCACATGAACTCCATCATCTGATACGAAGGATGTACTATGCACATAACACATATCATCACTTATTTCGATGCCGGTTTCCTCCTCAATTTCGCGTTTCAGCGTCCGTTCTAGAATATTTGAGGAAGCCCCTTCCCGCTCCACTTTTCCGCCTGCTAAGGAAAGCTGGCCTGGTGCGTGTTCTTCCGTCATGCTTCTTTCAATAATCAGCCATCGGCCATCTTTAAAGACAGCACCTTCAACATTTACAACAAACATGCAAACCGCTCCCTTATCCGTAAATTAAACCACAAAAGCTCTTCGAATCCATTTAAAAAGTACTTTTTCCTTCAGGCAGAACGCGATGCCGTAAGTAATTCACCGCAGAAACCTTCATAAAATAAAATCAGCTATTCCCATCCTCAGGCCTTCACATGCTGCAAAAGCCAATCCATCGAGAGCTCTTCCACAACGTCCAAATACCCCATAAAACTATGAGCTGCGCCATCTATAATAACAAGCTTCGATTCCTTTGAGAGAAACTTCATTCCTTCCCGCGATTTTTCTGATAGCATCTTTTCTTCCCCGTCATGATTGCCATGAATGATTAAGACAGGACACGATATGGCAGACAGCAGTTTTTTCTGATCACACTGTTCAAAGTCATCAAGCATTTGCTGCTCAATGATCACTTTCTTTCTCGGGCCATTTGTCAGCAGCTGTGTTATTTTCCCGGTTTCCCTCAGTTCTTTCATTTGCACCGGTGTAAAATGCTCGTTCCAGTCATATACCGTCCCGCCTGTCGAAGCACCGGTAAGCACCATTGTCTGAATGTCCTTAGAATAGCTCATCAAACAGATTCTGCTCCCTAAACTGTGTCCGTAAAGAGCAATTTTATGTAAGCCTTTTTGTGTTACAAACGCAAGTACAGCCTGCAGATCATCTGCTTGTTTAGCCATTGTAAGTGAATCGTCATCGCTTTCCCCGCAGCCGCTGAAATCAAACGCAAGAACATGAAAGCCTGACGCTTGAAACCGCAGCGCAAACCGGTCAAACCTTCCGCGGGAAGACTTATCTGAAGTAAAACCGTGGCACATAATGATGACGGCATTTGACGATGCAGGATAAAAATTCCCGATCAATGTTAATTGCCGGGAATTCTTTATTTCAACTCGCTCACACTTCATTTTTTTTCACCTATTTCTTTTCAAATATCCTCTTTAGTGTAAAAGAAAGAAGCTCAGGGCACGTTTCAAAAGAATACGGGAGATGCAGACGCTCCGTCCATTTATGCGGATCCTTTCCGAACGGCCCAACATTTAAAACAGGAATATTCAGTGCTTTGATTTCCTCAAGAGGAAGCTGATAATGGTCCCCGTAAATCGGCATATTGTCTGTCAGCTCACGAATGGATTCTTCGCTTTCTTTAATCTGCAGAAAGCTCAAATCGGAAAGTCCGGCAAAATACTGCTGATTTTTGAGTGAAATCTGAAACTGATCTTTCGCGTAGCTTTGAACTTCTGAAAGAATGCCCTGAATAAATTCATCCTCTTTTGATGAAACGGATGGATAAAACGGCGGACTGTAAAATACAACAATCAAAGGCGCAAGCTCCTTGCACAACCCGGATAAGCCAGAGACGATTTTATTTGTGAAATGACGATCATCCAGATCGCCGCGGTTCGCTTTTAAATAATGAATATGCCGGTTCACTTCAGCCTCTCCGACTTTCATCACGGCGTATTTAAGCAGGTCATCATAGGACATAACGGTTACCTTATATGATGCGGGTGTAAAGGATATAGACTGGCTGTAATGTTTCGCTTTCTTATCATAAAAGCGCTCAATATTATCTGCCGCCTGTTCGGCCGTTCTCATGAGCATGCCATGCAGTTCAAGCATGCTGCGTTTCATTGTTAAAATATTAAAAAGCGTAACGGCTTCGTGCGGAATTTGCACCGAATACTCTTCCTTTAAATCCTTTTGCATCAGGTTCATCGGCGGCGGTGTGACTTCGTCATCGACTTTTTCGCTGTAGCGCCCGTTCAGTTCAAGGAGCCTATTCAGCTCAGATACCATAAGGTTTGCGTTTAATCCTGAAAAAGGCTCTCCTACATGAGTTTCGACTCCGCTGCAGTAAAATCCCGCAAGCACTTTGCCGATTGAACCGCTATATACATAATAATTTTTATCGTTTGGGTATCTAGAAAACATGGGCTCAGAATTTACACATGCCCGGTATGAAAGGTTAAATTGGTTTTTCAACTCTGTCAAAACAGGAACCGCGCCGAGCATTCCCGCAGAATTCACTTCTTCGTCAGGAACGGTCAGCAAAAGAAGATTCCCTTCAAACTCCCCATTCATTGCACGTTCAAGCATTCCAAGCTGAACCGTAAGACCCGCTTTCATATCCATAGTGCCGCGGCCAAAAAGCCACTCGCCTGTCTCGATATCTTCTTTAACATGAGGCGGCAGGAGATCAGCAGTGTTCAGCAGCTCCTTCGTTAACTCGTGAGGATGAAACGCTAAATGCTGCAGGTGACCGTAATCTTTTACATCAACCACATCAAAATGACTTAGTAACATTACAGTTTCGTCTGTCTGCTTTTCGCTTTTTACAAGGGCAGTCAGAAAATACCTTCCATCAGCCAAGGGATGGAGCTGCAGAAAGTCCGGATTTTCTTTGAAATAAGGAAAATCATTGAGCACATAATAAAGATGCTGGGCAAGTGCAATCTCATCTTTTGAACCTGTAACGCTTGCAAGGTTCACTAGGCCTGTTAATAGTTCCGTCAGCTGCTGCTTTGATTGCCATTTTGAATTCATGATGAGACCTCCTTAAATAGATGCTGATTCTATTCTAAAGAATTTTCACAATTTTTAAAAGAGGGTGTCAGGCAACTTAAATGAAGTATGGATATAAAGCTGTTATACTTTTTATGAAATTCACTTCAGGGAGGCAAAGCTAAATGAAAAATCATTTATTTACACCATACACCGTTAAAAATGTCACACTGAAAAATCGCATCGTGATGTCTCCAATGTGCATGTATTCTTCTCACCGAGAAGGCGGCATGGTCGAAGACTTTCATATGACGCACTATATCAGCCGGGCAGTCGGCGGTACCGGACTGATCATGATTGAAGCAACATCAGTCACTCCTCAAGGAAGAATTTCCCCTCAGGATTTAGGGATATGGAGCGATGATCATGTAGAGGGTCTTGCAAAGCTTGTAGACGGCATGAAGCAATACGGGGCAAAAACAGCCATTCAGCTTGCACATGCAGGAAGAAAAGCCGTTCTTGAGGGCGAAATTGTATCCGCCTCTGCTCTTCCTTTCAACGAGAAAAGCAAAACACCTGTTGAAATGACAAAAGAGAAAATCCAAGAAACCATTCAGGCTTTTAAAGACGGAGCCATCCGAGCTAAAAAAGCCGGATTCGATATTATTGAGCTTCACGGGGCGCATGGATACTTAATTAATCAGTTCCTTTCGCCGCTTTCCAATAAGCGGACAGACGAATACGGCGGAAGCAAAGAGAACCGCTACCGTTTCCTCCATGAAGTGATTGAGGCTGTAAAAGAAGTTTGGGATGGTCCATTATTTGTCCGTGTATCCGCGACAGACTATCACACGGAAGGATTAAATGTGGAAGATTATGTGGAATTCAGCACGTGGATGAAAGAACAGGGGGTTGATTTAATTGATGTCAGCTCAGGTGCTCTAGTGCCTGCTGAAATTAAAGTGTTCCCTGGCTATCAAGTGAAATTTGCCGAGCGCATCCGCGAAGGAGCAGGGATTGACACTGGTGCAGTGGGACTCATTACATCAGGAATACAGGCAGATGAGATTCTGGGTAACGGACGTGCAGATTTGGTTTTCCTTGCACGCGCCCTTCTTCGCGATCCATATTGGCCCCGTACAGCAGCAGTTGAGCTTGGAGCGGAGATTGAAGCACCTAAGCAATATTCACGCGGCTGGTAAGAATTTATTGAGCTTATAACTGAAAAGCAGCCGTCATGGCTGCTTTTTTTAACACATCCATCTTAATCTTTCCTCTGGCACAAAGGACAAAAATATAATCGCCTTGAGGCGGCAATCATCTTCTCAATCTCCGTTCCATCCTTGCGGCAAGGCTTTCCTTCCCGGTTAAAAACCCAGTGACGGTATTCAGACCTCTTTTCTCCCTGCTCCTTCAGTTTCAGAGCAAGCTCCAAGTCATTTGTAATGCCCTGACTTCTGTAGGACTGCTGGGTGAGGCTAATGATCGCCTTTGAGGCACTGCGCAATTGCTCATCTGTACAATCAACTGGCCGATAATCAGGATGAATGCCGGAAACATACAGAATTTCGCTTCTCAAATAGTTGCCTGCCCCCGCGATAAAGCTTTGGTCCAGAAGCAGCGAAGTCCACTTCCGGCGATAAAATCTTTTCTCCTGAAAGCGATCATATAATTGTTTGGAGGTTATTTCATCATTCAAAATATCTGGTCCTGCCTTGCAGATAAATGGATGTTCTGATACTTCACAGTCCTTTAGCACCTCAATCTCAGATGCACTGTAAAGAAGAGCTGATTTTTTTTCATTATGTATAGCAAGCCTCAACTGACGGTTGGTTTTAGGATAAGAATAAGAAGATCTGATCACCCATTTCCCGTAAAGCTGGTTGTGGGAATAAATCGTATAGCCATTATCAAAACGAATCAGCATGGCTTTCCCCTTGGTCTCCACTTTTTTGACTCTGGCTCCTGTAAAAAAAGCTTCATATTCCCGGAGCCGGTCGAATGCAAAAAACACTTCACCGACTGGCAAAGCAAGCAGAGCCCTTTCTATTTGATCGGCTGCGCGGCGGATTTCTGGCCCTTCAGGCATCAAATTTCTCCTTTCTGTTTTAAACTGTTTGGTTTGACTTGTACCCGAATTTCAGGCATCTCAAAACAAAAAGCACGGGCAGCACCTCTTATCATGTTCCGGTAAGCAAAAGTCAAAAAAAAGGCGCTTCAAAAGCCCCTCTTTCCCTTCTGCTAAAACCCCTTTTCATCTACAACCTTCACTTTATCCTGAAACAGTTTCACCTCTCCTCCCCCGGGAACCAGCTCATCTTGCTGATAATACCAAAGGACCGTATTTTGCAGATTGTATTTTTTGGCAATTTCCTGCTCCAGCATGCCGCCTACTTGGAGCGTGCGTGCTTCGGCTCCGTTTATTTTTACTTCCAGAGATCCTTTCTCATCAGAGAGAAGGCCATAAATCATAGAGTTTCCATAGAAATGATAATTTAAAAGTTCACTTTCTGCAGGACGATCTGCCAGCGGATTCGTTGAGATGGAACCCGCTTTCCAGCCATAAATTCCTTCTTTTAAAAAGGCCGTTCCTAAATGTTTCTTTTGGTCAATAAAAAAGAAGAGAGCTTCATCATTTATTTTATAGGCTGGAATGACAACTTCCATATCATGTTTCGTATGCTGCAGCGCTTCAAGAGGCTCATCGAAGGATTGTGATATTTCTGTCATCGACCAAATAACAAAGGCCAGACCAAAACAAATGAATAAACCTAAGGATACTTTGTATTTATTCACCAAATCCCCCCATTCTTCAAATGTCTCCTGTTATTTTTATATTCTAGGAATTTATGCCGTATTCCTTTTAACATAAGAGGGAAATAATCTGAAGTATTTCGCTATTTTCAGGCAAGAAAAAAGGAACTTCATCAAAAAGTGATGCCGTTCCTCCCTCATTCGTTATTTTGTTTCGCGGTGCAGTGTCACTTTTTTAAGTCTTGGTGAATATTTTTTCAATTCCAGACGGTCTGGATTATTTCGTTTGTTCTTTTTTGTGATGTAATTACGGTCACCAGTCTCCGTGCATTGCAGGGTTACGTTCACTCTCATATCATGTTTCCTCCTATAAAAATCATAAAACGTAATAATTACGATTTGATATGATCATTCTATCTGCTCTTCTCTCCTTTGTCAACTCCATATTCTCTGAATGTCTGCTTCTCCAACTTGTTTAAGCGTAATTTTATACACATCGGGATTCGTCATGCTCATCAAGTGATCGTATCCATAAGTATCTTCAAAAGATTTCAGCAGCAGAGTGATTAAGTTCCCATGACTGACAAGAACTGTATGATTTTCCTTTGCAGCCGCGATCTCGGCTAGAAGAGAATGAACACGCTCCATGCCCGATTGGTTGGACTCCCCGCCTTCGAATGAAAGAGATAGATCGTCAAATGTATCCTTAAGCCTGTCTTTCCAATCCTCCATACTCTTTCCGCTCATTACTCGCTCAGACAAACGTTCATCAAGATTCAGTTCAAGTTTTTTCTTTTCGGCAAGCGGTGCTGCCGTTTGAACAGCACGGAGAAAAGGACTTGAGATAATCGTATCCACTTCAAGTCCTTTGAAAAAACAGGCAAGTTTTTGAGCATCGATGAGCCCTTCATTTGTAAGCTCATCATCAAAAGCCTGCCCCTTCGCCTGACAATGCCGGACAGCATAAATAATTTTAGTCATGTGCTCTCTCCACTTCAAAACATGAAAAATCGTCAGCAACCAATGTATTTTTAAAGATTGAGGCTGCTTCGTGCAAAAGTGTGCCCTTATCATCATCCTGATAGCGCGCACTGATATGAGTCAGAACCAGCTTTTTTACATTTGCTTCTAAAGCAACAGCTGCTGCCTGGGTTGTGGAGGAATGGAAATACTGGGATGCAAGCAGCTCATCTTCCTCTCCGAACGTCGCCTCATGGACAAGCAAGTCTGCTTTTCTTGCAAGCTCCACGATTTGCGGACACGTTCTCGTATCTCCTAATATTGTCACGATTCTGCCTTTTTTAGGGGCTCCAAGGAAATCAGCGCCAGATAATAGTCTGCCGTCTTCTAATTGAACGGTTTCGCCATCTTTTAATTTTTTATAAACAGGACCCGGCCCAACACCTGCTTCTTTTAATTTGTCCACAAGCAGCATTCCGGGAGCATCTTTTTCGGTAATCCGGTAACCGTATGAAGGAACCCCGTGTTCCAGCTTCTTTGCTTGAACGGTAAACTGCTCGTCTTCAAAAACAAAACCATCCTCAATTTCAACGATTTCAAGCGGATATTTTAAATGGGTAAAGCTAAGCTCAAGGGATGTTTGAACATACTCTTTAATTCCTGCTGGACCATAGATTGTCAGAGGTTCGTCCCCGCCCTGAAATGAACGGCTTCCCAAAAATCCCGGCAAACCGTAGATATGATCTCCATGCATATGTGTTATAAAAATTTTCTCGATTTTTCTCGGTTTAATCGTTGTATATAAAATTTGATGCTGCGTTGCTTCTCCGCAGTCAAACAGCCAGACAGCTTTTCGCTCCTCTAAAAGACGGAGTGCGATTGAGCTGACATTTCTTGCTTTTGCGGGCATTCCTGCACCCGTTCCTAAAAACAGCAGATCCAAAATGGCTTCACCTCGTCCAGTTTTCTTATCTTTTAGAATACATGACTTAGAGGAAAATATGAAGAATGAAAAGGGAATTCCTATAAGAAACTATATGAGCAGAGAACAATTAGTTCCCCGTGTCTTTCATGCGTTGATCTAAAAACTCACTGTCCCCTGCGAAACTTGGATTACCGCGCCTATTAGAAGAATAGAACAGTTGAATTAACTCCTGATGAGTAAGAAGCCTTCTTAAAGTGAACCATCACCCTGCCAGTAAGATGCTTATACCGACAAAAAGACACCAAAATCAGTGCCTTTTTCTCATTTCTATTCCTGACGCTTTAAAACTTCCTGAAGCGATATGTTTCTGATTTTCCGTTTTGAAAGCTGCAGAGACGTCCAGTAAGCAAGATAGACAATTACAAATCCGGCTATAAGCATGAACGGTTCCGCTTCAATCGGCAGGGAAAAGCTTGTTGATTCGGAAACGGAAGCCATCAGCCCTTTATAGCTGATGAAAGCGAGAGGAACTCCCAGAATATAGCCAATGATCACAATGGGAGTGTAAACATTTAATAGAACGGATGAGATTTCTTTTTGCTTATATCCCATGACTTTAAGCAATGATATATTGACTGTATTTTCTTCCATGATCAGGCTTGTAATTAAATAAATGATGACCAATCCGATTATAAAAGCAAATAAACTGATGACTGCGACTGAATATTTTGTAGGCTCAAGCAGGGTTTCAAACACCTTTTTCATTGCTTGTTTGTCTTCAATCATTGTAATGGGTTCGTTTAGGTTCTCCTCCGGTTTTTCATTCGTCCATTTTCCAAGGTACGCCGTATTCTCCAAATCTAAGAAACTATTTACTTCTTCTCTTGGCAGATAGATTGCGTGGCCAATGAATATCTCAGCAATGCCGGTGATTTTGAAGGATTGTTCCTTCTCCGTCCACTGATTGCTGATAGTAACGGAATCCCCTTTTTGCAGACCTTCTGCAGCAGCCAGCGTCTGTGTGACAACAGCTCCGTCTGATAAGGTTTGATTCAAATCGGCTCCCCTGCTGTCAATCAGCTTCAGCATGGAGGTATCCGCATCTATTCCATAGAGCTGCGTTTTTGCATCCTTTTTGTCCCCGCTTTTAAGGGTTACTTCAGAAACAGTAAACGGACTGTCTTCGCCCGTCATTTCATTGGTTTTTAAATCCTGATAATAGACTGCATATTCATACCGATAAGCATCCTCATAAGTCTTTTTCAGAAGCTGATTCATAGAGTTCATCGAAATGAATCCAAACGTGAGAAGGATAGCTGAGAAAAGAATTCCGATGAATAGAACGAAACTTTTCGACGGATTGCCAATCAGCATTTTCAATCGGAAACGAGCTTTAAAGGAAAGTCTTTTTGACAGGCTGACGGTTCCTTTTTTTGAAAAGGCAGGTCTAGTATTCAGCAGCTGAAGAGGCGGTTTTATAGCCGTCTTTCGGATCGTAAAGAAACCGGCTGCTCCGATGACAATAACCGGCACTGCTAATCCAAGCACAAGGGTATACGGATCAAAGGCAAAGCTTTTTAAAATCGGCAGATTATAAAAAGACGTATACAGACTTGTCATTGGCTTTGAAGCAAGTATGCCAATTGCCATTCCAGCGGCTGAGCCGGCAGCAGAAACAGCAAGAGGGTATACCATAAAGGAAGAAGTAATCTCTCTTGGTGTATAGCCTAATGCTAAAAGAGTGCCAATTTGTTTAGCCTGAAGCTCAATTTGCCTTTTAACAATCAGGACGACGATGAATAAGGAAAGCAGTCCGATAAATAAGGGCAAAACCGTTCCAAATGACTGATTCGATTCAATCTCTGTATCAATATATGAAATCCGGATATTATCCTCAGCATCTGTCCATTTTGTGACAGGAACAACGGCCGAAACGGCTTTTTTCAGCTCAGCCGTCTGCTGCTCCTCTTTTTTGAAAAGACCTGTGTAGTAGACGGGCGCCTGACGATTTTCCGGAAAATCAGCTTTTCTTATTAATGCTGCACCAAAAGTCTTGGAATCATAAAACAGATCGTTTTCATTTTGTACGCCGTAAATGTAATCCGGCAAGTGCACATGTGCCGTTACAGTATAAGTTTTCCCGCCGGCTTTCCATTGATCGCCGATATCAAGACTGTGGTGATTGGCATAAGCAGCCGTAACCGCAGCTTCATTTTCTTCATCAGGGAGCGTTCCATCTACAACATAGGGCAGATTCATGCTGTTTTGAAGAGACAGAAACCGGACTGTAGTCCCTTCTTTCCATTCAGCATCAAGCCAGGATCTTTCCTCTAGATCAAGATTAAACTTATTTTCCAGGTCATCCATCTGCCCATTTGTGAGCCTTTCGCCTGCAGCAAATTGAAAGTCTTCCTGCTTATAGTCTTTTCTGAATAATTGATTACTCGAATCCATCAGTGCCATCGAGCTTGAAAGCATGACAAACAGCATGACAGCTATGGCTAGTAGAAAAACAGCTCCTGAAAATTGCAAAGGCTTTTGCCGCATCCCTCGCACAGCCATTTTACGGATTTTCATACCCATCTCACCTGCTCAGCCTCGATTGGCTCTTCATTTTTTATCGTTTCAATGACCATGCCGCTTTTCATTTTCAAAACGGTATGTGCCATATCCGCAATACCTGGATTATGAGTGATGATCAGAACCGTGGTTTGATAAGCGCGGTTCACTTCTTGAATCAGCGACAGAATCTTTTTACCTGTCTCTTCGTCTAAGGCACCTGTTGGCTCATCGCAAAACAAAATGCTTGGGTTTTTGACGATGGCACGGGCTATCGCTGTTCTCTGCTGTTCTCCTCCGCTTAATTGGTGCGGAAATTTATGCTGATGGTCATACATCCCCACTTTTTTAAGAATTTCATCTTTCGGCAGCGGTGACCCGCTGATTTCAGAGCCGACTTCAACATTTTCCCTGACCGTCAGAGATGGAATCAGATTGTACGATTGGAAAATAAAGCCTGCGTGATCTCTCCGGTAAGCTGTCAGCTCTTTATCTTTTAACTGATGAAGCTGCAATCCTTGTACAGCCACTTCTCCTTTATCAGCCCGGTCAATTCCTCCGGTGACATTCAGCAGTGTAGACTTCCCTGATCCTGATGGACCCAATATAACGACAATTTCACCCTGGCTGATCGTTAAACTTACCTCTTTGAGTGCAGCAACCTCTACTTCTCCTGCTTTATAAGATTTGCTGACGCCTTTTAATTGGATACTCATTTTGCACCCCACAAGTTATGAAATGTTTTTTAAATTTAATTTCATAATTATCGTACATCAGAAAATAGCCGGCGACAAGTAGTTTTTGAACTATTTTTCAATTTTCATTTCATCTTTCATCTTTTTTTCCGATTTATGGATTGCAATCAATTGGTTCATACTACTTATGTATGAAAATAATCTTAAATGTTTGATTTACTTCATTTTTAGCATTAAAATTAAGTACTTGAACAGGTTACATACTTTTTTAATAAATCCGGCTGATATAAAGTGAGGTTCAATACATGAATACGGAACAAAAACCAAAAGCAGTAATTGTAATATTCGGGGCAACAGGAGACCTTGCAAAACGCAAGCTTTTCCCTTCCATTTACCGCCTGTACCGCAGCAAGAAAATTGATGCTGATTTTGCAGTCGTCGGTGTAGGAAGAAGACCGTGGACAAATGATGAATTCCGCTCGAATGTCAGTGAATCGATTCAATCATCGATCAAGAAATCATCAGAGCTAGAAGAGTTCGCATCACACTTTTATTATCATCCGTTTGATGTGACAAATCCATCTTCGTACTTAGAGTTAAAAGGGATCCTCTCCGATATGGACAGCAAGTATCAAATTCCGGGAAACCGCATGTTCTATATGGCTATGGCACCTGAATTCTTCGGAACGATTGCGCGCAATCTAAAAAAAGAAGGATTAACGGCAACAGATGGCTGGAGCCGTCTAGTGATTGAAAAACCGTTTGGACATGATCTGCCTTCTGCACAGGAATTAAATGATGAAATCCGCGAAGCTTTTTCTGAAGATCAAATTTACCGGATTGATCATTATTTAGGAAAACAAATGGTCCAAAATATAGAAGTGATCCGTTTCTCAAACGCATTGTTTGAATCTGTCTGGAACAACCGATATATCTCAAATATCCAGGTAACTTCAAGCGAAGTGCTCGGTGTTGAAGACCGCGGACGTTACTATGAAAATTCCGGCGCTCTTCGGGACATGGTTCAGAATCACCTAATGCAAATGGTTGCCCTGCTTGCAATGGAGCCGCCAATTAAGCTCGAAACTGATGAAATCCGTTCTGAAAAAGTGAAGGTCATGCGTGCCCTCCGCCCGATGACGGAAAAAGATGTTCCTGATTACTTCGTACGCGGACAATACGGCAAAGGCGAATCTGAAGGAACAGCGGTTCCCGGCTACCGTGAAGAAAGCAACGTAGATGCGGAATCCAATACAGAAACATACGTAGCAGGCAAAGTCATGATTGATAACTTCAGATGGGCAGGTGTTCCATTCTACATCCGTACAGGAAAACGAATGGCCGCGAAATCCACAAAAATTGTTGTTCAATTTAAAGATTTGCCGATGAACCTGTATTCAAATGATGTTGACAGCAAGCATCCAAACCTGCTTGTGATTCATATTCAGCCTGATGAAGGAATTACCCTTCATCTGAATGCAAAAGAAGCAGGCGGCGGATCCTATGTAAAGCCGATCAAGCTTGACTACTGCAGCAATTGTGTTGATCAATTCAATACACCTGAAGCGTATGAAAAATTGATTTATGATGGCCTGCGCGGAGATGCAACAAACTTCACGCACTGGGATGAAGTTTCTCTCTCATGGAGCTATGTTGATACCATTTCAAAAACATGGGAATCAGCTAAAGCAGAGTTTCCTAACTATGCTGCCGGTTCTATGGGACCGAAAGCAGCAGATGAAATGCTTGAAAAAGACGGCTTTCACTGGTGGCCAATTACAGATATTGTAGAATAAGATGATAAAACGCCTGGAACAATCCAGGCGTTTTATTGCGCAAAAAAAAAGCCGCTCTAAGCTGAGGGGCTTTTACTTGTTAAAATCTTTTTTGCTTTTGAGAAAATACATAAAAAATACGGCAAGAGAACATACAATTAATCCGGCAAGTCCTGCAAAAATATTGGTATAAATCAGCTTAGGCGATAGTCCCTCCTGCCATTCAATAAACAGACCGGAGAGGGCAACACCGAACGCTCCCCCAAAAAATTGAACAAGCTGTGTCATCCCCATTCCCGCTCCAATTTCTTTTTCCGGAAGAATGCGGGTAGCCTCATTTGCAATGCTTGATGTCAAGCTTGAAAAACCAGTGCTCATAAACATATAGGCAATTAAAATCGCATAAGGCGAAATGGTTGAGAAAAACACCAAAATAACAGTTGAAATCAATAAAAATGCATGACCAAAAAAGATGAGCGGAAGATTTCCGAACTTATCAATCAAGCGGCCAATAAACTGAGCTGCGACTGCAGACAAAATCGCACCGGGGAAGATAATCATTCCAATGGCTGCCGGATCCTTCTCAAAAATAACTGTGAGAATAATAGGCATTAAAAACAGTGTTGAAAAATGAACTATAAAAGCCGAAAACCCGACTCCTGCTAATTTTAAATATTGACGATTGCGCAAAAGGGACGGCTGGACAAACGGGATGTCGACTTTATGAATATGTCTCCAGAGAATAAATAAAAGAATAACTGTGCCGGCAAGCAATGGAATTGACATAGTTGATAAAAACAGCAGCAAGCCTGTAACACCAATTCCGGTCAACAAGCCTCCTAAAGAATCAAAATGCACTTGCTTCGCATCTTCTTTCGGCAAAAGTTTTTGAAAGAGCGGCAATAGCAGGATAACAAATCCTGTGATCAAAAATAGATAATGCCAGCCTAAATATTGTGTAATGGCTCCCCCTATAACAGGACCCAGACCAAATCCAAGCGAGGCAGCAGATGAGATAAGAGACATTGCTTTTCCCCGTCTTGAGATGGGAATATATTTTCCTGCAAGAACCATCGCAAGACCAGGAACAGCACCGGCTCCTGCAGCCTGAAGGACACGGGCAGTTAAAAGCATATAAAAATTGTTTGAGAAAAACCCGATAATGGATGAGATTCCAAGCAGCATTAAACCAATAGAGAGCAGCTTTGCGATCGGAATAAAATCGGATAAGCGGCTGTATGTCAAAGTGGAAATAGCAAAGGCAATCGAATAGCCGGATACAATCCAAGATGCTGTTCCAGATGATAAGCTAAGGTTATTTAACACACTTGGCAGCGCAACATTGAACATCGTGGTGTTCATGACGACAAGCCAGACGGTTAAGCTCCATAATAAAACAATCTTTGTTTCGTGGGCTAATCCATGATCGTTTTTTTCAATAGGTAATTCCGTTGTAATTGCAGACATGTGATCCCGCCTTTTTATTTCGTGTACCTAATGAAATATACGCGCTCCAACGACAATCGTCAACCAATTTGAATTCATGAAAAAACCGGGCATCCGCTTACATGCCCGGCTGTATCTATTAATAATGAGTGCCATATTTTTTCGCTCGTTTATCTGCCTTCGCATCTTTCACAACTAGTACCGCATGGATGGCTCCGGGAATATAAAAGATCAAAGTTAAAATCAAATTCAGCAGAGCCTGAAATGGTTTTCCGACAAAAAGCACCGCAACTGGCGGCAATAATATGGCAAGCAAATAAAGCATCCGACTTCACCCCGTTCTCTCATTCTGTTTCTTTTTTACCCGGAAACATCAAGGTGAAAACATATATGAAAGGGCTGTGTTCGGATTAATTGCTGATTTGCTATCGTTATTTAACGCGAAATAAGGTCTCAGACGTGCTCTTTTAGTCGGCGTATGGAATGCAAAAAATCCATAACCCGATTTTACTAGCTATCTCTAGCAGTTTACGAAAGAGCCAAATGAAAACACGGCGCCAGAGGGCACCGTGTTTGTTTGCTTATTTAGACATCCATTCTGTATGGAAAATACCTTCTTTATCTGTACGCTGATACGTATGAGCTCCAAAGTAGTCACGCTGCGCCTGAATAAGGTTGGCAGGAAGCGTTTCTGTACGGTAGCTGTCATAGTAAGATAACGCAGCTGAGAAGCTAGGCACTGGTACTCCCTGCTCAATCGCAACCGTTAAGACCTTGCGGAGTGCTCCCTGGTAGCCTTCAGCAATTTCTTTAAAGTATGGATCCAAAAGCAGATTTGCAAGGCTTGCATCACGGTCATACGCATCTTTAATTTTTTGCAGGAATGCAGCGCGGATGATGCAGCCTCCTCTGAAAATCATCGCGATGTCACCATACTGAAGGTCCCACTTATATTCATCAGAAGCTGCTCTCATTTGAGCGAAGCCTTGTGCATAAGAACAAATTTTACTCATATAAAGAGCTTTGCGCACAACTTCAATCAGTTCTGCTTTGTCGCCTTCATAAGAAACAGCTGCAGGTCCTGATAAGATTTTGCTTGCTTTCACCCGCTCATCCTTCATGGCTGAAATGAAGCGTGCAAATACAGACTCCGTAATAATCGGAAGCGGAACACCTAAATCAAGAGCGCTTTTGCTTGTCCATTTTCCAGTGCCCTTTTGGCCTGCAGTATCCAAGATAACATCTACTAGCGGCTTGCCTGTTTCTTCATCTGTTTTCGTGAAGATGTCAGCTGTGATTTCAATTAAATAGCTGTCAAGCTCACCTTTATTCCAGTCTGCAAATACTTCATGTAATTCCTCTGCAGATAGACCAAGAACATTTTTCAAAATAAAATAAGCTTCTGAAATCAGCTGCATGTCCCCATATTCAATGCCGTTATGAACCATTTTCACGTAATGGCCAGCACCATCAGGACCGATGTATGTAGTACATGGATCTCCATCAACTTTTGCAGAAATCGCTTCAAAAATAGGTTTTACTAGATCGAATGCTTCTTTCTGTCCGCCAGGCATAATGGATGGTCCTTTAAGTGCCCCTTCTTCGCCTCCGGATACACCGGTGCCGATGAAGTGAATGCCGCTCTCGGCAAGCTCCTTGTTCCGGCGCTGTGTGTCTGTATAAAGCGTGTTTCCGCCGTCAATTAAAATATCCCCTTTGTCTAAATGAGGAAGCAATTGTTCAATAGTAGCATCTGTTGCAAAGCCCGCTTTGACCATTAACAAAATTTTGCGGGGAGTTTCAAGTGATTGAACAAATTCTTCAATGCTGTATGTACCAACAAGATTTTTTCCGCTGTTTTCTTTCAGCATTTCCTCTGTTTTATCAGAAGAACGATTATAAACCGATACGGAATAACCGCGGCTTTCTATATTAAGAGCGAGGTTTTTGCCCATGACGGCCAAACCGATGACGCCAATTTGCTGTTTTGACATTATAATACTTCCCTTCTCAATCAATTTTTTAATAGACAGAGCTCATGTATACATGCACATGGATTCTTCATGTAAAATAACACAGGAGCCTTGCTTTTATCAAGTAAAGCGCCTTGCTCATTCCCTTAAAAAATCTTTATTAAAACTTGTGCCGCTTGTCTTATCATCTTCTGATTTGTCCACTTTCATCCCGCGTTTCACCATGCTGCCGCCATATTTTCTATTAATATCTTCAATGGTTTTGTAAAGCGGTTCTTTTTTTGCATCCTCCTGAAAAGAAAAAAGATCCAGCTGCTTATAAGCCTCCTCTTTCTGAACGAGATCCTGGCATGTGATCCCAAGAAGCCGGATCGGTTCACCTGTCCAATGTTTATCAAACAGAGCTTTAGCATGTGTAAGAATATCTTCTTTCTCTGCAATGGGGTTGTTCAGCTTTTTACTTCGGGTAAATGTGCTTCGGTCAGAATAGCGGATTGTCGTGAAGATTTTCGTGCCGAGAACATCCTTCCGTTTCATTCTGCTGCTTACCGATTGTGACAGGCGGTTCAGTGTTTCATAAAGAATTCTCGGCTCTGTCGTATCTTTTGATAATGTAGTTGAATTTCCAATGCTTTTAAAATCATAGATAGAGTCAGGGTTTACCTCTCTGTCATCGATTCCATTCGCTCTTTTTTTCAGCCTCTCTCCATTAATTCCGAGAAGCTGCTTTAACCCGATCGCATCTGCATCTGCAAGGTCTTTTATTGTTTGAATGCCAATTGTTCTTAATTTATCCGCTGTTTTTTCGCCAACCCCATGCATCTCGCTTACAGGAAGCGGCCAAAGCGTTTTACCCAGTTCCCGCTTTCTGAGTACTGTGATGCCAAGCGGTTTTTTCATATTGGATGCCATTTTGGCGAGAAATTTATTAGGTGCGACGCCGATGCTAGCAGGCAGCAAAAGTTCTTCCATCAGTCTGTCCTGAATGGTCTTTGCGATTTGAAGAGGATTGCCCTCCTTTAAAAATTCCGTTAAATCCATATAACCTTCATCAATTGAAACGGGCTCTACCAAATGGGTAAACTCCCGCAAAAGATCGAACATAGCTTTCGAGGCTTTCCTGTAACGGTCAAAGTTTGGTTTGCGCACAATTAGTTCAGGACAATGCCGTTTCGCCTGCCAAAGCGGCATGGTCGTTTTTACACCCTTAGCCCTCGCCTCATAACTGCAGGTAACCACAATTCCTTTTCTTTCTTCAACATTTCCTGCAATGGCAAGCGGCTTTCCTCTGAGTTCGGGTTCAAATGCCATTTCAACAGATGCATAAAAGCTGTTCATATCCACATGAAGAATCACTTTTGGCCCGCTTTGCTCTTTCATTTCCGTTCAACTTCTTTCCAGACTGTTGTTAATCTTAAGTTTACCATAACAGCAGTAAACACGGCCATTCAGCATAAAAAGATTGACAAGCTGCTGTTTGTCAGAGTAAATTATATCTTGTGTGTTTTTTATTATACTGAACAAATGAATAACAAGCTTAATCTATCCAGAACGGGGGAATCATGCAATTGGTAATCCATTTACCTTGGGGTGAATCCTTTAAACAAAGGCAGGGAACTCTCAATCCCGAATCCGACAGTTAACCTCGTGTGCTTTATTGAGAGAAAGAACTTTAGTGAATTAAAGACCTTTCTTTCTTAAGAACGGTCTTTTTTTGTGTTTTCAGACAACTTAGAGGGGGTTCATACATGAAGAAATTTAAATTGGGACTGGCTTCCCAAATTTTCATCGGTTTGATTTTAGGGATTTTGGCAGGTGTTATTTGGTTTAACGATCCGCGTGTTGCAGCGTTCCTGCAGCCGCTTGGTGATTTATTTCTCCGGTTAATTAAAATGATCGTCATTCCTATTGTCATTTCCAGCTTAATTGTCGGTGTTGCCGGAGCAGGCAATGGAAAACACGTTGGAAGGCTTGGCGGCAAAACAATCCTTTATTTTGAAATCATTACAACAGTTGCGATTGTTCTTGGCGTATTGCTTGCAAATGTCTTCCAGCCTGGACAAGGTGTTGACCTTGAGTCTGCTCAAAAGACAGATATCCAGCAGTATGTCGATACGTCTGAGGAGCAAAGTGAAAAATCGGTCGCCGAAACGTTCCTTCATATCGTTCCGACAAACTTCTTTAAATCTGTCGTTGAAGGAGACATGCTTGCAATTATCTTTTTCTCAGTCCTGTTTGGGCTCGGGGTCGCAGCCATCGGCGAACGGGGAAAACCTGTTCTTCAGTTCTTTGACGGCGTCTCGCACGCGATGTTCCACGTAGTAAATCTTGTGATGAAAGTCGCTCCGCTTGGTGTGTTTGCTCTGATTGGAGTAACCGTGTCAAAGTTCGGGATCGATTCTTTATTGTCTCTAGGCAAATTAGTTCTGCTGGTATACGCTGCCCTGATCTTCTTCCTGATCGTTGTTTTAGGTGCAGTTGCCAAATGGGCAGGGGTTAATATCTTTTCACTCCTGCGCTACATTAAGGACGAGCTCCTGCTGGCATTCAGTACATCCAGCTCTGAAACCGTCCTCCCCCGCATTATGGAAAAGCTTGAAAAAATGGGATGCCCTAAAGGAATTGTTTCATTTGTCGTTCCGATTGGCTACACCTTCAACCTTGACGGATCTGTGCTCTATCAGGCAATCGCTGCCTTGTTCCTTGCACAAGTCTACGGCATCGAGTTGACAATCGTACAGCAATTAACGCTGATCTTAGTCTTGATGGTCACTTCTAAAGGTATGGCTGCCGTTCCGGGCACATCCTTTGTCGTCCTGCTTGCTACCCTTGGAACCATTGGAATACCGGCAGAAGGACTCGCCTTTATTGCCGGAGTTGACCGCATCATGGACATGGCGCGCACGGTAGTAAACTTAGTTGGAAATACATTGGCTGCAATTGTCATGTCAAAATCAGAAGGAAAATACAACCGCATTAAAGCGAACGAAGTGATGAAAGCAAGTGCATAAAAATAATCTGCCCCCGGCGTTGCTGCCGGGGGTTTCTTATACAATCAGAATTTCCGGGAATGGAAGAATCATCAGCTTTTTCTTTCAGCAGTTCAATCCGTTCATGCATCTCTTGTTCACCCTCCCTCTCCCAGTTGCTTACAACTATCTATATTTATGGGTATAATTCTCTTACTGAGGGTTCGATTCCTTCGCTTTCTTACCCTCTAAAACCGAGAAACGGTTTTTGAGGGCACGATTTCCCTATCAAAGCGAAACACACCATTCAGCAATGAATGGTGTGTTTTAATCTAAATCTATTTCACTTGCACTCAACCTTATCAAACCCAAACCGTTCAAGAAACTCATTGTAAGCTTCCATTCTGCCCAATATTTTGCCCTTTTCAAGCTCGTTCATTTCGTCATCTTTCAGAAGCTTGCAATTCTCCTCCGCTCTCGTTTTCACATAGGAAGCGATGGCGCTTTCATTAAATGTATTCATATTGATCACCTCTCCTTAATATGGAAAGTACCCCGCTGCCCTCTTTAACAAACTATTATCAGCACATTCAAAAGCCCCTCACCTGTTTAAAGGCAAAGGGCTTAGGGCTAACTTCTTCCAATTTTTCTGAATAAATTCTTCTCTTCCTGACTCTTCTCTTTCTTGCTTATACTTCTCCGGATTTTTAGCATAAAACTTTTGATGATATTCTTCTGCAGGGTAAAAAGGTGCTGCAGGCAGGATTTCAGTGACAACCGGATTTTTAAAGCGGCCGCTTTCGTCAATTTCCTGCTTTGTCTTTTCTGCTTTTTGCTTTTGTTCTTCGGTGTGATAAAAAATGGCTGTACGGTACTGGCTTCCTCTATCAAAGAACTGTCCGCCGTCATCTGTCGGATCTATTTGCGGCCAATATAACTCGAGCAGTCTTTGATATGAAAATACTTCAGGTTCAAAGGTAATTTCGACAGCTTCACGATGGCCTGTTTCACCTGTCTTAATTTGTTCATAAGAAGGATTTTCCAAGGTTCCGCCTGTATAGCCTGAAACAACCTCAATGATTCCAGGCTGCTCGTCAAACGGCTTGACCATACACCAGAAACATCCTCCCGCAAACGTTGCTTTTTCTCTTTTATTCATGCATGACACCTCTATTTTCTAAATAAGAAACAGCAGGAGCAATCGCTGCGCCTGCCATTCTTTTTGGATTATTTGCCTTTAGCTACTTCTTCAATGATAGCCACAACGAGTTCTGCTGTTTTCACAAGCTCTTCTATCGGCATCTTTTCATTAGTTGTATGGATATCTTCGTATCCTACTGCCAAATTTACGGTTGGAATGTCAAATCCGGCAATCACGTTGGCATCACTGCCTCCGCCGCTTGTTTGAAGCTCGCTTGTGCGTCCGATTGCTGCAGCCGCTTTTTTAGCGACTTCCACAACATGATCACCCTCGCCAAATTTAAATCCTGGATACATCACTTCAATGTCCACTTCAGCTCGTCCGCCCATTTCAGCAGCAACGCTCTCAAAAGCTTCTTTCATTTTCGCCACTTGAGCTTCCATTTTCTCAGGAACCAAAGATCTTGCTTCAGCTAAGATATTCACATGATCGCAAACGATGTTTGTTTGCGTGCCTCCTTCAAAACGGCCAATATTAGCTGTTGTTTCTTGATCAATTCTGCCTAAAGGCATTTTTGCTATCGCTTTGGCTGCAATGGTAATCGCAGATACACCTTTTTCAGGAGCGACACCGGCATGAGCCGTTTTGCCAAAGATGGCTGCTTTTACTTTAGCCTGTGTTGGAGCTGCTACAATGATTGTGCCGACTTTACCATCACTGTCTAATGCATAACCGAATTTTGCAGTGATTTGAGATCCATCTAAAGCTTTTGCACCTACAAGGCCAGATTCTTCACCGGCGGTAATAATAAATTCGATTTTTCCATGTGCGATGTTATTTTCCTTTAAAACGCGGACGGCTTCAAGCATCGCCGATAAACCTGTTTTATCATCAGCACCTAAAATCGTCGTTCCATCTGTCACGATGTAATCATCTTTAATGGATGGCTTAATGCCTTTTCCTGGTACAACCGTATCCATGTGTGAAGTAAAGTAAATTGGATCTATTCCGTCCTTTACAGCTTCCAGAGTACAAATTAGATTTCCTGCTCCGTGTCCAGTGACGCCGGTTGTATCATCTTCCACTACATGAACACCAAGTGCTGAAAACTTTTCTTTTAATACTTTTGCTATTTCTGTTTCAAATTTCGTCTCTGAATCAATTTGCACAAGCTCCAGAAATTCATTAACTAAGCGCTCTTGATTAACCATATGTATTTCCTCCATAAATTGTATTAAAGCGGAATGTTTCCATGCTTTTTGACAGGTCTTTGCTCCTGCTTTGTCCGCAGCATTTCAAGCGCCTGAATCAATTTGATTCTTGTATCCCGCGGATCAATGACATCATCGACCATGCCCTGACTTGCAGCAACATACGGATTTGCGAATTTCTCCCTGTATTCTTCAATTTTATTTGCTCTTGTTTCCTCAGGATTATCACTGTTTTCAATTTCCTTGGCGAAAATAATATTCGCAGCACCCTGAGGACCCATTACAGCAATCTCGGCATTCGGCCATGCAAACACTAGATCCGCTCCGATGGATTTACTGTTCAGTGCAACATATGCTCCGCCATAGGCTTTTCGCAAAATAACCGTCAATTTAGGAACGGTTGCTTCTGAATAGGCATATAAAATTTTTGCTCCGTGTCTGATGATTCCCCCGTGCTCCTGCTTAATTCCTGGGAAAAACCCAGTTACATCTTCAAATGTAATGATCGGAATCTGGAAAGAATCACAGAAGCGGATGAACCTGGAAGCTTTATCTGAAGAATCAATATCCAGTCCGCCTGCCATATACTTTGGCTGATTGCAGACAAGTCCTACGACTTCTCCTTTTATTCTTGCAAAACCGACGACAATATTTTTTGCAAAGTCCTTTTGCACCTCATAAAAAGAATCGGCATCAGCCACTTCTTGAATCACCACTCGAACATCATAAGGCCTGAGAGCATCAAATGGAATGCAGTCTGTCAGATTCGGACGATAATCTGAATCATTCTCAAACGGCATTATTGGTGCTTTTTCCTGATTATTCTGAGGTAAATAAGTGATTAATTTTCTGACCTGAGAAAGCACCTCTTCTTCTGTTTCGCCAGAAAAATGGGCATTTCCGCTGATTGTATTATGTACTTTAGCTCCGCCTAGATCTTCGGAACTGATTTTTTCGCCTGTTACGGTTTCGATCACTTTAGGCCCTGTTATAAACATTTGACTGGTTTTCTCGACCATAAAAACAAAGTCTGTAATGGCAGGAGAATAGACGGCACCGCCTGCACAAGGACCAAGAATAACCGAAATTTGCGGTATAACGCCTGAGTAGATGGTATTGCGGTAAAATATCTGCCCATATCCATCTAATGATACCACACCTTCCTGAATTCTAGCACCTCCGGAGTCGTTGAGGCCAATGAAAGGCGTTCCGCTTTTCGCGGCAAGATCCATGACTGCAGCAATTTTTTTGGCATGCATTTCTCCAAGTGCTCCTCCAAAAACGGTAAAATCCTGTGAGAATAAGTAGATTGGCCGCCCATGGACTTTCCCGTAGCCTGTGACAACTCCGTCTCCAGGTCCTTTTTTCCCGCTAAGGCCAAAGTCATTGCATCGGTGCTCAATAAAAGGATTCATCTCGACAAAAGTGCCTTCATCTACTAATAGATCAATTCGCTCTCTCGCTGTCAGCTTTCCTTTTTCATGCTGTTTTTCAATGCGCTCATCTCCGCCGCCCATTTCCACTTCACGTCTTCGATCATACAGTTCATTTATTTTATCGAAAATATCTATGCTCATTGAACAGTACCCTCTCTCTTTTCACATAGTTCCACTAATACTCCATTTGCAGCTTTCGGATGCAAAAAAGCGATTGAAGCGCCGCCTGCACCGTTCCTTGGAGTTTCATCTATCATTTTCACTCCATTATTCCGTAAATCTTCAATCCGTTTCTTTATATCATCCACTCCTAAAGCCAAATGATGTATGCCTTCTCCCCGTTTTTCAATAAATTTGGCTACAGCACTGTCTTCTGAAGTGGGCTCAAGCAATTCAATTTTCGTCTCCCCGATTTTCAAAAAAGCGACTTTCACCTTTTGCTCTTCTACATGCTCAATGCCCTGAAGCTGTAATCCGAGAGTCTTCTCATAAAACGGAAGCACCTCAGAAATGGAACGCACCGCTACCCCTATGTGATCTACCTTTTTAATCATCTCTTCCCTCCTCTTGTTGAAAACGCTTAACTCTTATGAACGTGACTTACTTCTTTATTTACTGTCAATATTCCTGCTGTTTCGACTAAAATGTGCAATTTTGTTCATAACTCCTCCCTTGTCCAGTCTAATTATTCACGTTAAAATATAGACAGAATCCTATTTAGGAGTGAAGATTATGTCTAAAAGATTTCAAAAAGTGATTGTTTATTTGATGCTTGCTGTAATGATTGCAACAACATTACTTGCTGGGATGAGCATGTGGTTCTAATAAGAAATGCGGAGCCGACTGTTTAGCCCCGAAAGGCAGATAAGAATCAGGCGGTGAAGGCGCTTTTTGCCTTTGCTGACGGATTTGTTCTGACCGAGGGGTTAGGAGGCGGAGTTGACACCATGAATAACGGAACCGGCTGATGACCGGCATCTTATACTAAAAAAGGTGATTCCCTCATTGGGAAACACCTTTTTTCATTGCGCCCTTTTCAGCAGCTATTTCTTCAAACGGCTTCTTGTTTTTTGTAATAAATACCTTTGTGCCGATTGGAATATGTTCAAACAGAATTTCTACTTCCTCATTATACATGCGCACACATCCCTGGGTCACAAAAGAACCGATTGAATCTTCATTATTCGTTCCATGAATGCCATACGTTCTGCCATCAGAATTTTCTGCATCAAATCCAATCCACCTGGTCCCAAGCGGGTTTTTAGGAT
This sequence comes from Metabacillus sp. KH_069, assembly GCF_057838075.1. Taxonomy (NCBI): domain Bacteria; kingdom Bacillati; phylum Bacillota; class Bacilli; order Caryophanales; family Bacillaceae; genus Metabacillus; species Metabacillus sp. KH_069. Next base: position 2,923,781 of record NZ_CM174460.1, read on the forward strand.
CGCCGCCCGGAATATTCTTTTTTCGGTAATACGGATCTGCCGCTTTCACAGTGATCGTGAATTCTCCTTCTGGTGTAAGCTCTTCATTCTTGCCTGTAGCAACGTCAAAGATTTTCACAACCTGACCATTATCTATATATGCAAGTTCGTTCGACTGCTTATTGATAATGACATATGGATCACCGACAGATGGATTTTCTCCGAGCGGCCAAAGCGGAGAGAGAAACAAGATGGAAAGAAGCAATACCTTCATGATGAATCACCCTTTTTTCTTTATGTTGCGCTGGAAGGATGAAATTCATGCTCTGAAGATATGCCTTTAAACTGACTTTTTATGACAAGATACTGCTCCATCTCCCGTACAAAGTGCAGGAGAGCGGCTCTTGCTTCAAATTCTTCCCGTGTTTCGGGAAGCGGCATTTCTTTAAAAATCTTTCTCATATGATGAAGCTTGACTAAAAACTTGTGTGCCGTATTACCAGGGTGTATCGCTTCTCTGACTTCCTGAATAAATTCAGCGATAATTTCGGCCTGATCCACCGTTACATTAACGGAAGTAATAATCGGAAGGACCCGTTCGATAATTTCAAATTGTTTTTCCCTCATTTTGAAATAGTGGTAGTAGAGATTTTCATGTCTCATAAAATGGTTTTCAACATCTCTGAATGCCAGAGTTTTGGCTTCGTTTATTAAAAGAGCGGTCTCCGTTATTTCTTTTCCATCCCATGAACTATCGTTTGATAGTAAATACTCCTCAATTTCCAGAAAGATTTTCGAAAGATTATCTTCAATTTTCAGCTGATATTCCTTCAGCTTTTTATCAACGCTCGGCATATAAAGGTTCATAATCAGGGCCACCCCTATCCCGGTTGAAATAAGCGCGATTTCATTTAAAACAAGGCTGAACGTAATATGTGAGGATGTGTATAAGTGCAAAATAATAACTGAACTGGTCACAATCCCTTCTTTTGCACGAACAATCACTGTCACAGGAATAAAGAACAGTAAAAGAAGACCGATAACAAAAGGATAATAGCCAATTCCTTCAAAGAAGACAAATGAAAAGAGAATGGCAATTAAACAGGCAAAAAATCTTGCCCAGGAAGTCTGCAATGATTTCTTCTTTGTTACCTGAATACAGAGAATCGTCAGTATCCCGGCTGATGCGAAATTATCCAGCTGAAACATCTGAGCCAGACTGATGGCAATCGCTGCTCCCAATGCAGTTTTAAGCGTGCGGTATCCGATTTTAAACATTTTCTTGCCCCTTGCTTCAATCTTCTGTTTGTTAGTGTAACCAAAAAGAAGAATGATTTTTGAATAAGTCTTATGTATGCTGATGCGGTTTTTAAATGAACAGCTAATTTAATGGTGTTTCTTTTAATTAGGCTGTTTTCACATAGATTGTTGTTTTCCATGATAAATGTTGTCCGTTCCTTTCCGCTCCACTTAAGGTTTTTAACATTTAATCCAACAGCAATCATATTTACGAAAAGAAAACTTAAAATATATAAATGAAAAACTCCAAAAAGAAAAAGATGATCATCATGATCACCTTTCACTTTAGGATTATAGCATTTTTTCAAGGAAAATTTGAGCACGTTTCGTTTTAGGATTTGTGAAAAACTCCTTAGGCGGTGCATCTTCAACTAAAATCCCCTCATCTAAAAAGAGGACTCTGTCTGCTACTTCTCTTGCAAATCCCATTTCATGGGTTACAATCGCCATCGTCATACCGGAGAACGCAAGATTTTTCATAACTTCCAATACTTCCTTTACCATCTCTGGATCAAGAGCAGAGGTAGGTTCATCAAACAGCATAACTTCCGGGTTCATTGCAAGCGCCCTTGCAATCGCAACCCGCTGCTTTTGTCCGCCTGATAACCTGCTTGGATATTCGTGAGCTTTTTCAGCAAGACCGACTTTCTTTAAAAGCTCGTGACCCTGTGCTTCTGCTTCCTTTTTGGAAGTTCCCTTAACCGTTAATGGTGCGTATGTTAAGTTTTCCAAAACGGTTTTGTGAGGAAAAAGATGAAAATGCTGAAAAACCATTCCGACATTTTGACGAACTTTATTGATATCTGTTTTCGGATTAGTGATATCATGATCCTTAATCCAGACATGTCCGTCTGTTGGATCTTCCAAACGATTTAAACAGCGCAAAAAGGTGGATTTTCCTGAGCCTGAAGGCCCGATAATCGCGACAACCTCTTTTTCAGCAATTGATGTGGTAATTCCTTTAAGCACTTCTAATTTACCGAATGACTTATGAAGATTTTCTACTTTAATCACTGCGCGCCATTCTCCTTTCAACGAGTTTGCCAAGGAGCGTTAAGATGATAACCATGACATAATAGATTAAACCCGCAATTAAGATCGGTTCAAAATAACGGTATGTTTGTCCTCCGACAATATACGAACTTCTCATGATATCCTGTACGCCAATGATGGTTACAATAGCAGATTCCTTTGTCAGCGTAATGAACTCATTCATCAGTGCAGGAAGAATATTTTTGATGGCCTGAGGAAAAATGATATCTTTCATCATTTTTGAGTAAGGAACACCAAGAGCCATTGCAGCTTCGCGCTGTCCTTTATCGATTGCCATGATGCCTGCTCTGATAACCTCAGAAATGTATGCGCCTGAATTCAGGGCAAATGTTGCAACTGCTGCTGGATAAGGATCAATCTCAAAGCCAAGTATTTGCGGTGCACCATAATAAATGATTAATAATTGCAAGATGAGCGGCGTGCCGCGAAAAACGGATGTATATGCATCTGCAATCCACATCAGCGGCTTAATTCTGCTAATCTTCAACAGTGCAAGAATGACAGCTAGAATAAATCCAATTAAAGCAGAAAGTCCTACAATTTTCAATGTAACAGGTATCCCCTGAAGAATAAAAGGTATGGAAGGTGCTATAGCCGGAAAATCCAGATTCATTTTTCATGACACTCCTTTCTGTTTAAGGAAATAAAAAACGTTCAACAATCGTTCCGTTGAACGTTTTTTAAAGTTAACTTATTTTTCTTCTCCGCCGAACCATTTCACGACTAATTTTTCAAGCTCGCCGTTTTCTTTCATCTTCTGAAGCTCTTTGTTGAATTCTTCTGCATACTTGCTGTCTTTAGGGAAAGCAATCGCAGAACCTGCTTCTTCTGTTTCACCGTCTTCAATTGTCACGCCTTCTAGTTCTTTATCCTTTTCAAAATAGCCTTTTGCTACTGTGTCTTCAATAATCGCTGCATCAAAACGGCCTGATTTCATTTCTTGAATCAGTTCAGGAATTCTGTTGCGGTTTTCAACTTTGATGTTTACCTCTTTAGCGATTTCCTCCGCTTTGCCTTCTTGGATCGAAGCAAGCTGAACACCGACTGTCTTTCCTTCTAAATCTTCAACAGATTTAATGCCGCTGCCTTTTGGAGAGACGATCATATGCTTAGCTGTATAGTATACATCTGAGAAATCCACGCTTTTTTTGCGTTCTTCAGTTGGTGTCATCCCTGCTAAAACAATATCAGCCTTGTTAGCCTGAAGTGCCGGGATTAAACCAGTGAAATCCATGTCCTGAACTTCAATTTCATAACCAAGCTCTTTGCCGATTGCTTTGGCAAGGTCGATGTCAAATCCAATGATTTCACTCCCTTTAGCAGTGTCAATGTACTCAAAAGGAGGATAATCTGCCGATGTTGCCATTTTTAACACTTTTTTCTCTTCTCCAGATCCATTGTCTGAAGATCCGCATGCAGCAAGAACTCCAATCACTAAAATCGAAATCATAAACAATAATACCTTCTTCATTTTCTTCCCCCTAGATAGTTTTCTTAAAATTCTAAATTTAATAATATTATCTTCTATAGAATAATATTTTACAAGTGTTTTTTTACGAATAAATATCCGAATAAATGTATTTTAACACATACTTATAAATATGCAATATATAGATCAATAATTTATTTTTATGCAAAAATATTATATTGGAAAAGAATGTTAAACTTTTCGGAAATATAAAAAACCACAAAAAAAACTGCCGTAAAAACGGCAGTTTAGATTTCTTCGCAATGCTGATCAAAAGCTTCTTGAAGCTTTGCTACAACACTCATCGGATCGTGTCCTTCAATTTCATGGCGTTCAACCATAGCCACAAGCTTGCCGTCTTTTAACAGGGCAAACGATGGTGAAGAAGGCGGATAACCAGTGAAATGCTCTCTTGCATATGCAGTTGCTTCTTTATCCTGTCCTGCAAAGACAGTGACAAGACGGTCAGGTCTTTTATCATAATGAACAGAGTGAGCAGCTGCAGGTCTTGCAATACCGCCTGCACAGCCGCATACCGAGTTGACCATCACAAGAGTTGTTCCTTCTTGCTTAAATGTTTCTTCCACCTCTTCAGGTGTAGTTAATTCTGTATATCCTGCAGCCGTGATTTCTTTTCTTGCCTGTGCGACTACATCATTCATAAACATATTAAAATCGATATTCACGTCATAACCTCTCCTTTACTTACAATACATACAGTTTACCAAGAGTTGCGTCAAATGACCACTGAAATGCGGAACCGACTGTTCAGACCCGACAGACAGATAAGAATTCACCCGAAAAGTCCGGGTTTGACTTTTTGGGGGAATTTGTTCTGGCCGAGGGGCTAGGAGGTGGAGCTGGACACCACTGAAATGCGGAACCGACTGTTCAGCTCCGAAAGACAGATAAGGATCCGGCGTAAAAGTCCGGGTTTGACTTTTACGCCGGATCCGTTCTGGCCGAGGAGTTAGGCGGTGGAGCTGGACACCTCTGAAATGCGGAACTGCCTGTTCAGAAAAAAATCCGCCATTTAAACTTCGGCAGAAAAACGGCACTTATCTGCTTAAAAAAGCAGAGATCAGCTCTTTTACACTGCCTGAAACCGGCCGCTTTCCTTCCACCACATCTTTTTCATAGCTCTGCATATTGCCTTTTATATAAGTATGCTGAAAAAAATGATGCTTGAGCTGTTCCTCAATCATTTCATAGAGCCATTCCTTCTGCTGAAGCTTCCTTCTGCCTTCGAACATTCCGCTTTCTTTTGTTTTCTGTGCAAAAACATTGATTGTCTCCCATATTTCCTTTATCCCTGTTTCATGGAGGGCAGAAGCAGTCACTGCTTTCGTTTCCCAGCCTTGTGTATAGGATTTTAGAAAATGAAGAATATGATTGTACTCATGCTCAGCTTTTTTTGCATGATCACGATTATCACCATCAGCTTTGTTGACGACCACAAGATCGGGAAGCTCCATAATTCCTTTTTTCATCGTCTGCAGCTCATCTCCGGCACCGGTCAAAACCAATAAGAGGAAAAAATCAACCATGCCTCTTATGGCAAACTCACCCTGTCCGACACCAACCGTTTCAACAAGGATCACATCATACCCTGCGGCCTCACAAACAATGATGGATTCCCTTGTTTTTCGCGTGACGCCTCCAAGTGTTCCGCTTGATGGAGAAGGTCTGATAAAGGCATCGTGATTGCGGGAGAGCCTCTCCATTCTCGTTTTATCTCCCAGTATACTTCCTTTTGAAACTTGGCTGCTCGGATCGACAGCCAGTACAGCCACTTTATGCCCGAGACTGCACAAATACGTCCCAAAAGAATCAATGAAAGTGCTCTTTCCTGCACCAGGAACCCCTGTTATCCCGATTCGTATCGAAGAGGTCTCTTTTTGCTGGAGTTCTTCAATCATTTGCTGCGCTTTTTCAAAATGCTTTTCGGCATTGCTTTCCACTAGAGTAATAGCCTGGGCAACAGCCACTCTGTCCCCATTCAGAACACCTTCAATATAGTGCTCTGCACTCTTTTCCATACTTCCCGCTTTTTTACGCTTTTCTGAACTTCCTGTCATTCCTCTGCATCCTCATACCCAAGTCTTTCGTAGATCTTCTCAAGCATCACCTTTGCTGCATTTGGAATAACCGTACCTGGGCCAAATATTGCAGAAGCGCCGCTGTTTAATAAAAATTCATAATCCTGATAAGGAATAACTCCTCCGACAATAACGACAATATCTTCTCTGCCAAGTGCCTTCAATTCTTTTATCAATTGCGGAAGGAGAGTTTTGTGGCCTGCTGCAAGAGAACTCATGCCGACAATATGAACATCATTTTCGACTGCCTGGGCAGCTGTTTCCGCAGGTGTTTGGAATAATGGACCGATATCCACATCAAAACCAAGATCTGCATATGCCGTTGCCACAACCTTTGCACCGCGGTCATGACCATCCTGTCCCATCTTGGCGATTAAGATGCGGGGTCTTCTTCCTTCCAGCTCGGAAAATTCATCCGTCATTCTTCTTACACTTTCAATTTCTTCTTCATTTGAAAATTCAGAGCTGTACACGCCGCTGATGGAACGAATCACTGCCTGATGCCGTTTAGATGCCTTTTCAACCGCATCGGAAATTTCCCCTAAAGTTGCTCTTGCTCTCGCTGCCTCAACAGCAAGCGCAAGCAAATTCCCTTCTCCGGTTCTGACAGCCTCTGTTAATGCTTCAAGTGCCAGGTCCACCCTGCCCTGATCACGTGCCTCTTTCAAAGTCTGCAGCCTTTCAATCTGTTTTTTTCTTACGATTGTGTTATCAATATTCAAAATTTCAATCGGATCCTCTTCCTCCACTTGAAATTTATTGACGCCTATAATCGTTTCCGTTCCCGAATCTATCTTGGCCTGCCGTTTAGCTGCGGCTTCTTCAATTTTCATTTTAGGAAGCCCTGTTTCAATCGCCTTTGCCATTCCGCCAAGGTTTTCCACCTCTTCAATATGCGCCCACGCCTTATCCATCAGCTGTTTTGTAAGAGATTCTACATAATAAGAACCCCCCCACGGATCGATTACATCGCATATACCGGTTTCCTGCTGCAAATAAAGCTGAGTGTTTCTGGCAATGCGTGCTGAAAAATCAGTTGGAAGTGCGATGGCTTCATCCAGTGCATTTGTATGCAGTGACTGGGTGTGGCCCATAACAGCAGCATGTGCTTCAATGCATGTTCTGACAACATTGTTAAACGGATCCTGTGCTGTCAAACTCCAGCCTGAAGTTTGGGAATGTGTTCTGAGAGCCAGTGATTTTGGGTTTTTAGGATTAAATTCTTTGACAATCTTTGCCCACATCAGCCTTGCCGCCCTCATCTTTGCAACTTCCATAAAATAATTCATGCCGATTGCCCAAAAAAAGGAAAGTCTCGGAGCGAATTGATCAATATCAAGGCCTGCTTTTAATCCTGTCCGGATATATTCAAGTCCGTCAGCCAATGTATAAGCAAGCTCGATATCCGCTGTGGCCCCCGCTTCCTGCATATGATAGCCGGAAATACTGATGCTGTTGAATTTAGGCATAAATTTCGCCGTATACTCAAAAATATCCCCGATAATCCTCATTGATGTTTCTGGAGGATAAATGTATGTATTCCGGACCATATATTCTTTTAAAATGTCATTTTGAATCGTGCCTGCCAGTTTCTCCTTAGAAACCCCCTGTTCCTCAGCTGTCACAATATAAAAGGCCATGATAGGCAGAACAGCTCCGTTCATCGTCATCGATACTGACATTTGATCCAGCGGAATCTCATCAAAAAGGATTTTCATATCAAGAATGGAGTCAATAGCCACGCCTGCTTTCCCTACATCCCCTTCAACTCGCGGGTGATCAGAATCATATCCTCTGTGGGTCGCGAGATCAAAAGCAACGGATAAGCCCTTTTGTCCCATGGCTAAATTCCGGCGGTAGAAAGCATTGCTGTCTTCTGCGGTTGAAAAACCGGCATACTGCCTGATTGTCCAGGGTCTGTTCACATACATGGTTGAATAGGGCCCTCTCAGAAAAGGCGCAATGCCCGGATAGCTGTTCAGATAAGGCATATTTTTTCGGTCTTCTGAATTATAAGAAGCTTTTAAGGGAATCCCTTCATTCGATTGATAAGGTTCGGCAGATTGAACGTTTTCCTGATTGTTTTCGGTAAAGCTGCCGCTGATCAATTCTACATCCGCAAGATTAATTCGAGTCATATTACGATACCCCCAATTGAAGCTGCAATTTTTTTAAGAAGGCATAAACATCCATTCCGTGATAAATGCATTCATGAATACCGTGCTTCTCAAGTTTATCTTTATCAAGCCGTCCCGCTGCATAAACGTTGGAGCCTTGAAGTCCCTTTAAGAAATCAAGCGATTCGTAATCCTCATCTTTCCCGCATACGATAATAGGCTTGTCCGGCCATTCCAGCTGATCAGGTTTCAAAATCACAGCCTCTATACCACCTGCCGAAAGCATGCCTGATACAAAATCAAGCCTCGGTTTATAGTCAAGCATCTTTCCAAGCACCACGACTCCAATTTTAGGATAATGACCGTACTTGCTTTTGTATTTAGCCGAATCAGCCCTGAGTCCTTCAAATTGTTCAGCAAGCCTCATTGATAACAGATGAGTCAATTCCTCATTTGAGTTGTCACCTAATAATCCTGCATTTACTTCACTTGCTTTTACCGTTTTTGCGTCTTTCATCCATTCTTTCAATGAAGCGCCACGGTCAGTCCCGCCCGCTTCTTCAATTGGAATTTGCCCTTCAGATTTTTGGATTTCTCTTTCAGGCTCCTGCAAATTCGCATAATGGTTCGTTCCAATCAGCTGCACCTTTCGTTTACTGACATCTTCCAGTCTTAGTGTCAGAAGCGTACGCAATTTTTCCTGAATGTAATTTTGCCTTGCTGCCAGCACGAATCCGCCCATGGTTTCAATCGACTGAATTTCCTTCCAGGCAAGTTCCGCAAGCTCAGCAGTAAGCTCTTCAATGTACCATGAGCCTCCTGCAGGATCAGCAACTTTAGACAGAAGACTTTCTTCTTTCAAAATAAAGTGAGTATTTCTTGCAATTCTGTCTCCTGTTTTGCTGACGTTGCCAAGCACTTCATCAAAAGGCGCAACAGATAAGCTGTTCACCCCGCCGATAGCAGCTGAAAATGCTTCTGTAGTTGATCTAAGCATATTTACGTGCAAATCGTGCTTTGTCTTATTGAATGTTGATGCAGCAGCATGCAAAACAAGCGGATGACGACCGGCACTTGCCCCAAAAGCTGTCAAAATGGTTGCCCATATTTTTTTAGCCGCTCTGAATTTAGCAATCTCCATAAAAAAATTAGATCCGGCAGAGAACGTAAAACCGACCCTGTCTGCAAGTTTTTCGATGGAAAAGCCGCGATCTTTTAATGCGTTTAATAGCTCAATAGCATTAGAAAACGTATATGCCAGCTCTTCTTTTGCAGATCCGCCTGCGCCGTGGAAAAATTCACCATTAAATAATACAGCTCTTACATTAGGCAAATTTTCCTGATCCAGTATTTCGATCATTTCAGCCAGACATTCTATTTTGTTCTTTAAAGAAACAAGGTCCGATCCGTTAATCCATTCACCGTATGGATCAAAAGCGAACGAGCCTTTACAATTTTTATTTTTCAAATACGTGATAAATAATGGAAAGAATCCGATATTGCCCTGCAATGAGATATGGAATTCTGTTTGTTCCAAGTCGATGCCATCAAATGCTGTGCAAATGTTCTGATAGGTTTCCAAATACCCAATGTCTTCTAAGTGAATGATATCCTGGCCCCGCTGCATGGTTTCCCGAATTTCTTCATTTAACTGTTCTGGTGTTTTTGACCGCTGAAGTTTTTGGCTGACAGACCAATCATTTTTCTTCTGGGCAGCGGTCGCCTCATTTTCCCCTATGGATTGAGTATTGTGCTCAGTATATAATGGATTTAGAGTAATGCCTTCATATGTTTTTCTGGAAAGACTTTGAATGCTTTTCCCCTTTAAAGCTTTCTCTGCCTCTTCCACCCACATTTGTTCCGATGCTTTTTCAAAATCATTTATTTCGTGATTGATTCTTTGCTTCATACTCCCGCTTCCCGGATAGGAAGCCCACCCCCTTGACGCAAAAGAATGCGTTTACATTTATGAAAATAGTAAAAACTTAATCTATTTCATTTTATAATACCTTTACCCAATCAGCAATTCTATTTCAATATTGAAACCTTAAAGCTCATTCAAACGTATTTATCTAAAAAATGTTTCAATTACATGAAGAGAGGTTAATTTAAAGATGAAGAGAAAATTCGGAGAAAAAAAGAAACGCTAAAAACGGGGGAATTGGTTAGTCGACACTTTACTTGAGTGTATCGATTTGATTGAATACCTTATCCTTCTTCCGTTTAGAATTCTGATTTTCACAATAAGGTTCTTAATCAATTTATTTAATTTTTAATCCTATTCTGCAAGCTCATAAGGGGTTTTTTTATGGCGAAATATAAAAAAGGCATGCTGATCTATAATGGAAATGCCGGTCAGAAGGATGCTGAAAAAACACTTGGCACCTGTGTTCCGATTATTTCTCTGCATGTGGAACAGCTTTTGCTGCTTCAAACTTCAAAACCTCTGGATGCACAGGAATACTGCAGGAAACACGGGGAAAACATGGACATCGTGATTATACTGGGCGGAGATGGAACGGTACATGAGTGTATAAACGGACTTGGAGGACTGATTCAAAGACCGGTTATCGCCATTTTGCCCGGCGGCACATGCAACGACTTTTCAAGAACACTCGGCATTCCTCAAAACTTAAAGAAAGCCACTGAGGCATTATTTGCCGGTGAAATTCGCGGAACAGACGCTGCAGAAACCAGCGAAGGATACTTCCTCAATTTTTGGGGCATCGGCCTTGTTGCGGAAACATCTGAAAATATTAATGACACCGAAAAAGCACTGCTCGGAAAAGTAAGCTATTTTCTAAGCGCGATTCGAACGATTAAATCCATGAAGCCTTTTCACTTCAGACTGAAGCTTGATGACACCTGGATTGAAGAAGAAGCGATCATGGTGCTGATTGCTAATGGCAAAATCATCGGCACAAATGTTCTGCCTTATCCCGATATCAAAATCGATGACGGCCTCGCCGATATTTTCATTATTAAAGAAGCCAGTTTTTCACTTATTAAAGAAGTGATGACAATGAAAGATAACATTGAATGGAATCATATAGATTCTCAGCTGATGCACTATCAGGCAAGCAGCATGCAAATTGAAACAAAAGAAGAAATGAGCGTTGATACAGACGGTGAGGTTTATTCAAAAACACCCGAAACCATCACGATCTTACATAACCACTTTCAAATGCTTTCACCTAAGGAGCAAATATAAGAAAAAAAGCCATCACAAGACAAGATGTGATGGCTTTTTTTCTTATTGTTAAGGAAATTTTAACAGTTAAATAGTTGTAGATATATAAATAAAGTTATCTGCGGTAAGCGTAAGCGCCTAGATCCTCGGTCAGAACGAATCCGCTAAAAAAGTCGGGACCCGGACTTTTCTGTCGGATTCTTATCTGCCTGTCGGAGCTGGACTTGGCACTTCCGCTTTTGTTCTTAATAAACAGAAGTCGTTTCTTTTGACGTATTCTCTAAAATTTCTTTTACTCTGGCCAGGAATCTGCCGCACACTAAACCGTCAAGCACACGATGATCAAGAGACATGCATAGATTAACCATATCGCGCACTGCGATCATGCCGTTGTTCATCACAACAGGACGTTTTACGATGGATTCCACCTGAAGAATGGCAGCCTGCGGGTAGTTGATGATTCCCATTGACTGTACAGATCCAAATGAACCTGTATTGTTTACTGTAAAGGTGCCGCCTTTCATTTCATCTGCAGTTAACTTCCCTGCACGGACCTTGCCTGCAAGTTCAGAAATTTCCCGTGCTATGCCTTTGATTGTTTTTTCATCAGCATGCTTAATCACGGGAACATACAAAGCATCTTCTGTTGCAACCGCGATTGAGATATTGATATCTTTCTTCTGAATAATGCTTTCGCCCGCCCACATTGAATTGATCTGCGGGAATTCTTTTAATGCTTGAGCGACAGCTTTGACGAAAAACGCAAAGAATGTAAGATTAAATCCTTCTTTTTGCTTGAATTCATTCTTGATTGTATTGCGGTATTCAACCAGATTGGTTGCATCCACTTCAATCATCGTCCAGGCATGAGGTGCCTCATGCTTGCTGCGCAGCATGTTAGAAGCAATCGCTTTGCGGATGCCGGTTACAGGAATTTCAATATCTCCCGGCTGTGCAGAAACAGATGCAGCAGGAGCTGATTGTGCAGTTTTCTGCGGTGCAGCTGCTGGTGCATTTTGCTGTACTTCTGCTTTAGCTGGTGATTCTTGTGCAGCAGCATTTCCTTTGTTTGCTGATGAAGGGATATTTCCGCTCTCAATGATTTGCTGCAGGTCTTTTCTTGTAATTCTGCCGCCGGCGCCTGTACCTGCAACCTGTTCAAGATCGATGTCGTTTTCCTGTGCTAAGCGCAGGACAGCAGGAGAATATCGTTTCTTGTTTGATTGGTCTGTTTGCTCCGCAGGTTCTGCTTTTTGTGTTTCCTCTGAAGCCGATGATACTGGTGCGTTTGCTGCTTTAGCATCTTCGCTTCCTCCGCCGACGTCGACTTTACAAATAATTTCGCCGACAGCAAGCGTATCGCCTTCATCTGCAACCAATTCCTTGATTACGCCCGTAAAGGAAGATGGAACTTCCGCATTTACTTTATCTGTCATAACCTCAGCAATCGGATCGTATTTGTTTACAGTATCACCGACCGATACTAGCCATTTACTGATGGTGCCTTCTGTTACACTTTCCCCAAGCTGGGGCATTGTCATTTGTTCAACTGCCATGTCTGTTCCCTCCTCAAATGAAAATCTTATTTAAAATTCAGCAAGCTTCCGCATAGCCGCTTCTACTTTATCTGGATTGATCATAAAATATTTTTCCATTGTCGGAGCATATGGCATTGCCGGCACATCAGGCCCTGCAAGACGCATGATTGGAGCATCCAAATCAAATAGGCAGTTTTCAGCGATGATGGCTGACACTTCGCTCATGATGCTTCCTTCTTTGTTGTCTTCTGTCAGCAGCAGCACTTTTCCTGTTTTAGAAGCGGCTTCAATAATTGCTTCTTTATCCAGCGGATATACTGTGCGCAAATCAAGAATATGTGCTGAAATGCCATCCTGCGCAAGCTTTTCTGCAGCTTGGAGTGCAAAATGCACGCACAGGCCGTAAGTGATGATTGTAAGATCTTCACCTTCACGCTTCACATCGGCTTTTCCGATCGGCAGTACATAATCATCATCTGGAACCTCGCCTTTGATGAGGCGGTAAGCTCTTTTATGCTCAAAGAACAGAACTGGATCATCGTCTCTAATTGCAGCCTTTAAGAGTCCTTTTACATCATAAGGAGTTGAAGGCATCACAATTTTAAGACCAGGCTGATTGGCAAATAAAGCTTCGACCGATTGAGAGTGATAGAGAGCGCCATGCACGCCTCCGCCATAAGGAGCACGGATCGTAATCGGGCAATTCCAATCATTGTTTGAACGATAGCGGATTTTGGCAGCCTCTGAAACGATTTGATTGACTGCAGGCATGATAAAGTCCGCAAATTGCATTTCTGCAATTGGTCTCATTCCGTACATGGCTGCGCCAATTCCCACACCTGCAATCGCTGATTCTGCAAGCGGAGTATCAATGACGCGCTCTTCTCCAAACTTGTCGTACAATCCGGCCGTTGCTTTAAAAACTCCGCCTTTTTTGCCTACATCTTCCCCAAGCACGAAAACTTTTGGATCACGTTCCATCTCTTCACGAATCGCCATCGTGACAGCATCTATATAAGAAATGACTGGCATTGTTCTTCCCCCTTACTCTGCGTATACGTATTTAAGTGCTGACTCTGCATCTGCATATGGAGCACTTTCAGCGTAATCTGTTGCTTCGTTTACAACCTTCATGATTCCGTCATGAATTTCTTTTTCCAACTCATCCGTCATGACGCCGGTTTCTTTTAAATAAGCTGCAAATTTTAAGATCGGATCATTCTTCTTAGCTTCTGAGACTTCTTCCTGCCCGCGATATGAACGATCATCGTCATCACTTGAGTGAGGAGTCAGACGGTATGAGATTGCTTCTATAAGTGTAGGGCCCTCTCCGCGGCGTCCTCTGTCTGCAGCTTCTTTTACTGCCTGATACACTTCAAGCGGATCATTTCCATCCACTGTAAAACCAGGCATTCCATAGCCAATCGCACGGTCTGAGATTTTCTCGCATGCGACTTGCTTTTCGTAAGGAACGCTGATTGCATATTTATTATTTTCACACATGAAAATGACCGGCAGCTTATGTACTCCTGCAAAATTTGCTCCTTCATGGAAATCTCCCTGGTTTGAAGAGCCTTCCCCGAATGTGACAAACGTGACAAGATCCTTTTTCTCCATTTTGCCGGCAAGAGCAATTCCAACCGCATGCGGCACTTGGGTTGTAACCGGGGATGAGCCTGTAACAATGCGATTTTCTTTTTGGCCAAAGTGACCGGGCATTTGACGGCCTCCTGAGTTCGGATCTTCTGCTTTTGCAAATCCGGAAAGCATCAATTGCTTTGCCGTCATGCCAAACGCAAGCACGACACCCATATCACGGTAATAAGGAAGGGCATAGTCTTTTTTGCGGTCAAGTGCAAATGCAGCACCAACCTGTGCCGCTTCCTGTCCCTGACATGAAATCACGAATGGAATTTTCCCTGAACGGTTGAGCAGCCACATGCGTTCATCGATTTTACGCGCCATGACCATTGTTTCATACATTTCAAGAACTTCTTGATCAGATAAACCAAGTGTTTTATGACGATTTTCAGCCATCATTTTGCCTCCTTAAAAATCAGTATGTAAGGGACATGCTCCCTTTAAGAATGGATTGCTTTCCCATCAACTGCAAGTGCCGCTTCACCTATTGCTTCAGACAGCGTTGGATGAGGATGAATGGTTTGTCCAATTTCCCACGGTGTTGCATCAAGCACCATTGCAAGGCCTGCTTCAGATATCATATCTGTTACATGCGGTCCAATCATATGGACACCAAGGAGATCATCTGTTTTAGCATCGGCGATTAATTTGACAAAGCCATCGGATTCCCCAAAAACAAGCGCTTTTCCGATCGCACGGAATGAAAATTTACCTGTTTTCACTTCAAATCCCGCTTCTTTCGCTTCATCTTCTGTATAGCCGACACTTGCAATCTCAGGCGTGCTGTATACACATCTGGAAACTTTTTTATAATCAATTGCAGAAGGAGTATGTCCGGCAATGTGCTCAACTGCTGTAATGCCCTCATGTGAAGCCACATGTGCAAGCTGAAGTCCGCCAATAACATCGCCAATCGCATAGATATGTGATTCTTTCGTCTGCATAAATTGATTGGTCTTAATAAAGCCATTTTCAATCTGAATATCTGTATTTTCAATCCCGATGCCCTCAACATTTGCCTGACGCCCGACAGATACAAGAATTTTTTCAGCAGAGAATGTCTTCACTTCGCCTTTATGCTCAGCACTGATAGAAACAGCTTCTCCTTTTTCAAGGGTTTCAGACAGCACTTTAGCCCCTGTTACAAGGTTAATGCCTTTTTTCTTAAGCAAGCGCTGCATTTCTTTGGATATTTCAGCATCTTCTGTAGGCAGGATGCGGTCTGCGTACTCAAGCACAGTTACCTCAAGTCCAAAATCAGACAGCATGGATGCCCACTCTATTCCAATTACTCCGCCGCCCACAATAATGATTGATTTAGGCAGTGATTCAAGCGCAAGTGCTTCATCTGACGTTAAAACAGATTCACCGTCAATTTCAAGGCCCGGCAGACTGCGCGGTCTTGATCCTGTAGAGACAATCACATTTTTAGGAATCAGCATTTCATTCTCTTCGCCGTTATTCATTTCAACAGAAATGGTTCCGGGCATTGGAGAGAAAATAGACGGACCCAAAATGCGGCCTGTCCCTTCATAGACATCGATTTTCCCCTGCTTCATTAAATGCTGGACGCCTTTATGCAGGGTATCAATAATCGATTGTTTGCGCTCTTGAACCTTCGTGAAATCGAGCGCAACACCTGATGTCATGACGCCAAACTCTTCGCTTCTTTTCGCTGTAGCAAACACTTCCGCACTTCTGAGCAGCGCTTTGCTTGGAATACATCCGGCATGAAGACAAGTGCCTCCCAGTTTTCCTTTTTCAACAATCGCTGTTTTTAAGCCGAGCTGGCTTGCGCGAATCGCGGCTACATATCCGCCTGTTCCGCCGCCTACAATAACGAGATCATAATCGGTTGCCATACTGATGCTCCTCTCTTTTAAACCTGGTTGTAAATCTTTGAATCCACTCTTTTATTCGGATATTCCTTGGCTTCTTCTTCCCCGCGGAGAACGCGGAGAGCTCCTTCGGTTAATGCCTGAAGTTCATTTTCACCCGGAAATACATTCACATCTGCGATCCAATCAATGTAGGAAGAAATTTCTTTTACGAATTTTTTCCCGTAGGCAAGGCCGCCTGTAAGAATGATTGCATCTACTTTCCCTTTTAAAACGGCGCTTGCAGCACCGATTTCTTTGCCGATTTGATAGGCCATTGCATCAAATACAAGTTTAGCCTTTTGATCCCCTGCAGAAATCATGCGTTCAACCTTCTGGCCGTCATTGGTGCCAAGATACCCGACCAGCCCGCCTTTTCCAACAAGCATTTTCATAACTTCCTCACGATAATAATCACCGGAATAACAGAGGTTCACCAGATCACCTGCAGGTACTGTGCCTGCCCGTTCAGGACTGAATGGGCCATCTCCATGGAGTCCGTTGTTGACATCAATTACTTTTCCAAGCCTGTGTACACCAACCGTAATCCCGCCGCCCATATGAGCCACAATCAGGTTCATTTCGCCGTATTTTTTGCCGTACTGCTGAGCAACTTTCCTCGCAACGGATTTTTGATTTAAGGCATGAAAAATACTCTTTCGTTCGATGGATGGAACTCCAGATACTTTTGCAATCGTTTCCATTTCATCTACAACTACCGGATCCACAATGAAAGAAGGGATATTAAGCCCGCCCGCTATTTCAAAAGCGATGATGCCTCCCAAATTTGAAGCGTGCTGTCCTGCAAAACCGATGCGGAGATCGTGCAGCATTTGTTCATTTACATGGTATGTTCCGCCCTCTATCGGACGAAGCAGTCCGCCTCTTCCGCATACTGCGCTTAATTTAGAGATGTTAATGCCTTCTTCATCCAGCGTTTCAAGTATTGTTTGTTTTCTGAATTCATATTGATCAATAATACTGTTAAAAGCATTTATTTTATCTGTATCATGACGGATTGTTTTTTCAAAAATCGATCGTTCATTATCAAATACACCAATTTTCGTCGAGGTCGAACCCGGGTTTATGACGAGAATCCGATATTCTTTTTCCTGCAACTTCCAAAACCTCCAAATATGAGAAAGATCAGACAGCGCACCGACACGCTGCCTGCTTATCTCTTCTCAAAAAATTGCCTATTAGCGGCGGCTTAAAATGTGATGTCCATTTTGCAGAAACTGGCTGCGGGAATTTCTCATTCTTTCAATGCGCTCTTCCGCTAAACGATCAGCTGCCGCATATGTAGGGATGCCGTCGCGTTTTGCAATTTCAAAAACACGTTCAATATTTTGATAAATGCCTTCTACTTTTTTCATCGCTCTTTCGCTGTTGTAGCCAAGCAGCTCATCCGCTACGTTAATAACGCCGCCGGCATTAATGACATAGTCTGGTGCGTAAGCAATTCCCATTTCATGAATCGTATCACCATGACGAGTTTCTCTTAATTGATTATTAGCAGCTCCTGCAATAACTTTAGCTTTGATTTGAGGGATGGTATCGTCATTGATAGTAGCTCCAAGTGCACATGGTGCATAAATATCGCAGTCCACTCCGTAAATTTCATCTGGATCTACAGCTTTAGCTCCGAAAGCTTCAACAGCTCTTTGAACGGCTTCTTTATTAATATCCGTCACAATCAGCTGTGCGCCTTCTTCATGCAAATGTCTGCAGAGGTTGAATGCAACGTTGCCGACACCTTGAACTGCCACAGTCTTGCCTTCTAATGAATCTGTGCCGAACGCAGCTTTTGCAGCAGCTTTCATTCCGCGGTATACGCCGAACGCCGTTACAGGAGACGGGTTGCCAGAAGATCCGAAAGCAGGTGAAATACCCGTTACATAATCTGTTTCTTCGTGGATCAGATCCATATCTTCAACAGTAGTGCCGACATCTTCAGCAGTAATATAACGGCCATTAAGTCCTTGAATGTAGCGGCCGAAAGCGCGGAACATTTCTTCGTTTTTATCTTTGCGGGGATCACCGATGATAACTGTTTTCCCTCCGCCAAGGTTTAATCCTGCAGCTGCATTTTTGTAAGTCATGCCTTTTGCTAAGCGAAGAGCATCTTCAATCGCATCTGCTTCTGAAGCGTATGTCCACATGCGCGTGCCGCCAAGTGCAGGTCCTAAAGTTGTATCATGAATAGCGATAATAGCTTTTAGCCCTGATTGTTTATCTTGGCAAAATACCAATTGCTCATAATCATATTGTTCCATATATTTAAAAATTTCCATGTGTAAATCCTCCTAAAGTTCTTTTCGTATTCATTTCCGGTTTGTCGCTTAACTAGAACAAATTGCCAAAGCCAGCGAGTATAGCTTGCTTTCAGCTGAATCAGCACGGCTGGTTAAGACAATCGGGGCTTTTGCACCCGCAATGATAGCTCCTACTTTTGCATTCGCAAAATACATGAGCGATTTATATAAAACATTGCCAACTTCAATGGTTGGTACTAAAAGAATATCAGCCTGTCCTGCCACATCGCTTCTGATGCCTTTATGCTCTGCCGCTTCAAATGAAACAGCATTATCAAGTGCAAGCGGGCCATCGACGATACAATCTTTTATCTGCCCTCTTTTGTTCATTTGGGTGAGTGCAGCTGCATCGAGCGTCGCCTGCATAGAAGGGTTTATAACTTCAACAGCTGCGAGTGGCGCTACTTTTGGAATGTCTATCCCAATCTTCCTTGCAACCATGACAGAATTTGCAAGAATCTGCTTTTTCTGTTCCAGATCTGGCGCAAGATTCATCGCTGCATCCGTTACAATCGTGTATCTGTCGTAGCCTGGCACTTCAAAAACAGCTACATGGGATAGAATTTTGCCCGTGCGAAGTCCATATTCCTTGTTTAAAACCGCCTTTAAAATAACGGCTGTAGGAACATTTCCTTTCATTAAAACATCTGCTTCATTTTGAAACACAGCTTTAACAGCAAATTCTGAAGCTTGTTCAACAGATCTTGCATGTTTAATTGAAAACATTTTAGCATCAGCACTTCTTTTTTGAAGCATGATTTCAATTTCTTCTTTATTTCCGAACAAAATAAATTCGGCCAGTCCCCGTTCTGAAGCTTCCAAAACTGCTTCAAGCACTTCTGGATCTTCCGCAGAGGCCACTGCCACTGTTTTGTTCTCAAGCTGGGCTGCTTTTTCTAGCAGGTCTTCTAAGTTCATCGTGTTTTCAACCCCTTCAAGATGTATTCACAGCACCCGTTATTTTATAATGCAAGAAGCGTGCCAACAAAAAATCTTGTAAACGCTTCATCTTATCGTGCATAAAACATGCAATTCGTTTCATACTGTGCAAGAAATTGCGTGCATTACTTTGCAAGATTGTATTTTTCTATTTTATAATACAGGTTTCTAAGCGAAATACCTAATGATAGGGCGGTTTTAGTCCGATTAAAATGATGCTTGTTCAATGCTTCTCTTATTATTACTTCTTCAAGCTGTTCGATTGATTCTGCGAGAGTTTGATTGCCGCTGCCTTCTAAAGAATAGGCTATTACTCCGGACTTTTTTTCATCATCCTGTGCGAGTTCCGGCAAATGCTGAGCAGTAATTTCGGTTTCATTGTATTTCATAAAAATCATTGCTCTTCCAAGCACATTCTCAAGCTCCCTTACATTACCAGGCCAGCTGTGCGCAACAAGCATGCCCAGAGCTGATTCTTCAATTCCTTCAATACTTCTGCCATAGTCCTGATTCAGTTTCCTGATAAGGTGCTCAGCAAGCATAGGAATATCACTTTTCCGGTTCCTGAGCGGCGGGATGGAAATTGGATAACGATTTAACCGGTAATATAAATCTTCACGGAACGTGCCGTCTGCCATAGCTTTTTCAATATTAATATTTGTTGCAGCGATGACTCTTACATTGATTGGAATAGATTTCGTTGAACCAACACGGACAATTTCTTTTTCCTGCAGCACACGGAGCAATTTGGCCTGTACATTTGCCGAAAGCTCTCCAATTTCATCAAGAAAGATGCTCCCTTTGTTGGCTTCTTCAAAAAACCCTCTTTTTCCGCCCCTCTTCGCTCCTGAAAAAGCTCCTTCTTCATAGCCGAACAGCTCGCTTTCAAGCAGCGTTTCTGAAATAGCCGCACAATTCACACGGATAAACTTGTTGTACTTCCGGTCGCTTGCATTATGGATCGCATGGGCGAATAATTCTTTTCCTGTCCCTGATTCCCCTCTTAAAAGAACAGTCGCAGGTGTTTTAGCCCCAAGCTTCGCCTGTTCAATCGCAAGCTTGATCTCTTCGCTTCCCCCGATAATATCTTCAAAGGCATATTTCGCTTCAAGTGTTCTGATGATTTGTCTTGCTCTGTGCAATTCTGTCGTTAAAGTCTGGATCTCGGACACATCATGAATAATGCCCACACTTCCTTTTAGTTTTCCGTCTACAATGATTGGAGCTACATTTACAATGACGTCTTTCTTGCCAGGGCCAACTTTCATCCGCACGCCTCTGACAGGTCTTCTCGTTTCAAGAACCTTCATATGCATGCTTTCACCCTCAGATATATCAGCCGTCGCTGGCTTTCCCAGCACTTGTTCTTCAGTCAGGCCAGTCATTCTTGAATAGGCAGGATTGATCAAAATCCCTCTTCCTTCTTCATCTACAACAGTTATGGCCTCGTCGGATGATTGAATGATGGCTTGAAGAAGTGTTTGAATCTCTTTTAAGTTCGTCATTTCTTCTGCAAGGTTCACAATATCGGTAATATCTTTAAACAAGGAAAGGGCACCGAGCAGTGTTCCCGAGTCATCAAAGATCGGGATTCTTGTCGTAATAATTTTAAGGCCATTTTCAAGCACCTGTTCCTGATTCATTTCCACTTCTTTTGTTTTCAGAATTCTTGGCAGCTTGCTTGAAGGAATCATCTCTTCAATAAGACGTCCAATCACATCTCCCTTTTTTAACCCTGTCATCCGCTCTGCTGTTTTATTGAAAAGAATCAGCCGCTCTTTATCATCGATGACGATCATGCCGTCATTCGTTGAATCAAAAATGGTTTCATGCTTATGTGTAATATCTTTTAAAGCTGTAATTAAATCCTCTTTCTGATTGATCAGATTGGAAATAATGTGAGCGACAGTCCCCGGGATAATGACCGTATTTCTGCTTCTGCACTGCAGCAGGTCCTCAAATACCTCATTGCTTCCTGTTGCCTCGATTACAATATTGATCTGATCGGACAGCAGCGGCTTCCATTCAGAACTTGTTAAAATTCCAAGTTTTTTTGCAAGCTGCATGCCTGGTGCATCCGGTTCAATGTCCACTACTGCCATAATTTCCATCGCTTTTATTTCCAAAAGCATTTTGAGGAGTGTTGTCCCGCCTTTTCCCGCACCTACCAGCAAGACCTTTTGCATAATGATAACCCCTTACCGTTTTTTATATGAAAAATATGTATTTGAATGATTCGTGCAAAATTTTGCACAGTTTCATCATATCATTTTTTGTACACTTGACAAATTGTTTTTTTCGTTGAACAATTTAAACAGACAAAGGGGAAAGGAATAAAAAAATGATACGAATTTTCGCTTTATTAATCATGGTGATTCCCGGAGTTTTGGCCGGCTACGGCATTAAATTAATGCGTGATATGCTCTTTGGAATTCTCCAAGCTCCTTTTCCAAACCTGGGGCTGCAATTCACTGCCGGGCTGCTTTTATTTATAGGCGGATTAAGTTTTGTCGCAGGATTTATTTTTTACCGTGACCGCAAACGAAATAAAGTGCAGAAAAAATTCCAGAAAAATAAAAGAACCCCGTTAGTTTAAGATAAACGGGGTCAAATTATTTCTTTTTTTAGCAATCGTGCCTTTTCGGGGTAATCCGTGAAAAATCCTGCACACTCTGATTTGAAAAGCATTCGCATGGTCGTGTCATCGTTGACTGTAAACGGGCGCACATGGATACCATTAGCCTGAGATTGAAAGATCACGTGCTGATCAGCTGCATAATGGATAGGATGAATTCCGCTGGCTGAAAGTGTTTTGGCATAATTCCACGGTTCAAATAACCTCTCGCTTATAAGGACTGCCGTCTCCAGTTCAGTTGAGATACTGCGGCATCTCATCAGACTGTCATGATTAAAGGATGAGAGAATAACGCGATTTTGCATGTTATGAGTGAAAATCTGCTGTATGACTTTTTCTTCAAGGTTTTCATAATGAATCCGATCATTTTTCAGTTCGATATTCACCAGAAAATTTGAAGTTCCGCTCCATGAAAGCACTTCTTCAAGAGATGGGATGCATGCTATTCCTGAGTATTCAGGAAAGCGGAAGCAGGCATCCAATGTTTTAAGCTGCGAAAAAGGTAAGTCTTTCACAAAACCAGTTCCATTCGTTGTACGATCAACCGTTTCGTCATGAATAACAACTGGAACTCCGTCCTTGGAAAGATGGACATCAAGTTCAATTCCATCGGCACCATAGTCAATTGCCGCCTTAAAAGAAGGCATCGTATTTTCAGGACAAGTACCTGCAGCACCTCGGTGCCCAAATATTTTGGTCATGTGCATCACCTGTTTCCATTATTTTTAAAAGGAGCATAAAAGAGCTATGAGACCACTTCCAATATCCGCTGAAACAGCGATAAAGCTTTCTGAGGAACTAAACGTGCCGATTGAACAAATTATGCATATGCCTCAGCATATCCTTCTTGCTAAGCTTGCTGAAATGCAGAAACAAGACAAAGAAGAATAAACAGCAAAGAACCCAATTTTCAATTGATTGGGTTCTTTTTTTATGATCCAGCCTCTAAGATTCTAGCTCTCTCAAGAAGCTTTATGCTCTAATCGCAATTTGTCAGCGACCATTGCGATGAATTCTGAATTTGTCGGTTTCGCTTTAGACATGCTTACTGTATATCCAAATAAAGAGGAAATCGATTCAATATTCCCGCGGCTCCAGGCTACTTCAATTGCATGGCGGATCGCCCGCTCTACACGGCTTGCTGTCGTGTTATATTTTTTGGCGATATCAGGGTACAGCACTTTTGTAATGGATCCAAGCAATTCGATATCGTTATACACCATTGAAATGGCTTCTCTTAAATATAAATAGCCTTTGATGTGAGCGGGAACGCCAATTTCATGAATAATGCTCGTAATGTTCGCATCAAGGTTTCTTCCTTTATTTTCGGACTGGGATCTGAGAGAGGAGTTTGATCTTGAAAGAATCGGCGCTGCTGATTTTCCGCTTACTTGACGAATATGATTAACCAGGTTTTCCATATCAAAAGGTTTTAAGATGAAATAAGATGCACCAAGGTCAACTGCTTTCTTTGTCACATCTTCCTGCCCGAAAGCTGTAAGCATGATAACATTAGGCTGTTTGGATTTTTCCATCTCTCTCACTTTTTCTAAAACGGCAAGTCCGTCCAGATGAGGCATGATAATGTCCAGAACCAAAACATCTGGATCTTTGTCCTTTAACATATTCAGACACTCTTGTCCATTGTATGCAATACCAAGCACTTCCATGTCTTCCTGACTTGAAATAAATTCATCCAAAAGCCCCACTAGCTCCCGATTATCATCAACGACACACACTTTTATTTTCTTCAATTAAGCTTCCTCCTCAGTCTTCATTTCCCGCCTAAATCGATAGTATCTCTATACATCATTCTAAATGAGAATTTCGACAATGCAACAAAAATTCCTCTTATTTTTTTAAAAAATACCAAAAAAATGAAATATCTAAATTATTCTTCAATTTCCTCACGTTTTCGACGAGTTACGCTATTTGTCTTTTCCAAAGTTAAACAGTTTTGTCGAAAAATCTTCTTTCTTACATTTTACCTAAAATTAGACCATAAATAAAGCCAAAAAAAAATAGCTGTTAAGAAACTTGTCTCAACAGCTAATTCATCAGCTCGCTTTTTTTGCATCTTTATGATAGATATCAATACCCGCTTCACTCAGCATCCACTCAATATGAACACCATAACCTGACGTTGGGTCATTTACGAAAACATGAGTGACTGCTCCGATTACTTTCCCATTTTGAATAATAGGACTTCCGCTCATCCCCTGAACAATACCTCCGGATTTCGCTAAAAGTGCCGGGTCGGTAATTTTAATGACCATCCCTTTAATCGCTGGAAATTTTTGAGGAGTTGAACTGACGATTTCAACATCAAATTCTTCTACTTTGTCCTGGTCGACCACTGTCAAAATGTGAGCGGGACCTTCTTTTACTTCGTTTGATAATGCAATTGGCATTGGCTTATCGTAAAGTCCATTTGCCATGTCCTCATTAAGCTTCCCGAAGATTCCAAACGGGCTGTTCCTTGTAATATTGCCGATTACATGACGGTCACTTGAAAACCTCGCCAGCTTTTCGCCAGGATTCCCGTTGCTTCCTTTTTCAATCGATGTCACTGTTGATTGTACGACTTGCCCATCCTGTACGACAATCGGCTTTTTCGTATCCATATCAGAAATAACATGTCCAAGGGCTCCGTATTTTTTTGAATTTGGATCATAAAAAGTCATGGTCCCAATTCCTGCTGCGGAATCACGTATATATAAACCTATTCGGTAAGCACGTTCATTTTCATCTTTTAAAGGAACTAATTTTGTTTCAATTTCTTGATTCTCTCTGGATATAACTAAATCAAGCGGTTTGCCTGTTTTTCCAGCATCCTGTATAAACGGCGTTACATCACTCATACTCTCGACTGTAGAGCCGTTTATTTTCTTAATGATGTCTCCGACTTGAACACCGGCAATTTCACCGGGTGACTTTTTGCCCTCTGCTGTTTTAATTTGATGATGACCGACAACAAGAACACCAAGCGTATTTAGTTTCACACCGATTGATTGACCGCCTGGAATGACTTTAAAATCTTCAAGCACTTTTACATCTACTTTTTTAATGGGAATTCCCGCTAAATCAAATACTATTTCACCAACTCCGCTTTGCTTTCCTTCAATCTGAAGGGATTCAGCACCGGTTTTAATTGAAAAAACCTGTTCTGAATTGCCGGCTTTGGCACCAGCCTGCAGAGATGTTTCCATTGATAATTGCTGATTTTCAAATACGGTTAAAGAATTTGGCAATTGAATGTATTCTTTAACAGGTTTTACAAATCCTAAACTCATTAAAGAAACAAGGAGAATACAACCAATTATTTTTCTAATTTTATCAAAGCCCAAATATACACACTCTCCTCGCTCCTTACACCACACCAATACATCGGCTACATTCATTAATTTTGCCTTCTGAAGGCGCATTTATAACTGATATAAAAAGAAAATGTTGCTGTTTTGATGTATAACGCGGGTAATGCTAAAAAATAAGGTAGCGGATTGAATAGTTAGCCGTGATAAATCGGCTGTATACTTGATTTGACGTAAAAAACCCAAAAAAAATACTGCCGGGGATGGCAGTATTTATAAGCTCTTGACCGTATCAGCAAGAGCAAGCAGCTCTTTTGCGTGCTGTTTTGTTAAATCTGTTACTTCAACCCCGGCGATCATCCTGCCGACCTCTTTTATTTTTTCTTCTTCCAGAAGAGGTTTTACGCTTGTTTTGGTTCTTCCTTTAACCGTTTCTTTTGATATGAAAAGGTGTGTGTCTGCCATCGCAGCAACTTGTGGAAGATGCGTAATACAAAGGACCTGTGAACCGACAGAAACTTTGTAAATTTTTTCTGCAATTGCCTGTGCAACCCGTCCGCTTACACCTGTGTCCACCTCATCAAAAATAATGGATGTGACACCCTGGTGCTTTGAAAAGATGCTTTTCATGGCAAGCATTATTCTTGAGAGCTCTCCGCCGGAAGCAATTTTAGAGAGCGGTTTTAATGGTTCGCCAGGATTAGTCGATAAGTAAAATTCCGTTTCATCCACGCCATTTTCTCCAAATTTAGCAGGTACACCATCAATCTGAGGCGCATCCTTGCTTCCTTCCCTTACGCCAAAAACAACCTCAAATTTTGTTTTTTCCATATACAATTCTTTTAACTCCCGCTGAATTTGTTTTGTCAGCTCAGCGGCGCTTTTTTTCCGGACGGCCGTCACATTCTTTGCTTCAACGATCAGATCTTTCACCAGGCTGTCCAACTCGTTTTTCAGCTTGAACAAATGACTGTCACGGTTTTGAATCGTGTCAATTTCTTCTTCAATGGCTGCTGCGTATTCCAGGATTTCTTCTACATCCTGTCCGTATTTTCTCTTAAGATGGGTAATTTCCCCAAGTCTTGTTTCGATTTCATTCAGGCGTTCGGGATCGAATTCCAATTGATCCAGCTCATTTCGAATCTGAAAAGATAAATCCTCAAGCATATAATAGCAGTTTGAAATGGTTTCGGACATTTCTTTCAGCGACTCATTTATTGCTGATACTTCTTCTAATTGACTCATGGAATGGCCAATATAATCGAGGCCTCTCTGCTCGCCGTGCAGTGAATTATAACTGTTTTGAAGCGATTCAAATATTTTTTCAAAGTTGGATATTTGGCTTTTTTCTTCCATCAGCCTCTCATCTTCTTTGATTTTCAAATCTGCTTTTTCAATTTCTTCAAGCTGAAACTGAATTAAGTCAAGCCTATGGGCCATTTCCTGTTCATTTTCAGACAGCTGTTTTATTTTTTTCACAAGCTTTGCGTATGTATCGTAAATTTCTCTGTAAGAAGCAAGTGCATGATTGATTTTTCCCGAGCCGAACTGATCGAGAAGCTTCCAGTGGTTTTCCTCGTTCATCAGCTCCTGATTGTCATGCTGTCCATGAATATCAATAATCATTTGTCCGATTTCTCTAAGAATTCCTATGGTGACAAGCTTCCCGTTAATACGGCAGATGCTTTTTCCCGAGGATGAAATGTCTCGTCTTAAAACAATCATGCCGTCGCTCGTATCGATTCCAAAATCATTGCACCTCTCTATACAGGGGTGTTTTTCATCATCAAGTAAAAAAAGACCCTCTAATTCAGCACGTTTCTCTCCGTAACGAACAAATTCAGATGAGCCTCTTCCGCCGACCAGCAAATGGACGGCATCAATGATAATCGATTTACCTGCTCCGGTTTCTCCAGTTAAGACGGTCAGCCCTTTCTCAAAGGAAACCGTCAATGATTCAATAATTGCAAAGTTTTTTATTGAAAGTTCCGCTAACACAGCGCCGGATCCCCCCTTAAATATTTCGTTATTAAAGCATATCAAGAAAACGTTTCGAAATAATTGAAGTATCCTCAGGCGTACGGCAAATGATGAGAATCGTATCATCTCCGCATATAGTGCCCAGAATTTCATTCCAATCAAGATTATCAATTAATGCTCCAATGGCATTAGCATTGCCAGGCAGCGTTTTCATGACGATGTTATGCCCTGCTGAATCAATTTTCACGAAGGCATCCATTAAAGCCCGCTTCAGCTTTTGCAGCGGATTAAAACGCTGATCTGCAGGAAGGCTGTATTTGTACCTTCCGTCAAGCATAGGCACTTTCACTAAATGAAGCTCTTTAATATCTCTTGAAACAGTGGCCTGTGTCACGTTGAAGGCAGCTTCCTTAAGCATGTCCACTAACTCATCCTGAGTTTCAACTTCATTATGAGTAATCAGCTCGCGGATTTTTATGTGTCTTTGACCTTTATTCATTAGGCACCCCTTGTTAACTGTATGTTTATACTGAATATGTTATATGATATTTTAATAAAAGTACACGTTTTTGTCGAAGTGTATGTTCTTATTTTAATCAAAACAAACAGGAATAATAGCTGCTCTATTATTCCTGTTCCGATTTTTTGCTTTTTAGTTCATTGTGGGCTTTTTCAACCACGCTGTCGATTGTATCAGGAAAGTTCATGTTTCCTGCTTCATCCGTTCCCTTCCATCGCAGATGGAGCAGAAATTCGATATTGCCGTCTCCTCCTGTTATAGGAGAAAAAGACAGATTGCAGCAGTCATATCCTTCTTTTAGCGCAAAGTCAGTAATATATTCCAATACCATTTTATGCGTTTTAGGATCTCTGACAATCCCTTTCTTACCCACGAGCTCCCTGCCTGCTTCAAACTGCGGTTTAACTAGAGCGATGCAGTCACCGCCGGCAACCAGAATCTTTTTAAGTGCCGGCAGAATTAATTTCAAAGAAATAAATGAAACATCTATCGAAGCAATTTCAGGCAATCCTTCTGAAAAATCAGCTGGTGTGGAATATCTGAAATTCGTCCGTTCCATGACAACAACACGGTCATCCTGACGGAGTTTCCAAGCAAGCTGATTATAGCCCACATCAAGCGCATAAGACAGCTTGGCTCCATTTTGCAGGGCGCAATCTGTAAATCCCCCTGTTGAAGAGCCAATATCGAGGAGAATTTTATTTTCAACTGAAAGATCAAATTCTTTTAATGCTTTTTCAAGTTTCAAACCTCCGCGGCTTACATATCGCAGCATATTCCCCTTGATCGTAAGAGTTAGAGCAGGATCTACTTTTTCGCCCGGTTTTTCAACTCTTTCTTCATTTGCATAGACGAGCCCTGCCATAATGGCACGCTTCGCTTTTTCTCTCGTTTCAATCAGTCCTCTTTCAACGAGGAGGATATCAATTCTTTCTTTTTTCGAACTCATTCATTAAACCCTTTTCTCTTTCGCTTTTGATATGCTTAAAATCCGTTCCTCTGCGTGAGCAGCCGTTAATCCTATTTCTTCAAGCAGTTTATTTACGCTGCCGTGTTCAATGAAACGGTCAGGAATGCCCATTCGGTCTATAACCGCATCTGAATGGCCCTGCTCATGAGCAAATTCAAGCACCGCACTGCCGAATCCGCCTTGAAGAACAGCCTCTTCAATTGTAAGCACCGGTATATTTTCAGCAAAGATTTCTGAAA
Organism: Metabacillus sp. KH_069; assembly: GCF_057838075.1. Classification (NCBI taxonomy): domain Bacteria; kingdom Bacillati; phylum Bacillota; class Bacilli; order Caryophanales; family Bacillaceae; genus Metabacillus; species Metabacillus sp. KH_069. Next base: position 2,952,951 of record NZ_CM174460.1, read on the forward strand.
GCATTGCCTCATCAAGAGGTTTGATGAACCTTGCATTCACCACTCGGACTGAAATATCTTTTTCCGCAAGACTTTCCGCAGCCTTCATAGCCATTTCAATCGTTGTGCCGAAAGTCAGGATAACAGCATCTGTACCCTCTCTGATTACTTCCCATGTTCCGATTGGGATTTCTTTCAGCTCATCATCCATTTTTACGCCAATTCCATTCCCTCTAGGGTAACGGAGTGCGATTGGCCCATCATTATATTTTAATGCAGTATAGACTAAATGCTGTCCTTCATTTTCATCTTTAGGCATCATGACTACCATGTTCGGCAAATGTCTCAAGAACGCGATATCAAAAACACCCTGATGCGTCTCACCATCAGCACCAACTAATCCTGATCGGTCGATTCCGATGAAAACATTGAGGTTTTGACGGCATATGTCATGAACGACCTGATCGTATGCACGCTGAAGGAATGTTGAATAGATGGCCAGAAACGGTTTCATATCCTGTGTGGCAAGTCCCGCAGCCACTGTAGTTGCATGCTGTTCTGCAATTCCGACATCAAACATCCGGTCCGGAAATTCACTTGCAAAGCCTTCGAGTTTTGAACCGACAGGCATAGCAGGTGTAATGGCAACGATTCGATTGTCTTCCCGCGCCATTCTTCTGACGGTCTCGCTGACAAGGCTGCTCCACGCAGGACCTGCGGTTTCACCCTTTACGAAATCGCCCGTTTCAATCTTATACGGTCCAGTACCATGCCATGTCCCAATTTTATCTGTTTCAGCAGGCTGATACCCTTTGCCCTTTTTTGTAATGACATGTAAAAGAACGGGTCCTTTTGTTTTCTTAGCATACTGCAGATTCTCAAAAAGATCATCGTAATTATGACCATCTACGGGGCCTAGATAAGTAATTCCAAGCTCCTCAAAAAAGATGCCTGATACCAGCATATATTTTAAGCTGTCTTTTACACGTTCGGCAGTCGCTGCAAGCTTGCCGCCAACAGCAGGTATTTTCTTCAGAATATACTCAAGCTCATCTTTAACCCATTGGTATTTTCCTGCCGTTCTTAATTTTCCAAGCACATTATGAAGAGCACCTACATTTGGTGCAATAGACATTTCATTATCATTCAAAATAATGATCATATCTTTTTGTTCGTGTCCAATATGATTTAGCGCTTCGAGAGCCATTCCTCCTGTTAAGGCGCCATCACCGATAATCGGCACGATATGATCTTTTGTCCCCTTTAAATCTCTTGCAATGACCATCCCCATTGCTGCAGATAAAGAAGTAGAACTGTGTCCTGTTTCCCAAACATCGTGCTCGCTTTCGTTGCGTTTAGGAAATCCGCACAGACCCTGATATTGCCTGATTGTATCGAATTCGCATGCCCGTCCAGTCAAAATTTTATGAACATACGATTGATGCCCCACATCCCACAGGAATTTATCGTTTGGACTGTCAAATATTTTATGCAAAGCAATTGTCAGCTCAACAACGCCAAGATTAGGTCCGATATGTCCGCCGCTGACAGAGAGCTTCTCGATTAAAAATTTGCGGATTTCGGCGCTCAATTGCTCTAATTCATTATTTGATAGCTTCTTAAGGAATGAAGGGTCTTTAATGGATAACAGATCCAAATGGATCACTCACTTTCAGTTCATTTTCTAAATGGTTCTTTTATTGTTTAAAATAGCCGCTAACACAGCTGTGATAACGGCGACATTTGCAGCATTTCATGAAATTCTTTTTTCATCCTGATATCCCGTGCTGTATGGAATCGATATGTATAAAATATGGTGTAAGTATAACATACCGTCATAAAAACCTCAATTTGATGGTGTGCTATAACAGGTTGAAGAGATATTGAGCAGAAGGTGAAACCGAATTGAGGTGAAAAAACCGTTTAAAATTAAAAACGTGACATTCAGCTGTCACGTTTTTGGTTTAATGATCTCTTGAAGCAATTAAGTCGCATAACTCTTCAAGCAAGTCTGAGTGGATATCAATATCTCCCAGAATCGCTTTTGCATGGCTAATATGGTCTTCCAGTTTCTGTTTCGCACCGGGTAAAGTAAGAAGTGACGGATAGGTCGTTTTTTGATTTGTTTCATCCGATCCGACAGGTTTTCCTATTTTAACCTGCTGGCCTTCAATATCTAAAATATCATCCTGAATTTGAAAGGCAATTCCGATATGGTAAGCAAATTCACGCAGCTGAGCGATTTCCGCGCGGGATGCATCAGCTAAGATTGCTCCAGCGATAATACTGAAAACGAGTAATTTTGCCGTTTTATGTTCATGAATATATTCCAGCTCTGAGAGGGTCAGGTTTTTCGCTTCACCCTGCATGTCTGCCACCTGACCGCCTACCATTCCTTCAACGCCTGCAGCTTTTACTAATTCACTGATCAGGGCAAGGCGCTTCTCTGCAGAAATGTCCTCCTGATCAGCAATCAGACCAAAGCTGTGCGTAAGGAGACCGTCTCCTGCAAGAATGGCCAGTGCTTCTCCGAACACTTTATGATTTGTAGGCTTTCCTCTTCTTAAATCATCATCATCCATAGAGGGAAGATCATCATGAATAAGAGAATATGTATGAATCATTTCCACTGCGCACGCAGCAGGGATTCCGATTTCTTCCTTCTTTCCGAAAGCATGCAGCACGGCGAACACTAAAGCAGGGCGAATTCTTTTGCCGCCTGCGCTTAGCGAGTAGATCATTGCATCTTTAATAGATGGAGGGGCAGCAAGCCTCCTGATGTATAAAGGCAGCTCTTCCTCCATTTTCTTTTTTCTGGAAGAAAGAAAAACGTCAAGGGACAGCGTCATTACTCTTCCTCCTGCAGATCAAAAGGAGCAAGCTCTCCGTCTTCGCGGAGAATCTGGTCCATTTGCTTTTCAACCGCCTGCAGCTTATCATGGCAAAGTTTTGAAAGCTTCATTCCGTCCTGAAAATAAGCGATTGCTTTCTCAAGTGGCACATCGCCCTCTTCAAGCTTTTCGACTATTTGTTCGAGCTCTTCCATGGCTTGTTCAAAAGTAGCTTCTTTTTTCTCACTCATAAGCTTTTCGCTCCTCCACTCCTGTAACTTGGCAAGTAACCTGCCCGTCCTGCATTTGAATGTGAAGTTCATCACCCGTTTTGACTTGTGAGATACTTTTCACAAGATTTTCATCCTGATAAGCAATGCTGTATCCCCGCTCCATTATTTTCAGCGGACTCAGCGCGTTCAGGCTTGCGGCCATTGACTGAAATTCCGTCTGTTTATGACGCAGCAGAACGGACATATCCCTTGTCATTTTCTTGATCAATTGCTGATGCTTCTCTTTTTCACGGTGGATTTGTTCACGGGGATGCAGACGGTATAAACGATTTTTTAATTGATCATATTTGTCCTTTTTCAGCTGAATGGACCTGAGGCTTTCTTTTTGAAGTGCTTCTACTAATTGATCGAGCTGCTGTTCCTTTTGCTGATACAGCTGCTTCGGATATTTAAAGGCATACGACTTTTGATAATAGGCCAATTGCTCTTTTTTTGAAGAAATCTTTTCCTGCATTGCACGCAGAAGACGTGTTTGCCGATTTGAAGTTCTCTCCAGAAGCTCTGCAAAATGCGGTACTGCAAGCTCTGCTGCTCCAGTTGGAGTAGGAGCCCTTAAATCTGCAACGAAATCTGCAATTGTATAATCCGTTTCGTGTCCCACAGCAGAGATGACCGGAACGGCGGAATTGAATATTTCTCTAGCAACCATTTCTTCGTTAAATGCCCATAATTCTTCGATGGATCCTCCGCCGCGGCCAACAATCAGCACGTCCAGATAGCCCAGTGCATTGGCCTGCTTAATCGCTCCAACAACAGACGGGCCAGCATGGATTCCCTGCACAAGTGCAGGGAGAATGATGACTTTAACTGAAGGATAGCGGCGCTTGATTGTAATCAAAATATCCCGGATTGCAGCTCCTGTAGGCGAGGTAATGACACCTATTGCCTGAGGGTATTTTGGAATCGGCTGTTTATGCTTTTGATCAAACAGCCCTTCTTGTTCAAGTTTCTTTTTAAGTTCCTCATATGCAAGGTACAGGCTTCCGATACCATCCGGCTGCATTTCTTTCACGTACATTTGATAGCTGCCGCTCGGTTCATAAACAGAAATTTCACAGCGCAGCAGCACTTTCATGCCATTTTCAGGCTTGAATTTAAGAGATGAATTTTGGCCTGCAAACATAACGGCTGCAATTCGTGCACCTTCATCCTTTAATGTGAAATACATATGGCCTCGGCTGTGCATTTTAACATTTGAAAGTTCACCCTTCACCCATATATCCTTCAGGTGGGGATCGACATCAAACTTTCGTTTTATATACTTTGTTAACGCCGTAACTGTCACATGCTTCATTTCACTCATCGCCAAGGACTCCTTTAAAGCTCTTTACTTACCTGCAGTCTTTCAGCGGAATTTCTTGCTGATTTTACTACATTGTGAGCAAGCATTGTAATCGTCATCGGACCTACGCCGCCCGGAACAGGAGTGATGTGGCTTGCTATTTGCTTTGCATCTTCAAAAACAACATCTCCGCACAGCTTCCCTGTCTCAAGCCTATTGACACCAACATCGATTACGACAGCATTCTCTTTTATGTGCTCGCCTGTAATGAAATTAGCTCTGCCTACAGCTACAACTAAAATATCGGCTTGCTTTGTTACATCTTTTAAATCCGGCGTTCTTGAATGACAATACGTAACAGTAGCATGCTCATTCAGAAGCAAGATGCCGACCGGTTTGCCTACGATATTGCTTCGTCCTACTACTACAACATGTTTACCCGCAATTTCAATATTTGCAGATTTTATCATTTCCACAATTCCTGCAGGTGTGCACGGCAAGAATGTATCTTCGCCGATCATCATTTGCCCGATATTCAGAGGATGAAATCCATCTACATCTTTTAAAGGAGAAATTTTTTCAATGACTGCTTTTTCTTGAATATGATCTGGCAATGGAAGCTGAACAAGGATGCCATGGCAGCTTTCATCATGATTATATTTCTCAATTACATCCAGAAGTTCTTTTTCTTGCATTGATTCAGGAAAATGTTCAAGCGTGAATGCCACGCCGATTTCTTCTGACGCTTTTTGTTTTCCTTTAATATAAGAAATAGATGCTGGATGATCGCCTACTAAAATTACGACAAGTCCCGGCACAACACCTTGCTGTTTTAATTCTTTCACTTCCTGTGCAAGCTGTTTGCGTTTTTCCTGAGCTAATTCTTTTCCGCTGATTATTGAAGCTGTCATTGTTTGTTCCTCCTCCGAGTATTGTGATTGATTATTTGTCAATCGTCTGTTTAATGTTTGAGAGGACACCATTAATAAACTTCGGTGATTGATCATCCCCAAAGGTTTTTGCGAGTTCAATTGCTTCATCAAGAGTCACATTGACTGGAATTTCTTCAATATACATCATTTCGTATACAGCGAGACGCAGTACAGATCGATCTACATTTGCAAGTCTTTCGAGTTTCCATTTCACTAAATGAGGTTTGATTTGTTCATCAATCTCTGCCATATGCTCAATTGTTCCAAGAACAAGAGCAGTCATAAACTCGTCCAATTCTTCCCCGTCAAGCGCATGAGACATCGCTTCTTTAGGATCAATATCACTTACATCTATTTGAAAGAGTGCCTGCAGCGCTTTTTCTCTTGCTAATCTTCGTTTCATTTGTTCTTGCTCCTTTATGTACAAAAATGTCGAAATGTCATAAAAAGATAATACCATATTTCATGAACAGAAGCACATCGTTAAAAACCTTTTCTGTCGAAATAACGAATAAAAAACTTCACATACAACTTAATATTCGTACTTAACCAAATGTTCAATCTATTTATGCAAAAAAAAACCAAAGGAAGATCTCCTCTGGTTTTACATTTCCTGGTCGACTTCAATTTCCTGTGACTTTGTTTCAAACTGAATTCCGACTACATGAATATTAATTTCATTGATTTCAAGTGCTGTCATGTTGTATAAAGCCTGGCGCGTATTATCCTGAATGCGCTGAGCAACCGTAGGAATGGAAACTCCGAACATCATGACACAATATACGTCAATCGTAATTCCGTCTTCTGAAAGATCAACTTTTACACCTTTGCCGTGATTTTTTTTCCCTAAACGCTCAACTACGCCAGATGCGAAGTTGCCGCGCATTTGGGCAACGCCTTCTACTTCAGAAGCTGCAATACCGGCAATAACCTCAATGACCTCAGGGGCAATTTCAACCTTGCCAAGACCATTTTCTTCATGAGTCATTTCAAGTAATTTGTTTTCTTTCAAGAATCAGCACCTCCATATATTTTTCAAGCTTCCATCACTTTATGGATTTCTAAAAATTTCGTATTAAACTCCCCTGATACAAATGTTTCATGCTCAAGCAGCTTTTGGTGAAAAGGAATCGTTGTATGAATTCCTTCAATCACAAATTCACCCAGGGCTCGCTTCATTCTCGCAATTGCTTCTTCACGCGTAGCGCCGTATGTAATCAGTTTAGCAATCATCGAGTCATAGTATGGCGGAATTGTATAGCCAGGGTACACTGCAGAATCTACTCTAACACCCAGTCCGCCGGGCGGCAAGTACATCTCAATTTTTCCTGGTGACGGCATAAAATTCTTCTCCGGATTCTCTGCGTTGATCCGGCATTCGATGGCCCAGCCGTTGAAAACAACATCTTCCTGCTTAACGGACAGGGCAGATCCTGAGGCTACTTTAATCTGTTCTTTAATCAAATCAATGCCTGTTACCATTTCAGTCACGGGATGCTCAACTTGAATACGTGTATTCATTTCCATGAAATAAAATTTATTTTCAAGATAATCAAAAATAAATTCTACCGTTCCCGCTCCTGTATAGTTAACTGCTTCTGCTGCTTTAACAGCTGCTCTTCCCATCGTCTCGCGCATTTCTGCTGACAATGCCGGAGAAGGTGTTTCTTCAAGTAATTTTTGAAGACGGCGCTGAATGGAACAATCTCTTTCGCCCAGGTGAATGACATTGCCCAGGGAATCAGCCATAACCTGAATTTCTACATGTCTGAAATCCTCAATGTACTTTTCAATATAGACTCCAGGATTTCCAAAAGCAGTTGCTGCTTCCTGCTGAGTAATTTGGATGCCTTTAATCAGCTCTTGTTCTGTTTTAGCGACCCGGATCCCTTTTCCGCCTCCGCCTGCTGTTGCTTTAATTATAACAGGATACCCGATATCATTTGCAAGCGAGACAGCGTCGCCTGAATCTTTAATAATTCCCTGTGAACCCGGAACAATCGGCACTCCCGCTTTTCTCATCGTTTCCCTTGCTACATCCTTTGTTCCCATTTTGGAAATGGCATCAGCGCTTGGTCCCACAAAGATGATGTTGCATTCCTGACAAAGCTCTGCAAAGTCAGCATTTTCAGCTAAAAAACCGTAGCCGGGATGAATGGCTTCACTGCCGGTTAATTTTGCAACACTAATAATGTTCGTGAAATTCAAATAGCTGTCTTTTGAAGCTGTCGGACCGACACAATACGCTTCATCAGCCAGCTGAACATGCAATGAGTCCCTGTCTGCTTCTGAGAAGACTGCAACCGTCTCTATTCCAAGTTCTTTGCACGCCCGAATAATCCGAACCGCAATTTCTCCTCTGTTTGCTATAAGCAATTTCTTAATCATAGTTTCTCTCCTTACTCTGGTCTGACAAGGAATAATGGCTGACCGTATTCAACAAGCTGACCATTTTCAGCTAGAATTTCAACAATTTCCCCTTTTACTTCTGCTTCAATTTCATTAAACAATTTCATGGCTTCAACGATACAAACAACTGAATCAGTTGTCACTTTTGATCCTACTTTTACATAGTCGTCTGTGTCCGGTGAAGATGCAGCATAAAACGTTCCAACCATTGGAGACGTGATTTTATGTAAGGATTCCTCCTGAACAGGAGCTTCTGCTTCTTTCTTAGGCTGTTCTTTTACTTCCTGCATTGCGGCCACAGCCTGTGGAGCAGGGCTTTGGCTCTGTTCGACTGCTGCTACTGAAGTAACGCGATTTGCAGCTTTCTCTAATTCATCCAAACGTTTTTTCAATTTAATTTTTGAACCTTCATGTTCATAAGTAAATTCATCAATAGATGACTGGTCAATGAGTTTGATCAGTTCTCTGATTTCTTGTATCTTCAACATCTGCTGGCACCCCTATTCAAATTCTTGATGATTTCTTGACCATCTTATTTGTTTTATAATCTAGTACTAAAACTTAGTCCTATTATACATCTTACGACAGGTCATGCATTAAATTCAATATTAATTCTTTCCTGAAGAAGAGGATCTTAATATGTAAGACTACTTTAAATTATAAGGTAAATCAAAAAAATATGAAACGTTTACACCAATTAAATAGAAAATCCCTGTGTAGCAGACACACAGGGAAGTTGCTGTTTATTGATTAGAAGGCTCCAATGTAACCGCTACATCTTTCATGCCTTTCATCTCACTGCTGACAAGCTGAATGATTTTGTTTGCTTCAGATGCTGAGCTCTCTTTTGCTTTCACCGTTACTTTCACTTTCTCTCCTTCGATGCGGACGAGAGCATCGTCATAACCATTGGATTTAATGAACGTTTCAAGAATTTCCTCATTTGCCACCGCTTCATCAATTGCATTCATTTCATCTCTTGCTGCACTTTTCTCAGCGGCTGATACATCTTTGCTTGCTACGATATCCTCTAAGCTTTCTTTTCTTGCACTTCTCGCATCTTCAAGCTGCAGGCGCATTGTAGCAAAAAGCTCATCGTTTGAAACCGATACAACAGTTCCGTCCTCAGCCTCCTCGATCGTAACTTCCCCTTTGTCATTTTCCTTTTCTGTCCCTTTCACGGCTTCTGCTTTTTCACCTTTTTCAGCCTCTGCTCCAGTCAATGCCACATCGTTTTTCACTTCTTCAGGAGTTGTAATATAGTAGACTGACAGAACTACAACCAAACTTAACATCGTTAATAACCAAACCGTTTGTTTTTTCAGCATCATTCGTGAATCCTCCTTTATTTCCCTTTTTTAGCTGCAACCGCAACGCGGTGACTCGGTACCCCAAGCACTCTCGTTACAGCTTCAACAATTGATTTTTTTATTTGAATGTTATCAGCACCCGCAGCTACAACAAGCACTCCCCTGATTTCCGGTTTCTTTGTCTGAAGGATGATTGGAGTTTCCTGTTCTCCCTTTCGGATAATGACAACGGATTCTTCTGTTGATCCATCTTCGACCGTCCTCTTCCCTCCCTGAGGATCAGTCTCTTCTGTCGTTTGGCTTTGTGACACGCTGTTTTTTTCAAGAATTTGCTCTGATGTGGCATCTACATTGACGACAACCATTGCATTCTCAATGCCAACCATTGAATCAAGCGCTTCTTTTAATTGATTCTCATATTCTTGCTCGTATTTATCGATAGACCCTGAACCCCCGCTTTCTTCAGAGGGTTTAAAGACATCGGCATCACCTGAAGCTGTTGATGTCAGACCGGAGACTTGCGACACCTTCGGCAAACTTGCCTCATTCGTGAAAAGGTTGCTGATCAACATAAAACCTATTCCGATTGCCAAAACGATTAGAACATAATGATACTTAGATGGTTTTTTGCCGTTTTCAATGTTTATCATACTTTTTAGCTTCTCAAACAAATTCTTTGGATTACTCATCTGTGCTGCCCTCCCCTCCTTCCATTTTCAAGGAAATCTTATCAGGGTCAACTTCCCAGATACTTGCCAGGTATGTTTTTATCTCTGATGCCTGCCTGATTTGATTTTCTTTTTCAGTTTCTTCTGTTTCCGCTGCACCAAGAACAACTGGCTGAATGGTTTCAACCGCTTCGGATTCTGCTTCCTCTGCTTCAAGTATCACCTCTATGCCCTGCAGGCTTTCCTGAATTTCTTCAAATGGTTCATCTACAGATAGAGAGATTTGTTTAATCGATACATCATAGCTTTGCACCAGCTCCTCTTTTGCCTGTGATTTTAATTGGACAGCCATGTTTTTTAAAATATATGCATCATTGGAAGCTTGTATTTCTTTTTTTTGCAAATCAATCATTTTTTTTATTTCTTCTTCCTTTGTTGGAGATTCCATTTGAACATCTGATACAAGCGTATTGATGTCAGCTGATAATAATTTGAAGATCGGCGAGAGAATGATGACGATAAGCAGAAGGCTGATGACCATCTTTGCGTACTTTTGCATGGCCGAATTCGGCAGCAGCAAATCAAGGATGACAGCAAGCATAATAAATAGAATGATATTCGCTATCCATTCTGTTAAAAAAGACATGCATCCTCCTCCTAACGAACCATCATGGTAATGTTTCCAGCAGCAATAATGACCGTAATACTTAAGAAAAACATCAAAGAAACAATGGCAAGTGCGGCAAAAATATAAATCACGCTTTTACTGATGATATCGAGGCACTTGATAATCGGTCCTCCGCCGAGCGGCTGCAGCAGGGCAGCCGTAAATTTATAGATAAAGGCAAGTGTCAAAACCTTTATCGCAGGAAACGCTGCGATAAATAGCAGGATCGCGACACCGATAATCCCGACTGTATTCTTTAAAAGGACCGAAGCACTGATGACTGTATCCGTTGCGTCGGTGAACATTCTGCCAAGCACCGGAATAAAGTTGCCTGTGACAAATTTAGCTGTTCGAATTGCCATACCGTCTGATACGGCGGCTGATGCTCCCTGAACAGAGATGACACCGAGAAAGACGGTTAAAAACGTTCCGAGAAGACCAATACTTATATTGCGCAGCAGCTGTGCAAGCTGGGTCACTTTGTATTGATCTGTCAATGTACTTACGATGCTTAACAGAGCTGAGAGGAATAACAGCGGCAGAACGATTTTTTCAATCAATACCCCGCTTGTGTTCATAAGGAAGAGGATGACAGGATGGAAAAACGCTGCTGAGATTAAGCCTCCAGAAGCCGCCATGAGCGCAAGCAACAGGGGGATCAGCGCCAAGATAAAGCTTGTCATCGTCTGTATGGCTTCAACTGTGTATTCAATCGCTATGTGAAAACTATTAAGAGCGATGATCATCAGCACCATATAGACAAGCGCATATGCTACTTTGCTTACCGTACTTTGGCTGAATGCATCTTGAAGCAGCTGCAGAAGCATGCTGAATATCGTCAGCAGAATTAGAGTTCCGAGCAATTTTCCGTTTGCAATGATCTCGTGAAAAATATATTTCAAAAACGCTTTTGACCATTCCTGAAAGGACAATTCCTTTTCTCCATTTAAAAATTGAAGCAAGCTTCCCTTTTGACTCTCTGGAAGATACCCTCCATACTCTGTCATAATATCATCCCAGAATTTTTTGATTTCCTGAATTCCGAGCTTGTCTATTTGCTGATCAATTAAGTCCTGCTGCTGTGGAGGGGGAGAGGCTTGTACAATCACTGGAAAAGAAAAAAAGAAAAGAAAGAAGATGGCGATGATTCCTTTTTTCATTTTACTCACCCCTTAAAGCCTCGCTTTTAAGCCGGTATTAATCCGATAATGGTTTCTATAATGACAGTTAATATCGGCACTGCCATGGCCAGAATCAAAATTTTTCCGCCAAGCTCAATTTTTGAGGCGATGGCGCCCTGTCCGGCATCTTTTGTAATCTGAGCTCCAAACTCTGCAATATAGGCGATTCCGATTATTTTTAAAATCGTTTCTACATACATCATATTAATATTTGCATTCAATGCTATTTTTTCAATCATCGTGATAATCTGTGAAACCTGATCGACCAGAAATAGAAAAATGACGCAGCCGACAAATACTACAAGCATAAAAGCATATGTCGGCTTTTGTTCTTTTACGATTAATGCTAAAAAAGTGGCCACTAAGCCAAGTCCGACAATCTGGATAATTTCAATCGCAGAGCCCCCCCTATCCCTGAAAGAGGAAGACTGATTTTATTTTTTGGAACAGATCCTCAACTATGGAAGCAACCATGAACAGAATGTAGATAAATCCAAGCAATGTAACCCATTGTGCATACTCTTTCTTTCCCATTTGATCAAGTATCGTATGCAGAAATGCCACGACAATTCCAATTCCCGCTATCTGAAAAATGATATTCACATCTACTCCCATTACATGTAATCCTCCTGACTGCTACATCAATAAAATAACGAGCAATAATCCAGATAAAAAACCTAAGCTTTTCAGCATTGTTTCATAGCGGCTTTGTTTATCAAGAGCATCCGCTTCTTCTCGTTCAAGATGGGTTAAGGTCAGGCGAATATGTTTTTGCTGCGATACGATGTCGTGCTGTCCGAGCGTCTCACCAAATTGCTTTAAAATTTCATATTCTCCCTGCTTAAATGCCGTCATCCGCCAAACTTCCTGCAGGCTATTTTCCCAGGCTGCCTTCACACTTGTATGCCCTGCGGACAATCGTTTTGAAAACTCTTCAAAAAACCATGAGAGCGGCTTTGGCATCTGTTTTGACAAAGTGGCTGCCGCTTCTTTGAGAGGAGTGTGCGCATACATAATTTCCGCCTCAAGAGCCTGGAGAGCAACCTTAAGCTGCCTCAGCTGGCGCGGTCGCTCACTTATATGCTTCGCCACTTCAAACCCTGTCCATGTAGTCGCAAGCAAAATAAATACAGCTCCTAGTATTTTTATCATAACGGTATACTCACTTCATTCCGTATCAGCCGTCTATCAGCATCCAATATTCTTTGAATCGTCCCAGGCCCATTCGTTCTTGAGAGTTCAATATACCGTTTAAAGATGCCATGCTCTGCCAAAGGCTTAATTGTCGGGCGTGAAATGACGTCGTCAAGCGAATAGCCGTGAACAGAAATGAAAAGCCCTACTCCGGCATGAACGGCCTCCAAAATAGCTTCTGTATCTTCCATCCTGCCTGCCTCATCCACAACCAGAACATCCGGACTCATTGACCTGATCATCATCATCATTCCCTCTGCTTTCGGACAAGCATCAAGCACGTCCACTCTATCCCCAAATTCATGCTGCGGAATTCCATTGATGCAGCCTGCAATTTCTGACCGCTCATCCACAATTCCTACTTTTACAGAAGGAATACTGCCTGTTCCTGTACTCATAACTCTTGCAAAATCGCGAAGAAGAGTTGTTTTTCCTGTTTGAGGGGGACCAATAATCATGGTATTCATCCAGGCTTTATGATAGATGCTGGAAATAAAAGGTTCAGCAATGCCTTTCTTCTGCTTTGCCACCCGAATATTAAAAGATGTTACATTTCGAATTGCTTTCACAGCGCCGTTTTCTGTAATAACACGTCCTGACAGTCCCACGCGATGGCCGCCCTGAATCGTAATAAAGCCTCGCTTCAGCTCCTCTTCAAGCGTATAGATGGAGTATTGGCTCAGCTCATTTAATAGAGATATTCCGTCTTGATAAGTAGCCTCGCAAGGCAGAAAAAATGGTTCTCCTGCAACAACAATTTCTACTCTTTTCAAAATCCTGATGCGGATCTCTTCAATTTTTTCAAGCGCTTCCCGAGGCAGGTTCAGCACGTGTCTTCTTATAGTTTCAGGAAGCATCTCTGTAATCTCGTTCAACTGGCTTCCTCCTTGCATAGTCTCTTGATACTCTAATGTTTATGCAGGCTTGGACACAATATGACTTCTTATATTACTTATAGACGCCAATTAATATAAATGACACCCCGATTGCGATAAAAATCAGTTTTGCATATGAAAGCTGCTCTGCAATCTGAAAGATTCCTATTGTCATGGTTAAAATAAAAATAATCGGACCGACGATGGCTAGCATGGAATTAATTAATACAGCTTTGCGCACATCGTTGAATACGAGCATTAATATAGCTGCCGTCATTTCAATGCTTGCAGATAATAGTCTTAATAGAGCCATTGATCTTACTGCCGGATCTAAATTAGCGAGGTAGTGTTTCATCTTGTCCTCCTCTGTGGTTATTACTAAAACCTATGAAGAACGAAGGATAAATAGACAAAAAGAATTCTTGACAGAATTTTCAGATTTAATAATAATAGGTAGAAAGGGGGATGTGTCATGGGATTTGGAGTGGAAGCTTATGAATTATATAATTATTTACAATGGTTCATTGGAATGATGATTTATATTTTCATACCGGCAGCACTTCTTTTCAGAGCGGGTAAAAAGAAAGAGGGTAAAGGAAAAGTTTTCCAGACGCAGCCGCTATTAGAGGATACAAAAAACTCCATCTGAAAAGATGGAGTTTTTGATGACTATGCTCTTGAAACGTATGAGCTGTCAGTAGTATTAATAATAAGAACGTCTCCTTCATTTACAAAGAAAGGAACGTTTACAACCAGGCCAGTCTGCACTTTTGCAGGCTTCGTTCCGCCTGAAGCAGTATCGCCTTTGATGCCAGGCTCCGTCTCAATAACTTCTAGCTCAACTGTGTTTGGAAGTTCAACTCCAAGCGTTTCGCTTCCGAACATCATGATGGACACTTCCATGTTTTCTTTTAAGAACTTCAATTCGTATTCAATAGATGCTTCCGGAAGTTCCACTTGATCGTATGATTCATTATCCATGAATACATGCTGATCGCCATTTGCATAAAGATATTGCATTTTGCGGTTCTCAATTTGAGCTTTCGCAACTTTTTCACCAGCGCGGAATGTTTTTTCCTGAACAGCTCCTGTTCGCAGGTTGCGAAGTTTAGAGCGTACAAATGCTGCTCCTTTACCTGGCTTTACGTGCTGGAAATCCATTACGCGCCAAATGCCATTATCTACTTCGATTGTTAAGCCTGTACGAAAATCATTAACTGAAATCATTTATGTTCCTCCTATGTAAATGCTGCTTTTTTAACGTTCTGGAAGCTTTTATTATAAAATAATAAGCTCTTTCGGGGAGTGTGTCAGCGACTCATTACCGTCCTCTTTAACGACTGTATCATCCTCGATGCGGACCCCGCCAAGCTTTGGTATATAGATGCCAGGCTCGACAGTTACGATCATGCCGGGTTCAAGAACCGTTTCAGATTTGACAGACAGTGACGGCCCCTCATGAACTTCCATGCCGAGACCATGACCAGTTGAATGGCCGAAATATTCACCGTAGCCGTTTTCTGCAATGTAGTCTCTTGTTAGAGCATCTGCTTCTTTTCCCGTCATTCCGGCTTTTATCCCATTCATTCCCCGCAGCTGTGCTTCAAGTACAATGGAATAAATCTTCTTCAGCTCATCACTTGGATCTCCCACCGCTATCGTTCTTGTAATATCTGAACAATATCCTTTGTAGTATGCACCAAAATCAAGTGTTAAAAAATCGCCTTTTTCAATTTCTTTTTCACTTGCTACACCGTGAGGCAAGGCAGAGCGATAACCTGATGCAGCAATAATATCGAATGAAGAAGAAACAGCGCCTTGTTTTCTCATGAAAAATTCAAGCTCATTTGCGACTTCAATTTCCTTCATTCCAGTACGAATGACTGTCAAAATGTGCTTAAATGCAGCATCTGCAATCTCCGCAGCTTCCTTTAATATCTTAATCTCTGCTGCAGACTTAATCAAGCGTAACTTTTCTACAGCACCTGAGACGGGAACAAACTCAATCCCTTTTAATTCAGCCTTATAAGCAGAGTATGAAGCGAAGGAAAGGTCATCCTGCTCAAAACCTAGACGTTTGACCGACATCTTAGCGGCTTGAGCTGCCACCTCTTCAAGAATCGGTCCTTTATGCTGAACAATCTCAAAACCCTCAATTTGCTTTGCTGCCTGCTCGGTGTATCTGAAATCTGTAATAAATACAGCATGCGAGTCAGTTATGACCGCAACACCGGAAGAACCTGTAAAACCTGTCATATAACGGCGGTTGTAGCTGCTCGTAATAAGAATTGCATCCACATCAAGTTCTTTTAATCTGTTTCTCATTTTCTCAAGCTTCATCTTATTTCTCCCCCATCTTTTTATGTAATGCGAGTAAAGCATATTGATAACCCTCAAAACCAAGGCCGATAATTTGCCCTGCTGTAACTGGCGCTGTTACAGACTGGTGCCTGAATGGTTCCCGGCTATGCACATTAGATATATGAACTTCAATGACAGGCAGGGAAACGCTTGCAATGGCATCTCTTATGGCATAGCTGTAATGAGTAAAAGCCCCGGGGTTAAGCACAATTCCATCATACTGATCGTCTGCCTCATGAATCGCATCGATCAAGTCCCCTTCATGATTTGATTGAAAGCAGGTGATCTGAAATCCTTGTTTTTCTGCAAATAACATTAATTCACGTTCTAAGTCTGTAAGCGTTTTGCTGCCATAAACATCAGGCTCCCGCAGACCAAGACGATTGAGATTTGGACCATTAATTATCAAGAAATGCCGCATCATAAAAACTCCTTGCTTAAATAAACTAAAAAAAATAGAATGTTCAATTTATGAACATTCTACCATAATCGACGATTACTTTCCTTAATGTTGAGGGGACGCCTTCGCATTTTTTTTGCTTAAGATCTCGTTATGTTCAAAGGAAATGGTATAGCCGACAAATACGCCATATAAAATATATAGACATATTGTCGTAACGGTGGTCAGCCGTTCAAGTTCAAAGACAGATTTTAAATTAGGAAAAATCGGATTTAAAAGGAAGAATACGAGCGCCCACAGCGAGAGACCAAAAGCAAGGCCAACAAACATGGATGAGAATCTCTTTAAAACAAGATAATACAAAAGCGCCGTTCCGACGGAAAGAAAACCAATACAGAATACTGAAACAAAGTTTCCCATGACGCCGTTTTTCCATTCTCCTAAAATAAAGGGCTGAAGCAATAAATTCGGGCTAATTTCTGTTAAGTTCAGCACATAAGCTAAATAACCGAGCAAACTCCAAATCACACCGCCTGCAAAACCTGTAATCACCACTCTTCCTATAAAAGGAATCGATTCACCAGGCTTATCAGGATCATCTCTTTTTTCTCCGGCAGAATTAGATTGAAAATCTTCTGTCATATGTACACCTCCTGCTCTTAGTATGTGCAGGAATTCCGCTCCCTCATTCAAAAAGGATACAAATCAGATGTCTAGCAAAAGACTGCTGGGTTATACTACTAAGAGTGAGACATCGCTTGTTCAGCACTGACAGTAAAATATAAGCTGATCTTTGTCTTAAGCTCTTTTCGTAAACTTTGTTGCTATTAGTCTAAATATTTAAACGCATAAGTGGATTGCAGCGGATAAACTTGACTCTCCTGCGGGAAATAGAGCAAAATGGGAGACCCCACAGGCAAAAAAGCCGAGGAGACTTCCATGCTTCCCGCGGAAAGCAAGTTCCTGGAGCGGAAAGGAACGGACAACATTAATAATCGAAAACAAAATCCTTTGCGAATACAGCAGAGAAAAATTGATCACAATCTAAAAAGAATTAAATTCAACTGCCTAGAGGTTTATCCTGTTTTTATGTAGAATATAAACATAACATTCTCTGCAGCTTTGTTTAAAAACAGTCCAAAAAGAGAATAGATAGGTAGGTTGGTGAAAAATGTCAAAGCAGAATAAGCCTGCATATGGCGGGCAAGCAGTGGTAGAAGGCGTCATGTTCGGCGGAAAGCATCATTATGTAACAGCCATCAGACGCAAAAACAAACAAATCGACTATTTCCGGTTACCGCGAAAATCAAGCAGCATGATGACAAGCCTTAAAAAGATTCCATTCATTCGCGGCATCGCAGCTATAATAGAAGCAAGCGCAAATGGAACGAAGCACCTGAATTTTTCAACAGACAGGTATGATCTCGATCCTGAGGAAGATGAAATACTCAAGCAGCCTAAAAAAGAATCAAAGATGACGATGATTCTTGGAGTTGCAGCAATCGGTGTTCTTTCCTTTCTCTTCGGGAAATTTATTTTCACTTTAGTGCCTCTGTTTCTGGCTGAGCTGACGAGGCCCATTTTCTCTTCTGACCTTGCACAAATATTAATCGAAGGGCTATTCAAATTAATTCTGCTCTTAGTCTATATTTATGCGATATCATTTACTCCGCTGATCAAGCGTGTTTTTCAATATCACGGTGCAGAGCATAAAGTCATAAATTGCTATGAAAATGAAATGCCGCTTACGATAGAAAATGTTCAGAAACAAACTCGTTTGCATTACCGGTGCGGAAGCAGTTTCTTGTTATTCACTGTTATTGTAGGGGTATTTGTTTACATGCTTGTTCCGACAGAACCGCTTTATGTGCGTGTCCTTAACAGGCTGGCATTAATACCTGTCGTGATTGGCATTTCATTTGAAGTCCTTCAGTTTACAAATAAACTCAGGGATGTTCCTGTTTTAAAATGGCTCGGTTATCCCGGCTTAAGTCTTCAGCTGCTGACGACGAAAGAACCTGACAACGATCAGGTCGAAGTTGCCATCGCAAGCTTTAATGAATTGCTGCGGATGGAAAAGGAAACTGAAGAAGGTATAAAAACGGAACAAATTGTATAAGCTGAACTTCATTAATTCATTTTCATCTTGGGAGGTGGACTCATGAAAAATCGTGTGAATCCATTTGTGATGATTGTGTTAGCTCTTGGCGGCATCGGGTTCCTGGTTACGCTTATAACCAGACCCGGATTCCTCTTCAGAGAAATGCTGATCTTCGTTATTGTTCTAGCCATCATCTATTTTGTTGTCCGTTACTTTACAAAACAAAGAATGGGAAAAGACTCTTCCTCATACTCTAAAGCTGCTAAACATTCTAAAAGACGTTTCAGCGACCGCAATCAGAGCAGCTCCCATTTGAAAAGCGTTTCAACGCAAAAAAAGAGCAGCAAAACATCTGCTCTTAAAAAGAAACAAGCCTCTCATTTAACAGTGATTGAAGGAAAAAAAGGCAAAAAGAAAAGCAGGGCATTTTTCTAGCCTGCTGTTAATACGTCCATTTATTTAAGAAACGTTCAGTACGGCTTCTTCCTAGCTCAATTAGAGCTAGTTTTTTTTGTTCAGTTAAGTCAAATTCAGTCGTTAAAATACTTTCTACAGGCAGAAAAATGATATTTTTTTCATGCCTGCTCGAAATATGCCTGGCATCATGCGCGTCTTTCATCGTTTCAAAAAGAGCGCCATACATTTCTATTGCATTTCGGATATTGTTTCTCGGCCTCTCTTCATCTCTTGGACTTAATTTGATGCCAAGAACCGGCCTTGCCTGAAGCGATTTCTTTTCTTTAAACAGCCAAATTGGAAAATTGCTTAAAACTCCGCCATCCACGACAATATTGGTTCCTTCAGAAGACGTCAGTTTGACAGGTTCAAAAAAATAGGGAAGGCTCGAGCTCATAAGAACAGCTCTCGCAACAGAAAAACGTTCTGGAACAAGCCCGTACCTTGGCAGGTCATCCGGAAGCACAATAATTCTTCCATTAGTCAAATCAGAAGCAACGATTTTAAGGGAGCCTGGTCTTAAATCACCAAAGGTCGATACCCCTCTCTCCTTCAGCTTGCCTGCTATCCATTCTTCAAGCTTGCCGCCCTTATAAAGGCCCAGCCGCCAATAGATATTCAGCCATTTCATAAATTTAAATGGAAGGATGGTAGGATTTCGTTCCAAAAACTTTCCGAGCTCCATATCATCCATCATTGTTATAATTTCATCACTTCGGTATCCCGCAGCAATAAAGGCAGCAATAATGGATCCGGCGCTGGTACCTGCTACCCTTACAAATTGCAGGCCCCTTTGCTCAATTGCCTGATAAGACCCAATTAGGGCAAAACCTTTAATTCCACCTCCAGAGAAGACACCATCAATATACACAGAAGTTCCTCCCCTCTTCCCATCCTTACATTGTAAGTTGGGGAGGGGGAAAATAGACCTTTTCTGCACGTTTAGGACAGCACTCTTTCATTAAGCATTTTTTTGTTGATATATTAGAAGGGATAATTCTGTGGTCATGTTTAAGCTTAAAAGCAATTCAGCGTAAAAAAAGACGGAAGCATTTGCTTCCGTCTTCTTAGGACTCGCTGTCCTGTTCATTCTGTTTTTGTATAGCACGCAGTGTTTCAACGCGCGCTTCATCCCCTTCAAAGAATTGCACAAGATCGCCGATGCGGTCAATGGCATTCCAGCTAAGGTGATGCTCGATGCCTTCAACATCATTGTAAATTTTTTCTTCATCCACGCCGATCAGCCTCATGAACTGCTCTAAAAGCTCATGACGGTAAACGAGACGCTTTCCAATTTTTTTGCCTTTTGGCGTTAAGATAAGTCCACGGTATTTTTCATATATGAGATATTCATCTTTATCTAGTTTTTGGACCATTTTTGTTACTGAGGAGGGATGAACGGAAAGTGCTTCCGCAATATCAGAAACGCGGGCATATCCCTTTTCTTCTATTAATAAGTAAATTTGTTCAATATAATCTTCCATACTCGGTGTTGGCATGCGGTCCCCTCCAAAAAACGTTCAAAACATAGGAAATCATTACAAGTGTACACTAGTTTTAGGGTGATGACAAGGAAGGCTTCGTTCTAATTGCGAAAAGAAAAGAGCTGGATAGCCAGCTCTTTATCTTATAAGCCACACTTCAATTGTGCTCCGCAGCTAGTACATGTGTTGCAGCCGCCGATGTCTTCAACCGTACCTTCACGGCAGACCGGACATGTATTTCCTACCTCGTTGCCTATCGTTACATTTGTTGATCTTAATGCCTGTATTGTATCAACCAGCACAACTTTTCCTTTTTCTTTAGCTGGTGCTTCTTCACTCTCAGAGAATGTGTTTTCCTCCGCTTTTAAAGTCAGAACCTGTGTGTCACGGCTTCCGTCAACGTAAACCGTTCCGCCTTTTGCGCCGCCTTTATATAAACGTTCGTAAACTTTTTGTACTTGATCGACCGTATATCCTCTTGGTGCATTTACAGTTTTGCTGATTGAACTGTCAATCCAGCGCTGAATCACACACTGTGCATCTGCATGAGCTTCTGCACTCAATTCCATTGCTGAAATAAACCATTTTGGCAAATTATTAGGATCAGCTTCAGGATGCTGATCCAGATACTCCTGGACGATATCCGCTTTAACTTCTATGAACTTTCCTAATCTTCCGCTTCTGTAGTAAGAGAAAGAGAAGTATGGCTCGAGTCCGGTGGATACGCCAACCATTGTCCCCGTGCTGCCCGTAGGTGCAACAGTCAATAAATGGGAGTTTCGAATACCGTATTCTTTAATATCATCTAAAAGATCAGCAGGCATTTTGCTCATAAAGCCAGTTTGTGTGAATGCATCACGCAAACGGTTTGTTTCTTCTTCTGTTTCAGCAGTGAGGAACGGGAAGCTGCCTTTTTCTTTTGCAAGCTCAACAGATGCTTTATAAGCAGTTGTTGCGATCGTTTCAAAGACTTGATCAATCAATTGATTGCCTTCTTCTGAACCGTATTCTGTTTCACAGTAGATCAGCAGATCATGCAAGCCCATAACGCCAAGGCCGACACGGCGTTCGCCTAATGCCTGCTTCTTATTATCTTCTAAGAAATAAGGTGTTGCATCGATGACGTTATCCTGCATGCGGACACCGACTTCAACCGTGGTTTTCAGCTTTTCAAAATTGACTGTTTTGCTTTCTTTGTCTGCCATTTCAGCAAGATTGACCGCTGCAAGGTTGCAGACAGAATAAGGTGCGAGAGGCTGTTCTCCACATGGATTTGTTGCTACTACCTTTTGTCCATACGCTTTAGCATTCGTCATGTCGTTTGCATTGTCAATAAAGAAAATGCCGGGCTCTGCTGAATATGTCGCACAAATATTGATTAAGTTCCAAAGCTCTTTCGCTTTGATTGTGCGGTATGTTCGGACTTTGTATCCCAGCTTCTCCCACTCGCGGACATCGCCATGATTGTGCCAGTCTTCGTTATAGGCTTTCATTTGATCTGCAGTATAGCTTTCCACATCGGGGAAGCGAAGCTCGTAATCTTCATCTTTTTCAACAGCATCCATGAAATCCTTCGTTAACGTAACGGAAATGTTGGCGCCTGTAAGGAATTCAGAATTATGAACGCTGTATGTTCCTCCAGTCACAAGCTTTAATTCTGCGTCTTTAATGATTTTTTCGTTAAATCCGCCGAAGCCTGGAATTTGCTTGTAGTTCACAATGCTTTGGTACATTGCTTTTTCATCCTCAGTCAGAGGCTTGAACTTTAATTTTTCCTGTGCATATTTCTTGATTGTTTCGTCATTCGTATTTTCGATTAAATAGCGTAAAATACGAGGATTCTGCATTTTTGAAATGATAAATTCAATAATGTCAGGATGCCAGTCGGCAAGCATGATCATTTGAGCGCCCCTGCGCGAACCCCCTTGCTCAACTAAATGCGTCAGTTTCGCTATATCATCCAGCCATGAGACAGATCCGGACGATTTGCCGTTCACACCGCGTGCGAGTGTATTTCTTGGGCGCAGTGTTGAACCGTTTGTTCCAACGCCGCCGCCTCTGCTCATGATTTCCATTACCTGCTTGCGGTGCTCTGAAATGCCTTCGCGTGAATCCTGCACAAATGGCATCACGTAACAGTTGAAGTAAGTCACGTCTGTGCCTGCTCCAGCTCCGTATAAAACACGTCCCGCCGGCACAAAGTTCAATCCGACCAATTCCTGATAGAACTTCTGGAACCATTCATTCCGCTTCTCTTCTGTTTTTTCAACAGATGCAAGCCCTGTTGCATTTCGTTTTGCAATTTGCTCGTAAAATACTTCAAGCGGTTTTTCAATGACATCCAAAGAACGATGGATAACTCCCGTTTCAACCTCTTCAGGCTTTTCAAGTGAATGGCGGTACTCTTCTTCAACCTGTACACTTGCCATTTTAGTCTGCCAGTCAATCTCTAAAATATAGCCAAGCCCTCTTGCAGGGAATTTTGGATCCTCTTTGATCGTCAGAACGACAAAATCCCCTTTTGATAATGTCAGCTTTTCAGTGTCTTTAAACGTGTATCGGTCAAGCATGACTAAACGCGATACCCCTTTGTGTGTCAATTTCATGTCATCAGTTATTGGGTGAACTTGGGGAAACAATGTAATATCGTGGTTCAGCTTGTCCACATCAAGTTTTAAATTTTCATTTAGTGCTACGGTCATTCAAACAACTCCCCTATCTATCTTTACTTGATTTAATTTATCACAAAGCGACCCATTTATCAATATATAGTATTCTATTTTCGTTCGACAATACTATATATGGATAAACAGGCAAACCTATTTTATTTTGTCAAATTAATAACTGCACAAATGAAGCAGAAATAATGAGAAAAAAGAAGGTAGGAACTCCATAATCACTTTTTTTGATGAATTTTGTCGCTTGCAAAATCCGAAGAGATCTTGAAGTTAGAAAAATAAGGAATGGTTTGAAATAATTTGAAAACCATCACAAAAAAATAAACAAAAGCGACTAAGTTCAAGTCGCTTATCGTTTATAGTTCCACTCATCTGTATCATATTTTTCCATTGCAATCTTCTCTACATATGCATGTTCTTCATCTGTCAGTGTATAAGGCTCAAGCGAAATATTCAGACCCATCTCAAAGCCCTTTTTAAATGCATGCTTTGCCTCCTCCAGAGTAACAGGAATTTCACGCAACGCATTGACAGCTACTGCCTTATTTTTAAAATTTTTCTGCATTCGTTCTTTTACCCGCTCGCTTGGATACTTAAACAGATTAAAAAGCATTTCTTCATCTATATCGAGCAAAATGGAGCCGTGCTGAAGAATGACTCCTTTTTGGCGCGTTTGAGCGCTCCCTGCTACCTTGCGTCCTTCTACAACAAGTTCATACCAGGAGGGTGCGTCAAAACATACGGCAGACCGAGGATTCTTAAGCCCCTGCTTCTCTTCCTCGGTTCTCGGAACGGCGAAATATGCATCAAGTCCCAGTTCCCTGAAACCTTGAAGAATACCTTCAGATATGACTCTATATGCTTCTGTTACAGTCTTTGGCATTTCAGGATGCTCTTCTGACACGATGACGCTGTAGGTCAGCTCTTTGTCATGAAGAACCCCCCTGCCTCCTGTCGGCCTGCGGACAAATCCCAGCCCGTACTCTTTAACGGCATCAAGATCAATTTCTTTTTCGGCTTTCTGAAAGTATCCAACTGAAAGAGTGGCCGGGTTCCAGCCGTAAAAACGAATGACCGGCGGGATCATTCCCTGACTGTTCCATTCAAGCAGCGCTTCATCTAATGCCATATTATAGGACGGGGAACAATTCCCTGAATCAATAAATCTCCAAGTTTCTTTAGCCATCTTCATACCCCATTTTCCATGATAAGTATGTATTTCATTTTCTGTGCCTTACCTAGTCTATCAAAAAGAAGGCAAGGTTGAAAATATTTATGTCTTATTCATAGATGACAATTTGATCCTGCTCTTATATAATAGTAGTTGTCCAATATTATTAAAGTTCATTTGAACTTGTCTTAGAAAAGTTGCTTATAAAGGAGTCGGGTCAGCTTGACAACATGGATTTTTTTATTGATTCTATTAGGTGCACTAGCAGCCTACACGATTTACTCTTATTTTTACCAGCGTAAAATTATGAAAACATTAACGGAAGAAGAATTCCGAGCAGGATACAGAAAAGCTCAGTTAATTGATGTCCGTGAACCAAATGAATTTGACGGCGGACATATTCTTGGAGCAAGAAACATTCCTTTATCTCAAATGAGACAAAGACATAAGGAAATCCGCAAAGATCAGCCTGTCTACATCTACTGCCAAAACACTGTCAGAAGCGGACGCACAGCTCAAATGCTGAAAAGAAAAGGCTACAATGATCTTTACATGCTAAAAGGCGGCTTTAAGGGCTGGGGCGGTAAAATTAAAGCAAAGAAATAAGAAGAAGTCTGCAGACAGTTCTGCAGACCCTTTTTTATCTAATATAGAAAAAAGGATCCGCAGAAGAGCGAATCCTTTTTTTGCATCTTTTATTGCTTTTGATAACGCAAGATCGGTTTTCTTGCTGCTGTTGTTTCATCTAAGCGGCTGACAACTGTCGTATGCGGGGCTTCCTGGACGATTTCAGGGTTTTCTTCCGCTTCTTTTGCGATTTGGAGCATCGCCTCAATAAATGAATCTAACGTTTCTTTTGATTCTGTCTCAGTCGGTTCAATCATGATGCATTCTTCAACGTTTAACGGGAAGTAGATTGTTGGCGGATGATAGCCGAAATCAAGCAGCCTTTTTGCGATATCAAGCGTACGGACCCCTAATTTTTTCTGGCGCTTGCCTGACAGAACAAATTCGTGCTTGCAATGTCTGTCAAATGGCAGATCATAAGCTTCTGAAAGTCTTCTCATCATATAGTTGGCGTTTAGTACTGCATATTCCGTCACCGCTTTTAATCCATCAGGTCCCATTGTGCGAATATAAGTATATGCACGGACATTGATTCCGAAGTTTCCGTAGAATGGCTTTACTCTGCCGATAGACTGCGGGCGGTCATAGTCAAACGTATATTTATCATCTCTTTTTACTAAAACAGGTTTTGGCAAGTACGGAATCAGATCAGCTTTTACTCCGACTGGACCAGATCCAGGACCGCCTCCTCCGTGAGGGCCGGTAAATGTTTTATGAAGATTTAAATGAACGACATCAAATCCCATATCGCCGGGACGTGCCTTGCTTAGTACGGCATTTAAATTTGCACCGTCGTAATAAAGCTTGCCTCCTGCATCATGAACAATTTTCGCCATTTCCAATATATTTTCTTCAAAAAGGCCCAGGGTATTAGGATTCGTCAACATAAGCGCAGCTGTATCGTCCCCTACCACACGCTTTAAATCATCAAGATCAACAAGCCCCTGTTCGTTTGATTTAACCGTAATCGTCTCAAATCCCGCTACAGTGGCAGATGCCGGATTTGTTCCGTGAGCCGAGTCAGGAACAATTACTTTAGTCCGGTTCAAGTCATTGTTCGCTTCATGATAAGCACGGATCATCATCAGGCCGGTCCATTCACCATGAGCTCCTGCTGCAGGCTGAAGTGTAACTTCATCCATTCCGGTAATTTCAATGAGATGCTCCTGTAAATCATACATTAGCTCAAGTGCACCCTGAACTGTACTCTCATCCTGTAATGGATGAATATGAGCCAATCCTGCCATACGCGCAACATTTTCATTAATTTTCGGATTGTACTTCATCGTACAGGATCCAAGCGGATAAAACCCGGAATCAACTCCATGGTTTCTCTTGGAAAGAGCTGTATAATGTCTCATGATATCAAGTTCAGATACTTCCGGAAGTTCAGCATCATCTGCACGCAAATATTCACTTGGAATCAATTCATCTGCTGCCAATTCAGGGATATCCAATGAAGGCAAACTATAGCCTGTTCGTCCTGGTTTTGTCAGTTCAAATATTAATGGCTGATCCTGCTTATTCATGTCCATCCCCCAATTCCTTAACAAATAAGTCAATTTCTTCTTTTGTGCGCAATTCAGTTACCGCAACAAGCATGTGGTTTTCAAGCTCGGGGTATACACTGCCTAAATCGAAACCTCCAATGATGTCCTTTTGAATAAGCTTCGCATTTACCTCTTTAATCGGTTTGTTTAATTTAATGACGAATTCGTTAAAAATTGCCCCTTCAAATGGAACTTCAATCCCGCTTGCAGTAAATTCTTTTTTAGCGTAATTTGCTTTTTGAATATTTTGCAAAGCCATCTCTTTTACGCCTTTTTTTCCCAGTGCAGTCATGGCAACCGAGGCTGCCAAAGCATTTAAAGCCTGATTTGAACATATATTAGAAGTCGCTTTGTCACGTCTAATATGCTGCTCACGTGCCTGCAGGGTTAAGACAAACCCGCGTCTGCCTTGTTCATCTGTCGTTTGTCCAACCAATCGTCCCGGTACTTTGCGGAGCAATTTTTGAGTTACAGCAAAATATCCGCAGTGCGGTCCGCCAAAAGCAGTAGGAATACCGAATGGCTGAGCATCGCCTGCCACAATATCAGCTCCAAATTTCCCAGGAGGTGTTAAAGCTCCCAGCGCAAGCGGATTAGAAGACACGATAAACATGCTCTTTCCTGTGTGAGCAATAGGTTCAATGTCTTTAAGCGGCTCGACTTGCCCGAAGAAGTTTGGATATTGCACAACGACAGCCGCAACATCGTTTGACATTTCCGCTTTTAAAGCTTCAAGATCGGTTACGCCATTTTTCACTGGCACTTCTACTACTTCAATGTACTGTCCTTTTGCATATGTTTTCAGAACATCTCTGCTTTCCGGGTGAACAGCTTTTGAAACGATGACTTTTTTCTTTTTTGTTTGACCGGCAGCAAGCATGGCAGCTTCAGCCAGAGAAGTACCGCCGTCGTACATGGATGAGTTTGCAACATCCATTCCAGTAAGCTCAGCGATCATCGTTTGAAATTCAAAGATGGCCTGAAGCTCGCCTTGTGATATTTCAGGCTGATACGGAGTGTAGGCTGTATAAAACTCTGATCGTGAAATAACATGATCTACGATGATCGGCATGTAATGATCATATACACCTGCGCCAAGGAAAGAAGCATTGCTTCTTAAATCCTTGTTTTTAGAAGCAAGCTCACTCAGCTCACCTACAAGTTCCGTTTCAGACTTTGCTTGTTTGATCTTGTATTCCCCCTGAAAACGCACACTCTCGGGAATATCTGAGAAAAGCTCATCTATAGAAGATACTCCGACAGCGTCAAGCATTTCCTGCTGATCTTGTTCTGTCATCGGCAAATAACGATGTTTCATGGATGTGTTCCCCTTTCAAACTAGTTCATTTTTTTGGTCGTTTATAAAAAGGTGTTGAAACTACAACTGCTTTTAAGCGTTTCTTGCGCACCTGAACACTCACTTCAGAGCCTGGTTCTGCAAATTCCTTTTTCAGCAGAGCCCAGCCTATATTTTTCTTTAATGTAGGAGATTGAGTGCCGGTCGTTACCTCGCCGATTTGTTCGTCTCCATGAAATACTTCATAACCATGCCTTGGAATCCCCTTGTCAATCATCTCTATACCGACAAGCTTTCTTGCTGTGCCATTCTCTTTTTGTTCTTTTAATACATCTTTCCCGATGAAGTCTGTCTCTTTATTCGGTTTTACCGCAAAGCCAATTCCTGCCTCAATCGGAGTAATGTCCTTAGTAAGCTCCTGGCCATACAAAGGAAGATTTGCTTCAAAGCGCAGTGTATCGCGTGCCCCTAAACCGCAAGGAAGAATTCCATCATTTTTGCCTGCTTTTAAAATCGCACTCCAAAGGGAAGGCGCTTCTGAAGAAGGGCAATAGATTTCAAAGCCGTCTTCGCCTGTATAACCCGTTCTTGAGACAAGCGCTTTTACATCATTTATGACAACGTCATCTTTGAATTTAAAAAACTTGATTTCACTTAAATCTGTTTCTGTTAATTGTTGTAGAATTGATTCAGCTTTTGGACCCTGTATGGCCAGCTGGGCAATTTCAGATGAAACATTATGCAGCTCTGCATCTCCGAATTTGTGCGAGACCAGCCAATCATAATCTTTTTCAATATTTGAAGCATTTACGACTAATAAATAATGAGAGTCTGATTTTTTATAAATTAATAAATCGTCCACTGTTCCGCCATCTTCATAGCACATAGCCGTATACTGGGCTCCGCCGTCTTTCAGCAGGGAAACATCATTCGTCATCGTTTTTTGAAGAAAAGCGAGACTGTCCGTGCCTGTCACTTCAATTTCACCCATATGCGAAACATCGAATAAGCCTGCCATTTCCCGAACGGCTTCGTGCTCCTCTTTAATAGAAGAAAATTGAACGGGAAATGCCATCCTCCAAAATCAATGGTCTTTGCTCCATGCTCTTTATAAACATCAAATAATGGTGTTCGCTTTAAATCCGCCATAATCAAATCGCCTCCCCAAAAAGTATAAAAAAAGGACAGAGACCCCCCTTTTATGTAAAAAGGAAGTCTCTGTCCCTGCACCTGAAAGTTTACCTTGCCAATATATGCAAAGCTTTCCCCTTTGGTGGTTTGCTGCTTTCACAAACTCTCTCCAGAGTTGCGTCAAACAAGAGTTCTTTTGCCTGAGAGATTCACAGATGTTTGCTCCTTCGGCGCTGCGTTTGCGGCATACATCCAATGAAGCCGCCGGCAGTCTCTCCCCTTGTTCTCATTCGCTCATATTTTCTTTAAAACTGGTCATACTAAGAAATAACATTCTTTGACATTTTGACATTTTTGACAAAAGAAGCTTGCTGACTGAAAAGTAAGTATGTTAGCAACTTTCTTACTTATTAACATCCTACCATTATGAACAATATTCATCAATCTATTTTTACACAAATATTAAACATATATTTTAGTTTAATGTTCGTGTTTAACCTATTTTATTTGTATTTTATCATAATAAACTACGAATTCACACTTTAAAGTGAACGATCCAGTATAACAATACCTTTTCTTGAAAGGGCTGTCATTAATGAATGTAAAAATCAACTTTGATTCCTCCTGGCAGGATACTTTTTTTAAGAAACTTGAAGATGATGGACCCTGGGCAAGCTGGGAAAATTACAAACTCGCCTGTGAAGTGCAAAAACATTTAATTGTTCCTTCATTTGAAGGCTTGCAGGCACCAAATCATCTGACCGATTTCACACCGCTTCCTCACCAATTAGAGGTTGCAAGACAAGTAGTAGAGCATATGAACGGCAAAGCGATACTGGCAGATGAGGTAGGGCTTGGAAAAACGATTGAAGCCGGACTGATTGTAAAAGAATATATGATCCGCGGACTGGCCAATAAGATCTTAATTCTTGTGCCGGCCTCCCTTGTTTCACAATGGGCAAGAGAACTGCATGAAAAATTCTATATTCCAGCTGTTGAGCAGAAAAAGAGCTATGTATGGGAAGCATGTGATGTGGTTGTTTCTTCTATTGATACAGCAAAACGAAGTCCTCACAGGGAAATTGTCCTTGCCCAGCAATATGATTTAGTCATTATAGATGAGGCTCATAAACTCAAAAATAATAAAACAAAAAACTATGAATTTGTTCAGAGCCTGAAAAAGAAATACTGCCTGCTTCTGACAGCAACTCCAATCCAAAACCGTGTAGAAGAGATTTTCAATCTTGTCTCTCTTCTTAAACCCGGTCATCTTGGAAACGAAGCTTATTTTTCAGAAGTTTTCTCAGCAAAAAATCGCTCACTCGAACATCATGAGCATCTGCAGGAGCTTGTCAACAAGGTAATGATTCGAAACCGCCGCGGCGATACCGGAATTGACTGGCCTAAACGCCATGTTGAAACGGTTCCAATTGAACTCTCTCCAGCTGAACGAAATTTGTACACAGCTATTTCCAGGCTGAAATCGTTCGGAACGGCTGCTGCAAGCATGTTTTCCATCATGACCCTTCAAAGAGAAGCTTGCTCAAGCAGAGAAGCTGTGTATATGACGCTGAAAAAAATGATCGAGCGGCCTGATGGTGAGGCCTCCCCGCTTCCTGAACCTATTATCAGGGAATTGATGCAGTGCATTGATGAGGTGGACGGAAACTCTAAAGCTCAAAAAACAGTAGAGCTTATTAAAAGAATTGATGATAAAGTGATCATTTTTACTGAATACCGTGCCACTCAATTTTACCTGCAGTGGTTTTTGCAGCAGCACGGCATTACTTCTGTTCCTTTTCGGGGAGGATTTAAGCGGGGCAAAAAAGATTGGATGAAAGATTTATTTAAAAACCGCGTTCAAGTGCTTATTGCAACAGAAGCCGGGGGCGAAGGCATAAATCTTCAATTTTGCAATCACATCATCAATTATGACCTGCCCTGGAATCCCATGCGGCTAGAACAGCGAATTGGCCGGATTCATCGCCTCGGTCAGGAAAAGGACGTTTACATTTATAACATGGCTACAAAAAACACGGTAGAAGAGCATATATTAAAACTGCTTTATGAAAAAATTAATCTATTCGAAAAAGTAATCGGTGAGCTTGATGAAATCTTAACCAAACTGGATATTTCCAATTTTGAAGATCATTTGCAGGATATTCTCTTTCAATCAAAAAGCGAGGGCGAAATGAAAATCAAAATGGAAAATTTAACATCCATCCTTCATTTTGCAGAACAGGAACAATCAGAACAAAAAGCTGCAAATGGAAAGTAAAATTAGGCAAGGAGGCTTGACGATATGCTGCAGCAAGAGATCAGCCAATTCTTAGAAAGTTTTTTCACAGCAAATTCATGTCAGATCACAGATAAACAGCCAGAGTATATGACTGTGCAGTTAACAATCGAAATGGATAAAGAGCTGATGAATCGGCCTTTTTACTGGACCTATCTTGAAAAAACCGGCGGTGTTCCAAATCCTATGCAGCTGACATTTCTTACAGATGCCAAACAGGCTCCAGAAGATTTAAAAGGAGAAATCATGCATTTCGGGGCACCGCGGCTCCATCAAATTTTCCGGACGAGCAAAAAGCTTGGAAGCCACATCCGCCTTTATGAAAGTCCTCCGAACAAAGGAAGCTCTCAATCTCTGCATCCATGGCTCGGAGTAAATATCATGGTATCTTATCAGAGCGACAAAAAGAAGGACCAGCTTTATTCAATCGGTCTCCATTTGATCAGCGGCGCAATCATTGAAAACTTCCAGGATCAATTGGAAAAAATGACGCTTACTCCCCGCATTCCTGATCTTTGTTTTACGACCTCCCCAATGATTAAGGAACAAAGCGGATTAAATCGTATTCAGAACTATATTCAATCCATTATTGAGCAGGATGATCACTCTTGGGCGGAAGATGCCAGACAGCGCTGGAATGCTGATATGATGCTGCTCAGTCATTTTTATGAAGATCTTGATGAAAAACCGGAAGCCTACCAATTAGAAAAAGAAGCATTGAAAGAATTATATGATCCGCAAATAAACGTTTCGATTGTAAATGGCGGAATTTTTTATTTGTCGCAAAATGCGTTCTATTAATGTCGAAAACTGCAAAATCTTATTTTCAAAAAAGAAAATGAGATTTTGCAGTTTGTTTTATTCCGTAAAATTTTCTGTCGTTTCTTAAAAACAAAACCCATCAAAATGCCTACAATAAAGGAATTAACACCCAATTAATTCTAATATTTTCAAAAAAATTAAAAAATATTTTTCAATCGACACATTTCAGCACAAAAAACAAAAATCATTTTTTATAATAGTAGTAAATAAGATACACTCTTCTGAAGGACTAAAGAAACAAAAACTTGATTTATGCAAAATGGACGATTGCACATAATCAGACAAAGGCAAACTTGCTGAAAGGCAGGGACGCAAAGTCACAGATCTAAGGTTCACAAAACTATGATGGCTGGACTGCCTGAAATACAGAGACGTATTTTAGGAGGAGAAAAAATGGAGATGTTATTGAAGGAAGTAGAAAAGATGGATCAGGAATGGAAAGAGTTAATCCTGTCAGCTTTAAAAATGGGCATCAGCAAAGAAGAAATTAGAGAATTTTTGAAAACGCAAACACTTAAAAATTGACAAACAAGAAAAGTACATATTTTTTTTTTGTAAAAATCGTTCTATATATATAACACCACCTTCGTTATATGCTATAATGGCTCTGGGAAGGTGATCATATGATTGGTGAACGCATCCGTAAATACCGCAAAGAACGAGGACTTTCTCTATCAGAGCTTGCCGATCGCGCTGGTGTTGCTAAATCGTATTTGAGTTCAATTGAACGGAATCTGCAGTCTAATCCTTCTGTTCAATTTCTTGAAAAAGTCTCATCCGTACTGGGAGTATCTATGAATACCCTGATTTTAGACGAACCAATATATGAGACTAAAAAAGATAATCTTGATAGTGAATGGGCAAACCTCGTGAAAGAAGCGATGGATTCTGGTGTGACGAAGGATCAATTTCGTGAATTTCTTGAATTTAACCGGTGGAAAATGAACCAAGATAAATAATAAATTTCTGCACCGAATGAAAAGAGCCTTAAACAGGCTCATTTCATTCGGTGCTTTTTCAATTTCGGTTCACCATGCGGTTATATGTTAAATGACTCGAATTAATAACGAACAAAGACGTTCTGGTATTTTGCCAGAGCGTTTTTATTATGCGTATTTATTAAAATTGCCGGTTAATTTTGTCCTATTGTTCTGCAAATACTTTTCCGGATTAAAATTAGCTGTATGTACCGCTCGAATAGCTTTTATCTTTGTCAGATCATTTGTGCAGATTGGACAAATCCATCGATCCGCCGGACAGCTGCTGAATGAAGGCTGATAACAGCGATTGCAAAGTTTTTTATACATAATACTGTCCCCCCGCTCTAAATGAAAATGAAATGTATCCAATAGACATGCATCGCCAGCACAATGCCATAAGCCAAAGAAGCTGTATAAGCAATGAATTTTACTGGTGATGAAGAAGGCAAGCACCTGAAATAAATAAATAAAAGCAAAAAAAGAGAAAAGGATAGTTTGAAACCTGCAAATAAAAGGGGATGTATCTCATAGAGCAGCTTCATAAATGGATTAGCTTCAGCTATTAAATCGTATTTAAGACCTATAACAGTAAGCAAAGCATCTAGCGCATTAACAACAGCCAAAAATATGAAAGTACGTTTCAAGGGCGTCTCCCCTTTTTTGCTTGATTTACCCCTATATATTCTTAATTAAGAACATTTTACCTGCAATTTATTGCTGTCTAATCTCTTTTCATGCACAGCTTTCAACCAGTTATTTATTATAAGGATCTATTAAATTATAAAACGTTAAAGACAAATAATATATCATTAAAAACCGTCGTTTTTTCGTTTTAAAGAACATTTTTCGTACACTATCTGCTATTTACTCTTATTTTCTTACTATTTCACTACTTTATAAAGAACAAATTGTTCTATATAATGAAAACACACTGATATTAAAGGAGCATTCTTGATGATTGGGGAAAGGATTAAATCTTTGCGGCAAAAGAAAGGATATTCCCTTTCTGAACTTGCAGAACTATCAGGAGTATCAAAATCCTATTTAAGCTATATTGAGCGGGATATTCAAAAAAATCCTTCCATGCAATTTTTGACTAAAGTTGCTGTTTCATTAGGAACGGATCTTGAACAGCTTCTTGCAGAGGATCAGGATTTAAAACCTAAGGCTGAAAAACAATTGGACAGAGAATGGACGGATCTCATTTCTGAGGCTATTGACCAGGGATTGACAAAGGATGATTTTCGCACCTTTCAGGATTTTATAAAATTTAAACGATATAAAGAAAAAAAGAAACAATGAAGCTGGTATAGCTTCATTTCGACACACATGGCTTTCAATTATGGAATAAGCTGGAGTCCCTGGATCTATTCCTTTCTCCGCGAAAATAAAAAAAGAATAAAGCCGCCAGCTGACGGCTTTATTCCGCTTAATCTCCCCCGCCTCCACCGCCGCCGTCACCTCCTCCAGAATCTCCTCCGCCTCCCCAGTCAAAGAAGCCAGAGTCAGAGTGATGACGATCATCCGAATCTGTTCCGGCAAAAGGAAACACTGCGGAGGAACCGTTGCCTCTGTGTCTGTTTTTACTTCTATTCCCATCTGTAACAATTGCAGCAATAAGGATAATAAAAAAGAAAATAATCACGAATACCATTTCATTGCCCCCTTCAGATATTAACCCATTTTTGAATAACAGCTCCTTTTTTGGTAAAAATAACTAAAAAGGAGGGTGTTGCGTTTGAAAAAATCGATTGTTGTATTGCTTCTTCTCTTTATATACGGATTAACTCCTTCATTGGTTTCAATTTCCAGTGATGTTTCAGCCGCACAGCACACAGATTGGAAAAACGTTGCTGTCAAAGAGACAAAAAAACGTTATCCTTTGTCACAGGTTCTATTTGCACAAAAGATTTGGGATAATACCAAAAAAAATCAAACAGTAAAACAATATAAAGTTACAGTACGTGAAGGAATGAAAGACATTGGCGTTTTTGTAACAATCTCTTACGATGCCAAAACAGAAAAAGTAAAAAAGATTCAAGTATTAGAAGAGGCAGACTAAAGGATTAAGAAACGATACCAGAAAAGGTACCCAAATGGGTACCTTTTCTGGCTATACAAAGAGATTCTGTTTTAACTTCTCAATATGATCCTGATTTATACCGCAAACCTCTTCCGCATACTTTTCAAACGTTCCGTACTTCTTCAAAATTTCCTCATAGACTTCAAGCAAATATTCCCGTCTCACTTCTAAAACTGGCTTTAATTGTTCAGCAGACACACGGAACAAACTAAAATATCTTATAAAACGCTCAATTTTTTTCATGCGCGGCCCAATGAGCTCGTTTGATATGAGATAATGGTCCGTCACATCATCAATAGATGCTCCCGCCAAAAGCTGAATAAAAGCTGAAACAAAACCTGTTCTGTCTTTACCGCCAGTACAGTGGATAAGAGCAGGAAGCTGGTCTTCATCTGAAAGCTGCACCATGATTTCTCTTATCTGCTTCCCGCTGTCAAATGCCATTTGACGGTAAAGATTCTCCATAACCTCTAAAAAATCAATCCCCCCTGATCTCCCTGCAAGAAACTTAAAGAATTGAAAATGTGTAAATTCCTGGCTTTGATCTTGAAAGGAAATTTTTATAACCTTTATCCCGTGTTCATCTGTTATTTTACTTGGCTTTGATTTTTGTTCCCGTAATGTTCTTAAATCACAAACCATTTTAATGTTAAGCTGTGCCATCTTATGAAGATCTTCCTTAGATAATTTAGAAAGCTCATCTGAGCGGAAGATAACACATGTTTTTATTTTCCGCCCATCCTTTGTGACTAGTCCGCCAATATCGCGGAAATTATATAGTCCATCAAACTTTGGCTGCATATCGGTCCCCATCTTTTAGTCAATTAACTCTTCTTCTATCCAAAATAATTCTTCCATTTTAAGTGAAAACACTTTGCAGATTTTTAAAGCTAACAGCAGCGATGGTATATAATTCCCTTTTTCGATTGCTGCGATTGTCTGTCTTGTAACTTCTGCTCGTGCTGCAAGGTTTTCCTGAGTAAAGTCAAACCTTGCACGCATTTCCTTTACTCGATTTTTTAAAATCATGTTGTCCACCTTCTACCTATTTCTACTTGTATTGTAAGGTTGAATAACCTTTTTGTAAAGTCTACTTAACATTAAACTTTTAAAAAAGTGCTGTTTTGAATTGCACCCAATTATTAGATCGTTCTAACATTGTGGGGACACATCATACCAGCACCTGTCCTTTTATCTTCTTTTCTTCATAAAAAACATGACGGCAAATGGCAAAATTCCGAACCATCTGCTTGCAAATGGAGTCCGCTCCGTTTTGCGGATTGACTTTTTGGCTTTTCGTACTTCCTTTGGAGTATCCATATAACGAACTAATTGCTGTGTCATATATTTCACATAATCATTGGTAGACAAAACAAACACCTCATGCACACTTTTTTATTCAGTATAGCCAGTGTCTTGTCTTTCTAATCTCTCAATCATTTCTTCAGTAACTTCATTGATTGATTTTCCTGTCGTATTTATCATGAATGTGCAATCTTCATAAGCTGTTTTTCGGGACAAATACAATTCAGTAAGATCTTCTTTTGAAGCATGGAGTGCAAGCGGCCGATTTTCATCCTCTTTTAGCCGTTCAAAAATAACATCTAGATCCGTATGCAAAAATACAACTATTCCATTCTCCATCATATACTTTCGGTTTTGGGTGCGCACAGGAAGCCCGCCTCCTGTTGTAATGACCACATCTTCAAGGGGGAGCATCCGGATAGATTTTGTCTCCAGATCCCTGAAGAATTCTTCTCCCTGTTCCTTAAAGATTGTCTTCACTTCTTTTCCGGTCTTATCAGCAATGAATTCATCCATATCATAAACAGGAACTTTCAGCCTTTCAGCCAAAGCTTTTCCGATGGTTGTTTTTCCAGTTCCCATAAATCCTGTTAAAAAAATAGCCTTCACAAACATTCACTCCGCATTTTTTTCATAACTTTAACACAGATTTGCTCATAATGGGAAATGATTTTCTATCGATCTTCTAATATACCGTCCAATAGACAATTTTCTTTTGCATGATGCTGTATCTATATTTTGCTGAAGTAAAATTCTTATTTTCTGTTTCGCATGAAAGTTCTACAAGAATATGTTCCGGATCAATTTTAGTAACCGTATAAACTATTGTCCCTTTTTTTAATTTTATGAGCTGCTGTTCTGTTGCATCTTCTCGAGTAATTTGATTTAAAGAATGTTTAACCCCGAATAGCATAAGATTCTCTAATAACACCGACTGGCTTCTTTCCTCGTAGAATTTTTTTTCTGTTATATATAAAGCTGTATGATGAAAGACAACCATAAGAAAAAATAGAGCCAATATCGAGACTGAAGGAAGAATATACCCTCTTTCGTTTTTCATTTCATGGCCTTCAGTTCATGAAAATTTCTGAAACTATAGCGGTATTCATTATCTGTCATGCTGGTAACCGTAAGAGATGCTCCGCCTGCAATCTGCTCAAATTTAATCGTTTTAACATTTCTGAGACAGATGATATGCCCCGTTCCATCAACTTGTCTGCGAATAAGAAATCCGTATTTTTCATATTCAATGATTCTTCCTGATTTTGAAGTGAATGAAATTCTTTGGGGCTCAACAATTAAATTCGTCCCTTCCCGCATTTCGATAACGGTCTGCTGCAGAAAAACTTCCCATTCCAGCAGACTCAAATCATTTTCCCTTTCAGATATTCTATAAAGATAAGGGATAAGGATGGCCGAAGAAGAAACAATTATAACGACTATGCTTAAAGAGAACAGCATGTTAAGAAACGTAAATCCTTTATTCTCAAAAAGAATACAGGCATTCCGTTTGCGCAGCTTTATGGCTTTCCCATTTGATGCAAGCTTGATCAATTCCTTCCTCCTTGCTCCATATAATCTCAAACCTTTGATTTTTAACGGAAAGATTAAGGTTCTCTTTTGCAGGATTTTCAAAATTCAGGGATTCAATGTGATCTTTCAGCAGAACCAAAGCTTCATGCTTGATCTTAGTTTCTTCCCGCTCTTTTTTTAAATAAACCGATGCCGGAAGCAGCATAAGAGAAATCATCGACCATATACTGAAGGCCATAAGGATTTCAGCCATAGTAAACCCATTACAGCCCTTCAACATTCATTCGCCCCATTCCCATATAAAAGATCATCCTGTACTTCTTTTTGCGATAGGCAACATTCATTGTTCCGCTCGCTGTTATTCCACCTTCGCTGTTAAATTGTACCCTGGCGTCCATTGTTGCGGGATCAATTTGAATATCCGAATCATAGTTTACTGTGAATAATCTCTTTGCTGGTATCCCGCCCTCTACACCGATGTAGTGGTTTTTGGCTGTATCAAAAAGAATCATAACCCCTTTTTTATTCGAGATTGCATGCTGCTGAGCATATAGAACATCCCTTTCAAGCGCTTCAAAAAATAATTCTGCTGTTTTTTGACTTTGAAATGGCTGTATGATGAGCATTGTTACCACCATTAGGACAGATACAATACTCATTACCATAATCGTTTCTGCCAATGTAAAGCCTGACTCAATCTGCCTTCTCAGCAACCTTGCCGTCGCCATCAATAATCAGCTCGGTTCCATTCGGGCATACAGGTGATTCCTCAATATAATTCTCTGTCTTAAGATCATCAATAGTAGGGACCGATTTTAATTCAATTTGATAGGCAGTGGACTGAGCCTGTAAAGTATTTTTCAAACCTTCGCATCCTTTAGCCTGAATATTTGAGTGATGCTTCGTAATGTTCGGTGTTTGTGAAAAATAAACCTGTAAAATAAGAAAACCAGTGTTATCAAGGGTTACCACATTTCAAAGAAAAAAGTTGATAAATAAACCCGTAAAATAAGAAATATACACCCAAAGCATAAATGATAAATAAACCTGTAAAACACCATGTTATTAGCTCCGCAGATTGAGACCCTAAACCATTTTTACAGTAGTGGTTTATTAAAAATTTTTACTTATTGAATTTATTTTACTGATAATAAGCTGCGACAAATCCTGCTGCAATAAACCAGCTTCTTTTTTTAATTTATGGGGAGTTGGATATTCACCTTTTCCCAATAGCTTAATTACAGCTAGTTCGATTCGGCGAATTTGAAAATCCTCCTTCGATTCAATGGAAGCCTCAATTGTTTTTTTCGAAATAGGTGAATTGTCAATCTTCCTAATGCTTACTCCGAGTTCCTTACCAATTAAAGTTTTGGTTATCCTTTTTGGTCTTTCTAATCGGATCAGCCTATCTACTGTTAAAGTAATTTTTTCAGACAAAGCCTTATCTTCTGTAATAAGATAGTGTGATTTTCTAACGTTATTTTTCTTTAATGGTTTAGGCAGATTTGTCATTAACCATTTTTTATCGTTGCGATATAGGAAGATATACTCTTTCTTTGCCAATTTCCTTAATTCATTTCTTCCTAATTGAGGATTATCATTAATCAATTGAATCCATTTTTCTCTTACCATTTTAATATCTATAGTTATATCCTCGACCTGAGTGGCTACTATTTTATTATTCATCTCCTTCAATTTTCTGCTAATGGTTAAATGGGTAGTTTTTAAAGTTTTTGCAATAGTATTTACAGTCTTTTTTTCTTCATATCTCAATTTAATTAATTCCGCTTCCCATACATACCCAAATGATCTAATTCTTCCAACTCTATTTTTATCTATAGGGGAAAGATCTGGTCCTTTTCGAGAGTACTCAAATCCACATTTACATTTGAATATACCAACCAGTTTGTCTTTATTGGTATTATTCTTAATCGTAAGATCATCAATGACTGGCTGCTTATAGTGTAAAGATGCTGCATTGTAGCAAAGCCAAGGTCCTTGACCAAAAGGTCTATACTCAGATATTGGATTTGACATAAAATCTGTAATAGATAAACCTAAAAAATTCATGATCAATAAATGTCTCAAAGGATGCACTTTCTTTGTTCGAAAAAAACCTTCAGTCCAATTATTCCTCTTGCCTTCAACTATTTTACTGTTCATTGCTTGCAGGAAACCATCACCATAAAAATTCACTAATTCCTTATTTAATTCATTCTCTTTGATTCTACCGTTATAAGTAGTTAAGTTCTTTTCTCCTAAATAGAAAAGGTATCGTTCTCTTAATTTGTCTAATCCAAGACACTCGTATTGGTTATTTAACAAATTCCTAATAGATTTAGATAAATACTCTAAGTGAATTATGTGTTCTTGGGAAGCTAGAACAGGGATAGCAGATCTTAAGTCTTCAGGAAAGAGCTGATAGCATTTACGCAGGGGATATGAATTACGAACATCGTAAGTTGTTTCATATAAAACGTTGTTATGAATTGGACACAAAAGTACTCCGAAGACCTGATGCTCTCTCCGCCAATAAGGTTCACCATAATAATGCAAATCATCTTGGAAGCAATCTTCACAATACCGTAAATATCTAGGGTTTTTAATTTTATTTTGAGTTGTACCCACAAGCATACTTACTTTTGACGAATTTTCACCTATTATGCTATTTATAACATCTTCTGAATTTTTTATAGAAATAAAGGGAAGATATAGAGGTAATAACGTATGATCATAAATTATTTTATTCGGAGTTATTGATGACTTTCTAGAAAACTTCATACATAAATCATTTAAATTATTTGGGAAATCAATACATATTGAAGTGGATGAATTATCAAATAAGTCATCAAAGGTCCAACTTGTAAATTTATTTCTGCTCCAATAATGATACCTAGATATAACGCTATAGAATATTTCATCTGGATAAGGTGCAGGAAAAAAAGGTAATTTCTCCAATTGAGACACCTCCCTTTGTTTTATAATACTTTTATTATCCCAATTACATAGCTTAATATGTATCTGAAAAATCTTAAACTAAAAAAAACCAATCCTTTATTATTGAGGACTGGTTTTTTAACGTGAGATTCTCACACAAATAAATTTAAGTACTAATTGTATTTTTCGACTTGTTCCGAGATGAGCCTTTCTAAAGTTTCAGACAAAACTTTAGGGTCTCCAATCAATTTCGAAATACTTGTTTTAGAAATATTCTTGTTATTACTATAGAGAGAATTAACAGCCCACTTTACTTTTCTAATTAGAAAACTTTCTGTGGATTCCATTACTTCATTCAAAGTCATTTTGGTTATAGGCAACTTTTCCAACCATTCCAATTTTCTTCCATCTTTCATTTCTTTCATAATTGCAGTTTTAGTAATTTTAATAGGTTTTCCCCCAATAGAAT
The DNA here is from genome assembly GCF_057838075.1 of Metabacillus sp. KH_069. Classification (NCBI taxonomy): domain Bacteria; kingdom Bacillati; phylum Bacillota; class Bacilli; order Caryophanales; family Bacillaceae; genus Metabacillus; species Metabacillus sp. KH_069. The sequence continues at coordinate 2,994,253 of NZ_CM174460.1, forward strand.
TGATTTTTTGTGCTATATTAATGACTTGATTAGACAGTTCTTGATCCCTACTCTTCCAATCTATCCGTTCTTTCCGCTTAAAATCTCGTTTATTTTGCTTTGGAGGTAAATTGTTTGCAAGCCATTTAATATCATTTATTCTCAACCATGTATATTCTACAGGAAGTATTTCATAAAACTTGCTCCTTGTCATATGCGGGTTTTCCTTCCTCTTCTGCAGCCATAATTTGCGGTAAGAATCCCTTTTTTTCAACTTTAATGTATCTTCGATTTTAACCTCACCAGATTCAGTAAGATTTCGGTAATATTCTCTCAATTTTTTTGAATCTTCTTTTAGCAAAAGTCCAACATTTTCAAAATCAAGTTTTACACTATCTACTAATCTTATTAATTCCTTCTCCCAATAAGGTCCAAATTGAAGGATTTTATCTATATCCGACTCAGAAGTTTTATTTGATCTTAAATATATGAACCCGCATGAACACTTAAAAATACCAAAGGTTTGTTTTTTTCGACTATTATAGAAAGTATTTATATTTTCTATGATTCTATGATTATAGTGGGCTATGCTAGGATTTAGGCATAGCCAAGGACCTTGGCCAAATGGCTCATATCTAACCCTCGTTTTAAAAAAGGTTGAAATAGGAACTTCAAGGAAATTCAATAATAGAAGAAACCTAACTGGCTTAAAGTAGTAATTATAATTATGAATCATTTTATGAACCCAAGATTTACTGTTTGCACAATCAAAATCTGCATCAGTTATTTCTAGCACTTCACTTGAGTAAGATGATTTGAAATTTTGTAGAAATTCCTTCTTAATCTGACCATATTCAGTCATGCAGTTTGAGCGAATCAAATATACTCTCAATCTCTCTTTTACCTCATTTAAATTTACATGAGTATTTTCATTGTTTAGTAGCCAATAAAAGTCTTTAGCCAACTTCAAAAAAAGCGGTTTATTTCTATCGTTAATTATTGAAACAGTTCCTCTCTCAATAATACTTTCATCTAATGCAGTAAAATGCCTACTACCTCCTTTAGTTCTACTAATAGGGACGCCACTTTCATATAAACACGTATTATGGTGTGGACAAATCTTTACCGCATATTCCTGATGACATCTATGCCAGTAGGGCTCCCCAAATTTTTCAATATCATGTTCAGTACATGTTTTACAAAATCTGAGGAATTCTATCTTTTGTTTATCAAGATGTTTTCCGACTACCCTATGAATCGCACTATTAGTTCCAAACATCTCTTTCATAACTTTTCCCGCTCTTTCTTGTGGGATGAAGGGTTGGTATAGTGGAAAGAAAGTATGATTGTAGAGGATGAACTCTGGGGTTATAGTCGATGAGGGAGATAGATTACTACAGAATACATTCAATCCAGAGGGAAATTCAATTCTTGGTCCCATCAATTTAGGATTGAACAAATCCTCGATAGTTGATTGAGTTGTTGGATTTCTGCTCCATTCATGGTATCTAGCACACAAGCTATAAAACAATTCGTCTGGATATGGAGTTGGAAAAAAAGCTAACATATAAACTTACCTCCTATAAGAGATTGAAAAGATTAAAACTCAAGATAATCATCTAATTCTTCCGCTTTAAGTATTTCTATCATTTGATTCTCATTCAAGTTATTTTTCTTTTTTGCTTTTTTGCTCTTTTTTTCGTTGGAATTCTTACAACTTCCATTATTAATAGCGAGTTGTATTGCTTCTTGCATGGCAATTCCCATATCAAAATTAGAACCGTTATTACTCAATGCTTTTTTTGCACAATCTTGAGCTAGCTTAGGTTCAATACCTGCCTCTACTAACCAATGAGCAATAGAAAATAACGGAGACATTTGATTTCCCTCTAGTTCCTCGCTAGATTTTTGCTGATTATGCAAAGTGTCAGCTTTTCCTAATAACACGACCCTTTCAGTCGCATTTTTTAAGAAATTATTTAAGTCTATTGAATCTGGAAATATTTCTTCTAATTCTTCCAACTTACTTGCATTTGTAAAGACTTTATTTAGGGCTTTTTTCACTAAACGCAATTCATTTTTTGATACGTCTCTAATTAAAGCTATAGTTAGTCTTTCATCCTCTTCTCCAATAACTCTCCATTGGGCAAGCATAAATAATTTCACAGCGATATCAATTATTCCATGAGACTCATCGTATAAAACTTTACTAATATCATTAGTAAATGGAGTCTCCACATTGGTCCATTGAAATTTCCATAACTTTCGAATAAAGTGATCCCACGCTTCATCAAAATGAGATATAGAAGCATAGATGTCACCTTGTCCTTCAAATCGTCTTATATTTGCAAAATCTTTTTCAATAATTTTCAAAGCTTTAGGTGTGCCCATGGGAACGACAGGAACCCCAATCGTGTTAACAAGTTGAACAAAAAAGTTCATCATACTTTCTGGACCGCCGCTCTTTGCTAAACTAAGTCTTTGAATTTCGTCAATTACGAGAACACCTAATCCAAATAAATTAGCTACATTAGCCATTTCTGGGATTAACACCTCTGCACTGCTACCTGATTTAGAATGTCTTGAAAAATACTTTGTTCCTAATACTCGATCGATTGATTGAAAAAAATTCAGACATAATGCTTTAATTGAACCGTCTTTTGGACAATCGATTTTCAACCAAACTAATTGCTTGTGCTCAAAAATAGTATCCTTGTATTTTACATGTTGAATTACTTGCGGATAAAGACCGAGAATGCTTTCAATTGTTGTAGTTTTACCAATTCCACTAGGACCAATGATTGCAAAACCCGCTGATGTTGAACGGATAAGTGGTTCATATTGATCGTCTTTTGTTCCCCATTCCAGTCCCTCAAAACCACCTCTCATCTGCTTTATCCACTCTGCCTTAATAGGATTTCTCGCTATATATCCATGACGAATCATCCTTGAAAACTTCATTTCAAAATCAATGTGAATCGGTAATGGTTCAATAAAATTAGAAATGGTTTGAACTCGATGAACCCTTCGTAATGCTGGCAGCTTCCGATCTTCAGAATTGTAATAAGGATACCTTTTCACTTTTTTCACTACATCTGCAACTTTTAAAAGATCGGGTAATGCTTCAATGTATAGATTATGTCTGTGCATAGGAATATCAGCCTCAGTATAATTTGCTTCTACAAAATTCCCTTTTAAAACAATCTGTCCTGCCATGAATTAATCCTCCATATCTTTAATTTGATTCAGTATTTTCTGGTATTTAGATGATTTTGGTACAAGATGAATTTGATTTTCAACATGTTCTTTTATAACACCTGTTTTTTGTTCACCATTGATAATGTTTGCAATAGATGTCTCGCTTTGATCATGATGCCGCTCTTCCTTAGCGTTAGATCGTTTATTACTTTTTTGCCTAGTCTTGCTTATTCCACTTTCAGCTATAGCAAGCTTGGTTTTAGTTTTAGCAGTATTAGTAATTTTATCGTTCTTTTGATGCAGCTCTTTCTGAGATTGATATCTTTTTATGCTGTGAAGAGAGTTTTCAATCTTTTCCATCCTCTTTAAATCGATAGCCTCTATATGGTGAAGTCCAACATAACGTTGATTGCTAGGTATTAATTGACACTTTTCGATAATCCTCCCTGAATCTAAAATAAGAAAAAGAACATTTGTATCATAAACATCATAGGAAACATCCACTTGCTTTCCTATCATTGATCCTGATTCTACAAACCAACCTTCCTTAATTGCACGTGAATGAGTATAAAATAGAGATTCACTTTGTACATTTTTGATTTCATTCTTTTTCCGAATAGTTTTCTTATTGAACTTCATGCCGCTACTAGTAATCGTGGCTTTTCCTCTAGGGAGAAGATTTGCAATTGCTAAATCAACAGGGTATAAAGTGAGAGCACCTGACTTTTTCAAACCCCATTTCCATAAATCAATCGGGTAACGCTCTATATTTTCTTTAACCATCTCGGTATTTCGAATGTAATTCCCAAGAAATTTTTTATTATTGTGATCATCAACAATATTATTAATAAATTCCCTAAGTTCACTTATTGTCAATGCAGCTTCATCTGCTGGGTCTTTATCTGCTCTCTTCTTAATGCTATTTTTAGCAAAGCCAGGAATTTCTCTGCAGCTTTCTTTTAGCTGATTAAATTCCTGTTCTATTATTCCTTTTAAGTCAGCCCGATAAGGAGGGGCAATTGCCACATCTACATTAAAAAAAAGAGTTAAATTATCAGAATTCAGGCTGATATTTTCTGAACCTTTGTCTGCATATAATACCTTTGGGACAGAACAGAATTTCTGTTTTTCTTCTTTAGGGCTTTCTCCTCTTAATATTGCCGTATTCGTAAAAGCATTAAACAATGCTCTATGAGCTCCATCCCAGCCCTTTTCGAATCCAATGTGAGCACCAACGATGTATCTAGAAAACACATCCATAATAAAGTAAACAGTTGCCTTTCCAATTTTCCTACTTCTATCCAAACTACTTACCAATTCTACATCACTGACAGTGGAATCAATTTGATACACCGATCCTGGCCCCATTAAGTTTTCCTTATCTGAAGTACCTATATTGGGCCTGAAGTTTAGATTGTATTCATTGGAGCCTTTTCTGGCGGTTATAGTTTCTTTCAACTTACTATTTTTGTAGAACTCTGTTTTAACCTGCCATAAAGAAGGATATCTTCCTTCAGGATCGATTACCTCAGTACCCTTCACAATAACGGAATAATAATCTTCTAATATCCTTTGGTGTGTGCTCTTTAATGAATTCTCTTTCCTAGATAAGTAATATTTATTAATTCCTTTTTTAATCAGCTCCTTATCTTTATCAGTTAGATTTATTCCAATCATTTCTGGATTTTCTTTTGATAAATTCGATTTTCTACCTCTCTTGGGTATGGGCTTTCCTTTCTCTATAGCATTTGCAACCATTTCTTCAGTAAGAGTTCGACTTTTACCTGGCCCACCACAGTTTTCATTTAATGGTAATACAGCATTTGGAGTCAACCCATATCTCCAATACTTCCGAAGATTTTTGTATACAGTTTTTGAACTTGTACCCAACTTTTTAACCGTGAATTCAAGTAACTTTCCCCTTGTATCTGGATCATAAATATCAGGCTCATTCACCACCATATCTTTAATAATAAGCCAACCCCTATCTCTTTCATTTGTATATTTCAATAAAAAATCTGAGTCAGATGAAATGTTTCTAAAATAAGGATCCACCGTTCTAATAAAAGCTTCTTTCATTTCAAGTGCATCTTGAATATCTGATATAGGTAGGTATAGTGGAAAATTACTATCATTCACTCCTGGCGTAAGCGGAAATACAACCGAAAGATTATTCTCTCTATCTAGCCACAAAACTCGCTCGTACTTATCTCTTCCAGAGGATTCTTCCCATTGTATAACCGTTCCTTTAATCAAATGTTCCATAAGCATCCCTCGCATTATTTTTACTTAATAAGCCCCTTAAATTTCTTTTGAAATAAAGCGGCTGTGTCGTATCCAATTGCTTTGTAATATCAATTAACCAGTAGCGGTTTGCAATCAAATGTTGAACAATCCATAAGGAAACACCAGGATGAAACTCAAGTAGTTCGTCTACTTCTGAACATACTTTTGATAATGATGTATTTTTTTCCATCAACCTATAAAACATAAATTCTTCTGCTCTTATTACATCATCTATCAATACACCAGGGGCGAATGTCAATTCTCTTGACTGATGTATCCATTTCATATTACTAACAAAGGACTTTGGCGTATCTTTTTCTGTAATAATAAAGTATTCTACACCTTTTCGTTTCCAATAAATCTTTTCAATTACTGCTTTTTCCAATATCCGCTTTGACTCAAATCTTGAATAAGGTACTACATTATAAGCAATTTGCTTAAGCTCATTATTTTTTGTAAGAATAGTAACTAAGAAGTCGGTGGTAAAAACAATTGGTTCATTAACACTTCTATCATATGGATGGTTAATTTCCATTTCATCGGCAATTTCTAATGTAGTATTTATCGGCAACAATGGAAATCTTTCTCTAATATCAATTACATTAGAAGCCCATTCCAGTTTCAAAAAGAAACCTAGTTCTATATTAGAAAATAAGTGATGGACTCTATTCGTTTTCCATCCTCTTATTCTGTGTAAAAAACCTTTTGATGGGACATCTCGTATTGTCGTCCAAGGATAATATGATTTTCCCTCTCCAATACCGCGGCCCTTTTTTAACATCTTATTTATTTGTGAAGATGTTATATACTTATAACGTGGCAATTAAATCAAGCTTCCTTTTATGTTGATCAATTTATATTTGAAACATGATCATTAAAACACATTAAGCCCTCATTCTCTCATACTAAAAAATGGAAAACACTGAGATTTTTTTTTCGTGGAATTTAGCATAAGATATTAATATATATTTTTTTATTAAATACTTTAAAAAATCTTAAAAACAATTTGTCCCTTTTTTGACAAGGTGTAGGCCTATTATTGAAATCACTATTCACTTTTATTGAACTGAACATTCCGCGACAAAAAAACCAGTATTTCCCTTGAAGAATTATTAACGTTAAACCAACATATTTATATCATTTTCCATATTCAGTAATAATTATTCATAATAATGAACACTGTTTATATAAATAAACACTTTTGGTTATTTATAAAATAAAAAAAGTGCACATCTTGAGGGATACGCACTTTTTTTGCTCTCTGCCATTTAATTGCTTGCATAATCGACACTGAAGAAATTAATGAAAATAAAATATCCGCTCATGCAACATGAGCGGTTTTCTTAGGCTATTAATTCAAACGCTTGAAACTCCATGTAGGCTGCCTCTTCTCCGTTTCACGTATTAGCACGAACATGACTCAACTTTCCTTCAACAGATTCAATGAACTCAATCATACTGGATATATTTTTAAAAATTAACATGCTTTCTTGATAATTCAGAATCGGGTTATCATGGGCAAAACTTTTGTCATTTCTCACTGAGTTAAAAGCATCCAGCAACGAAATGGATGACTTAAGAATTCGCAGAGTCATAACAGATTCAATTAACTTGTTTTTCTCAAGCACCTTTACATATTCCCCGTATAAACTATGTAACGCTTTATCTTTATCATAAGAAATTTGATGTTTTCTACACAGACTCCTAAAGTATTTCACAGTATATGTATGAAGCCTGTCAAGAGCTGCTTCTGGTTCATTTCTTTCAATGCTTTCTTTAATATTTTTGGCTAAAACGGAAAAGTCTTTATCTTCTATCTGTGGTTTTAAAATTCCATGCACAAATTCTGATACACCTTTTTGATTCAGATTCTCTGCAATGGAAAAACAATCATTAAATAAAGCTTGCTCAGATTCTTCAATTTCCTGATCGTACATTTCTTTTCTATCTTTCCAAACTTCAAGTAATGCAAAAACTAGCTTTGATACGGTTTCATCCGCCTCTATTTCCCAAAAAGCACGTAATCGATTTGCTTTCGATTCACCTTTTATAGAATACTGTTCATCATATATATCAATACCTGTCGTTTCGATTACAAGATCTCGTAGCGTTCCATTATTAAAATGTAAAACATACCCACTGCCCATATTTAAAAATCTTTCTAATTTTATTCTATCAATATGTTTTAGATTTGACATCGTCATTTATCCTTTCAGAGCGTCAATATGAGGAATTATTTTCATCCAGCTTTTTTTATGCCCTTCCATTCCACCGAAATTGGCCATACCCAGCCTCCCTGGATGAACCACGCTAAATAGCTTCATTTCTCCAACGATAAATGGCTCCGCAGAATCTCTGGCTTTTGGATAAGAGCATTTGAGTTTTGGGTATTCATTGCGATACACCCGCTTTATTGAATCGAATGCATCCTCGCCCAAGGCAATGATAATCTTCGGTTTGATTATTTCAATCACTGGCCTTAAAAAGGAATGACTGCAGTTACTTTTCCATGCAGATTTTAGTTTTTGGTTTTTTTCTCCGTCTTTCATACATAACACGCTATTGGTAAAAAACAGTCCAACGTTCTCATCAACTCCAATCCATTTGAGGAGTTGGAGCAGATTGCGGTTCGTATCATCCAAAACATTTACTTTCCCTTTTTGTTTAATAAACCCCGAACTATTGTACCAATCCTTCCCAATAACGAGAACCTCCGCATCTAGATCCCCATACCATTCACTCCAAGGACCTATTGCTGAGGAATCAAATTTCCCATCCAGTATTTTTGATGGATTTTGCATGTTTGGACCACACAGAAAACAGTTTTTTCTTTTCTTTATCAGATTCTCATATTCTACTATTTTCATCTATACCCCCCTACTGTTACATGCAGACCGTATCAAATGTCAAAATTCATTAATTCAATTCAACCTCTGAAATGTACAATCGAAGTATTTGTATCACTTCTCGCCTCACAATCGACGATAAGGGAACCTTTTCCCAATTTATTTGTTTCAATAATTTAATGCATTCTTCTCCATCTAAATTTTGATCTTTTAATATTTCTGCAATACTAATAGCCGTTGTACGTGTAAACCCTATTCCCATTAATGAAATAGGTGTTTTTTCTGAAGCACCTAATTCTAGCCACATCGTTAAATCTGATAGATCTTCTTCAATTAAGTCATTGTTCAATTCCATGAAGTAATTTAGAATATCGCGGTAACACGCAAAATATTTTACAAATTTAAAGCGGGCAAACTCTTCGATATCCTTCATTGTTTCTCTAATAATGCTTTGTTTATTTTTACTCCGATCTCGTCTCTGCCAATATTTAATATTACGAGCAATGATACGAGACAATGAATAACCTCTCATCCATTCAATTATCAGCAATGAATAAGGATAGTTTTTACCAGGATGTTCCCCTGATAAAATTTCTTGTATTTTTTCCACGATTTTAATATATCTATCTAAAGCAACTTGGTTATTGGGGTGAACTGGAGTGTAAAGTTCAATTGAGTGATAAGCATCTTTAAAGAAATCGAGTAGCTGCTGCTGTGCTAATGGGCTAACACCTGGATGTTTAAGAAGAATCCTTTCTGGAACTTCGATATCTTTTAAGGCGTTCGATATGCTTGATTCTAATTCTTTAATGGAATCCTCATCATATTTTTGCAAAAATGGAGATTCACTTAATCTATCATTTCTTATATATTCTCCCAGTAAATATGAAAATCCATATTCAAATTCAGGCTTTTGTAGACTTTTACTTCTAGGTGTTCCTTCTACAATAAATTCGATCAATTTTTCAACGTCGTTATTCAATAAATTGTCCATCGTTTTTTCTATCTGATATTTTTTTCTAATCGTTGGAGGTGAGTTGTTCCATATATCCTCTTTATTTGTATCAATGCAAATCACATTTCCTTGAAACTCTTTTCCTTGCCTGCCTGCTCTTCCAGCAAGATTCCAAAAATCCATTTCTCCCATAGGTGTTCCTCTGCCCTTTTGTGGTCCCCTGACAAATATGCTTCTTGCGGGAAGATTCATCCCTTCGATTAAAGTAGAGGTACATATTAAAAATTGAATAATACCTTCAGAAAAGAGTCGTTCTATTTCATTCTTTATGATCAGCGGCATGTTGCCGTAATGATACCCCACTTTTCGTGACAGGATATGTGCAAGGGTATAATCAGGATTTACTGTGTCTTTGATTAACTTAATCAGTTCGATTATTTCAGGATGATTTGAATCATTTTCTGCACCTTGTAATTCCCATAGAATATGTCCGCAATTTTCCGCACTCGAAGGGAGATTTGCATAAACGAGATTTCCTCCTGCGGGATCAGCTAATGCATGGGTAACATATGCTAATCTCTCCGTGGCATTAGACGACCTTTTTGAAAGTGAAAAATCACCTAGTTTAACAACTTCTCCGTTTGCACATAAAGACATTGTCCATTCTTTTGGCTTCCTAAAAACCTGATTTGCCCACAGTAAGTTTTGATTTACAGTAACTAGTTCTTTTTCTACGGCTTTTCCCTTTGAAGTTTCTGCTCTTTGTTCTAGTAAAACTTCTGGATTAGAAGTCATCGGACTTGAGAAAATGACCTTCCCATTTGCGGATCTCCTAGAAACTTCTTCTATTATTTGTTGAAGCAATATCCCTCTTGTCCCATCCCCTATTTTTTGTGCTTCATCTACTATCAACAACTCAGGAGCCATTTCATGATGATCTGCTAATAACCATTGAAATCTTTCTTGTGTTAAAACAAACACTTTTTTACTAAACCTATTTGATAAATCATCCATAAGCGGAACAGTAGAAACAAATATGTTTTCCAACTGATGTTCAATAAGCATTTTCCTGATATCCAGCTCAACCTGTTGAATTAAAGCCCTAGTCGGTACGATGTATACAATCACTCCATTCGAATGATTTTGGAGATACATTCGAATAATATGAAGCAAGATAAAGGATTTCCCTACCGAAGTCGGAGCAGAAATGCTAACCCAGTCATTTTTTCTTGTTTCATCTAATACCTCATACTGAAATTTATTGATGGGAATGATCAATTCTCTCTTAGAGTCAAAAATAGAATACTTCATTAACCGATTCATAGAATCTAAATTGAATTCCATTGGTATATGATCTTTGTAATTGGATAATAGTTGGTTCCTATTTATACCAAGATTGATAGCTGTGTGATTTGTCATTTTATCCAGAATGTAAGCGGCAGAATTTTTTTGATTTTCTGACGTACCAACTGCTTGCAAGACGTATTGAGCAATTCTAAATGCAGTATCCAAGTGCTTTGCGTCATCTGATTCTGAAAAGATACTGGCACACATAAGCAAGTATCTTAAATCGATTTCAGATGATTCGTCATAAGTTAATGGAAATTGTTCTCGGATGGATTTATAAAGAAGAGGTTTATATTTTTCTTGATATCCCTGTAATTGATATAAATTATGTGGCAATCTTGATTTATACATCCTGAATTGCCTCCAAAAATTTGTCTCTGAAAATTTGTACAGAAGGAAAAGGGACAAGAAACACATCTAAAGTGAAATTTTCTAGATATTGATGCCTATTAATACCCGTATTTATTTTTCCTAACCAGTTTGTAAGAGCTTGATTAATTTCACCTAAAACAATTTCTTGTGTCTTTGCGAATGGGACTGAACAATACGAATCGATATCAAATCCTATTAAACACGCACCTCTATACTCGAGAGAATTGAACGATGGATGGTTTGGATCAAGATAGTTAAGCATAGCTGCTTCCAACTCTTCATTTGCAAAGTCCAGATTTGTCAAAAGCAATTGAAGATCTCTTTCTCTAGGATTTTCCGCCCCTCCTGGTCCTATTAAGTAAGGAGCAAGACTTTCAAAACACTCCCGAATCGCACTATCAATTGATTGGTAAAGTTTAGACTCCCCCCAATAAAGCAATAATTTTTCAGTTGTCGTGTCATACCCTATATGAATAGCATCTGCCCCTTGGTAATGAAGTTGTCCGCTTGTTTTTAGCGACATCTTGGAGATTGCCTGCGGGAACCTTAATACACTTTGAATGAGTAAATAGAGCAACATCTCCCCGCCTTCTCCTGTTTTTTTTAATTGGGTAAACAGCTTTCTGGCTTTCTTTTTTAACATTACTGTATTAATAGTAGTATTCTCTTCATCATCCATCTTTTTTGCCTTTGCAATTTCTGAGCGAGGAATCGCATAATCTAATAGATAACATGCTATTCTAATTGCAAAATCTTCTACTCTCGGTAAATGCTGCCCATCAGACGAAAGCATAAAGCATCTTGTCGTAGCTTTTGTTCCTATAATTTGTTGATGAGTATTTACTTGTGTTAGATAAGCGTTTAATTCCTCTCCATTGCCTCGGAGTAAAGACTGAATATATTGGTCCAGAAAATCTTCTTTTCTGGTAGCACGTAATGGCGACGACATAATAAAATACCCTCCGCTCCCATAAAATAGTTCCAATATTTATCTGAAATGTAAATTAGTATTAGGTCAATTATATCAAAATACTTAAATACCTATAAGGGAACTGACATTCGGAATGTAATGAAAATGCAAAGAAGGCCTGCTCCACAAAGAGCGGCCATTTTAACGCCTTGGATTGCGTTGATATGATAATATGGAAATATCCTCTAAATAAGTTAGAACATTATTAATTAATTAGAATCGATTTCATTTACAAGCTTCATAGCAGGATTTCATTTGAAGGAAGAAGGAGAAAAAGGAATGGCTAGAAAGAAAAATACCAAAAAGGTTGAGTTTAAACCTAGAGCTTTCAATACAATAATTATCGAACATATGGCGTGTATGGAAATCAATAGCTTAATCCTTCACCCCCCCTTCCATCTAGTCAGTAATATTCAATGGAATGATAAAGGGGTTTCTTTTGATGGTGATATTGAGGTATATAGCAATCAAGAGATAGAAAAATCAAATTTCATTAATAAAGTTCCTGTACAAGTAAAGGGTACAACTATTCAAAAAACAGAAATTCTTAAAGACAAAATAAAGCACTCTGTAAAAAAGAAAGACATAGAAGTATATTACAAACATGGCCAAGGCGTCTTATTTTTTGTCGTAACAATCAATCCATTAACGTATGTTAAGCAGGCATATTATCGGATATTGGCTCCATTAGAGTTAAAAGGCCTCTTAACGCAAATGAATCAAAAAAATAATAATTCAATTTCCTTGTCTTTTAAAATCCTTGAAAAAGGCTATTTAGAGACACTCTGTAAGATATTCATTGATTTGGTTGAAAAACAGCCTAAACACTACATTGAAGCATCAAAGGATAAGGAGTTTACTCATTATGAAGTAACATTCATTGACATAAGAGAAGGCTCATTTGATATGTTTGAAGAAATTGCCTACATATATGGAGTTACTTCTGACAATCTTGTTATGCCTGTAGAAGCTGCTAAAGTAGAAGAGTTAGAAGTAAGTAAAACAGAAATAGTGAGTATTAATGGTAAGGAAATTGAATATTCTTACCAGATTAAACAAACAGAAAAAAGATATATTGTCATTATTGAAAAATCATTAACTTTTGATATCGATAAAAAGAAGAAAAACAGCAGATTCTCTTTAGGGAAACTAATTACACTTGGTTCATTCCTAAAATGCTTGCAGCTCATAAACTACTTTCAGGAGCATAACAAGCTTCCTTTTCAATCTTTCCAAGCAACGATGAATTTGGAAGGGAAGGATCTTTTCGAAAAGATAGAAGAAGAAATAGAGTCTTATATAGAGCTGATTGACGTTTGCGGTCAAATCGGAATAAGTGAGAATTATGTATTCCATGATGATGAAGATTTACCTTCTTTATTCAGTACAATTATCAATATTTTTAAAAACAAACAGTACGGATCACTGAATTTCCATCAAGGGAAATTGGAAAATACTCATATTTATAACATTAAGATATCCGACTTTCTGAAACTAAAGTTACTGTACGTGAATGAAGTTTTCGTGGATTTTTATAGTAAAGAGGTCTTAACAACAATCGGTGGGTTACTTCCAAAAACAAATTTGAACGAGCTTCTCGGACAAAATGGTGAGAACCTTGAAGTAGTACCTGATAACTGGGAAGATTATTATAAGAAAGTAAGCATTTATATTTCTCAACGGATTGGGGATATGGTTGAAGATGCTAATTTCAATTTTGAGACTATAAAATTATCTTTTGCAGACGAATACCATGACTTAAGTGTTGAACTGACAATTAATGCATCTTTGCCATATATAGATTTCTATGATAAATCGAGAGATCCAGAATACTTAAATTTCGCTTATGAGCTTAATCAACGACACTTAGCGGTGGTTCCAAACAATGATGTTGCAAAGATCAATATATATCTAATTCAACTCAAGCAAAGTCTTGAGCTTTCAAACGAAGACCAAGCAGATGTTTTGGATATACAAGAAAAGGCTGTTACTCAAAATGAGCAAATCATAAGGTTTGCATGTGAAGTGTTATTGAAAAATAAAGTAAGAGCTCAGAGACTCTTTGATTCTCTTAAAGAGGAAGATAAAGAAATCGCAATTACTTATCCAATTTATCAGTTCTTTGAAAACATGGAGTAGAGTCCTTTTTTAGAAAGCATATATGTATAAAGACTCGTCATAAAATTTAAGATGAGTCTTTTATACACTCTAAATGAAACCATATATATAAGAAAAACGACCGTGTAAATTCCAAGTCATTTTTATAAATAAATATGCACCCGAAAAATGAATCCTCTAAACTGTTTAGGAATCCGCCCTTTTTTAATTCTTCGCCACAGTTTTATCAATAAAGGATTCTAACGAAGCCATTTCGACCCCTTTGTAATAGTACTCAATAATATCCTTATATTTCTGTCCGCCCAACGCCATTCCATTTGCTCCGTATTGACTCATTCCAACACCATGACCATTTCCTTTTGTTGATATCAGTACTTTGTTGCCATACCTCTCTAAAACGAAGTCGGATGAATTGAGTTTCAATTTTACTCTGATATCTTTCCCGCTTAATTTCTTTCCATTTATATCGATTGATTTAACTCGGTTTCCTGTTGTCTTGGAAATACTTGAGCCAATTACTTTTCCTTCATCTAATTTCACCCCTAATACACGTTCAAAATTTTGCACACTCATGGTTATTTGGTTTTCAAATTTAGGCGAAAATTGCTTGTCCCATGGACTTTCCACACTTTTCAAATATGGTATGGTGCTCGTGAAATAATCTTCTGAGTTCTCAGTGAACCCGTTGCTTGTCGAAAAAAATAAAGCTTCAATTGGTTTCCCGTCATAAACCAAAATCTGTCCTTCTGTTGCAGCTATTGCAGTTTTTAATTTTGCCAGATTTGTATTGGACTTCATTCCCCAGTATTTTTCTATTTCATCTAGATTTTTGTATACCTGATGAAATTCGGGATTATCCGAAATATCTGCTCCTCTTGGAGTGCCAATTTTTTTAGGCGAGAGCATTTGCTTAACAAGAAATGTTCTGGCAGCGATGGCTTGAGCCTTTAATGCTTCTGTTTCAAAGTTAATGGGCATTTCTGAGGCTACCACGCCTAATACGTAATCCTCAATTGGAACCTTCTCTATTTTCTCACTTTTGGTACGGTATACGGCCACTTCGAATGCTGCATTTGAATTCACATTTTGGGCAGGTTCCAATTTTGAAGAATGATCTTCTTTCTGCACATGCGTTGTCTGATTTGAAAAAGGTAAAACCAATAAGGTTGGGAGAACCAACACCGTACATATCAGGCCACCTAAGAATACGGCAAGCGGATGGATTCTTCTAATCGTAATACCTCCAATCCTGTTTAAGTACTATATATAGAATTTTATGATGACTCATGGAAATTAATTACTATTTCAAATAGTCTCTACTGTCTTGAATATACATTCTTATTCACTGAAAACAGGAAGAAAAACTCACGTTTGTTTTATTAATTCTTCTTTATATAAGTAACCGATCGCAAAGATGAGGCCTGTCGCAAAAAAGGCAATGGTAAAAAACGAAAGACCCAATAACATTGCACTTAAAAAGGTTGAAATAAGGGTGAACAACAGCCACTTTAAAGATTGTCTCATTTTAATCCGCATCGCCATTTACCTCTTGAGCTTTCCGCTCTTTCCAATAGACGTCTGAGAATACCTCGGCAAAAGCATCGACACTTCTTTCTAACTCATCAAGATTGTTATCTACTCCGCCAACTTCCAAAAGAATAGCCCTGTCTGAGACTTCTTGATTGTAAATACCGTTCGTTAGCTTGGTTTTCTTTTTAAGATAAACCCCTTTGCTAATACCAGGAAAACGTTTCTCAAGTTCATAATGGAGTTTTTTCGCGAATGCCTCATTTTTTTCATAAGCTGCATGCCCTTTACCTATAACAAAGTACAGCCTTGCATAATCCTTTCCATTGATTGTTTTAGTCGTGGATTTTTTCCTTGTTGAATCTCGATGAATATCAATGTAGTATTCAAGATCTCCCTCTGTCTTAGCCGTTGCTTGAACAATTTCTCCAGATAGATTATAGGATTTAGTATCTTTCCACTTTCTTTTATGCAATTCTTGGGTCATATTTGTTTGATCGTGTTTAACTCCTATTCCTTTTTTAAGGAGATTGTTGCTTAATCGGGTTCCAAGGGCAATCACATTGACCCTGTTATCATTGCTCGTTGCATCATTAGGCACCTTTGCATTCTTTAATAGCGGAAGAAAGGACTCCCAGCTGTGTGTTTGGTAAACAAAAACTGCAGGAACTTTTGTATTAGGTGTTTGAGGTACAACTTCTTGCTCCCTGCCCTTCAGCTGATCTTCAGCAATTTCTCTTTCTTTTAGCAAGACATCTAGCGGCGGAGAAGACTCCATTGGAAGCGTGGCAAGATTTACCCCCTCGCCAGCCACTGAAATTTCAGTATCGTAATAAGAAAGCCCAGGCAATTCCCTTCCCAAGAAAGTTCTGGCATCCTCGGGAATGATGTTTGTACTCAGCTGCAAGGATAACCTGGTGAGATTCCCAATTGAAAACAAGTCTTCTTCCGCCTCATTTGGTTGGTGAAAATAATATTTTCTGCTCTTAAGAAGTATGAGAATAATTGCTCTGGTCCAATGTCGTCTACAATTTTCTGAACGTAATCAGTTTGATAGCGAATATTCAAATTGACCAATACCCCTACCATGAGGAATGTCCCGAAGACGATAACGACGACGATTCCTGGTAGAAAGAGTGCATTTGGACTTGTGGATTTTTTCATAAGACAAACCCCCTTCTTACATACGTATTCCTCCTAATTAAAAATATAAAGATACGATTGAAGTCCTTCCGCCTTTTTAGCAGTTCTTATTAACAGATAAATAAGTTAAACTAGGAATATACTGTAAATTTTAGGAGATTAATAATGAATAAAAATAAATGGTATTTTTCTTTGTGGTTTATTGCGATCATGTTTGCACTTTGGTTTTTCATTATCCCGCTAATAATAGGGATTGTATTATTGATTAGATTTAATAAAGTACAAAATGAAAATCACAAAAAAGTGAAAGAATTTGAAGCAGCGTTGCTTCATCGGGCAAACGAACTATTAAAGAAAGAACAAGAAATGGACGCAAGTAGGTTAGATCTGAAAAAAAATGAAAAAGAAACTTCAGAGAAGTTGTTTCATATGCAAAAAACGATCATCGGATTACAATTAGCTCAGCAACTAAGAAGAATCCATATTACAAAAGCAAAAGAAGAAGAGATGTTAAAATGCGATCGGGAAATTAATCGTCAGAAAAATAAGCTAGAGGAAATTAAGCGGCAGATTCACTATTTTGAAAAAAAGAAAATTGATCTTGAAGATGAGGTTTCACTTCAATCATTCGGTTTTCACGACAATAAATTTTTCCTTGTAAATTCCCAAGAGTATCTAAGCTCATTGGAACTGGTAAGGGAAAAACAAAAACAGATGATAAAAGAAAGAAGAGCGGCAGATTACGATATACTCTCTATTGAAGAAGGCAGGGTAACACCTGGAAGCTTAAAAAGTAAACAGCAAATGACATTATCTGTTCGTTCTTTTATTAATGAATGTGACAATGTTATTAGCAGAGTGAAATTTAACACAGTGGAACTTGGAGAAAAGAAAATCCGTACTTCGTTTTATGATATTAACAAATTGAATTCCTATAATTCTATTTTCATCACAGAAGAATTTTTGCATCTTAAATTAGAGGAATTATTCTTAGTCCATGAATATGCAGAGAAAAAGCACGAAGAAAAAGAAGAGCAGCGAAGAATTAATGACTTAATTAGAGAAGAAAAACGAGTACAAAAAGAGCTTGAAGAAGAATTAACCAAAATAAAAAAAGAAGAACAACATCTACTCAACGCCATATCTAACCTTTCAAGTCAAATAAGCAAGGATGAAATGCTTCAATATAAAAAGAGATTAGAGGAAATCAACATCCAAAAAGCTCATGTGGATTATAGAGTTAAAAATACCCGAGCGGGTTATGTATACATCATTTCAAACCTTGGCTGCTTTGGTGAAGATGTTTATAAAATAGGGATGACGAGACGATTAGAACCCATGGATCGCATTAAAGAATTGGGAGCTGCCTCTGTACCTTTTCACTTTGATGTACATGCAATGATTTTTTCCGATGACGCTCCATCCCTGGAAGCAACTCTGCATCGAACATTTGCTTATAAGCGGGTAAATAAAATGAATGAACGCAAAGAGTTCTTTAGAGTAACGCTTGAAGAAATTAGAGAAATCGTTCATCAAAATCACAATGCTCATATCGAATTTACAATGCTCACCCAAGCAAAGGAGTATCGAGAAACTCAAATGCTGGAAAAGCAACAAGCATACAATTTAAAGCTCGGTTAAGGATGGATGGTATAACTAAATAACAAGATTATTATGATGGGAAGTGGGATAAATTGAATATCAATCAAAGAGCAGTAAAATTATTTGAGGAAAATCAGCATGATGAATCATTAAACCTGTTTCAAGATGCTGTGAATCAATCGAGGGACATCCAATCTCTAACCAACCTGGCTTGGTTCTATTCCAATGAAGAGCATGATGACGAAAAAGCCCTCTCTTTGCTGGAAGAAGCGGTAAGCATGAATCCCACTTCCTATTTTCCATATAACTTACTGGGAGAGGTTTATCTCAGACAAGAAAAGTGGCTGCCAGCAAAAGATATCTTACTCACGGCCATTTCTATCCATCCTACACAAACCGCTTATCATAATCTTGGGGTTGCTCATTTTCATCTGCGATCCTTCGAAAAATCGGCAAAGTATTTTTCGCTAGCTTCAGCAAAGACAGATTTTGCAAGGTACAGCCATGTATTGTGTCTGATTGAATTAGGAAAGGTTAATGATGCGAAACGGATAGTCGATTCATTTTCCGAATCTGACGATGACTTTGTTGGTGGAGTTGATTTAGCGGAATTATACGTAGAGTTGGGCTGCCACCAAGAGGCGATCAAATGGTTCACAAAGGGATGGAACAGTTACTCAAAAGAACCTAATTGGGTTAGTCAATATGTTTATTCCCTTATAAAATTGAATCAAGTAACTCGTGCTAATGAGATCATACAAGAATTGATGAATCAAAAAGCGGAAGAACTAAAAGAAGCTTCAGAAAAAATGTGTGATGAAGACTGGACAGAAAGGGATAAACAGGAACATATTAATGAATTGTACGAAGAAATGAACGAGTATAGACAAATGGTTGAACGAATCTCTTCTGGTTACATCCCTCTCTTAGATTTTGATCCACCTATCCATACAGCATGCTACCTATTTGGTTGCAACCGCCATAACCATCCCGAATATCAAGGATAGTATGGTAGATTGGAAAAACGTGCACAGAGGATTTACACTCTGTGCACGTTTTTATAATAAATTCCCCCATTTATTCACTTGAACACAGCTTTTGGCATTTTAACGAGTTATAAATGTTCTTTAAAAATCAGTTTAAACCGCGGCTTAATGTCAATTTCAATGATTTGTTGGGAATCTTCGTTTAGGATTGTCAACAGAATACTTGCCTGTTCCTTTTTATCTTTTGTAATTTCGAATTTGCTAACCCGTTTTAAATCCAATAGTGATAACAATTTATTTGAGGCTCGATGGGATACTTGTATTTTCACTTCACCGTAGGCGGGTGAAAGTGTAACATTAAAATCTTCTTCTCCGTTAGAAAATTTATATGATGCTATATTATAGTAGAAGGGTAAATCCTTCGAAGTGGTATCAAATAACATAGGCTCACATTCAAATAACGAGAGAAAGTCGATTTCTTCTGGGAATTTATACATTTATCGTTACTCCCTTATTTTTAAACTGCTTCTCGATCAGCTAAGCTTGCTGCTTTATTAGAACTGACGATTACAAATTGCCATGTTTGTTTCCTAGGATTCTTTAAGTACCCAAGGTATTTCCATTTCAAAATCAATCTGAAGTGTTGGTTTGGAAAATCCACCAGGAACAAACTGTAAATCGTTTGAAAAAACAAAAGTGAAATGACCTATTTTCCCTACATTCTCATCATTCCAAGTGTCGGTGTTTACAGGTTCTCCCTTCCTTATTATGCCGACGATATGGTAGCAGCCACTATAGAGGTGCAATCCATTTTCATTGGGTCCAAATTCCGATAAATGAACACACTTAGAAGGAGTTATTCCTAAACTATTTAGAAATTTCGACTCTAAATTAGAAAATGACTTCATATATTCATAAAAATTAAAACAATCTAAGCAATGACATAATCCCCAATTATGACTGTATTGTGTTTTAGTTGCATCAATATCAACATCAATCACCCAATTATGGACTTCAACTTTTTGGAACAATTTCTACCCCTCCTAGAACTTGTAAGACTCAAAGAAACACACCATTATTCAATTATAAGAAGTTAAATATGACAGCTCTTTATAAAAGTAAAAGAACTTTCCGTCTGTTGTTCCTTATATAAATATCCTCTATTGGAAGAACTGAGTACCAGGAAGCTGAGGTCATTCCGCCTAATACGGTCTGTTTTTGCAAAAAGATTAGATAATTAAATGAGGATGGAGCATTAAAATATATTAATTATACAACATTGGATCGAATTTATTGATTTCATCAAATAATATAAAAAAGCGTTCCTTCAATTAAAGAAACGC
The DNA here is from genome assembly GCF_057838075.1 of Metabacillus sp. KH_069. Taxonomy (NCBI): domain Bacteria; kingdom Bacillati; phylum Bacillota; class Bacilli; order Caryophanales; family Bacillaceae; genus Metabacillus; species Metabacillus sp. KH_069. Next base: position 3,014,925 of record NZ_CM174460.1, read on the forward strand.
TAACCGCTTAGCTTGATTAAAGAGCTTCTTGTTTAAGTCTGAAGGCAAGAATGAAAGGAAGTACAGGAAGGAGCACGAACAGTTTAAATCCATTGTTTGTGCCTAAAAAATATAACGAAGGAAGCAATAGGAACAAGCCTGATAATGCTATCAATTTCCAGGAATTTTTTGTAATTCCCCATACGAGCAAGAAAATTGAAGACACGCTAAACAGCCAAAAAACGAGACCAATCCAGAAAAAGTCCATTTCCTTTCCTCCTTGTCGTTTTTGTTGCTGAATCAGCCAAATATTAACTGATAAAGAATATAGATGATTACTATTCCAAAAATGATAAAGCCGCCGATGGTAGGATTGCCAAAGAATGTTCGATTCAAACCGTCCTCTTGATTGATTTTGCTCTTTTCTTTCTCACTTTTCATCTAACTCCCCCCTTATGGATTAATATTTATCAATCGTCGCCCCAAGAACAGAAGCACGAATAAATTCCATCTTTTGAAAGCGTTGAATCTCCTTAGGTGCTCCCGTTACAACCGCTCCGTTAATTCGAATCATCCCATTTGTCGATTGTGTGTTTTCTTCTATTCCTTTAAGGGCTTCTCTGATAGATCCCTTCTGTGAGCCAGATTGACTCAGCTGCTCCATCGTATCCATAAAAAACTGTCCGTTTTTATCTGAATATGGGGATTCTGGGTACACATCAAAACCAAATGCTCCGCCACCGCCCTTTGTTTTATTACTGTCACTATCAAGTTCTTTTTCCATTCTCTTCATTTGAGCTAAGGTTGTTGTATCCACCCATAACCAATTGACATTGTCATGTCCGAGCTGCTTACTTGCTTCTGTTAAAGTCATTGGCTCATCGAAAGAAAGAGCTACTTCCACCAGCATGTCTTCATTTAACCGATCAATGAGTTCAAGTTCGTTTGGCAAAAAATCATAGGACAGCTCTGGATAATAAAAATCAATTTTTCTCTCATTATTTAAATCATTGTAACGGACGTATCTCTGAGCATTTCTATTAATGGAATTGACTTCTACCATACCATTTCCGCTTTCCAGTGTTTCCTTCCTTCCAAAAAGGGGGATTTTCTCCCTTTTGATATCCCATAGTATGGAGCGGTCTCCAATCGTTTTACGGTATCTTTTTTCTGAAGTTACACTGAAAAGATCATAATTATATCCCCCACCACTTGCGTGTATGTTTGCACCATGAACCGTGTCAAACATTGTACTTTCTTCTTTTTCTATTCGCTTATTCATAAGGTATTGACTTCCGTTAATAACAACAGGCAATAGAATGGTCATCGTTAGTACCGATATAATCACATACTTTATTGTCTGCTTTCTTTTCGTTTTTTTGATAGCTTTCTGCATGGATGGGCTACTAAGAAAATCAATATCCTCCACATTATTTGAATCATGGTTATCGCTCATGTTTTTCCTCCTTGTAAACCTTTGCTAACTGTTTCCTCGCTCTAAATAAATTCGTCTTAACTGAACCGACAGGAAGTTCTAATAATGTAGAGATCTCTTCATATGACAGCTCTGTTTGATACTTCAATAGCAGCAGTTCCCTATATCGCGGCTTTAATTTTGAAAGGGCATGTTCGAGCTGGCCTCGCTTTTCTTTTAGTAGGATTACTGCCTCGGGATTCTCTTCAATATCCGTGTCTAAAATTCCATTGTTTAGAAAGAGCTCATTCCGCTTTTTCTTACGGCATTGATCGTAATGAAAGTTTAAAGCTACACGAATGAGCCAGCTTCGAATCTTGGAAGACTGTATGGTATCAGAGTAGAGTAAGTACTTATATGCTGTTTCCTGAACAATATCTTCTGCATCCGCATGAGTGATTTGCAATTTACGTAAGTACCTGTATACGATATTCAGTTCAGAATTAAGTTCCTTTATCGCATTTATGTCATTCATCATCGTCCTCCTGCTTACTAGACGTTTACATGTGATTTAAGTTTACAATATTTATCAAATTATTTATTTAATTCCTAAATCAAAAAAGAATTTCTTCGCTTCGAAGAAATACTCCTTGGTAGATGTTGAACTATTTTAATGCATTTACAACAAGAAACTGGATATCGATAGTTTCCATTGTACCTTTTTTAAAATTTGCCCTTTAAGTACAAAAACCTAGACTGTATTATGAAAAAGGCAGATAAATTTGGGGTGATCCTATTGGAGAACAAGTTATGGCAAGTGAACGATAATTCATTCAAGTTAGACCCATTAACCGATCTGGTAGTAAAACGGGTAGAAGAAAAATTCAAAGTGAAATTTCCCAAGTCTTATTTAAGGATTCTTTTTGAACAAAACGGCGGATCCATATTATACGATTCCTTCCCTACCGCTATTCCAACATCTTGGGCGGATGATCATCTACATATAGATCACATAAGAGGCATTGGGGAAGAGAATGGTGTAACAGAAAGCAGTTATTTAATTAAAGAATGGGGATTGCCTGAAGGTATCATCTTGTTTTCAGGTGACGGCCATTCTTGGATTGCATTAGATTACCGCGATACAAAAGAAGAACCTCCTATCATCTATATTGATACAGACACAGATATAATCATGACATTGGCTCCAAGCTTTCAAGCCTTCCTTTCTAGTTTATACAAGAGTGATGTGGTTGATGGAGAAGAATATGCTTCTGTGCCTGAAAGGAAATGGACGCTGGAGGAAATCCAAGTTGCTTTTGCTTCAGAGGATGAATTTGAAATCTGCTATGCATTAGATAATTTGTACTTATATCCTGACAATCGTCAACACATCCTAGAAAAGGCATTACCTGCTCTTCTCCAAAATGAAAAACTAGCTATTAAAGAAAATGCAGCAAACTATGCTCATCACTTCAATGAAAATGGGCAGCTGTCTCGTCAATGTATAAAGAATATCGTGATGATAATTCTAAAAGACACTGAAATCGCGTATTATGCAGACATGTTTTTTGGTGGCGGCGTTTAAGGAAAGGAGAAACAATATGAGCAAAAATTTTTATAATGGTCGAGATTTTTGGATAGTTGACGACGAGGTCGATCCGAGCTTTCCAATCACTGAAGAAATAATCAATAAAGCGGAGGAACGTTTGCGTGTTAAATTGCCTGAAGCTTTTATTGAGTTAATGAAATTACAAAATGGAGGGGATCTAACCTATCCGCAAATCATGCTCCCAGCTTGTGATGAAGAAAGCTTCTTTTATGACGAAGATGCAAGTATTCCATATATCTTACCTATCCATTTCGAAATTGCTTATATGAGCATCGTATTTTCATTAAATCTTTTGAAAGACATGAGTCTTCCTGACAAACTGGTTGTTTTGTGGACAGATTTCCATTATTGGCTTGTACTTGATTACAGAGTTAAAGATGCTGACCCATCTGTATTGTATATAGCAGAAAATTTCACGCCGTCCGCTTCCAATTCTACTACATGGGAGTATATAAAGGTTGCAGATACCTTTGATGAATTTTTAGGACGCTTGTATCGTTCTGCAGAATAACCGTATAACTTATCTGAACTTCTGGACATTTATGTTAAAGTGTATAGCTTTAGGAACAATGAATTCTTATTTTATAAACAATGACATACTTCCATATTCACTTAGAATATTATTATTTAGGAGAATCGAGGATGAAAGTAATTAACATGATTGATTCAAGTTCGAAAGTGGCAAGTGCTTCGTTGATTGAATTGAAAAAAACTGAAAAAGAACTTGGTGCTATTTTTCCAGAGGAATATAAGGAACTCTTTCTAGAAACGAATGGAGCAAAATTTGGCGAATGGACTTTGTTCCCCATTCCAACAATTGACCTATTAGAAATAACCTTTGATATTGTTAAACGAAATCGAGCTAAAAGGCCTAAAAATTTACCTAGTGATATGATCTGTATTGGTGAAAAAATGAATGGTGATATACTCTGCTACCGTATTAGAAAAAGATTTATGCAGGAACAAATCTATCTTTGGAATGATAAAACTGGGATAAGCGATTGTAAAGCATCAACATTAAGCCAATTTATAGATTGGTATGTACCGAGAGCTGGTATTAATAAGCCCAAAACAGTTGGTACTTTTTCAGTAGAATCTGGAAAATTAATTGTTACTGATCCATATTTTCAGGTGGATAATGAAAATGAGATGCAAATTCTTCTTTCAAATGTAAAAAAAGGGAATTGGACAACAACCATCTCTTACTCTCATGAAGATGTGGTTGAAAATTTATTTGTATTTTATGGAGTACAGAAGCCGAAAGGGAAATGGCATGATTGCGATAAACTAGTTGGAGTTGACTCTGCCCAGGCTGGAATTTTCGATCTTACAGCATTTGGTAGAGACGCAAAATATTATCTTGCATGTTGTGATATAGTTGCTTCCGATGCACATGGGGGAGTTGTTCCAAGTGGTGCAGTTTCAATGTCTGGTTATGGTGATGGAATGTACGAAGTGAAAGTAAAATATAACGTTTCTAAAGAGGTTGTGGGAGTGATGATTGACTTTAGATAAGTAATGTTTTATTACTATAGCCTATATAAGAACTCTGAGCGATTGCAGCATACTGCGATCGCTTTTTGATTACTGAATTATTCAGATACCACAAAACATTTTCATACCATCACGTAAGATTTTAACAATCTATAAATTCACTAAAGATTTGATGCGGTTTTAATAGAAAGATTCAACGTATATAGGTTTTATTGAGGGATATCAAAACCGTCATTAATACATTCGGTCTTTTTTCTATTCAGTGCAGAATGGAGAGCCCGTATTGAATCCACCGCGTGACTGCCCCAGTGTATTTCAAAGCTGTTTGTCCATTCCCAGATTGCTTGGCTATATTGTTTCTCATCGTATAGCTTCAAACCGTGCTTTACATCCAAATATATATCTAAAATATCATCCGTTAAACTCGAACCCACAGGTTCCTCTAAGTGGTACGGATCAAACACTTCCCAATAATGTTCATACTCTTCGAAATTAATAGGTGGTGCGGATATTTTAAAGCTAGGGTTTCCATCATCTTCTGCTTCAACTGTCGGAAGATAAAGAGCTTTGGAATACAGATCTAAAAGTGCAAGCAGCAGACTTTTTAATTTATTGGTGTCCTTGTTGGAATCGAAACCTTCAATCATGCTGCAATAGTTCACTGCTGATTGATAGAAGTCCTCCCATCTCTTTATTTTTCATGTATATTCCTCATTCTATGGAAAAAGTTTAATCTTTTATTAAAATTCCACTCTGTTGTTCCCAATCCTCCAAGATAGACCAAGTAATTGGATTTTCTATAAGTGAAAAAATGGTTGATGATTTCTTTTGTTGTAGCAGATACTTGAAGATCGATTATCTTTTTACCATTTATCCAGGATAACTGCCCTTCTTCACTTTCAACTAGGGTATGTTCCTTCGCAACATCTCCAAAATAAACATATTGAATTCGAATCTCTTTGTTGTCCTTAACCCTTAATACAATGTATCGGAGTGCTAAATTGTTTATGGAAGACTCTAGTAACCCTGTTTCTTCTCCAATTTCTCGTAAACAGGCTTTCATAGGATCATTTATTTCATGGCCTTCGATATGTCCTCCGATCGGCACCAAATGGCCAGGTAAAAATGAACTGTTCGAATCTTTTTGAAGAAATAAGAAATCTTGATTATCGTTATTTAGAAAGGCTACCGCCATTTGTCTTAGTTTCAAAAATCCTCACCCTTTATTCTGTGGATAGCTGAATGTATTCTTTATGGAGTCCCCTCCCTTGGAATCGTTTTTCATTTTTGCTGTACTATAAAAGCGTTCCTTCTAAATGAAGAAACGCCAACCCTTTATGAATTAGTGTATTTGTTTATACCAATATTCGATGTCCTTCCACTTATGCGAATAGTGCTTCTTGCTATCAAAATAGCAATAGTTGATATGCAGACAAGGTGAGATGTTTCCATCAAGAACGTTTGTTTTTGGGAAAACAAAATGTTTTAGGTTGTGCAATCCTTTTACAAATTCAAGGGAATCTACTTCTCCGCAGTTATCAAGCATTAACCATTCTAAAGAATGTAAATGTTTTAGTTCCCCGAAATCTGCTACTTTCTTACAAGAATTGATTTCGAGTCTTTTTAATGAACTGCCCAAATTTGTTAAAGGCTTTATTAACTCCAGTGTTCTTAAATAACTCAATTCTAATTCTTGCAGTTCTTGAAGTTGTTCAATACCTTCCAGTGACTGTATTTTAGATGTTCTAATCTCCAACATTTCAAGGGTTTTTAAATGCCGTAATTCATCAAGATTCCTGCTAGAGGGAGAGTATTTATGAAGGTACAGCTCTTTTAAATTTTCTAGGGAATGAAGACCCCTAATCTTTTTTGACCAAGTCAGATCAAGGATTCTCAGACTGGTGAATGCTGTCAGATCAATTTCATTTTTCCCATCTATAGTAGTAGACTCACCTAATGCCAGTCTTTTAAGATTCTTTAAATAATACAAACCACTAATATCTTTCAAAAAAATACTGTCTACACGAATGTCCTCTACCGTAGGACATTCCTTCAAAAAATTGAGATCTTTCCCTTTATATAAGAAGTCAAGGATATCAATCTTTTTGACTCTGTTCATTTTAATGTAGTCTATACACTCGTTTAGATACTTTTTAGAAATTTCTACACCTTCACCGTTGGAATCTTCCCATATTCTTATGTTATTTATTCTTTTGTATTTAACGCTCATTTGAGTAACTCTCCGCTCATTCTATAATTGAGAAATCGACTCCTTCTGGAAATGTGCTTGTAACGGAAGATAAATTTGAGAATTTCGCATCATTAGAAATGATGATTACATAATCCCCGTCGTGACCAATCCAGAAAACGGTAGTCTTTTCAGTGATCGATACAATCGGTGTTTCAAGCTTTTTCTTCCCAAATAATGTCTTGAATTCCCTATTACCTAGGTTAAAGACATCCTTTTCTAATGACCAGGCTGAAAAGTTATTCATGTTTCCATTGTTATATAGATAGTGCGAAACCGCACCAAATTGCTCTTTGTTTGTGATTCTAGCTTTGCCGTAGAAATCATGTTTTTTCCGAGGGAGAACTTCATATTCGATTTTGTGTTTTGCACAGTCATGTTCAAAATCCTCTAAATGAAAGTCAAACGCTTCGAAGAAAACATAGATTGGGTACTGATCTATATTGTCCATCCAATTCGACATGAATGCATCCGATTCTTCTTCATCATAGGCTATCTCCAGAATATAAGGAGCGTCGCCTTCAATACAAAAGGGAAAATAACCTCCTGCATCTGGTTGAGGAGTTAATAAATTTTGCGGCACAAATCCTATTCCAACATTCATTTTTGCCCCCTCTAATCTTCTTTCAGTTTTTAAAGAACTCCACTTAAGAAACTCCCTTACCTTTTATATTACATAAATAAAATCGCAGCATGTTTGCTATTAGCGTTCGATTCAATCTGACCTGCATCCTATACTGATTATCCTGCATTCCTTCTTTGCTTTTTACGGTATAAGGCGTATCCTCCAATACCTGTCCCAAACAAAAGAGAAGTTCCAATGATTGAAGTCGTTGCATCGTCTTCCATTTCATTCATTTGTACAACTTTATCGTCCAAGTCCTTGTTTAGATCATCTATCTCTGTGACGTATTCTTTCTCTTTTTTCACCAGATCGGTTTCAAGTGTTTTTAATTCCGCTTCTCTTTCAGCCAACTCATTTTCTTTTTGAGTTAAATCCGCTTCTTTTTTTTCAATTTGTTCAATGTCCTCTAAAAGGTCATTATTCTGATCTTTCAATGCCACTAGCTCCTGCTCTTTCTCGTCCAGAGTTGCATCTAAAGAAGAGTTCTCACTAGTCAGATCATCGATTTGTTTGCTCAAATCTGCATTATCAGCTTCAAGTCTCTCGATTTCAGCACTCGAGGGAGCGGCAGTTGTTGACGAGGACCGATTGACTGATGTTGTATCCTCGCTTCCGCTGCTTTCTGAGCTACCACCGTTATGATAATGGTATCCTGTGCATAAGCCTTTAGAAATTGATTTGTCTGAACAATTATGTCCCCCATTACCATCAGTTCGACCTGAATGAGCACTCGCTACAGAGATTTGAATATATAAGATTAAGAAAACCGTTAATACAAAACTTAATTTCTTCATAGTGACCCCCATCGTATGTAATATAGACTAATTCTAGATGAATTGATAAATATTGTAAACAATGAAAATATTAGGGTATTACTCTTTTGAAATGTGAAGAATTCATTTTCCGTTGATTAACAATGAGTATATAGATTATTATTCACTTCATGAAGGTTATTTGGGAGGGGCGAAGAATTTAATATCTATCAAGGTAATGGGGGCATTCAATTGAGTAAACTAGACAACATTTATCAAAACAAGCCGAAAGACGGGACAGTTTTAGGTCCATTAACAAAAGAAGAGCTTATAACGGCACGCGAAATCAAGATTAAAGCGGAAACATTAAGTGCTATCGATATAAATCCTAAGTCATTCGAAGATTTCGAGAAATATTTTGCCTTTGTTCAAGAATTTGAAACGCAGCGTCATGATTTCTGGAATCCAATTATGAAGCGGCTTGGAGCATCATGGGATTGGGAAGTACAAGCAGACCTCGTTTATGGAGTGGCATATGTTGTGAATTATGATGATCCTTTTTACGTTCATGAGGATGAAGATGAGGATGACGACATTTAATTCCTTTTAAAGCAATGTTATAAATGATTTATAGCACTTATATTGATGTAATGGGTTCCGATTTAGGACGAAATATTGTAAATCAGACCCCTATTACAAAGTAAGATTAACCACACCGCCTTTAGCGGTGTTTTTGTATAGAAAAACCCAGTCCCTTTAAGAACTGAGTTTATTAACCTTTATGAACAATTCTAATTCCATGAAACCACCCGTCAGTTGAATAACAATGGTCATAATTTTCATTGGGATAAATGACTGTAATCTAATAGCTCTACTTTAAAATCGTGTCTACATTTTAGCTTATTGCTGTTACAGGATGGAAAAATTCTTAATTTAACCAAATCATCAGCGTATCTATCTTTACCACTAAGCTGGGAATTCACTTCAATCTTTACAACAATATCATAAGAATGACTGTTGTTGTAATTGATGCCAACAATTCTTACCCATTGCCATCCTATCAAATCATTACTATATTCTTTTTGAACTTTTTTATCTACAGTTGGAAAAATAATATCTGATATAATGTCCTCAGTTGTGACATATATTTCTTGTTCTACTTTTGAATTCGAATCTGCTTTGACAGCTTGCCAAGGAGTAAAGGCTGATAATAAAAAGCCTAATAAGATGATGTATTGCTTAATCATAAGATTCACCTCATTTGAATGTTTACTCCTTATTCTTGACCTGAACTTAATTGATATTCTTTAAAGATTTAACCTGCCCGTTAATGCTAAAAAAAAGCTCTACTTCGAATTAAAGTAAAGCCTCATTGTTGAATCATATTTAATTGCCATTTTCTCAAGACCTTCAATTCAGCGGAAAAAAGATAGGAGCTGAATCAACATTCTTAAGCCACAAATGCTCTTGACCATTTAAACCATCCTTCACCCATACATCGCCTTGAGAATCCCTTTCCTTCTTTCTAAACCAGGTAAGATTTGAACCGACAACTTGAGGATCTTCATCAAGTTCATTCTGCTTCGGAAAAGTGATTTGTTTTTGTTCTTTTGTTCTGATGTTGATAGCATAAAGGGCTGTGAACATGATTGGAACAGGTCCTTCCTTCCACTCCTTATTCTCTTTTGAACGGGCCACAATGACAATATCTGGTGAAAACCACTCCAAATCAAGGTCTACATATCCTTTAGGTGTATATTCCTTTTGCTGATTAGCAGCTGGCATATCTGCAATTGTGGTTTTCTTGTTTTCAACAAAAAATCTTCCTTCACCTGAAATATAGGCTAATTGGTTAGCAGCTGGAGCCCACTTCATCCAATCTTGGTACCCAAGCATTTTTCCTATCGGTTGAAACTGCTCTCCCTGTGATGACAACACACATAATGTATTACTATCATTTGACCAAGAAGCTGTTGGAGTGGCTAGAAAACTCATCCACTTTCCATCAAAGCTCCATTTAAAATAATCTGCTGAGATTGCAAACAATTCAGGCTCTTTTGTTTGAATCGTATAAAAAAGCTGCATCTTATCAGCAGAAAGATTTGCATCGACTGGTATTTTATAAAGCTTGATTGGTCCCCATCCAGTAGGGCGTAAACTGGATGGAGAAGAAACAATAAATTCTTTCCCGTTCGGAAACCATTCAAAATCGCTGACCCCTAATGAAACATTCTCAAATCCTTGCGGGCGGCCATTTTTTATTTTTGTCACATTTAATAAACCTTGAACATTGTAGGCTAATTGATTTTTGATAGGTGACCATTTGAAGTTAGATGTTTCGACCCTGACGTATGGCTGGTAGCTTTCTTTTTCCTTAGTATCATAAATGAATAAATCCGTTTTTTCTCCATGTTTATCACCATCAATATAAGCAATAAATCGACCATCATATGACCATTTCTGAGAATATACATAACGATTTTTGGTGAGTTGTATTTCTTTATCTCCCTCTTTGATCCAAAGTTGATGGTTACGGATAAATGCAGCTTTGAGCGGGGCTTCTGCATTGACCATAGTTGATAAATGAAAACTAATGAGTATTAGAAATAATAAAATCCGAAATATCAAGATCATCCCTCCTACTTATAGGATGGCCTTATAATTAATGAAGATTCTCACTTAATTTTGCCTATATCTTCTAGAAAACAAAGTGCGATTTCCTTATACAGTAGTCCCCCGCTTGTTTAATAACATAAAAATTTGAATTTCAGCAAATAATAAGATGAATATTTCAATTAAACATAGGGAAGGAAGTGATAATCATTAGAATTGCAGTGCTAGTATGCCTAATATTTATTGGACCTCTAATTAATACGGCAAATGCAAACGATAGTCTTGATGAGAACACAAATATGTATTTACAGAGTGGATACGGGGATATATATGAGGAACTTCAGCTCAGCAAAGAGCATTTCCGAAAGAATATCGTATTACCTAATAGGCTTCCTCCAGTTGCATTTACTCATAGTTTTGTCAGGTTTAATGATTTAGATGGACGTATTAATGATGAGTTTGAAATTGAATATATAAATGAAGCTAAACCGCACAATCATTACATGATATCAGTTAGACTGATTGAATTCGGGATAAAATTTGAGGAGAGACACATATCCCAAACCGTTAAATTGAGGGATGGTAGCAAAGCTATTTATTCCACAGCTACAGACGGATTTAATCTTCTTGTCTTTGAAAAGTATGGCTTTCAATACATTTTGAGCATTAGTAAAGATATGACAACAGTCTCAAAAGAAGTATTAGCTGAAATCGCGGACTCAATAAGAAAGAACTGATATCATTAGGGGCGAAAATATTTGGCAATCGCCCCCGATTGTTGAGGATGAAAAAAGTGTTGAGCAGACTTCCTTGATTGAATTCTCCCGTGGGTAGAATTACTTTCTGTTCAAATAATTCAATTCCATTTCTATATCACTTTTTATTATTTCTGAATCACTAATAGTATTTTTAGTAATTGGAAACTCTGATCTATGTTCTAGATAGAATTTTAATTGCAAAAATGTGCTTAAAGGAAAATCGTGCTCAATCCACATATTTTTATATCCGACAATCCCATATTCTCTCAGGATTTTTTCAGCTTCACCAATCACTTCACCTAGGAAATTGTCGTAGTAACACTCATTATTTAGTTCTATCTTAGGATTTTCATCATCATTGTCATCCTCATAGAACGTGACTTTTAATTGCATTTTTCCATCACCCAAATAGCGAAAGTACCAATCCGTTCTGCTAGGTTCTGCATCCCAAAAGAGTTCAGAACCAGATTTCACATAAACATCTTCAGTATAAAAGGGATTAATATTTAATAAGGCTTGAAGTAAATCACCTAGAGCATTGGTTAGATAACCTGCCGTGAAAGAATATTTCCTTGAATTTATCTCTAGATGACATTCCGCCCAACCCGCACCATTCAATTTGTATATAAACACTAAATTATTCACCATCCAAAAATATTGTAACAAAGCCTTTCCTCAACTAGCCTCTCCAATTTCTCAATAAGAAAAGGCGATCCATTGTGCTGCAATCGCCCCCGATTGCTGGATACTTCATTTAACTTTATTTGAGAAGATTAGAAATCCAATCTCGATCTGCGACATCTAACAAATTTAATACTTCTGATGCAACTTTTTCAAAATCCTCTTGCGACTCAGCTTCTTCGAAGTTAAACCAAATTCCATCTTCCTCCTGTGAAGTTGCTCCCAGCCTAAATCTGTTATCCATATGATGAGCGGTAACCTTATTTGGTGGTATCTGTTCTCCCCAAGACGTAAAAATCCCCTGCCTTGGACAAGATGCTAATTCAACAACAAAAGAGCCACCCCACCTATTAAATTGAAATGTAATTAAATCTATACTTGCTTCATTACTTCGTCTGAAATGAGGAATAGAACCTTTGAATCCTTCTGCTTTCAGCAAAGGCTGAACTACATTTCTTATGCCGATTATCATTAGTTTGCGTTTAGTCGAAGTCATTTTAGTGTCACCTATACCTTTACTTAAACTTAAATGTCTAACTTATGGGCTTATCTAATGGAACGACTATTTCACTTTGCAGCAATCGCCCCCGATTGTTAAATAATGAATATCGTATGGCAGCTGCTTTAAAAAGCTCTAGGATCACTATAAAATGCTTTTAAAGAATTTATAAATTGTATATCTCCAATTGGGTGGATTCGTTGAAAAACAGTTGGAATCTTTGCATTTATAGGTCCAAGTATTAATTGCTTTTTTTCTTTATATGACCTGTTATCATTGACTCGATTATCAAAGTTCACTGTGAAATAATATAAATATGGCCTTATCCAATTTAAATAAGAAAAATCATTTTTAAGAGAAGGTTTTATTTGCACTGATTGATTTTTATTTAGAGCAAATTCTACAGCATTTATAGGGGTTTTATTAATGTAAGGTACTACATTAAATTGTGGATCCGCCATAATCCATTTTTCTAACTTTGGAATATATACTTCCACTACAATATGACCTGCACCGAACTCCCTAGTCTCACAATCCTTGGTTTTTAAGGATAGAATTCTGGAATATAGCACTAATGCATTTAAACAACCATTTAGAACGATTGCATATTCCACACATCTGTATTGTTTACCATTTGAAACTTCCTCTAATACAAATAATGGATCAGAGTGTTGAGGTTCATTTTCGCCATTATGTTCCCAAAGTCCGCTGACCCATTTCATTACCACTTCAACAATTTGCAAATCATCCATTTGATTATTAATTAAGCTATTTAAACGGAATTTTTGACGGAGCTTTTCGAGATAATTATGTTCATAATTTAACCACTTAAAATCGTCAACTACTTTATGTTCTTCCATTGAAAATGCAATCACAGAAACACCCCTAATAAAATGAAAAAGATACTTATCTGATTCCTAATTTCTTAACAGAGAGTTTATTTCCTTATTCCATTAAACCCCAATTCCTCAATAAGAAAAGGCGATCCGCTTTGCTGCAATCGCCCCCGATTGTTGAATAAGGTAACAATATTAGAAACCTTTTGCAGACTAATTAATTATTGAGTAATTTCTATTAATAATAATCTTGCTTTTTCAAAACTCATAAGTTCTTTATAGAATTGTGGATATTTACTTACCGAATCAGTTAAAAAGAAGTATTGCGGGTAGAGTGAAAAAAAGTTTTTATCAAGATTTTGCCTTTGATGATAAGGTATTTTCTCTTTGCTAATTACATAAGTAGAACTTCCTGCGATAGTCATACAAAATTCATTAAAATCCCCTGTGAGAAAATGTTCTTCCGAGAGTTCTCCATCGAAATCCTTTTCAATCTGTTCAATATCTTCATAGGGAAATGCATTTTTTAATTCTGTTTCATAAAGGATTTTAAGATTGTTTATTAAATCATTTTTCATTATTTTACCTCTCTGTAATTTAGTTGCTTTCAAAATAAAGAAAAACGATTACCTTGAGCAGTAATCGCCCCGATAGCTTAATAAGGATTTCACTTTTGCTTCTCGTTTAACTGCTTCAACCATTCTTTTAACCACTCGTAAGGAAGCTCTACTTTTGAAAGGTCTAATTTCTGCAATTCTTCTAATGAATATGTATTTACTAAAAACAAATCCCATTGACATTCAATATCTCTTGCTATGTTTATAGCCATTGAATCATTCTCATCTAATGCGATACCTTCATCATTATCGAATACCATTGTTAAGTTATCGCACCAATTAACAAAATCATATTGGGAAAATCTGTTTTCTTTACTGCACAGGGTATCCAATAATGTTTTTAAGTTTCCAACTGTATATGGAATGTTTATTCTCGTCTCATTAGAATTCCAATCCATTTAAGAACCCCTTCATTTGTATATAACTACTATAAGTTTATTTAACATCCTGTCATAATCTTTGATAAAGGAGACAATCACAATATGCTGCAATCGCCCCCGATTGCTTAATAAATCACCTAAAAGAAATTTAAATGGAGCCAGCATAAAAGAATAGTATGACTATTGGAAATAGAGAAATGACAATTAAGGATAATATCGCTATTTTAATTACCTTTTTCGCTGATATGTTCCAAATAAGGTTAAGAGACCAGCAAATTAAAACTGATCCAATAAATAATCCTAACAGAGTGGGAACTGGTTCAGAAATACCTAGATATGTATGACCAATTGACATTTCCCTTTCACCAATAGGTGTAGTGAAATTAATTACCGACAGGCCCATAAGCACTAAGCCTGCTAATATACTTGCATACCCTAGCTTCTTATTCATTTTTAGATAACCGCCCCACTTTGTCCAGCATTCAAAATAGCACATAGAACCTTTAACTAGTCACTTATTACAATACTGTATGAAATATTAATCTTATCCCAAACCCAAGCCTGAAATAATTTATCTATTTCTATTTTCAAATTTTCATCATTTAATTCCTCGTCAATTCCTAATTCTTTAAGACTAAATGTTTCTGTCGCTTCTATACCTACATAATTTGAACTAGCGAAAGAAAAGGTAACTGTTTTATCCAACGGTCATCCTCCTACCTTTTAAATCTTTGCTTACTTTTTAAAGAGTTCAATAAAAGAAGCGATTTATCCCTTCTTGGATAATCGCCCCCGATTGTGGAAGATTAAACTCTTTCAATCCCTTTTCCAGAAACAACAAAATGAGGGCTTTTTTCTTTTCGGTTAAAGAACCTCCAATGCTCACTATCCTCATCGTCTTCTGAACTGTCTGGAAAAGTTTCTAACTTATAACCATTTGATAAAATGGCTGCGAATCCCCCGAAATCATCTGCTTTAATTTCTTCTACTATTAATTGTTCATTATCGTTAAAAAAAGATTTAATCCGTTCATCAAATCGATTGTTACCTTGAATATCCCAATCAAAATCCTCATCAAGGTCGTCCCACAACGAGTTTGGAGAATAGAAATCGCGAAAAGCTATAACAATTTTGTTTTCTAATATAATCCTCCACGAACATTGTATATGTAATGCATATTCTGCTGTTTCTTCTGTTTGGCCACTTCTAATAATTTGAACCATTTCTCCAAATCCCAGCCAAAATAGGTTTGAGGCTCTTCCTGCATACTGTAATTTCAAACCTTTTATTTTATCTAATTCAACTTCAATTGCTGCTCTCATTACTAGTCTCCTTGTTTTAAAACAGTGATTATTCCTTTTAAATTGCCCAATTCTTATCTAAAGGGTGATCACTATCTGCTGCTATCGCCCTCGTTTGTCGAAAAAGAAAATTCCGCATTTTTCACCTAATCATACTTATTCATCCAGAATCCTAACACTTCACTTTGTTGCGAGTGATATCTCTCTATACCATCAGTCCAAAATGACTGATTACAATGTGTTTTTGTTATTTGTAATTCACTGTATATAATTTTTATATCACTTGCACCCGAAAAAGACCCATTTCCACTTTGATGAACGCATTGCTTATCTATAGGCGTTCTTTTTCCGTTTTCATCGACATAATAATATTTGTCGGTTACAACTCCATAAGTCACATTTGGTGTTGAAGTGAATGAAGCTCCATATATATAAATATCAGTGTCTTTTAGTGCCTCTAAAGCTAACTCGGTTACTGGAATAACTGTGTACTTCCCCTCTTTTTTAAGTTTTGGTTCACTCGGTACATCATAGAAAACCGTAATCGAGCCTTCAAAACCTTCTGGAATAAGGTAAATGTTATCGGTAGTTTTCTCTTTTTCAAAAATTGAACAACCGCTTAATGTTCCTATTAATAAAAATGCGAATAACAGTTTCACTTTTTCACTCTTTTCATTTTTTCTCTAATTATATTAAGATTGTTGTGAAACCAAACTAATTTACTCGTTAGTTAAAATAATCACTTTTAAAACCAAAAAATTCTTTTGCTATTCAACAATCGCCCCCTTTAACGAAACATCAAATAACTTTTGTAACGCTCGTTATTGTATGTTTACTAATTCAACCAAATACCTGGGCTGCAATTCCAAATAGTGTATTATTTCTCAATGGCATAGTGGGTGAATTTATAATCATTATTGGAGGATTATTAACCATCATAAATCCCATCTCTTGTAATACAATCATAAATTCCTCTTTACCTGACGGTACATCTATTCTTAATTTTCCTTGATGCCTAGATGCCAAGCTATTTACGAGTAAGGCAGCTACCTTATTATCTGGAGCTACAATGGGTCCTAATATCAAGTTTTCGGGACCTAAAATAGCTGCTCCATAGCCAATAACATTATTTTTATAATCCTTGGCCACTATGCAATTTTCCGATTGAATTATCCTATTATAAAGGAAACTACTTCTTCTAGCTCCGAAGGCTTTCTCATCAATGTGGATAACACAATTAAAATGAATGTTACTAAAATTTTCTAAAGTAACACCATTGATTTCCGCAAATTTTACAGGTTTATAGTTTTCACATAGATATTTATGTACACTATTAATAGCCTTAAAACCTATTTTTTCGTATAGAGGTATCCCTTCTTCAGTAGCTATTAACATAATAGAAACGGTATTAGGGACAGAATCTATACATTTTAGAGTAGCATCTTTGGCTAGTCCTAATCCTCTATATGCTTTATCCACGATGACCATCCCAATTGAAGCTGCTTTAGTATCGTACGTGATGATTGCAGCACTTGAAACAACCTTACCTTTGCAATTTTTATGCCCGTATATTTTACCTGTTCTCATAATTGTCGCAATTTCTTTTTCATCATAATCCCACCCAATAGAGTTGGATAATTTAATCAAATCTGAAATGTCATTTTTATTAAGTAGAACTAGACTCAATAATTCCTCGTTGATAAAAACCATCATCTGCTCCTATAATGTTATTTGAATCACCATTGGCGTTAATCCATATTTTTTAGAACTCCCCAATTACGGAATGAAAAGTTCACTTAGTCCCACTGAATACAAGATCTGCTCTTTGGAATGGTTTTTGCTCTTCCAGATAAATATCTTCTGATATCATCCAATTATCTTCCCACAATTCACGAGCGTCTTCTCCATCTCTTATGATACCTCTTGATAGCCTTATCTCTCTAGGGCAATCAATCCATATCTTTATATCATATTTATTTTCTAGTTCTTGACGAATGGTATATATACCTTCAACTACGACAATACCACCTACAGGCACAGTATGGCATTCTGCTAAGGAATCAGTTTCCCAATCGTATCGTTGATATTGCCCTTCTCTCCCTTGGCTTATTGGTTCCAGTACCTGATTTAAAAGACGTTTCCAATCGAAGTCTGCACCGACTGGCTTTTGTGTAGGATGTTTTTTTATAATTTGTGATGAAGGAAAGTAAAAATCATCATTATGTACAATTGTTATACTAGGGAGTACTTCTTTCATTTTATCAGCAAATGCACTTTTCCCTGAGCCGCCACATCCATCTATTCCAATCACCAAAGTTGATTGCATTTTAGTGATCTCACTGATAGTTTCCATAAACTCTTTAAAGGAGTTGACTTTTCCCCTTACCAATTTCATATCACTCATAATTTCATTACCCCTCTAGGTTGGTTGAGAAATTTGATAACGACATTCAAAGAATTCAACAAAAAAGGCCTTAACCCTCCTTGGATTAACACCTACAATTAGTTAATGAAGGACCAAAGCAAATTACTTTGCAGCTATAGCCCCCGTTTGTTCAATAAAACCTTTTCCTCTTTAAATCCACTCTTTTCCGTGTTCACGAATGAATTCAATATCGTTCTGATAATGTTCAAGGTGTCCTTCATCTATCATTTTTAGAAAAGCACTATCGCCTTCGTTCGCTTTTCTTTCAATTGTTTTACATAACCCTTCTAATCGCAACAATACCATATCCAAAAAGCCTTCTTCCAATTCCTCCCCATAGGATTCAAAAAACAATTTTATTCTTTGTTTTTTCCGTTCAGTGTGGTCTAAAGAATAAAAAACTTCCTCACCTGTTTCAGAATGATAAACCCTACTTAAGGGAACGCAAGTGTAAAGGGTATAGGCAATGTCCCAAAGTCTCGGGCCAGGACCAGCAACGTCAAAATCTATAATACCAACTGGTCGTTTATGATTAAAAATAATATTATATGTAGCGAAATCATTATGACAAATGACCTCAAATGGTTGCGGAGTGTTATCTATTGACTGCCAACCTTCCTCCATTGGAAAATCACTCACAGAATCGTGATAGAGACGAAGCACCTTAGCTATTTCTTTTAAAACATCATTAGACCACATATATTCTTTTAGAGGATAATTACCAGTTTCTCCTTCGATAAATGACAAGATCTCTCTACCTTTTTCATCAATACCTAAAAACTTTGGTGCATAAATGAACCTCTTGTTTTCCAGGTGCTTTAATAGCTTGTGAATTTTGGTACTGTCTGGCTTTAAATTTCTACGAACAGTATCTCCAGAACGATATACGGTTGAGATATTTCCTCCTGTTAGCATTTCTTCGTTTTCGTAGTTTGACATCTAAAAAATACTCCCATCATTATAAAATTTACACTTTTAAAGTTAATCCCCATTGTTCAACAATCCTGCCCTTTAATTGAATACCACTTATATACACTTTAACATAAAAACCCAAATATCCTGGCGGAATTCGTCACTAAAAATACAAAGAAACAGTTCCATTCTAATTTGACTGTTTCTTTGCTAATCTTAAATTGAATCCATGATGTTTAGTCTAATGGTCGTTTATTTTTATCGGGCAAAAGCAAGAACAAATCATCGTTTAACTCAAAAACTTCAGGCTCCCAATTTTCTTCAGTAATTCCGCTTTCCTCGAATACTTCTCTCACATATTTTATTGCTTCTTCCCAAGTTGCAAACTCAACATATTCAAACGGTGGCTGCCCCTCGTCATTCCATGCTGCCCATTTTTTGTTCGGCAACTCAGTGATGAACCATTCTGCATCAGGAGGAATCGTAAAGATATGAAAGGAGTGATCCCTCAACTCTTTCCACGTAGAGAAACCCAGACTTTGGCTATACCGATCTAGATCGTTAAGAAACATTTTCTGAAACAACTTACTTAAGATGCCCATCGTTTAATCGCCTCCTGGCTATATTGCCTGATTACCGAGAACAATGATATCTGCTCTGTTGTGCGGCTTATGCTCTTCAACATAAATGTCTTCTGAAATCATCCAATTTCTTATCCACATATCACGAGCCCCTTCACCATCCCGTTCAAGCCCTCTTGAAAGTCTTATTTCCCTTGGGCAATCGATCCATATTTTCATATCATATCTATCTGCCAATTCCTTGCGAATGGAATATACTCCTTCAATTACAACAATCCCCCCTACAGGGACCGTATGCCATTCAGCCAGCTTGTCTATTTCCCAGTCATATCGTTGAAAATGACCTGCTTTTTCTTGGCTTATTGGCTCAAGAACCTGAATTAAAAGTCTCTTCCAATCAAAATCCGCCCCTATAGGTTTTCTTGTTGGATGGCGGGGTAAACGCTGTGCAGAGGGAATGTAAAAATCATCTTTATGAACAATCGTTACACCCTTACATTGCTCGTATATTTTTTGTGCAAACGTACTTTTTCCAGAACCTCCACAACCGTCTATCCCAATCAACATGTTCGACTGTTTTCTAGGAAAGGTGCCTAAGTTTTCAATCAGTTGATCAAATGATAGATCTTTATCGCAGTTAGCATAGCATTTCATAAGCCCACCCCTTTCTAATTAAACATTATTTTCATATTTCATTAATTATTGGAGAAAATAAAAAAATAACATTAAGGAGGGTTTTACATGAAGAAAATCTCATTTGTTTGCTGCTCATTATTCATCCTGTTCTTTTACTTTGTACCAACTGGAGCAAACGCTTTAACCTTTGATACCTTACCAATCAAACAAACAAGTAAACAGTGGTCAGTTCGAGTTGGGGAAGCTATAGATGAAAAAGAAAATGTAAAACCAGTTAAGGGGAAATTTCACACTTACTCCTTAGAAGTTGATAACATTGGTAAGGATGCATTTTCTGTGGAAATTAATATGTTTAGAAATGAACCTAATTCTAAAACTAAATTCTCACTTTTTAGTTGTCCTGAAGATTGGGATTGCAATAAAGATCGTTTGAAAATGGCGAAATCTACTGCAAAACAGTTAAATGATGGTATGCCTTATAAATTTCAAAATTTTCTTCTGGCTAAAAAAGCAACGGAATTGGAAGTGGAAATCATTTGGACTCAAGATAAAAATGGCAGACCATTAAAAGAAACATTTACATTTACTGCCGAAAACTAAAACCGATACAAAAAAAGTAATTGGTTAACATATGCCAAGTGAATAGAAATGATCAAGCCTCTTCTTGGGGTTTGATCATTTTATGAATTTCTTGCAAACATCACAAAGACCAACTTCATTTATTTGAAGGCATTTAAAAAACGCCCGTAGATTATCAGCCGCTGCAGATATATCACCGTCATAAGTTGACAGGTCCCAGTGGCAATTCAGGCTTGTACCCAATATCCTGACAAGCATTGCACTGATTGATCCATTTTCTAAGCTTTGGGTACATCATCAAATACTCTTCACCTTCTGTCATAGGTGTATCTCTCCCTAGTTTTGTTGTCTTATTTTTTCATACTCCCAAATCTTAATCCTATTTCCTTCTTTCCTAAATGTGTGAACTTCGTCTACATCGTCACATATACGTCTGAAGCTGACATCCGAAATAGGATAAACTTCAAATTTGGAATCATCGCCCCATTTAAAGTAGATCTTTTTTTGTTCTTGAGTGACAGTCAATCTTCTTCCATCCGTACTCTCATAAACTCCTAAATAAGAGTCAAGCAGTTTTGAAGAAATCGGATAAGGTTCCTTTAATGGTGAAGGGTGCGGATGTCCAAAAATGATTGCAGCGATGCCATATGAAATAGTGTACCAATTAATGAAATCATAATTGCCCAGCATGATTATGCTTACCTTATCGTCAAGATATCGATCGATAAGACTGACAAAGCCGCTTATCTTACCTGCATGCATGACTCTTCTACGTTCAAATTGGGTTTCCACAAACCATCCATAGCCATAATTATTACGATTAGGTGTAAAGATTTTGCCTAGAGTCTCATTAGAAAGAACGCTCTCACTATATAGTGCCTGATCCCATTTAAGCAAATCTCGGACAGTAGAGTACATTCCTCCATCAGAAAAATACTTTGATATTTCCACATATGGTGCATTCTCCATTACTTGTTCAGGTCTAATGTAACCCGCCGCCCTATTTGCCAGTATGGAATTTTGATGATCACAACCTGTGCTATTCATATCTAATGGTGTCAAGATGTAATCATTCAATACTTCTTCGAATTTTTTAGAGGTTACTCGCTCGATAATCAAGCCGAGTAATAGATATCCTGAGTTGCTGTACTTCCAATCTGACCCTGGTTTAAAATCCAAAGGCTCATCTTTAAACAAAGAGATAAATTGATCAGGTGTTAAATAAAGCTTGTCTTCTCGATCAATAAAAGTGGGAACACAGTCGTAATAATCAGGTATTCCAGATGTATGGGTTAGCAGATGGTGGATAGTGATTTCGTTGCTGAATTCAGGATATTTTGGAAAGAATGCTGCCAGTTTGTCCTCTACTTTGAGGAGTCCTTTTTCATTTAGGATCATTATGAGTGCTGCTGTAAATTGTTTTGTAAGAGAGGCGATGCGGAATTTGGTGGTTGGGAAATTTAATACTTGATGTTCCAGATTAGAAAATCCATAGCATTCTTCAAATATAATTCTACCTTCTATGGCAACTAATACATTGCCACTGATTGGGAATGATTTTGCGTAATGATTCATGTAATCGGATATCCGCTTTTTCAAGTTCTTCAATTTAATCCTCCTTCTCACTCTGTGCTCAGAGTTAACTTCCAACGTAAATCATTCTGTCTAACTATTGTAAAATACACATTCCAATTTTACTGAAAAGCGAATAAAATAAAGGATTTCAAACATGACGATTCCCTTAAAATGGTATAATTAAAGGAGAGAATTATCAAACATCTATAGGACATCTTCGAATGTAACACAACAGATGGGAGAGGATTTTTATATTTAATTTATTCAAGAATCGAAATTTTTTATACCTGTTTCTTGGAAGAATTATTACAAATGCTGGGGATAGCATCTATTATGTCGCTGCCATGTGGTTTGTTTTTGAACTTGGTAAATCATCCTTTTATACAGGACTAGCAGGATTTTTAATTTTGCTGCCGCAATCTCTTCAATTTCTTGCAGGTCCGTTCGTTGAAAGTTGGGATAAGAAAAAAGTATTGGTCATTACGCAAGGTATACAAGCGTTCCTCCTTTTCATTGTTTCTGTTATGATCACATTTGACTCTCTGAATATTTTTATCTTCTTGCTATTAATGTTTATTATCTCATCCATAAATCAATTTTCTGATCCCGCAGAATTAGCCATCATTCCCCATATCCTGCCTAAAAATGATTTATTAAAAGGGAATTCTCTTTTATCGTTTGCCTATCAAGGTGTTGACTTAGCTTTTAATGCCTTAGCAGGGATATTAATCGTTCTTGTTGGCGTAGGATATTTGTTTTATTTTGATACAATCACTTTTGTTATTGGGTGTTTATTATTTCTCGGTTTACAATCGACTAAACTAAGCAAACCAGTTAAGACGTCAAATGCGATAGAAAAAGGGAAGGTGAAAGCCAATATAAAAACTTATATCCAAGAACTGAAAGATGGTTTTCAATATGTTTTCGGAACCAGCTTCTCAAAATTCATTTTTGGAGCTGTTGTGGTAAATTTCATGGTTGGTGCTACTATGGCGAATTTACCAGCTTATGCGGATTACCGCGGTGGACCAGAAGTATATGGTTTATTCTTAACTGCTTTATTCGGCGGCAATTTAATTGGTGCGTTAACTGCGTTCTTATTCGCAAGGTTCCCTTTTGGAAAATTAATGATTGTCTCCTATATAACCATCTCTGTCTTTTGGGTAAGTTCCGTATTTGCTTCTTCTACTTTAGTAAGTATTCTGTTGTTCGGAATTTCCTGGATCCCCGTAGGAGCCACAGGTGTCATTTTTATTACAGCTATACAAAGCATTGTACCTGAGAAAATGTTAGCAAGAACAATGTCGGTTATTACAAGCGTTACAGCTTCATCAATGCCTTTAGGATCTCTTTTAGGAGGTTTAGTAGGTACATCATTCAGTCAAACAACCGTTTTTTATCTTGCAGGCTTTAGCTTTATTGTAGTATCTTTTTATTTCCTATTAAATTCATCATTAAGAAACGCTCCTAAAGGATTGGTTCACAATAATGACCAGACTAATAAAAGCATATAACATCATATCTTAAATAAATTAAGGCGGAGCGATTTGATTACCTAGGGAAAGGCTTGGTATTCAATGAAGAGTTTGTTAAAAAACTTAGTTGTATTTTTATGGATGGTCCTTTTCATTTACCTTGCCAAATTCTTTGGAATACCCAAAAATAATTACTACTTATTTATAGGTACTCCATTATTAATTGGAAGTATATTATTGATTCTTTTCATTTTTGAAAAATGGGAGAAAGTTAAGCATAAAAAATGATCTGAATTCAAAGATAATAGTGATCAGGCCCACGCTCCTTGCGAGGACTGGGCTTTTTATTTTGCTTTTAGTATGGAAGAAACACTTTTTCCAGTCAATATAACTTAGTAATGGTTAATCCTCAAACAGCTCTTTCTTCTGTTCCTTTGTTAATCCCGTGAAGAATTTTTTATGTACCCACAGCTCTTTTTCTTTTTTAGGAAACACCCTTTCAAACCATGTTACTGCCATAGGAGTATGTTCAGGCTGAGCATTAACTTTTTCTAAAAACCATTCATATTCTTTGACGATTTCATCCGTCAAAAGGGATTGATCTTTTTTTCGGCTTGTATAATCTCGTTCTGCAAATTCTCTTGCTGAAATTGGAACCTCTATCTTTTTAACCACTCCTAATTCGGAAGGTAAGCGTTCATCATCCAAAGAAACAAAATAATAGATGTAGTGCGGCAGTCTAAAAAGCCCCTTTTTAGTATCTTTCTTATCTGCTATATAGAGCCAGCTACCTTTTAAGGCATAGCAATTCCGTTCTTCATTATGAATCGCCATCAGCAGTTTATCGTACCTTTTCATAGAACCACTCCTATTCATACGCTCTAGTCCTCAAAGTTTCCTTTATAAGGGTTTACATAAAGGTCAATATCAAATTCCGCACCGACTTGATTCGCGAATTCAATCTGATCTCTATCCAGATGGAGCCCAGGTGTCGCTCCGTCTTCCATCTTTATTACGATGGTAATTTGAGCTGTTAAATTGTATGCTTTTTTTAATCGATTGATGATTTCCACCTTATTTTCAAGCGGTTTCAGAATTTGGTCCAACTGGTATTTGACATCAAAACTCTTTTCATAGACCGTGCCAAATGACCACGATGTTTCTTTTCGATAGATTCTCCCTTTCGTCACCACGTTGGGATTGGGCGACCTGACTATGAGTTCTCCCTTATTGTATACTTCAGTTGGTTCAATCCCCAGCATTTCAGTTACTTCATCAGTCGGAAATGTTTCTCCAAATAATGAGAAGTATGCCATGACTTCTGTTTGATCCAAGCGATTCACTCCCCTTTTATTGCATTATCTAAAACGACATTGCTGATACCATTAAGTCATATTATACAAGATAACTTCAACTGAAAATTCATGATGAAATAACGACAGACTCTTTTCTCTGCATTTGAAAACTGTTTTGATTCTTCTACAACAGGAAACTGGGTATTTATGTTAAAGTCTATATAAGGATATTTCGTTAAAGGGCAGGATTGTTGAATAAAAGAATTGAAAAAAGGGGAGAACTTAATGACCGTTAAATACAATTCGTTTATGTGGGTTGGTTTTACATTGCAACTGTTTTTCATATTACTGTTTATCAGTTCATTGCTTTCTGTTTTGCCTCCTGTTTTAGCTGCTACTTCCTGTTTAATATTTGGAATTACAAGCTTGCTTTGCGGTATCCCATTACTGAAAATAAATAAGCCAAACTATGTTTTCTCAATCGGTTTAGGGATGGTATTATTTGCATCGATTATCATATTGTTCACTATCTTTGCCTATTTTCTAGGTGAACCTGGATTCAGTCATAGGCCTATCGCTTAAAAAGTTATCGCAACTTCTTATTGAAGTGAAGTGAAGTGAAGAATTGTTGTTTAATAATTCAATTCAATGTCATTATATAGATGGAGGAATTTATTTTGGAGAAAATTTTAGTTAAAACTGCTATTTATTCATTTATAACTTCTTTTTCATTGCTGTTAGTATTCTTAAATAGAACAAAGTTTACAGAAGATGTAAACGGTATGGGTTCATCTGAAGTAACTTCTTATCCAGATTTTTTCTTTATGATAGTAGAGTACTCAATAATAATTTCGATAATTGCTATCATACTTGTCTTTGTTTATTTACGATTTAATAAGAAATAATTTTAAACCGTATAAGGGGGCTTTATCGGAATAACAGCTTCCAGTTGCATATACGAAACAAAGACTCATCATAAAATTATGACGAGTCTTTTCTCGTTAAGTTATGCTAATTGTATTGCTAATTAGGCTGCTATTCTGTGTTTTGCACTCTAAAACGGATCCCTTTAGAATGGGAACGAGACTTTTTAAATTACGAGTAACCAGCATTTGAATTTTACTAGTAAACCTTACGAAGAACAAGTTTGTAAAACAATAATGTTATGTAGAGAAGAAAGTAGCAACTCCAATAAATCCTAAGACAAGAAAGATTACAGACGCAGCGATAATGAGTAATTTTTTAGACTGTTTATTCAATTAGTTCCACTCCTTCCTGCTTTAATATGTTAATCTTTTTATGACTTTATTGAATTGTAAATTATTGTATGATGAATTCTGCATTTATAATTCATTTTCCTTTATGAATTATAAAAATGGTCCAATTGTATTACTGTTAATATAAATAAGGATTTATTCCCACAATCGGGCGATTGCAGCATAGCATAGCCCTATTTGCATATCAGTTTCTTTGATGGATTCTAGTAGAAAACATTTAATTTAAAGTGGTGATGAAAAAATGAGTTTAGCAAGTTATATTGGCAGTAATGTAAAAATTCCAACGAGTGATGAAAGCTCAGAGGATTTGATTGTAATTGGTAACTGCTTTTCAGATGAAGAAATGCGAAAAGATGTAAAGGAATATCAATTTTCTACTCCTTTTGTATATGAAGTATCAAGTCATTGGGGGATTGAAATTACGGAACATCTGGATGCAGAAACGCGTGAAGACTCCAAAAAAAAGCTAACAGAATTGTGCAGGATTATGGACGGTCATCTTATAAAGGACGATTTTTTTGAGCTGTTTAGCTGCTGGGTGGGTGAAGAAGCTGACAAGAGAGAAGGAGAGTTAACTTTGAAAATCAATAGTTTTGACATTGATCAGATTGAAATCCCAACAAAAACGTTAGTTAGATTTGAGAAATGATAATGCACTTCAAATTTTAAAATGTTTTTCAACAATCGGGGGCGATTGCTTAACAAAGAGTGTCGCCTCTTCTTATTGAAGTAAAGGGCAGGATTGTTGAATAAACAGAAATATAGGAGAAGCATAATTAAATGGGCGTGCAACATTAATTGCAGCCTTTTTTGATATGAAATTATACCAGAAGAGTAATTAACGAACTTTAATCATTATAATTATCAGAAAAATGAAACATTTATCATTTAATTTCGTATATTAAGTCATATATATAACGGGGGTGAAATTATGAAGAAGTATATTTTATTAATCTTATTAACAGTGGTAATTGAATCTATATTAATTACTGCTATCATTTTTACTTTTAATACCCGTTTTCCAGAGACTATGTTCTTTGGTTCATCTTTATTTGTTTTCCTCGCTTTCTTGCTCAGTTCTTCTGGGGGATTTCTGTCAAGTAATTCTGAATACTCCGTTTTCAATGCAATGGCAGGAAGTTATCAAATTAAACGAGAAGAAAGTTACTTAATCATTAATCCCTTTCTAGTTGGCTCCATATTGTTTTTTATAAGCTATTTTATTATTTATTATTTTCTTTACTAGATTTTAATGAATTAAAGAATGAGGTGGCGAACGCTTATGAGAAAAAGAACTTATGTATTCATTGTATTTTTAATTCTTCTCGCAATGATTATTACCGATAACTTAAGAATGGATAATGTTGCAGAGGAACTTCAAAATGAAAAGGACAAACTCTCAGAACAGGTCTCAGTTTTTAAACAGGATAAAGCAAAGCGTTTAAATCAGACTGAAGAGACAATGAATGAAAATGAACGATTGAAAAGCAATATTTCCAAACTCGAAAAAGAAATTGAAAGTATCAAATCACCAGTTTCGTACAAAGATTTCCTAGAAGCAGTACGTATAGTCGAAGTATATAAAGGTGAAGAATCATTTAGCAAGGCGATAGATTTTTTTGCATACTCATTGTACACAGACTTCGGCACAATTAAAGGAAATTGCCCTTGCAGTGTTTCATTTAGAAATCGAGCCATAGAATGGCGTCCTAATTCAGTGCTTGATCTTGAGGAGTTTAAAATTGAAGGAGAAAGAATTTTCCTCACTTATAAAACATCGGAAATGATCGGATACGATTATCAATTTGCAATGATTAAGTCAAAAGGATTCAACGACGAGGCTATAAGCTGGAGAATTGAATATATCAGAAGCCTTGTGAAGTAATACATTTATATAGTCTCTAAGGTTTGTAATGTGATCTTCAATTAAAGGGGGCGATTGCTGCATAGTGTGATCGCTTTTTTATATTGAGGACTTTATTTTCGGGAGCTGGCTTTTGATGTTAAAAAATATTTGTAAATGCAAATTTACGTATTCATTTAAACTTGAAGCGGATTATGGGGCTGATCCAATTTGGTGCACCATATGTGGATGGAATCTTGATATTGATGAATTTCCTTTGAAAGATAATTTTAAAAATGACTTATTTCAATGGATATAACAATATAAGAAAATCTCAACTAATGAACATAATGCAATCGGGCAAAACCTAACTGAAAAGTTGAAAGAAAAATTGGGTTCAGAATATAGGATCATATTTATACCTGACAAGTAAAAAACCTTCAAATGGGCCAAGGGATTTCCAAAGGACAGGGTAAAATGAAACAATCTTATTCAACTAAGGGGGCGTTAATTGAATAGCCGTATCAATTCAAATCTATGTTTAACTTTAAAATACACGTCATTAATGATGTGTATTTTAAAGTTTACGTATTCTATTAAGGGTGCTGTTTTGTATTTGCATTAAAACAGAACCCATCTTAATGTGTTTCTTTAAGGCGTCTTTACAAACTAACTAACACTTTAGTTTAGCAAGAATAGTGTATTCATTACCCATTTATGTCATTAAAGATAAGTAGACCTAAGTACTTCACTTATCCAAGTGATACGCTGATTCTAATCTGTTATGGATTTACTTATGTTTCTTATAACTTTAGCAATAATAAAAAACCACCATACAATTATTAACGAATAACTTCAAATTGGCAGGATTAATAGAAGCGGCTTAAATAGAATATTTGATTGTAATGGAATAAAAATAGATTATTTACTAGCAATTAACGGGTTCTCTTTTGGTGGACATTTAATAAAACACACACAAAAACGCATTTATGCCAAATGCGTTTGTTTTTAGCAATGTGGGAATGAAACTTACTTACTCAAATCGAATCGAGCTACTTCCTTTTTCCCTTCATAGACTACGACTGTTGCGTGTGAGGAGACTTTCAATAATTCTTCCAACGCTTCCTTTGAAGGAGCTACCTTAAATTCAGATTGGTTAGCATCCTCTACTCCCAAATCGTAATACATATCATACTGTCCCGTTCTTCCTTTTGGGATGATCCCATCAGAAGACACTCCGAAACCGACACCTGAGTCCACATATTCATCAGAATTGAAAATATTAAACCCGACAATGTTTTTCGAAGCGTTAATCAACTCTTCACTAGGAATGATTTTGATCGAAACCTGTTCCTCAGGATCTTCTTCCCCAAGTTTCTTCCAGCTGGTATTTTTAAGGGTAATGGAATAATAAAGAGCTGTTGGAACAACTTCTTCGCCTTCTCTTTCTCCAGTCATGATCGTCATTGAGCCAAGGTGATGCTTATCATTTTTCAGATCAATCGTTGAACGAATTAGCTCAACAGGCGGTTTAGACGTGCAGGCTGTAAGTAAAATAAACATGCTTATAAAACTAAATAATACGAACCTTTTTTTCAATTAAACTCCCCCTTTTCTTTGCTTTACCTCATTCATGCACGGTAGCTTTCTTGACCGCCAAATAATCGGAGTAATTCATTTTCTTTTCGCTTCGCACTTCATATTTCCCGCATCCACTACTCTTACTGTCTCCTGAAACCAGGCGTTCTGTTCGGACCCTTTCTCTTTTCCGCACATATGATTTCACCTCGCTATACAGTTTGTGCCTAATGTTCATTATCTTTATACCATAATTTGTATTTTTAAATCGTGTGCTTTAGAATGTATTCAAACTAGATAAAAGATGGAGGCTATGGAATTGGCAACAAAGAATCCTTATGAAAAAACAATTTTCAACACTCGTCTAGGGATTAGCAAAAAACTTACTGCAAAAACCTGGACAGAAATGGAAAAGAAAATAAATGATCAAAAAGCGAGATGGGATTCTCAAGTACAGAAAATAAAAAATAAATCCATCGAAGAGCGAGAATTGATGCGAGCCGAGGGTTTATTGAGAGAAGTACAACAAACACTTTATGAATATAAAAATATGCTCCTCCATTCGGCGGAAAAAACTCATTCAATCAATTGGAATCACCTCATGAAAAAAGAAGAAATGCCTCCTTTTACATACAAAGAATCGCCGCCTCAACTTGATGATTATTTCATAAAACACAATGTACCCTCCCCTTCTTTTTGGGAAGAAATACTTCCGTTTATGAAGAAATCGAGATTGAAGTTTGAGGAAGCAGCCAAAACAGAATTTGAATCGGATTACCAATTTCACAAATCTGAGAAGGATAAGTCTTACCAAGAGTATCTTCGAGAAAAGCGGTTATTTGAAGCAAGTAAAAACAGTCACAATCAATATATACAAGGGATAAAGGATGGTTTAAAAAATGAAGATCCTAAAGCTATTTGCGACTATTTTTCAATCGTGCTGATGAATTCCCCCGCTCCTATAGGTTTTGAACGTAATTTTGAAATCAATTATGTGAATGACACCAAAATTATGGTTGTTGATTACATTCTTCCTAAACAAAGCGAGATACCTAAAGCAATAGACGTGAAATATGTTAAAACTCGGAAAGATATAGTTGAAAAGCACATGAATCAAAAAGAGTTGGACCTTTTTTATGATTCTGTTATCTACCAACTTACATTGAAAACCCTGCATGAGATATTTAGTTCTGATGCAAACCAATGTCTTAATTCAATCGTGTTTAATGGGTGGATACATGGGACAAGCCTCTCTACTGGTCAAGAATATACTTCATGTATTCTTACATTACATGTATCAAAAGAGGAATACCAACGCCTTAATCTAGAAAAAGTGGATCCAAAAGAGTGCTTTAGAAAACTAAACGGTCTATCAATTGGTGCTTTAAAAAATGTGGCACCTGTCAAACCTTACATGCAGTTCACGATGAACGAGAAAAGATTTGTTGAATCCAGAGACATTTTAGTGGAGGTAGAAAACATTCCTAATATTGCTAAAATGCCGTGGGAAGACTTTGAACACCTTGTACGCGGATTGTTTGAACGAATGTTTTCCAATAATGGCAGTGAAGTGAGGACTACAAAGGCCAGCCGAGATGGAGGCGTGGATGTCGTGATCTATGATCCTGATCCTATTCGTGGCGGTACATTTGTCATCCAAGCTAAACGATATAACAAAGTTGTTCCTGTATCTGCAGTACGTGACCTATATGGAACGATGATTAATGAAGGAGCGGTAAAAGGCTTCTTGGTCACCACAAGCTATTATGGAAATGACAGTCACAAATTTGTTAAGGATAAGCCCATTACCTTAATTGATGGTTCATATTTGGTTCATTTATTCCAAGAGCATGGATACGCAGTTAAAATAGCGACAGAATAATTCCTTTAATCGCCTGAATGCTAGGGGTTCCGTTTTAGGAGGGAAAACTCTGCATTAGATGCAGTAGCATTTTCTTTAATAGAGAAAAACCCGTTTAATTTAACGGGTTTTAATACATTGATCTAGAGCAAAATTAACAGGTTCTCTTATGGTCTAAATTGATTTCGATAGTAGTCAGTGATCATTCTATTAATTATAGGAAAAGCTATTGCTTTCTTCCTTACATCTTCCATACAGTTTGGATGTTTGATTAAATTTTTTGCTTTTAATTTATGCTCCCTTTTTACACCGTTGAAGTACTCTTCCATAACATCTTTAAGACTCACGGATTTATCACCTCCATTTATATTTTATGTACCTTACATTAATTTTATTTAACTAAAAAACCATATCCCCTATGAGATATGGTCAAATTCCTAATTTAGAGTATGCAGCCCTAATCGATGGACTATTTTTTTTCGTCTTTCTAGTTCTTAAATTCCGTCTTTTTTTATGCGTAGTCATCGTTTCACTGCTCTTTACTTGCACAAATAAAAGATCCCCATTTTCTTTTATAATAATGTCTTCAAGCTCTTTTAACAAATTAAGTTCATGGTCTGATAATTTAATTTTCTTTTGAGGCATATTGCTTACCCCCTTTAATTTCATTATAATTAATTCTTTAATTAAGCACAACTACTTATATAAGACTATTTGTCCTAAGAATTTGAAAAAATTTCTTTGATAAGATCGAATATTCAATACCGTCAGTACTTAAGCGAATGATTCTATATAAACCTTCTAAAATTGACTCATCCAATGCATCAAACCCTACTTGATAATCGAAAACAACTATAACATAATTTTTTCCATCTTGTTTAAAAGGTAACATTAAATAATGTGTAGTAAAAAACCTACTCTCATCTATTAATGCTTGAATTTTTTCCTCTGATATACTCTTCTTCATTAAATGATTACCTTTTTTGTTCAAATTAAACTTTCCACTACTATCTTTTTCAATAATTTTAAATTTGTCATTGGAATCAACTTCTAATAATACCCAATTAATATTTTTATCGAAGTTTTCTTTATAATTCAGTTTCATATCACTTAAAAACCAACTTAGTGCTGCAAAAAAATCCACTTTACCAGTACTACTTACAAAGCTATCTACGATAGTTTGATAAGTTTCAACTTTTGTTAATTCTTTTATGTAATTAGCTTTACCCTCATAAATATTAACTAAATCAACTATTGTATTCTGTACTTGCTCCTTCTCTACTAATTCAAATTCAAAATTAAACAACTTGAATCTTTTTAAAGTAGCTAAACCTGCAGGAATAATTAAAAATAAACTAACTAACACAATAAGATAAAACAAAATTTTAAAAATAACCTGATTTATTGGGTTTTCTACGATTGGTTTTATAACTAAATCAGTCCAGTTGCTTTTATCTTTACCAGTTTTATTGCTGATTTTAGAGTCAGGACTTGTACCTGAAGTTGTTAATTTGGTATCACTGTTACTTATATTTTCTTTATCTTGAGATGGAATTTCCCAAATAGCTAATAATATAACCGCTACTACTAATACTGCATAAAAAATCTTTATTCCTTTCGAACTAGAACTTTGTTTCATGTGACCTCCAATGAAATTAATAGAGTAAGAACCAAGAAAATATGATCTTTTTTATCCTCAGAATGATTAGGAAAAAGAGCAGAACTGTATATATAAACCTATACCAAATCTATATTATTTGGCATAGTTTTTTTTTTGTAATTATTTTTTATTTTCTTTCGTATTCTGATCAATTTCAAAAGTGATTGTATATGATGAATTAAAAGGTACATTGCGAATTTCATAATAAAGAAAAATTACATAGATATATAAAGCAAAACCTAAGAAGTTTTCCAATCGAATTACACCCCGTAAAACCAGTCTACTATTTAAATAGAGTGCTTAGTCAGAATTCTCATGTAGCTGATAAGGGTTTAAATCATAAATGGAATACGATTTTTATTCGAGTAAATGGTTAGATTTCAGGTGACCAGAATATTTATTTTATTTGAACTTCCAATGACTCTAATTGATTAATTACATCGTCTTTTAACTGATTAAATTTACTTTCACCGAGAATCTTGTAAAGTTCTTCTTCCTGTTTCATTAAAATCAAGAAAGTGGACATTGGATGCAGTTCTGCTCTAAGTTGTTCTAGATTCCCCATAAAAACCTCATATAAATAAAACATTGTGGGTTTCTCAACTTTTCTCTTCAGATTCTCATGTAAAGCATTTTCCAATACTTCTTTCAATGAGCGGCTTAAGCCTTCCATCTGATTATTTGACGATACATAATTTAGAAACGAGACAACTAAGGCTACCTCAACTTGATCTTCACTTAAAAAGTAATAATTGAAATGAACATTATGTTCAAAAATCTTTTCATAATAGGTACGAGCTTTAGGCTGCCTGATCAGAGATGTTTTTTGTTTAAAGCATAAATGAAAGAAATCTTCAGAAAGAAAATTACCGTTTGTCTCAAACAAATCTAAAATTCTTTTTATTCTTTCCAATACGCTTACGCTAATAAAGAACAGCTTGCTGCTTTGAAAGACAGTTTTCCACTGTGCAGACCCAGTAATTTGCTGTTTAACCTCTTCAGGAAATGAACTCGAGAAGATAATAAATCCAGAATTCTCCACTTGGTTGTCCCGATAAAAGTCTTGGAGGAACGTTTCGTAATAAGACAGTTGCATAGGTATTTGGGGTTTATGCTTGTATTCTTCAGATTTAAATGACTTGCAATCATAAAACAAAACAGGAAATGGGGTGTGTTTTCCTTGTGTGATGAGTCCATCTGGTACAGCAAACCCTTTATATTGGCCTCCAAATGGTACGACTGTCTGAAAAAACCTTCTAATGACTTTATAAACCTCTTCCTCAAAACCGTCACCGTCTGCATGTGTAGCTGTTCTTTCTAAAGCAGAAATTTCAAGCTCTGTTTCTGTCTCTTGTTTCATCTTACGAAATGTTTCTCGAACAAATAAGTTAGCTTTCTGATCATCATATAATTCAGACAACGCATTCTCCAATGGCGAATCCCATGAAGCAACAAAAATCCCATGTGTAGAAAGTAAACCGAGAGTGGAAGAATCCATCGAAGATAGATCATCTGTAAGAATAAGTAAGACGTTTTTCTGGTTTTCTTTTAATCCTGCTAAACAATCATAAATACTGTTTGTGATGGAATAGGTTGGGACGAAACCAACCAGCCAATCAATATTTTTATAGCTATTTTCTCCTAACAAAGCCAGCTTTCCATACTCTTTTGGTTCGTGATATGCCAAAGATAGAGGTTCTTTTAGGAAATCGTATAATCTAGTCCTGTCAAACTCATAACTGTAACGATTGTTGTCATCCACTTCAATGATTTCAGGCTCACCTTCAGGACACAGAATAAAAGGTTGAGAGTGGTGAAAAGAAACATGACATGTTCTTCCAATACATCTAGAGCAAACCAGTGTCTCCTTAGTTTTTTTAACAAACCACTTTTCAGAACCACTTGGAGAATTTAATAATTCCTGGTGAGTCACATTTTTAAAAGGGTGAAAGCGGGATAGACTGAAATAGTGTTCTAAACCTGTTTTGTCTTTATACTCCAAGTTTAATCCCCCATTTTGCCAAGCAAGTGGCGACTATTGCGTTATATTTAGGATTATAGGAAATCTTGCTATCATCTGTAACTGTGACTCGAACAGTTTTGGGAATTGAGATAACTTTGTCCCCTTCTTCTTTTTGCGAAGCCGCCATTTTATCTTTTAAGACAATATCAATAGTCACACTTTTCCTTTTCTGTTTTGACAGATCTAATTCCCCATTTGACAGGTATATTAAAAATTGTTCTGTATCTCTAGACTTTACAGTAAGAATGACACTTTCATTTTGATGGGGTACTATGATGGTTTGCTCCACAATGCGTGCAGAAGCAACTTTTTCTTGAAGCTCTTCATCGATATTCATCTCGTATCCCTCTGAAACAAGACTTTCTAGAGAATAGCTTTTATTTTGTTCAGTATAGAAGTGGTTGTTATCGCTAAAAAGTACTTGACCCATCGTTTGTAATATGCAATCTTTTAACTTTTTTTGATTACCGCCTCTCATGTGGATTTTATTTGTTTTTGTGTCATACTTTGCTACAACTTTTGATGCAGGGGTAACTGTAATATCAGTGATAGAAGATCCGCTTGATATTGTGGTAATCGTCCTCCTTCGCTGTTCGATGTGAGCTGTTAATATTACCTCGAAGCCCACTTGTTCTATGTTGACAATATACTGACGCTCCTGCTCAAGATATGACTGCATGACTTCTTTTAACTGTTCACCATGCCCCTCTTGAAGTTGCACTTCATCCTCAATGTCTTTCCCTTTTAACACTTCGAAGTTTCTTTGGGCATTTACTGTAGCCAAAACTTCTATCGTTTTGAATTGCTCAGGCATCTCAATCAGACAACGTGTTACTGCCTCTTTGACGGGAACTTGGTAATCCAAGTTTTCCATGCCATATTTCCTACAGAGTTCAATAAAGTTCTCATGGTGAACCTTACTTGCACATTCCTTGATTTCCACAAGGTCGCTAATAATCTCCTTTGAGTTTTCATGTTTTTCAATCTGTTTACTGATTGCATCTAAAGTAGCGGTCATTTTCAACTTTATTCCATACTTCTTTTCAAGAAGCTCTGACCGACTCCCTTTAGGGTGAGAACGCAATAATGAAGATAATTCATTTTTTACAGGTTTCTTAATTACTAAATCTGGTTCAATTGATACAACTTTTTCAACAGCTTCTGCCACAGAAGAACCTCCTAAAAATAGACTATTAATTCTATACTACTAGAAAATACCACATAAAAAAACAAGTCTTATTTTATAGTAGCCATATTCTGCTTGATTTACCCTATAAAATTGGTCAACATATCAAATCGGTTAATATATAAAACATCACAAAAGCTATTTTGATTGATTACTAAGTTTATCAATTTGAAACATGTTCCACTTTTATTTTTCCATAGAGAAAACTATTAAAGGAAAAATTTTAACTTTTATAGAATAAAATATAATAGTCTATAACATGTAGGAGGGTCTTAATGATATCAGATCTAGGTGCTCGACTCAGATACATTCGATCAAAAAAAGGTTTTAGTCTTAACTCCTATGCACAAAAATTAGATGTCTCTCCAGCATACCTTAGCAATTTAGAGACAGGGAAAACCGATACTATTCATCTAACTTTATTGCAGAAACTGCAGGATGATTTAGGATTATTCCCCATAGAAAATGACATGTCAGTCATAGATATAGAAGACGTTCGTATAAGGGAACTTACTAAACAATTAATTGAAACTTGCAAAACACACCCTGAAAAAACGAACCACATAATAAAAATCATGGAACATGCACTAAGTTTAATTAAGTAACAGCTTAAAATACATTCCAATAAAATGATAATTGAGGGTTGGTTATTTACAATATAGGAACCTTAAGATTCAATTAAAACGGAAAAGTATTCAGAAACTTAGGATTTCTCTATTTTCATTTTGTTATAGTCACTATTTCTGGTCTTTTTCAGAAGTTTTCAGTTTCTGAAAAAACATCG
Source organism: Metabacillus sp. KH_069 (assembly GCF_057838075.1). Classification (NCBI taxonomy): domain Bacteria; kingdom Bacillati; phylum Bacillota; class Bacilli; order Caryophanales; family Bacillaceae; genus Metabacillus; species Metabacillus sp. KH_069. The sequence continues at coordinate 3,052,421 of NZ_CM174460.1, forward strand.
AATTTTATTAGAAGTGCAGTTTTCATTGGTCTAATTTGAATAATCTTTACCATTCTTGAAATAACAAAAAATTAATGAAAAGAAGAATCAGTTACCATTGATTTTCTTAGTTATAAGCTGACTCTTTTTTAGATACTTTTGATACTTTATTAATGCACTATAGAACTATAAAAAAACGAATACATTCCAATAATATCTTGAAAAGTTCCTGTGTGTTTTATATTGTTTGGACTTCCTTTGTAACAGTCAGTATGCATTAATACGTTGTCCTGAGTTAAATGGACATGATCACGAAATTGAAATTTCCTTCTACATTGTGGACATCTTGTATCCATGCAAAAATCTCCCTGAATATATATTTTAGGAATTCCTTGGTTTATTTTATTATGAATTATATACACAGATTTTCCTTGTTTAATTTTCATTTTATTCGTTTATATGTCATTTTACATCTTTATTTGTCATTTTATAGGTTTATTAATCACTATCATCGGAATAGTAATCAAAAGCAGGACAGAAATGACAAGCAAGACGATCAGCATCTCTATTAAAGTAAACCCTTTCTCATTTTTAACCATGGTGGTCCTCCTCTTTTTTATTGGCTGTTTTCGCATAGATTGTTGCTTTTCATGATAAATGTTGTCCGTTTCTTTCCGCTCCAGGAACTTGCTTTCCGCGGGGAGCATGGGAGCCTCCTCGGCGTTGCCTGTGGGGTCTCCCATTTTGCTCTATTTCCCGCAGGAGTCAAGTTCCTTCCGCTGCAATCCACTCAAGTTTTTTAACATTTAGTCTAATAGCAACAATATTTACGAAAAGAGTCTTTTTATAAAGCTTCCATCATGTGATACATTGGCAAAATCATTGATAAATACATCAATAAAACCGTCACTCCCACAGCCAAATAAGCCGCGGGCTGGATCATCATGATCCATTTCATTAATTTGCCTTCAAGGCGCTCAAGAACAAATTGACTGTAAGTATAGAGCTCCCTCGCTAAATTCCCATTTGCTTGTCCGTGCCCAATTACTTGTGTCATTTCGCTTTCATAAAATGAGTTTCGTTCCACTAAACCCTCAAATCGCTCTCCTTTCTTTAAATGTTCAATAAACCATGAAGCTTCATCCCTGTAAAAAGGGAGCAAATTTTGATTTTCAAAAACCGTCAGGCTTTCATATATAGATAAGCCGCCTTTCAGTAAATTGCTTAATTGCAGGGAAAAGTAGTAGCTATTAATAAGGATCACAAATTTCTTCCAGAGCGGAATTTTTATCGCAAATCTCATTTTTTCCTGAGGAGGCAGCTTTTTTAAATAACTGATGTAAAAAATGCTGCCTAATATAAAAAGAAAGAGAATTAATACAATAAAAATCTTTGTTCCCTCAAAAATTATAAATAGAATTTCAGTCAATATACTTGGCTTTATATTCATGGAATGATAGATTTGCTGAAACTGCGGAGCGATAACTGACTGGGAAATATACAGAAGAATGCCGATTGTGAAAAAGAGGAAAAGAGGATATTGCAGAACTTTCTTCATTTTTTCATGCTGAACAAGTTTGCGGCTGAGCATTTCTCCCCCTTCTCTAAGAGCCATTTCAAGATCTCCATGCCGTTCTGCAAAATACAAGTAACTTAGCACTTCAGTGTGAAAGCTCAGCTTTTCAAAAGCTGTTCGGACAGGAACTCCTTTGGATAATTCCTGCAGGCAAAAGAAAACAGCTTGTTTTTTTTCCTCATTTAAATCAATCGATGTGAATATCATTGCTTCATTGAGTGTATATCCTTTTTCTAAAAGATCGCTGAGTCTATTTAAGAACAATGCCTGATCTTTTATCAGCCATTTTTTTTTAATCTTCATACTGATAGATCCACTTATTCATAGTCTGATTAGATAAATAACCTAAAGCGATTCCTTTTTTAATCACATCTTTTAAGGTTGTATAGTCACAATCTACTTCTTCCCCCCTGGCTTCCTTTAATGCGAGAGTGAGATTTTTCCCATAAAGCATCTCGAAAATTCCAAGCCGTCTGGACTTTCTCATTTTTTTGCAGTGCGGAGAACAAACATTCGTGCAAAATGGGCATTTTACCGCTACAAGCCTTTGTGCCACAACTGCTATAAAGGTTTGTTCAATCTCAGATAAACTGACATCAAACTCCAGCATTCTGTAAATAGCTCCTTTTGCATCTCTAGTATGCATCGTTGATAATACTAAGTGTCCTGTCAGCGCTGCTCTGACGGCAATTTGAGCTGTTTCCCTGTCCCTGATTTCACCTACCATGATAATGTCAGGATCATGCCTTAGAATAGCTTTTAATCCAACGGCATAAGTAATTCCGGCTTTTTCATTAACTTGTACCTGCAAAACTTCAGAGCTTTTTGTTTCTACAGGATCTTCAAGGGTAATAATGCTGCGGTTAAAATGTTTTTTTGCATAATGAATCAGAGAATAAAGAGTGGTGGTTTTACCTGAGCCAGTTGGTCCGGTAAATACCATCAGACCATGAGAGTGGTTAATAAAGGAGAGAAGTTTATTTGCTGTGTGGGGAAACAGAGAAAGATGCGCCAGTGAGGGAATAACTTCATTTGGAAGTATGCGGATCACAAGACTTTCTTCAAAGATTGTTGGAAGTGTTGACAGACGCAGCTGAACATCAATGGTTTCATTTGAAAGGGCCAAGGCCCCATTTTGCGGCCTTCTTCTTTCTCCAATTATCCATAGAGGCCAAAAATTTAAAGTGTGCGATAATCCGTTCACATACCTCTTTTCTGATGGAGCGCTTTTCGATAAGGTCATCATCTATACGATATTGAATAACGGCATCCTTTTCTCTCGGGACAAAATGGATATCTGATGCATGTAATGAACACGCTTCTTCCACAATTCTTTCACTTAATAATTCGATTGAATTCATGACATCCTCCTTTCTGATCAATTTAACAAAGCATACTTGTTTTCCGTTCAAAATGCACATCCTTAAAATGCAGTTTTTTCATCCATTTTAGTCGTTTTCCCGTCTGATAATTTCATTATCTCCCAGAAAAAATAAAGATTTCACGGCTTACTGTATAATTTTGCTTGTTCAGTCAATAATGAATAGAGATTTTCTTTGGGCTATAGCCAAGCGGTAAGGCAACGGACTTTGACTCCGTCATGCGCTGGTTCGAATCCAGCTAGCCCAGTTTATTAAGCGCGAAAAACCCTGCGAATGTCCGCAGGGTTTTTTTATGCTTCTCTTTTGGCGTAATAAATGTACGGCTTGCGCTTGGATTTAAGCAATGACGGTTTCATATAATATACCCGGTAACCGCTGTTTAGAATTTCATGATCGATGTATTTAAGTTTGTTTTTTTTAGCGAAATCCTTTGAGGCTTTCTCAATGCTTATTTCATTGGAAATATAATTTGGACTTGAATAGTCGGTTGCTACATTCCTATTGCCGATGCCCTCTAAAAAGAATTGAATTTCTGTCATTTTAGCTCCACCTTTTCGTTCTTTATAATGAACTATTTGTATTCACTATACAAAGAAAATGGCGGATTGAAAATGGCTAAAAATGGTTGATTTCTTAATATATATTATATTTACTTGATATTTCTTACGAATACTCACTTATTCTCACTTTTTCGTTTCCTATAAAGAACGAATCGTTCTTTATAAATTATGATACAGATTTATGAACTTCCTTCTTCTTTGCAAGTTTTGTCAGAGCTTGGGGATTATAACCAACGACCAGCTTTTTTCCATCTGTTATAATCGGTCTTCTTAAAAGCTTTGGCTCATCAATAATAAGTTTAATGACATCTGATAAAGGAAGATCATCAATATTTAAATTTAAATCTTTATACGTTTGGCTGCGGGTAGCTAAAATCTCATCCATGCCATCTGTTGTAAGCTGAAGAATTTTCTGGAGTTCTGTATAAGAAGGAGTTTCACGAAACAAATGCTTTTCACTGAATTCGATATTGTGCGCTTTTAGCCAATGCTTAGTTTTCCTGCACGATGTGCAGCTTGGATAACTATAAAAAAGTAACTCGTTCATTGTTCTTCATCTCCCATTCTTGTATAAGGTTTGTTTAAAAATAACGCTCATCCGGCAGCAATTCTTACTTTCTAATTTCATTGTACAGTATTTGTTTAACTTTTGTACAGCAATAAACCTTGGAATAACCATCTTTTTTTTATAAAAAGTTTACACTTTGTTACATAAATGGCACTTCTAGAATGTAAACGCTATTTACAATGGTATTGGACGTACATTATAATAAAAAAAGTGATGGACTTAGGGACTAAACAAAGGAGGGATTGACATATGGATCGCATGTTCCGAGTATTAGGCTTTTGGACTGGCATCTTTGCTGTCATGTTTTATTTGGGAGATATGAAAACGACTTCATTATTATTCTTCGGACAGACTGGATTTTTCGTGCTTTTATCTTATTTAAAATTATCTGAACGCATGTATATTTACATTTTTGGAGCATATTTAACCGTTTTCTTCGTAGGCTTTACATATTGGACAACATTTATGATGGTGCCTGGACAGGGCGGACATTAATAAATTAAAAAGGTGAGCTGCCAGTGGCAGCTCACCTTTTTTTAATAGATATCTTTTTCACGTAGGTTTGTTCCCTTTTCATGTATATATACTTGAAAAGAAGAACTCATCCCCTCCGGCATAATTAAACTTCTGATCGCTCTATTTTGTTTGGCCGCTTCCCCAAAAGGATTTAGATCTCCATTTTCCATAAGGTATGAGAGAATTCCTGAGTTCGCCAAAAATAGATCCTGCCTTTCGCTTTTCAGCAAATTCCAGCCAAACTCCATTGCTCTTTTCTCAATTGCATCAAAGTGGATGTGCGCAGTCAGATCCATTTCAAAAGGGTTCGCAAGCGGAGTCATCATTCTATGCCTCAAGTACCCCCGCATACTTCCTTCATATCTGGCTGGATGCTGCCATTCTTTATTTGTATATCCATAGTCAATTGTAACAATGACTGCCTGATGAGTTAAGGCATTTATCTTTTCTAAATATTCGAGCATGGCGAGCGGAATCTCATATCGCTGTCCTTCACAAAGGTTGATTCTCTGCCAATTTAAGTACTCTTTTATTTTATCATTTTTTAAAGGAACACGTTTTTCAACAAGCTCATTTTCTTGATTAAAGGAAATACACACTTCAAACAATTGGTTATTATTTTTTTCTATGACCTCTACAGGAAAGGCATCGAACAGTTCATTTGAAAACAATATGCCGCTGTAAGGTTTTGGGAGATCATCTATGGTAGATATAGATGTATGACGGTTCAGCTTAACACTGGCTGATTGAAGTTCTCTGTGAAATCCGCTTTTTTCAACAGAATATACGGTCAGTACCTTGAATGTCTCGGGAGATATCTCTTCCCATTCACGGAGCATAGCTGAAAGAAATCTTCCTGTTCCCCCTCCCAGCTCACAAAAGAACGGCTCTGCAGCCCCGCTTTTAACGAGCTTTGCAAACAGATTGGCAAATACTTTTGCAAAGACATCAGAAACATTGCTGGACGTATAAAAATCCCCATCTTTGCCGATTTTCTTTTCCCTTTTTGAATAATACCCGAGCTCTGGATGATAGAGGACAAGATTCATGTATTCTGAGTATGTGATCGCTCCGCCTTGTTTATTAATAAAGTCAATAACAGGCTGAATCATCTTTTCTTTAAAAACCATTTAAATATGGATTGCTTTCCATTTCGATTTCGATTGTCGTATCTTGTCCGTGTCCAGGCAGAACAATTGTATCCTCTGGAAGAGTAAGCAGCTTTTGATGAATGCTTTTAATTAACTGACCGTGATCACCCTGCGGCAAATCAGTTCTGCCGATACTGCCTGCAAATAAAGCATCCCCTGAAACAACAAAGCCGCCTTCTTTAAAATAAAATGAAATGCTGCCTGGTGAATGTCCAGGTGTTTCGTATATTTGACAGGAAAAAGAGCCCAATGTGAGTGTGTCTTCCTGATCAATTAAGTGATCTGCTTCACGCGCAGATATGGTCTGTGACATAAATGCAATTGATCCGTTCATTGCTGGATTAGAAAGCCATTTTTTTTCTAGACGGTGTATGTATACTGATATCTTAAATTGATCCCGTATTTCATCTACAGCTCCAATGTGGTCAAAGTGTGCGTGTGTCAGCAAAATCGCGATTGGCTTCAATCCTCTTTTTTGAATATGCTGAATTAACTTTCTGCCTTCACTTCCAGGATCGATGACAAGACATTCTTTCATAGCATTCGATATTAGATAACAATTCGTTTGGAGTGGGCCTAAAGGCATCTGCTCCCATTTCATATAAACACCCCGATTGCATGATTTTTCTTTCTATTTTACACTAAACTTATGTTGAACTAAATAATTAGGGAGTGAAATGCGGGGTGAAAGTGTATTACGGAGTCGAATTTCATTCAGAGGCAGATGTTAAAGACATAATTGCCGACTATGAATACTGTGATTCAGACGGCAGTATACTGATAACAGATTGTTACAAGCAGGCAATCCTATTAAGAAATCAATTTATCTCCAAAAACATCTATGAGGAAATGCACGAATTAATAAAGCTGCATCCAACAGAGATATACAGCTCTTATACTGACTATGGAATGATTTCAGAGACAGGCAATCACTACCTATTCAAAGAAATGGTTTGTCATTTTCAGCTTAAATCAACTGAATTCACTCAGACGAAAATGTGCATCCTGCAAATTGAAGAACATTTACTTGCTGTCAGTGATCAGACGTTTTATGCCGGCAGCCACGACTCTGAGCTTGTTCAAAAAATTGCTCAATCATATGAAGTAACGGTTGATTTCGACCTCGACAAAAAGAATGAAAACGTTTAAAATATTAAAAGGAATATTTTGTTTTTCATTCTGATTACATTTCACCATAAAAAAAAGACTTACATACGTCAGGGGGCTTCAAAATGGGATTAGTTATTATATTCGCTCTAGTTACATTACTGTCTGTATACGGACTTTACCGCTCGTTTAAAGGCAAAAACGTACTTGGCATCGTCTTTGCCGGAGGTACTCTTGCAGTATTTGGATGGTTCACTGTCATGACTATCATCCATCATGGATTTCCTACTGCGCATTAATAAGAAAAGCGCAAGTGCCCGTTTAGCACAGGCAGACAATTAAGGATCCGGCAGAAAAGGCGCTGTTTGCCAATACTTGCGGATCCTTTCTGTCCGAGAAGCCTGAGCGATTCCGCTCACCATCCAAGCGCAAAATTTTATACTTTCTTATCTCTTAATCGACAAAAAGCGGCTCGAGTCAGTCTGCGCAAGCAGAAATAGACTAGAGCCGCTTTTTCTTTTCCGGTATTAATTATAACTTTGAATGGCGATTTACACTGTTTAGCTTGCTCTCCATCGTTGAAGATTTATCTCTGCGGTCATCGATGCGGATATTAGTAGCCACGCGCTTAATCCCCTTCTCAAATGGTGATTCATGAATGGCTTTAATAACATCGAGCAAATCAGATAACTCACCCTCAATAATTGTATTCATTGGAGTAAGCTGAAATTTAATTTTGCCCTCGCGTTCATAATCTTTAAGAATTGATTGAACAGCAGCGACATATTCGCTTACACTGGCCGTTTCAGTGCCTATCGGAATAACAGTTACGTCTGCAATTGCCATATACTCTACCGCCTCCTGAAGTGATTTCACTTTACAATACCTTTAATTTCGGAGCCTTTCAAGTCAATTACCTTTTCTAAATAGGAGCCGTACAAGGCCAGTTCTCCGTTTGGAGAAAGTTTGATGTCGCTGTTTTCAATATTTTTTAAGACAATCTCTGTTTTTTTATTTTTAGGATCAACGGCTGTTAAATTGAAACTATTTTCTTCTGTTGGAACAAATGTATAAAACAGGCCGCTTCTGCTTGAATAATCAAATTCAGGCACAAGCCATTCCGAGTACAGCGGCAGCAGCTTTTCATCAAAAGAATAGATGTAATCCTCGTAATTATCATCATAAAAAGTGTAAGAACCGATTGATTTTTCTTCATTTTCAACAACAACAGCAAATGAAAGATCTTTAAAATTCGCGTGAGAAATAATATGTTCTTCAATCAAAACTTCTTTCTTACTCACTAATGAATGCTTATATAAAGGTGCTGTTAATTGAGGTTCCGCTTCATCCCATTTCAGATACGTTACATCCTCATCAGACAGCCACTGAATGAATGGAATATCCACAGGATTTTTATCTAATGAGAAATCGCTCATATTCAAGATAAAAGTTTGAAACGTCCAGTTCTCATCAAAAGAGGTCAAAAATAAACGTTCTCCTGAAGGACTCCATGAAAAAGTAAGCTCAGAAGAAGGAATAGACCGTTTCGTCTTCACATTGCCCATTGGATCAATAATCGTTATTTCTGCCTCAAAGCTCGATGGACTGGCGTGAACAAGAATTAAGTTTTTATCAGGATTCAATTCGAGCTGCACGATTGACGCTTCCGATTCGAAGACTTTCTCTTTTTCACCTGTAAAGAGGTTATATTTATAAACCGTTGATTTTTCCGCAGTCTCGCTTAAATAAAGGACATGCTGATTATCAAGCCAGCCTTCAACTGAAAAGAAATTCTCATCCGAGATGGGAATAAGATTTTTCTCCTCAAGAAAATCAACAGAAATGTATCGTTCTACTGTTGCTGGCTTTCGTATCTCTGCAAGTTCAGAAACATCATGTGGTTGATGAGATTGTTGTGAACAGCCAGTGAATATTATTGCCGTTATGAATGCTAGTAGTGTTAGTCTGAATCTCATCAACAAATGCTCCCCTCTTATCTGTCACATCTAGTATTACGTTTCAGTCAACCTAATTGTTTCATCATTTTAAAGAATATAAAGAAGCCCAGAAAATCCCTCTGCTCTTTTCATAAATTTCATCAAATTGATTTAGCGGAAGCGGATTGACACCAATGCCAAGTTCTATGGTAAAACCGCATTTTTTCTTTTCATAAATAAACCAATCCCGAAAACCTGCATGACTGTCTATATTTTTTATAGCTTTATATCCGCTTAGACGGCTGTATTCGGTCACAATGGCCAATGCTTCCTCCGGTTCACAGTTCATGTACCCCCAGTAGATCTCCTCACCCTGGGTATGTACAGCCACAATTAGATCAAAGTCACTGGCATCTGCAAGCTTAGCCATTGCAATAGATTCCGGTTCTGTAAGGGGCGCATCTCCAGGATAATCTCTCGATGCAGGAAATTTAGGAATTTTTCTTTCCTTTTCTATCTCCCAGTAAGCAGGAAACTGATTATTCAAATCTACTCCACTAATGTTGGCTTTCCATTGCTCAAAATCTAAACTGTTGTTATTCATGAACAGGACGGATTGGTAATGAGAATGCTCAGCAGGCAGTCCATTGATCACCAGCTGCACCCCATCTGGGTTAACCATCGGAACAAAAGATAAAGACGTCTTTTGATACAGTTCCATCGCAGCGTGCCCTTCAAATGCCCCTCCCTCTACAACTGCTTGCAGATATTCATGAAGCCAGCACATTAAAACGGATGTTGTAATCCATTCATTTGCATGAAACGATCCGTTCATGTGAACCTTCTTTGTGCCGGTTCCAATCAAAAGTTCAAATATAGGAAGGCCGAGTACGCTGTATCCAATGGTTCGTTTCTCTATAAAAGGAAAGGCTTCCGTTACTTTTGCCAAATCTTCAAGAAGAACATTGTAATCATATGCCCGTTTTATTTGGATAAACTCTGATGATTGAGGGAAAGAATCATGACCCTCATAAAAGTCTATTATATTCCTTACTGGTGCCTCTTTGGAAGTGGACGATATGTGACATTTCAATTTTTCAGTAAAAGGGATATGGAATGTTTCACCGGACTTTATAAAGGTTGTTTTCAAATGAGGATTTGAATCATATAGCAGCTGCTCATGGACGTTTAAAATACTCGAGAGCTCCTTTAAGGTTGTGTTTTTTTCTGCTCTGACTTTCATCCTGATTCCCCCCTGGCTTTTGGTTATTATTAGCATATGATTCAACTTCCCTATTCTTGTTAAACGCTTTAAAACAGTCACAAAGACTGACATAAAAAAAGCTTTGGCCGCAAGGCCAAAGCTTTAAATTACTTATTTATTGGATTCTTTCTCAGGTTCTTTCTTTTCTTTTCCGTTTTTCATTTCATCATAGAAGCGCAAAAGATCTCCATAGATGATTTTATCTGAGTAATTTAATTCCTGCTTCGCTTTTTCCATAAACGGCTCACAGGCATTTTTATCTTCAGCAGGTTCACCGGTTGATTTATCGTAGCATGTTCCGCTTGTATAGACGAATTTGTCTGTAATGAAGCTTCCATCACGAAGAACAGTAAATGGCAATTTGTCTTTCGAGAATAAATCTTTGCCGAATTCAATTTCTTCTTTTGTCTCGATGCCCAATAAATGCATAAGTGTAGGACGAATGTCAATTTGTCCAGAAACATCTGAAATCGTTTCAGGTTTTTTATCCGTTACACCTGGAATATGAACGACAAATGGGACCCTTTGCAGCTGAATTTCATCAAAAGGCGTGACTTCCTTGCCTAAGAATTGACCCATTGCTGCATTATGATTTTCTGAAATACCATAGTGATCTCCATAAAGGACAATAATTGAGTTTTCATATAACCCTTCATCTTTAAGCTTTTGAATGAAATTTTTCAAAGCTTCATCCTGGTAACGGACTGTCGGGAAATAATTATTTAATGTTTTGCTGTTAGAATTAAACTCATCCACCATTTTATCTTCTTCATTCAGTTCGAATGGGAAGTGATTTGTGAGCGTAATATGCTTGCTGTAAAATGGCTGAGGCAATTCTTTCATATGATCAACTGACTGTTCAAAGAATTCCTTGTCTTTCAGTCCCCAGCCTACTGAATTTCCCTCGTTTACTTCATAATCATTTACATCAAAGAATCTGTCGTATCCTAAAGCCTGATACATGATGTCACGATTCCAGAAACTTTTATTGTTAGCATGGAAAACAGCTGAGTAGTAGCCTTTATCTTTCAATAATTCCGGAGTGGCTGCATATTCATTGTTGCTGTTTGTGAAAAATACTGCACCCCGTCCAAGAGGGTAAAGAGAGTTATCAACAATAAACTCTGAGTCAGAAGTTTTTCCCTGGCCGGTTTGATGATAAAAATTATCAAAATTGTAGCTTTCCCCAATGAAGTCATTCAGGAATGGGGTAATTTCTTTTCCATTAATTTTTTCGTTGATGACAAAGCTCTGTGTCGACTCTAATGAAACCATAATGACATTTCGTCCTTCTGCAATGCCGAACATTTCATCATTTGGTTCTTTTTTATTTGCTTTTACATAGTTTTCAATCTCAGTCAAACTATTGCTGTCTGCCAGCGCACGCTGTGCAGATGTTTTTGACTGAAGGACTCCATCATAAACATGAAAGTTATAAACACTGATGTTTTTAACAAGCATTTCACGGTCAAAAGAGCGTGTTAAAAGCTGAGGGCGCTCTGTTTCAGCTAAGCCTAAGTTAAAGAAAAAGACCCCCGCTACTAAAAGGTAAAAAGCTGTTTTTTCTTTTCTGGTAACAGCTGCTCCAATTTGAAATCTTGGACGTTTCATCAGCCAGAAGAGGATGACGATGTCAACAAGAAGCAATAAATCAAAAGGTTCAAATAAAGATGATATACTGCTTCCGAGATCACCCATATTGCTTGTCTGGAATAAAACGGGAATCGTTAAGAAATCATTAAAGAACCGGTAGAATACAATGTTGGCTATAAGGACAGCAGTGACAACAATGCTTGCCCCTAAAATGTACCTGTTGCGATTTTTCTCTTTCATAAACAGCCCAAATCCAAATATGAACAGAAGAAAACTTAATGGGTTTATGAACAGGATAAATTCCTGGGTGAAGTTTTCAATTTTAATGTCGAAGCTAGTTTTGTAGACAATGTATGTTTTTATCCACATGAACAATGTCGCAATCAGTAAAAATGAAATTTTTGAAAGTGATTTTATACGCATTTCATAACCTCCTCATTCGTTAGAACCTGCGTAACATATATTTTTTTTTATTTATTATAAATCAATATTTTTTCCATAAATTAGGCTGAAATATCACAGCTAAACCATATCTTAATACTTCTTTAACAAAAAATCAATCGTTTTTAACATTTCCCTTACACTAGGATGATAGAATAATAATGTTCAGCTTATTCGTTTTACCCTATAGTTAGACGTATAAAACATAAAAAAGTTTCAATAATATTAAAGTAAAACTTTTCAGAATATTTAATCACAATAAGAAGGAGCCTTATCTATGCGAGATAGGGCTCCTTCTTATTATAATTTATTTTATTTTTTATATGTGCCTTATACAGTCGAAAGTTTTGTTTTCACAAGCCATGCTCCGCCGATTACCCCTGCGTCATTTCCTAAAGTGGCGATAGATATGGAAGCACCTTCTGCCACGCGCGGAAATGCAAAGCGCTTGAAATACTTTTCTGTATTTTTTCTTAAGTGTTCACCTGCTTTTGAAACCCCGCCGCCAATAACGATCTTTTCTGGATTTAAACCATTCGATAAGTTCGCAATAGCAAGACCCAATTGCTTTGTAATATATTCAACAACTTCTGATGCAAGCTGATCTCCTTGTTCAGATGCTTCAAACACATCTCTTGAAGAAATGCTGCCGTTCTCTTCGTATAATTTTCTCAGCGAGCTTGGTGAAGAGTCCTGATGCAGCTTTTCAACAGCAAGCCTCACAATTCCCGTTGCAGAAGCAATTGTTTCCAGACACCCTTCTTTGCCGCAATTGCAAGGTGCGCCTCCCTCTACTACAGAAGTAATATGGCCAATCTCTCCGCCAGCTCCGTTTACTCCGTGAACAACTGTTCCATTAGAAATAATGCCTCCGCCTACTCCGGTGCCAAGAGTAACACAGATCACATCTTTGGCACCGTCTCCGGCACCTTTCCACATCTCTCCGATTGCAGCAATATTTGCATCATTGTCTATCACGGCTTTTAAGCCTGTTTCAATTTCAAGATGATGCTTCAGCGGGTAGTTCTTCCAGCCTAAGTTTACTGTTTCATAAACAAGACCTGTTTCTAAATTCACAGGACCCGGTGCTCCCATGCCAATTCCTGCAAGCTTGGACTTTGTTTGTCCGAGTTCGGCAAGCTTCGCATCGATTGCCTTTGCTATATCTGTTGTTATCGTTTTTCCGCTTTTATCTGTAGGTATTTCCCATTTTTCGATCATTTCGCCATAATGGCTGATAAACGCCATTTTAATTGTTGTTCCGCCTAAGTCAATTCCTACTAGCCATTTATCTGTCATTTTCAATGTCATCCTTTTTTATATTTTTTAAGAAACCGTTTGCACAATTTCCTGAACGGTTTGCCTTACATTTTGTCTTTCACCCGCTGGCGCTCCTGCCTTAAAAGCAGCACTGCCATCTGGTAATCCTGCACTTCGATAAGATTCGATTCAAACAGCTGTCTGACTTCCATCTCCATCAGTTCTAAATCAGCTGAGCGATCGCCAATGTATATGATAGTTCCATACTTTTTTAAGAGCTGCTGAACATCATAAATTGTTTTCACTTTCCCACCTACTCATATGAAGCTTAATCTAACTACATTAAAGTATAAAGGAATGTCGTAATGCGTCAAGAGAATTATCATCAATTAGGACAGATATCTTCTGAAATCGTCCGCAGACTTTTATCTGGAGCCAAAAAACAGGAAATAAAAAAAGCTCTTCTCGTAAATATTGTTGCTATTAGACTAAATGTTAAAAAACATGAGTGGATTGCAGCGGATAAACTTGACTCCTGCGGGAAATAGAGCAAATCGGGAGACCCCCACAGGCAACGCCGAGGAGGCTCCCGTGCTCCCCGCGGAAAGCAAGTTCCTCTCGCTGCAAGGAACGGACAACATTTATCAAGAAAAACAACAATCTATGCGAAAACAGCTAAAAAAAAGAACAGTCTCCTGTCCTAAAAAATCCGCGCAAAGTGAATTCCGTAAATATATGCACCGGCAATTAATAGAATGGACAGAAAAGCTCCAAGCAGTCTCAGTCCCCATTTGTTTTGTTTAGGGAGCTGAACGATCAGTGCAGCCAAAAACCCTCCAATCAAGCCTCCAATATGCCCTGCATTATCAATATTAGGGACAGCGAAGCCAAATAGAAGATTAAGCGCGATAATAAATATTAAATTTGAGCCGATTGTTCTGAAAAACAAGTTTGGTTTGATTATTCCTAAATAAAGCAAGGCACCGAAACAGCCAAAAATAGCTCCTGAAGCTCCTGCTGAAATCGAGGGACTTAAAGCAAAACTTGCAAGCGTCCCTGATGCGCCAGCAAATAAATAAATATACAAAAATTTTACAGATCCGTACATTCTCTCAACCGCACTGCCAATATAAATCAGGGCCAGCGTATTCATCAGAAGATGCAGCACCCCAATATGGAGAATAATCGGAGTAAAGAAACGCCACCATTCACCGTTAATAATCGAGGGATTGTATTTAGCGCCAAACTGAATTAATACTTGAGTGTTTTGACTCCCTCCTGCAGCTTCTAAAAGGATAAACATTAAGATTTGCAGCGCAGTAAATAAATAGGTGAAGATTGGTTTTCCGAAATTAAAAATCTGTCTTTCTTCCCTTACTCTGCGATTTGAGTGAGTAATTGCCTCGTTTCTAAGCCTTGCAGTGTCATTCGGATCAAGCGATTTATCTGTAGACAGGCTCACTCCAAGCAATTGTGCAAGGTAAAAGACCATTTCTGATTCATTGTCTTTATGAACAACAATTGATTTTATAGTCGTTTGTCCTTCCTGATGCGGTTTTTCAATACGAAATTCCCACTCATCCACTGGCGGATATGTTGAAATATAAACGTTCAATAGTTGGATCGGATGCTTCCATGATTGTTTGCGTATCCGGTCAATGTGTCCGGCAGTCCTTTCGATATCCTGGTGAAGCTCTCTTCCCCAATCAAGATCCACCCTAATGAAACGTACAAGTTGAAACTCTTTATTTTTATATGGACCAAGCAATACTTCCTGTTCATCTTCTGATAAACGGATTATCTGATAATCGTGTCTCGTCACAGCTTCATGGGTTAACTTCCAAAAAAGATTATCCCCGCTTATTCCCATATTCTTCTCTCCGAACTTTTTTAAAATATTATATCAACTTACCTGCATCTTGTTAAAGAATAGTGCTTTCTTTCTATAATGGGGCTATTTTTGATGCAAGACGCCAACTATTAAAAAATGAAAAAAAACACCTGTTGGACAACAGGTGAGCATTAATGAAAAGCACGGAACATAAATTTTTCCCTTATAAAAGGAATTCTCATGGAAAGCTGAATGAAAAAGTGCCGTATATTCGGCTGGCTGAGCACGACATTCATCAGACGGTAGCGATATTGGTAAAATGCAAGTATACCAAGGACCATAAGAAGTACTGAATTCAATTTTCGCATCTTCATCCCTCCTATTGATACTTTTTGCCGCTATCCCATTTTTTATCCATATTTTCTTTCAGTATACAAGCAATGCTAGAATTGCAGCAGTAAAAATGGCTATGAAATTAACAGCATCATTATTTAAAAAACCTCTAATCTTCATGCTGCGTTCCTGACAATGCTCGTATCGCTCTGTATTTAATCCGCAAACTCGACATTGATAATACACTTGAACAGAAGCGCCAAGCACCGTATCAATCAGATTGCCTGTGAATCCGAAAAGAACAATAAGAAGTAAATCCATCTCTTGCACAGGAAAAACAGCATAAGCTGTAATTCCGATTAACCATGCGCCTGCAAACGCTGCACCAGTGCCGAGAGGACTTACTGCCCCTGACGTTCCTTTCTTTACCTTTTTCAAAGTAAAAATCATTCTTGGCATTTTTTTGCTGAGTGTCCCAATTTCAGATGCCCAAGTATCCGCATTTGCAGCAGCGACTGAAGCGCTGTATACGGCGAAACTGCCTTCAAAAGGCATAAATGTATGAACAATGCTGATTAATGCAGAAACACCTCCATTTGCCAGCACTTGAGCTGCGTCTCTCTGATCTCCTTTCACAAGCAGTTCGGATGTACTCATTTTGCGATCACGCTTAAATTTGCTCCAGAAACTAGAACTTCCAAAGAATATCCCGAGCACCACTAATCCTAAATAGCCAAAACCTGCATAAATGGATATTCCAATGAAACCCGCAGCGATGGCTCCGCTTATGGTTAACGACTTTAGCTTAAGGCCGGCGATAGAAATAAAAAGAATAAAAAGAATGGCAAATAAGTGATCAGCCACTGGCAACAATCACCTCGTTTTCCGTCAAAATTTGATGTACAGGCAGATCATGCGCTTCAGCAGGAACAGCAGAGACCAACTGTGCCTCAAATGCGAGTGAAACAGAAAAACCCCTGTACTGAGTCATATATCTGTCATAATAACCTCCTCCGTACCCTATTCTGAAGCCTTTTCTGTCAAAGCATATTCCCGGGACAATAAGAAGGTCAATCTCACCAGCCGGAACAAAGGCTGTTTTTGAAACAACAGGCTCTTTCAGCCCAAAATAAACGGTCTCCAGCTGATCCGCCGTCTGAAAGGTGCGAAATTCCATCTTTTTTTGATCGGGATAACATTTAGGTATGGCCACTCTTTTGTTCAGCCTCAAGGCCTCTTGTATGATTATGGCTGTATCCACTTCTCTGCCGTTTGAAATGGTGATGGCGATTGTTTCGCTCTTCAGCCAGTACGGCTGAGCAAACAGTCTTTTATTTATACGTTCACAATTTTCTTCGTATGTATCGTTTTCTAAAGAATTAAGCCTGCGTTTCACATCATTTCTAAGATTTGTCTTCAGCATTCCAAAGCGCTCCCTTTAAAAATTAATGTATAGGTATAAAAAAAACAGCAAGGAAATAAATTCCTGCTGCTTACTTTGTTTCGCGGTGTAATGTAACCTTTTTCTCTCTAGAGCAATATTTTTTAAGCTCCATGCGATCCGGGTTATTACGTTTGTTCTTTTTAGAAATGTAATTACGTTCGCCGCACTCTGTGCAAGCTAGTGTAAGATTAACGCGCATGTTGATTTCCCTCCAAACTAAAAAACTTATACTAAATCAGACTTAACTATAATAGCATTTTTAAAAAAGAAATTCCACATTATTTTATTTTTTTCTTCAATGTCTGAAAAGAAAAGAATTAAGAATCTCTTTTTGTATATTCTCTCCAGGCATTAACCGTCTCTTCGTTGATATCAGCGAGAGCTGAATGATCCTGAATCTGACAGTGTCCAATCATCCCGCCAAGGCTGCACGATTTTCCAACATAGCTGTTTTCCCATAGAATAGAATGGGTAATTTCTGATTTTTCATGGATAATGGCTGACTCTGAGAGAACCGTCTCTGGACCTACTGTTGCCCCTTCATGAATGATTGTATTCTTGCTGATATAAATCGGCCCTTTTAACGTCACATCATCATGAATGGTTACCCCATCCTCCATCCAGATCCCCTTAGCTATCTCTTTGCCCTTAGATGGAAGGTTGACTTTATGATTGAGCATATCAAACTGAGCTTCGCGATATGTTGCAAGCGTCCCAATATCTGACCAATATCCAACAGCTTCAAAAATACTGATTTTCTCATTATGTTTTAAGATAGCAGGAAACACATCTTTACTGAAATCATAATGAGTAAAGTCTTCTAAATAACTGAAGATTTTCGGATCCAGAATATAGATGCCCGTGTTGATAGAATGCTGGGAAAGGTCGCTCCAGTTAGGCTTCTCGAACATTTTTTTCATCTTTTTATCTGAAGACAAAAGCACTCCGTACTCAATCGGCAAGTCCAGCGGTTTTGTAAAAATAGTCGCTGCTGCAAGCTGATCCTCATGATGCTGTATGCCTGCCCTCAAATCAAAGTCAGTAAGAATATCTCCGCTGATGACAAGAAATGACTCGGTAAGCAATTGCTCTGCCAGCTTCACACTTCCTGCTGTACCGAGAGGCATCCCGTCTTCACTGTAAGTGATCGTGACTCCCCATTTTGAACCGTCTCCAAAATAGGCACGAATAGAAGATGATAAATAATGCACAGTCATTATAATATCCTTAATACCGTGTCTTTTTAATAACTCAATGCTATATTCCATAACAGGCTTGTTTAATATTGGGACCATTGGTTTTGGACAGTGATTTGTAAGAGGTCTAAGCCTGCAGCCTTCTCCGCCTGCGAGGATCACAGCTTTCACATTTTTCAGCTCCTTATCTTTTAGGATAAAGCACTTCGTACTCTTTAATAACTTTTTTAACAATATGTTCATAGGCGAAACGGCTCAAAACTTCTTCATATCCCTTTTGAGCCAGACGGTCTGCCCGCTCTTTATGTTGGAGTGCCTCTAGGATAGCTGATGCCAAAGCTTTTGAATTTCCCCGCTCAAACAGGAGTCCATTTTCATTGTGTTTGATAATTTCTCTTAAACCGCCGGTATTTGCAGCAATTGTCAGTTTTTTTGCCGCCATGCTCTCCAGTGCAACAATCCCAAATGGTTCATAATAGCTAGGAATAATATTCATCTCACAGTGCGTAAGGAGTATATGTATAAGGTCTTCATCTATAAAACCAAGGAATGTTACATTTTTATGAACGTTCAATTCTTTCGCTTTTTTTTCATATTCGTTGCGATGCGGCCCATCTCCTGCTATAATCATGCGGATTTTAGGAAAACGCTTCAAAATACCCGGTAAGGCAGATAAAAGGATATCAAAACCTTTTTCTGCGACCAGTCTTCCCATCGAGAAAAGATAAGGCTGCCCTGTCAAAGATATCACTTTGCACTTTTGTGAATTTTTATCATACATATTAGTTTTTAAAAGATTTATTCCATTAGGGATCACAGTTAGTTTTTCAGATGGTGTGTGAAATTGTTCCGTGACCTCCTTCCGCATATAGTCACTGCATACAATTACCCGGTCTGCTGCCTGTACAAGCAAGTTCTCTTCCCTATGTATATACTTTTGAAGAGAGGTCGAGATTTCTTTGTTCCTTCCCTTTTCTGTCGCATGAATGGTTGCAACGAGCGGCACTTTAAAAAGGTTCTGTATGGTTCTTCCTGCCCCTGCAGTAAGCCAATCATGAACATGCACGATATCATATTCTATATGTTTATTATTTAATAAAAATTGAACAAATGCACTATTGTGATTCATTGTCCATTCAGTAAGTGACTTATGCTTTTGCTGAAGAGACTTTATCCGGTAGACATGCAGATTTGGAATTGGGTTTTCATACAAAGGTTTTTCATCTGAAGCTATTGTAAGAAGAACAACTTCGACATTTTGCCCGGCAAGTGCATTTGAAAGTTCATCTACATGTCTTCCGAGCCCCCCGACAATATTTGGGGGATATTCTGTAGACACCATCAGTATTTTAGCCCCGGCAGCAAGATCTTTTATTTCAGATGCCGTTCTTTTCAATGGAAGAAAGGCAAATAAATCTGGTTCCTGATTATAGGTATCTAGTGTTTCATCTGTTGATTCACTCAGTTTATAATAATTCTTTAGATGCTTTCTAATCCGGTAATGTCCATAATCAGCAGAAGTCCCATTTCCTATCATGAATGTCCAGTCACTGCTTGCGGCAAGCATCCATTCTTTAATAAGACTCCATTTTTTTTTCGCATTCATTTCCCGGGAATTGACAGTGGTGCAAAATAGCTGTTTCTCGATTAAGTGAAAGTGCTGAAAATATTGCGCTGTTTTTTCATTAAGCCACATGTCGCCATATCCGTTTCTCCCCCATGTAGAAAAAGCTAAGTCCACATGCTCGCTGACCTTGCTCTTATTCTTAAGCCAATTAGACGGCAGAATAAATTGGCTTTCATGTTTTAACAGCTCCCATAGAAAGGCTGGCCCTTCAAACCACCAATGACCAAACAGCTCAAAATCAAATGGAATCACAGAGAGCTCACTTTCAGAGCCCAGTCTCTGCAAAAAATCATGCGCATCCCTTTTAGCTTGGTCGAATGCCTTTTTTTCCATATAAATCTTTTTCCGTTCTGTCTGACCAGTTATCCTCCAAAGCTTCAGTCCAGTATTGATTCTTGTTTTTTCAAGAAATGCAAACTCTTTAATATCATCCCAATCTCTAATAAACCCGACATCCCGATAATACTCCCGGTAAACGTGGTGTGATGGGTATCCATTATGCTTATCCCATACAGCACCAGCCATTTCTTTATTCCGTTTAAAAATGATTAGGCCTTGATCAACTGCTGCCGGGCAGGTTATTTCAGGTGAATCGGCGAACGTATATTCAATTCCCTGTTGAGCCAGAATTTTAACAGTTTGAGCGCTGATTGCCATCTCTGGCAGCCAGAACCCTTTCGGAGCTGTTCCGAAATGATGTTCAAATACTCTCATTCCCGTTTCTACTTGCATGTTCATGCCCTCTTCTGTGCATTGAAAAGGGAGAATTGCATGTGTTGCACATGTAGTGATAACCTCAATTTTTCTTCTATTGAATAAATCAATATACCCTTTTAAAATATTGCCCTCAAATTCTTCATAGGTTTCGATAATTTTCTCATAACGAGAAAGATAAAATTTCAGGACTGATTGCTCATCATCCACACCCCTGCTTAATTCTGATCTGATTAACAAAATTATTTTTTCCAAGTGACGGCGATAGTTTGCCTGAATCTTCTTATCTGTAAGCATTTCCATAAGAGTAGGAGAAAAAGAAATCGTTATGGACGGGTTTTCCACAGCCTTCAAACTCCAAAGCACTGGAATATAGGATTCTGACAAAGCCTCAAAAAGCCACAGCTGTTCATATTCCGTATTTGTATAGTCAGTGATGAACGGCAGGTGGGCATGAAGAATGATCATGCTGTTTTTCACCATGTGCTTATACTCCTTCTATTTGTCGTATACCGTATATGCTGAGAATTGCTTTTCCCACGAATCAGGTTCGTCTTTATATGCTCTCCAATCAATCTGACTGTCATTTGTATCATTCACTATTAATTCATTTGACTTCAGAACAGTCAGTTGACTATTTTCAGATGTATGAAGAATCAATTCTGCATAATATCCGGCATCTGGTCCTATACCTTCTATAAAAAGGCAAGCATGTTGATCTGAGATCTTAAAATCTTTATAGTATAGAGAGTTTTGCTTCTTTTGATAAAACCTTATTGTTTTTTTTAGTGAAGTATATTGCTCGCTGCAAATGATTGAGAGCGCCGTTTCCGTTTTCCTTCCAATATTCCATTGTAAAAAAAACATGGATCGAGTTCTCATTAATAGAGTCATTGCATCACCATGAAGGCGGTTTAATTGATTCATTGAAGGTAGATGTTCCAGGATTTTCATCCCTTTCCTAATAAATTGCTGCTATTATTATGACATAAGATTATTCTATGAGAAAATCGCTTGAATTAAGACATTTTTCGACAAATTGCATATTCCGCTTTAGAATGTATGAAATCTGTGATATAAAGAAAAAGGGAAAAAATATTAGAAGGTGAATAAATATGGAGATTATGATCATTGCCCTGTTTGTAGTCAGTATTCTTTTAATTGGCGTTTCATTCTTTCAAAGAGACCATGTAAAAGATATTGAACAGGAAGTTGAACACCTGTCTGTTTCTTCGATGCAAGAGATATATAAGCTGAAGAAAAAAGTCAGAGTGCTGGAAGAAGAAATTCTTCAAAATGATTTAGAGGTTGCTGATAATGATTCAATCGATCCTCAGACCCTGCAGCGCATCATTTTGAAACATAATCAAGGCTTATCTACTGAAGCAATTGCAAGATCTGAATACTTAAGCGAAAAAGAGATCGGAGCCATTCTTAGAAAGAATGAGAGGGTCTTAACATGAGCAAAAAAGGATTTCAATCATTCGCAGCTGGAATGATTTTGTCTACATCTGTTCTTGCCGCTACATATTTCATGGGAGAAACCAATGAAAAAACAGCTGCTGTTGTGAGCAAAGAAGTTACTGAAAATGATATAAAAGAATATCTAATTAAAAAGGGCCAGACGGCTATCGACACGAAAGAATATGACGAGCTAATCGCCTTTAAAGAAACTGCATTGATTGAAAAACAAAAGCAAGCCGAGGCCCCGCCTGAAGAAAAGCCACAAAATGAAAAATACACATTGAAAATTGTAGAGGGAATGAATACAGGTGATGTTTCTGACATCCTTGAGCAAGAAGGCGTCATTGCCTCTGCAAAGGATTTTAATGAATTTGTCATTAACGGAAATTATCATACGAAGGTTCGTATGGGAACATTTGAACTTACTAAAGGCATGTCCTTCAGCGAAATTGTCAATGTCCTTGTAAAATGACATAAAAAGAGCCTGTCACTAAGACGTGACAGGCTCTTTTTATGTTTATGCATTTAAATCATATCTTCTGCCTTTAACAAGATATAGGACACTTTCAGAAATATTTGTTGCATGATCAGCAGTACGCTCAATATATCTGCATACAAACATTAATTGAGTAATCTGCTGCATAAGTTCTTTGCGCTCCGGCATAATTTCCAGAAGCTCTCTAATCGTTTGTCCGTAAAAATCATCTACTTGATCGTCCATATCTGCAACTCTCTTAGCTAATATGACATCTTCCTCGTTAAATGCTTTTACAGATAGTGAAAGCATTTCTACAGCAAGCGCATGCATTTTTTTGATTGTTTCAATCGGTTTAAATAACGGCTCATCACCGATACGAATTGTTGATTTAGCGATATTCACGGCAAAGTCAGCCATTCTTTCAACATCATTGGAGATTTTAATGGCAACGATAATCCGCCTTAAATCAATGGCAACCGGCTGCTGTTTTGCAATAAGAAGGATAGCCAAATCGTTGATTTCCTCATCTAAATCATCAATGCGCTCATCGTTTTCAATGATTTCCAAAGCTGCTTCTACATTTTTCGTTTCAAGTGCCTCAATCGCTTCTAATAAAGCCTTTTCAGTGAGCTGTGAAATTTCATTTAATCGATCACGCAGGATTTTTAAATCGTATTCAAATTTCTCTCTAACCACCATGTTTAATTACCTCCACATTTTATCTGTCTTTTAATAATAAATGATTGTTGATTGATATGGGAATAAGTCGTGCAA
Source organism: Metabacillus sp. KH_069 (assembly GCF_057838075.1). Taxonomy (NCBI): domain Bacteria; kingdom Bacillati; phylum Bacillota; class Bacilli; order Caryophanales; family Bacillaceae; genus Metabacillus; species Metabacillus sp. KH_069. The sequence continues at coordinate 3,075,616 of NZ_CM174460.1, forward strand.
TTTTTCATATGCACGACTTATTCCTTTAAACATTATCCGAAACGTCCAGTAATGTAATCTTCTGTACGTTTATCTGAAGGATTCGAGAACAAGCGGTCTGTTTCTGAATACTCAACAACTTCTCCATTCAAGAAGAACGCTGTCCGGTCAGAAATACGTGCAGCCTGCTGCATGTTGTGAGTAACGATTACGATACTGTACTGTTTTTTCAACTCCTGAACAAGCTCTTCCACTTTCAGCGTTGAAATTGGATCAAGAGCAGATGTAGGCTCATCCATTAAGATAACATCAGGCTCAATGGCAAGACAGCGGGCGATGCATAGACGCTGCTGCTGACCGCCTGATAAACCAAAAGCATTTTCTTTAAGACGGTCTTTTACTTCGTCCCAGATGGCAGCACCTTTTAAACTCTTTTCAACGATCGCATCAAGAGTCTTTTTATCCCGGATTCCATGAATTCTTGGTCCGTATGCAACATTGTCATAAATGGATTTTGGAAAAGGATTCGGTTTTTGGAATACCATGCCTACGCGCGTGCGCAAATCTTCAACACCATAGCCTTTATCAAAGATATTTTTACCGCGGTAGATAATTTTTCCAGATGTGCGAACTGTAGGGATCAGCTCTACCATGCGGTTAAGAGTTTTAATGTAAGTAGACTTTCCGCAGCCGGACGGTCCGATAATCGCCGTGACTTCATTTTCATAAATGTCCAGATCAATATTTTTTAATGCCTGATCATTTCCGTACCAAAGGTTGAGATTATCTGTTTTGTAAACGATGCTTTTTTCTTTTTTAGCTACCGTTTCAAATTCTTCGTTTTCCTTGCGCTCTTTCACAACTTTTGTCATTTCCATCGTGTGAAACCTCCTTCATCCTTTTCAAAGCTTGCTTAATAATTTTTTTGGAATTTATTACGAATGAATACTGCAACTGAGTTCATGACAATCAAGAAAATGAACAAAACGATAATTCCTGCAGCAGCTACATCCTGAAAATCAGCCTGAGGTCTTGAAGCCCAGTTGAAAATTTGTATTGGCATTACTGTAAATGTACTCATAACATTTGCAGGCAGGTAGTTTACAAACGCAAAAGCTCCAACTACAAGCAATGGTGCTGTTTCACCAATTGCCCTTGAGAAAGCAAGGATGCTCCCTGTTAATATACCTGGTACAGCAGCTGGCAAAACCACTTGACGGATCGTTTGCCACTTTGTTGCCCCCATTCCAAATGACGCTTCACGCATTTCTTTCGGAACAGCCTTTATTGCTTCCTGAGACGCAACAACAATGACCGGCAGTACAAGAAGCGCCATTGTAAATCCGCCTGCTAATATACTTCTTCCAAGATCAAAAAATCGAACGAATACCGTTAACCCCAAAAGGCCAAATACAATAGAAGGAACTCCTGCCAGATTAGCAATATTGATTTGCAGGAAATTTGTAAATCTGTTTTTCTTGGCGTATTCTTCCAAATACAACGCTGTTCCAACTCCAAGAATTAAACCAACCGGTATAACAACTGCCATTACCCACAATGATCCGACAAGTGCAGCTTTAATTCCCGATGCAGATGGTCTTCTTGATGCAAAGTTTTGAAAGAATTCTGGAGTTATATAACTAAATCCTTGAGTGAATATCCGATATAAAAGGATCGCAAGCACGACCAGTGCAAAACTTGTAGCCAATAAGAAAATGCCTTTGTAAATACCGTTAACGGCCAGCCTGCTTGACATTTTTTTAGCGACTTTATCTTTATTGATGTAGTTCATATTAATATTCCTCCCTAAAGCGACGAGAAATGAACTGTGCGAATAAATTCATCAGCAGTGTGAAGATGAACAGCGTCATACCTACAGCATAAATACTATAGTAAATGGTTGTTCCATATCCTGCATCACCTGAACTTACTTGTACAATATAAGCTGTCATTGTCTGAATTGATTCAGTCGGATCAAATGTAAGCTTTGGAGTAGCTCCACCCGCAAGAGTTACGATCATCGTTTCACCGATCGCTCTTGAAATAGCTAAAACAAATGATGCCACTACACCTGACACAGCTGCAGGCAAGACAACTTTCATTGCCACTTCAAATTTCGTAGAGCCAAGTGCAAGAGCTCCTTCTCGCATTGATTTAGGAACAGAAGTCATCGCATCTTCTGAAAGGGATGCAATCATAGGAATAATCATGATACCTACAACAATACCGGGACTAAGTGCATTAAAAAATCCTAGGTCCGGGATGATGGATTGCAGCAATGGTGTTACAAATGAAAGAGCAAAGAATCCATAAACAATTGTAGGGATTCCTGCCAGCACTTCTAATATCGGTTTGATAATTCTTCTGACGCGGTCCGAAGCATACTCACTCAAATAAATAGCAGAAGCAAGGCCTATAGGCAATGCAACCAGCATAGCAATAAATGCAACGAGAAGCGTACCTGATATTAATGTAATAATTCCGTAAGAAGGGTCACTTGCAAAGAATGGGTACCATTCTCTTTGTGTAATAAAATCCAAAAATGAAACTTTGCTGAAGAACGTAATTGTCTCAACAATCAGCGTAAATAAAATTCCAACAGTTGTAAGTACAGATATAATAGCTGTCAGCAGCAGAAATGCAGGAACGATCTTCTCTATATATCTTAACCAGGATCTTTTTTCCTTTTTCTCTTTTATCATTTCACTGACAGACTGGCTTCTTTGTGTTGCCATATTGTGAAAACCCCTTTCCAAAACATGGGAAGATGAGAAGCAGTTATGCTTCTCATCTATTAGATTTTGAAATTATTTTAAACCTTCGATTGTTTTTAGCTGTTCTTTGTATTTTTCTTCAGGAAGGCTTACATAGCCAACTTCTTCAGCTAATGCACCAGCATTTTCCATGTAGAATTTAACATACTCAGCAACTTGCGGCTTTTCTTTCATTGATGCATTATTTACATAGATGTAAAGCGGGCGTGAAAGCGGGTTGTAATCGCCAGACTCAACTGTTTCGTTAGTTGGTTCAACAGCTTTGCCCTCTTCATTTACAATTGGAACAACCTTTAAAGTGTCTTTATTTTCTAAGTAATAAGCATATCCGAAGAAGCCCATTGCTGTTTTATCGCTTTGTACGCCTTTTACAAGAACGTTGTCATCTTCAGAAAGTGTTGCCTGCTTAGCTACTGCTTCATCTTCAAGAATTACTTCATTGAAATAATCGTATGTTCCTGAGTCAGTTCCAGGTGAGAAAAGTTTGATTGTTTCATCCGGCCATTTAGGATTAATATCAGACCATTTCTTTTCTTTGCCGTCTTCAACCCAGATCTTTTTCAAGTCTTCTACAGTTAATTCTTTAATGAAGTCATTTTCTTTATTAACTACTACTGATAAACCGTCAAAGGCTACTTGTAATTCTGTATATTCAATTCCATTATCTTTTGCTGCTTGAGCTTCTTCATCTTTGATTGGACGTGATGCTTGAGAAATATCTGTTTCGCCAGCTACGAATTTTTCAAAGCCGCCGCCAGTTCCTGATACGCCGATTGGAGCTTTAACATCTTTGTAGTCCATAGAGAACTCTTCAGATACTGCTTCACCGATAGGAGCAACAGTTGATGATCCGTCGATTCCAACTTCACCTTCTACTTGAGCTGCTTCTTCAGAAGAACCATTTTCTGAACCGTTGCCTTCTGAACCTTCACCATTTCCACAAGCTGCTGCGAATGCAAGCAATGATGAAATCATAATTGTCATGGCTAAAAATTTGAAGCTTTTCATATTTCTTAATTCCCCCTACAAAGTGGTGTTTTTGTCCTACAAGTACTAGAATAACGCTAAAGTGTTAACATGGTTTTAATCGAATGTTAAGGTTTTGTAAATGCATGAATAATTTTGTCGCGTTTTGTAGAATGTCTAAAGCATAATAAAAAGCACTCTAACCAGAGTGCTTATATTATCTTCATTTGTATTAGTTTCTATTCATTTTCTTCCTCTTCCAGCACCCTTGCATTTTCAGGCTGGCCTACACCTTCCTGAATGCCTTCTTTACTTTGCTCGCTTTTCAGCTCAAAGTATTTATCCATGACCCGTCTTCCAATCAGGTTATTTATAGGATGTGAATTTTTCGCCTCATCATAAGCCCATGGCACTACTACAGCGAATGCAACCTCCGGGTTATTATGGGGTGCATATCCTGTAAGTGTTAAATTATAAGTAGGCGACAGGAATTTGTCTTTGTTCGGCCCGTCGTAGAAAGCTTGCGCCGTACCCGTTTTACCTGCAGGAAAATAATCTGCCCCTGAAAAATAACTGTAGGCTGTTCCATTCTTCTCCTGTGTTACACGCCTGAATCCTTCCTGCACCCTCTCAATGTATTCACTCTTCATATCGAGGCGGTTTAAAACTTCAGGATTTATAGATTGAATAACAGAACCAAGATTGTCTTTAGGCGACGGCTCCCTTATTTCTTTTACAATTTGAGGCTTCATTCGGTATCCGCCATTTGCAATGGTTGAAACGTATTGGGCCATTTGCAGCGGGGTATACGTATCGTACTGCCCTATGGACAAATCAAGCAATAATCCGGGGGTCAGATCCTGCCCTTTAAAGCCGGTTGCTTCATTAGGAAGGTCTATCCCTGTTTTTACTCCTAATCCGAATTGACTGTAATAATTTCTGAGCACGGAGAATGCTGATGTATCAAGAGGCAAAGATTTGTTTCTTCTATACTCCCCGTTTGCCATTGCTATCGCTGTTTTGAACATATATACATTTGAAGATCTTTGCAAAGCTTCAAGATCATCAATATTACCCATGCTCCGGTACGACTTTTTAGGCGGAGATCCTTTAATATATAACGGTTCATCAAGCTGAACTGTTCCGGGTTTGATCACGCCTGATTCAAAACCTGAAAGAACTGTGGCTCCTTTCACTGCAGAACCCATTGTATAGGAGCTTGTCATCGCGCCTAACGCATAATCCTCAAGAACCATTTTTCCGTTCTCATCTTTTTTAATTTGCTTACCTGCCATTGAGAGCATTTCGCCATTTCTTGGGTCCATCATGACGACAAATGCCCGGTCAAGTAAAGCTGTTCCAGATTTTTTCTTAGCAGCAAGCAGTTCTTCCTCGATAATCTTCTCAACCTCCTGCTGAAGCTGTACATCGATTGTCATAATCAGATCTTTCCCGCTTTTTCCTTCAGATATAATTTCTGTTTCAAGAATTTTGCCCGACTTATCTGTAATATTGCGGGCTTTTGCTTTTTGGCCTTGAAGAATATCTTCATATTGATACTCTAAATAACTTTTTCCCACCCGGTCATTTCTGCTGTAATCGCGGGATGTGTAATAATCCAGACGATCGTTTGGAATTCCTTCTTCTGACGAAGAGATGCTGCCAATCAGCGTTCTTAATGTTTTGTCAAAAACGTAGCGGCGTTCCCAGTCCGTTGTAATATCCACGCCGGCCAGGTCCTCGAGATGCTCGCTTATATATGCAAATTCCTGCTCTGAAATATTGTCTTTTTTAATAATTTGCGGAGCTAATGCGTACCCGCTGTCCATTTCTCTTTTTATCGCAAGTATCTTTAATTCATCTATCGAAATATCCTGTAAATCTTTTTGTGTTATCCGATCAAGCTGAAGATCATACAGGTCATCATCGCTTATGACACCATCAATAACTTTTTGTCTATCCGCTTTTGTAATTTTCTTTTCAGCTTTCTTTGGACGAGTTAAAATCCAATAATCTTTTTTATCCCTTAATGTAATCTTCTTTAACTCTTGTTCCAATGCCTCCTGGTCTTCCTTTGAATCTGTTCGGTCCTGGTCAAAAATCTTTGCAAGTTTTGCAGCAACTTCTATACGTTCTTCTTGTGACGTGGAATTTGACCTGGTGTATGTAATGGCATTAATAGGTTTGTTATCGACAATTGTATTGTAGTTACGGTCAAAGATTTTTCCCCGCGGAACTGAAGTGCTGATATTCACTTCCTCATTCCGTTCAACTTCTTTGCGGTAATCCTCGCCGTAAACAATTTGAACAATTCCAAGCCTTAAGATCATTCCTGAAAATACTAAAAATACGAGGAAAAACAAAATGTTAAGGCGAAGCGGAACCGTTCGTTTCTTTCTCTTTGACATATAGCACCGCCTTATCTTCTTTTAAAACACAATAGACACCATTTTAAGGTGTCTATTGTTACAGTTTATGAAAAATATCGACGAATTTCTATTAAATTCGACACTTGTAACACGATTGTCATATGTCAGCCTAACTGCTTTCTCCATCTACAAGATTCGGTTCGGGCATTTTTTTTTGACCGTCATCATTTATTGGTTCATTTGATTCCGACAAAGATACCTTGCGGATAAAGAAATAAATTAAGCTGTGGCCAGAGCCTATAACGGCCAGTAAAATAGGAATGCTTTCTTTTTCATCAAATACTGTAACGGCAAAAATGAATAAAAGAATAGATGTGATTCTCCCAAAGTTCAAGAACAGTTCTCTTACAACAATGTATTCAATTCTCGCTTCCGCAGCATTCCATGACCGCCCAATCACATCATATGTCAGAGAAATATAAGGTACAAGCAGCATCGGATATGCAATGGCAATCGCAACAGCATACATGATCAGCTTTGGATATGTAAGGTCAAACAGAAGCAAAAAGATGGAAGCATACAATAAAATTCCGCCAATTAAAATTGATTTTTTCCTCATCTTTTTTGTAATCAGCCGAGTTGCCAAATAGTAAAACACAAAAGCTACAGCTGAATTAATCAGTCCGTATTTACCTAAGGCAAATTCGCTTCCTGTAGTAATAAACACCAGCACTCCAATTACAAAAATGAAAGTTCCTTCTCTTATACCCTGAAAAAAATGCGCGTTAGTGATCATTCTCCAATTGACATTACGTTTCCTTTCCTTTAATACGTCAAGCAGCAAATATCTCCCGTGCGCATGTCTCCTTTTTAAAAAAAGACTTAAAATTACCGCACAGAAAAATAATCCGAGTGAGATTGAAAAGATGGACTTATATCCGATATCACCCGTTAACCTTGAGATCACAAAACCTGCGACAATTGGACCAATCATCCCTGCAGAGGATGTCATGATTCCTAAAAACCCGTTAAAAAAATCCCTTGTCTCAGGTTCTGTAATTTCAAATGTAAGCACATTAAAAGACAGCCAGTAAAATCCCGATCCAATTCCAAGCAGCCCTCCAAGCAAGATAATGTTATTCGCCGCATTATCTCCTATTATAAGAACTGACAAATAAAAAACAGCCAAAAAAGCAATACCAAGCCTGAAAACAATCACCCGGTCAATTTTCTTTGCCCATCTCCCTGCAATAACAAACGTGACCGGCTGCATGATTACAATGGACAGATTGTAAATGCCCAAGTCAAGAAAGCTGCCAGACTGCTTCCAAAGATACACATTGACAAAGGAATTTGAGAGGGCGATACCTAAAGAATATAATCCTCCAATGACCAGCAAAAAGATTAATTCTTTATTCACTTCTACTTCACCAAATATTTTCTGCAACTTAGACATACTTTAAAACTCCCCTTTATTAACTAACCATTAGTCTCTCTTTATGAGGAGGAGTTATGTATGTTAAATGAAACAGAAATAAAGCAGAAGATCTTAAAAGATCTCCTGCTTCACTTGAAACATTATTTAGCTTCTTCGTAACGTCTTGTAACTTCTTCCCAATTGACTACATTCCAGAATGAAGAAATGTAATCCGGGCGGCGGTTTTGGTAGTTAAGGTAATATGCATGCTCCCAAACATCCAGTCCAAGGATAGGCGTTTTGCCTTCCATTAAAGGAGAATCCTGATTTGGAGTGCTAGTTACTTCTAACTCACCGTTGTTAACAACAAGCCAAGCCCAGCCAGAACCAAAGCGAGTTGCTCCAGCTTTAGCAAATTCCTCTTTGAATGTTTCAAAGCTTCCGAATTTGCTGTTGATTTTATCAGCAAGTTCACCAGATGGAGCTCCTCCGCCGTTTGGTGAAAGGATTGTCCAGAAAAGGCTGTGGTTTGCATGCCCGCCTCCATTGTTGCGGACTGCAGTACGTGCTGCTTCAGGAACTGCATCTAAATTAGCTACTAGTTCTTCAACGCTTTTGCTGAGAAGATCTTCGTGACCCTCTAATGCAGCGTTTACGTTTGTAATATACGTATTATGATGCTTCGTGTGATGAATGTTCATTGTTTCCTTATCAATATGCGGTTCTAAAGCATCATAAGCATAAGGCAATTGCGGTAGTTCGTAAGCCATTTAAATCTCCTCCTTAAATTGTATGTAAATAGGAAGCTTATTCTTTCATAAGCTTGTCACATTAAGATTACCAAAATTGTCCGATTGTTTCAATTTAAAAGCCTTAAAATATGAGGCGTCTTTTTTTATGAAGCTTTTTATAGAACTGCATACAAAAAATAACCAATCATGATCAGCTGAATAATTGTTTTGGCAAACACTCCGGATATAAATCCGATCAATGACCCAAGACCTACTTTAACTGATTCTTTCATATCCTTTTTATGAACCAGGAGTTCAGCAATAACTGCTCCAAGGAATGGCCCAATAATAATCCCTGCAACTGGAATAAGAAAAGGACCTATCAATAAGCCAATCGTGCTTCCCCATATTGCAGCCCTGCTTCCGCCAACCCGTTTGATCCCCATTAAATTGGATACATAGTCCGCTGCAAATAAAACCGCTACAAATACACCTTCAATCAGCCAGAATTGATATCCGTATTCCTGAAAGCCAAAAAATGCTCCATAAAGAAGAAATCCCCCAACTATAAAAATAACGCTGGGTATAATTGGATAGACCAATCCGGCAAACGCAATGATGAACATTAATATAATCAGAGCCCAGTATACAACCTCCACTGCCATCCACCACCATTTCTAGATCTCTTATAAAATATATGTAAAAAAAGCAAGAGCATAAGCCCTTGCTTTCATTATAACTGAATCATTCTTTTTTAAACATTATTTACGGTAGCCTAAAACTGCCTCTGCAATATTTACTGAATGATCACCGATTCTTTCAAGGTTGCTGATGATGTCAACAAACACAATGCCTGCTTGACCTGTACAGCTTCCTTCATTGATGCGGAGGATGTGTTTTTTGCGGAGCATGCGCTCCATTTTATCAATTTGCTCTTCTGATTTCATAACTTTAGAAGCCAGGGATGTGTCTTTGTCATCTAATGCTGAAATCGCATCTTTTAGTGTTTGGATCGTCAGTGTAAACATTTCATCCAAATCTGCAAGAGCAGACTCAGTAAGCTTCACTTTATTTGATAATTGATAATCAACAAGCTCAACAATATTTTCGAAATGATCACCCACGCGCTCGATGTCGCGAACGGTATCCATCAGTGTTGAATGTTCTTCAGATTCCGCCGCTGACATTTCCGCTCTGGAGATCAGCACTAGATAATCTGTGATTTTACGGTCAAGATTATTAATTGCATCTTCTATTTGATAGGCAGTTTCTGAATGCTTAGGCAAGTTCAATTTAAGATATTGATTTGCTTCTTCAAGTCCGAGAGTCGCAAATTGACCCATACGGAGAATTTCTTCTTTTGCCTGTCCAAGCGCAATAGATGATGATTGTTCTATAAAGATTGGATCAAGATGCTTTGCTTTGTATTCGATCATGGAGTCTTCTCCTGGTATCAGCTTAGTAACAATATAAGCAAGTACGCCAATAAAAGGAAGCTGGATCAGTGTATTTGTAATATTAAATGTACCATGTGCAAAGGCAATCGTCATTTCTGGATTTAAACCTAAATTCATCTTCAGCATTCCTATAAAAGCTGTAAATAAAGGCAAAATCACTAAAAAGATTGCTGTACCTATTAAGTTAAAAAGAACATGCGTTAACGCAGCGCGTCTTGCAGCTACTGAAGCTCCAATTGATGCTAGGACTGCAGTAATCGTAGTACCAATGTTATCTCCGAACAGAACAGGCAATGCCGCTTTAATGTCGATTAGGCCCAAGCCATGCAGCTCTTGCAGAATTCCAATTGTGGCACTTGAACTTTGAACGATTACAGTAAATACAGTCCCTATGACTACACCTAGCAGAGGGTTATCACTCATGCTGACTGTTAATTCCTGAAACGCTTCTAAAGAACGCAAAGGCTTCATGCCGTCGCCCATTAGCTCAAGACCAAAGAAAAGAGCGCCAAATCCAAATATAATTTGACCGATATTATGGATTTTTTTATTTTTGAAAAAGAAAAGTAATATAGCTCCTGCAAATAAAATAGGAAGCGAGTACTCAGAAATTTTAATACCGATAATAAAGGCCGTGACAGTGGTTCCAATGTTTGCTCCCATTATGACACCAATTGCCTGTCTTAAGCTCATAAAGCCTGCACTTACTAAGCCCACTGTAATAACAGTGGTCCCGCTGCTTGACTGAATAAGGATGGTAACAAATATACCTGCAAGAATACCCATAATAGGATTTGTAGTAAATTTATCTAGAACATCCCGAAGTCTGTCGCCTGCAGATTTCTGCAGTCCGTCACCCATAAATTTAATACCAAATAAGAAAATCCCAAGGCCGCCAAGAAATTCAAATATCATTTTTTGTATATCTAAATCCAACCTATTTCAACCCCTAACATCTTTTATCGACAACTTTCTACAACCTCCCCAATTATTAACGAATTGTAGATTATTTGTAAAGGTTTTTAGAACTAATTCCTTAAAAATTTACAATATCTTAACATTCTAATCAGCAGCATACCTTCAGCCTTGTTTCTTTCTTCTTAGATGTATAAAATGAAAGCTGGATTATAATGAAGGAAGTGTACATAAATGAACATTTTTAAACAGTTTGCTAAAAGTTTATACTCTCCGAAATCGATTTCCATGTTCAGATTTCAAGGAATCGGCAAAACCATTCTTTACGTGTTTTTACTGACCCTGCTTGCGACTCTCCCCATGGCAGTGTATATGACCACAGGCATTTCGGGACTGCTGAAAGGATTAGATTCTACCCTGCAGGAAGACCTTCCTGAATTTAAAATAGAGGATGGCACTTTAATTTCAGATACCACAGAACCTCTTGAATTAAAAAAGGATGATTTATTTATTGTTTTTGATCCGACTGGCGCATTCACAGCAGATGAGATTGAAAATAAGCAAAACGGAATCGGCATTTTAAAAAATGAATTTGTTTATGCTGTTGCTGGCCAAGCACAAAGCTATGATTATTCCATGCTGAATACAATGACTTTAACAAAGGATGACTTATCCCAATACTCCTCTGAATTTGAAAGTGTGTTTCCGATTGTATTGAGTGTTGTTCTTATTATGCTGTTTCTGTTTACAGCAGCTTCCAAATTTATTGAAATTACTTTTTTAGCTTTTATCAGCATCCTGTTTAAAAATAGTTTGAAGCGAAACCTTAATTTTAAACAGCTTTGGGTAATGTCAGCCTATGGCGTAACGCTTTCCACTGTTTTCTTTATGATTATGGAGTTTCTTCAAGTATCCGTACCAAGCGGAATTCTTGTGAACTGGTTTGTTAATCTGATCATCATGTATCTTGTTCTAAAAGAAATTCCTGCTTCCCGAAAAAAATAACAAGCAATTAGAAAAGCGAACCCCTTCAGCCAAGAGGTTCGCTTTTTTTAACTCACTTTATATTCTTTTGCAGCGCTGGAAAGATTTCTTGATAAATCCGTTATTTTTTGCCCAATTTGGTGAGTTCTGTTCATCTGGGCAATTTGCTCCTCAGAAGCAGCAAGCATCTGTTCTGCACTGGCAAGTGTCTCCTGAGAAACGGAAGCAAAGCTTTCAGCCGAGCTTTCCATAATTGGAAGAGAAGCGTTCAAATGCTGAATCTGCTTTTTCATATCTGAGAGCCTTCTGTTTACACTATCAATCTCACTCATCAGTTCATCAAATGAGACTCTGGATTTTGCGGCCACATCAAGATGGGAATGAATGTTAGCGAGCATATATTCAAACTCCTTAGATGCTTTTGAAGATATATTTTCCATGGATAAGATGGAAATAGTGATATCTTCAGTCGCCTTTGTTGACTGTTCAGCAAGTTTTTTGACTTCACCCGCAACCACAGCGAATCCTTTTCCCGCTTCGCCAGCCCTTGCTGCTTCTATCGCTGCATTTAAAGCAAGCAGCTTAGTCTGTTCGGCAATGGCTTTAATAATTACTACTACATTTGCAATTGATAAAGAGTGTTCTTTCACTCCTCTTATTGTATTTGTCATTTTTTCAAATTCCTGTTCAAACGAATTCATTCCCTTTATCATTTTAGACACATTTTTTTCTCCGCGATCAGCTGACATATTCATGTCTGCTGCACTGCTGAATAAAAACTCCATATCCTGAAAAACCACTCTGAGTTCATCCCTCATTTGACCAAAAGCATGAATGCTGTGATCTGAGCTTGATGCTGTCTGTACAGCTCCTGCTCTTACTATCCTTATCGCCTCAACAAGCTGACTGTTATGTACGATTGCATCATCTGTCGCTTCTCTGAGCTGCTCCCCCGTTACTGACAAATCCCCTGTAGTTTTATCAATGTTGCCTACCATCTTCTGCATTTGGGTCATCATTTGGTTAAAGCTTTTCATGAGTGAATTGATTTCAGGCATCGATGTCTCTACATGAATATTTTTAGTTAAATCCCCCTCTCTAACTTCCTTCATCGTGTTTCTGAGCACCGCTAAAGGTTTGGTCAAACTTCGAATCACGACGATTAGCACAGCTGTTGTAACAAGACCGCTCAGAAGAACCATCCATACATAAAACGAGGCAAGCTCCTTTGTTGTATTCATGTAGCTCTCTGTCTGTACTGCTATTAAAAACTGTCCCTTTAATTCCTGAACTTGCTTAAAGGATAATGTGTAGTCAATTCCGTTTATCTTTTCGTGAAAAATTCCATTGTCTTTTTCCATGATGCCGCTGATCTGCTTTTCAGTAAATGCAACCTTTGAATTTTCACTTACTGAAAATGGGTTTGCCTTATTTTCTTTAATTAAAAAGAAATCAGCACTCAGTCCATCCTGAATGAGCTCTGAAGCTTGATTAGTCAGCACAACTTTGTCGAATCTCTTTAAAAATTCCTCTTCTTCACCAAGATAGGCAATCATTAAATTGCCAGCTATTTCTCCGGTTGTATTTACCTCCCGCTGCAGACGGTCTTCAACCATTTCCATAGTCGCAGCTTTTGATTTTACATAAGAAGTACAGCCCACTGCCACAATAGAGGCTATCAATAAAGACAGCACAAGGATCAGCAGCCTTGTCTGAAGACTGATCTTAGAAAGCAAGGGTTTTATATTTGCTTCATTTAAAAATAAGAATAACTTCATTTTTGGTTCATCCTTCCCATCAGTTCATGAAAATTATCCCAAATGTTTATTAAGCAAGTGTAAAGCCATCATTAATTTTTAACAATTACCTTGTCATTTTAATGAATTGGAGGACCTTTTTCCTCTTTTTTATATAAAAAGGCATATTTAATTGGGACAAGCATAGAAATAACTATCGTGAATTCAAATGGGAGATGATTTTATTGAAGCGTCTTATGATCTTCATTTTATTTATATTTCTGATGTATATCGTCTACTATGATATGAACAGCGGCACCATCTCCATAAATCCTCAAGGTAAAGTTATTGAAGAGCCTGCTGCTGAAGCAGTATCCGCCGGTTCTAAGCCATATATGGAAAAAAAGATCAGTCAGGGAGAAACCGTGCTGACAATTGTCGAGCAGCTTCATAAGGAATTCCCGGTGCCCATCGATCAAATCAGGCAGGATTTCGAAAAGCTGAATCCAAATGTAAAAGCTGACAATATTCAGGTCGGAAAAACATATAAATTTCCACTTTATGAAAAAGAAGTTGCTTCATAATTCTTGTCAATATTAAGCACACACTGTTACAATATGTGAGGGAAAGCACAATTTCTCGCATTGAACGATAAAAATGGTTAACATGATAATATAGAACCATGATTATTAATTTAAGGAGCGATTTACACGTGAGTGAAATCATACATCGTACCAAAACCCGTCCTGTTAAAGTCGGCAATTTAACAATCGGCGGAAACAATGAATTAGTCATCCAAAGTATGACAACGACGAAAACACACGATGTGGAAGCTACGGTCTCTGAGATCCTGCGATTAGAAGAAGCAGGCTGTCAAATTGTTCGTGTCGCCTGTCCGGATGAACGTGCAGCCGATGCTATAGCAGAAATTAAAAAACGCATAAATATTCCACTTGTTGTTGATATTCATTTTGATTACAAACTTGCGCTTAAGGCAATTGAGGGCGGAGCAGATAAAATCAGAATCAACCCGGGCAATATCGGCAGACGTGAAAAAGTAGAAGCCGTCGTAAAAGCTGCAAAGGAAAAAGGTATTCCAATTCGCATTGGGGTTAATGCCGGTTCTTTAGAAAAGCGCATTATTGAAAAATATGGATATCCAACAGCAGACGGCATGGTTGAAAGTGCCCTTCATCATATAAAAATACTTGAAGATCTGGATTTTCACGATATTATCGTATCGATGAAAGCTTCAGATGTGAACTTGGCGATTGAAGCATATGAAAAAGCGGCAAAAGCTTTTGATTATCCGCTTCATTTAGGCATTACAGAGTCGGGCACTTTATTTTCAGGCACCGTAAAAAGTGCTGCCGGCCTTGGTGCCATCCTGAGCAAAGGCATCGGGAACACGCTGCGCATCTCACTAAGCGCCGATCCAGTTGAAGAAGTAAAAGTGGCAAGAGAGTTATTAAAATCTTTCGGGCTGTCTTCAAACGCAGCAACACTTATTTCATGTCCTACCTGCGGTCGGATTGAAATTGATTTGATCAGCATTGCAAACGAGGTTGAAGAGTATATTTCAACGATTAAGGCTCCCATTAAAGTTGCGGTTTTAGGCTGTGCAGTAAATGGACCTGGTGAAGCACGGGAAGCTGACATTGGAATTGCCGGCGCCAGAAAAGAAGGACTTCTTTTCATGAAAGGGCAAATTGTCCGAAAAGTCCCTGAGGAAACCATGGTAGAAGAACTGAAAAAAGAAATTGATAAAATCGCTGAAGAATATTATGCAAAACAGGCAGCTGAAAAAGCGGCTGCCGAAATTCAATAAAAAACAAGCTTGGCAATTTATGCCAAGCTTGTTTTTTTAGTTCCTTAAAAGAAGGGCAAAATGAAAATCCCAAGGATTAATGAAACGATACCAATTCCGATCGCCCATCCTCCTAATCCTTCTGCTCCCCTGCGGCGTGCAATAAACCCTACGATAATCCCTGCTGCGCCTAAAATAACCGGGAATATCAGCAAAGAAATAACGGAGAGGACGATAGCCAAATACCCCATTCTGCGTCCGTCATCAACTGTCCCTTCCTTTTCTTCATGACGGTCGTAGTCTGCATCTCTTCCTAGGGTTGCAGGAGCTGCAATTTCAGCCGCTGTTTCTTCTTTATAATCATCCCGCATATCTGGTCTGTTGTAGCCAACTTCATCTTCACGAAGATCATATTCTTTAATGTTTCCGTGATAATCATAATGTTTCTCATCTGCCATGCGTGATCCCTCCATTCATATAGTAAAGGAACATTTATAGTATGAGCCGCACGGCCTTTCCGTATAACTGTTAAAGATTACTGTGATTGTAAGAACGGATTATGATACACTAACTAGTATAGTTCAGACAGCAAGGGAGAGAGTACATGATGCTGCGATTAGGGATTGATATTGATGGAACCGTTACTTCGCCTGAAACATTCGTTCCATATTTAAACAAATCATTCGGCATAAACATTACGCTTGATGATATGAAGGAATATGACCTGACTAAATTACTTAACATTTCAGAAGAGGATTTCTGGAAATGGATGGATGAGCAAGAACCGCTAATATACAAAGATGCACCTATGGCGATTGATGCAAAGTTAGTGCTTGATGAATGGAAGAAAACCCATAAACTTCTCTTTATCAGTGCGCGCAGAAATCACTTGCGCGAGGTGACATTTGACTGGTTTAAGCGCAATGAACTATTTTATCATCAAATTGACCTGATTGGCACTCATGATAAACTAGGTGCGGTCCGTGAAAACAAAATTGACGTCTTTTTTGAGGACAAGCATGATAATGCCTGTATGATCAGCGAGGAATTTAACATTCCAGTTATTTTGTTTGATACTCCATACAATCAGGATCCCATTCCTAATGGGGTCATCCGTGTAAATAATTGGCTTGAAGCAAGAGAATGGGTAAATTCCTACAAAACAAACACATTTCCCGTTATACGCTAACACTATAGACACAAAAAAGCTTGCGAAACTTCGCAAGCTTTTTTGTACTGAGTTTATACGGTATGTTCATGGCACTCAGGACAAGTGCCGTATATCTCAAATTTATGTCCGCTGATTTCATATCCGCTTAAATTCTCTTTTAATTTTTCCATAGGGCAAGAAGCAATTTCTTTCGTTTTCCCGCAATTCAGGCAAATGAAATGATGGTGATGATGCTTCGTTCCGCATAAAAATCGAAAATGTTTTTCCCCTGACAGTTCTGTTGTTTCCAGTATGCCCATTTCGGCAAACAAAGAAAGATTGCGGTAAATGGTATCAAAGCTTAATCCCGGATAGTCCGGTTTCATTTTTTCCAGAACATCTCTTGCTGTTAAATATTTATTTGACTGCGCGAATAATTCAAGCATTTCTTCGCGCTTGCTTGTGTACTTATATCCTTTTTCCTTCATAAGAAGAAGAGCTTCTTGAACATTCATCTTACTGACCCCTTTTTATTTTGGTCCATAGTATCGACAGTATCAGGATGACGACTGAAAGCATAACAATCGTTCCTCCTGGAGCTAGATCTAATTGATAAGCCAGCACTAATCCAATAATAACAGAGATTTCTCCAAAGAGTACAGAAAAGAATATTGCCTGTTTAAACCCTTTTGCAATCCGAATACTTGCTGCAACCGGCAGGGTCATGAGAGAAGATACTAATAAAATGCCGACAATTCTCATGGAAGCAGCAATGACAAGAGCAACTGTTAAAATAAAAATAAAGTGAATCCACTTAGAATGGATGCCTGAAGCTGCAGCATGTTCTTCATCGAATGACAACAAAAACAGTTCTTTAAATAACGCAAAAATGACAATGAGAACAAATACTGTAATGGCAGCGATCACCCATAAATCCGTTCTCGTTACCGCACTGACACTTCCGAAAAGATAACTAAATAAATCCGTATTAAATCCATCAGCAAGTGATATAAAAATAACGCTCAGTCCTACTCCGGCTGATAGGATAATCGGAATGGCAAGCTCCTGAAAATGCTTATAGACGGCTCTCAGCTTTTCAATAAACAAAGACCCTGCCACAGAAAAACCCATCCCTAAATAAATTGGATTGAGCCCTGACATGCCAAGCACTTTTTTCTCAAGAAGCAAGCTCGCTGCAATCCCAGCCAAAGTCACATGACTAAGTGCATCCGCTATTAAAGACAGTCTTCTTACGACAACAAAAACACCGAGCAGCGGTGCAATCAGTCCGATGAGAATTCCTGCCAAAAATGCATTTTGTAAAAATTCATAATTAAGGATACTATTTATCATTTTATCTTCCCCCATGATCATGGTGATCGTGAGTTAATACATGAACAGAATGACCATAAAAGTCAGACATATCAGAGTTCTGCAGGCTTTCGAATTCCTGTGTATTTCCGTGGAAATGCAAATGTTTATTTAAACAGGCTACGTGAGTTACTTTATCTGTGATGGTCCCTACATCATGCGTGACAAGAATCAAAGTAATTCCCATTTCAGTGTTTAAATTTTTCAGCATTTCGTAAAAACTCTGAACTGTTTGAGCATCAACTCCAACTGTCGGCTCATCAAGTATGAGCAATTTCGGATCACTCACAAGCGCCCTTGCAATGAATGTCCGCTGCTGCTGGCCGCCTGAAAGTTCACCGATATTCCGTTTTGACAGCTGTTCTAAACCGACGGCCTTAATTGCAGCTTTTACTTTTTCATGATGGGCCGGTTTCAGCATTTTAAACAAACCTAATTTAGACGTCAGTCCGCTTGCAACTACTTCGTATACAGATGCCGGAAAGCCTGTATTAAAACTGTTTGCTTTTTGAGAAACAAATCCGATTTTATACCACTCTTTAAATTTGCGGATATCTTCTTCGAAAAGGAGAATCTCTCCCTCGTCGGGCTTCAATAGACCGAGAAGGCATTTCAGCAGAGTTGTCTTTCCTGAACCGTTTGGTCCGACGAGTCCCAGGAAGTCACCCTCTCTTACTTTAAAATGAACATCTTCAAGCACCTTAGTGCGTTCATATGTGAATGATAAATGACGGATATCAATAATAGGCTGATTCATTACTTTCACCTTCTAGTTTAAGAATGGTTCCGATTTAACATCGTAAAAAAAGATCAGAAACCAATGTCTGATCTTTAACATAGAGATTATACAAGATTGTACTTAAAAGAGCAAGAAACTTGTTTCGAATAATTAAGAAATTAATGTATCGCTGACTTAAAATTCGTCCCTTTAGTTTCTTGGGTATTCATTATTGTAATAAAGGCATTTGTATCAATTTCATGGACAATCGATTTAAGCTTCGTAACTTCAAGCCTTGTTACAACGACATAAATGACTTCTTTTTCGTCATCGGTATATCCGCCTTTGCCTTTTAATTTTGTGGTGCCGCGCCCAAGCCTTTGAAGAATGGCGTCTGATACATCTTCGTAGTAATCCGAAACAATAATTACTGCTTTAGTTTCGTCTAATCCCTGAATAACTGTATCAATCGTTTTAAAAGCAATATAGTAAGCCATGACTGAATACATAGCTTGCTCTGGTCCAAAAACAAATGCTGCCCAGGCAAAAATGAAAATGTTAATAAACATCACAAATTCTCCTACTGAAAACGGCAGCTTTTTAGTAAGCAAAATGCCTAAAATTTCAGTTCCGTCCATTGAACCGCCGTTTCGTATGACCAATCCTACACCTACACCAAGTATTAAACCTCCAAATACAGTCGCTAAAATCGGCTCCGCTGTAAAGGCTTCGACATGATGCAGCATACTCTCGATGATTGCCAGAAAGACAATCCCGAAAATAGAGGAGATCATAAACGTTTTCCCAATTTGCTTATAGCCGTAATACATGAAAGGCAAATTCAAAAGGACGACCAGTGTTCCGAAATTGATAAATGACAGACTGTCTGGTGTAATGTGGTCAATGATCAGCGAGATCCCGATAATTCCTCCGTCAATAATCTGATTGGGGATAAGGAACAGCTCAATCGAGACAGCTGCCAGCGCTGCACCAACAATGATCAAAATCAGTCTTGTGATCAGCCGCCCAGTACTTTCTTTTTTATGCTGTTTTTTTGTCATATGAATAATCCCCCTTCTTTTTAAAAATTAGGCACTTTTCTTAAAACTTCACCATACATTGAATGGTGAAGGAGGTATGTACGTGATACTATTTCAAAAGATTGTCAACCAGAAACTCAACTCATTGGATGCTGATGGATTGCTTCAGCTTGCCAAGCAGAACAGCCTTGCCATTGACAGAACCCAGGCTCAGCAAATCGTAAGAATCATCCGGGGCAAAAACATTAATATTTTTGATGATGCTGAGCGAATCCGCCTATTAAAAAAGGTAGCGGCCATTACTTCGCCTGCCACAGCGCAGCAAGTGAACCAATTGTTTCAGCAATTTATAGGATAAAAAGCTGTCGATTTCCTCCGACAGCTTTCTTTTTTTAGTTGTAAGAAAGTATAAAATTTTGCGCTTCGAAGGCAAGCGGAGTCGCCTGACTATTCGGACAGAACGGGCGCTTGCGCTTTTCTTATGCCTGATTGCGGATTAGATCCAATATATCAGGATTGAATTCTTTCCCGCGCAGCATATCAATCTCAAATTGATATGGCGGTTTTTTATCTTTTTTATCTTCACCTACATATGGAGTTTCAAGAATTTTTGGCACATCTGCAAGCTCAGGATGATGAACGATGTTATTTAATGCCTTAAATCCGATATGGCCAAATCCGATGTTCTCATGACGGTCCTTGCGGGCTCCAGATATATTTTTGCTGTCATTAATGTGAAGCACCTTCAGCCTGTCCAGTCCGATAATAGAATCAAATTGCTGCAGCACACCATCAAAATCATTAATAATATCATAACCGGCATCATGTGTATGGCACGTATCAAAGCAAACGGAAAGGTGCTCATTATGAGTGACACCCTCAATGATCTGTGCGAGTTCTTCAAATGAGCGGCCGCACTCAGAGCCTTTACCGGCCATTGTCTCAAGAGCGATTTGAACATTTTCTTCTCTATCTAGAACTTCATTGAGTCCTTCAATGATTTTTTTTATGCCTATTTCAGAACCCGCTCCAACATGAGCACCTGGATGCAGGACAATTTGTTTTGCTCCAAGAGCATGCGACCTGTCCATTTCAGACCGCAAAAATTGCACGCCAAGTTCAAAGGTTGCAGGGTTTGTGGTATTGCCGATATTAATGATATAAGGTGCATGAACAACTATATCAACAATCCCATTTTCCCGCATATGGGCCTGTCCGGCTTCAATATTCAGCTCTTCAATTTTTTTACGTCTAGTATTCTGAGGTGCTCCAGTATAGATCATGAACGTATTCGCACCGTAAGATACTGCTTCCTCACTTGCAGCAAGCAGCATCTTTTTCCCGCTCATTGATACATGTGATCCTATTTTCAGCATCTCTTCTCCCCCTACTTGCGCTTTTGATTCAATCTTCTTTGA
This sequence comes from Metabacillus sp. KH_069, assembly GCF_057838075.1. Lineage (NCBI taxonomy): Bacteria > Bacillati > Bacillota > Bacilli > Caryophanales > Bacillaceae > Metabacillus > Metabacillus sp. KH_069. The sequence goes on from NZ_CM174460.1 coordinate 3,096,448, forward strand.
CGTTTTTTAATTTCGTCCATTTCTCTCGTCAGTTTCTTTTTGTATCCCGGTTTTACACCTTTTGGTTTTCTAACCTTGCTTTTTGCCATTTGATCGACGCCATCTGAAGGTCTTACGCGTTTTTGTCTGCGTTTGCGGTCCTCGACTTTTTTCCACTCGCCGTTTACAAGATCCTGATTTTCAAATTCAATCCCTAATTTTTCAAGGGTGATTAACGCATCTTCATTAGCCGGCTCATAAATCGTTGCTGCAATACCGGAATAATCTGCACGTCCTGTACGTCCCACACGGTGAATGTAAAAATCAAGATCACTTGGGAGCTCAAAATTAATGACGTGGCTTACTCCGTCAATATCAATGCCTCTTGAAGCAAGATCTGTTGCTACAACATACTGATAATCAAGATCATTAATTTGCTTCATCATTTTTTTGCGGTCTCTAGGTGATAGATCGCCGTGAATGCGTCCGACTTTAAAACCTTTAGCAATCAGTCCGTCCGCTACCTCATCCGCTTTTTTCTTTGTATTAGTAAAAACAATAGCTAAATAAGGGTTGTAGTTTTTCAGCATTTCAAATAAAAGGTTTGTTTTATTACGGTGACGCAAAGGCACTAATACGTGCTTGATTTTCTTCGCTGTTGCCTGCTTTGGAGCAACGTGAGTAAATTTAGGGTTTTCCATATATTTTTTCAGGAAAGGCTTTAATTTTTCAGGAATTGTAGCTGAAAAAACAAGGATTTGAAGTTTTTCAGGCATATTGCCGCCAATTTTATCAACGTCTTCAATGAATCCCATATCAAGCATGAGATCTGCTTCATCAACAACTAATGCTTTTGCCTGATGAACAAAAAGAGCTTTTTCAGCAATTAAATCCTTAATTCTTCCGGGCGTTCCGATGACGAGCTGAGGCTGGCTTTTCAGTTTATCAATTGTGCGCTGCTTGTCAGTTCCGCCAATAAAACATTTTGCGGAAATCGTTTCATTTTCCGGTGCAAATTTAAGAACATGTAAAGCATCCTGATAAATTTGATTGGCCAGTTCTCTTGTAGGGGCAGTAATCACAACTTGTACGTTTTTATTTGAGGGATCAATCCTTTGAATAAGAGGCAATAAATAAGCATGTGTTTTCCCTGTGCCTGTTTGTGATTGTCCTATAGCTGTTTCCCCTTTTAATAGTGAAGGGAATAAGCGTGCTTGTATTTCAGTCGGTTCATAAAAACCCAGCGCTTTGACAGCATCTATAATAAAAGGCTTAAATGGAAACTGAGTGAACTTAGTTTGTTCCATGTTCATCATCTCCTTGATGAGTAAATTAATAAAAATAGGCTCTATTATAAGACCTTGCTGTTTTTCGGGTGTTAACCTGAGAGTTTCATCCAGGCAAAAGGTTTCATTTATAACACTTTATTAGAAAAGAGCACAGTTCTAATAAAGGAAGGGAAATATTCTTTTTGCGAAGTACAACAATCCTTGCAATAAAAGCCAAAAAATAAGACACGGTTGTCCATCAAAACATTATATACGATTTTATAGAAAAACTCCAATCGATTCCGCCTATTCTTTCAGACGCGCAAACCTTTTAAGCTGATTCTGCATATTGTGTAGGTAGTATACGCGTTAGTTTAAAAGGAGGATCATCATGTTTCAGCAAAGACCTATGCCTCCAATGCCTTCTAGAGGATTCCAGCCTCAAAGAATGCAAATGGGCGGTCAGCCGTTTTCAAACCAGCCTTTTGGAAATCAGCAAGCCCGGGGATTTGGACCGCCTCGTTCTTTCCAGCCGTTCGGACAGCAAATGGGACCCTTTTCATCACAGTTTGGACCGCCGGGATTTGGCGGCCAGCCGTTTGGCGCGCAGCAATTCGGTCAGCAATTCGGTCAGCAGGCAATGGGAAAAGGGGGCGGACTTAGAGGCATTCTCTCAAGGTTTCTTCCTGGCGGCGGCCAAGGTGCCGCAAGTGCTGCCAATGCAGCCCAGGGTCTGCAGGGAATAACTAATCCCGCCAATTTATCCAGCATGCTTGGAAACGTACAAAAAGTTCTGGGCATGGCTCAGCAAGTCACGCCTATGGTTCAGCAATATGGGCCTCTGGTCAGAAACCTTCCTGCCATGATTAAAATTTACAGTGAATTAAAAGGCGGAGGTTCAGGCGACGTGGAAACCACAGAATCAAATGAAGAAAATACCTCTGCTGAAGTTTCAAGTGCTGCACCGTCTGAAGCAGACACACCTGCCGTCAGCTCGCCTAAGAAAGCAGTAAAAGAAGAACAGGTTAAAGCATCAGCTGTCAAAGGCGCATCTGCTCCAAAGCTTTATATCTGACATTCTTCTTTGTATTCTTCTGCAGTCTCCGCTATAATAATAAGAGATTACGAGAGCCAAAAGCCTTTTCTTTGGCTTTTTTATATTTTCTCTCGAACTTCTCTCTAGGAGGATCCTTTAATGGAAGTTATTAAGATTGCACCGCGGGGATATTGCTATGGTGTCGTTGATGCCATGGTTATTGCAAAGAATGCCGCTTTAGATAAAACTTTGCCAAGGCCTATTTATATTTTGGGCATGATTGTTCACAATAAACACGTTACTGACGCTTTTGAAGAAGAAGGCATCATAACTTTGGATGGCAGCAACCGCATGGAAATACTTGAAAAAGTAGAAAGCGGCACCGTTATTTTTACAGCCCACGGTGTTTCTCCGGAAGTCAGAAAAATCGCTTCTGAGAAAGGCCTCATTACGCTTGATGCCACCTGCCCTGATGTGACAAAAACACATGATTTAATTCGCGAAAAAAAAGCTTTAGGCTATCATGTTATCTACATTGGGAAAAAGTCGCATCCTGAGCCTGAAGGAGCGGTTGGTGTAGCACCTGACATTGTCCATTTAGTGGAAACAGAAGAAGATGTTGATGCTCTTACTTTCCAAAACGATAAAATAGTCGTCACGAATCAGACGACTATGAGTCAATGGGATGTTTATGACATAATGGAGCGCGTGAAAGAAAAATATCCGCATGTAGAATATCATCAGGAGATTTGCCTGGCTACCCAAGTCCGGCAGGAAGCTGTTGCAGAGCAGGCAAAAGATGCGGACCTTACGATTGTCGTTGGGGATCCAAAGAGCAATAACTCAAACCGGCTTGCACAGGTTTCTGAAGAAATAGCAGGAACAAAAGCCTACAGAGTATCAGACATTAGCGAACTGAAGCTTGAATGGTTTGAAGGAGTTAAAAAGGTCGCGATCACTGCCGGCGCCTCAACTCCAACACCTATTACAAAAGAAGTCATTCAGTTCCTGGAAAAGTATGATCCTGAAAACAGCCTTACCTGGAACATCGAACATAATGTTCCTCTTCAAAAAATACTGCCAAAAGTAAAAGCAGCTAAATAATCATACAAACCGCTGGAGATCAAATTCCAGCGGTTTTGTTTTTAAACAAACGTAAATGGATCTGTATGAATGTCTGAAGGGAAAATACTTACTTCAAATTTTTTTTCTTCAGACATAGAAAGAAGCAGATCTGCAACCCCTTTTTTCATGACTTTCTCCACGTTGTGACCTGGATCAATCACATTTAAGCCCAGCATCATGGCATCATGAGCTACGTGATAATAAAGATCACCTGTAACATAAACATCTGCTCCCTTGCGCTTTGCCTGGTGGATGTATTTATTTCCATCTCCTCCAAGAACAGCAACTTTCCGGACCTTAGCATCCTTATTCCCTACCATTCTTACACAAGGAACATCAAGCTGCTTTTTCACATGCTCTGCAAATTCAGTTAAAGACATCTCATTTCCAAGCAAACCTACACGCCCTAATCCTAAAGCCTTGTCGTGCCCTTCAACTGGAAAAAGATCAAATGCAGGTTCCTCATATGGGTGAGCTTTCAGCATTGCGGAAACAATCTTCCGCTGCTTGCTTGCCGGAATGATCGTTTCAATTCTCTCTTCTTCTACAAACTCAATTTCCCCTGATTTTCCTATATAAGGATCTGTTCCATCAAGAGGAAGAAAGCTTCCAGTTCCATTTGATGAGAATGTACAATGACTGTACATGCCAATATGCCCTGCACCTGATTGCCCCAGAACAGCCCTGAGATCGTCCGCGTGATCTTTTGGTACATAGACGACCAGCTTCTTCATTTCCTCCTGATAGGTGTCAACAAGGACCTCTGTGTCTGTCAGCTGGAGAGCTTCTGCAAGTAAATCATTCACACCGCCTGCAGCAACATCTAAATTGGTATGTGCTGCGTAAACAGCAATATCATGTTTAATGCATTTTTCAAGCAGTGCGCCCCCCGGCTGATCTGTCACCAGGTTTTTAAGAGGACGGAATATTGGCGGATGATGAGCGATAATTAAATTCGCATTTTTTTCGATTGCTTCATCAACTACTTCATCCAGAACATCGAGGGCGATTAACACGCCATGAATAGGTTTATTCAAAGTTCCTATTTGCAGGCCGATCTTATCGCCTTCCATTGCATATTCTTTTTTCGAAAACGATTCGAACAATTGGATGATTTCAAAGCCGTTAGGTATTTTGCTCATTTCTTTGTAACCTCCTCAAGCATTTCAATCAAATCATTCAGCTCTTTCTTCTTAGCTTCATTCCCTGGGCTTAGTGCCGCACCTTCTATACTAGTTAAAATCCGTCTGTTATGCTCAATTTCCTGCGTCCATTTCTTAATGAACGGTTCTGTTTTCTCCTTCATCAAAAAAGGACCGACAAGCAAGCCTTTTTGCAGGGAAGTATGCTGATATGGAGCTTTTGGTTCACCCTTTTCAGCAATAAGAATCTCATAGATCTTTCCGTCTTCTTCCAATATTTCTTCATTTATCAGTTCCCAGCCATTGTCAAGCAGCCATCTTCTTACATGATGTGCATGAATGTTGGGCTGAAGAATCAGCCTCTGGACGCCGGCTAATTTTTCTTTTCCAGCTTCAAGGATTTTTTCTATTAATGCTCCGCCCATTCCCGCAATTGTGATGCACGTTGCTTCATTAGGATCAATGACATCGAGCCCGCTTCCTAAACGAACCGATATGACATCCTCAAGTCCGCTTTTTTGGACTTGCTTCTTGGCAGACTGAAACGGCCCCTGAACGACTTCCCCAGCAACAGCCGAAGCTGCCAAGCCGTTTAAAAGGGCGTAGCAGGGCAAGTAAGCATGATCAGAGCCGATGTCTGCCAGCACAGCATTCTTTGGTATATAATCAGCCACAGTTTTTAGCCTATTTGATAAATTAACTTCATTCATTCTAAACCACCACATTCTTATGTACTTTTAATTCGATCTCTCTATATAATAAGAAAAGTCCTCCGCAGATGCAAAGGACTTTTCTTTTCGTTTAATAAAACGATTCATATTTACGTTTCTTTCGTGAAAAACTATTTGATTTTAGAAACCCATTCTGCCATCTCGTCCAGTTTTTCATCAGGAACTAAACCGGCCGGCATGTTTCCGCGGCCATTTTTAATCGTTTCTTTAATGCCGTCAACGCCAAGCTTGTCCCCAACCCCTTTAAGAGCAGGACCGGCACCGCCTTCGTAATTCTCGCCATGACAAGAAACACAGCTTTGCTTGTAGATTTCCTCTGGTGAAGCGTTTGCAACTTCTCCCGATTTATCTTCCTCTTTTCCTTCTCCAGCCATTTCTTTCATATCGCCGAGCCCTTTAATAGATAAGAAAAACATAAGGCCGATTCCGATTACGGCAACTAAAGCGAATGGAATTAGTGGATTGCGATTCATTATGTAACCTCCCCTATGTAAAAATCTTGAAATGCAGGTAAACGATAGATTTAAACAATCTCTATTTTACTTTAAAATTTGTGGAAGTAAAAGACTTATTGTATAAGTTGGGCTATTTTTCAAAAATTAGTCAAAAAAACTTCATCAATTAAGATGAAGTTCTTGTTTTCAAGTGATAAGAAAGTATAAAATTTTGCGCTTCGATGGCGGGCATAATCGCTCAGGCTCCTCGGCTAGAACGGGGGATTGCGCTTTTCTTATTCATCAGCAGCCAATAAGTCTTGCAATAACCATCCGCTGAACTTCGCTTGTGCCTTCGCCGATTTCAAGCAATTTAGCATCCCGCAGATATCGTTCAACATGATATTCTTTCATGTAGCCATAGCCTCCATGAATTTGAATGGCCTGATTTGTTACTTCTGTACACATTTCGGATGCAAACAGCTTGCAAAAAGAAGCTTCCTTCGTAAATGATTTTCCCTGATCCTTTAACCAGGCTGCTTTATAAACCATTGTACGCGCCAAATCAATTTTCATGGCCATATCGGCAAGTTTAAATTGGATCGCCTGGAATTCACTTAATGTTTTTCCGAATTGCTTTCTTTCTTTTGAATAAGCTAATGCTCTTTCAAAAGCTGCCTGTGCAATTCCGACTGCCATAGCGCCAATTCCAATTCTTCCTCCGTCTAAAGTCATGAGAAACTGCCTGAAGCCATGCCCTCTTTTACCAAGAAGATTTTCTTCAGGAACGACAACATCTTCAAATATCAGTTCTGTTGTATTCGATGCATTCAATCCCATTTTTTCATAATTATCAATTACCTTGAACCCCGGTGCATCTGTAGGAACAATTATTGCGCTTATCTCTTTTTTTCCTTCTTTGCGATCCGTGATGGCCGTCAAAGCCAGAAACTTTGCGTAAGAGGCATTTGTAATGTAGCACTTGTTGCCATTTATCGTAAACTGACCATCTTGCAGCACAGCTTCAGTCTGAGTGCCTCCTGCATCTGAGCCTGCATTTGGCTCAGTCAGCCCAAAGGCACCCATAGACTCACCTGAGCAGATTCTTGAAAGATACTTTCTTTTTTGCTCTTCTGTACCAAACATATTAATAGGAGCTCCGCCTAATGAAATATGGGCAGAGTATGTAATTCCAGTTGAACCGCACGCTTTACTGAGTTCTTCCGTTACAATTGCGAAACTGATTGTATCTGCGCCGCTTCCTCCGTATTCTTCTGAGAACGGAAGTCCAAGCATTCCCATTTCACCGAGCTGCTGAAAAATTTCTGCTGGAAATTGCTTTGTTTTGTCTCTTTCATATGCCCCTGGCTCAACAACTTCTTCTGCAAACTCTTTGATGGTTTTCTGAATCATGCGCTGTTCTTGTGATAGTTCAAAATTCATTTTATCCCTCCGTTATGAATACGCTTACATGTTAAATTATAAGGTGTAACACTCTATTTTCACAACTTTTTAAATTTTTTATTTAATTAAAAAATATTTTTCTGCACTGTTTCATTTTTATAAAGGCTGCTTCATGAGAATGACATTCTGATGAATTTGTCAGCAATTTCAAGGATTTTTATACCCGGATAAAGGAGTTATATGTCAAATTCCAGAGGTGAAAAGTGCTTATGAAGGCTTAAAATTTTCTGAGGGTGATTTGCAAATTAAATAACAATTAAGTAAAATAAATGAAAAGAAGATGTAATAATGAAATTTATTGTTACCGCTGTCAAAAATGTTTTTTTATAAAAAAACGAAAAAAAAAAGCGAACTAAAGTCCGCTTTCTATTCTAAGAAATCTTTTAATCGTTTGCTTCTGCTTGGGTGACGAAGCTTGCGAAGTGCCTTTGCTTCAATTTGACGGATGCGCTCTCTTGTAACGCCAAACACTTTACCTACTTCTTCAAGTGTTCTTGTACGGCCGTCATCCAGTCCAAAACGAAGACGAAGCACGTTTTCCTCGCGGTCTGTCAGTGTATCCAGCACATCTTCAAGCTGTTCTTTTAACAGCTCATAAGCCGCATGTTCGGAAGGAGAAGTTGCATCTTGATCCTCAATAAAATCTCCAAGATGTGAATCATCTTCTTCACCAATCGGTGTTTCAAGAGACACAGGTTCTTGTGCGATTTTTAAGATCTCTCTTACTTTATCAGGAGTCAGGTCCATATCTTCTGCAATTTCTTCAGGAGATGGTTCTCTGCCTAAATCTTGAAGAAGCTGACGCTGAACACGAATCAATTTATTGATTGTCTCAACCATGTGTACAGGTATACGAATGGTTCTGGCCTGATCAGCTATTGCTCTTGTAATAGCCTGACGAATCCACCATGTAGCATAGGTACTGAATTTAAAGCCTTTGCGGTAATCGAATTTCTCTACAGCTTTCATTAGGCCCATATTGCCTTCCTGGATAAGATCCAAAAACAGCATTCCGCGTCCCACATATCTTTTCGCGATACTTACAACAAGACGAAGGTTGGCCTCTGCAAGTCTTCTCTTTGCTTCTTCATCGCCTTCTTCAATGCGGTTTGCAAGCTTAATTTCTTCATCTGCAGTTAAAAGATCAACCCGGCCTATTTCTTTCAGATACATACGCACAGGATCATTAATCTTAACACCTGGAGGCACACTTAGATCATTTAAATCAAATTCTTCTTCCTTTGCCAGCTGCTGTATATTAGGATCATCGGTCGATTCATTATCACCTACTAATTCTACGCCCTGCTCGCCAAGGTACTCATAATACTCATCCATTTGGTCTGATTCAATTTCGAAGCCCGACATGCGCTCAGCAATCTCTTCGTATGTTAAAACTCCACGTTTTTTTCCGATTTCTGTTAATTGGTCTTTTGCTTGTTCCAATGTCAATTCAGAATCATGGGTTTGTTTATCAGCCATTGGATCCCCTCCTTCCAAACTCTTGCAATTAATGCTTTATGTGAATGTGCTAATTGATAGTTGAAACCGATTAGCCGCAATGAATCTCTGTGTTTTTGCGCAAGTCAAACATCTGCCTTCATTTAAGATCGCGCTTAAGTCTTATGACTTCCATAGCGATATTGGCAGCTTTGACAAAATCCTTCTGGCGCTCTGCTTCATGCTTTTCAGCTTCTTTTTCTTTTATCATTAACCAATTTTGGTGATTCAACACCTGTTTGATATAATCTGACAGCTCCCGCTCGGATATTTCTTCATTTACCGAGAGCATGGCTATATCTGAAACAAACTGGTGAAGCTGATTGTCCGGCAGTTTCCTCAGGAACGAGCTGACACTTGCCTCATTTCCTTCTTCGTAATAAGCATATAAGTAAGTTATAATCGCTCTGTGCTCTTCTATATTGAACTGAAGTCCAAGACGGTCAAGCACTTTCTGTGCAATGTCCTTATTTCGCAACATATGCGCTATAAGGAGTCTTTCAGCATTATGAAATGCCGGCAAAAGACGCTTTTGCTGAGGCTTCATCGCATGCTGGACAGGGGCGCTTTTCTGCTGCTCCTTTTTTCGTTCAGGCTTTTGGCCGGATCTTTTGTCCTGCATTTGACTCTTTAAAACATCCATTGATAATGAAAATTCTCCGGACAGCTGCTTTAAATACAGTTCGATTTCTACTGGATTCTCAAGCAGGCTGAGTTCTTTCAGTATGTCTTCTATATACTGCAGCCGTTGTCCTTCATCCTGAAGATTTTTTCCTTTGCGGAAAACCTGCATTTTAAATGCCATTAACGTAATGCTTGCCCCTATTACATCCTTTTTGAACTTTTCTGCACCAAATGTCCGGATGTAGTCATCAGGGTCTGTTCCATCAGGCAGCGCAGCAACTCTCATTTTGCAGCCGGCAGCAGCAAGTGTTTTAGATGCTCTTAATGTCGCTTCAAGTCCAGCAGAATCAGAGTCAAAACAGATTATAACATCTCCTGCGTTTCTTTTGATGATTTTTGCCTGAGCTTCTGTCAGTGATGTGCCCATCGTTGCAATCGAATGCTGCACATCTGAACGGACAGCGGAAATAACATCCGCAAAACCTTCAAATAAAACAACTTGCTGATTTTTGCGTATATGTACTCTTGCTTGATGAAAATTATAAAGAATTTTGCTTTTGTTAAAGATAGGTGTTTCAGGGCTGTTGAGAAATTTGGGCTGTTCTTTTACAAGCACCCTTCCTGAAAAAGCAATGGTACGGCCGGTATGATCCAGGATTGGAAACATGATCCGATTGCGAAAACGGTCCAGATACCCATCAGAGGAGCTTTTCTTAACTAGCAGACCGGCTTTTTCCATCATTTGCTGATCGTAGCCCCGCTTTGTTAAAAACTTGGCAACGAAATCCCATGAATCCAGAGCATAGCCAATTTCAAACTGTTCAATTGTTTCTTTGGAAAAGCCTCTTGCTGTTAAATAATCGAAGGCAGCTTGCCCTTCTTTAGTGTTTACAAGCAAATGATGATAAAACTTCTTCAGCAGTTCATGTGCTTCAATCATTTTTTCATCATCTTTGTTTGCATCTTTTGGCTGAACGGCATTTAGCTGATCGGGAAGATCAATATGCAGTTTGTCAGCAAGTGCCGAAGCTGCTTCAACAAATGAATAGCCTTCAATTTGCATTAAGAATGAAAAGACGTTCCCGCCGGCGCCACATCCAAAGCAATGATAGATCTGCTTATCATGTGAAACGGAGAACGATGGTGATTTTTCGCCATGAAATGGACATAGCCCAAAATGATTTCTTCCCTGCTTCTTCAATTGAACATATTCACTGACAACATCCACGATGTCTGCCGATTGCTGAATTTTATCGATTATTTCATCGGGAATTCGATTTCCCATACTAACAACTCCGTGATACAAATATTCGCGATTTAACCACTAATTCCTGCATCTTTCGACAAAATCTTTTCAAGTGTGAAAATAAAACTGTCTCTGTCTGACTGGGTAAACTTTTTGGGGCCTTTTGTATGCTTTCCGCCTCTGCGTTCTTTCGCAGAAAGATACCTGAACTCAAGCGCCAGTTCAATATTTTCTTCTGTATACTGTTTACCCCGGGGTGTCATAACTATAACCCCTTTTTTCAGCAAAAGACCCGCAAGACCAATATCCTGCGTCACAACGAGATCATCACGGTAAGAGTGATTAACGATGTATAAATCAGCAGATTCTTTGCCGGTGTCCACATAGACCCAGTCATATCCGTATGTATTTGATGTTTTGTGATTGTATGAAGCAACAAACAGGACATTGATCTGGTAATGGGCAGCAAGGTCGGCAATCTCCTGTTTTACAGGGCATGCATCTGCATCGACAATTATCTGCATCTTTTTTTCGTCATCTTTCACTATTCTACATCACTCCGATAGATTCCTTCTTAACCTTTTAGAAAAGATCGCATGGAAAACGAGACTGAATTTGTCGAATTATTTTTCATCGCTTCACTTGACAGATCACAATAAATAGTTTATTCGTTCTTGGTCAAGTCTAAACCTAAAATAAGTAATTTTATCACAATTTTTTATTATAATACAAAGTCTTTAAATTTTCCATTCTTTTTCACGAACTTAATTTGTTAATTTCAGGACATAGTCTTATATTATTGCTTTAGCAAGAACATATATAAAACTCAGAGCTTCTGCTTCTCTGAGTTCAATATTTTTGTCCTGATTTTCAGTTATACCGATTCATGATATTTTGGATCATGTTTGCCGTTTCCTCAACTGCTTTATTGGAAACATCGATTACCTGACAGCCGATCTTATCAATAACCTTTTCAAAGTATTCAAGCTCCACTTTGATTCTGTCGATATTCGCATAAATAGCTTTATCATTAAGTCCGAGAGAGATTAATCGTTCTTTTCTTATGTCATTTAATTTATCAGGGCTGATTTTAAGTCCGATGCATTTTTTAGGAGAAACTTTAAATAGCTCCTCAGGAGGTTCGACTTCCGGAACAATCGGCACATTCGCAACTTTAAACCGCTTGTGAGCCAAATATTGGGACAGCGGTGTTTTTGACGTTCGTGATACACCAACAAGAATAATGTCTGCTTTCATGATGCCGCGAGGATCACGGCCGTCATCGTATTTAACCGCAAACTCAATGGCCTCTACCTTTTTGAAGTAATCTTCATCAAGTTTACGGACTCTGCCAGGTTCATATTTAGCATTAATCCCATAAGCAGATTCCATTTTGTCTATTAATGGCCCGATGATATCATAATAGACAACCCCTTGAGAATTCGCTTCTTCTATCAGTCCCTGTCTAAGCTCAGGAACAACTAGGGTAAAGCACACAATTGCCTGCTCAAGTTTAGCGAGCGCCACCACTTCTTTTATTGTGCCTAAATCTTCCACGTAAGGAATTCGTTTAATTTTTGTGTCCGCAGCATTTCCATTGAATTGGCTGATAGCTGCTTTGATAACAAGTTCAGCTGTTTCGCCTACTGAATCTGATACTACATAGACATGGCGATTGTACATACCATTCCCCACTCCCCTTGTTAGATGATTTCATTCTCAGCTAATCCGACCAATATCTTCGTCATATTTGTTTTAGTGATTCTTCCAGTTACTTCAAAGCCTTTTTCCGTTTCTTTAATGACTGGAATGGCGTCAATTTGCTTGTTTATTAAAAATTTCGCAATATCCATGATGTAATCCTCGCGCCTGCACATCGTAATATTCGGCATTCGTGTCATGATTATGTTTACAGGGATGGATGCAAGCTCCTGCTTTCCGATGCTTGCTCTGAGCAAATCTTTCCGGGACAATACTCCAACTAGGATAGACCCTTGATCTACAACAAATAACGTGCCGACATCTTCAAGGAACATCGTAACAATTGCATCATAAACCGATACATTCTCGTTCACTACAACCGGAATGGACTGGAAATCTTTCACCTGCAATTTTTTCAGTTTATCTGAAAGAAGACCTGCTCCTGTTTTCCCTGTATAAAAATAGCCCACCCTAGGTCTTGCTTCAAGATATCCGGCCATTGTCAGTATTGCGAGATCAGGACGAAGAGTCGCTCTTGTTAAATTCAGCTGATCGGCAATATGTTCACCGGTAATTGGTCCGTTATCTTTTACAATTTGCAGAATGTGTTCCTGCCTTTTATTAAGTTCGATTATACTCACCGCCTTAAGGTTCCAATACATATGTATCAAGCGTTCTAATTTCCGATGGTAAATAGGTTATACTATATAAAAATATTATATACTATTTGAACGGATTGAAAAGAACCTTTGGAAAAAAAGAAATGCGGAACCGACCGTTTAGACCCGACAGACGCTCAATATATAATTAAAAAAAGACATTAATCAATTCCTTATTATTTAAAAACAAGCAGACGATTGCCCTATTGCAGGCAATCGTCTGACTGTATTATTTTACAATGACAGCATCCATATTAGCAAAGGATTCTATCAATGCAGCAAGCTGTTTCATTTGTGCAAGGCGATTGCTTTTCAATGCCTCATCTTCCGCCATGACCATTGTTTCGTTAAAATAAGATTGAATAAATGGCTGCAATTTACGAAGAGCTCCAAATGCAGCATGGTATTCACCGGCAGCTGTATTTGCTTCATACTCATCTTTCACGTGCATGTATTGATCATACAGCTCCTGCTCTTCTTTATTTTTGAAGAGTTCGGGATTAACAGCTGCTCCAGTACCTTTTTTTGAGATATTTTGAACGCGCGCAAAAGCTTCCATTATTCCCTTAAAGCTTTCCTCTTTAGCAGCATCTTCCAGCACTGCAGCTTTATCCATAATTGCAGTCAGTTCCATTTGACCTGCTCCGAGCACCGCATCAATGATATCGTATCTGATTTTTTTCTCATCAAGAACGTGTTTTACTCTCATTTTGAAAAATGCGAGCATTTCATTTTTCACTTTGTTTTGATCAATTTCTTTAAATGGTGCAAGAGCAAAGTCAAATAATTCGTCTAAAGAAATTGTCCACTTTTTCGCTAACAGGATTTGAACAATGCCGCTCGCCTGGCGTCTGAGGGCATATGGGTCCTGTGAGCCAGTCGGGATGACACCGATTGAGAAGAAGCCTGCAATGGTATCGAGTTTATCTGCAAGCGCCACAATCGCCCCTGCAGCTGAAGCTGGTGCTGAATCTTCGGCATGACGCGGCATGTAGTGCTCGTTTACTGCAGCTGCCACTTCTTCTGCTTCTCCAAATGCTCTGGCATACTTTTCGCCAATGATCCCCTGCAATTCAGGGAATTCATATACCATGTGAGTGACAAGGTCGAATTTGCAAATCTCAGCTGCACGCAAGACATGCGTTTTTTCTTCGGAGGATACGTTAAATCGTTCAGCAAGATTTTGTGAAAGAGAAGTCATTCTTCTGACTTTATCTCCTGTAGATCCAAGCTCTTCATGGAAAACTATTTTATCAAGTTTTTTTACATTGTCCGAAATCACAAGCTTTTGGTCTTCATTATAGAAGAAAGCTGCGTCTGACAGACGTGCGCGTAAAACTTTTTCATTTCCTCTTGCCACGTTTTCAATATGATTGTGGTCGCCATTTCTGACTGTTACAAAATAAGGAAGCAATTCACCTTCCGCATTTTTCACCGGAAAATAACGCTGATGTTCTTTCATTGTTGTTACAAGCACTTCTTCTGGAAGCGACAGATACTCTTCTTCAAATTTCCCAAACAATGCAGTTGGATACTCAACAAGATTGGTCACTTCTTCTAATAAATCTTTATCAATTGGAATATTCCACTTGTTTTCTTCTTCAATATGATGAAGCTGTGTGAGAATAGCTTCTTTTCTTTTTACTGGTGAAGCAATGACAAATTGTGAAAGAAGCGACTTTTCATATTCAGATGGATGATTGATTACTTGATCTGAGCCCAAAAAGCGGTGTCCTCTCGTTTCTTTACCTGTTTGGACGCCAGTAATGTTAAAAGAAATCACTTCCTGGCCGTATAGGGCGATCATCCATTTTATCGGCCTTGCAAATCTCAGTTCCTGAGATCCCCAGCGCATATTTTTAGGAAACGTAAGGCCAGTAATGATCTCTCTTAATTCTGTTAAAAGTTCTTGTGTTTCTTTCCCTTTAATGAACTTTTGTACATGTGCATATTCAATGCCGCCAATTTCTTTAAAAAAGATATCCTCAACACTTGCTCCCTGGCCTCTTGAGAATCCAACAGCTGCCTTTGACCAATTTCCGTCTCCGTCAAGCGCAATTTTCTTAGCAGGTCCCTTAGCTTCTTCCTCAATATCCTCCTGTTTTGCAGCAACACCCTCTATTTGCACCGCAAGTCTTCTTGGTGTTGAAAAAACATTTACCTCTCCAAAAGAGATATTTTTCTCTTTCAGCCAGTTCGTTGTTTTTAGAGAAAGCTGATTCATTGCATCCGTTACAAATCGTGCAGGCAATTCCTCAAGTCCGAGTTCAAGCAGCAAATCATGTTTACTCATCTGTTTTAACCTCCTCTTTTTTCAGCATTGGAAATCCCAATTTTTCTCTTTCATCATAGAACGTTTTTGCCACTTTTCTGGCCAGGTTTCTTACACGTCCAATGTATCCTGTTCTCTCTGTTACAGAAATGGCTCCTCTTGCATCAAGCAGGTTAAACGTGTGAGAACATTTTAAAACATAGTCATATGCAGGATGAACGAGTCCTTCGTCCATTTGTCGATGCGCTTCTTTTTCATAAATGGAAAACAGATTAAACAGCATCTCAGCGTTCGATGTTTCAAAGGTATACTTTGAATGCTCAAATTCAGGCATCAAGAAAATATCGCGGACGGTAAATCCATCCGTCCATTCTAAATCAAATACATTTTCTTTATCCTGGATGTAGGAAGCCAGTCGTTCAATTCCATATGTGATCTCAACAGATACGGGCTTGCACTCGATGCCTCCCACTTGCTGGAAATAGGTAAATTGAGTAATTTCCATTCCATCAAGCCAGACTTCCCATCCAAGTCCAGCACAGCCAAGAGAAGGGTTCTCCCAGTTATCTTCAACGAAACGGATATCATGTTTCAGGGGATCAATGCCCAACGCCTTTAAGGAATCCAAGTACAATTCCTGTATATTGTCCGGAGAAGGCTTAATGATAACCTGAAATTGATGATGCTGATAAAGACGGTTCGGGTTTTCCCCGTAGCGGCCATCAGCAGGACGGCGGGATGGCTCTACATAAGCCACTTTCCACGGCTCAGGACCTATTGCCTTTAGGAACGTGTAAGGACTCATCGTTCCTGCTCCTTTTTCAGTATCATAGGCCTGCATTAAAATACAGCCTTGATCTGACCAATGCTTTTGCAGTGTTACTATCATGTCTTGAATATTCAAACCAAGCACCTCCAAATATCTAATAAATATATAAAACAAAAAACTCCCGTCTCTATGCTGTGTGATTCAGCATAGGGACGAGAGTTAACCCGCGGTTCCACCCTAATTGCCAATGCATTTCATATGCATCAGCCTCTTTCCGGTAAAGTTGCTCAAGAAACGCCTTTCTTTGCCGGTTATCCCTTAGCTCACACCATCCTAAGGTCGCTTTTCATAACGCTCTGCAAATACTCTTTTTCCTTCACAGCAACATATTAATTTACAAGCATCATAATAGAAACAGAAGACAAAGTCAATATGTATACATCATGTCAGCTTTCCTTTTAACGATTCAATCTGATCTAGAAACTTTTTAGACTTTAGAAATATCCCCGAGTATTCACTGTAATAGGAATCAATCACCATTTTAAGCTCTGCTTTTGTTTCAGGCTTTACAGTTACCTTGCCCAGCCTTTCTAAGTCAAAATAATAAAATAAACGCAATAATTTAGCGGTTGCCTGGGAAATTTGCAGTCTGTACGGATCGGCATCAAAACACCTGTGACAGATAAAACCGTTTTCTCTTATCGAAAAATGAAAGGTTCCATCCTTGCTGCTGCAGTTTACGCACGAATCAAGCTGCGGGTACATCCCCAGAACATTCACTATTTTCATCTCAAAAATATAAAGCAGGACATCAGGATCGACGCCTTCATTCAGGCGCTGAAGAGTCTGACTGAACAATTCAAAAAGAAAAGGATTAGGTTCATTTTGCTCTGTGCTTTTATCAAGCAATTCTGCGGCATACGAAGCATATGCCGTCAGAAAGATATCTTCCCTAATCCCCCGCATAGAAGAAATCGTCTCGCCCTGCTGCAGCCCTCCGAGTCCGGAAGACTTCTGAAATAAGAAATACCCGTATGTGAATAACTGAGTTGATGAGGTTAGGCGGCTGTTAGGCTTTTTTGCCCCTCTGGCCATTACCCCCACTTTCCCAAGTTCACGGGTATAAATTGTCACAATTTTATTTGTTTCACCATAATCATTTGTTCTAATGACAATGCCTTCACACTTTTGAAGCAATCTTTCTCACCATCCAGAAGGATTCGGTCAGATCACGAAATTGGAAAGTCAGCTTCAGCCAGCTCATGATCTTGTGAATCGGGTCCGTCACCAGTATCTTTTTCCAGTTCCTTAAAAAGAAGATAGGTATCAATATTACCTGTTTGAATAAAGACTTTCCAGGTAAAATCCAACATGTAAACCCCCGCCTTTCTGTCGTTAAGACAAGCAAGCTATAAACCAATTTCTATATCGTTATCTTGACCTGATATCCTTCGTTTCATGTTAAACAAATTTTGTTAAATCAAGCGGTTTGCTAAGAGCAAATTCTAAAATCAGTACTCATCTTCTCTAAATCCGAAGTCGCGAAGCTGAGTCATTTTATTGCGCCAATCCTTTTGAACTTTAACCCACAGTTCAAGAAAGACTTTAGTGCCAAGCAATGCTTCAATATCAACGCGGGCCCGCTGGCCGACTTCTTTCAGCATTTTCCCCTGCTTGCCGATGACAATTCCTTTTTGGGAATCACGTTCAACAATGACTGTTGCGCTGACATATATAGACTGATTGTTATCACGTCTCTCGATAGCATCAATAACAACGGCAACAGAGTGCGGAATTTCTTCCCGCGTTAAATGAAGAACCTTCTCGCGGATCAATTCTGAAATAATAAATCTTTCAGGATGATCCGTTACTTGATCTGCAGGATAGTATTGCGGACCTGCAGGCAAATAGGATTCAATCTGCTCAAGAAGCGTATCGACATTGTTTCCCTGCAGCGCTGAAATAGGAATAATTTCTTTAAATGGATAATAAGCGCGATACTGATCAATTAACGGGAGCAATTGATCCGGGTGAATCTGATCAATTTTATTAATGATCAGAAAGACCGGTGTTTTTGTATGCTGCAGCTTTTCGATGATAAATTCATCTCCGCGGCCGTATCCTTCTTCAGCATTGATCATGAACAGTACAACATCTACTTCTTTCAGCGTGTTTTGCGCTACTTTCATCATGAAGTCACCGAGCTTATGCTTTGGTTTGTGAATTCCTGGTGTATCTATGAAAACAATTTGAGATTCATTTGTCGTATATACGCCCTGTATTTTATTGCGTGTAGTCTGAGGTTTGTCGCTCATAATGGCAATCTTTTGACCAATCACCCGATTAAGGAATGTTGATTTCCCCACATTTGGTCTGCCAATGATGGAGACAAAGCCGGATTTGTATTCAGTTTCTTTTTTATTCATGAAGATCCTCCGATGAAAATGCCCCAGGCAATAAATCTGCAACTGTCCATTCTTTCACATCACCATTCAAGTTTGTCAGGATAACCTTCATATCCTTTGGACAAAGTTCAGAAATAACCTGTCTGCAGGCTCCGCACGGTGAAACAGGACCTTCTGTATCAGCAACAATTGCGATGGCAGCAAACTCTTTGTCGCCTTCTGAAACAGCTTTAAACAATGCTGTCCTTTCAGCACAATTTGTCATGCCGTATGAGGCGTTTTCAATGTTGCAGCCTCTGTATACTTTTCCGTCTTTCGTTAATAGAGCAGCTCCAACCTGGAACTTGGAATAAGGAACATATGCCATTTCGCGTGCTGCTTTTGCTTCTTTGATGAGTTGTTCTGAGTTCAAAGCTCTACTTCCTTTCTGTATGGCGACATCATGTATTTCTATTTTACCTAAAATAAGGTGAAATTTCACGCAGATGCCGCAAATGTAATTTAATTGTAAGAATTTTCTCATAACTTATAAAATTTTAGGGATAAAAATGATTAACCCTATAATAACTGCTAGCACCGCATAAATCAAAACCGCACCTGCTGCAGCATCCTTAGCGGCTTTTGCAAGCGGATGATATTCTGCCGTGACAAGATCAACAAGCCTTTCAACCGCGGTGTTCATCAGCTCAAGCGAAAGCATTCCCCCCATTAAAATAAGGACGATCAGCCATTCAGTTAGACTGATATGAAAGAAGAAGGCTGCCGCGGTAACAAGAATACAAATCACGGTATGTATTTGAAAATTCCGTTCAGCTCCAAACGTGCTTTTTATCCCATCCCACGCATATGAAAAACTTCTAATAAATCGTTCCCGCTCAGATCTCTCTTTTGAGCCCATATGCATCCAGGATTTCTTTTTGTTTTCCAAACATTTTTTTTTCATCTTCCTCTGTCATATGATCATAGCCCAGCAGATGAAGCAGGCCGTGAACAGCCAGAAAGCCAAGCTCTCTTGTAAAGGAATGACCATATTCCTCTGCCTGTTCTGCTGCACGGGGGACAGATATTATAATATCTCCTAAAACCGGAGGCATGTCCACCCCTACAATTGAAACTTCCCCTTCCCCCTGCTCCTCCATGGCAAAAGAAATCACATCTGTAACCTGGTCTTTGCTGCGGTAATCCCGATTGATTTCTTTTATTTTTTCATTGTCTACAAATGTAACAGACAGCTCGGCATCCTGTGCAATGCTTTCTGCATCCGCTGCAAACTGAAGCAGCGTTTCAACCATTTCCAGCTGCTCTTCTGTCAGCAATTCTGTTTCATCTGCCATATCGATGATCATTTTATTCATGCTTGTTTCACCTTCTGTTTTGAAATTTCCGGATATTCTATTCTGGAATGGAATATCCCTTTTAATGTTTCGCTGAATGATTTTGCAATAATGTCAAGCTCTCTGAGCGTTAAATCGCATTCGTTCAGCTGATGATCCTGAAGCCTGTCTGTTATGATGCCCCGAATAAGCTTTTCGATTTTGTCCGGAGTTGGACTTGACATGGATCTAACTGCGGCTTCAACACTGTCTGCAATCGAAATGATAGCTATTTCTTTTGTTTGAGGTTTTGGTCCCGGATAACGAAACTCTTCTTCATAAATATCAGGATGATTTTGTTTTGCTTTATGATAGAAAAACTTCAATAATGTTGTTCCATGATGCTGTTCTGCTATATCTACAAATTCCTTTGGCATTTTGTGCCTGCGGAGAAGTTCTGCACCATCTGACGCATGAGAAATAATCACATTTTTGCTTAATTGAGGCGACAATTTATCATGCGGATTTTCAATATTCATTTGATTTTCGATAAAATATTGAGGCCGTTTTGTTTTGCCTATATCATGATAATAGGCTCCCACACGCGCAAGAAGGCCATTCGCACCAATTGCTTCACAAGCTGCCTCAGACAAGTTTGCCACCATGACACTGTGATGGTATGTCCCTGGTGTTTCCGTTAATATTTTGCGGAGCAGCGGATGATTTGGATTTGATAATTCAATTAATTTCATGGTAGACAGAATACCAAACCCCGTTTCAAAAAACGGCATAAATCCGATGGTCAAAACGGACGATACAAGACCTGAGGCAAGTGCCATGATAAAGTAAGAACCAAGTTCAATGTTAGAGTAGCTCCCATTCTGCATTAACAGAATAGAAGTGATAATCAGGATATTGATCAAGGCTACAAATAGACCTGTCTGAAGAATTCTTGAACGGACATTTTGTTCATTCAGAAATAAGACTCCTGCAATACTTCCAAATAAGAAATACACCCCGATCGTAAAATTGAAGGTACCCGTGACACCTTCATTAAAGATAATGCTTCCGCAGACGGCAAAAATAATGCTCGTTAATATAGCAAGCCTTTCGTGCAGAAGAAGTTTAATAAGCATCGCACCCATTGCGACCGGGACCAAATATCCTACATTAGAATAATCAATCTCCTGAAAGAAACTGATGATTTTTATAACCAGGATCGTAATGCTGAAAATTAACACGTAAAGAATAAGAGAATGATTCTTTCTATCTGATGGCTTATCAGGTGCTTCAAAATAATAAATGAGTGTGGCAATAATCAGAAGAATAATCAGCATAAGGCCCGCAAATGGCTTTAATGCAAGCTGATTATCGAGAAGCCCGACAAGATCAAGCTTCCGGTAGATGTCCCGGCTGATGTAACCGCCTTCTTCAACAAGAATCTGGCCTTGTTTTATCTGTACTTCTTTCACATCATCATACGCCTGCTGCTTTTTCTCTTCCGTTGCATCGAGATCAAAAACATAGTTTGCTATTACAGCATATCTTCCAAGCTGTACAGCTGCATTTGACAAGTCAGCCCTAAGTGTAGAAGACTTAAGATCCTCTTCTACCAGGTCCTTTGCTTCATCCTGTTTCTGAAGGGGAATTTCATCGCTCATCACGCGGTTAACGGCAGTAATGACGGCATCTCTTGCAATAGCCAATTCATTGTCTGAAGAATCCAGCAACGCTCTAAAGGCGTCATCAGGAATTTTTTCTCTAATGTCCGCTGTAAGCTTGTCCTTTAAACGTTTAAGCTTTTCATCTGCAGAAATAGAATAGACTTCTTCCCCTTCAGTAACATTTTCATTCTGCATTTTTATTTCGTCTGCTGCCTCTTTATTTGTTTCTTTTACAAAATCAAAAATGGATGTTATGACTTCTACTCTATTTACGACATAGTCCTTTCTTAGAACATATTCATCTTCCACTGCATCATAGGCTTCCTGGCGCTTGTTTTCCGTTTCATAAGTATCATCAGCCTGCGTAGGAGCAATGATCGTTTGATCTGAATAAGTGAAAAGTTCAACATCAATCGTTTCCGGCTTTACATTGCTGTAAAGCGAGACAAAAATGACCGCGGCAAGCATAATATACATCGAAATATGTATAAACTTATAATTCTTTATTTTATCGATCAGCTGATTAAGTTTTGGCTGCTGCTTCAATTTCATAACATCACCCCCTGCTCCCCTATGCAATCGTGAAAAAAGTGACCCGAAATCGGGCTGTCGGGTCACTTTGTCTGATCATATGCTTCGATGATTTTCGCAACCAGCGGGTGGCGAACAACATCTGATTGCTGCAGTTCGTTAAAAGCAATGCCGCTGACAGCACTTAAAGTTTCTTTAGCGGCAGCAAGTCCTGATTTTACGCCTTTTGGCAAGTCTACCTGTGTAATATCCCCGGTAATGACCATTTTCGAACCAAAACCAAGCCTCGTCAAAAACATCTTCATTTGCGCAGGCGTCGTATTCTGGGCTTCATCTAAAATGACAAAGGCATCATCAAGCGTTCTTCCTCTCATGTAAGCAAGAGGTGCAATTTCAATCGTTCCTCTTTCAATTAGTCTTTGTGTGTGCTCCATTCCAAGAACATCATGCAAAGCATCATAAAGAGGACGCAAATATGGATCAACCTTTTCCTTAAGATCCCCCGGCAGGAAGCCGAGGCTTTCACCGGCTTCTACGGCAGGTCTGGTTAAAATGATTTTTTTAACCCCGTTATTTTTCAAGGCGCTGACTGCCATGACAACGGCCAGATAGGTTTTCCCTGTTCCTGCAGGTCCAATTCCAAAGACAAGATCTTTATTCCTGATAGAAGAGATATAGTGTCTTTGTCCAAGAGTTTTCACTCTGATTGATTTACCGCGCGCGTCTTTGCTGATCTCATCTACATATAATGCTTCAAATTCATCAAGTTTTAATCGTTTCGCCATTTCAATTCCGTATAGAACGTCTCGTTCACTAATAGTGATTCCTTTTCGTATCAGGACAAGCAGCGATTTTAAAACATCATTCACCGTCTGAACGCTGTCAGGGTCCCCGGATACATATACTGCTTCGCCTCTTGTCACAATAGAGACGTTAAGCTCCTCTTCCATACGCTTTAAATGTGCATCATTATTTCCAAACAGCGCAACCGCTTCATTTGGATTTTCTAATTGCTGATTTATCGTAACTAGTTCTTCTGGCATGATTTAATCTCCCTGAACAATTGGTGTTGTTTTTACGATATTTTCTATAACTTGGTAGAGCACTGTTAGTTTTACTTTACCATTCTCGTTCGTCTCGTGCAAAACTTTTTGACCCTTTATTTCTGCTTCTTCTCCCAATTCATTCATTAATTTTTTCTTGCCCAGCTCAAGTCCGGCTTTTCGCGCTTCTTCTTTATTGTAACTGCGTGTAACAATTTCTTTTTCACGGTATATTTTTTTGCCGTAGCCAATCGGCAGATTCCACTTCAGAAATTTAATGGTTCTAATGTCTTCCTCCACTTCAGTGTCTTTAAACATGTCCTGTTTAAACCCCCAAACCTGAAGCTGCCATGAACCAAGTTCCACATAATACTTCCGTTTTTCATCACCCGAGAAAACATTAAACGTTGTGTTAATAGGTACAGCCACTTCAGCTTGATACCAGGTTTCTCCGAGTATCTCCGCTTTCGCTGCCACCTTCTGCTGATTGTTCTCATTGCCTATTAATCCGGAAACAAGCATCTGTCCTTTTTTCACATGCTCGTTTATAGTGACCGCAGGCTGTCCTTTTTCAACATACATTTTAGTAATGATCGCTTTTTTCTTTGCTACAATGTGCTGAGGACTTGAATACGTTATTTTTTCCGGTTCATTTTTTTCTACAACTTCAAAATGATAATTTGTGCCCTTCAGTTCAACCCCAACCCAAGTAAGCTCTTTAATATTGTTTGTCAAATTTTTTTGAATGGAATCCGGATCAAGCGTAAGAAACTGCAATTTCCCTACCTTCACGCCCATAGCATCAAGCTCTTTTTTAATAAGATGCTCCGTGCTGGGCTTGGCACCCTTAATATCGATTCCCCAGATCATGTTGGATAAAAGGAGAATAACGGTAAAAAACAATGCGAATCCAATGACAAAACCGCTGTTTTTCAAAGATTTCTGAACTAGAAAAGGCAGGCCAGACACTTTCTTCAAAGAGCATCTGCATTCATTTTTACGAGCTCGCAGCCCGGATGGCATGTACATCTTTCAGCCGAATAAAAAAAGAGACCGCCTCTCCTTCTCTTCTTACATTCCATACCGGTACGTCCTTTCTAATGCAGTCATTAATAAACCTTTCCGTTCCCCTCCCTGTTATTGTGACTTTTATGACACCATAAAAGAAATGCATCCATTGGTTTTTCATCGTGACCCTCCTATACTCATGATTGCTCTAAGTAATTAACTTGATCGATTTTTCCCTGCAGAAGGATTTCTTCGGGCAAAATCGCTTTTATGACAAAAGCCTCGCCTTTAATCTGAAGCTGTCCCTGTTTGAGCAGAAGCCGCAGTTCATTATCTGTAAAAGTGAGCAGCCCTCTATGATTTTCAATATAAATATGTATTTGGCCGATCATCGTGATACGGGGAAGATCCATCATGACATCCTGGGGTATTTCTACTGTTCGTGAGATCCATTTCGCTACTTGCTGTCGCCATTTTTTCGCCATAAAAAAGAACCCCCTCTCATCTCATATGTATGAGCAGAAAGGGGGTTCTAACACTTCTTTTTTAAACTCGGCGTTTTGCAGAAGAATGAGGTTTTTTAGATCTTGGCGAACCAAGAATTTCACTCCAGATAAATCCTTGAACGACATTATTCTTATTGATGACAGAGTTTGCTTTCGTGCGCTCAGGCTGATTGATTTTGGAAACAGTCACAATTTCCGTTTTAATTTCATCAGCAGGTGATCCAATTTCATTTCCAAGCTCGCCAGAATCCGTTTTTGCTGCCTGGTATCTGGATTCAATTGTTTGAATCGCTTCCTTCATGCGTTCTTTAGCCGGCTGCTGATTTGCGGTCTGATCAATTGAAGGCGCTGCGGATGCTGGTTTTTCCTTTTTCCTCCGCTGTTGTCTTTCCTTCTTTTTTTTGCCGAATAAGGATGATAAAACAAAGATCAGGCCCACAATGACTAATGGATTGCCAAGAATAAAATCTACTAATTCCATTCTTCAGCACCTCCTTTTCGAGCTATTACTATTTATTATCATGATCCGGCTGATCTTTAGATAACTTTCCGATTGAATCTCTCATATCCGTATCGGCATTTATATTCTCAAAATTCATATAGTCCATTACACCAATTTTTCCGTTTCGCAAAGCTTCAGCCATTGCAAGTGGAACAGTTGCTTCTGCTTCCACTACTTTCGCTCTCATTTCCTGAGTTTTTGCATTCATTTCCTGTTCAAGAGCAACTGCCATGGCACGGCGTTCCTCAGCTTTAGCCTGGGCAATTTTCTTATCTGCCTCAGCCTGATCAGTCTGAAGGATGGCTCCGATATTTTTGCCGATATCAACGTCCGCAATGTCAATCGACAGAATTTCAAAAGCAGTTCCGGAATCTAACCCTTTATTCAGCACGGTTTGAGAAATCATATCAGGATTTTCAAGAACTTTTTTGTGATTGGCCGAAGAACCGATTGTACTGACGATCCCTTCACCTACACGCGCAATAATCGTTTCTTCGCCTGCGCCCCCGACTAACCGTTCGATATTTGCACGTACTGTGATACGGGCTTTAGCCTTCACTTCAATTCCGTCCATCGCTACACCGGCGATAAACGGCGTTTCAATAACCTTAGGATTTACACTCATTTGAACAGCCTCTAAAACATCCCGTCCGGCAAGGTCAATGGCTGCGCATCGTTCAAAAGACAGCTCGATATTCGCACGTTCTGCGGCAATTAAGGCATTAACTACGCGGTCAACATTTCCTCCTGCTAAATAATGACTCTCAAGCTGATTAATCGTGACACCAAGTCCAGCTTTATGCGCTTTAATTAATGGATTAATAATCCGGTTTGGGCTTACGCGTCGAAGCCTCATTCCAATAAGGGTGAAGATGCTGATTCGAACACCTGCAGCAAGTGCTGAAATCCACAGCGTAATCGGTACAAATGTAAATAAAACACCTATTAGTATGACTCCAATAACAATTAAACCTAATGTTAATAACAATGACGGATCCATTGTACTCCTCCTTGTATTAAAGGATTTCTCTCACAACAACACGAGAGCCTTCAACTTTAACCACTTTTATTTTTTGATCTTTAGTAATATACGTGCCTTCTGTCACAACATCGATTCGTTCATCGTCTATGAGTGCCGTTCCAGATGGCCTCATTGACGTGAGGGCAATGCCGGTTTTTCCAATCAGCTCAAGACGGTTCCGGTTTGAAACATACCCGCTTTCAGTATTTGTAGAATCACGCAAGATCAGTTTTTTAAATATATTCATACGTTTTCCAAACACCTTTACAAATATGATGGCTGCCGTTACGGCAACGAGTAGTGCCACACCTAATGAAAATGCCATATATGCAATATCATCAGTTGCGATGAAAAAGCTTAATAGGATCGCTCCAAACCCAATAAAGCCTATTATTCCGCCGGGAACAAAAAACTCAGCTGCCACCAGAATTAATCCAACGATGAACAAAATCACAGTTTCAAGCCCAGCCAGCCCCGCAATATAATGCCCGTAAAAGAACAGGAACAGCGAGGATAGGCCCATGAAGCCCGGAAGCCCAAAGCCAGGACTGTATAATTCAACGATAAGTCCTAGACTTCCAATCGAAAGCAGAATCGGAATCACAATAGGATTGGTCACAAATCTTGCTACTTTTTCAGCGAAGCTTACTTCAATATCAATCACTTCAGCAGAACTTAAGTTCAGTTCTTTTAACAAACTGTCCAGATTTTCGGCGATGCCTTCTGCATAGTTTACCTCTACCGCCTGCTCTGCAGTCAATGTCAATAAATCACCCTTGCCTGCCCCAAACTCAGGAAGGTCAACATCAGGGTCAGCCATCGCTAGTGCATATTTTGAATCTCTGTTATTCTGTTCCGCTGATTCTTTCATTTCAGCCAGCCAGAGAGATTCCGCTTTTTTATCAGCGGTATTCCCCTCGAGATCAATAATTGCCGCAGAACCCATCTTGGCTCCAGGGACCATGTAAATCCGGTCAGCATTTAAGGCAATATAAGCTCCAGCCGATAATGCCCGTCTGTCAATAAAAGCGGTTACAGGGATTTCTGATGCTCTTATTGTATCCGCGATTTCAAGTGCTGCATCAACCGCTCCTCCCGGAGTATTTATATCGAGAATAATATGGTCAGCATTTTCAGCTCCAGCTTCCTTAAAAGATCTTTTAATAAATTGTGACAACCCTTTTTCAACGGTTTCTTCAATTGGGATGACCGCCACTTTTTCAGAATGATTATCTGCAGCGGGCATATACGCGCTGCCGAATAAGGAAAGAAACAAAACACACCCAAATAATATGTGAAATAAACGGTTATGATTTCCCATCAATTGAATCGCAAGCCCCCTTTCAATCCTTAGCTTTAACAGTAATACGTATCAACTTATGTATAGGTTTCGTTTTTAGGAAAAATTCTTAAAAGAAAAGCGGAACCGCCCGTTTAGCTCCGACAGTCAGAACGTCTCAGACTGGAAAGTCCGGGTTTGACTTTTCAGGCTGAGACGTTCTGACCGAGAAGTTAGGAGGTGGAGCTGGACAATGTGTGATGCAGAAATACCAGTTTAGACCTGACAGGCAGATAAAGGGGGCCAAAAAGATTTTCACGTTTTATCTAGCCAACTCATCTTTTCATTCGTCTATTTTTAAACCTGTATAGCGGTTTATCTCTGTTACAAGTTACAGTGGCCTATTTTTTTAGCTGAAATGGTCCTGCGATTGATTTTCAAGACTATTTTTAAGGTTATAGCTGAATAAGTTTTTCCATTAAGACATTAAAAAACACCTTGTTCAAATGAACAAGGTGTTTTCCGTCTTTTTATGATAGCTGTCCAGCTACAGTTTTATTGACAAGCGCGCCATCAGCCTTACCTTTAACTTTAGGCATGATCGCAGCCATAACTTTACCCATGTCTGCTTTAGAAGTTGCATTTACTTCTGCTATTGTTTCTTTCACAATAGCTTGAAGTTCATCTTCTGAAAGCTGTTCAGGCATGTATACAGTTAAAATATCAAGTTCAGCCTGTGTCTTTTCAACTAAATCTAAGCGATCAGCTTTACTGAATTCCTGGAGGGAGTCTTTACGTTGCTTTAATTCGCGAGAAAACACAGTCAGTTCCTCTTCAGCAGACAACTCCTGTTTACCCAGCTTGATGCCTTCATTTTGTAATGAGGCTTTCACCATGCGGATAACAGCCAGTTTGTCCTTCTCTTTGTTCTTCATCGCTTGTTTCATATCTTGATTCAAACGCTCAAGAAGACTCATAAATCCACCCTCTTTAGAATTTGCGTTTTCTAGCAGCTTCAGACTTTTTCTTACGTTTTACGCTAGGTTTTTCATAGAATTCGCGCTTTCTAGCTTCTTGTATAGTACCGCTTTTTGATACTGTACGTTTGAAGCGACGAAGAGCGTCCTCAAGCGACTCGTTTTTACGAACGACCGTTTTTGACATTCTTATTCCCTCCCTCCGAATACAACCAATCGACATCATCTGTTTAATAAACATGTTTAAAGAAAACATGTACTTTGCAATTATAATATAACGTTTCTCAGAGGTCAACTTATATAAGAAAAAGTTCTTAAATTCGTTCATTTGTCCGGTAGATTTTTGTCATGCCGCCGTGCGCTTGTCCATATATTTTTAAAATAAGAGGTGATTTGATGGGGGCTGCAGGCTTTTTCCTGCTTTACTTGATATTCTTTTTAGCTGGTATGCATTTGCTGAAAAAAGGCCTGTCTATTCTATCCGGGCATGCGATGAGAGACTGGATCTTTGCTTGTATTAATCATCCGATTAAAGCTTTTATGGCAGGTATCATTTTTACGGGAATCCTGCAAAGCAGTTCAGCTGTGATGGTCATCGTAATCGGTCTTGTTTCAGCAGGAGTCATCTCGTTTAAACAAACGATTGGAATTATTCTTGGAACGAATATCGGATCTACTTTCACGACACAGCTAATCACTTTGGATATTGGATCATTGATTCTTCCGCTTTTCGTTATTGGATTTCTATGTTTTTTTATGGGAGTTGTGTTAAAAAAGGAAGCGCTGATTCGAATGTGTGCAGCTTTTATCGGACTCGGAGCACTTTTTTCAGCAATGTCTGGGTTTGGCCGGCTTGCTTATCCTCTATCGCAATTGGAGCTTGTTAGCGAGTTATTGCTGTATACAAATGAACATTCTTTTGCAGGAGTCATCAGCGGGACGCTTCTAACAGCAATTATTCACTCGAGTGCAGCGACTGTAGGCATCATTATGAGTTTTTTAAATGCAGATATTCTTACACTCAGTGCAGGCATTGCTTATGTTCTCGGAGCAAATATCGGCACATGTATTACAGGCTGGATGGCAGCCGCCGCCGCAAATCAAGAAGCAAAGCTGACAGCCTATGCACATATATGGGTAAATGTTATAGGTGCAGCCGCATTTTTCCCTTTCATTTCATTCTGCAGTGCAGCTGTTCAAAATCTATCTTCTCAGCCTGACTTGCAGCTTGCTCATTTTAGTTTAATTTTTAATGTGATCAGTTCACTTGCCTTGCTTCCCTTTGCAAATGCATTCGGCAGTTTCGTTGTTTCATTTTCAACTTTTTTTAGAAGGAAATAAGAAAAGCGCAAGCGGCCGTTTAGCGCAGGCAGAAAGATAAGGTTCCGCTCGCCATCGAATCGCAAAATTTTATACTTTCTTATCTTTTAAAAAAGCTGTTTTCGTATAGATTGTTGTTTTCGATTATATATGTTGTCCGTTACTTTCTGCTGCAGGAACTGCTTTCCGCGGGGAGGGTGGGAGCCTCATCTGCCCTGCCTGCGCGGTCTTCCATTTCGCTCTATTTTCCCGCAGGAGTCAAATTTATCCGCCACAATCCACTAATGGTTTTAAATATCTAGTCTAAAAGGAACAATGTTTACGAAAAGAGCCTAAAAAAAAGACTGCCGAAAAAATTTCAGCAGTCTTAATAGTTTTATATTAATAATCAGAGTTTGAAACTTCACCTTTAACGATTGAAATTCCAGCACTTGCACCAATGCGGGTTGCTCCAGCTTCAACCATTGCGAGCGCCCCTGCACGGTCACGGACGCCGCCTGAAGCTTTCACTCCAACATCAGGTCCTACTGTTTTGCGCATAAGAGCGATATCCTCGACAGTTGCTCCGCCAGTTGAAAAACCAGTAGAAGTTTTAACAAAATCCGCTCCCGCTTTAACTGATAATTCGCAGGCTCTTACTTTTTCTTCATCTGTTAAAAGGCATGATTCGATGATTACTTTAGTAAGCGCTTTTCCTTTAGCTACATCTACAACCGCACGGATATCGCGCTCAACAAGCTCGTCATTTTTATCTTTTAATGCGCCGATGTTGATTACCATATCAACTTCTGTTGCACCTTTTTCGATTGCATCTTTTGTTTCAAATGCTTTTGTTTCAACTGTAGTAGCACCAAGAGGGAAACCGATTACAGTACAAACTTTCACGTCTGTTCCTTTTAGTAAAGCAGCTGCTGTTTCAATCCAAGTTGGATTTACACAGACAGATGCAAATTTATATTCCTTTGCTTCTGCGCATAATGTTTCGATTTGAGCCTTTGTTGTTTCCGGCTTTAACGCTGTATGGTCAATCATACTGCCAATATTTACTGACATATGTAAGTACCCCTTTTCCATTTAATTAGTCGTCTGACCTCTTACATCTTAACATTTTTTAAAAATAAATACGAGTACAAACTTAATTTACACCAGTAAAATAATTCTAAACCTATTTTTAAAAGAAAGAGCGTTTTCTGATTTTTTAAGTTAACTAAAAAAAACCCGGTCTGATCGACCAGGTTAAGAGATGTTTCGCATGCTTTCAGCTGCAGGTTCTTCATCCATGACGCGTACAAACTGTCCTTCTGAATATGGATAGCCAGCTTTAGTTATTTTCACTTTCACAATTTTCCCGACCATTTCTTCTGCTGCAGGGAAAACAACTTTCAGGTAATTGTCCGTATAACCGACATAAAGTCCGCTTTCAGGATCTTCTTTGTAGAGTTCTTCTGGAATAACCTCCAGAACTTCATCTTCATATACAGATGCGTATTCTTTGGCAAGCTGATCAGAAAGAGCAATCAGCTGATGAACACGTTCATTTTTGACGTCCTCATCTACTTGATCTTCCATTCTTGCAGCAGGCGTGCCAGTCCGTTTAGAATATGGGAAAACATGAAGCTCTGAGAATTTATGTTCTTTAATAAAGTTATATGTTTCCATGAATTCTTCATCCGTTTCACCAGGGAAGCCGACGATTACGTCAGAAGTTACAGCAAGTCCCGGCAAAGCTTGTTTCAGGCGCGTTAAACGCTCAGCAAAGAATTCCATTGTGTATTTGCGCCGCATTCTTTTCAATACAGTATTTGAGGCTGATTGAATCGGAATATGCAAATGGCGGACAATTTTATCAGACTGATCAAGCACTTCTATGACTTCGTCTGTAATTTGACTTGCCTCAATAGATGAGATTCTGATGCGCTTTAAGCCGTGAACCTGAGTGTCCAGATCACGAAGCAGCATAGCGAAGTTGTAATCCTTCATGTCTTCGCCGTATCCTCCGGTATGAATACCTGTTAATACGATTTCTTTGTAGCCTGCATCAACTAACTGCTGAGCCTGTTTAATCACTTCTTTAGGGTCACGGGAGCGCATTAAGCCGCGTGCCCATGGAATAATACAGAATGTACAGAAGTTGTTGCAGCCTTCCTGGATCTTCAATGATGCACGAGTGCGGTCTGTAAAAGCAGGTACATCAAGCTCCTCGTATACCCGGGCCTTCATAATATTGCTGACTCCGTTAATAGGCTGTCTTTCGTTCTTAAATTGCTCAATATAGTCAAGCATTTTAACACGGGCAGATGTGCCTACTACGATATCAACACCCGGAATCGCCATAATTTCAGCAGGAGAGGTTTGAGCATAGCAGCCGGTTACGCAAATAACGCCGTCCGGATTTTTTCTGATTGCACGGCGAATGACCTGCCGGCTTTTTTTATCGCCAGTATTCGTTACTGTACATGTATTTATGACATAAACATCAGCTTTGCTTTCAAATTCAGAACGGTCATAGCCTGCGTCCTTGAATAACTGCCAGATAGCTTCTGTTTCATAATGGTTTACTTTACAGCCAAGTGTATGAAATGCCACGGTTGGCATGGAAATCACCTCGATAATTCAAAATAATAAGAAACAGCAGATAAAACATACAGCGGAGCCGTTTCCGTCCGTAAAATTCTCGGCCCCAGCCCGCAGGCTGTAAACCCTGCATCCTTCAGCTGTTTTATTTCTTCTTCTGTTAGTCCGCCTTCTGGTCCAAAAACTACAAGAATGGTCTGCCCTGAACGACTTTCATTTAATGCTTTTGCAAGATTTGCGAGTTCCCCATTTTTAGCGGATTCTTCATATGCAACGATTTTGACATCATATGAAGCGGAAGTATTAATGAGTTCCTTCCAGCTGTATGGTTCAGCAACCTCAGGAATTCTGTTGCGATAGGATTGTTCAGAAGCTTCTTTTACAATCTTTCTCCAGCGCTCCACTTTTTTGACTGCTTTTTTTGCATCAAGCTTTACAACGGAACGAGCAGCATTAAAAGGGATAAACGAAGCGGCACCAAGTTCTGTACCCTTTTGAAGAATCCATTCCAGCTTATCCCCTTTAGGCAGCCCGCTCGCTATCGTGACTGATACAGGGAGTTCATGATCAGCAGTCTGCCATTCGATGATCATGCATACTGCTGTCTCATCATTTACCTCTTCTATCTCACAAAGCGCTGCCTGTCCATCTGACGTACAGCAAATCAGTTTACTGCCGGGTTTCATACGCATAACACGGGAGATGTGATGAACATCGTCTCCCGTGATTGTAATCCTGGTTGTTAAATTTTCTTTTTTCTCACTTATAAAATAACGCTGCACAGATGAGCACCTCTTATTTCTTTCTTGCGATAAAGGCCACCCAGTCTTCCATAACAACTGTTTCTTCAATCTCAAATCCAGCCTCGATTAAACCGTTTTTAACCTCAGCCTTTTTATTGAGAATGATTCCAGAAGTGATGAACAAACCGCCTTGTTTCAGTATCTGATTTGCATCGTGGACAAATCGCAGAATGACTTCAGCCAAAATATTTGCAACGACTACATCTACAGGACCTTGAATACCGTTCAGCAAATTATTTTGAGATACTGTGACGGCCTGGTTCACTTTATTTAATTTCGTATTTAAACGTGCGCTTTCAACAGCAACAGGATCTAAGTCCAGTGCCTGAACCTGCTTTGCACCAAGCATTGCAGAGGCAATGCTTAAAACTCCCGATCCTGTGCCGACATCTACTACTAAATCATGTTCTTTTACAGACCGTTCAAGCGCCTGAATACAAAGAACCGTTGTAGGATGAGTGCCTGTGCCAAAAGCCATCCCAGGATCAAGCTCAATAATGAGTTCATCAGAATGGACCGGTGTATAAGTTTCCCATGTCGGCACGATCGTAAATCGCTCCGAAATCTTTACAGGATGATAATATTTCTTCCACGCAGTTGCCCACTCTTCATCATTTACTTCACTTATTGAGATATCATTTTTTCCTAAATCAATATCATGAATAAGCAGGTTATTTACAGCTTCTTTAATCTCCTCAACGGTTTCGCCAAGGAAACTGTTTACCGGCAGGTATGCCTTAATAATAACACCTTCATCAGGATAATCATCAGAATTGAGGTGGTAGATTTCTCCATAAACACTTTCGCGCTCTTTTAATAGATCCATTTGATCTTCTATGACGACACCGCTCGCTCCGGCCTCATGCAATATATTCGAAATTGGTTCTACCGCTTCTTGTGTTGTATGAATACTTAACTCGGACCATTTCATTCTACCAGCTCCACTTCTGTTTATTCACCCTTGAATGCACGCTTCACTTTATCAAAAAAGCTTTCTTCGTGCTCATCTGGTCTTCCCCCGCTCATTTCAGCGAATTCGCGAAGAAGCTCTTTTTGTTTTTCTGTAACATTAGTAGGCGTTAATACACGAACGATAATGTGCTGATCGCCCTGTCCGTACCCTCTCACATTTGCGACACCTTTTCCCTTCATGCGGAATTTTGTGCCCGTTTGTGTTCCGGCCGGTACCTTCAGCTTCACTTTGCCGTGCAGAGTAGGCACTTCAATTTCATCGCCTAAAGCGGCCTGTGCAAATGTAAGCGGCATTTCACAGTAAATATCGTCTCCGTCTCTCTCAAAGAACTCATGAGATCTAACTTGGAATACGACATATAAATCACCGCTTGGCCCTCCATTAAATCCTGGCTCTCCTTGTCCGGAAACTCTAAGCTGCTGGCCATCATCGACTCCAGCTGGAATTTTAACGGAAATCTTTTTGCGTTTTTGAACTTTGCCGGCTCCTCCGCACGTTGAACATTTATGCTTGATCATTTTGCCTGTTCCGCTGCAATGATGACATACGCGGCGGTTGACAATTCTGCCGAATGGCGTGTTCTGCTCAACATTCAGCTGTCCTGATCCGTTACAATGTTTACATGTTTCCGGTTTAGTTCCAGGCTTTGCTCCAGAGCCGTCACATGTATCACATGTTTCTTCACGGGGAATTTCAATGGTTGTATCCTTGCCGAATACGGCATCTTCAAAGGACAGAGTCATTGTATACTGAAGATCAGCACCTTGTCTTGGCGCATTTGGATCGCGTCTTCTGCCGCCGCCAAAGATTGAACTGAATATATCGTCAAACCCGAATCCTCCGCCGAAGTCAGATCCTCCGAAGCCTTGGTTAGGATCAGTATGTCCAAATTGATCATATTGCGCACGCTTTTGATCATCGGTCAAAACCTCATAAGCCTCTGAAATTTCTTTGAATTTATCGGTTGCATCCGCATCTTTGTTGATATCAGGATGATATTGTTTAGAAAGCTTGCGGTACGCTTTTTTCATTTCATCCTTTGTCGCGCTCTTACTTACTCCAAGCACTTCATAGTAATCACGCTTGCTCATAATTTCTCACTCCCGAATTCTCACATAAAGTAAATTGTATCACTCGATTTAGCCTGATTGCAAGATATTGTTTACGTATAGAAGGTGTTTTCATACTCATAATCTATTCATTCTTTTCTGAAAAGTCTTTTCTTTCTTCATGAAAAAAAGTCAAAGTCAAGACAAGCCTGACTTTGACTTTTCCTTATGCGGGATGAAGTCACTCATTTCCGCTCAGTATTATTTTTTATCATCGTTTACTTCTTCATATTCAGCATCAACTACGTTGTCATCTTGTTTCGCGCCTGCTGCACCTTCAGCACCTTGCTGTTGTTTTGCAGCTTCTTCATACAATTTCATTGATAATTGCTGAACGATTTCTTGAAGCTCATCTTTTTTCGTTCTGATTTCTTCAAGCTCATTTTTCTCAATAGCAGCTTTTAAAGCATCTTTTGCTTCGTTCGCTTTTGCAACGTCAGCTTCGTCTACTTTACCTTCAAGATCCTTCAAAGTCTTTTCAGTTGTAAAAACTAACTGATCTGCTTCATTGCGAAGTTCAACTTCTTCTTTGCGCGCTTTGTCTGCATCTGCATTTTCTTCTGCTTCTTTTACCATGCGTTCGATTTCTTCATCACTTAAACCTGTTGAAGATTTAATTGTGATTGTTTGTTCTTTGTTTGTGCCTAAATCTTTTGCACGAACATTTACGATACCGTTTTTATCAATATCGAATGATACTTCAATTTGCGGAACTCCGCGCGGAGCCGGAGGAATATCCGTTAATTGGAAACGGCCTAATGTTTTATTATCTGCAGACATTGGACGCTCCCCTTGAAGAACATGGATGTCTACAGCTGTTTGGCTGTCAGCAGCCGTTGAGAATACTTGTGATTTGCTTGTTGGAATCGTCGTGTTGCGCTCGATTAACTTTGTGAATACGCCGCCCATTGTTTCAATTCCAAGTGAAAGTGGTGTTACGTCAAGTAATACAACGTCTTTCACATCACCAGTGATAACACCGCCTTGAATTGCTGCACCAAGTGCTACAACTTCATCCGGGTTAACACCTTTTGATGGCTCTTGGCCAAGCTCTTTTTTGATTGTTTCCACAACAGCAGGAATACGAGTAGATCCGCCGACAAGGATTACTTTATCAATTTCATTTTTAGAAAGACCTGCATCTTTAAGTGCCTGGCGAACAGGACCCATTGTTCTTTCAACTAAATCAGAAGAAAGCTCTTCGAATTTAGCACGTGACAATGTTACTTCCAAGTGAAGAGGTCCAGCTTCTCCAGCTGTGATGAATGGCAGTGAAATCTGTGTTGAAGATACACCAGAAAGATCTTTCTTAGCTTTTTCAGCAGCATCTTTTAAGCGCTGAAGAGCCATTTTGTCTTTTGAAAGGTCGATGCCGTTTTCTTTTTTGAATTCTGAAACAAGATAATCAATGATTACTTGGTCAAAATCATCTCCCCCAAGACGGTTGTCTCCAGCTGTTGAACGAACTTCAAATACTCCGTCTCCAAGTTCTAAAACGGACACGTCAAATGTACCGCCGCCTAAATCGTATACAAGAATTGTCTGATCTTGGTCTGTTTTATCTAAACCGTAAGCAAGTGCTGCTGCAGTTGGTTCGTTGATAATACGTTCAACTTCAAGTCCTGCAATTTTACCTGCATCTTTAGTTGCCTGACGCTCAGCATCATTGAAATATGCCGGTACTGTGATAACAGCTTTTGTAACAGGCTCGCCTAAATAGTCTTCTGCATATGCTTTTAAGTGCTGAAGGATAATTGCAGAGATTTGCTGAGGAGTATTCTCCTTGCCTTCTACCTCTACTTTATAGTCCGTGCCCATATGTCGTTTGATGGACATAATAGTGTTTGGGTTTGTAATAGCCTGGCGTTTTGCTACTTCACCAACCTGGCGCTCGCCATTTTTAAATGCTACTACTGAAGGAGTTGTGCGGTTGCCTTCTGCATTTGGAATAACCTTAGGTTCTCCGCCTTCTAATACTGCAACACATGAGTTTGTTGTACCTAAATCGATGCCGATAATTTTCCCCATCGTAGAAACCTCCTAATATGTAAGTTATTGATTCACTTTAACCATTGCTGGTCTGATAATGCGGTCTTTCAATTTGTAGCCTTTTTGGAATTCTTCAATGACAACATTGGATTCATATTGATCATCTTCCACCTGCATAACTGCCTGATGAAGATGCGGGTCAAACGGCTGCCCTTCTGCTTGAATGGCTTCAATGCCTTCATTTTGCAGCGCCTGAACCAGCTGGCGATAAACCATATCCATTCCCTGTAGTAAGGATTGTGTTTTTTCGTCATCCGTATCTATTTTTAACGCTCTTTCAAAGTTATCAAGAGCTGGCAGTATTTCGGTTATCAGATTTTGAGAACGATATTTTTGGGCAGCTTCAAGATCAAGACGTGCTCTTCTTCTGAAGTTATCTAGATCTGCCTGTACGCGGTACATGCGGTTTTCAGTTTCACTAAGCTTGGCTTCAAGTTCATCAATCTTAGCTTTAGCTGCTGTTAACTCATCAGATTCCTGCGCTTGTTCAGCTTGTGTATCAGAATCCATTGATTCGCCCTCTTGGTTTATCAACGTTTCTTCTTGATTTGATGCTGTTTCATTTTCTTTTAAGCTTTCTTTTGCGTCGTTAGTCAATTTCTTTCACCTCCCTTAAAGTGCAAAGCCATGGAAAGGGAGCGGAAAACAATTTTCCACTCTCTTACAATATGGACAATGTTTTTATGAGTGATACAGATTTGTTAAGGCTTTGGACATATCTTTTGTGACTCTCTGCAGCAGACTGATTACTCGGGAATATTCCATTCGTGTAGGGCCAAGAACGGCAATCCGCCCTATTTGTTTATTATCAACAGAGTAGGTTGCTGTAATCAGACTGCAGTTTTCCATTGCAATGTTCTGATTTTCTTTGCCGATTTTAATTGTAATTCCTGAATCATAGGCCTGCAGAATGTTATATAATTCCTGCTCTTCCTCAATCATTGTCAAAAGTGTTCTGACACGCGAGATATCATTGAATTCCGGCTGGCTTAACATATTTGTTTTACCGCCGAAGTATATCTTTTCATTTGCGTTCATCGTGAATGTTCCAGATAGAACTTTCATGATGGAGTCATAGTTTTGAATATGATTCCTCAGCAAGTTTACTATTTCTTTGTATATTTTGTCATGCAATTCGACAATCGGGACGTTAAATAATCGCTCATTTAATATGTTAACCATTTTCTCTATATCCTGCGGATCAATTGTTCCCGGAAAAGAAATGGTTCTGTTTTCAACATGGCCCGTATTGGTCACTATAATTGCAACAGCTGTATCTTCACTGATTGGAACAATCTGTATTCGTTTCAGCCGATTTTCGTTTACTTTAGGACCTAAAATAATTGACGTGTAATTCGTTAAGTCCGAAAGAATCTGAGCAGATTTCTGCACTACTTTTTCAAGTTCGAATATACGCTCTGCAAAGACGGACTTAATCGTAACAACATCCATATTTGTCAGTTTCTGCGGAGCCAGCAAGTGATCCACATAATAGCGGTACCCTTTCTCCGACGGAACTCTGCCAGATGAACTGTGGGTCTTTTCGATAAAACCCATTTCTTCAAGGTCTGCCATTTCATTTCTGATTGTTGCAGAACTGAATGTGATCGTTTCCTTCTTAGAAAGAGTTCTCGAGCCGACCGGCTGAGCAGATTGAATAAAATCATCAACAATGACCTGAAGTATTAAAAGCTGACGATCTGTTAACATTATCATCACCTCTGTTAGCACTCTGTATGCGTGAGTGCTAAATCTATAATAAAAAGTATCAAATCAAACGTTAATTGTCAATTATTTAGATTAAGTTCCCCATGAGTTTATTGGTAAATCATTTGAGAAAAGGAAAACAAAAAGACATGCGCAAAAACGCCGTCTTTTCTGTTTACCCTATTCAGCAGGCATAACACCTAAAAACGCCTGAAAAACTTCATTTCCCAGCAATTTCCCCTGGTGCGTGAGTGAAATGGAATCCTGTCCATCATTTAACAGGCCTTTTTCGGTTTGTTCCTGGATTTGCAAACCAAAAACATTTGCAATAGGTCTGCCGAACTTATCGGCAAATCTCTTTTTGCTGACTCCGGCAGATTTACGCAATCCAAGGAAAAGTTCCTCTTCCATCTTTTCAGCTTGTGTTACTTGATGCTCATTCAGATAGGGAAAACCTGTTTCTTCAATCAGCTGCATATATTTTTTCAGCGGACCTGCATTTGCCCGCCGGATATTGCCTGTGTAGCTGTGCGCTCCCGCTCCGATTCCGTAGTACTCTTCATTATTCCAATACGTAAGATTATGTCTGCTTTCATATCCTGGAAGGGCAAAATTGCTGATTTCATATTGATGGAAACCATGCTGTTCCATCTCTTCCATGAGATATTCATACATGACGGCTTCATCTTCCTGAGGCGGAAGAATCAGTCTGCCTTTGGACATTAAATTATAAAAAACCGTTTTGGGTTCAACAATGAGAGAATACGAAGAATAATGCTGAACATCAAGGCCGAACGCAATCTTCAGGGAATCTCTGAAATCATGGATTGTCTGCCCGGGCAGCCCGTACATCAAGTCAATACTTATATTGTCAAAGCCTGCTTTTTTGGCAAGCTCAATGCTTTTCATGACATCAGCCGACCGGTGAGTGCGCCCGATTTTTTCAAGCAGCCCATCGTTAAATGTCTGCACGCCGAAACTCAGGCGGTTTACTCCAAGGTCTTTCATCACCTTTAACTTTTCATATGAAAGGTCACCAGGATTCGCTTCTACTGCAAATTCGTGTAAAGAAGAGGATGGCTTAAACTCCTCATTTATTGCTGTCAGGAGCTTTTCCATTTGTTTTTCATTTAAAGCAGTGGGTGTGCCTCCGCCTATAAAAATTGTTTCAAGAGAATCTGACGGGTATTTTATAAGAGTGTTTTTCATTTCCATTTGCATGCTGTCAAGGTACTCATCAACTGGCTGATTTTTTAAAAAGACCTTATTAAAGTCGCAATAATGACAGATCTGCTCGCAAAAAGGAATGTGAAGATATGCAGCTTTGACCATTTTTCTCACCTTCTAATAAAGAAGCCGCAGTGCGTTGACTGCGGCAAATGTTTTTTCTTACGTTATCATAATTTTTGTTTGAATGAAAATGATTGGAATTAGTTATCATCCATTTTCAGAACAGCCATGAAAGCTTCCTGAGGAACTTCTACAGAACCGACCGTTTTCATTCGTTTCTTACCTTCTTTTTGCTTCTCAAGAAGTTTGCGTTTACGGGAGATATCTCCTCCGTAGCATTTGGCAAGAACGTTTTTGCGCATGGCTTTGATTGTCGAACGCGCAACCACTTTTTGTCCGATTGCAGCCTGAATCGGCACCTCGAATTGCTGGCGCGGAATCAGTTCTTTTAATTTCTCTACAATGATTTTACCGCGGTCATAGGCTGAATCTCTGTGTACGATAAATGAAAGGGCATCAATTTTCTCATTATTGAGCAGGATATCCATTTTCACAAGCTGGGACGTTTTATATCCAATCAGCTCGTAATCAAATGACGCATACCCTTTTGTGTTTGATTTTAACTGGTCAAAGAAATCATAAACGATTTCCGATAATGGAAGTTCGTAAACAATGCTGACTCTGTTTTCATCCAAATATTGCATATCGATAAAGTTGCCGCGTTTATTCTGGCAAAGCTCCATGACAGCACCGACATAATCATTTGGAACCATTACGGTCGCTTTCACATATGGCTCTTCAATCCGGTCAATCTTTTGAGGATCAGGAAGATTGGATGGGTTATCAATCCGGACTTCGCTGCCATCTGTCAAAAAGACATTATAAATTACACTTGGTGCAGTTGTTATTAAATCAATTTTAAATTCACGTTCAATCCGTTCCTGGATAATTTCCATATGAAGAAGTCCAAGGAATCCGCAGCGGAAACCAAAGCCAAGAGCCTGAGACGTTTCCGGTTCATATTGCAGTGCGGAATCGTTCAGCTCCAATCTTTCTAAAGCCTCGCGCAGATCGTTGTATCTTGCCGTATCAATTGGATACAGGCCGCAATACACCATCGGATTTAATTTACGGTAGCCTGGAAGCGCCTCGGTTGCACCATTTTTAGCGTCCGTAATCGTGTCACCGACTCTTGTATCGCCAACATTTTTAATGGCAGCTGTTAAGAATCCGACATCGCCTACATTTAATTCATCAAGCAATAGAGCTTTAGGTGTAAATACTCCGACCTCTGTTACTTCAAATTCCTTGCCCGTTGCCATCATCTTGATTTTTTGTCCGACTTTGACCGTTCCCTCTACCACTCGAATGTATGCCACAACACCGCGGTATGCGTCATACAAGGAGTCAAAGATAAGCGCTTTAAGCGGTGCATCAGGATCACCTTGAGGAGCAGGCACTTTTTCAACAACCTGTTCCAATATTTCTTCAATTCCGATGCCAGCTTTAGCTGAAGCAAGGACAGCTTCTGAAGCATCAAGACCGATTACATCTTCAATTTCCTGGCGGACACGTTCAGGATCAGCGCTTGGAAGGTCTATCTTGTTGATAATCGGAAGAATTTCCAGATCATTATCAAGAGCCAAGTAAACATTCGCAAGGGTTTGAGCTTCAATTCCCTGAGCAGCATCAACAACCAGTACAGCTCCTTCA
Organism: Metabacillus sp. KH_069; assembly: GCF_057838075.1. Classification (NCBI taxonomy): domain Bacteria; kingdom Bacillati; phylum Bacillota; class Bacilli; order Caryophanales; family Bacillaceae; genus Metabacillus; species Metabacillus sp. KH_069. Next base: position 3,138,122 of record NZ_CM174460.1, read on the forward strand.
CATGCAGCCAGACTGCGGGAAACCTCGTATGTAAAATCGACATGTCCCGGTGTATCAATCAAATGGAAAATATATTCTTCTCCATCTTTTGCTTTATATCTTAATTGAACGGCATTTAATTTAATCGTTATTCCGCGTTCTCTCTCAAGATCCATTGAGTCAAGAAGCTGATTTTTCATTTCTCTTTGTGTTAACGCTGACGTTTTTTCCAGAATTCTGTCCGCAAGCGTTGACTTCCCATGATCAATATGGGCAATAATCGAGAAATTGCGTATCTTGGATTGTCTATTTAATTTATCTTCTTTATTCTTCATAATCGTTCTATCACTCCTACTAAACTGGCCAATGCACTAAATTTGATTATATCAATAGGGGAAGTAACATTCAACACCGAAAAGCGGAACTGCCCGTTTAGCTCCGACAGACAGATAAGGATCATCCAGAAAAGGCGCTTTTTGCCTTTACTGGATGAGCCGTTCTGGCCGAGGAGTTGGGCGGTGGAGCTGGACATCACCGAAAAGCGGAACCGACTGTTCAGGCCGAGCAGTCAATACCGAATTGATGGGGTTTCCAATTTAATTGGAGGGGTTTTGGTATTAATTCATAGGGTTTCCGAATTAATTGGAGGGGTTTCCAATTTAATTGGAGAATTTTTGTTCTGGCCGAAGACTGGGAGGCGGAGCTTGACACCAAAAAAGCGGAATTGCCCGGTTAGCGCATGCAGACAGATAAGAATCCACCACCGCACAAAAAAGAGAAAAGCCTCCAATCCGCTTCCCTCCATCCTATTCAATCTTCGGTTTATTGAAACAGGCTTTCAACCAGCCCTGCCAAAAAAGTAATAAAGCCAGTTATGACTGCACTTGCCAGCGCGGCAAATTTTTTTCCAAGCTGGGAAAAGAAATTGAATGCCTCCATTTCCTCAAGCTTTTCCTGTTTTTCTTCGAGATTATGGCTGACGCCTAATACGGAAGCTTCCAGTTCTCCTGATGAATCATTTTTCACTTCAAAAGCGCTGCTCAAATTAGGGTCATCGTATCCTTTCATTTTTACAAGACCCTGATTGGCCTGCTGCATGCCAAACAGAACACCAAGCAGCAATATTGAGCATAAGACAAAGCACTTTAGCATGAATTTCATCATCATACTTCCCTCTAATCTGAATTTATCTTATTTTTTCTCAGGAGCTGCAGCATTTACTTTTTCAGCCTGCCAGTAATACTCACTGAAAATATCTGCAACTGCATCTGCAGTACGATTAAGTTCTTCAAGGTTGTTGTCAATGCCGCCGAATTCAATCAGCATCGCATTCTCTGTAAGATCCTGATTATACAGGCTGTTTGAACCTGGAGAATCTTTAAGGAACACACCTCTGCTCAGCCCCGGGTATTTTGCTTCAATTTTTTTATGAAGCTCGGATGCCAGTTGTTTGTTTTTATCATGAAGAGGATTTTTTCCCCCTATGACAAATGCAACCTTTGCATATTTCTTCCCGTTAATATCCGCGGTTGTTATTTTATAAGGCTGTGAATCACGGTGAATATCTATCACATACTGAATCTCTTTATTTCCCGCCATTGCTGTTTCAACTGTCGGCCGGGACATGGTATAGGCTTTTGTAAATGACCAGCCCTTTTCATTCAGTTTCTTCATGAAATTGGTTTTATCTACGTTTGTTCCGATTCCTTTATCTTCAAGTGCTTTTCCGAGCCTGTCACCTACGAGTGTTACGTTTGCTTCGGAATGATAAGCGCTGTTTGCATTTTTGACATTCTTTAGCATAGGCAGATAGGATTCTGTTGTATGTGTATGGTAAATGTAAACCACTTTCCGTTCTCCTGTTGTCGCAATCGGCGGTGTTTTTGACTGATCCGGCTGATCATCCGCACCTTCCAAGTCAGCGATTGATGCTTCCCGCTCCTCTAAAAGCACCTCTGTCGGCGGCGGAGATTCAATTGGCATTGTTGTATAATCTGTTCCTTCTCCAGCAACTACAATTTCGCTGTCAAAAAGGGTGAATCCAGGGAGCTCCCTTCCCAGCAGACTTCGGGGATCTTCCGGATTGATGCTTGTTGCCGCTTTGAAAAAGAGTGATGAAACACTTGGCGGTTTAGCCTCTTCAGGCAGATCCTGAACAAAATAACGATTTTCAAAACCAAGCAGATGAATAAAAGAATTGCCGGTAATATTATTTGTTAATTCATTAATCGATTTTGAAGTGATTCTATATTCGGGCTTTAAGGAAGTCAGCGCGCCTGAAAGTAAAAATACGAGCATAAACCCGATAAAGCCGAGTGCAAATCCTTTTTTCAAGCTTGTCCCATTCAAAGTTACTATTATTCCGCGATTAGTTCGAGAATGCTTCATCTTCTTCCTCCTTCAAAGCTTGCCTGCTTAACTATATGCAGAAGCCGGAGAAAGTAGACTGATTTTTAATGCGTATATGACCTCGCGTTGCTGCTGTCCACCTGCTGATGAAGTGCCTCGTTCAGCCCATTCGCTACAACTGTGGCCATGTCTTCAATAAAGGTATCCACTTCCTTTGGAGTCACCATCAAATTATGTCCAAGCGGGGAGAGGACTTCATGGATCAGTCTTCTTTTTTCTTCATCTTCAAGAGTTCCAATGATTCCAAGGAATTGCTGTCTATGTTCATCTGAAGGAAGATCTTCATCGGAGAGCACTCTCTTTTCTCCAAATGACATTCCTGCCGGAGTAAGCGACTTAGAAGGACGGTCCCCTTCTTTCATCTCTCTTCCGAAGTGCTTTAAGATAAAATCAATCGTATCGCTTGTGATGGAAACAGCATCCACCACTGTAGGAATGCCAAGTGCAATAACAGGAATACCCAGGGTGTCCATGCTTAACTCTTTTCGTTTATTTCCTACGCCAGATCCCGGATGAATTCCGGTGTCTGAAATTTGAATCGTTGTATTTACGCGCTCAATCGATCTTGCAGCCAGCGCATCAATGGCAATGACAAAATCCGGATTGCTTTTTTCAATAATGCCGGTAATAATATCGCTTGTCTCAATTCCTGTAATCCCCATTACTCCAGGTGATATCGCGCTCACTGGCCTGAAGCCTTCCTGGACATTTTCAGGCTGAAGCTGAAATAGATGACGTGTAACAAGAAGGTTTTCTACAACGCGGGGGCCAAGCGAATCTGGTGTCACATTCCAGTTGCCAAGACCGACTACAAGACAGCTTGCATCCTTTGGAATCTTCAATCCATCCATAAAACTGCTGAATTCTTTTGCGAAAACGTCAACAACCTGATTTTGCAAGGCTGTATCTTTTTGGCGAATTCCCTGTACTTCAAGGGTCAAGTAATTTCCCGGCTTCTTTCCGGTGAGCTCTGCCCCCTTCTCGGTAATTTGAAGAGATGTTATTTTCACTCCATTATCATCCCGCTCTTTAACAATTACGCCTTCGATCTCGGGTGATTTCTTTTCGGGCTCAGGCGTTTTTGTTTCAGCTGCCAAATCGCGTGCTTCAATGGCCAAATCTGTTCGGACTGAATACATACTTAAATCTAAAGGTTCTTTCAATGTCATAACCTCCTGGCTGCATAGTCTTTCTTAATCTGTATTTTTGCCTTAATTTCCAGCTTTCATTCTTGACAGTCATAAGCCGTGATAATTTCCTTTACAATTATATTGCAATCTATATGTCCGTTTGATAAAATATCACTTGTTCTTATTATTGACGAAAATGTCGAGTATAATAGATCTCGAATGCTTTTTAGGAGGTGAAACGAATGCCAAACATCAAATCTGCTATCAAACGCACAAGAACTAATGCTGATCGCAATGCACAAAACGTAACAGTTAAATCTGCTATGCGTACTGCTATTAAAAAAGTAGAAGCTTTAGTTGTAAACAATGATGCTGACAATGCTAAAGCTGCACTAGCTGTAGCTTCTAAAAGAATTGATAAAGCTGCTCAAAGTGGTATCATCCACAAAAATGCTGCAGCTCGTTACAAATCTCGTTTAACGAAATCTGTTAACGGTCTTTCAGCATAATAAAAAAATCCTCTTCCCGAGAAGAGGATTTTTTTTATGGGTTTTATTTGAACAATCGGAGCAAAAATAGTTCAACGGCGAGTCTTTTATCCATTTTGCCGGTTTTCATGTCATAGTCTGCGTCACCCAGCTGATTCATAATCGATGTCAGTTCCTGAGTTTGAAAAAGCTGTGCCTGCTGCATGGCAAGCTTTACACGGAATGGATGCACCTTAAGATTTCCTGCAATTTGCTGCTGTCCGTATCCCAGAACAGACAGCTCTTTCACTTGAAGAATCAATCTGAATTGATTAATCAGCAAGGATAAAATCTTTATTGGTTCCTCGTTTGCTTTCAGCAGATCATAAAAAATCTGCATGGCACGAGTCCTGTCTTTGCGGATAACCTTCTCAATCAACTCGAAAATATTTTGCTCAAGTGTTCTTGAAACAAGAGAAGACACAATGTCTTCCGTTATCATTCCGCCTTCACCCGCATATGTACTCAGCTTTTTTATCTCTTGTGAAATCGCCATTAAATTTCCGGCTGTCAGCAAATATAGCTGATCTCTTGCTGAGTCCTGAAGTGCAATGGCATTTGCATCTGCCAGTTCCTTCATCCACTTCTTTGTTTCATGCTCAGAAAACCCGTTCATTTCAACAGCTTCAGTCATTTTTTTTACAGCTTTAGTGATTTTTTTTCGTTCATCCAGCTTTTCGTAAGGTGCTACAATAACCAAAATGGTGTAGGGAGCAGGACTTTTCAAATACTCCTCTAATTTTTCAATGCGGTGTTCTATCTTTTCTTTCTTCTTTTCACTTGTTAAAAAGTGAGGATTCCGAAGAATAACCACTCTTTTTTTACCTAAGAAAGGAAGTGTTTCTGCATCTTCAATGGCAGATTCCAATGCTGTCTCAGACAGGTCATACTGCGCAAGATTAAAATCCATTTCAGACGGATCCAATGCAGCTTCAATAATCAGCTGAACGGTTTCCTGAATAAGATAAGATTCCTTTCCAAGAAGCAGGTAAGCAGGCTTCAGCTGTTTATTTTTTAAATCTTTCCAGACGTTTGATATCATTTTATCACCCAGTTTCAATCATTCTTTTCTAATCCTATCGGTCCCTTGCCTGTTTAGCAAGTGCGGATTTTGGAAATGGGCAAAATGAACAGGGAACAGGCTCAGCCGGTTCCCCTATATATAAACGCCACCGCCCATGCCCCAGGATACATGTGCAGGTAAGCGATCGATATGTTGTCATTATTTTTCTCACGATGATGGGTTTCTATAGGTGTAAAGTGTTGTCAAAACCCATATTGGAAAATGATAGATTTTTTGTATGATTTGGCTTATACTATAAGGCATATAGGAGGGGTAAATTGTGAATGAATTTGAAAAGAATGTTCAAAGCAAACGCAACGATGCAGTAGACTCGGGAGTAGGATTTATCGTTTCATTTGGCTTTTTTGCCACTATTTTCGTATTAGCGACAGTTATTAAGTTAATCGGTTCATGACAACCCTTACATAGAGACTGCAGAGCAGTCTCTTTTTCATTTACATAAATCATTTATCTGATACGCTATCGTATGGAGGCTGCACGGAAAACGTTCCACTGTCACCGTGAAATTTATACGTAATCGAACCATCCCTTTTTGTTTGAAGATCTGATACATCATATTTCTTTAATAGCTGAAGGACTTCATCATGAGGATGGTTGTACCGGTTGTTCTCACCTGCTGAAATTAAAGCAAACTCAGGCTGGAGCTGATTTAAAAACGATTCGGATGTAGAACCTTTGCTTCCATGATGTCCAACCTTTAATACGTCGGTTTTTAGTCCTTTATATTTTTCAAGGATGCGTTTTTCTCCTTCGTGCTCTAAATCACCCGTAAACAGCCATTTTAATCCTCCAATCTTTGCAAATATAACTAGTGAATCGTCATTTTCACTCTCGGATAACGCGATTGGAGATAAAATATTCAATTTAAAAAATTGGTCATATACAGCGTCACCGCTTCTCAAAACGGAAACCTCCGTCCCTGTACTTTTCGCTTTATCGATGATTTCCTGCTCGAATTTTCCCCTTAAAAAACCATATGGCACGATCAGCTCTAAGACACGTATTTCCCCAAGAAGATCGATGACCTCCCCAGCGTGGTCTGCATCTCCATGAGTCAGAATCAGTTTATCCAGGGTTCTTTTGCCTTTTGATTTTAAAAAAGGAATAAGTGTATCTTCAGCAATTGAATAAGAGCTGCTTTTTTCTTTCCATTTTTCCTGATTAAATGTCAGCATACCGCCAGTATCGATTAAATAGGTCCCCTGATTATACGGTGCAGAGAAGTAAATAGAATCACCCTGTCCAACATCAAGCATCACGATCTCACCCGTTTGAACGAAATACTCCGATTCATGCTGATAAAAAAGCAGAAGCACAAGAAATGAAACGAAAAGCCTCATTTCTTTCAATTGATGGGATTTCTCATATGCAATAAAAGCCTGACATAAGAAAAATGTAAATAAGAACAGAAAGAAAAAAGATGGTTTTCCAAATAGAATCATAAATGAAGGCAAGCTGTTGATAAACAGCACAAAATCATTGCTGATTTGCAGCACAAGATCCGTTAAAGCGATCAAGAATGATCCTAATGCCGGAAAAATAATCATCGCAATCACTGATACAAGTGATAAAGGAAGAATGACCACGGAGTAAAAAGGCACAAACAGAAGATTCATCGGCAGACTTAGCAGGGAGATTTGATAAAAACTGTACAAAATAACCGGAAGGGATGCGAGCTGGGCAACTGATGAAACCGCAACCAGCTGATAAAAGCGGTTAGGCATTTTTGAAAAAGCCCTGGCTGAAAGAATCAGGGCCATACTCACTGAAAAGGATAATTGAAAGCCAACATTAAATAAATAATATGGATCTGTAAAAAGCAAAAAAAGAAACGCAACGGAAATAACATCAATTGCAGAGAGCTGCAGCTTCAATTGTTTTGATGCTAGATAAAGCATGCTCATCCCTGCAGCCCTGAGGACGGAAGGCGCCCCTCCAGCGATTATGCAATAAACCGGCAGTAAGAGGATTAAAAGAAGTTTCGTTTTTTCATGTGTCATTCCTGACCTGATCAAGATAAAGTAGAGTCCCGAAACTAAAATACCGACATGAAGACCAGAGATCGCAAGTAAATGAACGATGCCAAGCTCCTGATATGCCTTATTGATATCTTCGGAAATATGAGTACGTTCCCCGTAAAGAAGCGCCTGCACAATTCCCCGGGATTCCTCCGGAAATACCTCAGAAATAAACAGAATGCCATCTTGTCTGTATTGTTTCAGTTTTTCAGACAGCGTTTGATTTTCTTTCCTGCATTGCTCAATTGAATCGACTTTAAAAATCCAATGAATCCGATTGTATTTAAGATAATCTGCGTAATCAAAAGCATTTGGGTTGGTTGCATGTTTAGGGAGCTTTAATTCCCCTTTAAAAGTACACGTTGTGCTGATCTGCAATAGCCTGTACCTGTTTTTCTCTTCCTCTGAACTGAAATAGTATACGGCACTTATTTTTTCTTGATTAACACTTATAACACCCTTCATTTGATTGCCGTCTATTTCAGGAAACTCAGCGAATTTGCCCTGAAAGGTAATTTTGCCCTCATTAAACCTTGATGCATTGCTTTTTTCTACTGCATGGAAATGAAAAATGAAGAGAATAAAAATGGACATACAGCCAATCAGCAAAGTCGTTTTTTTGCGGAAAAGAAGATAGGCACAAAAGAGAAGTATGATGAAGGAGGATATCAGATGGAATGGAAATTTTGCAGCAGCAACGGCTAAACCGGCTGCTGCCGCAAAATAGATGAGCTTTCCTTGATAGCTTATTTTAGACATGCTGAAATTATACGTTGCTTTTGAACAGCTTATTTGCTTTTTCTAAAAGCGAGATGCGTTCTTCGTCATCATCTACCTTTTCAAGCAGTTCGTCGATGAATTTTCTCTGTTCAAAAGCAAAAGGGTCTGCATTCGCCTCAACCTGCTCTACATGAACGCCAGCTTGTTCAAATAGCTCCGCTGCATACGGATGATTTTTGTAGCTTTCTGCAAAATAAACCTTTTTGATTCCGCTTTGAATAAGGGCTTTGCAGCATTGCAGACAAGGAAAATGCGTCACATATATTTCTGCACCTGCAGTCGGCACGCCAAATTTAGCACATTGCAGCAGAGCATTCATTTCTGCATGAATGGTTCTGACACAGTGATTTTCAATGACATAGCATCCCTCATCAATGCAATGGACGCCTCCTGCAATTGAACCGTTATATCCTCCGGCAATAATGCGCTTGTCCCTGACAATTGTTGCTCCTACTGCGAGGCGAGTACATGTGCTTCTTAGAGCAAGCAGATGACTTTGCGCCATAAAATACTGATTCCAGGAAATTCTGTTCATGTTATCCCCCATTTGTAGAAGTAGCTGTAGCTCTTCCTTTAGTGTATCGATAGTAGGAAAAGCCCGTCAATTCATTTTACTGAAATACTGTCTTTTAATTTTTCGAACGATTTTTCTCCAATCCCTGAAACGTTCATGAGATCCTCTATCGTTTTGAACCCGCCCGCTTCTTCCCGGTATGAAAGAATTGCTTCCGCCTTCGCAGGGCCAATCCCTGTAAGCGTCTGAAGATCCTCTGCTGTTGCTTTATTAAGATTGACTTTCTGTTCTCCAGCAACGGCTCCTGCTGCTGCAGGCTGCTGAACTAGATCTTCTGCTGTCTCACCCTGTTTTGGAATATAGACAACCATTCCATCCTCAAGGAGCGCTGCAAGATTGATTTGAACAGCATCTGCGGCATTCGTTAATCCTCCTGCTTTTTCTATCACATGATGAAACCTTTCTCCTGGCTTCATTTCATATACACCCGGCTTTTGAACTTCACCTTTCACATCAACAATGACTGTCTGGTCTGCTTCCCTCTCTCCTGAATCAGGTTCTTCTTTTAAAACCTGCTCTCCGGTTAATAAAGCAGCTTCATCTTCGTTCATTTGAGGGTTTTGTTCTGCCGGTATTGAATTTTGCTGCGTTTGATGCAGAAAGAAAGCTGCGGCAATTCCAATCACACCAACTAAATATTTATATTTTTTTAGAAATTCCATGCATTGCTCCTTCATGTGATTCATATTTTTTCATCTTTTTTCATAAAGTGTAGGAGAAAGTATGTTTAAGGAGGGGATGAAACATTGAACGCAGGCTTTATTGGAACAGGGAATATGGGGAAAATATTAATTGAAGCGTTTATTGAATCGAATGCACTTAAGCCCTCAGCCATTCATATTACAAATCGAACATTTGAGAAAGCGGCAAATCTAAAAAAAGAGTATCCAAGAATAAACTTATATTTAACACCTGAAGAAATCGCTCGGCAATCTGAGCTTATTTTTATATGTGTGAAGCCGCTTGACATTCACCCCCTTTTAGTAAAATTATCACCCTATTTACGAAAAGATCAGTGCATCATCTCTATAACAAGTCCAATTAATGTTGAGCAGCTTCAGTCTATAGTTAATTGCCAGGTCGCCCGTGCCATTCCAAGCATAACAAACCGGGCACTATCAGGTGTTTCGCTGCTTACTTATGGAAACTGCAGTCCATCTATGCGGAAGTCAATTGAGGAATTATTTCAGGCCATTTCAAATCCTTTTACAATCGACGATCACATAACAAGAGTTTCATCCGATATCGTAAGCTGCGGCCCGGCATTTTTCAGCTATCTTCTTCAAAGATTTATTGATGCCGCAGTCAGAGAGACAGAAATCACAAAACATCAGGCTGTTCAATTGACGAGTGAAATGGTCATTGGGCTTGGAAAGCTGCTGGAGAGCGAACTGTATACACTTCCAACATTGCAGGAGAAGGTGTGCGTAAAAGGCGGCGTAACTGGCGAAGGCATAAGTGTTATGGAAGCAGAAATCGGCGAGGTGTTTGAGCACTTATTTCAGAGAACTCACAGGAAATACAATGAGGACCTAAGAGAGGTAAAAGAACAATTCGAAAGATATGAGTGATATAGTAGGATTTCTCCATCCATTTCTATTTTCCTTCCGGCCTATAAAAAAACCATCGAAAAATATATTCGATGGTTTTTATTTCTTTGCAGCGACAAAAAAGATTCTCTCTGAATGAGATTCAGGAGGCTGATTTTTAAAATCTGCCGTTATCTCGAGTAAAGAAAAACCTGCTTGTTTAAGCATCTCTTCATATTGATTCACAGAGTAAGTTCTTTGGGTATGGTATTCATCAAATCTTTCATACATTGAACCCCGCTTTACAAAAAAGGACAAATCGTGTTCAATGCTGTCCGGTGCATCTCCAATAAAGCTGTTCCAGATATAACTTACTTCATCGTTATTATCAGCAAATGTAGCTTCATTGAATATTTCATGTATTTTATATAAGGAATGCACATCAAAAACAAGGATCCCGTTCGGTGCAAGCTGGTCAAATGCAGCATTTAATGCCGCATGAACATCTTCTTCTGTGTCCAGATAATTAAGCGAATCACAGCAGATAAAAATGCCGTCAAACAATTGGCCAAGCTCACTCGGCAATCTCATATCATGCTGAAAATACGGAATGCTCAACCCCTCGGCTGCCGTTTTCTGAAAGGCAATCGACAGCATTTCTTCGCTGATGTCCATCCCTGTAACTTGATATCCCTTTTGTTTCAGCCTGATGGAAATTTCTCCAGTTCCGCAGCCTAAATCAAGGACATTGGTCCCGCCATTTCCATACTTGGCCATCCTTTCATGAAGGAACTCTGTCCAGAGGGTATAAGGAGCCTCTTTCATCAGTTCATCATATATTTCGGCAAACCCTTTATAAATCATTGTGAAAGGACTTTCTCCAGATTTTCAGATGGAGCATCTCCCCAAAGTTTTTCAAGCTTGTAATAGTTTCGCTCATCTTTATGGAAGACGTGTGCAACAACATCACCCATGTCAATCAGCACCCAGCGTGCCTCATCAAATCCTTCCAGGCGCTTAACCTCAATGCCGTTCAGTCCAGCCTGCTCTTTCATCTCTCTTGCAATTGCCTGCACTTGTTTATCTGAATTTCCGTGACAAATTAAGAAGTAATCCGCGATTAATGAGATTCCTTCCATTTTCAGAGCTACGATATCTTCTCCTCTTTTGTCATCTGCTGCTTTTGCTACAATTGCCAACGTTTCTTTACCAGTCAATATAATGTTCCTCCTTTTTCTTCAAAAACCAAAAAATTATATGATTGCAGAGTCTCTGGATAGATTGCCTGATTTTTTTTCAGCAAAAATAAAATCGTATTTTTCATCGACACAATCAGTGCTTTATTTAAATCATTCTTTGCAAGCTCTCTTACTTCATCTGCACCCGGAAAGATTCTTCCAGGTTCAATATAATCTGCAACATAAATAACTTTATCAAGCAAAGTCATATTTTCTCTTCCAGATGTATGGTACCGGATTGCATCCAAAACCTCTGCATCATTTATGCCTGCTTCTTTTTCAACAAGATAAGCACCTACTGGAGCATGCCATAATTCCGGACTGTGAATTAACAATTCCTTATTCATATTCTGCTCGATAATGATTTGTTTCATCTCATCTTTGCTGCGGAACTTTGCATAATCGTGAAAAATGGCCGCTGTCTCAGCTTTTTTCACATCTGCTCCATATTGTTTTGCAAGTGTAATTGCCGTTTCCATTACCCCGATTGTATGCTCATATCTGTGATCTGTTAAATGTTCCTTCACTAAAGCTAATGCTTTTTCACGTTCCATATAAGTGATTCTCCTCAATATAGCTTCTCACTTCATCCGGCAGTAAATAATCTGTTGAATGGCCAAGTCTTATCCGCTCTCTAAGCATAGTAGAAGAAACTTCAAAAATTGGCGCATCGACTTCAATGACTGGATATTCTGTATCTGATTCAAAGCCTGCACGTTTAACGCCTACAAATTGAACTAGTTCAATCAGCTGATCAATTTTATGCCATTTGGGCAGAAATTCAATCATGTCTGCTCCAATAATAAAGTAAAACAAGCAGTCTGGAAATTGGTTTTTCAGCAAAATAATTGTATCGTAGGTGAACGAAGGGCCATTTCTCTCAAATTCAATGCTCTGAACCTTAAATCCTGGCCGCTTTTCTGTACACAGCTGAAGCATATGGAGCCTGTGTATGCTGTCCGTTGTATCATCGCTGTCCTTATGGGGCGGATTTTGGTTTGGCATAAACCAAATTTCATGAAGATGAAGAGAATGCAATACTTCACTTGCCATTAATAAATGTCCTAAATGAGGGGGATCAAATGTGCCCCCAAATATTCCGATTTTCCTCATCTTCTTCACCTCCCCATTTATCTAGGCAGTTTAAGCTGTTTATTTTCTTTTGATTCTTTATATAAAACGATCGTGTTGCCGATTACTTGTACAAGCTCAGCTTTTGCTCCTTTTGACAGAGCTGCTGCTACTGAATCGCGATCCTCTTCACAGTTCTGAAGAATACTGACCTTGATCAATTCTCTGACTTCAAGTACATCAGCAATCTGCTGGATCATATTGTCATTTACCCCGCCTTTGCCCACTTGGAAAATCGGGTTTAAATGATGTGCTTCTGCACGTAAAAAACGTTTCTGTTTACCAGTTAACATGTAAATCCTCCTAATTGTCCGTAAACTAATTTGCTCATTCTTGCTGTATCCGGCTTTTCACCGGTCCATATTTCAAAGGAAAGAGCTGCCTGATGGACAAACATTCCTACTCCATTCAATGTTTGTGCTCCGGCCGCTTCTGCTTCCTTTAATAGTGCTGTCTTCACGGGATTGTAGACGATGTCACTCACAATCGAGCCTTTTTTTAGATTTGTCAGCTCAAATGGCTTCTGTTCAGTATTCGGGTGCATCCCGATCGCAGTTGTCTGAATGATGACATCATAATCTGAAAGTCTCTGTTCTGACTCGCTCAGTGAGAGAACCCTTCCGGCAGTTGCTGCAGGACATGCCTTCATAAGCTGTTCAGCTTTGGCAAGTGTCCTATTGGCAAGATCGATTCTTTCGCAGCCTTCTGCGGCAAGAGTGAAATAAATCGCTCTTGCTGCCCCGCCGGCGCCAATAATTAAATACCTCTGCTCGTGCAGAGGTTTGTTCAAAAGATGTTTTAAAGACTGCAGATAACCCTGCCCATCTGTATTATACCCAATTAGACAGCCGTCTTTATTAAGGACCGTATTAACCGCTCCCAGCAGTTCAGCACTTTTATCAAGCTTGTCTAAATATGGGATAATAGAAACCTTATGCGGAATGGTCACATTAAAGCCGGCTATTCCTAACGCCTTCATTCCTGCTATTGCAGCCTGCAAATCATCTTTTTCAACATGAAATGCATGATAGGATGCTTTTACCTCTTTTTCCAAAAATGCATCATTGTGTATAAGCGGTGACATGGAATGCCCGACAGGACAGCCAATCAGTCCATATACTCTATTCATGAAAGTCTCTCCCAATCAGATTAATGATGGTCTCAATGTAACATTTACACCTTTTGGGGCATATGCCGTTACTTTCTTATTCCCTTCGTTTACCGTCACCCATCCAAGTCCTGAGAAAACAATATCTGTTTTATCTTCTTTGATTGTAAATTCATGCGCAGTAAGTTCAGGGAAATCTTCCAATTGCTCCATGCGCGGAGGCGTAAGCATATCACCTGCGTGTCTTTTGTAAAGTTCATCTGCGTTTTCCTGTTTTGTCCGGTGGATATTCAGTTCGGAAGGAACGTAGCAAGTCAGAGAAGTTCTTCCGCCGCTTAAATAATCCAGGCGCGCAAGACCGCCGAAGAATAAGGTCTGCATTTCATTTAATTGAAAAACCTTTGGCTTGACTTCCTTCTTTGGAGACAAGAGCTTGAGGTCGTTTTTATCTACGAAATGGGCCATTTGATGATGATTAATGATTCCAGGTGTATCATACAATGATGATCCGTCATCAAGTGGAATCTCAATTAGATCGAGAGTCGTACCAGGGAAGTGGGAAGTCGTAATAACGTCTTTTTCTCCCGATACCTCTTTAATAATCCGGTTAATAAAAGTAGACTTTCCAACATTCGTGCAGCCCACTACATAAACATCCTGACCATTGCGGTATTGCTCAATCGCATCCGTTACTTCAGGAATGCCCTGACCTCTTGCAGAACTGATCAGAAACACATCAACAGGATTCAATCCAAATTCCTTGGCTTCGCGCTTCATCCAGTTGATTAATTTTTGTTTTTTAACTGATTTTGGCAGGATATCCGCTTTATTTCCAACAAGCAAAATCGGATTTCCTCCAACAAAACGCTGAAGACCATTCAGCCAGCTTCCGTTGAAATCAAAAATATCAACGATTTTTACAACAAGAGCATTTGTATCGCCAATCCCATGAAGGATCTTCAAGAAATCTTCATCAGTTAAGGACACATCTTGTATTTCATTGTAGTTTTTTAAGCGGAAGCATCTTTGGCAAATAATCACTTCTTTTTGAAGTGCACTCTCAGGCGCATAACCAAGCTCGTCCGGATTTTCCGTTTGAATCTTTACGCCGCAGCCAATGCAGACAAATTGTTCTTCTATCACTAGATTAATCCTCCCATTGAATTAAGCCTTTTCTTTTAAGAGCAGCTAAAATTCTGCGTTCAATTTTACGGTTCAGTCTTGTTACAAGACCGTCTGTAGAAGCAACAGGCACAACTAAAATGGTATGAAAACCATTGCGGTTTCCTCCGAGTACGTCTGTTAAAAGCTGGTCACCAATGACAACTACGTCCTTTTTTTCAAGGTTCATATTCTTTACAGCCCGTCTGAATGCTTTTCCCATAGGCTTTCTTGCTTTATATATAAATGGAATGTTAAGCGGATCTGAAAATGATTTCACCCGTTTTTCTACATTATTAGAAACAATGGTCACAGCGATACCGTGATCCTTCACATCTTTAAACCATTCAATCAGCTTTGGTGTAGCGCTTGGACGGTCCCACTCTACAAGGGTATTATCCAGGTCAGTAATAATCCCCTTTACTCCCCTCTCTTTGAGAGCCATAGGAGAAATTTCAAAGATATTTTTTACATATTCACCGGGCAGGAATAGATTTAACATATATAAACACCTCATCGAACATTTTTTGGCCAAATTACATCATATCTGATTTTGCACGTTCTTTCAAAAGAAACTTGACAGCTGCAGAAAGCAACTGCAAGTATTCAATATATTTTTCGACAAAATTTGTAAAAAATCAACACCTGTGGATAAGCTTATACACATTATACACTCATATAAATTCCTCTGATTTAGAAATTATAAACAAGATATTAACAGCTTATCCACCATCTTCTGTGGATAAGAGAACGATTGTTCTATTTTTTAATTCGTGTTAGATTTAATTTACTAGCAGAAAATAACATATTAGTATATGCATGGTGTTAATATATAGAACCTTTACCTTATCCATAATTGGAGGTGCAAGCCGGAAATTTCGGCGAAAAGAGATGCGAAAACTATCTGATGAACTATTGATTGAATCGTATTTTAAAGCAACAGAGATGAATTTAAGCGAAGATTTTATTGAATTGATTGAAAATGAAATTAAACGCCGATCTCTGACTCACGTTTTAAAAGCATCCAGCTAGCTTTTAAAGCGTGATGTCCTCTCTTTTCATTTTTTCACAGCCAATACCTCTCCTGCTTTCACTTCCTTCTGCAGAGCGACTGAATCTGCAAAATCAGTCTTATCTTTCTCAAACAGCAGAACAACTGTAGAGCCAAAAGAAAAATAAGCCAGTTCTTCCCCTTTTCGAACCTTTTCATTAGCATGAGTTAATTGAATGGTATTTATAAACATCGCACCAACTTTTACAACTGCAATATGATTATGATCTTCTTCTTTAATTTCTGTTATCGTCCGGAAATTCTTTGACAGCGGTGATTTTCCGTACATTAAGCCCCAGCTGTTAACAGGATAGGATGTGTTCCCTAGCTCATATTGTCTGACAACCGTTCCGGAAGCCGGGCTGTGGATGCGGTGGTAATGACTTGGACTTAAATACAGAACGATAAACGAACCATTTATATATTTCTCTGCTAAAGCAGAATCTCCAAGCATATCATTAATGGAATAAGGCTGATTTTTGACAATAATGGCATCACGAGAAGAAATAGTGCCAAATTGTTCTATAACGGCATCAACTGGACTTATGATATGATTTGGGTTACCATCAAACGCTCTGGCATCTTTTTTTAATTCGCGAATAAAAAAATCATGCAGAGACGGATAGGCATCGATCTGCTTTTCTGTTTCATTGACGTTGACTTGATAAATCTTCGCATAGGACGGAATAATAAAACGGCTTCGTGAAGATTTAGCAAATTTCATGATATACTTTGAAACAGGAAGAGAATTTGTAAGTTCAATTAGATTTTGGTACAGTTTTTTTCTCAATTTAGTCCTCCAAAAAAAATTACTTTACTACATTGATTTTCATGCATAGAATGAAAGTAGGCCTATTTGGTCATTTATGCAATTATAAGGAAGTGCAATTATGTTTTTTATAAGTTATGTAGATGCAACAGTAAAAAAAATAAAAGCAAATACAGCTAACATGCTGACACTCGTTAATCTCGGCCTGGGCGGTTTTGCAATTCTATATACAATAAATGATGTCTTAAAACTAAGTCTATTGCTTATTTTTCTCGCAGCCCTTGCTGACAGGTTCGATGGAATGGTTGCCAGGAAGTTTAATATTGAATCAGAGCTCGGAAAACAATTGGATTCAATGAGTGATATTATATCATTTGGAGTAGCCCCTGCACTACTTCTTTATAAAGGAATTCTTTTTGAGTTAGGTGCTCCGGGCGCATTTTTCACGGTTTTATATATTGGATGCGGCGCTTTCAGACTGGCAAGGTTTAATATCTCCGACAACTGCGGTTTCTTTAACGGTCTTCCGATTACTGCAGCTGGCTGTATACTGACTTTAAGCTATCTTTGGAAAGATTTTATGCCTGCATATAATTACATTTTTTTGCTGATGATTTTATCATTCTGTATGATCGCTTCATTCAAAATAAGAAAAATGTAGAAAACACCTCAATGAATGAGGTGTTTTTTTATGGCTTTTATGGCTATTTGCAGTAATTATTGTAGTAATAGCCTCCTCCAAGAACAAGGAGAAGAATAAGCAGAACTACAATAAAAGCATACCAGTAGCCAAAGCCGGCGTATGGTGCATAAGGGTATGGGTACGGATATGGAGCAGGCGGTCCATAAAACGGTGCACACGATCGCATTTGAGAGACCTCCTTTATCTGACTGTACTAATAAAATATGTGTCACTCGCCTGCTTTGTATAGGCAGGTGCCGGCCATCCAAGTGGTTAATATGCTTAATTACCTTTTTTTGAAAAAAATGTGCCTAATTTGTGAAAAAAGGGTTTACAATATCATCTTTCGTGGATATAATTACCATTGTAATCAAATTTATGAAAAGGGAGGTCGAATCAAATGTTGATCAATCAATTAAAAATGAATCAATTAAATATGTCTCTATTCGGCCGAACTGGTGTACAATCTTAATTTAGTATTGTCCATACCGCCACAGGTTGAGTAGTATCTGCCTGTGGCGTTTTTATGCTCATTTCCATATGAACGTTTCACGCCACAGGTATGCCCTGTGGCGTTTTTATATGGAAATCATTTAAAGGAGGTGATAGTATGACCATCCACTTATTGTTTGTTACTTTAACCATCAAAAGAAAGCAAAAATCAATCGACCAAGTGCTGCATGAAGAACAAGTTTACCAATCTTATGAAGCCATGATGAACAAATGCTTTCAAATGTACAACGGCAACTAATCTATTTTTTCACCACAACCAAAATTAGAAAGGAGAGAGTTAAAATGATGATTCAAATGGTTTTAAGAATGCACCTCAATGTGGAGAAGGATACTGCATAGGCGAACCATCCATACGGCTGCAGCATCTTTCATTTTCAAAAGAAAAAAGCGAAGAAACCTCACGGGGTTCTTCGCTTTTTTATCCTTTGCTCTTTTGCTGGTTTTTCTTTTCTTTTTCTGCCCGGTAAAATTCATGAAACATCTTCATTAAGGCCCTTTTTTCAATCCTTGAAACATAGCTCCTTGAGATTCCAAGCTCCTTCGCAATCTCACGCTGTGTTTTCTCCTTTTGAAGATCAAGCCCGAACCTTCCGACAATCACTTCTTTCTCACGTTCATCAAGAATATCAATGAATTCCTTCACTTTCTCAAGCTCCATATTCAGCTGAATGGTATCAATGACATCTTCCGATTCAGACTTTAAGACGTCAATCAGGCTTATCTCGTTTCCTTCTTTATCCTGCCCGATAGGATCATGCAGGGAAACATCTTTCTTTGTTTTCTTCAGTGCCCTGAGGTGCATGAGAATCTCATTTTCAATACACCTGGCTGCATAAGTCGCAAGTTTTGTGCCTTTTCCTTCTGAGTAGCTTTCAATTGCTTTTATCAGGCCAATGGTTCCGATTGAAATAAGATCCTCTGAGTCCTCGCCGGTGTTTTCAAACTTCTTGACAATATGTGCTACAAGCCGCAAATTATGCTCAATCAGCATATTGCGGGCATGTTCATCCCCTGTTGCCATAAGCCTGAGATACTTCTTTTCATCATTTGCTGACAAAGGCTGCGGGAAGGCATTGTTTTTGACATATGACACTAGGAAGACTAATTCCTTCAATAAGTACCCTAAAGCTGCTAAAACCCCTGACATTGACCCACCTCCACGTACAGAATGTAGGCTTTAGCCTATAAAACATTTGTATGTATCGGGGTGCATGTTTGTGTCTGTACTAAGAAAGATTGTACGGAATAATCCTCGATTTTATTTATGAATAAAACGCATACATTGTGACACTTTTGAAAACCCTATTGATTCTTCCATATTTTTGATCAATAATGGATTTTAGTGATTTGGAGGTGCTTTGTTGAAAAAGTATTTATCTCTTGCCGCTTTTCTGTTGATTTTGATTTTAGTGAGCTGCGGAAATCGTTCAGAAAGATATACAATTGTGGCATTTGGCGACAGCAATACGCGGGGCGCCAATTGGACCATACGCAATTATCAGGATACAGACAAATGGGTGAATTTGATAAAATCTACATTGCCTGTTAATGACGGGCAGGCTTTTATCCATAATGCCGGAGTTGGCGGTGAAACCACTGAGGATGCAAGGAAACGCTTTAAGCGCGATGTCCTGAAAATGGATCCTGATCTGGTCTTCATTATGTTTGGAACAAATGATGCAGTCATTTTGCCGAATGGGAAACCTAAAGTAGACCGTGCGCGTTTTAAAGAAAACCTTCTCTACTATGTGCGTGAAGTAAGAAATGCTGGAGGCACACCTGTCCTAATGACCTGTTTGCCTATTGTAGAAGGAAATGGAAACGATAAACTCTATTACACCCGCTATCCTAAGAAGCTTTATGCCCATACAGACGGAGCCAGAAACTGGCATAACTCATACAATGATATTACCCGTGAAGTCGCATTTAAAAATGATGTCACACTAATAGACAACTGGACAAATATGGTGAAGTTTGCCGGAGGGGATTCAGATGAAGCCTTATTAAAATCAGGAATCATCGATCCATCAGGCAATCATATGACACCGCAGGGAGCAGAACTTATTTATTTATCTATCCTTGAAAGCAAAGTACTTGGTCCAAAGTAAAAGAACCCATCCTTAAGCTGGAATGGGTTCTTCTTTTTATATAAAATGATAAACACTCTATTTTAAGCGTCTTCCTGCTCATCTAATCGTTTCTTATATGTGATGGAGCGTTTCATGCAGTAAAAGGATGCTGCCAAGAAGACTGCAGTCGTTCCCATCATCACATATTCTTTTATAGGGCTGGGCTCTAGGCCCTGTGCCGGAATCAGCATGCCGATATATAAAAAGACACTGACTGCAAGCAGCACGAATGCGTATCTCTTGTAATCTGTCATTAGGTGTTTAATATCTTTTTTATTCATCTTAGTATCACCTGCCATGAATGTGTCTCTAATAAAACGATAACATATACCAGAGGTGATTTATGCATGTAAATTCCGGCAAAAGAGGAATTAGTTTAAAGCATTTTTTAAGTCTTCAATCAAATCCTCTGAATCTTCAATACCTACAGATATTCTTACTAAACCATCTGTTATGCCAAGCTCCATCCGGCGCTCTGAAGGAATCGAAGCATGCGTCATTTTTGCAGGAACAGAAATTAAACTCTCAACAGCACCTAAGCTTTCAGCTAGAGTGAAATACTTCACTTTTGACAGGACTTCTTCTGCTTTCTCTTCGCTTCCTACATCAAATGATACCATTCCGCCGAAGCCTGCTGCCTGTTTTTTGGCAATATCATGGTTTGGATGATCAGCAAGCCCTGGATAAAATACCTTCTCAACGGCTGGATGCTGAACAAGGAAATCAACAATCGCAGCAGTATTTTTTTCATGTGCCTCCATGCGCAGTGCAAGGGTCTTAATTCCGCGAATGAGAAGCCATGAATCTTGAGGCCCAAGTACTCCTCCAGTGGAGTTTTGGACAAAGTGAAGCTGTTCAGCCAGCTCCTCAGAATTAACAACTACAAGCCCGCCTACAACATCACTGTGGCCGCCGATGTATTTTGTTGCACTATGAAGAACTATATCTGCTCCCATTAAAAGAGGAGTCTGCCAATACGGAGTGCTGAATGTATTGTCTACAATCGTTAGCAGCCCGTGTTTTTTAGCTAGAGAAGCAGCAGCTTCTACGTCCGTAATTTTAAGCAGCGGATTTGTCGGAGTTTCAATGAAGAGCGCTCTTGTATTTTCTTTAACCGCTGATTCAATGTTTGATAGATCACTTGTATCAACAAAAGTAGAATCAATGCCAAGACGGTTTAACACTTTTGTCATTACACGGTATGTTCCCCCGTAAACATCATCTGTTAAAATAACATGGTCTCCGCTGTTAAAAAGCATCATAACTCCTGTTATGGCTGCCATGCCTGAACCAAATGCAAAGCCCGCATGTCCTTCTTCAAGGTCCTTAATCAGCTCTTCTAAAGCATGCCTTGTTGGATTGCCTGTTCTTGAGTACTCAAATCCTTTATGGTTGCCGACTCCATCTTGTTTGTATGTGCTGACTTGATAGATTGGCGTCGATACGGCTCCTGTATGAGGATCACCGACAATACCGCCGTGAATCATCTTTGTTTTGCGTTTCATTCTAAATTCCTCCCTCATATATTTTTTTACTTAAATAACGTTCACTGCTGTCAGCGAAAATGGTCACGATATTCGTTCCCGGTTCAGCATTTTCCGCTTCTGACAGTGCTGCATGAAGCGCTGCTCCCGCTGAGCTCCCGACCAGCAGACCTTCTTTTAAAGCAAGGTCTTTCACACGGTCAAATGCGTCTTTATCTAAAACAGTATGAATACTATTAAAATATGACTCGTCCATATAACCCGGCAGGAATTCCATGCCTATGCCTTCTGTTTTATGCGGCCCTGATTCACCGCCATTTAAGATGGAGCCTTCTGGCTCAACTATGACTGTCTTGATCTTTGCATTCTTTTCTTTTAAATATTGAGCAGTGCCCATAAACGTGCCGCCAGTCCCCGCTCCGGCCACAAAAACATCGATGCGTCCATCCAGCTGCTCCCAAAGCTCCGGTCCGAGCGTTTTGTAATAGGTAAGAGGGTTTGCAGGATTTGCAAATTGCTGCGGGCAATAAGAATCAGGAATCACTTTCAGCAGTTCCTGTGCTTTTTTAATAGCGCCTTTTATCCCTTCACTCGTGGGTGTATTGACTACCTTTGCACCCAGAGCTCTCATAATATCCTGCTTTTCCATGCTGAATTTCTCAGGAACGCACACGACAACATTGACATTGCGGCTTATCGCAGCCAAAGCAAGACCGATTCCGGTATTGCCTGCTGTTGGCTCAATAATGGTTCCGCCCTCTTTTACTTTGCCGGTTTTAATCGCTTCGTCTATTAATTCAACTCCAAGACGGTCTTTTATGCTGCCGCCCGGGTTAAAAAATTCAAGTTTTGCAAAAAGGCGCACTCCTGCAGGCAGGTCAAATTGTGTAATCTCCATCAGCGGTGTATGCCCAATAAGTTCTTCAATGCCTTTTACAACTTTCATGTTGTTCACTCCCAAGAATTTAAAAAAGGGATCAAAGATGTGATCCCTGTCTATTAGCTTTTTAACGCACTCACAATACTTAAAACAAGCTGCGCGGAGTTCTTCGCTGCAGTATCTAGATACTGCTCAAAAGATACATCCGATTCTTTGCCCGCAATATCAGACAACGATCTGATAATGACAAAAGGGACACCAAATTGATGCGATACCTGAGCAATAGCGGCTGCTTCCATTTCTACTGCATAAAGGCTGTCAAATTTTGTACGGATGTATGCCACTCGTTCCGGGTCATTCATAAATGAGTCACCAGTCGCAATCAATCCTTTTACCACTTGAATGCCTGTTTGCCCTTCTGCTTGTTCTACTGCGATTTCAACCAGCTTTGGATCCGGCAAAAAGGCTGGCGGCATTCCCGGCACCTGCCCGTATTCGTAATTGAATGCTGTAACATCAACATCATGGTGTCTCACTTCAGATGAAATGACAACATCCCCGACGTTCAATGATTGATGGAAACCGCCTGCTGATCCTGTATTAATGACATAATCAGGCTTAAATCGGTCAAGCAGAATCGTTGTGCTCACTGCTGCGTTTACTTTTCCGATTCCCGATTTTAATAAAATGACTTCAATTCCTTTATATGTTCCTGTTGTAAATTCACTGCCTGCAATTGTTTCAGAAGAAGGATTTTCAAGCTGTTCTCTTAGTATTGAAACTTCCTCTTCCATTGCTCCGATAATTGCTGCTTTCATTATTTAGTCAAATCCTTTCCAAAAGGCGAATTATTGTTTCACTGCTTCCATTAACCAGACAAATTCATTCATTTGTGTGAAGGTAACCTCAAAAGAGTTGCTTTCAAAAATACGGCGCATGACAGAATGTGTTGTGTAATATTCTGTTTCAAGGTCATTTGCCAGGTTTAAGAAATGCTGCTTTTTTGATTTTTCGATCATGGCCTGATACGCCTTCTGATCGGTAAAAACAGTGTCAGCAAACACTATTTTACCACCTTTTTTAAGCAGACTGCCATAGATTCTGACAGCTTTCTCCTTTTCATCATCT
Source organism: Metabacillus sp. KH_069 (assembly GCF_057838075.1). NCBI lineage: Bacteria > Bacillati > Bacillota > Bacilli > Caryophanales > Bacillaceae > Metabacillus > Metabacillus sp. KH_069. Next base: position 3,161,426 of record NZ_CM174460.1, read on the forward strand.
GTCAGATGATGAAAAGCATACGTGCTTACTATTGATTCAATTTGTTCTTCAGGGACTGGAAATGTCAGGAAATCTCCGTCGCTGATTTGAACCGCGCTGCCGAGCTTTTCTGCAGCTTTTTCACGCATTGTTTTCGAAGGTTCAATCCCGTATACTTTTTTCCCTTTATTTAAAAGCTCATTCGTTAAATTCCCGGTGCCGACACCAAATTCAAGAACCGTTTTCCCAGACATCTGAGTGACAGCCTTAAGAATGTGATCATAGCCTGCAAAAACTTCTTTGTATTCTTCATCATGTCCACCGACAGTTGAATCATACGAATGTGCCCAATCCTCAAATAACTCTACAAATTCTCTCCCCATTTATGCCACTCTCCATTAGATGCTTTAAAATTAATAATTCCTATCTGTATACTATGAATTAAAAAATGAACTGTTCTTAATTTACCATAAATCATTTTAATTAGGCAATGAAAAGACTTTCCATTGGTCATTTCAGCAGACTCAGCGACAAAGTTTGCAAAAAGAGCACGAAGCCCTCCTAATAAACGTAAATGAGTCTAAAACAAACGCTCTTTACGTAAACATTGATGCTTTTAGACTAGATGTTTAAATCGATTAGTGGATTGCAGCGGAAGGAACTTGACTCCTGCGGGAAAATAGAGCGAAATGGAAGACCCCGCAGGCTCGCCGAGGAGGCTTCCACGCTCCCCGTGGAAAGCAAGTTCCTGCAGCGGAAAGAAGCGGACAACATTTATAATAAAATCAACAATCTATGCGAAAACAGCCAAAACAAAAAATAACACTCGTTGTAAAAACCTCCTTTTGGTAAAATAACAGTGCATGAGAATGGAGGACTGCCTAATAATGTTTAAATTGGATTTTATTAAAGATAAAGTAGAATTTTTTGAAGCAGAGAAAATCAAAGATTTGGAAAGAAAGATTAATGAGCAAATTGAGGTAAATAAAGCCATATTACTGGAGCTTTATTCTGTATCGCATCAAATGCATGTGACAGAGGAAGGCAGAAGGTTTTATAGTGCTGCTGTACATTTTAAGGCTAAGTAGATTTTACATAATAAAAAAAGATGAGACCCTGACAAAATGGGTCTCATCTTTTTGCATTACCTTGTTTCTGTTTGCTTTAATTTTTCCACCTTAACAGGCTTCCAGCCCTCATTTTCAACCCAGGTAATTTCTACTTTGTAGTTCTGTGTTTTATCCTTTGATGAAATGGTTCCTTTAGCATCGTTGGGACTTCCATTGTTGCCTATAAACCAGATTGTCATATCTGATTCGCTTAAGCCGGTTGCATAGCTCATCGCCTGAATCATTTCAGCCCAGTCCTGTGAACTCTTGTCATACTGAGCAGCATGGGGCTCAGATTGAGAAGTGCCTACTGGCTTCCAGCCGGGATTTTCTATAATCTGGTCGACATTGGAATTTGGATCTCCTTCTGTGACCACTTCTTCCCCGGCTTCTGATTCTTCAGGCTCTTCTTTTGCATTTTCATCTTCTTTGGCAGCATCCGCTTCTTCGCTGCTTTCTTGATCAGACTCAGCGTCTTCTTTTGATGTTTGTTCTTTATCTTTTTCTTCTTTATTTTTTTCGTTTTCGATTTGATTTGATCCCGTTTCTTCTTTCGTGTCTTTTGAAGCCTGTTCCCTGTCATTTCCGCCAAGCATCAGCTGTGATCCAATAACGAGAATGAGGATGACAACGATGCCAATTAAAATGTTCAGGACAACATTTGCTTTTCGGCGCTTATCACGATTTTCAAAACGTGATCCTTTACTTAGTTTGCTCAAGTGCATTACACTCCTTTATCCCTCTAACATTCTGTTTCATTCTATCATTAGAATGAATTTCTATCTAGTAGAAGCATTTTCTAGCCGGGCTAATTCATTTGCCATGTCATAAAAAATACTATTCGCAGAAGATTGTGCACTCTGTGTATCAAGCTCTACCACAACCATGGCATATTTAGGCTGATGAGAAGGAAAAAAGCCTGCAAACCATTTATGTACTGTACCTTTTCCTGTTTCTGCAGTCCCTGATTTACCTGATACCTCAAAAGGCAAATTTTGAAACCTTCTGCCGGTTCCTTCCTGATCCGTTACGACTAAACGAAGCAGGTGCTGAAGCTTTGCCGCTGTATAAGGTGATATATTGCCGCTTTCCGGTTTTGAATCAGTAAACTTAAACATGGTAGTTCCATTTTTATATAATATACTATCTGCAATTTTCACTTGTTTTTTTTCGCCGCCCCGGGCGATTGCCGCCATCATATTTGCCACTGAAAGCGGTGTGACCCGTACATTTTTTTGACCAATAGCTGTTTGAGCAATTGCCCGTTCAGCAGATTTATCCGTCTTATCTCCCCATATGTGCGGAGTTTTCTCTTCAGGAAATTGCTCAAAATCTTCATAATGATACACAGGTCCGCTCCAGCCGGCTTTTTCGGTTAATCCCAATTTTTCTGCGTATTCCTCAATTGTATCAGGATCCTTATCCATTAACTCGCCTGCTATTGTTGTAAATGTATAGTTGCAGCTTTCCGCAAAGCTTCTTTCTAAATTCAAGATGCCTTTATCGTGCTCTTTATCAGGTTTACCGTACATATCCAGACTGCAATTATATTTTCTGTTCTTCTCTATTCCGTTTTCGATCCCTGCTGCAGCAATGACTGTTTTAAACACGGAACCGGGTGCAATTGGAGTCAGCATCAGATTCGCATAGGTTTCATGCTCTGAACGGTTCATTTCAGGTTTACTGACCATCGCAAGTACTTCGCTTGTATCCACATCCAGTAGCACTAGACCTCCTTTTTTCACCTTATACCGGTTCATCACATCGTTCGCCAAATCCTGCATAGTGCTGTCAATGGTTGTCTTAACGCTTACGGGATAAAAAGGATTGGCATCAGCAATGTATTTAACATTAATGCCAAACAGCGGATTACCGTCTCCATCAACGTGGTAAAGAAGTTTCGTTTCAGCGTCGGGAAGAAGAAATTCATCAAATGCCTTTTCGAGACCCGTAATCCCGATCTGAGTCTTCGAGGATAAATTTTTCTTTTCGGGATATTTTTCTCTTAGCACTTCAGCATTTTCACCGGTTATTCCGATGAAATGATCAGCTGCCTGACCTTTCTTTTTTGTTTGCTGATAAATGGCAAACACTCCTGGAATCTCCAAGTCATTGATTTTATTTATAGCAGAATCAGACAGCTCGAATCCTTCATTGGATCCAAGGAGCAGCGGTTTATCCGCTTCTTCTAATAATCGCTCCAATTTGAAAGGCGGAACATTGACAATCTCTGATAGTTTGCTGAGTGGCCAGTCAATCTTCTTCAGAAAAGGAAATAATACAAGCTTAGCCTCCTGATCGTGTCCAAGAGGAGTTCCATTTCTGTCTACAAAGCGTCCCCGTCCATCATCAATCATGACTTCCTGTGTCCGCTGGCTGACGCTTTCCTCAATCAAATTGATGTTCCTGTCTGTAAATGATTCCGTGTGAATCATCTGGATATCTGCAAGTCTCAAAATTAACGCAAGCATCGATAAAAAAATGCCTATTGCAATTATTTTCATTCTTTTTTTTGTTTTCATAGAAAAACACCTCGTCTGTGACTAGTGTCGACGAGGTGTTTTTTTATTAAACCTATATTATTTAACGTTTGTAATTTTTACATGCATTTCTCCGCCGGGAGTCTGCACATTCACTTCATCTCCAACTTGACGGCCCATCAGGCTTTTTGCGATTGGAGAATCATTTGAAATTTTGCCTTCGAAAGGATCTGCTTCAGCGCTTCCTACGATTGTATATGTTTCTTCATCGCCATTTGGAAGTTCAACAAATGAGATTGTTTTGCCCAGTGTTACAACATTTGTATCGGCATCTTCTACGATGATCTTCGCATTGCGGATCATGTTCTCAAGCGTAGTCACTCGGCCTTCAACAAAAGCCTGCTCTTCTTTAGCTGAATCATACTCAGAGTTCTCTGAAAGATCCCCGAAGCTGCGGGCAATCTTGATTCTTTCGACTACTTCTTTGCGCTTAACGGATTTTAAATATTCCAATTCCTGTTCAAGCTTTTCTTTACCTTCAGTTGTCATAGGAAATACTTTTTCTTGTGCCATGATCTCACTCCTTCTAGTATAACTGTCCCCTAAAAAAATATGGTATGTAAAATGCACTGTGATAATGGGGAGGGCTGAAAGCTTCAGCCCTCACACTGCAATATGCATATGCTGAACTTTTCAGGTGATCTTGTGAGGAAATAGCCTTGAATGTAGCTTAAAAGCAAGCCTGCGGCTTGCTTTCCTCATAGAGCATAGAATGCTCAAGTTTACTTTAAATGAGAATTTTTACTCAGTCAATGATGAACCCTGAGAAACTTTAACAGCCTATACATAATATGGTCACAGTACTCTTTATCTATGCTATGTTATTACAAAATTGCATTTAGTTCAAGAATTGTTTGAATTTTTGTAACCATAAGGTCAATCGCGACATGATTTTGACCGCCTTCTGGAATGATGATATCCGCATAACGCTTAGTAGGCTCAATGAATTGATTGTGCATCGGCCTTACTACCGAAACGTACTGCTCAATCACAGAATCAATGGTTCTTCCGCGTTCTTTGATATCCCGCAGCATCCTTCTGATAATGCGGATGTCGGCATCTGTATCAACATACAGTTTCATATCCATCAAGTTGCGGAGTCTCTCGTCTTCTAAAACTAAGATGCCTTCAAGAATGATCACATCTTTAGGTTCTACTAAAAGAACATCTTCCGAACGGGTATGAAGCTTGTAATCATAAACCGGCTTTTCAATCGCTTCATAATTCAGAAGCTGTTTAATGTGCTCAATTAAAAGCGTGTTATCAAAAGCAAGCGGATGATCATAATTCGTATTCAGTCTCTCTTCGTATGGAAGATGACTTTGATCCTTATAATAAAAATCCTGCTCAAGCATCAGGATGGAATGACCTCTGAAATGTTCGTAAATTGATTTTGTAACACTAGTTTTACCTGAGCCGGAGCCTCCTGCAACTCCGATTACAATGGGCTTTTTCCCCATAATTACTTCCCCTTTCGCATCATGTTATTTGGGAAGACTTTTCGGTCTGCTTTAAACTTCACAATTTGCAGAGGATGACGGGCAGCATCGAGTTCATTGCCGTCTTCGTCCCATAACTTATCAATCGTTTGTGTAAAGTTCGCAATTTCAGGTCCGAAGAATTCAACTTCATCCCCCGGTTTAAAGTAGTTGCGCTGCTGAAGGGTAACCATACCTGTTTCCTCATTGTAATCAAGGACAAGTCCAACAAAGTCAAATGTCGTTTTCTTTCCATGAACTCCGAACATTTGCTCCTCAGTGCCAGGAACTCCTTCAAAAAATGCAGGCGCAGTGTCACGGTTTGCACATTTATCAAGCTCATCAAGCCATTCTTTTTGAATCACGAAGTTCTCAGGATCCGCACAGTATGCATCAATTACTTTGCGATAAACGCTGACAACTGTTGCTACGTAGTGAATGGATTTCATGCGGCCTTCAATTTTCAGGCTGTCAATTCCAAGCTCGATCATTTTTGGAATGGATTGAATTAAGTTTAAATCTTTCGGACTCATTGCAAATGCTGCGTCATCCGCGCCAAACAGTGCTTCTTCACCGTTATCAGCAAGTTTATAGAGATCATAATCCCAGCGGCATGACTGACAGCAGCCTCCACGGTTTGAATCCCTTGCAGTCATATGATTGCTCAGTACACAGCGGCCGGAATATGCTATGCACATTGCCCCATGGATAAACGTTTCAATTTCGATATCCACTTTTTCTTTCATTTCTTTAATTTCTTCAGCGCTCGTTTCGCGGGCAAGCACCACGCGCTCAAGACCTTCCTCTTTCCAGAACTGGACAGCTTTCCAGTTTGAGAGAGATTGCTGTGTGCTCAGATGCACCTCAAGCTTTGGCGCTACTTTGCGGCATGTCTCAATAATCATCGGATCAGCTACAATGATGCCGGCTACTCCTGCATCCTGCAGACCCATTAAATATTCTTCAAGACCGTCCATGTTTTCATTATGTGCAAAGATATTTGTCGTTACATAAATTCTTGCACCGTACTTGTTTGCAAATTGCACACCTTCGGCCATTTCTTCTTGTGAAAAGTTGTCTGCATTTGATCGCAGGCCAAACTCTTTTCCGCCGATAAAAACAGCGTCAGCACCATAATGCACGGCAATTTTAAGCTTTTCTAAATTACCGGCCGGAGCCAGCAGCTCAGGTTTTTTCGTAATCACACGTTTGCCGTCTATGATTTGTGAGATGTTATCTTTAACAGTCAACATACTATTTCCTCCTTCATTTTATTTTTTAGTACACTGTTTCCTTAAAGAAAAATCCTGTATCTAAAGGCCTGTTCTCAGGCTGAATTTCTTCTATGTCCGCAAGGAGCTGATCTTTTACATCTTCATACTGTTCACGGTCTTCTGCGCATAAATCAATGGCTTGGCGGTATTTCTTTGTAACCTCAATTAAATACTCAGATGTCTGCAGGACACCATCAATTTTAAATGAGTCAATTCCGGCATCCATCATATCTGATAGTTCATCAATAATGCACATATCGTTAGGACTCATAATGTGGGTGCCATTTGCATCCTCATAAATCGGGTACTTATTGCTGCGCTCTTTGTCATGGAGGAACATCGTTTTTTCATCCTGGATGCTCTCAATTTTCATAGCTTTACCCTGGTATTCATAGTAGTTGCCTATCAGGGAGCGTTTTGACTGGAACATGCAAGTCATCCCATGAACCTGTACTTCAATTTCTACTTCTGCATTTTCTTTTGTTTCAATAATTGATTCCATGCTTAATTCACGTGCCAAAACAGCGCGTTTCGCGCCTTTTCTGCCCCAGTAATTGCATGTATACCAGTTGGTTGCTGTCGTTTCTGTGTTCCAATGAAGCTTCATTTCAGGAGCTGCTTCTCTAGCAGCCATTAAAACAGCCGGATCTCCAAAGACGACCGCATCTACTTTTATCTCACTTAAGAAGCGAAGATAGTCATACAATTCTTCGATTTTCTCATTATGAAAAATGGCATTCATTGCAGCATATACTTTTACGTTTTTTGAATGAGCGAGAACTGTCGCTTCTTTCATTTGATCGCGGTTAAATTCACCTGCAAGACGAAGCCCATACCGCTGTTCTCCGATAACGACCGCAGTGGCTCCTGCTTCCGCCAGGGGAAGAATATCTTCCACTTTTGTAGGTGTAACAATTAATTCTGGTTTATTCATCTTTTTCACCTCGTTTTATACTTACAGCCATTCCATCACCAACAGGGAAAATTGCTGTGTGATAGGCTTTATTCGACATCAGCCATTCATTGTATGTCCGTATTTTTCTAAGAAGCGCGCGCCGTCTGCGATGAAAGGACATATCCTCTTCTTCAGATGCAACTAAACCTTTGAAAAGGACGTTGTCTGTAATAATGCAGCCGTTCTTTGAAAGCATTGGTTCGTACATTTCGAAGAATCGCATATACTGACCCTTAGCTGCATCAATAAAAATCACGTCATAAGGACCTTTTTCTTCTATTTGTTCCTTAAGCTCCAATGCGTCACCATGAAGAACCGTAATTCGGTCAGCCAATGCATTCGCTTCAATATTTATGGCTGCTTGTTTATATCGCTCTGCATTTCTCTCAGCCGTTACAATTTCTGTTTCGGGGAGAGCTTTGCACATACGAATCGCTGAATAGCCGATTGCAGTGCCGATTTCTAATATCTTTTTTGGCTGTTTGAGCACAAGCAGACTAATCAGAACTTCTATCCCTGTCTTTTCCATAATGGGAACGGCGTGATCAAGCGCATATTGCTCCATCTGTGTGACTGTTTCGTCTTGATCAGGAAGAAGGCTTTCTATATATGATAAAATCGTGTCGTTTTCCATTGTTTTCTCCTTCAAACGGTGCTTTGATCACCGTTAAAGTGTATCTTAAATCATGAAAATAAGAGTTCTTTCAGAGAACTCTTGTCATTATTTGTCATTTTGTTTATCTTTCTCTACACAACTCGATATATTTTACCACAACAGAAAAGGGAATGCGAATATTTTCACGTTCCCTTCTGTTCTTTATTTATTGGTAATATGCTCTGCTTTAGCTTTGTTGTGCTCTTCAAGTGTTTTGGTGAAAATGACTTCCCCTTTTTTAGTGGCCAGAAAATAGAGAAAATCTGTTTTTTCAGGCTCCAGTGCCGCTTTCATGGATTGATCTCCAGGATTCGCAATCGGCCCTGGAGGCAGCCCCTTTACCTTATACGTATTATATGGTGATTCCACCTTAAGATCTTTGTAATAAACTCTGTCCTTATGCTCCCCAAGTGCATACAGCACAGTAGGATCAGTCTGAAGAGGCATTTGCTTTTCTATCCGGTTGTAGAATACACTTGATATTTTATTCCGGTCAACTGATTTTGTGGCTTCTTCTTCAATCAAAGATGCCATAGTAATAAATTGATGGACGGATATTTTCTTTTCTTCAATCTGCGGAAGGTAAGGAATGACAACAGTATGTGTCTTTTTAATCATCTCTTCTAAAATAAAATCAAGAGAAGGCTTTTTCTCATAAAAAGGATAAGTTGCAGGATAAAAATAGCCTTCAAGAGGATATTTAATATTCTTGCCATAGATATCCTTTGTTAAGGTTTCCGGATATTTCTTCTGCATAGCAGCTATGAACTCTTTATTATTCATCCTGTCTAAGACTTCTTTTTCGGTAAACCCTGAATGCTTGGCAATTGATTTAGCAATGTCCCTTATTTGAATTCCTTCCGGAACTGGAATTTGAAAGACGACATCTGTAATCACTTTTCCGGATTTAAGACTGGCCACAATGTCTTCGATTTCCATCGAAGGTGTTAATTTGTAGTCTCCCGCCTGAAATCCTGACTCATTTTTAAATTTCACATAGTATTTGAATACTCTTTGATCCTTAATGATCTTTTTTTCTTCTAAAATGGCCGCAATTGTGGAAACGGATGATCCTATTGGAATGTTTACATTAATTGCATTTTTGTCCTTTTCATCTACAGGCTGCAGTGCAGACTTTATATATAAATAGCCGCCACCGATTAATCCTGTCATCAAAATGACTAAAACAACAAAAATCACCAGGACGATTTTTCGGATGACTTTAGCTTCCTGCTGTTTTTCAAGGAGTTTATTTTGGATTGAATGTTTGTTCGAATCAGCTTCTGACATTATCGGATGTATCCCCCTTTCATCAAAATGATTATACTACATAATCACTGTTTTTTCGCCAAATTCTAGCATATTTTTAAGGAAAGGCCGCTTTAAGAATGAAAATTTATCATTATCGTTCCATGTCTGACAATCCTACCATAGAACTATTATTTCCTCTGAAGATATTTTTCTTTTTTACAGCAAAAAAAAAACCGTCCTAAGACGGTTTCTTCTTACTTTTCTTCCTCTTCTTCATTATCAAGGAATGTATTCAGCATCTCTTCTACAGATCCCACTCTTCTTCTGTTTCAATCGGTGCAAGTTCTCCGTCTACACCGTCAGCTGTCGGCTCAAAGCTTGATGCATGAATTTCAATTTCTTCTTCATCATCCTGTTCGCCAAGCGGGTAATAAAGCACATATGATTTTCCGAATTCTTCTGAAGCAAATGTGAAAAGAATTTCACAAAGCTGTTCATTTCCATTTTCGTCTACTACTGTAATTTGTTTTTCTCCGTGTTCCATTGCAGTCACCTCATCTATAGTTTGCTGTCAGTTTTAATTCAGGCTATCTAAGTATCCCTGCAAAATCATCACTGCAGCCATTTTATCAATTACTTTTTTTCTTTTCTTTCTGCTGACATCTGCTGAAATCAGTACTCTTTCAGCTGCCATAGTTGACAATCTCTCATCCCAGAGTATAACAGGGACTCCAAATTTTTTCTCAAGCTTCAAAGCAAACGTCTGGCTTGCTTCACCTCTTGGTCCAACCGTTCCATTCATATTCTTTGGGAATCCGAGAACGATTTTTTCTGCTTGATGTGCGTCCACAATTTGTGAGAGACGCTCGAGCCCAAAGTTGCCGCCCTCTTCATCAATTTTAATCGTCTCAAGCCCTTGTGCTGTCCAGCCAAATTCATCGCTGACAGCAACTCCAAGAGTTTTGGAGCCAAAATCCAAACCAATAATTCGCATATTAATCCTCTCTATGATGGTGTAAGTACGATTTAACCAATTCCTCAATGAGTTCATCCCGTTCAAGCTTGCGGATTAAATTTCTTGCATCGCGATGACGGGGGATATATGCAGGATCTCCAGAGAGCAGGTATCCAACGATTTGGTTAATCGGATTATAGCCTTTTTCTTTCAAAGCATCGTATACAGTGAACAGGACTTCATTCACATTCGTTTCAACTGCTTCCTCAGAAAAGTTAAACTTCATCGTTTTATCAAAGGAACTCATCACTCGCACCTCTTTCCCAGATTCACCTGTGGAATCTGCTTGTCCATTCATACTACCATTCTACACTAACTATCGAAATTATAAAACGGATTTCACTTTCTGGTGAAATGTTTAAAGAAATTCCTCCAGAAAGAAAAGGCTCATAGTGCTGATTCTAGATGGTTTTTACCCATTCTAATGCATATTTCAAAGCTTCTTCAAGTTTTTCAGGATCCTTGCCGCCAGCCTGTGCCATATCCGGACGGCCGCCTCCGCTGCCTCCGCATCTTCCAGCTACCTCTTTAATCAATTTCCCTGAGTGGTAACCTTTTTCGACTAAATCACTTGTAATTCCTGCTGCCAGGCTTACTTTTCCGTCATGAGCTGCTCCAAGGATGACAATGGCTGAACCTAATTTTTGCTTTAATTCATCAACCATTGTTCTCAGGCTGTTCATGTCTTTAGCATTTACTTTGCTTGAAAGCAGTGTAACACCATCAATTTGAACAGCGCTTCCAAGTATGCTTCCAGCTTCTACATTACCCAATTTAGCTGTTAATGATTCATTTTCTCTTTGGAGAGAACGAACTTCACCAAGAAGAGCATCTACACGGCCTGCTGCATCTTTAGGATTTGATTTCAGCTTTGATGAGACGTCAGCAAGAATGGAAAGCTGGTCTTTTATCAGCTGATAAGCTCCTTGACCGGTAACCGCTTCGATTCTTCGTGTACCCGCACCTATTCCTGTTTCGGCAACAATTTTAAACAGCCCGATAGAAGAAGTGTTGTCAACATGGCAGCCTCCGCACAATTCAAGACTGTAATCACCTACTTGAACGACTCTGACAATATCTCCGTATTTTTCGCCGAAAAGAGCCATTGCTCCCATTTCCTTCGCTTCAGCAATTGGTTTTAGCTCAATATTGACGCCGATGCTTTTCCAGATTTGTTCGTTTACCATTTGCTCAATCTGTTCAAGCTCTTCAGGCTGAACTTGCCCAAAATGTGAAAAGTCGAATCGAAGTCTTTCAGATGTTACGAGAGATCCTGCCTGATTGACATGTCCGCCAAGCACATCTTTTAGAGCCTGATGCAAGAGATGTGTGGCAGTATGGTTTTTAATGACTGCACTCCTAGTTGTTTCGTTAACAGCTGCGATTACTTCATCATTTGTTTTCACTGTGCCGCTTATCACGGCAGCAGTGTGCAGATTTTGTCCGTTTGGAGCCTTTTGTACATGCTTTACTTGAAGTTTGACTGCATCATTTTCGATGGTGCCTTCATCTGCAATTTGACCGCCGCTCTCAGCGTAAAATGGCGTTTCATTTAAAATAAGCTGCACTTCATCTCCTGCATTTGCCTCGTCTGTGAGCTCGCCGTCTTTCAGAAGAACGGTCACTGAAGCTTTTGCCGTCAGCTGAGAGTAACCGACGAATGTGCTTTCGGCTGTAATTTCGCCAAGCACTCCGCCCTGCACCTGCATAGAATCAACATCCTGCCTTGCAGCACGTGCACGTTCGCGCTGGCCTTCCATTTCTTTTTTGAAGCCATCATGATCAATTTCCATTTGTTCTTCCTGTGCATACTCTTCTGTCAGTTCAACAGGGAATCCGTATGTATCATACAGACGGAAAACATCTGTTCCAGGAATGATGCTGCTACCTTTTGCTTTTTGCGTTTTCACAACTTCAGCCAAGATGGACAAACCGTCATTTAATGTTTCATGGAAGCGTTCTTCTTCATTTTTTATAACTTTTTGAATAAACTCTGTTTTAGCTTTTACTTCTGGGTAGAAGTCAACCATAATTTCTCCGACAACTGTGACAAGCTCATACATAAATGGCCGGTTAATATTCAGTTTTTTTGCATATCTTACTGCTCTGCGCAAAAGACGGCGAAGTACATATCCGCGTCCTTCGTTTGATGGAAGGGCGCCGTCTCCAACAGCGAATGTCACTGTACGGATATGATCGGCTACAACCTTAAAGGCTTCATCCTTTTCTTGATCAGTTCCGTATTTTTCGCCAGAAATTGTTTCAGTAGATTCAATGATCGGCATAAACAAATCTGTATCGAAGTTGGTCGGAACATCCTGAATAACAGATACCATCCGCTCAAGGCCCATTCCTGTATCAATGTTTTTCTTTGGCAGAGGTGTATATGTACCGTCTGAATTATGATTGAACTCTGAGAATACAAGGTTCCAGACTTCCAGATAGCGCTCATTCTCTCCGCCCGGGTATAACTCAGGATCTTTCGGATCATTTCCATAAACCTCGCCGCGGTCATAGAAAATTTCTGTATTCGGTCCGCTTGGCCCTTCACCGATATCCCAGAAGTTCCCTTCAAGACGGATAATCCGCTCTTCAGGCACACCAATTTTATCTTTCCAGATTAAGAAAGCTTCATCATCTTCAGGGTGAATCGTAACGGACAGTTTTTCCGGATCAAAGCCGATCCAATCTTCACTCGTTAAGAATTCCCATGCCCACTCGATCGCTTCTACTTTAAAATAATCACCGATTGAAAAGTTTCCAAGCATTTCAAAAAATGTATGGTGACGGGCTGTTTTGCCGACATTTTCAATATCATTTGTTCGGATTGATTTTTGTGCATTGCAAATTCTTGGATTTGCCGGAATAACGCGGCCATCGAAGTATTTTTTAAGCGTTGCTACCCCGCTGTTGATCCAAAGCAGGGACGGATCTTCATGAGGAACCAAAGATGCGCTTGGTTCAACTGCATGCCCCTTTTCCTTGAAGAAATCTAAAAACATTTGACGAACTTGTGCTGAAGTTAGTGTTTTCATCTTTTTTCCTCCTCGTATTGCGGCTGTTTTTCTGAAGAATGCTGCGGCATACACCTTCTCTCAGAAAAAAGCCTCTTACAAAATAAAAAACTCCCGTCTCTGTGAAAATCATAGAGATTTTCACAGGGACGAGAGATTGCTCGCGGTACCACCCTGATTATGGACTTACTGTCCATCAGCTTCATTTAACCGTAACGGGGTTAAGACGGCAGGGTTTGCCTGCACTCTGGAATAGCCTTCTGTTTCCCTTCATCCCGGAATTCCTCTCAGCCATGGAAATTCCTCTCTTGTCAGATGGTCTGAAACGTACTCGTTCCTTCATCGTTTTTATAAAATATGCAGTGTATACGCAGAATTATAGTTCATAGGCTGTACCAATGTCAATGCTGTCTTCTCAAATGCACTAGGTGCGTCAGTGTTACTTTTAAGACGGCTAATACAGGAACGGCTAAAATCATTCCGATAATCCCTGCGATTTCTCCTCCTGCAAGCAGGGCAAGCATAATGATGATCGGATGCATATGAAGACTTCTTCCAACGATTAAGGGTCCAAGGATATTCCCCTCGATAAATTGCAGGGAAAAGATAATAATGATCACAATCAGGACGGTATTCATAGACATGGATGCTGCAATGATAACTGCCGGAACCGCGCCAATAATCGGTCCGAAGTACGGTATGACGTTCGTTATCCCTATTAAAATCCCTATGACTAAAGGATATTTAATATCAAAAAACCAAAGCGAGAGAAATGCCAGAAAACCGATGATGAAACAGACAAGCAGCTGCCCCCTTATGTAATTACCCAAAGACTGATCAACATCGCGGATGAAAATGACTGCCTCAGGTCTCCACCGTTTCGGAGTTAAATACCAGGCGGCTTTTTTTATTTGCTCATAATCCTTCAGCATATAAAATACGAGAAAAGGAATGAGAGCTATGATTAAAAGATAATCGAAAACTCTTCCTAAGCTATTTAAGATCTTGTCAATCCAATAAGAAAACCAGGCTTCGATATTTTGAAAAGCTGTTTCAATTCTCGTGTGAACCTCTTCCGGGAACCGGTCAGTATGATCATGAACCGTTGACAGCCATCCCTGATATTTTTGTTCAAATACCGGAAAACTTTCAGAAAGATCCTTAAGCTGTGCAATGATGACCGGGATCCCCTTATATAAGCCATAACCGATTCCGCCAAAGAAAAGAGTGTAGATAATTAAGATCGAGAGTGTGCGCGGAACCCCGGTGGAATGCAGTTTTTCAATGACCGGATGCAGCAAATAGGTAATGAAACCAGCGATTAAAAAAGGAAGAAGGATAGCTTTGATGATAATAAAAAAAGGATCCCAAAGGACTCTAAGCTTCAAAAATAAATAAATGGAAAGCAAACACAATAGAAAAATACCGATTCTCATCAGCCATTTAAAATAACGTTCCTTCAAAGAGCATCCCTCCTCACCTTTAGTTTGGGGAGGAGCGGATGAAATATGCATTGAAATTATAATAGCAGTAGCCGCCAAAGCTCAAGCTCCGAAAGACGGGAAGGAGCTTGCGGAAAATCTGCTGGTTATGGTCATTCAGCGTTTAGACTCACTTTTTCCTTCAGTAAGACATTTTTACTGTCCCATTCGCCTGCTATGAAGCACTTTCTTCTAGACAGAATCTTTTTAACGGTTCTGCAAAACAATTTTTTCTAAAAATGAAAAATCCTCTGCCTTATTAAGCAGAGGAAATGTAATCAAAACTTTTTCATTATTCGTTTTCGCATTTTTTTCATCGAACGTTTGGACATCGGAATGCGTCCTATCAGATCTGAAAGCATTGAGGACATTTTGCGGTTCATGGCGTATTCCCCCTTTATAACTGTCTACATGCTGATTGTTCGATCATCATCTGTGAAAAGATCATCAAGAGAACTTAGAGAACCGTCCTCTTCCACTTGATGGGTAAAGATCTGGCCTTTGGATATGGAAAGCTCGATAAAGCAGCCCCAGCAATAATACTGATTCACGCCAATCTTTCCAATATCCTTACTTTTACAATTCGGGCATTTTAACAATACGGTGCACCTCGCTAATGAATAAAATCCATGACGATTGCATCTTTGCTAATGGTTAAAGACCCTGGAGGATCAATCATTCTTTTTCCCTCCATCATATCTGCAAAGAATCCGTCCGTCAGTTCATATGCTACAATGGTGCCCACTTGTTCAGAAAAGTATACATCAGCAAGAAGTCCAAGCTTCTCGCCTTCCGTAGAATAGACGGCTTTGTACTGGATCCGGCGGTGTGATTGCAGGAAATAAGCTTCTCTAAATTCAGACATCGATTTCAGACTGCTTCTGCCGTTAACCATTATTCCGTCCTTGCCTATCGTACAAATCGTTTCTGCAGGTACTATGCGCCCTTTCCTGAATATGCCTTTTTCATTTATTAACAGCCCGATAAAAGAGCCATTTGCATCAAAACAAACATCAGATACAAAACCGGTGATTAATCCGTCATCTACATCAACTACCGGCATGCCCCTGAGCTCTGTAAATGTCCGCAGGAGAAACTCCCCCTTTCCGAACATTCTTAGATTTTGTTTTCTACCATAAAGTCATACGGGGTAATGCCTTCCATTCCGATCATGGCATCAGCAAGGTCAAAGGGAAGCTCTTCTGTCAGTTCTTCAATATTTTGCTGTTTTTCGGAAAGCTTCATTTTTAAAGAGGTCTGCCGGCTTAAATGATCTCTGTTTTCAATTCCCCGCAGGAGGGCATCTTGTTCCCCGCAAAGGATTAAAAACTGCTTGCTTCTTGTAATAGCCGTATAAATCAAGTTCCGTCTAAGCATTCTGTAATAGCCTTTAACAACAGGCACCACTACAATCGGAAATTCGCTTCCCTGTGATTTGTGAATGGAACAGCAGAAGGCATGCGTGAATTGATTGAAATCAGATTTTGTATACGTGACTTCATTGCCATCAAAGGAGATGACGATCATATCTTCTTTTTCAGTGTTTTCCTTGGCATAAAAAATGGACACAATCTCTCCGATGTCGCCGTTATACACATTGCTCTCAGGCTGATTTACAAGCTGGAGCACTTTGTCGCCGGATCTGTACACCGTATCGCCGAATTTCATTTCCCTTTTATTTTCAGCTTTAGGATTAAACAGCTGCTGCAGCATAATATTAAGCTGATCTATGCCTGCAGGCCCGCGGTACATCGGGGCAAGCACCTGAACATCACGGGCTGTATATCCTTTTTTGATGGCATTCGATATGACTTTCTCTACTACTTCTTTTACCTGTGCACCGCTGCATCGAATGAAGGATCTGTCTTTAGTAGGTGCCGTCAAATTATCAGGCAGCCTTCCTTTTTTTATATCATGTGCAAGTTCAATAATGGATGAACCCTCAGCTTGTCTGTAAATATCGGTCAGTCTCACAACAGGAACTGCCTGAGACTCAAGTAAATCCCGCAGCACTTGACCAGGCCCTACAGAAGGCAGCTGATCTTCATCACCAACCATAATAACTTGAATATGTTCAGGCAGAGCTTTAAACAGCTGATTGGCAATCCAAGTGTCTACCATCGACATTTCATCGACAATCAGCAGTTTTGCACCGATCGGGTTATCTTCCCCATGATCAAATCCTTCAGCACCGTTCCACTTTAGCAGCCGGTGAATCGTTACAGCAGGCAGGCCTGTTGCTTCAGTCATTCTTTTTGCAGCCCGTCCTGTCGGGGCAACTAACGAGATCGGAAAAGGCTCTTCTTTTTTATAGTCTTTTTGCTCGAGGGAGCATCCGTGCAGATCTGCGTAAAGCTCTACGATCCCTTTAATAACGGTCGTTTTGCCAGTACCAGGTCCTCCCGTCAGCAAAAGCATTGGCGACATCAGAGCCGTTTGAATGGCTTCTTTTTGAGTCGGGGCGTACTGCACGTTCATTCTTTCTTCCAGTTTTCCGAGTGAAAGCAAAAATTCTGATTCAGGAAAAATGCTCTCATATTCTGTCTGCAAAAGAACACGCTGGATACTTTTCACAAGTCCCTGTTCAGCAAAAAAGAGTGAGGGCAGATAGGCTCTGTCTTCTTCAATAATAATCCCTTTATCTTTTGCAAGTTTGATCACTTGCTCTGAAATATCGGTTTCAATAATTCCTGAATTCTTCGATGAATTCAGCAATTCCATTGATTTTATAATTAACTGCTCAAGTGATACATATGTATGGCCCTCTTGAAGGCAAAGATGTTCAATTGTATAAAAGCAGGCAGCTTTAATCCGCTCAGGGTGATTTCCGCCGAGTCCCATTTGGCTGCCAAGCTCATCAGCGCGCACGAACCCGATTCCTTCGATATCTTTAACAAGCTGAAAAGGATTCTCCTGAATCATCTGGATGGTTCTTTCTTGATAGGCCTGGTAAATTTTCATGGAAAGCTGAGGACCGAAGCCGAGCTGATTTAAAATAATCATTGCCTGCTCAAGACCCTGATGCTCCTTCAGCTGATCAAGCAGCTGTTTTGCTTTGTCTTTGCCGAGTTTCGGCACTTTATCCAGTACAGAAGGATCTTCCATCATTTTCGAAATGGCGCCTTCTCCGAGAACATCGACTATCGCTTCCGCTGTTTTCCTGCCTATCCCTTTAAACAGGTCACTTGAAAGGTATTGAATGACACCATCGCGCGTTTTGGGAATTTCCTTCCGGTAATGCTCAGCCTGGAATTGCTGTCCGAATTTAGGATGCTGCGTAAGCATCCCAAAGAAGGTATATGTTTCATCTTCATGCAGAAGAGGAAAATAGCCCGTCACGGTTATTTCTTTTTGATCATAATTTTCGCTCGTTTCAAGAACCTCCGTCTTTAAGACGGTATAATGGTTTTGGTCATTCTGATAAATAACCGTGATGATTTTTCCTTTTAAAAACCGTTCCTGCTCTTGAAACAGGTCCGCCTTTTGCTGCACAAGATCTCCTCCCCCTGATTGCCTGATTCTTACAGTGTTTGCATCAGCTGCTTCAAATTAGCCGCCATCTCATGGTCCGGCTGAATGCTCAAAGCTTGATCGAGCATTTCCATGGCCTTTTTTGCATCCTCTTTAAAAGCGTAGCCTACACCCAAATTATAGTATGCATCCGCATGACCCGGATCCTTTTCCACTACAATCTGAAATTGACGAATCGCTTCATCAAGTGATTCCTGCTGAGCTAAACATAATCCATATTGAAAGCGCGCTTCCGTGTCCTCTTCATTTAATTCCACTGCTCTTTGTAAATATGGTAGGGCAGGCAGCGGCTGATTCATTTGGACATTGCTCATTCCAAGCATGAAAAAGACATCTGAATGATCCATCCCTTTTTGAATCGCTTTTAAAAACATTTTTTGCGCTGATTGAAACTGCTCGCTATTGTAATACACATTTCCGGCACCATAGTAGGCCGTAGTCGTCTTTGCATCAAGTTCTATCGCTTTTTCAAAAAAGGTAATCGCTTTTTCAAATTCTCCTACTGCTGCCAATAAATTTCCGAAATTCACATAGCAAACAGCATCCTTTGGATTTTCTTCAATAGCCTCCGAAAAATATCCTGCCGCTTTTTCAAAATCGCCCTTTTGCATGGCTTCTATTCCTAAAATACTTTTATCGCTCATGATCAACAGCACTCCCGGTAACAAATTTTTAAAGAAAAAACCTCAACCGACGTTGAGGTTTTAACAAAGGTTGCATCTTTAACCAACATACCAGATTTTATCATTCTTTTTAAATACTTCATCAATGGTCCCGCCGCCAAGACATTCGTCATTACTGTAAAAAACAACAGCCTGTCCAGGTGTAATGGCCCTGATCGGTTTATCAAATATCACTTGTGCAGTTGTTTTATCGATCATTTTCACTGTGACAGCATGATCTTCCTGACGATATCTGAATTTTGCCGTGCAGACAACTTCTCCTTCAGGGAGTTTGTCTGAAACCCAGCTGATATTTGTAGCTGTAATCGAATCCGAATAGAGCAGATCATTGTCAAAGCCCTGATCCACGTATAAGACATTCTTTTCAAGATCCTTCCCTACAACAAACCATGGATCTCCGCTGCCGCCGATGCCAAGGCCATGGCGCTGTCCAATCGTGTAATACATCAGACCGTCATGCTTGCCTTTTACTTCTCCTGAGAGAGTCTGCATTAAACCTGGCTGTGCTGGAAGGTAGCCGCTTAAAAACTCTTTAAAGTTGCGCTCACCGATAAAACAGATGCCCGTACTGTCTTTTTTTGCAGCTGTCGCAAGATTTGCTTCTTTTGCAAGCTCGCGCACTTTTGATTTAGGTATATTTCCGATTGGGAACATAACTTTAGATAATTGCTCTTGAGTCAGCTGATTGAGGAAATAAGTTTGATCTTTATTTTCATCAGCGCCTCTGAGCATTTTGTATTCCCCGTCGCGGTACTCAACTTGCGCATAGTGCCCCGTTGCAAGATAATCTGCTCCGAGAGAAATCGCATGCTCTAAAAATGCTTTGAACTTTATTTCTTTATTGCACATTACATCGGGATTCGGGGTTCTCCCTGCTTTATACTCATCTAAAAAATAAGTGAACACTTTGTCCCAATATTGTTTTTCAAAGTTTACTGCATAGTATGGGATTCCGATTTGATTGCAGACCTGAATGACATCATCATAGTCTTCAGTAGCTGTACAGACTCCGAACTCATCTGTATCGTCCCAGTTTTTCATAAAGATGCCGATCACATCGTAGCCCTGCTGTTTTAAAAGAAGTGCCGCAACGGAAGAATCAACCCCTCCTGACATTCCAACAACAACACGTGTGTCTTTAGGTGCTTTTTGCATCTTTTTCACCTCCAAGTGTCAATCATTCTAAGCTGTTAATCTTTTTACAATCCGAGCTGTCTCCAAAGCGGCCTTCTCAACTTGCTCCACCGTATTTCCAAGACCAAAACTAAAGCGGATGGAAGCTTTTGTCCGTTCAGCCCCCTGCCCGTACATGGCAGTCAGGACATGCGAAGGCTCAATGGAACCTGCTGTGCATGCTGATCCGCTTGAAACGGCAATTCCTGCAATGTCCATGTTCACAAGCATCGACTCCACATTTGTCCCTGGAAAATAAAGATTCAAAACATGCGGCAGACTGCTGTCTATCGCTCCATTTATTTCAAAAGAAACATCTTCCGCCTTTAAAATATCAATTATTTTATCTTTAAACTCTTTGTAAAGTACAGTTTTTTGCTCTCTGGTTTCAAGTGCAAGCTGAACTGCGGATTTAAATCCTGCAATGCCGGGTACATTTTCCGTTCCTGCACGCCGTTTCAATTCTTGCTCTCCGCCGTGAGAGTGCTGTTTAAGCGAGATTCCTTCTTTAACATAAAGTAAACCGGTCCCTTTTGGTCCATTAATCTTGTGGCCAGAAGCAGAGAGCATATCTATATAGCTCTCTTTCACATTCAAATCAAGGATTCCGAAAGCCTGTACAGCATCTGTATGGAAAAGAGCCTGATGATCCTTCAGAATCCTGCCGATCTCATCAATCGGCTGAATCGATCCAGTTTCATTGTTCCCATACATGATCGTAACCAATATGGTTTCAGGCGTCAGTTCCCGTTTAAGATCATCAATTGAAACAATGCCATTTTGATCAACAGGCAAATAGGTAACATCAAACCCCTGTTTCTCCAGATGCTTGCATGTATTTAAGACCGCATGATGTTCAATCTGTGTTGTAATGATGTGTCTGCCTTTATGCTGATTTGCAAGAGCAGAACCGATTATCGCTAAATTATCAGCTTCCGTTCCGCCGCCCGTAAAAATAATTTCCTTCGGTTTTGCATGCAGACTCCGCGAAATTACCGCTCTCGCCTCATCCAGCAGTCTTCTGCTTTCTCTTCCAAATGAATGGATGCTTGAGGGATTGCCGAATACATCCTGCATGTGAGGAAGCATCGCGTTAATTACTTCCGGATGCATTGGGGATGTGGCAGCATGGTCCAAATAAATCCGCTCCATTTTACTCCCTCCTTTTTAAATATAAAACATATAAGATTCCTGCTCGCCATCTGAGTAGTTTGCTAAATCTTCAAGAGTTGTATTATCAAGCACATCTTTTACTGCATCGCGTATGCGAATCCACAGGTGACGCTTTGCAGGCTCTTCATCTTCAAGCACTTCTACAGGGCTGATCGGCCCTTCAAGAACTCTGATAATATCCCCTGCAGTAATGGCATCAGGTTCATTTCCGAGAACGTATCCTCCGTATGCTCCTCGTATGCTTTTGACTAAACCGGCATTGCGGAGCGGTGCGATCAATTGCTCTAAATAGTGTTCAGATAAATCATGCGTCTGGGCGATGCTTTTTAAAGAGGTTGGCCCTTCCCCGTGTTTTTTTGCAAGCTCTATCATAATTGTAAGACCATAGCGGCCTTTAGTTGAAATTTTCATATATACACCCCTATAATTCTAGCTAACTTGGTGAACATCCGGTTCTTTTCTGATTGTTTTTTCCAGCAGGGCATTCGTTGTTTTCCGGCATTGCGGAAGGGTAAATCCGATGACATACCCAATGGACAGTGTGCAGACGATTGTTCCAATGAAAACCGGTCCGCCTAAAATCCAGCCGAAAAAAAGAACAATGACTTCAATTCCTCCGCGAATCCTTGATACCTTTATGCCGGTTTTTTCTACCAAAGCAAGCATTAATGTATCGCGAGGTCCTGCACCGCAGCCTGCAGAAATATACAAGCCGATTCCATAACCCATCACCATAATACCAAGCAAAAGCATCAGTGCTTTCCCGGCATACCCTGACGGAGTCTGCATAAACGGCAATGATAAGTATAAATCTATAAATAGACCTACAGTCAGCATATTGACAAAGGCACCTGCCTGAGGCACCTTTCTTGTAAAAATGGAAGACAATAGTAGAATGGCTCCTCCTACAATAATTGCCCAAGATCCAATCGTTAAACCAAGCTGGTAATATAATCCTATATGAAGCACATCCCATGGAGATGTGCCAAGTTCAGCTTTTATCGTAAGGACAATGCCGAAAGACATGATGAGCAGGCCCAAGAAATAAATGCCCCATCTCATACTGAGCTCCTGATTCTTTTTACTGCGCAAAGCATTCATCCTTCTTCACTTCGCCTCTCATCGTTTAAAAATCTGAAACAATCTATTTTTTGCTGTTAAAATTTGTTTTTTCCTTAAATGAACCTATGCCATTATAGCATATTATCCTTCAACAGAGCATTCAAATTAACTCGCCGGCTTCCTATTAAAGATATAAATCAATTCATATGACTAAGAGGAAAAGTCATGATAAGCTTAGTAAAATAAGATCAGTGCTTCGTCTTGGGAGTGATAACATGAAACCTCTGGCATTTCGAATGAGACCAGAAAACATTGATGAAATCATCGGGCAGGAACATTTAGTCGGCAAAGGAAAAATGATTGAGCGGATGGTAAAAGCAAAACACTTGAGCTCGATGATTTTGTACGGCCCTCCCGGAATAGGAAAAACATCCATAGCAACAGCGATTGCAGGAAGCACAAACACCGCTTTCCGTAAGCTGAATGCCGTTGTGAATAATAAAAAAGATATGGAAATCGTCGCAGAAGAAGCGAAAATGTCCGGAAAGGTCATTTTAATTCTTGATGAGGTCCACCGTCTGGATAAAGCAAAACAGGATTTTCTCCTTCCTTATTTAGAAGATGGAAAAATCATTTTAATTGGAGCGACTACAAGCAACCCTTATCATGCCATCAATCCGGCCATCAGAAGCAGATGCCAGATTTTCGAATTAAAGCCTTTAGAAGCCGCTGATATAAAAACAGCACTTGAACGGGCTTTAAAGGATGAAAAGAAAGGACTTGGCAACTATCGTGCCATTATTTCAGAGGAAGCCCTGATGCACTTTGCCTCAAGCTGTGCAGGTGACGTCCGGTCTGCTCTCAATGCTCTGGAGCTTGCGGTCATCTCTTCAGATCCAGATGAAAATGGCGAAATTCACGTAACACTTGAAACAGCAGAAGAGTGTCTTCAAAAAAAGAGCTTTGTCCATGATAAAGATGGAGATGCCCACTATGACGTCCTTTCCGCATTTCAAAAATCGATTCGCGGATCCGACGTAAATGCAGCTCTGCATTATCTCGGCAGACTGATAGAAGCTGGAGATCTTATCAGCATCAACCGCAGGCTGCTGGTCATTGCATATGAAGACATTGGACTTGCAAGCCCTCAAGCTGGTGCCAGAACATTGGCAGCCATTGAAGCAACAGAAAGACTTGGACTTCCTGAAGCTCGAATCCCGCTTGCAAATGCAGTCATAGAGCTTTGTCTCTCCCCCAAATCCAACAGCGCATACCGTGCACTGGATGCAGCCATTGCAGATATCCGCGCCGGGAAAAGCGGTGAAATTCCGGCTCACCTGAAGGATGCACATTACAAGGGAGCAGAAAAGCTTGGCAGAGGCATTGACTATCAATATCCCCATGACTTCGAAAATGGCTGGGTCAAACAGCAATATCTGCCGAATTCACTAAAAAAGAAAAAGTATTATGCCCCTAAACAAACAGGAAAATTCGAACTTTCCCTTTCACAGATTTATGAAAAGCTGATGAAACAGCAATAACGAAAAGCGGAACCGACTGTTTAGCTCCGACAGACAGATAAGGATCCGGCTGAAAAGGCGCTTTTTGCCTTTACAGACGGAGCCGTTTTGGCCGAGGAGTTAGGAGGTGGAGCTAGACAAGACGAAAAGTGGAATCACCCGGTTAGCGCAGGCAGACAGATAAGGCTCCGCCAGTAAAGGCGCTTTTTGCCTTTACAGACGGAGCCGTTCTGGCCGAGGAGTTAGGAGGTGGAGCTAGACAAGACGAAAAGTGGAAACACCCGGTTAGCGCAGGCAGACAGATAAGAATACAAAAGTAGACAATAAAAAAAGCGGCATGATTTCAAATCATGCCGCTTTTTTTATCATTTAGTCATTTACACGTGCAATTTTAATATCTTTTAAAAGCTCCATGATAACATGTCCGCCCATGATCAAACCTGCTACAGACGGTACCCACGCATTAGAAGATGGCGGCATTTTCGCTTTGCGGATCGGCGCTGCGTCATTTCCTACCTTCAGACGTACATCTTCGCGAATGACAATCGGGCTTTCATCAGAGAAAACAACCTGAATGCCTTTTCGGATTCCTTCTTTACGAAGGCGGGTTCTGACCACTTTTGCAATTGGATCTGTATGGGTCTTGGAAATATCGGCAATTTGAAATCTTGTCGGATCCGTTTTATTTGCCGCGCCCATACTTGAAATAATCGGAATGCCTCTATTTAAACATTCTTTCATTAAGTGAATTTTATATGAAATCGTATCAGAAGCATCAATGACATAATCAAGGCCATAGCTGAAAAACTCTTCATATGTTTCTTCTGTGTAAAACATCTTCAGTGCAATAACATCGCACTCTGGATTAATTTCTTTAATGCGGTCTCTCATCAAATCAGCTTTTGGCTGACCGACAGTTGAGACGAGCGCATGAATTTGGCGGTTTACATTTGTAATATCTACATCATCTTTATCTACAAGCAAAATTCGTCCTACTCCGGAACGTGCAAGCGCTTCTGCAGAGAAAGACCCTACGCCGCCAATTCCAAGAACTGCAACTGTGCTGTTTTTTAAAATTTCAATTCCTTCTTTGCCTATCGCAAGTTCATTGCGGGAAAATTGATTCAGCAAAACTCTCAACTCCATTTATTTAATCCATGACTGTATTTTTCCTGAAAATGAATATATCATACTTTCTGTGAAAAACAAGAGCTAATTCTGCACATTCACTACGCTTGCTTACCCTGAATCCATGATTTTCGGACTTTCAGGTACTTAAAAAAGTGCCGTTCGAAAATTCACTTTCAAACAAAATAAAAACCTGCATAAGCAGAAAGCTTATGCAGGCTGAATTCTCGTTCGTTAAGAAGTCCCAATTGTGCCGTCGCTGCTATCTTGGTTTTGAACCCGCTCACAGCAGGTGGGTGTCCTGTTTCATGTATGATAAGTCCTCTGATCGAATGATGAGGCATTTACATAACGCTGAAAACGTGAACTCCCGGATCAAGTAATGTTGGATCAAAACTAAGTGTACGACGTACACATCAGGACTTCTTTTTATCTTGTAAAAAGATTACCACAACAAGGTGCGGTTTTCAAGTAAATCGTTCTGGGCATTATTCACTCTTTTTCAGTTTTAATGCAAGGTTAAGATCTGTTAATTGCTCTGTGCTTACTTCACTTGGAGCATGTGTCAGAAGGTCGCTTGCACTTGCCGTTTTAGGGAATGCAATCGTATCGCGCAAGTTCGTTCTTCCGGCTAAAAGCATAACCAAACGGTCAAGTCCAAGGGCAATTCCGCCATGAGGAGGGGTGCCATATTCGAACGCTTCTAAAAGGAAGCCAAATTGTTCAACTGCTTCTTCTTCAGAGAAACCAAGCAGTTTAAACATTTTTTGCTGAATGTCTTTTTCAAATATACGGATTGATCCCCCGCCAAGCTCATATCCATTTAAAACAAGGTCATAAGCCTGAGCTTTCATGCCTGCCGGATTCGTCTCAAACAGCTCAAGATCTTCGCGTGCCGGCATTGTAAATGGATGATGCGCAGCAAAGTATCGTCCCGCTTCTTCGTCATATTCAACTAGAGGCCAGTCAACTACCCAAAGGAAATTGAATTTGCTTTCGTCGATTAATCCCAGCTCTTTTCCCAGTTTTAGACGCAAAGCACCAAGTGCATCTGCAACGACTTGCTTTTTATCTGCAACAAAAAGCAATAAGTCTCCTGTCTCTGCTTCAGTCACTGTTTTCAAGCTTTCCTGTTCTTCAGCAGGGAAGAATTTAGAAATAGGGCCTTTCAGCTCCTGCTCCTCCACTTTGAGCCACGCAAGGCCCTTTGCACCATATTGAGAAACGAACTCCGTTAAGGCATCAATATCTTTTCTTGAATAAGAAGCAGCTGCTCCTTTAACATTAATCACTTTTACTTCTCCGCCGTTTTGCACGGCACCGCTGAACACTTTAAAGCCGCTGTCTTTCACAAGTTCAGAAACATTGACGAGTTCTAGTCCGAATCGTGTATCAGGCTTATCAGATCCATAACGGCCCATTGCTTCGTCAAACGTCATGCGCGGAAGAGGAAGGGTTAAATCCACGCCTTTTGTTTCTTTCATGATGCGCGTCATCATCTCTTCCATCAGGGTCATGATTTCATCCTGGCTCATAAATGACATTTCAATATCCACTTGTGTAAACTCCGGCTGACGGTCAGCACGGAGATCTTCATCTCTAAAGCAGCGTGCAATTTGGTAGTAACGGTCAAATCCAGAAACCATCAGCAGCTGTTTGAAAATTTGCGGAGATTGAGGAAGAGCATAGAATTCGCCTTCATGCACACGGCTCGGCACTAAATAATCACGTGCTCCCTCTGGAGTGCTTTTCGTTAAAATCGGCGTTTCTACATCTAAAAATCCTTTTTCATCCAGGAAATTCCTGATGGATTTTGAAACGTTGTGGCGCATTTTGAATGTATCAAGCAAAGCTGGTCTTCTTAAGTCCAGGTAACGGTACTTTAAGCGGACATCTTCGGATACTTCTTCAGACTTATCTTCAATCAGGAAAGGCGGATTTTTTGCAGCATTGATGATTGTGACATGTTCAACCTTCACTTCAATTTTCCCAGTCGAAAGATTAGGATTTACTGTTCCCTCTGTACGTCCGACAACTGTGCCTTCAATATCCAATACATATTCACTGCGGATTTTTTCTGCGATTTTCAGGGCATCTTCAGAAACTTCAGGATTGATCACGATTTGAACAATTCCAGTTCTGTCTCTTAAATCGATGAAAATGAGCCCGCCAAGGTCACGGCGTTTTTGCACCCACCCTTTTAATACTACCTTTTCTCCGATTGCTGCTTCTGTTACTTCACCGCAATAATATGTTCGTCCAAACATGTTTATCTCTCTCCTTTTGGCTATGCTTTTATATAGGCTGTAAGCTCATCTATTGATACTTCTACTTGTGTGCCTGTTTCCATGTTTTTCACGGAAATGATGTTCCGTTCAAGCTCATCTTCGCCTAATACAGCAACAAATTTAGCTTTATAGCGATCAGCTGCTTTAAATTGAGCTTTCATTTTTTTATCCTCGTAATCTTTTTCTGCAGTTAATCCCGCTTTTCTGAGTTCATATACGAGAGATACAGAACGGTCTTTCGCTTTATCGCCAAGAGCTACAACGAAACAATCAATCGACTGTTCGATTGGAAGCTCTACGTTTTCTGCATCAAGAGCAGCAAGAAATCTTTCAATACTGAGTGCAAATCCGATTCCCGGTGTTTCAGGCCCTCCGAAATCTTTTACAAGACCGTTATATCTCCCGCCTCCGCAAAGAGTTGTGATCGCACCGAATCCTTCCGCATCGCTCATGATCTCAAATGCCGTGTGGTTGTAGTAATCCAGACCGCGCACCAAATTCGGGTCAACTGTAAACTCAATATTTAAATCCGTTAAATATTGCTGGACTTTATTGAAATAAGCTCTTGATTCTTCATTTAAATAATCCATAATCGAAGGGGCCGTTGCCATAAGCTCATGATTCCGGTCTACCTTGCAATCAAGAATTCGAAGGGGGTTTTGCTGCAATCGTTTCTGGCAATCGGAGCAAAACTCACCAATTCTTGGTTCAAAATGAGCAATTAAAGCTTCACGGTGAGCTTTTCTGCTGTCTGCATCTCCAAGACTGTTGATAATCAGCTTCAGCTTCTTTAATCCAACAGTGCGGTAAAGCTCCATTGCAAGAGAAATGACTTCTGCATCCATTGCAGGGCTGTTGCTTCCTAGCGCCTCAACCCCAAACTGAACGAATTGGCGGAAGCGTCCTGTCTGCGGGCGTTCATAGCGGAACATTGGTCCTATATAGTAAAGTTTTGTCGGCTGAGACGGCTGTGCGTATAATTTCTTTTCAACAAATGCACGGACAGTTGAAGCCGTTCCTTCCGGGCGAAGGGTCATGCTTCTTCCTTTCCGGTCCTGGAATGTATACATTTCCTTTTGAACAATATCCGTTGATTCACCTACTCCTCTTTGAAATATCTCAGTGTGTTCAAAGATTGGCGTCCGGATTTCTTTATATTGATAGTATCTGCAAATTTCACGCGCTGTGTTTTCGATATATTGCCAGCGTTCAACATCTCCAGGAAGGATATCCTGAGTGCCTCTCGGAATTTGAAATGACATGTTTTACTCCTCCAATTTTCATAAACCTTCAAAAATTTTGAAAACAAAAAACTCCCGCCCCTACATAAAAATGTAGGGACGAGAGTTAGATCCCGTGGTGCCACCCTAGTTGAAGCAATAAATGCTCCCACTCAGACAGTTAACGCCTGTCACGTCCACCTCCTATTAAATGCACGCAGCATCGTTCAGAGAGAAACCTAAGGAGTGTTCTCTTCATCAAGTCATCATGCGAAAAGCTTTCAGCCACGGCTTTTCCTCTCTTATCATGTGTCATCTTGACTACTCTTCTCCATCAATGGTTCAAAATTATGTAGTTCTTGCTAAGATTTATATACTATCATACGAATGTTTCAGGCTTTGTGTCAAGAGCGATTTAATTGTTTTTTTAATTTCTTCACTTCTCTCAAACTTAAACCATATTCGCTTGCAAGCTCATACAAATTAGAATTCTGTTCTTTTTCAGCAAATTCATGAAAATTAACTCCAAATACATCATTATTGTTATAATGAGTTGTCTCGCCTTTATCACTGTGCCTCATGATCATTGCTCCTTTTTAACTGTCTATCCCATAGCATTGCCTTTTTCCCGAAAAAATATATCAAATGTCACAAGGGATAGCCGATATAAAAAGCGAATGTACTATAAGTTATCTATGAAAAAGGAGGATCGGTCATTGTTTCGAAAACTACTCATTTCCATTATTTGCACCCTGCTTATCATGTGTCAGCTTCAAATGATGCCCAAGTCTGCATCAGCTGAAACGAAAAAAGCAGTCATTGCAGTTGATGGATTAAACATCAGAAGCGGCCCTGGACTAAGCTATTCTGTCATCGCCAGTGTGAAAAAAGGGGCTGTGTACTCCATCACAGACCAGAAAAAAGATTGGTATCAAATCCAATTATCAGGAAATAACAAGGGCTGGGTAGCCTCATGGCTGGTAACTCTTCAGCAATCGGCCCAAGCACCAAAAGCAAGCTCAGGCAGTTCTTCTGATACTGTCAAATCAAATGCCGAAGACTTGAGAATACGCAGCGGTCCCGGCACAAGCTTTCAGGTAACAGGAACATTTGACAAGGGACAAACGGCAGCATTTGTTCAGCAAAATTCAAATTGGGTCGAAATCTCTTTTAATGGGAAAAGAGGCTGGGTTTCCAGTCAGTTTGTTTCCTTACAAAAAAAGGAACAAGCTAAAGCTCCTGCTTCATCAGGGTCTAGGAGCGGAAAAGTCATTGCGACTTCACTGAACGTGCGCAACAAGCCTTCAACATCAGCCGCCACTATCGGCAGCTTGAAAAAAAATGCTTCTGTTGCGATTACTAAGACACAGGATAAATGGCACGAAATTCAATTTAATGGTCAAAAAGGCTGGGTACATAGTGATTTCATTTCTGCAAATTCCGTGCAGGCGCCTGTAAGCGGCGGCAAAAAAGGAAAAGTCACAGCAAGCTCCCTGAATGTCCGCAGCAGCGGCAGCTTAAATGGCTCTGTAGTTGGTTCCATTTCAAAAAATGCAGAGGTCACCATTCTTGAAACAAAGAACAGCTGGCATCATATTAAATACTCAGGAAATAAAAAAGGCTGGGTTTCGAGTTCCTATATTTCGATTGCAAGCGGACAGGGAAATACAGGTAATGGAAACACAAAAAGCCAATCTAAAGTCAGCATTTTGCAGGATGGGACAAATATTCGAAAAGGCCCATCTACAAATCAAAGCATTCTGAGACGCGCTAATGCAGGAGAACAATTTTCTGTTATCAGCAAAGAAGGCGATTGGTTTAAGATCCAGCTCTCCGGCAATACTGCAGGTTATGTAGCAGGATGGGTAGTCTCACAATCTGGTGAAGGCAGTTCTGTCTCAAGACCTGGCGGAGATGTTACCTCTTACTTAAAAAATAAAACCATTGTTCTTGATCCTGGACATGGAGGCCGTGACGGCGGGGCAATCGGCACTAGAGGTACACTTGAGAAGAATCTCACGATGTCTACCGCCAAGCTCGTTTTTGATAAGCTGAAAGCATCAGGGGCGGACGTGCACTTAACGCGCAGCAGTGACAGCTACATTAGCTTAAGCTCACGTGTCAGCACGGCTCATTACAGAGATGCAGACGCTTTTATAAGTCTCCATTTTGACAGCATCAATAATAGAAGCGTTAATGGAATGACGTCTTATTACTACAGTGAGTCTAAAGATAAGCCCCTGGCTTCACCTGTTCATTCAGAATTAATGAAACAAACGAAGTTAAAAGACCGCGGAACAAAATTTGGGGATTATCATGTTATCCGTGAAAATAACCAGCCTGCCGTTCTCCTGGAGCTTGGTTATGTCAGCAACAGCACCGAGGAGCTGACTGTACGCTCAAATGCCTATCAGGAAAGAGTGGCACAAGGGATTTATTATGGACTGGCGCAGTATTTTAAATAAGCTCGGAAAAACACTCAGGCTCTGGCTTGAGTGTTTTTTTCCGGTGCCAATATTAACTAATATCGTTCTTCATTTAATACAAAAAAACCGCCAGGCACTCAGTGCCCGGCGGTTTTCTTAATTCACCTGTGATTCGAGAATCAAGGTAACAGGACCGGCATTTGTAAATGAAACATCCATCATGGCGCCAAACTCCCCAGTTTGAACGGTAATGCCTTTTTCACGAAGCTTTGAATTGAAGTAATCATATAAAGGCTCTGCTTGATCAGGCTTGGCAGCTGCCATGAAATTCGGCCTTCTTCCTTTTCTGCAATCACCGTAAAGAGTGAACTGAGAAATGGATAAGACTTGTCCCCCCACATCAATCAGAGAAAGATTCATTTTTTGCTCCGCGTCTTCAAAAACTCTCAGATTGGCAATTTTATCTGCAAGGTAGTCAGCATCCTGTTCAGAGTCCTCATGTGTGACTCCTACTAAAAGCATAAATCCTTCAGAAATTTTGCCGACTGTTTCGTTATTTACTTTTACTTCTGCATCTTTAGCGCGCTGGACAACTATCTTCAAGACAGAAAAACCCTTTCTAGTTCATGATTCTTCTTACAGAATAAATATCAGAAATCTGCTTAATTCTCTCCACAACTTTGTGAAGATGGCTTATGTTGGAAATGGCAATCGCCATGTTGATTGTAGCTACTTTGTTGCGGTCAGATTTGCCTGCAACAGACGAAATGTTGGTCTTTGTTTCGTTGACAGCCTGAAGGACCTCATTTAAAAGTCCTCTTCGGTCATAGCCGAGTATTTCGATTTCAACGTTGTACTCTTTACGGCCATCAAGCTGTGTTTCCCATTCAACCGGGATCAGACGGGCCTGTGCTTCTTCCGTATGCACATTTGGACAGTCATCGCGGTGAACAGATACTCCTCGTCCTTTTGTAATGAAACCGACTATTTCATCACCTGGTACAGGATTGCAGCATTTGGATAAACGGATCAGCAAGTTGTCAATTCCTTTTACACGGACCCCGCTGTCACGCTTTTTAGATGAATATGGACGCACTTCAGAAATGACTTCTGAAATATCTTTCTCTTGTTCCATATCGCGTTTTTTGCGCCATTTTTCAGTCAGGCGATTCGCAACCTGTGCAGCCGTGATGCCGTTATAGCCTACAGCGGCATACATATCCTCATCATTTGAGAAATTGAATTTTTCAGCTACACGCTTTAAATTATCACTCGTTAAGACTTCTTTTAATTCAAATTCGAGATTTTTAATTTCTTTCTCGACCATCTCTTTACCTTTGTCTACATTTTCCTCGCGGCGCTGCTTTTTGAAGAATTGGCGGATTTTATTTTTCGCCTGAGACGTTTGGGCAAGCTTAAGCCAATCCTGGCTAGGGCCATAGGAATGTTTCGATGTCATGATTTCGATGATATCGCCGGTTTTTAATTTATAATCCAGGGTAACGATTTTGCCGTTTACTTTTGCACCGATTGTCTTATTGCCGATCTCAGAATGGATGCGGTAGGCAAAGTCAATCGGAACAGAGCCTGAAGGCATTTCAATCACATCGCCTTTAGGCGTGAAAATAAACACCATATCAGAAAACAAATCGATTTTTAATGACTCCATAAATTCTTCTGCATTCGTTGTATCATTTTGAAACTCGAGAATTTCGCGGAACCATGTTAATTTTTGTTCAAGTGTTGACTGCTCTTCTGTCTCTTTGCCTTCTTTGTACGCCCAGTGCGCAGCGATCCCGTATTCTGCAATCGTGTGCATATCCTTCGTGCGGATTTGAACTTCAAGAGGATCCCCTTTAGGACCAATCACAGTAGTATGAAGGGATTGATACATGTTGGGCTTCGGCATGGCAATATAATCTTTGAATCTGCCTGGCATCGGTTTCCAGCATGTGTGGATAATGCCCAGGACCGCATAACAATCCTTGATGCTGTTTACAACAATCCGAACAGCAAGTAAGTCGTATATTTCATTGAATTGCTTATTTTGAAGGGCCATCTTTCGGTAAATGCTGTATATATGCTTTGGACGGCCTGAAAAATCAGCTTTAATATTTACTTCATGTACCCGATTTTTCACTTCGCCAATGACTTCTTCTAAATAAAGCTCACGTTCAGCACGCTTTTTCTTCATCAAATTCACGATGCGGTAATACTGCTGCGGATTCAAATAGCGCAGAGCTGTGTCCTCAAGCTCCCACTTTATCTTTGAAATCCCCAGACGGTGCGCAAGCGGCGCGAAAATTTCAAGCGTTTCATTAGAGATTCTCCGCTGCTTTTCTTGCGGCAAATGCTTAAGTGTGCGCATATTGTGAAGACGGTCAGCAAGTTTAATTAAGATCACACGAATGTCCTGTGCCATTGCGACAAACATTTTACGATGATTTTCAGCCTGTTGTTCTTCGTGA
Organism: Metabacillus sp. KH_069; assembly: GCF_057838075.1. Taxonomy (NCBI): domain Bacteria; kingdom Bacillati; phylum Bacillota; class Bacilli; order Caryophanales; family Bacillaceae; genus Metabacillus; species Metabacillus sp. KH_069. The sequence goes on from NZ_CM174460.1 coordinate 3,194,849, forward strand.
GATTTATATTTAATTTTTCCGAGCTTTGTAACCCCGTCCACTAGCATGGCGACTTCATCATTAAATGTTTGTTTCAAGTCATCAAGTGTGACGTCCGTATCTTCTACGACGTCATGTAAAAATCCACCCGCGATTGTCGACGGATCCATGTCCAAATCAACTAAAATCCCTGCGACCTGTATAGGATGAATTATATATGGTTCACCCGATTTACGGTATTGTTCACGATGCGCTTCTTCCGCAAAATCATAGGCTTTCTGAATGAAAAGCAAGTCTTCATCCGTTAAATATCGTTTTGCCTTCTCTATGACCTGCTCAGCAGTCAGTACTTGTTCATTAGCCATGGAATCACCTTTACAATGAAAACTTTATTGTACCTATTATCATGAAAAACACAGAAGAAGTAAAGAGAAATACTGTCTTTTCTGTGCCCAATTAATGGCTGGTACCTGCCTTAATATAGAAAAAGCACCCATTCCCGAGTGCTTTTCCCTATGTGATTAAAATTTCATCAGTGTCAAAATATCGTAATCATCCAATTTGCTGCGTCCGTCAAGGTAGCTTAATTCAATTAAGAAAGCAATGCCGGCAACGACTCCGCCAAGCTCTTCTACCAATTTAATTGTTGCTTCGATTGTTCCGCCTGTAGCAAGCAGATCATCTGTGATCAGAACGCGCTGACCCGGCTTGATGGCATCTTTATGCATAGTAAGCACATCTTTGCCATACTCAAGACCATACTCTACGCGAACAACTTCGCGGGGAAGCTTGCCTTCTTTGCGGACAGGCGCAAAGCCTACTCCAAGCGAATAAGCAACAGGACAGCCGATGATAAATCCGCGTGCTTCCGGTCCTACAATTATATCAATGTTTTGCTTGCGCGCATATTCAACAATTTGATCTGTTGCATAGCGGTAAGCATCCCCATTGTCCATTAGTGTTGTAATATCTTTAAACTGAATGCCCGGCTTCGGATAATCCGGAACCACTGTTACATATTTCTTTAAATCCATATTAAGTTTGTCCTCCTCATGCATTGACAAGCGTTGACGATATTTTCATTCTTTCATCAAACCATGTTTTTAAATCCTGGAATGACGAATATAGCAGCGTATTTTCAAGCTCTAATTGCTGAAGCTTGGAAGCATACGCAGTAGATTCGGCTAGATCTCTTTTTGGCGGATGATGATTGACAGAAATAATGCCATTCTCTATTGTAGCAAATTCCAGGTCAAAAAACACCTGTGACATGAAATCTATTGTTTCATTTGACCAGCCTTTATGTCTGGCAAGCGCTTCTGCGTGTTTTTTTAAGTCAAATGTCCCTTTTTGTTTCAAAAATCCATAATACCATTTAAAATGTTCCCTTGTCGGGATTGTGGCAAAAAAATGTTCCGTATGCTGATGGAAAATAGCATAAATCCGGTCAGGACGCGCCTGTTCAAAAAGAGCATTCAGATGGTTTATTGAAGATGGCGTATCAATGAACGTCACATATTTATCCTTTAAATCCAATCCTTCTGCTTCTTGGCCGTTTTCCAAGAATAGAAGATTAAGGTCCAGCCCCTCAAGCAAAGTGAGCGTTTCCTTTTGGAAAACAATATGGACATTTTTTTTGTCATTCATTTTTTCAACAGCTTTCTGAAGATTGCGGGTTCCTCTAGCATCAAACAGCTGCCATTCATTGACAGCTAGATCCTGGATCATGAATTGCGGTTTACGGAAGTTATTCCATTCATTGATGGATAATTCTCCAACCATTGACACTTTTGCAAGAGGTGCCATATGATCGTGCAGATGCCCGAATCCAAATCCGATACAATCGAGCTGCTGATGATTTTGTTCCACCGCAAGCTTCAAATGTGTTTGATCTGAACCTATTTTCCTCATTGATCCCAGTTGAATGGAGTCAAGGAGGAAGAGAGGCTTGGGATTGCTCATTCCAAATGGAGCAAGCAGTCCGATTTCTTCGATGGAGTCCGTAGTGATTTCGGTTAAAGCACATTCCGCATCAATTTTTTTTAGGGGAATGAAGTCTTCTTCAGTCAGCTTCTCAGCTGCAAGAGCATTCAAACGCTGTCTTAATTGATCAACATCTTCTATGTTAAGAGTCATTCCAGCAGCCATTGGATGTCCTCCGAAATGCGGCAGGATCTCCCGGCACGTTGACAAATTAGCAAATAAATCAAAACCGGCTATGCTTCTTGCAGATCCTTTAGCAATTCCCTTGCCGTGATCAATACTTAAGATAATTGTAGGCCGATAATATTTCTCTACCATTCTCGAAGCTACTATCCCGACCACTCCGGGGTTCCAATCTTCTTTTGCAAGAACAAGCACCGGATTTTCCTCAATCGGATACATGGATTCTACCTGTTCTATCGCTTCTTCGGTAATTTGCGAGACGATTTTCTGTCTTTCTTTATTGAGAAGGTCAATGTCTTTTGCAAGACTTTGAGCCTCCTCAGCGTCTTCTGTCATAAGGAGATGAACGGCCGGATCAGCAGACGAAAGCCTTCCTATGGCATTTATCCGCGGCCCTATCGCAAATCCGATCGTCTCTTCATTGACATCTTTTCCTTCAGCTCCTGCTACTTTAAGCAGCGCTTTTAAGCCTTTTCGTTCTGTTCGTTTTAATTGCTGAATTCCAAGACGTGCAATCAGACGATTTTCTCCATGAAGCGGAACAAGATCGGCGATGGTTCCTATTGCAGCAATTTCAAGCAGATGCTCCGGAGCTTTCCCAAGCAGTGCATGGGCAAGCTTAAAAGCAACACCTACACCCGCTAACTCTTTAAAAGGATATTGGCAGTCAGGCTGCTTTGGATGGATGATCGCGTACGCATCAGGAAGAACTGGTCCCGGTTCATGATGATCGGTTATGATCAGATCAACGCCAAGCTCTTTTGCAAGAGCCGCTTCATTCACGGCCGAGATCCCTGTATCCACAGTAATGATTAAAGAAAATCCTTCTTCATGAGCATGTCGGAAAGCCATCTCATTAGGACCGTAGCCTTCAGTAAATCGATTAGGTATATAAAAATCAGCAATAGCTCCGAGTGAGTTCAGCGTTTCAAGCAAAACGGTCGTAGAACTCACTCCATCTGCATCATAATCTCCAAAAATCAAAATCTTTTCTTGATCTGCAATCGCATCGTTTATACGCTTAACAGTTTTGTCCATTCCAAGGAGCATGAATGGATCAAAAAAACCATGCTTTTCAATATTCAGGAATTGGTCGGCCTGCTCAGCAGTCTCAATTCCGCGATTCAGCAGCAGAGAAGCAACCAGAGGCGTAACATTCATCGCATTTATCAATTCATCAGCTTTATCCGGATGAGGTTTGGAAATGTCCCATCTAGTCTTCGCTTTCAGCAAAAAAATCACCCCTTAACCACACTATTATACTAGAGTCGGTAAGGGGTGACAAACTGGAAATTATAATTCCTCTGATGTTTGGCCTATTTGCTTGGCGCCATGTGCACTGCTGTTCGTTTCATGAACACGCGGATCTTTTTTCAGCGATTCGTTTTCATTCAATAATTCTGCCTTTTCTTTTTCAAGGACTTTCACTTTGCGCTGAAGAGCGTAAATTCTTGTTAATCCTGCAGAAGCAATCATTAGGCCTCCAAGCAGAACGGAACCGAGAATAATTAGAATCAGCGGCCATTTGGCTTCACCGAATAAATAGTCCACTTCAACCGGATCCACATTTATGACAGCAAAGATTGCAACAATAAGTGCAAAAAGGATCGCAAATATAAAGCTCCATTGTCTCTTCATTTTCTTTCCCCCTTCTGAAAATCTCTTTTCTTTTACCCTTTTTTTGAATTCATTAAAACAAATTAGGATAAAGGGATGTTCTATAGCATGTTCTTATCCTAACCAGTTTCAGTAAAAATTAAAGAACCGCGATTTCTCGCGGTTCTTTTTATACAACTGGTTCATCATGGTCCTGGACTTTTTTCATCTTGCTTTTCTTTTGAATCTCTTTCCATTTCCAGATCATCCAAAGCTGCGATGCGATGAATAAGGAGGAATATGTTCCTGAAACTAACCCTACCAATAAGGCAATTGAGAAGTTCAAAATCGACTCACTGCCGAAAATCAGCAAAGCAATTACAGCGATAACAACTGTTAAAACAGTGTTTAAAGAACGCGTGAACGTCTGCTGAAGACTGCGGTTTACGATACTTTTTAAATCATCGTATGTTTTCACTTTTGTCTTTTTATAAAGCTCGCGTATCCGGTCAAAGGTAACGATCGTATCATTAATCGAGTATCCTACAATCGTGAGAATGGCTGCAATAAAAGTAATATCCACTTCAAGCCTTGTGAAGCTGAAGAACGCAATGATAAAGAATGCGTCATGTAAAAGCGCGATAATCGATGCAAGTGCCATTTTAAATTCAAAGCGGATGGAAACATAAATGATAATTCCGATAGATGCAATTAAAATTCCGTACAATGCATTTCGTGCCAGTTCCTTCCCGACTGTCGGCGAAACTGTGCTTACGCTCGGTTCTTTTCCGTATGCTTTGTTAAAATGATCCTTCACTTCGGCAATTTCATTTTTGTCAAGAACGCCGATAAGTCTCGCAACGGCAATTTGATTATTATTGCCTGAGAGAACGATGTCTTTTGCTTCAAGATCAAGTTCAGCAAATTCCTTTTCCACTTCTTCTGCTGTTAATGATTGATCTGAGCCCACTTCAATACGTGTGCCGCTGGCAAAATCAATGCCAAGGTTCAGCCTCATTACAAGCAAAAGAACAATTCCGGCTACCAGGAGCAGGCCAGATAGAGCAAAAAACTTTTTCCGGTGCTTAATAAAATCCACGTTATCAAAGCTGGTTGGAGCGTCTACATCTTCAGTAGACTTGCTCAAATCAATTATATCTTTCTTTTTAACGCCGAAATATCCCGGTTTCTTATCCAGCCATCTGCTTTCTACAAGGAGCCACAGCAGGATTCTTGATAAAAAGACAGATGTTAAAAAGCTTAAAAGAATACTTAATATCAGCATTGTTGCAAAGCCTTTAACAGAGCTTGTTCCAAAGAAGAACAGTACCCCGCCTGCGAGCATTGTTGTAATATTTGCATCAAAGATGGTTGCAAAAGAGCGTCTGTTGCCAGCTCTGAAAGCAGATCGGACTGATTTGCCAAGCTTGATTTCTTCTTTGATCCGCTCGTAAGTAATAATGTTGGCATCAACCGCCATCCCTACTCCTAAAATTAAGGCAGCGATACCAGGCAAAGTTAATACCCCATTCATCCAATCGAATACTTGAAGAATAAGATAAATGTATGTACTTAAAGTAACAACTGCGATAATACCTGGCAATCTGTAGAAAAACAGCATAAAGGCAAAGATGATTCCAATGCCGACAATACCCGCAAGAACCGTTTTCTGCAGTGCTTCTTCACCAAACTGCGCTCCTACGGAAGTAGAATACGTTTCATCGAGTTTAACAGGAAGAGATCCTGCATTTAGAAGATTCGCCAGATCCTTGGCTTCTTCAACTGTGAACTGTCCAGTAATGGTTACATCAGTTGTGTTGAAGACTTCGCCTACATTCGGATTAGATAAAAATTTAGGTGATTCTTTTACAACTTCTTTTTTATACGAGTCGCCTTCTTCAAAATCAAGCCAGATGACAAGCTGATTTTCAGGCTGCATCGCTACGATCTTTTCTGTCACGCTTTTAAACTTGGCAGCATCCTTCAGTTTAACGGCCACGATTGGTTCTTGTGTATCGGGATCAAATGTCTGCTTGGACGCGCCCTCCACAAGATCTGAACCATTCATCATGACTTTATCGTTTACATCACGGAATGTCAGTTCTGCCTGTGTTGAAAGAATTTCCCTTGCCTGGTTTTGATCCTTTACACCGGCTAGCTGGACTCTGATTCTGTTTTCGCCTTCAATCTGTATGTTCGGTTCACTGACTCCAAGCACGTTTGCTCTCTTCTGCAGAGCATTCACTGTACTGACAAGTGCATTGCGGTCAATTTTGTCACCTTCATTAGCAGGCTCTACGTCATAAAGAATTTCAAATCCGCCCTGAAGATCCAGACCAAGCAAAATATTATCTGCGGCTTTGTTGCCAAAAGCGCCAATCAAACTTCCTACGCAAAGGACGAGTAAGAAAAAAGCAATAATGCGTCCTTTTTTTATCATGTTGTTTCCTCCTTAGAAAAAAACCATTCAATATGTATTACCCTTCACTTATACCAAGCTTTTTGCCTTCTTCGCTTTCAAACCAGCTGCCCGCCTTATAAGATTCAATCGTAGCAAATGTCATGAATTCGTTTGGCTTGATGGCCATAATATCAGCAACCATTTCATACACCATCAGCTCATTTTTTTTCTTCCATTTTTTATTTCTTAGGAAATTCCAAAGCTCTTCTACTGTCACCTCGCCGTAATCAAGGATTTTAAATTCCTCTGCTTTGCTGACTAGCGCCGGCTTTACGTGATGGCGGTATTTTTCGATTTCATCCTTTTCCATCATGACACGCTCCTTTACCTGAACATTTGCGGATAATTTATTTTGAATAAGCCTCTGCTTGAACATACTTGTCATGCTTGGCCAATCATAGCGCATATAGTAATTGTATATGATTACAAGCTATTTGAGAAGGCAGGGAAAGCCATGTCAAAGCAAACATTTTTACAGGGAACGTTAATATTGATTGCGGCCGGTCTGATTACAAGGGTACTGGGCTTTATAAACCGGATTGTTGTAGCTCGTTTTATCGGGGAGGAAGGCGTCGGGCTATATATGATGGCGATGCCTACATTGGTTCTGATTATTACGATTACCCAGTTCGGTTTGCCTGTTGCGATATCAAAATTAGTTGCGGAAGCAGAAGCTGAGGGAAATCAGCGGAAAATCAAAAAAATCCTGATTGTCTCTCTTGCCATTACAGGAACACTCAGTCTTTTATTTACTCCGGCCATCGCTCTTCTCGCACCCTATTTATCAAATTCTTTACTGACTGACCCAAGAACACTATATCCTCTTCTTGCCATAACACCGGTTGTTCCAATTATCGCCATTTCATCCGTTCTCAGAGGATATTTTCAAGGAAAGCAGAACATGCGTCCTGCAGCGATCTCACAAGTACTTGAACAAATCGTCCGTATCTCATTAATCGCGGTTTTCACAAAAACATTCCTGCCATATGGAATTGAGTACGCAGCAGCAGGAGCCATGGCATCTGCCGTTATTGGAGAACTGATTTCTCTCCTCTATTTATTCTCAATGTTTAAAATGAAAAAGAAATTCAAAATCCGAAGGAAGTTTTTTAAATCACTCCACGACGGAAAAGATACCTTCCAAAACTTAATGAGCATTGCGCTCCCGACAACCGGAAGCCGCATGATTGGTTCCATCGCCTGGTTTTTTGAGCCGATTGTTGTGGCACAAAGCTTGGCTATTGCAGGATTTACAGCAGCGATGGCAACCAGACAGTACGGTGAATTGACAGGGTATGCCCTTCCGCTTCTAATGCTTCCGTCATTTATTACATATTCCTTATCTACAGCACTTGTCCCCGCAATCAGCGAAGCTATGGCACAAAAAAAGCTGCACCTTGTCCAGCACAGACTTCAGCAGGCATTCAGACTGTCTCTTGTGACAGGCGGGTTCGCCGTAGTTATTTTATATATCTATGCTAAGCCAATGATGACGGTTATGTACGGAAGCAGCCACGCGGCCATCTTTGTTCAGGTTATGGCTCCCTTTTTTATCTTTTACTATTTTCAGGGACCTCTTCAAGCCGTTTTACAGGCTCTAAATTTGGCAAAAGCCGCCATGATCAACAGCTTTGTCGGCTCTGCTATTAAAACAGCCCTGATCTTTCTTTTAGCAACGCGGCCATCTCTCGGAATCATGGGAGCCGCCCTTGCCATTGTAGCAGGGATTATGCTTGTCACGCTGCTTCATTTAGCAACCGTCATGAAGGTAATCTCTCTCTCGATAAGGATTGGAGAATATGCCAAGTGCTTTTTGACAATGATTCTCTCCGGCATAGCAGGTTTTTATTTCTACCAGCTGCTTTCTCTCGGCATGGGAAAAAAGTTAATCATTTCGGTTTTGTTTACATTTACAGTTTATTGCATCCTTCTCGTCATCTTCCGTTTAGTTCACAAGGAAGAAATAAAAAGGATACCGTATATAGGAAACACTCTTTCTAAGTTTGCACCTCGCTGATGATTATTTTTCATCTCTCAAATCGATGAAAAATGCACCTTTATTATGTGTGCAAAAAGAGATGTTTTTGATATCGGAATAGCCAGAATCCCTAAGCTGCTGCCTGAGCCAGAAGTTTGTTTTGCCAATACGGTACAAGTTCTCTTCCTGAATTGATCCGTCAATAATTAACGGCAGCTGCAGCTCCTGATGCTCATGCTCATGTTCTTTTTTAATAACAGATAGCTTTCCTGATGGTTCAAGAATGGCAAAATCAACTTCGCTGATGTCGTTAATTTCCTTTTCCCTGAGCTGGATGAGCAGATCATCAAAATTATAGCGCTGCGTTTTCATGGCGCGTTCATTGATTTTGCCTCTATCAATAATGATTGTTGGTTTTCCGTCGAGCAGTTTTCTTACTTTGTGATTTTTAAGGGACAGATAGGCAAGGCCAATCTGTATGCTCAGAAGCAGGAACATTGGTATAACGGTATGTATTAAGGGATCATCCGTATTTTCAATGGCCATTACAGCCATTTCGGCGATCATTAAAAAAACAACTAAGTCCAGGATGCTTAACTCGCCGATTTCCCGCTTCCCCATTAATCTGAAGATGATTAGAATAAGAAAATATAAAAAAATGGTTCTTCCGATAATGATCAAATGCTCTTCCATCTCACATCCTCCTCACCTTTGTCACATAGGTTTATTTTGAACGGATAAATCATTTTCATGTAAAGCAAATTGATTCTATTTTCTTTTGATGTGAATAGGATGGTAATAAGACGAGCAAAAACAAGCTGACTGGGATAAGGGGGAGATTGCAATCGAAACGCGAAGATGGGGTAAAGCCATTCTTTACGGATTATCCAGCATTTTAATGGCAGCACTTGCAACAAGCTTACTTTTTTCATTGCTGCTTAAATTCACTGGCTTAACGGAAGATTCCATTAAATGGTTTATACTGGGCCTCTCATTTTTAGCCGTTTTCATCGGGGGTTTTATTGCCGGAGGAAAAGGAAAAGAGCGCGGATGGCTGATCGGGGGCACATCAGCCGTCCTTTATACATTAATTATCTTTTTATTTCAATTTTTAGGCTACGGAAAAACATTTACAATGGAGCAGACCATGTATCATGGCGGTTTTCTTGCTATAGCCATGCTCGGAGGCGTTATGGGAGTGAATTTGTCGGGTTCCTCTAAATAAAGCAGAAAGCAAAAAAGAAGCGCTTAAACAGCGCTTCTTTTTGTTCATGCCTTATGTATTAGGCTTTTTCCATCGTGATGCCTTTTTGTTCAACAACGTCGCGAATAGCGCGGCGGTCAAATGTGAGGCGTGAGCCATCACCAGCTTTGATGATTACTTTTTCTTCGTCGATTGAATCAACGATGCCATGCATACCGCCAATCGTTACGACTTTGTCGCCTTTTGAAAGACTGTCCTGCATTTCACGCACTTTCTTCTGCTGTTTCTGCTGAGGACGGATCAATAAAAAATAAAAGATCGCGAACATTAAGATTAACGGGCCAACCGTAGTCAATAATTCCATATTTTTCACCCCTTTCAAGTGTTAGAAGTTTTTAGCATTCGGCTTGTTAAACCCATATTGTTCAAAGAATTCATCTCTGAAATCGCCTAATCGGTCTTCGCGGATTGCCTGTCTGACCTGCTCCATTAATTTTAACAGAAAATGAAGGTTATGGTAAGAAGTTAATCGGATCCCGAAAGTCTCGTCACACTTCATGAGATGGCGGATATAAGCACGGCTGTAATTGCGGCAAGTGTAGCAATCGCAATTCTCATCAATCGGACCGAAGTCACGTGCATACTTAGCATTTTTTACAACTAAACGCCCGCTGCTTGTCATCAATGTGCCATTACGCGCAATACGCGTCGGCAGTACGCAGTCAAACATATCAATTCCTCTGATCGCCCCGTCAATTAGAGAATCCGGAGAGCCGACGCCCATCAGATAACGTGGTTTATTGGACGGAAGCAATGGAGTTGTTGATTCAAGCACACGGTTCATAATGTCTTTGGGTTCTCCAACGGAAAGACCGCCGACTGCATAGCCAGGGAAATCCATTGAAACTAAGTCTCGGGCACTTTGCTTTCTTAATTCTTCGTATTCTCCGCCCTGTACAATCCCAAATAGTCCCTGATCTTGCGGACGCTCATGAGCGTTAAGACAGCGCTCTGCCCATCTGCTTGTCCGCTCTACTGATTTTTTCATATAGTCATATTCAGCCGGGAACGGAGGACATTCATCAAATGCCATCATAATATCAGAACCTAGGGCATTTTGAATCTGCATCGCTTTTTCCGGGGACAAAAACAATTTGTCGCCGTTCAGATGATTTCTGAAATGCACGCCTTCTTCTTCTATTTTGCGGAATTCGCTTAAACTGAAAACCTGAAAGCCGCCTGAATCCGTTAAAATCGCGCGGTCCCAGTTCATGAATTTGTGAAGCCCGCCCGCTTCCTTGACAATCTCATGACCAGGACGCAGCCATAAATGATACGTATTGCTTAAGATGATGCCTGCACCCATTTGCACAAGTTCTTCCGGGGACATTGTCTTTACAGTAGCCAAAGTTCCTACCGGCATAAACACAGGCGTTTCAAACGACCCATGAGGTGTATGAACACGGCCGAGTCTTGCACCGGTTTGTTTACAGGTTTTAATTAATTCATAACGTATTGGTGATGACACCTTTTTTCCTCCTTCAAGGCTGTTTTTCTTTAGATGATAAGCATGGCATCGCCAAAGCTGAAGAATCGGTATTTTTCCTTGACTGCCGTTTCATAGGCATTCATGACATGCTCTCTTGTAGCCAGCGCACTTACAAGCATTATCAAAGATGATTTTGGCAAGTGGAAGTTTGTGACCATTCCATCAATAGCACGGAATTCATACCCGGGATAGATAAAGATATTTGTCCATCCGCTGTCCTCGATGAATGTTCCATCATTTTTTGAAGCGATGGTTTCAAGAGTGCGTGTTGAAGTAGTCCCTACTGAAATAATTCGTCCGCCTTCAGCGCGCACTTGATTAAGCAGCTGGGCTGTTCCTGCACTCATTTGATAAAATTCAGCATGCATCTCATGTTCTTCAACTACATCAGCGTTTACTGGCCGGAATGTTCCAAGACCAACGTGCAGAGTGATAAAGACAATATGAACACCTTTATCTTTCAATTGATCTAAGATCTGCTCTGTGAAATGCAGTCCTGCAGTCGGGGCTGCAGCTGATCCCCTCTCTCTGGAGAAGACAGTCTGGTACCGCTCCTGGTCATCCAGCTGCTCTTTAATATATGGTGGCAGCGGCATTTTCCCTAAAGAGTCTAATGCTTCATAAAAAATCCCTTCATACTTGAACTCAAGCAATCTTCCGCCGTGTTCAGACTCCCCTGTGCAAACAGCATGCAGAATGCCGTCTCCAAATACAAGCTCGGTGCCGATTTTTACACGTTTTGCCGGTTTCGCGAGAACTTCCCAAACATCTCCTTGCTCTTGCTTAAGCAAAAGCAGTTCAATTTTAGCCCCCGTGTCTTTTTTTTCCCCAATTAAACGGGCAGGCAGAACACGGGTATTATTCAGAACCAGACAGTCTCCCTCATGAAAATAATCAATGATTGATCTGAATTGTTCATGCTGAATCGAGCCGGTCTCTTTATCCAGGACCATCAGTTTAGAAGCATCCCTTTCTAAAAGCGGCACTTGTGCAATTAGTTCCTCTGGCAAGTTAAAATCAAATAAATCTACTTTCATTGTTTTTCACCTTTTCTATTATTTAAACCGTCCGAAAACATTAAACAAGATCGTCAGCAAGATACTGATTACAATTGATGTAACGATCGGAAAATAAAACGTTGTGCTGCCTTTTTTAAAGACAAAATCTCCAGGCAGTCTTCCAATGAGCTGCATGAATAATCCTGCGAAAAAAAGAACGGCGCCCATCATCATCAGGATTTTGGGGAATTGGGTCATTTTTCTGGAGCCTCCATTTGAAAGTGATGGTAAACTGCTTCCGTTACCATTCTACCCCTTGGAGTGCGTTGTATAAAACCGATTTGCAAAAGATACGGCTCATATACATCTTCAATCGTGTGTGATTCTTCTCCGATTGTAGCTGAAATCGTATCAATTCCGACGGGACCGCCTTTATACTTTTCAATGATCCCCATTAAAAGCTTGTGATCAATATGATCGAGGCCCAATCTGTCGACCTGAAGTTTTTCTAATGCTTCCTCAGCAAGACTCCCCGATACAGTCGGCTCGCCAAGCACCTGGGCAAAGTCCCTTACCCGTCTTAATAGCCTGTTTGCGATTCGAGGCGTACCCCTTGATCTTCTTGCAAGTTCCAGGGAAGCTTCTTTTTCCATGCCGATCCCTAATATGTCTCCAGTCCGTTCAACAATGAGAGACAACTGCTCTTCATTATAATATTCCAGCCTGCTGAGAACACCAAACCGGTCTCTGAGCGGAGCCGTAAGCAAGCCAACGCGTGTGGTGGCCCCTATAAGAGTAAACGGCGGCAGATCAAGGCGGACAGAACGGGCAGATGGGCCCTTTCCAATCACAATGTCGAGACAGAAATCCTCCATCGCCGGATACAGGACTTCTTCAATTGAGCGCTGAAGACGATGGATTTCATCAATAAATAAGACATCCCCGGGCTCAAGAGCTGTTAAAATGGCAGCCAAGTCTCCCGGCCTTTCAATAGCCGGTCCTGATGTTGTGCGGATATTTACGCCCATTTCGTTTGCGATAATCGTAGCAAGCGTTGTTTTCCCAAGGCCCGGAGGACCGTATAAAAGGACGTGATCCAATGTTTCGCTTCTGAGTTTAGCGGCTTCAATAAAGACTTTCAAGTTTTCTTTTACTTTATCCTGTCCAATATACTGAGATAAAGTCTGAGGTCTTAAACTTAGCTCGATTGCACCTTCATCTAGGTCCGCTTCACTTGATACAAGACGTTCATCCATGTCTTTTCACCTTACTTTAATAGCTTTTGCAAAGCTTTTTTCACATACTGATCAGTTGATAGCTCTTCTTCCATAAGTGATGGAACGACCTTGTTAATTTCGCGTTCAGCATATCCCAGCACCTTTAGAGCTTCAAGTGCCTCATTCAGGGCTTTTGATGCTGTTTCTTTTTGTTCATGCTCTTCATGCGTAAACAAATCAGGAGCAAGCTCCCCCGCTACATCGGCAAGCTTTCCTTTGAGATCAAGAATAATCTGCCTCGCAGTCTTCTTCCCAACCCCAGGAAACTTAACAAGAAACTTCTCGTCTTCATTTTCGATCGCACCGACTACTTGCGCAGGATTTCCTGAAGCAAGTATGGCAAGCGCTCCTTTTGGTCCGATACCTGTAACGTTCAGGAGCTTCATAAATAATGCTTTTTCTTCTCTTGTATGAAAACCATATAACGCGAGGATATCTTCTCTGACATGCTGATATGTATAAATCGTCACTTCTGAAGATCGATTGCGCTGATAGCTGAATGGATTTGGAGTGTGCACCTGATAACCGATTCCGCCATGGTCAATGACAATAAATTCCGGAGTAACAAAATCAATATAGCCTTTTATAAATTCAATCAAAACGTTAGTCACCTCTTTACAACTGTACCTCATTGTATCATAATTTTTTCTTTTGCCTGTAGTATTAATCATTTAAAAAGGCTCTTTTCGTAAACTTTGTTGCTATAAAACTAGATATTTTAGACCATGAGTGGATTGCAGCGGAAGGAACTTGACTCCTGCGGGAAAATAGAGGGAAATGGGAGACCCCACAGGCTAAAAGCCGAGGAGGCTCCCACCCTCCCCGCGGAAAGCAAGTTCCTGGAGCGGAAAGGAACGGACAACATTTATCTGCGAAAACAGCCTTAAAAAAAACAATGAAAATCCTCATAAACACAGAAAAAGCCAGCGCTTTTGCACTAGCTTTCTTTATTTCACATCTGCTGGTGATGAATAGGCTTTATATGACTGAATGACCTTTAAGTACTGATCTTTTGATTCTATGCGAATTCCCTGCCTTAATTCATCATGCTTTCGTGTTTCAAGTTTTTTAACATCAATTTGAAAGAATGACTGAATAATTTCCGAAGCATCATCAGGCTTTCCATTAAAAATAGAGAAGACACCTTCTGATGAAATGCCGAAATACCCGTTTGCTTTTAGTAAAGGGGAGATATCATCCACTTCTTTTTGAAAAATAATCTGATGATCGTCCTGATCAATTAATTGCCAATCCTCATATTTCGCCCAAAAATCCTCCATTGCCAGAATGGTTTCGGTTTTCACTTCTTCACTGATTTCACCATCCAAATAGATTCGTTCGAGCACCACTGTAACGGTCAGCGGACCGCTTACCTCATAGACTTCATTTTCCGGTTCTGCTGCATTCTCTGATGCACTGGATTCTTTCTGATGGAAAGAAGGAATGATGAAAAATAATGTGACTATGACGCAGGCAAAGGCACCAATCATTAAACGATGAGACGACATCATCACATACACCCCATATCATGAGCTATTTACCATAAAGGCAAGTATTCGTCATTTCTAGTTTGACCAAAAATAGAAATTTTAACCTTTCATGATTTTTTTCTTCTAATTAGATAATAAAAAAACAGAAAAAAGGGGCATCTATATACAGATACCCCCTTTCATTGTTTATCTTGCTTGCTGAAAGGGCTCTTTCATGACATTGCCCATATCATCAAAAAGATCTCTAATATCTTCATTGATTGTATTTTTCGGCTGTCCTGTTTCAATATTGTCATTAATCGTTCTGACACGATTAAATGTGCCTTCATCGGTGACAACTTTAATATCTTTGCCTTCAGCTGCCGGACGCACTGCATTCAAAACGGCATTTTTAACGTCTTTGTCGTTTTTGTCATCCGTATCAATGGCAACAAGCACCTGATCTCCATTTACAACCGTGCGGACATCATCGACATCTTTGACATCTGCAGCTTTTTCAGAAACATTTTTAGCAATGGCTTCATCTTGGTCATTGTAATAATTGACTTGCTTCACCTGACCATGATAATTTTCATCTGTTCTGCTGAAACGGTTGTCTTTTTCAATCATGCCGTCTTCATTAGAAAGCGGGGCTGTTGGATTATCCATTCTTCCATTATGAAATGCGGTATCACGATCATTTACTTTTGTGAAGTAATTATCATTCATGTCGCCTTCCATCATTTCTGTCAATGGTCCATCATTATCCACGTTATCCACTCCATCGTTGTTGTTATTGCGGTGTTCATCTGAATAATAACCGATAGGTCTTGTTGAATCATCATATCTCGTGTCAAGTGCGCCTTCATTATTGTTGCAGCCTGCAAGTCCAGTCGCAGCTATTGCAATTGCAGCAAATGCAGTAACTTTATGCCTCAATATTAAAACCCCCCTGATTTTCCTGTCGCGAGCAAATTACGCTCTTGTATAGGTTGCTCGTTCAGGGAAGCATTAATCTGTTAGTTAACGGTAAGTCCTAAAAATAATGGAGGCAATTTTTTAGTTGAGGGTGACCTGAATGGAACTAGGGAAAAATAAATGGAGAATCTTTTTCAAATTTTTAAATGCGGATCTTATCTTATTTTGATTGATAAACACACAATTGTTTGCGAAATTTTTTTATAAAGTTTAATCGCGAAACGATTTTTGATCTCTGCCAAGTGGTTCAGGCAAAGCCCCTCTTTGATTCCCCAATTTGATGAAAATGCGTGAAATGTGTACTCTAAGCCCTGTTTAATTCCTTAATTTCATGTAAGAGGGTGAAAAGTGTACTTAAAGCACCTGTTTGATTCCTCAATTTCATGTAAGAGGGTGAAAAGTGTACTCAAAGCGCCAGTATGATTCCTCAATTTTATGTAAAAGCGTGAAATGTGTACTCAAAGCGCCGGTATGATTCCTCAATATTATGTAAAAGCGTGAAATGTGTACTCAAAGTGCCGGTATGATTCCTCAATTTCATGAAGAACCGTGAAAAGTGTACTCAAAGCCCCTGTACCTGCACATGGAATTATAAATAAAAAAAAGAGACGAACAATATGTCTCGTCTCTTAGATCTATATCAATCGTCGTCGTCCTCATCATCAAATCTCGGCATCCCAAATTGACCACCATCACCGAATTGTCCCGGCATTCCGCCAAATTGACCTCCTTGACCAAACTGCCCCGGCATTCCGCCAAATTGACCTCCTTGACCAAACTGCCCCGGCATCCCGCCAAATTGACCGCCCTGACCAAACTGCCCCGGCATCCCGCCAAATTGACCGCCCTGACCAAACTGCCCTGGCATTCCGCCAAATTGACCGCCCTGACCAAACTGCCCTGGCATCCCGCCAAATTGACCGCCCTGACCAAACTGCCCCGGCATTCCGCCAAATTGACCGCCCTGATCAAATTGTCCCGGCATTCCGCCATAGCCTTGCCCAGGTCCGCCGCATCCGCAATCTTTTTTATCCATTGCAGGGCTTACTTGCGGAGGCATATTGTTCATCATCCCTTGATCCCATGCACCGGCTACACCCTGCGGCATATTTGGACCGCCGCTGAACGCTCCTTGAACTTGAGGCTGAAATCCGAAACCCGGACCCGGCATCGGAGGAGACATCGGATAGCAGCCAGGCGGATATCCTCCTGGGCCTCCAAATCCTGGACCGCCGAATCCTGGACCACCGAATCCTGGGCCTCCGAATCCTGGGCCTCCAAATCCTGGACCACCGAATCCTGGGCCTCCGAACCCTTGCTGACCATACGGCATTTGCATTTGCTGCTGAGGCATATATGCTCCCATTACGTCATCGTCATCATCATCATCATCAAATGGCATTTGCTGCGGCATTCCCATGCCAGGGCCTTGCTGATACGGCATACCATATGGCTGCATTTGAGGTCCGCCGAATCCTGGACCTCCGAATCCTGGGCCTCCAAATCCCGGACCGAATCCTGGTCCTGGCATCACTGGTGAAACTGGATAACAGTCATCCCCGCCCGGAAAGCCTGGACCTCCAGGTGCCTGATCCTGGGCACCGGCGACTGCACCAGGGTTCTGATACGGAGCCCCGCCCTGGCCGCCAGGAAATCCTTGTGGACCCTGACCGCCCTGATAAGCCCCCATAACTCCTTGCTGCGGCATGTTCGGCTTATTTTCCATATCCTTTGTGGCCTCCTCTTTATTAGCAGGTGAAACTGATTTTGGCTTTTCAGCTGGTTTTTCAGCCGGTTTTTGAGCTGGCTTTTCGGCTGGCTTCATCATCTCAGGCAGAACATTTGACGGCTTTGGCGGAAGCTGCGGCTGCGGTGCCTGCGGCATCATCGCCATATTCAGCATGTAGTAGTTATTAATATCTAGCTCTGGATATGCTGGCTGTTTAATGTTCGGCACTGGAGGAACATATGGCACCGAGGGCTTTTCTTTCGGAACTTCCTTCGGTTTGGTATCTGTGACATCCATCACTTGTTTCGGTTTTTCTTTTGCAAAAGGATGCTCGGATTTCGGCATTTCCTTTTTCCCTGAAAAGTTAACCTTTGTTTCATTCTTAACAGGAACTCCTTCGCTTGGAACCTTTATTTTCATTCCAGGCATGATTAAGTCAGGGTTGCTTAGCTGAGAGTTCATCTTTTTCAGTTCTTCAAAATCTACCCCATATTTTTTGGCAATTTTCCAAAGCGTATCGCCTTTTTGAACAATGTGGATTTTCAACCTTTCCCCCTCCTATGCTTGAAACTTTATCGCATATGATTAGCAGGCAATTATGCCATTCTTCTTCATCACAACTTATGCTTAAGAAGACAAATATATGTTTCCCGGCCAATAAAAAAACTGACAAACTTAAGACGAAGACAGCATGCGGCTGCACTTATTTTCATCTTATTTTGTCAGTTCCATTTTATACGTGTTCAAGCATTCGCTCTAAAGCGAGAACGGCATGTTCTGTTGTTTTTGGATCAACTTTAATTTGATTGATGACCTTACCTTCTTCCAGTCCTTCGAGTGACCACAATAAGTGTGGAAGGTCAATTCTGTTCATCGTCAAACATGGGCACATAAACGGATTCAGCGAGACAATTTCCTTATCAGGATGCTGGTCAATAATCCTTTTCACAAGATTCATTTCTGTTCCGATTGCCCATTTGCTTCCGGCAGGAGCTGCTTCAATCGTGTCGATGATATATTTTGTAGAGCCTGCCAAATCACTTGCAGCAACTACTTCTCTGCTGCATTCCGGATGTACGATTATTTTCATATCAGGCTTAGTAAGGCGCAAATCTTCGATATTTTTCACCGTGAATTTTTCATGGACGGAACAATGGCCTTTCCATAAAATTACGATAACATCCTCTGGATTTCCATCAAATTCAAGCTCGTTTGTCAGCGGATTCCAAATCGCCATTTTATCAAGCGGAACGCCTAAGTTATAAGCCGTATTTCTTCCTAAATGCTGATCCGGCAAAAATAGAATCCGCGGTTTTTGTTCAAAAGACCAGCGCAGCATTTTTTCTGCATTTGAGGAAGTGACAGTTGCCCCGCCATTTTTCCCGACAAATGCTTTAATTGCTGCGGTTGAATTCACATAGGTCAATGGCAGAATTGTATCCCCATACATTTCCTGAAGCTTTGTCCATGCCTGCTCAGTCTGATCAATATCCGCCATATCAGCCATCGAGCATCCTGCTCTCATATCAGGCAGCAGAACATTTTGCCCTTCACTCGTCAGCATGTCTGCTGTTTCAGCCATAAAATGCACGCCGCAAAAAACGATGTATTCTGCCTCTTTGTTTTCTGCAGCGGCCTGTGCAAGCTGCAGGGAGTCCCCCGTAATATCTGCAAACTGAATAACCTCATCCTTTTGATAATGATGACCGGGTATCAGCAGCCGGCGGCCAAACTTTTCTTTAATCCGTTTAACTCTTCCGATCATTTCAACTTCTGTTAGTTCTTTATAATGCGGCGGCATTTTTTCATTTGTTTCAAATTGAAGCATATCCAGTACATTCACTGTAACTTCCTCCTTATTCTGCATTCATGCTTAAATCAAGAGATTTGGCGGAATGAGTCAGCATTCCGAGTGAAATATAGTCCACTCCGGTGTCACCGTAATCACCCAGGTTTTGAAGGGTAATACCTCCGGAAGCTTCTGTAATGATTGATGGAGGTGTCAGATTGGCAAAAGCTTTCACTTCTTCAGGTGTCCGGTTATCAAACATAATAATGTCCGCCTTTGCTTCAATTGCTTCCAGGAGCTGTTCCTCAGATTCTATTTCAACCTCTACTTTTATCATATGCCCTGCATGCGCCCTTACCTTTTTTACAGCTTCAAAAATAGAACCGCTGCTTGCAATATGATTATCTTTAAGCATAATTCCGTCATACAGGCCAAATCTGTGATTGTATCCTCCGCCGCACCGAACAGCATATTTTTCAATCATTCTCAGGCCTGGTGTCGTTTTCCGGGTATCAGTAATCTTCGTATGAGCAGAATTCAGGCAATTCACTGCCTGATTTGTCAGTGTCGCAATTCCGCTCATTCTTTGAAGCAGGTTTAGGATGACTCGTTCTCCAGTAAGAAGGGAACCTATTGGACCTTCAATGACAGCTGCATGCTCTCCTATATTTATTTGTTCACCATCTTGTTTCAGAAGGTTAACTGATACATGACGATCAAGGATTTCATACCCTATTCTGATCACATCCGCACCCGCAAAGGTCCCGCCTTCCATGGCGGTAATTATGGCTTTTCCCCGCTGATCTTTTGAAAAAATATACGAGCTTGTAGCATCATGATCACCGATATCTTCAATAAAGAAAGCTTCTAATTGTTTTTTCAGTTTAAGTAAATTCAATTTCCATCACCTCTGAATCATTCTTTAACCCTCTATCGTATTTAGAAAGAAGAATTTGTTTTTTCAGCCATAACCGGTCTTCTTTATAGGGGTAATCTGTTCTAAAATGGCCGCCCCTGCTTTCTGTTCTTCTCAGTGCAGAAGCCACAATAAGCCAGCCTGCTGTCAGCATATTTATTTTTTCGTATTCTTTATTTGTGAAATTATTCACATTGATATCCCAAAAAGAGATTGGCAATAAGAATTTCTCAAACCAGCATTTTGCATTAAAAAGTCCTTCTTCAGAACGCTCAATGGCAGCAAAGGTTGTCATCATCCACTTTATCTCTTCCGTGGAAGGTAAAATGATTTCCTGCTTCCTGCTGGTTCTCGTTTTCACTGACTCAGGTTCTTCACATGCATGTTGAGGAGAATGTAAGATGGACATGCCTAGACGGCTGCCAAAAACAAGGCCTTCAAGCAGTGAATTACTTGCCAGTCTGTTTGCGCCGTGAACTCCTGTGCAGGCAGCTTCCCCAACTGCATATAACCGGCTGACCGAAGTTTTGCCATCTATATCTGTTTTGATCCCGCCCATAAGAAAATGCATTCCCGGGGCTACTGGAATCAAGCCTTCATTTAGGTTGACACCATGTTTTTTACACATTGCCGAAATCGTTGGAAAGCGGCTTTCAAAGGCTGGGATGGACGAGATGTTAAGGAACACACGGTGGCCTTTTTTCATCTGTGAAAAAATCGTTCTTGCAACGATATCCCTTGGAGCAAGATCTCCAAATGCATGAATACCTTCCATGAATCGAATTCCACTCTCATTTTGAAGGAAGGCTCCTTCTCCTCTTACTGCCTCAGATATAAGCCCTACACATTCACCATTCACCAGAAGCATCGTCGGGTGAAATTGAGTAAATTCCATATCCGTGAGGACAGCCCCCGCCCGAAATGCCATTGCAAGTCCGTCACCTGTTGTAACCTGTGAGTTGGAAGTATGTTTGTATAGACTGCCGCAGCCGCCCGTTGCGAGAATGGTGTGCCCGGCAACATACCGCTTAAGGTCACCTTGAGCATTCCGCGTAAAAACCCCCCTGCATATTCCGTCAATAATAATAAGGTCGAGCGCCATTTCATCTTCAATGATTTCTGTGTTTTCATTTAGCTGTGATAATAAAAAATGAATCACAGCTTTTCCTGTGGCATCTCCGCCTGCATGAAGAATTCTGCTGAATCTGTGTGCTCCCTCCTGACCAAGCAGTAAATTACCATCTGTATCCTGGTCAAACTGAAATCCATCTTTTATAAGACCAAGAACTTCTTTTGCCCCTTGCTTTACAAGCAGTTCAGTTGCAAAAGCATCATTATGATGAGATCCTGCCGTTATCGTATCTTCGTAATGACCCTTCCAGCTGTCATATTTATCCACAGCTGCTGCAATTCCTCCTTGGGCCAGCATAGAATTGCTCTCGTATTTAGTTGATTTAGTAAGTATGGTGACTTTTCTTGAAGATTGAAGCTGATAGGCTGCAGACAGAGCTGCAATGCCGCTTCCGATAATGACTGCATCCGTTTGAGGCACAAAATAACCCCCTATTCTTTACAAGTGTCTTGACACTTATATTTACACAAAACTAAAATAATGACAAGAGATTTTTTTGAACCTTGAGAGGAGACTCAAATTTGATTTATTTAGATTACGCGGCTACAACACCCATTAGCGATGAAGCACTCCATGTATTTGCCGAGGCATCAAAAAAGGCGTTCGCAAACAGCAATAGTCTGCATGATGAAGGAGATGCCGCCAGAACGTTATTAGATGCTTGCCGCGGACAGATAGCAAACCTGATTGGCGGTAATGCCTCTGGAGTTTGCTTCACAAGCGGAGGCAGTGAATCCAATGTGCTTGCCATTGAAACACTCTTAAAAAATTCTCATAAACACAAAAATCATATAATTGCGTCTGCGCTAGAACATTCTTCTAGCTATAATTATTTACAATCTCTCGAGCAAAAAGGCTATGAGGTAACATTTTTATTGCCTGATAAACATGGTAAACTACATGTAGAAGCAATAAGAGATGCCTTAAGGGAACAAACAGCACTGGTTTCCATTCAGCACGCAAATTCTGAAATAGGCTGCATCCAAAATCTAGAGAATATCGGTTATTTTTTACACGATAAGCCTGTTTTTTTTCACAGCGATTGTGTTCAGTCGTTTGGAAAGATCCCCATTAAAGCGGATGCGTGGAAGGTGGATGCGATTTCTGTTTCAAGTCATAAGGTGTATGGACCAAAAGGGGTCGGCGGTCTCTATTTGAATCCGCGTAAACATCTTACTCCTGTTATTTCGGGCGGCACACATGAAAATGGATTTAGAGCAGGCACGGTGAATGTACCGGGTATTGCAGCATTTACATATGCCGCGGCGGCAGCTTGTTCAGTCATGGAGACAGAATTCAGCAGACTCGAATCGTTGAAGAAAAGGTTTTTAGCAAAACTAAGCGACTATCCCGAACATGTTCACATGATCAATAAAGATGTGGATGATCAGCTTCCAACTATTATTGGCCTCGTGATTCGTGGGATCGAGGGACAATATATGCTCCTTGAAGCCAACCGAAGAGGACTGGCCATTTCCACAGGTACAGCCTGCCAAATTGGCATGCAGACTCCCTCAAAGGCGCTGACGGCTATCGGCCTGACCAGCGATGAAGCCCTGCAGTACATCCGGATTTCAACAGGGAAACATACAAATGCCGAAGATCTTTATAAAATGACTGACATCATAGAAAAAGCAATTAGCGAGAGGTATATGGAAAGAAGGGAAAGAATGCATGAGCGAAGGTAAAATCCCTGGAACGAAAAGAAGAGAATTAATCCTGAATTGGCTGAAAGAAACGAAAGTTCCAATGAAAGGCAGCGACATGGCAAAGAAGACTAATGTCAGCAGGCAAGTCATTGTTCAGGACATATCTTTATTAAAAGCACAAAATGAACCAATCCTTGCAACGAGCCAAGGCTATGTTTATATGAAACAGGAAAATGAGGAGCTTCCTGCCTATAAGCGCATCATCGCAAGCAGCCATAAGCCAGAAGCAACGGCTGAAGAACTAAATATCATTGTTGATTACGGTGTAACCGTGAAAGATGTGATCATTGAACATCCTGTATACGGGGAATTGACAGCATCCATTATGGTAAGCAACCGTAAGGAAGTACGTGATTTCATTGAAAAAATTGAGGAAACAAAGGCAGCCTATTTATCCCAGCTTACAGAAGGATTGCACTTGCATACATTAGTAGCTGACCGCGAGGAAAAATTAGATGAAGTATGTACTGCTTTGAAGACGGCGGGGTTTCTTGTTAACGAAGAAGATTAAACTAGATAAAAACCGGCTTGCATTTGCAAGCCGGTTCATTTTTTATATAGAATAAGCGCTGTATGTACCAAGAGTCCGGACACTGCAGCCCAGGGCCTCAAGCTCTGCCATCGCACCTGGAATCAGGACAGCATCCATTTTCATATCAATGTCGATAATAAAAAAGTAGTTTCCAAGACCTGTTTTCATTGGTCTTGATTCGATTTTTGACAAATTCAGCTTTCTCCATGAAAAAGCAGAAAGCACTTGGTGAAGGGCCCCAGACTGATCTGAAGGCAAGGTAATCATGAGGGTTGTCCGGTCTGTGATCTTATTTAATTTGGTCTTGATATATGTATGCTGGTTTGGGTGCAGAACAGCAAACCTGGTATGATTATGGGTATAATCATGGATATTCTTGCGGACAATTTTAAGATTATATTCTTCAGCTGCCAGTTCATTTGCGACAACCGCAATATTTTCTTCAGGATGCTCCTGGATGTATTTTGCAGCTGCCCCTGTAGATGTCGCGTACTCATACTTCGCTTTAGGAAGCTGATGATGAAGAAATTTATGACATTGCGCAATGGCATGGGAATGAGAGTATACTCTTTCTGCATCTTCCCAAGAGTCTTCCCTTGAAGGATGAACCATCAAATGCTGCTGAATAGGCGCCACAATTTCTCCAATGATGGAAAGCGGCTGTTCATGAACGAGATAATCAATTGTTAAGTTAACAGAACCCTCTAACGCATTTTCAAGCGGGACAACAGCTAAGTCAATTTTCCCCTCAGCTGCTGCATCCATGCATTGAGGAATGGTCAAAAATGGAACATGCCCGGCATGATCTTCGAAAAATTTTGTGACGGCAAGATGTGTAAAAGTAGCCGCCGGACCTAAATAACCAACTTTATATGACATAAGAAATCCTCTCCCCTAAGCTCCAGATCCTAATATCTCTACTTTCTCAACAAATTCAAGACGCTTCAGCTTGGCCATGACGCTATTGATATCTTCTTTCATTCCATTTGTATTTAAAGACAGCGTGACATTTGCGCGTCCCTGCAGCGGAATCGTCTGATGGATTGTCAGTACATTGCAGCCGGCTGTGGCAACAACTGCGAGAAGCTGTGATAAAGTGCCTGATCTGTCTTCCAGATGAAAAAAGAGCGTGATAATGCGCTCGTTTACCATTGTATGGAATGGAAAAACAGCATCACGGTATTTATAATAAGCGCTTCGGCTCATATCCACGCGCTGAACAGCTTCAGCAACAGAGTCTGCTTTTTTTCGTTCAATCAGTTTTTTCACCTCAAGCGTTTTTCTCATCGCCTCAGGCAGAACGTCTTCCCGTACTAAAAAAAAGGTTTCTTCCTTCATGACCTGCTCCTTTTCTCCATCTGCCTGTGAAAAAAGAAGAGCGGATTAAGGCTCTTCTTCTTTAGGCTACTCAACAAATTCAAATTCAAATTCAAGCAATCGCACGATATCGCCGTCTTTTGCTCCTCTTTGACGGAGAGCTTCGTCGACACCCATTCCGCGCAGCTGTCTTGAGAAACGTCTGATTGACTCTTCGCGCAGGAAGTTTGTCATTTTGAAGAGATATTCCACTTTCTCTCCTGATACAACAAATGTTCCGTCACTGTCACGTGTGATTTCAAATTCTGCTGCTTCTTTATCGAATTTATAAAGAAC
Organism: Metabacillus sp. KH_069; assembly: GCF_057838075.1. Lineage (NCBI taxonomy): Bacteria > Bacillati > Bacillota > Bacilli > Caryophanales > Bacillaceae > Metabacillus > Metabacillus sp. KH_069. The sequence continues at coordinate 3,219,964 of NZ_CM174460.1, forward strand.
ACGGTGATCGGAAAGATCCTCTTCCTCATATAGCGGGAATTCCGGTGTCTTTTCAATTGTATTCATGATTTCAAATAAAAGTTCGCGGACGCCCTCACGGGTAATAGCAGAAACAGGGAAGATTGGAAGCTCATCCTCAAGCTTTTCTTTAAAAGCTGCAAGGTTTTCTTCTGATTCCGGCATGTCCATTTTATTTGCAACGATAATCTGCGGTCTTTCAGTCAGTCGCAAATTGTATTCTTTAAGCTCAGCATTGATAGTCAGATAATCTTCATAAGGATCACGGCCCTCGCCGCTTGACATATCAATGATATGAACGATGACTCGGGTTCTTTCAATATGGCGCAGGAATTGATGACCAAGTCCCACTCCTTCATGTGCACCTTCAATTAATCCAGGCAGATCTGCCATAACGAAGCTGCGTCCATCTCCTGTTTCAACAACACCAAGGTTCGGCACAAGCGTTGTAAAATGGTATTCGGCAATTTTCGGTTTAGCCGAGCTTACCACAGATAACAGCGTTGATTTTCCAACACTCGGGAAACCGACTAAGCCAACATCTGCAAGAAGCTTAAGCTCCATAATGATGTTCCGTTCCTGTCCGGGCTCTCCATTTTCAGAAAGCTCAGGAGCAGGATTGGCTGGTGTGGCAAAACGGCTGTTTCCGCGTCCTCCGCGTCCGCCTTTTGCAATAACAGCCTGCTGTCCGTGCTCAGTCAGGTCAGCAATAACCGTTCTTGTTTCTTCTTCCATAACGACTGTTCCCGGCGGAACTTTAACAATCATCGGCGTTGCATTTCTGCCATGCTGATTTTTCGACATGCCGTGCTGTCCGCGGTCTGCTTTGAAATGACGCTGATAGCGGAAATCCATTAATGTGCGCAGGCCCTCTTCAACTTCAAAAATAACGTCAGCGCCTTTACCGCCATCTCCGCCTGCAGGTCCGCCCTTAGGAACATATTTCTCGCGGCGGAACGCAACTAGCCCGTTACCTCCGTCGCCGCCTTTTACATATATTTTCACCTGATCTATAAACATGGTAATCCTCCGCTCCAAGCCAATTATACAACTCCGACCGTAATGGTCAGTTCGTCCGGGGAAAGCTCATAATGCTTTACTGACACCTGATTCTCTTCATTTGATTTCAGCCAATTTAATAACACTGCTGTCTCTGTTATTATGCCATTAAAATCAAAAAAGAATCGAACTTGTCCCTGATTGGCTTCTGTTTCTATTGTGATGCTTAAGTGATTCTCATTGCACTTGTCAACGGAATCGTCAAGAATCTGAAAGAATTGCCCACACCATGCAGCAACCTTCACATCGTATTCCGACAAGTCATAAATGGAACCAAGGACTTCATACTCCAAAGAATAGTGATGCCTTTTCCAATTGAACGTCATTAAGAGGCTCGCAAATGAAAGCATTTTTAAATTGCAGAGCTTTGATTCGCTTTGTGCTTCGATGACGATTTCTTCAATAATCTGCTGTACGCGATCGTGTCTATTTAATGATAAGTTTCCTTTGATTAATTGCAGTTTATTCATCCAATCGTGACGTGAATGACTTAACACATCAACAATATTCCACTCTTCATTTGTTTTTTTCATGTCGGCACTCCTACTCCCTTTTTCTCTATTCTTTTCTCTAGGAGCTTTAAGACTTGGAAACTGAATGTCGTACTAAATTATAACAAACTATCCTGGGGAAAATAAGTGCAATTTGAAAAAAGCAAGAGGAAATCAAAGATATGGGGAGGTTTTCCTAAAAAAAATGACTATTTTTTGTAAGATTTCTGTTTTAAGTACCAAATCAGTCCGCTAACTGATGATTTTATCCTTGGGGCTCAAAACAGAATTGAAAATAAAGAAAAACTCTAACCAGAGGGCTAGAGTTTTCCTAAAAGAAATTATGCTTCTTGTGCTACAGGATATACGCTAACTTTTTTACGGTCACGTCCGAAACGCTCGAAACGTACAACTCCGTCCACTTTCGCGAAAAGAGTGTCGTCACCGCCGCGGCCAACGTTTTCACCTGGGTAAATTTTCGTTCCGCGTTGACGGAAAAGGATAGAACCACCGCTTACGAATTCGCCATCCGCACTTTTAGCGCCAAGACGCTTAGAGATTGAATCACGACCGTTCTTAGTAGAACCTACTCCTTTTTTAGAAGCGAAGAACTGAAGATCTAAACTTAAAAACATTCTAGTCCACCTCCTGCTGATTGTTATTTATCGTAATTTTTATGAAATGTCCATAGTTCAATTCAATTGACTGCAGCGATACGAGCATGCCTTCAAGCAGCAGCTGAGCCTGTTCGCCCGCTTTTTGCTCTAGATCATGAGGCAGCTGAAACGAAAGAAATCCTCCGTCTCCTCCCTGTTCAACAATCGGCGTTATGCCTGTTAACTTATGTACCGCATTAACAGCGCCAAATGTGACGGCAGATGCTCCGGCACAGACAATATCCTTTCCATGTACATCGAAATCGGCATGTCCAGATAATGTAAAGGATTCAATTAATCCGCAGCTTGAGCGGTTAATGACTGCTTTTATCATCTTAAATGGCCTTAAGCGTTGATTGCGTCAATAACAAGTTTCGTGTATGGTTGACGATGACCTTGTTTTTTGCGGTAGTTTTTCTTAGCTTTGTATTTGAATACAGTGATCTTTTTAGCGCGGCCCTGTTTTTCAACTTTCGCTGTAACAGTCGCTCCATCAACGATCGGGCTACCAACTTTCACGTCATCTCCGCCAATGAATAAAACTCTGTCAAAAGTAACAGTGTCGCCTTGGTCACCAGCAAGCTTTTCAACGTAGATCGCTTGACCAGCTTCTACCTTGATTTGTTTTCCACCAGTTTCAATAATTGCGTACATTCCTATGCACCTCCTAATTAGACTCAGACTCGCCAGCAGACAGGTGATCCGGAGCAATCCGAAAAACTTTATACCTGCATCTGTGCGGTTGTAGCACGGGTGCTACAATCAATAACATAACAATACTATCAAAATAGGCTCCAGTATGTCAATTATATTTTATCTTTATTTTTCATAAGCCCCTGAATCATTTCGCGATTTCCCAGCTGCACAATTTTATAGTGATCGGTCCATTCTTTCTTTTCCGTCAAAAAGATCTCAAAGTGCAGGGCTTTTTCCAATCGTTTAAGATGTTCATCATTTTTCCCTCTTAATACTTCAGCAGCATAAGAAGGCAGTTCAATTAAGGCAGCCTCATGCTCCATGTACTGCAGCTCCCATAGTTCCCGTTCAATTTTAAAAGCGATAGTTTCAGGGGTCAGCACATGGCCTGTGCCGCTGCAGACCGGGCAGGGTTCCGTGATGAGAGATGGAAGATCGGGACGCACTCGTTTACGGGTCATTTGAAAAATATTCATTTGAGTAAAACCAAGCATTTTTGTTTGAACTCTGTCCTGCTTCGCTTCCCTGAGCATTTCCCGCAAAACAGACTGCCTGTCCTCCTGTCTTGGCATATCAATGAAATCAATGATGATCATTCCGCTTAAGTTGCGGAGCCTGATCTGTCTTGCCGCTTCTCTTGCCGCTTCTAAATTCGTCTTCAATACCGTATCCTGCAGAGAAGACTTGCCTGAGAATTTCCCTGTATTTACGTCAATAGCGGTTAATGCTTCTGTCTGATCGATCACAAGATAGGCGCCATTTTTCAGCCAGACTATCCGTTTCAGCGCTTTTTCTAGTTCCTGTTCAATCTTGTACGCATCAAAAACAGGCTGCTTTGATTGGTGAAACACAACTTCCAGGTTCTCATACCTGCTTTTTAAATCGAGGGCGAGATCGCTGTCATCGCACACGATCTGCTGCAGCGTTTCAGGATCGATTTCCCGCAGGATTCTGTCAAAGAATGGCGTGCCTTCAGTTAAAAGGGCAGGAGCCTTCGTATTTGCATGCAGCAGAGCCTCGTATTTTTCCTTCAAGTATCGATATTCGTTATGCAGGGTTTCTTCTGCTTGTCCGCTTGCTGCAGTCCGGAAAACAAGCCCTTCATTCTCTTCGCAAAAATGAGCTCCAATGGACCTGAGCCGCTCCCTTTCAGATGGATCCTCTATTTTTTTTGAAACAGCCGTATAGCCTGAAGTCGGCATGTAGACAAGATATTGTCCGCCAAATTCAAGATTGGCGGTCAGTTTCGGCCCCTTCTGTTCAGTTGCTTCTTTTGCCACCTGAACCAAAAGCTGCTGTCCTTCATTAAGCCTGGCTGATTTCAAAACAGGGGTGAGATCATTAACTGAAAGGTATCCGTTCTTTTCTAGCCCGATATCGACGAAAGCGGCCTGCATGCCTTTAAGAACATTCAAAACACGGCCCGCATATATGCTGCCGGCCGTTTCATTTATATGATGGATGTGAATTTCCTGAACCAGATTTTCTTCAATCAGTGCACAGCGATTTTGACCGCCTTTTGCATTTAGAACTAACTTACGCAATGATCATCCTCTTTTCTGTAGATGTCTTTCTCATATTTACTCATTTTATCAGTCCTGCGTCAATAATCATAATTCAGCTCGCCAACAGTTGATTGTGTCCGCTTATCTGCAAAAAAGGCATGAAGAAGCTCGTTTTCATCAAGCTCAAACAGCTTCTTTCCATTTCGTTCAACAATAATCGGATGCTTGCACCCCCGTCTGAATTTCAGCAGCGTTTGATAGATGGGCTCTCCTTCATCTACAATAATCGGCTCTAATATTCCCGGGTCCTGCTGGTTGCCGTAATATCTCTCGAGCAAAAATCTCATGCTCACAAAACTTCGGTGCTTATACTCCATATATAAAGAATAAATAAGGAAACCTGCAATCACCCAAACATTAAGCTGCTGCGGATAAAAAATAAGAAAAAATAGAAGATACAGAGCTAAGGACACTGCTGAAACCATAAGCATAGTCCGATGAGCATCCTGATAGGACCGCTTCATTGATACAAGCAAAAACAGCAATTTCCCTCCGTCCAGCGGCCAAATCGGCAATAAATTGAACAGAAGAATCATGACATTGTAGAAGGTAAAGAGCTGATAGGTTTCATAACTAAGAAAACCTGCCGTTTGTAAAAGAAAAGCTGCTCCCTGAAGCGGAAGATGCTGCAGAGGTCCGGCGGCAATTGTCAGAAGCTCTTCCTTCAAAGGCCTGTTCCCGTGCTCCTCCACTTCTGCCACACCTCCAAATGGAAGCAGAACAATCGATTTCAGTCTCCAGTTGAAATGTCTGGCTGTCATGGCATGACCAAGCTCATGTATGAGGATAATGGACAGCAAAATCAGCAGTGACTGAAAATGAGCCGTCATAATCGAAATCCCCATGATTAACCATAGAATTGGGTGAATATGAATGTGAAGAAAAACAGATAAATATTTAGTCAAAGGATATCACCTGAATCGGGTCGATAAATTGATCACCCTTTTTAATAGCGAAATAATACGTCCCTTTTTGGTCTTCTGCCGCTTTGATTTTGCCGATTTCTTTTCCGCTTTCCACAAAATCATAAAGGGAAACATTCACTTCCTCCAGATTGCCGTACCAGCTCTCGGTTGAATCTGCATGCTGAACGACAACCGTCAAACCAGAGTCTTCTTTTTTAGCAATTTCAATAACAATTCCTTCATTCATCGCTTCTACAAGATTGCTGCTAGTTTCAACCATCACACCCTGGCCATTATCTTCAAACGTCTCAAGTACTTTTCCTGAAGCCGGAGCTGTGAATTCTGTATCTTCAGACTTTGGTGCCCCATCAGAGGTTTTAATCAGGGCAAGCGGGTCGCCAAACTGCTCACCGTACCACTTTGAAATTACGGCAAACTGAAATTCCTCTTCAAAGGTACTTGTGACCACACTCTGAACTTTTTCAAAAGGAGGCGAATCATTCTTAAAAACAATGGCAGCCACAAGAACTAAACAAGCTCCAATCAGCAGCTTAAACATAAATACATCCGGTTTAAATAATGGATGGGAGCCGCTTCCGCCTCTTCCCGGATCATACGTGTGATAAGCGGAGCCTCCATATTTTTCTTCATCATCTGTGAATGATAGATCGGGCAGCTGTTTTTGAGGTTTTATCCTCTCAGCTCCTAAACTGCGGTCCCGTTTTCTTTTTGCCATTCTCCTGCGCAAATCATCCGCTCGATTCCCCATTGCCACACCCATCCCCTCGAATCACATTTACTCAATTTTATGCCTTGTCCTTATGGAATATGACAAGCCTGCGGAACGGCGACCATGTGTTTTTGAAAATGGAGCAGCAGTGAAGTTTTATATAAAAAAAGCAATCTCCTAAAATCAGAGATTGCTTTTTAATAGAAATGAAATATAGAATTTTGCGCTTATCTTGATTCCTTATACTCTAACGCCGAAAAAGCGTTTGATTTTTGTAAAGACACCTGGATTTGCATCTTCTAATGATTGCAGAGGAATGGATTCTCCCAGGATGCGGCGGGCAATGTTCCGGTATGCAATAGATGCGCGGTTGTTTGAATCCATTGCAATCGGCTCACCATTATTAGACGCTTTAATGACATCATCATCATCTGCTACGATTCCGATTAAATCGATCGAAAGATGCGTAACAATTTCATCCACATCAAGCATGTCCCCGTTTTTCATTAAATGGTTGCGGATTCGATTGATGACCAGCTTCGGCGGTTCAATGCCCTCTTCCTTCTCAAGCAAACCGATAATGCGGTCTGCATCACGCACTGCTGATATTTCAGGAGTAGTTACAACGATTGCCTTGTCAGCACCTGCCACAGCGTTTTTAAAACCCTGCTCGATGCCTGCCGGACAATCGATCACAATATAGTCATAGTCTTGCTTCAGCTCATCTACAAGCTTCTTCATCTGTTCAGGATTTACAGCCGATTTATCGCTCGTCTGCGCAGCCGGAAGCAAATAGAGCCTGTCTTCAAAGCGTTTATCTTTTACAAGCGCCTGATGAATTTTACAGCGGCCATCAACAACATCCACTAAATCGTAAATGATGCGGTTCTCAAGCCCCATCACAACATCGAGGTTTCGCAGGCCGATGTCTGTATCTATGAGACATACGCGTTTTCCTAAAATCGCTAAAGATGTTCCTAAATTAGCAGAAGTCGTTGTTTTGCCAACTCCGCCTTTGCCAGAGGTAATAACGATAGCCTCACCCACGGTCAAATTCCCCCTTCAAACCTTGTCAAGTTAGGTCGTAAATGAGTCAACTGCTGCAGTCGATCAATGATGATAGTTTCACTTTCATCTATGTAAGCACATTCCATCTCGTGCTTTTCTGACTGAATATAATCAGGGGCACGGTTTACGATGTCGCAAATTCTGATTTGCGACGGTTTCATCACCGATGCGGCGATGACGGCCGATTTGTTCCCGTTATATCCAGCATGCGCAATGCCTCTAAGCGTACCCATGATGAAAATGTTTCCGCGTGCAATAACAGTGCCGCCCGGGTTAACATCTCCGATCAGGAGCAAATCGCCTTCAACTTTAAGAACCTGTCCGGATCGAATCATTTTAGCAACCGAGACCACCTCTGCTTCTTTTTTCATTTGCAGGGCATGATCTTTTGTCACAACATTGCTTTCAAACGTTTCAACAACCAGATTCCGTTTTTTTTGTATAACAGCTTCAATTTGATCCTGCTGTTTTTTATGAAGCAGACGGTTACCCGCTTTAACGTTAACGGTGATATATGGCCCATCTTCATGAATGTATTGCTTTAAGGATAACATTTGCTCAAGTTCATTCAGCAGTTCTTCAAAAGAACATGAATCATCGAGATGCAGCGTTAATCCATCTTTTGTACCTTTTATTGTGACAAATTGCTGTTTTTGAGCCTTCATGACGTTCACCTCAACGACTATACTATTTCGACAGATAGATGCAATCTTCCTCTTTTTTTATAAGAGAATTTTGATTATTCGGCTGATGATCCAACATGTCTGCCGCAGCGATAGCCGTAATCCAGAATGTGATTCATCAATAATCGCTAGTCATCCAGATAATCACTTTTGACTCTTGATATAAAACGGCTCATCGGATAAATCAGGACAACAGCCCCGACAGAATTCGCAGCCACTGTAGGCAAAAGCCTCAGATTAGTAAAATCATAGAATGGCAAATTGGAGTAGCCGATCAGCATTTGAATGCCATACGAGTAAAATTCCAAAAGTGTAACAGCAAGCAAAGACAAGAAAAGCACAACGAGCATATTTCCCTGCAGTGCTTTCAAAGCTTTTGAAATTAAATATGCGAATAGCGGATAGGCAAATAAGTAAATGCCAAGTATTTCTGTATACACAATGTCATGCAGCAGTCCAAAAACCAGGCCGTAAATCAGCCCTAATTTTTGACTGTGATATGCCGTGATAAAAACGATTGAGAGCATAACAAAGCGCGGAATGATAACCTGATCCTCATTTGTAAATGGAAGCTCAATCAAGTCAACAAACGTGCTTTCGGAAATAAAAATAAATAAGATCAAAAGAGGAAGGAGAATGCGGTTCATTATTCTTCCTCCTCCTCTGGATCCATATTATCGATATCAATCGTTTCTTTCACTCGCTCTGTAACAAAAACACGGTCAATATCATAAAGATCAGCTTCAGGTTTGATGTAGGCCATTTGCGAGAGTCCGTATGAATCAGGCTCTACTTCCATGACTTCACCAATGACAAGGCCCTCTGGAAAGATTCCGCTGCTCCCCGAGGTGACCACCTTCTGCCCTTTTTCAATCTTAACATCAGATTCAATTTTTTTAAGAAGCAGCGCTTTTTTCTTCTCATCATATCCTTCGATCAATCCGAAAATATTTGGCTGCCCTTCCTTGCCCTGTATTTCAGCTGCAATCCGGTTTTTGCGGTCCGGCGAGCTTAATAGCTGAACGGTTGAATTGAATTTTGACGTATTTTTAATTTTTCCGATTAATCCTTTATCCGTAATGACGGCCATGTCCTTTTGGATACCGTGCTGTGATCCCTTATCAATCGTAATCAGGTCAAACCAGCGGCCAGGATCCGGATTTCTTGCAATTAGAGTGGCAACAATCGGATTATATTTTCTAAGCGATTCTTCTGCGCCGATTTCAGCCCGGAGCTTTTCATTGTCCCGCTTCAGCTCTTGAAGCTCGGTCTCTATTTTCATATGCTCGTCAATTTTGCTTTTAAGCAGTTTATTTTCTTCATATGTATTTTTCAAATCGCCGACATTCTCAAAGAAGCCCGCTACATATTGTGCGGGCTTATGAAATACAGTTTGGAATAATCCTGTTGAATCTTTAACAAATTGTTCTGGCCATGTTAGCTGTCTGTCTTCTTTTAAAGAATACCCAATCAATGCCACTAAAAAGATGATACTAACCAGCAACAAGATAAGACGTTTATTCAAGAAAAACTGTGGCATGTGACTTTACACCCTCTTAATGTTTATTTCACAATTAGCGGCTGTCTCTTGCTTTTGTTTTGAACAAATGAATATGCTCAAGAGCTTTCCCTGTACCGATTGCAACACAATCAAGCGGGTTTTCTGCAATTAAAACAGGCATGTTTGTTTCTTCGCTGATCACTTTATCAATGTTGCGAAGCAATGCTCCGCCTCCAGTAAGAACAATGCCGCGGTCCATAATATCCGCCGCAAGCTCAGGCGGTGTTTTTTCAAGTGTATTTTTAACAGAATCAACAATTGAATTGACCGTATCACGCAAAGCTTCTGCAATTTCTTTAGCTGTAATTTCAATCGTTTTAGGAAGACCTGTCAGTAAATCACGGCCGCGAATGTCCATATTATCGACACCTTCAGCGGACCCTGCAGAACCAATTTCCATTTTAATAGATTCTGAAGTACGGTCACCAATCATTAAGTTATATGTTTTGCGGATATAATTGACAATGGCATCGTCCATTTCGTCACCGGCAACGCGGATAGATTGAGACGTAACAATTCCTCCAAGAGAAATAATCGCCACTTCTGTCGTGCCTCCGCCAATATCAACCACCATGCTTCCAGTCGGTTCCCAGACAGGAAGATTCGCACCGATTGCAGCTGCAAACGGCTCTTCAATCGTATAAGCATCACGTGCGCCTGCTTGCCTTGTCGCGTCAATGACTGCCCGCTCTTCTACTGCTGTAATGCCGGAAGGAACACAGACCATAACATAAGGCTTGCTGGAGAAAACACCTTTACCTTTTGTTGCTTGTTTTATGTAGTACTTCATCATTGATGCAGTTGTTTCATAATCGGCAATTACGCCGTCTTTCATCGGGCGGAGCGCCACAACATTTCCAGGTGTGCGTCCAATCATATTTTTTGCGTCGTTTCCTACTGCAACGATAGACTTAGTGTCTGTCTGCATCGCTACAACCGAAGGCTCACGAACCACAATTCCTTTTCCTTTAACGAAAACAAGGGTATTTGCTGTACCCAAATCTATACCAAGGTCTCTTGTCCCAATTCCAAACATCAGATGTATCTCCCTTTCTAAAAACCGAATTACTTTCTACTATTTATTTTCAAGTGGTCATATGAGAACTAAAAAAACTCATAAACATTATTATAGCGTAATTACGCAAAAATAAAAGTGTTACAAATATCCTTTTTCTTTTAAACTCACATATTTTTGCTCACCGATAATAAGATGGTCCAAAAGCTCTATCCCTAACATTTTACCACACTCTGTTAACCTTTTTGTGACTTCGATGTCTTCGCGGCTTGGAGTAGGGTCTCCCGAGGGGTGATTATGGATGCAGATAATTGAAGCTGCCGACCGTTTCAAAGCTTCTTTATACACTTCGCGGGGATGGACAATCGAGGCATTAAGACTGCCGATAAACACCGTTTGTTTGTGAAGCACTTGGTTTTTCGTATTTAAATAGAGGCAAACGAAATGCTCCTGTGATAAAAACCGCATTTCTTCCATTACATAATTGGCACCGTCTTGAGGGGACTTGATGACATATCTGTCTTCGTATGTGAGGCGGTTAATTCTTCTGCCCAATTCAAGAGCTGCGAGGATCTGCACGGCTTTCGCTTCCCCTATTCCAGAGATGCTTGTCAGTTCCCCAACCGATGCTTCTTTAAGAAACCTTAAACCCTCAAAGTGAGTGAGGAGCCGGTTTGAAAGCTGCAGAACAGATTCTTTTTTTGAACCTGTTCTAAGCAAGATAGCAAGCAGCTCGTGATTTGCAAGACTTTCAGGACCGTCGTGGATCAATCTTTCACGGGGCCTGTCTTCTTCAGGGAAATCATGGATTTTTAAAACTTCCAATCGTCGTCTCCTCCTATTTCCCTCTCTGCTTAATCCTTTATTTAAGCGAAAATCCTGCTTTCTTCAGCTCTCTGACCGTGCGTGCGACTGGCAATCCCACAACCGAAAAGTAGTCGCCCTTTATTTCTTTCACAAATAGGGAACCGAGCTCTTGAATTCCATAGGATCCTGCTTTATCCATCGGCTCCTCTGTATCGATATAATCTTCAATCTCTTCTTCTGAAATTGTCCAGAAGGTGACATCTGTTTGTTCATAAAACAAGATTTTCTCTTCTTGAAAAAGAATGGCAACCCCTGTTAAAACCTGGTGTGTATTGCCTGATAATTTAGTAAGCATCTGCTTTGCTTCTTCTGTGTTGGCCGGCTTGCCTAAAATTTCTCCATTATATACAACAAGGGTATCTGCTCCAAGAACAAACGATTCATTGAAACGGTCTGCTACGGCTGCAGCTTTTTGCTCTGCAAGCGACATCACAATCTCAGAAGGCGGAAGCTTTGGATCCACAACTTCTTCTACATCACTGATTACAACTGTAAAAGGCACACGAACATTCTCAAGCAGTTCTTTTCTGCGCGGAGAACCTGATGCCAAAATAAGGTGTTGCTCCATCCTTCAACATCCTTTCATTCGGTTTAAAAGGGAGATACATTTGTATCGTAGCAAACACTGAGGGGATACACAAATAGGAAAAATCCGATTTTGCAGAACAAAAACGCAAGCGCCAAGGCCCACTCCGACAGGCAGATAAGAATCCGACAGAAAAGTCCGGGTCCCGACTTTTTATGTGAAAACAGGTTTAGGAATCTGGATGGTGAAAGATGATCGCTGCACTGAGGCGGAAAACGGGAGGTATTCTCTTTTTTTGGAGAGGTTATCATGGTCATTCTTACCCTCCAATACCGTTAGTCGGTTTTGCGGGGTACGATTCCGACGGTTCCTTACCCTCTAATATCGTTTCTCGGTTTTGCGGGGTACGATTCAGGCGCTTCCGCCTGCCTTAGATAACATTATTTACTTTTCCACAACCTTCTACATTATATAATTTAGCTAAACAATAAAAAAAGATTGCCCTTTTATAGAAGGACAATCTTCATTTTAATGTCAGTAAGAGATCCATAAGCTTTTGCTGGGCAGCCCATCCTGTTTTTTCGTTTACATCTTCTTTTAAAAGCATGGAAACATCCGTCAAACCTTTTTTCACAGCTGCAAGATTTTCATCTTTCGGTTTGAGTTTGTTCAGTTCTGTCAAAACCGCATCAGATTCCGCCTCAATCCCATCTGTCTGACCTGTAACAGCGGATGAAGATAAAGTCACTAACGATTTAAAATGATTGATAATGGCACTTGCGTCTTCATTTGTATTGATTGAAAAAACAGCACTTTTCCCGCTCCATGGTTCGATGGCGCTGGTTTTGTACACATTGCTCAAACCATCTGTTTCCTGTTTGGCATTTCCGACACCGCCATACACAAAGTAGGAGCCCTCTTCTTCAACAGCTATAGCAGGGAACCCTTTGCTTTTAAGGTCAGAAGCTGTAGTTTTTGCCCCGTCCTCCGTTGAAAACTTTCCTATTTGAGCGAAGAACAGCTGAATGTCGGCAGAAGCTTCCCCTGAACCTGCCGCGCCACCCTTAGAATCCGCTGGAGCGGCCGCTTGCTCTGACTCAGCGCCAGCCTGCTGCAGGGCTGCCGGCAAATCCTCATTTGAAATAAAGTTCAGTGCAACGAATCCAAAGCTCACACCAAGCACAATCGCGAGAATGATGGTAACCGCATATTGTTTAAATGGATAGGTGCTGAGCGAATTCTTTCTGCCCATGCCGAAGTAAGGGGAGCCTTTACCCTTTGAAGATGATTTTTTAGAAGCAACTACTTTCGGATCATCCTGAAACACTTCACCGTCATCCTCAGGCAAAACCCAAGAAAACTCATCCTCTTTCTCTGCACCAGAAGCGGCAACTTCTTTCTCAGCCATCACTTTCTCATCCCAGCTCAGAACAGGAAAATTCAGAGTGCCCCCATCCTGTTCGTTTTCGTCCGGTTTCTTTTTCGGCTGTTTCACACTCTTCAGTTTGCGCTCTTCCCCATTGATCTTGATCTTAATTGCATTTGCCCGCTGCTTGTCCAATTCAACACCGCCTATCTGAAACGATTCTCGTATCTGAATTCCATGCTAGCATACGAAAATAAAAAAAGAACAAGACATTTGTCGTCTTGTTCAGAAAGGTTTTCGTCAAATAAACACCCTATTCGCCATCCTCCGTTTCAAGAGACGAAGAAAGAGGATTAAATTTATTGCTTGGCTGAGGAGCAGCAACCTTAGGTGTTTCCTCGCTGAGATCCTGCAAACCATCCGCATAAAAAGCTGAAACCTGCAGCGTATATGTGAGCGGCTCTGCCTCCTGATCAAGTGAAGTAAGCTCAGGAAGTCCTTCAAACGTTAAAATATCAACTTTGGTGACCCGCGGCTGCTGTTCAAGGGTTTCGATAAATGTTTCCATATCGAAGTAATGCCTGGATGTCACTTCAAGTGAAAGAATCACTCTTTTCAGTCCCTCAGGTGCATCCGGCAGCGGTGCAAGAGATTCTGCAGCGACAGCAGGAGAAGAATCCTGTTTCTCTTCAGAATCAGCTGTTTCTTGTGTTCCGTCCTCTTCAGGTGCCCCTGCCTGATTTTCCGAAGGTTGATCTGCTTGAGGTTCAATGGGAGCAGCAGGCGGCAGCAGAGTGTCTTCACTTTCTGCAAATGTCACATTCTGAATCCTGCTGTTAGACACAGTTTCTGCTTTTTCCAGGTCGAGGACAAGCTGCTCAACCATCGGGGAAACCGGGACCTTTCGCTGTAATTCTACAGAATTTACAACTGGCTTAGTTTGTGTCGAAGCCTCGCTGCTTTTTTTCTGCTGTAACTGCTCTTCTTGCATGGTTTTCATACTTGATAAACTATCAATCTCAGCATTCACTGGTTTGATGAATAGGTAATAGGCACCGGCATATAGAGATCCGAGCACAAAAGCAGCTGCCAGCAGCAAAATGAGATGTTTTTTATGAAGATGGATTGTCATTGGTTTCATCCTCACTGGATTGATTCACATAGTCTGGGTTTACTTTAAGCAAATATTGAGCTTCAGCTCTCGGAAGAGCCTCTTCACTCGCTGAATTGCTTTCTGAAAGAGAATTCACTAGATCGGCTTCTGCTGCTGCAGACAAACTAGTTAAATCTGCATCAGTGAAAAAAATAGAGTCCTTTAACCTCGCTAAATAGTAGGCTGCTTCACGATTGGTATCAAACTGAACGGTCAGGGTCAGTTCTCCGGCGTCATTATACGAATAAGCTTTGAAAAAGCCTCTCTCCGGAAGCTGTTTAGATAGCTCCCTTAAGATAGGCACCGTATCAAGTGAAATACCCTCTGAATAGTCAACAGCTGTCTGCAAAGCAGTTATTGACGATTGAGAGCTGCCTGCTGCGCCTGAGTCATTTGCAGTCAAGGCTGCAATTTCCGCCTCAAGCTGTGTGATTTCTGCTTGAATGGCACTGAGATTTTGATTCGCTGAATAGCTATGTATGAAAAAGGTGACAGCCATAATTAGCGTTATGAATGCAATAATGAAATAAAGGGATAAAGCAGCAACGTTTCTCGGGTCTTTTTTGGGAAGTAAATTAATATCAGCCAGCATTTAATGCACCTCTTTTAAGGCAAGACCTGCTGTTAAATAAAACGAAGCAGGAAGCGGAGACTTGTCTGCAAGCTCTGCCTGCACATGTTTCAATGCAGCAATTTTTAAATCATACCTGGCGCTAAGCCTCTCATGGACATCAGCCAGCATGGGATGATCGCCTGTTAAGATAAACGATGAAACTTCATCATTGCCCTGATTTAAGGAGAAACGATAAAAATTCAGAACGTGATCCATTTCTTTCAGAATTTCATCAACCTGCAGCAGAAATTCCTCTTTAGAAACAGATATCTTAATGTATTTTTCTTCTGATTGCTGAAAGAGCAGTTGTGTGCTTTCTTTTAAGGGGATGTCTCCACGATCCAGAATCATGTGGTTTTTCTCCATTTCTATATTGCGCATAAAAACGGGCTGCTGCTGCTGAAAAATACTTAAATTCACGGCTGTCAAATCAAATTGAATCAGCATGGCTGATGAATCTGTCTTCTCAGCTTCAGCCTGTTGAGAGTAAAGACGGTAATTGCAGAGCGGAGAAATATCTGCAGCGATAGGCTTTAGTTTTGCCCCATCAAGCAAATCTGAATAAGATCGCACAAGCTCTTCACTCGAAGCAAAAAGCAGCAATTGAAGATGCTTACCGCTCCTTGACAAAACAATATAGTCAAAGACTGCCTCATCAAAAGGGAGATGAATAGATGAACCAATTTCAACATAAAGATGCCCTCTAATTTCATCATCTTTAAGGTCACCTGGTACCGTAACCTTGCGGATGACAACAAAAGCATCTGGAACCGTAAACCGGACTTTTCTGCCCTTGATGCCCCAATCCTGTACACACTCATCCACGATCATCGACAACGTATCAAAATCCTGAATGACGCCTCCCCGAATCAAACCTTCCGGGAGATAGCGCTCAACACATGTCTGGAGAACCACCGGCTTTGACTGTTTCAATTCTATGTATCGGATCACTTCATCTTTAATAGTCAAATTCCCTATTTTCTTATTAAGCGCAAATCCAGATAATTTCACTTTTTTCTCCCCCTGCCCTAAAAACCAATCATTCTGAAATACCACATTAAAAGTTCTTCGCCGTAAAAGTAAGCAAGCAAGGTTCCAGCCATAATTGACGGCCCAAACGGCATCGGCTGCCTGCGCTTCAGTTTGCCCGTTAAAATAGCAGCAAGGCCGATCACGGAACCAGCCAGACATGATAAAAAGAAGGACAGCAGAACCAGTTTCCAGCCAAGAGCGAAACCAAGCACAGCAAACAATTTTATATCTCCGCCGCCCATGCCGCGGCCTCTGCTCATGAAAGCAATTGAGAGGAGCAAAAAGAAACCGGCCGCAGCCCCAATCAGTGAATCCCACCAAGGAGCCAGCGGAATAAAAATTCTTTCTATTAAAAACAAACCTGCAAAAAAGAACAGCACTTTATCAGGAATAATCATATATTTGATATCCGAGACAAAGATAATCATAAATAACGAGATGAGAGTAAGCGCAATAACCAATTCTTTTGACCATCCCACCAATAGCGGTGATATCGTAAAAAGAATTGCCGTCATCATCTCAACAAACGGGTAAAGCGGAGAAATCCTCGCCCTGCACTTTCTGCACTTCCCGCCCTGAAGCAAGTAGGAAACAACCGGAATAAGCTCTCCTGCCGTTAACGTATGATGACACCCCGGACATGCTGACCGGGGCGCCACTATGGATTCTTTATTTGGTATGCGGAGACCTACTACGTTGAAGAAAGATCCTAGTAGGAGGCCGTAGAGTAATAACAGCATTAAATTTATATATATCACCATTTTATAACAATTAATTATCTAATAGAGCTGCTTCGGTTGCTGCAGTAGCAGTTTTCCCATTTTTTGTTGCCGAAATAGCAGTGTAAGTGTAATTTTTATTAGTACTAGTCGGCGGTGTAATCGTAATACTATAGGCAGTTGGACCATTCTCCATATAATCTTTTAACTTTGTATCACTTACTGTACTAGATTGAGTTATTGTTTCTGCACTTTTAATTGGATTACTAGCAATATATAGTTTTGCAGCAGTTAAAACTTGAACTGCATCTGCTTCAGCAGCATCTTGCTTAGACTTATCAATAATTCCACCAATAGCCGGCACAGCAATCGCAGCAATAATCCCCAAAATAACAACAACAGCAAGTAACTCAATAAGCGTTAATCCTCGTTCGTTCTTTAACATCTTTTTAAGCATGTCTTTCTCCCCTTAACTAGTAAATTAGTAATATAGTTCTTTGTATGTAGACTATCGTCATTATAGCATAGAAAATTGGATGATGTTGTTAATTTTTTGTCAAATTTTAATTTATTTTGTTAAAAATATCAAACATAGGTACTAGGATAGAAGTCACGACCACACCGACAATTCCTGCAAGGAAAACAATCATTAACGGTTCGATTAATGATTTGAGACGATCTGTCGCCTGTTCTACTTCTTCCTCATAAAAATCAGCTACTTTTGAGAGCATTTCATCCAGTGATCCTGTTTCTTCTCCAATTGCAATCATCTGGGTGACCAGCGGCGGAAATACCCAATGATCCTTCATTGGCTCTGTCAAAGAGTTCCCTCTTTCCAGGGCATTTCTTGAATCCTTCAGCACTCTGCTGATCACTTCGTTTTCAACGATATTCTCAACTATTGAAATAGCCTGTAATATCGGAACAGAGCTTGAGAACAGCGAACTAAGAGTCCTCGTCATTCTTGCAAGAGCTGCTTTTTGCAGCATTCTTCCGAAAATAGGGGTTTTCAAGATGACAATATCCAAGTAATACTTAGTTGAAGGCTGACTCTTCATGAATACCAGACCAATAGAGATTGCTAGAATGCCTATAATGACCGCCCACCAGAACGATTGCATCCACTCGCTTGCTCCAAGCACAAATTGGGTAATCAGAGGCAGTTCTGCTCCAAAATCACTGAACATGTCAACAAATGTCGGCACAACCGCTACTAATAAAAAGATGACTACTGCGATAGCAACAATGCCGACAACTGCCGGATAGGCTAAAGCTGAAATGATTTTCTGCCTGGTTTTATACTGCTTTTCGTAATGAACGGCCAGCCTGTCCAGGGTTTCATCCATGTTCCCGGCAGCTTCACCAGCCTTTACCATGTTAGTAAACATCGAAGTGAAGATCTTTTTATTCTTTCCGGCCGCTGCAGAGAGAGGGTTTCCTGAACGCAGGTCCTCTTCTACGTCAAATAGCGCTTTGCTTAGAGCCTTGCTGTCGGTTTGTCTTGCCAGAATATTTGTCGCTTCAACGACAGATATTCCTGCTTTTAACAGCGTTGAAAATTGCCTCAGGTAGATGACAAAATCCTGAAGTTTCACAGGGTTTCCAATGCTGATTTCTTTTGTGAGCAGCGTTTCCTGCAATTCTTCTATTTTTGTGATCCGGACGCCCTTTTCTTGAAGCTTCAGAATGGCTTCGCGCCTTGATGTACCGACGATCACTCCGCTTGACTGGCCCGTTTTGCCCCGTCCTTCGTATTTAAATCTAGCCATTAATTCATCGTCTCCTGTAAAAAGGGATCCGCCATTTCACGCAGAATCACTCCTGATTGCACAAGCTCTCTTATGCTCGCCTCAAGTGTCATCATTCCTTGATCGCGGCTGGTCTGAAGGATGTTATGAATCTGGTGGATTTTTTCATTGCGTATTAAATTGGCGATTGCCGGATTGTTGACCAATACCTCTGTTGCTGCTCTTCTTCCTTTAAAATCTATCGTCTGAAACAGCCGCTGCGACACAATCGAAACGAGAACAGAGGCAAGCTGAATTCTTACCTGCCCCTGCTGATTTGGAGGGAAGACATCAATGATCCTGTCAATCGTTGAAGGAGCGCTGGATGTGTGCAGCGTCCCTAAAACGAGATGCCCTGTTTCAGCTGCGGTAATGGCAGTATGCACGGTTTCTAAATCCCGCATTTCCCCTACTAAAATCACATCTGGATCCTGGCGCAGCGCTGCTCTTAATCCATTTGCAAAATTCAAAGTATCAAAGCCGACTTCTCTCTGATCAATGATGCATGACCCATGTTTATGCAAATACTCAATCGGGTCTTCCAGCGTAATAATATGCTTTCTGCTCGATTGGTTCATATAATCGATCATCGCTGCAAGAGTTGTAGATTTCCCGCTGCCAGTAGGACCTGTAACCAATATTAACCCTTGAGGTTTGTGGGAGATCGCGCTTAAAATCTCTGGCAGTTTGAGGTCCTGAAGTGTTGGGATTGATGTCGGAATAATCCTGATTGCAAGCGCTACACATGAGCGCTGCTTATACGTATTCACCCTGAATCTGGAGATCCCGGGAATGCCATATGAAAAATCAAGTTCGCCTTTTTCCTGAAACTTGTCCCACATCGCCTGCGGCAGAATCGACTTCGCCATTTCCTCTGTGTCGGCAGGCTGAAGAACGGTATTGCTGTATTTTTTCAGTTCCCCATTAATTCTAAGCATAGGTGAGATTCCGACTGTAAGATGAATGTCAGAGGCCTTCAACTCAAAGGCCGCACGCATAATTCCTTCTAGTTTTGATTTCATTTCTTTATCACTCCGATAGCGCAACTCGCAGAATTTCTTCTGTTGTTGTCAGCCCTTGCTTTACTTTAAGAAGACCATCATCAATTAGAAACAGCGTTTTATTTTTAACCGCCAGATCACGAAGCTTTGAGAACGATTCCCCGTTCATAATGACTTTTTTCATTTCATCGGTCATCACTAAAAGCTCATGTATGGCAAGACGCCCTTTATACCCGGTCATGTTGCACGTACCGCACCCTCTGCCTCTGACTATTCTGTCTACAGTCATGCCTCTTTTAGCAAAGATCTCCGTTTCTCTTACCGAAGACGGAACACTCTCAGCGCAGTCACGGCAAACTTTTCTGACAAGACGCTGTGCGACAACTCCCGATAATGATGTGGCTACAAGAAAAGGTTCTACTCCCATATCTATTAAACGGGTAATCGTTCCGACTGAATCATTCGTATGCAGCGTACTTAATACAAGATGTCCTGTAAGCGAAGCCCGGATTGCAACCTCTGCTGTTTCCTTATCCCTGATTTCCCCTACCATGATAATGTTTGGATCCTGTCTTAAAATGGATCGAAGACCTTTTGCAAACGTCATGCCAACAGTTGTGTTGACCTGGATCTGATTGATGCCTTCAAGCTGATACTCAACAGGATCTTCAATGGTAATGACGTTCACATCCTCTGAATTCAGTTTATTAAGTGCAGCATATAAAGTAGAGGACTTTCCAGACCCGGTCGGACCTGTGATCAGCACAATCCCGGATGGCCGTTCAATCAAATTTGCAAATCGCTGAAGATTCGTCTTATGGAAACCAAGCTGATTCATATCATTTAGGGCACTGCTTAAATCAAGCACCCTTAAAACGATCTTCTCTCCAAACACGGTCGGCAGGGTAGCTACCCGCAAATCAATCGGATGAAAATCGAGATTCAATTTAATCCGCCCATCCTGCGGTATTCGCTGCTCTGTAATGTCAAGATTGGACATAATTTTGATTCTTGCTGTCAGAACACTTTGCATATGTTTTGGCAGCGTTCTTTCTGTTTTCAGAACACCATCGATGCGATATCGTACAGCAATTTTTGTTTCCTGCGGATCAATATGAATATCACTTGCCCGCTGCTGCACCGCATTCTGCAGCAATTGGTTGACAAGCCTTACGATGGGAGAATCCGCATCAGCCAGTCTTTCATCCTGCACCGCTTCTTCAGGCGCTCCAATCAGCTGATCGATATCTTCTTCCATATCAAAATATTTTGTAATCGTGCGCAGAATATCATCTTTTGTGGCAATAGCCGGCTCAACCTGAAAGCCTGTTGAAAGCCTCAAATCTTCAATTGCGTAAAAATCCATTGGATCCGCCATCGCTACAAAAAGTTTGTCTCCTTCTTTTTTTAAAGGAATCATATAATTGCGCTTGGCCGTTTCTTTTGGGATCAGGGTAAACAGTTTGGTGTCAAACGGGTAACGGAACAGACTTACATGCGGAATGCCAAGCTGAAATTCAAGAACTTCAATCAGCTGCTGTTCTGTTATATAACCGCGCTGCAGCAGGGCATCACCGAGTTTTTGCTTCTCGCTTTTTTCTTTTAGCGTCAGCTGCAGCTGTTCTTCGGAAATAAGACCCGTTTCAACAAGAAGGTCACCAAGTCTTTTTCTCATTTGCTTCATGACTTATCTCTCCCCCTTTTCAAATGCGGGTTCTTCCCATAACTCATGATCTTCAGCAGAAATAGGAGCATTAGAAGAAGAATTCACAGTCTGTTCTGGACTCAAAGCAACGTTTGAGGCTTCTGTCGGATTCTTAGTTTGATCTGAATCCGAATTAGGATTTTGATTGGAATTCACACTTGGTGCAGCGCCATCTGTTCCAGGGTTAACTTGTGTTTCACTTTGATCAGGAGCCGCGGGGCTTTCTTCTGGAACTGCTTTTAATGCTGTCTTTTCAATCCGGTGCACAGGAGCATAATAATCATCTGAAATAAACTCAGTCGAAACGATGTTCCCTTCTTGATCGAGCTCATTGCGGTAGACGGAAATAGACTTCCCTTCTATCCCCTCTTCTTCTACTCTTGTTGTATTTTCTGCTAAGGCAGGATCATACTGGATGATTTTTTTAGGTTTATAGCTTTTGTCATTTTCCATCGTTATGCTGTAGCTTTTTTCAAATTCCAGTCCTTCCAGTGAAATAAGCAGGGAACTTGCATTTTGTGTGAGCTTTACTTCAAAAACAGTATCGTTTGGGTTATAAAAAATAAAATCCTGCTTACCCATTGTGAAACTCGCTTCTTTTCCCACCTCAGCATAGGCAGGCAGCACTTGGCTTATATGTCTTTCAACTATTTCAAAATTTGCGGAAAGAATCGTTTGATAAATTCCCGTTGCAATCCACTTTAAAGCGGCATCATCAAAGTCCTGCAGACCGGCTGTTTCTATATATGATGCCAATGAAAAAGTTTGTTTAGGTTCAATTGTCAATGTCAGCGGATTTCCCAAAATGAATGTCTCGTTTGCCAGGGATGTACCCGCAATAATGGTTTTTGGCGCTTTTTCTTTCAAGTAATATTCATCCAGATTAATTGAAATAATTCCTTCTATCAGCTCTGATGAGGCAGCTTCAATCTCAGCTGTTAAAGCTTTTCGATCAACGGCATGGAAGATTTCCGCGGGCAATTCAGTTTGAAGAAACGCTGTAAAAGCTGCTTCATTCAATTTAACCGCAATGGCTGCAGCTTTATTTTCAAGTGCGAGTTTTGCTGTTCTTTTCACATCAAATTCCACAAGTGTTAAATCTAGAGTGAGCTCTTTATCCGCCTGAAGGAAATAAAAGCTCTTTTCTCTCCACGACTTAATGGCATCATCCAGCCTGGCAGCGGCTTTTTCTTCTGTTAAACCTGAAAGATCAACACCGCTTACAACCACACCTTCACGAACCGTTTTATCAGAAAATAGTGCTCCGTATGCCTTTGCACCAAAAACAGAAAAACCAAAAATGAAGAACACAGATCCTGTTAATAGGACAAAGATTTTTACTTTCACAGCCTTCTCCATTTTTATGACCTTCCTTTAACTAGATTCGTTTTGTTAAGAAGCGATTCAAAGTCTATATCAATCTCTTCCTCCCCGGAAGAAACATAAGCCAGTTCAGGAATATAGTCATCCTCTAAAAGGTTTGACGCAGGACGGGGTAAATCTGCAGGCAAAGCTGTATTTTCTGGCCTAGCAGACAGTTTTACGACCTCAGCAGCAGCAGGTACAACATCCTGCATCCTGAGAGAATTTACAAACAAGAAGCCGGCTGCCGCTGTCAAAATAACCAGAATCAGCAATCCGCTCAATAATGAGAAAAAATAACTAGCTGCAACACCAATTACCGCAAGCAAGAAAGACAGGGGAGCAACGATCCATATCTTAGACCGTTTTACTGGGATCTGCTGCCTTGCAAGGAAAGGAAAAATAATCAAGACACCTACTATAGCTAAAATCATTTGTTCTGCACTCAAACCCCAACACCCTTTACTAGTTAAATAAACCCATGAAATAAGAATTAATAATTTCCAAATACTAGACAATAATCGACTAGTTTTATTGTATAATAGCTTTTAAGAGAAGAAAAGAAAGAAATGGAAGAATTGCCAATATATTTTGTATATAAGCAGGTGAATGTAATGAAACAGCGGTTTATCAGTCAGAGAGGATTCACTTTAATTGAAGTTCTGGCATCTATTGTGATACTTGCCATCATGTTTTCAGTTTTAAGTGGGTTCTTTGTAAATAGTGCTTCTTACTCAAATACATTCGACAAAAAATTGTCTGCTGTGCAGCTGAGTAAGAGTCTCCTGGAGAAATATCAGGCAGAGGGATTTAAAGAAGCTGAGAAAAAAGTGGGATATCCACCTGAGAATTTATCAGGAAAAGAAATAACTGAAAAGCTGGGTTTACCTGAATCGATGTTTAATGCTGCTGATTATGAAGCTGCTGTCTCCTTTCTTCCTCCAGATCCAAATAGGATCCAGACTGATCAATTAATCCGAATTCAAGTTACTGTGTCAGCCCATACAGGAAATACTTCTGGTACTTCAAAGATTGAGGGGTACATTCGAAAATGATGAAGCTGTTAAAAAATCAACAAGGAATCTCCTTAATTGAACTGCTGGCTGTGCTGGCATTGTCTTCAATGGTTATTATTTTAGGTGCTTCCTTTCAGACCGGGATGTTTAAAGCCGGGAATCTTACAATGACAAAAAATGAATTGAGAAATGAATCTGTTCTTATTCTGGATGCTTTAAATAAAGCAATGGAAAATACAGATGAATTTGCATCTGACAGTCAGATTGATACTGAGGTGAAGGCTGTAAATCTCTTAGAAATCGAAAAGATTTATGATGAGAATAAAAAAGAATTTACCGAAAGCAGAAACACATTCTCTATTGAAGTTAAAGGGAATGCTCTATTCATCAGTGGCAAGCAGATTAGCGATGACCGCCACATCTTAAAAGATACGAAATTTCTCATAATCGGCAATCAATTAGTATGTACACTCATCATAAATACGAAAAATTCTAACGCTGAACCTTATAAAATCATTAAAATATTTGACTTGTCCTGATGGAGGAAACGGTATGAACCTAAAAAATCAAAACGGGTATGCTTTATTGAATGTTGTCCTTATTTTCACAATCGTGACGATCTTTGGAATCTCTTTAATCGGAATGACGCTCAGCTCCCAGAAATTCACCGCTTACTCAGAGAGTTATACAGAGAATCTTGCTGCAGCGGAAATGAAGATGGATGAATCGATGATCCGATTAGAAAATAAGATAAACCAGTTTAATAATGAGGTGAATTTGAATCAAATCAGCGGAGAGGATTTAAAATCAGAATTGGAAGCCAACATTAAATCTTTAAATTTACCTAATGAAGGTATTAAATTCGATCCAAAAAATATAAGAACCATTACTTCAAACGATAACCGCTTTTCTGAAATGGTCACAATAAAAGTCAAAATAGGCGATTCAATGAGATACCTAACTAAAACAGTAACCATTACCTCTGCTGCAGATATCTTCAGGTTCAGCACAGTGACTGAGGGAAAATTAATATTTAATGGGGCCGCCACTATTAAAGGAGACATTTTCGCAAATAACGGCATCTACTTAAGCAGATATGCAAAGTTTATGGTAAATAACAACATTTACACCCCATTAACTGATTATCCTATAATTGACGGAAATATAATGGTTAAAAAAGCAACCTCTTTGGGCTTGAAAGTCTTTGAAGGCAAGGAACCTACATGGCATCCGGTTAATGATATGAGCACACTTAAAACCTATTTACCTAATACACCGGCTGTAAAAGACCGATCCATTCAATTTGAACAATTTAATATTCAAAAGATTATAGGAGACAAAAAACAGGATTTAGATACCAAAAAGAATTTCTCATCCGACTATCATGATTCATCTATCAAATCTTCAAAGGTTATAAATAATAATGCTGTCTTTAAACATTTTCTGATAGTAGAAAGCGACTTAACAGTTAAAGGAGATCTTACTTTAGAAGAAGGAATCATTTTGACCTCCAAAGGCAGTTTAAAAGTAGCAGGGAATGTATACATAAAGAACAGTAAAAAACAAACGAATGCTTTATCAGGGAAAATTGATATTACTAATAATGAAAACTATATTTTTATTGATGGCGATACAGCCATTTCTGATTTAACGGTCAACTCTCATATTTACAACTCAGGAAATGTCGGCATCAAAAAGAATTTAAATATGAATGGAACTATTTTTGTATCCGGCGACAGCACAATCGAGGACTTGTCAAACAAGAGCGGAGGAACTGCTGTTATTTTAAGCAAAGGCAGTTTAAGAGTAGCTAATAATAATGTTTTTCAAAAAACGGCAAGAGAAATTGATGCTTTCCTTTATTCAGATCAAGATCTTGAAATCTATGGAGTCGGGTCTAATATTAAGATAAATGGAGGCGTCTACGGTAAAAATATTACTTTAAATGCTACTAAAGGGGAGACTTATCCTACAACAGGACATTCTTCTTATAACCCTAATCTAAATACAAGCAATTTTGACTCTCTAGGAGGATTGTATCTAGAAAAAAACCAAACCAATCCAAACCTGCCGTCCCGTCTGCAAATAGAATTCAAGCCAGAGTTAATTCAAAATCCCCCAGTCGGCCTGCCGACAGTGGAAAAACTGCAGATCACCGAAATCGACCAAAAAATCGAATAACACCAAAAAACCAGCACCCGCAAAAGGAGCTGGTTTTCTATTTCACATACTCCGCCACACGGTTTCGTCCTGCCTGTTTGGCTCCGATATACATGGCACGGTCAGCATGTCTGATAAGGTCAAGCGGTCCCTCTGCGTCATAAGGAGCAGTTGCGTATCCTATGCTCGCAGTGATCGGAACGGATTGGCGCCTGCCAATGGCTTGAATGCCCTGATCAATCAAGAATGACCGGTTGGCTATCGTTTTACGGATCCCTTCAGCGATGGCAAAGCATGCCATCTTGTCTACGTTTGGCAGAAGGATTACGAATTCTTCTCCCCCATATCTTGCAACGGTGCCCCGGTCTCCGATAAACTTTACCAGCCGGTCTGCGAGTGTGATCAGGATTTCATTTCCCGCCTGGTGCCCGTATGTATCGTTCACTTTTTTGAAGTGATCAATATCGAGCAAGATAAGGGATAAATGATTTAGTTTACCGCCTTCTAGTTCCATATACTCCGATTCAAGCAGCTTCTCCATATAGCGATAGTTATAGAGACCTGTGAGCGCACAGCGTTCACTTTGTTTTTTCGTTTCCTCATAGCTTCTTGCATTATCAATCGCAACACCGAGATAGGCAGTTAATAAATCAACGATCATCAGCTGTGACTGATCATAGGAGCGTTTTTTGTCAGAAGCAAGCACCACGATGCCAACGACTTTTTGGTTTCTGACTATCGGTACCGCAATCATACTTTCAATCGTTTCAGGCAGCAGAGTTTTCTCAAGCTTTGCCCAATGCTCACGTTTTTTGTAAAGAACGCTTTTCTTTTTGGCATAAACCAGCCCGCCGATCCCCTGATGAACAGAAAGCGTTTCTTTTGTATTGGATAAAATCTGTCCATTTTCAAGCTTCCGGATGACTTTAAGCTCATATTCATTGATGACATCAATTATATAAGCGTAGTCTGCTTTGATCATGGATGTCAGCTTATCAATATAGACGTCCAGCACTTCTTTTACTTCCAGCCTTTCAGTAAGCTGATGGCCAATTTCACTCGATTGCTGAAGGTATGTATTCAAACGCTGGCTGTTTGAAAGCAGGAGCAGAATAAAGGATATTCCGACAAATGGAATTCCTACATAGAACAATGCTTCTAGACCTAAATCTTTATATAAAAGATACAGCATGATTCCAACGGGCAGGAACATGAGAGTGGTGAAGATCTCCCATAAGAAATCTTTCGAAAAGAATTTTTCTTTATTTTTATAAAAGAAGCCTCTGATCACATGCTGGAGAAAAAAGTGATTGGTCAGGCAGATGGTAAAAGCATAAATAATGACCTTTGCTAAGAATTCCAGAGTGAATTCAGTTTGCCCGTGTGATCCGCCAACAGCATAATAGACTGCCGCCCCTGCGATCGAAACGATTATGAACATCAATGAATTTGTGGGGTAGCGGTAGATTTCTTTAGAACCTACGCGAAGCTTAATAAGAAGAACCGTCAGGGAAACCTGCATCAGGATCATTTCAACAAATGGACCGAAGAGCAGAAAAACAGAAATCGATACACCCTGGGCGAAAAAAACAGGTGTTTCGTTTACGATAATAGGAAAGATGGAAACAATACACATCAAGATCAGGAAAGTTGCAATTTCCAGCTCATTGCCTGCTATCATCGGCGGCCAAAAATAGTAGGCTGCATATAGTGCTGACGGAAACATAATCGCCCAGGACACCCACAATACAACTTTAAGATGTTTATCCACGTACTGTTCCCCCTCTCTATCTTTTACTATTTTTATATTTTAACAAAAATTCAGATATCTGTCATTTATTTTAGGACTATCAGCCTAATTTTCCGATAAGAAATTTCGACAATAAGGCCTGACTTCTGAAATAAAGTACAAAGATCCTGTCACCAAGAAGATATCTCCTAATTCTCCCGCTGTCATCATTTTATCAAAAGCAGATTTCCATTCTTCATCAAATTCTTTTTTTGGATGCCTGCACGCCTCAAAAAGCTCTGCAGCCGAAGCGGCCCTCGGAAAATCAAAGGTTGTAAAATGCATGCTGTCTGCAATCGAAGAGAGAATATCAATCATCTCAGCGTATTCCTTATCTTTTAAAGCAGAAAAAAGAATATGAATCTTTTTGCCGTGATAATGGCGTTTCATCACTGCTGTCAGGCTTTCTACTCCCTCTTTATTATGAGCACCGTCAACAATAATGGCGGGGTATTCGGATACCTGTTCAAATCTGCCGCTCCAGCTTGTCTGCAAAAGACCTTTAATGACATGTTGCTCATCGATGTGGAATAATTCATTCGCCCGCAGATAATCAAGTGCCATCACTGCAAGAGCGGCATTTTGAACCTGATGCTCTCCGCGCATTGATATCTCAAGATTTTGATAATGACTGAACGGCGTCTTCATTTCAAACCTTTCTCCTCTTGGGATAGGCTGGTGAGACAATACCGGAAAAGAATCATAGTAAAGAGAAGCGTTCATCTCATTTGCCTTCTTCTTAATGACGTTTAAAGCACGTTCATCTGCAACAGACGTCAGCATAGGAATGCCCTGCTTGATGATACCCGCTTTTTCACCAGCGATTTCTTCGATTGTATTGCCAAGAATATTCATGTGGTCAAAGCCGATGCTTGTGATCATCGTTAAGATCGGTTCTGCAATATTGGTTGAATCATATGTGCCGCCAAGACCTGTTTCAAGCAGCAGAATATCCGTTTTTTCATGTCTTCCAAAATAGTAGAAAGCCATGGCCGTGATCACTTCAAATTCAGTCGGTCCGCCGAGCTCTGTCTCTTCAAGTTCATCTGCAAAAGGCCTGATCATATTTACTAAAAACAGCATTTCTTCATCAGAAATGGGTTTGCCGTTCATACTGATTCTTTCGTTGAATGTTTCTAGAAACGGAGAGGTAAACGTACCTGTTGTATACCCTGCTTCTTGAAGAACATTGCGCATATAGGCAATAGTTGAACCCTTGCCATTTGTCCCCGCAACGTGAATGGCGCGAATGTGTTTATGGGGATTATTTAATTTTTCCATCATCCAGGTCATCCTCTTTAATCCTGGCTTGATCCCGAATCTTAAGCGGGAATGAATCCAATCTACAGCTTCCTCATAGGTTTGAAACATGAGCCTCTGCCCCTTTTCTCTCTATTTACATGAAAACTCGGGTGTGATTCTGCCGATCACAACCCGAGCCTCTCTAAAAAGCTTACCCTTTTAATTCGCTGATTCTTGAAAGAACAGCTTCTCTTTTCTCTACATAATCGCTTTCTTTCGCACGTTCTTCTTCAATTACTTTTTCAGGTGCTTTTTTCACAAAGCCTTCATTGCTCAGTTTCTTTTGAACACGTTCGACTTCTTTATTTAATTTGTCCAGCTCTTTTTGAAGGCGTGAGATTTCCTCATCAATATTAATTAAGCCTTCAAGAGGGAAAATAAGCTCAGCTCCCGTTACGACAGAAGTCATTGCTTTTTCACCTGACTCTGCATCCGTGCTGATTGTCAGACTGCTTGTGTTGCAGAAACGCTCAATGTAAGCGCGATTTTGATCAAGCTGCTGTGCAACATCCGCATTTTTCGCTTTAATCAGCATCGGAATCTGCTTGCTCATAGGTGTATTTACCTCTGCGCGCACGTTTCTTACAGAACGGATCACTTCAACAAGCAGCTTCATATCTGCAGCAGCTTCTAAATCCGTTAATGAAGCATCAACTTCTGGCCATTTGGCAATCGTAATTGATTCGCCTTCGTGAGGAAGGTTCTGCCATATTTCCTCGGTAATGAATGGCATGAATGGATGAAGAAGTCTCATTGTGTTATCAAGCACATAAGCAAGAATGGAACGAGTTGTTTTCTTTGCCTCTTCATTGTCCCCATAAAGCGGAAGCTTCGCCATTTCGATATACCAGTCACAGAAATCATCCCAAATGAAGTTATAAAGAAGGCGGCCAACTTCACCGAATTCATATTTATCAGCAAGTTTGGTCACATGCTCAATGGTTTCATTTAATCGAGTCAGAATCCATTTGTCAGCGACTGACTTTTCGCCGCTGATATCAATTTCTTCATATTTCAGGCCGTCCATGTTCATTAAAGCAAAACGTGAAGCATTCCAGATCTTATTTGCAAAGTTCCAAGTCGCTTCTACCTTTTCATAGCTGAAACGCAGGTCCTGGCCCGGAGAGCTTCCGGTAGACAGGAAGTAACGCAGTGAATCTGCTCCATATTTCTCGATGACTTCCATTGGATCGACGCCGTTGCCAAGAGATTTACTCATTTTGCGGCCCTGTTCATCGCGTACAAGTCCATGAATCAGCACATCTTTAAATGGACGCTGACCTGTAAATTCAAGACCCTGGAAGATCATGCGGGATACCCAGAAGAAAATAATATCGTAGCCCGTTACGAGCACATCTGTTGGATAGAAGCGCTGATAGTCGATTGATTCTGTGTCTGGCCAGCCCATTGTTGAGAACGGCCATAGCGCAGAGCTGAACCAAGTGTCGAGCACATCTGTATCCTGCTCCCAGTTTTCGATATCTGCAGGCGGTGAGTGATCAACATGAACCTCGCCTGTTTCTTTGTTATACCATGCCGGAATTCTGTGTCCCCACCATAGCTGTCTTGAAATACACCAGTCACGGATGTTTTCCATCCAGCGCATATACGTATTTTCAAATCGGTTCGGAACAAAGTTTACTTTTTCTTCTTTGCTTTGAAGCTCAATCGCTTTATCAGCAAGCGGCTGCATTTTAACAAACCATTGTGTTGAAAGGTATGGTTCTACAACGGCTCCGCTTCGTTCACTGTGCCCGACAGAATGAAGATGCTCTTCAATCTTGAATAAAACATCCATCTCCTGAAGATCTTTCACGATTTGCTTGCGGCAGTCAAAACGGTCAAGACCATTGTACTTGCCTGCTTTAGCATTCATTGTTCCATCTTCATTCATCACGAGAACACGTTCTAAGTCATGGCGGTTTCCGATTTCAAAATCGTTCGGATCATGCGCAGGCGTAATTTTAACAGCTCCTGATCCAAATTCCATATCGACGTAGTCGTCTCCGACAATCGGAATTTCACGGCCAACGATTGGAAGCACAACTGTTTTTCCGATTAAATGCTTGTAGCGGTCATCTTCCGGATGAACGGCAACGGCTGTATCGCCAAGCATCGTTTCAGGACGGGTTGTAGCGATTTCAATAAAGCCTGAGCCGTCAGACAGAGGATAGCGCATATGGTAAAAAGCGCCTTGAACATCTTTATAAATAACTTCGATGTCCGATAAAGCTGTTTTTGTTTGAGGATCCCAGTTGATGATATATTCACCGCGGTAAATAAGTCCCTTTTTATAAAGTGATACAAACACTTCATTTACTGCCTTTGATAAACCTTCGTCTAATGTAAAACGCTCTCTCGAGTAATCAAGTCCTAGTCCAAGCTTTGACCATTGCGTGCGGATATGAGAAGCATACTCCTCTTTCCACTTCCATGTTTCTTCAACGAATTTTTCCCGGCCAAGATCATAGCGGGATTTGCCTTCCTCGCGCAGCTTTCCTTCTACTTTTGCCTGAGTAGCAATTCCAGCATGGTCCATGCCAGGAAGCCACAGCACGTCATAGCCCTGCATTCTTTTCATGCGGGTCACAATGTCTTGAAGCGTTGTGTCCCACGCATGCCCGAGGTGAAGCTTGCCCGTAACGTTCGGCGGCGGAATAACGATTGTATAAGGCTGTTTTTCCTGGTCGTTTGTCGCTTCAAAGTACTTGCCTTCAAGCCAGTAGTCATAGCGGTTACGCTCAATTGCCTGCGGATCATATTTTGTAGAGAGTGTTTGTTCATTGTTCTCCATTTTTCTTCCTCCTTAAAAATAAACCGGTGATTAAATAGAAAAGCGCAAGCGCCTTGTTCAGATCCGTTCTGACCGAGGATCTAGGCGCAGAAGCTGGACAAAATAAAAAACTCCTTTCATCCAATAAAAGGACGAAAGGAGTTGATTTCGCGGTGCCACCTTTTTTCATAGGCGAAAATAAGCCTATGCTCTCAAATGGGATAACGGCGTTCATGCCGATTCTCTCTACTTCAAGTTCAAGAGAATTACTCGAGGGCGACCTTCAAGCGAGCTTGTTTAAGAAATCTTTCAGCAAATGATTTCTCTCTCTAAAAACAGCTTTCGGCTTTACTCTTCCCTGTCAATGTATGTTCTTTTATTCAATAAAAGCATATATGTATTATTGTATACAATCTTATCATTTTACGTCAATCATCTTCTCCAATTTTTCTGTCCTTTATTCACAGTCAGCACAAATTTGGGTAAATGCACATATCTTGTTAGCATGAGCCAACAGGTTAGGAGAATTTGTATGCGCAGAAAAATTAATTACTACAATATGTCACCATGGGTAAAGCAATTCAAAGTGATTGCAGGCCAGTTCATTGTACCGATCACGATTTTCCAGACGATAAGGACTTTGATCTTTCCTTCTCCAGTAGACCTTGTTCTATTATCCTTGCTGATTTTACTTGGTGTAGCCCTTCATATGGAGTGGATTTAAAGAACCCAATCAGTGAGATGATTGGGATTTTTTTATGATGATTGCTCTGCCGCTATTTTTTTATTATCTTCAATTTGGGTCACTTTCATTACAAAGTATTCGATGTTTTTAAAAGTCCAATAGGATTTAATGAGATCCTGATTTCGTTTGAGCTCCGGAACACTTCGATTTCCATGGTTCATGTGCTTCTTTAAATTTCTGTAGATGAAATCCGGATATGCAAGATAGCAAGTGAATAAAAGCATTTCTTCCTCTCTGAACGGAAACTGCTGCTGATACGTATAGAGCCAATCCACACAATCATCATCCGCAAATGGATACGTATGAAACGTGCGATGATAGAAGAGAAGCAGATCATCGATTGGAGATGAGTATCTGGATTGTTCAAAGTTTGTTAAAAATCCAGTGTTCTGTTCATCATATAGGAAGTGATGGATGGAAGCTCTGCCATGAATAATAACCTGGCGGGTATCTTCCTTTTCCTTCATCATCTCATACCATTCATCAAGTTTCTTACGTGCAAAATCCGTCGCTCTTGCTGTTTCAAAATAATACGTAACCGCCTGCAGTTCAAACGGGGACAAATACCATCTTTTTTCGCATTCTTCCACATATTTTTCGTAAATGGCTTTGTTGTCATCCCATTGCTTTGATAACGTTTCATAGTGAACTTTAAGCGCATCCTGATTCAGTTTTTCCTCAGTCGCTGTTTTCTGATGGAGCACAGCGAGTTCCCTGAACATGTTTTTATGGCGCTCGTCTCTCTCTTCTTCAGGCTCATTGTGCAGCCAAGGCATGATGTAATACCAGTTCTCGCCATCTGAGGTGAAAAATTGCCGGTGTTTATTTCTGAAGATCGGCACATAGCCGGAAAATCCTTTTTGATGAGCAGTATGAAGGGTTTCTATAAAATTCCCATTCCGGTTTGCTGTCACTCTTTTTAAAGCATAAGATGCCCCTGAGCTTGCATAGATTTTGGTCAGCTTGTCACTGATTGATTCCGCGTACTCGCCAGTTAAATCATATTGGCTGATTACAGGCACTAGCTTATCCATAATTCCTCTCACCACTCTATACCTCACCTTCCTTTAAGAAGGAATAAGTGAACGATTTTAGCTTGCTTTACTAGAGATTAATTCTTACAAAAAAAACAGCTGAGGAATACTCCTCCCCAAGCTGTTCTGTCCATCTTAATGCGTGTTTGCATAAACCGGAATATATAATGTCTGCCCTTCATGCACGTCTGCCGTTGAGCTAATCTGGTTTACCCTGTGCAGCTGCTGGACCGTAATATTATAACGGTCGCATATGCTGTCAATGGAATCACCATGCTGCACAATGCAGATTTTCAGTTTTGAAAACTCTTCTTCGTCTTCTCTGCCAAAAAGCTTTGTTAAATAAAGAGAGTTTTCGGTCTCCTTCGGCTGCTCCTGCTTTTTCGCTTCTTCTTTTCGGCTTTTTGGACTTTTTTTAGGCGGTGCTGAGTAAACCTCTTGGACCTCATCTTCAGCTGGCCTTCCCGCATTATAATGAATTTCAGGCTGTACCGTTTCTTCTTCGATTGCCTGCTTTCTGACCTCTACATCAAAAGGCTGATAAAACTCTTCTTTTTCAGGAGTGTTTTCAGCAAGAACGGCATCATAGCTTTCTGAATATGCTTCCTGAGTCTCCTCTTCATAGAGCAAAGCCTGAGAAGAACGGTACAAAGGCTCAAGCTCTTCTTCAGTTGAGTGGTTATATGTGTGCTCTTCTTCTTCCTCTTCCTGAACTTCTTCAAAAGAATCCTGACTTGCGATTCCGCTTATTTCTAAATCTGCAACAAGCTTAAGATTTCTGCTTTCAGATAGATCATAGTC
This sequence comes from Metabacillus sp. KH_069, assembly GCF_057838075.1. Classification (NCBI taxonomy): domain Bacteria; kingdom Bacillati; phylum Bacillota; class Bacilli; order Caryophanales; family Bacillaceae; genus Metabacillus; species Metabacillus sp. KH_069. The sequence continues at coordinate 3,254,162 of NZ_CM174460.1, forward strand.
AAACGATTCAATCGTCACATATACTTCTTCTAAATTTCCAATTCTGTTTCTTGGGATCGTAATATCCACAGGAAATCGGTGAACAAGCTGCGAAATGCCGTCTTCCTCCCGGGTTTCAACACTGCTTACGAACCGGAGATTGGCATATTCAAATTCCTCTTCGTTATAATCCTCATCTATTTTGTACTCACCCGTTAACTGCAGTGCACCCCGAATGGAGATGTACTGGTCAAACTCCTGGATGGTGATGTCTGGATCTAATGAGATGGATAACAGCTCACCTACTTCCTGTCCCTTTTGAAACCAAACGGATTCTTCAACAGAAAACCGTAATGATGATTGTTGATCCTGTGACAACTTGAACTCCTCCTTTCAATGGCCTAACCAAATAGCTATGACATTAAAGGTTTATGTTCCAGATTCAAAGATTATGAGTGATTTTTCGAATTAGACTTCATTCAATTAGGGCTTTTTAGTATTTTCAATTAAGTGTTTCAACGATCCCCGGACAGGGAATATAGACAGTAACATACAAAAAGGAGTGATCTGCAATGTCAAAAGATCAAGGTTTAAGCGACAAAGTAAAAGGCAAGGTAAACCAGGCCAAAGGTGAAGTGAAAGACCAGGTCGGCAATGCAACAGACAATCCTAACATGCAGCGTGAAGGCAAAAAAGATAAGCTTAAAGGCAACATCCAAGAAGGTGTAGGAAAAGCGAAGGATGATTCCCGCCGGTATTAATGTACATAAAGAGAGCCTGGCCAAAGCCGGCTCTCTTTTTTATTTTGTGGTATACCTGCTATACTAGAAGAAAAACACAGGAGATTCTATGAAACCCTTATTTTTTATAATTATAGGTCTTATTTTTTTGCTTCAGATCCCATTATGGTTCAATATTGTCGATGACTGGCTGATGGCTGCAGTAGGCTTAATTGGTCTTGCTATTATTTTTGCAAGCAAGTGGCTGAGCAGGAAATCTGGTTATGAGGAAAAATAAGAAAAGCGCAAGCGCCCGTTTAGCTCCGACAGACAGATAAGGATCTGCAAGTAAAGGCGCTTTTTGCCTTTACTTGCAGATCCTTTCTGGCCGAGGAGTTGGGCGATGGAGCTAGACATCGAAGCACAAAATTTTATACTTTCTTATCTCTTAAAAACAAACCCCTGTACATTTTTGTACAGGGGTTTTCAAATGACTATTTTAATTTAGAAAAAGCTTTTTCAGCAGCAGCAATGGTTTTATTCAAATCTTCATCTGTATGGGCTGTAGATAAGAATAGACCTTCAAATTGAGACGGCGGAAGGAAGACACCTTCATTTGCCATTTCACGGTAGAATTTTGAGAAAAACTCTAAATTAGATGTTTTGGCTGTTTCAAAGTTTGTTACTTTTTCATTTGTAAAGAAGAAGCCTATCATTGAGCCGGCTCTGTTGAATGTGATCGGAATATCATGCTTTTTCGCTGCAGCCGTTAAGCCTTCTTCGAGAATATCTGCTTTGCGGCCAAATTCTTTATAAGAATCCGGAGTCAGCTGTTTTAAAGTTGCATATCCTGCAGTCATAGCAAGCGGATTTCCGGATAAGGTACCAGCCTGATAAATCGGTCCGCTTGGAGCAATCTGCTTCATAATGTCTGAACGCCCGCCGTAAGCTCCAACAGGCAATCCTCCGCCAATGACTTTCCCAAGGCATGTAATATCAGGTGTTACACCAAAGTAGTCTTGCGCACAGCCATAATCAACACGGAAACCTGTCATTACTTCATCAAAGATAAGCAGTGAGCCGTATTGAGCGGTAATTTCTCTAAGGTTTTCCAGGAATCCTTTAAGCGGCGGCACCACTCCCATATTTCCTGCAACGGGTTCAACAATCACACCCGCAATATCGTCTCCGTATTGTTCAAATGCGTATTTTACGCTTTCCATATCACTGTATGGAACCGTTATCGTGTTTTTTGCAATTCCCTCAGGTACACCAGGACTGTCCGGCAGACCTAGTGTTGCAACACCAGACCCCGCTTTGATTAATAATGAGTCACCATGTCCATGGTAGCAGCCTTCAAATTTGAGAATTTTGTTTCGGCCGGTAAAACCCCGGGCAAGGCGCAATGCACTCATTGTTGCTTCTGTTCCTGAGCTTACCATGCGAATCACTTCAATTGAAGGGACACGGTCAATCACAAGCTTTGCAAGTTCATTTTCAATTAATGTCGGTGCACCGAAGCTTGTACCTGATTCCGTCACCTTTTTGATTGCTTCAACCACTTCATCATTTGTATGACCTAAAATAAGCGGTCCCCATGATAAAACATAATCAATATATTCATTTCCATCGATATCATAAATCTTGGAGCCTTTTCCGCGTTCCATGAAGATAGGATCCATTGCAACCGATTTAAATGCGCGCACCGGGCTGTTTACACCGCCTGGCATTAAATCCTGCGCTTCTTTAAAGGCCTGCTTTGATTTTTCATAATTGCGCATAAGAATTCTCCCTTACGATTAGTGTTGTTCTTTAAGCCAGCGTGCAGCATCCTTTGCATGGTACGTCAAAATCATATCTACACCCGCACGTTTCATGCTGATCATCATTTCCATCACGATCGCTTTTTCATCAACCCAGCCATTTTGTGCAGCCGCTTTGATCATGGCATATTCTCCGCTTACGTTATAAGCAACAATCGGCACATTGAAGTTGTTTTTTACATCACGGATGATATCAAGATAAGATAAAGCAGGCTTCACAATTAGAAAATCTGCACCTTCCAATAAATCTGATTCTGCTTCTCTTAAAGCCTCCATGCGGTTAGCAGGATCCATTTGATACGTTTTGCGGTCGCCAAATTGCGGTGTGCTGTGTGCAGCATCGCGGAATGGACCGTAAAATGCACTTGAGTACTTGATTCCATATGACATAACCGGCACATCTTCAAAACCCGCTTCGTCTAATCCGCGGCGGATTGCTGCTACAAATCCGTCCATCATGTTGGATGGTGCGATAATGTCAGCTCCTGCTTTTGCCTGGCTGACAGCAGTCCGTACAAGCAGATCCAATGTAGGGTCATTTAATATTTTGCCTTCTTTAACAATGCCGCAATGTCCGTGGTCTGTAAATTGGCATAAACAAGTATCGGCGATGACAACCAGGTCAGGGAAGTTTTCTTTAATTTGGGTAATCGCTCTCTGAACAATCCCGTGGTCATGATAAGCTTGTGAACCGACCTCGTCCTTTTCATCGGGAACACCAAACACGATAACCGATTTAATGCCCAAATCGGATACTTCCTGCATTTCTGCATTCAAATAATCAAGTGAAATCTGTTCAACGCCAGGCATTGATTTTACTTCATTTCTCTTCTTTTCTCCCTCTACTACAAAGATTGGATAAATGAAGTCTTCTGCATGAAGGTGAGTTTCACGTACAATTGATCTCATGCTGCTGGTGGTGCGGAGTCTGCGGTGTCTTGTAAATTGAAGGTCCATAGTTATTCATTTCCTTTCAGATTGAATATGAGTTTTCATTCTATTTATCATGGCATCGATTGTGTACGTTTCACAAACAATCCCATTAAATCCGTAATTGGCAAGGGTCTGCTGAGTAATAGGCCCGATGCTTACCAAAGTAACCCCAGAAAGCAGCGAATCCAGACCCTTGTTTTTCATTACTTTCATAAAAGCATCTACGGTTGAAGAGCTTGTAAATGTGATATAATCCAGCTCATTTTGCTTCAGCAAATGCTCGATTTTTTGTCCATCTTCTACATTATGTATTGTTTCATACAGCTTGGCATCTGTCACGGAGAAGCCCTTATCCGTAAGCTTATTGATTAAGATTTCTCGGGCGAGGTTTCCCCTGAACAGAAAAATATGCTGAGAGGCAGTGGTCGTTGCTGCAATCTCCTCTGCTAATCGCTCTGCCACATATTCTTTTGGAATGATGGTGACCGGGAAGCCTTTGTCTTCTATCAATTTCTTTGTTTTTCTGCCGACTGCGGCAAAGACGCACTTTGATAATTTGGTTATATGTATATTATGTTCAGTCAGGAAGTCAAAAAAGTAAGCAACCCCATTTGTGCTTGTAAAAACTAGGCAGTCTTTGGGTTTGATGCTGTCGATAATCTCATGAATTTGCTTTTCATTCTTTGCCTTTTCAAAACGGATAAGCGGAGTTACAATGGGAACTCCGCCGGCGTTTTTAATTTTTTCGGCAAATGTGGTCGCCTGTGTATGCTCTCTCGTAATTAAAATTTTCTTACCGGAGAGGTCAGGAGCCATTATAGATCAAGCTCCTCTTTCACCCGGTCTATCAAATCTTTAGCCCCTTGTTTGATCAGGCGGTCTGAAACTTCCCTGCCGATCGCCTCCGGATCTTTCCCAACGATTCTTTCTTTATATATCTCTTTTCCGTCAGGTGAGGCAATTAAAGCAGTTAAGGAGATTTCGTTATCAAAAGCAACTGTAGCATAGCCTGCAATCGGAACCTGACAACCGCCTTCCATGACATGAAGGAATGTTCTCTCAGCCTGAACCGCGAGTCTTGTTGCTTCATCCGTAAAATGAGACAAGAGCTCAAGCAGCTCGTGATCATCTTCTCTGCATTCAATCGAAAGTGCACCTTGTCCAACTGCCGGGACACAATCATTTGCATCCAGGAATTCAGTTACAACATCCTGACTCCATCCCATTCTGGCCAGACCGGCTGCAGCTAAAATAATTGCATCATATTCTTCATGCTGAAGCTTTGCAAGACGTGTATCAATATTTCCCCGAATCCACTTAATCTCAAGATCCGGCCTCATCGCAAGCAGCTGCGCGCTTCTTCTTAAACTGCTCGTTCCAACAATCGCGCCTGCCGGCAGCTCAGAAAGCTTCACATGATTTTTTGAAATGAATGCATCTCTCGGATCTTCACGGAAAGGAATGCAGCCGATTGTCAGTCCTTCAGGCAAAACAGCGGGCATGTCTTTCATACTATGTACAGCCATATCAATTTCGCCGTCAAGCATGGCCTGCTCAATTTCTTTGACAAACAGACCTTTTCCGCCTACTTTTGAAAGTGTCACATCTAATATCTGATCGCCTTTTGTCACGATTTCACGCACTTCAAAATCAAAAGGCAGCCCTATGTTTTTTAACTGATCAATCACCCAGTTCGTTTGGGTTAATGCCAATTTGCTACGTCTAGAACCTACTATTATTTTGCGCATAATGAGTACCTCCAACTTTCAACCTGATGTATGGTGCATTTATTATGAATCCCATATATGAAATCGGGACAAACTTCCAAATAAAAAGAAATTAATTAATAGAATTAAAAAGGATGCTGCATTTAAGTAAGCAACCTGCTTGCCCTGCCACTCTTTCACAATGCGGCTGTATAAATAAAAACTATAAACGAGGAGCATCATAAAGGATCCAAGCACTTTTGCATCGTACCAGTGAAAGTTTGGAAGTTTCAAATACGCCCAAATAACTCCTAGAATTAAGCTTAATAACAGCATTGGTACTCCAATGACATTTAATACATATGACATATGATCAAGCTTTGCCAAATCATCGATTCGGAGTAATTGCTTTCCCCATTTTTTCTTTTTCAGCAGATTGAATTGAATCAAGTAAAGCAGAGAAAAAACGAATGACAGCGTAAATGCGCCATATGAGAGAATGGCCATCGTAATGTGGATAAACAGCAGTTCAGAGATCAGCTGACCTGAAACAGCCGCCGATTCATACTGGGAAGGAGCAAATGTATGAATCGATAGCATAATAAACCCTAAGACGTTAGTAAAAAAGATAATAAAGTCTACTCTTAGAAAGCGGTTTAATACAACTGACAGCGTAACAAGCACCCACGAATAAAAGTACAAGCCTTCAGAAATATTCAAGATTGGAAATCTTCCGGTTGTAAACATTTGATAAAACAAAAAAATTGTTTGCAGCAGCCAAACAATAGAAAGCAACCAGAAGGCAATCTTGTTTGCCTTCCGGTTGTTATGAATAAAATCTATGAAAAAAAAGAGAACACTAAACGCATAGATAATAATGATTAATTCATTGATTCTTGTTAAACTCATCTCTGGCATAAATCAAATTCCTCTCACTTACGATTGAAGTGAAGCTTTTGCTTGCTCAACCGGTGCTTTTGAGCTGCTTAAAGAAATTGAGTTTTCTTGTCTTTTTTGCTCTTCTACCGCTTCTTCAATATCAAAGATTTTCATGAAAAGATCCAGCGTGTGATCTGCATCAGGTGCTGCAGACAATTCTTTCACCTTTAATATTGGATCACGGAGCATTTGATTGATGATGCTTTTCGTATGCTTGTTTAAAAGTTTTAATTCACGGTCTGTAAGATTTGGCATCTTCCGTTCAAGGCTTTGCATTGTCTCAGCCTGAATACCGAGTGCTTTTTGACGAAGAGCGGAAATGACAGGAACAACACCAAGTGTGCTGAGCCATTGTTTAAAGGCAACAATCTCACCTTCAACCATAATTCCAATCTCTTCAGCTGCCTTTTGTCTTTCTTGAAGATTTGCATCCACAATCCCCTGCAGATCATCAATATCATATAAAAAGACACTTTCAAGCTCATCAAGTGCAGGATCAAGATCACGTGGAACAGCAATATCCACCATAAACAGCGGTTTGCCCTTTCTCATTTTTTCGACCCCTGCCATGATTTCCTTCGTAATAACAAACTCTTTTGAACCTGTAGAACTGATCAGGATATCAGCTTCCACAAGCGCGCATTGAAGTTCATTCATGCTTTTTGCGCTGCCGCTGAATTTCTTAGCCAGAAGTTCTGCTTTTTCAAATGTGCGGTTGATGACTGTCACTTTGCGCACTCCGCTTCCATGCAGATTCTGCACAGCAAGCTCTCCCATTTTGCCTGCCCCTAGAATAAGAACATGCTTGGATGATAAATCTCCAAAGATTTTCTTTGCAAGCTCTACAGCAGCATAGCTAACAGAAACGGCATTTGCGCCAATATCTGTTTCTGAGTGTGCTTTTTTGGCAAGGGTGATGGCTTGTTTAAACAGGTGCTGAAAGACCGTTCCAATTGTGTCTTCCGTTTGCCCCAGCATGAAGCTTGACCGGACTTGTCCAAGAATCTGGGTTTCACCAAGAACCATAGAATCAAGTCCGCATGAAACGCTGAATAAATGATCGATTGCTCCATCATTTTCATACATCGTTAAAAAGGGTGAAAAAGAATCTTTGTCGATTCCAAACCACTCTGCTAAAAATGCTTTAATATAATAACGGCCAGTATGAAGCTGGTCCACAACAGTATAAATTTCTGTCCGATTACAAGTCGAAACAATGATATTCTCCAAGATGCTTTTCTTGCCTTTCAAAGCTTTCATTGCATCTCCGAGCTCATTTGGATTAAACGTTAATTTTTCACGGATTTCGACAGGGGCAGTTTTATAATTTAAGCCTACAACTAAAATATGCATGATCCTATACACCCCACATACAAGAATACTATTACCATTATACCATGACCTGCATTTTTCTCTTTTTTTAAATGTGAACAGTTCTTGAAAGCTTGTTTGTCTATGGTATGATACTATTTAAAAGCAAAAGCTGTTACATATTCGTCCACCTTGAACAATACCAAAAAAAGTGCTTACAATCAAGGAAATCGTTCTATTTAGAGGTGAAAATCAATGAAAAAATCGACAAATTTCTCTGCTCTCGCCCTGCTTGCTATCGGATTTTATTACTTTCTGCAAACCTTTCAAATCCAGCTGTTTGAAAATCAGGAATCCTGGCAAACTTTGCTCGTCCTGTTTGGCCTGGTGTTTCTGATTGGCGGGCACTTCGATCAAGATGACAGCGCTATTCTTCCCGGGATTCTCCTGCTGGGACTTGGGATTCATTTTCATAGCATCGAACGTTTTCCGAACTGGCCAGAGCATGCACCAGCCATTACCTTTATTATCGGACTCGGCATGCTGCTGCGGGGAGCAAAAACCAAAACAGGCTATTTACAAGGTTTCATTTTACTCCTGCTAGCCGTTTTTCTCCACTCATTTGATTCAATCATAAACGGGCTTGGCTGGGTTGAGCAAGGGATGGAGGTCATCCAGAAATTTTGGCCTGTCCTGCTAATTCTTGGAGGTTTTTACTTATTATTTATTAAAAGAAAGTAAATTATGTAAGATCAGGGATTTAAATGATGAGCTTCCAGCCCCAGAGTGCGGCTGGTTTTTTTTGCCCTATAAAAAGAACCAGCCGTGTGGCTGGTTCCATCTTATTTCTTTAAATTTGTATAATGCTCGATTGCAGACCAGGCTTCTACTTTGCCCTGTCCTGTTTCAGAAGAGAAACAGATCAGCGGATCATCCGGATCCTTGTTCAGTGTTTCTCTGACAACCTTCATATGTTTTTGCCATTTGCCTTTAGGAATTTTATCGGCTTTAGTGGCAACTACAATTGTCGGAATATCATAGTGCTTAAGAAACTCGTACATCATCACATCATCTTTTGATGGTGCATGGCGAAGGTCCACAAGTAATACAGCAGCACAAAGCTGTCTGCGTTTTGTGAAATATGTTTCAATCATTTTCCCCCATGCATCCCGCTCCGACTTAGAAACTTTTGCATAGCCGTAACCCGGCACATCGACAAAATGAAGCACTTCATTAATGATATAAAAATTTAAGGTTTGCGTTTTGCCTGGCTTGGATGACGTCCTCGCCAGGTTTTTCCGGTTCAGCAATTTATTGATAAACGACGATTTTCCTACGTTTGATCGTCCGGCAAGAGCAATTTCCGGCAATTCCAGATCTGGATACTGCTCGGGCTTTACCGCACTTATGACAATCTCGGAACTTGTTACTTTCATTCATTCTCTCCTACTAACGCATGCTGCAGCACTTCATCAAGGTGTGATACAGGCACAAATGTTAAATCATTGCGGACACTTTCAGGGATATCTTCAATATCTTTTTCATTGTCCTTCGGCATAATGATCTTTGTTAATCCTGCCCGGTGCGCACTCAGCGTTTTTTCTTTTAATCCGCCGATTGGCAGAACTCTTCCTCTTAATGTAATTTCTCCGGTCATGCCGACTTCTTTTCTGACCGGTCTTCCGGTCAAAGCTGAAATCAGCGCTGTTGCCATTGTAATTCCTGCTGAAGGGCCATCCTTTGGAACTGCGCCTTCTGGAACATGAATATGAATGTCATGCAATTCATGAAAATTCTCATCAATATTCAGCTCTTTTGCCCGTGAACGGATAAAGCTGAATGCTGCCTGTGCAGATTCTTTCATGACATCTCCAAGTTTTCCGGTTAAAATCAGCTTGCCTTTTCCAGGCGATAACGATACTTCAATTGAGAGCGTGTCTCCGCCTACAGTTGTATAAGCAAGGCCGGTTGCAACACCAATTTGATCTTCCAGCTCAGCCTGACCGTAGCGGAACTTGTTCTTTCCTAAATAATCAGCAAGATTTTTGTCTGTTACGATAATTTTCTTGCGTTCTTCAGCAACAATTTGCTTGGCTGCTTTTCGGCAAATCGCTGCAAGCTGTCTCTCAAGACTTCTGACGCCTGCTTCACGGGTATGATAGCGAATGATATTTTGAATAGCTGACTCACGGATTTGCAAGTTAGACTTTTTCAAACCATGATCTTTTAACTGCTTAGACAGCAGATGATCCTTGGCTATATGAATTTTTTCAATTTCTGTATAGCCTGCAATCGTAATAATCTCCATTCGGTCGCGCAAAGGGCCAGGTATGGTTGATAGGTTGTTTGCTGTAGCGATAAACATAACTTTAGATAAATCATAGGTCTCTTCAATATAATGATCGCTGAACGTATGATTTTGTTCCGGATCTAAAACCTCGAGTAAGGCTGAAGAAGGATCTCCTCTGAAATCATTGGACATTTTATCAATTTCATCAAGTAAAAAAACCGGGTTAATGGTTCCCGCTTTTTTCATGCCCTGAATAATGCGTCCCGGCATTGCGCCGACATACGTCCGGCGGTGACCGCGGATTTCAGATTCATCCCGTACTCCTCCGAGTGAAATGCGCACGAAATTCCGGTCTAAAGATTTAGCAACTGAACGGGCAAGCGATGTTTTCCCTACTCCAGGAGGCCCTGATAAGCATAAAATCGGTCCTTTAAGCGAGTTTGTCAGTTTTTGAACGGCCAAGTATTCAAGCACACGGTCTTTTACTTTTTCAAGCCCGTAGTGATCCTCGTCCAAAATCGTTTCTGCACGTTTTAAATCAAGACGGTCCACCGTTGCATTCGACCACGGCAATGAGATGAGCCACTCGAGATAATTGCGGACTACTGAACTCTCAGCTGAGGTTGAAGGAACTTTTTCATAGCGTTCAAGTTCTTTCAAAGCAGTAAGTTTGATATGATCCGGCATGCCCGCCTTCTCAATCTTCTCGTTCAGAATATCCACTTCACCCGTTTTACCTTCTTTATCGCCAAGTTCTTTCTGAATCGCCTTCATTTGTTCACGGAGATAGTATTCCTTTTGCGTCCGCTCCATTGACCGTTTCACTCGCTGGCCGATTTTCTTTTCAAGCTGAAGCACTTCTTTTTCATTATGAATGATTTCAATGACACGGTTTAAACGCTCTTTTATATCCAGTGTTTCGAGAACTTCCTGTTTTTCTTTCAATTTAAGCGGCAGGTGAGATGCGACAATGTCGGCCATTCTACCCGGCTCATCAATATCTGTAACAGTTGAAAGGGTTTCGCCGGATATTTTTTTTGACAGCTTTATGTATTGATCAAAGTGATCGAGCAGCGTTCTCATGAGCGCTTCATCTTCGGCGTCTTTTTCTGTGCTTTCTTCTAGGGAATCGGCACCTACTGCAAAATAGTCACCTTCATCTACATATTTAGTGATTTTCCCACGCTGCATGCCTTCTACAAGAACCCGGATTGTTCCGTTAGGAAGCTTCAGCATTTGTTTAATCTTCGTTAATGTTCCTACTGTAAAGATATCTTCTTCGGTTGGTTCATCAATTGAAATATCACGTTGAGTTGTTAAAAAGATTATATGATCATCCATCATCGCTTTTTCAAGCGCCTGTACGGATTTTTCGCGTCCTACATCAAGGTGAAGTACCATTGTCGGGTACACTAACAATCCTCTAAGAGGTAGGAGGGGGACGATTTTCTCTTCTTTTTTCGCCAACTGTCATACACCTCCATGACTTTAGTATCAATCATTATAATATAATGAGTTCATTCTTGTACAATTCTATCTCATCGGCAAAACAGTGTCTATTTGTAAATCATATAGTGTTACCTTATGTAGTATACCCTTTCCTCGGTCAGAAGACTAAAGAAATAACTTCCTTGGAAAAAAGAAAAGTGGAATCGCCCGTTTAGCTCCGACAGACAGATAAGGATCCGGCTGAAAAGGCGCTTTTTGCCTTTACAGACGGAGCCGTTCTGGCCGAGGAGTTGGGCGATGGAACTGGACATCAAGAAAAGCGGAACCGACTGGTCAGACTCGGGCAGACAGATAAGAATTCACCCGAAAAGTCCGGTTTTGACTTTCCTGAGGGAATTTGTTCTGGCCGAGGGGCTAGGAGGTGGAGCTGGACAACAAGAAAAGCGGAATCGCCCGGTTAGCGCAGGCAGACAGATAAGGATCAGCCAGTGAAGGCGCTTTTTGCCAATGCTTGCTGAGCCGTTCTGGCCGAGGAGTTGGGCATGGAACTGGACATCAAGAAAAGCGGAACCGACTGGTCAGACTCGGGCAGACAAATTTGTTCTGGCCGATGCGTTTGGCGATGAAGCCATATATACATTCGCAGAATTTTATCATTCTTTTCACTTAAAAAACCCCGAGATTACCCGAGGTCTTGTTTTATTAATGATGTAATCGGCGCAGGCACCTCAGTCGGAGGATTCAGCAGCGCGACATCGAACACTTCCTGCAAATTCGTAACCGGGATGATATGTATGCCTTCAACCGTTTTTAAAATCGATTGCATATTTTCAGCCGGAATAATGACTGTTTTCGCACCTGCGAGCTTAGCCGCTTTAATCTTCGGCACAACCCCGCCAATCGGTTTTACACTGCCATGAATGCTGATTTCTCCCGTCATTGCAACAGTATGATCGACGGGAATTTTGTGGATAGCAGAGAAAATGCCTGTTGCCATTGCGATTCCCGCTGAAGGCCCGTCTACTGGTATGCCTCCCGGAAAGTTAACATGAATATCATAATCATCAGCTTTAATGCCCATTGACCGCAAGACCGTGATGACATTTTCAATCGAGCCCTTGGCCATGCTTTTTCTTCTGACCGATTTGCCTCTGTCACCGATGCTTTCCTCTTCCACAATTCCTGTTATATTAATATTCCCTTTATCTTTGGCATGAATGACCGTCACTTCTATTTCAAGAAGAGAACCTGAATTCGGACCGTGAACAGCGAGTCCATTGACGAGACCGACTTTCGCATCCGCATAGATTTTTTTATCATACCTCGGTGTAAGCTGACTTGAACTTACCACCCATTCAATATCCTCCATGGTAATTTCTGTGCGGTCTTCTGTCATCGCCATGCCTGCTGCAATTTGCATCATGTTCACGACCTCGCGGCCATTTCTCACATATGAAGTTAAAGTGGCTATGCTCGGTTCACTTACCTTCATATTTACTTTGACTGCCGCTTTCCTTGCTACAACGGCAAGTTCGGCCTGCTCCAAATCTCTGAAGAAGACTTCAAGACAGCGAGAGCGGATGGCAGGAGGAATTTCATTAGGCGTTCTTGTCGTTGCGCCGATCAAACGAAAATCAGCCGGCAGTCCATTTTGAAAAATATCATGTATGTGATTTGGAATCTGAGTATTTTCCTCACTGTAATAGGCGCTTTCTAAAAAAACTTTACGATCTTCTAAAACCTTCAGCAGTTTATTCATCTGAATGGGATGCAGTTCGCCGATTTCATCTATAAACAGAACGCCTCCGTGCGCATTTGTCACAGCACCCTGCTTGGGCTGGGGAATACCAGCCTGTCCCATCGCGCCTGCCCCCTGATAAATTGGATCGTGCACAGATCCAATTAAAGGATCTGCAATCCCTCTTTCATCGAACCGTGCAGTAGTTGCATCTAATTCAATAAAAACAGCGGCAGGTTTAAATGGCGATTTATTATTTCGTTTTGCTTCTTCCAGTACTAGTCTAGCAGCCGCCGTTTTGCCGACACCTGGAGGACCGTATATGATTACATGCTGAGGATTGGGTCCGCATAGGGCTGCTTTCAGCGCTTTGATTCCATCTTCCTGGCCAACAATATCTGAAAAGCTTTTAGGACGGACTCTTTCAGAAAGAGGCTCCGATAATTTAATCGATCTCATCTTTTTCAGTTGTTCCATTTCTTTGCGTGATTCGCGGTCGATTGATACTTTTTGGGTACGCTGATTTTTTAATAAATTCCAAAAATACAAGCCAATAATGACCCCGAAAAACAGTTGCACAAATAATGCAATTCCAGTCCAGCTCATAGTGGTCCCTCCTACTGCGATGTCAATTTATCCGCATTAACGGGCAGTAAAAACCCTCACCTAATAATAGTAGGGAATACTTATTCTCTGGTGAGGGTAACTGCCCGTAAATACCCGATCTGTTCAACATATCATCACCGTTTCTGCTGATGAAAGTTTCACTGTATAAGCTAGTATCTCCGAGGGACTTGCGGAATAAACGTGATTATCCTAACTATAATTACGATATTAATGTATAAAAAAAACAGTCTTTCAAATTAAAAAGGCTGTTTTCGCATAGATTGTTGTTTATGATTATAAATGTTGTCCGTTCCTTTCCGCGGAGAGCGTGGAAGCCTCCGCGGCGAGCCTGCGGGGTCTTCCATTTCGCTCTATTTTCCCGCAGGAGTCAAGTTAATCCCCCACAATCCACTAATGGTTTTAAACTTCTACTCTAAAGCAACAATATGAGCCATTAAAAAACACAAAAAAGCCTTGCGGGTTTATATCCCGCAAGGCTTTTATTATGCAGATGTTTTCGTATCTTCTTCAATAATCGTGCCGTCAGTCAGTACCAGTTTAGGCGGTACTTTATCTGTGACTGTTTCAGCAGTAATGATGCATTTCGTAATATCATCTCGTGATGGAAGCTCAAACATGACTTCAAGCATGAGTCCTTCAATAATAGAACGAAGTCCGCGCGCTCCTGTTTTGCGTTCAATTGCTTTTTTAGAAATTTCCATCAGTGCATTCTCTTCAAATTCAAGTTCTACACCATCTAAATCAAGCATTTTTTGATATTGCTTAACAAGAGCATTCTTAGGTTTAGTCAGAATTTCAACAAGTGCTTCTTCATCTAAAGGCTGAAGACTGGCAATAACCGGCAGACGGCCAATGAATTCCGGAATAAGTCCAAAACGCAGAAGATCTTCCGGAAGCACTTTTGAAAGCAGCATTTTTTGGTCAAGCTCATCATCTTTTTTGTCAGAGCCAAAGCCAATAACCTTTTGGCCTAAGCGTCGCTTAACAATTTGCTCGATGCCGTCGAAGGCTCCGCCGCAAATAAATAAGATGTTTGTTGTGTCAATTTGTATGAACTCTTGATGAGGGTGTTTGCGTCCGCCCTGAGGTGGAACACTTGCAACCGTGCCTTCAAGAATTTTAAGAAGCGCCTGCTGTACACCTTCACCTGAAACATCACGTGTAATAGACGGATTTTCAGACTTACGGGCAACTTTATCAATTTCATCGATATAAATAATCCCTTTTTCAGCTTTTTCTACATCATAATCAGCAGCTTGGATCAGTTTTAAAAGGATGTTTTCAACATCTTCCCCAACATATCCAGCTTCCGTTAAAGATGTAGCATCAGCAATTGCAAAAGGAACATTCAGAATGCGTGCTAACGTTTGAGCAAGGAGGGTTTTACCGCTTCCTGTCGGCCCGATCATCGCAATATTACTCTTAGATAATTCTACTTCATCAATCTTGCTGTTGGAATTAATGCGTTTATAGTGGTTATAAACAGCTACAGCAAGGCTCTTTTTCGCTTGTTCCTGCCCAATGACATATTCGTCCAAAATTTCGCGAATTTCTTTCGGCTTAGGAACATCTTTAAATTCAACTTCTTCTTCTGTTCCCAGTTCTTCTTCAACGATCTCTGTGCACAATTCGATGCACTCGTCACATATATAGACACCTGGTCCAGCAACTAATTTACGAACCTGGTCTTGAGTTTTACCGCAAAATGAACACTTCAGCTGACCTTTTTCGTCATTAAATTTAAACATGTTTTCACCCCTTATATCTTTGTTTCATCAAAGTACCCATACATCTTCATCTATAGGAGAAGCTGCTCTGGATGGATTATCTTTCTTATTCCTAAGTATAAAGGTAATGGGAATGAATATCACGCAACTTACCTTGACCGCTGGTCCGAAGCGGTTAAAGTCTGAAAAATTGGTATGTATTGCATTGTACCATAAGTATGTAGAGTACAGGAAATAAAACCACTCTGCCTGAGCAGATTAGAGTATTAGTATATATAATTCGCTCTTTGGGTTCAAAATCCTTGCTCTGGAAATGAATCTTTTTCTTAACATATGTATGTAGCATCCGGTAATTATATAGTACCCAATGCGATTAAAAATAAATCTATTTTGCAAAACAAGGCACGAATCATCTCGCGCCTTGTTTCTTTACTATTTATTATGCAGCTTCTTTGCTGTTTTCAACAAGGAAGTCGATCGCTTTACGTACTTTAAGATCTTCTTTTAATCCTTCTAAAGATCCTAGAGCTTGCTTGATGTTCTCAACAGGCATGTTGTACATTTCAGCCATTTTAGCAATCTCAGCATCTACTTCTTCATCTGTAACTTCGATGTTTTCTGCTTTAGCGATTGCTTCAAGAGTCAAGTTGTACTTCACGCGTTTAGAAGCATCTTCTTTCATTTGCTCTTTTAATGCATCTTCATCTTGACCTGAGAATTGGAAGTATAACTCAAGGTTCATGCCTTGTGCTTGAAGGCGCTGTTCGAACTCCTGCATCATGCGGTTTACTTCGTTTTCGATCAATACTTGAGGAATGTCAACTTCTGCATTGTCAGAAGCCTTGTCTACAAGTGAGTCACGAAGTGTGTTTTCCGCTTCAGCTTTTCTAGTTTCTTCAAGGCGTGTTCTTGTTTTAGCTTTTAAAGCTTCAAGACTTTCCACTTCTTCATCAACGTCTTTAGCAAATTCATCATCTAAAGCAGGAAGTTCTTTTGCTTTGATTTCATGAAGCTTCACTTTGAAAGTTGCCGGCTTTCCAGCAAGGTTTTCAGCGTGGTATTCTTCAGGGAATGTTACTTCAACGTCTTTTTCTCCGCCAGCCTCAAGGCCTACAAGCTGATCTTCAAAGCCTGGGATGAAAGAGCCAGATCCGATTTCTAGTGTGTAGTTTTCAGCTGTTCCGCCTTCGAATGCTTCGCCGTCAACGAAACCTTCGAAATCGATTACGACTGTATCGCCATTTTCAACAGCGCCGTCTTCTTTAACAACTAGTTCAGCATGACGCTCCTGCAATGTTTTAAGTTCAGCATCTACATCTTCTTCAGATACTTCTGCATCCACTTTTTCTACTTCAAGGCCTTTGTATTCGCCTAATTTCACTTCTGGTTTTACAACAACTTTAGCAGTGAAAATTAAGTTTTTGCCTTTTTCGATTTGTTCAACATCGATTTCAGGACGGTCGATTGGCTCGATGCCAGCTTCTTCAACTGCTTGAGGATATACTTCTGGAAGAATGATATCCAAAGCATCTTGATAAAGTGACTCTACACCAAAACGCTGTTCGAACATGCCGCGCGGTATTTTACCTTTGCGGAACCCCGGAATATTTACTTGCTTTGATACTTTTTTAAATGCTTCATCAAGGGCTTTGCTGAACGTTTCCGCATCAACTTCTACTGTCAGAACGCCTTGGTTACCCTCTAACTTTTCCCATTTTGCAGACATATGTTTCCCTCCAAAAAATCTATTGAAATAGTGACATAATCTAGGTTAGGTTTGGCAAAGTATGCCTTGTCCATTTTAAACAAGTGCTTCCTTTGTTATACCCCTATGTAGATGATTTACTAAATCGGCCAGTGTAGTGTATGATGTCTGCGCGCATAAGAGTACATTCTCTTTGGTACGGCTGATCATCATTTTACAACCATTTTATTATAACATAGAAAAAATTCCTTTCAACATTTACGTTAGATTTGCAAATAAGAAATTTCTTCTATTTCATAAATTTTTCTTGCTGCTTCCATCAGCCTATCTTCTTTTACTTCATATGTATAACTGACCTCTTCTGCCGGTGCGGCTATGCCATGCATTTCATAGCCTGCATAATGAAGGGCAGCTGCCCACAGCCTTGCTTCGGCCGGTTCCGGCAAAAATGGAAATAACACGTACAAATGGCGGATCCATACTTCTTTTACTGCTTCGAACAGAGCAGGATTCTCCTGACCTAGAATATCATCCAGGACATTCAGGACTTTCTTTGTAAAAGGAAGCTCAGATAAGTCTTCAAGCTCTGCGGGAATCAGCGACATCGTTTTGCCGAACTTAACAATTTTCACTTCTTTTGCCACCTCATTCTCCATAAGCAAATGAAGAATCATTGATTGAACAACAGGATGGCTGCCACCATTCTTCAAGATGGATTGAAGCTGCAGCATGTGCCTTGATACATTTCGGTCTTTTAAGGATTGAACATAGGCAACCTGCTGATTAATCGTATCAAGCAAATTTCTCGGTTCTGTATAGCTTTCATCTTCCTCTTCCTCATCAATCGGAAAATCTTCGTCCTCGGTCATTTTACGGCTAAAATCAAGCAGTTTGTAAAAATGCTCAGCCTGATCGTGAGGCAGCTGATTTTCCTGCAGCACAGCCTCGATCGTCTGCTGTACTTCACTGTATTGTCTTAGCTGAATAAGAACCGTTAAATAAACCTGCAGCACAGTAAAATAGTCCCCGATGTCTTCATGGAGCATTTTACGGCAAACTGCCTTTGCTTCTTCAAGCTCTCCAAGTTCCATCAGGCATAATGCGATTCCGAGATGAATTTCAGCCCTTTCCTCTCCAAGTTCCAGCACTTCATAAAAAAGTGAGAGAGCTTCTTTAAATTGTTTATTTTTCAGCGCTTCCAATCCTTTATCAACTAAACGCTCACTTAAGTTAGGAAAGGGAATGACTTTTCTCTGTTTTTTTCCATCCATCATTGTAGAATCAACTCCGGCTTGCTATTTGCCTACAAGTGTACCAATGGACGCTTTAGAAAACAAGGAAAGAAGAGCCCGGAATTACGACATCCAGACTCTTCTTGATTTTTCATATTCAGCAATCTGTTCTTCATACATGAAAGTAAGTGAAATTTCATCATGTCCGTTCAGCAGCATATCTTTCCAGTATGGATCGACCGTGAACGAGTAAAGGACCATTTCCCCGTCGCGGATTTCTTGTTTTTCAAGGTCAATCGTGCACTCAAAATGAGGGGTTGAGGCCCGCTGAATTAACTGCTGATGAAAGTTTTCTTCTATTCTAATAGGAAGAAGTCCATTTTTCAGGCAATTTTGATGAAATATATCTGCAAAAGACGGGGCAATGATGACTTTGAACCCGTAATCCCCTAAGGCCCATGGTGCATGCTCCCGTGAAATCCGCAGCCGAAATTCTCTCCTGCCACTAAGATGCTTGCTCCTGCTGCTTCAGGCTTATTCAGCTCAAATTCAGGATTGTCTGTACCGTCATTTAAATATCTCCAGTCAAAGAAAGCAAATCTGCCATATCCGGTCCGTTCAATCCTTTTTAAAAACTGCTTCGGAATAATCTGATCTGTATCTACATTCGACCGGTTTAAAACAGCCAGTTTACCTTTGTGCACTTGAAATGCTTCCACTTTCAATCCCTCCTGTAAGTTCTCTGACATCAACAAATCTGCCGTAAACTGCTGCTGCTGCTGCCATGGCCGGACTGACAAGATGGGTCCGGGCACCTTTTCCCTGTCTGCCCTCAAAGTTCCGGTTTGACGTTGAAGCGCAGCGCTTTCCTTCAGGCACAATATCATCATTCATGCTCAGACACATACTGCAGCCTGATTCGCGCCATTCAAATCCTGCATTCATAAAAATCTGATGCAGTCCTTCTTCTTCTGCCTGAAGCTTCACTTTTTGGGAGCCGGGAACAACGATTGCTCTTACAGATGGATTTACTTGTCTATCTTTAATCACATCAGCAGCCTGACGAAGGTCTGTTATTCTGGAATTTGTACAGGATCCGATAAACACATAATCAATTTCAATATCCTGCACTCTTGTATCCGGTTCAAGCCCCATATAGAAATAAGCTCTCTCTGCTTCCTGCTTCTCTTCTTGTTTGTTGAACATGCTGGTGTTCGGCACTTTTTGATCAACTGCTACAGCCATGCCCGGGTTCGTTCCCCAAGTAACCATTGGAGAAATATCGGCAGCTTCAATGGTGATTTTATCGTCATATTCAGCCCCTGGATCACTCTTCAGGTTTTGCCAATAGGCAATGGCTTCCTCTAAGTCTTTTCCCTTTGGAGCATATTGACGTCCTTTAATATATTCAAATGTGGTTTCATCAGGGGCCATGAGTCCTGCACGAGCTCCCGCTTCAATTGACATGTTGCAGACGGTCATTCGTTCGTCCATTGACATTTTTTCAATCGCTTCTCCGGTAAATTCAATGACATACCCTGTACCAAAGCGAACCCCGAATGTCCCGATAATATATAAGATCACATCTTTTGCTGTGACCCCTTTTTTCAGCGAGCCGTTTATATGGATATTTAATGTTTTCGGTTTCTGCTGCCAAAGCGTTTGAGTTGCCAGCACATGTTCCACTTCACTTGTTCCAATGCCAAATGCCAATGCCCCAAAGGCGCCATGTGTAGAGGTATGGCTGTCTCCGCAGACAATTGTTTTTCCTGGCAGCGTAAGTCCAAGCTCAGGTCCGATTACATGGACAATTCCCTGATCTGTACTATTAAGGTCAGCAAGCCTGATTCCAAATTCGCGGCAATTGGCCTCGAGTGCGCTTACCTGAAGTTTTGCAACTTCATCTTTAATCTCAAACCGGTTAACAGTTGGAATATTATGATCCATTGTAGCAAACGTATTTCCGGGCTTTCTTACCTTTCTCCCGTTCTGCCTTAAACCTTCAAACGCCTGCGGGGAAGTGACCTCATGAATCAGATGAAGATCTATATAAAGTAGATCAGGCTGATCATCTTTCCGGTAGACAACATGATCATCCCATATTTTTTCTACAATTGTTCTGGCTTTCAAACAAATACCCCCTTTAAAATTTAAAAGATTGGCGCTCTTCATCTAATGAAAAGCGCCGAAAAGGTTTATGCGTAAGCTTCCATAATGTTAAAAATCGTATGATCATCTGCAAGAGCTGCTTTGATTTCTTCAACAAGCTTTGAGGTAGAAAGCGGTGTTTCTCCCATTCTTGTTAAATCAGCCGTTCTTTTGCCTGAATCGAGTACATGTTTAACAGCATTTTCGATTGCTTCCGCCTCTTCCTCCATTTTAAAGGAGTGTCTCAGCATCATAGCTGTTGATAAAATCATGGCGACAGGGTTCGCTTTATCTTCTCCCGCAATATCAGGAGCAGAGCCATGAACAGGTTCATAAAGATGCAGCCCTGTTGCACTCAAGCTTGCTGACGGCAGCATTCCAAGGGATCCTGTCAGCATAGAAGCCTCGTCGCTTAGAATATCACCAAACATATTTTCAGTGACAATCACATCAAATTGTTTTGGATTATGAATAAGCGCCATTGCTGCATGATCAACCAGCATATGCTGAAGCTCAACGTCAGGGAATTTCATTGCGACTTCTTCAGCGACTTCTCTCCACATTCGGCTTGATTCTAAAACATTCGCTTTATCAACAGAAGTCACTTTCTTTTTTCTATCCTGTGCAAGCTGAAACGCTCGTTCAATAATGCGCTCCATTTCATCACGCTTATAAAACAGCGTATCGACTACCGTGTGTTCCCCATTTTTCACATTCCGTTCACTCGGCTTGCCGAAATAAAGACCGCCCGTTAATTCTCTTACAATCATGAAGTCGACGCCTTCCACATACTCCCGCTTAAGCGGAGATGAATCGAGCAGGCTTTCAACCGTTTCAACAGGCCGGAGATTTGCGTACAAATCTAGTTCCTTCCGAAGAGCGAGCAGACCTTTTTCAGGTCTTAAATGAGATGGGTTCTTATCCCATTTAGGCCCTCCTACTGAACCCAGCAGAACTGCATCAGATTCTCTGCACATTTGCAGCGTTTCCTGCGGAAGAGGAGAATTCATTTCATCGATCGCCGCTCCTCCAATCATTCCATATTGAAAATGAAAACGATGATAGTAATGTTCTTCAATTGCTTTTAAAATTTCCACAGCACCATCCATAACTTCTTTTCCAATACCGTCTCCCGGCAATAATGCAATTTTCTTCTCCATTTAACTCTGCCTCCTTCATGATTTTTATTAAACAGTAGCTTTTAGACTTTCTCGAGCCTGAGCATTTAAAATAAGAATTCGATTTACAGCATTCAGATAGGCTTTCGCAGAGGCTTCAAGAACATCCTGCGCCATTCCTCTGCCGCTTGATTCAACGCCTCCGACCATAACTCTTACGAAGACTTGAGCAAAGGCATCGCGGCCGCTGCTGTTAGATTGAATCCGGTAGTCCTGCAGTTTAATAGAAAAACCTGTGCACCGCTCAAGCGTATTGTAGATGGCTTCTACACTTCCTCCGCCAGTGGCTGCTTCCTGCACTAACTGCTGCTCCTGATTTTTGAGAGTAACTGTAGCAGTCGGCACCTGGGATGTTCCGTACTGAACCTGCAGGGATACAAGTTCAAACATATCCTCGCTTCTTTCTACTTTTTCTTCTATTACAAGAGCGGCAATATCTTCGTCAGTGAATTCTTTCTTTTTCTCAGACAGCGTTTTGAACGTTTTAAAGATTTTATGAGATTCTTCTTCTGTTACACTGAATCCAAGCTCTGCAAGCTTGCTTTTGAATGCGTGACGCCCTGAATGCTTTCCAAGAACCATCGAATTTGAGCCGACTCCCACAAGCTCCGGTGAGATGATTTCGTACGTTGTTTTTTCCTTCAGCACACCATCCTGATGAATGCCTGATTCATGGGCAAAAGCGTTTTTTCCGACCACAGCTTTATTCGGGGGAATCATCATTCCTGTCAGCTTACTTACTAGATCACTCGTTTTCTTGATTTCATCAAGCTTCATATTGGTTTTTGCACCAAAGTAATCTGAGCGAATATGGAGAGCTACGCCGATCTCCTCAAGTGAAGCATTTCCAGCACGCTCACCTATTCCATTAATCGTACCTTCAATTTGCCCGGCTCCGTTTTCGATGGCTGCCAGAGAATTCGCAACTGCCATGCCAAGATCATCATGGCAATGTGCAGATAAGATGACGTTATCAATGCCCTTTACATTTGATTTCAAATATTGAAAAATCTCACCGTATTCTTTCGGGTTAATATAGCCCACTGTATCCGGGATATTAATTACGTTTGCACCCGCAGCAATCACTTCTTCCACAATTTTCGCTAAAAATGGAAGTTCGCTTCTGCAGGCATCTTCGGCAGACCATTGGATAAGCGGAAAGTATTTTGATGCATACTTGACTGATTCAACGGCTGTTTCAATGACTTGTTCAGGAGATTGCTTTAATTTATATTGCATATGAATGGGCGATGTAGCAAGGAATACATGCAGTCTCGGGTTTGCACCATCCTTCAGGGCATCCCATGCTGCATCGATATCTGTTTTAACTGATCTTGCAAGTCCTGTAACTGAACAGTTTTTAATTGTTCTGGCGATCTCCTGTACAGCTAAAAAATCTCCTTTTGAGGAAGCCGGAAACCCGGCCTCCATAATATCAACACCAAGACGTTCAAGCTGAAGGGCAATCTGCAGTTTTTCTTTTGCATTTAAATTGACTCCGGCTGATTGTTCCCCATCTCTCAGAGTTGTATCAAATAGGTTAATTTTTCGCACTTGCGACCACTTCTTTCCGTTTTGGCTTAACAAATGGCATCATTTCACGAAGCTTTCTCCCTACTACCTCAATTTGATGTTCATTTTCACGATTGTTGATTGCGTTGAATTGAGGGCGATTTACCTGATTCTCAATGATCCAGTCTTTTGCAAATTTACCGGATTGGATATCATGCAAGACTTCTTTCATCGATTCTTTTACTCTTTCATCTACAACTCTAGGTCCAGATACGAAATCTCCCCATTGTGCTGTGTCTGAAATGGAATATCTCATTCCTGCCATTCCATCTTCATACATAAGGTCAACAATCAGCTTCAGCTCGTGCAGACACTCGAAGTATGCAAGCTCCGGCTGGTATCCCGCTTCTACTAATGTTTCAAATCCGGCTTTTACTAGAGACGTTAACCCTCCGCATAAAACCGCCTGCTCTCCGAAAAGGTCTGTTTCTGTTTCTTCTTTAAAAGTTGTTTCAAGCACTCCTGCACGAGCTCCTCCGATTGCTTTTGCGTAGGCTAAAGCAAGATCCTTCGCCTCGCCTGTTACATCCTGATAGACTGCGAATAAGGCAGGAACACCCGCACCGTCTTCAAACGTTCTTCTGACAAGATGTCCAGGACCTTTTGGAGCGACTAAAAATACGTCTACAAATTCAGGAGGGACAATTTGGTTGAAATGCACGTTAAATCCGTGTGCAAATACTAATGCATTTCCTGGCTGAAGCTGGTCTTTGATTTCTGCTTCATATACTTTTTGCTGCTGTTCGTCCGGCAAGAGCACCATTACAACATCTGCCTGAGCTGCTGCTTCTTTAACCGTTGTAACCTCTACTCCGTCTGAGGCAGCCTTGTTAAAGGAATTTCCTTTACGAACGCCGACAACAACATCAATTCCGCTGTCCTTTAAGTTCAGTGCATGAGCATGCCCCTGTGAACCGTAACCAATAACTGCAACCTTTTTACCTGCTAATACTTCCTCTTTAACATCACCGTTATAATATACTTTTACCATGTCCATTCTCTCCTTTTAATGTCAATTAGTTAGACGATTGAATATGTTTTTGCGCCATTTGCAGCACGCTGAGTTCCTCTTGGGAAAGCGGTTGTGCCTGTTCTGGCAATTTCTTTGATTCCATAAGGTCTTAAAAGATCAATGATTGCTTCAATTTTTTCTGCTTCCCCTGTAACCTGAACAACTACGCTGTCACGGCTTACATCAATAATTGTTGCTCTGAAAGGCTCAATCACACCTTGAACTTCCATTCTGGTCGCAGGAGGTGCAATGACTTTAATTAATGCGAGCTCTCTGGCGACAATTGATTGATTCGTAATATCCTGTACTTTTAAAACATCAATCTGTTTATTCAGCTGTTTTGTAATCTGTTCAACTTCTTTTTCGTCTTCTACGTGAATGACAAACGTCATTCTTGAGATTCCTTCAATTTCTGCATGACCGACTGTGATGCTTTCGATATTATAATGTCTCTTTGTAAATAAACCGGTGATCCGATTAAGGACCCCTGAGCGATTATTGACAGTCAGTGTAAGAATTCGCTTCACGGTTTAACACCCACCATTTCATGTAATCCTTTTCCTGGAGCAATCATCGGGTATACATTTTCCATCTGACTAACATTTACGTTTATCAGAACAGGTTCTTTTGATAAAAGAGCCTGTTTGAACGCCGGAAAGTCTTCTTCAGTCTGAATTTTCAGTCCTTTCATGCCGTACGCTTCCGCTAACTTAACGAAATCAGGCTGTGATTGAAAAACAGATTGTGAATATCTTTCTTCATAGAAGATTTCCTGCCACTGTCTGACCATTCCTAGCACTCCGTTGTTCAATAAAATTACTTTAACCGGCAGATTCAGCTCATGGATAACAGATAGTTCCTGAAGAGTCATCTGGAAACCGCCGTCTCCAAGGATTGCGATGACATTTGCGTCCTTTTCAGCAAGCTGGGCTCCGATTGCTGCAGGCAATCCAAATCCCATTGTGCCGAGTCCTCCTGATGTAACCCAGCGATTAGGCTGCTGCAGGCGGTAATACTGCGCTGCCCACATTTGATGCTGGCCGACATCTGTTGTAATAATTGCCTCTCCATTTGTCCACTCATGAATGAGTTCAATCATATGCTGAGGTTTAAGCTCTTCATCTGATTTTTTGTACCATAACGGCAAGGACTTTTTGTTATTCTGCAAGGCTGTATGCCACTCATCGTGCTGACTGCGTTTGCCGTTTTGATGAATGAGATTTTCAAGAACAAGTCTTGCATCGCCAACGACTGGAATTTTTGTTTCAACCACTTTGCCGATTTCAGCAGGATCGATATCAATGTGGGCAATCGTTGCGCTTTTGGCAAAATGATTTAAGTTTCCTGTTACCCTGTCGTCAAACCTTGCACCGACACTGATTAATAAATCACATTCATATAACGCCATGTTTGCGGTATATGTACCGTGCATCCCGGCCATCCCGAGAAAGAGCGGGTGATCTGCTGGAAAACTCCCAAGACCAAGCAATGTGTTTACAACTGGAATGTGCTGCTGTTCCGCGTATTCTTTCAGCTGCTCGCTTCCCTTGGCATGAAGAACTCCTGCACCGGCTAAAATGACCGGCTTTTTTGCACTGCTGACAGCTTCGACAAGCTTTCTGATCTGAAGATAATTCGGTTCTGTTTTTGGCTGATATCCCGGCAGGTGGACAGGAGCGTCATAATTGAAGATCCCTTCCGCTACAGCGATATCCTTTGGAACATCAATGAGAACCGGACCCGGTCTTCCCGTTGTTGCGATATGAAAAGCTTCTTTGATGATGCGCGGGAAATCATTTACATCCCGGACTTGATAATTGTGCTTTGTAATCGGCATTGTGATTCCGAGTACATCCGCTTCCTGGAAAGCATCTGTTCCAATGACGGAAGATGCAACCTGGCCTGTAAATACAACGAGCGGCAGGGAATCAATCATAGCATCTGTAAGTCCTGTAATCAGGTTCGTGGCGCCTGGCCCTGATGTGGCAATGACGACTCCAGGTTTGCCTGATACTCTCGCATAGCCCTCAGCTGCATGAATTCCCCCTTGCTCATGCCTTGTTAAAATGTGATACATGCCAGAGTCATAGAGTTTGTCGTAGATTGGTAGAACTGCCCCTCCCGGATATCCGAAAATCACCTCCACTTTCTCACGTTTTAAAGCTTCAATCATCATTACGGCCCCGGACATCGTTTTCGTACACTTGGCAGAGTTTGCATCCAATTGTACCTTCATACTCATTGATTTTTGCCTCCTTTTTTCCCGCTATCATCAAAAGCCTTAATTTTTATATCTGATTATTTCAAAATAAAAAACCTCCCCGCCCCAATATTGCCCACGTGTAATGTGAGTCAAAGGGGCGAGAAGGTTTGAAAACACTTTTCGCGGTACCACCCTTGTTCATGGTCTGCATTAGACCACCTTATGAAAGCACTTGGCTTTCTTTTTAATAACGAGTGCTGTGTAAATGACACCCGGCTGATTCTACTAAACTTCAAATCAGCACTCAGAGGCGAGTTCACTTAAAAAGGGACCGCCGGTTCTCAGCTCCACCAGCTCTCTTTAGATCCTTGTTTTCTAAGCTACTTATCCTCTTCAGCGTTTTAAATTATAATTTTATCAGCTTACACTTAAGCTTGAACTGCTTCCTTTTACTTTTACACCATCAGATAATACTTTTTCTCTGAAACACTCAAGCAGACGGTTCGTATGCTCTCCTGGCTTCCCATCGCCGATTTCCCTGCCGTCTACCTTTACTACAGCAATGACTTCAGCGGCAGTTCCAGTCAGGAAGACTTCATCTGCTGTATAAACATCATGTCTTGTGAAAGGTTCCTCACGCACATCGTAGCCAAGTTCTTCAGCTATTTCGATGATGACATTTCTTGTAACTCCTTCAAGCGCTCCCAAGTAACCTGGAGGAGTTAGAAGTTTTTTGTTTTTATAGATAAAGACATTATCTGCTGATCCTTCTGCGACATAGCCTTGATCATTCAGCATCAGAGCTTCGCTTACATTTGCGAGATGTGCTTCAATTTTTACAAGTACGTTGTTCAGGTAATTCAGTGATTTTACTTTAGGACTTAAAACGTCCGGTCTATTTCGCCTTGTTGGAACTGTCACAATATCAATTCCTGTTTCATAAAGATGTTTAGGGAAGATTGACAGCGGCTCTACAATAATGACAACATTTGCTTCTTTGCATTTATATGGATCAAGCCCAAGATCGCCGACTCCTCTTGAGACAACAAGTCTGATGTATGCGTCATCTAATCCGTTTTTCTCAACAGTCTTAACTGTTAAATCCGTCATTTCCTCTTGCGTATAAGGCATGTTGAGCAAGATGGATCTAGCTGACTCATATAATCTTTTCATGTGCTCATTTAATCTGAAGATGTTGCCGCTGTATACTCTGATCCCTTCGAAAATACCGTCTCCGTAAAGGAATCCGTGGTCATACACCGAAATTTTCGCATCTTCTTTTTTTACAAATTCGTTATTTAGAAAAATCCATTGGTCACCCATAAAGAGCACACCTTTCTTTTAAAGTCTAAACGCGTTAATCAGTTGAATTCTAGTGTGTAAAAAAAATCCGTATAACGTTTGTTATGGACTCTTTTAAATGAACCTCACATGTTCATGTAACTTATATTTGAGCCTATATTACGCCCATTAAATAGCGGTGTCAACCGTCTTTTTTCGAATTGTTAGATAATTTAGATTTGTTTAATAATTTGTATACGCTTACATGCCTGTCATAATAGGAATTGTGTTTTTTAAAAAAATTTTAGAAGTTTTTTTCTGTGAGATTGTCTTACAAGGTTTTGGCTGATTTGATAAGGGGTAAATAGGGGAGAAAAAAATTTTGGACTCAAAAAAATTAATAATTTTTTTGAGTCCAAAATGAAATTTGTTAGCAATAGAAGTGTTTGCAAAGCAGATATGATCCTGTTAAATATCCTAAACTTTTTTTGAAAAAAATTATGAAACAACAAAAAAACTTCTTTCGATAAATCGAAAGAAGTTATATGTATAAAGTATGGCGTCCCAGGAGAGATTCGAACTCCCGACCAACGGCTTAGAAGGCCGTTGCTCTATCCACTGAGCTACTGGGACATATTATTTTGTTAACATCGCGTTTATGTATCAGCGACATTTTTTATTATATGTTCGATTAGATTAAAAGTCAATAACTTTTTCTAAAATTTTATGAAAGAGGGAAAAATATCCCTCTTTCACGATGAAGCCATTTCAAACCTTTGCGAGAGGCCGGTTACAGGAGATCCATCCAGCTCGAAAAAGGTAACTTGTGCCGTTTGATTTTGTATTTCTAATATAACATATGTTTTTTCAGTCCGCATCCGCGGGAGCCTGATGCTTCCAGGGTTAATGAATAGGATATTATCGACATATTCCGCTCCTGCCATATGAGAGTGACCAAAGCAGACAATCTTCGCATCGTGCTCTTTCGCACTGTACATCACATTCATAAGAGTCGATTTTACATTGTGCAAGTGGCCATGAGCAACAAAGAAACGATATCCTTCCACATCTTGGGTGACTTCATTTGCAAACCGTGCTTCAAAATCACAGTTGCCGCGGACAGAAGTATATCCCTGAATAGCAGAATGATCTGCTTCAAGTTCAGAGTCTCCGCAATGAAACATGGCATCTGTTTCCCCTTCATGGCGTTTTCTGATTTCCTGAAGCTCATCTGTTAAGCCGTGGCTGTCACTGATTATTAAAACTTTCACGTTTAAAACTCCCCATCGTCAGGCTTTAAGCAGTTTTGCAAGCTTTTGCAGCGCAACTGCACGATGGCTGATTTTATTTTTCTCTTCCTTCGTTAACTGTGCCATCGTTTTTGCTTTATCTTTCACTAAGAAAATAGGATCGTACCCGAACCCATTCTCTCCAATTGGCTCTTCTGTGATATAGCCTTCAACTGAACCTTCTACTGTAACCGTTTCACGGCCAGGCTCAGCAAGTGCCAGTGCACAGCGGAATCTGGCATTCCGTTCTTCCTTTGAAACACCCTTCAGCTGAAGCAGCACTTTTTCAATATTGGCCGCATCATTTTTCTCAGCTCCTGCATAGCGTGCTGAATAAACCCCAGGTTCTCCGCCTAGATAATCGACTGATAGCCCTGAATCGTCTGCAATGGCCATTTTTCCATATAGCTTTGAGATTGCCTCAGCTTTTAAAACGGCATTTTCTTCAAATGTAGAGCCCGTTTCTTCAACTTCTGGAGAATCTTCCAAATCCATCAGTGAAATGGCCTTTAAATCGTATTGAGATAAGATCGATTGAAATTCAAGTAATTTACCTGCATTTTTCGTTGCAATAATAACTTCCTTCATATGATTCATCCCTTTCCATCTTTTTGATCGATGATTTTCAGAGCTAAATCTCCAAGGGCCTCCATTTGAATAGAAATTAGCGAATTTATTCCTTTTTCAGCTAAATCAAGTAATTCATTCAGTTCTTCTCTTGAAAAAGTCGCTTCTTCTCCAGTTCCCTGAAGCTCAACGAATTTTCCTGAAGACGTCATGATGACATTCATATCCACCTCTGCTGATGAATCCTCAATATAGTTTAAATCTAAGATCTCTCCAAGCTTTGAATCCAGTCCGACTGATGTCGCCGCAAGGAAATCTGTGATTGGCAGCGTGCTGAGTTTCTTCTGAGACATCAGCTTTCCAAGCGCTAAAGTCATAGCAACGAAAGCTCCGGTAATGGAAGCTGTGCGCGTCCCGCCATCTGCCTGTATCACATCGCAGTCAATCCAGATGGTGCGCTCACCTAACTTTTCAAGATCAACCACTGCGCGCAAAGCTCGTCCAATCAAGCGCTGTATTTCCATGGTGCGGCCTGTTATTTTACCTTTTGAAGACTCTCTGATTGTCCGCTGTTCAGTAGCTCGGGGCAGCATGGAATATTCGGCTGTGATCCATCCCTTGCCTTCTCCCCGCATAAATGGAGGTACACGATCCTCAATGCTTGCATTGCAAATTACCTTTGTATCGCCAACACTTATTAAAACTGAACCTTCAGGGTGCTTCACGTAGTCTGTCAGAATTTCAACTCTTCTTAATTCATCTTGTTTGCGTCCATCATGTCTCATCATATTCCTCCGATCAATTCTTATGCTGATCAAGCTTTCGTTTTATGTATAACAATAAAGAAGAGGCAGCGCTTATGTCTACCTCTTAGTTTCTCTATATAGTATATCAAAAATCAGCGATTAAAAACTACCTGTGTTCACATTGACTGGACGGGAGACAGGTTCAGTAATCTTTTTGCCTTCTTCATTTACAAGCTCTGCTTTTCCGTCAACCGTTAATACGACGTTTTCAATGCCAGGCTGTTCTGTCAGTGATAAGACAAGGGAATTTAGAACATGAGTTGAAACCATCTTTTTCTCTTCATCTGCACTTCCATAAATGGACTCGTTGAAATTCAGTGTGACAGTGCCGTCTTCCACTTTAGGTTCTTCAAGAAGCTTCACATCCTTCTGCATGTCAGTGAGCAATGCTTGTGAGATATTCGGTTCCTCTGTTAATTTTTTCACCACAGCTGCTATCGGATCTTCTTCGTCATTGCTTACCCGGGTCGTTACAGGTACATAGTATGTCTGATCGTTATGCTGGGCTGTGTAATAAACCGTCAGAGGCTTTGTATTCGTAATATCCATAACACCTGCTGTATCCAGATTAATGCCGTCAGCACGGCTAAGCTCGCTGCTGATTGGAGTGCCGCCAACAGGCATTTCATTTTGTTCATGACCGTTTATCATGATTTTGACTGTTTTCACAGAATCAAATTGAGTCAGTGTCCATGTAATCGACTGAAGGATTTTCTTCTCATCTTCAGCTTGATAGTTTTTAAATTCTTTAGAGAAATCTACGATGGCAGTACCATCTTTAACATTCACATCCACTTGAGTATCCTGAGGGATAACGGCTCTGAAGCCATCAGGAAGGATATTGCTGACTGGTCCGCCCTCTACAAGGTATTCAAGAACCTGTTTGGCTACTCCTTCTTGCTTAGGCAAGTCAAATGTCTGGGCAACAACAAGCCCGTTGCTGTCAATCAAGTATAACTGCCTAGTATAGGTTTGAGCAGACTCTTCTCCTTTTTCACCCTCTGCTGTTGTCTTTTCTTCTTTCAGCGTTTCTTCGTTCCCTTTATCAGCATCTTCTGTGTATGAAACATCTTGCGGAGGATCGATTTCCTTTGCTTTTTCCCCGCCGAATAATCCGCATCCTGACAAGAGCAGCGTCGATGTTACAACAGTAGCAGCAATCTTCATGTTTCTAGTTTGAGACATACAATTCCCTCCTAAGGCAG
This sequence comes from Metabacillus sp. KH_069, assembly GCF_057838075.1. NCBI lineage: Bacteria > Bacillati > Bacillota > Bacilli > Caryophanales > Bacillaceae > Metabacillus > Metabacillus sp. KH_069. The sequence goes on from NZ_CM174460.1 coordinate 3,285,601, forward strand.
TTTGTACTACTATGTATACGAGCTGTTTATTGAATTAGACCGAATTTGAAAAGAATTTTTGTACTAAGAAAAGCGGAATCGACTGGTCAGACTCAGGCAGACAGATAAGGATCAGCCAGTGAAGGCGCTTTTTGCCAATGCTTGCTGATCCGTTCTGGCCGAGGGGCTAGGAGGTGGAGCTGGACAATAAGAAAAGCGGAATCGCCCGTTTAGCTCCCACAGACAGATAAGGATCCGGCTGAAAAGGCGCTTTTTGCCTTTACAGACGGAGGCGTTCTGGCCGAGGAGTTGGGCGATGGAGCTAGACAGTGAGAAAAGCGGATCCGGCTGTTCACAGGCCGCGGAGAAAATCCCGAATTGATGGGGTTTCCAATTTAATTGGAGGGGTTTTGGAATTAATTCATGGGGTTTCCGAATTAATTGGAGGGGTTTCCAAATTAATTGGAGGATTTTGTTCGCGCCGAGGAGTTTAGGGGTGGAGCTGGATAACATTAAAAAGAGGAACCGGCAATCGGCTCCTCTTTTTACAGTGTAATAGATTTTACATTTTCAACAGGCTGCTCAAACAGCTGAGAAGCAATCCTCTGGAAAAGCTCCTTTGATCCAGTCGTTAAAAACAAATGATGATTCTCTTCCTGCGTCTCATTCAATGCTTCTTTATAAGACAGGATTGTACTGACTTCACGGGCTGTTTCATCACCAGAGCTGATAATTTTCACCTTGGGACCCATATAATCCTCAATTAACGTCTTTAAAACCGGATAATGCGTACATCCAAGAATAAGTGTATCAATCGGCTGATCTTTTAAAGGGAAAAGCGATTCACGTACGATGGATACAGCATAATCGTTTTCGTAATCTCCGCTTTCTACAAGCGGAACAAATGCAGGACATGCCAAGCTCTCGACTTCAACTGTCTTCTTAATCGTTTTAAGAGCCTTCTCATATGCACGGCTTGCAACTGTATTAACCGTTCCAATAACGCCGATATGATTGTTTCTTGTGACTTTGATCGCTGTTCTGGCTCCTGGGAAAACGACGCCTACTACAGGGATGTCAAGCTCTTCCTGGATTTCCTGCAAAGCAATGGCTGTTGCCGTATTGCAGGCGATCACAAGCATTTTTATATGGTGATTTGACAAGAGATAATTCGTCATTTGCCAAGTAAATGACCGCACCTCTTCAAGCGGTCTCGGTCCATATGGGCATCTTGCCGTATCACCTAAGTAGATGATGTCTTCGTTTGGTAACTGCCTCATGATTTCGCGTGCAACGGTCAGCCCGCCAACGCCGGAATCAATGACGCCAATTGCTCTGTTCAAAAAATCGCCTCATTCTTCTCTCATTTCTAGGTGTAATTTCAATAATGAGCTTTCAAGCTGGATGATTTCCTGCATATCATAATTTTTGATTACATTTTTTAAGTATTGTTGTCGCTTTTGTATAACTTCTTCAATGATGCGCTGGCCTTCTTCAAGAAGATGCACTCTCACAACCCTACGGTCATTCGGGTCTTTGATCCTTACCACCAGTTTGTTTTTTTCCATTCGGTCAACAAGATCTGTGGTGGTGCTGCATGCAAGGTACATTTTATTAGATAATTCACCGACTGTCATGTCGCCATGTTCGGAAAGCCATTGGAGCGCTACGAATTGAGGCGGTGTAATCGGAAATTGATTTAGGATCTCCCGTCCCTTCTGTTTGACCATAACAGAAATATGTCTCAGGGATTTCTCCATATCAGCAACCATTTTATCACTTACTACATCATTATGAACTGTCATCAGCAACCCTCACTCATTCAATCTGACCGCACGGAATGAAATTTAACAGTAGGAATGTGCGTATCATATCCATTTTCTATGTTTTCGCTGAAAATTGCAAGTTTCATATTTTAGATGTCCAATTTAAAAAATAAGAAATGGCATAGTCAGATTGGAGCAGCTCCGATTTTTCTGCACAGAAATAATAACCGGCTACCCTTAAATCAAGGTCAGCCGGTAGGTATTAGAGCTCAAGTTCACCCATACGAAGGAGCTCAACAACAGCTTGTGATCTCCCCTTAACACCAAGCTTTTGCATCGCATTGGAAATATGGTTCCGAACTGTCTTTTCACTAATAAAGAGCTCGCCCGCTATTTCTTTCGTTGTTTTGTCTTGAACTAATAATTCGAATACTTCTCTCTCTCTTTTTGTGAGTAATGGCTTTGATTGAAACTCTTTCTCTTTCAAGAATTGTAACCCTCCTTGCTAGGTGCGAGCCGATCTAACGAATGGGTATAAGATTAGTCAACATATAGTATGTGCACACTGTATTGGCGGTGACAGGAATCTTAGTTGAAAGCAAGAAATTCCGTGTCTATTTTTCAAGTGGCAAATATGGCAGTTTGAGCAAGCATCTTTTTCTCCACTTCTAGAAACGGTACACTTTTTCCATTGTATTTGGATATTTGCACAACGGTGCCTCGTCCTGTAAAACAAACTTCATTTTTTTCATTCACCGCACAGTAATGCAGATCCATTGATGAATTCCCGATTGATGCTACTTTTACATAAAGGCGGATTTTCTCATCAAAAAAGACCTGTTTGACGTAATCGCATTGAATATCTGCAACAACAGGAATCAGATCCCCGTCTTTTTTCAGCCAATTATTCATAAGACCTGCGTGCTTAAAGAATTCAATTCGCGCTTCTTCAAAATATGAAATTGGTGCCGTATTGTTCATATGTCCGAACATATCTGTTTCGGAAAAACGAACTTTCACCTGAAAATAAAAAGAAAACGTATCCTTCCATTCCCTGAACGGCAGCTGTATGTATGAGATTTGTTTCATGATTGTTTCCTCTTTTCATGTTTAAGTGAAAAAACACCTCTTCATCGAAAGGAAGAGGTGTTTTCTTATTAATTGATATCCGCTGATTCTGGATATCTGTGTTTTAAACTTGATCGCTTCCGAAGAAATTACGGAATGCCTGGAACGTTGTATCTCTGTTGAGTGCAGCAATAGAAGTCGTTAAAGGAATTCCTTTCGGACAAGACTGCACACAGTTTTGAGAGTTTCCGCAGTTTGCAAGACCTCCGTCGCCCATAATGGACTCGAGACGTTCTGCTTTATTTAATGCACCTGTCGGATGTGCATTAAACAGACGAACTTGTGAAAGCGGAGCTGGCCCGATGAAATCTGAATTGCTGTTTACATTCGGACATGCCTCTAAGCAGACACCGCAAGTCATGCATTTTGATAATTCATATGCCCATTGACGTTTTTTCTCAGGCATACGCGGGCCAGGGCCTAAGTCATAGGTTCCATCAATCGGAATCCAGGCCTTTACTTTTTTCAGGGAGTCGAACATTCTGCTGCGGTCAACCTGAAGGTCGCGGACAACAGGAAATGTTCTCATCGGCTGAAGGCGAATCGGCTGCTCAAGCTGGTCAACAAGGGCAGTACAGGACTGGCGCGGTTTGCCGTTGATCACCATGGAACATGCTCCGCACACCTCTTCGAGACAGTTCATATCCCATGTAATCGGAGTCGTTTCTTTCCCTTGTGAGTCAACAGGATTCCGTCTGATTTCCATCAATGCAGAAATCACGTTCATATTTGGACGATAAGGAATCTCAAATGTTTCATCATAAGGGGCAGCCCCAGGCTGGTCTTGGCGAGTAATAATAAAACGAACTACTTTCTTTTCACTGTTCATTTTTTATTCCCCCTTTTTCTTCTTCGAATAGTCGCGCTTACGCGGTTCAATTAAGCTAACGTCCACTTCTTCATAATGGAACTTAGGAGCAGCTTTTGGACCGGCAAATGTAGCCATCGTTGTTTTCAGGAATTCTTCGTCATTACGTTCAGGGAAGTCCGGTTTGTAATGAGCACCGCGGCTTTCATTGCGGTTATAGGCGCCAAGTGTAACAACACGGGACATTTGAAGCATGTTTTGAAGCTGACGGGTAAACGTCGCACCCTGGTTGCTCCATTTAGCTGTATCATTAATGTTGATATTTTCATATCTTTCAAGAAGCTCTTGAATTTTTTCATCTGTTTTAAGCAATTTATCATTGTAGCGGACAACCGTTACATTGTCCGTCATCCATTCGCCAAGCTCTTTATGAAGAACATATGCATTTTCAGTTCCATTTAAGTTCATGATGTTCTGCCATTTTTCTTCTTCCTGTTTCACATGACCGTCAAATAATGAAGAAGAAAGATCTTCAGCAGATACATCAAGACCGCTCACATATTCGACTGCTTTCGGTCCTGCAACCATACCGCCATAGATGGCAGACAGCAATGAATTCGCTCCTAAACGGTTGGCTCCGTGCATAGAGTAATCACATTCGCCTGCTGCAAATAGTCCAGGGATATTCGTCATTTGATCATAATCAACCCAAAGTCCGCCCATAGAATAATGAACAGCAGGGAAGATTTTCATTGGAAGCTTGCGGGGATCATCACCCATGAATTTTTCATAGATTTCAATGATTCCGCCAAGTTTGATATCAAGCTCTTTAGGATCTTTATGAGAGAGATCAAGGTAAACCATGTTTTCTCCATTGATTCCAAGCTTTTGAGATACACACACGTCAAAAATTTCGCGTGTTGCAATATCACGAGGCACAAGGTTTCCGTATGCAGGATATTTTTCCTCAAGGAAGTACCAAGGCTTACCGTCTTTATACGTCCAGACACGACCGCCTTCTCCGCGTGCCGATTCACTCATCAGACGCAGTTTATCATCTCCAGGAATTGCTGTTGGGTGAATTTGAATGAATTCTCCATTTGCATAATGCACACCCTGCTGATAGACGATTGAAGCAGCTGATCCTGTGTTAATGACAGAGTTTGTTGATTTTCCGAAAATGATTCCAGGTCCGCCTGTTGCCATAATAACGGCATCTGAACGGAATGCTTTCATTTCCATTGTCGTTAAGTCCTGACCAGTAATACCGCGGCATACGCCATCATCATCGAGAACAGCCCCAAGGAATTCCCAGCCCTCATACTTCGTTACTAATCCGGCAACCTCATAGCGGCGCACCTGCTCATCAAGTGCATAAAGCAGCTGCTGTCCAGTTGTTGCTCCGGCAAACGCTGTACGGTGATGCTGCGTTCCGCCGAAGCGGCGGAAGTCCAGAAGACCTTCAGGAGTACGGTTGAACATAACTCCCATACGGTCAAGCAAATGGATAATGGAAGGTGCTGCTTCGCACATTGCCTTTACAGGAGGCTGGTTTGCAAGGAAGTCCCCGCCGTATACTGTATCATCGAAATGCTCCCAAGGAGAATCGCCTTCCCCTTTTGTGTTAACCGCTCCGTTGATTCCGCCCTGAGCACAAACTGAATGAGAGCGCTTAACTGGAACTAAAGAAAATAAATCTACATGAACGCCAGTTTCTGCAGCTTTGATCGTAGCCATTAGGCCCGCTAAGCCACCACCGACGACTATTATTCTACCTTTACTCATCTGGCCCACTCCCTTTGGTTCTATTACCTATTAAACAAATGCAAAAATAGTGCTGACTCCAACGTAAGATAATGCTAGGAAAAGTGCGATCGTCACATAAGTTGAGATCAGCTGAGATCTTGGTGTCACAGTAATTCCCCAGCTCACAGCAAATGACCACAGTCCGTTTGCAAAGTGGAAAATCGTTGAAACGACACCGACAACATAAAATACAATCATAAATGGATTACTGAAAATGGAGGCCATCATGTCAAAATTCACTTCAGCGCCAAATGCGGCTGCAATTCTTGTTTCCCATACATGCCAGGATACAAAGATAAGTGTAATCACGCCAGAAATCCTTTGAAGCATAAACATCCAGTTGCGGAAGTAGCCAAACTTGCTTACATTATTTTTAGCTGTAAACGCAATGTAGATTCCATAGATCGCATGGTACAAAAGCGGCAGGAATATAATAAAAGTTTCCAGAACAACTCTAAATGGCAAGCTTTCCATAAAATGTGCAGCATTATTAAATGCTTCTTCTCCTCTTGTTGCAAAGTTATTTACAACAAGATGCTGAATTAAGAAGACGCCAACCGGAATAACTCCAAGCAAAGAATGAAGTCTTCGGTTCAAATACTCTCTGTTTCCAGCCATCTCAACATAACCCCCTAGTAATCTTAAAATCTTTTTTTTAATGTTTCTCCTATTCCCGGCAATCTTTTAAAAAATAAACATTGTATGATAAAATGTGACAAATTTATTGTACTCCCAACGAGTTACAGCGTCAAGAAAACGCGTTCATAAATTTTAATTTTGTGACAAATCTTATTTTCTCCCTATTTTTACTTTCCTGAAATACTTTCAAAGCGATTTTGGAGCTTGTAATTTACTTTTATTGCATGTTCTTACCCGCCCAACTTGATATATAATAAAGTCAGAAAGAGGGGAAGAATGTGAAAAAAACCAGCGAACAAATCGATATGACGCAGCTGAGGGACATGCAAGTGCCCGCATTCGCCTATGAGCTGCTGCGGGAAGTTCTTATTCCTGATATTCTTGGAAACGAGTCCGCATCTATGCTTTACTGGGCAGGCAAGAGCCTTGCGCGCAAATATCCTGCAGAATCAATTGAAGAGCTTATTGCTTTCTTTTCATTAGCCGGCTTTGGAACTCTTTCATTGGTACATAAGAAAAAAGATGAAATGGAATTTCAGCTTGAGAGCGAACTGATCAAAACAAGATTCAAAACAATGAAAGAGCCTTCTTTTCAGCTTGAAGCGGGATTTCTGGCCCAGCAGGTGCAGCGGATGAACAAGCAGATTACAGAAACCTATGAACAAGTAAAAAAACGTGCGGATAAAGTGCATTTTACAGTGAAATGGGACTACAAAGACATGGAATTCGGCAACGATTAAAGGGATGGGTATCTAGTATACCCACCCCTTTTTTTATATCGTTTAAAGCACCTGTGCAGGCTGCTGTGATAATTCGAAGGCATCATGCAGCGCTTCAACCGCTTTTACCATGTCAGCATGGCTGATAACAGTTGACACTTTAATTTCAGACGTGCTGACCATTTTCACTTCAATTCCTTCTTGAGCAAGAACATCGAACATTTCTGCCGCTACACCAGGATTTGATACCATGCCGGATCCGACGATGGAAACTTTTGAAAGGCCGCCTTCTGATTCTATTTTTTCAAAGCCAAGCTCTGATTGATAGGTTTCAAGCACGTGAACCGTTTCTTCCACATCACCTGTTTTCACCGAAAAAGATAGAGAGGCCAGGCTGCTGTCTGTTGAACTTTGAATAATAATATCTACATTAATTCCGTGGCTTGCAAGCGTTTTGAAAATGGTTGACAGAGCGGAAAGGCCGCTTGGCAATCCGCAAACCGTTATTCTTGAAACTTGATCTTCAAACGCAATTCCTCTAACAACTAAATTCTGTTCCATCTTTGTTTCCTCCTCAATTAACGTGCCTCTTTCTTTTTCTGAGCTTGATCTGACTTCCAAGGGAACTCCATAATTTTTTGCAAATTCAACAGCCCGGGGGTGGAGAACGCCTGCTCCAAGATTAGCAAGCTCAAGCATTTCATCATAAGATATGCCGTCTAATTTTCTTGCACTTTTTACAAAGCGCGGATCTGTCGTAAAGACACCTGTTACATCTGTATAAATATCACATTTATCAGCTTTTAGAGAAGCAGCCAGCGCAACAGCTGTCGTATCTGAACCCCCGCGGCCGAGCGTCGTTATTTCCTGTCCGTCTGCTAGTCCCTGAAAGCCAGCAACGACAACTACTTTTCCAGCTTGTAGCTGATTATTAATTTTTTCTGAATCAATCCCTGAAATTCTCGCATTGCTGTGGACATTTTCAGTCTTAATGCCAGCCTGCCAGCCTGTGTAAGAAACTGCATCGTATCCTTGTGCCTGAAGAGCCATCGTCAAAAGAGAAATTGTCACTTGTTCTCCCGTTGACAGAAGCATATCCATTTCGCGCTTGCTCGGTTTTTGAGTGATTTCAGCTGCCAGTGAAACTAAATGATCCGTTGTTTTCCCCATTGCCGAAACAACAACAACGACATCATTCCCGTTCATTTTTTCCTCGATTGTTCTTCTTGCAGCATTCATGATTTTTTCCGGAGATCCAACAGATGTGCCTCCAAATTTTTGTACAACTAAACCCATATCAGCCTCTCGCCTTTCAAGTTATATTGATCGTCAGCAGGTAAAAGGGAGAATCTCAGAAAACGCAAAAAAGCAATGAGATTCTCTATCTCATTGCTTGCATAAACGAATAATGGAACTTCATTCATACAATGAGATAGCGCTCCAAGAAAAATACATCTTCTTGACAATTTTACGTCTATTAAACGCAAAACCAGCAAAAGTAAGAAATGGCTCTTTTTTTGCTTCGGCGACTCTCCCCTTTCACCCATCTTCAAAGGATTCCATTGTCCTCGGAAGGGCTACTCTTGAAGTTCGCACCTCTACCATCATTTAACGAACTAAACGATCTGGTTATCAAATTAGTTAGAATTGTAGCAAAGAATTTGTCTTTGTGCAATCTATTCTTTCAATTTTTCTGCAATAAGCTGTGCCGTGTTTGCCGGAATTCCCGCCGCCATCAGCTCTTCGAGGCTTGCTTCTTTCATTTTTTTTACAGAACCGAAATGCTTGAGCAAAGTCTTGCGACGTTTTTCCCCAACGCCTGGTATATCATCCAGGATCGATTGAAAGGCTGTTTTTCCTCTTGTCTGCCTGTGAAAAGTAATCGCAAACCGATGCACTTCATCCTGAATTCGCTGTAGAAGATAAAACTCCTGGCTGTTGCGTTCAAGTTCAATGACAGCCGGAGGACTCCCGAGCATTAAATTAGAAGTCCGATGCTTCTCATCCTTTACAAGTCCTGCGACAGGGATGGATAATCCGAGTTCATTTTCAAGTACATCCTGAGCTGCAGCCAGGTGCCCTTTTCCTCCGTCAATGATAATCAAATCAGGAAGCGGCAGCTCCTCTTTTAACACGCGCGTGTACCTTCTGCGGACAACTTCACGCATAGACTCGTAATCATCTGGTCCTTGCACTGTTTTAATTTTGTACTTGCGGTACTCTTTTTTGGCAGGCTTGCCATCTATGAACACAATCATCGCAGATACAGGATCTGTCCCTTGTATGTTTGAATTATCAAATGCTTCGATTCTTGCCGGTGTATAGATTCCCATTTTTTCACCAAGCTGATCAATTGCTTTGATTGTTCTTTCTTCATCACGCTCAATGAGTGAAAATTTTTCTTTTAAAGCGATTTTGGCATTCTGATGTGCAAGCAGCACCAGGTCCTTTTTCTTGCCGCGCTTTGGATGGATGGCTGAAACGTGAAGAAGCTGTTCTGCCATTTCATGATCAACGCTTTCAGGCAGCAGTATTTCTTTAGGCAGAATATGATTGTTCTTGGAATAAAACTGGCCAAGAAACGTTAAAAATTCTTCCTCTGGCTCCTGGTACAGCGGGAACATGGCAATATCACGCTCGATCAATTTACCCTGACGGATGAAGAAAACCTGAACACACATCCAGCCTTTATCATAGGAATAGCCAAACACATCACGATCGACAAAATCATTCAGTGTCATTTTCTGTTTTTCCATGGTTGCATCTATATGCGCAATGGAATCCCGGTATTCTTTTGCCCGTTCAAAATCCAGGTTCTCAGCAGCAGCCAGCATCTTCTTTGAAAGTTCTTCTTTAATCTGCTTAAAGCCGCCTTTTAAGAAACGGGACATTTCATCGACCATTTGCCTGTTTTGCTCTTGTGTTACCTTATAGACACAGGGGGCCAAACATTGTCCGATATGATAGTAGAGACAAACTTTATCAGGAAGCGTAGTACATTTCCTAAGCGGATAAAGACGGTCGAGCAGCTTTTTGGTCTCTCTGGCCGCCTGGACGTTCGGATATGGACCGAAATACTTCCCATTATCTTTTTTGACATTTCTCGTAACAATCAGCCGAGGGTGCCGTTCAGCTGTAATTTTAATAAAAGGATACGTTTTGTCATCCTTTAGCATGACGTTGTATTTAGGATCATGTTTTTTAATTAAATTTAATTCTAAAATCAGCGCCTCAATATTCGAAGACGTGACGATATACTCAAAATCCTTGATTTCATTTACGAGCCGTTGTGTTTTCCCGTCATGTGAGCCGGTAAAGTAAGACCGCACCCGGTTTTTAAGAACTTTTGCTTTTCCAACATAAATAATCGTTCCGAAACGGTCTTTCATTAAATAACAGCCCGGCTGATCTGGCAGAAGTGCCAGCTTTTCTTTAATTAGTTGCTCCATAGCGGACACTCCGTTTCCTTAAAGATTAGCGCAGAATAAGTATCGGTCATCAGCGCCAAGTTATTCCCTTTATTGTACCATTTTAGAGGGAGGGAGTCTTTTGTTTGCCTCCAAGGATTCTATTCCATCGGCTTTTTTGCATAGATTGTTGTTTTTGATTATAAATGTTGCCCGCTGCTTTCGACTGCAGGCACTTACCTCCCTAAATTTCAGGACTATTGCACCAAATCATTTCCTGAGCAATAATTGACAATTTTTTCGGCAGATGACCGTTTTTGCAGACATAAAAAAAGATCCGGAATACCGGATCTAATTTCATTTTAATTATGCGTGTTTATTTAATAGATCAGCTAGAGCTTCTTTAGGCTGGAAGCCAACTGTTTTGTCTACAACTTCGCCGTTTTTGAAAACAAGCAATGTCGGAATACTCATAACACCGTATTTGCCTGCTGTTTCTTGGTTCTCGTCAACATCAAGTTTAACGATTTTCACTTTATCGCCTAGCTCCTGATCAAGCTCTTCAAGAACCGGTGCAATCATTTTGCAAGGTCCGCACCAAGGAGCCCAAAAGTCTGCCAGTACGACGCCTTCGCTAGTTTCAGCTGTAAAAGTTTGATCTGTTACATTAGTAATTGCCATTATATTTTCCTCCTAAATGTTCAAGTGATGCCTAAAGTATAGCATTAAAGAATGTGACCTGCTAATTTTTTGCTCACTATTCCTTTTCCCTTACTTTGTGATGAAAAACATTTTTTCATTCAAATTAAAAACACGCCGCTGGGAGCGTGTTTTTAGGAATCAAGAATGAACTTTTAATTTCTTAAACTCTTCCGTCAGCATCGGTACAACTTCAAATAGATCTCCGACAATGCCATAATCAGCTACTTTGAAGATGTTTGCTTCAGGATCTTTGTTAATTGCAACAATAATCTTGGAGTTAGACATACCGGCTAAATGCTGGATCGCTCCAGAAATACCGCATGCAATGTACAAGTCAGGAGTGACAACTTTTCCCGTTTGGCCGATTTGCAGCGAGTAGTCGCAATAATCAGCATCACAGGCACCGCGGGAAGCTCCGACTGCTCCGCCGAGAACATCTGATAACTCCTTCAGCGGGTTAAAGCCGTCTGTGCTTTTTACTCCGCGTCCGCCGGCTACAATGACTTTAGCTTCAGAAAGATCAACACCTTCTGTTGCTTTGCGCACCACTTCTTTTACGATTGTGCGAAGATCTTTGATCTCCACAGAAACAGAAGAAACTTCACCCGTTCTTGTTTCATCCTTTTCAAGAGGAGCAATGTTATTTGGTCTGATTGTTGCAAAAATCGTTCCATCTGTCACAATCTTTTTCTCGAAAGCTTTTCCTGAATAGATCGGACGTGTGAATACGACATTTCCGCCTGCTACTTCTAAATCTGTAGCATCTGAAATAAGTCCGGATCCAATCTTTGCAGCGATTTTCGGTGATAAGTCTTTTCCAAGAGCTGTATGCCCGAAAACAAGACCTTCCGGTTTTTCAGCTTCGATAACGGCAAGCAATGCCTGTGAATAGCCGTCAGGTGTATACGTTTTCAATTTTTCGTCTTCAACTGTAATGACGCGGTCTGCACCATAATGAATCATTTCTTCAGCTAAAGCTGCTACACTGTCTCCAACTAAAACAGCTGTTACCTCGCCGCCTTCGGATACCGTTTTCCCTGCTGCAATCGCCTCAAAAGACACGTTGCGCAATGATTGATCGCGTACTTCTCCCAATACCAGCACTTTTCTTGCCATTATAAAGTCCCCCTGTTATACGTTTGATTGAAAAATCTGCTTTCAGGTAATACTTAGATTACTTTTGCTTCGTTGCGAAGAAGAGATACCAATTCCTTCACTTGTGCATCTAAATCCCCTTGAAGTACTTTACCCGCTTCTTTTTTAGGCGGCATATAAATTTCGATTGTTTTTGTTTTAGGCTCAACTTCATCTTCTTCGAGATCAAGATCATCCAGTTCGAGTTCATCCAAAGGCTTTTTCTTTGCTTTCATGATACCCGGCAAAGAAGGATAGCGCGGTTCATTCAGACCCTGCTGTGCGGTAACAAGCAACGGCAATGTCGTTTCAATGACTTCTGAATCACCTTCAACATCGCGTACGACTGTCGCTTTGTTTCCATCAATCTCTAGCTTTGTAATCGTAGTTACATAAGGAATGTCAAGAAGCTCAGCCAGACGAGGTCCTACTTGTCCAGATCCGCCGTCAATCGCAACATTTCCTCCTAAAATTAGATCTGCATCTTTATCTTTGAAGAATTCAGCAAGAATTTTAGAAGTTGTGAATTGATCTCCATCTTCAAGATCATCTTCCGTATTAATTAATACAGCCTTGTCACACCCCATTGCAAGAGCTGTTCGCAATTCTTTTTCAGCTTCTTCCCCGCCGATTGTCACAACGGTTACTTCACCGCTGTTTGCATCGCGGATCTGAATTGCTTCTTCAATCGCATACTCATCATAAGGATTAATAATGAATTCTGCGCCATCTTCATTAATTTTGCCGTTTTGAAGCGTTATTTTTTCTTCCGTATCAAACGTTTTCTTCATGATTACATAAATATTCATGTCCATCCCCCTATTTACGTTAAGCATTCAATTTAGTTGTATAGAAAAAACGTCAGGAACGTTTTATCATATCATTTATTCGCCTTTGAACTGCGGCTGTCTTTTCTCAAGAAAAGCACTGATTCCTTCTTTTGCATCTGCGCTTTCAAATACTGTACCGAAATAGCCCGCTTCTTTTTTCACCCGATCATGATACGGAAGTGTTTTAGAAGCATTGATTAAATCGATGGCTGCACTGACAGATATCGGGCTTTTTGCAGCAAATTTCTTCGCAAGCTTCATCGTCTCATCTAATAAGTCTTCTTCTGCAAAAGCATGGTTGGCAAGACCGTATTTGGCTGCCTCTGCTCCTGAGATCGGTTCACTTGTCAGCAGCATTTCAAGCGCTTTCGCTTCTCCTACATACTTAGGAAGACGCTGCGAGCCGGCGAAGCCTGGAATGAGTCCAAGCTGAAGCTCAGGCAGCCCGAGCTTTGCATTCTCGGTAACAAGCCTTACATGACAGCTCATTGCAAGCTCAAGGCCCCCGCCTAGAGCAGCTCCATGAATCGATGCGATGACTGGTTTTCTGAATGTTTCAATTCTCTCAAAAAGTTCCTGTCCGTTTGCAGCAAGCTTAGAGAACTCTTCCCCGTTCGGCACTGAAACAAATTCCTTGATGTCAGCCCCTGCTGAGAAGAATCTTCCCTCGCCATTAATGACAATGACCCTGACGTCTTTTTTTGCTTCAAACTCATCCATCAGGGATGAAAGCTCTTTCAAAACATAAGATGAAAGGGCGTTTGCGGGAGGTTGGTGAATGGTTACGACCGCAACATAATCTTCTACTTTAACATTTAAATAACTCACAGCTCAGGCCTCCTTATGCATTTAAACAATTACGTCAGGAAGGATTTTGCTAAACCCTTCCGCAGCCTTTGATCATAAGTTCATGAACGCTTCCTGCAAGTGCAGTCAGATCAAATTTCTGATCATTCATGACCCATGTTGTCACCGTTTCATCAATGGTTCCAAATATCATCTGCCTCGCCAGGCGTGTATCCAGGGCTTCACTGAATTCGGATGTTTCTTTTCCTGTTTGAATAATCGAATCAAGAATGTTTAAATACCCTCTCAGAACCTCATTGATTCTCAGGCGCAGATTTTTATTTGACTGCCTGAGTTCAAGCTGGGTAACGATGGCAAGATGATGATCTTCGGCTAAAAGAGAAAAATGTTTTTCTATCAACATGTATAACTTCTCCGCCGCTGTGTCCTTTCCTGCTATTTCTTGTTGAATTTTTTCGATAAATACGCCCATTTTTTCCTGAAACAAAGAAATCAGGATATCTTCTTTATTTTTAAAATAAAGATAAATGGTTCCGTCTGCGACTCCTGCCTGCTTGGCAATCTTCGAAACCTGTGCATGATGATAGCCATTTTCAGCAATAACTATGACAGCCGCATCTATAATTTGGAGATATTTTGGTCTTTTCTGTTTCAATATGAATTCGTCCTTTCAAACTGAATGAATCATCATTCATATTGTAATCATAAAATTACATCATCCATCTGTCAAGAAGAAAGAATGATTTTATCTTTCATCATAATAGATGAAAAGAACCCTCTCAGCAATAGGAAGAGATGGTTCTTTATCATTTTTCTATTCTTATTGCTTATCATTATATTTAATACAGCGTTTTTTCCTGATTAATTGGCATTTTTTAATTTTTCTTTTTCTTCTTCTACAAGTGAGCGCCTTAAAATTTTCCCGACTGCTGTTTTCGGAAGCTCTTTGCGGAATTCATAGATTCTCGGGATCTTGTATGCTGCCATATGCTTGCGGGCAAATTCGTCAAATTCCTGTTCAGTCGCTTCCGCCCCTTCTTTTAAAACGATATATGCCTTCACCGTTTCTCCCCGGTAAGGGTCCGGTATGCCGGCTACTACTACTTCCTGCACTTTTTCATGCTCATATAAAACCTCTTCGATTTCACGCGGATAAATGTTGAATCCCCCGGCTATTATCATATCTTTTTTCCGGTCTACGATATAAAAATATCCCTCTTCATCCATATAGCCAATGTCACCGGTTAAAAGCCATCCGTCCTTTAATACGGCTTCTGTTTCCTCTGGTTTTTTCCAGTACCCTTTCATGATCTGCGGACCTCTCACAGCAATTTCTCCAAGCTCATTGTATTCTGCCTGCTTTCCCGTCTCAAAAGAAAGAATAATAGATTCTGTGTTAGGCCATGGCACTCCTATACTTCCTTTTTTCCGATGTGACCAGAGGAAGTTTGAGTGTGTAACAGGCGATGCTTCTGACAAGCCGTAGCCTTCCACAAGCTTTCCGCCAGTCTCCCGCTCGAATTTCTCCTGGACTTCTTCCGGAAGCGGAGCTGATCCGCTAATACATGATTCAACTGATGAAAGATCATAGTTTTTCAAATCCGGATGGTTTAATAATGCAATATAAATAGTAGGTGCTCCAGGGAACAGCGTAGGTTTTAATTTATCAATGGCTTTAAGGGTATCCGTCGCATCGAATTTGGGAAGCAGGATCATTTTAAAGCCTTGCATAATCGATAGATTCATAACCGCTGTCATCCCGTAAACATGGAAGAACGGCAATATGCCAAGCACTGATTCCTCTCCGCGTCTGCATTTATACATCCAGGATGAGCACATGGACGTATTTGCAACCAGGTTTTCATGCGTCAGCATAACTCCCTTTGGAAAACCGGTTGTTCCTCCTGTATACTGCAGCAAGGCAATATCTTCTTTAGGATTTATCTCTATTTCCTCAATAGATGTGCTTTCCCGTTTCATGATTTCCTTGAATAAATGCGTGTGGCCGCTGTGCTCAATTTTTACAACGATTTGATTCTGCTTTTTCTGCACAAAAGGATATAATAGATTTTTCGGGAAAGGCAGATAATCTTTTATGCTTGTCGCAATAATATGTTCAATTCTTGTCAGCGCTTTCATTTTTGAGACTCTTGGATAAAGGAGATCAAGCGTAATAATGTATTTCGCATCAGAATCATTCAGCTGATACTCAAGCTCCCTTTCCATATAAAGAGGATTCGTTTGAACGACAATTCCTCCGGCAAATAAAATACCATAATAAGCAATGACTGCCTGCGGGCAATTCGGAAGCATAATAGATACTCTTTCGTCCTTCTTTAACCCAAGCTCCTGGAGGTAGCCCGCAAGTTTTAAAGATTGTTCATAAACCTCTGTAAAAGTCAGTTCCTTGCCTAAAAAATGAATAGCTGTTTTTGTCGGAAATTCTTGTGCTGCCTGCGCGAGATAAGATTGAAGAGGCTTGTTGTCAATTTCAGCATAATGAGGTATTTCTTCAGGATATAGATGAAGCCAAGGTTTTTGAACTTCCATTTTATTTCCTCCCTTTGTTGCCATCATGACTTTTGGCTTATAAAGAAAGTATACCAAAGTTATATTCAGAATATAAAATATTTTTAATTATTTAAATTGTATTAAAAAAAATCCGGATTCATGTCATGAGATCCGGATTTTCTTCATAATATTCATTTTTTCAAGCGAAAAAAACCATAAAAATAATGCCTACTACAATAAACAAACCGCATATGCCAAGCAGTACTTTCGCTAATGTTTCCACTGTTTTCTCCCCTTATATGCCTGCGCCGATCACGTAGGACAGACCAATTGAAATGACCATGGAAATAAAGCCTACCGCACGATTGTCATTTTGAATTTCATCATCGATTCTGAATTTAGGCGTTAAAAATTCATAGATAAAATAGCCTAAAAGCAATAAAACGAAACCAAACATTCCCCAGCCGACCATCTCAAATAGCGTATCATGCTGCCCGATTGAAAAACGGAATACATTGGCAATTCCAAATATCTTGCCGCCCGTCGTCATTGCAACTGCAAGATTGCCTTTTTGAATTTCTTCCCAGTTATTATATTTGGTCACCAGTTCAAAAATGGTCAGAAACACAACAATACATAAGATGACGACGCTAAAATAAGCTGCAGTCTGAACGAATTCATTCTCCCAAAATTGATTCATTTCTTATCTCCCATATTTCGATTATTTTAATTCAACAATCGTAACGCCTGAACCGCCTTCGCCTGATTCCCCGTAGCGGGTGCTCTTAACATTTCTGTGCTTTTTCAAGTATTCCTGCACACCTGTCCGAAGTGCTCCTGTCCCTTTTCCGTGAATGATGGAAATTCTCGGATAGCCGGCAAGTACGGCATCGTCCATATATTTTTCTACTCTAAGGAGGGCATTTTCATACCGTTCGCCTCTTAAATCAAGTTCGAGGGAGACATGATAATCTTTTCCTTTTACCATTGCAAGAGGTTTCGTTTCGACAGGCTTAGGTCTGCTGATGTACTGCAGATCATCTTCTTTTACCTTCATTTTCAGAATGCCTATCTGCACCTGCCATTCCTTATCGCCTACTTTAGACAGCAAGTGGCCTTTTTGATTGAAGCTGATGACCTTCACTTCGTCGCCTTCTGCATACTGATGCTTCTGCGTCTTCGTTTTCGGCTGTTTGCTGCTTTTTTCAAATTCAGGCACCGCTTCTTCAAGACGTTTTTTAGCATCGATTAATTCATGTTCTTTAATACCCGTTCGGTGTTCTTTTTGCATCTTCCTTAATTCGCGGATAATGGACTCTGCTTCTGCTTTTGCCGCTTCAACTTTTTCTGCCGCCTTCTTTTCAGCCTGTTCGTAAAGCTTGTCGCGTTCTTCGTTGAATGAAAGAATTTGATTTTGCAGCTCTGAATGAAGCTTTTCTGCGTCTTTGCGCAGTTCTTCTGCTTCAGTAAGCTCTGAGTCAGAGCGTTTTTTGCTCTCTTCAAGCGACGCAATCATTGAATCTACTTCATTGCTCTCAGCACTCATATGGGATTTTGCACGGTCAATGACTGTTTGCATAAGGCCAAGCCGCTTTGAAATTTCAAATGCGTTGCTTCGGCCGGGAACGCCGATTAAAAGCTTATAAGTAGGGCTTAATGTTTCAATATTGAATTCAACGCTTGCATTGACAACACCTTCACGGTTATATCCATATGCTTTCAGTTCAGGGTAATGCGTTGTGGCGATCACTCTGGCACCGCGATGGTGAACTTCATCCAAAATGGAGATGGCAAGTGCAGCCCCCTCCTGCGGATCTGTTCCTGCACCAAGCTCATCAAACAATACCAGGCTGTTATCGTCAACACGCTTTAAAATATCAACAATGTTTACCATGTGAGAAGAAAATGTACTTAAGCTTTGCTCGATCGACTGTTCGTCTCCGATATCCGCATATACATTTTCAAACACAGCCATTTCGGAGCCGTCAAGAGATGGAATCTGCAGTCCTGATTGGGCCATCAATGTAAACAGACCGACTGTTTTCAGGGTTACTGTTTTTCCTCCTGTATTCGGCCCTGTTATAACAATTGTCGTAAACTCAGCGCCAAGTTCAATGTCATTTGCGACAACTTCTTCCGCGTTTAAAAGCGGATGTCTTGCTTTGAAAAGTTTAATTCTTCCGCTGTTATTCATTTCAGGCTTTGAAGCTTTTATTTTTTTTGAGTACGCTGCTTTCGTAAACATAAAATCCATTTCGCTAAGTGCTTCTACATTAATCAAGAGAGGTTCGGCTTCTTCAGCAACTTTCACCGTCATTTCTGTTAAGATGCGGTCAATTTCAATCTTCTCTTTCATGCGCGCCTGCTGAAGCGTGTTATTTAAGTCAACTACTGCCTGCGGCTCGATAAATAACGTTGCTCCTGATGAAGACTGATCATGGACAATTCCGCCGTATGCTGAACGGTATTCCTGCTTAACAGGAATCACATATCTGTCATTGCGTATAGTAATAATCGCGTCAGAAAGCATTTTTTGAGCAGAAGAAGATCGGATCAGCGACTCAAGCTTTTCTCTCACCCGTGACTCTGTCGTTCTTAATGATGTCCGAATCGAACGAAGAGCATCGCTTGCTCCGTCCAGAACTTCTCCATTATCGCCAATACAGTGAAGAATGTGCTGCTCCAGCTCCTGCATGGGCTCAATCTCTGCTGCAAATCCCTCCAGATGAGGAATGTCGATTCCATTTTCCACCATGTCCTCAATAAACCGCTTCATATGCTTGCCTGCATAAAGAGTTCCCGCAATCTCCATCAGCTCATGCGGATTCAGCATACCGCCGATTTTAGACCGTTTAATGCTCTGGCGAATATCAACGAGACCGCCAAGAGGAGCATTTCCTTTCAGCCTAAGGACTTTTGCAGCTTCATCTGTCTGTTCCTGCCATCTTCTTACCTCATCATAATCAGTGGATGGAACAAGCCTCTCCACTTTTTCCTTTGCTAATGAAGAAGATATATGCTTTAAAAGCTGTTCTTTTACTTTATTGAATTCTAATACTTTTAACACACGCTGCTGCACGATATACAGCCTCCTTGCTGTCTTTTAGGCTACTTATTATGCCTGTTAAAAAAGGATTGCAGCTGATTCAGATCCCACGTATTGATTACGTTTTCTGCTTTCACCCATCCTTTTATTGCTGTTGAAACACCTGTTTTCATATCTTCAAGCATGTCTATATTATGTGCATCTGTATTGATTGCAAGTTTTACACCTGATTCATGCGCTTTTTTAATATGCTCAGCACTCAAATCCAGTCTATTCGGATTTGCATTCAGCTCTAAAACAGTATTTGTTTCTTTTGCAAGCTGAATCAGCATGTCAACATCCGGCTCATATCCGCTTCTTCTGCCGATCAGTCTGCCTGTAGGATGTGCAATCATATCCACATGATGATTTTCTAGAGCCGTTTTCAGGCGCTGCATGATGATATCCTGTGATTGAGAAAAGCTGGAATGAATCGACGCGATAACAAAGTCCATTCCTTCTAGTACTTCATCATCATAATCAAGAGAGCCATCCGGCAAGATATCCATTTCAACTCCTGCGAAAATTTTAAAATCCTCATACTGTTCATTTAATTTGTCAATTTCATTCCGCTGTGCTTTTAATCGTTCAGGAGTCAGACCATTTGCAACTTTAAGATATTGAGAGTGATCCGTAATGGCCATATACTGATACCCCCGCATTCTGCACGCCTCTGCCATTTCACTGATTGTAAAGGCTCCATCACTCCAAGTCGAGTGCATATGAAGATCTCCTTTTATATCATCAGCAGATATCAGCTTGGTATCCTTCAAGTATTTTTCTACTTCCGTCCCGTCTTCGCGGATCTCAGGAGGAAAGAAAGGAAGATCAAAGTGAGCGTAAAATTCTTCTTCTGTTGAAAATGTGATCACTTCACCTGTCTCACTATTTTCAACCCCATATTCACTGATTTTTTCTCCGCGTTCTTTTGCCAGCTGCCGCATTTTTACGTTATGATCCTTTGAACCAGTGAAATGATGAAGTGTCGTGGCAAATTCATCAAGAGTCACTAACCGAAAGTCCACTCCGATTTCATATTCATACTGCAGCTGCACAGAGACCTTTGTGTCTCCATTTGCAATGATTTCTGAGATATTCGGGATTTTTATGAGCTGATCTCTGACATAGTGGGGATGATCAGTTGCGATAATAAAATCCAAATCTTTGACGGTTTCTCTCATTCGTCTGAGACTGCCTGCCCTGCTGTATTTTTGAACCTCTTCACAAGATTCTAAATACGTCTCAATTTCCTCTGCAATCGGCAGTGCAAATGATAAAGGCAGCCTCTCAGGACGGGTTCCAATTTCATCAATCGCAGCGAGAATTTTTTCTTCTGTTTTTTTCCCGAACCCGGCAAGACTCTGGACCTTCTCTTCAAGGCAAGCTTTTTTAAGAGAATCAACGTCCGTAACCCCAAGCTCTTTATAAAGCTTTGCAATTTTTTTACCGCCAAGTCCAGGCAGCTTCAGGAGCGGAATAAGTCCCTGGGGAACTTCTGACTGCAGCTGCTCCATTGTTTTTGATTTTCCTTCTTGGATATACTCAGTAATGACCGCAGCTGTCCCTTTTCCGATTCCTGCGATTTTTGTAAAATCCTCGATTGAAGACAAGCTTCGTTCATCTGTTTCGAGTGCATTGGCAGCTTTCCGGAAAGCAGCGATCTTAAACGGATTTTCTCCTTTAAGTTCCATGTGTACAGCTATATATTCAAGTAATTTAATGACATCTTTTTTATGTACGCTCATTGTTCTTTCACCTCGGGTCAAGTCGTTTTACATCTATTGGGGCTTAATTAAAATGATACAAATATTTTCTCCAAAAGTACAACAAAGGGATAAAAGACCTTTTACCAAAAAAACTTCTCCTAATTGGAGGAGAAGTTAATTCGGTGCATATTGCAGCCATAATTCCTGAACTTTATCAGAAAAATACGGCGTGTGATGAACGATAACCTTTGCAAGTCCTGAATCCCCCATTGCTGACTGGACTTCCGGAATAGGAAGAAGCCCGCCAATGAACAGCAAGATGAAAAGGATTAAATAGATTTCGAGAAATCCTAAGAGGGCGCCAGCCCATTTATTCAGCTGTTTTAGAATTGGAAGGTATGTAACAAAATCAAGCATAGATCCTACTACCTGCAGCAAAATCTTTGTGCCGATAAATAAAATGACAAACGCTACCGCTCTATAGTAAGCATCTTCAAGATTTCCGCCTGTAAAAAAGGATATAGCGGATCCGCTCTCGCCAAGTGATGGGTAAGGAACCCACAGCTCTAACTTTGGCGCTAAAACACCAAAGTATTTATATGCTACAATATAGGCGATGATAAACCCTGTAAGATGTATGAATTGAAGAATAAAGCCGCGTTTTAATCCGACTAACAGGCCCATGGCCAAAATGATGAAAAGTGCAATATCAAGCATTTACCGCGTCAATCCTTTTCTATGATTTGTTTCTCTAGTTTTTCAAATTCATCTCTTAATTTTAAATAGTCATGCACAACATTCACTGCAGTTAAAACTGCGAGCTTATTTATATCCAGATTAGGACTTTTGCTGCTGATTTCACGCATTTTATCATCAACAATAGAAGCCACCAGGCGCACATGACTTGTGCTCTCCGTGCCTACTATTGAAAATTGCTGTCCATATATATCAACTGTCGTTTTCTTTTTTGAGTGGTTATCCAACGAAAAATCCTCCATTCTTGAGAATCCTAATCTTTATCATAACATGATATCTAGTATAATGGAAAGATAATGCCAATCAATATCCAGTATCAATCATATTTTAAAAGAGGTGTCATCTCTTGTCCAATGCCGTTATTAAAATTGATCAGCCGACCATCCTGAAAATGAAATCCTACTACTCTTCGGATCTAGGCTCAAAGCTCCCGCCGGGTGCTGTATTTACTGCTAAATCAAATGGGTGTACCATTACAGCCTACAAATCAGGCAAAGTTCTGTTTCAGGGCAATCTGGCCGCAGAAGAAGCAGAAAAGTGGTCAAAACCTGAACAAAAGACTACTAAGAAACCTTCGAAGCCTCTTACTGTTTTTAGTCCGCCGGCGAACATATCAACTCTCTCTATAATAGGATCGGATGAAGTCGGAACAGGCGATTTCTTTGGGCCGATTACTGTTGTAGCAGCCTATGTAAAAAAAGAACAGATTCCCCTCCTTCAGGAATTGGGAGTGAAAGATTCAAAGCATCTGAATGATAGACAAATTACGGCCATTGCCAAAGATCTTCTTTCTATCATTCCTTACAGCCTGCTGGTTCTGCATAATGAAAAATACAATCAGCTGCAGAGCACGGGAATGTCACAGGGGAAAATGAAGGCCATCCTTCATAATCAGGCGATCAACAAACTTTACGATAAGATCGCACCTGAAATTCCTGAAGGTGTTTTAATCGATCAGTTTGCAGAGCCTTCCATCTATTTCAAGCATCTTAGCGGAAATTCCTACCGGAAAGAAAATACTTTTTTCAGTACAAAAGCAGAAGGAATCCACCTGGCGGTTGCAGCAGCTTCCATTTTGGCAAGATATGCTTTCCTCAAGGAAATGGATCGTCTGTCTGAAAAAGCCGGGATGATACTCCCTAAAGGTGCCGGAGCAAAGGTTGACGAAGCGGCAGCAGCCATTATTATAAAAAAAGGTGAAGACACATTGAAAAACTTAACAAAATTTCATTTTGCCAATACAGATAAAGCAAAAAAATTGGCTGCCAAGAAAAAAAGATAGATTAAACCTAATAAAAACAGCGGCAAAATCTCATTGATTTTGCCGCTGTTTTTTTAATATTTGATCGATGGGAATAAGAGGCTCACTATTTAATAAACTTTCATATTTCCCCTTCGAGTATGGAATTTTCCCAATTACAGGAACTCCGCTCAAAATCTCAATCATCCTAACATTGTCCTGCTCCATCAGAGACTCTTCCTGAGACATGTTGTTGATGATAAATCCAAGAACGGCTATCCCGTTTTTCTTTGCATATTCTGCTGTCAGCAAGGAGTGATTAATCGTTCCAAGTGCGGGATGAGTAACAATCAGGACAGGAATGTTCAGCTCTTTAATAAGATCTTTCGTTAAATAGAATCCATCTTCATTTTCAGCAAGAGGCACTGCCAGCCCGCCTGCCCCTTCTACGATCACAATATCGTTTTCCTTTTGAAGCTTGAGATATTGATTGACCAGTCGATCCTTATCAATTTTAGTGCCTGATATTTGCGCGGCTAAATGAGGGGACAGGGGTTCTTCCAGACAGTAAGTACATAGGTCATCTTGCTGATAGGGCAAATTTGCGGCCAGACGATATTCTTCAATATCCTCTGAAACCAGACAGCCCCCTTCCAGCCTTCCTCCGCTTTGAATAGGTTTGTACGGAACGGCTTTTATCCCCGAGCGCTGAAGCATTCCGATTAAATAAGCGGTTACAAACGTTTTTCCGATTCCCGTGTCTGTGCCAGTAATAAATATCCCGCTCATCCCTTCGCTTCCCCTGAATAGGAGACATTGACCAATGGCCTGCGCACGGATTTATACAATCTTAGTGATAATAAAGCAGCTCCAAAACACAGAAGCAAGTCGCCGAATACACTCAGCAGAAAACCGCTGTAAAATGCTGCGCTAAATGAAATCCCTGTTCCAATCCATGTATTTAACGAGAGATATAAATAGCCTACGCCAAATAAATAAACAATGATAAGACCAGTAAAATGAGCAAACAGAAAATGCTTCAGCTTTGGCTTATTGCACCTTTCAAGGATATAGCCGATGACAAAACTTGCAGCAGCAAATCCGATTAAATAACCGAATGTCGGCTGAAAAATATAGGAAAGTCCTCCTCCGCTTGAAAATACCGGAAGCCCGGCAAGTCCGATCCCAATATACAGCATTTGACTCATTGCACCAAGCTTGCTCCCCAAAAGGGCACCTGCAAGGTAGACAAATAGAATCTGCAAAGTAAATGGAATAACCGGCATCGGTATCTTAATAAAGGCTCCTACTGCTGTTAGAGCAGCAAACATTGATACAACTGAAATGGAATAGACCGACAGTGAACGCTTCATCCTTTTTCTTCCTCTCATTCTATTTTTCTTCATTTTATCTACATCAAAACATATATGTCAACTAAATTATTCTTTGGTTGACATATAGTGTTTTCTGTTTATACGATAGAGTTATAAAAAATTCTTACAGGGGGCTCACCATGTACAAAAGTCCGGCACTCGCTGATATCAGCTACGAAGAACTGGCAGCAAAAAACAAGCAATATATTTGGCATCCTTTTACTCAAATGAAAGATTACATAGAAGATCAGCCTGTTATTATTGCTGAAGGGAAAGGACGAAAACTGATAGATGTAAATGGCAAAGAATATTGGGATGGCGTCTCTTCCATCTGGTTAAATGTACACGGTCACAATGTAGTAGAATTAAATGAAGCAATCAAACAGCAGCTGGATAAAGTAGCACACTCCACCCTGCTTGGCATGGCAAATGTTCCTGCCATTCTTTTGGCCGAAAAAGTCATTAAACTTATGCCAGAGGGACTCACTAAGGTGTTTTATTCAGACTCAGGCGCCACTTCTGTAGAGATTGCTGTTAAAATGGCCTTTCAATATTGGCAGCATAAAGGAAAAGGGAATAAGAGACAATTTATCACGATGAAGGAAGCTTATCATGGAGATACGATAGGCGCGGTTTCAGTAGGAGCCATCGACCTGTTTCATAAAGCCTATTCATCCCTGCTTTTTGACTGCATTAAAATTCCATACCCTGCTGTATACCGTTCACCATTCGGCAATTCTGAAACTGTCATCGTTCATGAATCGTTAAATGAATTAGAGAATCTATTAGCAGAACGTTCTGATGAAATTGCTGCTCTGATTATTGAACCGATTGTTCAAGGTGCAAGCGGAATTATTGTGATGCCGGAAGGTTACCTGAGAGGCGTCAGAGAGCTTTGTACAAAATATGACGCCCTAATGATAGCGGATGAAGTCGCTACGGGTTTTGGCAGAACAGGGAAAATGTTTGCATGTGAGCACGAGCATGTAACTCCTGATCTTTTAACCGCTGGAAAAGGACTGACAGGCGGATATCTTCCTGTCGCCATTACAGTTGCTTCTGAAGAGATTTACAGTGCATTTTTAGGAGACTATGAGGAGCAAAAAACGTTTTTCCATGGTCACAGTTACACAGGAAACCCTTTAGGCTGTGCTGTTGCCATTGCAAATCTTGAATTAATAGAGAAGCGGAATCTCGTACAAGAAGTTGAGAACATGTCAGAATATCTGGCAACTCGATTAACAGCTTTTTCACAGTTGGACCACGTGGGTGATATCCGGCAAAAAGGATTTATGATCGGGATTGAATTAGTGAAGAATAAGGACACAGCCGAACCGTTTGATTGGAAGGACAGGGTGGGAGTTAAAGTCTGCAGACGGGCAAGAGAACTCGGCATGCTCCTCAGACCACTCGGAAATGTCATTGTATTTATGCCGCCCCTTGCAGCTGCAAAAGAGGAATTGGATGAGATGGCTGATATTCTTTATCAGTCTATAAGAGACATGACAGAGAAAAACTGAACGGAAAAAAAGCAGTGTAATCTCTGAGATTACACTGCTTTTCATGTCAATCATTAACCTCTCAGCACCGCTGCATATTTCTCTTCAACAGCACGAAGCACTTTTTCATGAGCCTTCGTTACTTCTTCATCTGTTAATGTACGCTCAGGATCGAAATAGCGCAGAGAGAAGGCAAGTGACTTCTTATTTTCTTCCAGTCTATCGCCTTCATATAAGTCGAATACAGACACTTCTTTTAGAAGCTTGCCGCCTGCTTCAGAAATCGTTTCTTTAAGATCGCCTGCAACAATTCCTCTGTCAACAACAAGAGCAATATCCCGTGTCATTGAAGGGAAACGAGGAATCACAGAAAACTTTAATTCTTCAAGATTCGTCTCCAGGAGCTGCTGTAAGGCAAGTTCAAATACATATGTTTCAGTCAGGTCCATTTGTTTTTGAAGTTTTGGATGAACTTGGCCGATGAATCCGGCAGTCTGGCCATTAAGCAAGATTTCAGCCGTACGTCCAGGGTGAAGCCCATCGCGCTTAGCCTGTTTGTATGTGATCTGCTCTTTTAATCCAAGAACATCAAACAATCCATCAAGAATTCCTTTTACTACATAGAAATCTACCGGCTTCTTTTCGCCCTGCCATTGATTTAAATGCCACAAACCAGTAACAGCACCGCTTAACCGTTCTTTTTCAACAGGCTGTTCGCCTGCTCCCTTTGAAATGAAAACGGAGCTCATTTCATAAAGCGCAACTTGGTCATTTTGACGAGCAAGATTGTATTTCAGTGTTTCCAGCAAATGCGGAACCAAGCTTAAGCGGAGCACGCTGCGCTCTTCGCTCATCGGCATAGCAAGACGAGTATAGTCTGATGCTTCAAGAGCAAATTGAGATGCTTTTTCTTCGCTTGTTAATGAATAGGTAATCGCCTGGTACAAGCCTGCTCCTTCTAAGTACCGGCGTGCTTTGCGGCGGTTAGACTGATATTCAGTCAGTCTGCCTGGTGAAGATGCACTGACCGGGAATGTGGAAGGAATATTATCATAGCCATACAGTCTGGCTACTTCTTCTATTAAATCTTCTTCAATCGCAATATCTCCGCGTCTTGTCGGAACTGTAACCGCAAATGCTCCATTATCTTCCTTAACCTCAAAACCTAGTCGAGTGAAAATCGACTGAATTTCATTAACTGAAATGTTCATTCCGAGCACCTTGTTGATTTTATCTGCAGGAATGCCGACTACAGCTGGTTCTGCCTCTAAGTAGTTTACTTCTGCAGAACCATTAAGTACCTCACCGCCTGCAAGCTCAATCATTAATTGTGCTGCACGTTCTGCTGCAGCACGCACACGGTTTGGATCGACGCCTTTTTCGAAACGCGCACTTGCTTCACTGCGGAGTCCATGATCTTTTGAAGCTTTGCGGACAGTTTGACCATTGAAGTACGCAGACTCAAGCAGGATCGTTGTTGTATCTGAATGAACTTCAGAATTTTCTCCGCCCATTACGCCTGCAAGAGCAACTGGCTCTTTTCCATTTGTAATAACAAGATGTTCAGGTGACAGAATACGCTTTTGGCCATCCAGGGTGATGATTTCTTCGGAAGCTTCAGCAAGTCGGACAAGAATTTCTTTTGAACCTAAGCGGTCATAATCAAAGGCATGCAAAGGCTGGCCATATTCAATTAATACATAGTTGGTAATATCCACAACATTATTATGAGGACGAATTCCTGCTGCCATTAACCGAGTTTGAAGCCATAGAGGTGATGGTGCAATACGCACATTGCGGATCACCTTCGCTACATATAATGGATTCTCTTCTTTAGCCTGGACTGTAACTGAAATATAATCTGCAGCTCTTTCAGAAGCTTCCGCATGAGTAAGGTCCGGATAAGTGACACTTCTTCCTAAAATCGCAGCTACTTCGTGTGCGACACCAAGCATGCTTAAGCAATCTGAACGGTTAGGTGTTAATCCAAGCTCAAGAATCTGATCATCACGGCTCAGCTCGGCAAGAGCATCTGCACCTGGCTGAACGTCATTCGGGAAAACAAAAATCCCTTCAGAAAATTCTTTTGCCACAAGCTTTGACTCAATTCCTAGCTCCTGCAGAGAACAGATCATTCCGTTTGATTCTTCGCCGCGCAGCTTAGCTTTTTTAATTTTAAAGTTTCCAGGAAGAACGGCACCCACAGTTGCTACCGCTACTTTTTGGCCTTTATCAACATTTGCAGCACCGCAAATGATCTGCACAGGCAGTTCTCCTCCGACATCTACTAAGCATTTGTTCAGCTTATCAGCATTCGGATGCTGTTCTTTTTCAAGCACATGACCAATTACAACACCGCTCATGCCTTCGTTCAGTGTTTCAACACCTTCTACTTCAATCCCGCTTCTAGTGATTTTTTCTGCCAGTTCTTCTGCTGATATTCCGCTGAGATCAACGTAATTCTGCAGCCATTTATATGAAACAAACATCAGTAAACCTCCTTTTATGCTCTTTTAAATTGTTTTAAGAAACGAACATCATTAGTGTAATAGTGGCGAATATCGTCAATGCCGTATTTCAGCATGGCAATGCGCTCAGGGCCCATTCCAAATGCAAATCCGCTGTATTTTTTCGAGTCAAATCCAGCCATTTCAAGAACGTTCGGATGAACCATTCCAGCACCTAAAATTTCAATCCAGCCAGTGCCTTTACATACATTGCACCCATGTCCTCCACAAGCAAAGCATGAAACATCAATCTCTACTGAAGGCTCTGTAAATGGGAAAAAGCTTGGACGCAAACGAATTTCGCGGTCTTCTCCAAACATCTTTTTAGCAAAGGCTTCCAGTGTTCCTTTTAGATCGCTCATGCTGATGTTTTCATCGATTACTAACCCTTCAATTTGAGTGAATTGATGAGAATGTGTCGCATCGTCGTTATCGCGGCGGTACACTTTACCAGGACAAATAATTTTAACAGGCCCTAGACCTTTGTACTTTTGCATCGTTCTGGCCTGAACAGGGGATGTATGTGTACGAAGCAGCGTTTCATCTGTAATATAGAACGAATCCTGCATATCACGAGCAGGATGCCCTTTTGGAAGATTCAATGCTTCAAAGTTAAAGTAATCTGTTTCAACTTCAGGACCCTCTTCAACTGAATAACCCATGCCAAGGAACAGATCTTCAATTTCTTCAATAACTGCTGTAATAGGATGATGGTTACCAGCTCGAACCGGACGTCCAGGAAGAGTCACATCAATTGTTTCTGCAGCCAGTTTTTCCTCAACCGCAGCTTCCTCAAGGCCTTCCTGTTTTGCTGCAATGCTCGTCGCAATGCTTTCACGGACCTCATTTGCAAGGGCACCCATTAACGGACGCTCTTCTGCAGATAATTTCCCCATACCGCGGAGCGCTTCTGTAATCGGTCCTTTTTTTCCTAAGTATGAGACACGGATGTCATTCAGACTTTTTAAATCATTTGCTGTTTGTATTTTTTCAAGTGCTTCTAACTGAAGCTGTTTCAGTTGTTCCTGCATGCTGTTTCCTCCTTTATTTCAAATGAATGATCATTTTTTTCCAAAATAAAAAACCCGCCCAAAAAAGGGACGAGTTGAATATCGCGGTACCACCCTTGTTAACAGCCCAAAAAACATAAGCTGTTCACTTCGTTCTAAGATAACGGAATTGATCCGGAACACCTTTACATTCAAAAGCCGAATGGTCCTGATGCCAGCTAAAGAGGTGAATTCATTTACCGCAGTCAAAAAAATGCTCTCAGTCACCGGCATTTTCTCCCTGATTGACGCTCCCGTAAACTACTCTTCTCTATCATCGCTGTTAGAGTATGTAACTGTATCTTATTATAATGAAAAGAAATTGTTCATGCAACACCGAAAAGCGGAGCCGACTGTTCAGGCCCGACAGACAGATAAGAATTCACCCGAAAAGTCCGGGTTTGACTTTTTGGGGGAATTTGTTCTGGCCGAGGGACTAGGAGGCGGAGCTAGACACCGCCGAAAAGCGGAATCGCCCGGTTAGCTCCGACAGACAGATAAGGATCCGACAGAAAAGGCGCTTTTTGCCTTTACTGCCGGATCCGTTCTGGCTGAGGAGTTGGGCGATGGAGCTAGACAACACCGAAAAGCGGAGCCGACTGTTCTGGCCGAGGGGCATCTAGCCAAATTTGAAATTTTATTTTCCAGACACACCGGAATAAATAAGGAGCTGCGAAAACTCCGCCCTTATTGATCCCCAATACAGTGATACATAAGAATTCCCGCTGCAATCCCTGCATTTAGGGATTCCGCTTTTCCGAGGATTGGAATGTACAGATTTTGATCAGTAAGGTGAAGATATTCTTTATTTACTCCGCTACCCTCATTGCCAATGAGCAGGCCAAATGAAGCTGCTGCTTCCGTTTTGCGGTAATCAACACCATTTTGGAGCGAGGTTCCGTATATGGAGACATTTTGCTGTTTAAGCTCTGAGATTGCCTCATTCAATTTCCTTTTTACAATAGGAATGTGAAAGATTGATCCCTGACTGGAACGGACAACTTTAGAATTATATGCATCAACTGTCCCGTCACCAAGAATGACTCCATCCATGCCTGCAGCATCTGCAGTCCGGATGATTGTCCCTAAATTACCAGGGTCCTGGATTGCATCTATCAGTACGACCTTTTTCCAGGCACTGATTTCGTGCTTTTCTGATTGAACACAGACTGCGGCTGCACCCTGAGGCGATTCGGTTTCAGAGATAGCTTTCATGATTTCTTTTGTGACATATGTAATTGACAGGTCATCCGCATTCCAGTGAGATGGAATGTCCGTTTCTTCTGAAATAATCAATTCTTTAATCACGGATTTATCCTTTAAAGCTTCTTCTACTAAATGCAAGCCTTCAATTAAAAATGTATTTGTTGTGTCACGTTCTTTTTTTGTATGTAATTTACGCCACTGCTTAACCTTCTGATTTTGCAAAGATTCAATTCGTTTCACGAGTATACTGCTCCTTTACTGCTGCATTTCTTCTATATAATTAGGTGATTCTGAATCACTTTTTTCTCTTGTCCAGCTTTTTATATTATATCTTATAAAACATACATAAAAAACACAAAATAACACAGGATATGGGTAGGTAAATATTATAAGATATGGAGTGATAATGATGGATTTAAATTTAAGAAATGCCATTATCTCAAATGTATCAGGCAATGATCAAGGTCAGCTGGAGGATACAATTGTAGATGCCATTCAAAACGGAGAAGAAAAAATGCTTCCTGGCTTAGGCGTTCTGTTCGAGGTAATCTGGCAGAATTCAAGCGAGGATGAGAAAAATGAAATGCTGACGATTCTTGAAGAAGGTTTAAAAAAGAAATAAATGCTGGGCAATCTGCCCAGCATTTTTATGATTAATCGAAGGTAATTGTTTTAACGGTTTCTTCATCAAGACGTTTAATAACCTCAGTAATCAGTTTTACTGCATTTTCATAATCATCGCGATGAAGCATAGCTGCATGAGAGTGAATGTACCTCGTTGCAATTGTAATGGAAAGCGCAGGTACACCGTTTGCTGTCATATGAATGGCGCCTGAGTCGGTTCCGCCGCCTGCAATCGCATCAAATTGGTATGGAATGCTGAGTTCATCGGCAACCCCGACAACAAAGTCACGAAGTCCTTTATGAGAAACCATTGATGCATCATAAAGAATAATCTGCGGGCCTTCCCCCATTTTGCTTGAAGCTTCTTTCTCTGTAATCCCAGGTGTATCGCCTGCGATCCCGACATCGACACCAAAACCGATATCAGGCTGGATTACGTGTGCTGAAGTACGCGCTCCGCGAAGACCTACTTCCTCCTGAATCGTTCCGACCCCATAAACAACATTTGGATGGTTGGCGTCTTTCAGCCCTTTAAGGACATCAATTGCTATTGCACAGCCGATGCGGTTATCCCATGCTTTCGCAAGAAGCATCTTCTCATTGTTCATAACTGTAAATTCAAAATAAGGAACGATCTGATCTCCAGGCAAGACCCCGAACTCCATCGCTTCCTCACGGCTTGATGCACCGATATCAATAAACATATCTTTAATATCGACCGGTTTTTTTCTTGCTTCAGGAGGAAGAATGTGCGGCGGTTTAGATCCGATCACACCTGTCACGTCCCCTTTTTTGGTGCTGATCGTCACACGCTGTGCGAGCATAACCTGCGACCACCATCCGCCTACCGGCTGAAAACGGAGAAATCCTTTATCATCTATTTTGGTAACCATAAAGCCTACTTCATCTAAATGACCCGCAACCATAATTTTCGGGCCGCCTTCTTTGCCTGTTTTTTTGGCTATCAAGCTCCCAAGACCGTCTGTTGTTACCTCATCGGCATATGCCGTTATGTATTTCTTCATGACTTCTCTCGGCTCTCTTTCGTTGCCGGGAATTCCTTTTGCATCTGTTAAATCTTTCAGCATCTGCAGTGTTTCGTCTAATTTCACCATCAGTTTACCCCCCTCTTTTATTAATTACTATTATACTAGACGCTGGAAAGTAATTCAAAATTCTCAATACCCTTGTTTTTGACGATCGTGATTGACTTCATTTTTTTTAACATAAGCAGCCTCAATCTCTTCAGGTGAAAATCCAAGAGCTTCTCCGAGCAAAAGATACTGTCGAAACAGTTCTAGATAGTGTGCTTCTGAACGGCTTTTTTCAAACTGCGCAATTTTTTCATAAACAAGCACAAAATGGGCTGTTAAGGAATTTTCATCAGCGGCTAAATCAAACTCAACACCATCTGTCACGCCTATCTCAATTCCAAGCGACAGAATGAAATGTATGCCATCCACATACTCCTCAAGAATAACGATTGTTTCAGCCGGGGGCTTTAAACTCCAAAATTTAAAGCATCTTGTTTCATTGGCCAGTTCGCCTACCTCAACCAGCAAAGCTAAAATTTTCTTTTCAAGCAGCGGTTCTTCTTCCAAACCGTGCTGTTTTTCAATTTTCGAATCAAGATCATTCTGCATCTCAAACAGCTTCAAAAAATTCATTGTTTATCACTCCTATACTCGCCAAGTTTAACACTTGCACCTTTTCACTTCAAAAAAAATCTGAACTTCCATAAAAAAACTGAAACTTTATGAATGCTTCAAACGTATTGTAACAAAATACGTTTGGGAGGCACTACCATGATAGTAATCCTGTTACGATTACTTTTGCTTGCTCTTATTGTCTTTGTCCTTTATTCTCTTGTAAAATATGTGCTGAATCCCAAGCGGAAGCTTGAGCTTGCACAGGAGCAAAAAGAGTATTTCCTGCTTGATGACCGTGACAACGTGCGCAAAAACTTTTTGTTAACCTACAAGGGTGTTTTGTTCGAAGGCGAGAAATACCTTGGAACAACAGATCTGGCGTTTGAGGTTGTATCCATCTTTATGTGGACCGGCAGTCCAAGTAAACTCCAAGGACTTTCTCTCTCTGATTTTGAATTTGTTGAGGAAAAAGTGAGGGAACAATATCCTCATGCCGCACTCGATTGGAAAAGTCCAGTAAAAGAATTATTATTAAAAAGCAAAAAGCCGTGACAGAGGTCACGGCTTTTCCATTGATTTTATAAAGAAATCGTTCCATTTTAAGACCACTCTTTTTTCCCTCAGCAAATAAACAAATAAAATCAGCGTTCCAATTAATACAATTGTTGTAATAAGCGAGAATTTTCCAAAGTAAGCCCCAAAGGATGTAAAACAAAAGGCTGCAGGGATATGAGTCCAAAAAGAAAGCTTTGCGTAATCTTTAAATGATGTCGACCGGTCAAGAATGCATAATGATAAAATGGAAAAGTTAACGAACGGGATCATTCTAAGAACAATGATTTGTCCTACAGAAAGTCTCGTGTATTTACCAAGCCATTTTTTCCTTAATCCTGAAAACCGCTCCAAAAAAGAAGGAAATTGTTTTGATAGGATATAAAAACTTATGCTTGCGACAGTCAGCCCGATAATCGAATAAAAGGTCCCAAATTGAGTTCCGAATAGTATTCCTCCAATGATACAGATGACAACCACAGGAATGAATAAAAACTGTCTTAAGATGTGCATAAAGATAAAAAAGAGCGGTGCCAGAAAGCCTGTGGACTGAACCGTTGAAACGACTGCTGAAGTTGCAAGATCGATTGTTCTCACCTCTTTCATGCAGTTCATAAGATGACTTTTTGTGAGTAACGTGTTACTAAATTGTATCTGTTTTATAGCGGCATTATGACATCTTATATAAAAAATAGCTGAACAGGACGAGATGAATCACCATCAAAACAGGCAGACCGACAACAAACGATTGATGCTTCGTTTTATGCCTGAATGCATTCATTCCAATTGTCAGCCCGATCGCACCCCCAATGAAGCCAATAAGCCAAAGCGTGTTTTCTTTGATTCTCCATTGTCCCTTTTTCGCTTTATTTTTATCTGCTCCCATTAAATAGAAGCCGTAAATATTCAGTATTATGTAATATCCAATCAGAAGCGCCATCAACTTGCACCCTTTCTATAAAAATAAATGTGAAAAAAGGCCATTCTCAAACGGTGAGAATGACCTTTTCAGCAATGATTAGCTGTTTAATTTAGCTTTAGCAGCGTCTGCTAATTGAGCAAATGCTTGAGCATCTGTTACAGCAAGCTCAGCAAGCATTTTGCGGTTTACTTCGATGCCAGCAAGCTTTAAGCCATGCATTAAACGGCTGTAAGAAAGACCATTCAAGCGAGCAGCTGCGTTGATACGAGTAATCCAAAGCTGACGGAAATCGCGTTTTTTCTGACGGCGATCGCGGTAAGCATACATTAATGATTTCATTACTTGCTGATTAGCAACTTTGTATAATGTATGTTTTGAACCGTAATAACCTTTAGCTAATTTAATAACTTTTTTACGTCTTTGACGTGAGACAGTACCGCCTTTTACTCTTGGCATGTCAATTCCCTCCTATGTGAAAACGAATTATTTAATATTATCTAATAAATGACGGATGCGTTTGAAGTCGCCTTTGCTTACTAAAGTGCCTTTGCGAAGTTTGCGTTTTGCTTTTGTAGATTTGTTAGCAAATAAATGGCTAGTGTAAGCGTGTGAACGTTTTAATTTACCTGATCCAGTCTTTTTGAAACGCTTTGCAGCGCCGCGATGAGTTTTCATTTTTGGCATAAGGTATTCCTCCTCGTATCTTTACTTTTCTACTTTAGGTGCTAGAACCAAGAACATGCTTCGTCCATCCATTTTCGGATGAGACTCAATTGTACTTAAATCTTCACAAGCTTTAGAAAAACGGTCTAAAACACGTTGACCAATTTCTTTATGAGTGATTGCACGGCCTTTAAAACGGATAGAAGCTTTCACTTTATCGCCTTTTTCAAGAAACTTGCGTGCATTCTTAAGTTTTGTGTTAAAATCATGCTCATCAATTGTCGGGCTGAAGCGAACCTCTTTAATACTGATGATCTTTTGATTTTTACGTGCTTCTTTATCTTTCTTTTGCTGCTCAAAACGGAATTTGCCGTAGTCCATTATGCGACATACAGGTGGTTTCGCATTTGCAGCAACTAAAACTAAATCAAGATTCGATCTGGCAGCAATCTCAAGCGCCTCTTGGCGAGATTTAATTCCAAGCTGGTCGCCATTTGCACCAATCAGACGAACCTCACGAGCGCGAATTCCATCGTTTACCATCATGTCTTTGCTAATAATTAGCCACCTCCAAGGATTTTTAACTGAACAGATGAATTGTTTGTGCTACACTTTCTTGAAAAACAAAAAAGTGTGGGCGCACAAAACACCCACACTACGATTTAGTATACTAAGTATATATAGTCGTAAACCTGCAGACTGCAATGATGCGTCGATCAGGTGAGAAGCGGGTGCTTCTGCTTGCAAGACAAACTTCTATTCAATTACCCTGCAAATTATATCACGAAAAAACTTCCGCTGTCAAGTCATGCTGGTTTTATTGCAACAAAATGAATTGTATCAAACATTTACTGGATGTGCAATAGTTTTTTTCGAGAAGATTTTACCTCTTCACTTCTTTAACAATTCCATCGATAAATTCTTTAAGAGCAATTGTCTCTGATTTTTGTTCTCCGTATTTGCGGACATTAACAGCAGACTCAGCCGCTTCATTGTCACCGACAACAAGCATATAAGGAGTTTTCTGTATTTGTGCCTCACGGATTTTATAGCCGATTTTTTCATCGCGTGCATCAAGCTCTACGCGGATTCCTTCAGCCTGCAGCAGTTCTTGAACTTTTTTCGCATAGTCAAGATGTACAGAAGGCGAAACCGGAATAACCTGCACTTGAGTCGGAGCGAGCCAAGTCGGGAAAGCTCCTTTGTATTCTTCAATCAAGAAGGCTACAAAGCGTTCCATTGTTGATACGACCCCGCGGTGAATAACAACCGGGCGATGCTGTTTGCCGTCCTCGCCGACATAATTTAAATCAAAACGCTCCGGCAATAAGAAGTCAAGCTGAACTGTAGACAGTGTTTCATCTTTTCCAAGTGCTGTGCGAACCTGCACATCAAGCTTAGGACCGTAGAACGCTGCTTCGCCATCTGCTTCAAAATAATCAAGTTCAAGTTCATCCATTGCTGACTTCAGCATGCTTTGAGCTTTTTCCCACATTGCATCATCATCAAAGTATTTTTCTTTATCCTCTGGATCGCGGTAAGAAAGACGGAATGAATAATCGTTGATTCCAAAATCTTTATAGACTTCTTCAATCAATCTCACCACTCGGATAAACTCATCTTTGATTTGATCAGGGCGGACAAAAATATGTGCATCATTAAGTGTCATTGCACGCACGCGCTGAAGGCCGCTCAGTGCACCAGACATTTCATAGCGGTGCATCGTTCCAAGCTCAGCTACACGAATCGGAAGCTCGCGGTAACTGTGAATGTCGTGTTTGTAAACCATCATGTGATGCGGGCAGTTCATTGGACGAAGAACTAAATCCTCATTGTCCATAGACATAGCAGGGAACATGTCATCCTGGTAATGATCCCAGTGACCTGATGTTTTGTAGAGCTCCACACTTCCAAGAACAGGAGTGTAAACGTGCTGGTAGCCCAGGCGCTCTTCTTTATCCACAATGTAGCGCTCAACGATACGGCGGATTGTCGCACCTTTTGGAAGCCAGATTGGAAGACCCTGACCTACTTTCTGGGACGTAGTGAATAAGCTCAGCTCTTTACCCAGCTTGCGGTGATCGCGCTCTTTCGCTTCTTCTAATAAACGAAGATGCTCATCTAAGTCTGCTTTTTTAATAAAAGCTGTGCCATAAATGCGCTGCAGCATTTTATTGTTGCTGTCTCCGCGCCAGTACGCACCTGCTACACTTAAAAGTTTGAATTCTTTTAATTTTCCAGTTGAAGGAACGTGTATGCCGCGGCAAAGGTCGAAAAATTCACCCTGCTCGTAGATTGTTACCTTTTCGCCTTCAGGAATAGCATCCAGAAGTTCAAGTTTCAGATTATCGCCAATCTCTTCATAGATGGCTTTTGCTTCTTCCCTTGTAACGATCTTGCGGACAACTTCGATGTTTTCATTGATGATTTTTTTCATTTCTTTTTCAATGGCCGGTAGATCTTCAACAGAAATCGATTGTTCCATATCAATGTCATAATAGAATCCGTTCTCGATAACCGGTCCAATTCCAAGCTTCACATCTTTGTAGATTCTTTTTATAGCCTGCGCGAGCACGTGTGCAGAACTATGTCTGATGATCTCCAATGCGTCAGGACTGTCAAGTGTGACAATTTCAATGCTTCCATCTTGATCGATTGGTGTTTTCAAATCAATCAATTCACCATTGAATTTTCCTGCTAATGATTTTTTTCTAAGCCCCGGGCTGATGGATGCCGCAATATCTTCAGTTGTTGTGCCTGCCTGATATTCCTTTACAGCTCCGTCCGGAAATGAAATTTTTACAGCGTCTGACATCCTTGTCACTCCTTTGATAATTTTTGAAAAATAAAAAACCCGTCCCTAAAGTAAGGGACGAGTGATTATTCGCCGTGGTTCCACCCTTGTTTCCATTCACGTCTTAAAGTGAATGGCTCAAAAAAATCTGTAACGGGAATACCCGTCAGCGATTACTCGGCATCATGCCTTTCACAGCTGAAGTTTAGAGGTGGTAAGCGGGTTATTCATGCCAGGAAGCTCTCAGCCTTGACTTCCCTCTCTTTGCGCCGTGATAACACTCTCATGTCCTCATCATAACTTATCATGTATTTATTACGTATTATAAAATCATTTCCAGGGGAAATCAAGATTATTCAGCTTTTTTTTAAATACCCGCCTTTTTTCTCGGATAAATGTTTACTCTCTCTAAAAAAATATTCTGTATGGTTCTAACCATGCCAAAGTCTGGAGAATCGGTATATAAATGAATTTTGTTAGGAGCAATTGACACCAGCGGCGCCAAAAGCGAAGCGTCAATGTACATAGGATGCTGATGAATAAAGGACCTGTCAATATACTTCATCAGCTCATCCTGGCTCAGTTTTGCAAACTGTTCATTGTAAACTGTCAGCTCTTTTTCATGCACGATATGAAGCACGTTCACTTTCGTTTCTCTGCTCATGGCATAATCTCTTAAACTCTGAATAAATGTCTGGTATTCCTGCTCGAGCTTGTACTCTTCAATGGCAATCTCAATATATTTATTTAAACGCTCCACATACTGGTGAAGACGGAATTTTATAAAGGATGGAAGCGCAAAAGACAGATTAGGCCTGATAAAATCAGCCAGAGCTTCATAGATCGGAGTTTCCCTTAATGGAAGCTGATCAACTTTCGGAATCTCGCTGCGTTCTCCTTCAATAATCGCCTCGGCAATATGTATGATTTGCTGCTGTTCCTCAGGCTCTTGAAAATAGAATCTGTCTTTAATGATGGACAGCATCAGGTGAGATTCTTTGTACTTCAGGATGTAGCGGACGATCACCGGAATCAGAAGGACGTTAATCATCTCAACTGGATCATTGCTCATAATCTGAATTCCATGTTCCTTTATTCTAACA
Source organism: Metabacillus sp. KH_069 (assembly GCF_057838075.1). NCBI lineage: Bacteria > Bacillati > Bacillota > Bacilli > Caryophanales > Bacillaceae > Metabacillus > Metabacillus sp. KH_069. The sequence goes on from NZ_CM174460.1 coordinate 3,324,565, forward strand.
ATCTCAGCTTTCCATTTATCGCGTTCATGATCAAGCATATTGTGGACTGTTTCTGCTTCATGCGGAGAATTGAAAAATATTTCGATCATGGTTGTCCCCCCTTTTTAGCCAATACCTGATTTCATTTATATGGCGGAGAACCGTTAAATAGAATCGTTTTTTAAGGGAAAATAAAAAACACAGTCCTTTTAGAACTGTGTCTCGCTGAGCTACCTCTCCCGCCAATTTCGGCCTTTTAATTCATAAGGATCGGCAAGATATTTAATTCTCTCCATGATTCGTGCGGATTTTACAGGTTCTTCCTCCCCGCGCTGTGTAACACTTAAATGACTCTGCAAATCTTTCATGCTGAAGTTTGACGTGAAAAATGTCGGCAGATTTTCAAGCATGCGGTATTGAAGAATAGAGCCTAATATATCATCACGAATCCAGCTGGACATCGCCTCTGCACCAATATCATCGAGCATAAGCACTTTCACTTTTTTAACGGCATCAATCTTGCTTTCAAGTGAATTGTCATGGAGTGAACTCTTCAGTTCTCTCATAAATTCAGGAACATAAACGAGCATGGAAGGAATTTTTTTCTTGGCGAGCTCATTTGCAATGGCTCCGAGTATATAGGTCTTGCCGACTCCAAACGAACCGTAAAGATACATTCCCTTCACATTCTTTCCTGCTTCATATTCTTCGCTGAAGCTGAGAACCGTATGAACAACTCTTACCCTGCTGTCTTCTTTTAAATCAATATCTTCAAGCTTCGCATTTAAAATATCACGGGGAATAAACATGGATTTAATTAAAGCCTGATGTTTCTTGCGCTCATCCTCTGCTTCCTTCATTGGGCAAACCTCATATTTTAAATCGATCGTTTTCCCTTGTAAAATAAGCTGCGGATGATATCCTTCAACTAGGTTCTTACATTCTGAGAGGCTCGGGCAATCTGCACACCGCTTGCTTTGGCCGATGTATTCATACAGCTTGATTAGACTTCTGTTAATCATCGCATCATCAATTTCCAAACGATGTTCACTCAGAAATTTTTGAATGTCTGGATTCTTCATAATTTGTGCTTTCATCGCACTCATCCGTTTTTGAAAATCCTCACGGTTAGCAAGTCCGCTTAACGTTTTATTAATCGATTCCAATTGATTTCACCTCCACAAGTTATTCTGACTGCTGCTGTCTGTATTGTTTTATTTTTTCTTCAAGCCTTTTCCGCTCGATATCCACTTCTGTTTGGTTGATTTCTTCTTTTGTTTCAGGTTTTTCCAGATCTTCTTTAAGCCATTGAGGCAGCTTCTCTTTTCTTATCAGTTTTCTGCCAGTTTTAGAAACAGTTTTCTTTTCTGCCCACTCCTGGTATTGCCTGTGCTCCTGCTTTGCGAGCTCCATTGCGGATCTGACAGTGGCTACTTGTTTTCTGGCCCAATGACTTGCAATTTTCTGCACATAGGATTTCGATAGCTTCATATCTGTTTTTAACATAACATAGTAAATTAAAACATTAACGACGCCAGGATGAAGCTTCTGCTTAAACATGACTTCTTCAACAATCTGCAAATCAGCTGACGCTGGCTCAATTCCATCTGCGAGATCCATTAAAAACTGCTTTGGCGAAATCGAATCAAGCTGTTTGATCAGCATTTCCTCCTGAGACAGTTCTTTTTCAGGGGAAGTTTCAGACCTTAGAAAAGCAGGCTGGGTTTTATCGGCAAGTGCAGGCAATTTTTCTCCGTGCTCAAATTGATACCAGTCTCTTGCAGCTTTTCTTAAGCTGTCAATTTGGATTGTTTCATTTGCGTCAATGGCATTCATCACGACATTTTTCATTTCCATTGCATTAATCCCATACAAGTATGAAAGTTTTTTAATGGTTTCTTTCACTTTCTTCGTTATGGACTTTCTAGGAATGACCGCTTCTGACAATCCTGCAAAAAATAAATCAAAATCAAACACATCATCTGTCATCAAAGGCGATGCTGCTTCTCCAGAATGATAAAATTCTGTTCCCTTTTCTGGTTCAAGATCTTCCTGCACTTCATCTGTGAGTCTAGATATCATTTCACTCGGCTGCAGAGATTTAAAAACCTCATTAAACGGGCGCGTAATTTGAACGAGATCCGAAGACAGGCTGCTGTCTGCAAAAAACTTCTTCAGCTGATTGTATTTGTTTTTCCCGACGCGATTATATAAATAGATGTTCAGTACCCCATCCTGAAAAAAGTCAGCAGGCTTCAGAGGAGGCATCAATTCGTAGATATACAGCTTTGTATCACTTTGTTCTTTTTGAAACGTCTTTAATAACCCGATCCCCTCAAGCTTAATCCGCTCTTCATAGATTTCTCTCAGGTTGCTCTGCATGAGGGACATCAGCCCATGATGTGTCGTTTCTTCGCTCCACATCCGGTCCTGTTCAAGCTCAGCCCAAAGCGTCATATAAAGACCATAGCATTTTGCACCTAATAGCGGCTGATAGAGCAGCGTCAAAACTTTCCTGTCAAAATCCTGCAGGACACCATTCATTTTGACCAAATACCGATCAACAGGCAATAACTGATTCCAATGCTTGTCCATTACATTCCCTCTATTTCATAAGTTAAAAAAAGAGCCTGAAGCGATTCCTTCACGAGCTCTTTATTTCACCTTTTTAATCAGTTCTGATAACTCTTGAATGAAAACATTGATATCTTTAAATTGACGGTAAACAGAAGCAAACCGGACGTATGCAACTTCATCTACATGCGCAAGTCTGTCCATGACCATCTCGCCGATATCTTCACTGTTTACTTCTGAGATTCCTTGATTTCTTAATTCTTTTTCAATATCCTGGACGATTTCCTCTAATTTCGGAAGAGGCACAGGACGTTTTTCACATGCTTTAATCAAGCCCCGCAGGATTTTGTCCTTGCTGAACTCTTCTCTGACGCCTTCTTTTTTCACAACAATAAGCGGAATTTCCTCCACTTTTTCAAAGGTTGTGAATCGGTATTGGCATTCCTCGCATTCACGTCGTCTTCTAATCGATTTCCCTTCATCAACAGGCCGTGAGTCAAGCACTCTTGTTCCATTATGCTGACATGTTGGACATTTCATACTACCAGCTCCAATCCAAAAGCATCAGGGTTGTATCTTTATTATAAGCTGTTTTCGCATAGATTGTTGTTTTTGATTATAAATGTTGTCCGTTACTTTCCGCTGCAGGAACTTGCTTTCCGCGGGGAGGGTGTGAGCCTCCTCGGCCCTGCCTGCGGGGTCTCCCATTTCCCTCTAATTTCCCGCAGGAGTCAAGTTCCTTCCGCTACAATTCACTTAAGATTTTAACATCTAGTCTAAAAGCAACAATGTTTACGAAAAGAGCCTTATTTTATGAAAATAAATGACATGCAGCAAAGATCACTTTGAATGCAGTCCTGTTCCTATAAACGGCAGTGCCTTGTTCAGCTTCTCATATGAATCAATAATCAGCTTGCGGCTGAATCCGAAATCACTTGCCAATTTAGTATCTGTTGATACATTAAAATCAATGGCTGTTTCATAAGGTCTTACCGAAACGATCGTGATAATCATCAGCGCTTTTTTCGGTTTGTCGATTACAACGCTGATTTCGCCGCGATCTTCTGATACTGATGTAACCGTCGCACCGGGCTGTTTGCTGAATGAATTTTCAACTGCTTCAATTGCCTTTTTCGCGGTAGTTTTATAATAATGGCTTTTTAAAGCATCGTCATAATGATTCTCGGATGTTTCCTGACCTGTAGAAAGAAAAACCTTCATTTTTCGCAGCATGCTCATAGTCGAAGTAAAGCTCCTTTTATTGTTTTCTGTATGTAAATTTGTCATTCTTAAACAATCGTGCAGGCAGCACTGAGTTTTTTATCATTTCAAAAAATAAATATGAAGCATAAGAAAAAGAGGTGCAGTTCGCACCTCTTTTATTTTACATGAAAATCATTCATCATTAAAGAGCTTTTACTTGAGCTTGTTTAACTTGTACAGGACCCATGCCGCGCGGAATTTCGATATTCTCGCGAGTTTGTGCTCCAAGAGCTTCTGCAATATAGTCTGCAGCAATATTCGGATTTAAGTCACCGCATGTGTATACATCGATGCTTGCATATCCGTGTTCAGGAAAGCTGTGGATAGTTAAATGTGATTCAGAGATGATAACAACTCCGCTTACACCTTGTGGAGCAAATTTATGAAAGGCAACCTCGCGTACTTCGGCACCTGATTTTAAAGCAGCATTTACAAAAGTCTTTTCAATGTATTCCATATCGTTCAGCTTATCAAAGTCACATCCCCATAATTCTGAGATAACGTGTCTTCCCATTGTTTCCATTTTTAATGGATCCCCCTTTAGCAAAATTAGTTTACATGAATTCTTCGCAAATGGATTGTTCAACTACCACGGGGGAAAGTTAGTCCAAAGAGGTCCTAACCCTTTAAGTAGCCACAAGGCCGCGCTTAGTAAGAAGTTCACGAAAAATAGTATACTTCCTTTAGTTTGTTTTTGCAACAAACTTTTTTTGAAAAAATACAGCACCTTTTCTCACATGAACCGCAGAGCCCGCCAAAACTGATTTTTTAAGCAGCCCATTTTTTTGATTACGATACTGGGTGGCGATTACCTGCTAAAGCTGATTGACTGTGAATATCGAGACATTTACATACCTCTTGCGGAACTAACACTCATTCTGAGCAAAAAAAAAAGAGACTGGGACGTAACGATTATCTCCTTATCTCCTGAATGAAAGCCGAACATTGAATAGTGCGAAAACCATTAAAAGAAAGAGCTATTTTCGCATAAATTGTTGTTTTACATGATAAATAATGTCCGTTCCTTGCAGCTCCAGGAACTTGCTTTCCGCGGGGAGCATGGGAGCCTCCTCGGCTTTGCCTGTGGGGTCTCCCATTTTGCTCTATGTCCCGCAGGAGTCAAGTTCCTTCCGCTGCAATCCACTTAAGGTTTCTACAATTAGTACTGCAGCAACAATATTTATGAAAAGAGCCAAAGAAAAAAATCCGAACTATAACGAAATTCAAGTTGGAATTTCACATAATAGTTCGGATTATTCTTTGGCTGAAAACCTTTTGTCCCAGCCTGTTTTCATTTTATCATCCTATTAAACTGCAGACAGCTTCTTCATTTTTGAAGCAACGAACTGGACTAAGTCAACGACTCTGCAAGAATATCCCCATTCATTGTCATACCACGCAAGCACTTTTATCTTGTGGCCCGCCATCACAATTGTTGATAAACCATCAATGATTGCAGAATGAGGGTTTGTGTTGAAATCTATGGAAACAAGCGGCTCTGTCGTGAAGTCAAGCACTCCTTGTAATGGTCCGATTGCAGCAGTCATAAATGCTGAACTTACTTCCTCAACCGTTACATCCCTCTTCACATCCACTACAAGATCTACCAGTGAAACATTTGGTGTCGGCACTCTTAGCGCCATGCCATGAAGTTTCCCTTGAAGATGCGGCAATACAAGCGACAGCGCCTTGGCGGCTCCTGTAGTTGTAGGTATAATAGACTGGCCGCAGGCTCTTGCTCTGCGAAGGTCTTTATGAGGATTATCTATGTTTTTTTGATCATTTGTGTATGCATGTACGGTCGTCATTAATCCGTTTTCAATCCCGAATTGCTCATCGAGTACTTTCACAACTGGAGCAAGACAGTTAGTTGTGCAGGAAGCATTTGAAATAATAACGTGCTGCTCATTATTGTAAGCCTCTTCATTTACACCCATCACAATTGTTACATCTTCGTTTTTGCCAGGTGCCGTCAAGACAACTTTTTTAGCCCCTGCCTGTACATGGTACATGGCTTTTTCGCCGTCATTGAACTTACCCGTTGCTTCAATGACGATATCGATATCCATCAATCCCCAAGGCAGATCCCTTGGATCTCTGAAATTCAGCAGCTGAATTTTTTGTCCATTTACAAGTAAATAATCATCGAATGGAATAACTTCTCCCTCGAATTTCCCGTGATTTGTATCATATTTTATCATGTGCGCCAACGTCTCAGCCGGATAGCTTGCGTTAATCGCTACAATCGATAAATTTTCTTCAAAGATTGCTTTTCTAAATACCATTCTCCCAATGCGACCAAAACCGTTAATGGCAATCTTCGCTTTCATACCATTACCCCTTCCGGATTATGTGATATACTAATATATGCTTAATTTCATAAATAGTATATCACATTTAACCACTATTAGGATGATTAAATTCGTTTTTTTTCAAAAAAAAGAATCAAGCTTCATTCAGAAGCAAGATTCCATTTTTTCATCAGATCTTCGAATTGCTTTTTCGTTGACTGAAGCGAGCCGTTGTTATCAATTACTTCGTCTGCTTTCTCCTTTTTATCCTTCAGAGGCAGCTGAGACTGAATCCGCCATTCAGCTTCCTGCTTAGTTAATTGGTTCCGGTTCATTAGCCGCTCAAGCTGCACACTCGGGTCTACATAAACAACAACCGTCAGGTCTGCCATATGTGATAAATTGCTTTCAAATAAGAGAGGAATATCCAGCACTACTGCAGGCTCATTTCTTTTTTCAGCATCCTCTTTTTGCTGCAGCATTTCCCTGCGGACTGCAGGATGAACGATGCCGTTCAGTCTTTTTCTCTCTGTTTCGTTTTGAAAAACGATGCTGCCTAACTTTTCACGGTCAATTGAGCCATCATCTTTTAAGATGCTGCGGCCGAATGTCTCCACCACTAAATGATAAGCAGGTTCTCCCGCTTCCACTACTTGTTTGGCGATTACATCTGCATCAATTACCGGGATATTTGCTTCCTTAAACATGTTTGAGACTGTGCTTTTACCGCTTGCAATGCCTCCTGTTAATCCAATCGCCAATGTCACTTTGAATCCCCCTTGCCTAAAGCTTCCAGATGCCTAAAATAATCAGCAGGACACCTGGTAAAAAAGTGAGTTTATCCATCCAGGCAAACCGGGAAAACAGATGGCCCGATTTGATTCCAAACGCCACAAACAATGAGCTCATAACAGCTACCAGCAAACTGGTCATTATAGGTGAATAACCTAATAGAGCAGCGCCGATACCCGCTCCAAATGCATCCAGTGATAACGCAAAACCAAGCAGCAGCGCCTCTATTCCTGTAATGGTTCCGGATTTATCTATATCTGCCGCAGTTGGCCTGCTCAATATATTAATCACGATGCCAAACGATTTAATCTCTAAGTTGAGCAGTGTTTTCTCCGATTCTTCCTGAGTCATTTCCTTTACCGGACGAAAAAACTGATAAAGAACCCAGGCTCCAATAGCAATTAAGATGACGCCTCCAAGTTTTGCAGTCAGACTATGAGGAAGAAAGGACGTGAGAAGATGCCCTGCTCCCATCGCTAAAAGCAAAGTCACTGCTGAACAGCAGGCAATAATAATAATTGACTTAATCGGCATGCTCATTTTTCTTAATCCATAAGTAAAACCGACTGAAAAACTATCCAAACTTACTGCAAATGCTAATAAAAAGAGTGATGCAGCTGCAACCATAAACCATGCCCCTTCCGCAAAAGCTACGGTAGTATATGACAATGGCCTATGAGGTGTTAAAGTCTTATCGCTGGCAGTTTTCGCAGTAGTGTGTTCCTCTGCCCCCTACAGCCGTTTTGATTAATGTTTTTCCGCAAACTTTACACGGCTCATTCGTTCTTCCGTAAACAAACAATTCAAGCTGGAACATACCAATCTGTCCTTGTGTATTGACGTAAGACCTTATAGTGCTTCCGCCTTTTTCAACCGCTTCGCTTAAAGTAAGAATAATCTCATGGTGCAGCTTTATCATTTCCTCATTCGACAATTCGTTTGAAGGGCGTTCGGGGTGAATGCCCGCACGGAATAAAGCCTCATCAACATATATATTTCCAAGTCCGACCATCACTTTTTGATCCAGCAGAACAACTTTTATTTTACGATTTGTTTTTTGGAGCTTTTCGCTTAGATAATTCACTGTAAAATGCTCAGAAAAAGGCTCAGGTCCTAAATGAGATAAAGGAAGATCGAGTTCTTCCTCTCCCTTTTTAAAAAGATGCATTGTTCCAAACTTGCGTACATCTTTATACCTCAGTTCTGTGCCGTCTGTCATCACAAATACAACATGTGTATGCTTATCAATCGGATCAGAGTCCTTGTAAAGGCCGTATTTTCCTTCCATTCTCAGATGTGAAACGAGCACATAGTCATCAAGGAAAAATTTAAGAAACTTTCCCCGTCTCCCTACATCATGGATTGTCTGACCAATTACAGCATCCTGAAATTGCTCAATCACTTCAGGTCTTTTAATTATTTTAGGCCAATGGATATAAACCGCTGCGATTGTTTTTCCTTTTACAAGTTCAATAAGTGTTCGTCTGACGGTTTCAACCTCTGGCAATTCAGGCATCTTATCACTTCCTTATTTTGCGTCATACCAAGATGATCCGAATGAATAATCGACTTTAAGCGGCACCTTCAGTTCAACTGCATGCTCCATCACTTGCGGAACCAGTTTTTCAAGTATTTCAATTTCATCTTTAGGAGCTTCAAAGATCAATTCATCATGCACCTGCAGCAATAATCGCGTTTTCAGTTTTTTCTCTTTCAGCTGTGCAGCCATATCAATCATCGCTTTTTTAATGATGTCAGCGGCGCTTCCCTGTATCGGAGTATTCATAGCCGTTCTCTCGGCAAAGCTGCGCACATTAAAATTTCTGCTTGTAATCTCAGGAATATAGCGGCGGCGCTGAAGCAGCGTTTTTACATAGCCATTTTGCTTTGCTTCCTGAACGATTTCCTCCATGTACTCTTTAACACCTTCGAAGCTTTCGAGGTAACGCTTAATAAATTCACCCGCTTCTTTTCGGGTAATATTTAAGCTTTGAGATAATCCATAATCACTGATTCCATAGACGATTCCAAAGTTTACGGCTTTTGCCTGTCTTCTCATATTGGAAGTCACGGCGTCAGCTTCAACATGGAAGACATCCATTGCTGTTTTTGTATGAATGTCCAAATCATTTTGAAAGGCTTCAATCAAATTGCTGTCTCCTGCTATATGGGCAAGAACTCTGAGCTCAATTTGAGAGTAGTCAGCAGCGAACATTACCCAGTCTGATTCAGATGGGACAAATGCCTGACGAATTTTCCGCCCTTCTTCTAATCGGATTGGAATGTTCTGCAGGTTCGGGTCTGTTGAGCTTAACCGCCCAGTCTGCGTTAATGTCTGAACGTATCTTGTATGAACTTTATTTGTGTCGCGGTGAACAACTTTAAGCAATCCTTCAATATAGGTTGACTGCAGCTTCCCAAGCTGACGATAGTGAAGAATTTCCTGTACGATTTCATGCTTATCCGCAAGTTTTTCCAGAACATCAGCCGATGTAGAATAGCCTGTTTTCGTCTTTTTAACTGCCGGAAGCTGAAGCTTATCAAATAAAATGACTCCAAGCTGCTTCGGAGAATTAATATTGAACGCTTCACCGGCTAAGCGATGAATATTCTCTTCAAGAGTTTTTAACCTTTCAGTCAGCTGCTGCCCCATATCGTTTAAACGGTTCACATCCACCGTTACACCTGTTGCTTCCATCTCAGCCAAAATGATTGAAAGCGGCATTTCAAGATCCTGGTAAAGCTCAAGCTGTTCATTCTCCTCCAGCTCAAGCTGCAGTTTTTCTCTGACTGTCTGCAGAGCAATGCCTTTGCGCACTAAGTGTTCCGCAAGTTTTTCTGTCTCAGGAATTCCCCTCTTGGCTCCTTTTCCATAAACAGCCTCATTTGACTGAACAATATGTATGCCTTTATGGCGGGCAACACTTGCTGCATCATCAAACGTTTGTGAAGGGTCGAGGATGTATGCCGCAAGCAAAACATCAAATTCAACCGCATTAAGATCAATCCCCTGCCAATGAAGAGCGACAATCGATTGTTTAGCATCATACACAGTTTTGCGCTTCGTATGATCTGAAGCCCACTTTGAAAACTTTTCAGAGGTTAAAGCCAGTTCAGTCGGAACGTAAAAGTTTCCGTTCTCATTTATGATCGCAAGACCGATAATGTCGCTGTTATGATAGTTATCTTCCAATACTTCAACGATTAAAACAGCATCATCTGTAAGCAAATCATCTGTTATGTCTTCTGCGATTTCATATTGGACATCCTCAATTGGCTGTTCCTCAATCTCTGCTTCCGCTCCAAGCTTGCCCAGCAATGAATTGAACCCCAGTTCTTTGTAGATCCCTGCAACATTCTTTACATCGTAGCCTCCGTACTGCACATCAGCTAATGTTATTTCTACAGGTGCAGCACAGTTGATTGTTGCAAGCTCCTTGCTCATGATGGCCTGATCCTTGTTTTCTTCAAGCTTCTCTTTTAACTTCTTACCGGTCACCTGATCCAGAGATTCGAGGAGACGTTCAAGCGTTTCGTGCTCCTTCAGCAGCTTAATCGCTGTCTTCTCTCCAACACCGGGAACACCTGGGATATTATCCGAGCTGTCACCCATTAATCCTTTCATATCCACAATCTGAGCCGGAACAAGTCCATATTTCTCCTGAACAAACTCAGGTGTATAGGAATCCACGTCTGTAATTCCTTTTCTCGTTATATCAACCGTGATATGCTCTGAAACAAGCTGGGTTAAATCTTTATCACCAGAGATGACCTTCACTTCAAATCCATCCCGTTCAGCTTGCTTTGACAGCGTTCCGATAATGTCATCCGCTTCAAAATTCGGAAGTTCATAGCGTGAAATGCTGTAGGCATCCAGCAGCTCGCGGATAAATGGAAACTGCTCCGAGAGCTCAGGCGGGGTCTTCTGTCTTCCGCCTTTATATTCTTTATACGTTTCATGTCTGAAAGTAGTTTTCCCTGCATCAAATGCAACAAGAAGGTGTGAAGGTTTTTCATCCTCAAGTATTTTCATAAGTATCATAGTAAATCCATATATAGCATTCGTATGTACGCCTTTATCGTTATTCAGCAATGGCAAGGCAAAAAAAGCGCGATAGGCAATGCTGTTCCCGTCAATGAGAACGAGTTTTTTTGTCATTCAACCGAACCTCCTGTATGTAAGAAATACACCTTATTCATACGTTTTTCTTAAGAAAAAACCCATGATTTATCTTTCTCTATTCTACCATGAGAGGCAGAAAGAAAGAAAATCAAGGGCTTATTATTTCTGTTTAGCTGATTAGGTTTATTCCGTCTCACCCATCAATGTTTTGGCATATTCGGAGTCAAACGGCATGATGATGACTGTTTCATCGCCGATTGTTTTCTTATAGGATTCGAGTGTTCGATACAGCTCATAGAATGCTGGGTCTTTTGAATAAGAGCTATTGTAAACTTTACCTGCTTCCTTTTCACCCTGGCTTCGGATGACGTCTGCGTCTGCAGCTGCTTTAGCAAGCATTTCTTTTACCGTCCGATCTGTCTCTGCAATGATCGTATTTTTCCGCGCATCTCCCATGGATAAATACTCCTGTGCCGTTGACTGCCGCTCTGAAATCATTCTGGTATAAACCGATTCCTCATTATCTTCCGGTAAATCTGTCCGTTTAATCCGCACGTCCGTTACACTGATGCCGTATCCGTCTTTTTCAAGAAGAGAATTCACAATCTCCGTTACTTTATCGTTAATGCTTCCCCTGGATGACTTTTCATCGTTGATGATTTCATCATAGTTTAATTTCCCAAGCTCAGAACGAACGGTTGAAAACGTAAATTCCGCCATCTTTGTTTCAGCGTTTACAAGCGTTCTTGCATTGGCAATCAATTTTTTCGGATCATCTACCTTCCACACAGCATAGTTATCTATCAAGATCCGCTTTTTATCTTTTGTGTTTATTTCCGCCTCTTCTACGTCAAAAGTCATTTGGTATTTTGGAATGGAAGATACCGTTTGAACAAATGGTATTTTTATGTGCAGACCAGGTTTTTCAATAATTTTAACAACTTCTCCAAACTGGCGGATTACTTTGTACTCATTTTCTTTCACGACAAACAGATTTGTAAGCAGGACAATGGCAAGGATGAGCGTTAAGACAAACCAGATCCCAGCACGGATATATTTTCGGTATCCGCTGAAATCTTTGCGCTGATCTTTCATTTTGACTAGATTATCATTGGCCATTTTTATCACTTCCTTCTTCATCTGCTGCTTTTGGCTTTGCCTCTGCTTGCTTTTGCATGTCGCCAATTGGGAAATACTTCATTGTGCTGCCGTCATCTTTCATGAAATAAATCGTTGCTCCCGGAAGCACTTGATCAATCGTTTCAAGGATTAAACGTTTCTCCGTGATTGCCTTCGCATTCTGATATTCTCCCAGAACAGCATTGAATGTAGCAACCTCACCGCGTGCTTTCTCAATTCTTGCCGTTTTATCCCCTTCAGCTTTTGACATTAATGCATTTTTTTCTCCCTCTGCCTCTTGAGTCCGCTGATTCGAATATTTTTTTGCTTCATTTATTTTAGTGTTCATTGTTTCACGTGCACTTGTTACATCTGTAAAGGCTTTGCGGACCTCATCATTCGGCAGATCAACATCCTGAAGCTTTACTGCAAGTATAGAAATGCCGATATCGTATTTTTCAACAAGGGAGATTAACAGTTCCTGTACATCTTCCTCAATTTCTACCTTTCCGGATGTAAGTGCATCATCAATAATTGAACTTCCGATAATACTTCTTAAAGAAGCAGATGTTGCATCATATAAAATTTCCTGAGGATCCTCCGAGTTAAATAAATATTTTTCAGGATTGGTTATTTTCCATTGCACAACCATATCAGCCAAAACAATATTTTCATCACCTGTGATCATTTTTGTATCTTTTGGAAATGATTTTACATCTCCATCTTTTTCTGTATAGCCAAACTGAAGACTGAATGTTTCTTTTGACAGTTTTTCAACAGATTGAATTGGCCATGGCATTTTAAAGTGAAGCCCGGGTTCACTGATGCCTTCTTCCACTTCGCCAAATGTGATAATAACAGCCTGATCCGATTCATCCACCGTATACCAGGTTGTAAATGCAAGAATAGCTAGAACAATAACTAATAAGACAGCTCCGATTATTGTATAAATGCGCTTGATGCTGATCATTTCTATGCCCCCTTTTTACCTTCACAAATATTTACGCAGCGCCGGTGAAAAGGTTTCATTTTTTTGGAAGTTTTTTAAATATTGGAACAAAAAAAGGGACGAGAACAGGGAATGTTCTCGTCCAAAAGATTGGCTCCTTGGATGAAGGGGTTTTCACTTATTATATTATCAGCACTTTATTAAGCAAGATTAAATGTGATGTAAATATAATGTAAACCTACTCCAAATGATGATTTTTTTTCAGCTTTACTGTGAAAGTCGTTCCTTCACCTACCGTGCTGTTTACAAAAATCTGCCCCTTATGCGCTTCAACCAAATGCTTAACAATAGCAAGTCCCAGCCCCGTTCCGCCCGAATTACGGCTTCTCGCTTTATCTACTCTGTAAAAACGTTCAAAAATTCTTGGAATTTCTTCTTTTTCAATTCCAATTCCTGTATCACTGACAATAAAAGCTGCGTGACTTTCACCGTCTTTTAGAAACACCTGCACTTTACCCCCTTTAGGCGTATAGTTCAAGGCATTGCTAATAAGATTAATAAAGATTTGCTTTAGACGATAAACATCCCCAAACACATACAGTTCATCAGAATTCACATGAAGTGATAACTCTATTTCTTTCTCATCTGCTTTGCTTTTGAGAATGATAATGACTTCTTCAAGGATTTCCTTTGCATTGCAGTTTTGAAGATTGAGCTTGAAGCCCTGCTGTTCTATTTTTGATAAGTCAAGCAAGTCCTGAATCAGGGTTTGCAGTCTGTCACTCTCTTTAAGAATAATGGATAGGAAATACTCCAGGGTCTGCCTGTCCTCGAGTGCCCCGTCAAGCAATGTTTCTGTAAAGCCTTTAATGGATGTAATAGGCGTTTTCAGCTCATGAGATACATTCGCAACGAAGTCTTTTCTCATTTGCTCAAGCTTTTTCAGTTCCGTAATATCATGAAAAACAAGAACGATGCCCTTCCATTCATCATTGGTGCCAATAATCGGCGCACCGTATACTTCAAAATGCCTGCGCTCTATTTTAAGAGGAAGATGCAGCTGTTTTCTCGCCTTGATTTCGGTCATAAAGATGTGCTCGACCAGATCAACAATTTCTTTATGCTGAAAGGCTTCATAATATAGTTTATATAAAAAGTCGGTGGATTCAATATTGAATAATTCTTTGTAGGCACGATTGACTAGATTGATATATCCTCTGCCATCAATCAAAATCAAGCCGCTGCCCATGTTTTCTATTAGAGTCTGGAGACGATCCTGCTGCATTTCCTGAGCACGGTTCATATCCTGAAGATTTCTTGCCAGAACATTGATGGATTGACTGAGCATGCCGGTTTCATCAAGGCGATCTTCATACGTTCTCGCTTTATAGTTGCCTTTTGCAAGCTCCATAGCCACATTTGTGGCGGATTCAATCGGTTTTGTATAACGGGAAGTGATCCTTACAGCAAGGAGGAGGATAACGAGAAGAGCCAAACCAAGGCTCGCAATAAGAAGACCCCATATTTGCTGATTGATTTTCTTTAAGGAGTTTTCTGTTGAGCTAAGGATAATATAGCCCTGTTTCACATCATTCTCAATGTAAGGCAAACCATAGAAATAGAGATTTTCTTCCTCGATATTGAGTTTGAATCCTTTTTTGGAATTGCGGTGTTTTATCAATATTTCTTTCGCAATTGCCTCATGATTTTGCTGAAATGGCCCGGCATCCTTTAACACATTTCCGTTTCGATCGTAAATTGTAATATGAGATTTGATTGTTTCGCTGTAGTTTTTAAGAAACGAATCAAAATTAGGTGAAGTAAATCCCTTTTCCTGAATCAAAAGTTCCGTTATTTTTGCCTCTTCTTTTATCCGCTCTTGAAAGGAATTCATATAATAACTGCCGAATATTTGTCCAAGAAGCAGCCCAAGGCCAATTAAAACCGCAATGATCAGCGTGATAAGAGCAAAAATCAGGCGTGAACGAAACCTATTCATCCATTCTAGGCTCCTCGAGCTTGTATCCCAGTCCCCTTATCGTTTTTATGTAGAGCGGCTTTTTTGTGTTTCGCTCAATTTTTTCACGCAAGTGGCTGATATGTACATCGACTATTCGTGTATCTCCGGCAAAATCATAGTTCCAGACAGCGCTCAGCAGCTGGTCCCTTGTCAGTACACGGCCCTTATGTCTGGCTAAATAAACAAGAAGTTCGAATTCTTTAGGAGTCAGCTCAAGACGTTCATCCCCGTAATAGGCTTCGTAATGTTCCGGAAGGATTTTCAGATCTCCAATCATCATTCTTTCAGAAGTATCAAGTTCTTTAATTTCTGGATCAGATGAAGTCTGTGTTCTTCTTAAAATGGCTTTTACCCTCGCAACAACTTCTCTTGGACTAAAAGGCTTTGTCATATAATCATCTGCCCCAAGTTCTAAACCAAGAACTTTATCAAATTCATCATCTTTAGCCGTCAGCATCAGAATCGGCACCATGATTTTCTTTTGTCTAAGCTGTTTGCATACCTCTATGCCGTCCATTTTTGGAAGCATGAGATCGAGCACCATTAAATCTGGTGATTCAGTCAGCCCCATTTCAAGACCTTCTTCTCCATCGATTGCTGTAATTACTTCAAAACCCGCTTGAATAAGATTGTATTGAAGCAAGGTTAAAATTGATTGTTCGTCATCTACGACCAGAATTTTCTTACTCATATAAGCCTCCACCAAATAGTTTTACCCCAAACAATCCAAATCGCTTATCTCTTTTTATATCTCCATTATAGAGGATAGATGCAATTGAACAAACGTTTTCTTTCAAATCATACAGATCCACCTCTAATCAAGCAGGTTACTATTCCTTAGAATGACCAATAAAAGCAGACAAATTCCTATTGTATTCTTAGCAGAACAAAAGAACACATGAATCTAAAAAAAATACCAGCATCCGCATTAGGACACTGGTATTTCAGGTTTAAAAGTTTTCAAGAGCATGTCCGTCCATTGATGAAAGCTGAACAGGTGGTACAACAATAATCGATCCTTCGATAACAGTCACTTCTTTTTCATTCTGCGCTTCTACACGCAAGGTAATCTGATTCTCTGCTTTATTAACATCTGTGACTTCAAAGAAAAATTGAATCATGCTGTAATGATAGACTGGCAGAGGAAACGAGAGATTCTGCTGCAGAATGTGACTTCCTGGTCCCGGTAAATATTTAGAAACAGCAGAAGTAATAATTCCTGTAAGCATGATACTTGGTACAATCGGTTTTTCATAAGGTGTTAACGAGGCATAGTCATGCTGAATATAAAGCGGGTTTGCATCATTTGTCAGGCCAAGATACAGGAGCAAATCTTTATCTTCAATCTTCTCAGTAAGTGTTAATTTTTCTCCTGTAGTGATTTCATCGATTTGTCTCCCAAGTTTTCTTTTTTTGCCAAGCAGCACTTGCGGTCACCTCCAAAAGTGAAAACGTTTACAATTTCTTTCGCAAAGAAGCTGGAGATCTCTCTCCAACTTCAGAGTTATTACGTAAGAACTTTCATTACGCTTTTTACAGATTCTGCAGACTTTGTTAATGCTTCTTTTTCGTCAGTCGTTAATTCAAGCTCAATAATTTGCTCAAGCCCGTTTCCTCCAAGGATCGTTGGAACGCCTAAGTAAATTCCTTTATAGCCATATTCGCCTTCGAGGTAAACAATCGCAGGGATTACGCGGCGCTGATCTTTAAGAATCGCCTCTGACATTTCAACTAATGAAGCTGCTGGAGCATAATACGCGCTGCCATTGCCTAATAAGTTAACAATCTCTCCGCCGCCTTTGCGTGTTCTCTCAACGATTGCTTCTAAACGGTCTTTCGGGATTAATGTTTCAAGGGGAATACCGCCTGCATATGAGTAGCGTACGAGCGGCACCATATCGTCTCCGTGTCCGCCCAGTACAAAACCTGTTACATCTTTCACTGAAAGATTCAGCTCTTGTGCTACGAATGTACGGAATCGTGCTGTATCAAGCACTCCTGATTGTCCGATTACACGGCTTTTCGGGAATCCTGATTCTTTATACACAGTGTAAGTCATAGCATCGACAGGATTTGTTAAAACAATGATGATTGTATTTGGAGAGTATTTCACAATTTCCTTTGTAACGCTTTTCATAATTTTTTGGTTTGTTTGAACTAAGTCATCCCGGCTCATACCAGGTTTGCGGGCGATGCCTGCTGTAATGATGACAATATCAGAATCAGCTGTATCTGCATAATCGCTTGTTCCAATAATATTAGCATCAAATCCTTGAACAGGGCTAGCTTCCAGCATATCTAAAGCTTTCCCTTTAGTAGGATTCTCAAGCTGCGGAATATCTACTAATACGACATCTGAAAGTTCTTTTTGAGCTAATAAAAATGCAGTTGTCGCACCAGTGAAGCCAGCACCGATCACTGAAACCTTTTTGCGTTTCATTCCCATTCAAAACAACCCCTTTACAATGTATGATAAGGCTATTTTTCAAAGATGAAAAATAGCCTTACTGGTTTTCTTACATTTTGCTGATTAACGCATCTGCGAACTCAGAGCATTTTACTTCTTTAGCGCCGTCCATTAAACGGGCAAAGTCATACGTAACTACTTTGTCTGAGATTGATTGTTCCATTGCATCAACAACTAATTTAGCTGCTTCATTCCATCCTAAGTGCTCAAGCATTAACACACCGGAAAGAATGACAGATGATGGATTTACTTTATCAAGTCCTGCATATTTAGGAGCTGTACCATGGGTAGCTTCGAAGATAGCATGTCCAGTTTCATAGTTGATATTTGCTCCAGGAGCGATACCGATTCCGCCTACTTGAGCAGCAAGGGCATCAGAAATGTAGTCTCCGTTTAAGTTCATTGTTGCAACTACGTCAAATTCACGAGGACGAGTTAAGATCTGCTGAAGGAAAATATCAGCGATAGAATCTTTTACAATGATTTTGCCGGCAGCTTCTGCATCCTGCTGTGCTTTGTTTGCAGCATCCTTACCGTCTTTTTCAACGATGCGGTCATATTCAGCCCAAGTAAATACTTGATCTCCGAATTCTTTTTCAGCCAGTTCATAGCCCCAATTCTTGAAAGCACCTTCCGTATACTTCATGATGTTTCCTTTGTGAACTAGTGTTACTGATTTGCGGCCTTCTTTAATTGCATAATTGATCGCAGCACGCACTAGACGCTGAGTTCCCTCTTCAGAAACAGGCTTAATGCCGATGCCTGAAGTTTCAGGGAAGCGGATTTTATTAACGCCTAACTCATTTTTAAGGAATGAAATCAATTTTTCTACTTCTTCAGATCCTTTAGCATACTCAATTCCAGCATAAATATCTTCCGTATTCTCGCGGAAAATGACCATGTCTGTATCTTCAGGACGCTTAATTGGAGAAGGAACTCCATTGAAATAGCGAACAGGACGAAGGCAAGTGAACAAATCAAGTTCTTGACGAAGAGCAACATTTAATGAGCGAATTCCTCCGCCTACTGGAGTCGTCAAAGGTCCTTTAATCGCGATGAAGTATTCGCGGATTACATTAAGTGTTTCTTCAGGAAGCCATTCGCCAGTCTGGTTGAATGCTTTTTCCCCAGCCAAAACTTCTTTCCACTCAATTTTCTTTTCGCTGTTATATGCTTTATCAACTGCTGCCTCTAAAACGCGAGAAGCTGCTGCCCAGATATCAGGACCAATTCCGTCCCCTTCGATAAATGGAATGATTGGATTGTTAGGTACGTTTAATACTCCATCTGTTACTGTAATTTTTTGTCCTTGTGTCAAAATAATTACCTCCTGTTATGTATAATAGTTAGAAAAGCGGAATCGCCTGGTTAGCTCCGACAGACAGATAAGGATCCGAAAGTAAAGGCGCTTTTTGCCAATGCTTGCGAAGCCGTTCTGGCCGAGGAGTTAGGCGGTGGAGCTAGACAGCTAGAATAGCGGAATCGCCTGGTTTTTTCTGATTCTTCAATAAGAGGCCGGTCCAGCTTTCACTGTAAAGGGCCTCTAATCTTTAAAAGAGATCAGCCGCGCTCATCGATTGGGACATACTTCTGCATGTCAGGTCCTGTATAATCTGCACGCGGGCGGATCAGACGGTTGTTCTCATATTGCTCAAGAATATGAGCGAGCCATCCGGATACACGGCTGACAGCAAAGATAGGCGTGAACAAATCATGATCGATTCCTAAGCTGTGGTACATAGATGCTGAATAAAAATCTACGTTTGGCGGAATGGATTTTTCACTTGTTACGACTTCTTCAATTTTTGTAGACATTTCAAACCATTTTGGCTCACCCGTGAGGTTCGTCAATTTTTCAGACATTTCCTTAAGATGTTTCGCTCTAGGATCACCTTGGCGGTACACACGGTGTCCAAAGCCCATAATTTTTTCTTTGCGTGCGAACTTTTCATGCAAATATGACTCAACGTTATCAACATCGCCGATTTCTTTGAGCATTTTCATAACTGCTTCATTTGCACCGCCATGAAGAGGCCCTTTAAGAGCTCCGATTGCTGCAGTCACGCCGGAATAAACATCTGATAATGTTGCTACACAAACCCGTGCTGTAAATGTAGATGCATTGAGCTCATGATCCGCATGAAGGACCAGCGCTTTGTTGAAAGCTTCAACTGCTACACTGCTCGGCTCTTCGCCAGTTAAAGTATACAGGAAGTTCGCTGCTAAACTAGCATCAGATTTTGGTTTAATAGGCTCAAGTCCTTTACGGATCCGGGCAAATGCTGAAACAATTGTCGGCAGTTTAGCCTGAAGGCGGATCGCTTTGCGGTAGTTAGCTTCCGGATCCATTACATCTGCTTCACTGTCAAACAAGCCAAGAAGAGATACAGCTGTACGCAGAGCTGCCATCGGATGTACAGATTTTAAATCGTATGATTTAAAGTGATCAACAACCTCCTGCGGTATTTCAGCATTCTCAGCAAGTTCTTTTTTAATTTCGGCAAGCTGGTCTTTCGTTGGAAGCTTTCTATGCCACAATAAATAAACGACCTCTTCGAAACTAGCATTCTCTGCTAAATCATCGATATTATACCCCGCATATGTAAGAGTATCATCAATAATAGAACTTACAGATGAAGTAGTAGCAACTACTCCTTCTAGACCCCGTGTTGTTGTCATGTAAATCTCTCCTTTGCAAAAATATCCCCATTGATCCGCTCTTCTCGTCAACAATAAAAGATAGCATTCGACAAACTGGTCTTTTTCTTTTTATTTGCCCAATCTTTCAATCGTTTAAACGACCGAGCGCTTGCTCAATACACAAGCATTTTTTAAAAAGAAAATGCTTACATTTACAGCTAATATAATAGCCACATCGAATGTTATCTTCAATTGTGACTTTAATTAATAAGAAGGCGGAATGAAACTGCCTATACCCATTATAAACAATTATCTGATTTTTGTGAACGAAAAGAATTTCCAGAACCAAAAAATTTGTCAGAAAAATGATATTTAAGAAGAATAATGAGTT
Organism: Metabacillus sp. KH_069; assembly: GCF_057838075.1. NCBI lineage: Bacteria > Bacillati > Bacillota > Bacilli > Caryophanales > Bacillaceae > Metabacillus > Metabacillus sp. KH_069. Next base: position 3,345,173 of record NZ_CM174460.1, read on the forward strand.
TTAAAGGCGCCTTCTCACTTATTGTATCAGAATTTATTATATTAACCAAAAAATTTAACCGTTTGCATGACCAAATAGGCAATTCCCGCTCCAATCAGCGGTCCGACGGCAACTCCCCCAAATAAAGACACTGCTAAAATGGTTCCAAACACAAGAGCTGTAGTGATATGGGGATCTTCAGCAAGCAGCGTCAAACCATTTTTAGCAATAAGGGCTACTGCAATCCCGGCTCCCAAAGCAATCCATGCATAGGAGGATCTCATTGCCTCTGTCAGCTGTTTAAATCCAATATCACCGGTAGCAATCGGCACCAAAACGGCGATCGTAATAACGGTGACACCCCAATTTATCCCCTTCGCCTGGATATGAGGAAACAATTTCGTATCAAGGCCGGTCAATTTCACTGCTAGTAAAAAACCGACTGCGAACATTAATGATTGATTTTTGGCAAGAAATCCAACGATCAATAATATGATTAAGAATAGGACAGGTTGATTCATTTTCTTACTTCCTTTCAAAAGTCTTTGCCAGCACAGCGGCAGATACAGATCTCTTTTCGGCAAAGAGTCTGGGGCCTCGTGCTTGACACAAGTACCGAAATTTATAAACGATCTTAATCTATAAAAAATCTGAATGGTGAACAGGAGGGGATCATTTGAACGCTTATATTGTACAAGTTACTGTCAGAACGCTTGCAGTTGCCGGCATGATTGCCGCTGTGCTCGCCTCTGTCTATTATGTATCGGCTCTCACTTATCCGTTTATAATAGGACTCATCCTTGCGATGTTCATTAATCCGATGGTCAACCTGCTCGAAAAAAAAATGGTCCGAAGTGCTGCCGTTTTTCTATCTATCGCGTTTCTTTTTGTCATTTTCGCAGGCATTATTACTTTGCTGGTCACTGAACTAGTAACGGGAACAACGTATCTTGCATCATCCGTGCCTGAGCATTTCAAAGCACTTGTCGTTTATATTGAGACATTCATTGGGGACCGCGTGCTTCCCATCTATGAAGATGTTGCTGCTTTATTTAATACGCTTGATTCAAGTCAGCAGGCCACGATCCTTGCCAACATTCAAAATGCAGGCGAAAAAATCGGATCAAATGCAGCCGACTTCTTAAAAGGGCTGCTTGAGAATATTCCGCTGTTGATCAGCTGGCTCCCGAACGCTGCAACAGTAACGATTTTCTCCTTGCTTGCAGCTTTTTTCATCAGCAAAGACTGGTACAAATTTCAGAAGCTGCTGCGCAAATACCTTCCTATTAAAGCGAGAAAAAGCGGCAGAACGGTTGTAGATGACTTAAAAAAAGCCTTGCTTGGTTTCATTAAAGCTCAGCTGATTTTAATCAGCATCACAACAATTATCGTATTAATAGGGTTACTCTTCCTAAGGGTGGATTATGCAATTACAATTGCTTTGCTGATTGGCATTGTTGATTTGCTTCCTTATCTGGGAACAGGTCTTGTTTTTGTCCCGTGGATCATTTACTCAGCATTCAGCGGCGATCTGCCGTTTGCTATTGGTTTAGGTGTATTATACCTGATTATATTGATTCAGCGTCAAATGATGGAACCTAAGATTTTATCTTCAACGATTGGACTTGACCCTCTTGCTACGCTGATTTCGTTATTTGTAGGTTTCAAATTGATTGGGTTTCTTGGTTTAATTGTCGGGCCAGTTTCTTTAGTCATATTCAATGCCCTTCACAATGCAGGAATATTTGAAGATATTTGGACATTTATCACTGCTAAAAAATCGTAAGGGCCTACAGAAAAGCGGAAGCGCCTGTTTAGCTCCGACAGACAGATAAGGATCTGCAAGGAAAGGCGCTTTTTGCCTTTCCTTGCAGATCCGTTCTGGCCGAGGAGTTTGGCGCTGGAGCTAGACATCGAAACGCAAAATTTTATACTCTCACCAGAAAAGCGCCAAACGCCTGTTTAGCTCCTCGGCCAGTCCTCCGCTTTTCTCTGTCTCTGTATTGGCAAACAGGAAAAAACCGCTGATGCAATAAGCTCAGGCGGTTTTATCGGATAATTGTAAATCGATTTTGATCGATTATTCTGCTCATCCACTTTTGCAGCAGCGGTTTTACAAATTTTCTTGTTGCGGGGATTAATAAAACAAACCCTGTCAAATCTGTTATAAAACCTGGTGTTAAAAGAAGCAAGCCCCCAACGAGAACGCAAAGCCCGTCAATTATGGCATCACCGGGAATATTTCCAAAGCTGATTTCACGCTGAACTTTTCGGATCGCTTCCATTCCCTGCTTCTTTGCCAGCCACGCTCCAGCTATTCCAGTTGCAATGATCAGAAGGATCGTTGGAATGATTCCGATTGTTTTGCCTGAGAAAAGAAGGATGCCAATTTCACATGCTGGGATGATGATTAAAAACGGCAGTAAATATCTCATCTAATGCACCTCATTTTGTCGTATATAAAGAGTATATGGAATGCATGCAAAAAAGAGAAGGAAAAGCCCTTCTCTTTTTGTCTGTATTTACTTAAAGAACACTTGCATGTCCTTGATAGATGGCACCGCGAGATCCATCAACTGTGATTTCCTGACCATCTTTCAGGATAGAAGTTGCATTTTCCACTCCTACGATTACAGGAATTCCAAGGCTTAAGCCAACTACAGCAGCATGGCTTGTTAATCCGCCTTCTTCTGTAATTAGTGCTGATGCTTGCTCTAATGCGCCCATCATATCTCGATCTGTGCTTTGAGAAACTAAAATAGCACCCTGAGTCATTTTTGATTCAGCATCAGATGCTGAGCTTGCCACGACAACTTTTCCAAACGCTGTTTTGCGTCCGATTCCCTGTCCTTTAGCAATCACATCGCCAACAACGTGAACTTTCATTAAGTTCGTTGTGCCAGTTTCGCCGATTGGCACGCCTGCAGTAATGACAACTAAATCACCATGCTTAACAATTCCAGACTGAAGAGACTCTTGTACTGCCTGATCAAGCATTTCATCTGTTGATGCTGCTTTTTGACCATTGCGTGGGTATACGCCCCAAACAAGAGCAAGCTTACGTGAAACTGACTCACATGAAGTAACTGCCACGATCGGAGCTTTAGGACGGTATTTTGAAATCATTCTCGCCGTATGCCCGCTTTCAGTCGTTGCTACAATTGCAGCAGCTTTCAAGTTAAGTCCTGTATGCGCAACCGATTGTCCAATTGCATCCGTAATTGTCATGTCAGCCTGTTCACTGCGCTTTGCAAGAATTTGCTTGTAATCAAGAGCTTGTTCCGCACGTGAAGCAATGTTATTCATAGTTTGAACAGCTTCAACAGGGTATGATCCTGCAGCCGTCTCACCAGATAGCATGATTGCATCAGTCCCGTCAAAAATGGCGTTTGCAACGTCACTTGCTTCTGCACGTGTCGGGCGTGGATTGCGCTGCATGCTGTCAAGCATTTGTGTAGCTGTAATAACAGGTTTGCCTAAAGCGTTGCACTTTTTAATTAGGTCTTTTTGAACCAATGGCACTTCTTCAGCTGGAATTTCAACACCCAAGTCACCGCGTGCAACCATTAAACCATCTGAAACCTCAAGAATCTCGTCGATGTTATCGACACCTTCCTGGTTTTCAATTTTAGGGATGATTTGAATGTGGCCCGCATCGTGTTTTTCAAGCAATTCGCGAATTTCAAGAACATCTGCTGCACGTCGTACGAATGATGCAGCGATAAAGTCTACTCCCTGCTCGATTCCAAAAACGATATCATTTGCATCTTTCTCCGTGATTCCCGGAAGCTTAACGCTTACGCCTGGAACATTGACACCTTTTTTGTTCTTTAATGTGCCTGTGTTTAAAACCTTTGTTCTGATTTCTTTCGCCTGTTTGTTCATTTCAAGAACTTCAAGTCCGATCAGACCATCATCAAGCAAAATGATTGATCCTGCATGTACATCATCAATTAAACCTTCGTATGAGATCGAGAACTTATCAGCTGTTCCAAGTACCTCAGTCATTGACACGATCACTTCTGATCCTGCAACTAACTCGATTGCACCGTCCTGCATGGAGTGCGTGCGGATTTCAGGTCCTTTTGTATCCAAGAGGATTGCAATATCCTTATTAAGTTTTCCTGATGCCTCGCGAATGTTTTTGATGCGTGCTCCGTGCTCTTCGAAATCTCCATGAGAGAAGTTTAAACGTGAAACATTCATACCGGCTTCCATTAATTGCGTAAGCTTTTCAACACTTTCACTTGCAGGGCCGATCGTACAGACTATTTTCGTTTTTCTCATTCGTTATATTCCTCCTGTTAATAGGTATGAAAACGATACCAAACAGATATCATTTAGATTGATAATTCTTTTGAAAGCTGATACATGTTCTTATCAACTGTATGCGGTGTATCTAAAATCTCAAGGATATCATTGTTTGTTAATTTATTGCTTTGAATGCCGACTGCGCGTCCGCCTTTTCCTTCAAGCAATAATTCTACAGCATAAGCACCAAGACGGCTGGCAAGCACACGGTCAAACGCCGTAGGAGATCCTCCGCGCTGAATGTGCCCGAGTACTGATACGCGTGTTTCAAGCTTTGTAGCCTCTTCAATTTTTCTGCCGAATTCGACTCCGCTTCCTACGCCTTCTGCCACAATGATAATACTGTGTTTTTTGCCCCGGTCTGTTCCATGCTTTAACCGTGCAAGGATATCTTCCATATCATAGTCCACTTCCGGAATCAGAATCGTTTCTGCTCCGCCTGCAAGACCTGACCATAACGCAAGATCCCCAGCATGCCTTCCCATGACTTCAATCACGTATGTACGTTCATGTGATGTTGCAGTATCCCGAATTTTATCTATAGCATCAATGACTGTATTCAGTGCAGTATCAAATCCAATTGTAAAATCAGTGCCTGGAATGTCATTATCAATGGTTCCCGGAACGCCTACACATGGAAAACCATGTTCAGTCAGCTTTTTGGCTCCCATATAAGAACCATCTCCGCCGATGACAACTAAGCCTTCTATTCCATGCTTCTTTAATTGCTCGATTCCTTTTAATTGTCCCTCAACTGTTTTAAATTCAGGACAGCGTGCTGTATAGAGCTTTGTACCCCCGCGGTGGATAATATCTCCTACAGATCCAAGCTCCAGCTTTTCGATATGTCCAGCAATTAATCCAGAATAACCGTGATAAATTCCGTACACTTCTACATCATGATAGATCGCTTTACGTACAACAGCGCGTACGGCTGCGTTCATACCAGGTGAATCTCCTCCACTAGTTAATACGCCGATTTTTTTCATTTTTCTCACCCCAAAGTAGTATGTGATATTAAAATAACATGAAGAAATGGGCAACACAATAGACAAGAAACGACAAATGTCGAATTTTCACGTTACATTTAAACCTTTCTCATTATACAATAAAACCTCTTGTTTTGAGGGGTTTTCAGCGAATCTTTGAAAATTAAATAAAGTAAACGCTTCCTTTTCAATTTGTCGAATAATCTCATCAGCTCAGAGGGCATGCGTTTACCATCATTTTCTAGGTATATTCCCTTAAAAAAAGAAACGTGCTGCCTTCCTGTTCGGAGGCTACACGTTAATCTATTTTACCCCAAGTATTTCTTCTGCAAACGAAACTTGACCGATTCTTTTAAACTTTTCATAGCGATGCTGAACCAATTGAGGTCCATCAAGCTTCAATAACTCTTTCAGGGAAGCATGAATGACTTTATCAATATTTTTTGCCTGTTCAGAAACATCTCTGTGTGCGCCGCCTTTAACTTCATTGATAATTTGATCAATGACGCCAAGCTTCTTGAGATCAGGCGCTGTTATTTTCATTGTTTCCGCCGCTTTTTTCGCAAGCCCTGCATCCTTCCATAAAAGAGCAGCTGCTCCTTCAGGCGATATAACAGAGTAAGTCGAGTTCTCAAGCATGTGAATGTGGTTTCCGACTCCGAGCGCAAGCGCGCCGCCGCTGCCGCCTTCACCAATCACAATACAGATAACCGGAACAGTTAATCCAGCCATTTCAAATAAGTTTTTGGCGATTGCTTCGCTTTGGCCCCGTTCTTCTGCAGCCTTGCCGGGATAAGCTCCTTTAGTATCAATGAAGCAAATAATCGGACGGTTGAACTTTTCAGCCTGATGCATTAAGCGCAGTGCTTTGCGGTAGCCTTCCGGATGAGGCATTCCGAAGTTCCGGCGGATATTTTCTTTCGTATCCTTGCCGCGCTGATGGCCAATGACCGTTACAGGAAGTCCATCGTATTTAGCGATGCCGCCAACAATAGCTTCATCGTCGCCATAGTAGCGGTCGCCATGTATTTCAAAGAAGTTTGTGAAAAGTTTATCAATATAATCCAATGTTGTCGGACGGTTAGGATGTCTTGCAATTTGCACCCGGTCCCAAGGCTGTAAATTGGTATAAATATCTTTTTCAAGCTTTTCAAGACGACCTTCAAGCTTTACTATCTCAGCCGATAGATCTACATCGGTATTCTTTGTAAATTCTTTAAGCTCTGAGATTTTTTCCCTTAAATCTGTTACCGGTTTTTCAAACTCAAGTTCTCCTACCATGCAGATCCACCTCCTGACGTATGAAGTTCTAGGATGTTTGAAAGAGTCTCCTTCATATCCAATCGATTAATAACAGCATCGAGCTGGCCGTGTTTCAAAAGAAATTCTGCCGTCTGAAAATCCTCCGGCAGGTCTTCACGGATAGTCTGCTCAATGATTCGTCGTCCTGCAAATCCTATCAGTGCACGCGGTTCTGCAAAATTATAATCACCAAGAGAAGCAAAGCTTGCAGAAACCCCTCCTGTTGTCGGATGAGTCATGACAGAGATGATCAGACCTCCGTTATCACTGAACATTTTCAGTGCAGAGCTGGTCTTGGCCATTTGCATTAAGCTAAGAACACCTTCCTGCATCCTTGCACCGCCGGAAGCTGTAAAAATAATAAATGGCAGCTCGCGGTCATTTGCACGCTCTATCGCTCTAGTAATCTTTTCGCCGACAACTGAACCCATGCTGCCCATTCTGAAGCTTGCATCCATAATGGCAATGACCGTTTTATTGCCGTTTATCGTGCCTTCTCCGGTTACAACTGCTTCGTTTAAATTTGTTTTTTTGCGGTCCTTTTCTACTTTTTCCATATACCCGGGAAAATTAAGCGGATTTTCAGAGACCATTTCCTTATCAAACTCAGTAAATGAATGTTCATCAAATAAGCTTTTAATTCTTTCTCTGGCAGTCATGGTGTGATGATGGCCGCAATTCATGCATACACGCAGGTTTTTATTCAATTCTTTTGAATACATAATCTTTTTGCAGCTAGGACACTTTGTCATGATTCCTTCAGGCACATCATGCTTTGCCTGCTCAGAAGGAATGGATGCATATTTCTTCTTTTTTGAATTCTTTTTAGAAAATAAATCCTTTAACAAAACGTTGCCTCCTTTTCTATGAACATCATTCGGTGTCGCTAGACAGATCGCCTGATTGAATAAAATGATTCATTCCTGTCTTTTAGCCATATCTATCTACTTTACCGAATCATTTTCAATTTTTTTGTAAAAAGGTGTCATGTCCTATTCGACATTTTCTTTCTTTGTTAGAGTGTTAAAAGAATCAAAAACCTTCTTTTCATCTTTTGAAATGAGTCCATCAATTATTGTTTCATATACATTAGCTCTGCTGGTCTTCTGCTCCGGCTGGATCACCTTTAAATACTCATTCAGGACCGTCCATATCCGGAATAAAAGGTAGTTGTCCGACAGCTGCATAAACTTAGTCATAATCTCCACATGTCCCAGATTCTGATCGTGAATAGAGATGCCGATATTCTTTAATTCTTCAGCATGATTATCTTTTACAAGCAATAATTTTAACGCATTTGATTCCAGCAGACCGTTCATTTCAATCAAATCTGCGATCGCATTCTTATCCTGCAAAATAAACGTGCCTAGAATTTCAACAAGACCATGTTCGCGGAAATCCTTGATATACGTTCCTTCACCGCGTCTTGTTTCAATCATTCCGAGGAGCTCGAGTGCCCGAAGAGCTTCTCTGACAGATGATCTCCCTGCATTTAAGCGTTCAGCGAGTTCTCTTTCAGATGGAATTTTATCGCCTGCTGAAAGACCATCTTCGTGGATAATGGACCTTATTTGACGAAGTATCTCAATATATACCTTCGACTTCGGTGCAGTCACAGTACACCACTCACTTTGTCTCGATGATCGCTAACTGTTTAGTCTTTTCAGCTATTTCATTTGGATCAGCCTTTAATCTTGCCACACCAGTTTCCATCGCTGCTTTTGCCACCGCTGCAGCAACTGCAGGAGCAACACGCGCATCAAATGGAGCCGGAATAACATAGTCCGCGGATAATTCTTCTGCACTTATTAATGAAGCAATTGCTTCTACAGCCGCAATTTTCATTTGTTCGTTAATATGTGTAGCACGCACATCCAGAGCACCTCGGAAAATGCCCGGGAATGCAAGAACATTGTTGACTTGATTCGGGAAATCTGAACGTCCGGTGCCAATCACCATCGCACCTGCTTCTTTAGCTTCACTCGGCATGATTTCAGGCACTGGATTCGCCATCGCGAAAATAATTGGATCCTTTTTCATGGTTGCAATCATTTCTTTTGTCAATGCGCCCTCAACTGAAACACCGATAAATACATCGGCATCTTTGATGACATCTGCCAATGAGCCTTCAGCACGGTCACGGTTCGTAAACTTAGCTACTTCCGCTTTTACATTATTCATGCCAAACGAACGTCCTTCAAAAATTGCACCTTTTGAATCGCACATGATAATATCGCGCACGCCATAGCGGTATAGAAGCTTGATAATGGCTATCCCCGCTGCACCTGCTCCATTTGCCACCACTTTTATGTTCGACATTTGTTTGCCTGCAAGCTTCAGTGCATTCACAAGTCCTGCAACAGTCACAATGGCAGTTCCGTGCTGATCATCATGAAAAACAGGAATATTCGTTTCCTTTTTTAATCTTTCTTCAATAACAAAACAATTCGGTGCTGCAATATCTTCAAGATTGATGCCTCCGAATGTAGGCTCAAGCAATTTGACCGTCTCTACAATTTTATCCACATCTGTTGTATTCAAACAAATCGGAAATGCATCCACTCCCGCAAAGCTTTTGAAAAGGACTGCTTTGCCTTCCATTACCGGGAGTGCTGCCTCCGGTCCGATATTTCCAAGGCCAAGCACGGCAGTGCCGTCTGATACTACTGCCACCATGTTGCCTTTCATCGTATAGTCGTACACTTTATTTTTATCGTCATAAATTGCCTTACAAGGTTCAGCGACCCCTGGAGAGTAAGCTAAGCTTAAGTCTTTAGCATTTCTGACTGGCACTTTTGATTTTGATTCTAGCTTTCCTTTATGAATTAGATGCATATGTAATGCTTCTTCTCGCAATGACATCTTCTCACTCCTTAGGGTCATATTGGAGGTGGTCTGACCACTCCAGCCAATAATAAATCATATCATAATTTTAGTTATTGTAAAGACTTGTATTTTTTTGACTTCTCCGATTAAACGTTTTTAATCTTTCACTGCCACATTCTGATTGCCTAAAAGTTCTCTAAGCTCCGACAAACACCGGTCAGTTGCATCCACAAAATAGTCTCTTGGCAGCTGGACGGTTCTTTTGTCCTTCTCGTAATAAAGAAAAACAGGTGTGCTCCCGCGATGCTGCTTTAGGGTATCTTGTACAGTCTGCATTTTCCCTTCAGCCAGATGTGACTCTTCAATTTTAAGGAATAATGTTTTCGTTTTCTTCTCGAGATCTTGAATGGTTTCTGCATCTGAAATAATCAGCTGCAGCCGGTCATTGCGATTCTCAATCTTTCCGCTCAGTACTGCAACTTTCCCTTGAGAAAAGATATCCCCGGCTTTTGTATAAACAGCCGGAAAGGCTACCGCTTCAAGTTCCCCGCTCTCATCACTTAAAGCAAGAAATGCCATAACCTCGCCTTTTTTTGTCCGGATCGTGCGGATTGCTGTGATAAATACTCCGACCTTCACCTTCTGATGAAGCAATTGCCGCGCATCGCTGATTTTCACAACCCCAAAACGATTAAATAAGAACGGGTGCGCTGATGCTGGATGACTTGAAAAGTAAAATCCCAATGCTTCCTTTTCAAATTTAAGCATTTCTTCCATTTTGAATGGTTCAACTTCTATATATTTCGGCTTAATGCTGAATTCTTCCTCTTCCAAAAACAAATCATATTGATTTTCATCATCTGAAGAAAAAAGTGCCGCATGCTCGATTGCTAAATCAAGACTTGCCAGCAGCGTCGATCTTTCCATCTCAAACTCATCCATTGCTCCGGAAAAAATGAGAGATTCCATCACCTTTCGGTTGACGATTTTCATTGATACCCTCACACAAAAATCAAAAAGATCAGCAAATTCCTTTTTCTTTCTTGCCTGATAGATTTCTTTAACAGCGTTTGTTCCAACACTTTTAATTGCATTGAGACTAAATCGAATGCTTCCTTTTTCTACAGTAAAAGGATATTCGCTTCTGTTAATAGATGGCGGTAAAACAGCAACGCCATGCTGCTTTGCCTCTCTAATATATTGAGCGACTTTTTCGTCATTGCCGATCACACTAGTTAAAAGTGCCGCCATAAAATAAACAGGATAATGGGCTTTCAGATAAGCAAGCTGAAACGAAATCATGCTGTAGGCCACGGCATGGCTTCTATTAAATCCATAGTTTGCAAATTTAACAATTAAATCATAAATGCTGTTTGCAGAAGCTTCATCATAGCCGTTTTTGATGCAGCCCGATACAAAATGCTCTCTTTCCTGATCAAGCATATCCTTAATTTTTTTCCCTACTGCTCTTCTTAATAAATCAGCTTCACCCAAAGAGAACCCAGCCATTTTTGAGGCTATTTCCATGATCTGCTCCTGATACACGATTACCCCATTGGTTGTTTTTAAGATAGGCTCCAGTGCAGGATGCGGGTATTCGATTTTTTCTCTGTGATGCTTCCGGTTTATAAAGAGAGGTATGTTTTCCATTGGTCCCGGACGAAAAAGGGCATTTACAGCCACTATATCTTCAAGATCTGTTGGTTTCAGCCTTCTAAGAACGCTCCGCATTCCTTCAGACTCCAGCTGAAAAACCCCCGTTGTATCTCCTTGGCCGAGCAGTTCAAATGTCTTTTCATCTTTATAAGAAATTTTGGAGAAATCGATTTTTTTCTTCTCATTCCGTTCAATAAGACCTGTTATTCTTTCGATAAGCGTTAAGTTCCTGAGGCCTAAGAAATCCATTTTCAGCAATCCAAGGTCTTCAAGGTAATCCATCGAAAATTGAGTTAAATAGATCCCGTTATGCCCATCCTGAATGGGAATGATGTCAGTCAGCGGCTCGCTGCTGAATACTACACCGGCAGCATGTGTGGATGTATGGCGCGGCAGGCCTTCAATCTTCAGGGCCGTTTCATAAATCTTTTTATATAAATCTGATTCTGCTAGAAGATTTTGCAGATCTTTAGACTCTGAATAAGCCTGCTTTAACGTTGTTCCGGGTTTAGAAGGGATGAGCTTTGCCAGCACATCCGCCTCTTTTGCTGATGCCCCCATGACTCTTCCGACATCACGAAGCGAAGCCTTAGCTGCAAGCGTTCCGAATGTCACAATCTGGGCAACGTGCATAGAGCCGTATTTTTCTGCAACATAGGCAATCATTTCATCCCGTCTTGCATCAGGAAAATCAATGTCTATATCAGGCATATTGATGCGTTCAGGATTTAAAAAACGCTCAAATAAAAGATGATGTTCAATTGGATCTACATCTGTAATTTTCAACACATACGCTACAAGGGATCCGGCAGCAGATCCCCTCCCTGGCCCCGTCAGAATATGATGGTCGTGGGCATACTTCATGAAGTCCCAGACGATTAAGAAATAATCACTGAACTTCATTTGTTTGATAACATTCAGTTCATACTCAAGCCTTTTAAAATATGTATCTTCCGGCTCAGAAAAACGATGTTTCAATCCTTGCAGACAGAGTCTTTCCAAATACTCATCAGCTGATTGGCCGGCTGGTGCAGGGTATTTCGGAAGCTGTGTTTTTCCGAGTTCAAGAGAGACGTTGCATTCTTCAGCAATTTTCAGCGTATTCTCCAGAGCTTCAGGACAATCTTGAAAAAGTTCAGTCATCTCAGAAGAGGATTTAAAGTAATACTGATTCGAAGGCAGCGCATAATCACTGTCATCTTCCATTTTTGAGCCATTTTTAATAGAAAGCAAACAATTATGGGCAAAGGCATCCTCTTTTTCCACGTAATGAACATCATTTGCTGCTACAAGCGGCAGACCTGTTTGATGGCTTATTTTGAGGATTTCCTCAGTCATTCGAAAATCATCTTGGAGAGAATGCTTTTGAACAGATAAATAGAAGTCTCCTTCTTTAAAAAAGCTCTTATACATTTCGAGTATCTTTACTGCTTCTTCACTTTTTCCCTCTCCAATATACTTTTCAGCAAGTCCTGTTCTGCCGGGGGTAAAGGCCGCTAAACCGCTGCTGTAGGATTTCAGCCATCTGCTCTTAATTCCTTGAGGCGATTTTGTTTGCAGAACACTGCTGATTTTCAAAAGGTTCCGGTATCCATCATTATTTTTAGCGAGCAGTATAAGGGGATACCCTGCATCCTCACCGGTCTCTTCTAAAATGACCGAAGCTGTCAGTCCGATAATTGGCTTGATGCCATGTTTTTTGCATTGTTTATAAAAAGCAATCGCTCCATACATCGTATGAAAATCTGTAATAGCGAGAGCCTTGAATTGATATGATTTTGCTTTTTCGATTAACTTATCTATTCTTGCTGAGCTGTTCAGCAGACTGTAGGCACTTTGAACTTGAAGGTGAACAAATGGCAATCTATGTTCCCATCCTTTCTGGCATTCTCATAGTTTTATTATATTCCTGTTTGAAAAGTGACACAAATTGAAGCTTTCTCATCACATACTTCACTCTGTTTGTCCATATACATGTCAGTAAGGGGATGATGATAAAAATGGAGGTTAAAGAAGCTTTTATACCAGCCTTTATAAATAGTTATTTTATAGCGCTTGGAGTAATCTTGGGCGGTTCAATTATTGGCGGCGTAGGAGCATACTTAGCCGGGGAGCCTCCTCTGTCAACTATTTACAGTCTTGCAAACAGATTGAAAATTTGGGCGCTTGTTGCTGCAATCGGCGGTACATTTGATACCTTTTACAGTTTTGAAAGAGGATTTTTCGAAGGCGAAACACGGGATGTCATCAAACAGATTCTGCTGATTATTTCAGCTATGGGCGGGGCCCAGACAGGCTGGCTCCTTATTTCATGGCTGACACAGGAGCAGCCGCAATGAGAATTCCGCCTCTGTACAAAAGACCTTCCTGGCAGCGGCTTTTCGCGGGAATGGTTCTCGGCGCTGTCGTCAGCTGGTGTATCTTTCTCTACATTTACGGTGAATGGCAGGAGGAACTAATAACTAAGATTGAAGATCAGGCATATACAATCGCAGAATTAAAAAAGACAAATATAAGCTACAAAGAAGAAATTGAGACCCTCAATAAAATCAATCAGGAAAAACTGAGGGTCCAAAACATTCATGTAACTCTGGTAAACGGGGAAAGGTATCAATTCACTTCGCTTATGACTTATATGATTCAAGATCATGTTAAAGAGGATATTTCTGACGTAATTGCAAAGGATTTAGAGAGTGTCTATAAAAGCCGGAAGCTGATGAAAAAAGCGATTGAAAATAAGGTCTATAAAATTGACGACAAACAATATAAAGTGGAAATTGAGGAAATGTTCATATACACGACCCTGTTTATCGAGCTTAAAGTAGCATTTGCAAAGTAGCAGCCGGGACTTCCGAACCGAATAAATAGTTTCAAAAGGGAATCAACTAATTAAATGGAATTATTTTTTGAAATTTCAATTAATTACATCGCACTCCCTCGCATCTATGGGGTAAAATGGTAATAGCATCAGACCCAATCACCCATTTTATAGAAGGAGGGAATGTGATGTATGTATTAAATCACAAAAAGATGGCCCGTGAAAAAGCTGAACGGCTGAAAGAAGGCTTTTCCGCTTATGCAGAGTCTGCTGAACTAGCTTCATTAATTAAAAAGGAACTGCTTGCACAAGGACTAACCTTCCACGAGGATTCAACCGAATTCGGGTATTGGTTTATCCCAGTTAAATAATTGATTAAGCCTGACACACTTTTTCAAGATCTGCAAGAACCTGCTCTGCTTCTTCCCAGTTATAGATTGATGCCCCCGAAGCAAGCGGGTGCCCTCCGCCGCGATATTTCTTTGCCAACTCATTGATTATCGGTCCTTTAGATCTTAAACGCACCCGAATTTGATCGGATTCCTCTACAAAGAAGACCCATGCCCGAAGACCTTCTATATTGCCAAGCATCCCAACCAGTTGAGAAGCCTCAGAAGCACTTACTTCAAATTTTTTAAGAATCTCTTTTGTCAGAATCATCGATGCAGCACCGGAAGATGAAAGTTTAAAATTTTGAAGAACATATCCGCTAAGCTTAGCTGCATTCACTTTCGTCTTATATAACTCATCGTAAATTTCTGTGAAAGCAAAGTTGTACTCCACGAGCTCACTTGCGTACCTCAGCGTTTTTTTCGTTGTGCTTGGAAAAAGAAAACGGCCTGTATCTCCAACAATGCCTGCATAAATCAGCTGAGCCGCTTTATCAGGCAAAACAAGTCCATCTTCTTTCCCTGAAAGGTAAAATTCATAAATCATTTCACTGACAGAACTTGCTTTCGTATCTACCCACAACAGATCACCATATGGATCCTCATTTGGATGATGGTCGATTTTAATTAATTTTGCACCTGTACGGTAACGCTGGTCACAAACACGCTCCTGATTCGCTGTGTCACAGACAATTACCAGAGCGCCATCAAAATCCTTGTCTGCAACAGTGTCCATCTTATACAAAAATTCAAGAGTCGGCTCCCCAAGTCCTGCGAGCAATACTTTTTTATCAGGAAATGATGCTTTGATGATTTCAGCTAATCCGCACTGAGATCCGTAAGCATCCGGATCAGGCCGCACATGGCGATGGATAATGATCGTTTGATATTCTTTTATGGCTGACAGTATTTCACTTTTCATATGTAGTCTCCTTTGCGTACCTGCTTATAAACTAATTAAATCATAAAAACCATCGTGCAGAAAAGCGAATCTTCTCTTTTGGTTATGGCAATTCACTGCAAGAATGATTAAAATAGAGGATGTAAGTTTAATATGGAGGTTTTACTTAATGCCTGTATTCGTAATTCTGATCATCTTTGCCTTTTCCTTTTATCTCTTCTATAAAGTCAAATTCTACAGAACAAAAAAGCCTATGGAGAAGCAATGGCTCTCTGCAAAGTCAAGCATTGCCCTTGGAATTTTCGTCTTTTTCTTTGGACTCAATCAATTATTTCTTTTTCATTCAACCGTATCATTAGTCGTTGGAATCATTTTTATGATCGTCGGACTCGCAAGCAGCTGGGCAGGATATAAAGCCTATAAACATTATTTGCCGTTTGCTCTTAAGGAATCCAAGCAGGGCTGATAAGAAAAGCGCAAGCGCCCGTCTAGCGCAGGCAGACAGATAAGGATCCGACAGAAAAGGGCTTTTTGCCAATACTTTCGGATCCGTTCTGGCCGAGGAGCCTGAGCGGTTCCGCTCGCCATCGAAGCACAAAATTTTATACTTTCTTATCTTTTAAAAAAGAAAAAGGACGGATAACCGTCCTTTTTTTTTAACTTCTCTCTATTAGCTGAACCATCATCATCGCTTTCCCGACAACGACTCCATTGCTGAACACTTCTACATCTATTTTTCCGAATTTGCGTCCGACTTCCAGTATTTTCGGATGAACCTCAAGCATACTGTCCATCTGAACAGGCTTCATAAAATAAATCGTAATATTCTCAACAACAATTTCGCCTTTTTTCTGTGTGCGCAAATAGCGATTTGTTGCTTCTGTAACGACCGTTGTAAACACTCCATAAGAAATCGTTCCAAGATGATTTGTCATTTGCGGACTGACCTGAAAGCGATAAACATTCGCCTTTTTTGCATCCTCTGCAATTACAACAAACTGGTTTGTCACAATATCATCCAGCTTTTCTCCTATTTGAGGCTGCCTTTGAATCATCTGCAGCGCCTGAAGCACATCCTGACGGCTGATCATTCCCTCAAGCCGATTGTTCTGATCAACGACTGGCAGGACCTCGATGCCTTCCCAGACCATCATTTGGGCCGCAGATGCCACAGAGGTTTTGCCGATAACGGTAATTGGGTTTTTAGTCATCACTTTTTCTACAGAAACATTACGCTCATATCCCATCACATCTTTTGATGTAACCATTCCCTGAACTTTTAAATTATGATCGATAACAGGAAAACGCCCGTGCCCTGTTTTATAGTTATGCTGATACCATTCTTCAATAGGATCAGTCGTTTTCAGGCATACGGTCTTATCAAGCGATGTTAGAATATCCTCTACAAGAACAATTTCTTTTTTTATAAGCTGATCGTAAATGGCTCTGTTGATCATAGTTGCAACAGTAAAGGTGTCATAGCTCGTTGAAATAATCGGAAGCTCTGCCTCATCGGCAATTTTTTTGACATGCTCGTCCGTGTCGAAGCCGCCTGTTATCAGCACGGCAGCACCCGCTTCTATGGCAAGCTGATGAGCATTCGTCCTGTTTCCTACAATCAGCAGGTTGCCTGCGCCCGTATAACGCATCATTGCTTCTAGTTTCATTGCGCCGATGACAAATTTATTCAGTGTTTTATGAAGTCCGGCACGGCCTCCAAGTACTTGTCCATCAACAATATTTACAACCTCAGCATAAGTGAGTTTTTCGATGTTTTCTTTTTTCTTTTTTTCAATCCGTATTGTTCCCACGCGCTCTATCGTGCTAACATACCCTTTATTTTCAGCTTCTTTTATCGCACGATAAGCTGTACCTTCGCTTACACTCATATCTTTTGCAATCTGCCGGACCGAGATCTTTTCCCCGATCGGGAGGGAATCAATATGCTGCAGTATTTGTTCATGCTTTGTTGCCAAGCTTCTTCACCCTTTTTTCATCAGCCATTCTTATCTTCCAATTTCATTATAAGGGTGTGAACGCTTTATATCAACGAGCTGCTGCACGCTGCTTAGTTTTTGCCTGGTACTTGCGCACAGCTGCACGTTTTGCAGAACGTTTTTTAGGAGCATAAATCAGCCCCGTCATATTACCGCCAATCACACATAAAGCAAAGATCAGCCAAACTAGAGAAAAGAAGCTTTCCAAAGAACTGCTGCTTGAAAAATCCAGACGGGGCAATGCAAAATAGACAATGGCTCCGGCAAATAAGATATAAAGAATACGCATTATAGACCAACTCCTTTTTACAGCTTGTTTCATTTTATGCACTGGTCCTCTCATTCATGCGAAACACCGTGGATTTAAGAGAAGAAAAATTGACATAGAAAAAGCGGAGGAATAACCCCCGCCTGCGCTTTATAGTTTAATAGATTCTCCAGCTTCCATCACTTTTCCGGTATTGCTGGAGAGTCTGCTGACAAATTCTTTTGGATCCTGTTCGATGACAGGGAATGTATTGTAATGCATAGGAACAACCGTTTTTGCTTTGATCCACTTGGCAGCAATCGCAGCATCCTCAGGTCCCATTGTAAAATTATCCCCAATCGGCAAAAAGGCCAGATCAAGATCTTCAAATTCTCCCAGAAGCTTCATATCTGAGAAGAGCGCCGTATCCCCTGCATGGTAAACCGTTTTTCCTTCATTTTTAAAAAGAATCCCGGCTGGCATGCCTGTATAAACGATTTTTTGCTCCTCTTCCTCTTCATAGCTGGAACCATGAAATGCCTGAGTGAATTTCACCGTTCCAAATTCAAATTTGTGTGATCCGCCTATATGCATTGGATG
The DNA here is from genome assembly GCF_057838075.1 of Metabacillus sp. KH_069. Taxonomy (NCBI): domain Bacteria; kingdom Bacillati; phylum Bacillota; class Bacilli; order Caryophanales; family Bacillaceae; genus Metabacillus; species Metabacillus sp. KH_069. Next base: position 3,363,188 of record NZ_CM174460.1, read on the forward strand.
GACATTTAATCCTTTCCATCCCAAATATGTAGCAAGTTCAAAAGGAGCAACAACCAGGGCATTGTTTTGTTTCGCAAGCTGAATGGTGTCTCCGACGTGGTCATTATGACCGTGTGTCAGTAATATAACATCAACTTTTAAATCTTCAACCTTCAAGTCTGTCTGGCCATTTCCATTAATAAATGGATCAATGACAATCGTATGTTTATCCGTTTGAATTTTCACAACTGAATGTCCATGGTATGAAACCTTCATTTTCTCACTCCCAATCCATTGATAATTTTATCGTACTAAAAATGACCATTGATGTCACATTATAACCTTCAAACAGACATGAAAAAGCGGACATTCTTTTCAATGTCCGCTGTACTCGATTATTCACCCAGCAATGCTTTCGCATCTGAATAAGTTAATCCATGAGATTCCGCCACTGCTTCATAAGTTACAAAACCGTTTAATGTATTGAGTCCTTTTAAAAGCGATTCATTTTCCAGGCAGGCTTTTTTGTAACCCTTATTTGCGATTTGCACTGCATAAGGAACAGTTACATTCGTCAGAGCAATCGTTGATGTTCTTGGCACAGCACCAGGCATATTCGCTACAGCATAGTGAAGAACTCCATGCTTTTCATATGTTGGATTATCATGAGTTGTAATTCTGTCTGTAGTAGCAAAAATACCTCCTTGATCAATTGCAATATCGACAATGACTGAACCCTGAGTCATGCTTTGGACCATTTCCTCAGACACAAGCTTTGGAGCTCTTGCCCCAGGTATAAGCACAGCTCCAATCACAAGATCTGACTGGCTGACAGCATAAGCAATATTGTAGGGGTTTGACATAAGCGTGGTGATTTCTTTTCCAAAAATATCATCCAGCTGGCGCAAACGATCCGGGTTTACATCGAGCATGGTAACATCGGCCCCAAGCCCGACGGCGATTTTGGCAGCGTTCGTTCCAGCTACCCCGCCTCCGATAATGGCCACTTTCCCGCGCTTCACTCCGGGTACCCCTGACAATAAGATACCCATTCCGCCTTTTGGCTTTTCTAAAAATTGCGCGCCAATCTGTGAAGCCATTCTTCCGGCCACTTCACTCATCGGTGTTAAAAGAGGCAATGAGCGGTTTGGAAGCTGAACCGTTTCATAAGCAATCCCAACCACTTTCCGGTCAATCAGTGCACGGGTAAGCTCTGATTCAGCAGCAAGATGCAGATAGGTGAATAAAATCAACCCCTCACGAAAGTACTGGTATTCAGATGGAAGGGGTTCCTTTACCTTCATCACCATATCCATCGCCCAGGCTTCTTCTGGTGAGACAACGATTTTCGCACCTGCTTCCATGTACTGATGATCCGGAAAACCCGATCCTTCCCCTGCGTTTTGCTCAATATACACCTCATGCCCCGCCTGAACAAGGGGAATGACACCAGCAGGGGTCATAGCCACACGGTTTTCGTTATTTTTAATTTCTTTAGGTATGCCGATCTTCATCGTTTTTCCTCCTGTATCATTTCCATTTCAATCCGTTTCTATTTTAAGTATTTCCTTAATTTATCATATGGAAACTCACCTGAATTGGAAATGTATTCTAGGAAATGTGCGTTTACCACGAAAAGCGGATCCGCCCTGTTTAGCTCCGACAGACAGATAAGGATCCGACAGAAAAGGCGCTTTTTGCCTTTACTGGCGGAGCCGTTCTGGCCGAGGAGCTGGGCGGTGGAGCTAGACAATAACGAAAAGCGGAACCGACTGGTCAGACTCGGGCAGACAGATAAGAATTCACCCGAAAAGTCCGGGTCCCGCCTTTTTGGGGGAATTTGTTCTGGCCGAGGGGCTAGGAGGTGGAGCTAGATACCACGAAAAGAGGAACCGCCCTGTTTAGCGCAGGCAGACAGATAAGGATCCGGCTGAAAAGGCGCTTTTTGCCTTTACAGACGGAGCCGTTCTGGCCGAGGAGCTGGGAGGTTTATTTTCTCTCTATTAAAAAACACCCCAACATGAGTTGAGGTGAACATTACGGGCGGCGGTTCAATACATTTACAGCTCCGGTAGCTTCGATGACAGCTCCGGTAATCATATCTGAATTTTCACTGCATAAAAACGCAATCAGTCTTCCGATATCTTCTCCCGTTCCTGATCTGCCAATCGGAGTATCCGGGTCGTGAATCTCTCTTGCCTGAGAAATACTGGCTTCCTTCATCTCTCCTGTGATATTGCCAGGGCAAATCATATTTGCCGTTATGCCGTATTCTGCTTCCTCAATCGCAATCGTTTTAGTGAGAGATGCAAGACCGGTTTTAGCTGCGCTGAATGCAGACCGATGCAGCCAGCCTGATGATGAATCAGCTCCTTGAAAACCGTATGTGATAATGCGTCCGTATTGCTGTTTTCGCATGATGGGAATCACTTTTTTCAGCAGATAAAAGACAGCGGTCAAATTGCCGTCTATCATTTCATGCCATTCCGCGTCAAGATAATCAGCCAATTTTTTTCTTTCGAATATGTAAGGACCGGCATTATTAATTAAACAGTCGATGCGGCCAAACTTTTTAAATCCCTCATCAACTAAATAAAGCAGGTCTTCTTTTTTAGTTACGTCCCCTTTAATAAAAAGCATGCGGTCTTCAAGATGTGCATATTGTTTCTTTAGCTCTGCAACGGCAGATTCATCACTGCGGTAATTAATTGTGACAGAGTAGCCTTCAGAGAGGAACAGCTCCGTCACTTTTCTTCCTAAACCTTTTGAACCAGCTGTTATGATGGCATGTCTCAACGTTAAAATCCTCCTCGGTGCACCGGGATATAGTATGCTATTTATCTTTTTTATTGTATTGAAATGAAAACAATCTTACAATAACGAAAAGCGGAATCGCCCGTTTAGCTCCGACAGACAGATAAGGATCAGCCGGCGAAGGCGCTTTTTGCCTTTGCTGGATGAGCCGTTCTGGCCGAGGAGCTGGGCGGTGGAGCTAGACAAAACGAAAAGCGGAACTGACTGTTCAGACTCGGGCAGACAGATAAGAATTCACCCGAAAAGTCCGGTTTTGACTTTTTGGGGGAATTTGTTATGGCCGAGGGGCTAGGAAGTGGAGCTAGACAAAACGAAAAGCGGAACCGACTGTTTAGCTCCTACAGACTGATAAGAATTCACCCGAAAAGTCCGGGTTTGACAATGCCTGAACCTTCTGCAGATCTGATTATATAACAGCATGGAGTCCGCAGATGATCCAGATACATAAAATAAATAATTAACAAAGGCGGAAAAATCATGGCCCAATCTGCGATCGCATCAAAACTTGAACAATACGGATTAGAGGCTGTCCCTAAGGAACGTCGCAGCACTTCCTGGTTTGACTATTTTATCATTCAATTATCGTTTTCTGTTAATGCAGGCAATTTTCTTCTTCCTGCGCTGGCCGTTATGGAAGGGGGACTTTCTTTTTTCCAGGCAGTACTATGCACAGTGATTGGAGCTTCTCTTGCCTTCTTTTTTGTTTCGCTTTTATCGCTTCCAGGCTCAGTTCACGGAATTCCTGCACAATATGCGATAAGGTCTTTTATTGGAACAAAAGGAGCGCGCTTTTTCTCTTCACCGGTGCGCACTATTACATCACTTTATTGGTTCTGCGTTCAAACAATAGGCGGAACACTGATGATCATTGAGATCTGCAGACGATACTTTCAAATTGAACTTGAATTCGCTCCCCTTGCTATGCTGCTTGGAACAGGCATGGCTGCAATTGCAGCTGCAGGTTTTGATGCTGTAAAAAAAATCACAAAATATTTCCTGCCTTTTTTGCTTGCTGGACAAGGAGCTATTTTCTATTTGTATTTTACTACAAGATCAGCATCGCCTTCAGCATCTGATATGCCCATAAACTCAAATTCTGCCTTTTTGACAATGGCTCTCTATGCAAGCCTTGTATTTGTCCAGTATATTTCTGGCGTCAGCGCTTCAGCGGATATGGCGAGATATGCGAAATCTCCTAAGCACGGATTTTTTGGCTTATATGCAGGCAATTTTTTTGGATTTTTCCTGACAGCCTGCTTCGGGGCATATAGTGCCTTTTATTATAACCAGCTGAATCCATTCATATCAGCAAGTACCTTGACTGATTCCATTCCACTCGTGATGGTCATTTTACTTTGTTCGATTTTATCGATGTTTTCAATCAATCTGAACAATGCTTATACAGGTGCCTTCAGCCTGCTGAATATTTTCCCGGCACTTGGAAGACTGAAAAGTGCAGCTGTTTTCGGCATAGCGGCCATCTGCTTGAGTACAATTCCTGCGTTTGTCACGGAAGCTTCTTATTTCATTTCTTTGTTGGGATCCGCGATTATTCCGCTATCTGCTGTTATTGTCGTGGAATTTGTGATGAATCATTATAAAACAGCACAAGTCTCCTCAAAGCAAATAAACAGAAGAGCTGCTATCGCCATTATTTGCGGGATATGTATTTATTTCATCATTCCTGATCCTTTTTCACCTGGTTTTTTAACATTTATCACCTCTGGCCTGCTCTGCTTGATCCTTAATAAAAAAGAAAAAAGTCATCATGATTGATGACTTTTTCTTGTATTAGAATAAAAGCTATTCTTTATCTTCGTCTCGCGGCTGAAGATTTTCCTGAAGAAAATTTTGTTCGTACTGCTGTTCAACTACTCCGCTTGAATAAGCATCTGTAATTAACTGTGATGTTTCATTTTCTCCTTCATAATCATAATAAGCCGATTGATTTTTTGGATCTTTTTCTTTTCCCATCGGTAACAGCTCCTTCAAGTTCAGATAGTGTATTCTTTACTATCGTTTGTGAAAATGGACCTGTTTACGATGGTAAAACCTTCAAATTTCACAGTAATGCTTTATCAGCCTTAGCTATCGCTTCTTTTACTTTTGAAAAGCCCGTGCCGCCATCGCTTATTCTTTTGGCAACCGCCGTATATGGATCGATTGTTTCAAATATATCTGAAGAAAATAAAGAAGACGCATCCTGATATTCTTCGAGTGAAAGATCTTTTAAATAAATGCCTTTTTCAATGCAAGTATAAACAAGTTTTCCAACTACTTCGTGTGCTTCTCTAAAAGGCATGCCTTTTTTAGCAAGATAATCCGCAAGCTCCGTTGCATTTGAGAAATCTTCTGTTGTCGCTTTCTTCATTTTCTCTTTTTTTACTTTAAGCGTGCCGATCATGCCAATAAAAATTTGCAGACTTCCTTCTACTGTCCGGACTGTGTCAAACATTCCCTCTTTATCCTCCTGCATATCCTTGTTATAAGCGAGAGGCAATCCTTTTAAAGTCGTCAGCAAAGCAAATAAATGGCCATAGACCCGTCCCGTTTTGCCGCGGATTAATTCGGCCATATCCGGGTTTTTCTTCTGAGGCATCATGGAGCTTCCTGTTGCGTAAGTATCATCAAGCTCTACAAACTGAAATTCCTGGCTGCACCATAAAATCAGTTCTTCGCATAAGCGTGATAAGTGCATCATCATCAGAGAGCTGTTGCTCAGAAATTCAACGATAAAATCGCGATCGCTGACTCCGTCAAGGCTGTTTTCATAAATCCCTTCAAATTCAAGCAGTTCAGCCGTTAAGTGACGATCAATCGGAAACGTTGTCCCTGCAAGCGCCCCGCAGCCGAGCGGAGAAATGTTGATGCGCTTTAAGGATTCATCAAAACGCTGTTTATCCCGCTCAAGCATCCAGAAATAGGCAAGAAGGTGATGTGCGAACGAAATTGGCTGTGCACGCTGAAGATGAGTATAGCCCGGCAAAATCGTTTCTACATTCTCTTTTGCTTTTTCTAAAAGCGTCTGCTGAAAGGAAGTAATCAGCTGAGTAATTTCCTTCACATGATTTTTTAAATAAAGGTGCATATCTGTAGCAACTTGATCGTTTCTGCTTCTGCCTGTATGAAGTTTGCCTCCTACAGGCCCGATTTCATCAATAAGCAGCTTTTCGAGATTTAAATGGATGTCTTCGTAATCCACGGAAAACGCAAGCTCTCCATTTTCAGCCTTTTCTTTTAAAAGAATAAGACCTGTTTTAATTTGCTCGGCCTCAGCTGGTTCGATGATCCCGCATTGTCCGAGCATATGAGCATGCGCAAGGCTTCCCTGAAGATCTTCTAGAACGAGTTCTTTATCAAAGGAAATGGATGCTCCAAATTCATCCACCCATTTTTCAGGTGTTTTTTGAAAACGTCCACCCCACAGTTTTTTCATACGTTCACCTTCTTTTTTCCCTGCACCATGCTGCTGACCTTAGTAGGAAGTCCATAAAGCGAGATGAACCCAACTGCTGCCTGATGGTCAAATGAATCCTCAGTTGTATATGTTGCAAGCTTTTCATCATAAAGAGAGTATGCAGATTTTCTGCCTTCAACAATGGCATGACCTTTAAAAAGTTTTACCCGCACCGTTCCTGTAACATATGCTTGTGTCTCTTTCAGGAATCCAAGCAGGGCATCCTTCAGCGGCGAAAACCATAAGCCGTTATAAATGAGTTCTGTCAGCTTCATTTCAATAACTGGTTTAAAGTGTGCCACTTCTTTAACAAGAGTCAGATCTTCTAATTCTTTATGAGCTTTAAGCAGCGTAATCGCAGCCGGGCATTCATATACTTCACGAGATTTGATGCCAACTAGGCGATTTTCTACATGATCAATTCTTCCGACCCCATGCTTGCCTGCAAGTGCATTTAAATGAAGGATTAACTCTGCCAGCGGATAAGCTGTGCCATTTAATGAAACCGGTACGCCTTGCTCAAATTCGATTTCCACCATTTCAGCTGTATCCGGTGTATTTTCAATGGAATTTGTCAGGTCATATGCTTCTTCAGGAGGAGCTGCCCATGGGTCTTCAAGAACTCCGCATTCATTGCTTCGTCCCCATAAGTTCTGATCAATTGAAAACGGGCTGCCGAGATTAATTGGAATCGGGATATTGTTGTCCTGTGCATATTGAATTTCTTCCTCACGCGACCAGCTCCACTCACGTACTGGAGCAAGCACTTCAAGGTCAGGGTTTAAAGCTTTAATAGATACTTCAAACCGAACCTGATCATTGCCTTTTCCCGTACAGCCATGCGCAACTGCAATGGCATTCTCCTGCTCCGCAACCTCTACTAGCTTTTTAGCAATTAAAGGACGTGACAATGCAGATACAAGCGGGTATTTTCCTTCATATAAAGCATGTGATTGAAGAGCCACCAATGCAAATTCATCAGCAAATTCTTTCTTTGCATCAATTACGTATGATTTAGAAGCCCCAACCTGCAGCGCTTTGCTTTGAATAAATGCAAGATCTTTTCCTTCACCGACATCTAAACAGCATGCAATCACTTCGTATCCTTGATCCTGAAGCCACTTGATTGCTACTGAAGTATCTAAACCGCCTGAATAAGCCAACACTACTTTTTTATTTAAAGTCATCTTAATTTCCCCTCTCGGATGTATAAATATTAATTTAGATTCATAACTATTCATTTGATAAATACCACTTTAACAAGTTATCCATGGTTTTTCAATAGATTTCGCAAAACTTTTTATGAAATAATCGTGAATTTTATACAAGGGTCATGTAAAATGAAGGAAAGCTTGCGCACGGGGGAATGGCAATGAAACATTTTCGTTTTAGCGAGAGGCTTGGTATCTACTGTCCAAACCTCGAAGTGGAGTGGGAAAAGATTCATCCACATGAACAGGAAGCGATCCTGATGCAATGGGAAAAAATCCGCGGGAGCATACCCGATCAAATTGCAAAAATAGAAGAACAGATTAACGCTAAACAGAATGAATTGAACAATGAAGAGGATTTTTCAAGGTCCTGCAGACTTAACGCGGAGATATCTGAGCATGCATCCATTATCAATGACTTATGGCTCTGGTTCAGGCTGCATCAGAACGTATCAGAACGGATGCATGGTTAATGAATAGAAATGTATAAAAAAAACATCACCGGAGACGGTGATGTTTTTTGCGCATTATTTTAAATCTTTTTTAACCTCTCTGACAACGTGTCCAAGTTCGGGAATAATCAGCTTTTCCATTGCAAGGTTAACAGCACCCGCTGACCCTGGCATTGAGAAGATGACAGTATCATCAGCAACGCCTCCAATGGCTCTGCTCAGGATCGCTGATGATCCGATATCCTCCTGATAGCTGAGCATTCTGAACAGCTCTCCAAACCCCGGGATCTCTTTTTCAAGCAAACTTTGAACTGCTTCAATGGTGACGTCTCTTTTTGCGATTCCAGTGCCGCCGCTTAGAAGGATGACATCAATTTCACTGGATTTGCATCCGCTGACAACCGCGCTTTTAATTAACGTTTCTTCATCAGGAATAATTTCATACTGCACAACTTCATGGCCTGCATTTTGAATAAGTCCCGAAATAAGCTGGCCGCTTTTATCCGTATCTGGCGTTCTAGTATCACTGACTGTTATAATTTTACAGCACACCTTCACAGGTGCATGCAATTTATGTTCAATTGAACTCATAATCGGCATCCTTTTTTTCAAGCAGCAGCCTGTAGCGGTAATATTGATGGGCAAAATCTGTAATTTGTCTTGTCAGCTGGTAGTTGATTCCGGCACCGATAGCCATGCCGATCAATGGAATACCGCCAATCATCTTTTTACGCAGCATGGTAATAGCGGATACTTTAACAAGCTGTTTAATTAAGTGATCAATGCTCGCCTGATTGGCAAGCTTATCTTCTCCCTCGTAAAAAAACGGATTTTCATCTTGGTTTCTAAGATCCTCTGTCAGCGCAGCCCATTGTTTATATCGAAGATGCTTGGGCAGAAGCGCCGCATGGTAAACTTTTAAAGATGTCATCATTTCAAAAGGAGAATTCACTTCATACCCATAGCTTAGAGCCGTCATTTGAACAGCTCGCAGATTCAGCAGCATTTGAGCCGGCAGATCAATTCCCATTAATAGAAATCCGCCTGTTCCCGCTAAGCCGCCTTGAACGAATGAATATAGCCGATGCTTGGACAATTGTAAGTCTGATATATAGTGCAGCTGATCAACACTTAGTTTTTTCAGGTCATATATATGATGAATATCTTCATCAAACGTTTTTGCAGTCATGAGCAGCTGCTGTCTTGCATCATGCTGCACATGAGAATTTTGAATAAAAGAATGCAAATGAAAGAGAATATCGTCCAGCTTATCAAAAAATTTTCGTTTAATTGGCTCAGGAATCTCATTAAGCTTTCGATTTAGCCATTTATCATACGTGCGGCCAAAATCTGAGCGAAAATCCTCCCCTAATTGCTGTTCCCACTCTTTTATTTCTGCAAGCAGCTGACTTTCCCGATTTGAAAGCGTCATATTCCTTCCTCCTGTTTCCAGACATCTCCATTATTTCTTCAATTATATCATATTGAATCGTACGGTTTCATTGGTCTTATTTAGTGTTTTCAGTTGATTATTTCAGTAAAAAACCAGCGGCCACATATAATACGGCAGCAGCGGCACAGCCGATTGCGGTAAATTTCAATTTATAGCGGGCATACTCTACAACTGGCATACCGAGTATTGAGGCTGTAGTAATGGTAGTGTCTCCAAGCGGGGAGGTCATGGCGCCAAATGCCCCGCTTGCAAATACTGCACCCACAGTAAGCGGTATGGAAGCACCTGAAGCGACAGCAAGTGTTATTCCAAGCGGCATAAATAACCCCCATGTTCCCCAGGAGGATCCAATAAAATAACCGACAGCAGATCCAAGCAAAAAGATTATAGCCGGCACGAAGGAAGCAGGCAGAACATTTCCAAGCGTCGAACTGATGAAATCAGAAAAACCAATATCCTCTGCTGACAGTGAGAGGGCCCATACTAAAATCAGAAGGATGATTGCCTGCATCATCTGATTGCCGCCGTCATAAAAATGGTAAAGTGTTTCTTTCAGCGGGACACGGCGTATACTGTAAAACAGGAAAGTAATCACCAGTGTTAAGAAAACAGCAAGCAGCATAACAAAGGTCGCATCCGCTTTTGCAAAAGCTTGAAATACTGTATTGCCGCCCTTTTCCCTCCCATCCTGCCACAGAAGAAACATAGATAGTCCGAGAAGGAGAAATAAAGGAACAATTAAATGCCAAGGCTCGGCTTTTACTTCTTCAAGCTCCTGCTTAAGACCAATTCCATGATAGGGATGTTCTTCTTCCGCTGCTTTTTCACTTTTAGCACGGCTCTGTTTATTAGGTTTTCTGAAGGTGCTGATCAATCCAAGCACAAGCATGACAATCGCAAAGAAATTAAAAGGTATGCTTGAGAGAAAAATCTCATAGGGAGCGAAGTCCAGCTGATTTCTTTCCATTCCGCCCTCTACCAGTGAAAGCATAAAACCGGTAAATGCTGTACCTGCAGGCAACAGAACAATCGTTGATGCAGTTGAAACATCCATCGTAAAACCAACTTTTTGTTTCGACAGCTCTCTTTTTTCCATCAATGATTTTATTACAGGACCAATCATCATAATCCTGAACATCGGCATCATAAAGGTGAAAGGCAAAGACAGCCAAATAATGCTGAGCAGCCCCCTCTCTGACTTTACTTTCTTTCCGACCCATTCGGAGAACCCTTTAATTCCTCCGGATATTTTCATCATTCCGACTAACCCGCCAAACAAATACAGAAAACCGATAATTTTCATATTTGTATCGTCTGACAGCGTTTTTAACACATAATTCAGGACTTCCTCCAGACCTCCTAGAAGATCAGGATTTACAATAAAAGAACCTGCAAGCAGACCAAATACTAGACCAGGCAAAATTTCTTTAAGCCATATTGATAGGGCAATAACGATTAAAAACGGAACAAGTGAGAGCCAGGCGTTTTCCAAACAGATTGCTCCTTTCTTTCATGCATTTTTTAAAGAGAAAAAATTTGCGGATTGGTGTCTAGCTTCACCTCCTAGCCCCTCGGCCAGAACAGTCGGTTCCGCTTTTCTCATTGTCTAGCTTCACCTCCTAGCCCCTCGGCCAGAACAGATTCGTCAGTAAAGGCAAAAAGCGCCTTTTCTGACGAATCCTTATCTGTCTGTCGGGTCTGAACAGTCGGTTCCGCTTTTCTTAATAGTGTGCCAAAAATATAACATTTCCACTAATGCAGCTTGCAGACATGAAGACAACAAAAAGACAGCCATCAACGATGACTGTCTTCTTATCAATCAATTCTTATTATTTAGCAATACGCTCAACATCGCGGGCAATCATAACTTCCTCATTTGTAGGAATAATGATGACTTTTACTGGTGAGTGAGGATAGCTTACGAACGCCTCTTCGCCTCGGACCTGATTAAGAGCAGGATCCCAGTATACACCCATAAATTCTAATCCGCGAAGGACACGTTCACGAATGTCGATGCTGTTTTCACCAATTCCGGCAGTGAAGATAATCGCATCTACACCGGACATGCGTGCTGCATAAGATCCGATATATTTATGGATTCTGCTTGCGAATACTTCTAATGAAGTTCTTGCACGATCATTGCCTTCTTCCGCAGCTTTTGTAATGTCGCGAAGGTCAGATGATAAGCCTGAAATTCCAAGCAGACCGGATTTTTTATTTAAAATATCCAATACTTCAATCGCAGAATGACCCGTTTTCTCCATGATAAATGGAATTAAAGCTGGATCAATATTTCCTGAACGTGTACCCATTGCCACGCCAGCAAGCGGGGTAAAGCCCATAGAAGTATCAATGGATTTACCGCCTTCAATGGCAGCAATACTTGCACCGTTTCCTAAATGGCAGGAAATAAGACGAAGCTGTTCAATTGGACGGCCTAATAATTCAGCCGCTCTTTCTGAAACATACTTATGAGACGTTCCGTGGAAGCCGTATTTACGGATGCCGAATTTCTCATAGTACTCGTAAGGAAGGCTGTATAAGAAAGATTGATCCGGCATTGTCTGATGAAAAGCTGTATCAAAAACAGCTACAGCAGGCACGTTTGGAAGAACCTCTTTAAAAGCCTTAATGCCGACAACGTTAGCCGGGTTATGAAGAGGAGCAAGTTCTGAAAGCTCTTCAATTTCTTTCAGTGTTTCAGGTGTAATCAGCACGGAATCATCGAATTTTTCCCCGCCGTGAACAACACGGTGGCCAATCCCTTCAATTTCATCCAATGAACCAATAATTCCAAGCTCAGTTAATTTAGAAAGAAGAATTTTAACAGCAACAGCATGATCTGGAATATCAGTCGTTTCTGTGATTTTTTCTCCATTTACTGAGATCGTGAATACTGCTTGATCTAAACCGATGCGTTCTACAAGACCAGCTGTTAATACGTCCTCAGCCGGCATTTCGAATAATTGGAACTTCAAAGAAGAGCTCCCTGCATTAATTGCAATTACTTTTGCCATTATGTTTACCGCTCCTTTTTATATAAAGCAATTTGCCTATTTAAAAATAAGAAATGGTTCTCTTCCTTATTCTTTACAAATGAACCCGAATATTATCTGACTTTCTCATTTAAACATTGCATGTCAGACATTTCAAGTACATTTCCGGCATGCAATCGTTTACAGGTTATATTCATTTTATTCTGATTTTTTCAACACAAAAAAGGAAAGACCGCCGCCGGCCTTTCCTTTTTAAAACTCACTTTTTATTCTCTGCAAACCAGCTGTCCAGCTGTTTCATGATCGACTGCATGCCTGCTTTATCTGAGAACTTGGGAAGTTCCGCAAGCATTGCCTGTTTAGGAGCTGAGACGCCCTCTCCCTTTTTCTGAAGGATAAAAATGCTTTTAGCATGCTGTTTGTCTTTAAATAGAGATTCAGGCAGCTGCAGAAGTCCTTGGACAATGACCTGTTCTTTCAAGTATTCCTTCAGCTTTGGAGCTTCTTTTGATTCAAATAAGTGGTTTGGGACAATAAAGAAAAGATAGCCGCCTGCTTTTGTGTAATTAATACTCTGCTCAATAAAGAGATGGTGGGAGTATGAATGGCCGCTGTCCGCCTTGAGTTTGAATTTGTCTGCTCCCACATCATTTGGATAATAGCCGATCGGCAAATCACAAATGACATAATCGACTGGATCAATGTAAAGGGGTTCCAGTGAATCCTGATTGTAAAACTGAACGGAGTGCTCCCCAAGATTAGCATTTAAAAAAGCAAGCTTAATAAGAAGGTCATCAACTTCTACGCCGAAGCTTTCTGTATGCTCTTGTTTCAAATGATTTAAAACAGCAGTTAATAAATTCCCTGTCCCTACTGCAGGATCAAGAAGGGAGATTTCCTTTTGATCTGAAGCAAATTTATTCACAAGATATCCAGTGAACAAGCCAACTGTATCAGGGGTCATTTGGTGATTGGCATGGGCGCCTTCTTTCAGCCCTTTTAAGATAACAAGCTGGAATGCTTTGCGGATTTCTTCTTTTTCATATGAACGGATATTAGATTGTTCATATTTTTTTGCAAGGTTCTTTTTGGCGATTTCGCTCATATCCTCCTGAAGTACTTCACCTTGAAATAAATTTTCTCCAGTTTCAGCGACTGCCTCTATATATGTACAATTTAATTCTTTTGATATCAATTCAGCTGATTCATTCATCAAACTAAACAGCTTTTCTACTTTCGAAACGGCTTGCATGGTCGTTTCCTCCTTCAATGTTCGTATTCCTCATTCTACTGATCAGTATTATATATTTCAAGCCGCAAACCCCGAGTCCTGCTTTTTTCGCAAACAAAAAAGGAAACAACGGGTTCGTATAATAAGGACACCAATCTGTCCGGTTTGAGGAGAAGTGGAATGAAAAAGTTCGTATGAGGACAAAAATCCGTTCGGCTCAATGAAAAGTGGAATCAAAGACTCCGTTTGAGGACACAAATCCGTTCGGCTCGATGAAAAGTGGAATCAAAGGGTCCGGTTGAGGACACAAATCCGTTCGGCTAGATAAAAAGTGGAATTAAAGAGTCCGGTTGAGGACACAAATCCTTTCGGCCCAATGAAAAGTGGAATCAAAGAGTCCCGTTGAGGACACAAATCCGTTCGGCTAGAATAAAAAAAAAGAACCTCAGTGCCCATGGGCCATGAGGTTCTTTTTGGCAATCATCAGTTTGCTGCTTTAGCAGCCTCAATTGCAGCATCGTAATCCGGGTGATCTGTTGCTTCACTGACGTATTCAACGTATGTCACTTTGTCATTGCTGTCAACTACAAATACAGCACGAGCCAATAATCTTAATTCCTGGATATGCACTCCATACGCTTCTCCAAAAGATAGATCGCGGTGATCAGATACTGTTTGGACATTTTCAATGCCGTTAGCTGCACACCAGCGTTTTTGTGCAAAAGGAAGGTCTACACTGACAGTTAATACTTTTAAGTTATCCAATTTAGCTGCTTCTTCATTGAAACGGCGTGTTTGCGCATCACATACCCCTGTATCAATTGAAGGTACAACAGATAGAATACGAACTTGTCCTTTAGAATCAGATAATGAAACTTCAGACATATCATTTGCAAGCACTGTGAAATTCGGTGCCGTGTCCCCAACCTTTACCTCGTTGCCGATAAGCGTTACTGGATTTTGTTTAAATGTAATAGATGCCATTAAAAAACTCCTCCCTAATAAGTATGTACAGTGTAAATATAGCTTGATTACAGCGCGTTTGCAATGTTTACGCCTATTCATTTACAAAATATTTAAATTATTGTAAGGGAAATAAACGTTCCGGCATTGATTTCATATTAAAAGCGCCAGTCAATGAATGACAGGCGCCTATTATTAAATATCAAAATCTTCTTTTTGCTGCTGATTTTGCGACTGATTGCTGTCACTGCGATTTTTTTTGAAAATCCCCTGGATTTTTTCTACCGCCTGGGGAGCAGTGTCAAGAATCTTTTCATATAAATGCGTGCTTTCATCTAAATGCAGCATTTTGATGCCATTTGTCCCGACAATTAAAAAAGCAATTGGAGTAATGGAGACACCGCCCCCGCTTCCTCCGCCAAAAGGCAGCTTCTGACCTCCCGACGATCCGCCTGTGCCTGTTCCGGTATGAGTTTTTTCCTCATGGCCTGAGGCATTAAATTCACTTCCGCCAGCTGCAAAACCAAAACCAACCTTTGAAACAGTTAAAATGACGCTGCCATCAGGTGTTTCTACAGGATCACCAATGATTGTGTTTACATCAATCATTTGTTTCAGGTTTTCCATAGCTGTTTTCATAAGTCCTTGAATCGGATGATCACTCATGATAAGTAGCCTCCTCTATGCTGGTTTATTTTTCTTTTCTTTTGAAAGAAAAGAAAGTTGCTGATTAATAAAGGTTGGACGTCCGCCTCTCCAATATTTGAGCAAGCGTAATCCCGCTACAATAGCATGCCCTGTTCGAAAGTGAAGCATACATGAAAGGATTGTTTTAGAACTCTTTTGATAAAAATTCGGCTCTATTGACAAGATTGGCTGGCTTTTCAGCTTCATATAGGTACTGATAATCCCTACCGCGGCGCCTTTTATTGTCCAGCCCGGTCCAATAAGCATGCCTGTAGCTGCTGCATCTCCTGTTCCGATTTGAGAACGCCATTCAAATTTAACAACTTGCACATGTTTTAAAAACTTTTGAATAATAGCATGTAAATGAACGATATGCTGCGTTAATTCTCTCACATCTTTTAAACTGGTCAAAAAATCATCAGGAGAGATTTTTTCATCTTTTTCTTTAGGCTTACTTGCCTCACCCATTTTTTTCTCTTCTTTTAAAATAAGATTCGGCCCATTCGGATCTACTTTTACGAGAGGGATTTTGATGGTATACTTCAGCAGCCCGAACACGGCTTTCAGCTTGATTTTTATTTCATCATCGTCTCCGATATGTTTCAAATCAAATATCACCGTTATTTTCATAAAAATAAGGAAAAGAAAGAACAAAAAAAGTGCACATGCAATAATCCAGATCCATAACACCTTTCTTCACAACCTTTCAATCTTTCATTATCACCCTCCAAAAAAAAAATAAACCTGCGGCCTTTATTCGGCAGCAGGTTCATTTTTTTTCAAATATTCCGTTATGACAGTTGTATCTGCAAAGAGATCATGGACTCCTTGCTTTTTAGGCGTAAAAGCAGTTACAGCATAGCCAATCCAAGTAAATTTAGAAATAAAACGTCCAATCAGCTCTCTGAATAAAACAGTGCTCCACGACAGCTTTTCGTTCTTAAGGGATATGACCTTGAGCCCGAATACCATTTTCCCCAATGTCTGCCCCAAGTACTTTGTCATGAAGACGAAGTACAGATAGAAGGAGACTGCCGTACAAATTTGGATAGGAGAGAAAATGAAATTGTCTGATGTCGGAATCTCAAGCCATGTAAATAAAGGATGAAAGACGATTCGATTTACGCTTCCAATCACAATTAAATCAATTAAATAAGCCCAAAACCGGAGCCAGAAGCCTGCGTAATGAACATTCATTACTGGATGGCTTTCTTCTATTCTCTGAAGAGGCTGCTCGTGGTTATGTCCTTCTTCATACGTAGCATCCATTTGCAAAACCTCCTCTTATTCTGAATACAGGTACATCATACGAGGTGAATTCGATTGTGAGAAAAAGCGGTATAATCCCATCAGTTCAAACTCCTCGCTGAACACTTTATTGGCGCCAAGAGCAAGCAGCGAATCAAGACCTGCACTTGTTTCATATTCAACAACGTGAGCGCCTTCTATTTTCAAATCTTTTTTCATTCCTTTTAAAGCATCATCAGAGTAACCCAGTTCATCAATTAAGTTTAATTCCTTTGCCTGGCGGCCATCATAAATACGGCCATCAGCAAGTTTCCGCACTTCTCCGTCAGACAATCCGCGACCATCTGCAATCACATCAACAAAGCCCTGATAGGCATTATTAACCATTGTCTGCAGAATTTCTCTGTCTTCAGGCGTCATTTCGCGCGCAGGAGACATGATGTCTTTAAACTCACCGCTTTTAACCGTTTCAAATTTCACGCCGTACTTCTCTGCAAGACCGCTGTAGTTAATCCCCTGCATAATAACCCCTAATGAACCAGTCAATGTATCGGGAGCCGCATAGATCTTGTCAGCTGGAGCTGAGATATAATACCCTCCAGAGGCAGCGGTTGTGCCCATAGAAACATAGATCTTTTTCTTGTGTTTTTCTTTTGCTTCAATTAAATGCTTATGTATTTCTGCACTTTCAACGACTCCTCCGCCCGGAGAATTCACTTTCAGCATAATGCCGCGAACACTTTTATCTTTCGCAGCAGCATCAATCATATCTAAAAATTGCTGATGCTGATAGCCTGCTGTTTCAAAAAAGGAAGTGACATTTTCCCCTGTATCTTGAATGACTCCGTTTACTTCAAGCACAACAATTTTTTTAGATTCATTTCCAGGTTCCAAAACCGTTTCTGTAAATTCTTCATTGGCAGTGAGGGCATTTGTAAAAGCATTGCTGTTTGCCAAAGCCATATTGGTTAAACTGACGACAACTGAAATACCAAACAGGACAGCGGCAATGACAAGTGCCCCCCATCGTTTTCCATTCATGATGATTCCTCCCTGATTTTTGCGAGACGTAATAAAAATCTATTCCCTTATTTAATTATGTATGAAGCAGGTTCTCTTTATTAAAGGCTGTTTTCTCATAGATTGTTGTTTTCAATTATAAATGTTGTCCGTTCCTTTCCGCTTCAGGAACTTGCTTTCCGCGGAGCGCATGGGAGCATCCTCGGCTTTGCCTGTAGGGTCTCCCACTTTGCTCTATATCCCGCAGGAGTCAAGTTTATCCGCTGCAATCCACTAAAGGCTTTTAACATTTAAGGCATTAGCAACGATATTTTTAAAAATAGCCTTAATAAAAAACAAACTTCATAAAAAAGGCATTAAAAACGTGCAATTCTTTTAATCTTTATGCTGAAAATGGTAAACTAAACACCATAAAGTATTGTAACACCATTTGCTAAGATTGTGTAACTTTTCCAACATTAAGGAGGACTAACATGACAGATAATCGCCGCAACGTTTATTTTTATTACAAAAAAGACGATGAACTAGTACAAAAAGTGAAAGGGCTTACCTCTCTGGCTGAAGAACAGGGATTTAAAGTTGTACCTGATTCAAAACTAGCAAATATTATAGTAAGTATAGGCGGTGACGGCACGTTCCTTCAAGCCGTCAGAAAAACGAATTTCAGAGATGACTGTCTGTATGTGGGCATTTCCGTTAAAGGAACGGTCAGCCTGTATTGCGACTTTAAAATTGAAGAAACAGATAAAATCATTGAAGCAATGAAAGAAGCACAAATCGAAGTAAGACGCTACCCGATTCTCGATGTTACAATCGACGGCCACACAACGTTTCAGTGCCTGAATGAATGTTCTATTCGCTCCGGCATTATTAAAACATTTGTTATTGATGTATTTATTGACGACCTGCATTTTGAAACATTCAGAGGAGACGGCATGATTATTTCAACGCCGACAGGAAGCACTGCCTACAATAAATCTGTACAGGGTGCTGTTGTCGATCCGCTTCTTCCATGTCTTCAAGTAAGCGAGCTTGCGTCACTTAATAACAATAAATACCGTACACTTGGATCTCCATTCATTTTAAGCGGAGACAGAAAATTGACCCTGAAAATTGTCCAGGATGGAAATGATCATCCTGTCATCGGCATGGATAACGATGCACTCAGCATCCGCCACGTCGAAAAAATAGAACTGTCTCTAAGCCAATCCATTATTAAGACGGTAAAACTAAAGGATAATTCGTTCTGGGAAAAAGTAAAACGCACGTTTTTATAAATAGAAAAGCAAAGCCAACGCAGAGCACCATAGACCACCTGTTTTGGCAATCAAAAAGAGAAAGACATGCGGATCAATCTGCATGTCTTTCTCTTTTATATACGATTGTATTGTCCACAACTGTCATAACCACTTCTGTTTCAAGCAGGGCATCCTCTTTAAAAATATCCTTGCTCAGAACGGTGAAGTCAGCTGAAAATCCCTTTGCTATGCATCCTCGGCCATGTTCGTGATGAACCGCATACGCACTGCCTTTTGTGTATAGTTCCACAGCTTCGTAGACAGAGAGTCTCTCTTCAGGCATATATACTTGATGATCGTAAATGCTTTCTCTTTTCACTGCGGAATAAATTCCGAGGATCGGATCGATTGGCTCAATAGGGGCATCTGATCCGCCTGCACATTTCAAGCCCTCTGAAATCAGCGTTTTCCAAGCATAACAATCCTTCATTTTATCCTCGCCAATTCTGTCAATCACCCAAGGAAAGTCACTGGAAACAAATCGAGGCTGAATATCCAATATAATCGGCAGATTTTTAGCTCTTTCGATTAAATCTCTTCTTAAGATTTGTGCATGAATAAGCCGGTCGTGCTGATTCGGTTTCACAGGCGGATGCGCTTCAATCGCATCAATCGCTTTTTCAAAAGCCAAATCACCAATTGTATGAATGGCAACTTCCATTCCGTAGTTTCTCGCTGTTTGAATCAGACGCTCCAAGTTTTCATCTGAATGAATACTTACTCCGTTTGTTTCACGATCATCCTGGTAAGGACCGCTTAATAGAGCTGTTCTGCCGCCAAGCGCACCATCTGCAAAGAGCTTCATTGCCCCGAATTCAATAAATGGGCCGAGATCCCGTTCTTTTTGCTGAAATTCATCTATCACTAAATGATGGACAAGCAGATGAGCTCTGAATTTCATTTTTTCATGATTAATGACTTCATCATAAGCCTGCAAAGTATTTTCAAGGCTGCCATAATAGGCCAAATCTTCAGTATGTCCGCCTACAAGACCTTTTTTGTGGCAATCCTCTATCGATTTCATCAATGCTTCTCTTAAGTATGCTTCAGAGACTTGGGGCTGCGCCTGAAAAACAAGTTCCTGTGCCTGATCAAGCAAGTACCCAGTCGGATTGCCCTCCTGATCTTTTACAATAACTCCGCCTTCCGGGTCAGGAGTAGCAGAAGTTATTCCTGCAAGTTCCATTGCTTTTGTATTAGCTATGACCGCATGATGGCAAATTCGTTTCAGCATCACCGGGTGAACGCCAGTCACTTCATCAAGTTCTCTGCAATGAATAATTTTCTTATCTTTAAACTGATTTTCGTTCCATCCTTCACCAACAATCCACGTTCCCGGCTCAAGTCCTTCTGCCCGCTCGCGAAGACTTTGAATGACCTGATCAGATGAGGTCATCTTCGTAAAATCCAAACGGAGCAGTTTTTCACCATGACCCATTAAATGCATATGACTGTCAGTAAATCCCGGAATCATAACGCCACCTTCAAGATCGACTTCTTCCGTGCAAAGGTATTCAGCCCGAAGGTTCTCTTCTTCTCCAGCATCCACAACAAGGCCATTTTCAACATAGACCGCTTCAACCGTATCGTTTTCTTCTATTAAAGTATAAATTGTTCCGCCAAACCAAAGCGTGCCCACGGTGACATTCCTCCAGCTTTCTTTTTCAATCTATGTTATCACTCGGTGCATGGAAAAACCAGACAGAGTCATCTGCCTGGTTCGTTTGCCTATTACGCTTTTGCAAGTTCCTGCTGCCTTAATTCAATTCTTCTGATTTTGCCTGACGTAGTTTTAGGCAGCTCAGAAACAAATTCAATTTTTCGGGGGTACTTATAAGGAGCTGTCAGCTCTTTCACATGATCCTGCAAGACAGGAATAAGTTCAGGCGAGCTCTCATCCACGTCATCCTGCAGGACGACATACGCTTTGACGATGCTTCCGCGCAGTTCATCCGGACTTGCCACGACAGCGCACTCTTTTACAAAAGGATGTTTAACGAGTGCATCTTCAACCTCAAACGGCCCAATTGTATAACCTGAACTGATGATGATATCATCCCGTCTTCCCTCAAACCAAAAATACCCGTCTTCATCTTTTCTTGCTCGATCCCCAGTAATATAATAACTGCCTCTGAATTGCATAGCTGTACGCTCAGCGTCTTTATAATATTCTTTAAATAAAGCAGGTGTATCAACATGGACTGCAATATCACCCACTTCTCCATCTTTGCAGATGTTACCTTCATCATCAATGATTTCAACTTTATTTCCGGGAGTAGGCTTGCCCATTGAACCCGGCTTAACTTCCATGCCTTTCATCACTCCGACAAGAAGGGTATTTTCAGTCTGTCCGTATCCATCCCGAACTTCGATATTAAAGTAATTTCTAAATGTATCAATAACTTCCCTGTTTAAAGGTTCACCGGCTGAAACGGCGCTGTGCAGAGCAGGAAGAGAGTAATCCTTTAAATTGTCTACCTTAGCCATCAGACGATACTCAGTCGGTGTGCAGCATAATACATTAACTTTATAATCCTGAAGGAGCTGGAGATATTTCTTTGGCTCAAATCGGCCATTGTAGACAAGTCCCGTTGCACCTGACCCAAGGACGGATAGGAATGGACTCCAGATCCATTTTTGCCAGCCCGGTCCTGCTGTTGCCCAGACCACATCATTCTCTTCAATGCTCAGCCAATTTGCAGCTGCTGTTTTTAAATGAGCAAAAGCCCAGCCGTGAGTATGCACGACCCCTTTTGGGTTGCCCGTGGTGCCTGATGTATAAGATAAAAAGGCATGACTGTCTCTTTTAGTCTCCGCAAGTTTAAGCTCGCCTGATTCCTTTGCCGCTTCATCCTCAAGCGAATACCAGCCTTCAGCCTTTCCGCCGATTGAAAATTTATGAAGAGAATCAAATTCATTTATTTCTTTGCATTCACCTGTGAAATCCGTATAAGAGATGATTGCTTTCACATCTCCGTGGGTCACACGATATTGAAGATCTTTTGTGCGCAGCATCTCTGAGCTTGGTATAACAACAAAGCCAGCTTTTAATGCTCCCAAGTATACTGCATAGGCTTCTGGAAAACGCGGAATGATGACAAGAATTTTATCTCCTTGAGTAAGCCCTTTAGTTAATAAAGCGCTTCCAATTCTGTTTGCTTTGTCAAGAAGCTGTCCGTATGTAAGTTCTTCTTTATCGCCTTTTTCATTCTCCCACTTCAATGCGATCCTGTCTGCATCTTTTGCATGCTTTTCTACTTCTTCTACTAGGTTATAGTTTTCTGGCGCAATTAGCTCATCTCTCAACATTGTGACCCCTCCTTGTTATCTCATAGTAAATTATACATAATATTTTAACATTTTTGAATATTATTGCGAAATATCTTACATTTAGTTTATTCCTTTGTTTCAATCCAAGAACAAAAGCGTAAGCGCCTTGGTCAGATCCGACAGGCAGATAAGTATCCGACAGAAAAGTCCGGGTCCCGACTTTTTTGGCGGATTTGTTCTGACCGAGGATCTAGGCGCTTGCGCTTACCGTAGATAACTTTATTTCATTATCCACAACCTATTACATTTTATAATTTCCTAAACCATTAAAAAAAGCGCGGAAAGATCATCCGCGCCAAAGCTCAGCTTTGCTCATTCGATTCTACTGCATTTTTAGGTTCACTACTTCTTTTGCGGCCTTGCTTTTTAGACTTCTCCTGTTTCTGATCTTGCTCCTGTCCGCCTTCAAATTCAGTATTTGGACGATTATTCTTTGTCATTATGAAAAACCTCCTCTATTTAAAATGCTCCGCAAGCATAAAAAATCGAATAGAAAAGAGTGGGGTATGGTCCCCACCCTTCGTAGCCATATCTATTTAGTTCAGATTATTTTGAAAATCCACCCATGTTTTGTTGAGCGTAAGATACTAAACGTTTAGTGATCTCACCACCTACAGAACCGTTAGCACGAGCAGTTGTTTCAGGTCCTAAGTTCACTCCGAACTCAGAAGCGATTTCGTATTTCATTTGGTCGATCGCTTGTTGTGCGCCTGGTACTACTAATTGGTTTGAGCTGTTGTTTGCCATGTGTTTTCACCTCCTTGTGAGTATAGATTGTGTAAAAACACATGGCTTCATTCAAACTAATTTTGGTAATTGTTCACAATTTTAATGTTTAAAACAAACTTTTTAATTCTTTATCTTCAGATGGTAAAATGACGATTACTTCCGTATCTTCAACTGCTTTATCAATCAGCGGTTCAAAATCGAGGAAACTCTCGAACCTTTGCGCTTTTTCAAGTTTTGGTTTTGTAGTTGGAGATGCTGGTGTAAAAATAGTGCAGCAGTCTTCGTATGGCAAAATGGAGGTATCATGGGTTCCAATTTGCTTGGCTATAGAGATGATATCCGTTTTATCATAAGTGATCAGCGGACGGATAATCGGAGTGCTTGTTACATCATTGATAGCAAACATGCTCTCAATTGTCTGGCTGGCAACTTGTCCAAGGCTTTCTCCGGTGATGATCGCTAATCCGCCCTGTTTTTCGCGGATTCTGTCTGCTATTTTTAGCATCATCCGCCTTGTAGATGTCATATTATAGCTTTCGGGAACCTGTTTTTGAATCGTTTCCTGTATTTCCGTAAACGGAACAATATGCAGCTTGATTTGTCCGCTAAAAGAAGTAAGTTTTTTTGCCAGGTCCATTACCTTTTGCTTGGCGCGCTCACTCGTATACGGCGGACTGAAGAAGTGAACGGCTTCCACATCGATGCCGCGTTTCATTGCAAAGAACCCAGCAACAGGACTGTCAATCCCGCCTGAGAGCATCAATACAGCTTTTCCGCTTGCCCCTGCAGGAAGACCGCCCGCTCCCTGATAATCCTTACACGTCAAATAGGCAGCTTCTGCACGGACTTCAACTCTTAAATCAATGTCAGGTTCGTGCACATCAACTGTTAAATCTTCCGTATTATGCAGAATGTGGCTGCCGATTGCGTGATTGATTTCATTTGTAAGGAGGGGAAACGTTTTATCTGCTCTTTTAGCGGATATTTTAAAGGTATCTCCAGGTTTATATTGCTCAGACATCAGCTCAAGTGCTCCATCTTTAATAGCTTCAAGTTCATTCTTTGTTTTTAAAGCTAAGCTAAAAGAATGGATGCCGAATACATTTTTCAGTTTGTCAAGAATAAGTTCGTGATTTTCTCCATGAAGCCTGATATACATCCGGTCTCTGTTGCTGCTGTAGACTAAGGCCGGAAACTCATGAAGGACCAGTTTAATATTTTCTTTTAACTGATCAACAAACCGTTTTCGATTTTTTCCTTTTGTAGAAATTTCTCCATATCGAATTAAAATATGATCATAATTCATCTTACTACCTCGTTAATTTCGTTAATTTTTCAAGAGACTTCTTTAAAGCAGCCATAAATTCTTCCAGCTCTTCAAATGTATTTTCATATGAAAGGCTTATGCGGATTGAGCTTGATGCCACAGCTTCGCCTTTTCCCATAGCTAGCAGTACCGTGCTGCTCTTTTTTCTTTTTGACGAACAGGCAGATGTTGTTGAAACAAAGATTCCGGATTGTTCAAGCATATGTAAAAGCACTTCTGCCTGGATGCCAGGTGCGGAAAAATTAATAATATGGGGTGCTGATGCAATCTCAGATGTATTTAAGACAATACCATCTATTTTATTCAGTTCTTCAAACAGCATTCTTTTCATCTGTTGCAAATCATTTTTGCAGGCTTCATATTTTTCAGCTGACATTCTTAACGCTTTTGCCATTGATACCGCAAGTGCGATGCTCTCCGTGCCTGAACGGGCCTGCATCTCCTGTGCGCCTCCTGATAAAAGGGGCTCGAGTTTCATTCCTTTTCGGGCATATAAAACTCCGCAGCCATTTAATGCATGGAATTTGTGGCCTGACAGTGTACATAAATCAATGCCTTTAAGTGAAAGAGGAACTTTAGCCGCCCCCTGTACATGATCAACGTGAAAATAAATTCCCGGATAATCCTCAAGCAGACTGCTGATTTTTTCTATGGGCTGAATCGAACCTGTTTCATTATTCACATGCATAACGGATACTAAAATGGTTTCTTTTCTGATGTTTTTTTTAATATCTTCAACTTTAACAATTCCTTCTTCATTTACAGGCAGATACGTTACGTCAAAGTCAAACAGCTCTTGCAGCTGTCTGCAGCTTTCAATGACAGAAGGGTGTTCAATTTGGGTAGTAATAATATGATTCCCTCTCTTTTTTAGAGAAAGGGCCGTGCCTTTAATGGCTAAGTTATTTCCTTCAGTGCCACCTGATGTGAAGATGATTTCGTTTTCATCTGCTCCTAAAAGGCCAGCCATTTGTTTTCTTGCCTGTGCTAATAGGTTTTCGGCTTCTGCGCCTAGACCGTGCAGCGAGGATGGATTGGCAAAAAAACGGGTTGCAACATGTGCAAAAGCATGCAATACTTCATCATATGGTTTTGTGGTTGCACTATTATCAAGGTAAATCAAGATATTCGATCCTCCAATACATTGAAAAAATAAGGAGTTTTGAAACTGTATAATTAAAGAAAAGAGTAATGATGTACGAAACAAACAATCATAATAACATAAAATCAGCAAATAAGAAATAAATGTTTGACTATTTGACATATTAAATTTTTTGAATATAATAAAAACTGATTTAATCTTATTTTTCGACAAATTTTTTAGATAATGTGGTAGGATGAAAACGGATACATTCCTAACACTCAGTCTTCAGGGGGATTTTCATGTCAAAATCATTGCCATTAAAAGAAACTTTAACTATAGGACTTATGCTCTTCGCTTTATTTTTTGGAGCAGGTAATTTAATCTTTCCGCCTGGATTAGGCCAGCAGGCTGGTGTAAACATGTGGGAGGCGATTATCGGATTCCTGATAACAGGTGTCGGACTTCCGCTCCTTGGGGTTGTCGCAATAGGAGTATCAGGCAGTGATGTTCAATCTCTCGCAGGCAGGGTACATCCAGTTTTCGGATTAGTATTTACATTCATCTTATATTTAGCCATAGGACCTGTCTTTGCCATTCCAAGGACAGGAACAGTCACATATGAAGTTGGAATATTGCCTTTCTTGACAGAGTCAGCAGCAGAAAGCAGTTTGCCTTTATTTATATTTACCATTATCTTTTTTGGAATTACGTTTTGGCTGTCTCTCAACCCAACGAAGATTGTAGATACAGTCGGTAAGCTTTTAACCCCAATCCTGCTGATCGTACTTGCTCTTATCTCTATTAAAATGTTTGTAACACCTATGGGAGAAATGCAAGTTCCAAAAGGAGAATATGCAGAGGGGTCCTTTTTCAAAGGATTTTTGGAAGGATATTTGACAATGGATACTCTTGCTGCTCTAGTTTTCAGTATTGTTGTCATCAATGCAGTCAAAGAAAGAGGCATTACAGACCGTTCTGCCATTGCAAAAATCTGTATCAGATGCGGGTTAATCGCTGCTGCAGGTCTTGCAGCAGTTTATATTTCCCTTGCGTACTTGGGAGCTACAAGCGTAACTCAAATTGGTTATCTCGATAATGGCGGAGCTGTTTTATCGGAATCAGTTACTATCCTATTTGGTTCATTAGGAAATGTGATTTTAAGCACTGCTATTACATTTGCTTGTTTGACAACAAGCATTGGCCTGGTTTCAGCCTGCGGCAAGTATTTCTCAAAGGTTTTTCCAAGTGTTTCGTATAAACTGATCATTACAGTTATTTGTTTATTCAGTTTAATCGTTGCAAACGCGGGATTAACAAAGCTAATCGCCTTTTCTGTACCAATTTTGATTGCTTTATATCCACTTGCAATCGTTCTGATCATTCTTTCTTTTCTTCACCATTATTTTAAAGGTGTACCTGAAGTTTACATTTGCAGTTTAATCTTGACGACGGTTATTAGCATTGCTGATGGATTAAAAGCTGGAGGCCTGCTCCCAGGAGCAGCTGACGAGTGGCTTACATCCATTGTTCCGTTATTCGACTACGGCATTGGATTCTTAGTTCCTGCTGTCATTGGCGGTATTATTGGGTTTATCATCTCCTCCACTCGGACTAATCAAAAAAGCGGCGCAGCCTTGGCCAATTCGCGAAGAAAATAAAAATTGATAAAAAAGATCCCGTACCATGAGGTACGGGATCTTTCTTATGAGGATGGTTTTGTTTCTTCATCCAAAATGATTTGAAGCTTCGAGAGTGAACCTGGCTCAACTTGTTCAAGAGCCGCGGCTGCTTTTTCAAGCGACTTGCTGTATTCATATTTGCGGAAATGCAATTCTGCCTCTTTTAATTGATCAGCGACAGTTCCATTTCTTCTTCTGTATTTATTTCCATATTGAATTACTTTTTCAGCTAAATAGACTTGTTCAATCATTTCTTCGGCCTGCTTGGAGAACGTCTCTATGTTCTTAACAGCTTCATCAAGCAGTGCATTAACCTCAACCATATTCAATGGAATCTCTTCAAGCCTGCGTGAAACCTGAGAGATCGATTGCTTGGCGTCCTGAAGAAGCTGAGCAAGACTTTCAGGCAGTCCAGGCACATTGCTTTTCTGAATTTTTCTGCTGGAGTCGTGCAGCTGTTTTCTTGCATCAGACAATGCTTGCCTTGCTTCCCGCTCTTCTTTGCGGAGTGCCTGCAGCAATTCACTGAAATCCTGATGCTCGGTTTTAACAGAAGCTATATGCTTCTCAAGTTCTTCCAGCTCTTCTTTTAAAATCGAATGAGCAAGCTGTTCTGTCTGCAGGTTGTTTTGAATATGAGAGAATTGCTTATATAGTGAGTTAATTTGCTTTTCCAGTTTTCTCTGTTTATCTAAATCAGCTTCAGAAATTTGATAGCTCTGTCTTACAAGTTCTGCTTCTTCCTGTGTTTCTTTGCGCTTAGCGAGAAGGTCTGCAAGCTGCTGATCAATCTTGATTGTGGCAGATTGCACATAATGATGGGCGAGTACCTCTTTTTCCAGAAGATCATAGAATGTGTCAATTGCTTCCTGAATCTCTTCTAAGCTATCTTTTACTTCAGCTGTATTTGCTTCAGCCAGAAGCTCCATATGCTCCTCAAGCTGCTTAGTCATCTTAAGAAGCTCTGTTTCAAGCTGAATATGCTTCAAATGGAAGCCATTATCAAGCATTTCCTGATAACCCTCGGCAAGCTCTGCCAGCTGATTTGGAATAACCGTGTGACACTCTGCCAAAAGCTTTGGTATGTCATCGATTTTAGACAGCAGGATCAGAATTTCTTCTTTTTGAATGAGCAGAATCTCTCTTGCAGCCAAATAGTTGCCTGCCTCGGTTTCTGCTTCAAATTGTTTTAATGCTTCAACAATCTCCCCAAGCTTTGCATCAAGCTTTGCATGAGACTTTCCAAACGTATGGCTGTGTGCAAGAAGCGTCTTTTTTGCTTTTTTCACATTTGCCCTTACGTCCTCTATTTCTGTGCTGTTCTTTTCTTCGCTCGATATCAGCTCATTAATCTCCGATATAATGATTTCAATCGATTCATCAACAAGCTTCAGTGTTTTTTCGATATGCTCCAAAACCTTTTTGGATTTGGTGAAACGGTATTTGTCCGCATAGTCCTCTGCATCAAACAGAAGTTCCTCTACTTCAGGAAGCTGGGCTGTAATAATCTCATCCCATTCCTTTCTCCACCGTTCAAATAATTCTTCGGCTTGTCCTGTCATTTTCAAGTCTTTGACTTTTGAAAGTTCATCTACTATCGACCGGTTCATAATCTCAATCTTCAAGGCTTCTAAACGATCAACTTCTTTGTATATGTTCCTTCTGATAACGTAGCCGGCACTAAATAAAACCAGCAAAATGACAATAAGTCCAATAACGACTTCCATAATGAGCCCCCTCGTTGTGTTCCAGCAAATCGTCATAACAAGGTATAATATTTTTATATGAATGTAAGTAACGATTGTCGAATTCTTATGTAAAGTGTATTTATTTGTGAATGATGTTATTTCATTGTATTTATGATACCATGTAAACGACAATTTTTGACCGATAATTTAAATTTTTTTACATAATTTATCGCCATATTTCGCGGTTTTCGAGAGGTGTGAGAAGCTTGAGAAAAAAAGACGGACATGTCCATACGCCATTTTGTCCCCACGGTACAGCAGACAGTTTTGAAATGTATATCGAAAAAGCTCTGAAAATGGGATTAGAAGAGCTGACATTTACGGAGCACGCCCCGCTGCCGGAGGGTTTTTCCGATCCCGTTCCTGATAAAGACAGTGCAATGAATATGAGACTTTTAAACGACTATATCTCACAACTGTTAAAAGTAAAAGAAAAATACTCAAATGACATTAAGATTAATCTCGGATTTGAAATTGATTATATAGAAGGTTTTGAACGTGAAACAGAATCGTTTCTGTCTGGATACGGCCGATATATTGACGATGCTGTGCTGTCGGTTCACTTTTTAAATTTAAATGGCCAATATTATTGCGCAGATTTTCATGAGAATACGTTCTTGCAAATGATGGAGGCCGCAGGAAGCCTGGAATCACTTCATATAAAATATTATGAAACAATGCTTGCCGCAGTTAAATCGAATCTAGGTCCCCATAAACCTAAACGGCTGGGTCATCTCACTCTGATAAATAAATTCCAAAAACGGTTTCCTGCAGATTTCAATATAAAAGACATGCAGTATGACCTGCTGCACGCCGTTAAAGAGCAGAACATGGAGCTTGATTTTAATGTGGCAGGTTTAAGGAAAGATTTATGCGGAGCCATCTATCTTGATCCATGGATGATAAGCGAGGCGAAAAAACAAAACATCCCTCTCATATACGGGTCTGACGCCCATAGTGCAAAGGATGTTGGTGCACACTATTCCCTTTTTGAAGAGGCTCTTTCTTAGGTTCACATGTATTTCTTAAACAATAGCTTCTTTTTGTGCTGGGTCGCAAAGCAGATGATCGATCCATATTTCAATTTCATGGAAGTATTGCTTTACGAAATAAGTTTCATGTGTCTGTATATAGAGAACTTCACTCATATACTGAGGCTGAAGATAAGGCATATTCAGCAGGCTCTTTAATTGCACTAAAATGTGCACCATTGGCGCCTTGCGGAAATAACCGGTTTTAATGCCCTCTTCAAGAATGGCTTTAAAAAAGTATTTTTCCTTCGTCAGATAGGTCGTCATTACTTCTCTGATTAAGGTAGAATCTAAGGTAACTTCTCTTAGAACAAACCTTGCAAGTTGACGATTTTGATGCTGGTAGTTTAAAATATCCTGAATTAAGAGCAGAAGACAATTTTTCGGTGTTTCATGGCTCAGGCGAATATAGCCTTTTTCAATGACAGAAAGGTATCCTTCGTAATACTTGGAGACCAGGTACTCCAAGAGGCCGCCCTTTCCATTAAAATAGTAGGAGATGTGAGCAACATTTACATTTGCTTTTTTGGCGATTTCCCTGACAGAAGTCCCATTAAAGCCTTGTGTGTTAAATAATGCTACAGCGGCGTCAATAATCTTTTCTTTCGTTTGATTGGGGACGTTCGGCTGGATTGGCATAATTCTCACCCCTTTCATCATTACTATTGTTATTTCAAGGAAGCAGGAGGTTTATCCTTTAATGTTTTCTCGACAAAGTTTGTCTCGCTCATTTTAATAATGGGGAAAAATACACAAAGGTGGGGAATCATCATGTTTCATGTCGAAAAATACAGCGGCAAACAAGAAGAAAATTATCAGCTGCTCATTAAACAGCTTAAAGCACTATTAGACGGAGAAAGCGATCGGATCGCTAATTTATCGAACGCTTCTGCTTTATTGAATCAATTTTTGCAAGAAGTGAACTGGGTCGGATTCTATTTATATAAAGACAGCGAACTTGTACTGGGGCCTTTCCAGGGTCTTCCTGCATGTGTCAGAATTCCTATGGGCAGAGGAGTATGCGGGACAGCTGCAGCCAATCAAAAAACAGCACGGATTGCTGACGTTCACGCTTTCCCTGGCCATATCGCCTGTGATGCAGCATCACAGTCTGAGATCGTTATTCCTATTGTAAAAGAAGGAGAGCTGTTAGGCGTGCTTGATATCGACAGCCCTGTAAAAAATCGTTTCAGCGAACTCGATCAAGAATACTTGGAGCAATTTACTGAAGCTCTGACAGACTATTTGTGACCATGATGAACATGAACAAACCGGAACCCTTAAAGTTCCGGTTTTGTTTTATTTTCGCTCTAAAGCCTGTTCTAGATCTTCCCAAATATCTTCGACGCTTTCAAGGCCTACCGACAGCCGGACAAGATTATCTTCGATTCCCATTTGCATTCTTTCAAACTCTGGAACTACGGAATGCGTCATTGTTGAAGGGTGCTGAATTAAGGACTCTGCATCCCCAAGACTGACGGCAATCTTTATCAGCCGCAGCGAGTTGATAAACGCCTGTGCTGCTGCTTTATCATGGTTTTTAAGAGTAAAGGTAATGAGTCCTCCTCCCTTTTTCATTTGCTTTTTAGCAAGAGCAACCTGCTCCGGATTCCCTAAAAATGGATAGGTAACACGTTCAATAGAGGGATGCGCAAGCAGCCTCTTTGCAATTTCCCCTGCATTTTCACAGTGGCGGTCCATTCGGACAGGCAGTGTTTTTAATCCTCTAAGCAGCAGCCAGGCATCGAATGGAGACATTATGGCTCCGATATCTTTTCTTTCCGTCATGGCAAGTTTGTGAATGTATTCTTTTTTGCCTGCAACAAAACCGCCAATCACATCGCCATGGCCGCTGATATATTTTGTTGCACTGTGCAGAACAATATCACAGCCCAGCAAAAGCGGCTGCTGCAGATATGGTGAACAAAAGGTATTATCTACAATTACTTTTAATCCGTGTGCTTTTGCAGCAGCGGTCACTGTTTCTAAATTAATCAGCTGCATAGTTGGGTTAATGGGTGTCTCAATATAGATGCATGAAGTCTCCGGCTTAATGGCTGCTTCTATTTCTTCTATACTGTTCAATTCTGAAAATGAATAAGTGATTCCGAATTTTTCTTCAAGCATTTTCAGCAATCCAAATGTACATCCATAGATTCCTTTAGAACATAGGATATGGGAACCTGTTTTGACCATAGACATGAGAACCGCTGATACAGCTCCCATACCGGAACCGAAGGCAAGTGCCGCTTCTGCCTCTTCAAGTGCCGCGATTTTCTGTTCTGCCAATTGTACAGTCGGATTTCCTAACCGGGAATAAATATGACCTTCTTCTTCTCCCGCAAAACGCTTTTCTCCTGTTTCCGCCCGGTCAAATACAAACGTCGCTGTTTGATAAAGCGGAGGCGTCAAACTGTTATATGGGTCCTTCATTGGTTTTTGACCGTGAATGACTTTTGTTTCAAAGCTGAATTCCTTCCCCAGTGTTCTCTCCCCCTTCTCTGTTTACATTCATTATCATATGATAGTTCTATAGATTTTGAAAGCGCTTTCTTGATTAGGCAAAAAAAGAAGTCACCTCTCTAAGATGACATCTTTCTTATCCGACCTCTATATCCTGTTGAAAAATGACGCGGTTTTTCCCGCTTTCCTTTGCACTGTATAAAGCTTTGTCGGCACGCCTGATTATTCTTTTCAGCGTATCATGCCGGCGATCCTTCCAATGAGCGACTCCGCAAGAAACAGTAACTGTCGGATCTGTACCCTTCAGCACGGAACCAACAAGGCGGTTCGCTACTGAGATTCCTGTTGCAAGATCAGTCTGCGGCAGATAAACCGCAAGTTCTTCTCCGCCCCACCTTGCACCCACATCTTGTTCACGGATATTGCTTTTGATAATCCTTGCTACTTGAATGAGAACCTCATCACCAACTTGATGTCCATATGTATCATTCACCAGCTTAAAATCATCTATGTCCATAAGAATGAACGTTCCTTGACTGTCTTTACCCAGAGAACTCTGTACAGACTCATCCAAGAAGTTGCGGGAATGTAAATTGGTTAAATGATCTGTTTTTACAAGCATCTCAAGCTCTTCCCGGAGCATGGAATTTACAAGCGCCAGCGTAGAATGATGAATAAGTGATTGCATCAGCTTAAACATCTCAAAGGTAAAATGATAAGAGTCAGAATGAAGAACAATGACAAATCCCTTCAGCTGCTCGCTTTGAATCATTGGTATGGCAATCAGAGAGGAATATTGTAATTTGCCGCTTCCACTTGCTTCTCCGATAAACAACCCTTCTAGATGCCGGCTGAATTTGCTGTGAACCAAATTCAAATAAGGCTCTGATTCTCCTTTGTGAAAAAAAGGCGTACTGCCCGGCAATATACAGGGCTGCCCATCCTTATTCATATAATAAAAGCCAACCTCTTCAGCAGAAAATGAACGCATGATTCGGTCTGACATGAAAGTCATCGTTTCAACCAGCCTCAGATTTTTATTCAGCCGGTGAGATGTTTCATTTATAAGCTGCAGATCTGAAACAAGCTTTTTTGATTGTTCATAAAGCTTTGCATTTTCAAGTGCATGGCCGGCAGCCTTTGCCAGAGATGTAATAATCAGCATCACTTCCTTGTCTAAATGAGACTGATTTTGCTTGGTGGCTTCTAAAACTCCGTAAACCCCCTGCTTTCCTCTAAGCGGAGCATATACAACAAGATGATTTGAATGTTCATACAGCTCAAACTGCACATCACCTGACAAATATGCCTCCATCGCTTTTTCATTGCCGTAATTTCCTTCGTAATCCAAGCTTTTAATCGGCAAATTTTGTTTGTTGTCATTATCCTGTGACAAAAACAGATAAAAAAGATAGGCTGGAAACATCGTTTGAAGCGAATCAATCAGCTGATCTAATACCTCGTCCTTATTCATTGTCGAATGAAGTTTTTCTGTCAGCTGATACAGAGATTTATATTTAGCGTCACTCTCCATTTTATTGGACATTCTGATAAAATAGGAAAGGAATTGTTCGCATTCACTATAAAGTTTTTCGTAGAATTCCTTGCTGAAAGCATTCTTCTTTATTTTTATAACTATAAGATATTCACCAGGGATTAATAGCTCCGCCTCGTGATCATGCATTTCAATCCGTTCCTGCTGTTTAATAAATCGATCGCATTGATAGAAGCCGGATGTTGAAGCAAGCAGAACATATTTATGATTTTCATATTTAAAAAGAGCAGCATCCTCTGATTCCATTGCTTTTTGAAGGGTGCAGACAAAATGTTCTTCATGTTTTTTGCTGTTCTGCAGGCATTCGCTGCTGATATAATCAAAGAAAAGACTCTTAATAGACATTAACGTATATTCTGATAGATGTATCACAAAAATCCCCCGTACTGTCAAATCCTGCATTATTCATTTCAGTATAACATAGAATATTTTCCAATTTACCTATTTAATGTGTTTTTCTAAACTTCCATCCCTCACTTTTTTTCGAATGTTTGCTTGACTTTATATTATTAAAATCATATAATATTCGTTGTGTAAAATAAATATTCGCAGCCTATTGATACCGCTGCTGTGATTTCATTTTGTTCCTCCATTGTGAGGTGTATCGTGTAACTCTCTGCTGCTGGAGCGAGGATATATGAAAACAAAATGTGCATGTCAGTTCAGGGTCAGTCTGTTTTTATTTTATGCCAAATAAAAACATGTAAGGAGGAGACATATATGTCTCGTTATACAGGTCCAAGTTGGAAACTTTCCCGTCGTTTGGGAATTTCATTAAGCGGAACAGGTAAAGAATTAGAAAAGCGTCCATTCGCGCCAGGTCAGCACGGCCCGACTCAACGCAAAAAATTATCTGAGTACGGCTTACAATTACAAGAAAAACAAAAGCTTCGCCACATGTTCGGTGTGAACGAGCGTCAATTCCGCAACACATTTGACAAAGCTGCTAAAATGACTGGTAAACACGGTGAAAACTTCATGATTCTTCTTGAGTCTCGTTTAGACAACGTTGTTTATCGTCTTGGTTTAGCCCGCACTCGCCGTCAGGCACGTCAAATCGTTAACCATGGTCACATCATGGTTGATGGAAGCCGCGTAGACATTCCATCATTCCAAGTGAAACCAGGTCAAACAATCACTTTACGTGAAAAATCACGTAATCTTGACATCGTTAAAGAATCAATCGAAGTAAGCAACTTCGTTCCTGAATTCTTAACTTTCGATGCTGACAAATTAGAAGGTACTTTCACTCGCTTACCAGAGCGTTCTGAATTGCCTGCTGAAATTAACGAAGCTCTTATCGTTGAGTTCTACTCTCGTTAATTGTAAAAACCCTGGAAACGTTGATAAAACGATTTCCAGGGTTTTTCTTTTATATGAAACCTTCTGCATCCCCTCACACTGAATCGTAATCTTCTCTGCCATTAAAAAAACACTAAGCAAATTTTCTTTTCCTCTTTTGAATCGCAGCTGAAAGAATATTGCCTGTTTTGAAGATCCTTATCTGCTGCTTAGAGAAACAGTAGACCTTGATGTAATGTTCATTTACTTCTTTCACAATAATCGTTCTTTGCGTAAGAAATCCTTTTTCAGAAAGATAAATCATTTCAATCGGCATCTGCTGATTTTTTGATTTCTCCAATAAGACCTTCATCGTATCAGCTCCTTTATTCTCCTTTTATCATATGCAAACACACGTTCTATTACAACTGAAAGTAATGAAATTAGTTTGTGTAATTTTTGGAAGAAATACTGCAAAGGTCCATTCTATAAATAAATGCACTTAAATTAAAAAACGAAGCATGCTGTTTAATAGCATGCTTCGTTTTTTTTGGCTCTTTTCCCATTAATAATGGTTTTGGTTATACATTCACCCGTTGCTTTCCGCTGCAGGCACTTGCCTTCCGCTACAATCCACTCAAGTTTAAACGTTTATAGGTTTCGGCTGAAATACCACTTAGCTCTTTTCATTAGTTCTTGTATTGAATTAACGTGTACTTCTTCTTCCCTCTGCGGATAACAGTGAATTTACCATCAATGCGGTCTTCTGCTCCAAGAACTTTGTTCGTGTCCTGAATGCGCTCGCCATTGATGTATACTGCTCCGTTTGAAACATCTTCTCTTGCCTGGCGTTTTGAAGGAGAGATCTTTGCATGAACAAGCAAATCGATTAAGCCGATTTCAGCTTCTTCTACTGTAAATGCAGGCACATCTTTAAAGCCCTGCTCTATTTCATCTCCTGTCAGCTCTTTAATGTTGCCGCTGAACAAAGCCTGAGAAATTTTAATGGCCTGATCCAAAGATTCCGCTCCGTGTACAAGCTTTGTCATTTCTTCAGCCAGCGCTTTTTGGGCAGCGCGTTTTTCTGGAGAACTCATAAGCTCCTGCTCAAGAGCTTCAATTTCCGCGTGTGACATGAACGTGAAGAACTTAATGTATTTCATAACGTCGCGGTCATCTGTATTGATCCAGAACTGGTAGAACTCGTAAGGTGTCGTTTTTTCTTTATCCAGCCAGATGGCGCCGCCTTCTGTTTTGCCGAATTTTGTGCCGTCTGATTTTGTTACCAATGGAACTGTTAAACCAAATGCTTTGGAGTTTTCTTCCGATTTGCGAATCAATTCAAGACCTGCTGTAATGTTGCCCCACTGATCGCTTCCTCCAATTTGAAGTTTGCATCCAGCTGATCTGTATAAATTTAAAAAGTCATATGACTGCAGAATCATGTAGCTGAACTCTGTGTATGAGATTCCGGATTCAATTCTTGAAGACACCGTATCTTTTGCCAGCATGTAGTTAATGCCGAAGTTTTTTCCCACATCCCTTAAGAATGTAATTAAATCCATCGATCCGATCCAGTCAAAGTTGTTGGCAAGTGTTGCCGGGTTTTCACTTGAAGGATCAAAATCAAGGAAACGGGAAAGCTGGTCTTTAATTTTGTTTGACCACTCCTGTACAATGTCTGAAGTATTAAGCGTTCTCTCTGCTTTCTTTCCGCTTGGATCGCCAATTAAGCCAGTAGCTCCGCCTACTAAAGCAATCGGACGGTGACCGGCCTGCTGAAAGCGGCGAAGAGTTAATATCGGAAGTAAATGTCCAATGTGCAGACTGTCTGCCGTTGGATCAAAACCGGAATATAATTTCACAGACTCCTCTTCCAAAACCTTTTTCAGGCCTTCTTCGTCTGTCATTTGATTAATTAGTCCTCTGAACTGAAGATCCTTCAGTAATTCGCTCATTCTGACACTCTCCTTTTTTTCATAAATACACAAAAACGCCCCTTCATAAATGAAGGGGCGTGATTACGCGGTACCACCCTACTTAGGAAAAAGACATACTGATTCCTATCTCGGCATATATAACGGCATTCTGACCGTCTTTCGCTAATTGGCATTTCAGCCTTTCACAAAAGAAGCTCCTGGAGGTAATTCATGATTCATCTGTGTACTGATTTTCATCGGCCATCAGCTTTCTAAAACAGGGAGATGTTCACTACTTATTCCATTCAAAGCATTTTAAATTCTTTTAAATTCTAATAAATCTTTTTTACCATATAGAATTTCACTTGTCAAACGATTCATCACCATCTGACATAATCATACAAAAGTACTGTTTTTATATGATATAATTGAAAGGATTGTATAGGGGGATGATACATAAATGGATAAATTCAAAACTTGGTACAGCAAATTTATGCCTTACAAACATAGAACAGTTAAAGGGTTTAATATTACATACGGTGTCGTCTGGAACCTGATGCTGATCTTTTTTGTCATCGGTTTAATTGCCGCATCATTTGGCGGCGGAATCGGCGCAGGTTATTTCGCATCGCTTGTTAAAGATGAACCTCTCCGCACTTATAGTTCCATGAAAAAAGATATTTATAATTACGAAGAAACCTCGCAGATCTATTTTTCTGATTCTGTGTATTTAGGGAAGCTCCGCGCGGATATTGAACGGCAGGAAGTAAAGATTGATGATATTTCAAAGCATGTAAAAAATGCTGTCATCGCTACGGAGGACGAGTTTTTCTACGAACATGACGGGGTTGTCCCTAAAGCAATTATGCGCGCACTTTTTCAAGAAGTAACAAATTCCTCTAACCGTTCTGGGGGAAGCACGCTCACTCAGCAGCTGATAAAAAATCAAATTCTTACAGATGAAGTTTCTTTTGACCGCAAAGCCAAAGAAATCCTGCTTGCTCTCAGACTTGAGCGCTTCTTTGAAAAAGAGGAAATTTTGGAGGCTTATCTGAATGTAGCAGACTTAGGCAGAAACGCTTCCGGCAGAAATATTGCCGGTGTACAGGCCGCTGCACAAGGGATATTTGGTGTGGATGCGAAGGATTTATCCCTTCCCCAATCCGCTTTTATTGCAGGACTTCCTCAGAGTCCATTCGGCTATACTCCATTTACAAACAGAGGTGAAATAAAGGAAAACCTCGATGCTGGAACATCCAGAATGAAGACGGTACTGAGACGTATGTATGCAAAAGGCTTCATCACGCAAGCAGAATACGACGAAGCAAGCAAATTTGATTTAAGGAAGAGCCTGGCCAAGGCCAAGCCATCCTCCATTGAACAATATCCTTGGCTGACTTATGAAATCGAAGAACGCGCTACTGATATTATTTTAACGCAGCTTGCTGAAAAAGACGGCCATAAAATGGATGAACTGAAGCAAAACAAAGAATTATACGCAGAATACAAAGCACTTGCTGACCGTAACTTAAGGCAAAACGGCTATAAAATCCATACAACTATTCAAAAAGATATTTACGACAAAATGAAAACCATCGCTGAATCGTATGAATACTACGGCAGCGATAAACCTGAAGTGAAAATAGACAAAGATACCGGGAAGAAAATACAAGTTCAGGAGCCCGTTGAAGTTGGTGCTGTTTTAATTGAGAATAAAACAGGAAAAATCATCAGTTTCGTCGGGGGAAGAAATCATAAAAGAGAACAGGTTAATCACGCGATGGATACGCCGAGATCGAATGGCTCAACGATGAAGCCGCTGCTTGCCTATGCTCCAGCAATGGAAACCGGCGCCATCCAGCCTGGATCGGTTCTTGCAGATGTACCAATGCAAATCGGCGAATGGAACCCCAAGAATTTCGATGGCCGCTTCCATGGATTTACAAGCGCCCGCTATGCACTTGAAAAGTCATATAATATACCTGCCATCAAGTCATATTTAAAAGTGATAGATCAAAATCCTCTCAACTATTTAAAGAAAATGGGAGTCACAACCATCTCTAAAGCCGACGGCGGTCCAGCTACCTCAATCGGGGGGCTGACCAATGGCATTACCGTTGAAGAAAACGTTAACGCCTATGCAACCTTTGCAAATGGCGGAAAGTTTATCGATGCTTATCTCATTGATAAAATTGAGACAAAATCAGGTGAAGTCATTTATCAGCACAAATCAAAAGCAATAGATGTATTTACACCTCAGACATCCTATTTAACAATCGACATGATGCGCGATGTTATCAAACAAGGAACGGGTTCATCCGCAAAGAACTACCTGTCATTCAGCGCGGACTGGGCAGGAAAAACAGGAACCAGCCAAGATTATAAGGATATTTGGTTTGTAGGCACAAATCCGAATGTTTCATTTGGAACGTGGATCGGATACGATACTCCTAAATCTGTTCAAAAAGATTATAAGGGCATGTCCTACAGCCGCCGAAACATCCTTTTATGGTCAAAGCTGATGAATGCAGCTCATGATGTGAATCCGGGGCTCATCGCCCCTAAAGAAACGTTTAAAATGCCCGGCGGAATCGTTCAGAAATCATATTGCGCACTGTCCGGGGATCTGCCTTCTGCGATGTGCCAGCAGGCCGGACTTGTTGCAACAGACCTCTTTAATGCGAAGTTCGTACCAACAAAAACAGATGACAGCTTAACATCAGGAAAATATGTATTTGTAAAAGACAGAGCATACAAGGTACCGCCTTCTGCTCCTTCTGAATTCGTTCAGCAAGGTGTGATGCTGAAAAAGGAAATTTTACAGAAGCATAATTTAAGCAGCTTCAGCGATTTAAAAGAATTGCTGCCAAACAAAACAAACTGGGGCAATATCGTTGTAACAGATGGAAATGAAATTCGGGACAACGGTTCTGCTCCATCACAAGTATCCGGAGTAAGAATCGGGAGCGGCCGCCTGAACTGGAACACAAGCGGTGATTCCGATGTTGTAGGCTACCGCGTTTATGCAGCTGGAAACTTCTCTAAGAACTTCAAAAAAGTAGCGAGCATCCCTGCTTCAAAAAGTCTTTCTGCATCAATAGGAGGTTCACCTGCTGCCTACTATGTAGTGGCAGTTGATGTAGCGGGAAAAGAATCACCTGCATCTGCTACTGTAACGAGCGGATCCTATCAAGCTCAAAAGCCGAAAGCGCAGCCTGCTGATTCTAAACCTAAAAATCCGAAACCGGCTGAACCAAAGCCAGCGGATCCGAAACCTAAAGATCCAAAACCAGCCGATCCGAAACCGGACCCTAAACCTCCGGAGAAGCCAGCGGATAATGAGGAGCAAACTCCTCCAAAAGAAGAAAAACCAAACGGCTGACCTATAGAAGCATCCTGAACCAGATTAAGAATGAAAGTGAACTATACGAAAAAAGCTTGCAGACTATCTGCAAGCTTTTTTCATTTGATTCTATTAATCTTCCATTGTCGACAAATCGCCAGTCGGCAAATCGAGCTCCCACGCTTTTAAGACACGGCGCATAATTTTTCCGCTTCGTGTTTTTGGCAGCTTATCGCGGAATTCTATTTCACGCGGTGCTGCATGAGCAGCAAGCCCCTTTTTAACAAAATTGCGGATTTCCTCTTTAAGTTCATCTGTAGCTTCGTATCCGTCCCGAAGCGCAACGAACGCTTTAATAATTTCACCGCGGACCGGATCCGGCTTTCCGATTACTCCAGCTTCCGCAATCGCAGGATGCTCGACAAGCTTGCTTTCAACCTCAAATGGACCGACGCGCTCGCCTGATGTCATGATGACATCATCAATTCTGCCCTGGAACCAGAAATAGCCGTCTTCATCCTTGTAGGCCGAGTCCCCGGAAACATACCAGTCTCCCGGCATAAAGTAAGACTCGTACTTTTCTTTGTTGTTCCAGATGGTATGCATCATGGAAGGCCAGCCTTTTTTAATCGCCAGATTTCCCATGCGGTATGGCGGAACTTCATTGCCCTGGTCATCAACAATCGCAGCCTGGACGCCCGGAATTGGTTTCCCCATTGACCCTGGCTTGATTTCCATGGACGGATAGTTGCAGATTACCTGTGCACCCGTTTCTGTCATCCACCATGTATCATGAATACGGTTTTCAAAGACTTTTACGCCCCATCTGACAACTTCAGGATTTAACGGTTCCCCAACACTCAAGATGTGTCTCAATGAACTGAG
The DNA here is from genome assembly GCF_057838075.1 of Metabacillus sp. KH_069. Taxonomy (NCBI): domain Bacteria; kingdom Bacillati; phylum Bacillota; class Bacilli; order Caryophanales; family Bacillaceae; genus Metabacillus; species Metabacillus sp. KH_069. Next base: position 3,404,371 of record NZ_CM174460.1, read on the forward strand.
GTCAAACTGTTTCACAAGCTCGTCTCCTGCACCCATAAGCATCCGGAAAGCAGTTGGTGCACTGTACCAAACCGTTACTCCGTAATTCTGGATTGTTTCATACCACTGTTCAGGCTTAAATCTGCCCCCTACGATGACGTTTGATGCTCCGTGCAGCCAAGGTCCAAAGATCCCGTAAACGGTCCCTGTGACCCATCCTGGATCGGCTGTACACCAATAAACATCGTCTTCTTTTAAATCAAGAACCCAGCTGCCGGTCTGATAATGCTGAATCATCGCCTGATGAACATGCAGAACCCCTTTCGGCTTGCCGGTTGAACCAGATGTATAATGGAGCAGCAGTCCATCTGTTTTTTCTACCCATTCTATTTCAAGCTTATTGCTTGCTGTCTTCATTCTTGTCAAGAAATCTATGTATGGACCATCTTCATGAACATTCTCTCCTACAAGCACAACATGCTTCAGAGCCGGGAGATCATTAATCGGAACTCTTTCAAGAAGCGCTGGAGTTGTCACAATGACTTTAGCTTCGCTGTCCTGAAGGCGGTCGCTCACTGCTCCCTCCATAAACGCTTCAAATAAAGGACCGACAATGGCTCCGAGCTTTATCGCACCAAGCACCGTAAAATACAATTCAGGAGTTCTCGGCATAAAGACGAAAACACGGTCGCCTTTTTCTACATCTGCACATTGACGAAGAATGTTTCCTGCTTTATTTGAGAAATCTTTCATCTCTTTAAACGTATACTTTTCTACTCTTTCAGGGTCACGGTAATACAAGGCAACCTTGTTTTTCCGAAAAGATTCTGCATGTTTGTCAATTGCTTCGTATGCAGCATTAATTCTCCCTGTTTCAGACCACGATAAATGCTTTTCTGCTTCTGCCCAATCAAAATTTTCATAGGCTTTTGCATAGTCTTCAAGATTGTGGTTCCCCTTTGCTGCTGGCAGCGCTTCCAACTTCATCTTTAACTCCCCCTTATTCAGTATATACATTCTCTATTATAGAACAGATTCTATCTTTTCTCAATTTTTAAAAAAATCACAGTTTTTAAATGTAACCGCTTCATTTATCAGATTTTCTAGTATAATAGATTTAAGTCCAGCATCAATAGAAGGCGGTGAATGAATGGAACATCCTAAAACCTATAACGCAAAAGAGATTAAAACTCCTTATGGGCCGCTCATTATCGAAGGTCCAATAAAAGCCGAGAAACTGGCAGGTCTTGAATTTCATCATGATCTGGTAGCTTTCAGGCAGCCTGAGCAGCAGCACAAAGCTTTGATTGAAATAGCTGCTCTTCCCGAAGGACGTATTATTATAGCAAGAAATCGCCATACCATTGTCGGGTATGTTACATATTTATATCCAGACCCACTGGAGAGATGGTCAGAAGGCAAGATGGAAAACCTCATTGAACTTGGCGCAATCGAAGTTATTCCTGAATACCGCGGCTATTCTGTCGGAAAAAACCTGTTGAGAGTTTCCATGATGGATGATGCAATGGAAGACTATATTACCATCACCACAGAATATTATTGGCACTGGGATTTAAAAGGCACAGGACTTAATGTGTGGGAATACCGGAAAGTGATGGAGAAAATGATGAATGCCGGCGGTTTGGAGTGGTATGCAACAGATGAACCAGAAATCAGCTCCCACCCCGCAAATTGCCTTATGGCTAAAATCGGAAAAAGAGTGGATCAGGATTCAATTCAGCAGTTTGATCAGCTCAGATTTAAAAACCGGTTTATGTACTGATCTTCTTTCGTTCACGTTTTAAAACAAAGGGGTTTTATGTATGATAGTTGAACAAATCATGAAAAAAGATATTGTGACACTGACACCTGATGCTACCATTGCAGAAGCAATTAAAAAAATGGCTGAACACCGAATCCGCCATATCCCGATCGTAGCTGAAAATGACCTGCTGGCGGGGATTGTGTCCGACCGTGACATTAAAGATGCAAGTCCTTCAATCTTTCAGCTGAGTGAAAATAAAGAAACCTTGAATAAACCATTAAAATCAATCATGAAAAAAGATGCTATTACTGGTCATCCTCTTGATTTTGTCGAGGAGATTTCTTCTATTTTTTATGAGCACAAAATTGGCTGCCTGCCAATTATTAAGCACGGGAAACTAGTGGGCATTGTCACAGAAACAGATCTCCTCCATACCTTTGTTCAGCTGACAGGAGCGAATCAGCCCGGCTCACAAATCGAGGTCAAGGTTCCGAATGTTGCCGGCATGCTGTCTGAGGTATCTGATGTTTTCAGAAAAAGCAAAGTAAACATTGCAAGTGTTCTTGTTTATCCTGACAAAGACGAGCGGTTCAAAGTTCTCGTATTCAGAGTGCAGACCATGAATCCTATGGCACTGATTGATGAGCTCAATAAAGAAGGATATACCGTTTTATGGCCTAACATCCCGGGGATTTCATCATGAAAGAAAATATTTTCATCTATTCTCCTCTTTTTCAGCAATATAAATTCAGCCAGGATCACCCGTTCAATCAGCTGCGGGTGGAATTAACATATGACCTTCTGAAAAAGATGAACGCATTGTCAGATGATGAACTGGCTGCACCAAGAATGGCGACGGATGAAGAACTTGCTCTTGTTCACGATAAAAAGTACATAGACGCTGTCAAAAAAGCAGGGTCTGGAGAATTGGATCCAAAAGAAGCGCTTAATTACGGCATCGGGACCGAGGATACACCTATTTTCAAAAACATGCACGAAGCAAGTGCCCTGCTTGTTGGAGGAACTCTTACTGCAGTCGAACAAGTAATGGAAGGCAAAGCTAAACGGGCTCTTAATCTCGGAGGCGGACTTCACCACGGCTTCCGCGGAAAAGCTTCAGGCTTTTGCATTTACAATGACAGCTCTGTCGCCATCAAGTTTATTCAGGAAAAATATCAGGCAAAGGTTTTGTACATTGACACAGATGCTCATCATGGGGATGGCGTGCAATGGACGTTTTATGATGATCCAACCGTCTGCACGTTATCGATTCACGAAACCGGCCGCTATTTATTTCCTGGGACAGGCAATGTGACCGAACGGGGTGCCGGACAAGGATACGGATACTCTTTTAACATTCCGCTTGATGCTTTTACAGAAGATGAATCATGGATCGATGCCTACAGACAGTCCATTAGAGAGATAGCAGCATTCTTCAAGCCTGATGTCATTATTACTCAAAATGGAGCAGATGCGCATTTCTATGATCCTCTGACCCATTTTGCAACGACAACAGCGATTTTCAAGGAAATTCCTAAAATCGCTCAGGAAATTGCAGATCAATACTGCGGCGGGAAATGGATTGCAGTTGGAGGCGGAGGCTATGATATCTGGAGAGTCGTCCCGAGGGCCTGGGCAATGATCTGGCTGCAGATGAAACAGCAGACTGCAGCCGGATCGCTTCCTGAGGAATGGATCAAACGCTGGCAGCCGGAAGCACCCGTTACCCTCCCCTCTGTCTGGGAAGACGCCAAGGATCAATATAAAGCCATTCCCAGGAAACTTGAAATCGAAGAAAAAAACGCTCAAACTGTGGCGAAAGCTCTTTATCCTCTCAGGCAAAATCATGGAAAAGACAGAAAGACCCTATCTTGAAGAGAAAGCATGGACCGAAAAAATCCATACTTTTACTATTTGTATGGTTTTTTTGAAACATAACAAAAAGAGCATCGGCTAAGCCAATGCTCTTTTTGTGTTATTATGCTTTAGTTGATTGTCTGATTTCAATGCGGTGCGGAAGCTCAACAATATGATTTTCCACTTCTTCTTTGTTCATCAGCTTAGTCAGAAGACGCATAGCAACAGCACCGATATCGTATGTCGGCTGAACAACTGTTGTTAATTGAGGACGAACCATGGTTGCTAATTTTGTATTATCAAACCCGATGATCTCAATATCATTTGGAATCACATAGCCGCTATCCTGCGCTGCGTGAACGACTCCCAATGCCATTTCATCTGTGCCGGCAAAAATAGCTGTTGGCTTATCAGATAACTCGTTAATTTTTTCGAATGCTTCAAGACCTGAATCGTAGGTGTAGTCACCTTCAGTAATTAAATCTTCATCAACGGCAATACCTGCTTCTGTAAGTGCACGGCGGTATCCGTTCATTTTCATTTCTTTATTGATTGGCTCTTCCATTGGCCCAGTCACATAGCCGATGCGTTTATGCCCTTTTTCAATCAGCATGGAAACAGCATCAAACGTTGCCTGTTCATAATTAATGTTGACAGATGGAGTTACCTCATTTACATCAACTGAAGCTGCAAGCACAATCGGTACAGGAGAACGTTTAAATTCTTCTACATGCTCATCAGTAATATTTCCGCCCATGAAAACAATGCCGTCCACTTGTTTGCCGAGCATTGTATTAAGCAAGTGCAATTCTTTATCACGGTTTTGATCAGAGTTGCTCAAAATGATGTTGTACTTGTACATTGTGGCAATGTCTTCAATACCGCGTGCAAGCTCAGCATAAAAAGTGCTTGAGATATCAGGAATAATAACGCCTACTGTTGTCGTTTTTTTACTTGCAAGTCCGCGAGCAACTGCATTCGGGCGATAGCCGAGGCGATCAATTGCTTCTGATACTTTCTTCCGTGTTGTCGGTTTTACATTCGGATTGCCGTTTACAACCCGGGAAACAGTAGCCATTGAAACATTTGCTTCACGGGCTACATCATAAATTGTGATATTATTCATTTTATTACACTCCTTCTAATTCCATATCTATGTATAATTAGCATTTACAATTTTCAAAGTAAAATGTCACCAATTTTCAATTTATCCCGTATATACGGGCAATAAACTCTCTCATCACAAAAGCTATGCATGTATGTACATAATGATACGACACTATGAAAACGTAAGCAATCTATTTACAGCCTATTTACATATGTTTTCATAAGCAGTTTCATTTTTGTTCATAACTGAGCAATCAATACAAAAACAGATTGACTGTATTTTATCTTAAAGAAGATTGATGAAAAGTGCAAGGATAATCATGGATTTGCATCTGCCTGCTGAATTCTTTTCTACCTGTTCATTTTTATTTCTCTATTAAATAGAAGCCAATTCCTTCTTCACGCTGATTTCTATCTTTAATAGGTTACTCCCCAAATTTCATAGATTTAAGAACCATAATGCATTTCCTTCATATACAAGTAGTGTTAACACTTATTTGAAGGGATATGAGCGATTTTTATGTCAAATTCTAACAAAATTCTCATTACTGGATGTGCAGGCTTCATAGGCTTTCATCTATCAAAACGATTGTTGCAAGAGGGCTATTCAATAGTCGGAATTGATAATTTGAATGATTATTACGATGTAGAACTAAAGCATTCACGTCTGAATTTGTTAAAAGATCACGAAAATTTCACTTTTATTTACGGACCATTGGAAGACAAAGATTTAATAGAAAGCACGTTTTCTGAACATCTCCCATCAAAAGTTGTCAATCTTGCAGCTCAGGCCGGTGTTCGTTACAGCATCGATAATCCTCATGCATATATCCAATCTAATATAGTAGGATTCATGAACATTCTTGAAGCTTGCCGCCATCATAAAATCAGCCATCTCCTCTATGCCTCCTCAAGCTCCGTCTATGGATCGAATGAAAAAATGCCTTTTTCCGTAAATGATTTTGTAGATACTCCCATAAGCTTGTATGCAGCTACTAAAAAAGCGAATGAACTGATGGCTCATACTTATAGTCATCTATATGGGCTTAAAACAACAGGTTTGCGTTTCTTTACGGTTTATGGCCCATGGGGAAGACCTGACATGGCTCTGTTTAAATTCACGAAAGCGATTTTGAACGGTGAGCCGATCAGTGTATTTAATAATGGAGAAATGAAACGTGACTTCACCTACATCGATGACATTGTTGAAGGGATTGTCAGATTAATCGATAGAAAACCCGCTCCTTCTGACCTTTCAGAACATACCCCATACAAGGTATATAATATCGGAAACAATCAGCCGGTCGATCTAATGCACTTTATTACAGTACTAGAAGATAAATTAGGTAAAAGAGCGGAAAAACAATTGCTTCCGCTTCAGCCCGGAGATGTTCCCGCAACTTACGCAGATGTAGATGCGTTAATGCGTGACGTTGATTTTAAACCCGCAACATCTGTTGAAGAAGGCATTGGAAAATTTGTCGATTGGTATAAAGAATATTATGGCCTTATTCCTGTAAAAAGAACGATTGGGGTTGTCGGTCTTGGCTATGTCGGACTTCCAGTGGCTGTTGCATTTTCTGAAAAGTTTCCTGTGACTGGGTTTGATATCAACTCAAATCGAATAAATACTCTTAAACAAAATTTAGATTATACCGGCGAATTGTCCAAGGACGAACTAATTGCTGCAGAAATTGCCTATACAGACGATCCTGAAAAACTTAAGGATTGTAATTTTATCATCATCACAGTGCCCACACCTATTGATGCAACAAAACGGCCGGATCTGACACCAATAATATCCGCATCAGAAATCGTTGGAAGGCGTTTAAAAAAAGAAACAATCGTCGTATATGAATCTACAGTTTATCCAGGTGTTACGGAAGAAGTGTGCATTCCAATATTAGAGAAATACTCAGGACTTAAAGCAGGAGCAGATTTTTTTGTTGGATATTCACCAGAGAGAATCAATCCGGGTGATAAGGAACATACATTTAAGAATATATTCAAAGTTGTTTCAGGACAATGCAAAAAGACTTTGGAAATAATCGCCGACACATATGGAATGGTAGTGGATAATATATATCCGGCTCCATCCATAAAGGTTGCAGAAGCTTCCAAAGTTATTGAAAATACCCAGAGAGATCTTAACATAGCATTAATGAATGAATTGGCAATAATATTTAATCGTTTAAATATAGATACAACTGAAGTGTTGAAGGCGGCAGGAACTAAATGGAACTTTTTGAAATTCACACCTGGATTGGTAGGAGGACATTGTATTGGAGTGGATCCTTATTACCTGACATATAAAGCAGAAAGTACCGGATATCTTCCTGAAGTCATTTTAGCCGGAAGAAGAATTAATGATAATATGGGGCAATTTATTACAATGTCTTTAATTAAACGATTGATCCAGCAAGGTTTCAACGTACAAGGATCACTAGTCACTGTGTTAGGTATAACATTTAAAGAAAATGTACCTGACATTCGCAATTCCAAAGTAATTGATATTATTGACCATCTAAATGAATTTGGCATTGAAGTACAAGTGACAGATCCGCTTGCAGACCATGGTGAAGTAAAGAAAGAATATGGTTTGTCAATTTGCTCCTTAGATAAATTAAAACCAGCTGATGCGGTAATAATCGCTGTCCCCCATCAGCAATATGTGCAACTGGGCTGGACAGACATACAATCCCTTTTGATTAATGGAAAAGGAATTGTTTTTGATATAAAGAATGTACTGAATCAAGCATCTTGTCCTGAAGGTATTACGCTGTGGAAATTATAAGTGTTTAGAATTTGGATTCACCATAAGACTGTAAATTTCTCATAGTAAATATGAATGACAATTGGCATTCAAGACCTTAGTTCCAAAGTGATTGGTTTCAGAGATAATAATGGAGGAATATATGTGTACAAGAATCAAAGATTCCTGACATTTTTAGCAATTGATACGTTTCTTATCTTTACTTCTTTGTCAGCTTCTTATTTCCTTTTATCCGGGAGCTCCTTTGATATAAGTAAAACGGATTTTATGTATGTTTTTCTTTTATACTTGCTGACTACATTAATCGTTTTTCATTTTATGAAAATAAATAAATCAATGTGGAAATACGCAAGCATCGGTGAAGTTACCTTGATATTTAAAGGGCTGGTATACTCATTATTTGTTGTTTATTTCACGCACTTTCTCCTGTACCAGATATTTAACAATCTGCTTTTCCCTTATTCTTTTTTCTTGGTTACTTTAGTCATTTTCATGTTTAGCTTTTCATTTTCAAGGTTTTCTCATAGAATTTTTCAGGAAACTAAGTGGAGAGTAAATACTTCAGGAAAAAGGGTTCTTATAGTGGGTGCGGGAAATGCCGGAACACTTGTTTTACGAGAAATAAAGAATTCTAAAGATACTCCACTCCAGCCGATCGCTTTTGTTGATGATGATCCCTCGAAAATAAACCTTCAGATAATGGGAATTCCTGTAGTTGGCTCTATAAATGACCTCCAAATGGTTGTGAAAAAATATAAAATCGACCTCATCATTATCGCAATCCCTTCCGTGCCGCGTTCTGATATTGCCAAAATCGCAGCTGCCTGTAAAGCGTATAATATACCTGCAAAGATTCTGCCAAGGATAAGTGATGTATTAAACGGCAAGGTCACTATTAATATGATAAGGGATGTAAGGGTAGAAGATTTGTTGGGAGATCTCCGATTGAATTAGATTTAAAAGGAATAAATGAATATGTAACAGGAAAAATAATTTTAGTAACTGGAGCTGGAGGATCCATTGGTTCTGAGATTTGCCGCCAAGTTTCTAAATTCAGCCCGGAGAAATTACTATTACTCGGACATGGGGAAAATAGTATTTATACTATAGAAAATGAATTAAAGCAAAAATTTCCAAATATTTCTTGTATCGCAATTATTGCAGATGTACAAGACAGGGAAAGGCTCGTTCAAATATTTTCAGAACACCGTCCAAATATTGTCTTTCATGCTGCTGCTCATAAACATGTGCCTTTAATGGAGCACAATCCAACAGAAGCTATTAAGAACAATGTATTCGGGACTAAGAATATCGCAGAGGTGTCTCATCAATACCAAACAGAACAATTTGTTTTAATTTCTACGGATAAAGCAGTAAACCCAACAAGTGTCATGGGAGTAACAAAACGGATAGCTGAAATCATTATCCAAAGTTTGGATGAAGAGAGCCATACAAAGTTTGCTGCTGTCCGATTCGGAAATGTTTTAGGGAGCCGCGGCAGTGTTATCCCGCTTTTTAAACAGCAAATAGAGGCTGGAGAAAGCATCACTGTCACACATCCAGACATGACAAGGTATTTTATGACAATTCCAGAGGCCGTTCAGCTCGTCATTCAAGCGGGGGCTTTTGCACAAGGAGGAGAAATCTTCATTCTGGATATGGGCCAGCCTGTAAAGATTAGTGATCTTGCCAAAGAATTAATTAAATTATCTGGACTTGTACCCGAAAGAGATATAAAGATCGAATACACAGGGATTCGTCCAGGAGAAAAATTATATGAAGAAATTCTGACTGCAGAAGAAGGAAGTGTTTCTTCAAAACACGAGCTCATTTATATAGCCAAACCTATAAACTTAAAACAATTTAACCTTCCCTCCTCTATCAGCACGCTGGAAAAGCTTATTTATAACAATTCATCCCCTCAAAAATCTGAAGAGATTAAACAATTTCTTAAGCAGATTATTCCTACCTATCATACTCCTGATCAAAACCACTAGACTAAATCAATAGATTTTCAAATCAAAAACTCATTCCTGATGATTTAAACAGGGATGAGTTTTAATCTTCTTGCCATTACATTCAGCTTATATAGAATTAAGTATCTCATTCTTTATTTTTCCAATAGTAAGCTTCTCTATATCTGAATACTCTTTTTCAAGTTTTAATCCGCCAATTCCATTTGCCACGCCGACAATCTGCGTAGGATCTTTTATTCGATCTACAACAATGTCTCCATCATTTCCAATAATTCCGCCAGCCACTAATCTGACATCATCAATCGTCATCTCCCCTTGAATATTATGATAAAAATCTTTTGTATAGTCAGTTGAAAAAAGGACCGAATGGGGAAAGGCTGTTCTGACATCAAGTCTATAGCAGTTAATGCCATTTTTCTTTGCACCTTTTATAAAGTCCGAGGTGAAATTATTAATTCCTCCGTCTAATGCAAGACCTTTCTTTTTTAAATAATTTAAGTATACGGGAGGGATCACGTTAGAAGCTGAAGTAAAGGCTATTAAAATATCAATCTCGCTGAATAAGTCATCATAATTCTGTACAGCCGTGATATGACTCTGGGAGTATTTATGAAGCAAGTAGTTTAACGCTGTTACTATTTCTTTCGTTTTTTCCTTATTTCTTGAGTCAAGGTAAACCTTTGCCAATCTCTCTGCTAATCTGAGAGATAGCTTGGAACCGAGATTTCCAGCTCCATAAATTAGTACTTTTCTATTTCTTAAATCATCATTAAAATAGTGTCTCAAAAACATATCAGCTGCTTCTAAAGTTGTATCATTCGGTTTATAAGTAACGATTGTTGCCTGCTTCACAAATTGATTTGCAATCTGCAGAAGATTGATTTCCTTTTTTAATTCAATATCTACTAAGATATATTTGACATTGCCGTCAAGCGACTTAAAACATTCTTCTGCATATTCAGGATCAATGACCAAAAAATTTATGGCTTCAAAGCCTAAAGCCGTTCTTCTTGGCAAGACAGCAAAAGGCTGTGACTCTCTGACAGTGGTTCCAATCGTAGCAATTCTGTAATTAAATTCACATTTCAAACTATCTATTTCTTTCTGTATCTTTTCTTTAATATCCACATCATCACCCCTATTTTCCTTTCAACAAATTAATCGTTTGCTGAGTAGATGTAAGACTGGAGAAAGAGACAAAAGAATGACATATGGGGCTGCCTGTATTGTAAATCGTTTTTAAACTGATTTCTGCAATACCTGCTTGATGCAATTTATCACTCTCATCTGATCACTCAATGTTAGATTTGATCCTGATGGCAGACACATTCCTTTTTGAAATAAATCATCGCATAAACTTCTGCCCTCTTCATGTGAATAGTAGGAAAAACCTTTATATAGAGGCTGCAAATGCATCGGTTTCCAAACACGCCTCGCTTCGATATGATTTTCTTCCAGCTTTTCAATGATACTTTCTGCTGAAATTCCCGTCTTTATGGGATCAATCTGTAAAGCTGTTAACCAATGTGTCGATCTGCCATATGGAGCTGCAGTTAAGAAAGTTATCCCTTTTATTGCTGAAAGCTCATCAAAATACCGCTGGAATATCTTGCGCCTCGCTTCAACCCTGCTTTCTAATACCATTAGCTGACCCCGTCCTATGCCTGCGAGGATATTGCTCAAACGATAATTATAGCCTAATTCTTCATGTTGATAATATTTCGTATTTTCTTTAGCCTGGGTAGACCAGAAACGGGCTTTTTCTAATGCATTCAGATTACTTGAAACAAGCATGCCGCCATTTGAAGTAGTAATAATTTTATTTCCATTAAATGAATAAATGCCAAAGTGGCCAATCGTTCCGCTTGCTCTGCCTTTATATGTCGCACCAAGTGATTCAGCTGCATCTTCAATAATTGGAATCTTATATTGGCTGCACAATTCAACAATAGGGTCCATATCAGCACTTTGACCGTACAAATGGACAACAATTACTGCTTTTGGCAATGTACCTGAGTTTTCAGCTTCAATTAAAGCACGTTTCAGCGCCAATGGGCTCATGTTCCAGCTGAGCGGTTCAGAGTCGATAAATACTGGTTCAGCACCTTGATATAAAATTGGATTAGCGCTCGCTACAAATGTAAAAGAAGAGCAAAAGACAGTATCACCCGGCCCGACACCTAAGCAGCGCAAGGCAAGATGCAAAGCAGCAGTGCCGGAACTTAATGCAACCGCACCTGCTGCTCCTGTATAGACAGCAAGCTCCTGTTCAAACATATTTATATTCGGGCCAACCGGAGCTATCCAATTCTCAGCAAATGCCTCCTTAACAAAAAGCTGTTCTTTATCCCCAATATGCGGCGGTGAAAGAAAGATGCGTTTCGTTTCAGACTCCATGGTGTTCACATCTCTTTCTTTAATGAATGTAATACTCTTTATGGACATAAGGAGTATTCAGGAAGTTAAAAAAGGGAGCTGACTCATAGCCCCTGAGGTCTTAAGTTTCAGCTCCTTCTCTTCCATATTCCCTGCTGATTCAGATGATTTTTACAGCAGTTTCATGATCTTTTCTTCTATTCCTGATTGTTGAATAATATGAGACCATTTATATTTTTCAAAATGGGCCCGATCAATAGATCTTGCCTTATCTTTTTTTATTAACGAATCTAATCCATCCAGGCTATGATTAACAGTAACAAGCTGAATTTCATTTTCATCCATGAAATTCCTCACCCATAAATAATCTGTTGTAATGACTTTAAGACCCATAGATAAATATTCCAGTAGTTTCGTTGATGTCTGTATATTATAAGGGTATTTGTCCGGCATAAAATTCATTCCATATACAGCTTGAGCCGCACATTCAGGAACGTCTTCATACTTCATTTTTCCAGTAAAAGTAATGTTTTCGCACATCCTGTAATCCCCGTATATCTCATCACTCACATCTCCAATAAGCAGAAGGGTCAGATTTTTCCCTTTCCACTTAAAATAGTCAAGAAGCAAGTGGATGTCTCTTTCTTTAGAAATTGAGCCTACATAAACACAATCAAAATTTTTTTCTGAATGATCCACTCCAAAGAAAATATCATCGACACCCATATCTCTATAAATATATTCAATTTGATCTTTAAAATTCATACCCTCTTTTACTGAACGATTTAGAAAAACTCTTAATTCAGGTTTGCGGTTGACGGTTTGCTTGATTTTATTCTTTAATTTAGGAAACATACCGGTTGAAAGCGATGGGTATTCATGAATCACGGGAATGGTTAATTTTTGAAATACATCAATGCCCATAAACCTCCATACCATATCAAAATCTTCTGTTTTCCAGTCTGTCAGTAAAGAAGAATCGTATAACCGAAACGCTTCTTCTTTCTCATTAAAGTATTTTAGATAAGCATTAACTACCGGCAGGAATGCTTTGCCCGACCTTTCAATTAATATGTTCTTCATGGCGCATTCTCCTACTGAATAATCATGTGCCGCCGATTATTCTAAGTTTTCAATCACTCGGATCATATTGTCTCAATGACATATATGAAGAGAATGTCTTGCCCTATTCCAAAAAGGATATTTTTTCCTTTCTCTTTGCGAATGAATCGGAAAGAACAAGCTCTATAAATATTTTTCTCCCTTTGTTCTGCTTCGGATGATCTTAGCCGGACAACCGTAAGCTACTTTAAAGGAATCAACATTTTTTATAACCGTAGATCCAGCTCCAATTACAGAGTGTTCCCCTATGTGAACAGAATGTATAACATTTGATCCTAGCGATATAGCTGAATATTTGCCGATTTTCACATTTCCTCCCAGAGTAGCTCCCGGTGCAATACTTGCGAAATCTTCAATCGTACAATCATGATCAATTGATGCACAGGTATTAATTATGCAATGCTCTCCAATAGCAGTGCAGCTATTGATAACAGCTCCCGCCATTACAACTGTTCCTCTTCCAATGGAAACTCCACTGCCAATCACTGCTGCGGGATGAATAGCAGGAACGAAATGAAAATTCGGAAAGAGTCTAATAATCTTTTCTGCTTTTTGATTTCGCGCCCAATTATCTCCAAATGCAATAATTCCACCATGAATTTCTTCCATATTATTCAATAAATATTCTGTGCTTAGAATTTCATATCCATAAACTTTTTCTGTTTTTGAACGATTTTCATCTGATATGCCTAAGATTCGATAATCAAATGATTTCTCAAAAATATCAATCACGACTTTTGCATGTCCTCCTGAACCAAAGATAATGATATTTTTCAAAAACCCACATCCCTTGATTAATATGAAACATGTGTCGTAAACAATTTTTATTTATATCTATGTACTTAACTAATGAATATGAAAGAGATTTTGATAATCGATTAAGGCAATTCGGTATTGTTCGTTAAACCAATTACTATTTCCAAATCCCTTGGTGTTCGAATAAAAGAACAACTGGATATAAAAAAGAAAGCTGTTTCGAACAGGTCTTTCACCTCTCGAACAGCTTTTCTCTCTTAATAATTCCAAGCTCCATATATACTTCTTCCATTTGGATTAATACTTTCTCTAAGGAAAAATCGTTTTCAATTTTCACTCTTCCCTCTTCTCCAAATTGTCTGGCAAGGGCTCCGTTGGATAAAAGGAGCAGACATTTCTCAGCAAGCTCTCCTGGATCTTTGATCGGAACAAGATAGCCGTTTTTTCCATCTTCAATCAGATCTCTGTTCCCTCTAATATCCGTTGCAATAACTGGAATCTTCATTGCCATCATTTCCATTAATGAACGCGGCAGTCCTTCGCGAATAGATACGAGAAGACCAATATCCGTTATACTGAGTATTTCAGCTATATCCGTTCTGAATCCTAAACAGCGAATATATTTTTCTAAGTTTGATTCCCTTACCATCTCTTTAATTGTTTCTGATTCTTCCCCTGTTCCAACAAGTAAAATCAAGAAATCTTCCGTTTTTTCTTTTAAAACTTCACAAGCCCGCACAATATCTATTTGCCTCTTATTTTCGTTAAATTCAGCAATATGAGTAATAATTTTTGTATGAACATTAAGGCCAAGTTCATTTTTGTATGACAGTTTATCGCGTTCTGTGTAACCCTCAGCATCGTAAGTAAGATGATCTATCCCTACGCCTTTTACATAATGAATTTTTTCTGGAGAAATGATTTTACGTGCAGAAGCAATATCATCTGTGTTAGTAACAATAAGCTTATTCGTTTTCATTCCCGCTATTCTTTCAACTATTTTATATAAAGTATTGGCAGCGATTGATCCATTCTCATTAAAATGAAAGCCGTGTGCACTATAAATGACTGTATGGGTTTTAGAAGAAGCCATTCGGGTGATAAAGGATGAAATGGGTGTATGCAAATGAAGGATTTGATAATCTTTAATGATCTTTTTTATCATTCGATAGGCCTTAAAATTCCCGCGATCTAAGACAGACCTGCTGAATGGGACGTGGTGGATCGTCACTCCAAGTTCTTCTAGAATGCTTAAATTGCTGTGATCCGTATTTGCTGCAACTCCCACTTTAAATCCCTTATTCTTAAAATACACGATATGAGGCACTAAAAAAGCCTCTATCGTTCTGCTGATGGTGGTCACAAATAAAATCTTCTTTTTCATAGCATCATTCTTTTCTATCTTTTTTATAGATCGTTTTATAAAAAACAAGCGGCAGCAATAAGGTAAGTGCAGCTAAACGATATCTATAAATAGATCCAAGATTAGGAAGACTGAAGGATACCGCTATAAATACTGAGAATGCGTACATCATAATGACGCTGCCGGTATTTTTTGCGATTAGTATTTTGCGGTTTTTCCAGATAAAGTAATATAATACATACCAGACAATCATCTCCAGACCGGACAACCGATACAAACCTTGACCAACAGACAGCCACTGCCATGGAAAGGGAGCAAAAATTGAAAAGGGCAGCTGTACAATCCACCTGATCTCTGGCGGGAACAGTGTTACAAACCGGATGCCTGAACCTCCCTCTAATGCAATCTGATTAATCCGGTTTACTTCTGTCTGAGATGTTGAATTACTTACAGTCTGAAGCAAGTTCTCTCCCGCAAAAAGGGTTCCGAATAGAACAATACCCACTATAAAGAAGATAGTATTTCTAAAAAACGTTCCATTTCCTTTAAAGAACTGAAACAAAATCATCAAAATAATTGGAATTGAGATGGCCAGCAAAAACTGAGATCTCATAAAACTGACGATAATAACCCCGCAAATTCCGAGTATCAGATCTCTGCCGTTTAATTTGTTTCCGCTTATGCCTAAAATTAAAAAACCTGCCAATACCATTCCAAGCGTAACAAAAGCATCTTTTAAAAGGGATATCGACCAGAAGATAGCACTTGGAAAAAGACTCCACAGCAATGCTGCTATGACTGCTGTCTTCTTGCCGCCCACTCTGTATCCAAGCTCATAAATCAAAGGAACGATAATGACAGACGCTCCAAGGTTAATCAGCTGCGGAACATTCATATCCGGCCCAAAGATATTATAGAAAAAGGCAACAAAATAAGTATATTCAAGATTTCCTTCAAGTGCGTTTATCCAGGAATGGGTTCTGATTGCATCAAGTGCATCACCGTGGTAAACAAGGGCATCTACATCTCCTGGAAAAAAACCGCCCAGACCATTTTCAAATGAGTAAATTTTCAAGAAGATGAAAAGGATGATTCGAACTGATATGGCGATAAAAATGATTTTAATCACATTTTTAGGATGCTTAAATAGCCCAGATAACCCTATAGCAATTGAGAAGCTCAGCAAAATAATAATTAAATATATATTGACCATAAAATTATTAATTGCAAGCAATGTTCCTAATGAAAGAGCTGTGCATAAAAAGAAGAAGATCCAAGGCAGTTTTTGAAACAGATGATACTGAAATAGCATACTACCACCAAACTTTCCCGTTTTGCATCTTACATATATAAAATAAAATCCTGCTGTCATTTTTTATTTATAGATCACTTGTGATTAATGGATGAATCTTCGTTTAATCCTTTCAATCAACTCATTACGATATATACGAAGAAATGAAATGTGATATGAAAATACAAAGAGACATAAACCATAGACAGTCAAAAAAATGACTAAACTTATAACAACATACAATTGGAGGTGATAAATCATAAACAATAAACTGATCATTGTAATAAATGGCAGAAAGATTAAACCTGCAGATTGAATATACATCTTATGCGTTTCTCCCATATCCTTAAAACAAAACCACATCATAAGCAAGGGATAAATAACATAAGAAAATGCAGTACCCAACGCGACGCCTTCAATATCAAATCCCAAATAAATAAGTGTCAGGTTGACAGAGGTGTTAATTATAACTGCAGCAAACAAAATTCTTAAATATGTCCACTGTTTATTTACGACCGTCAAGTAATGAGCATACAGCATAGCCCAAATTAAAAAGAACATTCCAATGATAATGAATTTAGCTGCTTCTATACCATCAGTATATTGAGGCATCAGCCATTCAACTAATACTGGAAGAATCAAATAAACGGTGCCAAGAATGAAAGGGCTAAGATAAGATAAATAAATCGTTGGATTCACTACGATATTCTTCAAGGCTCTTTTTTCGCCCGTCTCCCCGTATCTAAAGCTGATCTTAGGATACATTACTTGATGTAAAACACTCGGCAGAACCATAATGCCCTGATATACAAAAGCCGTTATTCCGTAATGCCCTACAGATGAAGGTCCAAAGAAATAAAAAATGATCAGGCGGTCAATTGTGATGAAAACGTTAAGCAGGATACCAATCAAAGTGATCGGTATACCATATGCAATCATTTGCTTAATCACTTTCCAGTCCCAATTAACCTTTAACTTAAAAGTCAATCTCATTTGACTGTAAAGAATCGCAATGAGATTTCCTGCAAGAACACCAAGCAGCAAACCATAAATACCAAATTTCACTGAAAATATTGCCATAAACAAATACTGCAGCGATCCTATAAACAGCTGAATGATTGCCACTACTTTAAAATTTTGAATGGATAAGAAAAGCATGTTATAAAACAAGGCAAAATTTTGCAGAGGAACAAGCAGTATGACAAGGATGCTTAATATTGTTTCAAATTCCGAAAGCGGCAATAGAAAAACAATGATAACGCCAGGAATCGCTAAGCTTCCCGAAATAATCATCCATGTAAAAACAACATTTCGCACAAGCTTGACTCTTTTTAAATTTTTTTTCCCCAATAACTGAGGAATATCCCGGCTAAAACCATCTAAAATTCCAAGATGCATGCGGTAGCCATACACTAATATTAAAGAGTAGATAAGCCAAACCCCGTAATCCTCCGGTCCAAGAATATTTCTGATCCAGATGCCTGTTACAAAGGATACAAGTGCGGATAAAGCAGACACACAGAAAAGAATATAGATATCTTTAATAAATCGCATACATTCTTATAACCCCTTACTGTTACGGAAATCGTAAGGATTTTTCGTATAATCTATTTTTAAAGCCTTATTTATGATTTCTTAGATCTCTTGTTAACAGAATGCATCAGAAGGGTAATCCAGATGGATGCCATCAGTGAAACAACAAATGTTACGCCCATGATCAGGAAAGGCTTCGGACTGACAGGCTCGTAGTTAACAGCAGCCTTATTCATGATTTTGACATTACTCTCATTTAAATTCATGAGGTCCTCAATCCGTTCATCAAAAGAATCCGCGATTGCATTTGCTATAAGCATAGCTTCTTCCCTGTCAGAATTGTTTACAAGCAGTTCAAACATTTGTGATTCCTCTTTGCTTGCTACGGTTATGTTTTCCTCTGCTATTCTGAAAATATGACCTTCTTCACTTAATTTAGTTTGAGCCGATTTTAAAATGATTGGACTCTGAACAATATCCTGATAGGTGGTAACAAGTTTTAAAGAATCATCAATGCTGCTTGTTGATGGATTTTCAGGATCAGATTGATGACTAACAAGGAAGTTTACTTTTGCCTGATAGATTGGTGTAAGTATTTGAAATGACACAAAAGCGCTAGTTAGCACCGCAAAAGAAGTAATCAGAATGATGATCCAGAAACGTTTCCAAATGATTTCAAAGAAACTTGCAAAATCCAGTGTATCTTCTTTCATTTTTTTCTCCCTCTCAAATCGTTTAATAATTGGCATTCTCCATAAGTTATGCAGAGCTATCTCTTTAAGTTCTTACGCCTATATTCAATTAAAACCTGATGCTGTTATTGTCGTTCTTTATTGCCTCTAAAGACGTCCATAGTTGCCCTTCCCTCTTGATTAATATCTTTCGCCTGAAAAACTCTGAGAATCGTTTTAAATAGGATTTTCATATCAAGGAAAAAAGAGCAGTGTTCAACATACCAAATATCCATTTTAAATTTTTGTTCCCAGCTTACTGAGTTCCTGCCATTAACTTGTGACCAGCCGGTAATCCCCGGCTTTACATCGTGACGGCGATTTTGCTCCTCGTTATAAAGCGGCAGATATTCCATTAATAATGGCCTCGGCCCCACAAAGCTCATATCTCCCTTCAGCACATTAAACAGCTGTGGCAATTCATCTAAACTACAGCGCCTGATAAACTTTCCAAAGGATGTTAATCTTTTTTCATCACAATCTTCACCACTCTTTTGAATGGTCATTGTACGAAATTTATGAATCGTAAATGGCTTTCCATGCAGCCCTGGCCGGACTTGGTTAAAAAGGACTGGCGGCCCTAAAAATATCCATATCAAAATTGCAGTTATCATCATTAAAGGCATGAGTGCGACAATAAGAAAAAATGAACAAAATAGATCAAATAATCTCTTTATTGCTATCACCTCCTCGTAAGATTGACTTTTAGCCAATTACAAAAATAAAACTAGTTCATTCAATTCAATTTGTCTATTTATAGAAATTACCCATTAATCTTTTAATAACTTATTCTCTCTGAAACAAAGGGTAAGTTGTCCACTAATGAAAAGGCGTTTGCGGATTGGATTGATTCGATTAACAACTGAAAGCAATCTGCGGTAATTTAACAGACTTTCTAAGTTCGAACATTAATAGAAGAACAGGATGTAAATATTCCAAAAGCACTTGCATCTCTTCATAATGGATTTATAGAGAACAGGAGGCCTGATAGAACTGGAATCATAGATTACATTCATGTAGTGGATTAAGCAGAGGGTCATATATTAAAAAGGGAGAACTATTAGCAGGAACACAAAAACCGCCTGCAACATCCTGATGATAGGATGCTGCAGGCGGTTTTTTTATCTCATATAAAAAATTTATGCCTTTACTTTTACTAACGGTCTAATCTCATTCATGAACTCTGCGAACTGATCGAAATCCATTTGCTGAGCTGAATCCGACAGCGCGACTGCAGGGTCTGGATGAACCTCAGCCATAACGCCGTCAGCACCAATAGCAAGTGCTGCTTTAGCACAAGGGATAAGCAAATCGCGGCGGCCAGTTGAATGTGTTACATCAACCATTACCGGTAAATGCGTTTCTTGTTTTAAAATCGGCACAGCTGAAATATCAAGCGTATTTCGAGTAGCTGTTTCGTATGTGCGGATGCCGCGTTCACAAAGGATGATTTGATCGTTTCCTTGAGAAATAATATACTCAGCTGCATTTACGAACTCATCAAGTGTAGCAGCAAGGCCTCGTTTTAATAATACAGGCTTTTTAACTGCACCCGCAGCTTTCAATAATTCGAAGTTCTGCATGTTGCGGGCTCCGATTTGGATAACATCAATGTATTGAATCGCTGTTTCAATATCAGCCGGATTCACAATTTCACTGATAACAGCCATATCATATTCATCTGCAACGCGTTTTAAAATTTTTAAGCCTTCAAGACCAAGACCCTGGAAATCGTAAGGGCTTGTGCGCGGCTTGAATGCTCCTCCGCGCAATAAGCGGATTCCCTGTTTTTTAGCCTCTTCTGCAACAGCAGCTACCTGCTCGTAGCTTTCTACTGCACATGGCCCAACAATCAATACTTGGCTTCCGTCCCCAATTTTGACGCCTTTAACATCAACAATTGTATCTTCAGGCTTCTTTTTGCGTGAAACAAGAAGCGCTTTGCGGTGATCATCTTCCTGAAGCTCTAAGCTTGCTTTAAAGATTTCTTTAAAAATATGCTGCAATGTGGAGTCTTCGAAAGGTCCATCATTGTTCTCTTTGATTTTGTTAAGCATTCTTCGCTCACGGACGGGATCATATCGATTAACGCCCTGCGCTTCCTTGGCTTTACCTATATCCTGTACTAACTTTCCTCGCTCATTAATCAGCTGTAAAATCTGCAGATTAATCTCTTCTGCTCTCTCTCGCAATGCTTCTAACTCGGCGTTACTCATCTCACTCATCCTTTCGCGTTTTTTAAAATTGAAGAAACTCTTATGAAAAGCCGAAATCCGGCTTGTACATGCATCCCTTCAAAACTAGTGTTCAGGCGTGATGCAAACCTGCATCAGCTTTCTTAAAAAAAGAAAATATGATACATTTTCTTTAGTAATTAGTGATAATTATATACAAAATCCTTCGCGTTGTCACGCATTTTTCTTTAACATTTAAACGCTTTTAAGTGATAAAGCGTTTTTAAGCGCTAACAATACTGTTTTATAGGATTTTTCAAGTTTTGAAGATTAATAAACGAGGTGCTCATTTTGGTAAAAGAGACTTACACATTTGCATTAGATATTGGCACCCGGTCGGTAGTTGGTTTGCTGTTATCCGAAAAAGACGGTGCCTATGAAGTCATTGATACGGTCATACAGGAACATGGAGAGCGCTCAATGCTCGATGGACAAATTCATGATGTCATCTCTGTTTCGAATGTGATTGCTTCTGTTAAAGAAAAGCTTGAAGAAAAACATGGAGCTCTTCGTGAAGTCTGTGTGGCTGCTGCGGGGAGGGCTCTAAAAACGGTACGGGCAGAAGCTCATATCAAAATAGAAGGCAAACCCATTATTCAGACAGAAACCGTCTTTCATCTTGAGCTGATGGCCGTTCAAGAAGCTCAGAAGCAGCTTGCCTTAAAAGAAAAAGCTATGCAGGAGTATGATTGTGTCGGCTATTCTGTGATTCATTACAGCCTTGATCATCAAAAGATTGGCAGTTTGGTAGATCAGCAGGGCAAGATTGCCTCTGCAGAAATCATTGCGACCTTTTTGCCTAAAGTTGTTGTAGAATCTCTCCTTGCTGCCTTAAATAGAGCAAATTTAGAAATGAAGGCTTTGACACTTGAGCCAATTGCGGCAATAAACGTGTTAATCCCGCCGTCGATGAGAAGATTAAATGTAGCACTGGTAGATATAGGGGCCGGTACATCCGATATTGCGATAACAAATGAGGGAACTGTTACTGCGTACGGAATGGTTCCAATCGCAGGAGATGAAATAACAGAAGCCATTTCTGATCAGTTCTTGTTGGATTTCCACGATGCGGAACAGGCAAAAAGAGAGCTGAATACATCTGAGAGCATCCTTGTGAAAGATATTTTAGGATTTGAAAATGAAATTTTAAAAGAAGAAGCGATTGCGCAGATTCACGATTCAATTGACAAACTGGCAAGTGCGATAAAAGAAGAAATTCATTCTTTAAACAAGAAGACTTCCCCAAAGGCAGTCATGCTGATTGGAGGAGGAAGTTTAACACCTGAGCTCCCTGAATTGATTGCCGAAAAACTGAACCTGCCATTAAACAGGGTTGCGATAAGAGGCATTGACGCCATCAAGCAGCTCAAGCTTGCCGGGCATTTAAAAAAAGGGCCAGAACTGGTTACCCCAATTGGAATCGCCATTTCCTCCAACCAGAATCCGATTCAGTATGTCTGCGTTAAAGTAAATGAACGCTCAGTCCGGCTGCTGCATATGAGAAAACTGACAGTTTCAGACAGTCTTCTCTCTTCCGGGATTCAGCTGAGCAACTATTATGGAAAACCTGGACTCGCATTTTTTGCCGATTTAAACGGACAATCAATAACAATTCCCGGCACATATGGAGAAGCACCTTTGCTTTTTAAAAACGGAAAAGTGTGTTCAGTTGAAGATGAAATTAATAATGGAGATGAAATCATCATTGAAAAAGGACAAGACGGCCGGTCACTCAGTGTCGCCCTTTCTGATTTGATTGATGCTGTTCCAGCCAAATCCATCCTGTTAAATGGAGAACGGGTTCAAATTGAAGCAAAACTTGCTTTAAATGGGAAGCCTGCCACTTTAACGGATATGGTAGCTGACAGGGACTCCATTACTTATTCGTTTCCTGATCAGATAAAAGACATTTTGCCAGGTGGAGCCTCTTTTGCGCCATTTCATCTTTTAGTGGACGGCAGCAGGGTGCAGCTTGATGCATTCTCTGGAAAAATTCTGATTAATAACGTTCCTGCTTTGCCATCCTCTCCATTTGAGGAATGGGATCAAATAACAGCTGTTCCAACGGAATCACCATCTATCAGCCAAGTCCTGTCTGAGCTTAAAATAGCAGCATATGATTCCCTGCAAGTTCTCTATAACAAGGAGCCCCTGACAATTAAGAAGATGAAGGCTGAAGTCTATAGAGACGAAAAGCTTCTTTCCTTAGAGGATAAAATCCACAATGGTGACCGCCTAACCATTAAGAAGCAGCCTCCAAGCTCATTTATTTTTCAGGATGTCTTCACTGCTGTCGACATAAAGATCCCCACTGAGGGAAGCAGAAAATTTCTCCTGTTAAAAAATGAAAAAGAAACAGCCTTTCACGAAGAATTGCTGCCTGGAGACAGATTAAGTATTAAATGGTTTTAGGAATAGCTGAACCGGCTGTTCAGCTCTGATAGGCATAGTGATAATAAAAAAATCTGCTTTGATTCCACTATCTCGTCGGATCTCGGCTTTTGTGGAATCATAGCACCTCTTTGATTCCACTATCTCGTCTGATCTCGGCTTTTGTGGAATTATAGTACCTCTTTGATTCCACTATCTCGTCTGTTCTCGTCATTTTTGGAATCATAGCACCTCTTTGATTCCACTATCTCGTCTGATCTCGGCTTTTGTGGAATCATAGCACCTCTTTGATTCCTCTATCTCCTCTGATCTCGGCCTTTGTGGAAGCATAGCACCTCTTTGATTCCTCTATCTCGTCTGTTCTCAGCATTTTTGGAATCATAGCACCTCTTTGATTCCACTATCTCGTCTGATCTCGGCTTTTGTGGAAGCATAGGACCTCTTTGATTCCACTATCTTGTCTGGTCTCGGGATTTGTGGAAGCATAGCACCTCTTTGATTCCACTATCTTGTCTGGTCGCGGCATTTTTTGAATCATAGCACCTCTTTGATTCCACTATCTCGTCTGATCTCTGCATTTGTGGAAGCATAGCACCTCTTTGATTCCACTATCTTGTCTGGTCTCGGCATTTTTTGAATCATAGCACCTCTTTGATTCCACTATCTCGTCGGATCTCTGCATTTGTGGAATCATAGTACTCCTTTGATTCCTCTATCTCGTCTGATCTCGGCATTTTTGGAATCATAGCACCTCTTTGATTCCACTATCATGTCTAATCTCAGCATTTTGGGAATCATAATACTCCTTTGATTCCACAATCTCGACTGATCTCAGCTTCTTTGGAATCATAATACGCCTTTGATTCCTCAATCCGACTGTTCTTGGATTTTTCGAATTCGAAACAGTTGTAAAATACTGGACATTCAAAATAGTACTCAATTCCATCCTTTTAATTAATATTCAAGTCTATAAATCAAAAATCGTTCAAACGGATTTCTGTCATGAAACCCAGGCAGAATGACTTCTTTTTTAAATTCAAAAGCAGTCTGGTTTTCTAAGAAATAAATATACTCTTCTGAACAATAGTACAAAATCAGCTCGATCTCCCGCCTTGCCTCTTCAACCGACTGAAGGATATTATTTATGACATTCATAAAAATTTCTTTTGAAAAAGGATTAAAGAAATAAAAACGATTATCTGCAGGATCTATTTTATACTCTTCGGCCAAACAGCAATAAAACTGGATTTGCCCTTTTCGGCTCTTGGCTTTTTTTACATAACGATCTCGATTTTGGATGGCTTCCTGATAGAATCCCTCGTTCATTTCGATCCCTTTGACAGCAGCATTGCTTAAATAATGAATATAGAAGTTCGTTCTGCCTTTTCCGCAGCCAAAGTCAACTACTTGATCACTGCTGTTCAGCTCATATTCATGAAACAATTTCTCCAGTGCCGCATATGGAGTCGGTTCATAACGGTGATAATGCATTGACTTGCCAAATCCTTTTTGACCCTCCTCAGTCTTTATATTTAATAATTGATCAAAAGAACGTTCATTCATTTTACATTTTCTCCTATCATGTCTCAGATCACATAAAAAAGGAACAGAGCTTTAAAGCCTCTGTCCCATCCTCTGCTTTATAAAACGTTTTTAGTTAATGAGTCTTTTGTGATTTTCCAATGCGACTCGTTCCATGCAATCTGTTTGTCTTTGAAAAGAAGAGCCTGCGGTGATTCGTGCTTCACACCGTAAGTTTCTGCAATATAATTTGAAAGCGGTCTTGCTTCCTGGACATTTAAGTAATAGGCATTCACCGAGTCATTTTCCTCAGCAAAAGTTTCGAATTGCTCGTAGGCTGCCTGTGCAATAGGACAAGTTAAGCTATTTTTGAAAAATAAAAAGGGTTTTCCGCTTTCAGCGATTTGCTGGAATTCTTCAACTGTATCAATCTTTGTTTTGGCCATCTTGTTCCATTCACTCCTAAATTTCATTGGTTCGTTTATTGTACATGATTTACTTCTAAAATAAAAACAATCGGCAAAGCTGTTAACTTTGCCGATTCGTTGTCTTATTTTTTTTCTGAAAATGCTTCTTTAGATTCTTCAATTTCTTTGTTTACTTGCTTTTTTAATTCTTCAGCATGCTGTGTAGATCCAGAAGCTTGATGTACTGTTTCGTTAACAGGGCTTTGAACGGAAGAGTTCAGCTGAGGATCATCACTTGATGCCTCAGGCGCTAAGTTAAGCTTTACATCTTCAGGATTGTTTTCAGATTGCTCCCCGTTTTGGTCTTTAGAGCTTTTCAGATCACGGACTTTATTCATGATTTGAGTAGATTGCTCTGATACAACCTGAGTTAAATTAGCTGACTTTTCTTTTGCAAGTGCTGCAAATTCATTGCTTTTCTCACGAGCATCATTTGTAATTTTTCCTGTTTTTTCTTTAACAATGACTGCCTGCTCACCAATGTTATCACGAAGTTCTTTACCAGATTTAGGTGCAAGGAATAATGCAGTAGTTGCTCCTACAATTCCTCCAATTAGCGTTCCGATAAGAAAATCTTTACTGTTGATTGAATCTTTACTCATGATAAATTCCTCCCTATTGCGATTCTTATTTTATATTTTTTTAAAACGAATTCATAAAGTTGGCTGTTTCTGCTGACGCTCATATTTCTGCTTCTTCAGCTTCCATTTTCCCCAGACATCCATTGCAACGTTGCTCCATTGTACAACCTGATTGATTTTATCTTGGTTTTTCTCAAGATTTGTACTTACTGATGCTGATACTTTCTGAACAGAATCATTAAAATTCTGAAGAGATGAACCAACACCCTGAACCGCGTAGACAACAGTGTTCAGCTTTTCTGATTTTTCCTGAATATCCTCTGCCAAAGCATTTGTCTTATGTAGCAGCTGAGTCGTTTCAAGCGTTATCCCCTGGATTTGATTCTCAAGACCTGCCAGTGTTCCGGCAACATTGTTTAAGGTTGAGGAAAGGGATTTTAACGTCTTAGACAGGAAAACGACCAGTACAGTGAATGCAATTGCAATTAGTGCAACAGCTAAATATAAAATAATTTCCAACTTCAGCACCTCCAATAAGCGATAGTAACTGTTTCCCTCTAGTGTTCAATTATAAACATAAAGATTTTTCATACAGCTAGTATTCTACAAAAAAAATGGGATTCCTTTTCTATTATGACCGTGTTTTTAAATTTTCAATAAATATTTTAAAATTTTTTATGACATCGGTTACAATAGACATGTATTACTTATTCGCATACCGGGAGGAAAACAAGTGAAAGACCCAAGAATTCAAACGCTCGCAAAGAACTTGATCAATTATTCAGTCAAGCTCCAAAAAGGAGAAAAGGTACTGATTGAAAACTTTGGCCTGCAAAGAGAATTAGTTACAGCGCTCGTCCATGAAGCATATGCTGCAGGGGGATATCCGTTTGTTTCTCTTAAAGATCAGCAGGTGGACCGTGCTCTCCTGCTCGGAGGACAGGAAGAACAGTTTGGCATGATGGCTGAGTTTGAAGCAAATGTCATGAGCAAAATGGATGCCTATATTGGCCTTCGTTCAGGAGACAACATCAACGAGCATGCTGATGTGCCTGATGCTCAAATGAAGCTGCAGGGCAGAACAATCGGCCAAAAGGTTCACCGTGATATTCGCGTTCCTAAAACAAGATGGGTTGTTTTACGTTATCCGAACTCATCAATGGCTCAGCTCGCAAAGATGAGTACCGAAGCATTTGAAGATTTTTATTTTGATGTGTGCAACCTCGATTACGGAAAAATGGACAAAGCTATGGACGCGCTTGCCGATTTAATGAATCAAACAGATGAAGTAAGAATTACAGGGCCGGGAACGGATTTGGTTTTCTCCATCAAAGACATTCCTGCTGTTAAATGTGCAGGGGAAATGAATATCCCTGACGGTGAGGTTTATACAGCTCCGGTTCGTGATTCTGTTAATGGAACGATTACATACAATACTCCGTCTCCATATAACGGCTTTACATTTGAAAATGTAAAGCTCACATTTAAAGACGGAAAAATTATTGAAGCTTCTGCTAATGATACAGAACGCATCAACAGCATTTTCGACACTGATGAAGGAGCAAGATATATCGGTGAATTTGCAATTGGCGTTAATCCTTACATTCAGCATCCGATGCAGGACATTCTTTTTGATGAAAAAATCGACGGCAGCTTCCACTTCACTCCAGGTCAGTGCTATGACGATGCTTTCAATGATAACCACTCTAACATTCATTGGGATATGGTAAACATTCAGCGCCCTGAATACGGGGGCGGAGAAATGTATTTTGACGGAGTGCTTATCCGAAAAGACGGCCGTTTTGTCATTGATGCGCTAGAAGGCTTGAATCCTGAAAACCTAAAATAAACACAAAAAAAGCATGTGGCGTTCTCGCCCATGCTTTTTTTGTGTTTATTATGCCAGAGCCTTTTCATAAGCCTGCTGGTATTTCTGAATGTCACCAGCTCCCATGAAAACGAGAACTCCATTTTCATGCTGCTTTAAGACGGCCGTTTCTTCTTCATCAATTAATGAGGCGCGATCGATTTTATCTTGCAGATCCTGAATCGACAGTTTCCCGATGTTTTCGCGTGCAGAACCGAATATGTCGCAAAGGTAGACCGTATCAGCTTTCTTCAGGCTGTCCGCGAATTCCTCTAAAAACGATTGTGTGCGTGTAAAGGTATGCGGCTGGAATACCGCAACGATTTCACGGTCCGGATATTTCTGTCTTGCAGCGTCGATCGTTGCTGTGATTTCAGTAGGATGATGCGCATAGTCATCAATGAGAACTTGATTGCCGATTTTCTTTTCATTAAAACGGCGCTTAACACCTTCAAATGTTTGAAGCTGTGCCTGAATCACTTCTGCATCAATCTCTTCGTAATGACAAAGTGCAATGACAGAAAGTGCGTTCAGTACACTGTGATCGCCGAAAGTCGGAATTTTAAAGGATGCATAAAAAGTATTTCGGACAAATACATCAAAACTTGTTCCATCAGTTGCTTTTACAACATTGCGTGCCTGAAAGTCATTTTCTTCACTGAAGCCGTAATAAACGACTGGCACGTTTGCCTGAATATGCTGAAGATGCTCATCATCACCGCAGGCAATAATGCCTTTTTTAATTTGCATAGCCATCTCTTGAAATGCTTTAAACACATCATCGATGCTGCTGAAGTAATCTGGATGATCGAAATCGATATTCGTCATGATTGCATAATCAGGATAATAGGACAAGAAGTGTCGGCGATATTCACATGCTTCAAAAACAAAGTATTCGCTTTGCTCCATCCCTCTTCCAGTTCCATCTCCAATTAAAAATGAAGTTGGCTTCGCTCCCTGAATAACGTGGGCAAGCAAGCCTGTGGTTGAGGTTTTTCCATGGGCACCTGTAATGCCGACACTTGTAAACTTCTCCATGAACTCGCCCAAGAACGTATGATAGCGAATAACCTGAAGTCCAAGGCTGTGTGCTTCCTCAATCTCAGGATGGGAATCAGGAAACGCATTTCCGGCTATGATCGTTAATCCTTCTTTGATATTATCTTTTGAAAATGGAAAAAGCGGAATACCGCGCTGTTCTAAAGCTTTTTGAGTAAAAATGGTTTTTTCAATATCAGATCCCTGAACTTCGTAGTTCATATCATGCAGAATCTGTGCAAGGGCGCTCATTCCAGTCCCTTTTATTCCAACGAAATGGTAAACAGTCATAAATAGAACCTCCAACAAACGTCTATCTGTTTGACATTATATGATTCTTATCCCAATTTGCAACCCAGGTTTAATTAGAATGCATAAGATAGCGGATATGTAGTATAGCTTACGATTTAACATTATAGCAGAACGCTATATAGATAACTATAAGAAAAGCGTCCGTCATAACTGACAAACAAACCAGGCATTTTTTATTTTTATTTATTAGGTGAATGTAACGGGCCGATTTATCCTGCCCAATGCATATTAAACGATATCCATGAACTTGGCAAGTGCGGAATAAAAAGGCATTATTTCCCTGTCCCTTTAAACAT
Source organism: Metabacillus sp. KH_069 (assembly GCF_057838075.1). NCBI lineage: Bacteria > Bacillati > Bacillota > Bacilli > Caryophanales > Bacillaceae > Metabacillus > Metabacillus sp. KH_069. The sequence continues at coordinate 3,433,707 of NZ_CM174460.1, forward strand.
TACGGACAGCTGCTTCAAAATCTGTCTTCATTTACGCGGAAAATAGGGGAAACTGTTTAAAAACAGTTTTCCCTATTCCTGGTGATAATAACTTCTTAATATAAAAATTTCTATTTCGAAGAAGATTTACCATAAAATACACCTTTTGTATTTATATGATAATGGCAAACCAAGCTCTCCCTTACATTCCGCTTTCTTGAATGGTTTCAAGGTCCTGCTCTGAAATCAGGACTTCACGGGGTTTACTTCCTCTTGCTTCAGAAATAATTCCCTGCTTTTCCATCATATCCATAAGCCTTGCTGCACGGTTGTATCCGATTCTGAATCTTCTTTGCAGGCTCGATGTAGAAGCTCCTCCCTGATCTACCACATATTCACATGCTTCAAGCAGCAGTTCATCTTCTTCGCTTCCTATGCTGGACTTCTTCATCAGCTCTTCCTGTTCAAATAAAAAGACCGGCTTCATCTGTTTTTTCGCATGGCTGACGACACGTTCAATTTCTTCGTCAGATACAAAGTTCCCCTGAATGCGGACAGCTTTGGATGTGCCATTTTCTAAAAAGAGCATATCTCCTTTACCGAGCAATTTTTCTGCTCCGGCTGAGTCGATAATTGTCCGGGAGTCAACTTGAGATGAAACAGAAAAAGCAATTCTGGTCGGAATATTCGACTTGATTAATCCAGTGATGACATCAACGGATGGTCTTTGTGTAGCAACAATTAAATGTATTCCGCACGCTCTTGCCTTTTGAGCAATTCGGCAGATTGCTTCTTCTACGTCAGCAGGAGCTGCCATCATTAAATCAGCAAGCTCATCAATGACAATGACCAGATACGGCATGTGCTCACCGCTGTTATGTTTGGCAACAAGCTCATTATACCGGGAAATGTCCCTTGCTCCTGCATGTGCAAATAGCTCATACCGTCTTTCCATTTCTTCCACAGCCCATTTCAATGCTCCAGTTGCCGCTTTTACATCCGTAATGACCGGACTGACAAGATGGGGAACATTGTGATACGGGGCAAGCTCGACCATTTTAGGATCAATCAGAAGCAGCTTCACTTCATGAGGCGAAGCTTTGTAAAGCAAACTTACTAAGATGGTATTGATACACACGCTTTTGCCTGAACCCGTTGCTCCGGCAATTAATCCATGCGGCATTTTTTTCAGATCTGTCACAACAGCCTGTCCAGAAATATCAAGGCCCAGTGCCGCTGTCAGCGGAGACGGATTATTTCTGAACTCCGCGCTTCTTAGAATTTCGCGCAAATAGACCATCTTGCTGTGCCTGTTCGGCACTTCTATTCCAATTCTGTTTTTACCCGGAATAGGAGCTTCTATGCGAATATCTTTAGCTGATAAGCTAAGTTTGATATCATCTGTTAAATTGGTAATCTTATTTACTTTCACTCCAGGTTCAGGCTGGACTTCAAGACGGGTAACCGCTGGACCCTGTGTGACATGAACAACTCTTGCTTTCACATTGAAATTCTCAAGGGTCACATTCAGCAATTCTGTTTGTTCCCGCAGCCAATCCACATCATCCACATATTCCTTAGGCGGAATGTTCAAAAGCTGCAATGAGGGGAAAAGATAGGATGATCCAGAATTTGAAGATTTCTCGGACTTTTGAATTTTTTGTTTATCTCTTCCAAACATCATGACATTAAAGGGAACGGTTGATCTGCGTGAATCATTTTCTTTCCCTGCTTCTGAAGGCTGTTCGTGCGTTAATTCAGCTGCATTTTTCTCTGGTTCATCAACTAACTCTTTTTCCTCTTCTTTATCATCATTTATCTCTTCAATAGCGTCCGTCTGAAAGCTTAGCTCATTAATTCTTTCCGTTATAATGGCGGCTTCTGGAGTTCCTTCCGGCTCATCAACTGGCATCCATTCGGTCTGGGTTTGCTTTTCTTCGGTTCCAATAATACTCTCGAAGGGTTCCTCTTCTGTCTTTACAATTGGCGGCTGAACTTGTTCTGTCAGGACCAATTCGGTTTCATCAGAAGCTGCCGCTATTTCTCTATTTTCATACGGAAGAGACTGTACTTCTTTTTTATAGGTTTGAAATGATGAAAGAATGCTTATTTCTTCTTGATCGTCCTCAGATGCAAAAGAAAGAAGCTGGGTATCTTTATTCAGTCCTTCATACGGAACGCTGATTTCTGGAATCATTTCAGGTACAGGCTCCGCTGCTTCTGTACTTAAAATCACCTGCTCATCTTTTCTCGGAATTTCACGCACGGGCGGTACAGGAATTTCCGCTGCTTCACGCTCTCTCATCCTCGCAGCTTCTCTTTTCAAAAGCTCGGACCGTTTATGTTCATTTAATTTTGACATAACGGATTCAGTAGATTGCGCTGCCTGCTGAAAGCTTTTAAATAAACTTGAAACCGGCTCGCCGCCGCTTTGATTGGCTTCATTTCTTGGACTGATTCGATACTCCAGGGGCTCTTGGTTATCTCTTGGCCTGAAGCCGTAAATTGGCGAAGGAATTTCAGTTGGGTGAAATGGCCTCTTTGAATCTGATTTTGTCTTCATTCTGGCTGATTTACCCGGAGTACGCCCTGTGCTGCTTACATTCTGAGGCTTCGTCCTTTCAGTCTTTGCACTTTCCGGACTTTTCCTTCTCGGTTCTGAACGGTTTTTTTGATGATCAGGAATCATCGGAAATTTAAAATTGCCTTTAGGATATTGATAGGCTACTTTTGTTTCTACATTTTTCACATTTGAAGGCTGCGTTTTTGGCGGTACAGGTGCTCTATGTACAGGCTGCTGCTGTTGTTCTGGAATTTGCCTTTTTTCAGCTGATGTTTTTTCCAGGTGCTTGTCTGTCTCTGTTTCACCGGCAAAATAATTGATCATTTTTGAAAACCAACTCATAAAAACCACTCTTTCAAAGGTTTCGTCTTATTTACTATTGTAACAGTTAATCCTATCTTTTAAAGATGAAAAAAGCCACTAGAAAATTCCCTAGTGACTTTTTAACTTTTAAATAGAGTATTCGCTTAAGAAAATGGGTTTATGGGAGTCCGTCATTTTTTTAAAAAATCGGCCCCGATTTCATAATGATCGTCTAAAACTAATATCCCTTTTTCCTGTGGTGCATCCGGCAGATCTAATTCCTTTGCAGAGCAGATCATTCCGCTTGAAGGAACGCCTCTGAGCTCAGCATCCTTAATCACGAGACCGCTTGGCATGATTGCTCCAACTTTAGCCACGACAACCTTTTGTCCGCTGTCGACATTGGGTGCACCGCACACAATTTGAAGTTTTTCACTGCCGGTGTTAACTTGGCATACGCTCAATTTATCGGCGTTTGGATGTTTTTCTTTTGTTTCAACCAAACCAACTACAAATTTCGGGGAAAGATCAGCATGCAGCTGTTCCTCAAAGCCATTTTGATGCAGGCTGGCATTCAAATCATTTAGCAGATTCTCAGTCAATTCAACAACGCCGCCGCTGCTCTCGATTACAAAATAAGTAGATGCATTGAAGAGGTTGTATCCGGCCGTTTCTCCTGAAACATTGTTGAATATCCGGACTGCATCTCCCTTCTTTTCAAATGCTCTATTTTCTTCTGACACTTTAGTCATTGAAATCAGCAGGGTATCCCCTACACCTTCTTTGTTATAAAATACGCGCATTATTATTTACCTTCCTCTTCCTTTTTTGCCCGGTTCTTTGCAAGAATAAAGATTGGCTCCAGCTCGCGGTTTTCATATAGAAAAGACAGTGCTGTAATAGGCACCCTTCCGCTTGCAAAAAAGCTCATAGCCATCTGGCCTAAAATATCATAACCTGTATCATTTCTGATGTCCGCAATTATCAGAACATCCTGATGCGGCACTGCAATGGCCATCGCTCCCTCCATTTTTTCTTGGAACGAATCAAGGATGGTATCATTAAGCAGACGGCTCGCATCATAGCCATCATTCGCATTTAAAAAGTAGAAGACATTTCCTGCAACATGATCTTCTTTTACACTGGTCTGCAGCGACCTGAGATTGAACCTTGCCATTTCTTTCATTTTGCTGAACGTCCAGTTCTCTCTTTCCATCATTTTCACATCTATCAAACGATAGGAATTTCCAAGGTCCAGCGCATAATAGATTCTCGTTTCAGCTGTATGTTCTTCATGAATCAGCTGAACGCCGTCAGAGGATTCTACAGGAAAGGACGTTGATCTGATAACAGGGAAAATCCCTTTTTCTTTACCTGTCAGTTCCTGTTCAACATTCATAACTGTCAATGCTTCTTCGATGTAATAAATTAATTCATCAACAGCCGCGTCTTTATTCTCTTCCCATTTAGCTATAATGCCGGGAAGAGATATCGTCATTCCTTTTTTAGTCGTATCATCTTCGACACGCAATTGATCCTTTTCTCGATCAAAATGGCTTGTCCAATCTTTATGTTTTAGACGCTCTTTGATTGTCTCTGCCATTTTTCTTGAAGTCATTTTCATGTTTCATTCCGCTCCCTGCCGAAACTGTTTTATGAAGATAATCCGTCTATAAATTCCTGAATCTGCTCTTTCGTTTTACGGTCCTTGTTCACATAACGGCCTGTTTCCTGTCCTTTGCTGAATCCGACAAAACTCGGAATGCCAAATACATTTAATTCAGCGCAAAGATCAATAAACTGATCCCTGTCTACATAATAAAAAGTGAATTTGTCATTTGCAGCCTGAAGCTCCGGCAAAAACGGGTCAATAAAACGGCAATCGGGGCACCAGTCAGCTGAAAACATAAGAATCACATTTTCTTTTTGAATTAATTCGTTATATTGAGCCATTGATTGTAATTTTTCCATGTTAAAACCTCCAGTAATATCGTTTCCAATTCGTGCATTCATCCATTCGCATCATACCAAAAGAAGCACTTGGTTACCAATAGTTTTGCCTGTATAAAAGAAAAAGCCCCTTTGAGTCCAAAGGAGACTTCTCTTTTTTTAATAGGTAACAGAAGACACAATTCCCATCATTTGTTCAGCTGTATCTGCAACATTGCGTCCGTTTGTTTGCGTTGTCATTTTAACTCCGCCTATTCCGGCAGAAACCTCATACTCATCGTCTTCCAGTTTATCGACGAGAACGTATCCGAATCTTCCATTATCCTTAAAGGTTTCTTCTACTATTGGATCTTTGTATTGCTCAAGCAGAGAATCGTAAAAAACGGTACTGTCCTCTTTTTCTTTATCATTAACAAATAAAATATATTGGTCATCATCACGTTTGAAAATCAAATTATTATTTTTGGCAGATTCAACTTTATAGCCTTCAGGCAAATGATAGTGAAAAGTGCCGCTTTCTTCATTGGCAGCAGCCGGCTTGCTTGTAAAAGTCTTTTTTGTCTGATCTATCGTTGCAGTTTGCATTTCTTCTTCATTCATTGAACAGGCTAATAAGGAAAAAAGAGAAGCAAAGATGATGCCTGCTAGAATTTTCTTCAAGAAAAACCCTCCTTATTCAATAGGAAAATAGGACCCTTTTCTATAATAACCCTTTCATTTTAGAATTGACAAGAGAGCTTTGTTTTATGAAAAGAAAAAAAGGGTAAATAAATTTTTAAAAAAGAGGTGTACTTTTGGAATGAAGCTGTATGTTTACTTAGCTGGAGAAATACATAGTAATTGGAGAAATGAAGTTAAAGAGAAGACGGTGAATCTCCCAATCATTTTTACAGGACCAATGGAAAACCATGATAGATCTGATCTGATTGGAGAAGAAATACTGGGCACCCAACCCAATGCTATTTTCAGAGACGAAGCTGCATCAAGAATTAATAATTTCAGATCGAAAATTTTGATGGAGAAAGCAGATATTGTGATTGCTTTATTTGGAGAAAAATATAAACAGTGGAATACTGCAATGGATGCAAGCAGTGCATTGTCGAACAAAAAACCGTTAATTATCATTCGGCCTGAGAATCTGCACCACCCCCTCAAAGAGCTTTCTTCTAAAGCCGATGTCACGGTAGAAACAATTGATCAGGCAATTGCAGTCTTATCCTATCTGTTTGAATAAGAGCAGCGGCTTTATTTGCCGCCGCTCTTATTTTGCATGTAAAAATATTGTCCGAATAAGAGTTTTGAAATATGAGTAAACATTTCTGTCCGGTTCACCATGCCATTTGTGAAAATTCCAATGGCTCCTTCATTCTGACTTACATTAAATTGATTCGCATATTCATCCATAACGATGCCAAGCTCAACACCCGATTTCACTTTCCTGCCAATATCATCGGGGAGTATGATCCTCGCGCCGCCTGCAATTATTGGCGCAAAGCCAGCTCCTGTTAAAGCACCCCAGTTGCATAAATAAAAACCTTGACTGGTTTCAATTATGCCCCCTTCAAGACCTATGCCAAGATCAGCAAGCTCCATCTCTCTCGCTTTGTCCGCCCTGTTAATGGCCCCCTGTATGGTTTCTTCATCTGAAAACGGCTGATCAGATACTCCGGATGGGACTTTTAAGCTTTGGAATGTAATATGCTCATAATTAGATAGAGCTGCTTTTACCGCATTTACTTTTGCAGGGTTTAAAGTTCCAATTGCTGTTTTCATCATTGTTTCTCCTTATACATCTATAGGCAAAATTTTATACTCCTTATCTTTAAAAAAGGGAAACCACAGCAGTGATTTCCTCTTCTTTCCTTTATGAATTTTGCTTAATTGTATCTAATGTCGTTTGATCACAAGCTTTTACAAGAGTGACGATTAATTCTTTTGCTGCAGCATAATCGTCAATATGGACAATTGAAGCTGCCGTATGAATATAACGCGAGCAGATGCCAATAACTGCTGAAGGAACACCGTCATTTGAAGTATGAACACGTCCTGCATCTGTTCCGCCTTGCGACACGAAATACTGATATGGGATATTGCCCGATTCTGCTGTGTCTAAAACAAATTCCCGCATTCCTCTATGTGTCACCATTGTCCGGTCTAAAATGCGGAGCAGCGCGCCTTTGCCAAGCTGGCCAAATTCATGCTTTGCTCCGCTCATATCATTTGCAGGGCTCGCATCAAGAGCAAAGAACAAATCAGGCTGAATCATATTGGCAGCAGTTTGTGCTCCTCTAAGCCCTACCTCTTCCTGTACAGTTGCTCCTGAATAAAGAGTGTTTGGAAGCGTTTCGTTCTTCAGCTCTTTTAACAGCTCAATGGACAATCCGCAGCCATAGCGGTTATCCCAGGCCTTAGCCATAATCTTTTTAGGGTTTGCCATTGGAGTAAAAGGACAAACAGGAAGAATTTGCTGACCTGGCTTAATTCCAAGCTCTGCTGCATTTTCTTCTGAATCTGCTCCAATATCAATTAGCATATTTTTTATCTGCATTGGTTTGTTGCGCTGATCCTCACTTAATAAATGGGGAGGAATCGATCCGATGACGCCGGGAATTGGTCCTTGATCTGTTATGATCTCAACGCGCTGTGCAAGCAGCACCTGACTCCACCAGCCGCCTAGCGTCTGAAATCTTACCATTCCGTTTTTCGTGACACCCGTTACCATGAACCCAACTTCATCCATGTGCCCTGCAACCATAATCTTGGGACCTTCTGAATGACCGCGCTTCACTCCGAAAATACTTCCTAAACGGTCTTGAACTATCTCATCTGAGTACTTGCTGAGCTCAGAACGCATGAATTTACGCACCGCATGCTCATTTCCCGGTGCACCCGGAAGTTCCGTTAATGTTTTAAAAAGCTCTAACGTCTCTTGGTTCATCCATCATATCCCCTTTACGTATGTATTCTTTTATTTTACAGAAAGTTATCGTTTCGTGCTACTAAAGAAAAGCACAGCACCTCATAGAAACTGAAAGAAGATAAAAATTCTGTGAAAATTGGCCTTCTTTGTTTCATTTCCATATGTTGATTCTCCATTAAATTAGCTGAAAACTGTATCTTTCATTCTGATTTTCCAGCTGAATGGCAGCTTTATTTAACCGTCCATCTTTAGATTCAGCCTTAAGCTCAATTCACTTAACAACCATGCAGATCTTCGGTATACTTAAATCAAAGTGTAAAGGATGGAGGAGATCGTGATGAATTGCAGAAAAGCATTCATTGGTATTGGAATAGGCCTGGCTGCTGCATACATATTCAAGGATCAATTAAAGCCGGCATATATTTCTTCTGAAAAAGCTCTTGCAGTTGTGAAAAATGCATTTAAGGAAAAGGGGCCAATCAATGGATCATGGATCTATACAGTCCGCGAGTCCTATATCGATTCTGGTGAGACGTACAGTATTTATAAAGCAGGCATTACCAGAACAGCTGACTCGGAGCTCGAACAATACGAAGCTTTTGTGGATGCAAAAAGCGGAAATATCCTTCACGTAGAACAAATTGCTTAAAGATAAAGAAAAAAACTTGATTAAAAAATGCATAATGGCATGGAGACACTGCTCTCCATGCCATTTTTTTATTCTGGTCGAATTCTCTCAACTTTATCGATCATTTCTCTTTTTTCATTGAATTTGATTGCGCGGTAAAAGGCGTCATGATAAAAAGACAGCCAAGTCTGTTTTTCGACCGCATACCCCAGCCATTTTTGCTTCTGCTGAATCGAGTTCATTGGATAGTCATCGTATGCCAGCACCCATAAAGGATTGGTGTGGGCATGTGTAGGCATGAGATCTGCCATATGGAGAAGTATTTCTCCATTATCCTCTATTTTGATTATACTGTGACCATCACTGTGGCCACCCGTGTGAATGATTTCTATGCCCGGCACCGGTTCTGTTTTCTCTTCAAAAGGAACGACCTGTTTTTCGATGGCAAGCCAATTTTCCTTCCAGTATGTATTAGCGGACCTGATATTAGGCTCTCTCATTTCATTCCATTCGGTAGAAGACGTGATAATTTTTGCACATGGAAATACGGATACAAGTTCATCATTTACGAGCTTGGTCAGACCGGAAACGTGATCGAAATGCAAATGCGTCATAAGAACATAATCAATATCTTCAGCGTTCAATCCCATCTCATTTAATGAAGCGATTACATTTGATTCAGCCGTTACACCAAAATTCCGCTTTTGCTTATCGGTAAGTCTTCCTGAACCAATACCGCTGTCAATCAGCAAATTGATGCCCTCTTTTTGAACAAGGATTGGATCCGTGCGAAGCTCAATCTGATTCAGTTCATTAACAGGATATTTTTTTGACCATAGCGGTTTAGGAACGACCCCGAACATTGCGCCTCCATCAAGATAAGTTACCCCGCCGTCAAGCCATGTTAACGTTGTTTGACCTATTTTTAAAGTTTCCATATTATCCCCTCCAATTCAATCATAACAAAAAAACCCGCGTCCGTGGACATGGGTTACTTTTTTAAAAATTTCACTTCAGAGCGATAGATTCTTTGCCCTTTTTGTGAAAATTTCTCTTCATATTCTGTCATGATGTTGCCTTCATATTCGCTTTTGTGCAAATCCAGGCTTACGTAAGTTAAAAGCAGTCCATAGGATGAGAAGCTTTGAAGCGAATACTCGAACAGCCCCTGATTATCTGTTTTAAAGTGAATTTCACCTTCATCAACCAAGATATCTTCATACCTTTTAAGAAATGTTTTAAAAGTTAATCTGCGTTTTTCATGTCTCGTTTTCGGCCACGGATCAGAGAAATTCAAATACACTCTCTCAATTTCATCTTTGGCAAAAATGTCAGTCAGATCTTCTGCATTCTCATTTAGGAGCAGAATGTTTGTTCGTTCTGCGTCCACAGCTCTTTGAAGAGCCCCAACAATGACACTTTCAGACAATTCTATGCCAATATAATTAATGTTTGGATTAGCGCCAGCCATTCCAACCACAAATTGCCCTTTTCCTGTCCCAACCTCAATATGAATCGGATTATTATTCCCAAAGAGTTCATTCCATTTTCCTTTATACTCTTTAGGATTTTGTATCACAATATTTGAATGCCCGGCAATGAAATCATTGGCCCAGGGCTTATTACGCAATCGCATGAAGCACACCTCTATCGATTTAATGTCGCCATAAAAGATATCATGAATTAGAAGGGTGTGCAAGAGGAATTCCATGTAAAAATGTCGTATTTTCTTGAAGGTTTATGATTGTCTATCAGGCTTCTATCGGAATGAATCAAAGTTCTATCAGTGAAAATCAAGTTTCTGTCAGTATAAATCAGGATTTAAATCGGTTTCCATAGCTTTGAATCACTTCAATGTCAGACTGAATTCAAGTTTATTTCTCTTCGTAAAAGGCTCTTTTCCTAAATATTGTTGCTATTACACGAAATGTTAAAAACATGAGTGGATTGAAGCGGAAGGAACTTTCTCCTGCGGGAAATAGAGCAAAATGAGAGACCCCAGAGGCAAAGCCGAGGAGCCTCCCATGCTCCCCGCGGAAAGCAAGTTCCTCTCGCTGCAAGAAACGGACAACTTTATTATGAAAAACAACAATCTATGCGAAAAAAAGACCAGGCCCCACTGGAACTGGTCTTTTTTTACGAAGAATGAAATGGCTGCTTCCTGCACAAATTAAGACAAGAATCTGTAAAGGAGTGTTTGCCGTGCCGCTAGGATATCAGCATCAAGTTGAATTATTAAAGGATATATTGACTGAACATCAAAGTGACTGCTGCGGAACAGTTGCAGAATGTGAACAGCTGGAGCGTGTCATCAAATCTCTGATGGTGAATTCAAACATTCATCAGGATTTAAAAAACATCCTGCAAAATATTTATTCGTACAGTCAGGACGGAAAAAATTCTTCAGAACTGAATTCCTATATAACATCTCAGCAAAATGTTCTTACACAATGGATTGATGATATTGATTCATTTTCTTAATTTAACTTGGAAATCATTTGCCGAAGGTAGTTATGCCACTCATTTGTTTCCTTTTCGTTGTGTTTCGCCCGATACCATAAGGTATAGGTAATCGTTTGCGCAAGCACATACCAGTACATTCTTGCACGAAGCTGATCGGTCATTTTGAGGCCATAAGTGGACAGCCAGCTTTCCCAGTCTTTTTCGTCTATGTACCAGTATAAAAGCATGCCGATATCGATTGCAGGGTCAGCAATTAAAGCCCCGTCCCAGTCAATCAGATATAGCTGTTCATCGTTGGACAGCAGCCAATTATTATGATTCACATCACAATGACAGACCACTTTATCTTCGCAGTCCACATAAGGGAGATTGGACTCAAGATAATGAAGCGCCTGTATGACTTCTGGGAGATAAAAGTTTTCAAACTCAACCGTTTGCTTTAAATCCTCTAAAATAATTGAAGGAGTAAGCGGTTGCTTTCCCAGACGTTTCAGCATATCCAGCAGCTCTTTAGAATGATGGATTTTATGCAGCAGTTCCGCAACATTTTCGCCATTCATATCGTTTGGCTTCAGTTCACGGCCGCTTAGCCAATGCTGTGCTGTTATCACATCGCCATTTTCCAGCCTTTTTGTCCATACCAGCTTAGGAACAATTCCTTCAGCAGACAGAACGGCCAAGAATGGAGAACTATTTCGTTTTAAGAACAATTTTTGCCCTTCTCGCTGTGCAAAATATGCATCGCCTGTTGCTCCGCCAGCAGGAGATAGCTCCCACTCGCTTCCTAGTAGTTGTTCCAACCAGTTCACCTTCAATTTCAACCCAACATTTCATTTATAAGTTTGGAATAGGGAAAGCAAACGGCAGTTTACAGCCTGTTTGCTTCACCTTCTATTTTTCATTAAGTCAATTAAAAAAGACAGCTAATCAAAGATAAAGAATCAGGTACCGATAGCTATCCTTTTAAATTTTATCGTTTCTAAGCAATTTTAGTCAAGAAAAACCGAAAACCTACTTTTGGAATAAGACAAAAGTCCCTATCTCTTTCACCTCAAATGATTCACTTACAAGCTTGGCTGAGTTTCCTTCAATCTGATTGATATATGGACCTGAAGCAAGCTCCCATTGACATCCGCCTGGCAAAGAAATAACCTTTCCATTTTTATGGCAGCAATGAATGACCGCAATTCTGCTCCATGGCCCATATGAACCTACATCGTTTAAGCAGTATGCGTAAATGCCATCCTCATTCATAAAAATCTGGTAATGCCTGCTTATTTCCTCTGAGGAATTAAATCTGAATGCACCATGAGATTTTCGCAGAGAAATAAGGTGCTGAATGTATTTGATATCTTCTGAGTGATGCTCTCTTTCATTCCAGTCCAGCTGATTGATCTTGTCAGGCGAGTTATAGCTGTTTTCCACACCCTGCTTTGTGCGGTAAAACTCTTGGCCGCTATGAAGAAATGGAATGCCCTGTGCAAGAATGACCATGCCCGCAGCAAGCTTCTGCCTCAGCCGTTTATCTTCAATCGGATCATTCGGAAGACACAAATTCATTTTATCCCATAGTGTATGGTTATCATGTGATTCTACATAATTGATTGATTGAGCGGGAGTCTGAAAATGGGCAATCGAACCGCTCATGATTTTTGCCAGCATTTCCGGATTTCCAGTATGGCCCAGAATGAATCCCCTGTCCAGCACTTCAAAAGTGCTTCCTTTAATGTTGTCTCTGAACTGATCGTTAAAAAATGCGATACCAGGCATTTTTGCGGCATTTGCAATAATCGCTTTTTTTTCAAATGCAAGCGGGGTAAGCAAATCCCAGCCCTCTCCTAAAATAAGAATATCAGGCTTTAACCGCTTACAAACTTCGTTCACCATGTTCATAGTATCAATATCCAAAATCCCCATTAAATCAAAGCGAAAACCGTCTACATCGTATTCCTTCAGCCAAAAAGTGATAGAATCCACAATAAACTTTCCGGCCATTTTCATTTCTGACGCAAAATCATTGCCTACTCCAGTTCCGTTGGAAGGGAGTCCATTATGGTCATGCCGAAAATAATATCCCGGTACAATCTTCTCAAATGATGAGTTTTCCCTGATGTAAACATGATTGTAAACCACATCCATTATGACTCGTATACCATTTGCATGGATAGATTGAATGGCCGTCTTCAACTCCCTGATTCTTGAATAAGGATCTTCCGGATCAGATGAGTAGCTGCCTTCAGGCGCATTAAAATGGATGGGGTTGTAGCCCCAATTATAATGCTCCAAAACATTCTGCTCATTAACTCCTTCGAAATCATTGAAAGGGAGCAATTCCAAATGAGTTATGCCAAGTTCCTTCAAATAAGAAATGCCTGAAGTCATTCCCATTCGAGTTTTTGTATCAGCTTCTGTGAATGCTGCATATTTTCCTTTATGGCTGTTTCCGCTGTTTGGGTGGATAGTAAAATCACGTATATGCGCTTCATAAATAATGGCATCTGTTAATTGGCCAAGCGGGGCGGGTGTATATTTCTCAACCGCTGTCCGGTCAAAATCTGCGATGACCCCGTAAACGCCATTCATGGATACCGCTTTTGCATAGGGATCAACCGCTTCATTCCAGATTAAATTCACACACACAAGATACGTGTAGAAAACACTGTCAAAATTGCCTTTCAGTTCGATCGTCCAAACGCCCTTGTCCTCGCGCTTCAGCGGAAGAGTTTCCTCGCGCTGTTCGCTTGGAAACAGCAATTTCACCTGAACATCCGTCGCTGTAGGAGCCCAAAGTTTCAGTGTGACAGAATCTTTGCTGAAACGCACTCCAAGGTCATCACCGTTATAATAAAAATGTTCATCAAAAGCAGCCGTCCGAATAACTGCACCTATTTGCAGATCTGTTTTATTATCCTGTTCATCACATACTTCAAACAATTTTCCAAAAGGCTTTATGGATGAATCCAGTCTGCATTGATATTTAACTCTGTTTTCTATATCCTGCTGCCGCTCGCATTGAAGCTTCAGCCGGGTTTCGCCGTCCAGAAGAAAAAATGTCTTATTGTCTGAGGCCTGCATCTCTTTTGGGATAAGGATTGTAATTAAGTTCATTTCATCAAGGTATGCATGATATAAACGTTGTACCGATAACATTTTAGTCACCTGCCTGCAAAAGTTGTTTCATCACATCAGTATACCCATAGTGAAACAACTTGATATTAGAGTTACGTATAATACTTTATGCTTTTAGGTCTCAATGTGACTGTGACCGGTGTTTCGCCTATGTATTCTCCGTCAGCATGAATCATGAGCGGAGCAGCTCCTGCAATTTTTATTTTCCTCGCCGTAAACGTATGAACTTCTTTTAAACGTGTGTGCTTTCCTGCAAAAACCAGACCAAAGAGCAGCATCAGCTTTAATCTTGATAAATTATGCACAACGATGAGATTAAGTACACCGTCATCTGGTTTTGCAGCTGGGGAAATTTTCATTCCTCCCCCATAAAAGGGGTGATTGCTGACTGCAGCAAGCCAGACATTTTCAAATACATAATCTGTGTCATCAACAGTCAAAGTTACGGCACTTGGCTTGTAACTAAAAAGCCCTTTCAGCAGGGCAGCTATATAAATAAAAGAACCTGCCTGGAATTTATTCAGCCATTTCTTTAATTCCATTTCGTTTGAAAGCTTTGCAACATACGCATCAAATCCTGCGCCCATGCTGTTTACAAAGAAACGGTTCATCTGCCCTGTGTGATATTGACCAAGGTCAAAGCTTTTCACTTGCCTTTGCAGCCTGCGAAAAATCGATGACGGATCTTTAGAAGAAAGGTTGTACCCTCGCTTAAAGTCATTTCCGGATCCGGCTGGAATAAATCCGATTTGCACAGAATGAAATTCACTCAGCCCATTTACGATTTCATGGATCGTCCCGTCTCCGCCAATTCCAATAACTGTCTTCAGATGATAATCCTGAATCGTCGCGATTTGCCTGGCCAGTATCTCAGCATGACCTGAATATTCAGTTAAAAAAGAACGATAGTCTGCATGATTCCGTTCAAGTTCAGCTTTTACCTTTTTCCAAACACGTAATGATCTGCCATTCCCGGCAAGAGGGTTAATGATAAAGTATATGCTGTTTTTCATTCTTAGCTCCATTATCTTCAATAATTCCATGAATATCTCATTAGATATTCCCAGTCTAGTAAAATTATAGCTTTTTTTGGTGAAACTGTATGTATGAAACGATAAAAAAATACGCCTAAAGGCGCATTAATCGTTTCTCCGGAAAGAGTCAATCAAGCATTGAGACAAAAGAATCTCAGCAGCTTTCAGCTGATCATGCTTAATCGGAGTTGAAGAATCTCTGTAAATTTGAAACCATTGATTGAAATTCCGTTTGTCTGCAATTGTTACGTCGTATGGCGCCTGGGGAAACTCAATGAACCCATTTTTGCAAATCAGCACCTTTTTTATTTCAAGTTTGATATTTCTTTCTCTGAGTAATTGCTTCACGATTGTTCCAGTCCGATTCAGACTGATTAAGGGAGAAAGCTGTTTTTTTTCATGATTTCCCGGATTCACTGTCCAGAAGCGTTCAGATGAACCTTCAAAAACATCGTGCTGTTCTCCTTCTAAATAATGTATACAAACGATTTCTCCCGGGCTTATTAAAATCGGGTCAAGCGCAATGGATGTATTCTTCATTTTGAAAACAGGATGATACATGATAAGATGCTGATCCGGCAATTTCTGAAGAAGTTCATGCAGCCTTTCATCTTCGCAGAATGATGCATCTGCATAAGATTTTTCACGAATGGTAGACGTTGCCCACTTCATTTGGAATTGAAAGATGTGATTCATAAATTTGACTTTCAACTCTTCCATAGACCGGGGAACAGAGTGAAAGATCAATTCCATTGTATCTGTTTGCTGATCAGCAGCCGGAATGGTCAAATCGTAAGACAGTGTTTCTTCTTTCTTCCCAAATTTATTTCTCACCCTGCTTAGAAAATTCTCATTTCCCTCTATTCCTCCTGCCTCATCCATTGTCTCCGATTCGCGGCTTATAAAATGCTGAAACTCGTTATTTTCGTATGCAAGCTTGATCATTTGCCATTGCTGTTTTTTTAAGCGCAGAAATTGGCTTTGGTAGCGGTATATATCCATTTCATAGCGCGATATGCAAGAATGGATCTTGATTAATTGAGCCAACTTTTTTCAACTCCTCAAAGCATATTTAAAATAAATGGTGCGAGCAGCGGGCAAATAATCGCTGTAAAAATGGCACATAAAGTCATTGAAATCGAGCTGATGGCACCTTCAAGCTCACCCAGTTCCAGTGCTCTGGCCGTCCCTGTTCCATGTGATGCAGCACCAAGTCCAATTCCTTTTGCTACTGGATGATGAATGCCAAAAAGCTGCAGCAAAGATGGCCCAAACATGGCACCAGAGACCCCTGCAATGACTACATAAATGGCAGCAAGCGCCGGTATACCTCCCATCATGTCTGCAATATCCATTGCAATCGGATTTGTGACTGATTTTGGTGCAAGAGATAATATCAGCTCTTCATCCACATGAAAAACCCCCGCAAGAAGCGTTCCGCTGCCAATGCCAATGATGCTTCCGGCAAAAACACTTGCAACAATCGTAAGAGCATATTTTTTCAGAATCCGGCGGCTTTCATATAAAGGATAGGCCAAAGCCACAACCGCAGGACCAAGCAGCCCGTCAATCCAGATGCCGCCTTTCATGTACTCTGCATAATCCGTTCCGCTTCCCAATAAAAGAAGAATGATAATAAAAGTGCATGTAGCTATAGGTACAAGAAAAGGAAGCGGATACTTCTTATAGAGCTGCCTCATGGCTGCATAAACAACAATCGTTAAAGCTATGTACAGTACTGCTAAAAACATTAGACTTCTCCTCTTTTTTCGGACACTTTTGAATTCATAAGCCTTTGACCGATGGCAGCGGACGAAATCATAACAAGGGCCGTACTGAATAGAGCGACAAGCGCACTGATGATTCCTTTTCCGCTGAACAAATTAAAATGATCGATTAAACCGACCGTCGCCGGTATAAAAAGCAGGGATAAATGACTTAACAGCATAGAACTTCCTGCTTTTAAAAGCGGCAGCCTGATGATCTTTAAAGAAAGGCAGAAAAACAGAAGAAACATGCCGATGATACTTCCTGGCATAGACAGCTGCAACATCTGCTGTATATAGATTCCAGCCAGGTAAAAAAAATATAAACAAGCAATTTGAATTAAAATTTTTATCCATTTCATAGTTATCCCTGCTTTGCATTTGTTGGTACACAGGATGACAGGCAAACCTTTTTTCAGCGCAGCATCACGTTGTGTATAGAATGATATTTAGGCACTTCATCCAGCTTTGTCTTGAAAAGATCCACAGCAGTCACTTTAAAGCTCAGCTTTTCAGGTGAAGGAATGAGCTGCTCTAAAAAATCTTTTTCTGAGATCCATTTCCTTGCCACTGTAATATGAGGAGCAAACGGACGCTCGTCCAGTTTAAAATCAGCATCCTGACATATCTGATAAACCTTGCTGCGAAGCTCTGCGAGTTTTTCAGATTCCTCTATTCCCAGCCAGAAAATCCTTGGAGACTGCGGTCTCCCGAATGTCTGGAATTCAGTTATCTGCAGATCAAAGGAATGATAGCTGGCAAGGTTTTTCTCAAGAACCTGCTTCACCTGATTTAATTGATTTTCAGATGATGGATGGCCTAAAAAGGCCAGTGTAAGATGATAATCAAGCGGGTGGACCCAAGATTTAAACAGTTTTTCTTCCCTTAAAAGGGACGTTTGATCATAAATAGATTTTGCTGCTGCTTCCTGAAGTGAAATACCTATAAAAAAATGTGTCATTGTCATTTTTTAAGACTCCTGTTCTTAATTTTTTTCAGAAGTGTCTTATTATAGCCAAGAGCGCAAAAATTACTTTAGTTTTCATTTTATCAAAGATACAGGCAAGAATATAATCAAGCGCTTTGGATGGCTGCTGAAAAAATATATGCTATCATATCAAATAAAGGAGCTGAGAGAAATGCGTGTAGTTGAAAATATAGCCGATTTAATTGGCAACACTCCCTTATTAAAATTAAATCGGCTGAACCCTGAAAACGGGGCGGACGTCTATTTGAAGCTTGAGTTTTTCAATCCGAGCGGAAGTGTAAAGGACAGAGCCGCGTTAAATATGATCATTGAGGCTGAAAAACAAGGCCTATTAAATAAGAACTCCACGATTATTGAGCCGACTTCAGGCAATACCGGCATTGGGCTTGCAATGAACGCCGCTGCGAGAGGCTATAAAGCCATTCTCGTTATGCCCGACACGATGACCCAGGAACGAATTAATCTATTAAAAGCTTATGGCGCTAAAGTAGTACTGACTCCAGGCGATGAGAAAATGCCGGGTGCCATCAATAAAGCGAACGAACTGGCAAAAGAAATCCCGGACAGCTTTGTTCCAATGCAGTTTGATAACGAAGCAAATTCAGATGCCCATCGCAAATCCACAGCGCCTGAAATCATTTCTGCAATGGATAAGCTTGGAAAAAAACTGTCTGCATTTGTGGCAACTGCGGGAACAGGCGGAACCATTACAGGAACTGGCGAAAAGCTGAAAGAGCATTATCCTGATTTGACAGTTCACGTTGTTGAGCCAGCAGGGTCTCCTGTCCTGTCGGGCGGAAAACCCGGCAAGCATAAGCTTGTAGGCACCAGTCCCGGATTCATCCCTGAAATTCTGAATCAAAGCGTTTATGATGAAATTTTTAAAATTAAAGATGATCAGGCTTACGACATTACACGCCGCCTTGCCGCAGAAGAAGGCATATTGGTCGGCCCTTCATCAGGCGCTGCCTGTTTTGCTGCGCTGGAAGTAGCAAAACGTCTCACTCCTGATGATGTTGTCGTGTGCATCGCCTGCGACACAGGCGAGCGCTATTTATCAAGTGATTTATTTCTTCAGGAATAACGAAAAGCGGAATCGCCCGTTTAGCTCCGACAGACAGATAAGAATTCACCCGAAAAGTCCGGGTTTGACTTTTTGGGGGAATTTGTTCTGGCCGAGGAGCTGGGCGATGGAGCTAGACAATCCGAAAAGCGGAATCGCTTGGTTAGCTCCGATAGACAGAAAAGAACCCTGTCCGCAGCCTTTTGACTTTTATTATTACCTAAGCAACAGAAAGAGCTGCCCGGAACTTAAACCGGAGCAGCTTTTCTCATTCTTATATTCATGATAGCTAAAACAAGTAACGCGATGGACGAGAGGATTCCAAAAAACAAATACACATATAGAATAGAAAAACCCTCTAAGATCAACCCTCCGAAAAAGGTGCAAAACCAGTTTCCGAGACCGTTTCCTACAGATGAATAAAGGGAAATGGCTGTCGCCCCAACAGAAATCGGCGCAAGATCTCTCACATACTGAAGGGCCGCCGGAATAAATAAGCCTACAGAAAATCCTTGAGCGATGGTCGTCACATAAACGACTCCAAGCGGAGGCTCGGTAAAATACAGAAACCATCTGATGCTTGAAATAAAAGTTGCCATCATGAGAATGTTCATCATCCCAAGTCTGCTGATCCAGCTGCTGGCGAATTTCATAAAAGGCGCTTCACTGCCTGCTGCAAGAAGAAATGCTATGCCAATTCCAGTCAGTCCCCCGCCAAGCTCCGCCACAAAAATACCAAAGTAAATATTGTTCGCTAAGATCGGTCCGAGCACCAGAAAAGCAACGAATAAAAATAAAAAATACCTTGGAACATTCGCAAGCTCCTTTATTCCTTCCCTGATGCTGATTTGCATCGTTTTATTTTCATTAGGAAGCTGATAGGCGAAAAACACTGCAATAAATAAAATAAGGGCAAACGCATAGAAAATCATACTTAATGAAAAAAGCTCGGAAAGCTGTCCTACAGCCATTACAGCAACCGCAAATCCAACCGCTCCCCACAGCCTGATCGAACCGTACTCCGTTTTCGTTTTTTGAACGTAATTCATTGAGATGCTGTCTGATAAGGGAATCAGCGCACTCTGTACAATCGCAAGGAGAGAAGCGATGGCGATCATCCACATATATGTATCAATCATTGAAAAAACAAGTCCAAAAACCCCTGCAAGCGTCAGTGCAATTGTTAATAAAACAGTTGGTTTTTGCGTCATGTCACTCAAAATACCCCATAAAGGCTGAATTAAAATCATGACTACAGGACTGATGCTCATGATCATGCCAATCTGACTTCCAGAAAGCCCGGCACTGTCTTTAAGGTAAACCGGCAGCAGCGGAAACAGCGAACCGAAAGCAAAAAACACTAAAAAATAAAAAGAATAAAAATGAACTCTAGTTGTACGATGCTCTCTTTGCAATGAATATTCCAAAACAGCAGCCTTCTTTCTTTAATGTTCCTTCTTCATTTCAACAATAAAACCAGATCACAATACATAACCCTAATTAATAAATCGGGAATTCCTTTAAAAGGCTGAACTCCCAGAAAAACCGCCCTCCAGTAACAGAGAGCGGCCAAAAAGCTTCTTCAATCATCCTACCACAACAGGATGGATTCGTTAACATTATTTTGCCAATTCATAAATGGCTTGTGCATAAATGGCAGTAGCTTTAAGCAAATCGTCAATGATGACATATTCATCTTTTTGATGAGCGACATCAGGTCTTCCCGGGAACATCGGTCCAAATGCCACACCAGCCTTCAGAGAACGGGCATAGGTTCCGCCTCCAATTGCAATTAGTTCAGCACGATCTCCTGTCTGTTCCTCATATACTTTTTTCAGTGTTTGAATCAATTCATGTTCAGCATCGACATAATGAGGCTTTGAATCACTAAAAGCTGCCAGCTGAAACTCGCTGATTGATTTAAGCCCTTCAGAAATTCTTTCAACATCACCTGTTACAGGATAGCGGATATTCACACCAAGCTCACCTGATTTTTCACTGTCGAATGAAATGATGCCAAGATTAACAGTCAGCGGACCGCTCACCTCATCTTCAAATTGAATGCCAAGCTTCTCACCGCTCGTATCATTGCTGAAGAAGGCAACAATCTGTCTGATAAATCCTTTTCCATTATGGTCCAATTCTTCATCTGCAAGGAAGAGAGAGAGCAGAAGTCCCGCATTCTTGCCCGTGTGCGGCAAGCTCCCATGCGCAGAAACACCCTCAGCTTTAAGGGTAAGCACTCCATTTTCTTCAGAAGCGCTGCCTGTAATATCATATTGATTTAAGTACTTGTTATATTTATCTTTAAGCCCCTTTGAATCCACTGACTGAATAAGAGCTTCTGCATGATCCGGAACCATATTGAAGCGCCTTCCTGATTGAAAAGAAAGAAGTTTTGTTCCGGCTTTGCTGCTTAATGTTTTATCAAAAAAGTATGTAAGCTTTGCATCGATAATTCCTTTTTCAGCATTAATAATCGGAAAATCCGCATCAGGTGCAAAGCCGAGTGCAGGCATTTCCTCATGTTTAAAATAGTGATCAACACATCCCCAGTCACTTTCTTCATCTGTTCCAAGAATCATGCGGACTCTTTTATTCAATGGAAGTCCAAGGTCTTTTACAATCTTCATCGCATAATAAGCTGCCATCGTCGGTCCCTTATCATCAATGGCTCCGCGCGCAAAGATTTTACCGTCTCTTATTTCCGCCCCAAAAGGATCGCTGCTCCATCCGTCACCTTCGGGCACAACATCGACGTGACACAGAATGCCAACGATCTCATCCCCTTGTCCCATTTCCAGGTGCCCTGCATAGCCTTCGAGATTCTTAGAAATAAATCCGTCTTTTTCTCCTTTTTTAAGCATGTGAGTCAAAGCTTCATTAATTCCCTTTCCAAATGGAGCTCCTTCCTTGACTGTTTTTTTATCAAGCAAACTTTTAATGCGCAAAAATTCTTGAGTGTCTTTAATAAAATCTTCTTTTCTGCTTAAAACTTCCTGCATCCAATCCATTTTCAAAACCCCTTTTCATATTTATTTCAATAGGTCCTTACCTAGTAAGATACCAAAGGACGCGGACATAAGAAAGCTTCTATAGGAGAAACTAAAAGAAGACTAAAAAGAATAATCCTTGCAATTTACCTGAAAAACGAATATTATTATAAATGTTTTGTAAAAACGTTCGTTAATTGGAGGCTCTTATGTTTAAATTAAAAGAAAATCAAACGACAGTGCGCACAGAAACGTTGGCAGGTCTTACAACGTTTTTAACTATGGTTTACATTGTCGTCGTTAATCCTATTATCCTTGCAGACGCTGGTGTTCCTTTTGACCAGGTGTTTACTGCAACTATTATCGCCGCTATCGTCGGTACATTGTGGATGGCCCTTGCTGCAAATTATCCGATTGCCATTGCTCCTGGCATGGGGCTGAATGCCTATTTTGCTTATTCCGTTGTCGGAGGCCATCAGGTCAGTTACCAGATTGCATTTGCTTCCGTATTTGTGGCAGGTATTCTGTTCCTTATTTTATCTTTAACTCCGTTCCGCAAAAAATTGATTGAGGCGATTCCTGCTAACTTAAAATATGGAATTACCGCCGGAATCGGTCTTTTCATTGCCTTTATCGGTCTTCGCTTAACTGGAATTGTGACAGATCATCCGGAAAACCTCGTAACGCTTGGAGATTTAACTTCTCCGCCTGTCATCCTGGCACTTGCCGGTCTTGCTGTTACGCTCGTATTAATGAGTTTAAATGTACATGGCGCCCTCTTTTTCGGGATGATCATTACTGGAATAATCGCCTTCTTTACTGGTGAACTTTCTTTTAAAGAAGGATTTGTTTCTATGCCGAGCCTGCCGGAAGGATTTATTATCCTGAATCCTGTTGAAGCAATCGGACAAGTGATTCAGCATGGCCTTTATGCCGTGGTATTTTCTTTTCTGCTAGTTACAATCTTTGATACAACCGGCACGATGATCGGTGTTGCACAGCAGGCTGGGTTAATGAAGGGCAATGAACTGCCGAATGCACGCAAAGCCCTATTAGCCGACTCTGCCGCAACTACCGTAGGAGCCATGTTTGGAACAAGCCCTACGACGGCCTATATTGAGTCTTCTGCAGGAGTAGCTGCCGGCGGACGTACAGGTCTTACTACATTAACAGTTGCTGTGCTCTTCGGATTAACAGCGTTCTTCAGCCCTCTTGTCGGCGCCGTATCTGGAATTGCCGCAATCACCGCTCCAGCCTTAATTATTGTTGGAAGCTTAATGATGGGCAATATTGCAAAGATTAACTGGAATGAAATTGATGAAGCATTCCCGGCGTTTCTCGTCATCATCAGCATGCCGCTTACCTCAAGCATTGCAACAGGTATTGCACTTGGATTCATTTCATACCCCCTTATGAAAATAGCAAAGGGTAAATGGAAAGAAGTTCATCTGTTCGTTTATATTTTTGCAGTTTTATTCTTTATACAGCTCGTTTTCCTTGGAGGACATTAATAATAATGTGAAAAAGCATCCATACTAAAAAATGGGTGCTTTTTCTATATAAACACAAAAATGTCATACTATTCAGAATTAACTACATATAGTAAAATATGATATATAAGTTTTAACTTTATGTCATTAGATTAAAACTATGTAAAAATTTTGTTAATTCGAGCATATCACTAGTATGAAGCTGTCGAAATCGTGTAAAATATTGTTGTAGCGTTCATAATTTAAATAAGTACAGTAACATCTGCAGTAGGGGACATCGTAGGTTGTAGTAGGCTATGCCGTACGATCAAATGATAAGGAGTGGTTTTTTGAAACCTTCAACAAACCGTATGCTAACTCGTATCAAATCTGTCTACATGTTTATCCATGAAAGAGGTACTGTGACAACTCAGCAGCTTGTCGACGAATTTGGTATTACACCACGAACCATTCAAAGAGATTTAAATGTGTTAGCGTATAATGACCTGGTTCGGAGCCCAAGCCGAGGCAAATGGACAATTACACAGAAGAAGGTTAGAAAAATGTCTTCTTAATGAAGAGACTGAACAATGGAAAACCGAAACGTTTTGTATACATAAGAAAACCAGCCAATCATGATATGGCTGGTTTTTTTCCTGATGGTTTAAGTCGTTCTTTTATAATTCAACTGCTTTAGCATTCTGCAGGGCTTCCACTTCTTCATCCGTAAGCTCGCGGTACTCGCCTAATGCCAAATTTTCATCAAGCAAAAGCGGTCCCATGCTGATTCTTTTTAAATAAGTTACTTTTTTTCCAACAGCTTCAAACATTCGTTTTACCTGATGAAACTTGCCCTCTGTGATGGTAATGTTTATTTCAGACTGCTCGT
This sequence comes from Metabacillus sp. KH_069, assembly GCF_057838075.1. Classification (NCBI taxonomy): domain Bacteria; kingdom Bacillati; phylum Bacillota; class Bacilli; order Caryophanales; family Bacillaceae; genus Metabacillus; species Metabacillus sp. KH_069. The sequence continues at coordinate 3,457,844 of NZ_CM174460.1, forward strand.
CTGCTGAAAGAATGACAAGTGATGCAGGTTTCGTCATATATCCATCATCAAGCTCTACACCTTGTTTAAACGCTGCTGCATCGTCTTCAGTCACTTTGCCGAGAATTTTTGCATAATACGTTTTGGGTACATGTTTTTTTGGAGAAAGCAGCTGATGTGACAGCTGGCCATCATTCGTCAGCAGCAGAAGCCCTTCCGTATCTTTATCAAGGCGTCCTACCGGAAACGGCTTGTAAACCGCGTCTTCCATTTCCAGCAAGTCAATAACGGTTTCCTGAACAGAATCCTCTGTAGCCGAGAGATAGCCGCCTGGTTTATTCAGCATCAAATAAATATGCTCCTTATATTCTACTGTCTCCCCATGTACGGTAATCATCTGTTCTGCAGGATCGACATGTGTCTTAGCATCTTTAATACTGACTCCATCCGCTTTTACTGCACCTGTTTTTAACAGCTGTTTGACTTCTTTTCGGCTGCCATAGCCGATGTTTGATAAAAGTTTATCTATCCTCATAAAATAAAGATCCTCCTATTAAAAAAGAAGGCTGTTTATTCAGCAGCCTTCTTCTTTCGATTTAAAAAGGAAAAACGATTTCCCAAAAGTTTTTCAAGCAAGTGTGAACGGTGAGCAGCATACAAATAGGCTGCCGCTCCCAGACCTATTGAGATCAACAGGATTATAACCGATTGCATCTTGCCATCGGCATAATCTATGAAAATGGACAAGATAGATTGTGATACGGAAACTACAAGTGCCATAAAGGCTGTGAGAATCGCTATAAAAACTGTCCGTTTAAAAAGCAGTTTAAAGGAATATCCGGCGTGACGGTGAATCATGGCAAAGCTATATATAACAGATGCACCAAAACCGAGCGCAGTGGCCAATATCGAACCGTGACCCTGGAAAGCTTCAATCAGCGGTGCATTTAAAGCAATCTTAATGATCAATCCGAACGCAAGTGATATGACTGCAAGCTTCTGCTTGTTAATTCCTTGAAGAACAGCCGCTGTAACAGTGAAAAATGAAAACAGAAGGGCTACGGGAGCAAACCATCTAAGAAGACCAGGCCCATCCGGGTCATTTTCATAAAACACCATATAAGCAGGCTCAGCAAGTATCACAAGGCCGACAATCGCAGGCAGTGTCAGAAAAATGATAATTTGAAATGCCTGGTCAATCTGCCGGTTCACAAGGGTCATGTTTTTATTCGTAAATGACTTGGTGATGGTTGGAACAAGTGTAAGCCCAAAAGCTGTTGCAAGTGAAACAGGAATCATTACCAGTTTAGGCAAGTATAAAGTGACAATTGAAAAGATGTCCGTTGAAATTTTTTCAAATCCGCCTGCCACCATTGCCTTATTAAAAGTATTTGTATCGATGTACGTATATAAAGGAATAGCAAGTCCAACAAAAACAAACGGGCCGGCATAGGAGAAAAGCTCCTTGAACATCCGGCCGGCCGGCATGTCAGCAGAAGGTACAGCATTTTCCCTCAATGCATCAAGTGTATGTTTGCGTTTTTGCCAATAAACAAACAAGATCAGCAGTCCGCCTATTGCTCCTACAAATGCAGCAAATGTAGAATACCCGACAGCAGTGACAAGCGTTCCGTTAAATACTTTTAAAACCAGGTATGTAGAAGCCAGCAAGAAAGCAATTCTTACAATTTGTTCAATGACTTGGGATACAGCAGTCGGCCCCATAGACTGATGGCCTTGGAAGAATCCCCTGATTAAGCTCATGATCGGAACAACAATCAGTGCTAGACTGACCATTCGAATAACCAGAACAGCATCATCTATCGTGGTATTTCCAAGTTCTCTCTGACCAAGCGAGCTTTCAGCTAAAAACGGGGCCAAAAAGTATAGAATGGCAAAAGCTAAAACTCCTGTTCCAAACATAACGGAAATGCCGACTCTGAACATTTTCCTGCTGGTCTCGTAATCTCCGATTGAATTATACTTGGAGACAAATTTTGATACCGCCTGGGGAAAACCCATTGTTGCAATTCCAAGGAATACGGCGTACTGTGCATATCCTATTTGATATAATGCTCCGCCGTCCTTTCCGACAAGCGCGTAAAACGGAATAATGTAAATCATCCCTAATATTCTCGAAATATATGTGCCGAGCGTTAAGACTAACGTCCCTCTTAATAATTTATTCGACATTTATGAAATCACCAATTTCTCTCTGAAGATTCAACTTTTCTATTTTAACACAATAAACTGCCATAACAATAATGTTTGTGCACAGCTCATCCGATAATAAAACGGCCGTATTTTGATTTCTTTCCGATTCAGCTATAATAAGATAGGAAATAAGGTTTTTAGAAAGAAAAAGGTTGTGAGCAAATGAAATATGATGTGGTCATTATCGGAGGCGGCCCTTCTGGTTTGATGGCGGCAATTGCTGCCGGAGAACAAGGTGCTAATGTACTCCTGCTGGATAAAGGAAATAAGCTGGGAAGAAAGCTCGCCATTTCCGGCGGCGGACGCTGTAATGTAACGAACCGGCTGCCAATCGATGAAATTGTCAAGCATATCCCGGGAAATGGACGTTTTTTATATAGTGCTTTTTCAGAATTCAGCAATGAAGATATCATTCGTTTTTTTGAAAAGCTCGGCATACAGCTTAAAGAAGAAGATCACGGCAGGATGTTTCCTGTAACAGATAAGGCTCAATCTGTTGTAGATGCGCTGCTTAACCAGCTGAAAGAACTTCATGTGACGATCCGGACAAATGAACCTGTTGAAACAGTAGATTATAAAGAAGGCAAAGCTGCGGGAGTTCTTTTAAAGAATGGAGAATACATCAGCACAAACGCTGTAGTCATTGCAGTTGGCGGCAAAAGCGTACCTCACACAGGAAGCACGGGGGACGGCTATGCATGGGCAGAAAAAGCCGGCCATACGATTACAGAGCTTTTTCCGACAGAAGTTCCGATTACTTCAAATGAGCCGTTCATTCAGGAAAAAACACTGCAGGGTCTGTCGCTCAGAAATGTTGCATTAAGTGTTCTGAATCCTAAAGGCAAAGTCATTAAGACCCACCAAATGGACATGATTTTCACCCACTTTGGCATTTCAGGCCCTGCTGTCCTTCGCTGCAGTCAGTATGTTGTAAAAGCAATGAAAAAGTTTAAAACAACTTCCATTCCGGTGAGCATCGATTCTTTTCCTGATGTAAATTCAGAGGAATTGTTCCAGCAGACAGTGAAGCTGTTAAAAGCAGAACCAAAAAAGGCCGTTAAAAATGTATTAAAAGGCTTTTTGTCTGAACGATATCTTCACTTTTTATTGGAGCGGAACGGAATTGACCAGCAAGTGACATTTGCGAACTTATCTATGGAGAAATTGCGCAGCTTTACCTCTGACTGCAAACAGTTCCAGTTTAACGTACATGGAACATTGTCCATTGATAAAGCATTCGTAACTGGCGGAGGTGTATCCGTAAAAGAAATACACCCAAAACAAATGGCTTCCAAAGTGATGAATGGTCTCTACTTTTGCGGAGAAATTCTTGATATCCATGGATATACAGGAGGGTACAACATTACGTCTGCGCTCGTTACAGGCAGACTCGCCGGCAAAAATGCCGCAGAATATGTAAAGGAAGCGGCTATCCTGTAGCTGCTTCCTTTTTTTATGTTCTGTATAAGACTAACGCTGAAAAACAATAAAGCTGCTCGCCATCTTCATTGCAGGCAGCCGCCACGTTGTACTTTATATCCACAAGCTGTTCGTCTGAGATCGATTTTAAAAAGTGGTTTATTTCACGTTCAAGATCTTTTTCATGCTCCTTATCAAAAACGGCTACCTTGTACATTTAACACCATCCCATATCATACCCTTCTGCATATTGCTGCTGAAGCTCACAATTTCTTTCATAAATCCGGTAAAACCTGTCCTCTTCCACAACAAATCCGCTTTCTAATTCATATTCCCGTCCCTCAGAAGTTATGACAAGCTTCCCGATATACTCCTTCCCAATGTACAATTCCATGAAATCCCCATGGAGCCTTGCAAGCACCCGGTCCGTTACATCAAGCTTGTGATATTCAGACATATCACATCCCTCCTTATTTTATTGTATTTTGGCGGGTATAAGATTATGATAGCGTTTTCATTCTAAGGATGGTTTAAATACTGAACAAACTAATCCGTTACACTAGGAGTAATTTGGAAAAAAGATAGTAATTCCTCCATAACGGCAAGTATTTCTCCAATTTTCGCCAGTAAAGAAGCTATTCCGGCAAGTAAAAATGTGAATCTGGCAAGTAACCTATAAGCTTACTCTCAATGATTGTAGGCTTATTATCTTGAACCCGGGTCCTAACAATCCTTCGCTCAATAAATGCCAAAACATTAAAAAAATCCCTGTTCTAAACAGGGATCCTACTTAACTTTAACCTAATTCACTTTTGCGTTTTGTATCGCCTTTCCAGTCAAGCATGCCGCCGGCCATATTTGTAACCTTATAGCCTTGTTCCTCAAGATATGAGCAGACATTTCCGCTGCGTCCGCCTGAGCGGCAGATGATGATATATTCTTTCTCTTTATCAAAAGCATCGAGCTTTTCAGGGATTTCTCCCATTCGAATGTGTTTCGCTTCTGGTATCATGCCTTCTTCTACTTCGTCATCTTCACGAACATCTACAAGATTCAATGTTTCGCCGCTTTTAAGTTTCTTATGTAATGCTTCTGTCGAAATTTCTTTCATTTAGATTACTCCCTTTCACTAGCAGATGAGTTTATTATACCAAAACGTAGTCTGCCCATACCAGTTTAAGACATCTATGCTGCGATAACAGAAAAAAGCAGGCACTGCATCAGCGCCTGCATCTGTTTTTCTTATTGTTAAACTCCGCCTTCTAAATGCTCGGTCAGTCAAACCCAGACTTTCGGGGATTCCTTATCTGCCTGACTGCGCTGAACAGGCGGTTTCGCTTTTCTCATTGTCCAGCTCCACCTCCTAACTCCTCGGTCAGAAAGGATTCGGCAGTAAAGGCAAAAAGCGCCTTTTCTGCCGAATCCTTATCTGCCTGTCGGAGCTGAACAGTCGGTTCCGCTTTTCTTAGTTTGCTACGATGTTTACCAGCTTTCCTGGCACCGCAATGATTTTACGGACTGTCTTGCCGTCTACTTGTTCTTTAACTGCAGCATCAGAAAGGGCAATTTCCTGCATTTCCTCGCGTGTTGCATCTTTTGGAACATGCAGTTTTGCTTTTAATTTGCCGTTGACCTGAACAACAATTTCAACTTCATCTTCAACTAATTTGCCTTCGTCATAAGCCGGCCATGTTTCATAGGAAATCGTTCCTTCATGTCCAAGCTTTTCCCATAATTCCTCAGCAAGATGCGGAGCAACCGGAGACAATAATTTCACAAATCCTTCCATGTAGGCTTTCGGAAGTACAGTTGCTTTGTATGCTTCGTTGATGAATACCATCAATTGAGAAATGGCTGTGTTAAATCGCAAGCCCTCGTAATCTTCCGTTACTTTCTTAACTGTTTGATGGTAGACGCGCTCTAAGCTGTCAGACATGTCATCTGTCACTTTTGGACTTAATGCCCCGTTGTCTTCAATGAACAAACGCCATACACGATCCAAGAAACGGCGTGCTCCGTCTAATCCTTTTTCAGACCATGCAATTGAGGCTTCAAGCGGTCCCATGAACATTTCGTATAAACGTAAAGTATCTGCTCCGTGACTTGCTACAATATCATCCGGATTTACAACGTTTCCTTTAGATTTACTCATTTTCTCATTGTTTTCGCCAAGAATCATTCCCTGATTGAACAATTTTTGGAATGGCTCTTTTGTCGGCACAATTCCAAGGTCATATAAAACCTTATGCCAAAATCTTGCGTACAGCAAGTGAAGAACGGCATGCTCTGCTCCGCCGATATACGTATCAACAGGAAGCCACTCTTTAATTTTTTCAGGATCAGCAAGATGATCTGAATTTTTCGGATCAATATAGCGCAAGTAGTACCAGCAGCTGCCTGCCCATTGAGGCATTGTATTTGTTTCACGTCTGCCTTTTTTGCCTGTTTCAGGATCTGTCACATTCACCCATTCTTCAATCACGGCAAGCGGTGATTCGCCTGTGCCGGATGGACGGATTTCAGTTGTTTTCGGCAATGTTAACGGAAGCTGATCTTCAGGTACCGCAGACATTGTGCCGTCTTCCCAATGAATGATCGGAATCGGCTCACCCCAGTAGCGCTGACGGGAGAAAAGCCAGTCGCGCAGACGATATGTGATTTTCTTTTCGCCTTTTTTATTTGTTTCAAGCCAGTTAATCATATTTTCGATGCCGTCTTGTTTATTTAAGCCATTAAGGAAGTCAGAGTTTACATGTAGTCCATCACCAGTGTAAGCTTCATTCTCAACATCTCCGCCTTCTACTACTTCTTTAATAGGAAGATCGAATGTTTTTGCAAACTCATAGTCTCTTTCATCATGAGCCGGAACCGCCATAATAGCTCCTGTTCCATAGCTGACTAAAACATAATCGGCAATCCAGATTGGCATTCTCTCGCCATTTGCAGGATTTAATGCATAGGCGCCTGTGAATACACCCGTTTTTTCTTTAGCTAAATCTGTTCTTTCAAGGTCACTTTTGCTTTTCACTTTATCGATATAAGCAGCAACCGCTTCTTGTTGATCTTCAGTTGTAATCTCTTTTACAAGCGCATGCTCAGGTGCAAGCACGGCATAAGTTGCTCCGAAAAGAGTATCAGGACGAGTAGTGAAAACAGTGAACGATTGTTCATGACCATCAATGCCGAAATGAACGTGAGCACCTTCTGAACGGCCAATCCAATTGCGCTGCATTTCTTTAATGCTCTCAGGCCAATCCACTTCTTCCAAGTCTTCAATTAATCTGTCAGCATAAGCAGTAATTTTAAGCATCCATTGTTTCATTGGACGGCGCTCAACAGGGTGTCCGCCACGTTCACTTTTGCCGTCAATGATTTCTTCGTTTGCCAAAACCGTTCCCAGTGCAGGACACCAGTTTACAGCTACTTCATCAACGTATGCCAATCCTTTTTTATATAATTGAAGGAAGATCCATTGTGTCCATTTGTAATATTCAGGGTCCGTTGTATTGATTTCACGATCCCAGTCATATGAAAAGCCCAGGCTCTGAATTTGACGGCGGAACGTATTAATATTTTTTGCTGTAAATTCAGCAGGATCATTTCCTGTGTCAAGCGCGTACTGCTCAGCCGGAAGACCAAATGCATCCCAGCCCATTGGATGAAGAACATTGAACCCCTGCATCCGTTTTACGCGGGACAAAATGTCTGTTGCCGTAAAGCCTTCAGGGTGTCCTACGTGCAAACCTGCTCCTGATGGATACGGAAACATATCCAGCGCGTAAAACTTCGGTTTGCCTTCGTCTTCTGTTGTTTTAAATGTTTTATTTTCAAGCCAGTAATTCTGCCATTTTTTCTCAACTTTTTCGTGCTTAAAACTCATATAGATCCTCCTCAAATTGGTGCGTTGCTCTTCGCTTTTAGTATTCAGTCTGAACGGCTGTCCCCCGGATTAAACCGCACAATAGAAAAAAACCTCTCATCCCAATAAGGGACGAGAGGTTTGATTTCCCGCGGTACCACCCAATTTAGCGCCAGCAATAGGCACTCACTTAAGCATCCGTAACGTGGATCACGACAGACATTACTGTGCAGTCAGAACTGCAGTTGACGTCTGTAACTCAAAGACGAGTTCACAGACAATAGATGATTGACTCGCACCTGCCGTCAATTCTCTGAGCATCTAAAGTCTGCTACTATTCCTTATCACCGTTCATATCGTATACCTTTATATATTGTATTTTATAGAATTTGTTACCGTGATGCAAGTTGTTAAATGAAGAAAAAGCGGAAATCGGATGATGGGCGGCAGAGATATTCAATTTCTGCGAAATGAGAAGTGTAAGATGTTGAGAGATTAAGAAGTGAGTTTGCTGTCATCAGGAGGTTATTTTGCTTGACGCTCATTGTCTTTTTCTGGCTGCACTGCGCTGTCCTGCTGCTGTCTGACAAAGTCAAAACTCCTTAGTACCGCTTCCCCGCTGTACCCAGCGATAATTGAAAGCACGACAAGCTGAAATGAGGATGAGGGTTCTGTAGATAAAACAAGCAGGATTGAAGCTGTTATTCCCATTGCAATATCTTCCCAGAATCCTAAGTAGATAAACCGTTTCGTCATTCTTGGTTTTTCTATCCTTCCTTTCTTTTTAATATGACCGAGTAAACCCATTAACCCCCCAATCAATGACGCCACAACTACTGTCTGCAGCATAAGATCACCTTCCTAAAGCCGTAATAATTTCGGCACGCGACTTCAGGTACAAGATAGTTAAGCTTCTCTTTGCTTGTACAGATTTATGAAAAAATAGAAGCTTGTTTTACTTCCATTATATGTGAATGGAGGTAAAACAAGCTTGATTAAATAGAAGGAATTTTCAGGAAACTATTTATCATACTTTTTCACTAGACCGAACGTTTTTTCGGTTTTTAGAATAAGCGATAAGTACCATTTATCACTGCACCGTGTAGCCTCCATCAATGACAGCTGCCTGACCAGTGACTCCTTTTGCTTTTTCACTTGCCAAAAATAATGCATAGTCAGCAATTTCAGACACTTGAAGCAATCTTTTTTGCGGGACAAGCGGATAGATGACTTCCTCCAGAACACTTTCTAAAGGAACATTTCTTGTCTTTGCAAGATCACTCAGCTGATTTCTGACAAGCGGCGTGTCGACGTAACCGGGACAAATGGCATTAACCGTGATTCCGTCTGCAGCACCCTCAAGCGCTGCAACTTTTGTTAATCCAATCACACCATGTTTGGCACTGTTGTAGGCGGATTTTCCGGCAAAACCGACAAGACCGTTTATTGATGATAAATTGATGATTCTGCCGAATTTCTGCTTCTTCATGATTGGAAAAACATGTTTCGTAGCAATAAATGGTGCAACAAGCATCACATTGATAAGAAGCTCAAATTTTTCTGTCGGGAAATCTTCAATCATTGAGACATGCTGAAGTCCTGCATTATTCATTAAGATATGAATGGTGCCAAATTCTTCTACTGTCTGCGAAATGGCTGCCGCAATATCATCTTCACTTGTCACATTGCATTTTATACCGATCGCCTCATACCCTAATGCTTTCAATGATTCGGCACTTTCTGCTACTTTTTCTTCGTTTAAATCTGTCAGGGCTACTTTAGCTCCGTTTTCTGCAAAAGCCTTTGCCATTTCATAGCCAATGCCCTGCGCAGCTCCTGTTATAAAAACAACTTGATCTTTTTCCAAAATCGTAAACCTCCAGTATTAGATTCCCAGTCCAAGAGAGAACAAGATGATTGCAAGTATTGTTCCTAATAGAGGAACAATAACAGTTACTGCTCCAACTGCACCGTAAGCTGCCTGGTGAGACTCTCCGCAAATTGCGCGAACCGTCGTAACAACATAACCATTGTGCGGCAATGAATCAAGCGCTCCGGAAGAAATCGAGATTGTGCGGTGAAGTGCTTCCGCGTTGACACCCATATCCAAATAGTGAGGCGCAAGCAACGGAAGGGCAATTGCCTGACCGCCAGATGATGAACCTGTCATACCGGCAATAACACTGACCGCGATGGCTCCGCCGATCAGAGGGCTTCCAGGGATGCTCGTCATTGCATTGACAGCGGTTTCAAATGCAGGCACTGCTTTAGCAACGCCGCCAAATCCTACTACAGCTGCTGTGTTCCCGATTGCTATAAGAGCACCCATCGTTCCTTCGGATACAGCGTTCCAGAACGATTTGAAATATTTTCTGTTTAATAAATAAGTCGCGATTACACCGCCAAGGAGAGCGATAATTAAAGCAGACTGCTTTAAAGAATCATGGAAAATAAATGAGATGATAAGGACGACCAGCAGCGGAACCAGTCCAAGGAACGGATTCGGCAAATCACGGTTTTCATTTTTAGGATCATTATCCCTCGCTTCAAACCTTTCCCCTTTGCCGACTGCTTTGCTGATCATTCGTTTCAGCCACCAGTAGCCGAAAATCATCATGAAGATGGCAACGATTAAGCTGACTTCCCAGCCTGCATATGGAGTTGTACCTAAAAACTCAATTGGGATCCAGTTTTGAATCTCAGGAGATCCAGCTGAAGTCATCGTAAAAGTAACAGAACCAAATGCAAGTGCTGCCGGAATAAAACGGCGCGGCAGGTCAGCCTGTCTGAATAAGCTGATTGCCATAGGGTACACAGAGAACGCTACAACGAATAAGCTTACGCCTCCGTATGTCAGTACAGCACAGGCAATAACAATTGCCAAAACAGCGCGCTTCATCCCAATTTTGGATACGATCCACTGGGAAACGCTGTCTGCTGCACCGCTGTCCTCCATTACCTTACCGAATATGGCTCCAAGCAGGAACATTAAGTACCATGAGGTAACAAAACTTGAGAACCCTGTCATATAATTTCCTACGAAATTGGCTTCCCCTTCGCCTACAAGCTGCGGAAACAGCGGCATTCCGCTCAGAACTGCTACAAATAATGCGCATAATGGACCTGCAACAAGCAGGTTCATGCCTTTCATTGTTAAAAAAATTAATAATGCCAGACCGCCGATTAATCCGATCATGCTTAACATTTACATTCCCCCTAGTCCAACTGTCTCTGTTTTAAAAGATGTTCACTGACAATCAGTTCAGGCTCTGTAACCGCCTGAATTTCTTCCACAGTATAACCGTCATAAACCTGGGCAAGCTTCAGACCATCCTCAGTCACGTCTATAACAGCCCGGTCTGTAATAATCCTGTTTACTACGCCTTTTCCGGTAAGAGGAAGCGAGCATTCCTTTACAATCTTAGGAGCTCCATTTTTAGAGACATGCTCCATAATCACAACAATTTTTTTTGCACCATGCACAAGATCCATAGCGCCGCCCATGCCTTTAATCATTTTTCCGGGAATCATCCAGTTTGCTAGATCGCCTGAAGCCGATACCTCCATTCCTCCGAGGATGGCGAGATCAATATGTCCCCCCCGGATCATCCCGAAAGATTCTGCACTGCTGAAATAACTTGCTCCATTAATCGCGGTAACGGTCTCTTTCCCTGCATTGATTAAATCCGGATCCACCTGATCTTCTGAAGGAAATGGCCCAATTCCGAGCAGACCATTTTCAGATTGCAGCACCACTTGCTTATTTTCTGAAATGAAATTTGCGACAAGCGTTGGCATACCTATTCCTAAATTTACATAGTAACCGCTTTCAATTTCCTGTTCGGCTCTTATTGCGATTTTTTCCCTCTGTGTATACTTCTCTCCTGTCATCCTTTTCACCTCCATTACACTTTTTGGACGGTCAATCTCTCAATCTTCTTTTGCTGTACACCTTGAATAAGGCGCTGAACATAAATGCTTGGTGTTTGGATATGCTCTGGATTTAAGTCTCCTACCTCGACAATTTCTTCCGCCTCCGCAATCGTTATTTTTCCGGCAGCTGCCATCATCGGATTAAAATTTTGAGCCGTTTTGCTGTAAATTAAATTTCCCCACTTATCTGCAATGGCCGCTCTGATCAAGCTGAAGTCAGCTGTTAGTGCAGTCTCCAGTACATATTCTTTCCCATCAAAAACGCGGCTTTCCTTATCTTCTGCGATTTGTGTGCCTACTCCTGCAGGTGTGAAGAAAGCGGGGATGCCTGCTCCTCCAGCACGGATCTTTTCAGCTAAGGTGCCTTGCGGCAAAAGCTCGACCTCAAGCTCGCCTGATAAAACCTGGCGCTCAAATTCCTTATTTTCGCCAACATAAGATGCAACCATTTTTTTTATTTGACGATTTTTCAAAAGCAGTCCAAGACCCCAATCATCTACACCGCAATTGTTGGAGATCACAGTCAAATTCTTTACTTCTGTTTCTACTAGAGCAAGCAGCAGATTTTCTGGAATGCCGCAAAGACCAAATCCGCCGACCATAAGCGTCGATCCATCTTTTATATCTTTAACGGCATCGGTGAATGAATGATGAAGTGTTTTCATGAAGATCCTCCCTTCTTTGTTCTCGCTATTATATATGCAAGAGCCGTGCCAACTTTAAAAACGGGGATAAAGAGTAACAAATCGTTCACAGAATCATTTTATATTCCGATTTTTCGGAATATAAAATGAACTTGGACAAGTTTTATTTGAAGTAGGCGATATGGCCTGTATAAGAAAAAAGAAAAGTCCAGAATTATGGACTCTATTCCAAAATTCTGGACTATAACGTCAGCTCATATTTTTGTATTTTCTCATACATGCTTGATTTACTGATCCCCAAAGATTTAGCGGCTTTCTGTTTATCGCCGCTCCATTTTTTTAAAGCAGCAATAATGACTCTTTTTTCCGTTTCTTCAAGCATCTCTTTTAACGTAATATCTTCCGTTTCGAAGGAATGAATCTTCCGGATGTAGTCAGGAATGGCATCAATGCCTATAATGACGTCATCAGTCAGATGAATCGCTGCTTCGATGACATTTTCAAGCTCGCGGATGTTCCCCTGCCAATGATATTGATAGAAGGTATTCATCACATCTTCATGAATGCCGATAATCCGTTTGCCTGTGCGCAGGGAAATCTTCTGCATGAAGTGATTGACCAGAGTCTCTATATCTTCAATCCGTTCTCTAAGCGCTGGAATATTAAACGGAATGACACTTATGCGGTAATAGAGATCTTCGCGAAAGCGATTTTCTTTCATCATCAATTCAAGCGGACGATTGGTTGCCGCAATCACCCGAACATCCAGCGGAATGCTTTTTATGGAACCAACCGGCTCGAGTTCCTTTTCCTGCAGCACGCGAAGCAGCTTAACCTGCATATGCAAGGACATATCTCCAATTTCATCAAGAAAAATGGTTCCTCCATTTGCGAGCTGGAATTTCCCCTTCTTGCCGCCTTTTTTTGCCCCAGTAAACGCTCCTTCCTCGTAGCCGAAGAGTTCAGATTCAAGCAGATGCTCAGGAATAGCCCCGCAGTTTACTTTAATAAAAGGCTGATCATTGCGGTGGCTCAGCTGATGAATACTATGAGCAAATAATTCTTTTCCTGTCCCGCTTTCGCCCCTTAAAAGAACTGAGCTGTCACTTGCAGCAATGGCTTTTACTTTCTCTTTTAATTCTAAAATTTTTCTCGAATTTGATTTAATATCATTTAACGTATACTTCGCACCCGTCTGCTCCTGCTGATCAAGATATTTTTGAATAGATGATAAATGATGCCTCACTTGGCTGTTCATTTCATTCCACTCTTTTGTATCTCTGAACATAACGGTCCCAAACGCTCCGACAATCTTCCCGTTTGCAAAAATCGGAATTCGGTTGGCAATCATGTAATTTCCTCTAATATATTGAAGATCTGCAATTTCTTCCTTTTCAGTCTGAACGACCAGATGCATTCTTGTATTTTCGATCACATCCGTTACGTGCCGCCCTTGTACGGTATTGCGGTCTACCTCAAGAAATCTGCAATAGTCTTCGTTCATATAAATGACTTTCCCTTTATCATCTACAATCACTATCCAGGCAAATGCATTTTCAATAACGGTTTCAAAAATCTCTTTTGCATATGGAAAGCTTTGATTGAACATTGTTTCTCCCACCCATTAAACCTTTTTTATCATCGTATCACAAAAGATATGAAAACGGCTGCGTTCCTCAGATTTAAAAAAGAGACTGGGACGTAACGAGAATGAAAGCTGAACATTGAATAGTGCGAAAACCATTAAAAGAAAGAGCTAGTTTCGCATAAAGTGTTGTTTTTCATTATAAATAATGTCCGTTCCTTGCAGCTCCAGGAACTTAATATTTCTAACATTTAGTACTGCAGCAACAATATTTATGAAAAGAGCCAAAGAAAAAATCCGAACTAAAACGAAATTCAAGTTGGAATTTCACATAATAGTTCGGATTTTTCTTTGGCTGAAAACCATTTGTCCCAGCCTCCCCTTATGAACTTATAACTGGTTCACTTACAGACTGTTCTTTCATTTTTTTATCGTAGATCGAGGTTGTGAACATTGCAAGGAAAAGCAATCCAATCAAAACGAGGAAAAGCATGTTCATTCCGTACATATCTACCAGAACCCCGCCGAGGAGAGGACCAATCATCCTTCCGCCTGTCGCTGTACTGTTGACGAATCCCTGATAAAAACCTTCTTTCCCCTTAGGTGCAAGGTCGTTAGCTATCGTTGGGACTGCAGGCCACACAAGCATTTCTCCAACTGTCAAAATAATCATCGCAGCCATAAATCCGCTGAACGCATCTGCAAACGGAACGACTGCAAAAGAAACGATAAATATAACAAATCCTATCATCATCTGTTTTTTAATGGATTCAGCAAAATACTTAACAAAGGTATTCACTAAAGGCTGGGCAAAAACAATTAACGCCCCGTTGACGGTCCATATTAAGCTGTATTGGGTAAGCGGAATGCCAAGCTCCTGAGTATGTGCAGCAATTGTCGATTGCCACTGCACATAGGCCACCCAGCAAAGTGCATATCCTGAGCAAAGAATGATAAGGGCAGTAAATTTATCATTTTTTCTCACTTTAGATGACTGCTGCAGGATCGATGTTTGTGCTGCTGGACGTGCAGCTATATTTCGATATCCGAAACATGCAAGCAAGAAAAATACAGCATACAAAGCTGCATTCGCAATGAAAATATATTGAAAGGAATACCCTGCAATTAATCCTCCAAGCGCTGCTCCGACAGCGACTCCTGCATTTTGAGAGACATAGATGGCATTAAAAGCCTTCCTGCCGCCCTCAGGCCAAACGGTTCCAGCGAGTGCATACATAGAAGGAAACACAATTCCGGATCCAAAACCTACAAGTGTCAAAAAGACGATATATGATGGCCAGCCATGAAAAAACACCAGACCTAAAATAGCTGCAAACGTAAGGATAATTCCGCTTAAGATTGATCGGTATCCTCCAAAGCGGTCAAATAAAACACCGCCAATCAGATTTCCTGCCACACTCGCAGCAGAGTTTAACATCAGAACAACTCCGGCAACGGTTAACGATTTGCCAAGATGGTCATGAATATAAATCGTATTTAAAGGCCATAGAAACGATGATCCCGTGACATTGATCAGCATGCCAATAATCAGTAGCCATAAAGAACGCGGCATGATAAAACCTCCTTCAAAAAAACTCACAAAAAAGCACGAAAGCATCAGTTTGCCTTCGCGTCTTTTTTAATCCATTGAAGATTGTAGTCCTTTTTAAAGGAGAATGCAATAAAGAAATGCTGGATCCGCTGTTCAGTTCAAAGAAGCAGAAAAGGAATAACGGTTCGGAGGCTTGCAGCCTAAAAATGATTTCAGTTGCCGGTTCATGCCAAAGCAACTCAATATACATTTAATTCTTCGTTCACCTTGAATGTAATTACCCCTTCGTTGTTCACTGATCTTGCCGTTATTGCTGCAGTGCCCTTGTACCCTTTTTCAAAGTAGCCGAATATCATTTCCTGTCTCAGCTTTCCGGTTTGATCTGTGTAAAAGAGCTGCATGGAGCTTTCACTGAAATCCTCATCAGGCACAATTGTAATCTCACGCACCTCATTCGGTTTCAGTGAAGGAATGAGTATCTTTTCATCATTATAATAATAAGAGATTTCAAGACCGCTGATCTCTCGTCCAGTCGAATTCAGAACGGAGATTTTCATTCCGCTGCTGAAAAAATCTTTAACAGGCAGGAAAAATAAAAGCATGAAGATAAACGCAATCAGCAGATTTAGAAATCCTTTCTTCATATGAATCCTCCTCTCAAAAAAAAGCAGGCAAATTCCGCCTGCTTCTTGTTATAGTTCACGTCTCAATGCTGAAAGGACATTGATGTTAGTTGCTTTCACTGCAGGTCTCAAGCCTGAGATAACTGCTACTCCCACGCTGATCGCACTCGCAATCAGGACAAGGCTGAGCGGGATAGAAGAGAAGGTGAAATCTACTCCATCCATACTTCCCTCTGAGACCGACTCTAAGATGAGAGGGATAGCGAAATTAGCAGCCAAACTGATTATGTAAGAAATCGCGACTCCGAGCAAAGCGCCAAGGATGCCAATAAATGCACTTTCCAATAAGAATATTCTTCTAATTATACTAGGCTGCGCACCGATTGCTTTCATGATGCCAATTTCCTGTGTGCGTTCTGTCACAGCCATGGTCATCGTATTAAAAATTCCGATTGAGGCGATAAGGACTGCTACCGTTCCAATGAAAATCAGACCTGCTTTAAATGCATTAAAGAATAAATTCAAATTATCCAGTTCTTCGGTAATTGAATATACGAGATAATCCTTTTCTTTTAATGCTTCAGTGACTCCTTCTACCTGATCAATTCTTGCTGTATAAACAAGCACCTGATCATACTCAGCCATTTCAAATTCTGAAGCTCCATCTGCCGTCTTAGCAAAAGCAGTCATTTCAGGTTTCCATTTTTCACTGATATAGACAGAAGCATCTTCCATGTAATCCCTTGCAGGCTCTTTAGCAATCCCTGTGATTTTAAACTTCCAGCTTTTTTCTGCAGGCTTCCCGTCTATTTGCTCGATCATTGAAAACACAATTTCTTTCCCAATCAGTTCCCCACTGTATCCTTTTGGCGGTGATTGAGCTGAGTCAGAATTTTGATCGATTTCATCCTGTGTTTTTCTTTCTCCTTCAGTAAGCAGGGCTTTCCCAAAGTGATAGCCCACAATTACTTCATTTTCATTTGTTGGAATACTTCCAGTTTCAAGTTCTAAATTCCCTTTGAGCTCCTGTTCCATATTTGTGAGAATGGGGTTCGCAGAATAAGCTGTCCTGTCTGAAAGCTTAACGGCTTTTTCAGCAGTTGGAGAAACACCTGATCTTCTCACTACCGCTGCAACATTTTTC
Source organism: Metabacillus sp. KH_069 (assembly GCF_057838075.1). Lineage (NCBI taxonomy): Bacteria > Bacillati > Bacillota > Bacilli > Caryophanales > Bacillaceae > Metabacillus > Metabacillus sp. KH_069. Next base: position 3,474,796 of record NZ_CM174460.1, read on the forward strand.
ATTTTCTCGAGTTCATTTATCTGAGCCTTTGAAGGCTCTTCATATTTCCCGTCAGTTTCTTTGCCGCTGATTTGAATTTCATTCAGCTTTTGTGCGCTTAACAACTCCTCCTGCATACTTTTTTGCATGCCGAATCCAACAGACGCAAGGACAATTAAAAAGGCGCAGCCTATCGTTGTAGCAAGGACGGTCATAAATACCCGCATCCGGTTTTTCTTCATATTGCGTTTCACTAAGCTTAGCTGATCTTTAAATTTCAACCGGAACACCCCCTTCCTTTAACACACCATCTTGAAGCTCAAATCTGCGGTCACTGTAAGCAGCTACTTCCTCGTCATGTGTGATGATAAAAAAAGTAATGCCTTTTTCAGCGTTTAATTCTTTGATCAGCAGAAGAATCTCTTTTTCTGTTTCACTGTCAAGACTTCCTGTCGGCTCATCAGCCAGGATGATTTCCGGATTAGTAATTAAAGCACGGCCAATTCCAACACGCTGCTGCTGACCTCCGGAAAGTTCATTCGGATAATGGGATGAATGGTTTTCAAGCCCAATGCGATAAAGCATCTCTGTCACGATTGTTTTGCGTTCAGACGAAGGTATGCCCTTTAATGTCAAAGGAAGTTCTATATTTTCAAAAGTCGTCAGGCTGGGTATCAGCTGAAAGCTTTGAAAAATAAAACCGAAAGTGTTTAACCGGAACTCAGCCCATTCCTTCTCATTGAAATCTGTAACAACTGTACCGTCTACCAGTATCTTGCCGGCTGTCGGCGGGATAAAACCTGATACAAGATTCAGCAAAGTCGATTTTCCGGAACCGCTTCTGCCGACTATCGATGCAATTTCCCCTTTTTTCACTTCAAGTGTTACATCTTTTAAAACCGGAATTTCTCTTTCACTGCCTTTTTTCCCAACCTTAAAGGAGTGACTTAAATGTTCAACTTTAATCATGTTTCTCTCTCCTATGCCTGCTTTGTTTTTTTATAAATCAAGTAATAGCCAAGTATGATACTGACTGCTGCACCAATAATGGCACCTAAGATATAGCCTGTAAAACTTTCATTAGAGATACCGTATCCCATTGAACTGAAACCAAGCACACCGAGCAGAATAACAATTATTTGAACTGGTAAATTCAGCTGTTTCCACAAAAAGAAATTTCCGTTTCGCTCATTTGGATGCTTAATGAACGAAAAATAGCCAATAAGATAGAAAATGATCGCCATACTGCCTGGAATGGCGAAATAGTACCTGTAAGCGGATGCGATCTCCCGAAAGAACGTCCCCCCGAAAAATTGAAGAGCCGGAGTAAGTAAATACCCTGCTTCATACAACAATTCCATTTCTGAATAGGAAACAATCCTGAATGCCTCGACATTCATCCCAATAACAAATGTAAACAGCAGCGGCAGAACAGAAGCACTGATTGCTGTCAGCCCCTGCGCAAATGGTGTTCCGGTAAGTGCTCCTGCCGACAAGGTCAGTGTATAAACCATCGTAAGGGACGAAAAGTAGATAAAATAATAGTGGAACAGCGACTGAGAAACAGGAATATTGTGCCATTCAATGTAGCTGCCTGATAAAATCAGCGAAATGAGTGTGGATAATACGATAATTCCAAAAGCTATAACCCATTTCACGAAAAATATGTTAGATCTCTTGTACGGGAGAGCGAGAGTAAAATCCATGATTCCTTTCGCCCGTTCTGTCCCTATTTGATTTATGGCAATAAAAAAGACAAACAGTGAGCTGATGAAAAGAAGCGGATCTCCCCAAATTGAAAGACAAAGGGTTCAAGAGAATAGTTGGGATGTTTTTTCAAAAATTCCATATAACTTGAATACTGTGACCAAATAGTAAATGGCAATGCAAACGCGTTAAATACAAACAAGAAGAGAAACAGCGTCCTTACTTGCTTAAGCTCTTTTTCAAAAAGACCTCCTACCATCTCCGCTTCCCTCCAAACTTAGCGATAAATACTTCTTCCAAATTGACCGGAAGCTGATTCCACACTTTAGGATTCAGTGTTCTCAGCCAATTCTTACTCTCTTCGTCATCTCTTTTTAAAAGCAGGGTATAAAATACACCTGTGTAATCGAGAATGGAGATGTTCCGTTCTCTGATTAACAGATGAACATCCTCATCAAATACTGCCTGAATTTTCATGTAATCTTCTTTTACTGCGTCCATTTCCATTACGTTTGTAAGGGATTTCCCTTCCAAAAAACCAATGCGGCTGCAGATTCGTTCGATATCTTCTAACCGGTGAGATGTAATGAGAATAGCCGTTTCCCTTTCTGCGACTTCATCAATCATCAGCTGCAGGAGATCATGACGTGTTACAGCATCAATGCCGTCTGTCGGTTCATCAAGCATAATCACTGCAGGACGAGTTGCAAATGCAAGAATCAGGGCAAGCTGTTTTTTCAAACCGGTTGAAAGCTCACGGTATTTTTTTGTTTCAGGAATAGCGTATCTGTTGATCAGTTCATTTGAGTACGTCACATCAAAATCTGGATAGAGCGGCTTAAGAATACGCACTAGTTCTCTGTACGTGTATCTTTCATAAAATGGATTATGAACAGATACTAAAACCACTTTCCGTTTAACAAGAGGATTTTCTTTTATCGAGACACCCTCAAACAAAACCTCTCCTTCATCTGGCAGAATTATCTGCTGAATTAACCGTAAAATCGTTGTTTTCCCTGAACCATTCCGGCCAAGCAATCCAAATATCTCACCTTTGCCGAGCTTCAGTGAGATGGAATCAAGCACTTTTTCTCCATCAAGCGTCTTTGAAAGATTCTTCAGCTCAATCATTTCTTCCACCTCTCATTTCCCTGCTGATTTCCTCAATCCATTTATGGATGATTTCAATGTCCACACCTGCATATACCGCATCTACAATAAGCGGTTTTAACTGTTCTTTAATCATCTCCATCTTCCCCTGATCCAATGTTATTTGGACATTTTCCGATACAAAGGTTCCTCTTCCCCTTAAGGTTTCAATGATGCCTTCCCGTTCTAATTCTTTATAAGCTTTGCTCACTGTATTTGGATTTGCAATAATCATTGTTGAGAGCTCCCTTACAGACGGCAATTTTTCACCAGGCTTTAATACTCCCTTTAAACAAAGTTCTTTCATCTGCTGTATGATTTGCTCATAGATTGCTGTTGAACTGCGCGGATCAATTTGAATCATCCGTCTCCCTTCTTTCTTTAACCGGGATATATACTGTTTCTAATGTACTAGGTGTATTATGTTATGTAGTACACCTAGTACATTATATTTTTTTACATACATTGTCAATGAGTTTTTTAAAAAATTTGGCTGTTTTCGCATAGATTGTGTTTTTGACTACCCTTTATAAATTTGGTTATTGTGCAGAAAAGTAGAATCAAATGCACGCTATGATTCCACGATTTAGGTTTTTTCACTGAAACGTGGAATCAACCGCATGCTATGATTACACAATTTTGGTTTTTGCACTGAGAAGTGGAATCAACCACATGTTATGATTCCACAATTTTGGTTTTGGCACTGAAACGTGGAATCAACTACATCTATAATTCCACAATTTTGGTTTTTGCACTGATATGTGGAATCAACCGCATGTTCTAGCCTAAAACAACAAGCCTTAAGAAAAGAGCCAAAAAATAAAAACTGCCTCCATTATGGAAGCAGTTTTCAACCTTATTCAGAACGCTGTTTCGATTTTACAGGCTGTCCCTGCTGCTCGTACTTTTTCTTGGATTGCTTAACAGGATCGAAATCTTTCCCAAATTCAACATCCTGATTATTAGCGCCGTTTCTTGTCTTTTGTTCAGGGTTATTCTGTTTTGAACGTTTTTTCATCTGACACAGACCTCCTAATGATCAAGTAAAATCATTTCATTTTGAAGCTGCTGAAGCTGAAGGCGCATTCTGTAAAGCTGTTCTTTTTGCTGATCATTGGCGCTTAATGTTAAAGAATTGCACTCATTTACCGCATCCTCAAGCATTTGCTGAGCTTGTGAATACTCTGTGTCATTGTAATGCTCCTGCTTAGATCCTTCAGCATATTGATTTCTGGCATAGTCATACGTATTTGTGCATCTGTCGAGACATTCAGTTACAGATTGTCTTGTTGCCATTTTGCAAACCCCCTATAAGTAAATGAAGCATTTCACTTCATTACAGATAGTTTGCTCTATTTCAGCATTCAAATTACGGAAAAACAATTGGAAATGACGTTACAGGTGTTTGTCATGGAGACAAACACCATGATAAAATGCTCTGATGGCTATTTACGATTTAAGGAGGTTTTTCTAGTTTGAAGCAGATAAACCCTTTTCCATATGCAGCAGATGAAAAACGGTATCATACATGGAATTATCATTTAAGAAATCACTTTGGACATAAAGTTTTTAAAGTAGCATTAGACGGAGGATTTGACTGCCCCAATCGCGACGGGACTGCAGCATACGGCGGCTGCACATTTTGCAGTGCAGCCGGTTCAGGCGATTTTGCAGGAAACCGCGCAGAGGATCTTGTTACTCAATTCAATCAAATAAAAGATAAAATGCACGAAAAATGGAAAAACGGCAAATACATGGCTTATTTTCAAGCTTATACAAATACTCATGCACCAGTTGAGGTGCTGCGAGAGAAATTTGAGTCTGTTTTAGAATTGGACGGTGTTGTAGGGCTTTCCATTGCGACAAGGCCGGACTGTCTGCCGGATGATGTGCTGGAGTATTTGGCTGAATTGAACGAAAGAACGTACCTGTGGGTCGAACTTGGGCTGCAGACTGTTCATGAGCGGACAGCACTGCTTATAAACCGGGCTCACGATTATGAATGCTATAAAGAAGGCGTAGAAAAGCTCCGCAAACATAACATTCGAGTTTGTTCCCATATTATTAACGGTCTTCCGCTTGAATCAAATGAAATGATGATGGAAACAGCCCGTGCCGTTTCAAAACTGGATGTACAGGGCATTAAAATCCATCTTCTTCACTTATTAAAAGGGACGCCAATGGTAAAGCAGTATGAGAAGGGCAAATTGGAATTTTTAACAAAAGAAGACTATGTGAGCCTGGTGTGCGATCAGCTTGAAATTCTGCCGCCGGAAATGATTGTTCACCGGATTACAGGGGATGGACCAATTGATTTAATGATTGGCCCGATGTGGAGTGTGAACAAGTGGGATGTTCTGAACTCCATTGATGCAGAACTTAAAGCCCGGGGCAGCTATCAGGGAAAATACTTTCAGAAAGAACAGGTAACCGCAGAATGAAATTAGAACGGGTGCTTCCTTTTGCAAAATCCCTCTTATCCAAGACAGTGACTCTAGGTGACATTGCAATAGACGCTACAATTGGAAACGGACATGATACGGTTTTTCTCGCAGAACTTGTCGGTGAAACCGGGCATGTTTATGGGTTTGATATTCAGGATAATGCCATTCAAGCGACATCAGCAAGTCTGTCAGAACACTCATTAACTGACCGTGTAACACTATTTAAAGAAAGCCATGAAAAGGCAGCTGACTGCCTGCCGGCGGCTGTCTCAGGAAATATAGCTTCTGCTATCTTCAACTTAGGCTATTTGCCTGGCGGCGACAAAGAAATCGTCACGAAGCCAGAGTCAACGATCGGGGCAATTGAACAGCTCTTTTCCATGATGAAGCAGGGAGGAGTCATCATTCTTGTCATTTATCACGGTCACCCCGGCGGGAAAATGGAACGTGATGCCCTTTTAGAATATGCAGGACAGCTGGATCAAAAAAAGGCGCACGTTCTGCAATATCAATTTCTTAATCAAAAGAACAGTGCTCCATTTATACTGGCAATTGAAAAAATGCAGGCATAGAAAGAGACCGGGAAAGAATCCCGGTCTCTTTTCCTTAAGAGCTTCTGGCAGCCATTTTCTGAATAGCCCTGTAGGCCCGTCCATTCCAATAAAAGAATGAAGACGTTTTTCCTCCAAGTTTGATTAACTGTCTGGCAAGCTTCCCGAGGTCTTTTCTTGAAGTTACTTTCTCGTCGGATAAATAAACGCCAAGCAGTCCTCTGTGAATAAGTTTATGAAAGTTTTCATGAGGAATTCCGCTGAGGTTTGATTCAGCCTGAAGGACGAAATGCTCTAGCCTCATCATCATTTCCTGCTCGGTTTCATAATAATTGCAGAAATTCAAATCTCCGCCGATCCGGTCTTCTTCCTGATCAATTAAATAGTCGAGCAGAATATGCAATCCTTGAACGTACGGAAAATAGCTTTCACGGATGCGGAAGGCTTCTTTTTCGCTGAAATCATCCCGGAATGCGTAAGAGACCAGACAAAAAATGCCTAAAGTTGATCCTGCGCATGCAGAAAATTCATACCACTGCATGTCCGGCAATCCCTGTTTGTTTTTTTCAAACCATGTTTCAAGCCTTGGAATGCGCTCATCCATGGTTACATGCTTATGTACTTGCAAATCACAGTAATAACAGGATAATTCGAGCAGATGCTCTGCAATAAGAGAGTAGTTACCGAGTCTGCTTAATATATTCTGGCAAGTGGATACGAGTGCGTGCAAGTATCCGCCGTCATTTTGATCGGTCCGGTAAGAATAGTAATTCTTCAGGGGTGCTCCTACAGTCAGTGCATCATTCATTGATTGATGAAGCATGGCAAAATCCAATGGATCAAGCGATGTACTTCGGTCGCATAAATTATCAAGATAATCACTTATCGTCTGATAAGCTACAATAAATTCAATGCATTCATGCTTGTTTGTCTCTGATAAAAGGCCAAAAATCCCTCCGCCCTCACAGTGGAAGGATTTATCATTTATACTTGCCAGCGCCTGATTTCTAAGTTCCGCATTCTGAATCTGACTTGCTTTTTCTCTCCATCCATTTAGATGGGTATGCACAATCGGAAAAATATCTTTATAAATTTTCGCCATTAGTCGCAGCGGGTGCTGCGGTATTGCCGTCAATAAGATCACCTCTTTATTATCAGCTCTCTAAATGTGCATCGACAAACGATTGAGCGTACTTAAATACTTGATCCCGCTCAGGCTCATTAAATATTTCGTGATAGAAGCCTTTCCATTCTTTAAAAGCTTTTTCTGACAAAGCAGCACGGTTGAACCATGTCTTAACAGCCGAGCTGTCAACCACTTTATCATCCCCGCCCTGCATGACTAGAAGAGGTAAATCAGGAAACTTCTTCACGTTTATATGCGCCTGCTCAATTGCCTTAATTAATTCACGATACCATCTTATGGACACCTTTGTCACATAAAGTGTATCATTCTCATCGGCGTCTCTCACTTCTTTATTTCTTGTAGCGATACTTACAGATAAGCCGGAATCAACTCTCAATGCCGGAGCAATAATGTTTAAAGGTTTAGAAATCAGCTCCATCGCTTTACTTGGCTTATATACGAGGCCAAGGCATGGTGAAGATAAAATAACACCGTTTATATGCTGGTGTTTTTCCTGCAGAGCCCGTATGACGATCAGCCCGCCCATGCTGTGACCCAGTAAAAAAAGAGGCAATCCAAGCTTCCGTGCTTCATCCACCCACACATTAAATTCGGTGATATACTCGTCAAATGACAGAATATGACCCCGTCTTCTCGTCGATGTACCTTGACCCGGGAGATCTCCCATAATGACATGATACCCGGAGCACTTCCACATTTCAACGAGCCAGCGGTAACGTCCGTGATGTTCTGCTGCACCGTGCACAATTACGATAACACCCTTAGGATTCGAGTCTTCACATTCCCATTTCCACATGATCTTGTTCACACCTTTCTTTTCAGAAAATATGTTTTAGTTTGCTATAATAACGATGTGTACATTTTACATATATAAAGGAGATTTTAATTTATGATATACCCTTATAAAGAAAGCTTTCCCCAAATTTCAAAATCGGCATTTATCGCAGACTCCGCTGTGATTACCGGTGACGTCATAATTGGTGATGAATCAAGCATTTGGTTTCATACGGTGATAAGAGGCGATGTTTCCCCTACAGTTATTGGCAGCAGGGTAAACATACAAGATCAGTGCTGCCTGCATCAAAGCCCGGATGCTCCTCTTATCATTGAAGATGAGGTAACTGTGGGCCATCAAGTCATTTTACATAGCTCGATTATTAGAAAGCAATCATTGATCGGGATGGGTTCCATTATACTCGATGGTGCAGAAATAGGCGAAGGTGCTTTCATTGGTGCTGGCAGCTTAGTCCCCCAGGGTAAGAAGATTCCGCCAAACACACTTGCGTTCGGAAGACCTGCGAAAGCAGTCCGGGAATTAAATGAGGAAGATCGAAAAGACATGGAGCGCATTCGCCGCGAGTATACTGAAAAAGGTCAATATTATAAGAAGATCCAGAATAACCAAGAATAATTCATACTCTCACTTCATATAAGTTAACACCGAGTAATGGGTGTTTTCATCTTCCTGTATTTCCGTGAAATTGCCCTTGTCTGCGATTTCACGTTTTTTTATTAGCTGCTATTTGTCATCTCCTCAAATAAATTTGTGAAAATAGCTTCAGGCTGACCTAAACGATCCTGGTGCTATTTTGTAAAAAATTTACTTGTAAATTTTACATTTCCTTATTATTTGCTAAATATTTGTGTTTTACAATGTGGTTAAACAGGGTTGAAAAGGAGCATCCGATTGATGACCAAACTAATGGAAAACATGTACGATTTCGAATGCAGATTGTTTCGCAGTGTTAACCGGCATTTTGACCGGAAATTTATGAATTGCTTTTTCCGCAATATTACACATATTGGCGGAGCGACCTTCACGATTTCCGTTTGTCTGCTGCTTATATTCATGACGGGCGGCGAAACACGCATGGCGGCCATCGCAAGTGCAGCAGCATTGCTCATTAGTCATCTGCCTGTAGCATTTGTAAAAAAACGCTATCCGCGCAAACGTCCCTATCTTGCTTTATTAGAAATAAAAGTAACGGCAAATCCGCTAGAAGATCATTCTTTTCCATCTGGACATACAACAGCTATTTTTTCAGTAATTATTCCTTTTATTTTTATCTTCCCTCAGGCAGCCATCCTGCTTTTGCCGCTCGGAATCATCATCGGTGTCTCAAGAATGTATCTGGGCTTGCATTACCCTTCTGATGTACTGGCAGGATGTTTACTCGGCACTACAGCAGGCATTACTTGTTTTCTACTTATTAATAAATATTTCGGGGCTTCTCTGATTCTCTAAGTTCCAGCTGAATTTGAAATAAACTCAGGCTACTGTAACTGATTTATGGAGGGATAAGATGAAAATTGCGATATTCACAGACACATTTGCACCGGATGTAAATGGTGTTGCGAGAACGTTAAAACGTCTTACCGATTATTTAGAAAGCAAAGGTCATGAATATAAAGTTTTTGCTCCCGAAAGCACAAAGGAATCTCTTTTTTCAAGTCATATCCACAGGTTTGCGAGTTCTTCCTTTTTTTTATACCCGGAATGCAGGCTCGCCTGGCCGAACATGCTGCAAGTCAAGTCTGAGCTCATCAGATTTAAGCCTGACATTATTCATGTAGCCACTCCTTTTAACATTGGTTTATGCGGACTGCATTATGCCAGGAAATTAAATATCCCCATTGTCGGTTCATATCATACTGATTTTGATCAGTATCTGGAATTTTACGATCTGCAGATATTCTCAAAAATTTTATGGAAATATATGCATTGGTTCCACAGGCCTTTGGAGAAAATCTTTGTGCCTTCTGAAGAAACAAAGCAGCAAGTGCTGCATCAGGGATTTGAAAATGTCCATATATGGTCCAGGGGTGTAGACTGCGAATTATTTCACCCCAACTATCTGCGGAAAGAAGTCACGCTGGAATATCAAATAAAAGAAAAATTCATCTTAACTTATGTTGGGCGGCTAGCCCCTGAAAAAGATGTTCAGACATTAATGAAGATGTCTCACCAGCTTCCTCTGCACCTAAAAAGCAAAGTGCACTTTTTAATTGTCGGGGATGGACCGTCCAAAGAAGAAATGATGAAAGATGCACCGGACAATATGACATTTGCCGGATACGAAAGCGGCGAAAAGCTCGCAAAAATCTATTCCAGCTCTGATCTATTTGTCTTTCCCTCACCTACCGAAACTTTTGGAAACGTTGTTCTTGAATCATTCGCTGCAGGGACTCCCGTTATCGGGGCAAACTCAGGCGGAGTAAAAAACATTATTCAGCAGGGAAAAACAGGGTATTTATGCAGCACAGGATCGGCATCAGAGTTCATCAGCGCCATTGAAACTCTTTTGCAAAATGATGCTTTGCGGTATCAGATGGGAATGAGCGCGCGTGCTTATGCCCTCAGTCAAACATGGGACAGTATATTTGAAGGACTCCTTAATGAGTACAGTGAAGTCCTTCATCAGCATGAGTTTATCCGTTATGCTTAAAGCCCCTTCATATGAAGAGGCTTTTCTTATGTTGCTGCAGCAAGCTTGTCTCGGTTAAAACTGTATACATTTCCTATAAAAACCTGATGCCAGATAATAAATGTTAAAATCGTCCATATCCTTCTGCTGTAATCCGCTTCCCCTTTTCTATGCTTCTCAAGAAGTTCATGTGCAAATTCCTTATTGATCAGACCATCCAATTCACTTTCTGAAATGAGGGCACTCGCCCACTCATACATCTCATATTTCAGCCAATTTCGGATTGGTACTGGGAACCCTAGCTTTCTTCTGTTAAGAACGTGTGGAGGAACTAGATCACGGACTGCCTGGCGAAGCAGATATTTGGTCTCCCCATTTTTCACTTTCCATTCATAGGGTATAGCTGCTGCTGCTTGAAATACCTCTTTATCCAGAAAGGGAACTCTTAATTCAAGAGAATGAGCCATTGTCATTTTATCTGCTTTAACTAAAATATCTCCTTTCAGCCACGTCATGAGGTCGATATACTGCATTTTTGAAACACTGTCGAGATGACGGACATTTTCAAAAAGATCTCCTGTGATTTCTGTTGGATTGACATAATGATCTCTTCCTGTTAACAGCCGTTTTTTCTCATCTGCAGAGAAAATGTTGGCATTTCCTATATAGCGTTCCTCCAGAAGGGTTGTTCCCCTTTCAATAAAGCTTTTGCCTTTTATTCCATCAGGAAAGATGGATGCAAGCTGTTTTAATGCTTGCCTGATGCTTGTTGGAAGATGCCCAAAGACAGACAGATCATAAGGTTCTTTATAAATGTTATAGCCTGCAAACAACTCGTCTGCCCCTTCACCTGATAAAACAACCTTTACATGCTTGCGCGCTTCCCGGGCAAGAAAATACAGCGGTATAGAAGCAGGATCTGCTACTGGATCATCCATATGCCAGATTATCTTGGGAAGCTCTCTCATAAACTCCGTATGATCTACATAATACGAAAAGTTTTCTACTCCAATGGCAGCTGCGGTCTCTTTTGCAACATCGATTTCACTGTAGCCCTCCTGCTTAAATCCTACAGAAAATGTTTTTAGACCTGGATGGAACTGACTTGCAATGGAAGCAATGATACTCGAATCAACACCGCCTGACAGAAAAGAGCCAACCGGAACATCGCTTCGCATATGCATTTTCACAGAATCGACTAACACAGTTTGAATGGCATCAATCATTCTGCTCCCATCACTAGCAGGGACCGGCTTCATCTTTGGTTCCCAATACTTCTCCAAAACCATTCGATCGCCAGCCTCTTTTGTCACACAATATCCTGGCGGTACTTTGTGAACCTCTTTCTGGATGGTATCAGGATCAGGGACATATTGAAAAGAAAGATAATGCTGTAAAGATACATCATTAACATGAGAGGTCTTTTTGTATTCCTTCAAGCATTTCATTTCAGAAGCAAAAAGGACAGTGGATCCATCTTCTATGTAGTATAGCGGCTTTATCCCAAAATGATCTCTTGCAGCAAAAAGGTGCTGCTCCTGCGCATCCCAGATCAGAAAGGAAAACATCCCCCTCAAATAGCGAAGAACATCCTTGCCATATAGATGATACAGCGCAACGATCACTTCTGTATCTGTTTCTGTTTTTAACCTTTCTCCTTTTCGGAATAGGAGTTCTCTAAGTTCCACATAATTATAAATTTCCCCGTTAAAAACAATCTGATAGCGGTCATCGTCTCCATATGGCATAGGCTGATGCCCGCCATCTACATCAATAATGCTAAGCCGCCTAAAAGCAAGGATGGCATGCTCATCCTCAAATATTCCGCTGTCGTCAGGTCCTCTATGCACAATTTGCCTGCTTGCTGCCTCTATATACTCCCGGTACCTTTTTGTATGTACTTTTTCAAAATCAATAACTCCTGCAAAACCGCACATGTTTTTCCCTCCATAAATACTGATTGCTTATTAAACGACAGATATTGGGATAATGTTGCAGGTTTTTACAAAATAATACAAAATAAAGTCTAAGGATGAGATTATGTATTTGAAGAGCAATGGTACAATCACTTCAATTACCTCAGCCAATCTCCTACTAATCAGAACCAACTATTACGCATAAAAAAAAGGATGAAACCCGCCGCAAAGCTGGTTTCATCCTTCATTTAATTATCGGTTTAACGCTTGCTCTTTAAGAGCTTCTGCTTTATCCGTTCTTTCCCATGGAAGGTCAAGATCGTTACGGCCAAAGTGTCCGTAAGCAGCTGTTTGTTTGTAAATTGGACGGCGAAGATTCAGCATGTTGATGATTCCTGCTGGACGAAGATCAAAGTTAGCACGAACAACGTCAACTAACACATCTTCCTTCACTTTGCCTGTTTCGAATGTATCGATTGCGATTGATACTGGCTGTGCCACACCAATTGCATAAGCAAGCTGAACTTCACATTTATCAGCAAGGCCTGCTGCTACAATGTTCTTAGCTACATAGCGTGCTGCATAAGCTGCAGAACGGTCAACTTTTGTTGGATCTTTACCGGAGAATGCGCCGCCGCCGTGACGAGCATAGCCTCCGTAAGTATCAACGATGATTTTACGGCCTGTTAAGCCTGCATCGCCCTGTGGTCCGCCGATAACGAAACGGCCAGTCGGGTTGATGAAGTATTTCGTATCTTCATCAATTAATTCTTTTGGAACAACCGGGTTAATAACATGCTCTTTTACGTTGCGCTGAATTTGCTCTAATGAAATTTCAGGGTGGTGCTGAGTTGAAATAACAATTGTATCAATGCGAACTGGCTTGTCATTTTCATCATACTCAACTGTTACTTGAGTTTTACCATCCGGACGAAGGTACGGGAGAATTTCTTCTTTGCGTACTTCCGTTAAACGGCGTGAAAGTTTGTGAGCAAGCGAGATCGGAAGCGGCATTAATTCTTTCGTTTCGTTATTGGCAAAACCGAACATTAGTCCTTGGTCACCTGCACCAATCGCTTCAATCTGCTCATCTGTCATTTTTCCTTCACGTGCTTCAAGCGCCTGGTCAACACCCATCGCGATGTCTGCTGACTGCTCATCAATTGAAGTAAGGACTGCACATGTTTCTGCATCAAAACCATATTTTGCACGAGTGTAGCCAATTTCTTTAACCGTTTCGCGAACGATTTTTGGAATGTCTACATAAGTAGAAGTTGTAATTTCACCAGCAACCAGAACAAGACCTGTTGTAACAGATGTTTCACAAGCTACACGGGCATTTGCATCTTTTTCTAGGATTGCATCTAAAATCGAGTCAGAAATCTGGTCACAAATTTTATCAGGATGACCTTCAGTTACAGACTCTGAAGTAAACAGACGACGTTGTTTAGTCATTAAAGTTTTCCTCCTCAAAAGGTTAGATGATACGGAACTCATTCCCTTTCATATTTTGACCATTCGGCAAAATATTTCAGTTGGCATGTTTTAGGAGAATCCACGAGTACATTCAGGCAAAATATATTTATTCGAAATAAAAAATCCTTTCCCGCGAGGAAAGGTTATTTACTAAAATCGTAGCCTTTCGCTCTTATCGATCAAGGGCTTTCGCCTTGCATCAGGTTAGCACCTTTGCTCGCAAAAATTCATGAATGAATTTTAAAAATAAAGCAGGTTGCTGGGTTTCATTGGGCCTGTCCCTCCACCAGCTCGGGATAAGAGAATCCGTTCAAGGACATATAATATCGTATATTTCCTCCAGGTGTCAACAAAAAATGACAAGGTTTTCGGATAAGATTTTTCTGTTCCCTTTTGGTATGTTTCCACAAAATGCCGAAATAAAAACACTTCCTATTATATATGTATCATTTTCATCGAAAACGTTCTTTAAGCAGTTCCATTTCATCAATTTGTACGTAGAATAAGTTAAATAGTATAGACTATTTATTTTAATGTGTTATACTAATTAAGAAGAGTCACTTTAAGATATAGTTAAAAATAATAATAGAAATATAGGTAAAGGATGGGTATGGGATGAATTCAATCGAAATTACAAATGAGCTTGATGTATTACTTAAAGGGGAAAATGCATTTCATAACTTATCAGTTCCTGTTCTTGTTGAAAAAGTCTTAGAACGGGGTGAAGGAACATTAACTTCGACGGGAGCTGTCCGTGCAACAACGGGTACTTACACAGGACGTTCACCTAAAGATAAATTTATTGTAAATGAAAATTCAACAAATGACAAAATTGAGTGGGGAGCTGTTAATCAGCCTTTCTCAGAAACGGCATTTGAAAAGTTGTACTTAAAAGTTCTTTCATACTTAAAAGACCGCAATGAGCTCTTTGTTTTCAAAGGCTTTGCCGGCGCTGACGCAAAATACCGCCTGCCGATCCAGGTTGTAAATGAATTCGCATGGCACAACCTGTTTGCTCAGCAATTATTTATCCAGCCAGAGAGCGTGGATGAGCTGATTCAGCATGACAATCCGTTCACAATCGTTTCTGCTCCAAACTTTAAAGCAGATCCTGCTGTGGATGGAACAAATTCTGAAACATTTATCATCATTTCATTTGAGAAAAGAACCATTCTTATCGGCGGTACTGAATATGCTGGAGAGATGAAAAAATCCATTTTCTCTGTCATGAACTACCTGCTTCCTGAAAGCGGTATCCTGCCAATGCACTGCTCTGCAAATGTTGGCCAGGAAGGCGATGTTGCCCTTTTCTTCGGTCTGTCAGGAACAGGAAAAACCACCCTTTCTGCTGATCCAAAACGCAAATTAATCGGTGATGATGAGCACGGCTGGTCAAATGCAGGTGTTTTTAATATCGAAGGAGGCTGTTATGCCAAGTGCATCAACCTCTCACGTGAAAAAGAGCCTCAAATCTTTGATGCGATAAGATTCGGGTCAGTGCTTGAAAATGTAGTCCTTGACGATGATACAAGAATTGCTGACTATGATGATACTTTCTTTACTGAAAATACAAGAGCGGCTTACCCGCTTGAAGCAATGGATAACATTGTGAAGCCTAGTATTGCCGGCCACCCTCATACAATTGTTTTTTTAACGGCTGATGCATTTGGCGTTCTGCCTCCTATCAGCAAGTTAACAAAAGAACAGGCTATGTACCATTTTTTAAGCGGATACACAAGCAAGCTTGCTGGAACTGAACGCGGCATTACATCACCTCAGGCAACATTCTCAACATGCTTTGGATCGCCTTTCCTCCCTCTTCCTGCTACTGTTTATGCAGAGATGCTCGGCCGGAAGATTGATGAGCATCAGGCTAATGTTTTCTTAGTAAACACAGGCTGGACTGGCGGAGAATACGGAACTGGACAGCGCATGAAACTGAAATATACCCGCGCCATGGTTCAATCCGCTCTTGAAGGTGAATTAGACAATGTGGAAACTGTCACAGATGAACACTTCGGACTACAAATTCCAATTCATGTGCCAGGTGTACCTGATGAAGTGCTTCAGCCGGTTAAAACTTGGAACAGCGTGGATGCTTATAATGAAAAAGCAAAAGAGCTTGCAGGCAAATTCAAACAAAACTTCAAGAAGTTCAATAATGTTTCAGCTGAGATCGAGACCCTTGGCGGACCAGCTGTATAACCCTTTCAAAAGCTATGCCATACACTCTGGCATGGCTTTTTCATTTTCTTTTCCATATATTAATAAAATAAAAATGAACATTTTTTATACCAAACCCTTCATACCTGTGCTAAAGTAATTCTATAACACATGTACACATGTATCTTTCAGGAGGACAACATCATGAAATTGAAGCTCGGACTTTTACCGCAAATCATACTGGCTATTATTCTGGGTGTCGTAATCGGCAGTATTTCACCAGAATGGCTCGTAAAAGGATTTGCAACATTTAATGGGATATTCGGCAACTTTATAGGCTTTGTCATTCCATTTATCATTATTGGATTTATTGCACCTGGCATCGGCCAGCTTGGTAAAGGTGCTGGTAAATTGCTTGGCATTACTACAGGTCTGGCCTATATCTCTACGATTTTTGCAGGACTGCTGGCGTTCGCTGCCGGTTCATCTATTCTGCCAAAATTCATTTCTGGAAATCAGCTCGTAAAAACTGATAACCCTGAGGAATTTTTATTAAAACCATACTTTGAAATTGGTATGCCGCCTGTTATGGAAGTCATGAGCGCTCTCATTTTCTCTTTCATCATTGGAATTGGACTTGCATCCATCAAAGGAAATACACTGCAAAATGCGTTTGAAGATTTTCAAAAGATCGTTGAGAAATTGATAAAAACAGCGATTATCCCGCTGCTTCCATTCCACATTTTTGGCATTTTCGCAAATATGACTTACGGCGGACAAGTTCAGTCGATTTTATCTGTTTTTGCAAAAGTTTTTGTCCTTATTATCCTGCTTCATTTAACAATGCTTCTTATTCAATACTGCACTAGCGGTTTGCTGACTAAAAATAATCCAATAAAGCTGTTAAAGATTATGTCTCCTGCCTACTTTACAGCAATGGGGACACAATCATCTGCAGCTACAATTCCCGTAACGCTTGGACAAGTTAAAAAAACCGGCGTTCAGTCTAAGATAGCAGACTTCAGTGTACCATTGCTGGCAACTGTTCACTTGTCAGGAAGTACGATTACACTGGTTTGCTGCGCTATGGGTGTTATGTTTATGAACGGTACAACTCCATCTTTTGAAATGATGATTCCATTTATCCTTATGCTTGGTGTGACAATGGTAGCCGCACCAGGAGTACCAGGAGGGGCAGTTATGGCTGCAATCGGCCTCCTTAAAACAATGCTCGGCTTTGATCCAACAATGGTTTCCCTTATGATTGCTTTATACCTCGCTCAGGACAGCCTTGGAACAGCAACAAATGTCACAGGTGACGGAGCTCTAACAATGCTCGTCAATAAATTCAGCACAAAAAAGCCCCAAAAGATTAAAGAATCACAGCTTGCTGGATAAAAAAACGTTCAGACTCCGGTCTGAACGTTTTTCTTTTTCGAGATAGATCCATATGATAAAATTGAAAAAAAAGTAAATCATTTTTAAGGGGGTGATGTTTTTGGTGAATTCAGTCCGTTTGCCAGATTCTGCAGCGTCTCATGCAAAGCCCGGCAGTAAAAAGGCGATACTTTGCATGGGGCGGACACTTATTTAAATCGCCCAAAGCGTTTGCCTTTTCTATTCCTGCGGCTTTGCACCTTATTTATACAATCACAAATAAGGAGCTGGCAGAAATGAAATATGTGAACGCAACCGCTATTTTACCTGAGGAACTGCTTGCAGAAATTCAGCAGTACATTCAGGGAGAGACCCTCTACATTCCCAAACCGGAAACAGCGCACCATAAGTGGGGCACCCGCTCCGGGGGAAGAAAGGCGCTTGATGACAGAAACCTTTCGATTAAAAACGGTTTTAAAAGAGGAAAAAAAATTCAAGAATTAGCTGAAGAATATTACCTTTCACCCGAAACAATCAAAAAGATTGTCTATACGAAATCATAGTAAACAGCACTGATTGATCCTATGGATGATCAGTGCTGTTTTGTGCAGAGTTTATTTCATAATCATTCTCATCATATTAAAAATGAAGCACTTCTTTTATTATAAAATTAAGCCTTTTATTATTAAGGCAGCATGAATGGAGTGAACATACTATGGAACCTTTTATCAGAAGCGACCAATACAATTATATAAAGGCGCAGACCCAGCTGCTTGTGAATGGATATGGAACGGTTAATGACCCGAACGTGTTAAATGCCTTAAAATCTCTTGCACAGGAAAGAACATTAATGTTATTTGACGAAATTAAACCTGAACAGATTGATTTGCTGTCACCCATTAATGCGGTCAAAGATAAGTCTGATGCGGATGTCTTTCTATTGCGTTTGAAACCATTTGTTATTCCGTTTAAACATGTAACCGAGCAAACGATAAAAAAGCTTTTTCCTAAAGCTAAGAAAATAAAGGCTCCTTCTTCATTGGAAGAACTGGATTTCACGGAAATTTCATACTTAAGCTGGCATGATAAAGGATCTGGCAAACAATATATAATAGCCCCTCAATTCAATAAACTCATCGGCCTGCAAGGCACGTTCAGCAGCATCCATCAAAAAGGCGTCTGCACGATCTGCAACAGGTTTGAAGAAGTAGGGATGTTTACTGCAGAAATTAAAGGAGCCGAACCTGGAACTTTCATTAAACGCGGAAATTATATTTGCCAGGACCCTCATACATGCAACCAAAATATCACTTCAATGACGAAGTTAAATGACTTTTTGGCCTGGATGAAAAATAGCACGCTGAAGGGCCAGATGTCTGAATAAATATACAAAAAAGCTGCCCGCAGGCAGCTTTTCTTACGTTAAAATGTTAATTTGTAGACTTCAGTGCAATCAGCTGATAAGTCAGAATGGTTTTAGAATCAGAAAGCTCAAGTTTTTTGATCAGAGCCTGACCGCTAACGTCCCCTTCTTTTGTTTTTCTGACTTCAACGGGAATCTCAAGCGGATAAATGCGATAGCCCTCTTTCTCGAGCGAAAATAGATTCTCTTCTAATCGGTTTTCTCTCCCTTTTGTCACGATCATCGTGTTCAATTCTAAAGGCATACCCATCTCCATCACTCCTTTTTCATATATCGTTATTTTAACATATTCATTCGGCTCAGGATCCCCGTTTTTATTGCTTTTTCATCCAGGAAGTCAGCTCTCTTACTACTTTCCGGTTAACGGCAGGAGGAAAGTAATGTGTATATTCTTCAAAATACATCGTATCTGCAGTTTTACCAAGTTCACCGAGTCTTTTTTCAAGCAGGTAAGCATGTTCGACTGATACATTTTGATCATGAGCACCATGAATAATAAGAATTGGAGCCCTTAATGAATCCAGATTATACAGAGGAGTTCTCCACTTATATCTTTCAGGATATTTTGAAGGTGTCCCTCCTATCACCCGCTTCATCATTCTCCGTAAATCCTCCCGCTCCTCATATGTAAGGGCCATATCAGAAACGCCGCCCCATGTAACGACTGATCGGACGTCCGGGTCTAAAATTCCTGCAAAAAGCGCCATCACTCCTCCCCTTGAAAAACCGAAGACATGTATTCGTTCCTGATTAACTTTAGGATGGTTTTTTAAAAGAGTGAGCGCATGCAGAGCATCGTATCTGTCATCTCCCGCGAAATCTTCGTTTCCTTCTCCCCCTTGATTCCCACGGTAAAATGGAGCCATCACGACAAAGCCTTCTGAAGCAAATTGCACAATTCGTCCCGCTCTGACCTTGCCAACATTTTTAATTCCGCCTCTTAAATAAAGAAAACCATCATATTTCCCTTCTTCCTCCGGTTCAGCAAGAAGTCCCTTTACCTTAAGCCCTTCGGATAAATAGGTGACGAGCTGCAGTCTGATTTTAGGATTAGGCGACGGCAGCAGCTGACGCTCGATAATTGAACCATTTTCCATTTTCTTGCACCTCGCAAAATCATTTATAGGCATTCACACATTTTTTTCGCTCTCATACATTATTCTAGGCGTTACAAAACTGGATACTCATTTTAATATTTTTTGATGGTGTCTGTCACCAAGGAGGATTTTATATGAAAAAAAGTCTCATCGGCTTTGCGGTACTCGCTCTTCTTATTTTTACACTAAGTGCGTGCAATCAAAACAAGCCGGAAAAAATCAGGTTGGCTGAGGTTACCCATTCCATTTTTTACGCACCATTGTATGCAGCAATGGCTGAAGGTTTTTTTGAAGAAGAAGGTCTTGATGTTGAGCTTACAACTACATGGGGCGGAGATAAAACAATGACAGCTCTTCTCTCAGATGGCGCGGATATTGCACTTGTCGGCTCTGAAACGTCGATTTACGTTTCTGCTCAAGGCTCTAAAGATCCCGTAATCAATTTTGCCCAGCTTACACAAACGGACGGCACCTTTCTAGTCTCAAGAGAAAAAATCGAGAATTTCAGCTGGGATCAGCTGAAAGGCAGCACGTTCCTTGGCCAGCGGAAAGGCGGAATGCCGCAGATGGTAGGAGAATTCGTCTTAAAGGAGCACGGTATTGATCCGCAAAATGATTTAAATCTGATTCAAAATATTGATTTTGCCAATATTCCGAGCGCCTTTGCTTCAGGAACCGGCGATTTTGTCCAGCTTTTTGAGCCTACAGCGAGCATTTTTGAAAAAGAAGGCACCGGCCACATTGTGGCATCATTCGGGAATGAATCAGGAAAAGTTCCTTATACAACATTTATGGCAAAAGAAAGCTTCTTAAAAGAGGATTCAGAAGCAGCAGAAAAATTCACAAAAGCCATATATAAAGCTCAGCAATGGGTGGAAGAAAACAGCGCTGAAACCATTGCAAAGGCTATTGCCCCGCAATTTAAAGATACAGACCTTGAGCTTATTACAACAGTAGTCGAACGCTATAAAGAGCAGGGATCTTTTGCGACTGATCCAATCCTTGATGAGGCAGAATGGACGAATCTTCAAAACATCATGGAAGAAGCGAACGAATTGCCTGAACGCATTGAGCACGGAACACTGGTTAATACGAAGTTCGCAGAAGACGCTGCAAAGTAAGGAGGTTTCAGCATGTCTTTCTTGACGGTCCAGCATATCCACCATATGTACTTTACAAAAGAATCAGCAACTCTTGCATTAGAGGATATTGATTTACAAGTAGAGGAAGGAGAATTCATCTCCTTTCTTGGCCCAAGCGGATGCGGCAAAACTACATTGCTGTCCATTATCGCGGGCCTGATCTCACCTACAAAAGGCAGCATTTTAATGGAAGGCAGACCGGTCAAACATGACACATCTGCCATTGGATACATGCTGCAGCAGGATTACCTTTTCCCGTGGAAAACAATTGAAGAAAACATTCTGCTCGGATTAAAAATCGGAGGCAGCATGTCAGCTGATGCGATAAAGAAAAGTCTTTCTCTGCTGAAAGATATGGGACTTGAAAACGTCGAGAAGAAATATCCGCGCCAGCTTTCAGGCGGTATGAGACAGCGTGCAGCTCTGGTCAGAACGCTCTCAACGAATCCTAAGCTTCTCATGCTTGATGAACCTTTTTCTGCGCTGGATTATCAAACAAAGCTTAAGCTCGAAGACCTCGTTTGGAGCACATTGAAGGATTTCAGGAAAACAGCCCTGCTTGTCACACATGATATCGGCGAAGCCATCGCGATGAGTGACCGCATCTTTCTTCTTTCCTCAAAACCTGGCAGAATCGCTCAAATCTTTCAAGTTCCAGAAGAATTAAAAAACATGACACCATTTACAGCGAGACAGCATCCCTCCTTTACAGACCTGTTTCAGCACATTTGGAAGGAGCTGGATCAGCTTGATGGAAAAGAATGAATTAAACAGACTGCATCAATCCTATTTAAAAGGCTTAAAAAAAGAGAAAAACTGGGTAAGATTTTATCAGCTTCTTATCTTTATCACGTTTTTCTCCCTTTGGGAAATAGCAGGAAAGAGAGAATGGATTGATCCTCTGCTGTTCAGTTATCCTTCTAAAATATGGAACTTATTTTTAGTGAAGATTGCTGACGGATCTCTTTTATCAAACTTGAGCGTCACCTTATTTGAAACCGTTCTTGGCTTTATCATCGGCACCCTGTCCGGTACTGTGCTTGCAGCTGTTCTATGGTGGTCTAAGCGGCTGTCAAATATACTTGATCCTTACTTGGTCATTTTAAATGCAATGCCTAAGGTAGCGCTAGGACCTATTTTAATTGTTGCGCTTGGACCGGGTTATTTCTCTATCATTGCAATGGGCGCCATCATCTCTATCATTATAACAACGATCGTAGTTTATACGGCATTCAGAGAAATAGATTCCAACTATCTGAAGGTGCTTCAAACATTTGGCGCATCGAAATGGCAGATGTTTAAAGAAGCCGTACTGCCCGCATCATTTCCAACCATCATATCTACCCTTAAAGTCAATGTAGGACTCTCATGGGTTGGTGTCATTGTAGGAGAATTCCTGGTATCCGCAAAAGGCTTGGGTTACATGATCATTTACGGCTTTCAGGTCTTCAACTTTACGCTTGTCCTTCTCTCGCTTATCATCATTGCCTGCTTTGCCACCATTATGTATCAGGCCGTTGAACTGCTGGAGAGAAAGCTGGTTAAGGATGATGAATAGCAAATACGGTCTATATTGGGCCGTATTTTTGTTTTGTCAGTCTGAATAGTCCCTATGCCATTTTCATTATTCCTCTCTAGTCTATTTGGCATTTGCTAGAATTGATAGAAAATGATAAAATTTAACAGAAAGTTCTGATTATTATACCTCTGTCTCTGGCCTTAACATTTGTTTCTTAAGAAATGATAGGAGGGGTTGTAATGGAAAAGTCTATTAAATTGATCCCGTACAAAGTTGACAATCATCTTGTAGAGGCTCAGCAAATCCCGGAAGGCGTGGATATGATTCAAGCCCCCGCATTATGGAGCAAAGGATTTAAAGGCAAAGATGTATTGATTGCAGTAATTGATACAGGATGTGACGCACAGCATCCGGATTTAGAAGACAGAGTAATCGGCGGCCGCAACTTTACCGATGATGATAATGGAGACCCTGACGTATTTACAGATTACAGCGGCCATGGAACTCATGTAGCCGGTACAATTGCTGCCGTAAATGCGGAATCAGGTGTGATTGGTGTTGCACCTGAAGCTAAGCTGCTAATTTTAAAAGCACTTGCGGGAGAAGAAGGATCAGGTGCCTATGAATGGATTATCAATGCCATTGAATATGCCATTTCAGAAAAGGCTGATATCATCTCAATGTCTCTCGGCGGACCATCCGATGTGCCTGAGCTTCATGAAGTGATACAAAAAGCTGTACAAAACCAAATTCTCGTTGTGTGTTCAGCAGGCAATGAAGGAGACGGGAACAGCAAAACATCGGAATTCTCGTACCCCGGCTGCTACAATGAAGTCATTTCAGTCGGAGCCATCAGCCTCCAGCGAAAATCTTCTTACTTTACCAATTCAAATAACGAAATAGACGCCGTGGCACCTGGCGAGAAAATCATTTCTACCATTCCCGGCGGAAAATATGCCGTATTCAGCGGAACATCTATGTCCGCACCGCATGTTTCAGGCGCTCTTGCAATAGTCAAGAAGCTTGCTGAGAGTGAATTCGAACGAAAGCTTTCAGAACCGGAAATCTATGCCCAGCTGATGAAACGCACGATACCGCTCGGCTTTCCTAAGAGTCTTGAAGGAAACGGCTTAATCTACTTAACGGCTCCAGACCTGCTGGCTGATTTTCTTAAAAAAGAAAATATTGCTTCATCAATTGGAGTATAAGCACATTAATAAAGGCTTTCGGGTATCCGAAAGCCTTTTTATTATTTATCATTTATCCCTTTGTAAGGAACCCCGTTCATTTTTGCAGCAGAATAAAAATTTGCGTGATCGCTGTTAAATCTTCTGTCACGAAGAAAAACAAGTTCTTCTCCATCTTTGAATAAAAACTTTACCTGCCAATTAACCGCCGCATCATCAGAATCTTCCGTGATAATTTCTTTAACATCCTTCCATTTGTAGCTTGTTTCAGCAAAGGACCAAGGCTTGCTGAACTTAATTTCATCGTAGGTCACTACTTTATAGTGATCTGTGCCAAGTCCAATTCCGATAAACCCAGTAATAGCCAGAGGCAAAGCAGCCTTCCATAGTTTTTTCTGATTTAAATACATCAAAAAACTGGCAAGAGCAAGGATTCCAATTGAGATTCCATACATATACAGCACAAGCTTAGGCGTTTGGATCGTAGCGGTATTCATCGTGTGAAATAAAATGTTATGTATGGTATACGGAACAATCAGGATGACAAAAAAACTTGAAACTGCTAATAACAAAGAAACGGCAATCCATATGTATCTGGGTTCACTGTGAGACATATTATTCATCCCCCTAATTTCATCTGCTCTACTTCATATTACTATATTTTCCATTGAGTTGTTTTATTTTGATATAAAAAAATCCCGGCATTCATTTGCCGGGATTCACTAAATATACTCCGCTGTTACTTTCATCAAGCTCTTAACCAATACTTCGTCTTTCATGATAAAACTGAATTTTCGATTTCTCCCAATATCCGGAGGCAGTGAGTCAAATAAGATAGGCCCTTTTGTCTCAAGATAGTCCGTTTGGGGGATAATCTCGCCGATTTCTGCGTAGTAAATATTCTTGACGATTGTTTTTTCTTTTCCAAGCACCTTGTATTGTCCGATATACGTTAACTTCGACACAGACGCCCCTGTTTCTTCTTTGACTTCTCTTACAGCAGCATCATCAGGACTTTCAGATTCTTCGACCTTGCCTCCCGGAAATTCATATCCCCGATCGCGATGAATCGTAAGCAGCCACTGATCTCCGTAACGGCAAATGACCCAAACATGCTTAGGATCTTTTGAGAATGGATACTCCTCAAAAGACAGATGAACTTCATTGTGATAATAATCTTTAAATCGAAACATTTTTCTATCCCTCAATTTCTATGTGTCCATAAAAATCTTATCACAATGAAAGAGTTTGTATAAGACCTATTGTTGTTCTTCAATCTTTTTTAAAATTCCCTGTGAGCGAATATGATTCTTGGCTTCTTCGTCTCCAAGCTGATAAATCATTTCATAAATTTTATAATTCGTTTGATCAATCGCATCATTCTGTCTATCATAATGATATTCTAAGTACGGAACATGGGCTCTGAAAAATCCCTGCCAGTCAGATGAATACACCTGATCAAAATACTCTCTGAGCGATGTAATTTCCTCTTCTGTCGCCTCAATCTTATAATCCCACGGAGCTTCCGTGCTCAGCTGAGATATTTCACCGTTCGCAACCGTTACATAATAAGTTTGCTTCGTATCTGACATTTCTTTAAGCACCCCTTTACTTGTCCATTGTTTATTTTTTTCCTATTCATGAACAAATTATTCGGCACTCATTTTCTAAACAATTGCTCAATAAACTCTAAAATCCTGATCAAAAATCTAGGGACAGGCAGCTTGACATGATGAGCGTTTCTCAATATGCGGAGAGCTTCGAAAACAATGTAGAAACAAATTGTTCCATCACGCAAAATATAATTCGTATTAAGCACAAGATCAATTAAATTTGCTACGGCCACTACTGAAATAATGATAACCTTTGCCCCTAGCCTTGAAGCCGAATTTTTCAGCAAATTCGCGGTATTAGTAAGAGCATCAGCCAAAATGAAAGTTAGAAATTCGATTAACATTAACGATAGCAGGATTAAAAAAATTTCATGAAGCTCGCCAATTATGAAGGTGAGTACGCTGAAATAGATGGATGTTAGCATAAGCAAGCCCAGTTCCAGACGAGACATGTTCTTGCCATCCTTTCTAAAAGAATAAATTCTATCTATTTTATGTTTTCAATCTCACCTTGCTCTAGCAGGTATCCCATCATTAAAGAAATGTGCTAATTTGCAATCACCTAAAAGACCGGATCATTTACTATGAACCAGTCTTTTAGGTGCTCAAGAAGTTCTTAGAGAGCATTCTTGAAATTGGGCATGAAAAATCTACTAGCTATGTGGATGGATCTAAAACGCACTTTTTTTCAGGAGGGAATCAATGGTTTTAGTTTTATTGAACAACGAAAAAGACTGCCCTGCGGCAGCCTTATTTCCCTAAGAATGATTTCAGCATCCAGTTATGCTTCTCCAGACTTTGGTGAATAGCAAGGAGCATGTCACCCGTTGTTTCATCGCCGACCTCATCCGCAAGGTCCATGCCTTCTTTTAGTTCATCGGCAACTTTTGAAAAGTCGTCATAGACGGTTTGCACCATTTGCTCTGCTGTTTCCTTACCTTCTGCTTCACTTACTGTTGAAAGCTCCAGGCATTCTTTCAGCGTTGCTACAGGTGCTCCTTCAAGTGCCAATAGACGTTCTGCAAGTTCATCTATATGAACGTGCGCTTCATTGTAAAGCTCTTCGAATTTTTCGTGCAGAGTAAAGAAATTCTGTCCTTTTACATACCAATGGTAATTATGTAGTTTCTCATATAAAACTGTCCAGTTTGCTACTTGTTTATTGACGGTTTGTACTAATTTTTCAGACATATTCAATCTCCTCCTTATGTACTTATAAATTACCCCTTTTAAGAAAAAATAAAACAGATTCCTGGCGGATTTCTGATACAATTAATGGTATACAGGGGGAGATCTTCACATGTTTTATATCTTTGCGATCTGCATTCTCATAATAATTATCGTGCTTCTGCTCAGTGTTCTGACTACTTCAAAAGCGTATAAATACGAGCATAAAATCGATCCTCTCCATAAGGAAGATCAAACACCTGAATCAGAGTCCAAACAAAATAACAGAGAGAACGTCTGACAAGTTCAGACGTTTTTTTATTTATTTTTAGAGCACCATGCCAAAAGAACGTTCATTTCGACAAAATTAGTTAACATGATAAAAAATAAACCTCCGTCATCGCATTCAAAAAGTCACTATGTTTTTTCAAATTCTGTAAAACGGAAAATAGTCTTATATCAATAGACTTATTCAGGCATTTTAAAAGCAAAAATCATGTCGAATAATAATCATTTTCCTGATACTTTTTATAATATAATGAAAATTAAGAAAACAAAGGGGGTTAAAAATAATGACATTAAAAAAGGGTATTTTTGCAGGCATCTTGACTACTGCTCTGTGTGCTTCTGCCGTATTTGGGGGAGCTGCGCAAACTGGACAGGCTCAGTCAGTTGAGAAGAAATACATAGTTATCTTCAAAAACGAGACTAATTTACCATCCGGGTATAAGGATTTAGTAGAAGGCGCTGGAGGAAAAATAACAGACACACTTGAACGTGTTGGAGCAGTAGAAGTTGCTTCTTCCAATTCTGAATTTTTAAAAGAAGTCAAAAAATCCTCCCAGATTGCTGAAGCCGGCGTTCAGAACAAATTATACCCTGAAACACCTGCAGTTGAAGCTGACTTCACCTTACAGGATACTGCAACAGCAAATGCAGATCTGTATGAGTCGCTTCAATGGGATATAAAGCAGGTTACAAACAATGGTGACTCATGGAAACTTCCTGGAGGTACTGGAAAAGCAGTCAATGGTGATGAAATTGTCGTAGGGGTCATTGATACAGGCATCGATTATAACCACCCCGATTTAAAAGCCAACTATGCCTACGGAAAATCTTTTGTACCTGGTTATCCAGATGCAATGGATCAAAACAGCCATGGCACACATGTAGCCGGTTCAATTGCAGCTAAAGGGAGAACAATGGGTGTCGGCCCTGATTTAAAAGTAGCTGCATACCGTGTGTTTGGACCAACAGGCGGAGCTGAGACAGCTCATATCGCTGAAGCCCTTATGACGGCTGCAGATGATAATGTAGATGTAGTGAACATGTCATTAGGCGGTTATGACTGGTTCCAGAACCCTGATTATGCTACAAAAGATATCGTTGCTGATGTTCGGCTCTTTGACCGTGCCATTAAGTATGCGATTCAAAAAGGAGTAACAGTTGTGGGCTCTGCCGGCAACAACGCAGTAGATATCAGCAGCCCAGGCAAATTGTCAGGTGATGATAACGGTGCTACTCACAGAAGCCCAAGCAGCCAGAGCATGATTCGCGTTTCAGCTGGCGGCCAGCTTAAAAACTTGGCTTTCTACTCTAACTATGGCGTTGGGAAAATTGACGTAATCGCTCCCGGCGGAGATTTAGGACCTAATTATGATCCGGCTACTGGAGCAGGCAGAGATAATACTTATTTATGTTTAGCAACCATTCCTGGAGGAGAATACGGCTATAAAGGCGGAACATCAATGGCCGCACCTAAAGCAGCTGCTCTAGCAGGGATTATCATTGCCAAGCACGGAAAAGACAAGCTCTCTCCTGCACAAGTAAAGCACATTGTTCAATCTTCATCGACCGATTTGTTTAAAAGTGGATATGACGGCGAAGCAGGACATGGATTAATCAATGCGGTAAATGCTCTAAAATAAGACTAAAACGAGCAGGAATTTAAATTCCTGCTCGTTTTTTTAATCAATATTCTTCATAAACATAAGGTTCCTTCGGCTGTTCGATTTTTTCGATTGATTGAATATCAACACTTGGAAGAACCCATTCCTGGTATTTAACGCTTTTGATGATCCCGGAGACTTTCACCCATTCATCCTGCTGATATTTTTCTCCATCGTCAATCGAAGCAAGCGTTCCATAGACAGATGCATCGGCAACACAGCACGATAATCCGAACCTTGCTACCACGAATTGATTTTCCTTAAAGTCATCTTCACGATAAACAAATCCGAGCATTTCTACTTCTTTCCCGGCAAACTTTTCTGGATTTTCATCCATAATGTTTGTCATGGCAATGTAATTCTCTTCTGTGAGAACGATTTTTTTCATCTTCTGCATTTTGGCTTCCAGCTCTTTGTAGAACTCTTCCGGAGGAGCCTGAATTTGGAATCCGTCCGGATGTTCAAGCGGAACATCGGGACTTGATTCCGGGGCTTGAGATTTTTCCTGCACCCGTTCTTCAAGCTGCTGCATATATTCATCAGGATCCTGCAAATAAAGATCGGCTAAGTCCTCATCCATTGGTGCCTCTTCCGTTTTTGCCGTTTCTTGAGACCCGCTTAAGCCCGTTTTAAAACCGCGTTTTGCTGCTATCGAACTGTCCAGTACGACATCCGGGAAAACAAAACCGGTGACTACCGGGAAAATAAACATAGCGTATATAATGATCGATTGAATCGGAGTGCTTTTACCTGAATGATCAAAACCGCAATTGCAGTATATTTCTTCTTCATTTTTACTGCCGCTTCTCCAAATCTGGACAACTCCAAGCAGCAAAAAGGTGATCACTGCAAAATAGATAAACGGCAGCATGCGGGGAGCTATAAAATTTTGAATATCTCCTGTTATGACCAGCTTAAAGATGAGCATTGTAAACCCCATTAAGATAATTCCGCGCAGGTAGAGGTGAAAACGGTAATCTCTTTGCTTTTCCATTTCTTAAGGACTCCTTCTTTTATAAAATAAACTGCTGATAAACTATGACCGATACATAAACGGCTGCCGTTACGATTCCAATAAATGCTGCCACGAATTTTACTCTGAAAAAAGCAAACAGCATTATCGTATTCTTTAAATCTATCATAGGGCCATAAACCATAAATGCCAGCAGTGAGCCAGCAGTGAACGTTCCTCCGAATGAAGCAGCAACAAACGCATCGGCTTCTGAACAAAGCGAGAGAATATAGGCGAATGCCATCATAATTGCCGGTGACAAAAAGTCACTGGAGCCTAGTTCAGCTAATAGAGATCTGTCTAAGAAGGTTTGAAACACACTGGCGATAAATGCACCCAGAATCAAATATTTCCCCATTTCGAAAAATTCATCACTTGCATGAAAGAGTGTTTCCTTAAATTTATTCACACCTTTGACAGGCTCTTCCCCCACACTTCTTCCTGCTAATTCTTCTCTTGTCCACTTCAGCTGATCGCGGTTTTTAAATAACAAATACACAGCGAATCCAACCAGTATGGAAACGACGAACGCCAGTCCCATCCTTCCATATACAATTTCTTTTGATGACTGAAATGCATAGTATGTAGACGCAAAGACGACCGGATTTAATATTGGCGCGGCAACTAAAAAGACAATTCCTACATGCAGCGGCATACCCTTTTTAATTAAACGTCTGACAATCGGGACAATTGCACACTCGCAAACTGGAAAAACAATGCCGAGCAGGGCTGCCGGAAATAGAGCAATAATTGCGTTCTTCGGCAAAAACCGCTGAATCATTTCCTCAGATACAAACGATTGAATAAGTGCCGAAACGAAAACGCCAAGCAAAATAAACGGGATGGCCTCAAGCACAATACTTAAGAAAATGGTATTTAAGTTGAGAAATGCTTTCGGGGCGTCAATTTGAAAATCCCCGAAATCTATGAAAATAAAAAGATAAATAAACAATCCTATTAAGGCAAGAGCAAACGACTCTTTCACAATAGAAGAGGCTGGTTTTTTCATCTTAAAACTCCAATCCTATTTTTTCTTCTAGCAATATATCATATTGATGGCCGTCATAAATTATGCAATGCGAGGTCAAATTCATTCTTTTCGAATGGCTCTTTCGTAAATGTTGTTGCTTTTAGACTAAATGTTAAAAACATTAGTGGATTGCAGCGGAAGGAACTTGACTCCTGCGGGAGATAGAGCAAAATGGGAGACCCCACAGGCAAAGTCGAGGAGGCTCCCATGCTCCCCGCGGAAAGCAAGTTCCTGCAGCGGAAAGGAACGAACAACATTTTTAATAAAAAACAACAATCTATGAGAAAACAGCCTTTCGAATTAAAAAAATCGTCCAAAAAACCTGAGTTTATCCTCCTTTGTAAAGCATTTTTAATTGCCGTTATCTATATTTGTACAGTATACTCTCTATTATTGAGGCACTTGAGAGGAGATCATCCATGATTAGAGAGATTACATTACCGCCGAAAAAAGAGAGACATAGACTTTTCGGCTCTGTTGAACCAGGTTTAAAAACAAAACCAACCGAAAAAGACAAAATGCCTGATCTGCAAAATTCTAAAAAAGATTTTCTTTTTCATATAAATGCAGTTGGAATCAGCAACGTGAAATACCCTGTGCATATCCTATCTTCATTAAGTCCAATGGAGCAGATGACTGTTGCTTCTTTTAAAATGACATCATCCATTTCTTATGAAGCGAAAGGCACAAACATGAGCCGCTTTACAGAACAGCTTGAAAAGTACCGCTTAAATGGAGGATTCACACTTTCATTAAACGAGCTTTATGATTTTACTAAAGAGCTTGCAGAGCGTCTTAAACAAAAGGATGCCGAAATTGAAGTCACCTTCCCATGGTTCTATGAGAGAAAAGGACCAAGCTCTGAGCTTGCAGGCTTAAACCATGCAACGGCAGGCTTAAAAATTAAGTATGAAGAAGATAAAGGGTTCACTTCCAGTGCAAAGCTTACGTGTGCAGTCACAACTCTTTGTCCGTGCTCAAAAGAAATCAGTGAATACAGCGCGCATAATCAGCGGGGATTTATCACAATGGATGTTGAATTTACAGAAGACTTCCGTGAGGAGCAGGACTGGAAAGAAGCACTGCTTGCTGCGGCAGAAACAAACGCAAGTGCCATGATTCACCCCGTCCTAAAGCGTCCTGATGAAAAAATGGTAACCGAAACAGCCTATGAAAATCCGCGTTTTGTCGAAGATATGGTGCGGTTAGTCGCAGCAGACCTTTACGAGCTGGATTTTGTGGCAGCTTTTCATGTCGAATGCCGAAATGAAGAATCCATTCATCTTCATGATGCTGTTGCAGAACTTTCGTACCGAAAATAAGAAAAGCGCAACCGCCCGTTTAGCGCAGGCATGACAGATAAGAAATCACCCGAAAAGTCCCGGTCCCGCCTTTTTGGGTGATTTTGTTCTGGCCGAGGAGCCTGAGCGGTGGAGCTAGACAGAGAAGCGCAAAACATATAATTTCTGATACTTTAAAAAAAGCGGGGGACGCCAACATCCCCCGCTTTTTCATCTCTACCAGCTTGCTTTCTTCACTCCTGGCAGCTGTCCTTTGTGGGCATATTCTCTAAATGCAATTCTTGAAAGGTTAAACTTCCGCATGTATCCTCTTGGTCTTCCGGTGATTGCACAGCGATTCTTCAAGCGTGCCGGCGAGGAATCACGCGGCAGGTTTCTTAAGGCCTCTAAATCTCCTTCCGCTTTCAGATGAAGTCTTAGTTCTCTATATTTTTCAACCATTTCCTGACGTTTTAATTCTTTCATAACTTTTGCTTTCCTTGCCAATTTCCTCTTCCTTTCACTAAACGAATTAAATCGTAATTATTACTATTTGTATATTAAACCATCTTTCCTCAAAAAACAAATTTTCTGGTTTTGTTTTCTTCATTTGGTGATATATATAATGGGATACATTTTCGGCCTGTGAAAATTCAGAAAATATTTGCATGAATGATCGTTAGCAAGTATACTTTAGTTGAGAATGATTATCGTAATCATTTATATCGAGGTGAGTTTTTCTAAATGAAACCAACAATACATGGAGCTGCTGATTCAAGAAAAAACGAACTAATTGAACAGCTGCTTGATATGGGGATATATAGAACCGCAGAAGGCCAGCTTTATGAGCTTTGCGAAACCGAGCTTGAAAAGGAATTCAGCGAAAGAATGCAGCGGAAGGAGATAACCTGATGAGAATTAAAAAGAAATCATTTAAAGAGCTGGTTGAAGAAAATAAACAAACCATCTTGAATGATAAAATTTTGCTTGATAAAGTGTACGAGAAAATCGATTCAAAGCAGAGTGTAAAAAAATAGACCACTCGATATCATGTGAAAAAGCCGCTAATAGCGGCTTTTTTGCATATCTTATGGAAACACAACAGTCTTGTTTTCATAAACAAGGACCTTATCATCTAAGTGCCAGCCTACTGCTCTTGATAGAACAAGCTTCTCGACATCTCTTCCAATTCTTTTTAAGTCCTTAATTTGATTGCGGTGATTCACCCGCTCAACATCCTGTTCGATAATCGGGCCTTGATCAAGCTCTTCTGTAACATAGTGCGCTGTAGCACCAATGATTTTTACACCGCGGTCATATGCCTGATTGTACGGTTTACCGCCGACGAATGCCGGAAGAAACGAATGATGAATATTGATGATTTGGTTTTTATATTGCTCAATCATGACAGGGGGTATGATTTGCATATAACGCGCAAGCACAACTGTATCCACATTGGCTTCTTCAAGTAATGAAAGATGGCGTTCAGCTGCTTCCTCCCTTGTATCCTTTGTTGCCAGAACATGATGATACGGTATGCCGTATGGCTTCACAATTTCTCTCATGTCATCATGATTGCTGACGACCATTGAGATGTCCACAGACAGCTCTCCAAGCCGGAAACGCTGAAGAAGATCCTGCAGACAGTGATCTTCTTTAGAAACAAAAATGGCTATTTTCTTTTTCTCGCTGGCACATGACATGCGCCATTTCATTTGAAAAGATGCTGCTGTTTGGTCAAATCTGGTTCTGAGTTCATTTATATGATCTTCAATGCCATGAAGCTGAAATTCAATCCTCATAAAAAAAAGCCCGCCGACCGGATCGGTTGAGTGCTGATCCGAATGGATAATATTTGCTCCCTCATCTGCCAGAAACCTTGATACCGCGGCGACAATTCCCGGGCGGTCCTCACATGAAATCAATAGTCTTCCTATCATCCTGAATCCTCCTAAGCCCGTATGTATTTGCTGTACGGACATCTGTATAAGCAATGAAAACAGTATAACGAAGTGGATATCGATTCGCAACAAATTCTTTATAAGTTTACTTTCACGATCACAATAAAAAGAAGCACTGCGCTAAATGCAGTGCTTCCAAAGGTAAATCAGCCAAATACTTTTGCCAATTCTTTTTTATCCTGATCAAGCCAGAAACGCATAAGGCGCTTAGCACCTTCTAAATCATGAAGCTTAGCCTGACCGCATTGCTTTTCGTTAGCTGCAGGAATTTCAGTAATTTCAATGGCATCTTTCAGCGTATCATCTAAAAGATCAATAATTTCTTCCACCGTTGGTTCACCGCTGACTACTAAGTAATAACCAGTCTGGCAGCCCATTGGCGAAATATCGATAATATCAAAGTGATCGTATTTTTCTGAGTGTGTGCGGATGTTAAATGCAAGCAAATGCTCTAAAGTATGAATCACATCCGGCTTCATCGCCTGCTTATTCGGCTGGCAGAAGCGAATATCAAATTTATTAACAAGTCCGTCTGTCCCTACTTTATGAACACCGCAATGTCTGACATACGGGGCAACGACTGCATTATGATCAAGGTCAAAGCTTTCAACTGATGGCATAATTCCCACTCCTTTTTAATCATCTTTTATTATCATACAATTAATTCCGATAAAATTCATCACATTTGTCTGAATAAGTGTTTCCAATTTTAACTTTTTCCCTCTTGCAGTATACTTAAGGCATACAAAGAGGTGACTAAAAATGAAACAGCTGTTTATTGCACTAATCCGTTTTTACCAGAAATTCCTATCGCCGCTTAAGCCCCCGTCCTGCCGCTTTTACCCGACCTGCTCCCATTACGGACTTGAGTCAGTCAAACGGTTCGGAGCTTTAAAAGGTGGTTATCTGACCGTAAAGAGAATCCTAAAGTGCCAACCTTTTCACCCGGGCGGCTTTGATCCAGTTCCGGAAAAAAAGGATCAGGACTGATAGCCGTCTTCTATTAAGTCAAGCTTTCCAGTGGACGGATCGATTACAAGTCCGTGTACAGGAACATCAGCTGGAAGCAATGGATGATTGCGGATGACGTCTACACTGTGTTTAACACTGTCTTCGACTTTATCAAACCCTTTTAGCCAATCTTCCAGTTGAATTCCTGAATAATGAAGCGTATCTATTTTATCTTGGGAAATTCCCCGTTTTTTTGCCTTATCAAGAAATGAATCCGGGTTCAGGCTGCTCATGCCGCAGTCATGATGTCCGACAACGCACACTTCATCTGCTCCGAGCTCCATTACGGCTACAAGGATACTTCTCATGATGCTTCCAAATGGATGGGCAACAATCGCACCTGCGCTTTTTACAATTTTGACATCACCGTTTTTGACGTTCATTGCTTGTGGAAGAAGCTCGACAAGTCTTGTATCCATACAAGTTAGAATGACCATCTTTTTGTCAGGAAATTTAGTTGTCTGATATTTTTCATAGTCTCGTTTTTCTACAAACTGGGAGTTATGTTCAATAATTTCTTCTAATAATCTCATCTGCTATTCTCCTTAAAAAGTGGTATAGTTGGGCTGCATGTAATTAGCAGCTTTTTATTTACTATATCATAACACTTGTTTTTTTGGCGCGTTTTGCTATATGATGTAAATCGTAATAATTACTATTTATATTATTTGGAGGATAATCATGAGCAAGCACATTCCCGTTACGGTTTTAAGCGGATATCTTGGAGCCGGAAAAACGACACTTTTAAAGCATATTCTTGAGAACAAAGAAAACAAACGGATCGCTGTGATCGTCAATGACATGAGCAAGATCAACATTGACGGCAATCTAATTAAAAATACTGTCAGCCGGACAGAAGAAAAACTGGTAGAGATGCAAAACGGCTGCATTTGCTGTACACTGCGCGAAGACCTGATGATAGAGGTAGAGCGCCTCGTGAAGGAAGGTAACATTGACTATATCGTTATTGAATCATCGGGTATCAGTGAACCTGTTCCTGTAGCTCAGACGTTCACCTATTTTGATGAAGAAGTCGGCATTGACCTCTCTGCATTCTGCCGTTTAGATACAATGGTAACCGTTGTGGACGGAAACCGTTTCTGGGAAGATTTTTCTTCAGGTGAAAGCCTTCTTGACAGAAAGCAGGGCACAGATGAGAGCGATACACGGGAGGTCATCGACCTGCTAATTGACCAAATTGAATTCGCAGATGTTCTTCTTTTAAACAAAACAGATTTACTGGATGACGAAGTTGTGAATGAATTATATGGTGTCTTGAGAAAATTAAATCCGGATGCATACATTTTAACGTCATCCTTCAGCCATGTTCCTCTGGCAGCAGTCATGGATACAAACAGGTTTAATTTTGAAAAAGCGAGCCAGTCTGCTGGCTGGATCAAAGAACTAAACGAAGAACACATACCTGAGACGGAAGAATACGGAATATCCTCCTTTGTTTATAGAAGGCGAAAGCCATTTCATCCGGGGCGTTTGATGAATTGGCTCGAAAATTGGCCAAATGATGTGGTAAGGGCAAAAGGCTTTTTCTGGCTCGCATCGAGAAATGACACAACAGGCCTCCTGTCACAGGCAGGTACATCCATTATGATCCAGGGAGCAGGCGTTTGGGTTGCAGCCTATTCAGAAGAGGAACGGATTCAAACGCTAAAAGAAGAACCGGAGCTGCTTGAGCGCTGGGACGAAGCGTTTGGAGACCGTATGACAGAACTTGTTTTCATTGGAATTGATCTTAATCGCTCGGAAGTCGAAGCATCCCTTGACGATTGTCTTCTAACAGATGAAGAAATGAAATCAGACTGGTCCTCCATGCATGATCCGCTTCCTTCTTTTTCATAATTGTGAGAATGGTTTTTCTTTTTTCATCTGAGCATTTCCGGTTCTCAAATCGTAAGTATTACGATATAATGTGAAAGGATATATTGAAATTAACTAATTACCAGATATATAAGGAGTATATGATGAAAAAAACAGGACTAATAATGGCACTTGCGCTAATGTTTGGAACAGCGCTTGCAGGATGCGCAGATAATGATCAAAATACAGCGGATAATGGTGAAGACAAGCTGAAGGTTTATACAACAATCTTCCCTGTTCAGGACTTTACAAAGAAAATTGGCGGCGATGCCGTTGATGTGGAAAGCATCTATCCTGCAAATACAGATGCACATACATTTGAACCTTCAACGAAAGACATGGTTGCGATGGCAGAGGGAGACGCATTTATTTATTCAGGCGTTGGCCTTGAAGGCTTCGCCGAAAAAGCAACGGCAACCTTAAAATCAGAAGATGTGAAAATCATTAAAGCCGGTGAAGGCATTGAGCTTGCTGAAGCTTCCCACGATGGAGAAATTCATGAGGAGCATGAAGAAGAGGAAGATCATGCTGAACATTCCGATGAGGAAAACCATGATGAGCACGCTGATGAAGACGCTCATGCCCACGATCATGGAGATAAAGATCCCCATATTTGGCTGGATCCTGCCCTCTCCATTCAAATGGCTGAAACGATCAAAAATGGTTTAATAGAGCTTCAGCCAGAATCTAAGCATGAATTTGAAAAGAATTTTGAAACCCTCAAATCAAATCTTGAAAAATTGGATGCAGATTATAAAGAAACAATTGATGCTGCAGACAAAAAAGAAATTCTGGTGTCTCATGCCGCTTACGGCTATTGGGAAGAGCGCTACGGCATACAGCAAATCAGTGTCCTCGGATTATCGCCGACCCAGGAGCCATCGCAAAAGCAGCTGCAGTCCATTATTGAGACTGCAAAAGAACACAACATGAACTATATTCTTTTTGAAAACAACGTAAACAGCAAAATTGCAGATATCGTCAAGACAGAAATTGGAGCGGAGAGCCTGACCCTGTCTAATCTGGAGTCAATCTCTGAAGAAGATGCAAAAAACAATGAGGACTACTTCAGTTTAATGGAACGAAATTTGGAAACGCTGAAAACGGCATTATCGAAATAAGAGAAATCCCGGCCTTTTGAACTGGCCGGGATTTTATATTTTCACTGAAATAAGTGATGAAATGTCGTTTTGATTTCTTCTGCATTCAAATTCTGTCCGATTAAAATCAAAACTGTTTTCTCTGTATCGACTTTAGAATCGGAAAGAACGGCTTTTTTTGAAGCAAACTGCATCTCCCTCGCCTCACTTTCTCCCTCTATATACAAATAGCCTTTCGCACGAATCAGTCCATTTATTCCTTTCAGCCATGTTTCAAGCTTTTTCAGGCGAACCGCTGGAGGTTCAGCTATTTTTAGAGTTCCAATCGAATGATGGTGGTGATGATGCCCTTCAGTCTCTGTCAGGGTTACAAGGCTTTGCCTTTGTTCAGCAAGTTTTTCAAAAGGAACATCAGCGTATGAAGCTGCACGTATCTCAACACCTTGAGAGATCACTTTTTCAATTTTTTGTCTGACTTTTACTTGTTCTTTTTCATTAACCATATCTATTTTATTTAGGATAATAAAATCAGATGAAATGATTTGTTCTTTTAATAGCGAGCGGATTTCCTTGGAGCTTGCAAACATACTTTGATAATCGAGATAGTGGCTTGTGTCGACTATTCCGATCATTGACATAAGCTCAAATTCCTCAATCAGTTCAGGAGACAGCAGGATA
Source organism: Metabacillus sp. KH_069 (assembly GCF_057838075.1). Taxonomy (NCBI): domain Bacteria; kingdom Bacillati; phylum Bacillota; class Bacilli; order Caryophanales; family Bacillaceae; genus Metabacillus; species Metabacillus sp. KH_069. Next base: position 3,513,174 of record NZ_CM174460.1, read on the forward strand.
TCTTTAATTTCTAACGGATTGGCCACTCCCGTCCCCTCAATTAAAAGAACATCAGCTCCTTCACCTTCTAATAAGCCTTTGAGTGTAGTTTTGAGGTCATCCTGAATCGTACAGCAAATGCATCCATTTAAAAGTTCATGAACGGTTTGATCCTCAAATAAATGCTTTTCAACATTTTCATCGCCTAGTTCATTTAAGATAATTCCGACTTGTATTCCTCTCTTTTTAAACTCATTGACCATCTTTCCTAATACAGTCGTTTTCCCGCTTCCAAGAAAACCGCTTATGGTATACACAGGTATTCGTTTCATGTTCAAGTCTCCTCTATATGTATGAATATCAAGTTTCATCATTAAAAAAGATGCCCGGAAACAATTTGTTCCCAGGCGCCTTTGACAGATTACATATTGTATTTTTTCTTGAAGCGCTCTGCACGTCCATCGCGATCTGCGAATTTTTGACGTCCTGTGTAGAATGGATGTGTATCTGAACTTACCTCTATTTTAATAAGAGGATATGTGCGGCCATCTTCCCATTCAGTTGTCTCATTTGATTTCATGGTTGATCCGCTCAAGAATTTAAACCCGCTGTTTGTATCCATATAAACAACTTTATGATAATCCGGATGGATTCCTTGTTTCATTGTAAAAGCACTCCCTTAATCGTAATTATTACGTTTTATATATTACAGGGTTTATCCCTGTTTGTCAATGTTAGTGATTTACTTAGAATTTGATGTTTTATAAAATCCGTTCCATTTTTACCGCATATTTCCTAAAAAAAAGAAAACAATAAGGGAAGATTGTTACAACCTTGGGAAAGAAAGGCGGAAATAAGATGGATGATCTCGTATTAGCCAGATCCTTGTTTGGAACGACAATGGGCTTTCATATTATCTTTGCATCACTTGGTGTAGGTCTTCCTCTCATGATTCTGATTGCAGAATTGCTGTTTCAAAAAACAAAGGATCATGATTATGCGGTCATGGCGAAAAGATGGACAAAAGGTCAGGCGGTGCTCCTAGGAGTTGCGATTCCTACAGGAACAATCGCAGGTGTGCAGCTTGCTTTGTTATGGCCGGGTTTTATGGAGGTTATCGGACGTGTAATGGCGCTGCCGTTTCAAATAGAAATCTATGCTTTCTTTGTGGAAGCTTTGTTTATGTCAATTTACGTTTACGCAGCTGACAGAATTTCTCCCCGGATGAGAATTGTCAGTGTTTCGCTTGTCCTGCTCGGGGCTGCGGCCTCCGCCATCTTAATTACAAATGTTCATGCATTCGAAGGTACTCCAGCCGGCTTCCGAATTGAAAATGGGGAAATTGTTGATGTTGACCCGTGGGCTGCTTTTTTCAATCCAAGCTTTATCGTTACAGCTGGACATGTTGTGGTTTCAGCGTTTATGACTGGTGCATTTGTTATTGCTTCTATATCAGCTTATAAGATGCTGAGAAATATGAAAAATGAACGCCTTTACCGCTTTCACTGCAAAGCATTAATGATGGGTCTTGTTGTAGGGGGGATTTTCTCATTTATTACAGCTTTGAATGGGCACGAATCAGCGCAAATGCTCCATGAATATCAGCCTGAGAAGCTGGCAGCTGCTGAGGGTTTATTTGAAACTCAGACGTATGCCCCCCTTGCAATTGGAGGCTTTACGGACCGGGAAACACAGGAGGTTAAATGGGGCATAGAAATTCCGTGGGCTCTGAGTTTTTTAGCTGACAACAGCTTTAAAACGGAGGTTATTGGCTTGAATGATTTCCCTGAGGAATATTGGCCCCCGCTGTTTGTACATACGCTGTTTAATGCAATGGTTGGAATCGGCAGTCTGCTGATCTTCTTGTCTCTTCTCGGATTCTTCTGGTACAAAATATTGAAGCGTCCGCACTTCCCAAAATGGATGCTCGTGATATTTGTTCCTTCAGGTATTCTTTCCATGCTTGCGATTGAGTTTGGCTGGATTTTTGCCTGCACGGGAAGACAGCCTTGGGTTATTTATCGTTTGCTGAAAACAGAAGATGTTGTGACAGCCTCCGGTCAGATTGGAACCCTTTTTATTCTTTTCACACTTGTTTATGCGATATTAGGACTCGCTGTCATTCTTGTTCTGGTCTATTATTTCAAACGAAACCCAGTTGAAAAAGAACTTGATAAGTCAGCAGGTGATGGTGATGGCGTCAGTGTTTATTAAAGAAATGGAGGCGTTACTTGGATGATTACAACAGATGCACTGCTCGCCATTACAGTTGTGTGGGGATTTGTTTTTATCTATGCTGTCATGGCGACAATGGATTTCGGAGCAGGCTTTTGGTCCATGATCTACATTAACAGAGAAAAGACGAACGCAACCAATATTGCCAATCGTTATTTATCCCCTACTTGGGAGGTAACGAATGTATTTATTGTTGCCATTGTCGTAGCGCTTTTCAGCTTTTTCCCCGGCGCTACGTTTATACTCGGGACCGTCTTGCTGATTCCAGGAAGCATCATCCTATTGCTTCTGGCGATTCGAAGCGGATTCCTTGTATTCTCCCATTACTCTAAAGGGTATGAAAAAGCACTTACTTATGTTTCCGGGATTTCCGGTTTCATTATACCCGCTATTTTATTGCTGGTGCTGCCCATTACTCATGGCGGGTTTATTGAGGTAGTAAACGGTTCACATCAGCTTCAGCTGGACAAATTGTTTACAAGTCCAAATGCCTACGCCTTCAGCGGGTTCGCGATTACCAGCACGCTCTTCCTGTCATCGCTGCTGCTTTCTGATTACTCAAATGTGGCCAATGAACCGGAAGCCTATAAAGTATATCGGCGTGATGCCCTGATCTTAGGTCCGTTATCCCTTGTAATGGGGTTTTTGATTATGCTGACCCTTCGCACTGAGGCAAACTGGCTCTATATGAACATGATGAAGTATTTGCCTTTCCTGATTGGATCTGTTGCGATGTTTATGATTGCAGGGGGTGCTCTGTTTTTGCCGTCGCAAAAAGACAAAAGAACGCTTGGCAGACCTAGAATCGCGGTTGTAGCTGTAACCATTCAATATTTTCTTGCAAGCTATGCATACGGGCGGGCACACCTCCCTTATATGCTTTATCCTGATGTCTCAATCCAGGATGGCTTTACCCATCCCAACACCTTCCATGCTGTGTTTATTACTTACATTGTTGGATTTTTAATTCTCTTTCCAGGGTTCTTTTACTTCTGGCGCTTATTTATGAAGGACAAACGGTATCTGAAGCAAAATGAATCATAAAAAATAAGGTGCAGCCGCACCTTGTTTTTTAAATCCTGCGTATGAAAAACTCCCTATCATGTAAAACTAATTGTTGAACCCTAAATAAGGAGGTTTTGATGAATGCCAAGAGAAGTTAAGTGTGAAGTCAATAACTGTGAGTATTGGGGCAATGGCAATCAGTGTACAGCTGATGCCATCTATGTAGTCAGCCATAGAGGAGATACTGCTTCCCGCAGCGAGGAAACAGATTGCAAAACCTTTAAACCACATGATCTGTAAAAGAAAGGACAGCTTTTCGCTGTCCTTTTTCTTTATTATTGATAATGAGAATCATTTTTATTCACATTTCATACCATTTTATTTACTAACTTCGGTCGATGCAAATTTTCTTCTTGAAAGAAGCTTTGATAACAGCCCGTGTGAGGGTGAAAAGATAAATGTCAGGAAAAAGATCAGCCCTGCAGCAGTAGCCATTGCCCCTGCAATTGAGACATTCAGCCATGTTGCTGCATAATAGCCGGTAACCGCTGATAAAATTCCGATGATAGAACTGATGATCAGCATATGAAGCAGTTTATCCGTCAGCAGGTAGGCAGCTGATGCAGGAACAATAAGCATGGCTACAACCAAAATCGCACCAACACTGTCAAATGATGCAACCGTTGTAATCGAAAGCATCCCCATTTGCAGGTAATGAATGAGAAGCACTGGTATCCCAATCGCAACTGCCATCTGAGGGTCAAACGAAGAAATCTTAAATTCTTTGTAAAAAAGAACGATCAGCAATAGATTAACGATGAAGACGGAACCAAGCATCCATACTGCTTTTGGCCCCAGGTCAGCACCGGCTACGGTGATCGTATCCCACGGCACAAATGTGATTTCTCCCATCAGCGCGTGATTGACATCAAGATGGATGTTACCTCCAAATAACGAAAGCAAGATAACCCCTATGGCAAAAAGAGATGTAAACACAACCCCGATTGCAGCATCTGACTGGACACCTTTAGCATTTAATATTTGCACTAGAAACGCTGTAAGCAATCCGACAACAGCGGCACCGATAAACATTGAAATCCCATCTAAGCTTCTGCTGACAAAATAGGCTCCTACGATGCCAAGCAAGACAGAATGACTAATCGCATCTGCAAGCATAGCCATTTTTCTTAAGATCAGGAAACAGCCAATCATCGCACATGTAATGCCAACCAGAGAACCTGTAAGTAAAATCCATGCATCATAGCTCATTGATACAGCCACTCCTTCCTGCTTAGGCTATTCTTCGTCTTAGGAAGCAGCATCGGCTCTCTGTGATGATCTTTTAACAGGTTCATTAACCGATCCTTCATATCGCTTGACATCATTTCCACATCAACATCATCACGGCTTGTAATTTGAAGCTGGGCAAGCTCCATTTCATGCATAAGGTACATTTCATAAAGGCGCTGATTTAAAGCAAGATGATAGGCAAGCTGCAGGCCATTTTCTGTAAGCCTCCATCTATCCCCTTCGCCTTTCATGATCAGGCGCTTTTTCAAAAGCTCTTTTAATGATTTGGTGACAAGACTGTTGGCTGCCTTTCTTTTATTCACAATATCGTCCAACGAGAAGGTTACAGCAGAATATTTCCCCCCTGCACTTTCTGTTAAATCATAAAAAGACAGAAGCAGCTGTTCAACCGATGTTCTTTTTCTCAGCTTGATTTGCTTTAACGCTTTTGAGACAAGCCCGCGTTTTGGAGCAAAAATCAGTGAGATTAGAAAGAGCAGGGTTGCTGCAACGATTATCAGAGGACCAGTTGCCATACCTCTTACTGTTGTGCTCAGGAAGGTTCCAGCGACCCCGGAGATCCCACCGATGATTCCAGCGATAATTACCATATGCCCAAGCTTATCTGTCCAATATCTCGCTGAGATGGCAGGTGTAATAAGCATTGCTGCCATTAAAATGACCCCTACGGTCTGAAGTCCGATAACGACTGCACAAACAATTAAAACCATGAGCAGTCCATTCAGAAATGTTGTTGGAAGACCAATTCCTTTTGCAAACTGAGGGTCAAACGTCAAAATCTTAAATTCTTTAAAGAAAACAGCTGTCAGCAGGAGTAAGATGGCTGCAATCAGCGTAATGATCTGAACATCCTGACCGACCATTGAAGCTGCTTTTCCGAAAATAAAATCACTCAAGCCGCTTTGGTTTCCGCCGCTGTTGTGCTGAATATAAGTCAGCAGAACGATTCCAAATCCAAAGAATACGGACAAAACAAGACCTAGAGCTGAATCTTCTTTAATGCGGGAATTCTGGATGATAAATTGGATAAGCCATGCAGCAATCATCCCTGAGATGGCTGCTCCGACAAGAAACCAAACTAATGATTTGGACCCGTAAAGCAGGAATGCCATACACACACCCGGCAAGGCAGCATGGGCCATTGCATCTCCTATCAGACTTTGTTTCCTCAGGAGAGCAAAACTTCCGAGAACCCCGCTTGCAAGCCCAAGCAGCATCGTTCCAAGGAGAACCCACTGCGTATTCTGATTTTGCAATTGATAGAATAGTTCTTCCATCATCTTAACTCACTCCTGTTTTGTTTCATCCACAAGCACACTTTTATCCTGTAAAAATGTGAGCCTGCCTCCGTATGTTTTTTGAAGATTATCCATCGTAAAGACTTCACTCGTTGGACCAAATGCAATCTTTCTTAAATTCAGAAGCAGAACCCAGTCAAAATATTCTTCAACTGTCTGAAGATCATGATGAACAACCAATACCGTTTTCTGTCTTGCCTTTAGTTCATTTAAAAGGGAAATGATCGCTTTTTCAGTTGCTGCATCAACACCCACAAACGGTTCATCCATGAAATACACATCTGCATCCTGTGCAAGTGCTCTTGCTAAGAACACACGCTGCTGCTGTCCGCCAGACAGCTGGCTGATTTGTCTGTCAGCGAAATCGAGCATGCCTACTTTTTCGAGACAACCGCGGGCAAATTCAATATCTTTTTTCCCCGGACGCTTGAGCCAGCCAATATGGCCGTATCGTCCCATCAGCACGACATCAAGTGCATTCGTCGGAAAATCCCAATCCACTGATCCGCGCTGTGGGACGTATCCGACGCGTTTACGCTGTTTTTTATAATGATCGCCATAGATTTCAACTTCTCCCGATGCCACTGGAATCAATCCTAAAACGGCTTTAATTAACGTAGACTTCCCGGCTCCATTTGGGCCGATGATTCCAATTAATTTTCCTTCCGGAACTTCAAACCCCACCTCTTGCAAAACCGGTTTGCGGTGATAGGCTACTGTCAAATTTTCAACAGTTACTGGATTCATTGTAAAACACCTGCCTTATTTCAATGATGAAACAATTGTATCGATATTGTGTTTAAACATTCCTAAATACGTTCCTTCTTCTGTTCCTTCTTCACCCATGGCGTCAGAATAAAGCTGTCCGCCGATGACGACTTCATGGTCCCTCTTTTTTGAACCTTCCACAACAGCGTTAATCGATTTCTCTGATATACTGCTTTCCACAAATACCGCTTTAATCTCACGGTCTACCAGTACATCGACTAAATTTTGCACATCACGGAGACCGTATTCAGAATCTGTGCTCAATCCCTGCAGCCCCATGACTTCAAATCCATAGGCATTTCCAAAGTAAGTAAATGCATCATGCGCTGTTACCAGAACTCTGCTTTCTTCAGGAATGGTCTGAACCTGCTCTTTTGCATATTGATCCATCTCCTGGAGCTTTTTCTTATAAGCAGCTGCATTTTCAGCAAATTTATCTTTATTTTCAGGTGAAAGCTTAGTGAGTTCATCTTCGACAATATCAACGGTATGAATCCATAACGAGATATCAAACCATACATGAGGATCGTGTATCTTCGCGTTCGTTTTATCATTTATTAATTTATTTTCTGGAATGGCACTTGCTACTGGAACTGTAGGCTTTTCATTCGACATTTTTTCGAAAATTTCACCCATCTTACCTTCTAAATGCAGACCGTTATAAAAAATAATGTCTGCCTGATTCAGCTTTTGAATATCTCCCTGGGATGCCTGATATAAATGGGGATCAATTCCTGGACCCATTAACGACTGCACTTCTATAGCGTCGCCGGCAACGTTTCTTGTGACATCCGCTATTTGCGCAGTTGTTGTGGTTACCTTTATTTTTCCGTTTCCATCCCCGCTTGCGCCCTGGCTGCATGCTGTCATCATAACGGACAGGGCCAGGATTGAAATCATCATGAATAATCTCTTTTTCATTCTTGATCCTCCTCTTTCCTTCGTCAACAAATGTTTCCCTGATGCAAATTTTTGAGTAAAAAAAGACTTTCCTTCGCAAAAACCATTTTATGAAAGAAAGTTAGGTCATGTGCTAATAAGTTAGCTTGTTTCATGTTTTGTTGATGAGTATAATTTTTTTGCCTATATGCAACAATTTAAAGCATTTTAATCTTTCTGTCAATCATTCTTTCTCGACAAAAGAATTGCGGAATCGCGTTAAATCCGACAGACAGATGTCCGATTATTTTTCTGGCCGAGGAGTTAAAAGAACGCAATCACATAGATGCGTAAAATTCTATACATATAATTAAGCTGTTTTCTCATAGATTGTAGTTTTACATTATAAATGTTGTCCGTTCCTTTCCGCTCCAGGAACTTGCTTTCCGCGGGGAGCATGGGAGCCTCCTCGGCGTTGCCTGTGGGGTCTCCCATTTTGCTCTATTTCCCGCAGGAGTCAAGTTCCTTCCGCTGCAATCCACTTAAGGTTCTTACTTCTTAGTCTATCAACAACGAAATTTACGAAAAGAGCCTAAAACTAAAAAGAGCCAGCTACATACATAGCTGGCCAAAGATTGAAGCAGAGAGGGCTGATTGTCGAAATGATGTCTCTAGCATCATTCCATTTAGTTTTAACATGGAATGCGAAATTTTACAAAACCGCAAAATCAAATTATGCAGAGCTAAAATCGGATTTTCTCCTAGAGAAAAATCTATTTTATTTAGTAAAACGTTCGATATGAGTACAGTATTTTGCTAAATTGCTCCGATTTACTTCAAATCCGAGCCCAGGACCTGCAGGGACATCTATTTTCCCATTATTCACGGTAACTGGCGGAGAAATGATATCTTCTTTCCAATATCGCGCAGATGCAGAAATATCACCAGGTATCGTGAAATTCGGAAGAGATGCAAGAGCGATGTTATGTGCCCGTGAAACCCCTGTCTCAAGCATTCCTCCTACCCAAACCGGAACATTGTGCTGCATGCAATAATCGTGAATTTTTATCGATTCAAAAAGACCGCCGACTCTCCCCGGCTTAATATTAATGACGCCGCAGCTGCCCAGCTGAATCGCTTTTTTTGCATCATTTAGCGTAATAATGCTCTCATCAAGACAAATCGGTGTTTTTAATTGAGACTGAAGAACCGCATGATCGATAATGTCATCGTGAGCAAGCGGCTGTTCGATCATTAAGAGATTATATTCATCAAGCTGCTTTAAAAGGCTGATATCATCAAGTGTATAAGCAGAGTTGGCATCTGCCATTAAGGGAACATCCGGAAAATGGCTTCTGATTTCATGAAGCAGGACAGCATCTAATCCAGGCTTAATTTTTATTTTTATTCGTTTATATCCATCGCTGACATGCTTCCCGATTGTTTCAAGCATGTGTTCTATTGAGGCCAGGCCAACGACAACACCTGAATCAATTTGCTTTGCCGTACCGCCCAAAATGGCTGCAAGCGGCTTTTCCTTAAGCTTTGCATGAAGATCCCATACAGCACCTTCAATTGCTGCTTTAGCCATTTGATTTCTTCTGATATAGGAAAAAGAATCAATGAATGCTTCCGGATCTTGAAATGGTTTTGCAAGCAGCTCAGGGATAAGAAATGATTTCAGCATGTGATGACATGTTCCAATCGTTTCTTCTGTGTACCAGGGTGAAGAGAATGCAACAACTTCTCCCCATCCAATTTGTCCGCTTCGATCACGTACTTCAATCAGAATGCTCTCACGCTTAGAAACTGTTTCAATACTGGATTGAAAGGGGGTAACGAGTTTCATATCAAGGTGATGAAGGGTCACTTCCTGTACATCAATCATGAGTACCTCCAAGAAATTCTGCGAGCTTTCTGCGCACTAATTTATTTGAAGCATTTCTAGGCAGCTTATTAATAAAATGAATGCGTTTTGGAATTTTATATTTTGCAAGCAGGGCTGAGCAATAGGAAATCAGTTCTTCCTCACTCACTTCATCTTTTGCCGCTATGAATGCGTGCGGAACCTGTCCCCATTTTGCATCAGGCATTCCGGTTACACCGGCTTCATTGACTAAAGGATGAGAAAGCAGAGCAGCTTCTATTTCCGCAGGATAAATATTTTCGCCGCCTGATACGATCAGATCTGAACGTCTGTCAAGAACATATAAAAATCCTTCATCATCCAAATATCCCATATCTCCTGTTTGCAGCCATCCATGATGAATGTCTGCATCACGTTTCCAATACCCTTTGGTTACATTCGGGCCATGCACATGAATTTCTCCCTCTGTAAAAGGGGGGCAAGCCTGATTGTTCTTCATAATTTTAATCTCGCAGGGAAAAAGCGGTTTTCCTGCTGAACCAAGCTTTGTCAGGCTGTACTCTGGTGATAGCGTGACAATTTGCGAGGAGGTTTCTGTCATTCCGTATGTTTGATAGACAGGGATTTTTTTCTTTTCACATTCTTTCAACAGCGGCATAGGTGCCGGACCGCCGCCTAACAGCATGCATCTGAAAGTCTCTGGATATTCACCTTCTCCAAGGTTTTCTATCATCTGAGATAGCATGGTTTGCACAACGGAAACGATTGTTGCTCCATTCTCCATGATTTCGCGGTTCGCTCTTGATGGATGAAAGGATTCATGGAGGATGACGGTCATTCCATAGATCACACCTCTCATTAAGATAGACAGTCCGCTGATATGAAAAAGAGGAACGGCGCAAAGCCACCTGTCATCATGATGAAGGCCCAGGTTTAAAGAGGAACCGGCAGCGCTCCAATAATGATTGCCGAATGATTGAAGAACACCCTTCGGCTTACCGGTTGTTCCTGATGTGTACATAATAGTTGCCGTCTGATCTAAATCAAATGAATGTTCATATTGAACAAAAGCTGTTTCTGCTGTTACAAGCTCTGCACTATCTATTGTTATCCAGCTTGGATTCTCCCATTTTTGATTAAGAGCTTCATCACAAATGAGGAATGCTGCTTCTGAATCCCTTAATTGCCAATCAAGCTCTGAGGCAGTCAATCTTGTATTTAACAGCACGGCTGTTGCTCCAATGTATGTAAGCGCATGTATAGCAGCAGCCATTTCAATACTGTTTTTCATAAGGATTGCAGCATGCTGTCCTTTTCTGATCCCATGCTGATGATAAGTAAATGCCATATGTTCTGTCAGTTCATGCAGTTCACGAAATGTTAATGTTCTCTCATCTGTCATCATCGCAATTCGGTCAGGGGTTAAATAGGCACGCTGCTTTAACCAATTGGGCATTGTATTCATGTTTGATCACCGCCTTTATAGTAGAAAAGCGCAATCGCCAAGGCCTGCTCCGGAAGGGTCCGGCAGTCCGGGTCCCGACTTTATTGGCGGAGCCGTTCTGACCGGGGATACAGGCGCTTGCGCCAGACATAGATGCAAAAGATAAAATAAATTGTAAACTATAAGAAAGCAGCTTGATGAAATCATCAAGCTGCTGCATGTTGTTTAAGGGAATCTTGGGAACTGCTTGAAGTCAGGATTGCGTTTTTCTTTGAAAGCATCTCTTCCTTCTTTAGCTTCATCCGTTGTATAGTACAGCAGAGTTGCGTCTCCTGCAAATTGCTGAATGCCAGCAAGACCGTCTGTATCTGCATTAAATGCGGCTTTAAGGAACCGAATGGCAGTCGGGCTCTTTTCTAAAATCTCCTCGCACCATTGAACCGTTTCTTCTTCAAGCTTTTCTAATGGCACAACCGTGTTGACAAGACCCATGTCAAGTGCTTCCTGTGCATTATATTGACGGCACAGGAACCAGATTTCGCGTGCTTTTTTATGTCCGACAATACGGGCAAGGTATCCAGAACCATAGCCGGCATCAAAGCTGCCTACTTTTGGACCTGTCTGGCCGAAAACAGCATTGTCAGCTGCAATAGTTAAATCACAGACAATATGAAGCACGTGGCCTCCGCCGATTGCGTATCCTGCCACCATGGCAATAACCGGTTTTGGAATCACACGGATTAAGCGCTGCAGATCGAGAACATTCAAACGCGGAATTTGGTCTTCGCCAACATAACCGCCATGTCCGCGCACCTTTTGGTCGCCGCCTGAACAGAATGCTTTGCCGCCTGTTCCAGTTAATATAATGACCCCAACATTTGCGTCATCTCTTGCATAAGCAAAAGCATCAATTAATTCCATTACCGTCTTCGGACGGAATGCATTATGTACCTCTGGACGATTAATCGAGATTTTAGCAATCCCATTATACGTTTCATATAAAATATCTTCGTACTTGCGTTCAGCAATCCATTCTACTGTCATTTCGCGTTCTGCCTCCTTATGAATACGTTTACGAATTAATAAACTCATTTACTATTCTACCAAAGATTTGCGGTTGTTCCACATGAACTGCATGGCCTGCACCATTTATTTTAATAAATGTCGAAAGCGGGAGCAAATCTTTCATCTCATTTGCGATTCCACAGAACTTTTCATCCCGCTCTCCGCATAGCAGCAGAACGGGAATTTTGAGAGTATCGAGGCTGTCCCATAAGGGCTTCTGAGATCCTGTCCCCATCCCCAAAAGACTATTTGCAAGCCCTGTCCCATCATTTTTCAGCCTTTGGCTACGCTGATTGTTTTGAACAGTCTCCGGCAGAGCTTTCTGAGAGGCAAAAAGCGGTATATTCTCCCAAAAGTTAATAAAGTGGTTCATTCCCTGTTCCCTTATAAACTGAGAGAGATTTCGGTCATTTTCTCTTCTATTCATTCTCTCAGCCTCTGATTTTAAACCCGGAGAGGCACTTTCAAGTATCAGCTTGTCGATCCTTTCAGGGTGCTGAACGGCATATGTTAATGCCAGTCTTCCTCCCATAGAATAGCCTGCAAGAATGAAGTTCTTAAGATGAAGTTCTGCAAATATAGCATGTAAATCCTTAACAGATTCTTCCATGCTGCAGCGCTCAAATGCTGAAGGTGAATTTGTCTGTCCGTGTCCTAGCAGATCAATTAAAATAACTTTATATTGGCTGAACATGGCCAGAAAGGGGTGCCAGTTTTCAGCTGAACCTGTAAATCCATGGAGAAGAACTAGTGGTGTTCCTTCTCCATATGTTTCGACATGATAGGATACTCCTCTTATCGTCAGCATCATTTTAAGATCTTCTCTCTTATTTCCTGGGAAACACGATTCATCAATTCACGATGAATGCTGACACGGGTTTGACGATTTGTGCGCACCTCTATGATATTTAAGCCTTTTTTAATGACAGCATCTGACACTGCTGCCCGGAATTCTTCCCATGTTGCAGGCAATGTATAGGCAGCGTCATATAGATTGGCAGCATGTTTAAAATCAAGACCTGATGGCGTGCCGAATAAAGTTTCAAAATGCTTCTCTTCTTTTGACTGCGGAAGAAACGAAAAGATGCCTCCCCCATCGTTATTAACAAGAATAATAGTCAGATTGAGCTTGTGCATTTTCGCAGCAAGCAGACCATTCATATCATGATAAAAAGATAAGTCGCCGATGACTAAAAAAGTGGGATGATCTGTGCCGGCGCCCGCACTCATTCCAAGCGCTGTCGATACAATCCCATCTATTCCATTCGCACCGCGGTTCGCAAATACTTCAATGTCCTTTTCCGTGTTCAGGAAATAATTATCCAAGTCACGAATTGGCATGCTGTTTCCTGCAATCAGCTGACACTTCTGCGGAAGTGCATGCTGCAATTCACGGAAAACATTTCCTTCAAACAGGTCGCCGCCTTTGTCTTCAGCAGAGCCTGCTAACTCACGTGAAATGAGATTTACTTTCTGCCATGACTGCAGCCAATCCGTGTCTTCCCGCGTTTTGACCTGTTTGATAAGCTCCTTGCACAGCCAGCTTTCTCTGCATTCAATCATTTCCGCGGCCATTAAGGTCGGCTCCCGCCAGCCACCTTGTCCATCCACAACAATTTGACGGATGTCAGCTGTTTTCTTCAAGAATAAAAACAGCGGCTTTGAAACCGGCATTGCTCCGAACCGGATAATGACTTCCGGCTTTAGCTGCTCTGTTATGTATTCATCCTTCATGAATGCATCATAGCATTCAATGACAGATGATTGATCATGAGAACCTGTTCTTAAATTAGAAAGAGGATCAGCAAGAATCGGGTACTTCAGAACGGAAGATAAGTTTACCGCCGCTTGAGCGAAATCAGGATCGCGAAGCTCTCCGCATATAATCAATCCCTTTTTTTCTTCTGACATGAGATCAGCTAAGCGCTGCACTTCGGAAACATCAATAACTGAAGAACCTGCTGTTACATGAACCTGTTTAGGACGGCTATTCAAGCTTGTCCATAAATCCTCAGATTCTAAATCAGGTACGAGAGGTTCTCTGAACGGAAAATTAAGATGAACCGGTCCGGATGGAGAAGAAATGGCTTTGCCCGCTGCACGTGCGGCCATTGTTCTTCCATAATGAAGAAGCTCAGCAGTATGCTCCGGAATCGCCATATCAGCAAACCATTTTGCATAGCGGCCGAACAGATGGAGCTGATCGATTGCCTGCGGAGCACCCACATCTCTAAGCTCATGCGGACGGTCTGCCGTTAAAACAAGCAAAGGCACTCTTGAATAGAATGCCTCAACAACTGCCGGATAATAATTAGCTGCTGCCGTTCCTGAAGTACAAAGCAATGCAACAGGTCTTTGCTGAATCTTAGCCATGCCAAGGGCAAAAAAACCTGCTGATCGTTCGTCAATCAGAACATGAATATTGATATCAGGATGCTCAGCCATCAGCATGGCCATAGGCGTTGACCTTGAACCAGGGCTGATAACTGCATCCCGGACACCCGCTTTAGTTAATTCATCAACGAAACTTGCTGCATAAAGGGTTAAAGATTTATTTGCACTCATGGTTGACTCCTCCCAGCGCAGAGAGCATCGGCTTCAGCTTAATCAGCGTTTCCTGATATTCCATTTGAGGATCCGATTCTGCAACAATGCCGCATCCTGCAAACAGGATTGCCTGCTCGCCCTCAATTAAGCCGGAGCGGATGGCTACTGCAAACTCACCGTTGTTTTCAGCATCAAGCCAGCCTACTGGACCTGCATACCAGCCGCGGTCCATAGGTTCAATTTCTCTGATCATGTCTACAGCAGCCATTTTGGGATATCCGCCCAAGGCAGGTGTCGGATGGAGTTTCTCCACTAAGTTCAATAAAGAATAACCTGCTTTCATTGCCCCTTCAATCGGTGTATACAAATGCTGAATATTTTTCGTTTTTAATAATTGCGGGTGATCTGAAACCTTTACTTCACTGCAGCATTCCTCAAATGAATCTTTGATCATTTTCACAACAATCGCGTGCTCAATCAGGTTTTTTTCATCATTCAGAAGCTCTGTTCCAAGCTCCGTATCTTCTTGCTTGCTCTTCCCTCTTTTAATGGAACCAGCAAGACATGTTGAAAGCAGCCTGCTGTTTTCCTTTTTGATCAGACGTTCAGGTGTTGCTCCAATGAACGATTGCCGGCCATTTTCAAAAGAAAAGATAAAGCTTGTAGGCTGCTCTGTCTGCAGTTTGCTTAAAGTTGAATAGATATTAATTTTGTGATCATACTCTAACTGTACTTCACGTGCAAGCACGACTTTATCCAGCTCACCGCTTTTAATTAATCCTGTGGCTTTTTGTACAGCTGAAAGCCATGATTCCGTATCCGCTTCTTTTAGAGTGTAATTGTTCACGGACTCTTCCCCGGTGCTTGCCTTTCCTGTCAGTACTTCACCAGCAATCGTTGTAAAATGCTTGGCACATGATTCAAGATCATCATCCGGCTTAATCACACGATTGATTGTCAGAAAAGAAACACCGTCTTTTACTGTCACCATAACCGACGGCAAAAAGAATTTTGCCTCAGGATAGTTATTCCAGCGCTCGTTTCTGCGGTTATGCGGATCAAAAGAAAAACCGCCGAATAATAAAGCGCCTGTACCTATATGAGATTTTGCACCATCTTCGTAATGCACCATTTTTTTAAAGCGTTTCCAATCAGACTCAATCCGCCCGAAACGATCGCTTTCAGCAGAGTCATTCTCTACTGTGCATTCGTTTCCCAAGCCTGTAATCGTAAAGCGTGAACCAGGAGTTGCCCAATAAAACCGCTCGCCTAAAAAAAGCCGCTCGCCAGCCGCATAAAAATGGAGGGGGTTCATTGAATCATTCAACGACTTGACCTGACTTAAAATGACCGGTTTATCAAACTGTCTGGCTTCCTCCAAAGCACGCTTCATAATCTCCGTAAATGTATGTTTTAATGCCGTAATCATTGGAAATCCCTCCAAAACCGAAAAATCGCTTATATTAAGATACACCTCAGAGGAAAGAGGTGTCAATAGTACTTGGACAAAGAAATGGTATAATAGAAATAACGACTATTATCCTTATTATATTACTACCCAGACAACATTAAAATCAAAAGCTCTCGCAGAAGAAATTTCCCGGTCAGGGAATTAAATGATTGTTCAAACATTTGTAAAAGGATTGACACAATATTGTAAATTTCCTACACTTAATTTTGGGAAGCTAACGTGCTCCATTTGGTTTACAAAAAGGGGAGAAATCTTTGATGCATACACAATCACACACTACACAAAACGTGCCTTCCATCAAACCGGATAAAAGCTGGAAAGTATGGTGGATGCTGCTGCGTCCGCACACACTGTCTGCCGCCTTTATTCCTGTTACGATCGGTACGGTGCTCGCTTTAAATGAAGGTCAGGTTCATATCTTATTATTTCTAGCTATGCTGATTGCATCCATTTTAATTCAGGCTGCAACCAACATGTTTAATGAATATTTTGATTTTAAGCGCGGACTTGATAATGAAAATTCTGTCGGAATCGGCGGAGCAATTGTAAGAAACGGTGTGAAACCAAAGACGGTTCTAAATCTTGCCTTTGCATTCTTCGCCGTCGCAGCACTTTTAGGAGTTTATATTTGCATGACCTCCACTTGGTGGATCGCTGTTATCGGGTTAATCTGCATGGCTACCGGCTATTTTTATACAGGAGGCCCTATGCCAATTGCCTACACTCCATTTGGGGAGCTTGTGGCAGGTTTCTTTATGGGCATGGTTATTATCCTGCTTGCTTATTACATTCAAACTGGTACGATATCACCGATCAGCATCATTATTTCCATTCCAATCGCTTTCCTGGTTGGAAACATCATGCTGTCAAATAATATCCGCGACCTTGACGGCGATAAAGAAAACGGGCGCAAAACACTTGCAATCCTGATTGGACGCAAAAAAGCGATCATTTTCCTCGCTTCCATGTTCGCTGCTTCATATGCGGTCATCTTAATCATGATTGCACTCGGCCACTTGTCCTTTTGGGCGCTTTTAGTCTTAATCAGCACACCTAAAGCATACAGTGCCGTAAAAAAATTCGTCGGCAAATCACTTCCGCTTGAAATGATGCCTGCAATGAAAGCAACTGCTCAGACAAATATTCAATTCGGCTTCTTGCTCGCACTTGGTTTATTCATAAGCACAATCTAACCTTAACACGGCCCTTTGATGAGCCGTGTTTTTTTGTGCATTATTTACAATCATGATTTGGCCCTTTCTGTTCATACTAAGAAAAGCGTAAGCGCCCGTTTAGCTCAGGCATGACAGATAAGAAATCACCGGAAAAGTCCGGGTCCCGCCTTTTTTGGGAATTTTATTCTGGCCGAGGAGTTGGGCGCTCGAGCTGGACACCAATGCGCAAAATTTTATACTTTCTTATCTCGAAAAAAAGAAGAAATTACTTCTTAAGGAAGGAGCGTGAATGGAATGCTTAACAGCGGGCAAATGGCTTCCTTTCGCTCACAGCTTGACGCAAGAAAAGCAGAAATTGAGCAGCACCTGCAGGAAAGCAAACATTTCGGGCTCGAGCAAAGCTTCGGGCACGATTCTACCGGAGAGCTTTCAAGCTATGACAACCACCCTGGTGATGAAGGCACAGAGCTTTATGAACGTGAAAAAGATATTGCATTAAATGAGCATGTTGAGGAAGAATTAAGCGATATCAACCGGGCACTTGCAGCCATTGAAAAGGGAACTTACGGGGTTTGTGAAGTATGCGGAACTGACATACCAGAAGAAAGACTTGAAGTGCTTCCCACTGCTACAACATGCAAGGAACATTCACCGGAGCAGGCAATTTCCCGTTCAAGACCGATTGAGGAAAGCATTCTTGAGCCGGCATTCGGACAATTCGAATACGATGAAAGCGATTCTGAAGCCTATGATGCAGAAGACACATATCAGGATGTAGAACGCTTCGGCAACTCTGAAACTCCGTCTGACATGGAGTATCCTGTCGATTCCTACAATGACGTGTACATGGAGAACGATGACCCAACAGGGTATGTTGAAGATTATGAGAACTTCGCAGCTACAGATATCGAGGGTAAGAACGTAACCGTTTATCCAAACATACAGCATAGACAGTATGAACATACACTTGATGAAGAAGGGCTTATGACTCCTTTCGGGGACCTTCCTGCATCAGAGAAAGAACCTTATAGTGAATAAGGCGGATCCGTTCAGACCGAGGATTTAGGCGATGGAGCAAGACATCAAGGTGCAAATTTTATTTTAAACAGAGTTCCCCCTTTGGGACTCTGTTTTATTTTGCTTCTGCGATTTTTTTCAGCTCTGCGGCCCGATCTGAGAGAAATTTAAGAAGCCACACCTCCAACCGCTTTCTCTTTTGTTTTCTCGGTCGTTTTTGTATGAACCTCTACATTTCTTGCAAGGTCGAAGCAGACCTCGATCGGCGCTTTAATGAGAATGGTGTTTTTAATAACAGGCATAGGCTTATCTCCTTTTTGAAGAACTCCTTTCATTATAAATGGAAATCGGAAGGGTTTTCTTCCTTAATGACGAATGTTTACAAAAAAAGAAAAGAGGTGATCTTATTGAACGCACACGAAATTGATTACAAGATTTATGGAGATGACATGCAGTTTGTTGAAATTGAGCTCGATCCAAGTGAAAGTGTAGTAGCCGAGGCCGGCGGAATGATGATGATGGATGACGGCATTGATATGGAAACCATCTTTGGAGATGGGTCAGAGCAAAAAGGCTTAATGAGCCGTTTAGTAGGTGCCGGTAAGCGTGTCATTACCGGAGAAAGTTTATTTATGACAGTCTTTACCAATAAAGCGGGAGGCAAAAAGCAGGTGTCATTTGCAGCTCCCTATCCAGGAAAGATCATCCCTGTCGACTTAAAAGAAATGCAGGGCAAGGTTGTATGCCAAAAAGATGCGTTTCTATGTGCTGCAAAAGGCGTTTCAGTCGGTATTGATTTTCAAAAAAAATTAGGTACTGGCTTCTTCGGCGGCGAGGGGTTCATTATGCAAAAGCTTGAAGGAGACGGACTTGCCTTTTTGCATGCGGGAGGCACGATACATAAACGGCAGCTTGCACCCGGGGAACGTCTTAAAGTGGACACAGGCTGTCTTGTCGCGATGACAAGAGACGTTAACTACAATGTCGAATATGTCGGGAAAGTCAAAACGGCCTTCTTCGGCGGTGAAGGATTATTTTTTGCAACTGTACAAGGGCCTGGAACTGTATGGGTGCAGTCTCTTCCGTTCAGCCGTCTTGCGGACCGCATTTTTGCAAATGCGCCAAGCGCCGGCGGACACTCTTCAGGAGAAGGCAGCATCCTTGGCGGACTTGGACGATTGCTTGATGGGGATAACCGTTAATAAGATAGGGCTGTACAGAAAGTCTATTTACGGAAAAAATGTTGTTCTCAATAATTAATGTTGTCCGTTCCTTTCCGCTCCAGGAACTTGCTTTCCGCGGGGAGGGTTGGAGCCTCCTCGGCATGTCTGCACTGCCCCCTATAAATTGGACACTTTATTTACTAAGCAGCTTGCTCAAAACTAGTTCGATAAGACACTGGACTTTTACGTTGTAATCGTGATTTGATTCTCAAATGATTGTAGTAGTGTATATACTCTTCGAGTTCTTTCTTGAAGTGGTCTATACTCTCGAATTGTTGTAAGTACAGAAATTCTGATTTCAATATCCCGAAAAAGTTTTCTATAACGGCGTTGTCGTAACAGTTTCCTTTTCGAGACATGCTTTGAGTAATGTGATTTTCTTTTAATATGTGCTGGTATCGAGGCATTTGATAATGCCAGCCCTGGTCAGAATGAAGTAAGAGTTCGTCGTTTTCGTTCACGCGCTGTAGGCCTTCTATCAACATCGTCTCTACTAAATCAAACGTAGGCCTTGTATTGAGCGTATACGTGATAATCTCGCCATTAAACAGGTCCAGAATAGGGGACAGGTATAATTTCTGTCCAAACAATTTAAATTCCGTGATGTCTGTCACCCACTTCTGATTTGGTTTTTCGGCCTTGAATTTACGATTTAAGATGTTTGGAGCTGTTTTTCCGACCCCGCCCTTATAGGATTTGTACTTCTTCATTCGTACGATGCATTGAAGCCCTATCTCTTTCATAATACGAAGGACTTTCTTCTTGTTAATCATATACCCTTTGGCTTGAAGGACATCTGTGATACGGCGATGGCCAAGGCGTCCTTTGTGCTTACGGTAAATGAAGCGAATTCTCCTTTTCCACTTGCGGTCAGGATCCGGCTGTTTCCATAATTGAACGCGGTGATAGTAGGTGCTTTTCGGCAAATCAGCAATCTTCACCAGTTGGTTAACAGGGAATTCGTGCCTTAGTTCATAGATTACTTGCGTTTTGAGTGTTTTACTGATTCTTTCTGAACTAAGGCTCGCAGCTTTTTTAAATACGCATTCTCCATACGAAGAAGTTCGTTTTCTTTTTTCAGTTCTTCTATAGATGGGTCAGAGGAATTTTCTTTCTTATTCTTTTTCTTTTGATTATGAGATGACATGGCAGATGGCCCCTTTTCCTTTATTTTAAGGGCATCTTCACCACCAATCTCCCACTTTTTCTTCCACCTACGGAGCATACAAGGATCTGGTAGGTGGAAAATGGCCGATGCCTCTCGAATCGAGTAATTCGTTTCATTTGTAAATTGAATTACCCTCAGTTTAAAGGCTGGCGAATAGTTTGTATAGGGAAAGGAGAATGCTTGGTCACCATGATGTTTGAACAGCATCACCCAGTTTCGGAGAACGGAGTGATCGACTCCAACCTCTTTAGCTAATTCTCGATAACTTACTAAACCATTCAAATAACGTTGTACGGCTTGAATTTTTTCTTCTAATGTAAAATTACGCAATTGAAGTACACCTCCTGTTGTTAGATGTGTGTCCAACAATAGGGGTGCACTTCACATGCCTGCGGGGTCTCCAACTTCCCTCTAATTCCCGCAGGAGTCAAGTTCCTTCCGCTGCAATCCACTCAAGATTTTTTAACATGCAGTCTAAAACAACAAAGTTTATGAATAGAGTCTACATAAAAAAGCAGGGAGGAAATAACATTTTTTTCCTCCCTGCTTCATTTTAGAGACTTATTAGACAATCCCATCTTAATTTATATGATTTGTCAAAGCAGCAGCTTTCTCACTTATTTGCGATAAATGCTAATGAACCTGATTTGGAAATCCCAAAACTCAGACAGCAGAAAACCCGCTCAATAAGCGGGTTTTCAAAATTTAATGGATAACAGGGATCGGCTGTATGTCCCAAATGCCATCAGCATACTCATGGATCGTCCGGTCACTTGAGAAATAACCTGAGTGCGCAATATTAAGAAGTGCTTTTTCAAGCCATTTATCCTGGTTTTTGTAGGCTTTTTCAAGCTGCTCCTGAGCATCCACATAGGATGCAAAATCACGCAGTACAAAGTAATGATCGTTTTCATAAAGAAGGGAATCTTTTATTGCTTCAAACTCATCTTCGGTATCAGGGAAGAATCCGTTTGTGAGCTGATCAACCACTTGTCTGATCCGCAGATCATGATGATAATATTCAGATGAGCGATATCCGCCATTTTCGTAATAGTTCAGAACCTCATCAGCCTTTAAGCCAAAGGTGAAGATGTTCTCTTTTCCTACTTCTTCTAAGATTTCAATATTCGCCCCGTCCAATGTTCCCATTGTGAGCGCACCGTTCATCATGAATTTCATATTGCCTGTTCCAGACGCCTCTTTACTCGCAGTAGAGATTTGTTCACTGACATCTGTCGCAGGGAAGATATGCTCTGCAAGTGAGACCCTATAGTTTTCCATGAAAATGACTTTCATCATCTTTGAAACTTTCGGATCACTGTTTACTTTATCAGCAAGAGAGTTAATAAGCTTAATGATTTTCTTAGCATAATAATAGCCTGGGGATGCCTTGGCACCAAAAATAAATGTCCTTGGATAAATCGTAAAATTGGAATCCTCTTTCAGCCTGTTATACAGATACATGATGTGCAGTACGTTTAAAAGCTGGCGTTTATAAGCATGCAGACGCTTAACCTGAACATCAAAGATTGAATGTTTATCAACGGATATTCCGGTTTTCTTTTCAATAATATCTGCAAGAATCTCTTTTCTTTTCCGTTTAACGGCTGCAAATTCTTCTTTTAATAGTGGATTATAGATATGTCGTTTTAGTTCAATCATGAGGTGCGGGTTTTTAATCCAGTCGGTTCCGATCGTTTCGGTAATGAGATTTGTCAGTTCTGGATTGGCTTTAAGCAGCCATCTGCGGTGTGTGATGCCATTTGTTTTGTTGTTGAACTTTTGAGGATAAATTTGATGAAACAGTTTCATTTCACGGTTTTTCAAAATGTCAGAATGGATCTTTGCAACTCCATTGACGCTGTGGCTTCCGACAATTGCTAAATGGGCCATTTTCACGACGCCGTGAGCGATAATCGCCATATTTTCAATACGTTTCCAGTCTTCCGGGAAACGATTCCATAATTCTTTGCAGAATCTCTCGTTTAATTCTTCAACAATCATATAGATTCTTGGAAGTAGCGGCTTAAAGATATGCAGGGGCCATTTTTCTAGTGCTTCCGATAAAGTCGTATGATTTGTATAAGATATCGTATTAAACGTAATATTCCATGCTTCTTCCCATTCCATATGCTCTTCATCAAGCAGAATTCTCATCAGCTCCGGGATGGCAAGAACGGGATGAGTATCGTTTACATGGATGGCCACATGCTTGTGAAATTCATGAAGGGTATCATTCTTTTTAAGGTATGACCGGACAATGGACTGCAGGCTTGCAGAAACTAGGAAATATTGCTGTTTAAGCCTGAGAATCTTTCCTTCATCATGTGTATCATCCGGATATAAAAACTCTGATACTGCTTCTGTTTCGCGTTTATAAGCAAGTACATCACGGTGAGGCGGATTTGGAGCCGGCTCAGCGTTCCACAGCCTTAATGTATTAACTGTGCTTGTTTCATAGCCAATGACAGGCATATCATAAGGTACAGCCATAATATTCTCAGATTGAACGTGGCGGAATTCAAGCTTTCCATCTTCGTGTGAATGTTCAATCTTACCCCAAAATGGAATCTCAATTGCCTGGTCCGGCTTGCGGACTTCCCATACATTTCCGTGCCTTAACCATTGTTCAGGCAATTCTACCTGATAGCCATCTACAATCTTTTGGTCAAAAAGACCATGTTTATACCTGATGCCGAGGCCATGTCCAGGTAAATTTAATGATGCAAGCGAATCGAGAAAACAAGCAGCAAGGCGGCCTAAACCGCCATTGCCAAGCCCTGCATCTGCTTCGCTTTCTTCAATCTCCTCAAGATCGATTCCAAGATCAGCGAATCCTTCAAGCACAACTTCACGAATGCCCAAATTCAAAAGATTTTGTCCGAGCAGCCTTCCAAGCAAGAACTCAATTGACAAGTAATAAACTTGCTTGTTGTTGCTTGCCCGGTTCCATTCGTTTGTTGAGATCCAATTGCTGCTGATATGTTCTCTCACCATATTCCCAAGCGTTTGGTATTGATCACGTTTTGTTGATTCTGCGAATTTCTTTCCATAACTCATTTCCAAGCGCTTTAGAAAACTGTCTTTAAATTCATTTTTGTTAGAGAACATGACTCCCACTCCTAGTCATTAAATCAGCATAAAGCTGGTTGTATTTAAACGCAGACTGCGCCCAACTGTAGTCTTCTTTCATAGCTGTTTTGACAAGGCTGTTCCAAATGGTTTTATTCTTATAAATCGTGCATGCCCGGTTAACGGTGTTCATCATATCATGAGCATTGAAGTTCGTGAACGTAAAGCCGTTCCCTTCGCCTGTATCATCGCGGTAAGAAGTCACGGTATCATTCAGGCCGCCAGTTTCTCTGACAATCGGAATCGATCCGTATCTTAGAGCAATCAGCTGGCCAAGACCGCATGGCTCAAACTGCGAAGGCATTAAAAAGAAATCCGAGCCTGCATAAATGCGGTGTGCAAGCGGCTCATCAAAGCCGATGTATGCTTTGCACTTATCAGGATACAGCCACTCCATGTGCCTGAAGAAATCCTCGAACTTTTTCTCTCCGGTTCCAAGGATGATAATCTGCATATCTGATTGAAGCATTTCATGAAGCACTCGCTCGACCAGATCAAGGCCCTTTTGCTGCGTTAGTCGAGTGACCATTGTAAGAAGAGGCGTATCCTCTTTTTCCGGAAGGCCAAACATCTTCTGAAGCTCTTTTTTATTCTTTGCTTTGTTTTTGACTGAGTGCTCATCATATGGAAACGCTATGTATGGATCGTC
Organism: Metabacillus sp. KH_069; assembly: GCF_057838075.1. Classification (NCBI taxonomy): domain Bacteria; kingdom Bacillati; phylum Bacillota; class Bacilli; order Caryophanales; family Bacillaceae; genus Metabacillus; species Metabacillus sp. KH_069. Next base: position 3,537,407 of record NZ_CM174460.1, read on the forward strand.
CCCCGGATTATAAATTGCATCATCAATTCCATTTAATATGCCCACAAGGGAAGCTTCCTTCACCCGCAGCAGGCCGTCAAGACGCTCGCCAAAGTACGGGGTTTGGATCTCATTCTTGTAAGTAGGGCTTACCGTTGTAATTAAATCTGAAGCAACAAGAGCAGCTTTCATGAAGTTCACAAAGCCATGGAATTCCAATTGATCTGCATTAAAATACCTGTCATCAAGACCAAGTAAATCATGCAGGATATCTCTTGGGAAAATCCCCTGAAATTGCAGGTTATGAATCGTAAAAACCGCTTTCATATTTTCATAAAACGATTGAGAAGCGTATTCTTCTTTTAACAGGAATGGCACCATGCCTGTATGCCAATCATGGCAATGAAGCACATCAGGCTGGAAATCGACTGCTTTAATCGAATCCAGAACCGCTCTGCAAAAAAAAGAGAAACGCTCCCCATCATCAAAATGACCATACAAAGAGTCACGCTTAAAATAATATTCATGATCAATGAAATAATACGTGATTCCCTCAAATTCCAGCTGTTCGATTCCGCAATATTGGCGTCTCCATCCGACAGGGACTACAATATCTTTAATCTTTTTCATTTTTGAGCGGAAACGCTCTGGAATTTGACCGTATTTAGGCAAAATCACTCGAATATCCGTGCCAAGACGCTTTAATTCCTTGGGCAGCGCCCCTGCAACATCCGCCAGACCTCCGGACTTTACAAAAGGGACACATTCCGATACAACAAATAATACCTTCACGATTTCATCAGCGCTCCTTGTACTGTTCCTTTTCTAAGCACGATCGGCAGATCCGCAGATCCTTTTAATTCAATGCCGCTGCCAACTTTTACATCCTTATCAAGAACGACATTCTCAAGCACACAATTTTCTCCAACCTGAGATTTTTGCATGATGATGCCATTTTTTATGACCGTTCCTTTTCCGATATGAACAGCTCTGAAAATAATGCTGTTTTCTACATGTCCTTCAATCACGCTGCCGTTTGCAATCATTGAATTTTTCACAACAGCATTCTGTCCATGTCTTGCTGGCGGCTCATCCTTCACCTTAGTTAAGATAGGACGGTTTTTTAGGAATAACTGCTGCCAGACTTCAGGCTTAAGCATTTCCAGGCTGTGGCGGTAATAGCTTTCAATGGAGTCAATAATGGCAACATATCCATCAAACTCATAATCACAAATCATCATTTTATGGGTATTATCCATAATCACTTGGCCAATGGTTTTGTAACCTGTTTGATTATTATCATGGATAAGATTCAGCAATAATTTCGTCGACATCACATACATATGCAAAGATTCGCCATCTTTGCGGATTTCCGTAATATCGCAGCCCATTTTCACATGTTTCGCAAGAACATCTTTGAAATCAATGTTGCAGACCGTATAGCTGTTTGTGATCACCGCATATTCCTGCTTGCTTCTCAAGAAATAGTCAATGTGATCTGAAAGCTGACGGATCGATCCAAACTCATTATATTGGTCGTTTAAATGCGGAGACGGGAAAAAGAACAGCCCATCACGCTTTCTGTTTAAATCCCATTGCTTGCCCGACCCTAAATGATCCATCAGAGAACGATATTGGTATTTTGGAAAAATAGCTACACTGTCAATATCCGAGTTCACCATATTTGATAAAACAAAATCGATTAATCTGTAACGCCCCGCAAACGGAATAGCAGCCATCGACCGATTCACCGTTAAGTCCTCGATGGCATTTGTATACGTTGTTGCATCAATAATTCCCAGCATCCTTTGATTCATAGCTGTTCCACCTCTCGCATTAGTTTATTTTCATCGGAAATAAATAGGATTTCTCTGCTGTTTGCACATCGTACTTTCCGGTTATGCTCCTGCCGTTTGCTCTACTAGTTCTTCCGTTACTAAAATGACTTCTTCAATATCTTTATCCGAACGAATGACCATGCCATCCGGTACAACTAAACCTGATGGTACAATCGCATTTTCTATATAAACATTATTGCCAATGACCGCATCCGGCATGACAACCGTATTTTTCAGGAATGAATGCTGCCCCACTGTTACGCCCTGGAATAAAACCGAATGGTGAATGGTTCCATAAACCACGCATCCTTCGTTTACAAGGGACTCAGTAACTTCTGCACCCTCTGATAAATATTGAGGAGGCTGATTCGGGTTCACAGAATAGATGCGCCAGTTGTTATCAAACAAATCCAGCTCAGGCACTTCATTTAATAGATCCATATTAGCTTCCCATAGGCTTTTAACCGTACCTACATCCTTCCAATAGCCTTTAAATGGATACGCCACAATTTTTTTCTTTTCATCAAGCAGCAAAGGCAAGACGTCTTTGCCAAAGTCATGGCTTGAGTATGGATTACGTTCATCCATTTCCAAGTACTCTTTTAAGATGGACCATTTGAAAATATAGATCCCCATTGATGCCAGGTTGTTCTTAGGATTTTGAGGCTTCTCGTCAAATTCAATGACTTCAAGATTTGCATCTGTATTCAAAATACCAAAGCGGCTTGCTTCGTCCCATGGCACTTCTTTTACAGAAATAGAGACGTCTGCATCTTTTTCCACATGGTAATCAAGCATATCCGAATAATCCATTTTATAAATGTGATCTCCAGATAAAATCAGAACATACTCAGGATCGTATTGCTTTAAGTAGTTAAGATTTTGATAGATGGCACTTGCTGTTCCTTTGTACCATTTCACCTCTGAGGACTCTGCATATGGAGGAAGTACAGTAACTCCTCCATTTTTGCGGTCAAGATCCCATGCACTGCCAATCCCGATATAAGAATTCAGTACAAGCGGCTGATACTGTGTCAGCACTCCTACTGTATCTACACCTGAATTGCAGCAATTGCTTAATGTAAAGTCGATAATGCGGTACTTTCCGCCAAATGGCACTGCTGGTTTTGCAAGGTTTTGCGTTAAAGAACTTAAACGACTACCCTTTCCTCCTGCCAATAACATTGCGACGCACTTTTTTTTCACCATGGTTGATTGTCTCCTCTCGTTTTTTAACTGCGCGTAAAATGGATATTCCATAAGGCGGAATGGTCATTGATATGTGATAAGGCTGATTATGCTGCGTGCCTTCTTGTGCTTTAAGATCTTTCTTATTAACCTGGCCTGATCCTCCAAATACAGCGTCATCGCTGTTCATGATTTCAATGTATTTTGTATCGGCCGGCACCCCCACTTTATATTCGTGGTAGGTTTGCGGTGTGAAGTTGCAGACTACAACGAGCTGCTCATTAGGCTTTTGGCCTCTTCTGATAAAGGAAAAGATACTTTGGTCGGAATTATTCACATCAATCCATTCAAAGCCTTCCTGTGAGTGATCCTGCTCATACAGAGGACGCTGTTTTTTATAAACAGCCAGCAGTTCCTTGAAATAGGTTCTTGCCTTTTGATGCATGTCAAAATCATCAAGCACCCAATCAAGCTGTTCAAGATCCTTCCACTCATCAAACTGGGCAAATTCGCCGCCCATAAACAGCAGTTTTTTTCCTGGATGAGTCATCATATACCCGAGAAGCAGACGATACTGAGCAAACTTCTGCCAATAATCCCCCGGCATTTTATTCAGAAGTGAACGTTTTCCATGAACAACTTCATCATGTGAAAGCGGAAGGATAAAGTTCTCTGTAAAAGCATAAATCAGTGAAAATGATACCTTGTGGTGAAGGTGTTTCCGCTGTTCCGGAGGAGCTTCCATGTACTTGAGGATATCGTTCATCCACCCCATGTTCCATTTGTAGTTAAACCCAAGCCCTCCATCAGATGTAGGTGATGTCACCAGAGGAAAGTCGGTTGAATCCTCTGCTATCATTAAAACACCAGGATCATAGGCAAATACATTTTCATTCAGCTTTCTCAAGAAATTCACTGCAAACGGATTTTCATGAGGCTCTTCAGTATTCTGCCAGTAGAGCATGTTCGCTACTGCATCCACTCTGAATCCATCAATATGATATTTTTCAAGCCAGAAAAGAGCATTAGAGATTAAGAAACTCTGAACCTCAGGCTTCCCTAAGTCAAAGTTAGCCGTACCCCAAACCTCATTCTCCCGGTCTTCATATCTCTCATATTCAAATGTCGGTTCCCCATCGAAATAATAAAGCCCATGCGCATCCTTGCAGAAATGGCCCGGCACCCAGTCCATGATGACGCCAAGATTATTCTGATGACAAAGATCGATGAACTTCATTAATTCATGAGGAGTTCCGTACCGGCTTGTAGCCGCATAATATCCGGTTCCCTGATATCCCCATGAACGGTCATAAGGATGTTCAATAATAGGCAGAAGCTCAATGTGAGTAAATCCATGATCGAGAACATACGGAATCAAAATATCCGCTAGCTCCAAATATGTATAAAGGCTGCCGTCCTCTTTCTTTTTCCAAGAACAAAGATTAAGCTCGTAAATATACATCGGCCGATTATAAATTTCCTTCTGACGCTTCTTCTTCTGCCACTTCTGATCATTCCACTCATAATCTGCCAGATCATAAACAATCGAAGCAGTATTCGGTTTCACCTCTGCATAAAAGGCAAATGGATCAGATTTAAGAATTTTCTCATTTTTCCGTGTAATAATCTCGTATTTATACAGGTCACCCTCTTTTATATCCTGAATAAAAGCAGACCAGATACCTTGATCATTCACTCTTTCAAGCTTGTGATTCGAGCCGTCCCAGTGATTAAAATCACCTGCAACCCGCACCTCAAGCGCATGAGGAGCCCAAACAGTAAACACAGTACCGCAAACACCGTTCCGTACGCTGCTGTGAGCACCAAATAATTCATGAGCTTTAAACAAATTTCCCTCATGGAAAAGATGAACCTCAAAATCAGTTGGCGTAGCAAGATTCATTCCTAATCACCCTTTCTATAAGTTTATCTTAATTCTAATTTCAATCAGAAGGAAGGATTACCTTTTTTGTAAGCGCTTCTACTTATTGACATGATATGTCATGAATCAGCATTCATTTTTCAAAAAACTATTCTTTTAAAATGATGTCGAATGAGGAAACGAAAGAAATAAGGATAATCGAAGAATTTGGCGAAATGAACATCAGTCAAATATACTAAAAAAATCAATATACGTAAGAAAATACAGGAATTTCTAACAGGATATTCTAATTGTGTATTTTGAGTAAGTTATATCACAAAAATAGTTAATTCGACAAAATGAGTAAGAATTGTCGAAATCTTTTTATTCTTCATTTTCGTTTATTCTTTATTACCATTACTTATACCTCTCTTTAATATATTTCAAACCTTATTCGATAAAATATTTATAAAGATTTATATTATTTGTTGAAAATATATTTTAAGTTCATGAAAGAGAAAATGAATCATTTTTTTACATGACTTTTTCTGAAGATTTTAGTTAAGAGGTTAATTGGAGAGTTAGAGAGCTTTGGAAGATAGTTGGAGACTAGTTAAAAGTTAAGTGTTTCATCAAGGCACTTGCATAAACGGCCAAAGGCAACTATAAGAGCTTATTGTTTGTAGAATATTGACTGAAGGGTTAGTTAGGAGTGGTTCCATACAGGCGCAGAGAAAGGATAGGAGATGGTTGAGACAGATAGTAAAGGGGATGGGTTCATATAACCTTTAAGTATTAAAAGATTCTCTTACACAACTTTTAAAATTAAAAGGCTGTATTTTCATAGATTGTTGTTTTCGAGTATAAATGTTGTCCGTTACTTTCTGCTGCAGGAACTTGCTTTCTGCGATCCTGTTGGGAGCCTACCCGGCTTGCCTACTGGTTTTATGGTCTGAGGACAAAAATCCAGAATGGCAGCTGTAAAATGGAATCAAATACGCTGTTTGAGGACAAATATCCAGAATGGCGGCTGCGAAATGGAATCAACAACGCTGTTTGAGGACAAATATCCAGAAAGGCGGCTGCAAAATGGAATCAATCATTTCCCTCTGTTTCCCGCAGGAATCAAGTTCCTTTCGCTACAATCCACTTAAAGTTTTTAACATTTAGTCTAATAGCAACTATATTTACGAACAGAGCCAATTAAAAAGAGTGCTGCACTATGTGCAGCACTCTTTCAAGTATGACCCGTACGGGATTCGAACCCGTGTTACCGCCGTGAAAGGGCGGTGTCTTAACCGCTTGACCAACGGGCCAAAAACAAGGCTTTCTGGCGGAGAAGGAGGGATTTGAACCCTCGCGCCGCTTACGCGACCTACACCCTTAGCAGGGGCGCCTCTTCAGCCACTTGAGTACTTCCCCAGATATGGCTCCGCAGGTAGGACTCGAACCTACGACCGATCGGTTAACAGCCGATAGCTCTACCACTGAGCTACTGCGGAATAATATTGAAACCTTATTTCTCCAAAACAGAAATGGTGGGCCTAAATGGACTCGAACCATCGACCTCACGCTTATCAGGCGTGCGCTCTAACCAGCTGAGCTATAGGCCCATTATGGAGCGGGTGATGGGAATCGAACCCACGACATTAGCTTGGAAGGCTAGAGTTTTACCATTAAACTACACCCGCAATATGAATATAAAAATGGGGCGACTGATGGGAATCGAACCCACGAATGCCAGAGCCACAATCTGGTGCGTTAACCACTTCGCCACAACCGCCACTATTATATTTGTTTAGCATTTACAACATTAAAGTAAATGGTGGCTTGGGACGGAATCGAACCGCCGACACAAGGATTTTCAGTCCTTTGCTCTACCGACTGAGCTACCAAGCCATTTTATAATTTGTAGTACAATAATGTTACATTCTTGAAACCTTCGCCCAAATTTCAGAAAGCTTAGCCAAGAAGCGGCTCAATTTGTGCGCTGATGCTTATGCTTCGAAGCTTATTCGATCGTGCTCTACCGACTGAGCTACCAAGCCATTTGTATGGATAAAAATTTTTACTAACCTTTACATAAAGTAAAAATGGCGGTCCCGACCGGGATCGAACCGGCGATCTCCTGCGTGACAGGCAGGCATGTTAACCGCTACACCACGGGACCATTTGGTTGCGGGGACAGGATTTGAACCTGCGACCTTCGGGTTATGAGCCCGACGAGCTACCAGACTGCTCCACCCCGCGACAATATTAATTAAGTTCATTTAATCCGATTATTATGCTGCGAATCAATCGGCTTGCTGAAGTAAGTTATTCCACTTATCAAAATAAAAATGGAGGAGGTAGAGGGATTCGAACCCCCGCGGGATTTGACTCCCCTGTCGGTTTTCAAGACCGATCCCTTCAGCCGGACTTGGGTATACCTCCGAATGACTAAATAGAATGGTGGACCTTGTAGGACTCGAACCTACGACCGGACGGTTATGAGCCGTCTGCTCTAACCAACTGAGCTAAAGGTCCTTTTTTGGTAGCGGCGGAGGGAGTCGAACCCACGACCTCACGGGTATGAACCGTACGCTCTAGCCAGCTGAGCTACACCGCCCCAGGAACAAAGTCAATTAATTCTATTTAATTGGTGGAGCCTAGCGGGATCGAACCGCTGACCTCCTGCGTGCAAGGCAGGCGCTCTCCCAGCTGAGCTAAGGCCCCTAATTAAAAGTTGGAAATGGTCGGGAAGACAGGATTCGAACCTGCGACCCCTTGGTCCCAAACCAAGTGCTCTACCAAGCTGAGCTACTTCCCGTATATGGCGCGCCCGATAGGAGTCGAACCCATAACCTTTTGATCCGTAGTCAAACGCTCTATCCAATTGAGCTACGGGCGCATGTATAAAATAAGTGGTGCCGAGGACCGGAATCGAACCGGTACGGTAGTCACCTACCGCAGGATTTTAAGTCCTGTGCGTCTGCCAGTTCCGCCACCCCGGCGAAAGCAAGAGCGGAAGACGGGATTCGAACCCGCGACCCCCACCTTGGCAAGGTGGTGTTCTACCACTGAACTACTTCCGCAAAATATGATGCGGGTGAAGGGACTCGAACCCCCACGTCAAAGACACTAGATCCTAAGTCTAGCGCGTCTGCCAATTCCGCCACACCCGCATATTAAGGAAAAATGGTGTGCCATGAAGGACTCGAACCTTCGACCCTCTGATTAAAAGTCAGATGCTCTACCGACTGAGCTAATGGCACTTAATTAAGAAAACACTCTTTAGTTTTGCAAGACACCCAAATCTCAGAAAGATTATTCAAGAAGTGGCTCGATTTGTGTGCTGAAGCATAAGTATCGAAGATTACTCGATCATGCTCTGCCGACTGAGCTAATGGCACATATTCAAACATTTTGATTCGGATTAAGACCGAATGGTGCCGGCAAGAGGACTTGAACCCCCAACCTACTGATTACAAGTCAGTTGCTCTACCAATTGAGCTACACCGGCATATAAAGTAAGAAATACAATATGGTTTTAAGCTTGTTAAAGTCGTCCTGATCTCAGGAAGCCTAGATAAGCAGCGTGTTAATAACAAGAATAAATGGTGGAGGATGACGGGCTCGAACCGCCGACCCTCTGCTTGTAAGGCAGATGCTCTCCCAGCTGAGCTAATCCTCCGCTTGAATATTTTTGTCATTAGCCTGGCAACGTCCTACTCTCACAGGGGGAAACCCCCAACTACCATCGGCGCTAAAGAGCTTAACTTCCGTGTTCGGCATGGGAACGGGTGTGACCTCTTTGCCATCATCACCAGACATAGTGACAAAAATTATTATACTATGAAATCCGAAGATTTCAAGCTTTTTTTTCGAAAGAAGTTATTCTTTCAAAACTAGATAACGTTTGATAACAAGTTTCACTTAAATGTTACACTTTATTAGACTGTGGTTAAGTCCTCGAACGATTAGTATCTGTCAGCTCCACACGTCACCGCGCTTCCACCTCAGACCTATCAACCTGATCATCTTTCAGGGTTCTTACTCACTTACGTGATGGGAAATCTCATCTTGAGGGGGGCTTCATGCTTAGATGCTTTCAGCACTTATCCCTTCCGCACATAGCTACCCAGCGATGCCTTTGGCAAGACAACTGGTACACCAGCGGTGCGTCCATCCCGGTCCTCTCGTACTAAGGACAGCTCCTCTCAAATTTCCTGCGCCCACGACGGATAGGGACCGAACTGTCTCACGACGTTCTGAACCCAGCTCGCGTACCGCTTTAATGGGCGAACAGCCCAACCCTTGGGACCGACTACAGCCCCAGGATGCGATGAGCCGACATCGAGGTGCCAAACCTCCCCGTCGATGTGGACTCTTGGGGGAGATAAGCCTGTTATCCCCGGGGTAGCTTTTATCCGTTGAGCGATGGCCCTTCCATGCGGAACCACCGGATCACTAAGCCCGACTTTCGTCCCTGCTCGACTTGTAGGTCTCGCAGTCAAGCTCCCTTGTGCCTTTACACTCTGCGAATGATTTCCAACCATTCTGAGGGAACCTTTGGGCGCCTCCGTTACATTTTAGGAGGCGACCGCCCCAGTCAAACTGCCCACCTGACACTGTCTCCCAGCCCGATCAGGGCTGTGGGTTAGAATTTCAATACAGCAAGGGTAGTATCCCACCAATGCCTCCACCGAAGCTGGCGCTCCGGCTTCCAAGGCTCCTACCTATCCTGTACAAGCTGTACCAAAATTCAATATCAGGCTACAGTAAAGCTCCACGGGGTCTTTCCGTCCTGTCGCGGGTAACCTGCATCTTCACAGGTACTATAATTTCACCGAGTCTCTCGTTGAGACAGTGCCCAGATCGTTACGCCTTTCGTGCGGGTCGGAACTTACCCGACAAGGAATTTCGCTACCTTAGGACCGTTATAGTTACGGCCGCCGTTTACTGGGGCTTCGGTTCAAAGCTTCGCTTGCGCTAACCTCTCCCCTTAACCTTCCAGCACCGGGCAGGCGTCAGCCCCTATACTTCGCCTTGCGGCTTCGCAGAGACCTGTGTTTTTGCTAAACAGTCGCCTGGGCCTATTCACTGCGGCTTTTCAGGGCTATGAACCCTAAAAAGCACCCCTTCTCCCGAAGTTACGGGGTCATTTTGCCGAGTTCCTTAACGAGAGTTCTCTCGCTCACCTTAGGATTCTCTCCTCGCCTACCTGTGTCGGTTTGCGGTACGGGCACCTCTCACCTCGCTAGAGGCTTTTCTTGGCAGTGTGGAATCAGGAACTTCGGTACTAAATTTCCCTCGCCATCACAGCTCAGCCTTATATGAGAAGCGGATTTGCCTACTTCTCAGCCTAACTGCTTGGACGCGCATATCCAACAGCGCGCTTGCCCTATCCTCCTGCGTCCCCCCATTGCTCAAATGGTGAGGAGGTGGTACAGGAATATCAACCTGTTGTCCATCGCCTACGCCTTTCGGCCTCGGCTTAGGTCCCGACTAACCCTGAGCGGACGAGCCTTCCTCAGGAAACCTTAGGCATTCGGTGGAGGGGATTCTCACCCCTCTTTCGCTACTCATACCGGCATTCTCACTTCTAAGCGCTCCACCAGTCCTTACGGTCTAGCTTCAACGCCCTTAGAACGCTCTCCTACCACTGTTCGTAAGAACAGTCCACAGCTTCGGTGATACGTTTAGCCCCGGTACATTTTCGGCGCAGAGTCACTCGACCAGTGAGCTATTACGCACTCTTTAAATGGTGGCTGCTTCTAAGCCAACATCCTGGTTGTCTAAGCAACTCCACATCCTTTTCCACTTAACGTATACTTTGGGACCTTAGCTGGTGGTCTGGGCTGTTTCCCTCTTGACTACGGATCTCATCACTCGCAGTCTGACTCCCAAGGAGCAAGTCTTTGGCATTCGGAGTTTGACTGAATTCGGTAACCCGATGAGGGCCCCTAGTCCAATCAGTGCTCTACCTCCAAGACTCTCATACTTGAGGCTAGCCCTAAAGCTATTTCGGAGAGAACCAGCTATCTCCAGGTTCGATTGGAATTTCTCCGCTACCCACACCTCATCCCCGCACTTTTCAACGTGCGTGGGTTCGGGCCTCCATTCAGTGTTACCTGAACTTCACCCTGGACATGGGTAGATCACCTGGTTTCGGGTCTACGACCACGTACTAAAACGCCCTATTCAGACTCGCTTTCGCTGCGGCTCCGTCTCATCAACTTAACCTTGCACGGGATCGTAACTCGCCGGTTCATTCTACAAAAGGCACGCCATCACCCATTAACGGGCTCTGACTACTTGTAAGCACACGGTTTCAGGATCTTTTCACTCCCCTTCCGGGGTGCTTTTCACCTTTCCCTCACGGTACTGGTTCACTATCGGTCACTAGGGAGTATTTAGCCTTGGGAGATGGTCCTCCCTGCTTCCGACGGGATTTCTCGTGTCCCGCCGTACTCAGGATCCACTCTGGAGGGAACGAAGTTTCGACTACAGGGTTTTTACCTTCTCTGACGGACCTTTCCAGGTCGCTTCATCTACCCCGTTCCTTTGTAACTCCGTATAGAGTGTCCTACAACCCCAAGAGGCAAGCCTCTTGGTTTGGGCTAATTCCGTTTCGCTCGCCGCTACTTGGGAAATCGCGTTTGCTTTCTCTTCCTCCGGGTACTTAGATGTTTCAGTTCCCCGGGTCTGCCTTCAATATCCTATGTATTCAGATAAAGATACTGTTCCATTACGAACAGTGGGTTTCCCCATTCGGAAATCTCTGGATCAAAGCTTACTTACAGCTCCCCAAAGCATATCGGTGTTAGTCCCGTCCTTCATCGGCTCCTAGTGCCAAGGCATCCACCGTGCGCCCTTCATAACTTAACCTAAATGGTCAGCCGCATCTAAGATGCGTTTCGCATTTCGTTGTTTGTTCAGACATAAATGTCTAGAAAATCACTAATTATGGTAAGCGTAAATCTCAGTGAATTACTTGTTATCAATTACGTTATCTAGTTTTCAAAGAACAACCGACAAATCAGAAGATTTGTCTTCTATTATAGAGAGAATGATCTCTCAAAACTAAACAAAAACCAAAAGCGTCCTCATATATTCCTTAGAAAGGAGGTGATCCAGCCGCACCTTCCGATACGGCTACCTTGTTACGACTTCACCCCAATCATCTACCCCACCTTAGGCGGCTGGCTCCTTGCGGTTACCCCACCGACTTCGGGTGTTGCAAACTCTCGTGGTGTGACGGGCGGTGTGTACAAGGCCCGGGAACGTATTCACCGCGGCATGCTGATCCGCGATTACTAGCGATTCCAGCTTCATGCAGGCGAGTTGCAGCCTGCAATCCGAACTGAGAATGGTTTTATGGGATTGGCTAAACCTCGCGGTCTCGCAGCCCTTTGTACCATCCATTGTAGCACGTGTGTAGCCCAGGTCATAAGGGGCATGATGATTTGACGTCATCCCCACCTTCCTCCGGTTTGTCACCGGCAGTCACCTTAGAGTGCCCAACTGAATGCTGGCAACTAAGATCAAGGGTTGCGCTCGTTGCGGGACTTAACCCAACATCTCACGACACGAGCTGACGACAACCATGCACCACCTGTCACTTTGTCCCCCGAAGGGGAACCTTCTATCTCTAGAAGTGGCAAAGGATGTCAAGACCTGGTAAGGTTCTTCGCGTTGCTTCGAATTAAACCACATGCTCCACCGCTTGTGCGGGCCCCCGTCAATTCCTTTGAGTTTCAGTCTTGCGACCGTACTCCCCAGGCGGAGTGCTTAATGCGTTAGCTGCAGCACTAAAGGGCGGAAACCCTCTAACACTTAGCACTCATCGTTTACGGCGTGGACTACCAGGGTATCTAATCCTGTTCGCTCCCCACGCTTTCGCGCCTCAGCGTCAGTTACAGACCAGAGAGTCGCCTTCGCCACTGGTGTTCCTCCACATCTCTACGCATTTCACCGCTACACGTGGAATTCCACTCTCCTCTTCTGCACTCAAGTTTCCCAGTTTCCAATGACCCTCCCCGGTTGAGCCGGGGGCTTTCACATCAGACTTAAGAAACCGCCTGCGCGCGCTTTACGCCCAATAATTCCGGACAACGCTTGCCACCTACGTATTACCGCGGCTGCTGGCACGTAGTTAGCCGTGGCTTTCTGGTTAGGTACCGTCAAGGTGCGAGCAGTTACTCTCGCACTTGTTCTTCCCTAACAACAGAGTTTTACGATCCGAAAACCTTCATCACTCACGCGGCGTTGCTCCGTCAGACTTTCGTCCATTGCGGAAGATTCCCTACTGCTGCCTCCCGTAGGAGTCTGGGCCGTGTCTCAGTCCCAGTGTGGCCGATCACCCTCTCAGGTCGGCTACGCATCGTTGCCTTGGTGAGCCATTACCTCACCAACTAGCTAATGCGCCGCGGGCCCATCTGTAAGTGACAGCCGAAACCGTCTTTCCAACTTGAACCATGCGGTTCAAGATACTATCCGGTATTAGCTCCGGTTTCCCGGAGTTATCCCAGTCTTACAGGCAGGTTGCCCACGTGTTACTCACCCGTCCGCCGCTGACCTGCTGGAGCAAGCTCCAGCAAGTCCGCTCGACTTGCATGTATTAGGCACGCCGCCAGCGTTCGTCCTGAGCCAGGATCAAACTCTCCGAAGAAAATTTGTGACTCAATTTGTTGCTGACTTCAAAAATTTAAAACGTTTGGTACGCTTTTGGTTTTGTTTAGTTTTCAAAGATCATTTGCTTCAAGCGAAGCTTTATTAATATAACATTTTGCCGTTTTAAAGTCAAGCATTAATTTCACTTTTCTTTTTTCAGGCTGTGTTGCTTTTTCGCGTTTTTCGCGGCAACGAATAATAATATACCACGCTGAAATTCCCTTTGCAATAGCTTTTTTATCATTTTATAAAAAAAGATTTTAAAGATCGAAAACGCACTGAATTTGCATGAAATTCAGTGCGTCATTTTCTAGCTGAATCAGGTCTTTTTCAAATAAAGAACATCAAGCAACCTCCGTTTAAGTGAAGCAAACTTCATACTTGTAAAGAGATCATCTGTCCTTGGCCGGGTAAACTCCACACTAACTTCTTCTATTATTCGTCCCGGTCTGGGCGAAAGAATAAAGATTCTGTCTGACAGAAAGATGGCTTCATCCATATCATGAGTAATGAATATCACTGTCTGTCCCATTTCCTCGCATATTTGGATAAACCACTTCTGCAGCTCAAGTCTTGTCATCGCATCAAGCTTGCCAAACGGTTCATCTAATAGAAGGAGTTCTTTATTATTTAAATAGGCTCTTAGGAAATTGGCGCGCTGACGCATTCCGCCCGAAAGCATAAAAGGATAATGATCTTCATATCCTGCCAGCCCGAATTTTTGGAAAAGACCGCGCGCTTGAATGCGCGCTTCTTCTTTCCCGCTGCCTTGTATCTCTAAAGGAAGAACGACATTATCCAAAACCGTCCTCCATGGAAACAGTACATCACTTTGGGGCATATATCCGACAAGCCCGGTTTTATTCGTTATCTCTTCTCCATTGTAATGGACAGTGCCATTAGTCGGTTTATTGATGCCGGCTATAATATCAAGCAATGTACTTTTCCCGCAGCCGCTTGGTCCAATGATGCTTACAAATTCGCCTTTTTTCACAGTCAAGTCTGTCGGCAGCAGGACATGCTGGTCTTCAGAATAAGATTTGCTGATTTGAGAAAGAGTCAGCATGTTATTCCTTTCCTTCAGGCAGGAACTCATTTGTAAAAGCTTCGCTTGGGTCGATGTTCTCTTCAATCAGCTTTCGTTCATACATCCAATCCGCATATCTTTTCCAGACTTTTTCTTCTTGTATGCCCCATTGCTTTGCATCTCCCTGATACTGGTCACTTAACCACACTTGACTGTCCTTAACCAGCTGTGCATTAATCTCAGGTACGTTTTTAATCAGGATATCCGCTGCCTTTTCCGGATCCTCAATAGCAAATTGATAGCCTTTTGATGTAGCTTTCATGAAGGATTGGACCATTTCTTTGTCTTTTGCCATTTTGGATTCGCTTGTTGCAATAAGTGGAGTGTAATAGTTTAAAGCTGGATCAAGGTCTTTTAGATAGATGTAATTCAATTCAATTCCCTGGCGATCAGCTTCAACTCCGTCCCACCCCTGGAAAATCCATTGAAAATCGGTATCGCGTCCGATTGATTTGAAAAAGTCAGTTGCTCCAAGCGTGACATAATCCACTTTTTCAAAGTCTGCATTCGATTTATCCATGACAGCTTTGATAACAGCTTCTTCTGTCGGAGAACCCCATCCCCCATATCGTTTCCCTTCAAAATCCTTTGGAGAAGTGATGTTTTCTTCTTTTAATGAAGCAAATGCAGAAGTATTCTCCTGAATGATTGCTCCTATTGAAACAATCGGAACGCCAGTTGATCTTGCATGTGTAATATTCTCCTGATGGCTGACGGCAAAATCAACTTCACCCGAAGCAACAATCTGATCAGCACTGACTCCTTCGCCCGGTTCTACGATTTCTACATCAAGACCCTCTTCTCTATAGAAGCCCTTTTCTTTCGCTGTATAAATGCCTGTATGATTTGTGTTTGGAAACCAATCCAGCATAATCTTTACTTTTTTCAATTCCTCATTAGATGCTTTTTCGGCTGATCCGCATCCAGATAAGATGAACACTAAACTAGATAAAATAAATAAGAATTTCTTCATTTCTTTCTCCCCCGTGCTAATTAGAATGCTTTTGCTGCTTGTATTTCCAGGGCATCATGATTCTTGCCAGGATTTCAATGAGTGCAAAAATTATTAAGCTTAAACCTACTATTAAGATGATCGCTGCAAATACTTTTTCTGTTAGAAACGATTGTGATGATCGAGTTAATAGAATGCCGAGTCCTTTGCTTGCACCCAGCCACTCTCCGATAACGGCTCCCATCACACTGTATGTTCCTGCTATTTTTAATCCTGAAAAAAAGAAAGGCGCTGCAGCAGGAAGTTTCAGTTTTATAAACATCTGCCTCCCGCTTGCTCCAAGCGTTTGCATGAGCTTCACCATGTCCCTGTCAACTAAACGGAATCCATCAGACAGGTTGATGGCAATCGGAAAGAAACAGACGAGCGCCACCACGATGACTTTAGGAAAAATACCGAACCCAAACCAGATGATAAGCAGTGGAGCAAGCGCGATTATGGGAATGGTCTGCGAAAGAACAAGCAGCGGTTCAACAGATTTTCGAACCCACTCTGACATGTCTATCAAAATAGCAATCAATACTCCCGCGGCTATTGCGATCAATAATCCAAGCACTGCTTCCGCCAGGGTCTGCAGGATATGGACGCCTATCGTCCCTCTCATTTCTGCAAGCGTGATGAAAATATCAGTCGGGCGCGGCAGAATCCATTTTTCCACTTTAGTGACGATGACAGCCAATTCCCATAAAAAGAAGAACGACAGCAGCACAATACCAGGAAGCGCAATCCCTGAAAGGGTGTTAACGGTATTTCTTAAGTTTTTCATCCATTGTGACCCCTTCTTTTGGACGGTAATGAATTTTCATGTGAGTCATTACCTCAGTCGCACCGGCTGAAATGCAGGCATCCTGCGCTTGCTTGACAATTTCAATCAGTCTATCAAGCTCTCCCTCCATTACCGTCTCCATTGCACCAACCTCATATTTCACTCCGGATTGCTGGACAACCTCGATGGCTTTGTCGACAATTTCATATGTATTCCCCTCTGATGATTTAGGCAGCACCTGAAATGCTAGATTTACACTGGACATTCTTTTTCCTCCTTAAATTTTTTTCATATATGAACAGCTGACCGAACGACAAAAAAGGCTGCCACTGGGGCAGCCTTAACGCATTCGCAAAGTTATGGAAAAATAACGCATCTTCCGCATTCCCTCCGCTGGCATTACCCAGATCAGGTTAAAGGGTCGATACAAGAATCAGTATCCTCTCAGCCAAGTTCACTCAGCTCCCCTGCATATATTGAATTCATGGAAACTATAGCAAGATTCCTGAAAATTGTAAAGATATAAGAAAGGGCTTTCCAAACTTTTCTGAAAAAAATCTCAATATATCCTTGTCGAATTTTGCAACTTCCTGTATAGTAGTGTCTAAATCATATATTGCATTTGACCACTTGGGGAGCCATTCGGCTGAGAGTGAACATTCTGTTCAGACCCGTTGAACCTGTATAGTTAAAGCTTACGTAGGGATGTGGCGATGGATTCAAGTGATAACCCAACCAAAGCAGTGCGTGGAAACCATCCGACATTCCCCGCATTGCTTTTTATTATGGAAAAAAACAGCCCCGGTCGAATGCCGAAAAGGGGAAAAGCTATGCAGACAAATACACGTCTTGTTTTCTTAGTAGAGGCAGCAATCCTTGGAGCGATTGCATTTCTGCTTGATTTAGCAACAAGTTTCATTGGCAAAATGCCGCAGGGCGGGTCGATCTCGCTTGCGATGATTCCAGTTCTGATCATGGGTTTTCGCCACGGTTTAAAAGGCGGACTGCTTACAGGGTTTTTACTTGGCGTTTTGCAGACGATTATGGGCTACACTACAATCGTGCATCCGGTACAGGGTTTTCTTGACTATTTTGTCGCATTTACCGTCGTGGGTGCCGGAGGAGTATTTTATAAGCAAGTCCAAAGCTCTTTGAACCCGCTAAACAAAAAACGGTTAATTACTTATGTAGTGGCGGCAGCTTTTCTCGGAAGCTTTCTGAGATTTGCAGCACATACACTTGCAGGAGCTGTATTCTTTGCAGAATTTGCAGGAGATCAGCCCGTTCTGCTGTATTCAGCCGGCTATAATGCATCGTACATGGTGCCGACATTTGTCATTTGCTCCATTATCTTAGTATTGATGCTGACAACTTCTAAATCTCTTGTCTTAAAAAGAAAATAGATTCTGGCAAAAGCACCGATTTTTTCTCGGTGCTTTTTTTGTCATAATCTCTCATTCGTCTGCATGTACTAGTAGTAATAGATTTCTTATGGAGGGCAAACGATGAATCTATCTTACTCATTCATGCTGCTGACCTTTTTATTGTCGATTATTCATTTTCTATATGGTTACTTTGAAGCTATCAGGATCAGCAACGAAGAAGATTTAGTCAGCGGCTGGTCTGTCATTTTCTCTTTTCCGCTTGCCTTTGTATTCGCATATTTTGCTGCGGTGTTTCATCAGCAGATTTTACCGCACTAAAAAGAAACGCGACAATGTCACGTTTCTTTTTTCATTTCCTCTATTAAACTTTCTATGTATGGATTCAATTTCTCAAATGAGTACCCAGCTCTTTCAGCCTTCGACACATCCAGTGTCCAATCACCTGCTAATCCATAAGGCGAGGCATTCTCTTTCGTAATATCGCTTGTCACCATCGCCTTTTTTCCCACAGCACTCTCGATTTTATGCAGCAGATCATTCAGCGAGAGACTTTTTTCAAAAGCAATATTGAATGCACCCGCTAAGTTTTTTTCTCCGGCCATATACAAGAATCCCGCAGCGTCCTCAGATGATGTATAGCTATAAAAATGACCAGGATCCGCGAGGCCGATCGACTCCTCGTTCTTCACCTTTTTCACATGAAATAAAAAGCGTTCCGTATAATCGTCTTTTCCAATAACAAGTGCTGGCCTAACAGCGGCAACCGGCACATCTGCAGTCTGAAAAAGATAGGCTTCCGCACTGCGCTTTGCTTCCTGATAGCCGCTCATCCCTTTATAGTCTTTGCGCTCTTTAAAGGAAGGCTTATACAATAACGGATCAAAGTCCTCTTCTTTTCGTTCTCTCCCAAATTCATAGACTGCCATAGTAGACGTGAAAACATAATGCTTGATTTTGCCCTGCAGCGCTTCATAAGAAGATTTTGCTTCAAGCGGCGAAAAGCACGATTGATCATAGACAACATCCCATTTTTTATTATCAAAGGCCTTAATCATTGATTCTTTGTTTTCACGATCGATTATCAGACGCTGGGCTCTATCTCCAAAGTCATCAGGTGTTCTTCCTCTTGTAGCAATCGTCACTTCTGTCCCATTTTCCAAAAGCTTATAAACAAGTCTCTTCCCGAAAAATTGAGTTCCGCCCAGTATTAATGCACGCTTCACAGTGATCCCTCTTTCCTTTTCAATGCAGCTGACAGTTTCGGCAAGTCACGCCATCCCAATGCCGTTTCCTGATGACCTGTTCCCTCAATCGTGTAGACGTCCTCCGCAATCTTTTCAGGTGAAAAGCGTTCGTAAAAGCCTTTAGAAGGATTCGCATTCATTACCCACAGCAGCATAGATTGATAGTTTTTCTGCATCAGCTCATCAGCAACCGCTTCTACGAGTCTCCGTCCGATGCCCGCTCCCTGCACTTCTTTCAATAGATAGATCGCATATAATTCTCCATCAAATCCATATTCCCCCGTTCGTTCTTGTCCAAATCCTGCAAACCCGACAAGCTGGCCATCTTCATTTTCTGCCACAAAAACAGTGTCAGGATCAATGGTTCTCCACATTTTTTCTTTACTTTCATATGTAAGACTTTCCAGATAGGCATCTGCTACAATACTATTATAGGTTGTTCTCCAGCTGTCCACATGTACGACGGCAATTTGCTTCGCGTCTTCATTGACAGCTTTTCTTATCTTATAATTCATGTTCAACACTCCTTGCTGATAAAATTCGACAAGTCAAAATTAAATCCCTACCTCTAAAAGGAGTTTCTTTTTATAAAACAGAATATGTTCATAGACTAAGACAATCGGAGGCTGCATGTGAAAATACTTCTGCATAGTTTCTTATCGGTTCTGTATATCGTTTATTTCACCGGAGTGTTTTACGTTCTGTTTCTCTTTTTGAATATCCCTGCAAGTGTGATCGCAGGAAGCATTATGGCGCTTTTGCTGATCAGCTTGTTTATCTATTCTATATTCGAGATGATCCACCGCAAAGAGAGGAATCTCCTCTTTTTCAAAGGACTGTCCGGATCCATCTTTCTTTCCATCACAGCCATCAGTTTAATTATCACCTTATTTTTCGTTGTCCTCATGAATGTAATGACGACTCATTTTAATTATCAAAATATTAGTCCGCGGGAGAAGTTTGAGTTTCAAGTAAACGCTTTTTTGCCGATTGACCCTTACGAAAAATATAAAGAGGATGCTGAAACGAAGAAAATTTCTCATCTGACTGTTTATTATTCCTCTCTGAATAAAAGAGATATCCTGCTCGTTGAGGACGAATTCATAAATGCACGTAAAATTAGTAAACGTTTGTTCGGCGATATTGAAGATCAGCCGATTGACCTGATTCTGCTTGATGAGTCGCCGGACTCGCTGCAGGAGCTTGAGTATCTGGATTATATGGGTTTTTACGATCATTTGAAAGAAACCATGGCGATTGTCATTCCCGATGATTTCGATGCCGCATCCCCGCTTGTCGTGGAAACGTTTTACCATGAATATGCCCATTACTATATGGAGAAAGCATTAGAGAAAATGGAAATCGACTCGTTGAAAATTCCGATCTGGTTTAATGAAGGTGTAGCAGAATATGCCGGCTATAACGGAGAGGATGCAAAAATCCGTATTGACAGGGTTATTCCTTTCAGTGAACTTAGAAATCCAGGAAGCTGGGCAACGGCACTGGAAGACAGCCCGGAAGCGGAAGTTTATACTCAAAGCTACTGCGCCGTTAAAATTCTGGCAGATGAATTTGGAGAAGACATTATTATGGAACTCCTGCATGAAACCGGAGAAGCAAGCAGCTTTGAAGAAGCTTTAAAAAAGAAGACGAAGTATACGTATAAAGATTTGGAAAAGAAAATCATAGAAACACAAAAAAGGACTCGAAATTGAGTCCTTTCTCGTTGTTTAGGAAATTACAAAATGTAATAGGTTGTGGATAAGTATATAATGTTATCTACGTTAAGCGTAAGCGCCTAGATCCTCGGTCAGAACGAATCCGCCTGTCCGATCTGACCAAGGCGCTTGCGCTTTTGATCTTTAAAGCGCTTGTTCGCTTGAAATCTCGGCCACTTCTTTCTTTTCAAATAGAAACAGCATGACCCCGATAATAATGATGGCTCCGCCAATTAATTGCGTAAGAAGAACCGTTTCTTCTAGAAAGTAATACGCAAGAATAATCGAACCAACCGGTTCAAACAGAATCGCTACAGAAATGACATTTGTCGAAATCCATTTAAGCGACCAGTTGAACAGTGAGTGGCCAAGCAATGTCGGCACAATCGCAAGCAGCAAAAAGTACAGCCAATCCTGCTTAGGAAAACCTGATAGCGGATAGCTTAATAACACACAGTAAAGGAATAATGTCACAGAGCTTACCGCATAAACGATAAACGTATAAAGGGTCAGCGTATGACGCTTCCTCACTCCTTGGCCAAACAGCAGATAAGCCGTGACCATCCCGCAGGCCGCAAGCGCAAGAAAGTCTCCGAACAGTGCAAGCCCGCTGATCCTGAAATCTCCCCAGCTGATAACAACACTGCCTGCAATGGCAAGCATGGCACTGAGAATCGCCCTTGCTGACACTCTCTCTTTAAAAAAGAAATAGGTCCCGATAAACGCAAACAGAGGCTGAAGCGTCACCAGCACAACCGAACTTGCCACAGAG
Source organism: Metabacillus sp. KH_069 (assembly GCF_057838075.1). Taxonomy (NCBI): domain Bacteria; kingdom Bacillati; phylum Bacillota; class Bacilli; order Caryophanales; family Bacillaceae; genus Metabacillus; species Metabacillus sp. KH_069. Next base: position 3,558,912 of record NZ_CM174460.1, read on the forward strand.
GTGTAGTTCAATGATTCAAACCAGAGAATAAAGTGAAACGCAAGCAGCACACCCGCTAAGATCGAATAGCTCCAGTCTTTTTTCGTTAACGTTTTAATATGAGGCAGCGATTTCGCCAAAAACAGCGGCAGAACGATAAGCGTTGAGAAAAACAGGCGATAAAACGCGATAACAGGAGCAGGTGCAGAAGTCAGCTTTACGAAAATCGCAGATGTTGACACCGCTGCCACTCCAATTGCGAGTGCCAGATAAGGATAAAATGTTGATTTATTCATGATTGTTCCCCTTTTGAAAGTACGTCTCTTCTATTATACTGCAAGTGCATCTATATATTTTAGAGAATAATAGTTTTCAAAACTTTCTAAAAATAGTTTATAATGAAAGCGTAATCATTCTTTTTGTCCAGGGAGGTCCCATGCAATCACTAAAAAATAAAACCATCGGTCAATTATTGAAGGAAACTGTGTCTAAATACGGGAGCCAGGATGCCGTTGTCTATTCAAAGGAAAACATCCGCTATACGTATGATGATTTTTACACTGAAACAACGAAGCTCGCAAAAGCCTTAATGGGTCTTGGCGTGAAAAAGGGTGAAAACATTGCCATCTGGGCAACCAACGTCCCTGAATGGCTCCTGCTGCAGTTCGCATCTGCCCGCATTGGCGCCGTCCTTGTTACCGTCAACACAAGTTACCAGAGCAGCGAGCTCGAATACCTGCTCAAGCAGTCCGACTCTACCACCCTTTTCTTAATTGACGGCTTTAAAGGAACATCTTATGTCGATATTGTCCGCTCCATCACAAATTCAGCTTCTGCAGAGAAATACAAGCAGATTGAAGCATTGCCGCACTTAAAAAACCTCATTTACATAGGAAATCAAAAAGCACCTGAAGAAATGTACAGCTGGAATGAGCTTCTCGCTCACGGATCAAAAACGACAGATGAAGAGCTTGCCGAACGCGAGAGTCAATTAACTCCTGAGGGCGTCATCAATATGCAATACACATCAGGCACAACCGGCTTCCCTAAAGGTGTCATGCTGACTCATCACAACATTGTGAACAACGGCTTTCTTGTTGCAAGCTCTATGAATTTAACGAATCAGGACCGTTTATGCATCCCGGTTCCATTCTTCCACTGCTTCGGCTGCGTTCTTGGCGTTCTGGCATGTGTATCTGTCGGAGCAGCCATGGTGCCAATCGTTGAATTTGATCCAGACCTTGTCCTTAAGACCGTTGAAAAAGAAAAATGCACAGGACTGCACGGAGTTCCAACAATGTTTATCGCTGAGCTGAACTCTCCTAATTTTAAAACCTATGATCTCTCAACCCTGAGAACAGGGATTATGGCCGGATCAACCTGTCCGATCGAAGTCATGAAAAAAGTCATCAATGAAATGGGCATGTCGGAAGTAACCATTGCCTATGGCCAGACAGAATCCTCACCTGTCATTACACAGACAACAGTGACAGATTCCATTGAACGCAAGGTTGAAACAGTCGGCAAAGCCCATCCTCATGTGGAAGTGAAAATTATTGACCCGCTTACTGCCGAAGAAACAGCGCCTGGTGTACAGGGAGAGCTCTGCACAAGAGGGTACCTTGTCATGAAAGGCTACTACAAAATGCCTGAAGCAACAGAAGAGGCGATTGATAAAGAAGGCTGGCTCCATACAGGAGATCTGGCCACAATGGATGAACACGGCTATGTCGTCATTACCGGCCGCCTGAAGGACATGATCATCCGCGGCGGCGAAAACGTCTACCCGCGTGAAATTGAAGAATTCCTATATCGTCACGAAGATATCATGGATGTCCAGGTCATTGGTGTTCCTGATGAAAAATACGGTGAAAAAGTCGCTGCATGCATCGTTCCAAAAGAAGGCGTCACCCTGACGGCAGAAGACATAAAAGCATTCTGCAAAGGACAGCTTTCGCATTATAAAATTCCTGAATACTACTATTTCGTCAAAGACTACCCGATGACCGCTTCAGGAAAAATCCAAAAATACAAGCTCAGAGAGCAAGTAAAAAATCATTTAACACAGGAACTGTCAGGAAGAAGCTGAAAAGAGAACTTTGCATATCACTTTGATAGAATGAAGGTGAAGGGAGAGATTACGATGCTAGAACATTCACAGGCAGTACGCGTTGAATTATTGAACGAAGTCAAAAACATGACAGATGAACAGCTCAACCAAAAACCTTCACAGGACGTATGGAGCCCTGGCCAAATCCTTGAGCACCTCTACTTAATGGAGCGTGTGATCACAGGCGGCATGAAACAGGTCCTTATGTCAGGCGAAAAGAAAAATGTTAGCGAAAAACCGCTGGTACTGGTCATCGACCGTTCCCGCAAAGTCCCGGCACCCGAAAACCTGAAACCAGCCGAAGGACCTTACGTAAAAGAAGAACTCTTATCAAAACTTGAAGATTCCCGCCGCGAGCTGATTAATTTCGCAGAAACTGTTCCCGAACAAGACCTGAACGAAAAAGCGATGAAGCACCCTCACCTTGGTGATCTTTCCTTAAAACAATGGGTTGAGTTTATTGGCTATCATGAAAAAAGACACTTGCTGCAACTAACAGAAGTGAAAAGTGCGGCTTATTAAAGAGTGAGAGGATTTTCCTCTTGCTTTTTTCTTTTTCAAATGAAGAAAACTTTGTGGGGTAATCTAGATATTCTGAATACCGGAGATTTAATCTTTCAAATCATGATCCTTTTATTTCTTTTCGCCGTCATTTCTGGAGCTATCTACCTTTTTAAAACTATGACAGGCCAGAATAAACGATCAAAGCGCATGGAAGAAGACCGGGATGACAGGTAAAGAAAGCAGCGGGACGTATGCCCCAGGCTTTCTTTTTTGTAGGCCAGATTACTTTATAGACAAGTAGGAAATTGAATCCATTAATGTTATAATTTTATAGAATTTCAATTAATAACTTGGTCAGACAACCACAAAGACAAATAAGGAGTTTGCAGATGATACAAGGGCTAAAAATCTTCATCATGACATTTGCAGCATTAGCTGTAATAACAACAATCGGATTTGCCACAATGTATTTCTTGGATCAAGACAATTCAGAAGAGAAAAATCAGGAAGAGTACGAATCTATTGACGCTGAAGCATCTGCAGAGCAGCCGGTACAGGATTACGGCAACACAGAAAACCCAGAATACCAGGACGCCGGAGAATTCATAGCCGATTTCCACGCATTCTATAACGAAACTACAGGCTGGAACCGAATTGACAGCCTAAACATGGCCGATCAACTTGCCCGTGCCACTGCAGCAAAAGCATATGCCGAACATTTCGTCCCGCTGGTTGAAAATGAAGCTTTAAAAACCGACCTGCAATCCATTATCCAGCATTCTGAAAGTGTCATAAACGGAAACAGTGACAACGTCCAAACTCTGCACCGCTACTTTCATGATTTGGATATGGTGATTAATGGGTATGTGCACAATGACTTTTTTGGGGTGGTTGAGAGCGAGTGAGCATTTAATAAGTTGGTTTTTATAATTATGTTAATTAACAGTCAAACTTTTTTTCGTTTTGACTGTTAATTTCTATTGCAAGTATGGTTTTGAGGAAGTATAATTTATAATATCGCAAATGAATTTTGCAGATTTCTTTTATACGGGGCATTAGCTCAGCTGGGAGAGCGCTACGCTGGCAGCGTAGAGGTCATCGGTTCGATCCCGTTATGCTCCATATCCGAAAACCCTTGTGTAGCAAGGGTTTTTTCTTATTTTTAATCCAACGCCTCATTTAGTAATTGCACAAAAATTGCACGGTGTTATTGAGTTTCTTTTTGAAAGAAGGATTGTTCTAATCTAAGTGCTGCGCCGTCTTGGAGATCCGGAGTAACGTGAGAATAAATATCTAATGTAATTCCGACTCGGCTATGGCCCAACCTCTCTGAAACCACCTTAGGATTTTCCCCGTTTTTCAGCATTAATGTTGCGTGAAGATGTCTGAGATCGTGAATAGTAACTTTTGGGACTCCAGCTTGCTTAGTATATCTGTTAAATTCACGAAGTTGGTTATTTGGATCCTTAGGATTCCCATTCATAGCACTGAACACAATTCCCTTGTCAATATATTCTTCATTAATCTGGTTTCTCCAATAGAGTTGTTTTTCCTGTTGTTTTTTTAACACAGAAATTACATAAGGAGAAATAGCAATTTGTCTCTTTGATTTCTTAGTCTTTACGTCTTTAAGAATTAACCCTTTTCCCTTTACTCTAGCTAAACTTCTTTTGACGTGAATCTTGCCCTGATCAAAGTCAATATCATCCCATTTTAAACCTAATATCTCACCTCTTCTCATCCCCGTAAAGATTGCCACTACATAAAATCCCTCTTCTTTATTTTCTTTTACCACTTTTAGGAACATTTCGGTTTGTTCTTTCGTCCAAGGAGTTACTTCTTTAGTTTGAATTTTTGGCGGTGTAGCTTCAGTAACGGGATTTTTCTTTATCAAAGACCATTTGATTGCTTGTGAAAAAGCTCCGTTTAACAAATTATGATATTCTCGAACTGTTTTTGAGGCAAGACCTTCATCCAACTTCTCATTATAAAACTCGTCAATCATCCGGGCAGTTATACTTTCCAAAGTCTGATCGTGAAAGTAGGGTAGGATGTGTTTGTTGATTGAATACCATCTTGTTTCAGCAGTTGTTTCAGCAACACTTCGTTTATAAGTTGAGTTAAACCATTTATGAATATGTTCATTAAATGGTTCTTTTTGATTGGTACAATAATCTTGTTGGTAACTTTGAAACATACTAATGTAACAATCAAGCGCATCTTGTTTTCGTTTAAAACCACTCTTATACTTCTGATGCTTGTTTCCATTTGAGTCAGTAAACCGTGCTCTAAAATAGTACCCATTCTTATCTTTATTTAACTTTGGCATTCTCATAATTATTACCTCCATTCTGTGACAGGTATGAAGGTGGTCTGTTTCAGTATACCATCCAAATACCTGTCTTTTTGTAAATTTACTAAATAGAAATGGAGGGAGAGAAGTAACTACTTTATTCTCTAACACCTTCCTTATTAGTACTTTTTTTATATTTGAGTGAATTCTGACGTCTTGACTTGCTGCTGTAACCATTTAATGAATTCATTTCTAAAGACACGCTTACTTCGTTGACCGATTTTCATTAGTGGGAACGATTTATCTTCCATAATTTCATATGCAGTTGGTTTAGAAATTAATAGAATTTCTGAAATATGGCTAGCAGTTAGGATCATTGGATAATCTTCAAGATTTTTATACATAATTGTTTTGCTCCTCTAAATAATTTTCAATATTTAATTGAATTTTTTTAATTTAATTATTTAATTCGCATACATTATATTTCTTAAAAATTCGATTTTTCAATAGTTCTAGTAAATTTCTTTTTAAAATTTTTTGAGCAAATCAAAATAAAAAAATCCCCTCATAAATTAATAACTATGAAGGGGTTTACTTTAATAGAGTTTAATTTTTTTAAAAAATTTTAGATTTCAATATAAATAAGTTTGCGTTTGAATTTTATTCCCTTAATTCTTACCTTATGAAGTACCTCAGCTAGATTTTGATATTATGCATAAATCCGTCACTAATAGAGACCCTACTATATTGAGGTGATTACTTTGCAATCCACTTTTTCGATCGATGATTGTAAAATGCTATACGAAGATGGTTTGAGTCTGACTAAGTTAGCAAAAATGTTTAAAACTTCCCCGAAAACAATGAAAAATTGGTTAGTCGCTAATGAAGTTCAATTAAGATCAAAGCCAGATTATGACCAAATTTCTTTTTTGTGGAAAGAATTGTATGAAAGAGATAGTTTGAGCCTGTCTGAGATTTCAAGGCGAACTGGTATAAGAAGACATACAATATCGAAATATTTGCGCAAAATAGGTGTAGATGTAAAAAGTGCTGTTGAGCAAACAAAGAAACATACACTTAATGAAACCTATTTTGAAAAAATCGACTCCAAAATCCAAGCTTTTTGGTTAGGTTTAATTGCTGCCGATGGAAATGTACATAAAATAAAATTCGAAATTACACTAAAAGAAAAGGATAAACACCTTTTAGAAAAACTTGCTTTTTTTATTGGTTCCTCTCATCCAATTAAAGAGAGAACCATTAAAGATCTAAAATATTTTAGATTTCAATTTTGCAATAAAGCATTTGTAGAAAATTTAAAAAAACTAGGAATTATGGAAAATAAAACATTTTACCTAGCGTTTCCAACCTTTTTAAATAAAGAGTTGTTGAGATACTACATTTTAGGTTATCTTGCTGGAGACGGTGGAGTTCATTTTGATCCTCAATCCCCCAAAATTTTTTTTACAGGTCAAGAGGTATTTCTTGAAGACTTAAATGATTTTATATCAAATAATGTACCAGGTGTCCAAGGGGAAGTAATTCAGATCCTCGACAAGATTATACATATTCTCTAACTTATTCAGGGAATATTCAAATAACAGCAATACAAAAATGGTTGTATAAAGATGGCGATGAGTTTTTTCTTGAAAGAAAAAAACTTGATGTCGAACAATTTAAAAAGCCGAGAGTTTCAAAATTTGGTTCTTTTTGTTGCCCTATATGCAATAAACATTTTGATCGTCTTATATGTCAAACTCACCTTGGAAGAGAATCAAAATGTAATATAACCTGTTGTGATACCAATTGTAAAATGATTCTTCGAAGTAGACTAAGTTCCTTGAGTGAAATGGAATTGAGTGAAATTAAACGAACTAATGTTATCTCCATCATCGAACGCATATCATATGATAAATACAGTTAAGAGTTTGCGCATATCCTAAATATAGGAAGAAGGAGGAAAAGTCCATTATTGAGCAATTATGCATATTAATCTATCTGAAATTCTCGTTAAAGCGTCTCTCATAATTCTGCATTTCTTCATTTATAAATTCTAACCTTCTTTGAGTGTATTCAAGTTGCTCTTGGAAGGTAAGTTGGACACTAAGAAAATCAGAAGGAATCAACCAATTAATAACTTGTTCGAAATAATTAAAGAATTGAATATCGAAGTTAACTAATTTTTCTTTCCATTCATCCAAATCAAACTCAACTCTAGTAATCATAGATGAAGTATAAGTTTCACCGTTATGGTTTAATCCAATCATCATATTGCTATACTGGTTTCCTAATCCTCTGGTATAAAGACTACCTCTATGTTTTACATAGTTGTATAACTGCCGAACCTGTTTTGTAAGATCATTGGAATTAAAGTCAATAAGGTGACTTCTATAATCTGCTCTTCTTCTAAATTCAAGCATTTCAAGCAATGATGGAAAGGTACATAATCCGGAGTACTGGTTATAATACTTTTGTTTTTCCATAAAGAGATAAGAATTATCTCCCATATAGAACCATAATACCTGCCAAGATAAGTCAATAGCATAATTATAAAAAGCTAAAGAACTTTGTAAAAACTTTGATCTAATATATTTGAGATGTAGTTCATCTTGCTGACTAATTAATTGACCAAAATTATCACAATCATAATCTGACAAATAGGATCTTGCACTACTAAATGCTGCATAAACATCTACAATTTTATGTGCAGCATATATTAGATTAGGATCGAATTTCACATACTGTTGATCCTGCGGCTCATAGTCGAACCAATGATTAGTTTGATAATGTGTATATAAATCCTGAACTGTCGCCAAATTCTTCACCTACTTATCTATTGAAATTTCGGACTTTAAAGGAGTCCAACATCTTTAATATTATCTAATTAATATTACCAATATGTTTATAAATTTACATATATTTATTTCTACATAGTAGACTTAACCAAAAAGAGAAAGAAAGTATTCTACTTTTGAACAATTCCTTCTTATTCAATAATTATTTTTTAAACTAAATCCATATAGCTAACTACATAATTAGTAAGCTGAATAAAGGTCATTTATTATAGATAAATACTTAAAGAGTAGTTTTTATACTGTATTATTTTATTATGTGTTTATGGTTTTGAAGGCGAAGCCGCCCGAAGTGGAGTGTAGCGGAACGACCTAAATTTTTATTTATTGAAAGTAGTTTTTTTACAAACGTCATATCTCTTTGCCTGAGAAGTTATGATGAACGTTTTACTATATAATGTAAGATATTGAGGTAGATATAAAATGAAGGTTACTAAACTTAATCATTCCATATATTTTTTGGGATAGAGAGCTTTTTAGTTCTTAACCCTTATATCAGTGTCTTAAGATGTTTTAAGAGCAAATTAAAATAAACGTTGATACTACTTGGTAATATCGAACAAAAGCGGACATCAAGATAGGGTATTTCGAAGCATACCGGACACCTGAATTGGGTATTTTTCGTCTAATACCAGACATTAGGAAAGAGTATTTTCAACAAAAAAGAAGCATTGATTAACTAACTGATTCCGTTTGGAGTGCAAAATACTAATTAGCAATACAATCTGCAACTTAACACGATAAGACTCGTTATAGATTTTTATGACGAGTCTTTTGTTTCGTATTTGCAGTTGGAAGCTACTTTTCAATTATTGCCCCCGATTGTTGAAATCTTTGAAACAACTCTATTGTTACGAACAATATTTATCTTTTTAAATTTCGCTCTTTTATCATTGTAATTGCCTGAAGTAAACCACCAGTAACTTTTCCACCGCCCATCCTATTACATACGAATTTAGCTGGAAATTGATTTATGAAGTTGTCCTCACTACTAAACGTTTTGTTTGTTTCATATGCATAAATTCTGGTAGTATCAAGAGCGCGAAAACTATCGATTGAAAGTATCGAGGAATCAACATTACCCATTGGAAATAGAAGGCGATCAAAAGATTTGCTATTCGACCAATGCTGTCTAATACGTCTTTTAATATCATTCGTTGTACCAATGTACACTTGTGAATATTCATCAAGTACCATTACGTAGTAACCTGCTTTTCCATCATAGAAATTAAGGTCATACACCTCAGTGAATTGAATATTCCGTTCAAGAAACTCTTCTATTCCTGTACAAAATTCGCTGTGATTTAATAAAGAGAAATATTCCATATTTAAATCAAAATTTTCTAAACATTCTTTAAGTTGTTCTTCACACCATTGTTCCGTGTATATTTTACCTTCTTCATCAGCATAAATATCCCTAGAAAAACGAACTCCGAATGAGTTTTTATTATTAACAATCGCATATTTTTCTCGTGTTAACTTCAATCCTCGTTTGCCCTCAAGTACCTTCAATTCAAAATGATATGCCATAAGTCCCCCGCCTTTTTGTTTTCGCAAGAAAATTTAATACATAACTATATGCATTTATATTATCTTGAAATTAATTTCTCAACCATTTGGCCCGATTGTTGAACAAAAAGTTGAATCCATTCTTCAATTTAACTGCCCGATTGCTAAATAACTGTTATTTCCATTTTATCACAAATACAACTTTATAAATGGTACTTTGCAAGATAAAACACACCAATTATGCTGCTAATTGGTGTGTTAAACGATATGTTATTTACTATTCTGTTTTAATGTTTTACACTTCTGAACCGAACCCGTTATTATTCTTAACGCATCTTTTTTTGTTTTTTTCTCAACTCTTCTTCAAATTGATTAAAATGAAATCTTATTGATTTGGTGTAATCGTCTTCACCTTGATCGTCTTTTCTAAACATTAGATCAGGATGTATGATAAAACGATAACTTTTGTATCGGTCTAAGATCATTATTGCACCAGCTTTTGCGTATTCTTTTATAAAATTCCGTACTCCATCTTCTGTTACACCTATAATTTCAGCTAATTGTCGTTGATTTAAATGCTGTAATGCATATTTGTTATCCTTTAAAAGTAAATTATCAAAAATGTTTAATTCAGTTTCAAGCATTACATTGTAGTCGGGATTAGCCACTAAATAGTATGTTTGATAATGAAAATATCTAATTAATTTTAACAAAGCACCATATTGGTTATTAGTTAATTTAGCACGTACTTCTTTTAATTTTTTATGGAACATTTTTGTGAATTTAACCTTTGGACCTTTTCTTTTGGTAGTAGTAAAGAATTTATCATTTAATAAATAGAAGTTTTCTCTTCTCATTTTTGAGTTTTTTTCACAGATCAAAACCCCTAAATCAACTAATTCTATTAAATCTCGCCTTGTTTGTCTTTCACTTTTACACAGGTACAAAGAGATATCTGTTACATTCATTTTTTGTCCTTCTCTTTCCCCAACTGTGTGAACTAGATAATTTTTGCTCTTGTCTGTTACACAAAAAAATAATTCTAGTAGGACACTTGCTTGTTTCAAACTTAACTCTTTCTCAATTTCCCTATCATTATTGTGAATTACTTGTACAAATAGACCTCTTTTTTTAACATCCAAAGCACGATTTTTTTGTTTATTCTTTACTCGTTGATAAGCTTCATTTTTCTTTGGTGGAATTATTACAGAACCTTCCGGTACGGGTTTAATTTCCCCAGTCTTCTTATTAAGAAGACCCCAATCTGATTCCTGTTCTTCTTTATTTGCTGTTTTTCTAGTTGTTGCCTTTGGCACTTCAATCAACTCCTATTTAAAAAAAGACTTGTAATAGAAGAAGTGTGAAGTTTTATCCGAAGCCAATTTCTTAATTTTTTCCGTAAATATTAATTATATTTGTAAAAGTATTACTTTATTAATTCGAAAATTAAAGCAATTTACAAATGATTTAAGTTACACATCTCATTTTCTTATCAAGGGAAAAAGGTTAATAGATACAACTTCAAACTATAAATTAAATTACTAGATGGGGCCAAGTAATTTTTTTATGTCTTCTTTTTATATAACTCTACTAATGATTTTGAGCTGCACAACTTTTTAATTTAAAGATTTCAATAAATCATTGAATTACCTTTGGCATTTAGCTACAATCTGCCTCTACAGTATTTTTAAATCAGCTGATATTCTTAAAATCGATTTAATACCTTCTAATGGGATTTTTAGAAGGTAGTCTTATCTTTTTAAAACCAATCACTTCCTCATTTTTAAGCGCATCATAATTTTTATCGATAAATATTGATCTCCTTCTTTATATATTATTTAAAAAGTAATTTTTATAATGATTTAGAGCATAAATAAAGTATCATATATCATCAACATTTCCTTTAAATCATATAGAAAATCCGAATGCTTTTTGCACTCAATCCTGGTCAGCTTTATAATCTCGTAACCTTCTATAAAAGGTTGATCTACTCATTCTTGATGCAGCACAGGCTTGTTTAACTGTATATTCACGTGATACATACTTGTTAATTGCATCTTGGATTTGATCTTTTGTAAATCCTTTTTTCCTGCCGGTATATTTTTCAGGATTTTTGGTACGAGCGATAGCAATCCCTTCTTTTTGGCGTTTCAACAGTTTTAACCGTTCGGTCTCTGCAATAGCTAAATACATATAAAGCATATTGTACCCATTAGCTCTAACAATTACATCGTCGCTTTCTGTCATCTCGTTCATCCATAGATAATCAAGGAATACTAATCGATTTTTATTTTGCTGGAACCAAGACAGCTCCTTCATACCATCGTCATAATTTCTACCTAAACGATCTAATTCGTGAAACACTACAGTATCTGATTCCTTTAATATAGATTTTAATTTTTGATATTGAGGACGTTTGAAATTTCCCCCAGACATTTTATCAATAAAAATGTTTTCCTCCTTAACACCATACTCTATCAATGACAATTGTTGCCTCTCTGCTGATTGAAGTTTTGAAGATACTCTCCCATACGCATATATAGTCATTTATTTTATACCTCCTCTCGAATATGAAAAATTATGGTACAAATTTTTGACACCCTTTGAACCCTTGTTCTTATGTTTTTGTGATTGTCTGAAAATTCGTTCCATCGACTTTAGCCAATTGGTACATTACTTATATTCTTAAATTTCTACATTTTCAAGATATAAAGAAAAAAATTTTACTATAGAACCAATTTTTTCTTTTATTTTTTCCGGTTAAGGGTCTATAAAAATAAAAAGACGCTAAAACTTATGATTAAAAATTCCGAAAATTTTCAATGTACTATTTTAGCGTATGATGATAATATTTATTTGAACTACCAAATATTTCATAAACAAGATAACGGGGGTATATCTTTGAAGGATTTCGATTTGACTGGTATGTGGTGGTTACCATCTGCTGACGAAAAAGTTGAAAATAATGTTTCAGGTAGGCTCATATTTAATCAAAAAGAAAAACTAAATCTAGAATTAAATGGATTCTTTTGTTCTGGTAGTGATTTAGACAACCCTATAAACCTTGATATCATTTTAGGCCATACTTCTGAGGGCACAAAAATCACTTTAGTGGACTGCCACCAAATAATTTCCAAGTATAATGATAGCGGTTATGCCAAATCGACTATTCAAGCTAAATATTTATTAATGGGAGTTCATATAAGTCATCTAAGTGAATTGAAATTTGAGAAGTACTTAGTAACTTTTAATAATTTAGAAAGATGGATTGGTAAATCAGGGTTTGAAAGGGAGTTTGTAACTAGCAAAGAAGGTTCACTTTCTGGAGTAAATGTTTCTTATGAATTTCCAAGCACTGACACTTTAGCAACAATAAATAATACAAATATAAGTTTAAACTATTCGTTTAATTTTAGTGGCGACCAGAGTTCAATTATTACTCTTACACAAAAAACATATTTAGAATTAGTAAACAATGAAGAAATCACTATAGAAAATTTTTTTAACACCTATTTATATAATCTTCAAAATTTCCTGACATTATCTACAGGTACCACAACATATCCATTAGAAGTAATTGCTCAGAGTGATAAATATAATGAGACATTTAATGGTGTAGTTACAGACAACGATGTACACCTGTATTTCATAAATCCTAAAATCCCACAAAACCTTAAAAAAGTATATTCTCAAGATATGCTAATAACATTTAATACAATTAAAGATGATTTTCAAAACATACTACAAAATTGGTTCGATAAAAATGAAAATATGCAGCCAATATACGATCTTTATTTTGGGACTATTTATAACAATTCTATGTATCTACAACATCGTTTTCTTAGCCTTATACAAGCAATTGAATCTTATCATAGAAGAGTATATGGAGGACAATACTTAGACAATGAAGAATATGAAGTTCTACTCTTAAAAGTAAAGTTTGTTTTGCAGGAAAACTTATCATCTGAAATGAATAATATCTTTGTTTCTAAACTTTCATATTTGAATGAGTTAAGTTTACGCCGACGTATAAAAGATATTATTAAGAAAAATGAGGAAATAATATGCACGGTTATTGATCTTGATAATAATTTTATTAATTCCGTTTTAAATACAAGAAATTATTTAACACACTTTAGTATTGAATTACAATCTAAAACAAAGACAGGGAAAGAATTGTACAACCTATGTGAGGTTTTAAATTGTATCTTGGAAATCTGTTTACTAGTTGAGTTAGAGCTTCCTAAAGAAAAAATTATTACATCTATTAAAAACTCCCGGAAATTCAGTTATCTAAGATATTAATTGTTTAAAGCAACAGACTTCAAACCTTGCACATAAATAAAACCCCTTCAATTAGCACAACAATTACAACAGTTATAAAAGGTACAATTGGACTGAAGGTAGTGAAGGAATAATTATTGGTACCAGGGAAACTTCATAAAAGAACTTTTATTTCCTAGCCAGAAACTTTTATGAATCTGGCTTTTTTTGTGTACACTTATCCCACTCCTTAAAACCAATCAATGTTATCTATAGTTGGTGGATTTAAATAAGAACATACGCTCTAGTGAGAAAGGGTGTTTTGATGGGTACTTGTACATATTGCGTGGGTAGATTTACTGAAGAACAATTAAAATCTCTCTATAATGAAGACAGTCCTCAATTGAATCGTAGGTATTGTCCCAAATGCTTTCCTGGTGTTCAAAAGGATCACGATAACTTACCTTGGAACAGGAAGAAGTAAAATTAAGTAGAAGTACTGGTAAGGTGAAATAAAATTACAGGAGGGAAAGAGAATGGCTGATGATTTTAAGTTGAAAAATGAACCCCAACAAGTGACTTACGGTTTGTACAGCAAATTGACCTCAGAAAGTCATATGGAACTCTTTGATGGCAACATTTATTTTTCGGAAGAAGATCGTGAGAATCTGTTCTTGCTGCTGGCTTATAATCTCGGAATAAACCGAAGCTTAGTACTCATTAATAAGCATCGAGATCCAAAATGAATAAAGTAGATGCTAAAAAAACTGACCTATCTGATGAATTTAGCCGGTGGATTAACGAAGATTAAAGACGATTTGTTAATGCTAAACCAGGTGATATACCTTATCCAGGATTAAAGAATGTTTAAGACGTTTGTTATAATGGTGGAAGATGATTCGTTATTGCAGCAAATAATCGTTAATACTAAAACAGAAGAGTCTGCTCATAAATTAATCCTTGAATATATAAGTGAAGGACGAGAAGAATACGACTATCGGAATAAGGTAAAGGATATATGGGAAATTCCAAAACATCACAAAGGTGTTCTGTCTTTTAGACCTTTAGAAGGAAGTGAGCGATGGTAAATGAGAAAATTCGAACAACCACGCAAGCGCAAAGCAGTAGATGACTATTGGCGAGTAGGTATCGGTCAAGAGATGGCCTATTACGATGCTAAATGGAAAGAAAACGATGAAATCCATTGGAAAGAAAAACATATCAAGAAATTGATTGAGCTGGATAAATTAACGTTGGATGAAATAAAATCAGTAATAAATCTTCCGGAACACGTATTTGAAATATTATATAGAAGGAATAAAAAGAAATGAGCAGGAATTATTTCGTAGCTTACACGATGAAAAACGGCTCTTTTGAACTTCTTCAGCTGTTTACAAGAAAAACACTAGAAGGTGCATTATTTTCTTGCCGAATTATACATCGAACAGATGATAAAGGAGATAAGCAGAAGTACGGAGTTTTAAAGTTTAATTCAAAAAAACAAGCGGAAGAAGCAATCGAGTATTATAAGTCATTAAGTACACATTTTATTTGACATTTTATATCGAAGAAATAAAAAGTAAAGGACCATCTAATGATGCTCCCAAACACCGTTAATGCTCGTTATATCAAAAAAGGGTCAAATTGCTGTGCAATTTAGTACCCATAGTCTACTGCATTTTGCTGTTTTCTCCTCAAGAAGTAACCCGTTTTATGAATTAGTTATAGTATCAATCACTTTAATGTACTCGTTTTCGGGGCTCTTAGGCTTATTAAAACGGATAGTGAAAGCGCCAGACTGGTGACTAAAGTTAGAAGCATTTTTTACAGCTAATTCTTCTGAAGGCCATAGATAAATACTTACATCTTCTGTTGTTATTAACTGGGTGCAATTTAATCCATCTGATTTACATTGTTTCGAAGTATTGTCTCTTGGTTCTTTAACGCTAAGATTAGCGTTCTTAAAAGCAGAGAGAACATCATCAGCTGAATATTTACTGGATGATTCAGTGACAGTAGAATCCACTTCTTCAATATTATCAGGAAGATATTCAAATTCGATCTCTTCAACTTTACTTAAACCGGTTTGTGCTAGACCTTTATTTGTTAAAGCGAATTTTGCATTTGCAATATGAGCTTCTCCACCTTTGGCATAAGTCATATTCAAAAATGTAGAAGTAACATTTTTTCTTGATTTCGCCTCTTCAATAAATGCTTGTGATAAGTTCTTTAGAGAATCCTCATCCGTTACCTCTGTCTCAGCAGTCACATACCACGTTCCACTATCATCTAATCTTTCATTTGTGATTGTATAACTTGGTGATGGAACAGTGCTTGTTTCCTTTACTTTATCAGAACGAGAAGTATCTTGTTGGTTTGTTTTTTCCTCTGTTTTCGTTTCTGGTTTAGTTGAAGCTGAATTAGATGTTGAGTCTTCGCCACCTACAACCATAATCAACACGAGAAGGAGAGCTAGTGTATAAGTGAAAGAAGCAACGACACTTTTCCAAACCTTCCCGCTCCGGAAACCTAAAATCTTTTGATACCACTTTCTTTCTTTCGTATTTAAAGAGATGCCGGCACTTTCTAATAAAGTAACAAAACTTTTC
This sequence comes from Metabacillus sp. KH_069, assembly GCF_057838075.1. Lineage (NCBI taxonomy): Bacteria > Bacillati > Bacillota > Bacilli > Caryophanales > Bacillaceae > Metabacillus > Metabacillus sp. KH_069. The sequence continues at coordinate 3,575,031 of NZ_CM174460.1, forward strand.
CCACCTGTATTAAGGACTAATAAACCATTACTTGTTTTCACTTCACTTTTAATGGCGAAATGGTCCACTACACTATGGGAGAATTCAATAAATGGTATTACAACCTCTTCAGAAGAAGCACCGATCTTGTTGTCATAGAGATACACAAGTACTTTCAGCTGCTCAACAACAATGAAATTACCTTTTTTTACATTTTCTTCTTGATAAAACCCTTCAGCAACCAACACTGCATTCTGGTGTTTGCTCCGTAGGTGTCTTTCTCCATTTTTGGTCAAACCTAAGTTATCCCGCTTAATTAGGAAAGAAGTTATTTTTACACCTTGAGCTTTTAACCTAGATTGAGTTTGTTTATCTAAGTACGTGTTAAAATCGTGGTTGGTAGTGGTCAACACCTCTCTTGGTGCATCACCAATGGACACATACTGAAGAATTTCTATAAATTCATCAGTGTCTTCACTTTTTTTAATGTCATCAAAAGCATATTTTTTTGAGCCAGATGTAAAAGATAATTCCCATTCGTTTTTGTCTTTTCCATCTTTTTTATAGGTGATGTTTTGAATAGAAGCGTAGGTAAATGTGAAATGCTGACGTTTCGATACAAAATAAAGAGTATCTTCCGTTAAAATCAATAAGCCTTTTAGATCAGCTCCTAATTTCTTGTCAAATTCTGCTTCAATGACTTTTAATACTGTTTTCCCGCTTGTAATAACGTTGCATTGCTCTGTTAATAAACTCTTATGCTTGTTTGCTAAATTCTTTTGCTCAAGCGTAGGTCTATTACCAATCCATTTCTCCATATAAACCTCCAAGACTGTGATTTGTTCTTAAACCTAGTATAAGATGAAATTTCAAACTTTTATATAAAAATATGGAAATACCCTATCGTAAACATAAGTCTTTATGAATAAGTCCACATTAAATTCACACTTTTAGTTAGACTTTCACTCAACTAGGTACAGTTTCAAACAGTTATACAACAAAAAACATACCAATACTCTGCCAATTGGTATGTTAACTAATACGCTATCATTGGGATTCCTCCCGATTTAGTTGTACTAAATTACCTCATTTGTTCTGTTTGCGCCCGTTTATTTTGCTTTTTTTGAGCACGGTACCGTTCTTTTGATGTCCTAAATTCTTGTACTTTTTGAGAAGCAACGGAACTGTCTTGCTTTTTGGTTAACATTTTAACGAATAAATCTTCTACTCCATAACACAATTTACGATATACAGACATTGTAAGCCTCCTTTACGATACCATTTTCTTCGCTACATAAAATCTTCTGCCAAGCCACGCAAGAACAGCTGCTCCGGCTACACCAGCAGATGCAGTTCTTCGGTCTCTTTGATTTTCTTCATACTCTTTATAGCCTAAATTGTAATAGTGCTTATAAATTACTTCACCTTGATTATACTTGCTTGGAATGGAATAATCTTCGCCGGCTTCACCAGATGAAAGGGCTACTTCTTTAATTTTGTCAATTTTGTTATTCGATTCAAAGCCTTCTTTATACCATCCTGTTAATTTTTCATTACCAAGTGAAGGGTCTTCGTATTTCAGCATTGTAAATGCAGCTTCATACCCTTGTTTGAAATATTGGTCTTTGAGCTCTACTTGCGATTTATCATAGGACTCTTGATAAGCTTTTATAAATCGCTCATCGACATTAGATGGTAGGTTGAGTACATCTTTCTTGCCATCTGAATATCCTTTGTCCGCATATTCTTGACGTTTAGCTTCAATTCGTTCATTTACAGCTGTTGTGAATCCTGCTTCAAACGCACTTTTTAAACTTTCATTTTTAGAGAATGCTTGTGGTATGGAAATAGAATCTTGTTTTTCCCCAAGAGCAGTACCGGCTTCCATAGCTTTTTTCTTTTCAGCATCCATTTTCTTTTTACTTTCTGCATATGCTGCTGTATAACCTTCTTCATAACCTTCTCTATAGGCAATGCTTCCTGAAGCAGCAACCTCATTAGGCGTTACATCGTTGTATCCATCTTCTAAGCCTTTTGCACGTCCATCTTTCATCCCGTTTTGCTTATCTGACTCATCTTGTTTTGCCTGAACTTGTTCCGGACTATTATTTATCTTTGACTTATCATAGCTATCGGGGGCCTCGCAAGGAATACCGTCGTCAACGACTCCATTGCCCCAACCATCTAAATTCTCCGGATCATTTTGAGCAGAGTATCCTTTAGCATTCCAATATTCTACGACTTCATCATAGTTGGCAAACTCCGTACAATCTTTATCATTGCGTTGAGGTGCAGCTGCAGGAGCTGTACTGGCTGGTTCACTTGGAGCAGTTGCTCCTCCTCCGTTATGATAGTGATAACCGCTACACAGTCCTTTAGCCTGTGATTTGGCACTACAGTTATGACCGCCTTTGCTGTCAGTCCTTCCGGAGTGAGCAAATGATATAGAGCCAAAAACTAACAAGAAAATGAATGTCAACAAACAAACTTTATTACTCATACTTTCCTCCTAAAATTCTTTTATTAGTCAATAAATCTATTGAACTGAACTGATAATATTGTATCAGAATTTTTTTCCTGTAAATCCAGAAAATGAAAAATTTTTTATAGAATTAACTATGTATTGGTATTTTTATTTAAAAATAGGAGTAATAAAGTCTTAAAGCAGATTAATATATTTTGTTGGAAATGTGTAAAACTAGCTTCTGTCCGGTATAGGACAAGGTTTTGCTTTCTTCTGTTTCTTTCTGATTTGGACGAAATGCTAGCTTATATTAGTAATTGTACTTATGTATTTTTTTTTATTGATTTATATACTTATCTGCTTATAATTTATGAGATTTATTCTTAAATTAGGGGTGTATGTATTGGAATTTAAAGATTTGTTTGATAAGGACAAGATTAAAAAGAAATCTCCAGAAGAAGTTTTAGACGCAGCCATTCAATCTATTAATTTTTTAGGTCCAGTAATATTAATTAGTGAAGAAAAAAATGAACTTGCATATAAAATGCCTACTAAAGCAAAATTTGATGTATTGGAGGAATACATAAAATATGAAAAAAATAATAAAACTGATATTTATGAAATCAAAGTGCCTTCTTTTGATGAAAGAAAATTGCCCGAATTTCAGGTTAAGTTGTTTCAGGAAAAAGAAGATGATTGCTTCCCTGAACGAGGTTATTATGTAACGGGTTCATCTAAGCTTATTAAAAGGCCGCTAGGTCTATTAAAAGTTGAGATGTTAGGAATTCCTTATATTCGTGTCGGAAGTGATATCAGATATACACAACCATCAAACGATTTCAGAAATCGAGGTTATCAAAATTATCTATATTTCTATTATGATTTTGAATCTAAAGAGTACCATAGGGTTTATTCAGACAAACTTGAAGAATGTAAGGGGAAAATGGAATTAATTCCGGATGCCAAAAAGGACTATCATATTACTGTCCAGGAATACATAAAAAGAGAAGAACTTGTAGATGAAATTACAGAAAAAATATATGAATTAACACTTTCTTATTTGCCGAAATTAAAAGCTTGGAGCGTTTTAGGATATGGTTCAGAAAAAGGAGTAACGATTGGATCTGTGGAGTCATATTTATCGGAGTATAAAATGTTTCTTGAAGATTCAATGACCGAAAATCTGAAAATAAAGCTGTTTTATTCAAATTCATCTGTAAGAGAATATGATGAACTTTTAAAGAAAAAAGATAGCCTCGTAAAATTAATTGATAACTCTATAGATAAGATCAAAGAAATAAAGAGAAATGAAAATTTAACTGATCAAAATTATAAGGAATATGAGTTTAATTCAAAATTCAGTTTAGTGGAATCAACTGCTAAAAATATAGAATTTATTCAAAATAAAGTATTCCCGGAATTAGAAAAATTCTCAAAGGTAAGGTCATCAGCATTCCCTCTATCAATAAGCGAAAGTAATATTATGGTTGGATATATTGACTATGATCTAAAAACAAACGAGGTTTTCCCTAACATTATGCAGCTTCAACGAAGAACCTCTTTAACGCCAGAAGCAGAAGATTTTAGGTCAGAAAATGATTATGTAGCAAGAGTTATAGATGAACTTATGCGTTTAGAGCAGCAGAGCTAATCTGCTGCTTTTTCATTTATTTTTCTAAAAAAATCTAATTTTAATTTATAATTTGAGCGTATCTTTTTAACTATTTACGTAAGTGAAAGTAATAGAATCTCGTTTCTGAAAAATGGGATAACAAACCTATAAAACGGAGAGGAAGTGGCTTTATGTCATTTACTAAGTACAACTGAATATTGAACAAAATTTATAAAAATGAGGAGTGATAAATTAGAAAAAAAATAGCAGCAAGGCCTACTTTAGAAACGTAAGAACGAAGTTCTCTAAAATCCCAGAAGCGGTACAGAGACACGGGCTGATAAAGTAGATAATTAAATTTATGAGAGTGATGTTAAGAGCAATAATAACTTGGAGGAAATAAGAAAATGATTAACTTCAGCTGAAAAATTTATAAAATGTATTGTCATTATGTGAAGTGTTGTTTCAAAGTCCTGGAGAACTCAAAAAGGGTTAACCGCCCGCTGTACCGTTGCTAAGTCCGGAAGTGGATATGCACCAATCACGGTCTCCCGAAGATTGGCGGTCTGTTCTTATCTATGGATAAGATAACTCTAAGAAATTAGAGAGAGCATCGATGTAATAGAGGCATCGATGTGCGTGGCTACAGCTGCGTCCGTAACTCCTATGAGCGCAGATGAAACGGGTAAGTTCCTATGAGATATAGATTACGATCTATATTTGATTGGAGCGTATCGGGGACATTTGTTAGATACGTTCATTCGAGCAAAGCACTTGCATTATGGGTTTAGGTAGGACACGAATGTTCTTGGAATGCAGTAATTTTATAGAATGGTTTCGGCCTACAGCCGAAAGCGGCGATAAAATTACAAATGGAAAGGACAGGCGTGCCTTGAGCAGTTTCTCTCCAGTCGTAGTTTGAAAAAGCGAAGCGTTGAAGCGATGTATCGCTGAACGGTGAGATTTTGAAATCGAAGACTTGGAGGGAAACTGCTAAAACATACATTGATTTTTCACGCCTAAATTTTGCATAATCTACACCAAATCTCTATCGCCTAGTGTCTGTTTGTTCGTGATCGAAGGATGAAAAGCGAAGCTTTCGTCCTTCGGACGAACATTACAGACACTTGGCGGCCGTGATTTTTGGTTTGGCTCATTTTTACAGCAAGGGGGCGAAACAATGAGCAAAAAGAGAAAGAAAAAACACAGTAATAAAAAAGATTCCGAGAAAACACGGGGTCAAATGAGTAATTTAGAAATAGCAATAGATAATGTTGAAGCAGCCTTTCGAGAAGGTGAAAAAACTGGCATTACAGTAAAGAAGAAAAAATGGAGAAAAAACACCTACGAAGGATATAAGAAATCGGTATTTACAATGTTGAACGATATTGCAAAAATTGAAGGTCCTGATTTTAAAAGACTATTGCCTAAGTATATGAATGGGGTCTTATGGGATAAATATTTTGAGATTCTTGCAAATCGCTACGATGAAGGGAAACTATCAGCTGGACAAATTCAAAGGCGTGTTAACGCATTAGAAGCATTTAGAGTAATGGTAAACAACACGAATGTATGTGGTAAAGACACAAAAATAAGGGTTGGTGACAAAGGGCAGCGGCTGAATTTTCTTAAATTTCGTGGTGTATATAGATCCAAAGATGAAATTACTGCTATAAAGCCCTCAAATGAAGAAGTAAATACAGTGCATTCTGCTATAAACACCAAAACAAAAAATGGAAAGATCTCGTTAACAATTAATCAAGTCCAAGTTCTAATTGGTGGTAGAATAAAATCTATATTCAAATTAGAGGTCCGGGACATTGATTTTGAAAAAGGAAATGTTACATTTAGGAACGATAAAAATAACTTTACTCGTACAGTTAAAATGAATAAGGAAGTAGAAAAGATTTTTAGAGATTTTTGTGCCGGTAAAAAACTTGGTACCCCGGTTTTCGCAATGAGGGATTCAAAAGGCAATAATATGAATTTGGAAAAATCGGTAAAAACTGTTCAAAGATATACAAATGATGCTGCTAAAAAGACTGGAATAAACAGAGATGGCAGGAGATATTCCACCCACTCAAATAGAAAGAAATATGCCCAAAATCTCTATGATAAAACACGTTTTATGAGCAAGGCGCAATTAAAGAAAGAAATTGGTAATTATGTGAGAAACCAAGGGTCCAACCAAGAGATCATTGTAGAAAGAATGAAAAAAGAATTAGATAGACTAAATACGTATAGAAGAATGAATGGACAAGAATTAAAAGGATTTACACACGAACAAATGAGAAGAATGTTGGTATCATTGTACCTTGGACATTCGAGGCAAGATATAGTGTTATCTTATATAATTCCAGATACAAAATAAACAGGTTTAAAAAAAGTGTAAGTTCTTATTCTGGAAAAAAACAAAAGCTCGAAAGTTTCGAGCTTCTACAAATTTAAGATCAATTCAAACTCCACTGCTAGTAGGCTGACCACCTTATACCACATACTGCACAAACTGCACAGCATATGCACAGAAGTAATTTCTAGATTTAAATATTTTAATTTATTTTGTTAAATATAAGTTTAAAAAGGATTAAAACATCCTAATTTGTACTCTTAAAAGATATTTTACGAATTTATTTCACAGAATAGCTCTGGCAGCGTAGAGGTCATCGGTTCGATCCCGTTATGCTCCATCTAAAAAACACCATTTTGAGATTTCTCAAAATGGTGTTTTTTCATGTTGATATACCTTCTCTCACATAGTTCCTTTTCGACAAGATCTCTCAACCTTTCCCGCTTACCCTCGAAAAAATCCAAGCTCCCAGAAAGTATATGGTATCTTTGTTTTTTTACTTAAAGGAGTGTTTTTTTGGATATTTACAGTTTATTGCTCTTTTCTTTATGTATCGTGTTTCCAGTGATTCATCTAATTCATAGTTTGCCTTGGTTCAAAAGGCAGACTGAGAGGTTAAAGTGTGCTGCAAAGGGAGATAAGGGCATCAGCATTTTAGTTCCCTGCTATAATGAACAGGGAATTATTGATACTTCTATTAATAGTATGAAATCTTTGTCCTACTCAGCGTATGACGTCATTTACATTAATGATGGGTCAACTGATGACACTATGCTTCTGCTGAACCAATTCCTGCAGCTGCAGCCAAGCTCTAAGCAGCCGCCTAGAAAGATAGGCCACAAAAAGATTTTGGGATTCTATCAATCAAAGCTATATCCAAATATTTATGTCATTGATAAGGAGAACGGCGGAAAGGCAGATTCTTTAAACGCCGGAATTGAGTATGCACAAAAAGAGCTTGTGATTACTCTTGATGCAGACACCATTTTGACAGACAAGGCGCTTCCTGTTGTAAATGATGCTTTTGAGGATGAGAACGTTGTAGCTGCTGGCGGTATGGTTCATGTGCTGCAGACGAAAACAGCTGAACCTCTGAAATCTTTGTCTCTGCTTCGGGCAAATCTTCTTGTCAGCGTGCAGGCGCTCGACTTTCTTAAAGCCTTTTATATTACTAAAATGTCACTTGCCAGATTCCATGCATTAGCGATCATTTCAGGTGCTTTTGGCATTTTCAGAAAGCAAGTGCTGCTTGAAGTCGGGGGATTCAGAACGACGATCGGGGAAGATATTGATATTACCCTGCGGATTCATAGACATATTTCCACTCATAAAAAGAAGAAAATCATCTTTATACCTGAAGCAGTCTGCTATACAGAACTTCCGGAAAATTGGAAGGATTTATTTAAGCAGCGGATTCGCTGGCAAAAAGCCTTTATCGATTGCGTCATCCATTTCAGAGCATTCCTTGTAAGAACCCTGTTTACGAAACCTGTTTCTTTCTTTTATTTGATTGAATCCTTCCTCGCGGGAACCATTGCCGCGTATGTCATGACAGGCTTAATTGTTCTTAACGGAATCATTCATCCTCCATCTTCCTATTTGGATTACTTTTTGTTTCTTTCAATTTACATACTGATATTCGGAATGATATATGATCTGGCAGCTGTTCGAATGAGCAGACATTATGGCATTTCTTTTAAAAAGAGAGAAATGCCAAAATTGCTGCTGGCGATTCTGTTTGACATCCTGATCTACCGCCTCGCCACAATGATGTTCATTATGTATGGCAGCATTGCCTATTTCTTCAATCAGAATTGGAATAAGGTTGAGAGAACAGGCAGGGATTATAAGACGGATTCAGAAACAGCGGCTTAATAATAAAAGAAGGTGCCGGAACCGGCACCTTTATTTTAGCTTAAACTCCCGCAGTCTTTTATTGCAGGTCTGAAAAAGGTTTATTTTTGATTATCTGAAGCATCAATCAGCTTCCACTCCTGAAATTCCCCTCCCCCTGCATTCTGTATCTCCGCAATCGTTCCATTCTCTGGCCTGTTATTCTTAACGCCCAGTACTTTGCCGCTGTTGACAGTGCTGAAACGGTAGGTTCCATCCCACTGGTCGGTGATTCTCCATTGCTGATTGCCGTAGCCAAAGTACTCCCATATTTGCACATCGTCTCCCGCAGAGACCCCCGAAGCATCCAGTACGAACTTGCTGTCACCCGCGTGAACTTTATAAGCTCCAGGGGAAACTCCTTCCATCTTCCATGAATGCTCTCCACTTGGCTGAAGTTTCGCTTTAGATCCATTTGAATTCCCTTCAGGTGTAAGGATTTTTCCGGTTGTCTTCTCAGCAATCTTAAAGGATGCCTTGCTCTCGACAATTGTTCTGCCGATCAGCTTTCCATTTGTGGAAGCTGTGGTGATGATGCTTCTTCCATGACCTGTCATTCGGACTTCTGCACTGCGTTCATCCACTTTCTTGATTTCTGCTGCATCCGGATTGCTTGAATGCCATTTTATTTTTTGATGCTTGCCTGAGACAGATGCAGAAAGTTTGTGCACACCTCCAAGGGGAAGAGACAATGTTTCATGATCCATGGCGATTGCAGCAGGATCCGTGCTTTCTTCCTTCCAGACACCTTTTAAAGGATATATATCAAGGGAAACAATTTTCACACTTCCTCCCTTGGTGTAAAAGCTCATGCCATCACTTGCTCCGTCCGGAAACACGACATTTGAGAAAACGGCCTGGCCGTCGTTTCCGAATACCTCAATGGAAGATTCGTCTACGAAAATACTAAATTTGACTCGTTTGTTCTTTGGAGTAACGTTCGTTTCATGATAGGTGGAAAATTTGTCAGAAAAGCTGATATCTCCAGATTCAGACCGGTCAAAGAACATCTTGGCTTCTCCAGCCTTATAGCCAACAACGGTTTTCTGAGAGTCAGATTCCCTTAGCCCGAATCCAAATTCTGCTTTGCTGTTTACAGGCAGTTCGATTTCTGCTGCTAGTTCATAGGATGTTCCTTTTACGTTTGCAAGCAGATTCGCATCTCCAGGCTTTACTGTTTTATTGCTCCATGAGGAAGCTTGTCCTCTGAGCTGCTCCAGCTCTTCAATCGGCTGCTGGAACAGTCTGATTCCTTCCCCTGGAACTGTCTTCAATGTCAGCTCACGCGGTATAGACATTTGCCCTTTCCATTGTGAGGTAGGAAAACTGAACGGGTAATCCCAGTTGCTCATCCACCCCAGTGAAATTCTGCGGCCGTCTTCGGCTGGAATATCCGCGAATGACATCGCCGCATACATTTCTTTGCCAAACTCATTTTTCAGTACAGTGCCCGCTGGATGATCGCTGACGAAACGCTTTCCGTCAAATGTCCCCACAAAGTATTCTGAATCCGATCCGTCAGTTTTAGGATTGGCACCTGTACTGATGGACAAAACCCATTTTTTCTTGGAGGGATCTCCGTCTACTGGCAGCTGGAAGAAGTCAGGGCATTCCCATACTCCGCCTCTCACATAATCTCCGTATCCGAACGATTCAATCATTTCCCAGTCCAGGAGATTTTGAGAGGTAAAGAACCGGATGTGGTCTCCTCCGGATACAACCATTACCCATTGGTTATGATCCTCATCCCAAACGACTTTCGGATCCCTGAAGTCCCAGCCTTCTCCTCCGTAAAATTCTCCTATATTCGGTATGATTGGATTACCATCATAAAATTCCCACGTGCGCCCTTTGTCTTTGCTGTAAGCAACGCCAATTTTCTGATCGCCATTATGTTTTTCAGGATTATATGAGGTGTAGAAAGCAATCAGACCCGATCCTTCTTCATCAAATAAACCGGAAGCATTGGTCTTATCGACCACTGCGGAACCAGACCATGCATGTCCCATTTCATTCCACGGAATGGCGATCGGCAGCCTCTTCCAATGGACAAGATCCGTGCTCACTGCATGAGCCCATTTTCCTCCGTCCTGATGGAAAAGATGATATTCCCCTTCATAATAAACTAAGCCGTTCGGGTCGCTCGCATATCCTCTTGCCTGCGTAAAATGATACTGCGGCCGGTAAAGCTCTGAATAATAATCGTCATGTGGTGTTGCGTAAACTTGCTGAAAATAGGCTGTACCATTATAGACATTTAATCCATATTTTCCGCTTGAATAGGCTGAGTCTTTTACGGAAATGGCCGGATCTGCATATCCATCAAAATAAACCTTCAGATCATCTCCGGCAGCATGAATCTCAACATGATAGATTTTACCTGTTTCTAATTTCCGCTCAGCGATTCCAAGGGTACGATCTCCTTTTAAATCCAGGAGACGGATTATGTTCAGGTTTGGATCCAAGGTGAGCATATATCCTTCCATGCCATCTGCCTTTCCCCTGAATACAAGCCCTGCCGTACCGTATGGAGCTTCAGCATCTACCTTTATATCTCCTTCCAGGACAAAATCTGCTCCAGCTGTTTGAGCCATTCGGTAGGTATTTTCTTCCGCCGGGCTCGTTCCAGCCGTTCCGTCAAGATGCGGTGCCCACTCTCCATTTATCGATTGCCAGCCTTCTAAATTGGATTGCAGATCACTCACTTGAATGTTTTGAAAGACGGCATCTCCGCTGGCATGCAGTCCAAGAAATCCTTTTGAGTAAGAATTATCTTTCGCTTTCAATACAGGAGTTCCTCCATTCTGCCAGAAAACCTGCAGGGAAGAACCTTCTGCTTTGACCTTCACGCGGTAAAGCATTCCCTGTTCGATCTGCATCTTTGCTTCCGCCAGGACTTTTTTCTGGCGGGAATCAATCAGCTGCAAAAAGTCATTTTTTGCATCAGCCTTCACTTGGTATGCCTTACTTCCTGTTTTGTCGGACCGGAACAGCAAGGAGCCTGCTGCAGCTTTATCTTTTAAGAGAAGATCCGATTCAACTATGAAATCAGCAGACGAAGTAGAGGAAATAGAATAGAGATTCTCTCCTTGATCAGGTGCAGCCTCTAACCCTTCAGAGCCAGTCTCCCATTTGCCGGCAATTGTTTTGAAGCCTCTCAGATTTGTCCGCACTTCCTTTAGCTGAACCTTGCTGAAGACAAGTTTGCCGCCTTCCGCGTGGAAGCCTGTAAAACCTTTAGAATGACTGAAATCCTGAAGATCCATTACGTTTGTTCCATCTACAGACACACTAATGGAAGGACCGTCGGCCTTTATTTTCACGTTTGAATGATCCTTTACTTTAAGCGGAACAGTTTTCAGTATACGATTCCCATTCAAAGATGAGAGGGAGACTCTGTCTTTTTTGGAATCCAGACTAACTTTGTAGCCCTCTGTGCCTGTCTGATTTGCCCTGAATATTAGGGATCCTGTGCTGTTTTTCTCGAGTTTTACTGTGGCTTCATAGACAAAATAACTGCCTGTTTCTGAGTCTGATAGAATAAGAGCAGGCTGATTTTTAGCCGCACTTCCTTTTAAAGAGCCGTCAGATTCCTTTGTCCAATTTCCTGACAAAGCCGAGTAGCCGAAAATGGCCGTTTTTCGTTCAACAGCTGCTCCTCTGAATCCTTCTAAAGAGAAGACCGAAAAAAGCAGGGCAGCAGCGGCTGCCATTTTCAGCAAGGTCATTTTTTTCATGTATCTATCCCCTTCCAGATTTAATAAAGCGCTTTCATTTAGTTCTAAAAAAAACGGGATTGAAGAGTCACTTTCAACAATCCCTTTAAAAATAGTTTGTCAGCTGCTGACAGCTTCTTGATTGACGATTTTCAAAGAAGGCATGGCAGATATCGCACCTATTTTAGTGCAGACGATCGCTCCGACCCGATTGCTGAAGAAAATCATCTTTTTAACCAAATCCATATCAGCTGCTGCGATCTTCGGATTCTCTTCGTTTGCAATCTGATAGAGAAAGGCGCCAACAAAGGCATCCCCGGCACCAGTAGAATCAATCGACTGAACTTTGATGCTTGGAACAGCCACCCTCTCTTTGCCGTTTGATACAATTGTGCCGGCACTTCCTAAAGTGACGGCAATCAGCCCATTGCAGGTTTTATGAAGAACTTCGAGTCCTGCACTGACACCCTTTACTCCTGAAATCAGTTCCAGTTCGTCCGCACTCATTTTAATAAAGTCAGCAAGCATCATTGCCTTTTTAGCCAGACTGATAAACTCTCCTGTGTTAGTTTTCCATAGATCATGTCTGAAGTTCGGGTCAAATGAAATGAATTTGCCTTTATGCTTCGCTTTTTTCATCGTGTCAAAATACAGCGTTCGAAACGGGTTTTCCAGCAGTGCTGTTGCTGAACCAAAATGAAGAATGCCCGCTTGCTTTATTTTTTCCTCATCAATATCCTGTTCCGTTAAAAAAGCATCAGCCCCTCTGTTAAAAAGGAAGTCTCTCTCGCCGTCCGCCTGAAGCGATACGAAGGCAAGCGATGTTTTATGGTCAGGATCAAGCACAAGCATGCTCGTATCCACGCCTGCTTCATCGAGCGTTTTTTTCAGAAACTCCCCAAACGGGTCCTTTCCGGCTTTACCGCAGAAGGAAGCCTTGCCGCCTAATTTACCGATCGCCGCACAAACATTGGCAGGTGCTCCTCCCGCTTGCTTTTCAAATTTTTTTCCTTCTATTAAATCAATATCTGTTTCGGTGCAGAAAAAATCAATCAGCAATTCCCCGATGCAAATAACCGAAGTACCCACTTTGCTTTCACCCTTCCTTGTTCCATATGGAAGACAGCTCATGCAGCTCCATTGATCTTATCTTTATGGCTCCTCCATGTGAGGCAAGGTGTAAAACACTCTCTTTTGACTCCGGAAACACCAGGCTCGTTATGGCGCATTCGCCGTCATTGCCGAATAGTTCAATAGATGAAGCATCAAGAAGCAGCTGCAGACGAATGCTGTTATCCTTCATCTTCAGGGGTGCCTCCTGCACGGCAGGAAATGATGCTGAAAAGTCAGCTTCTCCTGAGGCCGTTCGGTCTGCTGACAGGGTTTCTGTTTCTGAGTCATAGCGAATGATCGTTTTTTCTGCTTCAGAATGCTGGATCGTGAATTCTGCAAGCGACGCACTCTCAAACTCCACTTCCAGATACAGTTCAAGCAGCGGGCTCTTAAGAGGAATCGATACAGGCTGCTCCGTTGTGACAAGCTTATCTTTAAAAGATGCGCATCCCTTTCTCAGCACCTGGGCTTCTGAAACAGGTTTTTGGATGAGCCGGATTCCATCTGCATTTGAGAGTAAGGATAACTCCCTCGGTATTGTCATAACGCCCCGCCACTCTTTTGTCGGCACTTGGTTGGCATAGCGCCAGTTACTCATCCATCCGATGTAAATACGTCTGTCAGGAAGGTCCGACCAACTCACTCCTGCATAATTATCTCTTCCGTAATCCAGCCATAAAACAGTATCTTTCTCATGGTCATTTACAAAGGTTGCTCCATCGAAATCCCCGATAAAATACTGAGTCCGGGAACCTTCTGCATGTTCACCGGTATCTCCAAGGCTGACAAGCATCACCCATTTTTCCTTCTCGGAATCGAGAGGAAGCGGAAACAGATCGGGGCACTCCCAGAACCCGGCGTGCGATCCTTCAGCAAATTCACTCGCAAACTGCCAGTCAATTAAATTCTTAGATTTGTAAATGGTTGCGCTTTGCCCAGTAGCAAGCACCTGAATCCAGTGCTTTGTTTCGGAGTGCCAGAACACTTTCGGATCACGGTAATCTGTTTTTGTTTCGTCTTCAAGGACCGGATTGCCGCTGTACTTTGTCCATGTTCTTCCATTATCACTGCTGTAGGCAAGGCATTGACGCTGGCGCGGCCTGTCCGACCCAGGATATGTATCGTGACTTGTATAGATGGCGACAAGGCCTGGCTGACCATCGAAGAAACCAGTTGTATTTTCCCAATCAACAACAGCGCTGCCTGAAAAAATGGCGCCATGCTCATCTGGATGCAATGCGACAGGAAGCTGCTCCCAATGGATCAAATCCTTGCTGACCGCATGGCCCCAGTGCATCGGGCCCCAAATTGTACTATAAGGGTGATATTGATAGAACAAATGATACTCGCCTTGAAAGTACACCATTCCGTTAGGATCATTCATCCATTTTTCTTCCGGCGTAAAGTGAAACTGGGGACGATATTTATCTGTTAGGATCGGTTTCACGAAAAAAACTCCTTTTCAATAGAATAAGAGGCTGCATATGGAACAACAGCCTCTTTAGTTTACCGTTTATTGCTGATTGCGGTCATAGCCTGTCTGTTTAATTTCAAGCCATTCCTGAAGTCCTAAACGGTCAAGTTCTGCCAAGTATTCCTTCCATTCTGCTTCCGCTTTTCCATTTGTCATCCATTCTGCCCGCTTTCTATTAATGTAAGCAAACAGATCGGCTTCAATGGATGAGAGCTTATCAAGCTCTTCTAGCGAGAAGAACACTTTTGGATACGTGTTTTCAGCTTTCATATGAGGAGCCATGACCTCTTTCATTAAGTCCAGTCTCCAAGCTGCATCATCCGGCTTCGTTGTAACCGTGCCATAGTATTCATCTAAAATCGCAAGAGGCCCATTCACACTTGTTTTCTGGCGCACTTCTACCGGTGCAGCTCCTTCAAGCGGCAAATGCTTCAGCATATTTGCAGCTTCGTCATATTCAAAGATGTTCTGCTGTTTGTCATCTCCATATGTTCCCCAGTTGTTCTGAACAGACTGCAGAGGATCATACAGCTGGTCAATCCATTTCGCAGTAAGCTCAAGGTTTTTATTTGAACTTGTAATTACCATTCTTCCTCTGTCAAAGCCCATACCGTTTGTTCTGGTAACGTTTACATTCCCATCCGGTCCAGCCACTGGATTCATAAGATCATATTTGTCATTCATGCCGGTAATGTTTGCTTTGTCCCATGTAAAGTACATGCCGTACCGTTCATCCTTGCCTTTTGCAAGATACGTGTTCCAGTCGTGTTCAAACGCTTCTACATCAATTAAGCCTTCCTTATAAAGATCACTGAAGTACATGATCGCATCTTTATATCCTTCCTCAGCTGCTGTCAGGATGACTTTGCCTTCATTGCTTACAACGGTATGATCCCAGTTGTCGCCAAGGCCGAATGCTCCGAATAAGAAGGCAGGATCTTCACCGCCGTGATTAATGATAAAGGACATCGGAATTTCGTCCGCTTTTCCGTTTCCGTTTGGATCCTGCGTTTTAAATGCAACTAATACCTTCTTCAGTTCATCGGTCGTAGTCGGCTTTTTTAAGCCAAGTTTGTTCAGCCATTCTACATTGATCCACGGGAAATCATCTACAGAATGAATATTTTCCTTGCCTGTACCAAGCTCTTCAATCCATGGGAAGGCGTAGATGTGACCGTCTGGAGCTGTCATCATCGATTTATATTCTGGCGAAGAATCGAGCACTTTTTTCAGATTCGGCATGTGTTTTTCAATTAACTCCTCAACAGGAACGATGGCGCCGTCTTTTGCAAGCTTCAGCAAATCATAATCGCCGTATCCGGCATCCATGATGGCATCCGGCAAATCACCGCTTGCCATGGCAAGGTTTCTTTTCTCTGCAAACACATCATTCGTATAGTTTTTCCACTTGATATGAACACCCGTTTTTTCTTCAAGTCTCTTATAAATCAGTTTTTCATTTGGATCCTTAGGCGCAAGCGGAGAGCTTTGCGTGATAAATTTCAGCGTTACTTCTTCCTTCAGCGGAAACGATACATCCTTTAGTTCATAGTCTTCTGAGGATGCGACATTTTTGCTAGTGCAACCGGATAATAACACTGCAGCAATTGCAGCAGTTCCTACAGCTCTCTTAACATGTTTCATTACATTTCCCCCTATGATTTATTTTTGCTGTTTTCGCATAGATTGTTGTTTTTGATGATAAATGGCGTCCGTTACAATCCACTAAAGGTTTTAACCATATAGTCTAAAAGCAACAAAGCTTACGAAAAAACCTTTATTTTAATGAACCAACCATAACCCCTTTTTCAAAGTACTTCTGGAAGAACGGATACATAATGATCAGCGGAAGGCTTGAAATCACGATCGCCGAATATTTAATCATCTCTGAAACCTTGGCCAGTTCAGCCATTGCCAATTGATCGCTGATCATGCCGGGTTCAGCCTGGTTCTGAATTAAAATGGATCTTAATACAAGCTGCAATGGATGCATTTTGGGATCTTCAAGGTAGATCATCGCATCAAAATAAGAATTCCATTGGCCGACAAATGCATAGAGTGCGAGAACAAAGATTATCGGCTTCGAAAGCGGGATCACAATTTTGAAGAAAATAAGCAAGTCCGAAGCCCCATCGACTTTTGCTGCTTCATGAAGTTCATGCGGGATTCCCTTAAAGTAAGTTCTGGCAAGGATGATATTCCACACGTTGACTGCTCCTGGAAGCAAAATCGCCCAGACCGTATTTAACATGCCGAGATCTTTGACAACCAGATACGTCGGAATGAGTCCGCCGCTGAAAAACATCGTAAAAAGAAAGAATGTCATAAAAGCGTTTTTACCGACAAACCCTTGAGTTGCCAGAGGAAAAGCAGCAAAGATGGAGACAACTACCGTTATAATGGCAAAGCCTGCAGAGTAAAGCATGGCATTAATAAATCCTCTAATCATTGAATCATCGGATAGAATCCGTTTATATCCCTCCAGGCTCCAATCGTTCATGTTAAACGACAGCCCCTGATTCAGCAGAACCGTCGGATCCATGAATGAAGCGATGACGACATATACGAGCGGGACAAGAACGGCAAGTACCGCCAGACAAAGAAATACAGCATTCAGAGACAAGATAATCCGGTCTACTTTTGTATGTTTAATCATGAAAATCCTCCTCTCAGATTAATAGAGTCCCTCTCCTTCATTCAGCTTTTTGACCACAAAGTTCACGACAATCAGCAAAATGACATTGATAACTGAATTGAACAGGCCGACAGCGGTTGAATAAGCATAATCTCCTGCCTGCAAACCAATTTTATATACGTAGGTCGGAAGAATCTCCGATGTCGGCAAGTTCATGGCGGTCTGCATCAGGAACGCTTTTTCAAAGCCGATCGCCATGATGCCGCCCGCACCTAAAATAAAGATAATGGCCATAAGCGGCTTTAAAGCCGGCAGATCAATGTGGATCATGCGCTGAAGAATGTTTGCTCCATCAATCGTCGCTGCCTGGTGCAATTCAGGATCCACGTTTGCCAAAGCCGCTACATAGACAATGGACGCCCATCCTGCAGCCTGCCAGATGCCAGAGATAATATAAATGGATCTGAAGTATTCGGGGTCAGACATAAACATCACCGGTTTACCGGTTATAAATGTAAGAAAATGATTAATTGGACCAGTCGGAGCTAAAAAGATAAACAGCATCCCGACAATGACCACGACAGAAATGAAGTTTGGCGCATATAAAAACAGCTGGATATTTTTCTTAATGGCTGCCCTTCTGACCTGGTTCAGCATCAGAGCAAGAATGATTGGAATTGGAAACCCAAGCAAAAGCCCGTATAAACTGAGCTTAAGTGTGCTCATGAAGATTGTTTCGAAATTAGGCGAGGTCAGAAACTCTTCAAAATGTTTGAGACCGACCCATTCGCT
Source organism: Metabacillus sp. KH_069 (assembly GCF_057838075.1). Classification (NCBI taxonomy): domain Bacteria; kingdom Bacillati; phylum Bacillota; class Bacilli; order Caryophanales; family Bacillaceae; genus Metabacillus; species Metabacillus sp. KH_069. The sequence goes on from NZ_CM174460.1 coordinate 3,593,056, forward strand.
GCCCCATATCCCCTTGATTGTGCTGAAATCCTTAAAGGCAATGATCGCTCCGTACATCGGAACATATTTAAAAACGATTGTCAGAATAACAGCAGGTGCGATCAGCAGGTACAAAAAGTAATTCTTTTTAATATAGTCCCATTTGTACTTTGCTTTGGCCTTCTTTTCCGCCTTGATTATGACAGCGTTCTCATCTTTTGCCTTCACTACCTCCTGCATGCAACTCCCCCCCCTTTGATAGAAAACACTTATAAGCGCTTTCATAATTTGCGTTCAGAGATTCTATCTGTGTTCTCTGTAATTCCACTTTATCAAACAGGCATTTTGAAAAAGTTTGATTTCTTTGGAAGTAGGAGTTTAATATTTTTGGTTCTTTTTAAATGGAAAAAACCCGAGTCCTATGACTAACGGGTTCCGTTTTGAGTGAGCAACCAACAAAATGCAGTCGAGAGTGGGTATTCAATTGCACAGCAATTTGTACCCGTTTTTTTGTTGTTATAATTGACTTTAAAGGTGTTTTGTAGAGGTGGAATAACTTTATGTATACCCTGTAAAATGAGCTGAAAAATGCTGTGTAAATTGTCTTGCACATTTATCCCAGAGCAAAGCCTTGGAAAACAAAAAAAGGCTAAGAGTTTGTACTCCGAGCCAATAATCATAAAGATGGTTACTCAGCAATAGCCCCCGATTGTGGAAGGATACGATCGACAATTTGTGAATTGCACCCTTTAATGGAATAACTAAATCTAACCTCACTCATAAAATCACTTGGTTCTTATTTAGTTAATGCCCCGTTAGTTCAATAATGAATGACTTTTATTTGCATTTTTGCAGATTTTTCTTCATAAGAGATGCTACTTGTATATTATCTTGTTGAGAAGTGTTTTCTAGATGTTTAATAATTAATTCTTGTCGTTCCACAGGATGATTTTGACTTAATTTAGCTTTTGCTTCAATTTTTGTGATTTTTATTCTGAACGCTACAATTCCTTTACTCATCCCTTCAATAAAACTAGGTTCAACAGCATTTAAATTGTATAGACTATCAGGGCTTTCATATTTATTGACCAAGTCATTTAAAGAATCGAATATTACTTTTCTATCCTCGACAATCTCCATCTTTCCATATAAATGGATAGACACATAATTCCAAGTAGGTACTGCTTTAGTTGTTTCGTACCAAGTAGGTGAAATATAACAGTGGGGCCCTTGGAAAACCGCAAGGACTTCTTGGTTTTCAGCATCCTTCCATTGTTCGTTCGGACGTGCAAAATGACCATATAAAGCATTTTCAGATTTATTTAACATCAGTGGAAGATGAGTAGCATATGGTTCACCTTTATGCTGAGAAAATAATGTTGCAAAGCTATACTTTTCGATAACATCATAAATTACTTCTTCATCATCAATTATAAATTGTTTAGGTATATACATCATAATCCACCCTTCAAAAAGTTATATGAGTATTTTGGTCAATATATAGTCCATTTGTTTTTCATCACCCATATAAAAAGCGTGGGCTCCAGTTTGAACAAACCCCATTTTCTTATAAAAAGCAATAGCATTTTCATTTTTTTCCCATACACCTAGCCAGATTTTCTTTTTATGACGTTTCATCGCAATCTCCATAGCTTTATTTAGAAGATATTTACCAAGCCCATGTTTTTGAAAGTTGTTCTTTATATAAATCCTCTCGATTTCAAGTGATTCATCACACATTTCCTCAGACTGAGCATCATTAGTATTGACCTTTAAATATCCAGCGACTTCATTATTAAAATAAACAAAAAAGAATTGCGAAGAATTATTGGATAATTCTTTTTCTAATTGTTTTAAGTTAAATGCCCTTTCCAAGTAGGCATTCATATTTTCGGGTGAATTCTGATGCTTAAATGTCTCATTAAATGTTTCATAACTAATTTCTTGAAGTTTGCGTGAATCTTCAAGGGTACACGTTTTTATATTTATATTCATTTAAATATGTCTCTCCTTTATATATTATCAATAATTTCTCTTGTTTCCCTTTTTTACAAATTCCCAGTCTTTTTCTATATTTTTTCTTACTCTTTGAAGAAGATTGTAAATGGTTTCTACTTCTTTTTCGGAAAATCCCTCTAATGCTACGATATTGGAATAATCATTTTCTCTTTTTATAAAAGGATAAACATTTTTCCCTTTCTCTGTTGGAAAGAGCTTTTTTATTTTTTTGTTATGTTGATCGTCTTTCTTTTCAATAAATCCATTTATTTCAAGTTTTTTTATAGCACGAGCTGCTGTTGTCCGGTCTACTTTTATCATCTCAGCTAACTTTTCTTGAATGATTCCTGGGTTTTCACATATTCGCACAAGGTACAAATACTGCCCTTTTGTAAGGTCATATTCTTTAAATTCTATATTGCTTATAGAATCTAATGCCCTTGCGATCATTCCAATTTCACGAAGAATTCCCTTCATAATTAACTCCTTAGTATATATTTTTGTTGTAAATACAATAAAAATGACATGTATTTAATTTAACCTAGCTTTATTGCATTTGCAACAAAAAATAATGATAAAGATAAAAAGCATTCAACATAGAATATTTTTATTTTTCTTGTTCAACAAATCTGCCCGTTACTTTAAGTACATTACTTCACAATCTCTATTGGTGAATTAAAAAGCCGATCCCAATTGGAATCGGCCAAACGTTTTGAGTTGTTTTTTACTCACTTTTCTCCATGACTGCAAAATAGTTCTTTTCACTATCAGCAAAGTTAAAAACTCTCCCAGAAGGTATTTCTACAATTTCTCCGACGGTGACTTCTTTATTTAACAGGCGGCTGTGTAATGGATCGAGATTGTCTGTGAAAAACATTAAGGAAGGTGTGCCGAGATTTAGTTCTGGCTGCATTTTAGCGATGAGTTCTTTATCATGAAGAATAATACTTGTTTCAGCCTCACTTGAAGGGGCTATTTCAATCCAGCGCATTCCTTGACCGTTTTCCTCTTCAGAAATAACTGTGAACCCTGCTTTTTCTGTCCAAAATTTCACTGCCTCATCCTGGTTCTTTACATATACCATAACTTGTCCAAGTTTCTTAATCATCCCTATTCACTCCTTATATTTTGATAACAGAATTATGGGCTGCTTATCTAGTTCAATATTTTTTATTCAACAAATATAAGCTTTATCCTTCCTAACATAAAACATATAATCCTCAATTCAAAAAGAAAGTGCATTTCTTATTCATGAAGAAATGCACTTATTGGTTACAGAGCTCTAACTTATACTTTTGGTTTCCATCATTCTTTGATCTTTATAAAATTTAGCAAATAGATAACGAACTAAAGGTCCCATGATGATGAGCTGCAGGGGGAAAGCAAATACGAAATTTTTAAACACGATGGATAAGTAGCTTTCAACTAATGATTCTTCACCCAGGCTGCTGTAAAAATAGGCAGTCCCTAATCCATAGAGAGACATAAAAGAATCCATGCCAACTATCATAAAAAATGAAACAGATAGAATGACTAAGATTTTTTTAGATTTGTCATTTGGCAAAGAAAAAGCTAGTTTCTGAGCCGCTGGACCGACAATAAATAGCTCCAATACGAAAGCAATAATAAAACCCAGCATAAGTTGAAGAAGGATACCTTGAATAGGTACCATTCCTATCAAATCATTAATTATTAAATTATAAAACGTCATAACTATGACCATCCCCGCGCACATGATCAGTCCAAAATAAAAACTTTCTCTCTTCGTTGTTGGCAAATTACTTCATCCCTTCTTTTAAGTACTTCGCCATTATAGCGAAAAGGGATATCCTTTCATAAGTGACAATTTTGTGAATAATTTCTCTTGAATCCAATAGGCGAATAACCAGCCCCATTTATTTGGAAGGCTGGTTATCCTATGTTTTATTCATTTTAAATTTCATTAAAATGCATCATACGTGTAAAATAAAACATCTTGTGTTGTGCATCAACACCATTTATTCCTTTTCATCAATATCTTCCAAACCGTCATTAATTTTAGCCACAGCCTTATCAGCAGATGCTTTTACATCTTTTCCCCCTATGCCGATGTCTTCAAATAATTCCTTAAGAGCATCGCTTATGACCGGGTATGCCGGTGAAACTGGCCGGTTTTTTGAGTACTTTAATGCCTGCTGCACAAAGATATTTTTCGGATAGGCGGTCAGCTCGGGAAATGCTTTTGAGACGGAAAATCTCGCTGGCATGTCGCCGGTTATTTCGACATATTTTTTTGAACCTTCAAAGCTCGTCATATACTTGATAAAGGCCCAGGCCTCTTCCGGATGCTTTGATTTTGCAGAGATGCCGAGTGCCCAGCCGCCATTTGGAGTAATTTGATGGTCTCCTTTCGGCAAAGGAGCTACTCCAAAGTCCTCACCAAGTTTAAAATCTGGATAGTTCCGTTCGATTTCCTCAAGCATCCATGATCCCAGGACAGACATGCCCAGGTGTCCTGTTACAAATGGATCTGGAGGCATCTCTACAGTCGCCACTTTGTAGCGGTGATAGAGATCCTGATAAAATCGCAGAGCTTCTACCGCATGTTTTGAATTAAGATAACCCGTGGCAGTGGTGCCATCAGGACTGAGAACCTCCGCACCGAATTGCCATAATAATGGCGTTTTAAAGTATGCTGGAGATTCCCCGTCGCTGAATCCCTGACCAGGATCAATTCCGTAGATTTCATTCCCGGGATCATTGATTTTCTTTGCAAGTTCCACCACTTCGCCCCATGTCATCGGATCAGCCGGGTCCTGGGACGGAAGAGGCAGTCCCGCTTTTTTAAACAGATCAATGTTATAAAATAAGGCCACACCGGATTCTGCAATGGGAGACAGATAGATTTCATCTTTAAATTTCATGCCTTCAAGTGTTGAAAAAGGAATATCCTCGATTTGCCCTTCTTCTTTCATTTCCTTGTCAATTGACAATAGCGCACCGGAATTGGCATAGAGTGCCAGGTTAGGACTGTCGATGGACATAATATCAGGCGGGCTTCCTGCCGCTATTTCCGTTCTCAGTCTTAATTCATAATCCCCATAAGGGATGGCATTCATGTTAATGCTGATGCCTGGATGGGAGGATTCAAAGGCCGAAATCAGTTCTTTATAAGCTTCATTTTCAAGCTTGGTGCCATAATTTCTCCAGAAAGTAAGTTCAATGTTCTCTGATTTCTCAGCGGGCAGCTGATTGTTTTTTTCCTCACCTGAAAACAAGCTTACTGATGAAAAAGCATAATATCCTGCTGCAAGTAACAGCAAAATGATTAGTATAAAAATGATTACTCTTTTTTTCATCATCTATCCCTGCCTGCCGCTTCATCAAAGTTCAAAGCAGACTTCCGGTATTCTGCCGGTGTTTGTCCAACCTGTTTTTTAAAGACGGTGCTGAAGTAGCCGGAATTGGAATAGCCTGTTAAGTATGCAATATCAATCACTTTCAGCTGTCTGTCTTTTAACAATTCGCATGCATGCTTCATCCGTACTTCCACTAAATAATCACTGAAGTTCTGACCGATATGGAGCTTAAAAAGTTCAGATAAGTAGGCACTGTTAATATGAAATTGCTCAGCCAAAGAGGTCAGCGTCACTTCATTTGCAAAGTTCAGGTCCAAGTAGCGGCGGACATTTTCTACAATGGCTAAACCATTGGGCGAAGAACGAGACTTGCTTACAAGAAGGATGATTCTGTGAGCAAATGCCGTTACTTGTTCAATGACTTTTTCATGGGCAGTCAATTCTCCGATACTCTGCTGGCATGTCCACATCGTTTGATTGATTTCCGTTCTGTCCATATCATATTTCGCAGCAAGCGATTCAAGCAGCAGGAGAAGCCGGTTGGCTGCAAACGAGAAAGACAGCATAGACTTGATTTTTGCTTCATTCAAAAGATCGAATATCAGCTTGCTGCATTCCTGTAAATTGCCGTTTTCAATCATGTTTGCTGCTTTTTTCTCCTGATCAGGCGAGAGTTCGAAAACCTCCTTATGAAGCGTTCCATCAATTATTTGTGATTTTGCGCAAGGATCACTCTGACTCCACGCGAGCAAGGAAGAAATATAGCCTGTTTTTAACTCCGTCACACTTAACGGTTTGCCCATTCCAATCACTGTCTCAGCTTGAAGATACTTTCTAACATAAGTTTGCACCTTTTTCACCATACTCGACGTTTCTAAAGGCTCTTTTTTATCTTTACAGTGAAGAAAATGAAGCATGTTTGCATAGCCCGCATCATAAAAAGTACAAGTTCCTTCATACTGATCTGCCATTTCTTTGCAGAGCATCCTAAACGGCAGCCAGAGCTCTTTTACTGAATATTGAGCTGACGCCCTAAGTTCAACAGTGAAGAATTGAACATGTTTTTCTTCCTCAGCAAGAAAGCCCAGATTGAGGTGCTGGAGTCTTTCTGCCGCAAATGCTTCAGACCATTCTTCCTTTACCAGCTGCAGCACATATTGCTCTTTCATTTCTTCCAGCTGTGTGTGAACAAGCCTGGACACTTTTTCTGTTTCCACCTGCTTCTTTTTTTCAAGGATAATTTCATCCTTCACTCTTCTCAAAGCCTCTGCCAGCTCATTTGGAGCAACAGGCTTAAGCAAGTAATCTTTCACACCTTCAATAAGAGAAGATCGTACATAGTCAAAATCTGAGTATCCCGATAACACAATGACTTTTACATGAGGATATTCCCTGTGGCACCTTCCCGCAAATTCAATCCCGTCCATGACAGGCATCCGTACGTCCGTTATCACCAGGTCTGCCCTTGTTTCCTCCACTAATTGGAGCGCTTCCTTTCCGTTTGATGCTTCTCCTGCAATTTGGAATCCCTCTTCTTCCCAATCTGCTTTCATTTTCAGCCCTCTGCGGACTTGAATTTCATCGTCCGCTATAATGACCTTCATCATGTATATCCCCCTCATTTCCCTTTATACATAATGCAATGCTTGTCCCGGCTCCCTCTTCTGAATAGATTTCGATTGAAAAACGGCTGCCGTAAAAGAGCTTCAGCCTGCCAATCACATTTCTTAGGCCAATACTGCTTCCGCTGCTGTCCAATACACCCATCGTTTCATATTCTTTTTCTTCGGCTAAAAGCTGTGAAATCAACTTCTGGGACATGCCTATGCCATCGTCTTCTATCAATATGGTTAACTTGTTTTCTCTCCATTCCGTCCGAATCAGAATCTCTGCAGATGTTTTTTCCGCCAAACTATATTTCACCGCATTTTCAACAAGAGGCTGGATAATAAATTTGCAGATAGGGAAGGAAGCAAGCTCCGGTTCCTCCTCAATTCTAAACATAATAGCACCATCGTACCTCAGCTTCACTATTTCAATAAAATCCCGGATATAGGCAAGCTCTTCCCGTAACCTGACAATGTCTGTTTTGGTGTTTAACGAGTACCTCATCATTCTTCCAAGATAGATGCTTACATCCAAAACTTCCTTCTGTTTATTCTGCAGGGCAAGACTGCCGATCACCTCAAGAGTATTGTTCAAAAAGTGAGGATTGATCTGCAGAAGCAGTGCTTTATATTCAGCATCTTTTCTTCGGAGATTCGCCTTATATTCTGTTTTAATTAATTCATTCAGCTTTCTGATCGTATGATCAAAAACCTTGATCGCATACCCGACCTCATGATTATAGGATTTAATCGTCGGCATAAACGTCCTTGCTCCTTCAAGGTCTCCTTTTTCAACAAATTTCATCGCATTTGTGAGCTTTCCAAGCGGCCGGACAATATTTGAAGAAAGGACATATGAGGCAAGGATCGTCAACAGAAAGATCACTCCGCTGAAAATCAATAATTTTTGCTGCAGCCTGTCAATTTCGGCAAACAGCTCAGACTTTGTGATTTCGCTCACCAGCGTCCAATTGCCTATCTTCAGCTTCTGAAAAAAGACAAGATAGTCTTCATGGTTATACGCTGTTTCTATTAATCCATTAAACTGCTTCATTCGCTGAATTTTTCCGAGACTGTTATTTAAAACGGGAGCCGGGGTCTCAATCCTGCCAGATAAAACGTTCTCTCCGTATTCATCCAGCAAATACACCCGCCCGTTTTCGCCGAGTTTAATTTTGCCCAGTGCCGTTTCAAGCAGCGATGAAGGAAAACTGACTTTAATAATTCCCGATAAATCAAGCATCTGCATATCAAAGAGAGGAATTAAATAACTGTTAACCTCTGTTTCCCTCATCAGCTGATGAAGCTGATACGGGTCTCGGTGATGGCTTACCCAGCGTTTTTCTCCCCTTGAAAATTTCTTGAACCAATCCGTTTCAGCAAGGAGCGGATTATCTCCCCAGGTTCCTGTACCATCGTTTAGAAAAACAGAAATGTCCATGCCATTTGAATTATTGATCATCATGGAAGAAAGCTGCATCTTCAGATGATTTTTAATCAGCATCCGTTCAGCAGATTGGACAGCCGGATCACTTTCTGCATGCAGCCATTCCTGAGTTGCCTGATTGACCAGCACCTGCTTCCCTAAATCCTCTGCCTGCGAGGTGACCGAGTTAATATAGATGGAGTATTGCTCCATCATTTCGACTGTTGAATCCTTCGTCTGCTCTTCAATTACGGATGTAAACCAAGCCGGAATGAGAAGTGATAAAACAAGGAATGGAACGGTCAGGAGAATCGTAAAAATGATGAACAGCCGATTTCTAAGAGAATAAAACATGAAGCCTCCCGGTAACTTTTCAAAAGTTTCTGTTAGTTCTATTTTCTTACAGTATAATACAAACTTGAGTTTGCTGGTTTGTATTTTTATTAAAAATCAATTTGGTAAAATTCAGAAAAAAAAGAAATGGGGCTGTCCAGAAAGTCTGTTTATGGAAAAAATGTTGTTCTCAATAATAAATGTCGTCTGTTCCTTTCCGCTCAAGATTTTTAACATGTAGTCTTAAAACCACAAAATTTATGAATAGAGTCTACATAAAAAAGCAGGCAGGAAAAAACATTTGTTTTTCCTGCCTGCTTCATTTTAGAGACTTATTGGACAATCCCTTATTCTCTTTAAATGATAAGTTAATTTGCACCCGCTTTACTGCGGCTGATCAGCACTCCCGCTGCTCCAATTAAAATCATGATTGCGCCTGCAGCCGTGCAGGTATAGGTTTAAACTTCTGAATATTCAATACAAATTACACCTTAATATGACAATTCATTCCCTTCTTTTTTCCTATTCAAAAAAAATTTATGCATATATGAAAAAGGCAGCGTCCACAAGAACGCTGCCTTTCATTGATAACTTATTTGCGGATCCAAACGGCTCCTGCAGAGTTATCCTTCGCTTCGCCTACAACCTGGAATTTCAGGCCGTAGTTTGGAACATTGCGTCCAGCGTCTGGAATAACTTCGTTCATGTATGATCTTGAATCATCGAAGAATGTGACTCCTTTTAAGCCGTTGTAGCTGTATTCACCGCGTGTCGGGCTGTCTACGTACCATGAGGCAGATTTGTCATATGAGAATGCTGCATCTGCAATTTGATAACGTGTTGATTGTGTTGTTGTCAGTTTGCCGTCAAGCAATCCGTATAATGGCTGAGGGTGAGAGTCAACGACTCCAAGGAATCCTTCACCAGGATGCTCGCCAACCCAGTTGTCTGAGTAGCTGTCATCCGCATACCAGACTACCATGCCTGTATTGTATTTAGGTCCGCGTGAGAAAGCTAGTGCTTTGTCGGAACCTGCATAGTTTCTCCACTCCAGGTAGTAATGGTGTTTTGCAAAGAATGTTCCGTCAAATGCTTTGAAGCCGTCTAATGTAAACTTAGGTGTGCCTTCTGCATCGTCGCTGAATACTTGCTCGCCATCAGCAGTTAGTACTGCGTTGTCTAAAGCAAAACCTTCAGGTGCAAGGCCGCCGTCTGTTGAGTATTCAAATACAAGTTTTACTTTTTTGCCGGCAAATTCGCTGAGGTCATAGGATTTGTCGATCCATGCTCCATTGGTTGTTCCCTTAGTTGCGTCGCCGTCAGAAACATCGCCGCCTAAGACTTCAAGAACTTTGGTGCCATCAGCTGTTTCTGCACTTACTTTCAAGTAGTCACATGCACAGCCATACTCAATGTCATAGTTTGCTTTGTAAGTGAATGCTGCACTCGTTTTTCCTGTTAAATCAAATTCAGGTGTTTCCATCACAGTGTGAAGGTCATCGCCTTTTGTACTGTGATAGTATTTTTCGCCGAATTCTGGCTGAATTGTACTTTTCACTTGTTTTTCAGGAAGGTTTACTTTCACGATTCCCGGATTGTTTGATTTAGTGACACTTTGATCGAGGAATGTCGCTGTTCCTTCAGCTGACACATCTTTATAATCAATTTCCTGGATGTTGGCCCAGTTTCCGCCCATAATTGTTTGGAAAAATTCTTTGTTTTGCGGGGAGAAGCTTGTCGGTTCTGTTCCCGCTGTTTGGCCATTCCAGCTGCCTCCGCTCATGATTGACCATGAAGCAACAGGCTCGCCGTTTCCGCTGTACTGCGTGTCATATTCGTCAGGAAGACCTAAATCATGTCCGAATTCATGTGCGAATACGCCGACTGCTCCGTCTTCTGGCTGGATTGTGTAATCAAAAGCAGCCATTTTCCCGCCCCAATAATCCACTTTAGCTTGTGTATTTGCAACTGGGTATACTCCACCTAATGTCCAGCGGTGAGACCAGATTGCATCATTGCCCAATTTGCCTCCGCCAGCTTCTTGTCCAGTTCCTGCATGTACGATCATCAAATGGTCAACAAGTCCGTCCGGCTCGTTTTGATTGCCGTCTCCATCTAAATCATATAAATCGAACTCGTCATATTCAGACAGATCCATCCCAGATGCAACTGCCGCATTCAGCGTATCTTTAACAAGGTCACGCGGACCTCCTGGTGCCAAGTTGTCATGACCGCCATTAGGGTTGTCATCACCATATTCAGCTGCTTTGCCCTCAACTGTCAGCCATTCCGAAACAGTGCCGTCAACGGTATAGCTGCCGCCTGATTGCTCTTCATAATATTGCTTGAATGTCGGCACTTTTTTACCGTCTAACAGCTGAAACGGCTTGTCCCCAAACAGCATTTTTTCATAATGCTCTTTGCTGAAGTCGTTTGAATACATGTAGCCGTCTTCTTTGACAATGTTGTTATGCTTGAAATCTTCAAATTCGACAAGCAAAATCAGGACTTTGTCTTCTCTTACAGTGCCATTGTAGTTAGCCTGTTTTGCCGGCTTCACATCTACAAAGCCGTCTTTTTTGTTTTTACCCAGCTTTTCATGGCCTTTATTTAATTGCTTTGTCAGCTTTTCTTTCTGCTTTGTTAAGAAATCCTTTGATTTCTTGTCGATTTCCAGTTTTGCATCATGATCATCTTCCTGGAGATCAACTGTCGGTTTTTCGCCTTGCTTTTTCTCGATATATTTTTGCACGGCTGCAGCGACTTCCTTGTCACTTGCTTTTTGCGGAATGAGTCCTTGTTTTTTCAGCGCATTTGCCAGACGGTCCTCATTGATAATGTTTAGATCAATTGGTGCTGACAACGCTGTTTGAACGTCTGTTGGTACAGGTTCTTTCGCAAATGCAGCTGGCGCGAATAAGCTTGCGACCAGACTCGTTGCTAGAAGTGATGTTCCGAATTTCTTGCTCCACTTTGCCAATACTACCCCTCCTATTTGTAAGAACATGTAGAATTTTCTGTTTTTTCTACATATTTAAAGATAGCACAATCAGGATTAGATAGAATTGACCTTTTCTCCTATAATCGGAAAAATTTTACTAGAATAATAGATCAATAGGAATATGACTAACCTGTTCTATTCAGCCTATAAACCTGGTGCAAAAGCAGGGAGGAAGGACGATAATCCCCGAATTACCCCCACAAAATAGTCATAGATGATAAATAGTGTATTGAGATACATAGGCAATCAAGCTGCTGAGGAGGGTAAATATGGAATCATATGTGAAAGATTCTCTGCATGAATGGAAAGAGGACATGCTGAAGCAAAAGAATGAAATAGACGCAGAATATGATAAGGTCAAAAGCGAGCTTCAGCTATATTCCTATAAATTTGGCATTACAAAACAAGTCATTCAATCTACTATAAATGATGAAATCATAAACAATATCAAAACAACCTATCAAAAGCCATTCGAAGAAAAATTCAATGAGCTGAAGCTTTATATTAAAGAGCTGGAAGAAAAGCGCAGGGTTTATCAGATGTTTGTGGAGAAGATTGAGAAGGTCAGTGAGTCTGAAGAGAATTAACGATTTACAAAGGGGCTGGGACGTAACGATCATCTCCTGAAAGAAAGCCGAACATTGAATAGTGCGAAAACCTTTAAAAGAAAGGGCTATTTTCGCATAGATTGTTGTTTTTCATGATAAATAATATCCGTTCCTTTCCACTCCAGGAACTTGCTTTCCGCGGGGAGCATGGGAGCCTCCTCGGCGTTGCCTGTGGGGTCTCCCAATTTGCTCTATTTCCCGCAGGAGTCAAGTTCCTTCCGCTACAATCCACTTAGGATTAACATTTAGTCTAAAAACAACAAAGTTTACGAAAAGAGCCTACAGAAAAAAAGCAGGCAGGAAACAACATTGTTTTTCCTGCCTGCTTTTTTTTAGGGACTTATCGGACAGCCTCTTGATCTATATTCACTTAAGTCTGAACAAATTTACTTACTCGTGAAATCAGATATATACTTTTTAACAACTTCATAAACATACTCTTGATTTGCTGCAGCAGTATCAGGGTTATATTTACCGCCGTTTACTTTATTATTAGATAATACACGGATACCAAGGAATGCTACATCATAAGCTTTGGCAATTTGTGCGGCAGATGCGCCTTCCATTTCTTCTACAGACGAACCATACTTAGTATGAAACCATTTAATGCGGTCAACTTCATTATTCCATACGTCTGCAGAGCCTATCGTACCTTCGACAATTTTACCTTTTGTATATGTATCTTTGACAGCATTTGCAGCTGTAAGTAAATCTTCATCTCCCTCATAGAAACGCGGCTTTTCAGCATTAGGATCTTCTCCTGCACTTCCTTCAGAAGCCATTAAGTCCATTGGTTTCCAAATCGTTGGATCAATTCCTTGATTTTCATCCTTATCTGCTGTTTTTAAGGAACCCAAGTTTACCGTTCTTTTCCCCAAAACAATATCAAAAACATTTAAATCCGGATCATGTCCTCCTGAAGTTCCTTGATTAATTATTGCTATTGGATTATATCTTTCAATAGCCACCGCCGTAGCAGCTGCTGTATTTTCCATACCCTTGCCTGTTTTTGCAACAATAACCGGATAGTTGTCCAGTTTTCCTATGTAAAATATAAATGTTCCTGATTTTTCTTCTTTAACATCTTCTAACTTTTTTGCGAAATTTTCAGCTTCGATCGGCATTGGACCTTGAACAAGAATAGGTCTTTGATCATCTTTTTTAGCAGCTTCAGACTGGGAAGCAGAGCTGCAGCCTGCTAACACTGTTAATACATATATGGTGATAATCGCTAATGAAGCATATTTTTTCAGCTGTTTGATTTTCATTCATTCTCTCTCCTTAGTGTGACTCTTCTGATTGTATTTCTGCAGAATTAAATATGAAATCCTCCTTATTTAGTCCAACTCGCTTTTTCTGCTTCCGTCTGAATATGATCTGAATGCTGCTGGTTCTGACACAAAAAGAGGTCTAGAAAAGCAGAATGATTTCTACCTTCTAGACCCCTAAGTTAAAGTATGGAAAATCCAGCAAAATAGAAACTTCTTGCCAAGGCTAAAAAAGCTGAACAGCCTAATACTTTAACTCGTAGTCCAGTTCTTTCAATGGGAACCAGGTAGAGACGCTCAGACCATATTACTGAGGATATACGAGTAATGATATATAAATTAATTACTTTGATAACATAACAAAATAATGATGGATAATCAATAAAAATACGAATATTAAATAATAAAAATTTTATACCGTTCGCATTATCAGCGATATTCTAAAAACTAGTTAAATTAAATATGATTAAATAGAGCTAATTCCGAATTTCATCATCTAAAGTCGATTCCTATTATTTGAAATTGAATAATAATATGGATTTGAAAAGGCGCTTCCTCTTTTATAAGAAACGCCTTCCTTTTATTAATCACTTCTCCTTCATTCCAATAATTACATAATATGCCGCCCCTATAAAAAGCAAAGCGCTCATAATTAATGGGATGGTGCCTATCTCTATTAGAGCTGTACTAAACAAACCGAAACGAGAGTCAAATCCTCCTCCGATGTCTGGAGCCGATAAATAGAGTGAATAAACTGCTGCTGAGACAAGTGTTAATCCAAACAGCACAGCACTTGATATGACACCCATGCCGCCAATGACTAATTTCTTCATATTCTTCTCTCCCTAAATCAAAGTAAGACTATGTATCTATTCCATATTCAGGTAATATAACCTTCTTTTAAATCATAAAAAAACCAGCCGGCAAGTTTTCTCCGGCTGATTCTTATTGAAGATATTTCCCATGATCAGGCATGGCAAGCTTTTCAAAATCCCTGCTTAATTCGGCAAGGCCTTTTCTCAGCTCTTCGCCTGACATTGGCAGTCCGTGACCAGTAATAGCAGTGGATGGCTTCAAAGCTTCCAATGTTTTCACTGAGTTCCAGGCAGCTTGCCAGTCGGTTGTGTAATACCTTGGGGGACCTGAAAGTTCCTGCTTCTGAGTAAACACTTTATAGAGTGAATCCTGTCTGACTGTGACGAAAGCATCTCCTGCGATTAATGTACGGTCTTCTTCACGATAAAAAGAAACATGGCCAGGCGTGTGTCCAGGCGTATGGATCCATTTCCATTCTGGCAGTCCTGGAATCTGTCCATTTTCTCCTAATGCTTGAACATGATCAGTTAAATTGATGCCATCATTCGGAAAAAGCCGTGACATCTTGGCGATCAATCCGCCTTCAACACTTCCATCCGGTTCCGGATAATCTTTTTGACCGGTCAAATACGGAAGTTCCAGTGCATGAGCGTAGACAGGCACCTGCCACTGTTCAACGAGTTCAATGATGCCGCCGACGTGATCAAAGTGCCCATGTGTCAGCAAGATTGCTTTAGGCGCCATTTCTACCCCGGCATGCACTTCAAAAGCTGATTTAATCGTGTCTGCAGAGTGCGGCATTCCTGCATCAATTAAATACCAGTCGTCTCCGCTTCTCAGGAAAACAACATTTACGATTTGATTCGTATAGCAGTAGACACCCGGCAGGACATCGAATTCCAGCCCGCTTGCAACAGATGTCATCGGCATCCATTTGTTCTCAAAGGAGCTCTCCATTTGGTCACTCATTGCTGATACCTCCTATGTATGGTTCAAAGGATTAGTATCCTCAATCAGCCTGTCTTTATTCACAAATCAGTATCTGCCTTGAGAACATTTGCTTCCTCACTGTACAGCGGTCTGCAATACGAAAGCCTGCCTCTTCAACCATGTGATCCATCGTTTCACTGGTCACAACCACCGTTTTATCCGCAATGCGGCGGGCATGTTTTAAGATAGACAGCTGCTCATCAGGTGTAGCGTGAGTATATAGGTTATAGGGCATATCAATAATGGCGACATCATACTTGCCTGTGATTTCTGATATCGGTGCTGTTTTGACGTCACATTCATAGCCAAAATGAGCGATATTTTCTCTGGAGCCGTCTGTCACAAGTGGATTAATATCGCGTCCCACAATATCAATGCCCATGGATAAAGCCTCTACTAAAACGGTTCCTATTCCGCAGCACGGATCAATCGCTTTTATGCCAGCAGGGTTTGGCACAGCAATATTGGCAACTGCTCTTGCAACCCGAGTGCTAAGTGCAGTGGAATATTCACGCGGTTTTTTTAAATGATGCAGCCAGACCGGTTCGCTTTTGCGGTACTTTCCGAAATACCAGCGCCCGCCGTGAGTTGTCAGGCCAAACGTCTGGTCCGGATTCCGAACATCTGCTTCTGCTTTGAATGGCCAGCCAACCTGCCGCTCCATGTTTCTGCGCTCCTGATAGCTGATTTGCTCGTGATCTTCAAGATCATTGATTTTCAGAAAAATAATCTTAAACGTATCCGTTCCGATATCAATCTGATCAACCTGCTTTACAATCTCAGAAAGATCGTCGCCTTCGTAGATGACTTCAAGTCTCTCTTTCATAAAAGGACTTCTGCTTGGATCTATGCCAACTTCACTTTTCAGACTGAATCCATCGGGCTGAACGCCAAAAAAAGAACGCATTTCCAAGTGACAAAGGGACATCTCCTCTTCTGTACATGCAAATGTATATATAAATGCCGGTTTTCGGCTAAGTTTATCCAATCTATTCCCATCCTTCAGCGCTTTAAAATATTCTTCCTATCAAACCATATCTGTATTCAAAGAGAAATGCAATTGTCCAGACGGGTAATTTCTTCTTTTTGAGCAAATGATACATATAAAAAGGAGGCTGATTGTCTTGAAAGAGCGAGAACGAACACAAAACCAAGAAGACGAGCAAACTTCAGAGGGGCTGAACCAGATTTTTGAGATCATTAATGCAAAAGGTGATGAAGGAGAATTAAAAGAAATCGCAGAAACTCCTGATGAACATTTGTTATGCAGTGATGATCTGTTTGACCGCCAGCTGTTTGCCATTGTGGATGATACGGTTCGTGATGATGAATAAATTATAAAAACGGGTTTAAATGATCACCTCATTTAAACCCGTTTTTATTGAAGCGTTTTTTCCACAGCAGCATATGATATTTTATACTCCAATTCATCATAACAGCCTTGGAAAAACAGACTGCATTCACTATTAAACATCACCCTGCAAAGGAGGGTAAACGATTGTCAGCTCCGGGGACAGAAACAAATCAGAAGATGAAAAAATTCGTGCTTTGGTTATTCATTCCAATTATTGTCGTTATGTTATTATTTCTTTCTTTCTCTTTTGGCAAAAATTCAGCAACTACTGATATTGCTAGTGAAAAACTTAATTATGACAAACTCAAATCGATCATTGCAGATAAACAATCAGAACTCATTTTTCTAAAAAAAGAACTAGATGATACTCTTGAGGAAATAGAAGAGAAGCAAAAAGAGTTTGATGAAGTAATCGCTATCATAAGGGATAAAGAGAAGTTTGAAAGTGAATCTATGAATGCAAAAGAAAATTTGGCAAACATGAACAAGCAGCTTGCTAATTTAACTAAAAAGATAGAAGCAAGGAAGAAAGAATTAGCCTCTCTTGAAGGAGAAATAGCTGAGAAAAAGAAGTAATGTTTTTATATTCAATGAGCGATATAAAAAAGCGAAAGACCTTCTAAATAACAGGACTTTCGCTATTATTATGCTATTATTTATTCGCTTCGTGAACTTTCAGAAGCTTTCCTTTAATCGTTGTATTTCTCATTGCCTTCAAAACGATTGGACCTTTTCCATTCAGAATCTCTACATATGAAACGTTATCCTGAATGGTGATGATTCCAATATCACCTGCTGTCATGCCGGGAATCTTGGCGATTGTTCCGACAAAATCGACTGCGCGTATTTTCTTTTTCTTGCCTCCGTTGAAGTAGAGCTTCATAATGCCTTTGTTCAGCTGGGCACTTTTATCTTTTTTAATCACAGGACGAGAAGTTATTTTTGCTTCGAATGCCACTTTTGCTTCTGAAATATCCTCTCTTGTTGGCGCGAGTATTCTAGGAATTTCAAAACCGATATATTCTTCTATTTCAGACAGGAATTTTTCTTCGTAAGGCGTAGCAAAAGTTATCGCTTTTCCTGTCTTTCCTGCCCGCCCTGTTCTGCCAGTCCTGTGAACATAGCTTTCTTTCTCAAGCGGCAGGTCATAGTTAATGACATGTGTAATATTATCAATGTCGATTCCTCTGGCGGCTACATCGGTCGCAACTAAATAACGGAATTTCCCTTTTTTGAAATCATTCATGACAGCAAAACGATCTTCCTGATAAAGACCGCCATGAATTTTGTCACAAGGATAATTTGCGCGGTCTAATTGCTTAAATACAGTATCAACCTGCTCTTGTGTTCTGCAGAAGATGATGCAGCTGTCAGGGTTTTCTACTACTGTAACAGCTTTAAGAAGCGAAAACTTCTCCTCTTCTCTCACCACAACTAATGAATGCTCAATTGATGCAGTCGTCAGCCCAGCTGCTTTTATTTCAATTTCCACTGGTTTTTTCATATATTTATGACAGAGATTTTCTACATCCTTTGGGAGAGTAGCTGAAAAGAGCATCGTGACTCTGTCCTTCGGCAGCTCTGCGATAATTGCTTCTACCTGGTCGATGAACCCCATATTCAGCATTTCATCCGCTTCATCAATAATCAGATATTGCAGCTTTTCTAAAGCAAGTGTTCCTTTTTCGATATGATCAAGTACTCTCCCAGGTGTTCCGACAACCACATGAGTTTTCTGCTTCAATTCTAGCTTTTGCCTGTCAAATGGCTGTTTACCATACACCGCGGCCGCTTTTATCCGTTTGAATCTGCCGATGTTCGTAATATCCTCTTTTACCTGTGCAGCGAGCTCCCTTGTTGGTGTCAGAATTAACGCTTGAGGCTTGTTTTCCTCCCACTCGACCATCTCACAGAGCGGGATGCCAAACGAGGCCGTCTTCCCGCTTCCTGTTTGTGATTTCACGACAAGATCCTTCTTTTCTAAAGCCACAGGAATCACTTTATCCTGAACTTCTGTAGGCTCCGTATAATTCAAGCTATCCAGCGCGCTCACAATTTCCGAACTTAATTTATAGGTATTAAAGCTTTTATGACTCATTTAGCAACCTCATTTTTTCTTGTGTTTTTTCAAGTATTTAACGCATGAATCATCATTATACTTGAAAAGAAGACATGAGCGGGATAAATATTGGTTTTTGATTTTGAGACACATAAAAAAACAAGAAAGGCTTCCCTCTCTTGCTTGTGTTGTGATGCCATAATTAATAATGATAAAAACGGCTGTATGAGGTAATGTTCTCGATTTGTTCCATGTCCGGTTCAAACCCGATTCCCGGACTTTCAGGAACATAAATGTACCCATCTTTCATTTCCACTTCCGGTGTGATAATATCCCGCTTCCAATAATGTGAGGAAGGAGCTGTATCTCCAGGCAGAGTAAAATTGCTCAGGGACGTTATGGCAATATTATGAGCCCTTCCGATTCCCGCTTCCAGCATTCCGCCGCACCACATCGGAACGTTGTGACGCTCACATAAATCATGAATTTTCAGTGATTCTGTGAGACCGCCGACACGTCCGATTTTAAGATTGATAATCCTGCAGCTTCCAAGCTCAATCGCTTTTCTGGCATCTTCTGCACTATGTATGCTTTCATCCAGACAAATAGGCGTTTTGAGCTCGGCCTGAAGTCTCGCATGGTCAACGATGTCATTATGATCAAGCGGCTGTTCAATCATCGTTAATCCGAATTCGTCGAGTGCTTTGAGATGTTCTATATCGTTCAGTGTATAAGCGCAGTTTGCATCGGCCATCAGTTGAATATGCGGAAATTCCTGACGGATTAATTTGATGATTTCTACATCCCATCCCGGCATAATTTTCACTTTAATCCGCTTATAGCCGTCTTTTAAGTAACTTTCAATTTGTTTTAGCATTTTCCCCTGAGATTGCTGAATACCAACACTTACTCCAACCTCAATTTTATCTTTTACACCGCCGAGCACCTTTGCTAAAGGCATGTTTTTCTCTTTTGCATAGAGATCCCATACAGCCATTTCAATCGCTGCTTTGGCGTTATAGTTTCCTCGAATTTTCTTATATCTCTCTGACACCTCATCAGGATGACTGACGGGCTCCTGATAAAGAAGGGGAATCAAATGGTCGCTCATCATATGCCAGTTTGTTTTGACTGTTTCTTCATTATAAATTGGCTGTGTAATCGAAACAGATTCTCCCCAGCCTGATAAGCCGGATTTCGATTTCACTTCCACTAAGATGATATCCTTATCTTCTTCTGTTCCGACACTTGTTGTAAAAGGGTGCAGCAGATCCATTTTAATTTGTCTGAGGATAATGCTTTTAATCTCCATTTCATCCTTCCCCTTTCACTAAGAGGTATAAGTACTGCCCAAGGTGCTGTTTGTCTCTCACTAAATCGGAGACTGCAAAACCCTGACTCAAATAATGGGTAAACACTTCGCTTGTTTTCTCTCTCCATTTTTTAGCAAGCTTGAAATCTGCCTTTTTGATTTCCTGAAATTGTCCAGGCACGGGGACGAAAATATGCGGACTATTCAGTGTCAGGTCTGTTCTCTCCGGAAAAGGAAAATCTTTTTTCTCACATGTATAAAGAGCATATGGAATAGTTGCTTCTTTCGAATATGATCGAGTTGGCTCATTCAAATGCCATTCGACCAAAAAACGATCTGTCGGAATCCCGGCATTCAAATGATCCGCCATTTCACCGTAAACATTAGGAATATACTCCGTGGCAATAGCTCCAAGCTTATGTAAGTTCAGATTTCCGTTGACTGTTTCCAGCGGATCGTAAGTCCAGGTGATCAGGTCATATCCCATCTCCAGTGCTGTTTCTTTTTGAGCGATTTTCAGTTTTTCTCCGATTCCAAATTTGCGGTAATCCGGATGGATGCCTAAGCTGTGGGAAACGAGATACACTTTTTTCCCGTCATACCCCGGAAAGCTGTATTGAAAGCCAATGAGCTCCGTTTTAAAAAATGCCCCCAGTATAAAGCCGCCGTTTTTCACGGCAGCTATACTTTGATTCACAGGCACAGCATCCTCCAAACTCCAGATCATTGCTTCAAGACGCTTGACTTCTTCCAATTCATTAACCGATTGAAGATTGCGGATAATCAATGATTCCTGCACTTCTTTTTTCAAAAAATCTCTCCTCCATATTTACCATGGCTGCTGATCTGCCTCCAGCACCATTTGTGTTAAAATCTTTGTGCCATAAATTAAAGCTTCTTGATTAAACTGCATCTTTGGGTGATGTAAACCTGGCTTTAATCCGCAGCCGAGTCCGATCATTGTCGCTGCAATTCCCGGATTTTCTGCGGTGTAAAAATGAAAATCCTCTGCCCCGGGAGATACACATGCCTCTGCAGCATTCTCTTCGCCGAGAATGGAGGTGATCGCTTTTCGTGCAATCTCAATCGCAGTAGTATTCTTTACCGCTGCCGGTGAATATTCCTCTACCTTTGAAGTGATTTCTGTTTCGGTTAACTCTCCTGTCTTTGAAATCGTATGCTCCGCTTTTTTAAGAAGCATCTCCATCGTGTCATTCGATTCTGCTCTCAAATCAAGGGTAAAGCGAGCGTTCTCAGGGATGGAATTGGAGGCTTCTCCCCCATGCAGTTCCGTTATTTTAATCGAATAATGATCAGCTGCATTCAAGCGTATTTGGCGTATCGCGCCGATTAACAGGGCTGCGGCTTCAAGCGGATTATTTCCTAGTTCTGGTCTTGCAGCGTGAGCAGGCACCCCTTTTATAACTCCTTTTATACTTGCAGTTGAACTATGCAGAATAACGGGTGCGGCTTTTCCATACGGAATTTCCATCACTGGGCGCACATGGATGCCGCCAAGAAATTTTATATTCTGAAGTACGTTTTCCTCTATCATTTTAAGTGCGCCCGCCGCCTTTTCTTCTGCCGGCTGAAAGATAAACCGGACCGGATGCTTCAGCTTCTGTTTTGAAAGAGCCAGTGCTGTAAACAGAACCATTGTGCTGTGTGCATCGTGGCCGCATGAGTGGTTAGGCTTAATCTCGCCGTCCACTTCCTGAACCAGGGCATCCATATCTGCCCTGAGAGCGATAATATCCGACTTCTCCCCTTCAAGATCTGCGGTAAAACCGAAATGCCCTTCATAGGTTTGGACCGTGAAGCCTGCACTTACTAGTTTTTCTATTAAATACTGGGAGGTTTTTTCTTCCTCCCAGCTGGGCTCGGCAAGCTGATGCAGCTCCTGGTAAGTTTTTAGAATTTCTTCCTTGTGTTCGTCTGCAAAGTTCATTCTGTCTTGCCTCCTATCAAAAAATCATATGAGCGAATACTACTATAATAGGCAGTGTAATTAACGTTCGGATTAAGAAAATCAGAATCAGATCAAAAATAGTGACCGGAAGCTTTGAACCAAGCAGTAAACCGCCTACTTCAGACATGTAAATAAGCTGTGTAACAGATACACATGCAATAATGAATCGTGTCATTTCACTTTCAATCCCGCTGCCGATTACTGCCGGCAAAAACATATCCGCAAATCCGACCACCATAGTTTGAGCTGCTTTATCAGCTTCTGGAACCTGCATGAGAGTAAGAATCGGTTCAAAAGGTTTTCCAAAATACGTAAAAAATGGAGTGAATTCCGCAATAACCAGCGCCACCGTACCAATGGCCATGACGATCGGCAAAACCCCAAACCACATATCCGCGACATTTTGAACTCCCTCTTTTAATACAGCTCGAGGTCCGTCATTCTTTTTTGCTTTAGATACAGCTTGCTGAAATCCCCATTTGAAGATAGAAATATTCGGTAGCATTTCAGTTTCTTCTTTAAGATCCGTTTTTTCATAGCCAGTATCTGCTTTTCTTGAAAGCGGCGGTATGCGCGGCATAATGAGAGCGGCAGCAAGTCCCGCAACAACAATCGTTCCATAATAATGCAGAAAATACTGTTCTAATTTCAAATAGTTAATAACAACGATTGTAAACGTGATAGAAACAACAGAGAAAGTTGTCGCAATAACAACGGCTTCACGCTTTGTATAATACCCTTCCTCATATTGCTTTGTTGTTAAAAGAACCCCAATTGTCGCATCCCCTACCCATGAAGCCAGGCAGTCAAGTGAAGCTCGGCCCGGGAGCGTAAACACAGGTCTCATGATTTTTAAAAACAGAGCTCCAAAAAACTCCAGCAATCCAAAGTTTAATAAAAGCGGCAGCAGCAGTCCTGCTAATAAAAATGTAGAAAAGAGAATCGGAATCAAATCATAGATTAATAGACCTCCTGTATTCTCTGAAAAAATCATTTCAGATCCTATCTTATAGAAGGTGATTACCGCAAAAACGGTTCCGAGAACTCTCGCCATCAGCCAAAACGGGCTGACGTTCAGGAGCGTATTTAAATAAGTACTTTCTGTTATAAATTTCGGCTTCATGACTGCAGCAGCAAGTGATCCTGCTGTGGAAAGAACCATAATTAAAACAGTAATAGCAGGAATAAAATCACCTATGTACGAGTTAATCTGTCCGGCTAAAAAAGCAACCGGAATGGTCATCCCGTCTTCCGTCATGATTGGCAATATAAATAAGAAGATTCCAATCAGTGAAGGAATCAAGAATGTTAAAATGTCTCCTGCAGGAAACGTTTTGAACTCTGTTTTTTCATTTAATTTCGGCACTCCATTCATCTAGACCCACCCCAATGTATGTTTTCACTCTAAAAATAACCCCTGATCCGTATAAAGCTGTTCTAATTTTTGCTGTCGAATGCTGATTCTGTCGCGGTCCCGATGTTTAACACCTTCCATAATCACTTCCAATAAACTGACGACAGATGCTATGGAATGATGACCCGAATCTGCCTTTTCCTCAGTTGTCAGCGTGATTTCGGCAAGTTGTCCAACAGGAGATAGCTGCCTGTTTGTAATGGCTATCACCTTTGACCCTTGTGCTTGAGAGCATTTTGCAAGCTCAAGGGCTTCTTTTCGGTACCTTGGAAAAGAGAAAATGATTACCGCAGAATGCTGATTCAGATCGTGAATGTCTTCAAGGGAGAATCCTGCCGGACTTGAAATCGCTACATTTCCCCTATATTGCTGGAGTGTGTAATGCAGCCAGCAGGCAGCTCCGTATGAACTCCCAAACCCGCCAATGTAAATATGGTCTGACTGGATTAAATGATCCACTGCCTTCCAAATTTCATTCTCATCGATTTGCATTAATAATTGCTTTAAAACAGATGCTTCTTTATCGATAATCCTGCTGAATAAGTTTTTTTCCTGCTGTTCTTGTGATAGTGAAGGAATTTCTTCTGCCGGCTGTTTTTTTTCCAGCCAGTCCCTGCGCACGGCCTCCTGCATGTCTGAATAGCCTTTAAAACCTAATGCATAGGCCAGACGTATGACAGTCGTCTCACTCACACCTGCTTTTTTTCCTAATTGAAAAGCAGTAAGCAATGCCCCTTCATCCTTATGAAGAGTAAGAAATTCAGCTGCTTTTTTCTGTCCTTGCGACAAAGAAGAATAGTTTTCTTTAATAATTTGTGAGATTGATTTTGATTTCATGTCGTCTCCTTTTTTGGTATGCAGGAAAAACTTCATTTTTTATATTATAGTAAATCTTATCCTGCACATTCAACTATTATTTTATTATTCTGAAATTAACCCATAAAAAATACGGCAGATTTCCCTTGGGGAGATCTGCCGCACTTTATCAATCTGCTAATCTATTAATTTAAAACCTTCACATTTAATTCTCTCTTACCGAAAGCTATTGCTGCATCTTGTGTTGGAATGAAGACATCAATGCGGTTTCCTTTAATAGCACCGCCAGTATCTTCTGCTGTTGCATAGCCGTAGCCTTCAACATATACCTTAGATCCAAGCGGAATTACGTTAGGATCTACAGCGATTACCTTCTTATCAGGGTTTGCTCTTAAATCAACACCTGTAGCAGTTGTTCCTGAGCAGCCTTCACAAAAAGCAGTGTAAGCTGTAGCAGTAACTGTTACTTCTTTCGCAACACCTTCTACGTCGTTTTCTGAGACTGCACTTGCAGAAGCTTCATCCACAGAAGGGTTTTGATCCTTCGGTTCTGGTTTTGGCTCAGGTTTAGCTTCCGGCTTTGGTTCTGGAGCCGGAGCAGGCGCTGGTTCTGGTGAATTGTCAGCGTCACTGTAGATCACAAGCTCTTGACCAGGATGAATAACATCTCCTGATAATCCATTTTTCTCAGAAATATGCCCTACACTTGCGTCAAATTTCTCTGCAATGCTCCAAAGCGTATCGCCTGAAACAACAGTATATACTTCTTCATCTGATATTTTTAATGTATTGTCTGCAATAATTATGTCTGATGTTAAGTTGTTCCAGTTTTTAATATCATCTACTGAAACCTTGTGTTCTTGAGATAGGCTCCAAAGAGTGTCTCCTTTATCTACTACGACCTCTTCTGCCTGTGCGCTAAATCCTGCTGTAGTTGTTAGTGCGGCTACAGCCGCTAATGAAAAGATAGTTTTTTTCATATTTTTTCCTCCTTCAGCAATTACGATGGTTCCCATGTTATCACAAAAAGGAGGCTTGTAAAAAACAGCGAGATAATAAATCTATTACAATTGTAACAGTGCTATAACAATAACCTTACTAAAAAACTGAAAATTCCCACTTTATTCCTTGTTTTCCTTTAAAAATTTCTTATATTCTAGTTAATTTTACACCTTCCTACTATAATGTTTCGTTATATTAGCCCAGTTTGGTTTTCTGTTTCTGGGGGAATTTAAAAAGTACCGTTTCTGTTTTTCTATAGTTTATTGTTGAAGAAAAGAGAAGCATCTCATTTTAATTGCATTGAAACAATTCAATAACGAAAATCGTCTTATTTATAAAAGGCACAAAGGGGTAATCAAACATGGGTAAATTATTAAAGAAAATGGATATGACAAAACAAGACCTTATTTTTGGAATTACAGGCTCTTTACTGGTCGCTTCATTTGTACAATTCCTATCTTAAACGTTTTACTTAAGCGGGAAGGCTGTTTTTTATTCACTATAAAATGAGAAACCCTTGATCAAAAATCAAGGGTTTCTCATTTTTCTAAACACTGATCGCTTCCTCCGCCTTTACCCGGTTCCTCCTCACTGCATATCCAACCGCAAGTGTCCATCCGATTAATATGAAGCCATATACAAATGGCACTGCAGAAGTGTCAACAGCCCAAGTCGTAAGCAGAGTTCTTGAATTTGTCAGAACAATAAATCCTCCAACAAGGACACCAAGCAGATAGGCCGGCAGTTTTTTGACAAGCCATGCCGCAATCGGAGCTGCCACAATTCCTCCAATCATGAGTGCTGCTACCCAATACCAGTTTACCTGTTCCCATCCGAGTGAAATGAAGAATCCAAGTGTCGCAGAAACAGCAATCGCAAACTCACTCGTATCAACAGTGCCCACAACCTTTCGTGCAGATGTTCCTTTCTGAGACAGAAGCACCGGAGTTGCAATCGGTCCCCAGCCTCCTCCGCCAGTTGCATCTGCAAAGCCTGCAATTAATCCAAGCGGGATGGATTTTTTCCGGGTTAGAGGGATGGTTTCACTTTGCTGCTGTGCTTCATGGTGAAACAAAAAACGAAGCAGAACATACAGACCTAATACTAAAAGAAATATAGCTATAAATGGCTTAGCCAGATCCCCAGGCAAGTTGCTGAGAAAACATGCCCCTGCAAATGCACCAATCGATCCCGGAATAATTAATTTGTACACTGCCTGCTTATCTACATTCCCAAATTTAATATGAGATGCTCCTGATGCCGCAGTTGTAACTACTTCTGCCAAATGAACAGAAGCAGAAGCGACTGCCGGGGCAATGCCGAACGTCAGCAGCATCGTTGTTGATGTCACACCGTATGCCATTCCCAAAGAGCCATCAATAAGCTGAGCCAAAAAACCGATGAAAGCAAAAATAATTAACTTTCTCAAAACAATTCCTCCCCCTTTGGAAACGAAAAAGGCCCCTAACAAAATGTTAAGGACCTTTGGTTATCCAATCAGTCTGATTATTAGAAATATTCAAATGTAATTTTATTATACATAATTCCTATGTGTTTACAAGGATTAATTTTCTGTATTTTGAATTGATATTTTGCTGATCTAATTCACCAAATTAAAAAGCACCAGCTTTTTCTTCGATTTAAAAAATCTGATAAACTAAATGAAACACAAGATTTATCTCTTAAGAAACGGAGTGTCTCCCCCTTTTGATACTAGGACCCAGAGTTTTAAAGACCGGTTTATCCGTTACACTTGCCTTATTTATCTGCTCTGTTTTTCAGCTTGAGCCTTCGGTTTTTGCAGGTGTTGCAGCTATATTTACCATTCAGCCATCCATTTACCGCACATGGAAGCAAGTGCTCGATCAGCTTCAGGCGAATACACTTGGTGCCTTGCTTGCTCTATTTGCTATTTTCTTTTTCGGCAGTAATCCGATTGTGACTGGGGTTGTTGTAATTTCAGTCATCTTAATCAGCTTAAAGCTCAAAATGGAAGCGACCATATCGCTGACTTTAGTAACGGTCCTGGCGATTATGAGTGCTCCCGGCAATGAAGACATTTTATTTGTCTGGAATCGATTCTTAATCATATTAATAGGCATAGCCTCTGCATTTTTTGTTAATCTGCTGATTTTGCCGCCAAAGTATAAAGAAAATTACTTTACAAAAGTTCAATCGGTTTTTGAAACCATGTCCTTATTGATGAGGACAGCCATCTCAGATGAATTAACCGAGAAATATTTTCAGGAAAAGCAAAAGGAATTTAGAAGCGAGCTTCAGAAGCTTGAGGATTTATACGAAATTTTTGACGAAGAACGGGAAAAAATGGCGAAGGTAAATCCAGTGAATGTCAGAGAGCTTGTCGTTTTTAAACAAATGCTGAAAACGATTCAGCAGGCAGCTGATGTCTTAAAAGTCATTGAAGAACATTACTTTCAAAGCCGCAGTACGACGGTTGACGATCAATTATTTGATTCCCAGATTGAACAATTAATTAAATGGCATGAATATCTCCTCTTTAAATATGAGGGGAAAATCAAGGCCAATGATCAGTTTGAAGATGACACGTTAATCAGGGAAAGCAGGATTTTCCTGATTCAAATGATGGAATCTGATTCTGAAAAGCTTGAAAATCAGCGCTTAACTGTTGTTGCTTCAGCTATTTATGAATATGCTTTCCAGCTGCGAGCGCCTTGATCAGCTTGTGGACAGATTTGTGAAAAAAGCTGTCAGTCATTAAGAAGCTGACCCGGTCTAAACTGGGCATTTAAAAATATCCATTAAAAAAGCCCTGATTCAGGGCTTTTCATTATGATACAGCAAGCGTGGAAATCTCAGAAATAATTTTTCGTTCAATTTCCTCGTTCATTTCGTCCACTTTTTTAACTAAACAATAGATGCCGTCAACAAGCGGCCAGATGAATAATGTAGCCCAGCCAAGCAATAGCATAGCAATTGCCAGACCTGTATTTCCCAGGTAGAATCTGTGGGCGCCGAATGTGCTCAGAAAGAACCATAATAAAAAGGTAATCCCTTTAGACTTCTTTCTTTTGTCAAATTCAGATGCTAAGATCGCGTGCTGATGCTGTGACAGGTTTTGTTTAAGAGTTAAATTAAGGCTCATTTTTTTCTCCAATCTAGTAAAATATAATCAGGATATAAGACTTATAAATTCTTTCATATCATACATGATAACTTCTAGCTGTTCAATATGAATTATGTGAAATTTGGGCGATACAAAAAAAGTCCGGTTTTTTGCCGGACTTTTCATAACAAGCTTATGCAGACTGTACTCTTCTCTCAGATTCACTCTGAGAAGGGCGCTTTGTTTTTCTGATTTTCGGAACGGGTATGATATAACCGCTATGCGGTATAAACTGCAGAATTCGGATAAACGCTACTGCAATCAGCATGACGGCAAGAAACATCAGAGGAACATTAGATACTGTCCAATAATGATCCGGCATATGATTTGCAAAAAGATACAGGATCATCGGGTGAATCAGATAAATGCCCATTGAATATTGCCCAATCAGCTTCAAAGGCTTATTGATCACATTCCACTTTGAAAGCAGCGGATAAATACCGATCGTAGCAATGCACAGAAGCGGAAGATTAATTAAGTTTGTCAGCCTCCGGTTAGATACTTGTCCAGTCACATTGTACTCAACGACTGCACCTGCAGAAACGAGCAGGGCAACTGCAAGCATTTGCCGCGGCCGCTTCGTTGCAAAATGCACAATTTCATCCCAGAAATACGCAAGAACGCCGCCAAATGCAAAATAGAATATCCAGATCGGCATAAACGTTTTACTTGCTAAAAACGCACCAATAGCCCCTTCAATTTCCGGATTAAATCCAAATAATTGATAACTGATGATGAGAGCAATAAATGCAAAGACAATCATTAGCGCCTTTGTCCGAAAAAGCTTTTGTATAAATGGAAAAATAAAATAAAATTGAACCACAATGGCAACAAAATAGAGATGATAAAAAGCTTCTCCCCTCAGGATCTTCGTTAATTCTGAACCAAGATCTCCGAAGGCCTGCTGATCATAAAAATAAACCAGAAAACGATAAACCAAACTCCAGATCAGAAAGGGAATCAGAATTTTAGAAAAGCGTGACCTAAGAAAGCTTCCCATTTCAAACCCTTTCCTCTTTACTTGATAAAAAAGGAGAAACCCGCTGATGACAGCGAATGCTGTAGTACCAAACCTGCCTAACTGATTAATAAAATACGTAAACCAATGCCATGTTTGCTCATTGGCATAATAATGTGTCGCAGTTACATGTACACCGACCACTGCGATACAGGCAAAGGCCCTTAAAAAATGGATTTCAAAAATGTAATTTCTGCTTTTTGAACTAGCAGCACCTGCAGACTGAGCAGACATTCATTTTCCCCTCCCTTTATTCTAGGTCCCATCTTAGTTTAGATTGAATCACGAAACAAGTGGTGCTTTTTGTAAAAAAACGTTCTTTCGTATTGAATTAACCTAAGGGACATTTGATTCAACAGCACATAATGTAAACGCTTTAACAATTGGTAATGCTATGTCAGTTTTAATACCTATAAGAACAACCGCAGAAAAAGTTAGTTGAATAGTCATTGACCTTTGGTAAATGTTTCTTTTTTATGGAAATAGAAAGAAATGTTCTCATTGCTGCTGAATCTTAAGAATCACATTTCGAAATTAACACAACCTAACATTATCTTTTCAGACAAAGGCGTGTTACTCAAATGAAAGATCCCTACGAATGCATCATCATTGGCGCAGGCATCGCAGGACTGCAGGCTGCTATACAGCTCGGACGATATAATCGCACGGTTCTTGTGATTGATTCCGGTTCAGGCCGTTCTACCCTATGCAGAAGTTACCATAATATTTTAGGATGGCCTGAGGGTGTTAGCGGTCAAACGCTTCGGGAGCTTGGTAAAGAGCAGGCTGAGAGGTCAGGCATTCATTTTTTGAATGGCCGGGTAACAGGAGTCAAGAAGGCTGGTTCTATTTTTCATGTGGAGACAGCAATTGGTGAGAAGCATGAGGCAATGAGAATTTTACTGGCAACCGGATTGACGGATCGCCTGCCTGATTTGCCAAATCTTCTGCCCTGCCTTGGGATTAGTATCTATGTCTGTCCTGACTGTGACGGCTATGAGGTGCAGAAAAAAAAGACATTGATACTTGGATCAGGAACAGCTGGAGCAAATCTCGCTCTTACTCTTACATATTGGACAAGCGATCTTACTTATATCAATCATGAAAAAGAATATGTGCCTGAGGAGCTAAAAACGAAATTGCTTGAGAAAGGAATTGTCTGCGTGGATGAAGCTATCGCTTCTGTTTTAGTGAAAGACCCTTCGGAGTTTATAGGAGTCAAACTTTCAGACGGAAGAAAGATTTACGGCGAACGGGCATTTACTGCATTTGGAGGCAATGCCGTTCACTCTGAATTAGCAGGAATGCTTGGAGCAGAAAGACTCCAGAACAAGCATGTAGTGGTGAATCCCCGAACTAAAGAGACGAGTGTAAAGCATGTCTGGGCTGCGGGAGATATCGGGGTTCATTCCGAACAAGTCACAATCGCAATGGGGGATGGCTGTCAGGCAGCGATATGGATTCACAAGAGTTTGCTTTAAGGTGATCACACCCATTCACATCAGACAGAGTAAAAAGCCGGCTCATCAGCCGGCTTTCTTCTATTTATTTATATTTTTTAAAAATCAGCGTCGCATTATGTCCGCCAAATCCAAGCGAATTGCTTAATACAACGTTCAGCTCTTGATTTCTTGCTTCGTTCGGAACATAGTCCAAATCCAGCTCAGGATCAGCTGTCTCATAATTGATTGTAGGCGGAATCACCTTATCTCTGATAGCCATTACAGAAAAAATAGCTTCGATTGCACCGGCTGCCCCGAGCAGGTGACCCGTCATGGATTTTGTTGAAGAAATCGGAAGCTTATAAGCATGGCTGCCGAATACCGCTTTGATGGCCTGTGTCTCGTAAAGATCGTTATAATGAGTGCTTGTGCCATGGGCATTAATGTAATCAACGTCTTCAGGCTTCAGTTTTGCATCCTCGATCGCCATCAGCATGGAACGCTGACCTCCTTCGCCTTCTGGTGCAGGTGTAGTAATATGAAAAGCATCACCCGTTGCGCCATACCCTGCAAGTTCACCGTAAATTTCGGCGCCCCTGGCCAGTGCGTGGTCGAGCTCTTCAAGGATTAAAATTCCAGCTCCCTCTCCAATGACAAATCCGTTTCTGTTTTTATCAAAAGGTCTTGAGGCAGTTTGCGGATCAGGATTTGCAGACAAAGCTGTCATATTAGAAAATCCGGCAACCGTCATCGGAGTAATCGCTGCTTCTGTTCCTCCTGTAATCATAACATCAGCATCTCCGCGCTGGATCACTTTAAAGGCATCGCCAATAGAATTCGCGCCGCTCGCACAGGCCGTAACAGTACAAGAATTCATTCCTTTCGCACCAAGCTCAATGGAAACTCTCCCTGCTGCGAGATCAGGAATCAGCATTGGAATAATGAAGGGACTGACCCGTCTTACTCCCTTGTCCAAAAATTTGATGTGCTGCTCTTCAAACTCGCCTAAACCGCCGATGCCTGAACCAATCCAGACTCCGACTCTCGCTGCATTCTTTTCATTAATTATCAGATCTGCATCCTGGACGGCCATTTTGCTTGCAGCTACAGCGAGCTGTGTAAACCTGCCCATTCTGCGTGCTTCTTTCATATCCATATACTCTTCGGGTTTAAAATCTTTTACTTCTGCAGCAACTTTCACGTTATAAATACTAGAATCGATATGAGATAAGGGTCCAATTCCGCTTATCCCCTTTTTAATACGATCAAAGCTTTCTTCGGCTGTACCGCCAACCGGCGTGACAGCTCCAAGACCTGTAACGACAACTCTTTTTTTCAACCTTAATCGCCTCCCTGGAAATGTTTCTGTAGAGATATTCTATCATCAAGCAGCAGGCTCTTTCCACCAATCTTCTCTCTTTAAAGAAATGCCAGCTTATCATTGAAAAAATAGTTTAAAAGACTTAGTATTTAATTAGTAAGAAAATTTACTGATTTTACATATTATAGAAATTTTTTTCTGTAGAAAAATTACCTAAGGAGTGAACAATTGAATGGGTGTTACTCTCAGCAAAGGTCAAAAAGTTGATTTAACTAAATCCAACCCCGGTCTTCAGAATGTCATTGTAGGATTAGGATGGGACGTGAGCCAGCATGGTGCTAATTACGATCTCGATGCCTCGTCTTTCTTGCTTGGACAATCCGGCAAAGTAAACAGTGATCTTGACTTCGTTTTTTACAATAATCCTTCAGGCGGAAATGGCTCGATTCTATACACTGGCGATAATCGCACAGGTGCAGGACACCAGGATGATGAACAAATTCAGATTAATTTGACGGCTGTCCCTCAGTCCATCCACCGTATTGCCTTTACCATTACGATTCATGATGCACAAATGAAGCAGCAAAACTTTGGACAAGTTCAAAATGCGTATGTCCGAATTTTTAATCCTCTTAATAATGAAGAGCTTCTTCGCTTTAATCTTGGCAGAGACTTCACTGTTGAAACAGCGATTGTGGCAGCAGAGCTTTACCGCCATAACGGCGAATGGAAATTCAATGCAATTGCAAGCGGCTTCCAGGGCGGACTTGCAGCACTGTGCCGGAATTTCGGAGTAACTGTAGACGATGAACCCGCCCCTGCGGCAGGCATTCATTCCCAAGGATTTCAGCAAAGCCAGTCGCAGCCTGCATATTCTCAGCCAGCTCCATCATACGGTCAGCAGAATCAGACATTTGGGCAAACAAGCCAGCCTTATTCCCAGCCTCCTTCCCAGGGATCACAGACATACAGCGGCGAAAACATCAGCTGTACCCGCTGTCACTCAACAAATGTCAGAACTGGAGAAAAAGGATTTGGTCTTGGGAAAGCGGCTGTCGGCGGATTAATCCTCGGTCCTGTCGGCTTGCTTGGCGGATTCATCGGAAAAAACAAGCTGAAGTTCACATGCAGCAGCTGCGGAAATTCATGGTCTCCAAATCAGACAGACTATGCAGATTGGGCCAATCAGCAGAAAAGAAAAGCAATGGAATTGTTCCAGAAGTATAAAAGCCAGGATGTGCTTGAAGCCGTTGTTTCTGCATGCGCGCTAGTAGGAATGGCAGATGGAAGATTAGATCCGGCAGAGCGTCAAAAAATGATGGAATTTGTGAATCAGAGCGAGGAATTGCGCGTTTTTGATACAAATAAAGTCATACAGCAATTCAATTTATATGTACAGCGAATCGAAAGGGACCCTATGATTGGCCGTGCTGAAGCATTTAAAGCACTTGGCAGAGTCAGATCCAAGCCTGAAATTGCGAGACTTGTAGCTCGCTACTGCATCGCAATCGGCTATGCTGACGGCCATTTCGATCACAATGAGCAAAGAGTGGTAGCTGATATCTGCAATGAACTTGGCTTAAACCCAAATGAATTTCTTTCATAAGAAAAGCGGAAGCGCCAGATATTGAAACTTATCTCATAAAAATAGAACCCCTGAATCAATCAGGGGTTCTTTTTCATGAAAAAAGGCTGTTACATTTTCTCACACACTTGAAGTACTTACGATTTTTCTATAGTAGAATAAGAGAAAATCAGAAAAAAATTTATCCTTCCCTGATCATATAAACCCCTCTTCTTGGTTTTACGACAGAAGGATAGCGTTCAATAACCTTTACCATAAATGCGGAGGGAGACGATACCCGTTTGCCTGTCTGAGCTTCCAGATCATCTGCAATTTGTTTAGGAGTAGCTACTTTTCGGTTTCTTAAAAGATGAAAAGCAGCTGCAATCAATTCATTAGACTCTTTTTTTGTATATCTCACAGTTCTCCATCCCTTTCTGATAAAATTCCTATTTTATCTATTTTACTTGGAAATCCCCCTTAAATCTACAACGTTTTAAAACGTTAAAGCGTTGATTCGTATATTTACTATATTCCTATATTAACTTTTTATGACTTCGATTTTTATAAAATTCCCATTCAGAAATTTGCATATAATGATGCATGTCACTTTTTCGGGCGGAGGTTTTCTATGGACTCTCTACTTATTAAAAATGCACAAATTATTACCATGAATGAACAGAATGACATTTTCACAGGAGATCTTTTTATTAAAGATGACCTGATTGCAGCGATGGGACCAAATCTGCAGAATTCTGCTGAAAAAATTATTGATGCTTCCAGCAGGACCATTATTCCCGGGTTTGTTCAAACACATATTCACTTATGCCAGACACTATTCCGCGGCAGAGGAGACGATTTAGAATTATTGGATTGGCTGAAAAAAAGAATTTGGCCTCTTGAAGCATCTCACGACGGAGAATCTGTCTTTTATTCGGCAATGCTTGGGATTGGGGAATTGATTCAAAGCGGCACGACAACCATTGTTGACATGGAAACCGTTCACCATACCGATTTTGCTTTTCAGGCTATTGCCGCAAGCGGAATACGCGCGTTATCAGGCAAAGTCATGATGGATAGAGGATTTGATGTGCCTTCAGGTCTTAGAGAGAAAACGGAGGCCTCTATTCAGGAAAGTGTAGATTTACTGGAGAAATGGAATTTGCACGATAACGGCAGAATCCGTTATGCTTTTTCTCCAAGATTTGTTATTTCCTGCACAGAACAGCTTTTAAAGGAAGTAAGAGAGCTATCGTTCAAACACGATGTGAAAGTTCATACACACGCTTCTGAAAATCAAGAAGAAATTAAGGTCGTTCTTGAAGAAACAGGCATGAGAAACATTGTCTATTTAGATCATCTCGGACTTGCGAATGAACGCCTGATTCTTGCCCATTGCGTCTGGCTTGATGACAATGAGAAGCGGATTATTAAAGAACGAGGCGTCCACGTCAGCCATTGCCCCGGTTCAAACCTTAAGCTTGCTTCCGGTGTGGCAGATACAAAGGGACTCCTCGATATGAATGTGAGCTTAAGCCTTGGAGCGGATGGTGCTCCCTGCAACAATAATCTTGATATGTTTAATGAAATAAGGCTTGCTGCCCTCCTTCAAAAGCCGGTTCATGGTCCTGCAGCCATGGATGCGAAAACCGTTTTTCAGATGGCGACCATCGGCGGAGCTAAGGCTGCAGGATTAGAAAAAGAAATTGGCAGCCTTGAGGTAGGAAAAAAGGCAGATATGGCCATTCTGAATCTCAATCAGTTCCATACATATCCTTCTCAAGATTCTGACCCTATCTCGCGAATTGTCTACTCTGCCGGACGCGGAGATGTTGAGACAACGATCATCAATGGAAAAATCGTGATGGAAAACCGCATCATGAAAACAATGGATAAGGAAATGATATTACGAGAAGCCAATAACTCCATTCATCGCCTGCTGAAAAGAGCGGCATTGACTTAGGATGTATAATAGAGTCATCACCTAATAGAAATGAGTGAATGATTCTGAAAGATTTTATTAAGCTTCTAGCTGAAATCGTTAATAATATACACGACATGATCAATGCGGCTGCCTACCAGACGCTTGGACTGAACGTGACAGATAAAGACTTGCATTTTTGGATTATGGGCATCATCGGAATGGGTGTATTCGTGTTCATCTACCTTTTATCCAAATGGCTGTCAAAGCTGCCATTCGGCATTACTGCTCTTTCATTCTTATATACTCTGACATTTATGTTTGTTCTCGTATTTGGAATTGAGATTCAGCAGGCCCTGACTAATAGAGGAAATATGGAATTTATTGATGCTATTGTAGGACTTTGGGGATTCATTGCCATGTTCTTGATTTATATCGCACTCATCATTGTCTTCTTGATCATCAGAAGTATTTTCAAAAGGGGCAAAAATAAAAATGTTGATTTGTAAAAGAGCTCTCAGGCTGAGAAGCTCTTTTTTTTAGGCTGTTTTCGCATAGATTGTTGTTTTTCATGATAAATGTTGTCCGTTCCTTTCCGCTCCACTCAAGGCTTTTAAATACAACATTTACCAAAATAGTCTTTCAGTTTCTATTTAAACTTAAACCAATTCTTTAATATGGTTATCAGTCTTTCTTTATACGTTCTATTCGATGTAAATCACCGTTCTATCACCATTCCTCAACTTCAGATTTCTCCCACCAGATAGCCTGTCCTCCTTAATTTTTCTAATATCCCGCTTCCGGCTTATACATATTTCAAAAAATTCTCCATACCTATTATTAAGCTCGTTTATTTTTTTGAACAACTTATGAAATCGCTTACAAAAGGAGGGGCTGGTAAGGTGAATATTTTATTATGCTGTGCTGCCGGGATGTCAACAAGCCTGCTTGTTTCCAAAATGGAGGCAAGCGCTAAAGAGCAAGGACTCGATTGCAGGATATGGGCTGTTGGCGCCAGTGAAGTAAACAAGCATTTGGATCAGGCGGATGTTCTGCTTGTTGGACCGCAAGTCCGCTATTTGCTGCCGCAATTAAAGACAAAGGGGCAGGAACGCGGCATTCCGGTAGATTCCATCAATATGCTCCATTATGGAACATGCAATGGAAAGGAAGTACTGAATTTCGCGTATGGGCTTATTAATTCAGCTAAGGGGTGACTAGGATGGGAAAGGTCAATCGCTTCTTTGAGGAAAAATTTATGGTGGCTCGCAGCCAAGGTTGCAGGACAGCGGCATCTTCAGGCTTTAAGGGATGGAATTATTCTTACTATGCCGCTCATTATAATCGGTTCTGTGTTTTTAATTCTCGGATTTCTTCCGATTAAAGGATATCCAGAGTTCATGGCCAGTGTGTTTGGGGACGAGTGGCTGACAAAGCTTCTTTATCCTGTAGGTGCTACGTTTGACATTATGGCGCTGATTGCCTCTTTTGGGATTGCCTACCGTCTCGCTGAAAAGTATGGAGTTGATGCGCTTACAGCTGGTGCGGTCTCAGTAGCAGCATTCCTCTTAGCAACTCCCTATCAAGTTCCATTTCTTGCAGAAGGTGCATCAGAAGCTGTTATGGTCGGCGGTGCCATTCCTTCCGCTTTAATGGGAAGCAAAGGACTATTTGTAGCGATGCTTCTTGCTATCCTATCAACTGAAATCTTCCGGTTCGTCATTCAGAAAAACCTGGTTATTAAAATGCCAGACGGTGTTCCCCCTGCCGTAAGCCGATCGTTTATTGCGCTTATCCCTGGATTCTTTATTCTTACTACTGTGTGGCTTTTGCGTCTACTGGTAGAAAATACGTCCTTTGAAAGTCTTCATAATGTGGTCAGCATCCTTCTCGGTAAACCGCTCGGCGTCCTTGGCGGCAGTTTGATCGGCAGTCTTGTCGCTGTTATCCTGATTCAGCTTCTCTGGTCCACAGGTCTTCACGGAGCAAGCATCGTCGGCGGAGTCATGGGACCGATTTGGCTCACTTCCATGGATGAAAACAGGGTTGCTTTTCAAGCTGGAGAAGCCCTGCCGAATATCTTCACTCAGCAGTTCTTTGACCTTTTCGTCTATATTGGCGGATCCGGTGCCACGCTTTCACTGGTCTTCTGTATGCTTTTCCTTGCAAAAAGCCAGCAGATGAAGCAGCTTGGGCGGCTGTCCATTGGACCGGGTGTGTTCAATATTAATGAGCCGGTTACATTTGGAATGCCGATTGTCATGAATCCGCTGCTGATTATTCCATTTATCTTAACACCTATTGCGATTACAATCGCAACCTACATTTGCATGACAACTGGACTTGTTGCTAAACCGGCAGGAATCGGTGTTCCATGGACAATGCCTCCGCTCTTTGGCGGATACTTGGCTACTGGAGGAAAGATATCAGGGCTCATTATGCAGCTGATTAACATGCTGATTGCCTTCTTTATCTATTATCCTTTCTTCCGCATGTGGGATAAACAGAAATTCAGCGAAGAAAATCAAGCTGCTTCATAATGGAGGGAATCTATGAATAAAGAACAGCTTTACGAGCTTTCCTTCCATCTGATCGCCCATAGCGGCAATGCAAGAAGCCTTGCGATGGAAGCAATACAGGCATGCAAAAAAGGAAACTTTGACCTTGCTTTTGAAAAACTTGAGGAAGCGGATAAGGAGTTCGTCAAAGCTCACCGGTTTCAAACAGAGCTGATTCAAAAAGAAGCGGGCGGTGAAAAGTACGATCTCCCTATCATCCTTGTACATGCGCAGGATCACTTAATGACTGCAATGACCGTTAAAGATCTTGCTGCCGAAATCGTTGAAATTTATCAGCAGACAAAGAAGGTGTAAGCTTGACGAATAAAAAAGGATTAAAGGTCGCGACGATTGGCGGAGGTTCATCTTATACGCCTGAACTGATTGAGGGTTTCATTAAACGCTATGATGAACTTCCCGTTTCAGAGATTTGGCTTGCGGATGTTCCTGAGGGAAAAAGGAAATTAGAGATTGTCGGCAGCCTCGCAAAGCGCATGGTCGAAAAAGCAAATGTGCCCATCTCTATTCACCTGACTCTTAATAGGCGGGAAGCATTGGAAAACGCAGATTTTGTTACAACCCAATTTCGGGTCGGGTTATTAGAAGCCCGTGCAAAAGACGAACGAATTCCGCTGAAATACGGCGTACTTGGCCAGGAAACAAATGGTCCCGGGGGATTGTTTAAAGGGCTCCGCACCATTCCTGTTATCCTGGACATCTGCAGGGAAATGGAGTCCCATTGTCCCGATGCCTGGCTGATTAATTTTACAAATCCAGCAGGAATGGTGACGGAGGCTGTGCTGAGATACAGCAATATCCGAAAGGTTGTCGGTCTTTGCAACGTGCCGATTGGGATGGAAATGGGCGTGGCTAAGCTATTAAATGTTGAACATCACCGGGTACGGATTGATTTTGCAGGCTTAAATCATATGGTATACGGGCTTGATGTCTATTTAGACGGCATCAGCGTTAAGCAGAAAGTGATTGATCTGATTACAGATCCGGAGCAATCCGTCACCATGCAGAATATTGTGGCGCTCGGATGGGAGCCTGAATTTCTAAAAGCTCTGAACGTATTCCCGTGTCCTTACCATCAGTATTATTACAAAACGAGGGAAATGGTTGAAAAAGAGATGAAAAGTGCCGAAACCGCCGGCACCCGTGCAGAAGTGGTAAAAAAGCTTGAGGATGAGCTGTTTGAACTCTATCAAGATGAGGAGCTTTCAATCAAGCCCCCGCAGCTGGAAAAACGCGGCGGTGCCTATTACAGTGATGCTGCTGTCAGGCTGATTCACTCCATCTATACAGACAGACGGGACATTCAGCCCGTAAATACAATGAATAATGGAGCGATTGCCAGTCTTCCCCATGATTCTGCGATTGAAATCAGCTCAGTTATCACAAAGGATGGTCCTAAACCGCTTGCCATTGGTGATTTGCCTGTTGCTGTGCGCGGTCTTGTCCAGCAAATCAAATCGTTTGAACGTGTAGCAGCAGAGGCCGCAGTTACTGGAGATTACAGCACAGCTTTGCTCGCAATGACAATTAATCCTCTAGTAGCATCCGATGCTACTGGAAAAAAAATACTTGATGAGATGCTTGAAGCTCATAAGGAGCATCTTCCTCTCTTTTTCATGTAAAACAGAACCGGCCAGCAATTGGCCGGTTCTCTTATTATCCTCTTTCATATGTAAATCCCTTCTGAAACCAAACGTAAAAAATCCGTATAATCACCAAGATCATAAAATTAACCAGAAAAGTCAACAGCCAGCTGTACCTGGTATACTCCATCAAATCTGTATATTCAGCAAGCAGCCACGCTGATAACTGAATGCCAAATGCGGATAAAGAAAAGTAAAGGAATTTGTGCCAAAACCCCTTTTTAGGATAACCGAGAATAAACAAGACTCCGATGGCCGGATAAAAAAGATAATACAGGGTGAAGCTCATTTTTGTAGCATCCGGAAATTCTCTGAATGGAAATTTCATTCTTCCCGACAGCGTTTGAATATAAACAAACAGCCAGCCAACCGATTGTGAAAATAAAAGAACAATTTGCGCATCTCTTCGTTTATTTTTGGGGATTTTCCACACAAGCAATAAAATGGCCAATCCCCAAAGTGACAGTAGAACAAGGATCTCACGCATGATTTTCTCCCTTTAGTCCTTTTTTAAACCACATGACATATTGATGATTCACCATCAGGATCAGCATGACTGAGAAGAATGTCCAGTACCATTTCCATTCATCATATTCCACAGTATCTGTGTACTTCTCAAGAATAACTTCAGCAATAGTAAAAACTCCAGAGAACACAATTGCATAGAGCCACTTACTATGAATTTTTTTGGATGAAGGATAATAAAGACTAAACAAAATTGCCAGTACCGGGAACAAAAAAACTCAAAGGTAAAGCTCGATTCATTTACCTGATTCTCCTTGCTGAAAAGTTGAACAGGATAATAAATCCATCTCTTTTCGACGACAATTAAACCGGCTGCCCATGTCAGTGAGCTCATTGAAAGAAATGGCACCCAGGCTTCTCTGGCTCTCTCTTTCGGGACAAATTTCCAGATTAATAAAATACTGAGAACAATCGCACCTGC
Source organism: Metabacillus sp. KH_069 (assembly GCF_057838075.1). Classification (NCBI taxonomy): domain Bacteria; kingdom Bacillati; phylum Bacillota; class Bacilli; order Caryophanales; family Bacillaceae; genus Metabacillus; species Metabacillus sp. KH_069. Next base: position 3,633,922 of record NZ_CM174460.1, read on the forward strand.
TATAATCCATCTCTCTATGATCATAATCTCTTTTCCCATTTCTATTTTTTTATTACTATCGGTTCATAAATAGAAAATTATGTGAGAAGGAATAGGATGTTGGATTTTTTTATGATAAAGTGATTGTACATAGGTCATATCTTTTATATGGGAGAGACGTTCATGAAAACAAAGGCGCTGCATGATTTCTTAAGGGAACAATCAGAGAAGATGACAGCCCGCTGGCTGGAATCCAGAACACACGAACCCGTGTCCGTCTATTCGATAGATGCTCCAGAAGATATAAGAGAAGAAATTCGGGAGCAAAATCAGCATTTCATTGATACGATCGTCAATCTTCTGGAAGATCCATCACCAGATCGCGTCAGCAGCTGGGCACAGGAGGTTGCAACAAAGCGGGCGATGTCTGAAACGCCTCTTTACCGTTCGATTCAGCAATTCAGACGATTTAGGATGATATTGTGGGATACCGTGGAAACCTATATCTCTATTCATAAGGATGAAATTACTTCAGAGGATATTCTTTATTGGAGCAAAAACATCCACTCTGCTTTTGATCATGCAATCGAACTCTTTACCCGCTACTATCATCAGGTATCAGAAGCAAGAATGGAAGCTCATAAAACCATGATTTATAAATTAACAACCCCCATCATTCCCGTTTCAGATGAAATAGGCATACTGCCGATCGTTGGCGATATTGATACACACAGGGCCATGCTTATTTCAGAGAGCGCCATTAAAAAAGCCGAGCAGCTGAACTTAAGCCATATTGTGATTGATATGTCCGGCGTTTTACTGATAGATACAATGGTTGCGGGCCAGCTTTTTAAAATGATTCAAATGATGAATTTACTTGGCATCGAGGTCACGATAACAGGCATTCGCCCAGAAATCGCCCAAACCTCGATCCAGCTCGGGATCGACTTTGGAAACCTTGGTACCTTCGGGCAGCTTAAACACGCATTAAAGTTTTTATATAAAGAGAATTAAGAAAAGCGCAGGCAGACAGATAAGGATCCGACAGAAAGGCGCTTTCTGCCAATACTTTCGGATCCGTTCTGGCCGAGATCTGGGCGATTCCGCTCGCCATCGAAGCGCAAAATTTTATACTTTCTTATCTCTAAAAAAAGACGTGCAGCACGTCTTTTTTAGTAATTATTTTTAAAAATGAGCTGCTCTATCGAAAGAAATTTACTGCCGCTCAAAACAAGAAAGGCTGACATTGCAAGCAGGGCCGCATCCAATTCGTATCCGCCGATAAATTCACTGCCAAGTTTAGCTGTAAAGATGGCTCCGAGCATAATCAGCCCGAAAAGAGCAGCAATAATTCTAGTGCCCAGTCCAAGTATTAAGAGGATTCCTCCCGCAGCCTCTATTATGGCTACAGGATAAGCAAGAAAACCGGCAATTCCTATACTGTCAAAAAATCCGGCTGTATGTTCAATTCCTCCTTGAAATTTCGCCAAGCCATGCACGAAAAAAATAATTCCTAAAGCGACGCGGACAACCAGCCCGCCAAGTTCTGCATTCTTTTTCATATGAAAAAACACTCCTTTTCATTTTATACTACATGCCGTAGTGTAAATTTTAAAAATTTTTTAGGACAGCTCAATCAAAAACATCGAGAGCAGCATAAAGAAAACCAGCATAGAGACCGCGGCCTTTTTAAGCGGCATATCTAATGGCGTCTCTGCGAATGGATCAAGAATTTTTTGGATTCTGAGATTTATTGCCGTGTCTGCAAATGGTGCATACGAGAATGATAATAGCTTCTTTTTTTGATTTGTTTTCAAGATTTTGAGCAGCGCACTTCCTAAATCTGCTGAAGACTGCAGGCTGCTGATGGCATAATGATCTGCCAGCAATTCGCGGATGGTTCTGTATTTTTGGTAAAACCAGCTAAGAATCGGAATATACCACATCACCGATGAGCATACGGATAAAACAAACAGCTTCAGAGGATCCCTGTTTTTTTGATGATAAATTTCATGAAAAACAACGGCCTGTCGTTCTCCTTCATCAAGCAAATTCAAAAGTCCGGCAGAAAGAATGATTTTCGGACGAAAAAACCCCATCGTCAAAGAAAGGACCGCTTCCTCGTCAATCACCTGGATGGTCTCTTTTGGAAATGAAAATTGCCGATTGTATTGAACCGTTAAAGCTGCGTTCATCTTTTTAGCCATTTTTTTATGAATGGTATGTGAGAGATAAAGCTGTTTCACAATCTTGTAGACTGTCATGGACATGGTCGCATAAATAATCACTTCCAGTAAATACTCAAGCGACGTAAACCCCAGGGACTGAAGAGCTGTGCTGCACAATTGAATCAGGTTAAACTCAATCGGAAGGCCAAGCAATTTGCGAAAAAGATAGATCGTCATTTGAATTAGCAGGATCATTGAGACGGACACACAAGCTAAAAATACTTGTTTTGATCTTTTTTCCCACATACTATTTTCCCTTTTTCATTTCTTTTATTTTTTGCTCAAGCTTTGCAATCAAGTTTTCATCGGCTTCCTCTATGCTGTCAATCATATGACTCACGACAATTTGTCCAAACTCGTCAATCAATCCGTTTGTAAGCTCTTTGGATTGTGCTTCGAGAAACTCTTCCTTTGTCAGAACCGGGCGGTATAATGATCCTCTTCCCTCAGAGCGTTTCGTCAGAACATCCTTTTCGACAAGCCGGTTCATGACAGTCATCACCGTGTTAAAGCTCATTTTTTTCTCTTTTTCAAGCCTCTGCTGAACATCTTTAATCGACAGCTCAGATGAACTCCAAAGGATATTCATAATCTTAGCTTCTAATGGACCAAAAAATCGATTTAACCCTTTTTCATTGAATTTAAAATGCTGGATTTTCACAATAACAACACCTCACACTACACATTGTAATGTGCAAATACTCCCGAGTCAAATGATTCTTAAAGTTGTTTCAATCTAATAATAGATGGTAGATTAGTAGAAAGGGGGAAAACACGCATGATTCTTACCGGTATGATTCTCGATGTGGAAACAACAGGCCTGTCGCCCATTCAGGACGAAATGATTGAAATTGGCTTCCTGCTGTTCCGTTATGATACAGATACAGATGTCTTTTTAGAAACGCTTGAAGAGCATTCGTACTTAAGAGAGCCTTTGTCTCTTTCAGCCAGAAAAAATTATGAATTTGCCTTTCGAATCCATTCAATTCCTTTTGAAGATGTTAAGGGCAGATCATTTGATGATACAAAAGTAAAGTCAGCGATTCAGAGGGCTGATTTTATTATCGCTCATAATGCTTCTTTTGACAGAAGCTTCACCGCTAAAATGTACCCAGAGCTGCATTCAAAGAAATGGTACTGCTCTGCCAGAAATATACCGTGGAAAAAATACGGATATCAAAGTGCCAAGTTAATCAGCCTATTACATAGTCACAAGCTGGCTGCCGTCCAGACTCACCGTGCTCTCGATGATGTGAAGCAGCTGCACCTGCTGCTGAAAAGCACGAATTACGAAGGCAAATCTTATTTGCAGGTCGCTTTAACAGAACCTTCTTCTGCACCAAAGGTAAAGTCCATTAAATGTTCGCTTTCGGGTGTAAAACAGAAAAGTGCAGACGGAACGAGTCCGCAAACCTATCTGCCTCATATTAATCAAAACGATACACTGCTGCTCAAAAAAGAAGAGCAGACAGATCGGTTTCATGTATATACAACGGACCTCAACTATCTTGGCTTCATCGGTGCTGCCCCCAGCAAAAAGCTGACTGGCTATTTAAAAGAATCTTTTCAGCTCAAAGCGAAAGTTATCGAAAAGCTTGTGAATGAAAAAGGAGAACACGGCTGCAGGGTAGAGATTATGATTGAAAAACTGGCGAAGAAAAAAGAGCCTTCGTTTAATTGGTAAAAGAACAGCGTGCAGCTGTTCTTTTTTTGTTTGCAAATGATGAATGGATTGCAGGAAGATTCATCCATGTTAATGCACTGTTCTATCACCTTTTCAATACAGGTATCCATATTTCACTTTTAAACACCGGTGAAGCTGTATCTTTATTCTCATTCCACAGGATTTCCGGACCTTCCAGTTGTTCATAATTTGAGGAGGGAAACCATTCGGAATAAATTCGTCCCCATACTTCCTGCAGCTTATCAGGAAATGGCCCGATTGCTTCGAATACAGCCCATGTTAAAGCTGGGACATCAAGCTGTGTCAGGTTATCTGGACATTCCTTTGTTGTGGCTGCACCAATATAGTGATCAAGCTCCCCTTTTTCCTCCATTCTTCCTTCAGAAAAGTTGGTGGAGGCACTGATCAGCCCCATAGGCTCCACATTGGAAAGGGCTTTTAGGGTACTAATTGTTTCATTATCTAAACTTTTCCACATCGAAGCAATCTCCTGGTTAACCCCATTAAATTGAAGATGAACTCTTTTCTTTATGCCTACAATGCAAAATGCCTCTTTTTCTTCTATTCGGTAGTTCATTTCACTTCCTCCTTTTATTGATAACTGAAAGGTCATCCTTGGATAAGCTTTCAGTGAATGGCCGTTGTTTCTTGCTTCTGAAGGCGTGATTCCATGCAGATTTTGAAATGCCCGTGCAAACGAATCCGGTGAGCTGTATCCGTATTTCACCGCAATATCTATGACCTTTGCTCTGCTGTCTTTAAGCTCAAATGCTGCAAGGGTAAGTCGTCTGCGGCGGATGTATTCTGACAGTGAAATGCCTGCCAGAAAAGAAAACATCCTTTTAAAATGATAGTCAGAGCATAATGCAAGTCTTGCGACTTCTTTATAGTCAATTTCGTCCGTAAGGTTTTCTTCGATGTAATGAATCGCTTCATTCATATTCTTTATCAAATCCATGACATGACCTCCTTTATCTATACAATATCATTGGGCGAATACAGCTGCCCGACATTTTATGCACACTTATGCGGGGTGTATATGTTAGAACCTTCAAACCAAATTGCTGTATGGTCCACAAGGTAAAATCCTTTGTTACCGCCAATTATTTCAAAACAAAGCAATTTACTCAATCCTATCTTTCATGAAAAAGCATGACAGCTGTCCTGTGTATTCACCTGCATTTTATACTCCTTCTTGTATAATTATTCTACAATAGTCTTCTCCCTAAAAAACACTAATACCTTAACAATATATATTTCAAATAATCCCCATTTCATAGACTTAAAGGCTCATCGTTTTAAAAAAGCAATATTTTTTATAAAAAAATTAATTTTCATATAATACTAAATAGTGATAAAATAGTGGAGATTTTATAATATTGCAAACGCTTACTTATAAGGAGGCCTTCATGTTAAATCAGAATCAGGAATTGAAAAAGGAATTAAAAGAAAGGCATATTTTGATGATTGCACTTGGCGGTGTAATTGGTACAGGACTATTCCTGAGCACTGGGTATACCATTGGCGAGGCGGGGCCCGGGGGAGCCATTCTCGCCTACCTGATTGGCGGATTTGTCATGTATTTGACCATGCTTTGCCTCGGTGAATTGGCCGTTGCAAACCCTGACGCAGGATCCTATCAAACTTACGCAACGAAGTTTATATCACCGGGAGCCGGCTATGTGGTAGGCTGGATGTCATGGCTGAATTGGTCTGTTACAATTGGGCTTGAACTGCTTACAGTCAGTATTTTAATGAAGCGCTGGTTTCCGGACGTTTCTCCGTGGATTTGGTGCATCGTATTCGCCATTTTGCTTTTTTGCATCAATGCCTTGTCTACAAAAAGCTTTGCAGAAGTTGAGTTTTGGTTTGCAAGTATTAAAGTGATTACCGTTTTAGCCTTTATTCTTTTAGGCGGAGCTGCCATGTTTGGATTTCTTGAAATGGGCGGCGGGGAGCCTGCACCATTCTTAAGCAATTATACGGAGCACGGCGGATTGTTTCCGCACGGAATAGCTGCCATTTTAATTACGATGATTGGCGTGAATTTTTCTTTTCAGGGAACGGAACTCGTTGGAGTTGCAGCTGGAGAGAGTGAGAATCCTGAAAAAACAATTCCAAAAGCCATCAATAATACAGCTTGGCGCATTCTTATTTTCTTTGTTCTCTCTGTTTTTGTACTGGCCGGACTGTTTCCATGGAAAGAAGCAGGACTTGTGGAAAGTCCGTTTGTGGTTGTATTTGATAACATTGGGATTCCATATGCGGCTGACATTATGAACTTTGTTATTATCACTGCTGTACTATCAGTAGCAAACTCTGGATTATACGCTACATCCCGTATGCTTTGGTCGATGTCCAGACAGGGAATGATTCATGAAAGATTCGGAAAGCTGAATAAAAGCGGAGTACCAATCAACGCACTTATTGCAAGCATGGTCGTAGGATGCTTGTGTCTATTATGCGGTTTTTTTGCCGAAGACACGGTATACTTGTGGCTGCTGTCTATCGCCGGTTTTGGAGCAGTGTTTGTATGGGCATCCATCGCTCTTTCAAACTACTTAGGCAGAAAACAATTTTTGAATAACGGCGGAAAAATCAGTGATCTTAAGTTCAGGACGCCATTTTACCCAATTGTTCCTCTGGCTGCGCTATCTGCCAATGTACTGGTGATGGTGAGTCTTGCTTTTATTCCAGACCAAAGAATGGCCCTGTACTGCGGAATACCTTTTCTGATCGGATGTGCTTTATATTATCGTTTTTCCGCTAAGGAAAAGATGAAGAAGAAGGGCTTTGTCCAAAATCAGGACTTAATTCAAACGGATAAAGAAAAAATCATATAGCAGTTAAAAAGAAAATGGACCAATAATAGAGTTCGTTCGTTTAGCAGCACCACAATTAGCAAAGGTTAATACAAAAAGACTCGTCGATTGACGAGTCTTTTGAATTCAATGGGAACTCAACTTGAGCTCTCCATGTTACTATTCTGGTTCTTCTTTTATTCTGACTTCAAAACCTTTAATGTCATTTTCTTTAAAAGCCTTATTAATTGCATCAGTCGCATTTTGTTTAAGACTCTCGAAACTGACGCCTTCTGGCGGTCTTATCATTAAAGAAATGATCATTTCTTCTTCGGAGATTCCTTCCGCCACAATGTGATCCGCCACAACGTTAAACTCTTGTTTGCCTAATTCATGAAAGATTTTTTCTCCAACATATTTTTCTCTTTCGTTTTCTGCCCATACATCATTATTATTTGAACAAGCTCCGAGAAGTAATACCATCAAAACACCTAAAATAAAGCTTTTCATTTTAAGTCCTCCTGACATTACATATTTATCCAATTCTACCATATATGATTATTAAATAATAGAACAAAAAAACTGACCCATGGCAAGAAGGTCAGTCAAGATTCATTAACTGCTTTAAGCGCTGCAGATAATTTGAAGTTTTTGGACTCAGAGAGAGAATGCAATCTTTAAGAAAAAATGATTCCTTTGCACTTTACCCCGCTAGATATTCAATATATTATCCTCAAGAACAGCTGATTTATCTCCGTACACTTTTTCAATATGCTGAAGTCCCCAGGCAGATAAGGACTCAAGAATTGCCGTCACGCTCCATCCATACTCGCTTAGTTCATATTCCACTTTTGGCGGAACTTGATTATAGGTTATGCGGTTGATGATTCCATCTTCTTCGAGCTCCCTCAGCTGCTGTGTCAGCATTTTTTGGGTGATGCCCGGCATCAGCCTTTTCAGCTCGCCCGTTCGTTTTTTCCCCCGCATTAAGTGGCAAAGAATGACACATTTCCACTTTCCGCCTATCACTTCGAGAGCTGCTTCTACCGGAATGTTATACCGCTTTGTTTCTGCCATTGTCATGTTCCTCCTTAGTTAACGGGGTATTTATTTTATTATAGCCACTTATGAAGAATTTCCTCAAAGCATAGTAAGAGGCTGGGACGTAACGATTATCTCCTGAATGAAAGCCGAACATTGAATAGTGCGAAAACCATTAAAAGATAGGCTATGTTCGCATAAATTGTTGTTTTTCATGATAAATAATGTCCGTTCCTTTCCGCTCCACTTAAGGTTTCTAACATTTAGTACTGCAGCAACAATATTTATGAAAAGAGCCAAAGAAAAAAATCCGAACTAAAATGAAATCCAAGTTGGAATTTCACATAATAGTTCGGATTTTTCTTTGGCTGAAAACCTTTTGTCCCAGCCTCTATTTTTGATCAGCCGGATAAACGACGCCGATTTGTTTTCTCGCTTCATCCATAACTTCCATTACCTTTATTGAATTTTCATAGGTATTGATTGTTGATTCATAAAGATCATTTTGGATTAAATCGATGAATTCCTTCATTTCATAATACATGGTGTCTTCTTTTTGAGGTTTTGTAATATCTTCTGTTCTGCCGTCACGGTAGCGAATTTCTACTTTTTCAATCGTACTGATCCGGTCAATAACGATCGTGCCATCTTCACCTTGAATTTCAGATGGAAGAGCTGAGTCTGTGATCTTGGAATACATCATCACAGCGTCTTTGTCTTTATATTGAAGAAGAATGCTTCCCTCTCCATCAACACCCGAACTTAAAAGCAAGCCGCTTGCTTTGATGGTTTCAGGTTTTCCGAACAGAACGATCGAAGGATACAGTGCATAGATACCGATGTCCATAAGTGATCCGTTTGAGAATGTTGGATCGAATGCATTCAGCACAGTTCCTGAGCGATAGGCATCATAACGAGATGAGTATTGGCAGTAGCTGGCAATGTATCTTCTTACGGTGCCAATTTTGTGCAGGTTTTCCTGAATGCTTCTGAAGTTAGGCAAGAACGTTGATTTCATCGCTTCCATCAGCAGAACGCGGTTTTCCTTTGCTGCCTGTATCATTTCAGAAATCTCTTTAACGTTTGACGCAAGCGGCTTTTCACACAGTACATGCTTCTTGTGATTCATGAATAAAATGGCCTGCTCTGCGTGCAGGGAGTTGGGGCTGGCTATGTATACAGCATCAATTTCATCGCTCTTTGCCATGCTTTCTAAATCTGTAAATATAGTCTCTACACCATATTTCGCAGCGAATTCTTCAGCTTTTTCGCTGGTTCTTGAATAAACGGCCTTCAGCGAAAAATCCTCGATTTGCATGGCAGCCTTTAATAAGCGGTCTGTTATCCAGTTTGTTCCGATAATTCCAAAGCGTATCAATTTTGTTCCTCCTATATACCTTGTTTGCTATTACAATACCATATGTATGAAGCAAACGTCTTCACCGACGCTTGCTTATATGAGTTCAACCTCAACCGACTCTATGCCCTGTACTTCTTTTATGTCCTCATATACGTCTGAAGTATAGCGGTCATTTTTTATCAGCAGGAGCAAATCTACCGTCCTTAATTCACGATCGGTAATGTCTTTAATCTTTACCCATTTTATTTTCATATCTTTTTTGCGCAGCACATGAAGAATATCCGAGATATTCACATTAACAGGAACAGTTAGCTTTACCTTCAATTCTTTAAGTCTGAGCGTCTTAGGTCCAAGCTTCTTTACTAACGGAGCAATGATTTCGATTGACCCAATCATGAAAATAAGGGCTATGAGTGCTTCCTGATAAAATCCGGCTCCAATAGCAATGCCAAGTCCCGCCGCTCCCCAAATCATCGCAGCAGTTGTAAGCCCGCTTATGACATCATTGCTTCTGCGGAGAATCGCTCCCGCTCCCAAAAATCCGACACCTGAAACGATTTGCGCTGCAAGTCTGAGCGGATCCATTGGACGATTATAATCATTTGAAAATGTATAAGCTGCTTCAATTGAAATCACGGTTAACAGACAGGAGCTTACCGCAATGATAATCGTGGTTTTCAATCCCAGCGGCTTTTTCTTGATTTCCCGCTCAAGTCCAATAATTATTCCAACCAGCAGGGATAAAAATAATTTGATAATAGTATGCTGATGAACAATAATATCCTCCAAGATCCCTCACCCTTTTCTTTGTCTATAGTCTGCTCTAATTTTATTTCAATCATTATACCATTCGGCAAGCGCTGTTTATATGTGTATTTTGTCAAGCTCTTACGTCTAATTAACTGAGTTTATTCTAACAGCCTGCATATTATTCAATTTGGGGTTGGTTATAGAATTTTGGCCCCCCCCCCCCCCCCCCGATTAGACCCAGAAATCAGCTTTATATTGATTTTTGATCAGCGGAGTCCTTTCAGATAATCTGCTTTTCTTCGACGGCCACAGAGAAAGTTTTATTAGCGGAATCTATTTTTATGTTTATTTAGCCATTTATCATATTGAAAAGCTGGACTTTCCCTTTTTTAGCCGAAGTCAATCATCATCAGCTATATTTCATATCTGAAAAGCCAAATGAAAAAGCACCACTCAGGGTGCTTTTTCAATGAGCCTTATTCTTCCTCAACTGCTCTTGTGTTTTTTCGTCTGAATTTGCTCATCATCTCATAAACAATCGGCACAATCAGAAGAGTTAACAGCGTAGAGCTCGTTAATCCGCCGATGACTGTGACTCCAAGTCCTTTTGAAATGATGCCGCTGCCGCCTTCAATTCCGATTGCAAGCGGGATGAGCGCTCCAATGGTAGCGATAGCTGTCATCAGGATTGGACGAAGACGTGTCGTTCCTGCTTCAAGAAGTGCGTCTCTAGTCGACAGGCCTTCACGCTCTTTGTGAATAACGCGGTCGATTAGAACAATCGCGTTTGTTACAACGATGCCAATCAGCATTAATGCACCAATCATTGCGTTAATACTGATGGTTTCACCTGCAATCAATAATCCGACCAATGCACCGATCACGGTAAATGGAAGAGAGAACAGAATCGCAAAAGGTGCAAGTCCGCCGCCGAATGTTATGACAAGAACAAGGTAAACAATGGCAATCGCAGCAAGCATAGCAAGGCCAAGCTGTGTAAAGGATTCCTGAATGTCTTCTGTTACTCCGCCTGTATCAATGTCAACACCTGACGGCAAGTCTAGACCATCCACTTTCTTTTGAACCTCTGCAGATGCTTTGGCAACATCATCGGTTGTCAGTTCTCCGGAAACCTGTACGTAAATGCGGCCGTCACGACGTGTTACGGTATCTGAAGTTTTTCCTTCTTCAACAGTTACGACATCACCGATTTTCACTTCTTTGCCAAGCGGTGAAGTGATTGTTTTTTCAGTTAAATCCTCTACATTTTCATACGTTTCTTTCTCTGTTTGAAGATAGACGTTTAGTTCTTCTCCGTCTTTTTCAACTTGTGTCAGAACAGGACGCTCTCTTTGCGGGCTAAGCTCCATGCCGATTTGGCCTGCGGTTAAACCGAGCTTGCTCAGTTCTTCCTGATTCGCAACAAGGGTATATTCATCGTATGACTCAGCAAGGCTTGAGCTTACGTTTTTAAAGCTTCCATTGTCATTCATGATTTTTTCAATTTCTCCGACAGCCGGCTCAATATCTTCTATTTGATTTCCATAAACAAAGAATTGAACTTCATTGCTGCCAGCGCTCTGAGTGAAGTCCTGTGCAGCCCATTCGCCCTGAACAGTCTCAGCTTGAAGGTCTTCAATCACTCTCTCTTTTTCCTTATCAAAATTCTCTGTATCATCTTCATACTCGATAAAGAAAACGGCACTGTTTGAGTCGCCTGGGCTCATAGGGTTTTCGCTTCCTAAAGAGAACTGCACTAACGATACATCTTTACGGTCCATTAACAGTTTTTCTGCTTTAGTAACCACTTCTTCAACTTGATCTTTTGTTTCACCCGGAGCAGGCTTGTAAGTTGCATAGACAAGCTTCTGTTCTTCTGAAGGCAAGAAGCTGACGCCGATAACCGGAACAAGGAATAAGCTGCCGACAAGCATCAAGACTGCTAGGCCTGATGTAATCCATTTATGGTTCAATGACCAATTTAAGATGCTTCTGTATGCACCAGTCATTTTCCCGGGTTTGTGTTCTTCATGCTTTTTAGCCGTTTCGCCATATAGTCCTTTTTTGAACAGGCTGTGTGCGAGCATTGGCACAATCGTAACAGCAACAACTAATGAAGCAAGCAAGGCAAAAACGATTGTTAATGCGAATGGAAGGAATAATTCTCCGATAACGCCATTAACAAGAGCAAGCGGCAGGAAGACAGCAATTGTAACAATTGTTGAAGACATAATCGGAACAAACATTTCCTTTGTAGCTTCCCGCACTAAGCTCATGCCTTTTAACTTCTCGCCCTGCAGCGACATTCTCCGGTAAATATTTTCGATGACAACGATTGAATCATCAACCACACGGCCAATGGCAACCGTCATGGCACCGAGTGTCATGATATTAAGCGTAATGTCCATTTGCTTTAATAAAAGAACAGCTATTAATAAAGATAATGGAATGGAAACCACTGAAATCAAGGTTGATTTGATATCTCTTAAGAATAAGAGAATAATGATAATCGCGAAAACAGCACCAAATAATGCTTTGCTCAGCATCGTGCTGACTGATTCTTCAATTGGTTCAGCCTGATCGAGGGTTGAGAGGATCTTAAGGTTCTCATACTCTTTTTCAAAACCATCAAGCTCTTCTTTTACAGCATTTGCTACATCAACTGTATTTGCATCTGCTGATTTAACGATTTGCAGGCCGATTGCTTCTTCACCGTTTGTTCTGGAAATCGATTCTGCTTCACCGACAGTTTTAATTTCAGCAAGCTCTGACAGCTTTACAGTCGGAAGCTCTATATCCTGTGCAGCAGGCGGTGTCTGTCCGGCTGCCGGCGCTTGAGCTGATCCTGGTGCCTGCGCTGTAGTCCCGGCTGATCCTGCTGGATTCTGCTCCGATCCCGGCGCAGTCTGTCCCGGCATACCGCTTTGGCCTTGTCCAGAAGCACCGCCGCCCGGCGTGATCAGAATCTCCATATTCTTCAAATCTTCCATTGTCAGGATGTTTCCATCTACAATAACCGATTGTTCTTTATCTCCGAACGTATATAATCCAAGAGGAAATTGAACATCGGAGCCTTTAATCATATTTTGAACGGTTTCTTCATCTAAACCGTATTCCTCAAGCTTCTCTTCTTTAAAAGTAAACTGGACTTCTTCAACTTGCTGGCCTGAAACCTGAACAGAAGAAACACCTTCCAGTCCTTTTATTGCCGGTACAATTTCATCTTCGGCAAGCGCAGTCAGATCACTTAGTGATTGTTCATCATCTGATATACTTAAAGCCAGAATTGGAAAAGCATTGATGCTGAGCCTTGAAATATCTGAATCATTTACTCCATCTGGCAATGAGAGATCTGAAACAGTGCTTTTTACTTCTTCCACTGCTTTATCCATATCTTTTTCGAATTCATATTCGATCTGAATGGATGAGGCATTTTGGAATGATGTTGAGCTGACAACGTTCACTCCATTTAAATTTTGGACTGCCTGTTCAATCGGCTCTGTAACTTTTTCTGCTACTTCTTCCGGTGTAGCACCAGGATAGACAGTTGTGACTGTTACGATTGGTGTTGTGATGTTTGGAATGGTCTCAAGCTTCATATTCAAACCTGAGTAAAGTCCTGCAACGGTCACAATAATAGTAAGAAGCCAAACTGCAAATTTGTTTTTCAAAACAAAATTAATGATTTGATTCATGTTGTCCTCCGGCAATTTATATTTATTGACTGACTGGTCATAATAATTAATAATATAAATGACCAGTCGTTTACAGTCAATTATAAATAACCTTTTTGAACATGAATTCTTTGTAAATGTGAACATTCAGTCAGAAACATTCAATTAATAACGTTACGCCCAAGTCACAACTCATGTATATTTATACTCAATCTTTACTGTTAAATAAGGAGATTACACGATGAAGGAAAAAGAAAAGCGGATCATCGAAGCGGCTATGAGCCTTTTCGCTAAAAAAGGGGTTACTTCGACATCCATACAGGATATAGCGAACGAATGCGAAATTTCTAAAGGGTCATTTTACCTTTATTTTAAATCGAAGGAAGCTCTCCTGCTTGAAACATTCAAATATCATTTTGAGCTGATCCATTCAAAAATGGAGGCTGTGAAAGAAAAGGATCTGGAACCACGGGCACTTTTAATCGCACAGCTTTCCTGCCAGCTGAGTGAGATTAATAAACATAAAGATTTCATTATTATGCAAATGAGAGAAAACGCCATACCCAATAATCCTTCAATGGCAGCTTTCATTCAAAAAATGAATGCAGATTCCAATCTTTTTGTCAAAAATGCGCTTCTATCTATTTACGGCGAGTCCATTGAAGAATATATCTGGGATGTAAGCACGATCCTTCAGGGGATGATTCACTCTTATTTAAAATTCATTATTTTTGAAAAAGCGGAATTGGATTTTGATGAACTTGCTGCTTTTCTTATAAACAGGGTGGATGATATAACTGCAGGGCTGAAGAATTCGCATGATAAACCAATCCTTTCAGGTGAGGGCGAGAAAAACATCTTCTCTCTATGTTCAGCATTAAGCCATGATGAAATATTAGCCAAAATTGAACACACCAAACATCAGCTATCAGGAGATCTTCAAGTCACACTTGAGGTGATTGAGGCAGAAATGAAGGAAGATTCACCGCGTATCCCTGTTATACAAGGGATGCTTGCGAATTTAAATCAGGATTCTGCTTTAGCAGAGCTTCAGCAGAGCATTGCTGCTTATTATCAAATTAAACTAGTATAGGAAAGAAAAGCGTATGCGCCCTTACTTTCTTATTTCTCAAAAAAACGAGAGATCTCTTTTACCAGAAATCTCTCGTTTTTTATGATGGTAATGGAATCAGCTTTTTCTTGTACAGGGCTGCAATAAAATTCATCATGGCAGCAGGTATTTTTTTAGGAAAGTAGGCCTTTCGGTAATATTTATGAAAAGCTGTTTTCAAATCGTCCCATTGGGTACAATTTTTGGTTTGGCGGAACCGGGCAACATCAATCATTTTGATCTCGCCCCGGTCATTAATGAATATATTGCGAAGGTGAATATCAGACGGATTCAGCCCTCTTTCTTTAGCGTGCATAAGGGCTTTATCAATTTCCGCAATATGCTGATCTGTGATGGATATTCCCATGCTGACACAATCAAAGAGAGTGCTTCCTTCAATATAATCAATGACTAAGAAGTTTTCCCCCGCTTCATATAGATTGGGGTAATACTCAATTCCATGAAGAGTGCTGTAAATTTCTGCTTCTTCCTTAGCAATATGAGTAAAAGAAGGAAAGAACACTTTTAACGCTTTATTCTCATTCGGAAGCTTAAAAACAAATGCGCTCCGGCCAGCTCCAATGAAGGCTAAAGAAGAGTCATAGCCATGCAGCTTGGCGCGTGTCCCTTTTCCTCCAATTTTGACGCTATCTGCAAATTGCTTGTATCCTTTCATCCTGAGAACCTCCTTTCCTCTTTCCCTTGCTCGTTAAGATCCAAGCTGTTCAATTTGATCTAAGATCCCTTTCATATCTGATACTGTTTTGACGATTTCGGAGTCCTCAAGAAGCTGAATGTTCCAATCTCCGTTTTCAATTTGCTCCAAAGCAGAATCAATTCCGCTTTCAAGGGATTCGCTGTAGCTGACAAGCTGGTTGTGGGCATCCAGAGCAATCTCCGGCGCTTCCGTTTCTTTAAATGTATTTATTTCTTCTTTCATATCATTTAAACTCTGCACAAGCTCAGCTCTGGCTTCCTCATTATTTACAGCCTTTTCAGCAAGTGCCGGCAGCTCTTCCGCAAATGCACTGGCCTCATTAATATAGTCCTTTGTATCATTTGCATACTGAAGAGAAGAATTCACACCTTCAAGTAAAGAACACCCGCTTAGAAACACTAATGACAAAACAGCCAATATCTTAAACATTTTCATCATCATACAGCTCCTTTAGGTTTATTTTTATAAAAAAATAAAAGACGTCAGATCCAATTACTTGGTCATAACGTCTTTTTTCGAAAGAGACTTCACCAAATAATCGGCAAAGGTCTCGCTAACAGCATCGCTGCCAGCAAAGCCGGGGAACATTCCCGTAATGACGACTTTGCTGTTAAAGCTACTCCCCTTTAAGGAAGAAATATTTAAGTTACTCTTATTATACAATCAGGCAAGCATCGAGGTCAATTTTAGAGCTTTTTATTTTCCTTGGCTGATAGAAATTTTTTTGTTCATCACATAATAAAAGCCGGCTGTTTTGATATCACGGACGACACTGTGCAGCCCCTCTTCCTCGAGCTTTGAAAATAAGCGATCTGCGTTTAACACATCAAAACTCAGCATCTCTTCTATATTCAGCCCTGAGATCCGGACATCATCCAATAGATGATCAAATTCTTCATCAGCAAACACGTTAATGCCGACTTCATAAGCTACAGCTCCTGTATCAGAACCGTCAAGATTAATTTCTTCCGATTTTAAATACCAAAAGTCATAATAAATGATGTCTGTCATGTTTTTTTCCTCCCGTCAATTAAGCAGATAATCTTTATTGTATCAAAAATTGGGTCTTCATGTAAAAATGGCCTATTCATCAAGTGAATAGGCCATTCGTTTATTCTTTCACTTCTTTTTTCATAAACCCGACCATGACTGCTGTGATCAGTGATCCAATCAAGATCGCTGCTACATATAACAATGGATTTCCATCAACAATCGGGATAACAAATGCTCCCCCGTGGGGTGCGCGAAGTCCAATGCCAAAAATCATTGTAAGCGCTCCTGCTGCCGCAGATCCGATAACCGCAGCCGGGATAACACGCGCCGGGTCTGCCGCTGCAAACGGAATGGCTCCCTCAGTGATAAAGGATGCTCCCATCACGTAATTGGTTTTTCCCGCTTCACGCTCCGCTTTTGTAAACTTCTTTTTAAAGAAAGTTGTAGAAAGAGCAAGACCAAGCGGAGGCACCATTCCTCCAGCCATTATAGCTGCATGCGGTGCAAAGTTGCCTGCGTCAATCATGGCAATCCCGAATGTAAAGGCCGCTTTGTTGATTGGCCCGCCCATATCTACAGCCATCATTCCGCCTAAAATCAATCCGAGCAGCACAAGGTTTCCAGTTCCCATGCCTTTAAGCCAAACGGTCAATCCATCATTTAATGCTTTCACTGGTTCGATAATTATAAACATCATAATCAGACCTGTCAGCAAAATACCGAACAGAGGATAAAGCAGTACAGGCTTAATGCCTTCAAGAGAATTCGGCAGACCGCTGAATGCTTTCTTAAGACCGACAACTAAATAACCTGCGAGGAAACCTGCGATTAATCCGCCAAGGAAACCGGCTCCCCCTGTAGCTGCCATAAGACCGCCGACCATACCTGGTGCAAATCCCGGCCGGTCCGCAATACTCATTGCAATAAATCCAGCTAAGACAGGAATCATGAGATAAAAGGCATTGCCGCCTCCGATTGTGCTTAATGCTTCAGCTATAGGATGATAGGATGGGTCGTTTGGATCTGCTGCTTTAATTCCAAAAACAAAGGAAAGCGCAATGAGGATTCCTCCGCCCACGACAAACGGCAGCATGTTTGATACACCATTCATGAGGTGCTTATAAAAACCGCTTCTACCTGTTTTAGGTGAGTCAGCTGTTTTCTTCTCACCGCTGCTTTTATAAACAGGCGCATCTTGATCCAGCGCTTTTTGAATCAATTCCTGAGGCTTTCTGATTCCTTGAGCAACAGGGACCTGAATGACATGCTTGCCTGCGAAACGATCCATTTCCACCTGCTTGTCAGCAGCTACGATAATCGCTTCTGCTTCTGCAATGTCTTCAGCCGTCAAACCATTTTTAATTCCGCCTGATCCATTTGTTTCAACCTTGATGCTCACACCCATTTCTTTCGCTTTTGCCTTCAGTGCATCTGCAGCCATATATGTGTGTGCAATTCCAGTAGGACATGCTGTGACAGCAAGGATTTTCTTGCCTGAAGCGGATGGTGCAGGTTCTTCTTCTGCTTCCATCTCTTTTTCTTTTTGATCAATAGCAGCGAGAACTTCTTCTTTTGAAGCCGCCTCTTCAAGCTTCTTCTTAAAAGCCGGATCCATTAAAAAACTCGAAAGTCTGGAAAGCGTTTGCAAGTGTTCATTGTTTGCTCCTTCAGAAGCGGCAATCATGAAAAACAGATGAGCATTCCGGCCATCGAGAGATTCATAGTCTATGCCTTTTGCAGAGCGGCCAAATGCAATCGCAGGTACGGATACTGCACTTGTTTTTGCATGAGGAATAGCAATCCCTTCACCGATTCCAGTCGTGCTCTGCTCTTCCCTCGCCAAAATTGCTGTTTTATACTCTTCTTTATTTTTAAGCTTGCCTGCACGATCAAGTGTCTCAATGATCTCGTCGATAACAGCTGCTTTTGATTGTGCATTCAGGTCAAGGATAATCGTATCGCTTGTTAATAAATCTGTAATCTTCATTTTTCTTCCCCCTTCAATGAATATCTAAATCTCATTGACTTTCACTTCATTTATGAGCTTTGCTGCAAATTCCCTCTCCGTTAAATCTTCTGAAAAAGCAGTTGCGCTTCCGGTGGCAACACCCTGTTTAAAGGCTTTCTTATAATCACCATGTTCTTTGTATCCTGCAATGAAGCCTGCAACAACTGAATCTCCAGCTCCAACTGAATTTTTCACTTTTCCAGGTGGTACATTTGCAAAAAATGCTCCGTGCTGATTGATGAATAAGGCGCCTTTTTCTGCCATTGAAACAATCACATTCTGCACGCCCTCTTCAAGCAGTTTCTTCCCATAATGAACAGCTTCTTCCGTGCTGCTGATCTGAGTATCGAAAAGTTCGCCTAATTCATGATGATTTGGCTTGATGAGAAATGGCTTGCTTTGGAATGTGCTTCTTAAAGCATTGCCTGATGCATCAATGACAACTTTCACACCATTTTTTAAACTTGAATCAGCGATTTCTTTGTAAAAGGTTTCATCAAGAGCGGATGGAATGCTCCCTGCTAAAACAAGTACATCCTCTGCTTGCAATTCACTAATTTTCCCAAGCAATGCAAGCTTCTGTTCTTTGGTAATCTGAGGGCCCTGGCCATTGATTTCTGTCTCTTTAGCCGATTTAAGCTTGACGTTAATTCTTGTATGATCTGAGACACTGATAAAATCATGTGTAATTTCCTCTGATGAGAGAAATTCTTTAATGAACTCGCCTGTAAATCCGCCTGCAAAGCCAAGGGCTGTGCTTTCTGTTCCAAGACGTTTCAGAACTCTTGAAACATTGATGCCTTTACCGCCCGGATAAACGTTTGCGCTCTCCGTGCGATTGAGGTGCCCCTCTTTAAAATCGTTTACCTTCACGACATAATCGATGGAAGGGTTCAGCGTACATGTATAAATCATGCTGTCACAACCTTTATCTCTGTCTTTTCCTTAAAATCATAAGCGGTGTCTTCATCCAGTTCGTTCGTAATCACCGCTGCTTCATGCAGGCCGGCAATTTTAGAGAACGAAATTTCATTAAATTTCGTATCGTCTGCAAGAATATAAGCTTCTTGAGACAATGTGATGGCAAGCCTCTTGATCGCTGCTTCCTCTGGATCCGGTGTTGTAAAACCTGCTTCAGGATGAATGCCGTTTACACCCATAAAACATTTATCAAATCTGTATGCGGTTATCCCTGACTGTGCTGCACTGCCTACTAGCGCTCTTGTTTTCGGCTTTACGATCCCTCCAATCAGGTAAGTGGGAATGTGATTCTCAAGCAGCATTTCGAGATGTGAAACGCCATTTGTGACAACCGTTATATCTTTTTCTTTTAAATATGGAATCATCTGCATGGTTGTTGTACCTGCGTCGATGTATATGCTGTCTCCGTTTTTTACAAGCTCTGCTGCAAATTTGGCTATTCGTTCTTTTTCAGCAGCATTTTGTGATGACTTTTCAGTAACACTGAGTTCTTCTCCCTTTTGATGGAAAAGAGAAGCACCGCCGTGAACCCGCTTTAGTTTTTTCTCTTTTTGGAGCTGGCTTAAATCTCTTCGGATGGTTGATTCTGAAGAAGATGTAGCATCAACTAATTCCTGTATCGTTGCGACCTGTTTTTCACCAAGTACCTTGATGATGATCCGGTGCCGTTCTGGTGTAATCATTCAGTCACCTCCAGCTAATCGTTCTTTTTGCCTAAAATCTATTCCTTGAGTTCATTCTAACGTAAGCCCTTTCATAAATCAACCAAAAACTTTCAAAAACAATCATTATTAATCACAAATTCTATTATTCAATCAAAAACAGTCAAAAGTTCTTTGATTTACTCTTTTGTCTTCCAGGTGAATCCCATGTCATGCGCACGCGTGTAATTTCCCTCAACCTTTTCTACAGCAAAAAAGACCATCTGATCAAACTCAGACAGTCTCATTTAACCTACTATCATTCAGTTTTAATTGCTGAACAGCAAACTCCCTGTACAAAGGATGAGCTTGCAGCAGTTCCGAATGTGTGCCTGTTCCGGTGACTCTCCCTTTATCCAAAAAGATAATTTGATCGGCATCAATGACAGTGGACAATCTGTGGGCAATGACGATCGTGGTCCGTCCGGCCATTAAGTTGCCAAGTGCTTTTTGAACAACAATTTCAGAATGGCTGTCAAGGCTTGAGGTTGCTTCATCGAGAAGGAGGATTTTAGGATCCCTGATCAGCGCTCTGGCAATGCCGATGCGCTGACGCTGCCCGCCTGAGAGTTTAACGCCGCGTTCACCTACTTGTGTATCATAGCCGTCAGGATATTCTTCAATAAATTGATCCGCATAGGCCATCTTCGCAGCTTTGGCTATTTCTGCATCTGTCACTTCTCTCGTTAATCCATAACATATATTTTCTTTAATTGTGCCTGAGGTAATCGGACTTTCCTGAGAGACATAGCCAATATGCGCTCTCCACGAAGCAAGGGTAAAGCCGTCTATTTTTTCATCCCCAAGATAAATGGCTCCGCCTGTCGGCAAGTAGTAACGTTCCACTAGTGAAAACAGCGTCGTTTTTCCGCTTCCGCTCGGTCCGACAATAGCCGAAGTCTGACCCGGTTTAATCTCAAGAGTAACCTTATTTAATATTGGTTCTTCTTTTTTGTAGGCAAAATCAATCTCATTAAAGTGGATCGGTTGATGAATGTTCTCTGCTTTCTTGCCTGAATGAAGGTTTTCCTCCTCCTCTTCAAGGATTTCAATAATCCGTTCAGAAGCTCCCATTGCTTTTTGCAGCTGGGTGAAAAAAGCAGTGAATTGAGTCATTGGAATGACAATCTGAAAGAGATAAAGAATAAAAGCAACCAAATCCCCTGAAGACAGAACTCCTGCTTGAACTCTCAGACCGCCGTAGCCCAGAATCACTACAAGCAGCGACATAATCACAAGTGAGATTAACGGGCCAATCCATGCATGAATTTTTGCTTCAGCCAATCCAAATTGAAAGAGCCGGCCTACTCCGCTTTTTCCTGAGGTGTACTCTTTTTGTTCCGCATTGGAGGATTTCACTAATCGGACATGAGATAACACTTCACTTAATAATGCTGTAAAGCTCGCCGTTTCATCCTGAAGACCTTTAGAGACTTTGTACATTTTTCTTCCCAGCGGAAGCAAAATTAATATGGAGAGAGGAATCAAGGCAAGCATGATTAGCGTCATTTGCCAGTCCAGATAAAGGAGAATGCCAAATGATCCTATTATCGCAATGATTCCTGTAAAGAAGTTTGTAATATGATCTGTAATCAACCCTTTTAAAATGGCCGTATCATTTGTCATCCGGCTGATCATTTCGCCGGTTTTGTGCTCGTCATAAAATCGAACGGGAAGATGGATATGCTTATTCCAAAGTCTTTCCCTTAATCGTGCAACGACATGCTGACCGACATGATTGAGAAGGTAAATGGATACGCCGCTTGTAATTGCCTGTGCGATAAAAGCTGATATCAGCAGAAAAATATGCACACTTCCAAAATTATCAAAGCTGAATTCATCGATTAAATTCTTTGTGAATAAAGGGATGACAAGACCGACAACTGTAGATAAAACGCTGAGCGTACCTGCAATCGCCATTTTTGTCTTTGAAGGCTTTGTCTCCCGTATCAGCTGAAAGAATACCCGCCATTTGCCGCCTGTCTTTTGTGAACTCATCTCATTTTGTCTCCTAACTCGCGTACTATCCTTTATTATACATTTTCCTTCTTAATTTTTTAAATTTGAAACTTCCTGCACTCTCCGCATGTATTTCCATAAAAAAGGAAATGATAAGGTGAATATCAATATATAGAAAGCAGCAGGAAATAAGATGGATAATTACACTGGCACCAATCAATACAGACGGTATAAAGCCCATTTAAGCATGTTTGGAACGACCCAATTTCATATAAGAAACCCGTATATTATTGCATGGTGGTCTGCAGCCTTCCCGGGATTTGGACATCTTCTTCTTTCTAAATATTTCAGAGGCCTGCTCTTATTTATCTGGGAAGTGTTTATTAACATGCAATCTCATTTGAACATCGCCATGGTTTACTCATTTTGCGGTGAAATTGACAAGGCGCGGGATGCACTTGATTACCGCTGGACTCTTCTATATATTCCTGTTTACATCTTTGCAATCTGGGACAGCTACAGGACTACTATTGATTCTAATCGTGTTTTTCTGCTTGCTGAACGGGAAAATGCCCCTTTCAACACGTTTTCAATAGGGGGGATGGAAATCAATTATTTAGATAAACGAAATCCCAGAATGGCAGTCGTTTGGTCTTTTTTAATGCCGGGAACTGGGCAGCTTTATATTCACCGCCTCATTACGGGATTCTTCGCTCTGATTTGGACAGTGGTTTTTGTCTACTACTCTAAATGCCTGCTTGCGGTACATTACTTGTTTTTAGGTCAAGTTCAGCATGCTACAGATATTCTAAATCCTTCATGGCTGATGTTTGTACCCTCTGTGTACGGTTTTGCTGCTTATGATGCCTACATAAATACAGTTGAGAACAATAAGCTTTTTATAGATGAGCAGAGGAATTTTCTGGTGAAGAATTATCAGCATTATCGTGTTAAATTTCCAGACAGAGTTTGAGAGGCGATTCCATTGCAAGTATTTGCTACCTTTGATCACTGCACATATCTAGAACTGGCCATTTCTCAGTTGGAACAAGAAGGAATACCAAAAGAGAGGATACTGGCGGTTTCATTAAAAACAACAGACGATTCAATGAAGCTGATGGATTCGATTCATCACTCCGATGGAGTCAGTTTGTTTGATACTGGCGCCGCACTTGCGACCGCTTTTGCCGTAATAGGCGTGAGCATTGGGTTTAAGTTAGCGTGGGGACCTGTTTATTGGGGGCTGATCGGAGCCGGGAGCGGTCTGCTGCTTGGATTTCTTCTCAATTTTATCTATTATCGTGTGATTAAAAAGAAAAAACTTAAGCTTCGTTCCAAAACGAAAGAAACGGAAGTTGTTTTAGTGATTGAATGCCATGAAGATTTTTATAGAAGAATCAACCAAGTTCTTTCGGATAATTATGCCATGGCGATCGGGTTTGTAAAATAAAAAAGCAGTTAGACTGAACCTTTTCAGTTGCTAACTGCTTTTTTTTATTAAGCTTCCAGCTCCAATTGTGATGAGCCGCTGTGATTATACGTATCTGTATCTAATTCTTTTGTTATTTTCCCAGTTAAAACTCCCGCTGTCATACTTCCGCTTACATTTAATGCTGTACGGCCCATATCAATCAGCGGTTCAACAGAAATAAGCAATCCTGCTAAAGCAATCGGCATATTCATTGTTGAGAGGACAAGGATCGCAGCAAATGTAGCTCCTCCGCCCACACCTGCAACTCCGAATGAACTGATGGCAACAACCGCAATTAATGTAAAGATGAAAGAAGGACTTAACGGGTCGATTCCGACAGTTGGTGCAATCATGACGGCAAGCATCGCCGGATAGATGCCCGCACAGCCATTTTGTCCGATGCTGAGGCCAAAGGATCCTGCAAAGTTTGCAATTCCTTCCGGAACACCCAGCTGTTTCGTTTGTGTGCTGATATTCAATGGCAGCGTTCCTGCACTCGTACGTGATGTAAAAGCAAACGTCAAAACAGGGAAAACCTTTCTGACATATGTGATCGGGTTAAGTCCCGCAAGCGTCAGGAGCAGCAAATGGATGATAAACATGACAAGCAGTGCCACGTAAGAAGCAAGCACAAATTTTCCAAGCTTTAAGATGGAATCAAGATCACTTGAAGCCACCGTTTTTGTCATGATGGCAAGTACGCCGTATGGAGTAAGTCGCAAAATGAGTGTGACGACTCTCATGATGATGGCGTAAAAGGCATCAACAATTTTTGCAAACAGCTCTGCATGCTGAGGTTCTTTTCGTTTAACTCCCAAGAAAGCCAAACCTAAGATTGCCGCAAAAATAACAACGGCTATCGTTGAGGTCGGGCGTGCCCCAGTAAAATCAAGGAAAGGATTTCCTGGAAGCAGCTCAAGCATTTTCTGCGGGAACGTCTGATCCTGAATCTCAGTGTAGGATGCATCAAGCGCTTCCCCTCTTGCTGTTTCTGCCTCGCCCTGCTCAATTTGAACGGCCTCTAAATTAAATCCAAGAGAAGTGCCAATTCCAATTGCAGCAGAGATTGCTGTAGTCCCTACAAGAATACCTAAGATTAGAACACTGATTTTTCCAATGTTATTCGATAATTTCATTTTCGTAAATGCTGCAAGAATCGAAATGAATACAAGCGGCATCACAATCATTTGAAGAAGCTTTACATAACCGCTTCCTACGATATTAAACCAGCCGATTGATTCAAGAAGAACCTCATTTTCCGGTCCATAAATAAATTGAAAAGCAAACCCGAGAACGATCCCAAGGCCAAGTGCAGCAAA
This sequence comes from Metabacillus sp. KH_069, assembly GCF_057838075.1. Classification (NCBI taxonomy): domain Bacteria; kingdom Bacillati; phylum Bacillota; class Bacilli; order Caryophanales; family Bacillaceae; genus Metabacillus; species Metabacillus sp. KH_069. The sequence goes on from NZ_CM174460.1 coordinate 3,658,700, forward strand.
TACACGTTTTGAAAACGAAACATGTTTTTTCTGCATAAAAAACAATAAAAAGATAAGACCCAAAAGCACGGCAATATTAATAATAACTAAAAAAGAAGACATTTTTTCTCCCCCTAACATTTTCCTTTAATACTAAAAAAATATAATGCAATTATTCCAATCAGTCAAGTAGGAATTACTGATGCAGAACAATTGATTCATCATACGTCCGTCCTTCAGGAAATATTCATCAGGGGTTCCAACTCGCAGGGCGCTCTCATAAATTATTAAATCAGCTACATAAAAAGGAGGTGAATGATTGCTGTGATCAAAATCAAACATGCGAATCAAAGTGAAAACATTATGAATACAGCTGCTCTGACCGGTGAGCAGAAAGAGATCCTTGATTTGATGGTGAAATATGAAGAAGTCTATTCCTATGAACATTTTAATCAGTTTAAATTTGAAATGGATTTACGAATTGAGATTGTCAAAGCTGCCTCCGCCCTCTATCAAAGCGGCGTTAAGTTTACAACCTTTGAATATTCCAAGTGCAACCCGGCTTTATGGGATCTGACAAGTCAAGGAGCAATTGTCATAAAACCCGGAGTTCCTCCATCTGAAGGAATCAGGGATCTTTATGCAAACGGGGAACTGTATGCTTTTGAATGTGCCACTGCCATTGTGGCCGTTTTTTACAAAGCAGTGCTTGAGATGATCGAAGAGCGGCATTTCAATCGGCTATTCGCAGGAATGATTCTGTATGACTGGCACTACGATGATGATTTGGGTGTTTTCACAAGAAGAGGAAACGATTATCTGCCAGGTGACTGTGTCTATTTTAAAAATCCGGATTTCGATCCAGAGAAGCCTCAGTGGCGTGGAGAAAATACAATCGATATGGGATACGATCTCTATTACGGCCATGGGATTGGAATTAAAGATGCAGAAGGAATTATTGCATCACTGAATAAATACCGGAAAGAAGGAGCAGTCCAAACTGCTTATCTGCTTTCACAGGTTACGAGGCTGGATTACAGATATTTATATGATTACAGAAAGCTTGGAAGAGCAATCCAGGGAAATTTCTCACTGGCTGATGATCAAAAAATCATTTCGAAAATTGGAACGGCTGTTTATTTAAAATAACAGAACAGAAGCGCAATCCCTTTTTAAACAACAAGAATAGCTGCCTATTATTTAGGCAGCCCAAATCGTTCCTTATCAAAATATTTGCGCTGCAAGTAGTATTCCTCACGTCCGAGGTACTGATTGACAATCAGCTCCATCTTGCCAAGGTCATCTCTGGTTACGAGCGGATCAAGGTCGCTCCACTTAACAACTCTAATAAAATAGTATTCTTTAATTGGAGTAAAAACGACGGGGGAATTTGGCCACTGATCAAACCAGAATTCAATTTTTCCGCGCTTTCTATAAGTATAATGAATAATTTTCATTTTCCATCACCTGCTTACAGAATACACGTTCTACTCTAAAAAGAAAAGAAACAATCGGTTTTCAAGCCTATTATTCAAACGTTCTTAAAACAGCTCTGACAGGACTTCCATCTCCATCTACAATCCGGAGCGGCAAAGCGATCAATTCATAATCCCCTTGTTCTGCCGCGCTTAAATCCAGCCCTTCTAAAATAAAAATAGAATTCTCAAGGAATGAATGATGGGCAGGAAGCTCTTTGCTTTTCATAAAATCAACGGAAGGTACATCTACTCCTATAAGCCTGACTCCGATTTCTTTCAGATAAGCGGCTGCATCAGGATGAAAATAAGAGAACTCTTCTGGAAATCTTAGCGGGTCATCCCAGGAATCTGTGCGGATTAACAGCCTTTCAGTTTGAGAAAGGCCGAATTTTTTCAACTCGTGTGCTGTTATCACTTCAACACCTTGAAGATGGATGACTTTTGCTTTTCCGCAGTAGATGGAAAGATCAAGCTCATGTACTTTTTTCGCCTCTGAATCAAAATGAAACGGGGCATCTATATGCGTCCCGGTATGGGTGCTCATTTCAAGCTTGCCCACGTTAACAGATCCGCTTGCTTCTTTTGTCCACATTAGTTCAAAATCAAATGGCGTATCGCCGGGCCACGTTGGCGTGCTATTTTGGACAGGTCTTGAAACATCAATAATCTTCATGCGATCACCTCACGTTTATTTTCATATTGTTCATATCTTTTTTCCCTCATAATGTCCTTTAAAACCTGGATTGTTCTCCAAATTTCTTCGTAGGACGTATACAATGCAACCGGGGCCAGTCTGATAATGTTGGGTGAGCGATAATCCGGAATGACGCCAGCCTGCTTTAGCGCTTTGCAAATCCTTGCTGCTTCAGGGTGCAGGAGTGCAACGTGCCCCCCGCGTCTTTCGTCTTCTGCAGGATTGATGATGCGAAAAGCAAACCCTGAAAGCTCTGAATCAATTAAATCCATCATAATTCTTGTCATATTCAGTGACTTTTTGCGGATGGCTGATAGAGTTGCCTCTTTAAAAAGTTGAAGAGAAGCAGATAGAGGGGCAGAACTGAAAATATGGGGCGTTCCAATCTGATAGGCTCCGGCAGTGGATGCAGGTGTAAAAGTGTGCTCCATATCAAATTGAGACTCTTTATTTGACCCAAACCACCCGCTTAAGCCCGGCATTTTCCCTAAATGCTTTTCATGAACAAACAGCCCTGCTGCTGCCCCAGGCCCCCCGTTTAAATACTTGTAATTGCACCAGTAGGCAAAATCTACCCCCCATTTGTGAAACTCATGCGGAACGGCTCCTACTGAATGACACCCGTCAAAACCAATCAAAATCCCGCGCTCGCTTGCGGCCTTCGTCAGCTTTTCGATATTCAAAAGCTGTCCGCTCCGGTATAGAACAGTAGGCAAAACAATTAAGGCAATCTCATCTGTCATTGAAGCGATGATATCTTCTTCACTAAGCGTATGCCCATCCCTGCTATTCACTTTAACTAGATGCACCGCAGGGTCGAGCCCTCTTAGAGACAGCTGGCTTTGCAGGGCATAAATGTCAGATGGAAAGTTCAGGTCATCTGCCAGAATCTTCGTCCTCTTTTTCTCTGGATGAAAAAAGCTCGCAGCAAGCTGATGCAGATTAACTGTTGTTGACCCAGTCACAACTACCTCTTCAGGCTTCGCCCCTACCAGAAAAGCAGACTGCTCTCCTAGTGTTTCAGCTAAGTAGTACCAGGGCTTTTCTCCTTGTGTCCAGCCGTCAATCCCAAACTCCTTCCAGGCATCAAGCATTGACAGCAGCGCTGCCTCTGCTCTTTTTGAAGGCAGGCCAAGTGAATTGCCGTCTAAATAAATCGTATTCTTCAGATAGAACTCATCTCGAAAATGGGCAAGCTCATCTTTCTCATCAAGGGCCGCCGCCGTTTTAAGATCCACTTGCATTCACGTCCTTCCGGCTGATTCTGTTACATCGTTCATTCCTGCAATTAATCTGTCTAAAACCTCTTTCGCAGACATTGATTCATTAATCAATCTTAAACTCTGTCCTGCCCACAGCGACATGTTCTCTGCATTTAGCTCTTGTGCCGCATGACTGCGCAGCCGTTTTGTCAGTTCATTTTGCACAGGATAAGGCAAAATGCTGTTTTCAAATGGTTTCATTTTCTGAATAAAGTCATTTGATATTCCGCGTGCATATTTGCCTGAAAAGGCTCTCGTCAGAACCGTTTCATCATCTTTGCTGCTTAGTATTTTTGCTTTGTAAGCAGCAGGAGCACCGCTTTCTGTGCAGGGGATAAAAACACTGCCCAGCTGAACGCCATCTGCACCAAGGATCAGTGCTGCTGCGATTCCTCTAGCATCTGCAATCCCGCCAGCAGCAATAACCGGTACGCTCAGAGCATCTGCCGCCTGGGGTACAAGAGCCATAGTGCCAATACAGGCATCAGCGGAATCATTGAATGTACCGCGGTGTCCTCCTGCTTCGCTTCCCTGCATGACGATCACGTCTGCCCCGCGCTCTTCAAATAAAATAGCTTCCGCAACCGTTGTTGCCGTACCTATTACGATCCTGCCTGCCCGTTTCAGCTCCCTGACAGCTTCAATTGAAGGAAGGCCAAAAGTAAATGAACAAATCGGCACATCATTTAGAAGAACAGTCTCAAGCTGCTTCTCATAATTTGAATAACTCGTTTCATTTGTGAACGAAACATCCTGGACAGGCATGTTCATTTTTTTAAGAATATCCTTCATCGTCTGAATAGCTTCTTTGCTGATGCTTACTTCTTTTTCAGGTACGAAAAGATTCACGTTAAACGGTCTGCCTGTTAAAGCTTTTATTTCTTTTATTTGCTGATCAAGCTGAGCGGACGTTAAATACCCTGCACCGACTGATCCTAACGCCCCGGCCTCGCTGACTGCGCTGACCAGCTCAGGAACAGTAATTCCTCCTGCCATCGGCGCTTGAACAATCGGGTATTCAATCTTCAGCAGCCTGCTTATAGAAGTATGATGCCATGTCATATAAGTTTCCCTCCAATTTCAGAAGAATGCTGTATATCTTCTTCTACATGTCATGCGCTGTTCCCTGCCATACTAAAAGGAATACCCTCATAGAGGCAAATAGTGACGTCATCTTAGCTGATTATGCTAAAATGGTAAAAAATAGATTCAGAAAGATTGGAGTGGTCTTAGGTGGAAGAATTATGCCCGCTTTGCAATCCCTTAATGATAGAAGATCAACAAGCCGTTTTGTCCAATGAACATTGCCTCTTTTTGCAAATGCCGCAAAAAGTGCTGAAAGGTTCGGGCTTAATCGTTCCGAGAGAGCACAGGCCGACCGTTTTCGAGTTAACAGAAGAAGAGTGGCTTGCTACTTTCAGTCTCCTGCAGGAAGTGAAGAAATTGCTTGACGAAGAGTATCAGCCTGATGGCTATACGATTGGATGGAATTCAGGAGAAACGGGAGGACAGCATATTTTCCATGCCCACCTGCATGTTATTCCGCGTTTTGAAGACGAGCCTTATGCAGGCCGCGGCATTCGCTCCTGGCTAAAGGATCCAGAAAATATGAGGCCTTCTATACAAGATTAAGAATGACCTTTTTAGGGTAAAAAATAAAAAAGAGATGAAATCGAAAGGAGATTATCAGATGACCATTGTTTATATAAGCATCGCTCTTGTAGTTTGTGCACTTATTTATTTAGGAGTCTCTGCTTTTAGAACGTTTAAGAAAGCGCAGCCTGCATTGCAGGATCTTCAGGAAACGGCTAACCGCATTCAAAAGCAAACAGAGGGCATTCAAACCGAAACTACGAAGCTTTCTGCCACACAGGAGAAAATCATGTCAGATGTTGAATACAAAAAACAGACCGTGCAGACAACAATTGAGATTGCTAAAGAAACTCCGGAAACAATCAAAGGATTTAAAGAGTTTTTGCCTTCCAAGAAGGAAGAATCAGCCGCTCACAGAGTGCGGGGCTGAAGAAAACAGATTACGTTTTTGATGTGTGAAAAACAATGAATTTTACGGTGAAAATCTTATTCCACTAATGGGAGCTAAGATTTAAGAAACGCAGGGAATTTAGAATCCCTGCGTTTTCTTTTACAATCCAGCAGCTACACCATACACTATTTTGGTCAATGCTCTACCCACCATGTCTCTCCGATTTTCATTACGTTAAGCTGTCCGGGATCCAGTGTGCGCTTGTCCCATTCTGAAAGCAGCCGCTCCAGAGCTTCCGGCCCCGTATCGTCCGCGAGCCGGTATGCCCCGTAATGCATTGGAATAAACGGCCCTTTTGCGTTTAAATCTTGATATGCTTTGACTGCATCCTCCGGGTTGATATGGGATACATTCATGAACCACTCGGGTTCATAGGCGCCGATTGGCATGAGCACGGCATCAATGTCCAGCTTCTCGCCGATTTCCTTAAAACCGCGGAAATATCCTGTGTCTCCAACGAAGTAGATTGAGTATGACGAAATTTGAATCACCCATCCACCCCAGTGAGACGTGTTCGTATCCCAGAGTGTTCTTCTTGTCCAATGCTGGGCAGGAACAAAGGTTAAGCTGACGCCTTTCATGTGAAAGGCTTCCCACCAGGACGCTTCTGTCACATTTTTGTAGCCTCTTCTTAGAAATAAAGCACCAAGTCCCTCAGGCACATAAAAAAGGGGTTTGCCTTTCAGCCGTTTGATCGCTGCAAAGTCCAAGTGATCATAATGCCCATGCGAAATCAGGACTGCATCTATTTCGGGCAGCTCATCAATCGGAAGACCGGGTCTTGTCAGCCGTTTTTGCATGCCCATTCGTTCTGCCCAAACGGGGTCGGTCAGAATGTTTACTCCATCAATCTGAATCAAAAACGCAGAATGACCAACCCAGGTTATGCTCGTTCGAGACCGATTATTTTTAATCTCTTTTATATAAGTTTTTTCAGCAGATTCAATGGATATGGATAAATCCTTTTCTTTCGATCTCCGCTCCTTCATCCACTTTCTGAAGTCAGAAAAGCTTTTGGTGTTTTCGACACCATCTAAGTTATGATATCTTTTCCCCATTTGCCTGCACCTTTACGTAAAATGTCCGTTCTCTGGGACCGTCAAATTCACAGAAGTAAATTCCCTGCCACGTACCCAGCAGCAGCTTTCCGTCCGTTACGATAACATGCTGCGATGCCCCCACAGTGCTCGCTTTCATATGAGCGGCTGTATTTCCTTCTTCATGCCGGTCCTCCTCATGTTGCCAAGGAAAGATTTCGTCAAAACGTCTGATCATGTCTCTTTTTACATCCGGATCCGCATTTTCATTGATTGTAATGCCTGCTGTAGTATGCGGGCAGTAAATAAGGACAGTGCCTTCTTTTATAGAAGCTTCTCTCACTAGTTTTTCAACACTTGATGTCACATCTGCCATCTCATCGCGAGAGTGTGTTTTTAAAGTAAAGCTTTTCAGCATGTTGCATGTCCCTCCTTATTTCCTTTGGTTGAATTGTATCATTAAGAAGCATAATCAGGCACGTTCGGAACGCCTCTTCAAATGAATTGATCCGTCTAATGACAAAAAAACCCCCAAAAGGCATTCATCCTTGTTGGGGGTCATGTGAATTAAAGAACGTAAACTCTTGTTTCGAATGGCTTCAATGTGAATGAAGTTGTGTGTTTGTGGTCAGCAGCTTCATAGTTTTGAAGAATCAGCTGTTCTTTCGATAACGGCAGCTTGCTGTACTGGTAGAAAGCTGTTTTGTTGCTGATGTTTGCGATAACCAGTGCTGTTTTGCCTTCATATGTTCTTGTGTAGGCATAAATTTGCTTGTCTTTTGGAAGAATCAAGTCGTAAGATCCATAAACAAAAACTAGATGCTCCTTGCGCAGATCAATCATTTTTTTATAGAAATGATAGACTGAGTTCTCATCTTTCAACTGCTTTTCAATGTTGATTTGTTTATAGTTTTCGTTAGCTCCAAACCATGGTGTGCCTGTTGTGAAGCCTCCGTTTTTCTCTTCATTCCATTGCATTGGTGTACGGGAATTATCACGGCCCTTATGCCAGATAATTTCCATAATTTCTTCATGTGAGCGTCCTTTTGCTGTTTCAATGCGGTAAAGGTTTTTCATGGCTACATCATCATAATCATCAATTGACGGGAAATGAACGTTTGTCATTCCAAGCTCCTGTCCCTGATAAATAAATGGTGTACCCTGCATTAAGAAGTACATGGCTGCGAGGGCTTTTGCACTTTCAGTCAGATACTCTTTATCATTGCCCCATGTTGATACAGAGCGAGGCTGGTCGTGATTTTCAAGGAATAATGCGTTCCACCCGGAACCGTCCAATCCCTTTTGCCATTTTGTTAACGTTTCTTTTAACTTAATGAGGTCGACTGTTCCTTCTGTTCCATTGTCCCATAAATTGAGGTGCTCGAATTGGAAAATCATGTTGAAGATGCCATTTGTATCGCCAACCCAGTCTTCCGCCTGCTCAAGCTTAACGCCATTCGCTTCGCCCACTGTCATGATATCGTAACGTGCAAACGTTTGCGCTTTCAGCTCGCTTAGATGCTCCATAATACCTTCTACGTTCATGTGATAATCAAATGAGGAAACAAAATCAAGTCCGTTCGGGTTAGGCAGATCAGGAAAGCCATCTTTTTTGTTGATATGAGAAATTGCGTCTACACGGAACCCGTCGATGCCTTTATCAAGCCACCAGTTAATCATATCGTATACAGCTTGTCTCATTTCTTCGTTTTTCCAGTTTAAATCAGGCTGCTTTGCTGCGAATACATGCATGTAATATTGATTTGTTTCTTCGTCAAGCTCCCATGCCGAACCGCTGAAGATGCTTTCCCAGTTGTTTGGCTCTTTGCCGTTTTTGCCATCGCGCCAGATGTACCAGTCCCGTTTGTCGTTCTCTTTTGAAGAGCGTGATTCGATGAACCAAGGATGCTCATCACTAGTGTGATTAACGACTAAATCAAGGATCAGCTTCATATCTCTCTTATGCACTTCAGCCAGAAGGTCATCAAAATCCTCCATTGTTCCGAAGTCTGCCATAATATCCTGATAATCACTGATATCATATCCGTTGTCAGCATTAGGTGATGTAAAAATTGGGCAAATCCAGATCACATCGATGCCGAAATCCTTTAAGTAATCTAATTTAGAAATAATGCCGCGGATATCGCCAATTCCGTCACCATTGGAATCCATGAAACTTCTAGGATATATTTGGTATGCAACCGATTCTTTCCACCAAATCTTTTTCAACTGAAACACTCCTTTATATCAACCTTAACGTCGAGTAAGACGAATGAAAAATAGGGTTAAAATGTTAAAAATAAAAGTATTCGCTTACATTTAATTAAAAGTTGTCATTACTAAAAAATATTATACTCTAATTATGTTAAAGAATGAACAATTTCCTTTGAATTCCTTCTAATAGTTTTCTAGTAAGAACAGCGCAAGTGCCCGTTTAGCTCCGGCTGCGCTTGCGCTGGACATCAAAGCTGAGCCCAAAATTTTTGTATTCACTAAAAATTAAAAAAGAAGAGGCTGTCCAGATAGTCTGTTTTTGCATAAATTGGTGTTTTCGATTATTAATGTTGTCCGTTCCTTTCCGCTGCAGGAACTTGCTTTCCGCGGGGAGGGTTGGAGCCTCCTCGGCATGCCTGCGGGGTCTCCAACTTCCCTCTAATTCCCGCAGGAGTCAAGTTCCTTCCGCTGCAATCCACTCAAGATTTTTAACAAGTAGTTTAAAAACAACAAAGTTTACGAAAAGAGTCTACATAAAAAGCAGGAAGGAAATAACATTTGTTTTTCCTGCCTGCTTCATTTTAAAGACTTATTGGACAATCCCTTCTCAAACAATTATGCAATTTTGGAACTAAGTTCAGCTGTTTTTTTCTTCATCCAGTCTTTTCCTTCTACTAATCTGGAAACCATCATGCTGCTGACATTATCGCCGGTAGCATTGAGCATCGTTGCCGGCGGATCAATAATCGTGGAGATTGCCGCAATGATAGGCAGGGCTTCAGGCGGAAATCCGTAAAGCGTGAGAATCAGCATTTCACCAATCATACCGCCGCTTGGAATAGCTCCCATTACCGTTCCAACGAGAATGGCTACAAGAACAACACTTGTTAATGTGCCAAAACCTGAGAAGTTCATTTCAAAGATTCCAAAAAGAAAAGCAATCTTTAATACGCCTCCAAGTACGGATCCATCCTTGTGAAGAGCAGCACCCAGAGGGACAGTGGTTTCGCGAATATCAGCGCTCACGCCCATTTTGCGTGTAGCTTCAAGGTTCACAGGAATCGAAGCTGCACTGCTGCAGGTAGCAAGTGAAGTCACGGTTGGAGAAAGCATATTTTTCCAGAATACAGTGACCGCCTGCCTTTTTCCAGACATGAATGCGTAAATTGTAAAGGCAATCACAAAATAGATAAATGCCGAGACGTAATACATGACACCTGCTTTGAAATAAGTACCTAATAGCATTGGACCGTATTCACCGACTAAAGTCGCGAAATAAGCGCCGAGCCCGATCGGTGCATAATACATAATTAATGATACAAGCTTCATTAAAACTTCTGATCCGGACGAAAGAAAGCTTGCAAACGGCTTCCCTTTTTCCCCGATCATCGAAACCGACAGTCCTACTAAAACTGAAAAAACAATCATTGCCAGCATGTTATTTCTTGAAAATAACTCAACAAAATCCGGAACCGTAAATGTGCTGACAATTTGGTCTGCAAGTGTTACATCTTCCAGCGCCTCCGGTTTTTCAAGCTGAAGAGACACTCCCTGTGCAGGCGGAATGATTTTAACAACGACTACCATATAAAGAGCAGCAATTAAGCCTGTAAACAGAAACACGCCAAGCATGCTTCCCATAATCTTTCCGAGCCGCTTCGTTCCTCCCATATTTGCTATGGAAGAAGCGATTGTAAAGAATACTAATGGTACAACAACCGTAAACATGGCATTCAAAAACAGATCACCAAACGGTTTTAATAATGTTGCTTTTTCTCCAAACACAAGTCCGATTATTCCGCCAATAAGAACAGAAGACAGCAAAATAAGCGGAAAGCGATAAGCTTTCATCCAAAAATCCCTCCAACTAATAACGATAAGAACTCACTAATGCTATCAGAGGGAAAAAAATTATTCAACTAAATAATAGTCGAAGCGGACGGATAGTGAAACGTCCGTTCAAGATAGTGAGATGATGTTTCCCGATAGTTCCAGCCCTCTAGAGGACAGTGGAATGTCTTTTTCTGTAATAGTTAGCATGTTTATCATCGAGAAGTTATTCTATTAAAAAGGCTCTTTTCGTAAACATTGTTGCTTTTAGACTAGATGATTTAAAACCATTAGTGGATTGTAGCGGAAGGAACTTGACTCCTGCGGGAAAATAGAGCGAAATGGAAGACCCCGCAGGCTCGCCGAGGAGGCTTCCACGCTCCCCGCGGAAAGCAAGTTCCTGCAGCGGAAAGGAACGGACAATATTTATAATCAAAAACAACAATCTATGCGAAAACAGCCATTAAAAATGAACACTTCCAACTATTCCGGTGGTAAAATGCGTGTGTTTTGCATCTTTTTGTTGAATTCTTCACATATAAAAAAACAGGCAATCATTCTGGATCACCTGTTACTGCTTCCATCTTCTTTTTTGCTTCAAGCGTCTTAATATGATGCCCTTCCATGTCCGTTACGGTAAACTCGTATCCGTCAGACATGATTTTGTCTCCTTTTTTCACATCGATTTTCTCGGTGAGAACCCAGCCGCCGATTGTATCCACGTCTTCTGAATCAATCTCGAGCTGAAGGAGATCATTCACTTCTTCAATTAGTGCTTTGCCGTCGAAAATGTAATGATATTCGCTTTTCTTTTGAACATTAGGCAGTTCGTCCACGTCAAACTCATCGCGGATTTCTCCGACGATTTCCTCAAGGATGTCCTCTACTGTTACAAGCCCGGCTGTTCCGCCATATTCATCAACCAGGATTGCCATATGAATCCGGTCTTTTTGCATTCTCAGCAATAAATCCTGAATGGGAATTGTTTCGATAACCTTAATTACGGGACGTATATAATTTTTAAGGAGCACGCCTTCTTTTGACATGTATAGGGCATCTAATACTTCTTTGATATTTACGAGCCCCACAATGTTGTCTTTGTCTTCATGTTCAAGCGGATATCTTGTATACCGTTCGCTCCTCATGATCTCTAAGTTTTCCTCAAAAGAATCTTCGAGTGCCACTGTAACCATCTCTGTTCTTGGAACCATGATTTCTTTGGCTATTCGATTATCAAATTCAAAAATCTTATTAACGTATTTATATTCTGACTGATTGATCTCGCCGCTTTTTAAGCTTTCAGACAAAATGATCCGCAGTTCCTCTTCTGTATGAGCCATTTCATGCTCTGATGCCGCATGCAGACCGAACAGCCTGACAATAAATAATGCAGAACCATTCAGCGTTTTTATAAAGGGATACATGATTTTATAAAAAATAATGAGCGGCCGGGACAGAGTCATTGTCACCCACTCGGCTTTTTGAATAGCAAGTGTTTTTGGCGCAAGCTCCCCAATAACTACATGCAAGTAAGTAATAGCTAAAAAAGCCAGAACAAACGATAAAATGCCTGAAAGCGATGGGTTTAGTCCCCATGAGTCAAAAAAAGGATGAAGCAAATGTTCAATTGTCGGCTCCCCAAGCCATCCAAGTCCAAGGGCTGTAATGGTAATGCCGAGCTGGCAGGCGGATAAATATTCATCCAGGCTGCCTGTCACTTTTTTTGCAGCTATCGCGTTCTTATTCCCTTCACCGACCAGTTGATCAATTCTGGAACTTCTCACCTTAACTATGGCAAATTCTGCAGCAACAAAAAATCCGGTAGCAGCAATTAACAGGGCGACCAATAATAAATTTGTGACAATCAAGAGTTCCCTTACCCGTCAGCGGATAAGGTCACCTCCCTTCTTTGGTGAAATCCATCTAGGTGAATACTCATATATAGTTTCTATTCTTTACTAATTAGAAGACGATTAGCATCTCATTTATTTCCATATTCTCCTTAAATGAAAAAATTCTTGGATATACCCCCACACAGACACTGGCGACATGATCATTTGATAAGCTAAGACAAATAAGAAGAACCCAGCCGTGTTTTTTCTGACTTTTAAATCAAGCTCCCTGAACACTTTTTTCTGATAGGAGTAAATGCTGTAATAGCTGATTAAAGTAATCGGAAGAACAAATAATGTCATCGGTCCTACAATCCAAAAGTAACCCAAGAATGCAAGAATAAGGCCCGGAATCCAGAACAATGTGTATGTAAAATCCAGGTATGGCATGATAAAGTTTATGCCGGTCAAAAATTTCGCGAAGAGAACCGGCTGGTGCCAAGGCTTCATTTCCTTCAAAGCTTCGATCATTCCCCTGGCCCATCTTGATCTCTGTTTGGCAAAATGACGCAGCGTCGCCGGAACTTCAGTAAAAGCAACAGAAAGCGGCTCAAAGTAAACCCTGTAGTTGCGGTGGAGGAACCGCCATGTCAGCACAATATCCTCACCAATAGCTTCAGGCCAGCCTCCGATTTCCTTTACTGCTTCTGTCTTATAAAGACTAAAAGCCCCTTGTGCGACAAGTGTTCCCTGATAAAGTCCCTGAAGTCTCTTTATGGCTGCAATTCCAAGGAAATAATCCCACTCCTGCATTTTTGTAAGTAAATTCTCACGGCTGTTTCTCGCAAGAATCGTACCTGCAACAGCACATACATCTTCAGGTGAACTGACCATTCTGGCAACTATATAGCGAATGGCACTTTTATGTAAAAGAGTATCAGCATCAAGCGTCAAAACAAACTCCGTATCTGTTTGACTGATTCCACGGTTCAAAGCATGAAATTTCCCCTGCTTCTCCTCATTAAAAACTCGCAGGTTCAGCCTTAGTTCTTTCCCAGTCTTATCAGCTCTAGCTGCAGTTTCATCAGTGGAACCATTATCAACCACGATCACATGAATCTCGCCTTCATAATCCTGTTTAGCGATGTAATGAATCGCAGTCCCAATATTTCTTTCCTCATTTTTTGCAGCAATAATGACGGTAACCGGCACATCGGGGCTGGTGTTCTTATGTCCTGGCTGTCTGTCGATCCACAGACTGCACACTAAAAAAGCATTTAAAAATCCCGGAATATACGCAATTCCGGCAATAATCATAATGGCAAGAGGAAAACCAATGATTTCTGCCAGCTCCCTTACCCATGGCAATGAAATGAAGATCGAAGCGCCCATCCAAAGAACGGCAGCTGTCTGGCTGATCCAAAACTTCTTTTTTACTGATACATATCTTTTTTTCATAAGTTATCAACCTCAGGTAATGCCTGTTTCTTTTATCTTTTACAAAAGAATAAATTACATGCCTGAGGACAAAGATGATAACTTTCAACGATTGCCGAAAAAATAGAGTAAGATTGCACATACTACGGAGGAATACGTTTTGAACGGGAAGTGAAACGATGAAACTGACAGAAGATGAAAAAAACGCACTCAGCGATGCGATTGATAAAATGAACGAAGGACTTGATGTCTTTATCCAATTTTACAATGACGCAGAAGAGGATAAGCCTGTTATCGAATTTAATGAGAAAACGATGTCAGCAATCGAAAAAGCTATAGGTGCCTACGGAAAAGATGCTGTCACTGAGAAAATTAATTCTATTATAAGAGAGGTCCTTTCTTTTCTTCCAAAAGAAAAATAAGAGGTGAATATAGTGAGGTCTAATAAATTATTAATTGATTGGCTGAAGTGGCCGCTGTATTTTAGAATTGTTTTGATTGTGATGCTGATTGTGCTTCTCTTCGGTCAGGTAATTTCACTTATTGAACCTGAAGTTTTCCCAACCGTGTTTGATGGAATCTGGTGGGCGCTTGTCACCGTATCCACAGTCGGCTTCGGAGACTATGTGCCGAAAACCGTAGCGGGACGCTTTGTAGGAATGGTACTCATCTTAATCGGTGCAGGATTTGTCACAACCTATTTTGCTACATTGTCAGCTGCAGCTTTTCAAAAACAGCATTCATACCTTAAAGGGGATACCACGTTTAAACATGGCAATCATATCGTCATTATCGGATGGAATGAGAAAACGAGCGAACTCATTGAGACCTTTCAAAAAATAAAGCCATACAAAAACCTCGTTTTAATTGATGATACGCTTGAGGAGTCACCACTTATTGAAAATCTTCATTTTATTAGAGGAAATCCGACAATAGACCGCACGCTTGTGAAAGCGAATATCGAACAGGCGGATGCAGCTATCATTACAGCGAACCAGCATAAAAATGAATCGGACGCTGATATGCATTCCATCCTTATTTTGCTTGCTTTAAAAGGGATAAACCCTGATTTATATACGGTCATTGAGCTCGTTACCGGGATGCAGCTGAATAATGCAAAACGTGCAGGTGCTGATGAGATTATTAAATCCTATCAGCTGTCAAGTCACTTAATGATGAACAGCTACTTAGCAAAGTATGGATTATCAAGCGTATACTCAGAACTTAATCCGGCAAATGGAAACTACTTCAAAATAGAACCGATTCCCGAGGAACTAATAGGAGAAACCTTTCATGCGGCAAGCCATGCCCTTCTAGAAAAAGAGCTGCTGTTAATCGGCATTAAAAAAGGAGATAAGACGAAGTTAAACCCGCCCATCTCCCAAGTCCTGCATCAGGATGATTTACTCATTCTGATTACTCATTAGTCCAGCAAAACTGCTTCAAGTTCTTTCACTAGATCCTTGCCAAGATCAATATACTTTTCAGGAAACTCGGCATCCTTGTCCTGAGGTTCCTGAAATTGATCAAACGAAGCTTTCACATTTCCAATATGAACATTATCATCAAGTCCAATTTGGTATTTATGTGAAAGCAAGTATGGATTTGTCAGCTTAACTGTTGTATTTTGCGAATCAAGCTGGCCATCCACCGCTGTAAATGGAACACGCAGGAACTGATAGCCTACTTCATCATCAATCTTATAATCAAATGATCCATGATCATACTCCCATCCTCCGCCAATCGCATATCCAAGCGGTTTCAGCTGCTGTTCAAGATGATAGAGCTTAAATGACTTCCCTTCAAGCTTTGATGGAATTTCAATCACGTCCATCAACCTCCTTTTAAAGAATAGGTTTTCCTAAAGGGTTCTTTTTTATCATTAAAAAAGGAGATGCGCCATGTGGCGCATCTCCTTTTTGTTTTTATTTCAAACGCTTTTCAAGCTCTGCTTTCACTTCTTCAAAACCAGGTTTGCCAAGTAAAGCAAACATGTTAACTTTGTATGCTTCAACACCAGGCTGGTCAAATGGATTGACTCCTAAAAGATATCCGCTCATTGCACATGCTTTTTCGAAGAAATAAACAAGGTATCCGAATGTGTACTCGTTCATTTCCGGAAGGTTCACGATCAAGTTTGGAACGCCTCCGTCTGTATGAGCAAGCATTGTGCCCTGGAATGCTTTTTTATTAACGAAATCAACTGATTCTCCAGCTAAGTAATTTAAACCGTCCAAATCATTTTCTTCTGCTTCAATCGTTAATTCATGACGAGGCTTCTCTACGTTCAGCACGGTTTCAAATAAATCACGGCGTCCTTCTTGAACATATTGTCCCATTGAATGAAGATCCGTTGAGAAGTTTGCTGAAGCAGGGAAAATACCTTTTTGATCTTTTCCTTCACTTTCGCCAAACAGCTGTTTCCACCACTCTGAAAAGTATTGAAGACCCGGCTCATAGTTAATGAGCATTTCAATCGTTTTGCCGCGGTTATATAATGCATTTCTGACAGCAGCATATTGATAGGCAGCATTCTCTTCAAGCTCAGAATTTGCAAAGTCCTCCATAGCAGCTGTTGCACCTTTCATCATTTCTTCAATGTCAGCTCCTGCAGCAGCAATCGGCAATAAACCAACAGCTGTCAATACAGAATAACGTCCGCCAACATCATCTGGAATAATGAATGATTCGTAGCCTTCTTCAGTCGCAAGTGTTTTTAAAGCACCGCGAGCTTTGTCTGTTGTCGCATAAATACGGGATTTAGCTTCAGCTTTACCGTATTTTTCTTCAAGCAGCTTGCGGAAAATACGGAATGCAAGCGCAGGTTCTGTCGTTGTGCCTGATTTAGAAATAACATTGATGGAGAAGTCTTTCCCCTCAAGAAGATCCATTAAGTCCTTCATGTAGGTTGAGCTGATATTATTTCCAACAAAAATGATCTGAGGCGTTTTGCGCTGTTCTTTAGATAGAGCATTGTAGAAAGAATGGTTCAGCATTTCAAGAGCAGCACGTGCTCCAAGGTATGAACCGCCAATTCCGACAACTAAAAGAACATCTGAATCAGATTTGATTTTTTCAGCACTTTTTTGAATGCGTGCAAATTCTTCTTTATCATACTCAGACGGAAGATCAACCCATCCCAGATAGTCGCTTCCAGCACCTGTTTTTTCATGAATTGAATGATGCGCCACTTTAACGAAATCGCGCAAATATGTAAGTTCGTGTTCACCAAAAAATGACAACGCTTTAGAATAATCAAAACGAACATGTGTCATTGCAGTTCCTCCATCGCATATAAAAATTTTTATCCTCTTTCACTTTAACGAAACTGAGAGGGTAAATCAAGCGAGCCTCCTGATGTAAACGTGTCCAATTCAAAAATAAATAAAACACCCTGCCAAAACAGGGTGTTCTGCTATTACAGAGATGCTCTCAAGATTGCAAGAACGTCTTCTTTATTCAGCTTTTTAAAGTTGCCGAACTCGCCATTAGCCATTGCTTTATCAGCAATCAGATCAATCTTCTCGTCTGTGATGTCATAATCAGCCAGGCGGCTTGGCGCGCCTAAGCTGCTCCAGAATTCGCTTAGCTTATCAATTCCCTCTAATGCGATATCACGATCTGATTTTCCTTCTGGGTCTACATTGAATACACGTTCAGCCACTTGTTTAAAGCGTCCAACATTTTCATCCAGCGTATGTCTCATCCAGTTAGGGAAAAGGATCGCGAGGCCGCCTGCATGCGGAATGTCATATACAGCTGATACAGCATGCTCAATGTTATGAGTAGCCCAATCGCCGCGGTATCCCATTTGCAGAGAACCGTTTAATGCAATTGTGCCTGAATACAGAATGGTTTCGCGAAGCTCATAATTTTCTAAGTCATTCATCAGCTTAGGAGCTGTTTCAATAACTGTTTTTAAAGTAGCTTCACAGAAACGATCCTGCAGCGGTGTGTTTTTAGTATGGTGGAAATATTGTTCAAACACATGGGACATCATGTCCACCATGCCATACACTGTTTGGTCCTGCGGAACTGTATACGTGTTGACAGGATCTAAAATAGAGAATTTCGGGAATGTCAGAGGACTTCCCCATCCGTATTTTTCCTGGGTTTCCCAGTTTGTGATAACAGAACCAGCATTCATTTCAGATCCAGTTGCTGCTAATGTGAGAACTGTTCCAAAAGGAAGAGCTTCTGTCGGCATATGTTTTTTCGTAACAATATCCCAAGCATCTCCGTCATATTTCGCTCCTGCAGCGATAGCTTTTGTACAGTCTATGACGCTTCCTCCGCCTACGGCTAAAAGAAAGTCAATGTTTTCGCTTTTAGATAGATTTACGCCCCGTTTTACAGTCGATAACCTTGGATTTGGTTCAACTCCTGCAAGTTCAAACACGTTCGCTCCGATTTCCTCAAGCTGCGCAAGAACTTTGTCATATAAACCATTCCGTTTAATGCTTCCGCCTCCATAAACAAGGAGAACATTTTTGCCGTATTTAGGCACCTCTGTTTTTAGCTGTTCAAGCTGATTTTTACCAAAAATTAATTTAGTAGGATTATGGTATGTAAAATTTTCCACAATCATCGCCTCCTTACTTTATATAAATTAAGTATGACCTGTTTTTGATTGTTTTTGCAAGAAATGCGCTTGGCAAACTCTTTTTTAACAGCATGAATAATTTGACCGATATCTTCACAATCTATGAGTGCATTCACATATTTAAAGGAGGTAACAGCATGAGCGCATTACAGCGAATTGCACTTGTACTTACTATTATCGGAGCGATAAACTGGGGTTTAATCGGCTTCTTCCAATTTGATTTAGTAGCTGCTATTTTCGGCGGCCAGGACGCTGCATTATCTAGAATTATCTATGGACTAGTAGGAATTGCAGGTCTTATCAACCTTGCCATCCTCTTCAAGCCTGCAGCTGAACTCGGCCGTACAGAACCAAAACCAGAAGCACGCTAAAGAGTAAGCACCGAATTTTAATCCGGTGCTTTTTTTATGCAAAAAAAAAAGAATCCATCCAACAGGATGCATCCTTTTCATGTTCTTATTTATTTGTTTGTTTAGACTGCTCGATCCACTCTTCTAATTTCTCTTTAAGAGTGTTGAAACCTTGTGGAGTTTCATTAGAATAAGCAGGAGTTGCTTTCATTGTAGCTTGACGCTTTTTAGGCTTTTTAGGAGCTTCAGTTTGTGCTGGAGCTTCTTGAGTTGCACGAATTGAAAGGCTGATTTTTCCAGCTTGCTCGTCAACTGAAAGAACTTTTACTTGAACTTCATCGCCAACTTTTAATTGCTCGTTAATATCTTTAACAAAACCGTGTGCGATTTCAGAAATGTGAACTAAACCTTGTGTTGATTCATCTAATGCTACAAACGCTCCGTAGCGTTGGATTCCTGTTACTTTGCCTGTGTGAACAGAACCTGTTTCGTATTTTGTGCTCATGGTAACACTCCTATATAAGTTGTATTTTTCTCGTTTAATATACGCAATTTAAAACTATATCATATATCTCCATTTTTTTCAATGAAATATTTTATTTATGTCAAGCCTTTGAGCTTTTCGAAGATTGAGGTTTCTTGTTTTCCATAAGCCAGTAATATTTATAAGCGCATTCATGAAAAGGGCGGGTTTTTCAGCAGGTTTACTTTATTAAAACCGCACTTTTCATAGCGGCGATTGCACGTTCATACGTCGCAAGAGAATCCTTTACCAATCGGGATATCATCATAGGCTATGATACATCTAACGGTTTTGTTATTAGGATCGTAAAACTTCTTTTTAGCCCTCTCCAAAGAAAACGGATTGTTACTTTCCTCATATAACTCTTGGACCCTAATGCCAGACGGGGCTGTCCAGAAAGTTTGTTTTCGCAAAAATAGTTGTTTTCAATTATAAATGTAGTCCGTTCCTTTCCGCTCCAGGAACTTGCTTTCCGCGGGGAGGGTGGGAGCCTCCTCGGCCTGCCTGCGGGGTCTCCCATTTCCCTCTATTTCCCGCAGGAGTCAAGTTCCTTCCGCTGCAATCCACTTAAGATTTTTAACATGTAGTCTAAAAACAACAAAGTTTACGAAAAGAGCCTACAGAAAAAAGCAGGCAGGAAATAATATTTGTTTTTCCTGCTTCATTTTAGAGACTTATTGGACTATCCCATTTTTTCTATCTTATTTTGAACCCACACGCTGACACTTGGCTTTGCAACTAGGAAAACCGGGCTGCATAAGCGCCCGGTATCCACCTAATGAAAGAATTTACTTCCTTTTTTCGTAAACAATCTTCGATAAATAATTTTGCGGATCGATTCTTAGTTCAAAGCTGTCAACAGAACCATCCTCATAGAAAAATTCTAATTTTACGTTATTTTCATCATATTTTTCACCTAGCTTATACAGCTTATCGGAAAGTGTTTGATACTCGGGTGCTTTATTCTGTATTTCCCGTTCAAATTCCTCTTTTGACGGAGTCCCTTCTTCCTTTAAAAGGAGCTCATAAGCAGTATCTGCATCTCCCTTAACAATTGTATACATATATAGTCGAATTATATCGGCAGGCTGGAGTTCATTTAGTGCTGTGTCGTTTCCATCATCCTTAAATGAAAGGTAGGCATTGTATATTCGATTTGATAAAGGAAGCAAATTGAATTCTCTGCCTCCGTAAAACGATACTGCCGGCCTTAAGCTTTCTGGTACTGTTACCTTATATTGCTGATATTCCTCTATCGTATTAAACGTAAAATTCTTCTCTTTTAAATAATTGTAGTATTCTGATACGGCAGCCGCGGTTTGACTATTTGGATTCTTTTCCATGACATATTCCATTGCCGACTTCCATTCCTCCTTCAAGCGATTCTCTTCATCGATTGCAGGAGAGTTGTTAAGTCCTTTTAAGAGTAAGAACAGCCAAAATTCATACCGCTCTTTTAGCTTTTCACCATATTTAAAATTCGGATTTTTATTAATAAAGTCTTCTAATGCAACTGTCCGATCTGCAAGTTCCTGCGGTGTAACACTGACAGCACCGTCTTCTGTCACCTGAGCCTGATTTTCCATTTCAAAATACTTCTGCATTTGAGGGCTCGGCTTTAGTTCCGCTTCCAATATAGCCAGGTCAGACTGAAAATTAATCATCCCTTCCCCTTCATGGTAAAAACGATACCCGCTGTCCCTGATCTCTTTTACGACTGGACCAGCTTCAGGGTCATTTGTGCCGGAACGATTCAATTCGTCTGCAAAAGCAAACACATCTGTATATTGTAAGTTTTGTGAGACGGCCAGCCATTTTTCAAAGTAATATTCATTCATGATACGCTGTTTTTCAAGCAAACTGATGATTTCTTCATCTTTTATTTGCTGTCCTTCTTCAGCTTTCGTACGCAAATTTCTAAGCTGCTCACTTGGAACTGAGACATTTTGCCGAACCGTCTGCTTCACTTTATTGTAGTAATTTTCTAGTTCCGGCTCTGATTTAAAAGTATCTCTTTTCTCAAAATCAGCTACCGCTTTTTTGGCATCTTGTATAAAAGAATATTGTTCAGGGTCAGCTATACTGACTTTTTCATCAAATGCCGTCAGCTGATCATCATACAGCTGTCTGATTTCTTCATGCCTTGCTTCAATTTCTTCAGCTGAAGGAGGCACTGCGGCTGCTGGAGGCTGGTCCCCTGTTCCTCCATTGTGGTGCTCTTTTTGCATTAAAAGCTGTGTTCCTAAAAGTCCTGCTATAATTAAAACGCCAATAAAGCTTGCGGCATATAAGGTTTGTGCCGAGAAAAAGCTCTGCTTCTTTTTCTGTTCTTTTTTAATTCGTTCCATAATTTTATCTGAAGAAGTCTGCACAGGCAGCTGCTGGTAGGATTGTTTTAAGTTCGATAATCTTTGCTCAAAGATTTGATCATCCATGAGTTTCACCTTCTTTCTTCTCGTGCTCCTCCAATATCTTCTTAAGCATCGCTTTTCCTCTTAAAATTCTTGTTTTCACAGTTGATAACGTGATTGACATGATTTCAGCAATCTCTTCATATTTAAGCTCATGAAAAAAATAGAGGACAATTGGAATTCTGTATTTTTCATCAAGTTTTTGAATGCATAGATGAAGGGTCCTGTCTTCTTCATTTTGAAGAACATGAGCTTCAACCTCCGGATAATCATTAGCAGGCTCGTTTTGAATTTTAAAGATCTTTTGCATATTAGACATTCGTTTCCTTGCAGCATCGCGCGTTACATTCAAGGTTATTTTATAAAGCCATGTTGAAAATTTCGCTTTTGAAAATTGATCAAGAAAACGGTACACGCGTATAAATACTTCCTGTGTAATATCATCTATATCATCGCGCCGGTTTCCCAGCTGATAAGCAAACTTTTCAACAACTGGAGTATATTTCTCAACAAGCTCCTGAAACGCATTCATATTGCCTTTTTTTGCTTTTAAAACCAACTCATCATCGTTCATGTTCTGCCCTCCTTCTGACATCTATGAAACGTGAGCTAATGACTATTTGTTTCAAAAAATATCTTCAGAATTTAGAAGCGGAAAAATGTAAAAAAGAGGTTTATCCCTCATAAAAAGGGGAATACTATTAGCGTATAAGCTTTCTAGTATTCCCCCCTTTTGTTTTTTGGACAAAACCATAACGGTTTTGTCCATTTTTTTATGAATTCCTACTGAAAATTCTTCATAAAAATAGAAATTCTTCTTAATGCCTCTTGCAGCTGCTCTAAGGAAGATGCATATGAGCATCTGATAAAACCCTCTCCGCTTTCTCCAAAAACATGCCCGGGCACAACAGCTACCTTTTGTTCAAGCAGCAGCCGCTCAGCAAATTCTTCTGAACTTAGTCCGGTATTTACAATGGACGGAAACGCGTAGAAAGCGCCCCCCGGCAAATGGCAAGGCAGCCCGATTTCATTAAGCGTCTCAACGAAATAATTTCTTCTCTGCCTGTAGCTTTTTTTCATCTGTTCGACATCCTGAAGTCCGTTTTTCAGGGCTTCAATTGCTCCAAACTGAGCCATTGTTGGAGCGCACATCATTGAGTACTGATGAATTTTAAGCATAGCCTGAGACAGTTCAGCTGGAGCCGCAATAAAACCAAGGCGCCATCCAGTCATCGCAAAGCCTTTTGAAAAGCCTGATATTAAAATCGTCCTTTCTTGCATTCCCTTTAAACTCGGGAAGCTGGTATAGGCCTCATCATATGTAAGTTCAGCATAAATCTCATCAGCTAAAATGATTAAATCGTGCTTTTCAGCCATGTAAGCGATTTGTTCGAGCTCCTGTTTATTTAACACAGCACCTGTAGGATTGCTTGGCGAGCAAAGCAACAGCGCCTTTGTACGATCTGTAATTGCTGCTTCTATTTGTTTTGGCAGAAGTTTAAACTGATCTTCAGCTTTTGTATGCAGCGGTACAGGCACCCCTCCTGCAAGCGATACTAAAGGTCCATAAGAAACAAAGCACGGTTCTGGAATCAGCACTTCATCTAAAGGATCAGTAATTGCTCTTAACGCAATATCCAAAGCCTGACTGGCCCCTACAGTAACAATAACTTCGTCCTCATAGCGATAAGAAACATTGAATTTCTGATGCAAATACCTGACAATCTCCACTCTCAGCTCTGCAAGACCTGCATTCGCTGTGTAGGAAGTAAAGCCCTGCTCAAGCGATAAGATGCATGCTTCTCTGACATTCCATGAAGTGACAAAATCCGGTTCTCCGACTCCAAGCGAAATAACACCTTCCATGCCATCCGCAAGATCAAAGAACTTGCGGATGCCGGAAGGCTTTAATTGTGAAACGGTTTTAGATAGATATCTCTCTTGTGTCATGGAGACACCACAATTCGTCTGTCTTCATCATCCTGCTCGTAAATTTTGCCGTCATGCTTATATTTTTTCAAAATAAAATGAGTCGTTGTTGACAGCACGGAATCAAGCGTAGATAGCTTATCTGAAACAAAATGAGCAACCTCTGACATCGATCTTCCCTCAATCACAACAGATAAGTCGTAAGCTCCCGACATGAGATAAACAGATTTCACTTCTTTAAATCTGTATATCCGTTCTGCAATCGCATCAAAGCCTGTACCTCTTTTTGGCGCGACCTTTACATCAATCATCGCTGTTACACCTTCATGGCCATCAACTTTGCGCCAGTTGACAGTTGTCGAATAATCAATAATAACTTTTAGTTCTTCAAGACGTTTAATGGTTTCAATCGTTTCTTCCTCTGACAGCTGCACCATTTTAGCAATTGCAAGAGGAGTCAGTCTGCTGTTTTCCTCTAAAATCTCAAGTATTTCCGTTTCTTTTTGAGAAAGCTTCATTTCGTCGTCCTCCTTCTATCCATTAAGAATGTTCTGATAATTATAGCATGAACAGGAGAAAACAGACATGGGGTTCTCCGTTTTTTTTCCTCAAAATACGGGTAGATTTTACATGAGTTATTTCGGGATTCAAGGTTAAAATAACAGAAACTCTCACGGCAAATATGCTGATAACCGTCAGCTTTTGTCAGCTTATACGAATTCATGTCTATAGGGGAAATTCAGAATAAATGCTGGAGTGAATGACTATGGTGACTTTTGAAAATAAACAGGAATTTAAGATGAAGATACAAGGCATTCATGTTCATTACGAGCTCTATGAGAATCCTGGAAAACCTACAATGGTCCTGATTCATGGCTTTCTCTCTTCTACTTTCAGCTATCGGAGGCTGATTCCGTATTTACGAAATGAGTATCGGATTATTGCGGTGGATCTGCCTCCTTTTGGGCAGTCGGAAAAGTCGATCGCATTTGTTTACTCTTACCGCAATATGGCTAAAGTCGTCATAGAGCTTTTAAAAAATCTTCAGGTGGATGACGCGATTCTTGTAGGACATTCAATGGGCGGGCAAATTTCCTTGTACGCTTCAAAAGAAATGCCTGAAATGTTCAGAAAGGTTGTCCTTCTCTGCAGTTCAGGATATATGAAAAGATCTCATCCATCCCTTATTTTTGGCTCATATGTGCCTTATTTCTACCTTTGCATTAAACATATTATGAGCCGTCAGGGAGTATGGAAAAACCTTTGCAATGTAGTTTACGACCATTCTTTGATTGATCAGGAAATGATGGATGGCTATATTCGGCCGTTTTATGATGACAGGATTTTTATGGCTTTATCACGAATGATTCGTGACCGTGAAGGTGATTTATCTGCAGAAGATTTAAGAAAAATTGAAACACCGAGCCTGCTCATTTGGGGGCAGGAAGATAAAGTCGTTCCCGTACAGATCGGTGAACGCATGAATAAAGATCTTCCGAATTCTCATTTCTTTTCATTGAAAAACACAGGACATTTAGTTCCTGAGGAGCGTCCTGATTTCGTATCGGAGCGGATCTTCGAATTTTGTGTATGACAATAGAAAAGCGGAACCGACTGGTCAGACCCGACAGACAGATAAGAATTCAACCGAAAAGTCCGGGTTTGACTTTTTGGGGGAATTTGTTCTGGCCGAGGGGCTAGGAGGTGGAGCTAGACATCGAAGCGCAAAATTTTTATACTTTCTTATCTCTAAACAAGCTGTTTTCACATAGATTGTTGTTTCCATTATAAATGTGTCCGTTCCTTTCCGCTCCACTATAGTGTTAACATTTAGTCTAATAGCAACAATATTTACGAAAGAGCTTTAAACAAAAAATGCAGCTGAGAACGGCCGATTACCGTTCACAAGCTGCATTATTTTTTATAAGAAGCAATTCTATGGCTATTTTTTCGCATTCTTTTAATGGAATGATTTCTTCAAACGAGAATTCATATATAGCCTGAATTTTTCTGGACAAAGGTGGATACGCTTCTGAAACGTGAACAGCCTGCAAAACATCGAATACTTCTGTTTCATAAGCTTCCGCACCGTAGTGAAGCGGATCCCACTTATATAAAATTTCGAGCATCTGCTCATTAGCCTCTTTCATTTCCACTTGTGATCACCCATTCATTTCATTTGCATAGCTATTTTATCATAGATATGATAAAAGAAAAGCGGAACCGAATGGTCAGACCCGACAGACAGATAAGAATTCACCCGAAAAGTCCGGGTTTGACTTTTTGGGGGAATTTGTTCTGGCCGAGGGGCTAGGAGGTGGAGCTGGACAATGTGTAAAGCCAAAATCCCCGTTTAGCTCCGACAGACAGATAAGGATCAGCCAGTGAAGGCGCTTTTTGCCTTTGCTGGATGAGCCGTTCTGGCCGAGGAGTTGGGCGATGGAGCTGGACAATGTGTAAAGCCGAAATCCCCGTTTAGCTCCGACAGACAGATAAGTCTCAGCCAGTAAAGGCGCTTTTTGCCAATGCTTGCTGAGACGTTCTGGCCGAGGAGTTGGGCGGTGGAGCTGGACAGCACGAAAAGCGTAACCGCCCGATAATACATACAACCAGCAATGAAGGAGTGTTAAAATGAATCCTTTTGATCAGACAACTGACAGATACAATACTCAATCCGTTAAGTGGGATTACACGGAGGAAATTTTCGGCATTAAGGATGTGCTGCCTATGTGGGTGGCGGATATGGATTTTAAAGCTCCAAAAGAAGTAGTTGCGGCTCTTGCAGAGCGGGCATCCCATGGTATTTTCGGATATACATCTGCAGGGTTCGGGGCCAAAAAAGCCGTGCAGAATTGGATGGAAAAACGCCACAGCTGGAACATTACGCAAGAATCGATTGTTTTCAGTTCAGGTGTTGTGACAGCTTTAAGCATGGCTATTCAGTCACTGACAGATCCCGGAGACAGTGTCCTCATTCAGTCTCCTGTATATCATCCTTTTTTTGACATGACCGAAAAGAATAACCGGACCATCATAAATAATCAATTAAAGCTGGCGCAGGGAAAATATGAGATTGATTTTGCAGATCTTGAAGAAAAGCTATCTGATCCTGCAGTTAAACTTATGCTTCTTTGCAATCCCCACAACCCTGGCGGCAGAGTCTGGTCCTTGGAAGAATTGAAAAAGCTTGGCGAGTTATGCGCTGCCCATCATGTTATCGTAGTTTCAGATGAAATTCACTCTGATTTAATGCTGTTTGGGCATAAGCATGTGCCATTTGCCTCCATTTCAAAGGAGCTGGCCGACCTTTCCATCACATGTATGGCTCCAAGCAAAACATTTAATCTTGCAGGTCTGCAATCTTCTGCGATTATTATTCCAAATAAGGATCTTCGCACAAAATATGAGGATTTTCAAAAAAGACAGGGTTTTTTCACCCTGAATACATTCGGAATTACAGGCATGGAAGCTGCTTATACTTATGGCGCTCCTTGGCTTGAAGAGTTAACAGCGTATTTGGAAGGCAACGTAAATACGGTTACTTCCTTTATTGCAGAAAAACTGCCGGAGTTAAAGGTGATTCAGCCGGATTCCACCTATCTTGTTTGGATTGACTGCAGAAGCCTCTCAAAAACAGACGCGGAATTAAAGGGATTATTGCTTGAAAAAGGGAGACTTGCCCTTGAAGAAGGCACAAAATACGGCCCTGGCGGTGAAGGTTTTGTCCGCATGAATATTGGCTGTCCCCGTTCAGTTGTTCTTGATGGGTTAACACGCCTTGAAAAAGCATTTTCTTAAAGCAGCAAAAGCCATAACTTGGTTTATGGCTTTTTTAACCTGCGATCCGTTTATTTAAGCGCGCCATTTCGGCAGCACATCCCCTGGGTATAAATTGAAATATATTGAAGTATAATGAATTTTTTAATGGTATAATGTATTCAGAATATTGTAAAGGTGTCGAATCCATTGACCATGACAATTGAATCGATTAAAGAATTAATTCTGCATATGACATTCATTCTTTTTCCTGTATTTATATATCAAACCGCATGGCTCAGCAGGCCTTTCAAATCGCCCCCCAGCCGAAACAAAACACTTATTTATTTGCTTTGTGCACCTTCTGCAATTCTTTGCATGACTTACCCGCTTCATATTATTGACGATTTAAGCTTTGATCTGCATTCTATTCCCATCATAATCAGCATTTTATATGGAGGGCCGCTGTCTGGCGCTCTGGTCATTCTCACTGTATTTGCCTACCGATTTTATACAGGCGGATATTGGCTGATGCTGAGTCTGCTTACCATCCCTTTCTATATTATTCTTCCTTACTATCTGCAAAAAAAATGGTTTTTCTATAATAAACAGCGCAAAATGATGTTCATTTTGCTGACAGCAACTATTAAAACTGCAGTCACTTATTCTGCCTTATATGTAACTGGAACTATTGGTCTTACTCCTATGATTTTCTCCGGAAGCAATATGGTTATGTTATCGCTGGGCTGGCTTTTTCTCCTATTTGCATTTTTTCTCGCACAATACGCCATCGAATACATTCGTGAAAACGCAATGATGCGTTATCAGATCATCAAAAACGAAAAACTCTCTATCATAAGCGAGCTTGCTGCCAGTGTTGCTCATGAAGTCAGAAATCCATTAACGGTAGTAAGGGGTTTCATTCAATTGATGGGTCAGGAACTGCAGGAGAACGAACATAAAAATAAGGATTATTTCGAATTAGTATTATCAGAGCTTGATCGGGCTCAGGATATTATTACCGATTATTTAAATTTAGCGAAACAGCAATATTTTGAAAAAGAGAACGTTTCTTTATCCTCTTTGCTGATTGAAGTCGATCAATTAATGCGTTCCTATGCCAACTACAAAACGGTCACAATTGAAACAAAAATCAATTCTGATTT
This sequence comes from Metabacillus sp. KH_069, assembly GCF_057838075.1. Classification (NCBI taxonomy): domain Bacteria; kingdom Bacillati; phylum Bacillota; class Bacilli; order Caryophanales; family Bacillaceae; genus Metabacillus; species Metabacillus sp. KH_069. The sequence continues at coordinate 3,687,245 of NZ_CM174460.1, forward strand.
AGTCGTTTATGGAGATAATCCGAGATTAAAGCAAGTGTTTATCAATCTATTAAAAAATGCAATTGAAGCTGTCCCTGATTTAGAAGGACAAGTTTTCATAAGAGCCTATTCTTCCCATGAATACATCAGAATCAAAATTTCTGACAATGGAAGCGGAATGACGTCAGATCAGCTTGAACGATTAGGGGAACCTTATTTTACCTTGAAGGAAAAAGGAACCGGTCTTGGGTTAACTGTCACCTTCTCCATCATTCATCATCACGGGGGAACGATTCGATATCAGAGCTCCATTGGCGAAGGGACAACTGTCACTGTATCTCTGCCCATTCAGTCAGATGCTGAATAGTTCGAATGTTTCTTTCATTTTTATAATAAACTGACCATAGAGACGAGAAGTGACCAGACGAAAAGAACATGAGGAGGGGTTTTTTCTGAAGAACCGATTCATGCTGATTTTTCTGCTTACCTTATGCCTACTGACCGCAGCCTTTTTTATCCCGCAGAAAATGGGGAACGGCGCACAAGCGATACCAAATGAAGAAATGCAGCAAGAAGCTACCCTTGCGATTGACACGATTCTAACCCTTCACTTTAATTCCTTTCAGCGTGCTCTTTCCCTGAACGAGCAAGTGCTGAGCATCAAAGAACAAAAAGGCTCTGATCAGAAATGCTATGAAACGACTGTACAGTTTTATACATTTTTCGGACTGCCTTTCTCAAAAGTAAAAGCAGACTGTAATCAAATTGCTGAAATAAAGTAAAAACGGCCGAAAGAGGCCGTTTTTACCGTTTAGGATTATTTTTTTTCGTCAGCTGGCTTTACTTCCTTCTTATCCGGACGTTTGCCTTCTTTTTCTGTAATTTCACCGCAAGCGATGCGTGCTCCTGAATCTCCAGATGGCTGAGTCATCCCGTCATCCTTCAGTTCAGTAATAATCAGCGTTGTTCCCTCTTTCATCAACAAAGAGTTTTTCGCATCTTTTTTCAGCGTTACGGCCGGTGCAGCAATCTCCGCCTCCACCAGTCCATCTTCATCTGCAATCAGATTCTGCAGATCACCTGCATGCGATCCTTCTGGATGCAGCAGACCGTGCTGCTTTTCATCAGGATTGAAATGATTGCCTGCACTTTTAAATTCAGGCGCCTCGCATTTTGCATTTTCATGTATATGAAAACCATGCTCGCCAGGCGGAAGACCCTCTAAAACCAATTCCATCTTTATGCCTTTTGTCTGTTCGGAGAGTTTCACCGTCCCAAGTGAATCGCCGCTTGCATTAAACATTTCTACATCTACTTTTGTCGGTGCCTCTTCCATGCACCCGCTTAAGAATGAAAGGAATAAGACTGCCGGAACGATACGTTTTTTCATTGTTCCCTCCAGAAATATGTACTTCTTACCATTTTCGGCATACGGCGGGTATTTTATTCTGGAAAATAAAAATACCAACCCCGAGTATGGAATTGGCTTTTATCTTACAATTTATTTTTATGAGCGGCTTTAAGGTTTTGTTCAAACTCCTCCGCTTTTAATTCTTCTTTTTTCGAGATTTTTTTAATGAGCATGAACGCTGCTACAGCAGCAACGAAAAAGATGAACATCGTAATTCCAGCTGGAAGGTACTCAGACTTATCTTCAGGAAAATAGAGAAACAGACCAAATATGAAAGCGTTTAACAAAACGATCACTCCTTACCTTTATCCCCTTAACTATAACAAGTTTTAACCATAAGCTCCACTCCTGGTCACAAAAATTCTCAATGCTTTGGTATAATCAAAAAAGCGGAACCGACTGGTCAGACCCGACAGACAGATAAGGATCTGGCAGGAAAGGCGCTTTTTGCCTTTCATGACGAATCCGTTCTAGCCGGGGGCTAGGAGGTGGAGCTGGACATAAAGAAAAGCGGGACCGCATTGATGACACTTCAAAGCTGATGATCACATATATCTTAAACTGACATCTATCAATACTTATGATTAAATAAATTTCAAAAATAAAAATGGGGATTTGCACCAAATAAAAACAGGGGGCATAAAAATGAGAGAAGAACTTCTTATAGGGGAAATCGTGACAGGCATCTATAAAACAGGGAAGTATATCGGAGAAATCACGAATATTCGCCCGGAGCATTATTTAGTAAAAGTGAAAGCCGTCATTAAACATCCGCTTCAAGGAGACTTGCACATGCCTAAGGAAGCCGAGGTCCCGCTCTTTCATGAACGCAGAGCACTAGCAGAGAATGAGCAAACCAATATTCCTAAAAGTATGGTCCGTAAATATGAAGGCAGTTTCCCATCTTATCAGGAATCTCTAAGCAAAGCTGTTGCCGAACTTGAGAATGATTTAGCAGAAGATTCTAGACCATGGGCTAAAATGTCACTCGAGAAAATCCAAGGGTTAAAAGCAGATTACTTTAAGTAATAGGCTCTTGTGTAAAACATAGCTGCTAAAAACACAGCCAAATAATAATAAGCCAAATCACGTGTAAGGTGATTTGGCTCTATGTTGCAAATTTGTTCATGACTTTTGAAAAATCAATTCGGTCTCCGATTGTCGTCGGAGTTGGTTTTTGAAGATATCGCTTATCATTTTCGACAAGATTATAAATATTGCAGGTGGTCAGTGCATCGTCTAATGCGCAATGATGCCTGCCTGTTCCCTTTTTTCCATACTCTTCAACCGCTTTCCATAAACCTGTCTGATTTCTGTCTCCAAAAAACTTCTTGTATTCCATTGATAAATCTCTGAACTTGCCGCTGAAAGGGAAATCAGCGTTGTTCTTCTGGCAATTTTGCCTGAGCACCTTCATGTCCATATTTCCCCAAGTAACGACGGTAGTCTTCGGATAATCTCCAAACTCCTTTAAGATCGTGATCAATTCCTGAAAGGAAATACCTGAGTTAACCTGTGCCTGAGAAATGTGAAGAAATGATTTGCAGCGATTTGATAAAAAGGGAAACTGAACTGGCCTTACATAAGAGGAAAATTGTTTGTGTGCGGTTTGATTGATGACGGAGACGATTCCTACTTCGATTATTTCCGGATAAAATCCGCGTGGGTTAGCTTTTCCTTCTGGCATAGTGAATTCAAAATCAATAAAAATTAATTGATGGTGATCTGCCATACGAGCCCTCCTTTCACCTCATTTTATTCATCAAAAAAGAAATTTCCTTTTTATTACTATTATATCACCAAACTGGAAAATATAGCTTTATTTTTCTAAAAATAATGAATATGCTCAGTTATTATTTCTAAAAACGAAAGGGTTGATTTATAATATTAAGGGACACGAAATAAAGTGAAACTTCACTCAGTGGAGTTTTTGCTTTTCCACTGAGTGTTAGTTGAACCAATCGGGCCTTTACGGGCAGTTGTCCACTGACCTCATCATAGATTTGTTCATCTCCCTTTTTGGGGACTTACTGCCCGTTAATCTGCGATATATTGCTGGGGTTTTATACTAAAGAAGGTGTTTTTTATCTCAATTCAAAAAAGAAATTTTTTAATTATGTGGGCGGCTAATTTTTTTGTTGCGGCAAGTGCGACCATGATTATGCCCTTTTTATCATTATACTTGAGTACATTTGGTGATTTTTCTGATGACTATGTGCGCAAATGGGCCGGCTATGTATTTGGCATCTCTTTTTTAATGGCTTTTCTTGTCTCACCTCTCTGGGGGAGATTTGGAGATAAGTATGGCTATAAAAAGATTTTGCTCATTACAGGGTCCGGCATTGCTACAAGCATTCTTTTAATGGGGTTCGTAAATTCCGTTCATGAATTATTTTTGCTGCGGCTGCTGATGGGTGCTGTTACTGGATTTATTCCGACTTCTCTTGCTTTAATTTCAGCACAGACTAAAAAGGAAGTTGCAGGGCGCACACTTGGCACCCTTCAGATGGGGACGGTATCAGGAGGATTATTCGGACCGCTTATTGGAGGTCTTCTCGCTGACCAGTTTGGTTTTACCTACACCTTTTTCATAACAGCAGGCGTTATTTACATATCAGTCCTTCTTGTTGCTTTTGGCATTAAAGAAGCACCGCTAAGAGGAAAAGAGGAAAAAAAGAAATCGTACACAAGGAAACAAGTCCTCCAGCATATTTTTAAATCTCCTCTTCTCTTAACGATTATGTTCTTAACCCTGCTTGTTCAAATCGGCAACTTCAGTATTCAGCCGCTGCTGGCTCTTTATGTGAGCGAGCTTCACGGTCCAGTCAATCTGGCCTTTTTCTCTGGACTGGCTTTTTCTGCAACTGGTGCAGGCAATTTACTGGCATCACGGAGATGGGGAGCTCTTGGCGACCGGATTGGACATGAAAAAGTGCTGATCGGGCTTTTGATTGCTTCTGTCTTCTGCTTTATTCCGCAGGCGCTCGTCCAGACTTTATGGCAGCTGATGATTTTTCGTTTTCTGTTCGGCATGGCGATTGGCGGAATTATCCCTTGCATTACCGCATTTATCCGCCAGACAGCACCTGTTGCTATGCAGGGAGAGGTCCTTGGCTACAATGTCAGCTTTAGGTTTCTGGGGAATGTCATTGGTCCTGTTCTTGGCGGAATCATAGCAGGAAGCTTCGGAATTTCTGCCGTTTTTTATGTAACAGCCGGATTATTTCTATGCAGTGCGATTCTATTGTGGAAAAGTTTGCGCAGTGAACAGAAAGCTCTTGCAAAAGCGAGCTGAAGACACGCTCTCCAAACTGGAGGGCGTTTTCGCTGCGCTTTACAGGAAATATCTTCTATCTCCTTCCAACTGATGGTACTATTAGTGTACACAATAACCTATAAAGCGAGTGACAGCATTGCGTTCAATAATTGGCTGGATAAGCCTGATCATCATGGGCCCCGTTCTTATTTATTTATTTTTGATTTCCGGGGATGAAGTTAAAAATGTGAAAGCTGTATCAACGGTTTTAGATGAAAAGCTCCCATTAAAAGAAATTCCTCTAACACAAAATAGTTTTATCGTTGATCAAAACGGCGCCCTCGTTTCTGATATCATCACAGATCAGGAAAACCGGACCTATGTGCCTTTTGATAATATCCCTGAAGCTGTCAAAACCATTTTCATCGTTTCAGAGGATCAGAAATTCTATGAACATATTGGATTTGATCCTGCCGGAATGGCGAGAGCGGTCCTGATTAATGCCAAGAACCAATCGATCGAACAGGGCGGAAGCACCATTACCCAGCAGCTTGCCCGCAATGTCTTTTTATCTCATGAGAAAACCTATAATCGGAAGCTTAGCGAGCTACTGTACTCTTATCACATAGAGAGAACATTTTCAAAAGAAGAAATTCTTGAAGGATATTTAAATGCAGTCTATTTTCATAACGGAGTTTACGGGGTTCAAATGGCAAGCAATTATTACTTCAGCAAGCCAATCGACAAGCTGACACTGGCACAAATTGCGTTCATCAGTGCCATTCCGAATAATCCGTCCTTATATGATCCAATCAAGCATTTTGAACATACAAAGAAAAGACAGCTTCTGCTGCTTAAAAATCTTTTAGACGGTGCATATATCACTGGGGAACAATATAACTCTGCATCAGCAGAAAAAATCAGGTTGAATCTGCAGCATCGGACTGACCGCTATCCTGACTACGTTACCTATGTACATGATGAACTAAAACGCCTTATTGCTGAAAAGGAAGGCTTCACAAAAAGAGCAGCGGATGCGGGCAAGGAAGAAAAAGCTGCGATTGAAGAAGAGCTGAATAATAGAGTGCATGAAGTTGTAAAAAAAGGCGTGATCATCCATACTGCTCTTGATCCAACCATGCAGGCAAACGTGGCCGATGCTTTTAAAAATCACCTGAGCGATTCTTCTGTTCAAGGAGCGAGTGTGGTTATAGATCATCATGCTCATCAAATAAAAGCCTTATTCGGAGGCAAAGATTATCAAAAATTCAATTTCAACCGGGCTTATCAGGCATACCGGCAGCCGGGTTCAGCGATCAAGCCTTTGCTGGATTATGTTCCGTATATAGATGTGAAAAATGCTTCTGCATCATCCGTGATAAGTGCAAAACCTTTTTGTAAAAAAGACTATTGCCCCAAAAACTATGATGAGAAAACATATGGAAATGTGACGCTAGAAACAGCTTTTAAAAAATCGTACAACACACCTGCAGTCAGAATGCTTGATGAAGTTGGCATTGAAAAAGGATATTCTTATTTAATGCCCTTCGGTTTCCGGGCTGTAACGGAAGCCGATTACGTGCTGCCTTCAGCAATCGGCGGCTTCACAAATGGATTTTCACCTTTAGAGCTTACACAAGCCTATTCGGCCTTTGCAAATGACGGTGTTTTCCATAAAAGTCATGCCATTGTCCAAATAACAGATTTGCAAGGGAACTCTTTATACCAATGGAATGAAGAACCTTTAAGAGTGTGGAAAAGCACAACCAACAATGAAATGAGGAAGCTTTTATCGGCTGTCACATCAAGCGGAACCGGAACAAAAGCTAAGCATTCTGCTCTCTATACAGGCGGCAAAACAGGAACAACAAATGACTTTAAAGATTTATGGTTTGTTGGTTTAACTGACCGCTATACAGCCGGCGTGTGGATTGGGAAAGACAAATCAGGCAGCATAGAGAAATTATCCAAATCCGCTCCACAGCAGCTCATCTGGCGTGATATCACAAAAAATCGATAGTTTTAGATTATTTATTCGTGGAATAGAAAAGATAAAGCATGTAATTGAGGGTGAAATCATGAAAAACAGAAAAATTCTATTGTTTGATGGTGTGTGCAATTTTTGTGACGGGACTGTGCAATTTGTCTTAAAACATGATAAAAAAGCTGTTTTTAAGTTTGCCTCCCTTCAGTCTGATGCGGGACAGCAAATTCTTGCTGAAAACAGCCTCCCCTTGACGGACTTTAATAGCTTCGTTTACGTCGATGGGGAGAAGGTTTACCTCAAATCTACTGCAGCTTTACACGTATTAAAGGAGCTCGGCGGATTATTCAGGCTTTCTTTTCTATTAATAGTCATCCCCCGGCCAATCAGGGATTATATTTATAGCATTCTTGCCAAAAACAGATACAATTGGTTTGGAAAAAAGGAAGCTTGTACTATACCTTCCCCTGATGTTAGAGAAAGATTTTTATAAGAAAAGCCCCTCGGGATACCGAGGGGCTTCTTTTATACAGGCAAACTCGCCATCAGGCTGTTGTACAATCTCATGCAAATATAAAGAATGCCGAACAAAAAGATGGACCAGAACAGCACATGAAACAAAACAAGTCCTATCAATGAGAATGATGTTAAGAAAAAACTGAACTGATATACCGCAAAAATGAAATAACACAATGTGGCGAGGAGAAAAATGGCAAATATCCCAATTCCATATTGGACGAGCAGCAGAGAAAGTGCAGCTGCTATTAAATAGAACGCCGATCCAAGTCTGATTTTCTTCAGGCTCTCACCGTTCACATCCTTTGAAAAAAACAGCAAAGACAGCTCTGTGACTGTATCTGCAATAAGCTTTAATGCTGAAAAAACCATAAAATAAATAAGAGTAAAAACAATAAATAAAGCTAATTTGATGCCATTCTCCGAAAAGAACTCAAGCATTCCCCCGTAAATACCGAGCCTTTTAAGCACTTTTAATACCATCATGACTGTCGAGATGGAAAAAGAAGTGCTGAACAGCAAAATGGAGATCAGCGGAAAGTAGCTGGTGAAATAAGTATTTTTCATTCCATGAATCTCCTAATCTGACAGAATACTCATTCATTATGCCTCACAGCTATAAGGGTTACAAGAATTTTTTTCCACATATAAAACAGAACGTCCAAAGGCTGACGTTCTGTTTTACTTATTCACATTTACAATCCGAATGTATTCTCTCGGCTTAAATTTCTCAAGCATCCTTTTTTCCTCGTTAGACAAATAAAACGGCTCTTCTGTTTCAGACATTTCCGCTTTTCTTCCACTCAAGGAATCTGGATCAATATAGGTTCGTTTTGTCTTTTCATTTGCAGCCCATGCACTGCTGAACATGGCTGTAAAAATAAAGGAAGCAGTGATGATCTTCTTTTTATTCATATGGATCACCTCATCACTAGCATGCTCATTCAAAAAAGGAAATATACAATCCTGCAGTGAAAAAAATCCGTTATTTTTTGGCTGATTTTCGTTTCTTTCTTCTTATTTAATAGAACAGATAAAGGTGGTCAATAATAGGTGTGTAAGGAATGCACGAACGAAATTTTTACGTTATAATCAATTTAGGGTCTTATGACCGTGAAATTTAATCATAAGGAGGATCAAAAATGACGTTATTACATGCGGCTATCATCTCACCATTTCTTCTAGCCATTCTGATACCTTTCCTTTATAAATATTTCAGAAGCATACATACTGGTTGGTTTGTACTCGTTTTGCCGATTGTATTGTTCATTTATTTTTTAGGATTTATCGGCGAAACCGTTCAATCCACTGTAAATTGGATTCCATCGCTGGGCATTAACTTTACAGCCTATGTGGACGGGCTTGGTCTGCTGTTTGCTTTGCTGATTACAGGTATCGGATCACTCGTCGTATTGTATTCCATTTATTATCTCTCAAAAGAAAAAGAAAAATTAAATCACTTTTATGTTTATCTGCTGATGTTTATGGGAGCTATGCTTGGCGTTGTGCTTTCGGATAATGTCATTGTTCTCTACACGTTCTGGGAATTTACCAGTCTTTCATCTTTCTTATTGATCGGCTACTGGTACCACAGAGAAAAATCAAGATACGGTGCATTAAAGTCGATGATGATTACAGTGTTTGGCGGACTTTCAATGCTCGGGGGTTTTGTCCTGCTCTATTTGATGACAGGAACTTTCAGCATTCGCGAAATGATCGAGTCTGTTCCAGGCATTATGAACGACCAGCTGTTTATACCGGCTCTTGTGCTTGTTCTGCTTGGGGCATTTACTAAATCTGCGCAATTTCCATTTTACATCTGGCTGCCGGATGCCATGGAGGCACCGACGCCTGTCAGCGCGTATCTTCACTCTGCGACAATGGTTAAAGCGGGGATTTATCTTGTTGCAAGGTTCAGCCCTGTATTTGCCATGACGGCTGAATGGTTTTGGCTTGTCAGCATCTTCGGAATCATTACGCTGTTCTGGGGATCATTAAATGCCGTGAAGCAGACTGATTTAAAAGCGATTCTCGCTTTCTCAACGGTGAGTCAGCTTGGGTTAATCATGTCATTGCTCGGAGTTGGGGCAGCCGCTCTTCATTACGATTCACTTGATGATAATTTTTATACCATTGCAACTGTTGCAGCTATTTTCCATTTAATCAATCATGCAACATTTAAAGGCAGTCTTTTCATGGTAGCCGGAATCGTTGACCACGAAACCGGCACACGCGATATCCGCAAGCTCGGCGGTTTGATGAGCTTTATGCCGATTACGTTCACAATCGCTGTTATTGGCGCTTTCTCTATGGCCGGCCTGCCGCCTTTCAACGGATTTTTAAGTAAAGAAATGTTTTTTACCGGTATGATCAACGTAACAAAAATGGATATTTTCAGCATGGAAACATGGGGCTTATTATTCCCTGTTCTCGCCTGGATCGCCAGTATTTTTACGTTCTTATACAGTATGGTCCTTGTATTTAAAACTTTTACAGGCCCTGTTCAATTGGAGAAGCTTGAAAAGCAGCCGCATGAAGCACCGCTTGGCATGCTGATTTCTCCTATTATTCTAGGTTCACTTGTTGTGATTTTCGGATTTTTCCCGAATCTGCTGTCTTACACATTAATTGAGCCTGCCGTAGAATCGATTATGCCTTCGCTTCTTTCTGAAGGCGAAAAATTTGAAGTCCATATCACATTCTGGCATGGCTTCACACCTGAATTAATGATGACAATCGGGGTTATCGCACTTGGTGTAATCGGATATCTGACTCTTGGAAAATGGAGAAAGATGTACGATTTGTTCCCGAAAAAACTTGCACTCAATAAATTCTATGATGCTTCTTTAAGCGGCATGGAGCGCTATTCAAGCACATTTACTCGCTTTTATATGACAGGATTTATTAGAGATTATCTTGCCTATATTTTTGTTTTCCTGATTGTAATTACAGGCGGAACAATGGTCATCAAAGGCGGATTTTCATTCAGTCTGGATGGTACCGCGGAAATTGGCATTTATGAAGCCGTTCTTGCTTTTGCCATGATTGTCGGTACGGTTACGATTTTATTTTCCAAATCCAGATTGACGGCGATTATTGCACTCGGATCAGTGGGCTACAGTTTAGCTTTATTCTTTGTCCTGTTCCGCGCACCAGACCTGGCCCTAACCCAGCTTGTGATTGAAACGGTATCGGTTGCGCTGTTTTTGCTCTGCTTCTACTTCCTGCCTTCTTTTAAGAAAAGAGAAAAGAAGCTCAGCTTCCGATTAGTCAATTTCTTTATTTCACTGGGAGTGGGACTTGTAGTCACATTAGTTGCTATTTCCGCCAACAGCAATCGCGTCGGTGAAACGATCTCGTCTTTCTTTATTGAAAACAGTTATACAGAAGCCGGCGGGAAAAATATGGTCAACGTTATCTTAGTAGATTTCCGCGGATTTGATACTTTATTTGAGATTACCGTTCTTGGCATTGCTGCACTTGGTATCTATGCAATGGTCAAGCTGCGGATGGCAAAGGGGGAGGAAGGATGAAAAAAACAAATATCAAAACAAACGACGTAATCCTGCAGACGATTACTAAAGTTGTGTTCTTCATCATCATCATTTTCTCGATTTATCTCTTTTTCGCCGGACACTACACACCTGGCGGGGGATTTGTCGGAGGATTAATGACTTCCTCTGCAATTGTGCTGCTTCTGCTCGCTTATGATGTAAAAACAGTCATCAATATTTTGCCTGTCAATTACATCAATCTGGCTGCAGCAGGACTGCTGATCGCGGTTTTAACAGGCGTCGGGTCTTTCTTTTTCGGCGTTCCGTTTTTATCCCATACATTCGGACATGTTGATCTGCCGATTCTTGGGGATACGGAGCTTGCAACAGCAGTCTTGTTCGATCTCGGGGTTTATCTTGTTGTTATCGGTGTAACCCTGACCATTATTCAGACGATTGGAGAGACAGAATAATGGAAATTTTAATGGCAATCGTTGTTGGTATTTTGTTTATGGCTGCAACTTATTTAATGCTATCTAAAAGCTTGCTTCGCATTATTATCGGTACAGGTTTGCTGAGCCATGGCGCCCATCTTTTAATCCTTACTATGGGCGGATTGAAAAAAGGCGCAGCACCGCTTCTTGGCGAAGAAGCTTCATCATATGTCGATCCTCTGCCACAGGCTTTGATTTTAACGGCAATTGTTATCAGCTTTGGTGTTACATCCTTCTTGCTTGTTTTAGCTTACAGAGCGTATCAGGAACTTGGAAGTGATGATATGGATCAGTTAAGGGGAAATGATCATAATGAATAATATCGTGATGCTGCCTCTCATTGTTCCATTATTGGCAGGTATTCTTTTAATCTTTTTCAATAAATATATAACGGTTCAAAAGTGGATGAGCGTCATTGCCTCAGTTGCTGCAGTTATCATATCTTTTCTGCTCGTTCAGGATGTCAGAGCAAATGGTATCCTCACGGTGGAAATTGGAAGCTGGGCGCCTCCATACGGAATTGTCTTCGTAGCAGATATGTTTTCCAGTCTGCTCGTGCTGACAACTTGCATCATCGGACTGACTTCTATTCTGTTTGCTTTCCGTTCAATCGGGGCTGAACGGGAGCGTTTTTACTTTTATCCTGCCGTTCAGTTCCTGCTTGTCGGCGTAACAGGCGCTTTTTTAACAGGCGATATTTTTAACCTGTTTGTCTTCTTTGAAGTGATGCTTATGAGCTCGTATGTACTGATTGTTCTTGGCGGAACAAAGCCGCAGCTGCGGGAATCTATTAAATATATTATCGTGAACATTTTATCTTCTGCTTTATTCGTCATCACCGTTGCCTACTTATATGCAGTGACAGGAACCTTGAACATGGCAGATTTAAGTCAGAAGATCAGTGAAAGCGGCCAAACAGGCATTTTGACTGTTATCGCGATTTTATTTTTGGTCGTTTTCGGCATGAAAGGCGCTATCTTTCCGCTTTACTTCTGGATGCCGGGATCTTATCAGGCGCCGCCGGCTGTTGTAACAGCTTTATTCGGAGCTCTATTGACAAAGGTTGGCGTGTACTCTATTACACGGGTGTATACGCTCATCTTCATTCATGATACGGGCTATACACATCAGATTTTAGCATGGCTCTCTGTTCTGACCATTCTGTTTGGAGTGATTGGAGCCGTTGCCTATTGGGATGTAGAGAAGATTGTGATCTATAATATTATCGTCGCAGTCGGCGTCATTTTATTTGGAGTTGCCGTCTTTAATTCACCTGGCATTGAAGGAGCTATTTACTATTTAATTCATGACATGATCATAAAAGGTGCATTGTTTATGCTTGCCGGTGCCATGATTGTGATAACTGGAACAAGCGACTTGAGGAAAATGGGAGGATTGCTGAAGAATCATCCTCTGCTTGCATGGATGTTCTTTATCGCCGCCATTGCTCTTGCTGGAATTCCTCCTTTAAGCGGTTTTGTCGGGAAGCTTAAGATTATTCAGGGCGGATTTGAAGCCGGGGAATATGTTTTTGCTTTGTTTGTACTGCTGTCAAGCTTGCTTGTTCTATACTCCATCATGAAAATTTTCATCAATGGTTTCTGGGGTGAAGTCAAGCTTGAGAAAGAACAGGAGAAAGGCTCAACAAAAGGTCTTCTCTTTCCAATTGCTGTCCTGATTGCTCTGTCGATTGCTTTTGGGGTTGGAACGGAAGCAGCTGCACCGTATATCACTCAAGCTGCTGAAACGCTGCTTGATCCATCAATCTATATTCAAGCCGTGCTGAAGGAGTAGATGATATGGCCTTTCAAATATTACTTAATTTCTCTATTGCATTTACATGGATGTTTCTAAAGGGAGAATACTCCGTCCAGGACTTTTTTAACGGCTACTTTTTCGGATTGCTGATGATCTTTGCACTTCGCCGTTTTTTCAATCACCGGTTCTATTTATGGAATGTTTTTGCCGTTTTAAAACTCCTTTATATCTTTAATCGCGAGCTGATTATGTCTAATTTAGCCGTTTTAAAGGTCGTGCTTGCGCCTAAAATTACAACTCGTCCCGGAATCTTCAAGCTTGAAACAGAGCTGAAAAAAGATTGGGAAATTACGATTCTTGCAAACCTGATCACCCTAACACCCGGGACACTTGTTGTCGAAATATCTGACGATAACCGCTACTTGTATATTCATGCGATGGACTTAGCTGACGCTGAAGAAGCCAGAAAAGATATTAAAAACACGTTTGAAAAAGCAATTCAGGAGGTGAGCCGCTAATGTTTGATTTAGTATTAAGAATCTCCCTTCTACTCATCGCCATTTCAACGGTTTTATACTTGTACAGGCTGATCAAAGGCCCTTCGATTCCTGACCGTGTCATTGCACTTGATGCCATCGGAATTAACCTGATCGGTATTACGGCCATCATTTCAGTTATGCTGCGCACCAATGCTTTTCTTGAAGTCATTCTGCTGCTTGGAATCCTGACATTCATTGGAACAGTTGCCTTTGCAAAGTTCCTTGAGAAGGGAGAGATAATTGAAAATGATCGTAATCGCTAATATCATTATCGGGTATTTCATCCTGCAGGGTGCTTTGCTGAGCCTTATAGCAGCATATGGGGTTGTCCGTCTTCCTGATGCCTATACGCGCAATCATGCCGCATCCAAGAGCGCAACGCTTGGCGTCATCAGCATCCTGCTTGGTGTATTCTTCTATTTCTGGCTGATTGAAGGCCATTTTAATGCACGCATTATACTGGGTATTGTGTTTGTCTTTATGACAGCACCGGTTGCCGGGCACCTCATTATGAGAGCTGCATACAACACGAAAGTGCCACTATGGGAAAAAAGTGTTCAGGATGAATTAAAATCAGATCGAAAAAAAGAAGGTGTAAAAGGATGAGAACTGTCTCATCCTTTTTTTAAAGGAGCAGAAGCAAAATGAGCTATGCAAGTAAGATGAGAGACGTTTTTTCACAGCACGCAGATCAGGAAAAAGCGATTGTCATGGAGAAGTATATGCGCGGTCAATTTCGCTTTTTCGGCATAAAATCACCTGACAGAAAAGAAATAACCAAGCAATTTCTTAAACAGCACGGGCGGCCTGATTACTTGAGTGACACTGTTTTGGAGATTTGGACGTTTGAAGAGAGAGAACTTTTATATGCGGCAATTGACCTTCTTCTGCTTGAAAAAAAGAAAATTGGGCCATCAGATATAGAATGGATAAAGCACCTGATTATAACAACCTCCTGGTGGGATACGGTCGATCTGATTGCCTCAAACGTGATCGGCCAGCTCGTAATGAAGCACCCCGAATTGCGGGGAACGTATATTGACCAGTGGGCTGATTCGGACAATCTCTGGCTGCAAAGAACGGCTATCCTGCATCAACTAAAATATAAGCAAAAAACAGACGAAGCATGGCTCTATCCCGTCATCATAAAGCACTCAACATCAAATGAGTTTTTCATTCAAAAGGCTATCGGCTGGGCATTGCGGGAATACTCAAAAACAAACCCGGAATCTGTCCGGGCGTTTATTGAAAGCACAGAGTTGTCTTCGTTAAGCAGGCGCGAGGGAAGCAAGTATGTGTAATGATCTAATTTTTTCAAAATCGGTAATTTGGGGAATGTTGATTCCAAAAAACAGGTCTTCCCATTCAGATTTGGAATCATAGCCTACTTTTGATCCCACCAAACAGCTCATTTCCTTTGGATTTGGAATCGTAGAGTGATGATGTTGATTATCCTCATAATAGAATCATAAATCCACAAGTTTAAAAATAGCAACTAAAAAAAGGTGTTTAATTGCTTAGCAATTATGCACCCTTTTTCTTCTAATTACACGCTGTGCTCTTTCATGTATTCCTCTTTTAAAACAGAGCAAACAGCTGCATCACAGAATACCCCTTTTTCATAGGCAGCCTGTCTTAAGACTCCTTCATATATAAATCCTGCTTTTTCGAGGCACCGTTTTGAAGCCGTATTGTCCGGATCATAAAAAGCTTCAATGCGATTTAGATTCATTTGGGTAAAACCAAACTTCAAAATAGGTGATAAAACCTCTGTCATCACGCCTTTTCTAAAGTGGGACGGATTCACTTCAAAACCTATTTCCGCTTTAAAATGTTCTTTTTCCCAGTTGTGATAGCCGCAGCTGCCTATGATTTTATTTGTTTGTCTATCTGCGATTCCCCATCTGAACCCCTCATTATGATAAAACCTTTCAGCCCAGCGGTTAATTACCTCAACAGCCTGACCTACTTCAGTAAAGCTTTCAAGATCATAATATCGTGTGACTTCATCATCTGAAAAATAAGCAAACACCTCGCCTGCATCACTTTCTTCCATTTTTCTTAAAACAAAACGCTCTGTATAAAGAACTGGAAAACTTGTTTTCATCTGTTATTTTCCCCTTTTATTCAAATAAAACATGCCCGATGTTATCAGGGCATGTCAGGAATTATTTTTTCTGCAAAATCGCCATCGTGCATCTGGAAATGCAGATCAGGCTTTCTCTTTCATCAACAATCTTAATCTCCCAAACCATTGTTGTTTTGCCGCGGTGCATCGGGATGGCGTGTGCAGTGACGGTGCCGTCCTGCTTTCCTCTTATGTGATTTGCGTTAATCTCCAGACCAACGCACATTTCCGTTTCCTGGTTGATTAAATGAAAGGCCCCTATACTTGCAACTGTTTCTGCAAGCGCTACTGATGCTCCTCCATGCAGAATCCCAAAAGGCTGTCTCGTGCGGTCATCTACCGGCATTGTAGCGACGACTCCATCATTTGTAACGCTTTTTATCTCAATTCCAAGTGAGTTCAGAAGCGTATTTTCAACATTATATTCCATTATAGTTCCTCCTCTATTGCGGGCTTAGTTTCATCAGCAGCATCTGATCATCATCTTTGCGCGGACTTCCTCTGCCATCACGATTGTTGGTTACCGTATATAAACGATCATCTTCAATTATTACATCGCGCATCCTGCCCCAGCCTTCGAGATAAGTCTGCACCTCTCCTGTATGAACTTCGAATCGCTTCACTGCATTTCCCGATAAAGTCGCCACATACAG
This sequence comes from Metabacillus sp. KH_069, assembly GCF_057838075.1. Lineage (NCBI taxonomy): Bacteria > Bacillati > Bacillota > Bacilli > Caryophanales > Bacillaceae > Metabacillus > Metabacillus sp. KH_069. The sequence goes on from NZ_CM174460.1 coordinate 3,703,457, forward strand.
GATTCCTTCCTTATAGGCAATGCCGGAAGGGGCCCATGTCTCTTCTCCGGTGTGATAGAGCGGCGCCTCCATGCCTTCCTGCTGCTCGTCCCCTTCAATGACAGGCCATCCATAATTTTTCCCAGGCTGAATCCAGTTAATTTCATCATGCGCAGACTGGCCATGCTCTGTACTGAACAGCGAGCCTTTCTCGTCCCATGCAAGCCCTTGAGGATTACGGTGACCATAAGAGTATACAAACGAACCAGGGAAAGGATTGTCACTCGGCACAGATCCGTCAAGTTCAAGCCTTAGAATTTTTCCTGCAAGAGAATTTTTATCCTGTGCAAGGTCAGGACGCAAAGAATCTCCCGCTGTTGCATAAAGCTTGCCGTCAGGCCCTATTTTGAGGCGCCCGCCATTATGGAACTGTGCACCCGGAATATCTTCTAAAACAGCCCTTACTTCCTCCCATTGGTCTGCATTTTCCTTTAGGATGACAATTCGGTTTTTCACTTCGTTTCCATCTTTATATGTATGGTAGGCGAACGCTTGCCTGCTCTCTTCAAAATCAGGGGCAAGCTGAAATCCAAGAAATCCGCCCTCACCTTCAAGATGCAGCTTCTTTTTCAATTTCAGTTTTTGAATCACTTTTTTGTCTGATTCCTGGTCCCATTTTACAACTTGACCTGTACGTTCACTCAGATAAAAAACGTCATTATTCTTTGCAATGGACCATGGAACGTCCAAGTTCTTTAGAATACTTTCGGAATTCTGCCGCTCAGACTGGCCGCTCACTTCCCTGTCTTCCTGACTTTCATTCTGAGCAGACTGACATCCGGCTATGACCAAACTGCTGAAAAGTAGAACCCATAACCTCTTCAGGTAAATCACCTCTTATTCCCATTTTCTTTAAGTTTAACGAAAAATAAGAAATGATTCACGGATTTATACTTCCGTGATTTATTTTCGAAGGGCGTATACAGCAAAGAAAAAGTAAACCATCATCAACATAAGCACGGGCAATACCGCCATCACGTCCATCATAACCTCCTGTTAAGAAAGCGCTTTCTAACGCTTGAATCTGTATTTAGATTCCATCTTATCGCAGGTTTGTGATGGGGATATTGAGAGAAAGTATAAATTTTGTAAACTTATGCTTACTGATACGTAAACAAAACCGTCAGTTCTGCAATGATTTCTATATTCTTTACAAAGACAGGGGTCTGTCCTGACGATTGTGCACCTAAACTTAATTCTTTAGACAAAGGGAAAAATCCTCTAGGTTCTTCGGTTATTTTTACAGGCTTGCGCACCAGATTCAGCTGATAAGAACGGGCAATCGCTTCTGCCTTATCCAGAGCTTGTTTTGCAGCAAGATTTAAAGCTTCATTGATCCACCTCTCTTGATTAGAAAGAGAAAATTGTAATGAATCTGCCCGGTTGGCTCCATTAGAAAAGGCTGTATCATAGATCAATCCAATGTCATCTAAATTTTGGGTGGTGATAGAAATCGTATTAGTGACTTCATACCCTTTTAAGACTGGATCTGAACCCGCACTATAGTCGTATTGGGGAAAAACGGTGTAAGAAATGGTCTCAATTTGATCTTCTGAAATGCCAATTGACTGCGAGGCTTGAATAAGCTGATTGACGCGCCTTTTATTTTCCTGCTGAGCTGCAGCAACATCCTTGTCTATTGTCACTACCGCAAGCTGCAAAACGGCAGTATCCGGTTTTGCTTCCACTCTTCCTGTTCCGCGGACAGAAATCAAATTTTGGGATTTTGTTTCTCTCGCGCGGGTTCTGTAGGCCGGATCAAAAGGCTGCCCATACATTGGATACATACACAACACTCCTCTCAGAATCTAACACTCTTTTCAAACTATATGCCTGAGCGATAAAAAAAAGTGCGCAAGAATGATTCTTGCACACTAATCGATAATTCCTTCTGATTTAGAAATCAGCACAGCTTCTGTTCTTGAGCCGACATTTAATTTATTAAAGATGGAAGTTAAACTATATTCAATTGACCGCTTGCTTAAATGAAGTTTATCGGCAATCTCCTGATTTGTTAAACCTCTTTCAACCTCTTGAAGAATGGCTTTCTCCCGATCATTCAAGGCCTCTGTATCATTTGAAGAGGAGCTGGTTTTCATTTTTTGCTGAAGAATAAGAGACTTTAAATAGGAATACGGCACAACGATGTCTCCCGAGAGAGCATGCCGGATGGAAGAAAGAATCTTTTCCTTTGTCTCTGTTTTGCTGATCGCCCCGTGAATCCCAATGCGAATAGCCTCTTCATAATAATCCTCAACATCATAGCCTGTATACAGGATAATCTTGCAATCCTCAGAATGCTTAATGATTTCAGTGGAAAGCTCCATTCCATTTATATCTCCGAGATTCATATCCATCAGGACAGCATCGTATTCGTGAAAGCTGATGTGCTTAATAACATCAATTGAATATGGGGGATTTAAGCAGGACACCCTCACATCAGGCTCTGTTTCCAATATCGCTTTTGTTCCCTCACGTACTGCTGGATGATCATCCACAACTAAAATATGTATCATGTAATCAACCTCTCTGGACCGAGCATATACTCTCTATTTTATAAAAAAGACCTGGCAAATGCCAAGTCTGAACTATTCTTTCAAAGTTCAACAACCACTTTAAATCCATTTCCCTTTGAAGTCTCAATATGAAGGGAGCCATTTAAAGCTTTTACCCTTTCTGTTATGCCAGAAAGACCCATGCTTTGATGATTGGAATACAGTTCGCTTTGATCAAAACCGATGCCGTCATCTTCATAATGAAGAACAATTTTATCCTTAATGCACACAAGCATAACCAGAACATGAAGTGCATGGGAATGCTTTCCGGCATTAGTTAAGAGCTCCTGAACGATCCGGTATAAATTCAGCTGTGTATCGATATCAATCGCTTTAGTAAAGTTGCCTGTATTTAATCTCACATCAAAAGCTGCAGACTCATTATACTGAGCGGCAAGCTTCTGCAAAGCTTTTACCAGCCCAAGATCATATAACAGCTGCGGGCGAAGCTCCTGGCACGTCTCCCGCGTAGTCTTGATGATATTGGTCATCGAGCTGTTCATGTCCTGCAGCTGATCCCTGAAAACAGTCGGAGCCATTTCAAGCTCAGCCAGGGCAAGCTCGCTTTGCCGCTTTAAAGAAATTAAATCCTGCAAAACAGAATCATGCAAATCCTTAGCCAGATTAGAACGCTGCTTTTCCTCTATCGAAAATAAAACTTTTGTCAGCCAGGCCGGATTGCTCCCTTCACTCTTAATCTTCTGCAGATGATTCATCAGCTCTTCTATCTTTAGGAAGTTCTCAAGAGATATATTCGTATAGAAAGACAGGGTTTTCAGCCAGGAAATTTCATCACGATTTAATTTTGGCGTATTAAGCATAGACAAACAAACCATGACATAGCTTCGGTCATCTGTCTCGCCCACATTAATCACAAAACCCCGATCCACTTCGACAATTTTACCTATCTCATGGGAAGCCTTCGTAATCTCTTTTTCATATGACAGATAATCTGTACCCTTCATATGAATCTCGACTGAGATGATGTTCCCGTTCTTATCAACTTCCACATAATTCGCCCTGCTGACAAGCAATACATCTGTAATCACCTGTTTCAGTTCATTTATTACATGATCAAGCTTGCTTGCCTTACGGATGCTTTGCGTATATTTAAAAACACTGTCCTGGTAATTGTACTTTTCTGAAAAACGCTTGAAGCGGAAGCGGAAGTCGAGAATTTCCTTAAAGTAAAATACGATAACAAACAGGATATATATCATAATTGACAATCTAATAGGATAAAATGTGGGACTGCTTTCTTTATTAATTAAGACAACACCAACACCCACAAAAGTTGGAATAACAGCAAGAAGTGCATAATATTTCACGCGACCCAGTATGAATTCTATGTCGTAAATCTTGGTAGCAAGAAACTGATACACTAGTGAAAAAGGTATAAGCAATAAGAATGCTGCTAAGAAAGTTGGTGGGAATATCTGTTTATTGAATACAATAAAAGGGATTGTGTAAAGAAGCAAAAAAGGTGAGAAAGCAATAATATTAGTTATAATAAGGACTTTGACCAAATATTTTTGATCAGAATATTTAACTTTTTGGAGTCCATATATTTTTAAAACAAATGTCAAAATAAAGAGAACTAAAAAAGATGATAAGTTTATTGTTTTTACTACAGAATAAAAACTTAAAGGATAGGACTCATTAGTTAATATTCTGAGGGTTTCAGTAATTAAATTTAGTAAAACAAGAATATATCCAGTGAAAACGAATTTTTTTGAAAAGAGAACTTTACCAAGTTCTTTGAAATACTGATAGATAAAATGCATATAAAACACTGGAGTCAGCAAGAACAGGGTGAGATTAAAATATCTACTCATAACATCCCCTCTTGCTGAGCTTCCGCCGCTTAAGTAAGCCATAGCAATAGTTAACAAAAATAAATTCAAGATTAAAGCAGATGGCAAATTTAGTTTCTTATTGGTTTTGTGTATAAAATAGCTGCAAAATAGACAGAGCAAATAAATGGTTAGAGGTACGACAACAACAAACATATTTTGATAGTTGAAAATTGAATCTGAAACAACATATTCTATTTCTTTATTATTCTTTAATAATTTTAGCGTATCCACTTGTTCTAACAGACCGCTATTTACAGAAGTATAGTGACTTAAAGGATCTTCACCGTTTATTTTAGTAACAATATTTCCAGGTCTTATCCCAACATTATCTGCCCATGACTTCGGTTCAATGGCTGTTATTTCAAGCCTGCCTTTTTCATCAATCTGAACATTTGCACCCACATATGGAATCTTTATATTAATGTAGGAAAAATAAACTGCTAAAATGACACTGATTGATAAAATGATAATATAACTCTTGTTAAGATTTTTAATCATCAAATCTTCCTTCTAAAATATTAGAACCAAAACATATTCGTCGTTCTAGCTGTACTCAACAGTCCTTCTACTAATCCTAACACTTCATCCACATTTTTCACACCCAGTAAACTAGCTTCACCATTGGCTACTTTTTCGATTACTTCCGGGTTTTCCACTAAAAAGTTTACGATTTCCTGCATGACTTAATCTCTCCTTTTATTTTCAGATGAATTTATGATCAAATGAGACTTTAGAAGCTCAATTTGATGTTTGGGCAAGGGCACTTCCGCTATCAGAGTTGAAGCCTTTTGAATCGCAATTTGCTTCATGACGTTCAGGTAATGAACGACACCAGATTGTAACAATTTCGATTTAAATGATTCGATACTCCCATAGTGTTGGGTAAAGGTTTGGCTGCCGGCGATAAATTCAGTCAGCTCTTTTGCATGTTCGTTAAATCCTCTGTTTAAAAAGAGAAGCGCCAGCGATTTTTTCTGTGCTGATAGATCATTTTTATGTTCATGAAATAAATCACGGTAATCGTTTTCAATTTGTGCAGCCAGGCCTACTTGATAGGAGTACTGTTCAACGCATGTGAATTCTTCTCCGGTGGCAAGCATGGCCCCGGTGACTGAGGCTAAAGCAATCAGTGAACCGGATTTTTTTTCGATCATAGTGATGCACTCTTCTTCATTTGCGATGTCATTTTGAAGATCTGTGTGCTGACCTTCCATTGCTTGAAGAGCAAAACGCTGGAACGTGCTGATGATCTTCCATTTATGCTCGCTTGATAATTCTTGAAGCATTTGGAGACTGATTGTGTACATTGCAGTGGCGGCATTCAGTGAAAGAGATGGGTTTATTTTCATCCAAGGCTCTTCAAAGTTATCTAGGTCTTCAAGATCATCTAAAATGTCGAATGACAGCGCAAGCAGTTCTACAGCAGCTGAAAGATGAATGACTTGCTTATCTTCTCCTCCAAAAGCTGTGTAATGCAATTGTGTCAATTGACCGAACGGAAAGGTTTTTTTCGTTTCTGAGAACGACAGGATAAGCTGCAATAATTCTTTGTTCGTTATATATGAAGAAACAGCAGCTTTCAGACTGCGATTCAATTCTTCATAGTCCAAATGTAATCTAATTGCAATCACCCCTTCGAAATTATATTACAATATTCGCGACCAATATAGTAGATATAAAAAGAGGTTTTTACATAAATATAAAATTTTTAACATATTTTCGGAAAAACGGACATAAAAAAAGACTTGGCTCGAAAAGCCAAGTCGGTCTTATGACACGTTTATAAAGGAGTATTTATCATACTTATCAATGCTTTTATTAATTGATCTCAGCGACTGTTTCGTTTCCTGAATTTCTTTCTCAAGACGTTTCAATAATTGAGTAATTTCTTCAATGTTGTGCTTTTTCATCGTTTCCACACTCCTCTGTTAAAGATCAAATTATGCATGGTGAACGAAACACTTGTTTTGATCTTTCCTACTTCTAATTTTAAAGGATTCAGAAAGTAATTTCACCGAAAATAATGCGAAATAATCAATGCGTGATACCGCAACCGGCGCAATAGTCCATTGTATCTGTTTTTTCGGCTGGAATTCATGCCGTTTTCATCCTTTAATACAGAAAAAAAGCCCCATATTCAGGGACTTGTCACTTTGCAGCTATAATGGTGTTCATATAAATGGTTTGCGCTTCTTCCAATGCAATTTTCGTCAGTTCATCTCTCTTTTCAATCGGTCCGCTAAACTCTAAGGTGTAATCCAGAATTCCCTGTTCTGACAGTAAACACTCCATTTTAACCTTACATTCGCCTTTTATAACCGAAAAGACCGCAACCGTCTTATCATCCAGCACATATATGGATGGCTGCACGCGCATAGAGAGCTGAACCTCCCCCGAAAAAAGTAGTTTAACAATTATCCATATTCGACATAAGCAGCAGTATTCCTGCAACTTTTTCATTTTATCGAAATAGCACGAACAAGATCCTTTACATATATATAAGGAGCAAGTTCGCTCGGAGGTGAAATTTTTTGCGGGTGCAAAGGCAACAATGGTTTCGGCCGTTTTATTTCAACCCTTATTGTGCAGTTCATTACCCTTGTACTCAATATTCGAGGAGACCGATGCCGGAAGTTGACTCAAGTCAGTTTGTTTATTCCGCATCCCATATGGATGGACTGATGGCTGATGCCAAAAAATTGACCAATTATCTCTCAACTTCTAAAGAACAGGCAAAAAAGATCCTGGCTGCCGCCCAGGAATCCAACACCATTCTGGTAAAAAAACTTTTGCTCGCTTCCGGCATAACAAATGAGTTAGAAACTGAGTTCAATCCTGATGGTGTCAGACTCATCCTTTCTTATAAAAATCCTGATCTGAATTGCTGCAGGTTAATATTGGTGCTGAAATGGTAAATCTTAAAAAACGGTGCCAACATGGTCACCGTTTTTACCTTTATACTGAAATTACTCCATGCTGCTAATCATCAATGACACCGCTTCTGTTAAGTCCTGCTGAGAAAAGCTTGGAACATTTCCTATTTCCAGAGCCAGCTTATGTGAAGCCGGAACATGGATAAATCCTGCCGGGATGTTTTGATTTGATTGCTTAAAATAGTGGATAGCCTGATACATAATATAATTGCACAGGTAAGTTCCGGCCGTGTTGGATATTTCTGCAGGAAGTCCCCGTTCCTGAAGCACATTTACAAACGCACGGATAGGAAGTGTGCTGAAATAGGCTGCCGGCCCCTCAGACTGTATCGTTTCATCCTGTTTTACTATTCCCTCATTATCTTTTTCCCCATCCGCACAATTGATGGCTACTCTTTCGGGAGTGATCTTGTATCTGCCGGCAGCAAGTCCAAGCATCAATACAGCATCAGGCTTTTCTTCCTCAATATGCAGAAGATATTGCTCCCACGTTTTTGAAAATTGAACAGGGAGAACTTTCCCGCAGATTTCATAGTGACCAATCGTCTGTCCATGCAAATCCTCAGCAATTTGAGCTGTTGGGTTTATTGTATAATGCAAAAACGGTTCAAACCCTGTTAACAGTAACTTTTTCATCCTTCTCTCTCTCCTTATTTAGGAACTCGAATGAAATTATTATATCAGAAAATTCAATGTATATTTTATTTAAAACGTTAGAATGGCTTTTATTTAGAGGAATCATAGACCGTCTTTGATTCCACTTATCAGGTTTTTGTGGAATCTTTGACCACCTTTGATTCCACTTCTCAAGCTTTTCCAGGTTTTTGTGGAATCATGGACTGCCTTTGATTCCACTTCTCAGGCTTTTTCAGGTTTTTGTGGAATCATTTACCACCTTTGATTCCACTTTTCAGACTTTCTCAGGTTTTTGTGGAATCATTGACTGCCTTTGATTCCACTTCTAGGCTTTCTCAAGTTTTTGTGGAATCATCGACCACCTTTGATTCCACTTCTCAAGCTTTCTCAGGTTTTTGTGGAATCATCGACCTCCTTTGATTCCACTTCTCAGGCTTTCTCAGGTTTTTGTGGAATCATTGACTACTTTGATTCCACTTCTCAGGCTTTCTCAGGTTTTTGTGGAATCATTGACCATCTTTGATTCCACTTCTCAGGCTTTTGTGAACTCATTGACTGCCTTTGATTCCACTTCTCATGCTTTTCCAGGTTTTTGTGGAATCATGGACTGCCGTTTATTCACCTAAACAACAGAAAACGGGTACTAAATTGCCAAGCAATTTAGTACCCGTTTTCTTCTGCCCCCTGCTTTTTTCCTTAAAGCAGTAACAAGGGTTTAAAACTATGCGATTTCGCGTCCCATTGCAACCTGCAGGATATCAAACCATTGGTCGTGTGTTAAGGTTAAATCAAGAGCGCGGATAGCGGACTCAATGCGGTTCATTTTGCCTGAGCCGACAATCGGCATAATGTTTGCCGGATGGCTGATCAGCCATGCATATAGGACTTCATCTATTCCTTTTGCACCGACTTCGCCAGCAATTCTCTCAAGTGTATCGCGCAGACTCTTAGCTCTCTCGTCATCAGCTGAGAAAATAGAACCTCCTGCAAGCGGAGACCATGCCATTGGCGCGATTCTTTCTTCCTGGCATAAATCAAGTGTGCCATCTTCGAAGTTCTCCAGGTTGTAGGCAGAAAGCTCAATTTGATTCGTAATCAGCGGGAAGTCTAAATATGATTGAAGCATTTTAAACTGTGAGCGTTTAAAATTCGACACGCCAAAATAGCGGACTTTTCCTTCGTTTTTAAGTTGTGTGAACGCTTCAGCGACCTGTGCTGGATCCATATACGGGTCCGGACGGTGAATAAGCAGAACATCTATGTAATCTGTCTGAAAGTTTTCCAGTGACTTGCTGACTGAAGCCAAGATATGCTCTTTGCTTGTATCATAGGATTTGATGCTGTGTTCCGGGCGATTGTCTGAGACTAGTTTAATGCCGCATTTTGTGACAATCTCCATTTGCTTTCGAAGGTCAGGTTTGAGTGCAAGTGCATCTCCGAATTTTTTCTCGCATGTGTAATTTCCGTAAATATCAGCGTGATCAAAGGTTGTAATGCCTGCCTCTAAGCACTCTTCTATTAAGTTAACCACTTCTTCATTTGACATGTTCCAGTCAGAAAGACGCCATAATCCATGAATGATTCTTGAAAATGATAGATCTTCTGTAAGCTGTATTCTCTGCATAATCATTCTCCTTTCCCTAACATTGTATACTGAAAGCGTTCGATCTCAAAATGATTGGGCCCCGAATCCTTCTCAGCTTGTTTGCGCAATTTCTTCACCGTTTAAAAGATGATTTGACCAAAGAATAGCTTCCATATAGCATTCTTGAATTTCCTCAGGTTTGAGCGGCAAGTCTTGTGCATGCCAATTTGATTTTTCTATTTCAATGGCCCATTTAAATACTTTGCGTATATCATTTTCTTTTCCGCTTAACGCCTCCCGAATTTCATCCGAAAGAGGCAGCTCATTTAAAACGTCATCCAAATTGCGGTGCAGGAGCGCATCAACAAGGGAGAACATGCCCGTCAGCATATACACGGAAGGTTCTTTTCTGCCAATCTTAATGGACAGCTTCTCACAAAGCTTGGCACGCATCAGCGACAGGCGGATCACTTCCTCCTGAATCGGATCATTTTTGAGATTCAGATTTTTAATGGACAGGATATAAATCCACTTTTTAATTTCATTTAATCCAAGGAGGACAATTGCCTGTTTGATCGACTTAATTTTGTTTCTTGGCCTGAATGCCGGTGAATTAATTAATTTCAAAAGCTTATAGGAAAGGGAAAGATCCTGTTCAATCTGCTCTGAAATTTTTTCAATGTCAGGCTCCGTTTTAGATAACTCATGGAGGATCTGCAAATAGCCATGAATATAAACGGGAATATCATAGCTTGAGAGAACAACAGGCTTGCTGAAGAAATAGCCTTGAAAATAATCATATCCATCTCTTAAAGCAAGCTGATACTCCTCTTGTGTTTCTACCTTTTCTGCTAAAAAAGACACTCCATAATGCTTGTACCGGTTCATAATTTGTTTTCTTTTCTGCACCTGTGTCTGCAGAAAATCCACCTTGATAATATCAATATGCTTTAATAATTTCGGCAGCAGAAAATAGTTCTGCTGCAAGTTGAAATCATCCAGCGCAATGGTATACCCAAGTTTTTTCAGGTCAGCGCAAATCTCTATCAATTCTTCTGTAATGGGAACATCTTCGAGAATCTCCACTACAATGGAACTAGGATTAAAATAGCTTGGCAAGTTCATTTTCAGCAGGCTTTCTGTGAAATTAATAAAACATCTTTTTCCCTGCGCAAGCTCTTCAAGGCCAATATTGATAAAACTGTTTATAATGACATCAGCTGTTGCTTCATCTCCATCTATATTGGGAAATGAATTACTGCTATTTCCGTTCCGGTAAAGAAGTTCGTAGGCAACACTTTGTCCTTTTCTGTCAAATATCGGCTGCCTGGCTACAAATACCTTCATCTCTCCAACCCCTTTTGCCCTATCTCCAATCAGTACATTTGAACTATACCGATTGTACATGAAAGAAAGCATAGGTTGTGTCGAATTATGTAGTCTTTTGCTTTACATTTTTAAGTATTTTTCCACAACATAAAAAAGGGTTTTCTCATTTTGCGTCAAATAGGCGATTTCAGCTATTTTTTTCAGTACATCTTTGACGATTGAGGAATCCACGACTAGGACAGAATTATTCAAGATTTCATAATAGCATTTCAGCGCTTCTTCCTGGTGACTGTTTCGGCAATGCAAATCTCCTATTAAATGAAGAAATTTAAATTTAAAATCGCTGAATTCGCTCGAATAAACATCCAGGAACGTTTCATAAAGGCTTAATACTTCATCATCCTGTCCTGCCTCATAATAGGTAACGGCCAGTTCATACAGCGTATTTGATATTCCTTTTACATCCTTCTCCTGTTTGTAAATTTCATGAGCTGATTGCAGATAGGACATCGCACTCCCGGCATCCAATAAGTACCTGCTGAGAATACCTAAGTTTGTATAGGTGCCCGCCAAATTCAATTGATCGTCTGTCCCTTCAAAAAACAACAGCGCTTTTGCATAAGCAGCACTTGCGTTTTCATACTCATTCATTCGTCTGTAGCATAATCCCAGCACCATATATACAACACCTGTTTGATAGTATATGGATGTTTTGCTGCTGATCGAGAGCGCCTGTTTCAAAAAACGGATTGCAGAATAATATTCCCCTTTTTTAGCATGGGCGAGTCCAAGGTTATTCAGTAAAGAAATTTTTTCAACTCCTGAAGCCTTGAAAGCAATCGAATCCTCATAAGCCTCATTTAAATAAGAAAATGCCTTTGAGAGCTGATCCTGGTTAATGAGCAAGGACGTCAGATAATTGCTGGTCCTGAGTCTTTGTTCAGAATATTGCAGGCTGCAGAATATTTCGTAGCTCTTTTCATAAGCTGCAATTGCTTCTTCATTTTGAAGCTTCATCCGCTGCAGAATCCGCCCCTGGCAGAAATAATAAAGGGCAAGATCACTTTGGTTTAACGATTCCAGATTCTTTTCTAAATCGTTTAAGTGTTCAGCTGCATCTGCAAAATGTTCATTAATGACTGCATATTCCAAACTGGAAAGAGCTTTCTTTATATCAAAAGACAAAAGCGATTTATCCTCGTCTTCGAAAAAATCATGAATATCACATTTCAGTCTTTCGCTGAATTTCAGCAGCAGTTTATAAGAAGGCTGTACCATTCCCTTTTCAAGCTGGCTGATATAGCTGCGGTTGACGATGCCAATTGCCAGCTCACTTTGAGTCAATTTTTGCTTCTTTCTCAGCTGTCTTAATTTCATTCCAACGGTATTCATACGGCGCCTCCTGAAAAAAATCGAATATGTATTGACAAGAAAATGAATTATTGTATATATTTGAATTGTCAGTTAATTATAACAAAATGTTTTTTATTTTTAAATGTTAACATAAAAGAACTAACGGAGGTTTTGAGATGAAGAAAATGAGAAAGCACCTTTTATTACTTGCACTTGGTACAGCAATCCTTTTATCTGGATGTTCAAAAGCAGAGAAAGGCATCCAGACTGCTGACGAAGAATGGCCAAGAATTATTAAAGCCCACGAATATAGTTAACATCCGCTCTAAATGTGCTTCAGAAGATTCATGACTTCACTCTATATCTATCTATTAAACCATATTTTCATAGACTTGAACCAAATTTTGTATGACGAATTAGAAAAAGAGCTTACCCAATTCATGGGAAGCTCTTTTTCATTTCTCTTATTATTGAACTCTTGCAAATCCAAATCCTGATGCGTGGTCATCGCCTGTTGCCGCGCCAATCCCGCCTTTAATATCATAAAGCTTTGCACGACGCTGGAGCTCTGCACGAACTTGAACATTGCTTTGTCCTTTATTTGAGGACCAGATTTTTGCAGCAAGTCCTGATACGTGAGGTGTTGCCATTGACGTACCGCTGATTGTATTGTATCCGCTGTTGATCCATGTTGATTCAATGGCAGCGCCTGGAGCTGAGATTTCAACATCCCGTTCTCCAATGACATAGTCTCCGTCAGTTGCCGAGTTGCCGCGGGAAGAGAAATTCGCTACGCGGTAAGTTCCATTTTGCTGAACATTTTCAAGAGCCGCAACTGCCACAGCATTTACTAGTGCACCGGGATATCCAATTGTATTATTGCCAGATCCTGAGTTTCCGGCTGCAGCAATAACCAATGCACCTTTGCCGTATGCATAGTCAACTGCGCTTGATATTAAACTATCTTTTGTGCTTGATCCAAGAGACATTGAGATAACGACTTTTGAACCTGTTCTTGTTCCTTCATCTGCAGCATGTCTGATTGCAGCTGCAATATCATCTGAGTAGCCAGAACCGCTGTCAGTGAGTACTTTGTATGCCCAAAGCTCTGCTTGAGGTGCCACTCCATAAATTCCCTGTCCGTCAGAACCGCCATTTGCAAGTGCAGATCCTGCAACATGCGTCCCATGTCCGTTCCTGTCTGTGCAGGAGTTATTTGTATAAGTAGTACCAACTGTAAAGTCTTTGCATTGCTCGGCATTTTGTGATAAATCAATATGGCTTGTCTGCACGCCGGTATCAAGAACAGCAATTTTAACGCCGTCTCCACCAGTTGTTGATGTCAGACCGCTGTTATTATAAATGGCTTTAATGCCCCATGGCGTTCTTGTGCTTGGGTATGCCATTGTCTTTATTGGTTTTCCTGCGGCAATTTTAAAGGTTGAAACTTTTTCTACTTTGATTTTGCTGTTCTTTTGCAGGGTTTCTAATTGTTTCTGGGTAACGGTTGTTGTGAATCCATCTTTTCCAAAATCACGGCGAACCTGATGACTTTTCTTCACTTTCCCCTTTTCTGCGTCAGTTCCCTTGATCACAACTCGAATGGATTCCTGCTTCACATCTGTTTTTATCTCCTCATTTGCAAAAGCGGCTGTTCCAAACATTGAAAGACTCATTGATAAACTTAATGCTGCAGCTCCAAGTGCTTTAGTGATGTTCATTTCATTTCCCCTTCCAAAAATGTTAGTATTTTATAACTTTTATAACTCAACAATTTAAATATAAATTACATTAACTATTTTCACAATAATCTAAATTTACTAAAATTTTCTTATTATCCAGCTTAAGTGCTTATCCCATATCCCACCAATAGCCCTGCTTTTTCTTAAAGTAATTTGGAAATAGTTTTCACAGTAAGGACAAATAGCTATAAAATCAAAAAAACCACTTACATGAAGTGGTTCTTGAATCCTATTCTTTTTCTGCTAAAAGCGATACGATGATGGATTGATAAATTATGGTACACGGAGATATATTAATCATAGGCTGTTTTCGCATGGATGGTTGTTTTGATTATAAATGTAGTGCGTTCCTATTAAGGGTATAAACATTTAAACTAAAAGCAACAAAGTTTACGAAAAGGGCTAATCATAAGACTGAAATTGCGGGGTATGTCATGAGGGACGATCAATCATTTGCAAAAGGCTGTTTTTATGGAATGATCCTGTCAATTCCAATCTGGATTCTACTTTATTTTCTTATAAGTAAAGGATAAAAAAACACAGGCTCTCCTGTGTTCATTTAAAAGACTGATCAAATATTTTATCTTTCACATAAATTTCTTCTCGATCGACCGCATGTTCAGAGGCAACGATTAAGCCTATTTTTGTTTTGTTCTGATCACTTACGATGGTAAATGGGATTTTTTCTTTGTTGGCAGCTTTGATATATTTAGACAGGGCTCCATAATCTATTGTGCCATTCAATAGAAGCACTTTGTCCCTTCCCGTTCCCAGTGCCTTAATTACTTCATCGTATATTTTGTTTTGTCTCACCTGTCCTGCAGTGAGAGCCACATAAATTCTTTCTCTCAATGTGCCAAGGTAAACATTTCTCTCCTCCGGCTTCGTTTCAAACGTTCCGTATATTCCCTGCTTTATATAAAGATCAAGCTGTTCGTCTGGCATGATGTCATTCTCCTTGTTCTAAAAGTACAGGATTAGTGTATCAGATAAGATAGCTGACATAAAATCATATGTTTAACTACCATTTAGAATAAGATAAAATGATTTTCATCCACCCGAAGAAGGATACCCACAATGGAATACTAAGAACGGTCGCCCACATCATTCCTTTGAAAAAGTTAGCATCTTGCATGAGCAGCTCTCCCTCCGAATCTTCCTTACTATTCATTTTACCCTTCTGGCTGTTTTATATAACTGAATGAATACGAAAGCGCTTACAATAATATTCTTTTCTTTCTTATAATATCCTCCATAATATGTTCTTCATTTTTTTCCTTTTCAAAAGTCTGGATGTCTTTTCTTGTCAAGTCTCACCCGGACTCCTTCAGCGGCATATAGTGTTTAGATCAGAGGCTTTTTTCAGACACGTGCTGTGCCTGTTTAAATGACAGGCACGCTGATAGTTGTCATCAGAAAAGAGTCAGATCAAAAGACCGCTAGGAGGAAAAAAATGCCGGCCATTTCAGGGAGAGAATATCTGCAGCGCATGGAAGCATTAAAACCTAACGTTTGGTTAAAAGGCCAGGCCATTACAGAAAATCTCATTTCACATCCGGTTTATCAAGGAGCTGTCAAAACAAAAGCTTCTCTTTATGATTTGCAGGTTGAAAAGGATGCAATCGATTTTATGACATTCACTTCCCCATTTACCCAAAATCGTGTGGGAATGTCCTATCTAGAGCCTAAGACAATAGAAGATCTGCAGAAAAGAAGAAAAATGATTGAATACTGGGCGAACGCAACATGCGGAATGATGGGACGAAGTCCTGACTATATGAATACGGCATTAATGTCTATTTCAGCGGCATCCGCTATTGTCGGCGCTCAGGATGAAGAGTTTTCGAAAAACCTCCGTAATATGTACGAAACTGCGCTTGAACAGGACTTATCTTTTACACACAGTTTTATTAATCCGCAGGTCAATCGTTCGTCCGCTTTTCTTGAAACATCCGGGCAGCCAATTGGGGCCAAAGTGATGAAAAAGACAGCAGAAGGGCTTATCATAAAAGGAGCCAGATTGCTTGCGACAGAAGGCGGAATGACCGATGAAGTCCTGATTTTCCCTTCCGGAGGCAATCAATCGGGCGACGAGTATGCATTTGCCTTCAGCATTCCGGCAAATACACCAGGACTGAAATTCATCTGCCGAGAGCCGTTTCATTCAGGTGAATCTGCATTTAACTATCCTCTGTCCTCGCGCTTTGATGAAATGGATACGCTTCTCGTCTTTGATCATGTACTGGTTCCATGGAATCGCGTGTTTTTTTACCATAGGCAGGATATTGCCTATAAACTTTTTAACCATAGCGGGTTTATTTCGCATGCCCTTCACCAGGTTGTCACACGCCAGACGGTGAAGCTGCAATTTTTAATCGGACTTTCACAGCTGCTGATCAATACTTTGGATGTATCTGAATATGAACATATCAAACTTAAGCTGTCTGAAATGATTTTAGGTCTGGAGAGCATGCAGGCACTCCTTCTTAAATCAGAAGCAGAAGCTAAAATCGATGCTTTCAGAACCATGACGCCAAGCGTACACCCGTTATATGCGGCAGTCAATTTATTTTCAAAGCTTTATCCTCACTATATCAGTCTTCTGCAGCAGATCGGAGCAGGCGGTTTAATGGTTCTGCCATCAGAGGAGGATTTCGCTTCCCCGATCGGCAAGGACGTTGAGCAATATCTGCAGGGAACTTCAGTTGATGCAAAAACAAAAACAAAACTGTTTAGATTAGTATGGGAGCTGACAATGAGCTCTTTTGGCACAAGACAAACTCACTATGAGAGATACTTTTTTGGAGACCCCATACGCCTTGCGAAAAATTTATACAGCGGTTATGCACGAGAACAATACATTGAGAGAGTCACAGACTTTTTAGATCAAACGAAAGAGAGACCTCACGATTGAGGTCTCTCCTTGTTTTTAACACCAACTCTTCCTGAAAAAAAGGTTGCGCCGCCGCCCATATCTGACAGACGGTCTGGCGTAAGTGAGTTCACGATCTGTTTTGTACCGGGTGTATCCGACCATAAACCTTGGCTTACGACTACTCCGGGCAATACGTTCTCTCCAGCTGAAACTTCAAGCTCACATTCGCCCCGCGCATTCCAAATGACAGCCATATCTCCATTTTTCAGACCAAGTCTTTCAGCATCCTTCCCATTCATATGCAGTTTAGGAGCTTTTTCAAGGGATTTATGCTTTTCATTATTTGAAAAAGTAGAGTTTAAAAAGTTATGGTTCGGACCAGGAACAAAAAGAAAAGGCAAATCACTTTCTTTGACGAGCGGTGTAAATGTCGGCAATGGCGGATATCCTGCTTTCTCCATCGCGTGTGAGTAGAGCTCTATTTTCTCGCTTGGCGTTTTAAGAACTCCCGGAAACAACGGCTTTACTTTTGCTTTCACATATTTCTTCTTCTTCAATTCCTGAAAAGTGATTTTTTTAAAATATGGATTTTGAGGATTATTCAGCGCCTGATCAATCATCTCTTCCTCAGTATCTTTAAAAGCCTGGTCTGTAAATCCCATGCCTTCCGCTAAAAGCCTGAACACTTCCACGTTTGATTTTGACTCTCCATATGCTTCAATAACCGGCTCCTGCAAATGGAGATAATGATGCCAGTATGACGTATAAAAGTCTGTATTCTCAAAGGCCGACGATGCCGGAAGAACGAGATCCGCATAGGCGGCTGTTTCTGTTAAAAACAAATCATGGACCACGAGAAATAAATCTTCCCGCTCTAATCCCTTTTTCACTTTGTTAGCTTCGGGAGCTACGACTGCGGGATTACTGCCATATACGAACATGGACTTTATTGCTGGATCAGCATGTAAAAGCTCTTCGCCAATTAAGTTCATATTAATGATTCTTGTCTGTTTATTCTGGAGGAGATCCGGGCGCTGCAGAGCCTCTGTATTGAATGCCAAATATCCAGAGTTGCCTTTAATAGCACCTCCCCCTTTTTTCAGCCACTGGCCAGTCAGAGCCGGAAGACAGGCGATGGTCCGGATGCACATGCCTCCATTATCATGATGCTGCAGACCATTGCCGATTCGAATACAGGAAGGAGATGTTTGGCCGTACATTCTTGCCAGTTTTATAAGGTCATCTGTTTGAACTCCTGTTATTTCTGATACAGTATAGGGATCATACTGAACAACATGTTCTCTTAATTCATCGTGCCCAACTGTCCACGTCTCAAGAAACTCGCTGTCCACCAGGTTTTCCTTAAACAAAATATGCATAATTCCAAGAGCGAGAGCGCCATCTGTTCCCGGAAGAATTGGAATAAACCAGTCTGCAAGTCTTCCAGTCTGATTTTTGTGAACATCAATAACGATGATTTTTGCCCCGTTTTTACGGGCCTTCTGAGCAAGGGTTATTTGGTGCATATTTGTACTCACTGCATTAATGCCCCACATAATAAACAGCTTTGTATGTACCGTATCCTCCGGATCGATCCCAAAGCTTCCGCCCATTGTATACTTATACCCGGTTGATCCTGCAATTTGGCAAATGGTCTGATCCAGTCTGCTTGCTCCAAGTTTATGAAAGAAACGGCGATCCATCCCTTCTGCATTCAGATTGCCCATATTCCCATAGAAGCTGTATGGCAGAATGCTCTCCGGTCCATCTGTATCAATAAGTGTTTTCCATTTTGAAGTAATGATGGAAAGAGCTTCATTCCAGCTGATCCGTTCAAATTGCTTTGATCCTTTTTTCCCTGTTCTTTTCAAAGGATATTGCAGCCGATTCTCATCATAAATACGTTCAGCCATGTTCCTCACTTTATTGCAGATGCTGCCTTTTGTTACCGGATGCTCCGGATCTCCTTCCACTTTCATGATTTTCCCGTTTTTTTTATGGACAAGAAGTCCGCATTGATCTGGACAATCCAACGAACAAACAGATGGAAACACTCCGTCCCGCTTTTCAATATATGAATCCATATAGTTTCTCCTTTACGGTGAGAATCGTTTTATTAATGATAGAATAGTTTTAACATTCCATCAAGAATTCGCTCCAGAAAAGCGCAAGCGCCCGTTTGCACTGGCATGACATATAAGGATTCGCCAGTAAAGAATCCGTTCTGGCCGAGGAGTTGGGCGATGGAGCTAGACATCGAAGCGCAAAATTTTATATTTTCTTATTTCAGAACAAAAGCACAAGCGCCATGGCCCGCTCCGAACAGGCAGATAAGAATTCGACAGAAAGTCCGGGTCCCGACTTTTAGCGGATTAATTCTGACAGAGTCTCTAGGAGATGAGCTTGCCGAAGATATCCTTGTCGCGATAGCGCCAGTCTATAAATTTTATAATTTCCCAAACAGTAAAAAACTGAAGAAAGAAACCCTTCTTCAGCATGGATTGAATTATTTTGATGTTGTTGATTCTCTCATTTTGAGAGTGGATGGAACGAGTACTTTCAGAGGCGTATCTCTGTGTTCAGTGACTTGTTCATGCAATAGTTTCAAAGCGATTTTTGCGATTTCAGCAGGTGACACATGAATGGTCGTCAGCGAAGGTGCAAAGTAATGAGCTTCAGGCACATCATAAAAGCTGACAATAGAAACATCCTCTGGGATCTTCACATTTTCCTCGCGCAATGCCATGATGGCTGCAAGAGACATGACGCTGCTTTGAATAATATAGGCATCAGCAAGCTTTCTGTTTGAAGCAGCTTCCTTTAGAATCCGGTACCCTTCCGTCCCATATGGTTCTGTCAAATAAATATGTTCTTCTGACAGAAGGTCCGCTTTTTCCAGCTGCTCTTTCATTGTATGCCCCCAATTTGAAGCACCTATGTAGCCAATCCGTTCATGTCCCATTTCCTTCAAGTGGGAGATCACAAGCTCTGTCATTTGAGAAAGGTCTATACTTACAAGATCTGCGGAGGGATCTGTATCCCAGTCTGTGACAAACACGATATTTTCCGAAACTTTTTTAAGCTTTTCCATATCGCCTTCCTGTAATCGGCCAATGACAATGATTCCATCCAACGCTTCCATTTTATTGGATGAATCAATATTTTCATAACGGATAATCTCTTTAATATGAACGCCGCCAATGAGACAAGCCTGCTCAACATGTTTCCTTAGTGCGATATAAAAAGGATTTTCCAGTTCTCCATCGGCAGCATCTAAAATCGCAAGTCCTATATGGACGCTGTTATTATTTGCGGAAGAAGATTGCTTCTCTGCCAATCTATAATTTAATGTTTCTGCAGCTTGAAAGATTCTCGCTTTTGTATCTTCTGAGGCCGTTGATTCAGCATTCTCATGGAGCACTTCATATGTTGCTGCTGCAGACACCTTGGCAAGCTTTGCTATATCTTTAATGGTTGTCATCCCTACACCTCTTCATTCATTGAATTCTTATGTTTAATACCCTTTTCCCGCCAAAAAGAAAACCCTCTCTCAGAAAAAGAAAGGGTCAGGATTTTAGCTATTGAAGATTTTCGGCTGATCAATAATGTCAGCATCAAACAAATTCGTGCTGTTTTTATCACTTGTAATGACCATGAAGTCTCCTGTATTGAGGACACCCGCACCTACAGAGAATTTACTTGTGCTTTTTGGCGAGAGTGCAAAGACATCCCCGGCACTGACTGCACCGGTGCTTGAATGAATTAAAATAGGACCAACAAAAGCCGGCATAGAATCTCCTCCTTTATTTATTAGGCTCTTTTCGTAAACATTGTTGCTTTAGCTAGTCAGTGAAAATTCAGTTTTTGGATTTTTCACATTCCTTCCGCCGTCTAAAATAGCCCTGTATCTTCAAATTTGAAGAAAAGAGGACGACAGATTACTATACGCAAAGCAACAATCAATGCGAACACAGCCATTTCTTATTAGCCTATGCCGGGAACCGCTTTTGGGTTTCATTTTAATAAGAAAAGCGCAAGCGCCCGTTTTGCACGGGCATGCCAGATAAGGATCCGACAGAAAAGGCGCTTTTCCAATACTTTCGGATCCGTTCTGGCCGAGGATCCTGAGCGATTCCGCTCGCCATCGAAGCGCAAAATTTATACTTTCTTATCTCTTAAAAGAAGGCTCTTTTCCTAAACACTGTTGCTTTTAGACTAGATGTTTAAAACCTTGAGTGGATTGCAGCGGAAGGCACTTGACTTCTGCGGGAAAGTAGAGGGAAATGGGAGACCCCACAGGCAAAGCCGAGGAAGCTCCCAGCCGGACCGCGGAAAGGAACGGACAACATCTATCATCAAAAGCAACAATTACTGCGAACACAGACTAAAAGAAAAAGCCCCCATTTAAACCGGCGGCTTCCTGTCTTTTTCAACTGTGTTACGGTTCTCTGTCTC
The DNA here is from genome assembly GCF_057838075.1 of Metabacillus sp. KH_069. Classification (NCBI taxonomy): domain Bacteria; kingdom Bacillati; phylum Bacillota; class Bacilli; order Caryophanales; family Bacillaceae; genus Metabacillus; species Metabacillus sp. KH_069. Next base: position 3,724,815 of record NZ_CM174460.1, read on the forward strand.
CTGCTTATATCTGTTTCTTAATTTCACCAGTCTTATGACATGTAATAAAACAGCTTTTAATACTGCATAAGTCGGTACAGCTAAAATCATCCCTAAGATACCGCCAAAGCTACCTGCGCCTATCAGAAGGAGAATGATGGTAAGCGGATGTGTGTTTAATCTCTTTCCGATAATTAATGGTGAAAGAACGTTTCCGTCAATCTGCTGAACTACGGTTACCACAACTGCAGCGAGCAAAGCTTTAGTCGGTGAATCAAGGAGAGCAATAACCACTGCTGGTGCAGCACCGATAAATGGTCCTAAATAAGGAATAATATTTGCAATAGCTACAACAATCCCGAGAATCAGGGCATAATCAAGTCCAATCAGCGTATACCCGATAAAACAGCCTGTCCCTACAAAGAGAGAAACAAGCAGCTGGCCCTGTATATACGCTGCAAGCGTCTGATAAAGGTCTTCAAAAATTTTAATGCCTTCCCGTCTATACGCAGCAGGCAGAATTTTGACTGCTGTGATGGGGAACTTGTGCCCGTCCTTCAGCATGTAAAATAAAATGAAAGGGACCGTGATGATGGTAAGGGTAATATTCGTCACAACACCCAGCACCTTTGTTACAGATGAAGTAATGCTTTCAGGGAGCGATGTCGTCAGACTGCCCAATGATTTTTCCATTTTATCAATCGTTTCCTCAATCGAAACATATTCCTGTGTCATCACCCACGTAAACCAGCGCGATTCAGACAGGTTCATGATGAACTGCCTGAATTCAGTTATGTATCTTGGGAAGTTTTTAAACAAGTCAGTGATCTGCTGAGAAACAACTGGACCGACTGTTGATAACAGCAGCATAATCAATCCGATAAAGATGAGGTACAAGATGAGGATCGCAAGCGTTCTTGGAACTTTATTTTTTTCTAACAGCTTAACGACCGGGCTGAAAATAAAAAACAGAATGCCCGCAATCAGGATCGGGAAGAACAGCGTAGATGCAAAAACAATCAGCGGCTGAAACAAAAACGAAACCTTTGTGCTTACATAAAAAATTAACAGCAGCAGCAAAATTTCTATCGTCCAAAAATGAACCTTTGACTTATTCAGGTTACATCCTCCTCCTGCTTCAATATAGCTGTTTCAAACGTACTATGTGAACGATAAGGTGTCAAATTAAGATTTGGTGAAGGTTAGAATGCCGATTTTTTTCATATACAAAGAAAAAGCTATGCCCGTAAGCATAGCTTTCAACAAATACTATTAATTTTCTCCTGCAACCAGCTCTTCTTCAGCCTCTTCAAGCTTAAAGATTTCGATTACACGGATCAGGTGGCCTTCCATTTCTTTTGCAAAAAACTCATAGCCATCTAAAATAATGCTTTCGCCTTGCTGGATGTCGATATTCTCTGTCAGCATCCATCCGCCGATTGTATCTACATCTGTATCATCAATTTCGAGTCCCAGCAGATTATTCACTTCATAGATAAGGACCTTACCGTCCAGCAAGTAATGGCCTTCACCTTTTTTCTGAACCTCAGGAACCTCATCCTGGTCAAACTCATCGCGGATTTCTCCTACAATTTCCTCGATAATGTCTTCAACTGTTACAAGTCCTGCTGTTCCGCCGTATTCATCCACAAGGATCGCCATATGAACGCGTTCTTTTTGCATTTTAATTAATAAATCATGAATTGGAATCGATTCAATGACTTGAATAACAGGACGGATATATTTATCAATCGTGCTCTTTTTGCGTTCTTCTTCGGATAGTGAAAAAATGTCAGTGAAGATCTCCTTGAGATTAATCATACCAAGGACGTGATCTTTGTCTCCGTTTACAACCGGATAACGAGTATATTTTTCCATACTCATTGTCTCAAGGTTGTCTTGAAACGATTTCTCTACTGAAGCAGCTACGATTTCAGTTCGAGGCACCATAATTTCTTTTGCTACACGATCATCAAATTCGAAAATTTTGTTCATATATTTTAATTCAGATTGGTTGATTTCTCCGCTCTCATAACTTTCTGAAAGAATAATGCGAAGCTCTTCCTCAGTATGAGCAAGCTCATGCTCAGAAGCAGGCTTTAATCCAAAAAGACCTGTTATTACGCGAGCAGAACCATTTAATACCCAGATGAATGGGAACATAATACGGTAGAACCAAATCAAAGGAGGAGCAAATAAAAGGGTCACAGCCTCTGCTTTTTGGATTGCTACTGTTTTAGGAGCAAGCTCTCCGATTACAACGTGCAGGAACGTAACAGACGCGAACGCAATACCGAAAGTTAAAATATGGGATAATGATTCGTTAATTTCAAAATTATCGAATACCGGTCTGAGAAGACGTTCTACTGTCGGCTCCCCCAACCACCCAAGACCTAAGGCTGTTACCGTTATTCCAAGCTGACACGCTGATAAATATTCATCTAAATGAGTTGTTACTTTTTTTGCAGCAACTGCCCCTTTTTTACCTTCTGCAATCAATTGATCCAATCGTGAACTGCGGATTTTGACAATCGCAAATTCTGATGCAACGAAAAAAGCTGTTAAAGCAATTAAAATCGCCACGAATAACAAGTTAACTATGTCCAAAACACCCTTATCCCCTAATAGAGAATAAGGAGTCACCTCCTAAAATAGTAAGTTATCAATTTTTAAAAATCCGTAAATGATTCAATCAATGCAGCAGCACCATCAATGATTGCATAAGCGCCATACTCTGCGGAGAGATGCGGCTTGCAATGATTTCCTGGTTTTCCCCATTCATTTTATCAAAAATCGGTTTCAGCTCTTTAATTTCATGTTCGAGCTGCTTCATATGATTAGCCAGTATTTCGGCTTGTTTGATTAGCTTATCTTCTTCATTGGTTTGACTTCTTTTAAGTTCCAGTCTTTCTTTAATATCCTGCAGACACATATTGAATAACTTGCATTCCTCAATAAAATGAATGTCGTTAAGCGCCTGTTCAGAATAGAGGCGATAGTTGGACTTAGATGTCTTATCTACATGGAGCAGCCCAATTTGAGTATAGTAATCAATTGTTCTCTTAGATACGTTTGCCAATTTTGCTAGTTCGCCAATTCGATACAATGCCCCATCTTATCACCCCAATAAAAAAAGATTACTCCTATCATACCTTTTTTTTAACTGTACAGTCAAACGTTACGGTTATGAAACGGCTTAATTTTCAAGATTTAATAAAAGTAATTTTGTTATTCCAATAATCAACAAATTAAATAAAAGTATTCATAATAAATCGAACGTTAAAGAAGCTGAATAGTAAACAATTCTTCTTGCAGGCTCCTTTGTTTATTTCAAAGTCCCTGCGCTGCGGAATGAACAATAACATAAAAGATTCTTAAGAATTCTTTATTGGTAAGTGAGGACATCAGAGTTTAAACTATAGCTAGGTGGAAAGTACACTAAAAATTTATCTAACGATCAGACAGTGGTGAAAGAATGAAAGAGCAATTAATCGAATGGCTCGAAATCAGCGGGCCTTGGGCATTTATTATAAGTCTCGCTGCCAACACACTCATAAGTTTATTGGCATTTGTGCCCAGTGTTTTTGTTACAGCTGCCAATCTATCTTATTTTGGATTTGCAGACGGGCTTTTCCTCTCTTTTTCCGGTGAAATGATTGGAGTTATGGTCAGCTTTTATGTATACCGGAAAGGTTTCTCATTCCTAAAAAAAAAGAAAGTGCCCAAAAATACCATGCTTCAAAACCTTTCAAAAACAAAAGGCAGAGATGGATTTATGCTTATCCTTGCTTTAAGGATTTTTCCTTTTGCGCCATCAGGTGCTGTCACACTTGCAGCAGCATATAGCAAAGTGGGCACAGGTATTTTTTTCAGTGCAAGCTTGATTGGAAAAATTCCCGCTATTCTTATTGAAGGGTTTGCCGTGCATCAAGTCCTGAAAGCTGACTGGCACATTCAGCTGATCATGGGAATTGGATCTATCCTCATTTTGGTCATTTTCTGGATGCATAAAAGAAGGATAAATAAAAATCTGCAGGAGTAAATGTTCTCCTGCAGATTTTTATTTATCACTGATCTTCTTCAGCAGAGAGATCATCTTTTCATTTTGTTCGATGATTTCCTTATTTTGATTTCTTAGTTTTGTAAAATCAAATAAAAAGATGATTAAGATGATGGCTATAAAGAAACCCATATGTACACCCCGTTCTGTTTCACAAATTTTCTATATAATTGTAACTTAAATTTAAAATGGAAAATATATGAATTTTTTAAAAAACCAGTGCAAACTCCTTATAATAAAAAGGCTGTCTTCGCATAGATTGTTGTTTTTCACGATAAATGTTGTCCGTTCCTTTCCGCTCCACTCAAGTTTTTTAACATTTAGTCTAATAGCAACAATATTTACGAAAAGAGCCAATAAAAAAAGGACCAAATAGGCCCATCCTCATCAATCAGGCATAATCGTCACGATTTGCTGAATTCTTATAAAAAAGACTGAATCTCCAGCTTCCAATACAATGTGATCAGGTTTAACATCTTTTAATTTTCCGCGGATGCTGTCTCTGACAGTCTGGATAACCAGCACTTTTCCAATGACGCTTTGAAGGGTCTGAAACACATATGGATCAACAATTGTGATCATTTGCGGGCCTTGTGATTGGTTTTGCATCATTTCACTTCCTCTCATACAGATCAATGACACTATATGTAGGCATGCGGCCAATTGACACATCAATTATCCTAATTTAACACGTTCAAAATAGGCAATTGTTCCTTCTTCTTTTTCAAATAAGCTCCCCATATATTTGTAAAGGCTTTCATCACCATGTAAAGGAGTTTTATATGATCAGAAAACTGATAATTTTATTTACGGCTTTCATGCTTATTGTTCCAGCAAGCACATATGCCGGCTCGTTTGGAGATCAGGACCCACCGGGAAATCCGGGTCAGTGGTATACAGGCGATCCCCCGCCTGGGAGCACTTCATCAAAATCGCCTATTGTATTCATTCATGGTTTGAACAGTTCATCAAATACTTGGTGGAATCAAAATGATATGTACAGTACCGCATATGCAAATGGATATCGTACAGCTTTTATCGATTTATATCCTACTAAAAACATGTGGGATAACGGGGCGCTGCTGGCTCAGAAATTAAGCGAAATATATCAGTATTTTGGCGGTCAAAAGCTTGTTCTGGTTACTCACAGCAAAGGGGGAATTGATGCTCAATCTGCGCTTGTTCATTATGGTGCGCATCAGTATGTAAGCAACTTGATTACGTTATCGACACCGCATTCCGGATCTCAGCTTGCAGACCTTGCTTACAGCAGCTGGGCCGGCTGGCTGTCAGGTATATTAGGAAGCAAAAATGATGCAGTTTATTCCCTGCAGACGGGCTACATGAGCAATTTCAGAGCACAAACGGATGCCCATGTAAATTCCAGAAAGAACCGAATCTATACGTTCGGCGGAACAAAGTGGGGAAGCTTCGGTTCATCCCTCTATTGGGGCGGATTATATTTAAGCTCCTACGGCAGCAATGATGGAGCGGTTACCGTGCAGTCTTCAAGATTGCCTTATGCCACTGAAATCAGAACGGGCAGCTGGGACCATACTTCTATTAAGAAAGGAAGTTCCACCTTTCTGCTATTGGAACCGTACCTAAGAACAACAACTGCTGCTTCTCAAGCAAACCTGAATATGAGTGAAGAAACCAACGCTGCCAGCGCTTCATCCTATTTTCGCGGGGGAGAATTTACCGGAACACGGCAAGAATCCTTCCATGTTGAAGCATCAGTTAGTGAGATTGTCATTGATTGGATGAGCAGCTCTCCTGCCACGAAGCTTTCCCTGTATTCTCCTGATGGGAAAACAGTTTATCATTCGTTCAAAACGATAAAAGCAGATGGAATTTTTGAAGGAGCGTATCATCATCAGCTTGTCATACAAAAACCTCAAAAAGGAAAATGGAGTTTGTCTGCATTAAACTCTTCAGGTGAAGCTTATTTCATGAACGTTGCTTATCTTTCAGCCGAAAATGAGGCCATTTCACTTCAGCCAATCAATAACCAAAATCAGAACCTTGCCTTTAAAGTAAACCAGGCAAAACTTCAAAGTGAGATCGAAGCTGCCGTGACTGTTGATCACTTTCAAAATAAAATAAAGAAGCAGACAAAAACGTTCATAAAATCTAAAAAACAATCGGGCATCGTCCTTGGGCTAAAGCAGGAAGGAATCTATAATATAACGGTTGATATTAGAGGGAAAACTCAGAAAGGAGATGTCTTTGAAAGAACGATAGTTCAATCAGTCTACGTAGATTCATCAGGAAAAATATACAGTCAATAAAACAAATCAAATCCACCATTTCCTTTGGGTGGATTTTTATAACTTTTTAACTCAGACAGATTTTTTCAAGGTGGGGTTTTGGAGCTGATTGATTTTTTCATCCAGCTTTTGAATTTTCTTTAATGCAGTCTTTTCACTGATTGTCCGGTAATGATGGCCTCCGCCCGGTTCCTCATCCATTTCATCAGCTAAGCGAACTACTTTTTGAAGGGAACTTTGATTGAGCGAGCCTTCGGGCAGATAAGAATCAGTATGCAGCAGAATGGCTAAAGCGATCTGTTTGGCAGATTGCGGATCCTCACCAAGACGGATCAAAAGCTTGTGGGCACGTTCTGCACCTTTTATTGCATGAATATCATTCTCTCTGTACTTTTCATAATCCCATTCCCCGTCTGTATACCACTCATAATGCCCAATATCATGAAGCAGGGCTGCTTTGGTTGCAAGATCGGGATCGACACCGTGCTGGATGGCTAATCTATATGCATGGCAGGTTACTGCAATTGCATGCGCTACGCCAGAACGCTGTAGATATTTTTGAGCAATAGGATGGGAATAAACCTCTGTCAATGTTACATTTCGCATGAAATCTCCTCCCTGTAAATCGTGTAAAACTTGTAAAACCTATTTAATTAAGCTGAGCATTCTTTAAAAATATTTCTGTATACATTAACATAATACGGCATTTGCCGCAACAATCCTGTTATATTGTATGACGTGATGATCAAATCTATCTAACTTCTTATATATTTTCAAGCGGAATGCTTGAGTTGCTTGCCATTTCGTGTAGAATTACACTATACCAAGGTAAAAGGAGCTCTTTCATGAAAAAGCATGAACTTACTGCCACTCTATCTAAAAAAATGCTTCTGATCCGGACCGAATCCCGTTACACTCAAGAAGAAATGGCTGAAGTACTCGGGCTCTCCAAAAAAACGCTCGTACAGATTGAAAAAGGCCGGCAGGAAGCCTCTTGGTCAACAATCGTTGCATTGTGTGCACTCTTTAGACACAGCAGTGTTCTTCAGCAGACTACAGGCGGTGACCCATTGGATATTTTGCAGCTCCTCGCTCATCAAAAAATGGAGACCCGCAAGGAAAAGACGCTCGGAGGTAAAATATGGTGGAAAGATATTCATCAGATCGAAGGCTTTAAACTGCAGCAAAACGTAATCAGCTTCCATTTCCGGATCATTGATGAAGACGATTATCGCTGGTGTTCTTCATTTGACAGGACAGAGATGGAAAAAAAGCTGAATGAGCTGACAGACAGCAACGTAACGTAACGATTATAGAGTTTGTCTTTTATTATATATATGTCACTTTTAATGTGTTGCCATAGGGAAATTTCATTAAAAGTGATCTAGAGATTGATATACAGGAAAAGGGACGCCATTTTGGCCGTCCCAATCAGCCGTTTATTCTTGCTCTTTTATCAGTGTTTTCATCTTTTGATTATGTTCTTTCATATGCTGTAATCTTGCATGAAGCAGTTCTTTTATTCTGACCTTATCCTTGCTTTCGATCGCTTGTTTCCACTGCTCTCTCATCTCTTGTCTTCCTTGTTTGTGCTCCATTTTATGTTCCCTGAAAGCTTCCATCTTCTCTCTCATTTGTTCCTTCGTTATTTCACCTTTTTTCACTTTCTCTTCAAGCTCAGCCATTTCCTGTTTTTTCTTTTCTCTAAGGGCATGATGCTTCTCTCTTAAATCTGTTTGATCCAGCTGCTTGATCAGCGCTTCTCTTTCCTTAAATACATTCTCCCATTCTTGCTTCGTTTCAGGTGAATACTTGCTGACTAATTCAAGAACCTTTTGTTCTCTTTCAGCTCTTCTTTCATGCCAATCCATCTTCATTTCTTCATGGGCTGCAGGTTTACTCAGCTGTCCCTTTTCCGTATTAGCCATCGCCGTTGTCGGAATGACAAGTGTCAGTGCAGTGAAAGCAATAAGCCATTTGTTCTTTTTCATTTTTCCATCACTCCTTATTTATTTTCTTCCTTATTTTATCCATTTAAAGGCATAACATAATGAAAGAATTATGTGAAATGATGTGAAAATGATTTTAAGAGATTTCTAAAGAGAAATCCGGCATACTTGGAAAATATCTTTATTCAGGCAGGAAAAATTGGTTTGGTGCTTCCTCATCATTCAAAAAGGCTGTTTTCGCGCAGGAACTTGCTTTCCGCGGTCCGGCTGGGAGCCTCCTCGGCATGCCTGCGGGGTCTCCCATTTCCCTCTATTTTCCCGCAGGAGTCAAGTTTATCCGCCACAATCCACTTAAGGTATTAAACATTTAGTCTAAAAGCAACAATGTTAAAGAGCCTTCAAAAAAGAACACCCTCGTGAGGATGTTCCGTTCTGTTATTAAATAAGTTCTTTTATATCGTAGACTCTTCCATTTTCAAGCGGACTGTTTAATAACTTAAGCAGTTCACTTGCCACAAATTCAGCGGATCTAAGCTTCCCTGACTCATGATATTCCTGAAAGCGTGCAACTTCTGCAAAGTCCTCAGGCTGTGTATTCCGTATACTGCCCTGCATATCTGTGTCCATAATTCCCGGTGAGAATGATAGGACTGTAACAGGATGCTCTTCTTGTTTCTGTTCAAGTCCAAAAGCTTTAGTGAACATATCAAGACCTGCCTTTGAGCTGCAGTATGCATTCCATCCGTAAATTGGATTGTTGGCAGCTCCAGATGAGATATTAACAACCACTTTTTCAGCTTCTATATTCTTCGTTTCAGCTGCAAAAGCATTTGATAATACCATCGGAGCGATCAAATTCAGCTGAACATGCGCTTCAAGCTCAGCTGCTTCTGCTTTTCCAACAGGCTTCATAGGATCGACCGTGCCTGCATTGTTAATCAGAGTGATTCTTTCTGCAGCACTCATATCAATTTTTTCGAAAATTTCAGGAATAGCCGCTTCAATATGAGGAGCATTTGATAAATCGCAAGGTACAAACTGGAGAATAGCGCCATTTTCAACGGCAAGGCGTCTTAGTTCTTTATTCTCAGACCTTGAGAGATAAATAATTTGATGTCCGGGTTTCAGCAGCTGTTTCACAATAGCTTCACCGAGTCCGCGGGATGCACCAGTAATAATCGTCGTATTCATAAAATCGCTCCTTCCTTCTTACCATATATTTTATCAAAGTTTTAATCGGTCTAATAGAAATTAGATTCAGGACCTATTTCCGCAAGCAGCTTTTTGGAGTAAATGAGAAATGCAGATTCTAAGAAAAGCGCAAGCGCCCGTTTAGCTCCGACAGACAGATAAGGATCCGTCAGAAAAGGCGCTTTTTGCCTTTACTGGCGGATCCGTTCTGGCCGAGGAGTTGGGCGATGGAGCTAGACATCGAAGCGCAAAATTTTATACTTTCTTATCTCTTAAAAAACTGCCGGGAATCTCCCGGCAGCTCGATCTCTTTCCTATTACTTTTTCAATTCATTTACTACTTCTTCACTAACTGCATTTTCGCCGCCCAAAACATTAAATTCATTAGCTTTGATAGCGTCTAGTGCTGTTTTTGTCTCAGAAGGAATCTTTTTAGGCTGAACCAGCAGCATTGAAGCCTTTTCTCTGGCTGCAAGTACAGAACCTGCTAATGCATCAGCAAAGTTTTCTCCTGTTGCAATATACACGCGGTTAGATGGGTTAAGCTTTGTTGCAATTTCAGCAGCTGTGCCATATCGGTTTAGCCCGTAGTAGCGATCAGGTTTCGACAGCTGCTTGAATACTTTCGTATTTACTGCAGCTTCGCCGCCAACTACGATTGTGCTTCCGATATTATTTAATGCTTTCTTTGAAGCATTTGGAAGCTTATCTGCTTTTGTTAATAAGATCGGATATCCATTTTGAGCTGCATAAGGAGCAATTGAAAGCGCGTCTGGGAAGTTCATCCCATTTGCAATGACAGCTTTTTCAGGTGAACCGCCAAGGATAGCCGCAATGTTTGCTGCTGTTTCAAAACGGTCCGCTCCGCCAATACGCTGTACTTTTAAGTCCATGCCTTTAAGCTGGTATTTTACATAATCGCTTACTGCGCCTTTTCCGCCAAGAATAACTACTTTCTCGGCGCCAAGACGCTTGATTTCTTCTTTCGCTGATTTATTTAATGATCCTTTTTCTGTAAGAAGAATTGGTGCTTCAAGCTTGTAAGCAAGCGGTCCGCCGGCAAGTGCGTCAGGGAAAAAATCCCCGCGGGCAAGGACAACTGTTTTCGCTGTTTCGAAGCCTGATTTAGAGATTTCAACAGCTGTTTCATAACGTGTTTCACCTTTAATGCGTTTTACAGGCTTCTCTGTCACTTCTTTTCCTTCAATAATTCTGCCTTCAACTTCAGGTGAAACTGGATTATTCTTTGCAAGATATGATGTGAAGACTTCATAATCTACAACGAATAACTCTGTCATGCGCCCTTCATCTTTAGCTTTTTTAAACATTGTATAGCCGTCTCCGCCATCTGCTGTAAATGCATTGGTAGCGACTCTATATGTTTTCTTGACATCAATTGCTTCAAATCCATTGTCTGTTTTCGCTTCAGCAAACCAAACACGATCACCAACAGGCTTGCTTACATCATACTTAAATTTAAGCCCTGATACTTGCAGGAAGCGGCCTTCTCCTGTTTCAACTCCGCTTACACTGTGCTCTAGAGCATCCAGGATTTCCTGGCCTGTTAAGTCCAGTGTTACTAAGTTGTTTCCAAACGGCAATACCGTCAGAACTTCACCTAGAGTAATTTCACCTGCATCAATCGATTCACGAATCCCTCCGCCGTTTTGCATGGCGATATGCGTTTTAACAGATTCGTTTGCTTTTGCAGCCATGCCGTCTGCAATCAAGTTTCCTAAGTTTGTTTCTTTAGTGCGGACATCTGCTCGGAGCCCATTAAGGCTGACCGCAGAATTTCCAACAACTTCATTTTTAATTTCTTCTAATGGTGCTTTGTATTCCAGAACTTTCTCTTCAGCAGCTGCATCTTTTTCATAGTTGCCGACTGCTTCTAAATGACCGGCATGACCAGTTACTTTCCCTTCTTTGTCGAACGTTACATCCAGTAATCCAAGGAAGTTTAAGTATTCACCAGCTTGTACAATAACGGTCGGTTCTTCTTTATCAATTAAAACCGGTGCATCTAATTTTGTATGAGAATGGCCGCCGACAATGACGTCAATCCCATCCACTTCTTCAGCAAGCTTTAGGTCCGGAGAGTAGCCTAAGTGAGAAAGGACGATGATTTTGTTGACCCCTTCTGCTTTAAGCATATCTATTGTTTCATTTGATTTTTGGACTACATCTTCAAAAACAACATTTTCTCCTGGGCTTGCAAGGAATGATGTATCTGGAGTTGTTAATCCGTAGATTCCCACTTTTTCTCCATCCACTTCTTTGATGATTGCCGGATAGATGTTTCCGCCTGCACCAGGAGTACCAACTTCATTTTTGAAAAGAGGGCTTAAGTCTGCATCCTGTGTTACATTAACGTTTGAAGATACCATTGGGAACTTCATTTCTTTAATAAAGTTTGCAAGAGTCTTGGAATCTTTATCAAATTCGTGGTTTCCGAAAGTCATAGCATCATAGTTCAGCTGATTCATGAAATGCAGATCAGCCAGACCAAGATATTGGCGGAAATATAGTGTTCCTGAGAAAACGTCTCCTGCATCAACAAGTAAACTGTTTTCTTTTTGTGTGCGCAATTCGTTTACAGCTGTAATTAATCGAGGATACTGTTCTACATGAGCATGAGTATCATTTGTGTGCATAATTGAAAGATTGAACTCATCATTATCATCAGAAGACAAATCAAACTGACCAACATAAGCATCGTGGTCACTTGCGCGGCCATGCTCTTCCATGTAAGGAGAGTTAAAGTTAACAATATCAAATGCTGCACCTGCAGCTAAACGATTTGAAACCAGCATGTGATCAAGAACTTGCGCATTTCCTTGATATGAGTACGTATAGCGCTCAGAAGGAGGAAGAGTTTCAACTAGATTTGTAAGTTCAGAGCCTTTAAGAGTCTGAAGCGGTGCCGAGAATTCAAAGTCGTTAAGGTCACCTGTTACGATGACATTTGCATTTTCGTTTTTCGCATGAATATCAGCTACAAAGGAGTTAACGATTTCCGCGATTTCAAGACGCTGGGCTTCACTGCCAAGCACAGGAGGCTGTTTTTTGCCGAATAACGGTTCGTCTCCGCCTTTTGAGTTGAAGTGATTGTTGATGACAACAACATCTTCGCCTTTGAATGTAAATTCTGCAGCCAGCGGTTTGCGGCTGTCTGTGAACGCTGGGTCCTGAGGTGCAATGCGTCCAGGGTTAAGTGTCAAATCCCCATTAACGTATGCTGTCGCTTCTGCAGCAGAACCTTTTGTGCCTTCTTTCAGTGTTACTCTTTCAGGGTTATACAGGAATCCAACGCGGATATTGCCCCCTGGTACTCCGCCGTCAACTTTATCTTCCGGAGCAATTTCAGTCCAGGCATAAGTCGGGCCGCCGAATCCTGCAACCGCATCGCTTAATGCTTTGTAGTTTGCATCTGCTTTTACTACACCATTATCTGTTGTACCGCTTTCATCTAATACTTCTACTAAACCAATAATGTCGGGAGATTTTAAGTTTTCAACAATAGATTTAGAAAGCTTATCGCGCTTTTCCGTATCAGAAGCTGCGAAATTTTCAATGTTATAGCCTGCAACAGTCAATTTGTCCTCAGCTTTTTCGATTGTTGTTACTTCCGGCGTAAATTCACGCTCATTCAATTGAGGAAGATCTGCTTCTTTTACAAGAATTTTAAAGTTGCTGAATCCGTAGCTGACAACACCTGTAACTGTGCCGTCAAATTGATCTCCTGCTTTAGCCACAAAATTGCGTTTATCAAGAAGAAGGAACATTCTTTCCGGATTCTGATTTTCTTTCGTCAGAAGTGGAGCGCCTTCTTTTGTGTATGTTTTGCCTTCAGCTTTTCCAGCAATAACTGTGACTTCTCCATACTTCTGAGGACCAGTTACTGACGGGCTTTCAAGGGAAACGCGCATGCCTTCAAGACTTTCATAAAAGTCGATGCCGTCTTCCCCAGGATCAAACGTTCCAAGCTGATCATTATCAATGACTTCGGTCGGAGGAATAACATCTTTGCCGATAACGACTGCAGCTGGTAGTGCCTGCCCGCTTGATTTCAAAATGACGTTGCCGTATTGGGCATTAATTTCAGTCATGGCAAGATCGGTTTGAAGCTTTTCAGCATAGCCGTCAAGCACCCATTCTTTCACTTGTCCATCTACAGAAACAAGATCCCCCTCTTTAACACCATGAGATGGTTTATAAACAAGAACTGCTTCAGATGTGTTTGCATTATCATCAGATGCCGCATCCTGCATGTAGAAATTGCTTGCATCCGCTACATGAGTGACGACTCCTTCAACTGCTTTTACATTTTTAGTGTCATAAGGTGATTTATGTCCTTCGCCCTGGATATCATGAATGCGGAGGCCTTCAATGCCTTCAAATGGCTTCGGCTCTTCAGGAGTTTCACCTTCAAACACCATGGCTGTTGGATTTTTAAGGCCAGGTTTTGAGAAGTAAGCTTCAAGTGTACCTGTAACCAGCACTTTTTTGCCGACAATATCAGGGTTTGTCATCAATCCGAATTTGCTGCGGAGAGATGATGGAAGCTGTACAGGCAGAATTTTTGAAACATCTTTCTCGTCTGCACTGTCAGCGATTGCAAAATTTGTGTCAGCAGAAAACGGCGCTTCAAAATCAATATTTGTACCGCTTACCGTATATCCTACAATATAGCCTTCCACTGTGCCTGTTCCGGAATTATTCGCTATTGCTTCCTGAACAGTCATATTGCCTTCTGCTTGTGCCGGTGCCCCAAATGGGACCATAAGCGTTACAAGCAGAGCAAAAATAGTTGTCAGTGCGATCAGCTGTTTTTTCATGATTTTCAAACTGGTTCCTCCTTAAATAAAGTAAGATGATGAAAATAAGCGTATGTAACATGAATCTGCTTATTTTAGGCTGCGGGTAAAATGTAAGCGTTTACTTTCATGGACATGTCTAATAAACAATTAAATGTCTGCCCCTGGTTTTATCTCCGTAAAACACCTCCGGTCGAATCATGTAATTTAGCACCCTTCTAATATATCACTTTTTTGTCAATTTTTAAGGAATTTACAGATGATTTGCAAAAAAACCACAATTCATTTACATAATGTAAATAATTATCACCTTTTCCGCTGGAAAAGGTGAACAATTTGAACCAAAAAAAAAACGCGAACTTATCGTCCGCGTTTCTTTCTACCTAACTTGCTTTCTTATATTCTGCTATTTTATAGTGATTTTCGAAATAATCGTTTGTTTCATTCACAATGACTTTCCATAATAAGATCAAAGCAACTAAGTTCGGAATCATCATGAGCGCATTTGCCATGTCTGCAAAAGCCCACACAACTGTAAGCTGTGCAACCGCACCGTATCCGCATGCAAAAATATAAATGAGACGGTAGCCGAGAATTCCCTTAGAGCCAACAAGGTATTCAAAGCATTTTTCACCGTAAACGTACCAGCCGACAATCGTTGAAAATCCGAAGAAGATAACTGAGAACGCAACGATGTATTCGCCAAGTACGCCAAGTGTTGATGCAAATGCAGCAGATGTCAGTGCACCGCCGTCAAGCGCCGCATTATGCTGAACACCTGAGATAAGTCCGCCTGACGGATCCCAGAAGCCTGTAATAATTAGGACAAGTCCAGTCATTGTACATACAACGAGCGTGACTATAAATGTTCCTGTCATCGCAACAAGTGCCTGTTTAACAGGATGATCTGATTTAGCATTACCTGCAATTAGTGCAGCTGTCCCAAGTCCGGCTTCGTTTGAGAATATCCCTCTGGAAACACCGCTTCTGATTGCCTCAACAACCGCGACTCCAACAAAACCGCCGGCAGCTGCGACCGGATTAAATGCATAATGAAAGATCGTTCCAAATGCCGGGATAATTAAATCATAATTAATGACAAGAATCATCAGTGCTCCGCCAATATACAGAAAGGCCATTACCGGAACAAAGAAGCTTGCCACTGTACTGATTCGCTGAATTCCCCCAAAAATGATCAAACTTGTTAAGAGTGCAAGCACAATCCCTGTAACAAGACCGCCGACGCCAAAGCTGTCGTCCATTACTTGTGCTATCGTATTAGACTGAACGCTGTTTCCTATTCCAAGTGCCGCAAAGGCTCCAAAAAGAGCAAACGCAATCGCAAGGAATTTCCACTTTTTGCCCAAACCTTTTTCAACATAGTACATTGGACCGCCAGAGTATTCACCG
Organism: Metabacillus sp. KH_069; assembly: GCF_057838075.1. Classification (NCBI taxonomy): domain Bacteria; kingdom Bacillati; phylum Bacillota; class Bacilli; order Caryophanales; family Bacillaceae; genus Metabacillus; species Metabacillus sp. KH_069. Next base: position 3,740,491 of record NZ_CM174460.1, read on the forward strand.
TTCTCATTTTTCACACGGTATTTCATTGCCAGAAGCGCTTCTGAATATTTTGTCGCCATTCCAAGCAATCCGACAACCCACATCCAGAAAATCGCTCCTGGACCGCCGAGTGTGATGGCTGTTGCAACCCCTGCAATATTTCCATTGCCTATCGTCGCTGCAAGAGCCGTCATTAACGCCTTAAAATTACTTACGTCTCCTTCAGCCCCGTCATCTTCCTGATGCTTTTTCGAAAATCCTAATTGAAATGCATACAGCAATCTTCTAAACTGTAATCCTTTGAGAACAAACGTCAGAAACAGGCCTGTCCCAAATAATAAGATTAAACTTGGTGTACCCCACAATATCCCATTAATCTTCGCCAATATATCCATCATGTGTCATCACCCCTGAGATGTTTTTCTTTGTTAGCGCTTTCATGTCATATTAATATAATAAAATTTTTCATACAGGTCTGTAATTGTTAAAATTCATAAAACAGATTCACCCTTTTTGTTGATTTTTACAAACGCTAGTTACATAATAGCCATAAGGGTGTACGTTGTCAAAGTTAAAAAAGTACCAATTTTTTTATCGAATTATACTTTTTAAAGTGATATACGAAGATAAGAAATCAAATAATATATTTTTCATAGAAGAAGCAGGTGAATTGCGATGAATAAACCGGCTAATGAAGCCTTTAATTATCATGCCGACCGTCTTGAAGATGTCGCTGACCGCATCAGCGAGGTTCTTCAATGTCCAATCACGATTGAAGACATCAATCATCGCCTTCTCGCTTACAGTACACATGATGACTGTACAGATCCGGCGAGAATATCAACGATAATCGGCAGGCGGGTTCCGGAGAAAGTCATTAACAGCTTATGGAGAGACGGCACGATTCCGATGCTTTTGCAAACAGATGAGCCTATCCGTGTAAAAAACATTGATGAGGTTGGTCTTGGCAACCGCATTGCTATATCCATCTGGAAAAACAATGAAGTTCTCGGTTTTATCTGGGCTTTGGAAATAAATAAAAAACTGACAGATGACGAGCTTGAGCTATTAAAAAAAGCAGCGCAGGTTGTTAAAAATAAACTTCTTAATCTCCATAACCGCAAATCAAAAAAAGAAGAGCGGAACCAGGAATTTTTCTGGAAATTGCTCACTGGCCATATTCACGAGGAAAATGACATCATCAATGGATTCCATGATATCGGCATTACTCCTCCCGCTCAGCATTCCGTTGTCTTATTCCGTTTCAGCGATGAAATTAAAGAACCGACTGAAAAACAAATAAATTATCTGCTTCAAACAACCCAGCAGGTTCAAATTATTTTGTCCACTCTAGATCAGAATGAACTGATTATCCTGCTTGCTCCTAAGAGCGGAGACCCTCTTTCGGATATTAAGCAATTTGTTGACTGGACCATCCTTCAGCTTAAAGAGCGTTTCATGATTGATGATGTGAAAGCCGGAATAGGAAGCATATATAAAGAAGCAGAACAAATTGAACTCAGTTATAAAGAAGCCATTGCCGTTCAAAATATTAAAAAGCGGTTTGTGAATGAAACAAAAGGTTTGATCAGCTTTTCAGAGCTTGGCATTTATCAATATCTGGATTTGCTTCATGAAAAACGGAAGCAGGAGGGCTTTGTAAACTATCCTCTCAGAAAACTGAAAGAATATGATGAGATGCATCACACAAACCTTGTTGAAACGCTGGAGGTTTATTTAGATAAAGACAGCAATGTCAACGACGCTGCCAAAGCGCTGAATGTTCATGTCAATACATTAAGCTACCGAATCAAGCGCATATCGCAGATCGCTGAGCTTGATTTAAGAGATCCAAATCAAAAAATAACTGTTTATCTTAACTTAAAGCTCGATAAAATGAGTTTGTGAAATTTCACAAAAGATCAGAAATCCTTTCTCTTTTTTAAACAAACAAATGTGTGAGAAAACGCTTTATACTAATCTCATATTCAAGAAATCATCACACATTTCAAGATAAGCGGCACAGTTTAAGCTGGCTGCTAAAGGAGGAAGGGTTTCAAATGATTATTGGAGTACCTAGAGAGATTAAAAATAATGAAAATCGTGTTGCATTAACGCCTGGCGGGGTTACACAATTTGTGGCAACTGGACATAAAGTACTTATCGAAAAAGACGCAGGAATTGGAAGCGGTTTCACGAATGAAGATTATATCGCTGCTGGTGCAGTAATTGCTGAAGATATTAAGGATGTATGGGCTGCTGAAATGGTCATGAAGGTTAAAGAACCTTTAGAATCTGAATATGAATACTTCCGCGAAGGGCTTATTCTTTTCACTTACTTGCATTTAGCTGCTGAACCAGCTCTTGCAGAAGCACTTAAAAACAAAGGTGTTACAGCTATAGCATACGAAACAGTGACAACTGGACGTACACTTCCATTGCTTACACCAATGAGTGAAGTTGCTGGCCGGATGGCTGCTCAAATTGGCGCGCAATTCCTTGAAAAACCAAAGGGCGGCAAAGGCATTCTGCTTGCAGGCGTTCCTGGAGTAAGCCGCGGCAAGGTAACAATCATCGGCGGCGGTGTAGTTGGAACAAACGCTGCGAAAATGGCAATCGGCTTAGGCGCAGACGTTACAATCATTGATTTAAGTGCAGACCGTCTTCGTGAATTAGACGACATTTTCGGCAATCAAATTAAGACATTAATGTCTAACCCTATCAATATTGCAAATGCAGTTGCAGAAGCCGACCTATTGATCTGTGCTGTTTTAATCCCAGGTGCAAAAGCTCCGACACTTGTATCTGAAGCAATGGTTCAATCAATGAAACCAGGCTCAGTTATTGTTGACGTAGCGATCGACCAAGGCGGGATTGTTGAGACAGTTGACCACATTACGACTCACGATAACCCAACTTACGAAAAGCATGGCGTTGTTCACTATGCAGTTGCAAACATGCCTGGCGCTGTTCCAAGAACATCAACACTTGCACTTACGAACGTTACAGTGCCATACGCACTTCAAATTGCAAACAAAGGCGTAAACAAGGCAATCGCCGAGAACCTTGCACTTAAAGCTGGTGTCAATGTTGCAAAAGGTGATATCACTTATGAAGCAGTAGCGCGCGATCTTGGCTATACGTTCGTCCCAGTTGATGTAGCTCTTGATAAAGAAATCGCTGTAAACTAATTCGGATTAATAGTGGATTAACTATAGAAATAGCCTGGAGGCCGCCTCCAGGCTATTTCTTTCATATTGACTACTCTTTGTTCTTCGGTACAGCACAGCTGCCGTCAGCGCAAAAAGCGTCATCACCGCTGCCTTCAGTGAGATCCTGCAATTTAGGTGCAGGATTTTCTTCTTCCCAAACCTTCTGAAGTGCACCTGCAAAAGTTTCTGCCCGCTGCGCCCCTGAAATTGCATATTTTTGATTAATGACGAAATAGGGCACGCCGCTTATCCCGTACTGCTGTGCGATTCCTTCATCATTTCGCACCTCAGAAGCGTATGCAGTTTTGTCAGCAAGGACTTCTAAAGCTTCCTTGCGATCAAGCCCTGATGCTTCCGCCAGATCGGCAAGGATATGATGATCTCCCAAATTTTTATTATCGGTAAAGTAGGCATAAAGAAGATTTTCAGTTACATCCTCCTCTTTCCCCTGAGTTTTAGCGAACTTAGCAAGACGGTGAGCATCAAATGTATTTGTTGGTTTCATCTCATCAAAGCGGAAATTCAGACCCACACTTTTCGCCTGCTGTCCGATTCCGGCATTCGCTTCCTTCGCCTGTTCAATGGTCATGCCGTATTTGGATGCCAATGCCTCATCAATCGTCTTCCCGCTGTTCAGAGGTGCATTTTGGTCCAGTTCAAAGCTTTTATATTCAACTTCAACCTGATCTTTATGAGGAAACCCAGCCAGCGCTTCTTCTAATCTGCGCTTTCCTATATAGCAAAATGGACAGACAAAGTCAGACCACACTTCAATTTTCATAAGAACACCTCATTCATTCATAGAATGCTTCTATAGTAGCATAACCAATCAAAAAACCATCAAACACTGCTCATGCATCAATCAATAAATTTCAAAAAACGAACTTGCACTGATCAAAACCACTAAAAAAGTGGTAAGGTGAACATAAGAATTCAGAAACGGGGAATGAAAGATGAAGAAAGAACAGGTGCTTCCTTACCTTGGCGCTGTATTAAATGCCTCAATAGTCGGACTTACCTTTTTATTTACAAAGCTCGCCCTTGAAGACGCTTCGCCGGTTGATACCCTTTCATACCGGTTTACACTAGGTTTTCTTGTTCTGATGCTTCTGCAATTTTTTGTGCCTATTAAAATGCCGTCATTTAAGAATAACGGAAAATCTCTTGCTTTTCTGCTGCTGCTTGCTTTATTTTATCCGACGATGTTTTTCAGCTTCCAGGCTTTCGGACTCCTTCACACAACATCTGCAGAAGGCGGCATCCTGATGGCTTTTGCACCAATCTTAACAGCTTTGCTTGCTTCTGTCTTTTTAAAAGAAAGAACCAGCTTGATTCAAGTTCTGTTTATTTCCATGTCCATATTCGGTGTCGTTTTTATTTTTTTGATGAAAGGGTCAAGCATCGAATTTAACAGTATGCTTGGTTTTCTTTTCTTATTTATTGCCTGTTTGTCGATTGCAGGCTACACCGTGCTTGCGAGATTTCTGTCTGTTTCTTATTCTCCCCTGCAGCTCAGCTTTATAATGGTAACATTCGGGTTTATCTTTTTTAATCTATATGCCGTTATTCAGCATTTGGCTGCAGGAGATTTTGTTCACTATGTTTCGCTGTGGACAAACGTGCCATTTTTATTATTCACGTTCTATTTAGGGGTATTTGCCACTCTATTGACTTCTTTTCTGTCAAACTACATTCTTTCGAAAATCCCAGCTTCTCAGATGAGCGTGTTCGCTAATTTATCAACCGTTATTTCAATTGCTGCAGGAGCCGTTATCCTGAGTGAAGACATTTATTTCTATCACTGGATAGGCGCTTTTTTCATCATAGCCGGGGTTATCGGAACAAATGCATTTAAACAAAAACAAGTTAAAACAGAAGATGCAAACTAGATGGATTCTGCGGGAAGGATGAGATGAACAGTTGTTCCCCGCCCTTCCTCGCTTTCAAATAGAATCTCTCCTGCGTGCTCTTCCCGGATAATTTTATAGCAAACCGTTAATCCAAGACCTGTACCTTTATCCTTTGTCGTATAAAAAGGTTCTCCCAGTTTCTCCATTCTTTCTTGACTTAATCCGATTCCCTCATCAGAAATTGAGATCCGGATGCCGCCATCCTCTATATGCTCAATTGAGGTATGAACGGTTCCCCCCTCAGGCATGGATTCAATTGCATTTTTTATTAAATTTATAAAAACCTGTTTTAAGTGATTTTTATTCCCTCTGACTTTAAATACTCCGTTCGCTTCTGAAGTAAGCCTAAGACTGACGTTATTTTGCAGAGCGCTGCTTTTCATCAGCGTCATGACGTCCTCAATGACTGTCTTCAAGTCAACAGATAAGATTGTTTGCACCTGCGGTTTTGCAATCAGGAGCAGTTCGCCCACTACCTCGTTGATTCTGTCAATTTCCTCTGACATCACTCTTAAATGTTCTCTGCTCTGCTTCAAATGCTCATCTTCCTGCAGAATTTGCACAAATCCCTTGATGGATGTCAGCGGATTTCGGATCTCATGTGCAATGCTTGCAGCTAATTCTCCAATGACATTCATCTTTTCTGTTATTAAAATAACCTCTGCATCCCGCTTCTTTTGTGTCACATCATTGCCGATGCAAAGAATGTACGTTTCCCCTTCTAATCTTACAGGGATCTTTGTCACTTCAATCCACCTTGTATTCCCAGCAGAATCAATCGCAAGTTCCGGCTCCGCCCATTTTTCTGTTTTCCAGGCAAGAATCAGAAGCTCTTCATCTCGGATTTTCTTGATCTGATCCGGCTGATCATTAAAGTCAGAATCAATCTTCCCTATTAATTCATGTACTTCTTTGCCGTATAAAGCAGACATCGCCTTATTGGCCAGCACAAACTTAAGCTCATGGTTTTTTACATAAATATAACTTGGATTTAAATCCATCACTTTATGAAGAAAATCTTTCTGATCCCTTAAATCTCTGTTCATCAATTGAATTCTTTTTGAATGCATATTGAAGTAAGCCATAAAGATGATCAAAGTCGAGAGAACTGACCCAAAGCTGGATAAAAAAAGAGGAATCAATTGATAGCCAGACAGCACTCCATTAATAAAGACAAATAAAATCGATGTGCAGAAAAAAAGACTGAAAGAACGCAAGTCCTTATTTAATAGTTTCTTCGACACAATGATAAGCAAAATGATGTTAATGAATACAAAACAGACATTTATGTAGTACGTCCAGTTTAAAGGTCCAAAAACCGGATAGTAATGATCCGGGAAAAAGTCGTCTTCTATTACTATTAATCCGGATATTCCATAAGAAGTTAAATTAATGAAAAAAACAGACAGGCTCCAAATTACGATGATGATTAGTGTTTTTATGTTAACAATACGGAGCCATTGCTTTTTCTCCGCTCCGTTTTCTTGATTAATCATTAAGTACATAAAGTAAAATAAAATCGGCATGATCATAATTGATCCGAAGCGGCATATTTTAAACAACATTTCTGCCGTTTCCTCAGAAAATAAATCCGTTCCATATAAGAGAGCAACATCTATCTGCCAAATAAAAAGCATGATTAAGAAATAAACGATTGCTCTTGAAAGAATCGTTTTTTCATTCAAATATATAATCATCCCAAGCAGCAGCGGGATAAGAGAAACAAGGCCAAGCACGGTAAAATACATTGTAAGTCACTCCGAACATTCGTATGAAATTGCCAGCCTTCTCATTATAGACGAAGAAAGGAAATTGCGCCTGTCCGTTTTTTTAACAGGTTCATAAAAAGAAAAAATGACACCTGAATGATACAGGTGCCTTTCACTAATCCCATGTAAACCGTTCTTCCTTCCAAGGATCTCCTTTCATATGATAGCCGTTTCTCTCCCAGAACCCTGGGTGATTATGTTCTGTAAACTGAATCGCGCGTATCCATTTTGCACTTTTCCAAAAGTACAAATGAGGAAAAACGGCTCTGAATGGAAAACCATGCTCAGGCGTCAGCGGTTTCCCATTATGGGAGTGGGCAAGCAGACTTGTTTCCTTAAGAAAGTCATCAAGGGGCAAATTCGTAGTCCATCCTTCCTCTGCATGGAGAATGCAATAGTTTGCGTTCTCATGCAGCCCCAAATCGTGCGCGAGCTGTCGGGTGCTGATTCCTCTCCATACATTATCAAGCTTCGTCCAGCCTGTTACGCAGTGAATATCATTGCCCTGATCGATTTGCGGCATGTTCATCAGATCTTCATATGTAAATCTCTTAGGATGATCCAGTAAGCCAAATACTTGAAGATCCCATTTGCTTATGTCCTCGTAATAAGGAACATTTCCTGCATGAAGAACCGGAAATGCTGTTGTGACATGCTGATTAGGCGGGACCCGGCTGGGATCTCCTTTGCTTTTGACCTTGCCGAAATACATGTTGACACCCCCTCTTTGTTAACTCACACAAAATAAAGTTGACATATATAGCAGGATTCAGTACTCTTTTTATAGAAAGATACATAGCATCTATGGGGGATGAGAGAATGAAAAACAAATTAAAAGCTTATGATTTAGCGCTCGTTGGGATGTTTGCTGCTTTAATGGCAATTGGAGCAAATTTAACTTCGTTTTTAACGGTTGGAACAGTTCCTTTATCCATGCAGCCCTTTTTCTGTATTTTAGCAGGTTTGCTGCTCGGAAGCAGGTTAGGTGCCTTATCCATGATTGTTTATGCGCTGGTAGGAATAGCAGGAGCACCTGTTTTCGCGCAGTTCAGCGGCGGCATCGGCGTGATTTTCGGCAGCACCGGCGGGTTTATTTTATCCTATATTGCAGCTGCTTATGCAGCAGGCAAAATTGTTGAAGCCAGCAAAAAACCGACGCTCCCAGTTTTCTTCCTTTCTTCTTTTGCAGGAATTGCACTTATCTATATCATTGGAACGACTTATATGTACGCAGCTCTTAATTATTGGCTGAACGTAGATATGAGCTATTCAGGCGCATGGCTTGTCATGACGTGGTTTATAGTCAAAGATGTAATTTTCACAGCCATTGGCGCTGTAATTGCTCCGCGCATTTATAAAGCTGTAAACAGAGCGACAGGTCTTGGAAAGCATCGCGCTGCTTAATTTCGAATGGCATGTAAAAAAACACATGAAGAATCATGTGTTTTTTTATTTGATCTTACTCCTGTTTTCTTCAAGATATTTCAATTCTTCTTCCTTGGACAGCAATCCCGTTGCTTTCCCGATCGTGCCGCCCTGAAGGCTCCATATTGCATTGTGGTCCCTGTCGGCTTCTGAATAATCATTTTTAAGCCACCTGCTGAGTATATCCAAATATAAATCCGAGTTATCAAACGCTTTTTTGTCGCTCTCAATTTGTTTGATTAAATACAGAATTCTCTCTTCCGTAATTTCAAAGTGGACCCACTTATCTTCGGCCTGCACTTTTTGATGAGACATCCCGTGCAGGTATTTCTGCAGTTGATCTTCTGTAATCGTAGCTCCTCCTGTTGGAAATGGATTGTTGCTTAAATCAATTTCAGCAAGCTTCCCAGAACTTTCATTAATCGTTTTATTTACTTCTTCTGTACTTTGAACAGGTGTGTGAATCATTTCAGTGAAAATATAAAAAACAATGCCCGCACAGCATAGCAATAAAAAAATTGCACCCGTGAGAAACTTATGCTGCTTCATCCATTTCATGCACTGCACCCCTATCTTTTTTATACTAATTAGTTCTATTCATCTATTTATATCTCCTTCTCCAGTAAAGATTCTTGCATAACTAGACATAATTCGATAAAATCTTACAGTATCATAGATTTCATGTATAAAAGATTCCTTAATTGGAAAATACTTAATACGGAATCATATGAAAGAGGTGAATGTTCATGACCGTACTTCAAATGAAGCGTTATTTTTTAAGTGAAAAGGAACGCGAAACCTATGAAAAACGCATTTTAAAAAGACAGCCTGAGCTCCGGGAGAGAGTCCTTGAAATGGACGACGAAGAGCTAGTGGAGAGATTGAAATAACAAAAGCAAAGTTTAACACCATAGAAAAGCTCTGCCTTCTAATGATTAAGCAGAGCCAAGCATCAATAAAAAGGCCTCCCTGCTATTTATGCAGGAGGCCTTTTCTGTTTTTCTATTTTTCTATTAAAGGACAATTGCCGCGATCCATCCAAAAACCAGAAGCGGCAGGTTGTAATGCAGGAAGGTCGGGACAACTGTATCCCATATATGATTATGTTCTCCATCTGCATTTAAGCCTGATGTTGGTCCCAATGTGCTGTCAGATGCAGGTGAGCCAGCATCACCCAGAGCTCCTGCAGTACCGACAAGGGCAATGGTCGCCATTGGACTGAATCCAAGCTCAAGGCAGAGCGGAACAAAAATCGTCGCTATGATCGGAACAGTCGAGAAGGATGATCCAATACCCATTGTGACAAGTAAACCGACAAGCAGCATTAGGATTGCTGCAAGAGATTGATTTCCTCCAACAAAATCAGCCGACGTTTTGACGAGAGTATCAATGTGACCCGTTTCTTGCATAACAGATGCAAATCCTGCTGCAGCAAGCATGACAAATCCGATAAATGCCATCATTCTCATTCCGGATGATAAAAGCTGATCTGCCTCGTTCCATTTCATTGAACCTGTAGCATACAACACTGTAATTCCCGCCAAAGCTCCAAAAATCATTCCTTCTACCTCAAGTTTCTGAGAAAGAAACAATTGAACACTTAATGAAACGATGATGGCAAGAACAGCAAATCCGACAGTTTTCTTCGTATAGACAGCAGGAGCCTGTCCGGCAATCTCTTTTGTTTCATATGTGCGCTTTTTTCTGTAAGTAAAGAATGCAATGATTAAACCGACAACCATACCTGCTGATGGAATCAGCATCGCCTGCGGAATATCCTTAAGACTTACATTCAATCCGCCTGCTGCCATGTTCTTTTGAAGAATGTCATGGAAGATCGCTCCAAATCCGACCGGCAACAGCATATAAGGTGTGATTAATCCAAATGCAATCACTACTGCTATTAATCGGCGGTCAACCTCCAGCTGATTAAACACTTTTAAAAGCGGCGGAATTAATACTGGTATAAATGCGATATGAACAGGCACCACATTTTGCGAGAAAATCGAAATGATCAAAATAACCATTAATATAAGAACTTTAGAAAGTGATTTCTTTCTGTCTTCCCCTTCTTTGCCAACAAGCTTTACAGCACCTTCCACCATCGCATCAGGCAAACCCGTTTTGGATAGGGCAACTGCAAATGCTCCAAGCAGAGCATAGCTTAATGCGACTGTGGCGTTTCCGCCAAGGCCGCCTGTAAATGTTTCGATTGTTGTTTTCAAATCCAGTCCGCCTGTTAAACCGCCTGCGAGTGCGCCTGCAACTAATGCAAAAACGACATTTACCCGCAGCAAACTTAAAACAAGCATGACCAAAACAGCTAAAATTACTGCATTCATCTATAAAACCTCCGGAATCTTTATACTTTAGTGTGCTAATGTATTAGAGAGATAAAATTCAATAGAATTAAAATAACATACTTTCATTTTTAGTGTCAATGTAAAAATTTTATTATATTAGCAGACTAAAGGATATTGTGGGAAATCAGTGGATTGATGAATAGAAAAGGGCATTTAATGGGGTGAAATTGTAATGAATTTTGATGATTTTAACTCTTTTTCCGGAGCGGAGACTAAGACCGCGATGAATAAAAAGAACAAAAAAAAGACACTGATTGTTCAGTGCCTTTTCCCGTCATTATACCTCAAATCGTTCCACGAAAGCGGCAAGCGTTCTAGCCATAACGCCGGTGCCTCCAGATGGTCCAAGATCATCTGCATGATTAGATGTGGCTGTTCCTGCGATGTCTAAATGGACCCAAGGCATTCCTTCTGCGAATTCTCCAATAAACGTTCCCGCCATGATGGCATGGCCTTCACGCCCTGGGGAATTATTCAGATCCGCCATTTTGCTGCCGCGCACTTTATCAATGTCTTTTTTAGTAATCGGCAATCTCCAGATTGGCTCTCCGCATTCATGTGACGCCTCTAACACTTGCTCAAATAATGCTTCATTATTTGTCATTGCACCTGTTGTATGTGTTCCAAGGGCGATGATCACTCCGCCTGTCAATGTCGCAACATCTACTAAGTAATTTGCGCCATGATGCTTGGCGTATGTCATCCCGTCAGCAAGGACTAATCTGCCCTCTGCGTCTGTATTGAGTACTTCGATTGTTTTTCCGCTGAGAGAAACGATCACGTCGTCAGGCTTGAACGCATTGCCGCTGATCATGTTGTCGGTTGATGGAATGACGGCCAGAACATTTTGTTCCGGTTTCAGCTTACCGATAATCTCCATTGCTCCTAAAACAGCTGCTGCACCGCCCATATCTGATTTCATGCCGACGATGCCGTCTTTCGGCTTAATTGAGTAACCTCCAGTATCAAAGGTAATTCCTTTTCCAACCAGACCAATCACGTCTGTCCATTCTTCTTTTCCCTGGTATTTGAGAACAATCATTTTCGGCGGCTCATCAGATCCCTTGTTCACAGCAAGAAGAGCTCCCATTCCAAGCTTCTCCATGTCTTCTTTTTCAAGCACTTCATATTCGAAGCCGTATTTCTGGGCGACATCCACCGAGTATTTAGCAAGTTCCGTTGCTGTTAATATGTTACCTGGCATGTTGACAAGCGTTCTTGCAGAATTTGTTCCCTCTCCAAAGGCAGATCCAACTGTAAGACTTGAGCGTATTTCAGCTTCATCCTCTTTTGAGATAATTGTCACTTGGTTGATGTTTCGTTCAGGCTCGTTTGATTTTTGTTTATAGTCCTGTATTTTATATGTAGAAAGCGGAAGAACTTCTGCTAATGCATGAGCAGCTTCGTTTCCTTGAACATGTTCACTTGTGAATGAATCAAGAACGATTGAAAACGATTGAATTTTTGCATTTTGCAGCGTTTTGAAAAGCTTTGCAAAAGATTCTCTGGCTGCATCAAAATCGTATTCCTTTTCTTTGCCGAGGCCAACAAAAAAGATTCGTTTTGAAGCGATTTTGCCAAGAGTATGTACTTTTGATATTTCTTTCTTTCTGGACGAAATATCGCCGTCTTTTACGAGTGATGAAATCTGGCCTTCAAGCTTATGATCAAGCTCAGCTAAAGGCCCTTCAAACGAGCCGTTTTTTTGAAACAATCCAAAGATGATTGTTTCTTCGTTCCATTTAATTGTTGACTGAATATGAAACATGAAAACACACCTCCATTAATAATTAGGTTTCCCCGGGTCTTCTTCAAGGTATAGAAATAGAGCAGGCAATTTAGGCAGCTGCCCGGCTTCTTCAAAAGAAACAGACTGAATGCCTGCAGGTATAATCATCAGGCATTCCTCAATGAATGCATTTACGTTTTCAAGGTCCACTCCCCAATGGAATGGGCGGTAAGACTGTATGTATGAGTGTCCGGCTTGCATCATGAGCCTTGCTCCTTTAATATTGCCATATTCATAATGATAAATAGCAACTGTCATTTGCAGCAGGCCTTTTAGAAATAAATTATCCTTCTCTGTCAGCCAGATTAATTCAAGCAAATCATGGCAAGTATAATAATCGCCTTCATTAAAATGGATAAAAAACTGATAATATTCCATTGGGTAAAGAGTCACGTGGCATGCACTCCTCTCTGACCTTATTGTATCAAAGGATAAAAAGTTTTTATACTATTTGAACAAATGGCAGAGGATAAGGACATGAATGCATGGAACTATACCATACAGTCAATAACAGAACATTTATTTTTCGAACCGAAAGGATGTCCGACTTCATGGAGATACTGCTTAATTTCCCGCTATTAGCTTCCCTTGCAGCCATTTTCTTTGCGCAATTTGTAAAAGTCCCGATTACGTATATTGCGACCCGTAAAATTGACTGGTCCCTTATTTTAAGCACAGGGGGGATGCCAAGTTCCCATTCTGCTGCTGTCACGGCACTTGCAACGGGAGTCGCTCTTGATAATGGGCTTGCTTCTTCCCTCTTTGCTGTTTCAGCCGTTTTTGCCATCATCACCATGTTTGATGCTACGGGAGTAAGAAGACATGCCGGAGAGCAGGCCACAGTTCTTAATAAACTCGTAACTGATTTTAATACATTTGTAGGTGAGGCAAAGTCATGGCCCCAGCAGGAAGAAGAAGAAAAGCAGAAGAAATTGAAAGAACTTCTCGGGCATCAGCCTATTGAAGTATTCTTCGGAGGCCTGACAGGAATCTTATTAGCGCTGTTTCTGCACTACCTATTCATCTTGTAAAGGAGGAATTATTTTGCGGCTAATATCTATTTGCCCAAGCAATACAGAGCTTGCCGCCTATTTAGGGCTGACTGACGATCTGATTGCAGTTGATGATTATTCTGACTGGCCGGAGCAAGTGAATGATCTGCCGCGCCTTGGACCTGACCTGTCCATTAATATGGATCTGGTTGAACAAATGGAGCCTGACCTTGTTCTCGCTTCATTGAGTGTGCCTGGTATGGAAAAAAACGTGGATGAACTTATAAAAAGAAACATTCCTCACCTTGTTTTAAACCCTCAGTCTTTCGAGGATATAGGAAATGATTTAATGGCTGTAGGCATTGCTGCAGGCAAGGAAAAAGAAGCTGCTGCAATTGTTTCGCGTTATCATCAAATTTTAAATGATTATAAAGAAAAATCCTCAAAAGTTGATCATTACCCTGAAGTTTATTTTGAATGGTGGCCTAATCCCATTTTCACACCTGGTCAAGTAAACTGGCTGACTGAAATGTGTGAACTGGCAGGAGGGCGCAATAGTTTCCGTGATGTGGAGCTTGCGAGTGTCCAAACCAGCTGGGATGACATTATCCGCAGAAATCCTGATCATATTTGTCTTGCTTGGGTCGGCGTTAAGCAAAGCAGGATGAAAGTCCAGCATGTTTTAAAGCGTGAATCGGCAGAATACCTTGCTGCCGTCAGAGAGAATCGCATTCACCTGCTTGAAGAACAGCTTTATTGCAGACCATCACCAAGGCTCTTAAATGGACTTGCGAAACTTGCAGCCATCCTTCATCCGGATCACTTTCCGGAGCCTGAAGAGAAAGATTCCCTAACTTCTATTACATAGAAAAAGCCCAGGTTAAAAACCTGGGCTTTTTCCGTTACCGAGAATAATTTTAAGATTAATTCCGAGACATTGTACCAATCCCGAAAAAATACTCGATTGCCCAGCAAGAATGTACCAGACCTAAAGCGGTTTGCATCAATCCCGCCGTCCATCATTAACTTTTCGTTTTGGGTTTCATGTATTTTTGACGAAATGCCTGCATCGACTTATTTTCATTCAATTTCATCAGTTCATTTTCAGTTAATCGTCCGCTTCCTTTTTGGACGATGTATATGTCTAACGTTTTTTTGCCCCAAAATTGAAAGACTTCTTCAACTGTATCGTAATAAAGATCCAGTTCATTCCCCTTTATCGCACCGCCCTTGTCTGCTACAACACCAAAGCCGTAACCTGGAATAAACAGAATAGTTCCGATCGGAAACACACTTAAATCAGCTGCTATGGTTGAATACAAATCTCTTTTCACTTTCACTCCAGAATACGTGATCCCATATTCGGGATGTTCAGGTTTTTTGCCTGTTGATTCATAGCCAGCTGTATATCCTGTTGCTGTTACTTCTTGCTTAGGGTACTGTGACCAGTCAAATTCATCTTCAAGCGACATTTGGCTGATTGCGTTTCCGCTTGAGGAAATCGCGGCTGCGACCGTTTTTTCACTGTGCAGAGATTTAGGGATGAGTCCGGTCAGCTTATAAGGATGCCCTTCGCTTACCAATATGCCCTTGCTCCATCCCTTAAAAACAGGCAGATCCTTTGCCTCTGCACCTGAAAAAGCTTTTAAAGTGGTACCGAGCGCCAATAGCAATAATAGTGTCATTAATAGACGCCTTGACCAGGTTTTCGTCCTATCCATTTACGATGTGTTCACTCCTCTCACATCCATAATCGTTTCCAAATGGCAAACGAAATATTCAGGATAGAGAGGGATCCATATTTTACAAGTTTTGTTTTTCGGCAAATAAAAAGACCTGTACACACTGTACAGATCCGTTGTTAAAACATTTGATATCCTCTTTTGCGGAGCATCTTTATGACAATTCCGGACACAATTGCTCCTGCAAAACCGCTGACAAGTATTAAAACATCTGCCAAAGCCAATGATAGAATACGCTCTCCTAAAGATGAAAAAGATGATCCAGGTGAGGTAAAGTACTCAGTGAATCTCACATTATCTACAATCAATATACAGACAATCGGATAGATAATAGCCATGATCCAAGACATGCGAAGCAGCATATTCAGCAAGAAACCGATTCCAAAAAATAAAACAAAAAATAAAAGCATCGAAATCATCAATACAGGTAAAAACAAGTTATCGCCTCCAGTACACCTATTTAAGTGTACTGAACAAGCGATATTCAGTCAATCGGAAAAAAACTGAACATTTTATGAAGACTTCTTTCCAGTTCCGTTGCAGCAATCACACGTCTCTGAACCGCCAAGAAGCAATTGAAAATAACCTTTACCTGAACAATATGGACATTCTTTCTTTTCGATAGCAGATGTATTCATCATCTATTCTCCCCTTTGTCAAGTATCTCTTTTTAGATATTGAAGATACTATATCAGGTTCTTTGTAAAGGATAAAGGGAGAAAATCTCACGGGATTCTCGATGTAAGCGAATACATCAAGCTCATCCTTCTTTTTTCTCAATTTTTCTTATTATTTTGAAAATTATAAAAATAGACGGTATGACGTATATCCAAACTGATCACCAGGGTTCAGGCCTTCAATTTTATAAAGCATTTTCTCAAATGCATC
Organism: Metabacillus sp. KH_069; assembly: GCF_057838075.1. Taxonomy (NCBI): domain Bacteria; kingdom Bacillati; phylum Bacillota; class Bacilli; order Caryophanales; family Bacillaceae; genus Metabacillus; species Metabacillus sp. KH_069. The sequence continues at coordinate 3,756,560 of NZ_CM174460.1, forward strand.
TTCTGCAAATGACTGAAGCAGAAGCGACGCATTCTCGTCTCCCTTAAGAACTTGCGGCGGAAAAAAAGCAGCTTCAAACAGTTCATCTTCCTGTACAATAACTGCAGAAGAATTCGCCTTCAATTTAAAAATAATCATATTATCACTGATCGTATTTTGAATGACGCCTGACCGAATCCCAATGACGCCTTCTACTTCTGCTTCTATTCCGGTTTCCTCATGAATTTCCCGAACAATCGCTTCATCCAGCGTTTCCCCCTCATTCACAAAACCTGCAGGAAAAGACCACTTCCCTTTCAATCCGCCGTATTTCTTTTTTACGACAAGCCAGTCCCCGTTTTCGTTTTCTACTACACCAGAAACAGCAATCCAAACATTCCCCCGTTTATTTGCCACTTTAATCTCCCCCTTTTCACTTTTTATATTTCATTTAATTTTTCAATAAAAAAGACTGTTTTCGCATAGATTGTTGTTATGGATTATACATGTTGTCCGTTGCTTTCCGCTGCAGGAACTTGTGATTTTAAACATAAAGTCAAAAAGCAACAAAGTTTACGAAGATAGCCATAAAAAAAAGACAAAAGCACAAGGCTTCTGTCTTTTATTTTACTCTACTTCTTAGAAAAATTTAAACTTACCTTTTTTAACGACTAATCCAGCTCCGCCAACCATTAAGAGAGCACGGTTATCAATCATTTTCTTCATGAATGAAGCTTTTGTTCCCATTACTTTCTTGCCAAATACCATACCTACAGCATCATCTTCGCCAAGTGAAGCAACTGTACCTTTGATGTCTGGTTTGAATTCTTCCATTTCACCTTGGTCACGAACGGCAACAGCAATGTTTTTAGCAGCTGTAATACCTTGCTGCATCGCAATTTGAGCCGTTGGAGGATATGGACGGTTGATTTCTTCGTTGATCACTAGAGAACAGTCGCCAATGATGAATACATCTTCATGGTTAGGAGCTCTTAGATAAGAATCAACTTTTACACGTCCGCGCATATTTTCAAAACCAGCTTCTTCAACGATGCTGTTTCCGCGCACACCTGCTGCCCATACAACTGTATCAGCTTTGATTTCTTCCATTATGTCGTCTTTTGCAACAATAATACCATCTTCTACACATTCTTTGATCGCAGTTCCGATCTTGAATTCTACACCTTTACGCTCTAAGTGGTTAACAGCGTATTCTACAAGCTCTGGATCGAATCCAGGAAGAGCAGTTGGTGCAGCTTCTACACAGATAATGCGTACTTTCTTATGATCAACATCGTACTCGCGGCAAAGCTCAGGAACACGGTTAGCAAGTTCTCCCAGGAACTCAATGCCAGTGAAGCCGGCTCCGCCCACAACGATTGCAAGACGCTGGTCGCGTTTTACTTCTTCTGTGTTGTAAGTAGCAAATTGATATTCGATATGCTCGCGCAATTGACGCGCAGCATTGATGTTAGTAATACCGAAAGCGTACTCTTTCAAGCCTTTGATTCCAAATGTTTCTGGATGAGATCCAAGAGAAATCACAAGGTAGTCATACTCAAGCTCGCCATTTGCAAGAACAATTTTCTTTTCATCCTTGTTAATCGAAACAACTGTTTCTTTCACAAATTTCACACGGCTGTTATCAATAACATCTTTCACTTGGTATCTTGCTTTATCATGATGCAAAGTACCAGCTGATGCCTCGTGCAGCCATGTTGTTTCATAGTGGTAATCATTTTTGTTAACCAGTGTAAGATCTGCTTCGTTCACACCGATCATTTTTTGAAGACGTGTAACTGCCATTAATCCGCCGTAACCTGCACCTAAAACTACTATTTTGGGCTTTCTCAACCGAATCACATCCACCTTTTTTTCTGAATTTGTTGTAAAGATTGAAATAAGTTCTATACTGATTATCTTCCGCTGCTTCACAACATTTTATTTTGTTTTGCCTAAAAAAGTATGTGAAAATGTTCACTTAACTTTTCAAAATAATACCGAAAACTTTGTAAGTAGTAACATAGAATATAAATAACGCCTATATTACATAATAGCATCTGCGATTTATTTTTCAAGACCAAATTGAAGGATTAGAAACGTTAAGAATTTTACAAAAATAAAAACATTCTCTATAATAATCATATTCTTATACAAGCCACATCTCTTTACTCAGGTCACCAGGTGAAATTGTTAAAGAGGTATGATATGTTATAATTAAGAATTATTATCAATTACAAGCGAGGGGATATTTGTGAAGGAAGACACAAAAGTATACGACATAACAATTATTGGCGGCGGACCTGTTGGTTTGTTCACAGCTTTTTACGGCGGCATGCGTCAGGCTTCAGTTAAAATTATCGAAAGCTTGCCTCAGCTGGGCGGACAGCTTTCTGCCTTATATCCTGAAAAATACATATATGATGTTGCAGGATTTCCTAAAGTGCGCGCACAGGAATTAGTTAACAATCTAAAAGAACAAATGGCTAAATTTGAGCCGACTGTCTGCTTAGAGCAAGCAGTAGATACTGTTGAAAAACAAGCTGATGGTGTCTTCAAATTAACAACTGATCAGGAAATCCATTATTCTAAAACGATTATCATCACTGCAGGAAATGGTGCGTTCCAGCCCCGTAAAATTGAACTTGAAGAAGCTGCTTCATTTGAAAAAGCAAATCTTCATTACTTCATTGATGATTTAAATCAGTTTGCCGGACAGAGAGTTCTTATTTGCGGAGGCGGAGATTCTGCTGTTGACTGGGCGCTTATGCTTGAGCCAATTGCCGAGAAAGTAACTCTTGTGCACAGACGGGATAAGTTCCGTGCTCATGAGCATAGTGTTGAAAATTTGAATAACTCAAAAGTTCAAGTTCTCACACCATTTGTACCAAAAGAATTAACAGGTACAGAAAATATTGAGCAAGTTGTATTAGAAGAAGTGAAAGGCGACCGCAAAGAAGTCATCGATGTGGATTCTGTCATTGTTAACTTTGGATTCGTCTCATCTCTTGGCCCAATCAAGAACTGGGGTCTTGAAATTGAGAAAAATTCGATTGTCGTTAACAGCAAAATGGAAACAAACGTAGAAGGCATATATGCTGCAGGAGACATCTGCACGTATGAAGGAAAAGTAAAACTGATCGCAAGCGGATTTGGAGAAGCTCCAACCGCGGTTAACAACGCGAAAGCTTATATGGATCCAAAAGCAAGAGTTCAGCCGCTTCACAGCACAAGTTTGTTTGAAAAATGAATAGATATTACTCCTAAAAAGAGGAAAAGCGGTCTGCTTTTCCTCTTTTTTATGGAATAAACCTCTTTTAGCTCTGCCAGTAATTGCTGTAAGGATTATAATACACCGGCTGATTCCATTGCTGATATCTCTGTCCGCCAAACGGCATGCCGCTTTGATCACTACTTCCCGGCATTTGGCCGAATGGGCTTCCCTGGCCGGACTGCATGCCTCCGCCTTGACCCATTCCCGGCATTTGGCCGAATGGACTTTCCTGGCCGGACTGCATACCTCCGCCTTGATCCATTCCCGGCATTTGACCGAATGGGCTTCCCTGGCCGGACTGCATGCCTCCGCCTTGATCCATTCCCGGCATTTGGCCGAACGGACTTTCCTGACCGCCTTCAGGTGAAGATGATCCTCCGCCATTCTGAGTAGATTCCGGCTGCTCCTGCTCCTCAGCTTCAGTTTGTCCTTCCTCTTCTTGCTGAGCCTCTTTTTCCATTTTTGGAGGTTTCGGCATCACTTCGAATGATTTGATACTATTCACATTCGCCTGACTTGCCGTTAATGCAGGAAAGGATAAAATAAATACCGCACCTGATGGTTTATCTAAGTAGAATACAAATGCCTCTTTTTCCGTACCGTTTGTAAAGGTCAATTTCACCCATTTATACAAGCCCTCATTTAATTCATCTGTTGATGACAGACGAAATTGATTATACATCTGATATGGATATGGATAGTAATTCATCATTCAAGCTCCCTTCTCAATTCACACATCAATACTATATGCCCAATATTTGTCCTATGTTTTTTATGGAAAATGTAACCTTTTCTCACTTCTTAACGACTATGGTGTTTAAAGGGGGAAAATACATGAAATGGAAAATCATTCTTTGCTTATTGGTGATTTCAGGCATCTTTTTTGTAAATGAAGAAAAAGGCTATGCTTGCTCTTGTGCCCAGACGCCTTCTGTTCAATCTGAATTAGAAAACAAAACGGCCATTTTTTCAGGAAAAGTGTTAAAAATAACTGAAAACAGCAAGAAAAAAGCGTTGATAGAGGTCGATCAAATTTGGAAAGGCCCTTCTCAATCACAGCTAATAATTGAAACAGAAAGAGATTCAGCAGGCTGCGGTTTTGATTTTATTGAAGGGCAAACTTATCTTGTTTATGCATACGGGGAAAAGAATACTCTTGAGACAGGGTTATGTGAGCGAACAGCTTTAGTTACAGACTCTGGGGATGACATAAGGGATCTCGGTGCAGGGAAAGAACCTGAAAAACAAGTGAACTTAGAACATCAGCTTGATTCTAATAGATTAATGTGGGTTATCGTTTTTGCTGTAACTTTCATCCTTATTTTCATCATAGTTTATAAAAGAAAAAAATAAGAAAAAAGACACTTCATTAGCTTGTCAGGCTAATGAAGTGTCTTTTTCTGTTACAATCAGCACTCTTCAGGAGTACCTGTATTCGTAGCGGTTCTGAATGAAGAACCGCATCCGCATGAAGCAATGGCATTCGGATTATCAATCGTGAATCCGCCGCCCATAAGGGACTCTTTGAAATCAATTTTTGTCCCTTTTAAAATAAGGGAACTTTCTTTATCAACAACCACTTTGATGCCATGCACTTCAAATTGAGTGTCGTCATCATTCGGCTCTTGTTCAAAACCCATGCCGTACGATAAACCGCTGCAGCCGCCGCCTTTTACGCCAACGCGCAGAAAAGCCTGCTCTTCACCGTTTTCTTTCATCATATCTTTTATCTGATAAGCTGCCGCTTCAGTAATTATTACAAAATCATTCATTTTCTTGTTCCTCCTTTGCCAATCATCCAAAGGCTATACAGTAAGTATACCCTTTCTATTTGGAACTCTCAAATGAAACACTTTTCTATTTGCCGTAGAAGTAAACTCCTGTACAAATAACCTCTGCAGGACCAGTCATTAATACATTCCCCTCTTCTGTCCAGTTGATCATAAGATCTCCGCCGGCAAGGTGGACAGTTGTATCGAGCCCTCTTTTCGTATACCCATTAAGTACAGAAGAGACAACGGCTGCACAAGCACCTGTTCCGCATGCCTGAGTAACACCCGAACCTCTTTCCCACACTCTGAAATGAAGTTCATTTTCCGCTGCCACTTCAACGAACTCAACATTGATGCAATCAGGAAAAAGAGGATCTTTCTCAACTCTTGGTCCAAGTGTTAACACTGGTGCTGTTTCAATGCTGTCCACATAAAATATTAAATGCGGATTCCCCATTGAAACGGCTGTAGCATGATAGACACTGCCGTCAAATTCAAGCTGTTCATTTATGACTTTTTCATCAGGAGTGCCTGCCATAGGAATTTCAGCCCGATTAAGCTTGGGCTGCCCCATATTGATTGTTACTCTGCTGACTGAGCCATCTTCCACTTCAAGCTTAGCATGAACCAAACCTGAGAGTGTTTCAATCGAGAATTCTTTCTTTTCTATCAGTTTATTCTCAAATGCATATTTCGCAACGCAGCGAAGACCATTTCCGCAGTTTTTCCCTTCTGACCCATCACTGTTGAAAATCCTCATCTTTACTGGCGCTTTCTCAGATGGACAAATTAAGATCATTCCATCTGATCCGATGCCGGTAAATACATTCGATACTTCCTTTGCAAGCTGAGGAAGCATTGATTCTTCAATTTGTTCTTCAAACATATTTACATATATATAATTGTTGCCGAGTGCATGCATTTTCGTAAATTGGAATTGTTTCATACTGTTCTCCCTCTTTTTTTCTTTTTATAAGTATAAAATGCTGGAAACAGGATCACAATAGAAATATCCCCCGTTTGTTATAGATAATAAAAGCTCCCTGCTTTGGTGCAGGGAGCTTTTATTCGTGATCCTACTATGATTAAAACATAAACATTCCTGCAATTGCCGCACTTAAAAGGTTGGCAAGTGTTCCTGCAGCTATTGCTTTAAAACCAAGCCGAGCAATATCCTGACGGCGGCTTGGAGCCATTCCGCCAAGTCCTCCAAGCAAAATGGCAATAGATGACAGGTTGGCAAATCCGCAAAGTGCAAAGCTTATGATAGCTACCGTTTTATCTGACAGCGCATCAAGCTGCGGTGCAAAATTTGAATAAGCAACAAACTCATTCAGTACCAGCTTTTGACCGATAAAGCTACCTGCCTTCACAGCTTCTTCCCAAGGAACCCCGATGATAAAGGCAAGAGGTGCAAATACAAACCCAAGAATGTATTCAAGTGTTAAGTTAGAAGCTCCGAAAATCCCTCCGATAAAGCCAAGGATTCCGTTTAAAAGTGCTATCAAAGCGATAAAAGCTAAAAGCATCGCCCCAACATTCAAGGCAAGCTGAAGCCCTACAGATGCTCCTTTTGCAGCAGCATCAATTACATTTGCCGTATCCTCATCACTTTCCATCTTAACGCCTTCCATGGTTTCAGGCATTTCAGTTTCCGGAATAAGCATTTTTGCCATAATAAGCCCTGCAGGCGCAGCCATGAAACTTGCAGCAAGCAAGTACTCAAGAGGAACTCCAAGAGCAGCATAGCCGAACAGTACAGATCCCGCAACAGAAGCAAGACCCCCTGTCATGACAGCGAACAATTCTGATTTTGTCATTTTTGCTATGTACGGTTTAATGACCAAAGGAGCTTCCGTTTGCCCTACAAAGATATTAGCAGCAGCAGAAAGCGATTCTGCTTTACTTGTCCCTAGTAATTTCGATAAACCGCCGCCTAAAATTCTGATAATCCACTGCATAACCCCAATATGATATAAAACCGAAATTAACGAAGAAAAGAAAATAATGATAGTCAGTACATTAAACGCGAAGATGAACCCTGTTGGCTGTGATGGATCTCCAAGTGAACCAAATAGAAATCCAATCCCTTCACTGGCATACCCTACCAGGTTCTGTACAGATTCTGTCAGCCCTTTAAAAGCTCTCGTTCCAGGCTCCCATTTTAATACCAGAAATGCAAATAAAAGCTGAATGGCAAGGCCGCCGAGAATCGTGCGGACTTTAATATGACTTTTTCGTTCCGATAGGAGAAAAGCGATGGCAAAAAGGACTGCAATTCCCATTAGCCCCCATAAAAAATTGATCATTTCTTCACCTCAGGCAATCGTTTTTGATGTGTCTAAAATAACAGGCGATAGCGAGTATGTCTATATCATTGTGACAAATAATGATATTTTCCGACAAATTAACTAGTTGCATAAACTTAGGTTGCATCTGAATGGATTTAGTTATTCAAAAAGGCTATTTACCATTTTATAATCCTTTATACCTATATATGTGGTATGATTTCACTACAATTTACCCTGTTTTACTAATGGGAGGTACACTATATGAATAAGCTTGATTTCCTATACGACAAGAATATAGATTGTCTAATTTGCAAACATACATATACAACAAAAAAAGTAAAAAGAGGCTTCATACGTGCCGTCAATCATGACAGTGACTTTTGTTCTTATTATAGTAAAAATGAATTCAGCCCTCTTCTTTACTATGTAAATGTGTGTCCTGCATGCGGGTTTTCAATGTCAGAAGAATTCTCTCCTGTTTTTCCTTTTAGAACAGAGGAAATAATCAATGATAAGATAAGGGCAAACTGGGGGAGCATGAATTTCTGCAAAAAGAGAAGTGTTAAAGATGCCATTCATACATACAAGCTTGCTATTTATTCAGGAGTATTGAAAAAAGAAAAACACGTTTCAATGGGGGGACTTTATTTAAGACTTGCCTGGCTCTACCGGACGGAGCAGATGGAATTACAGGAAAATCGCTTTCTAAAATTAGCCCTGAAGGAATATATCGCTTCTTATATAAATGATGATTTCTCCGCCACACATTTAACTGAAATGAAAGTTCTCTATTTAATAGGTGAACTGAGCAGAAGATCAAATGATGAAGTGCAGGCCAGACTCTACTTTTCAAAAATCATTGAAAAGCAAAAAAATACTGAGGAAAAAGTGATCGTCGAAATGGCAAAAGACAGATGGCGTGAAATGAGGGAAATGAAGTAAAAGTGGACGGGACAGTAAAAAAGAGGCTGGGACGTAACGATCATCTCCTGAATGAAAGCCGAACATTGAATAGTGCGAATACCAATAAAAGATGTTGTTTTTCATGATAAATAATGTCCGTTCCTTGCCGCTCCACTTAAGGTTTCTAACATTTAGTCCTGCAGCAAAAATATTTATGAAAAGAGCCAAAAAAAAAATCCGAACTAAAACGAAATTCAAATTGGAATTTCACATAATAGTTCGGATTATTCTTTGGCTGAAAACCTTTTTCCCAGCCCATTTCCTAGAACATAGGATTCTCATCCAAGTAATCATATATGTTTTTAACTAACTCTTCAGAAGATTCCCCAGTTACCACTTCACCGTTTACAAGGGCATAAAGAGAAGCATAGCATTTTCCGCAATATCCAAGACATCCGTATTCAACAATGTCCAGATTAGGATCTTTTTCTAACTTTTCCAAAGCAGCTTGTGAACCGTTCGCTAAATTGCTTATACAAAATTCTATTATCGGTTTCAACTTCATCACCTCACACCTGCAATCCTATGCTACCTCTTTCTATGTACTATCGTCAATAATTAACGTTTTATGTTATACTTTTTTCATAAATACCAACACATTTTCATAAAAGTGATTTACTAATGAGCGGGTTAACAGATTAATAGATGACTTTTTCATAACATATTGTGGTTTATCATCAAATTCGTTATACTTTTAGATGGCATATTGCAAAGGTTTTCTTAATCACTGAATTAACCTATAGATAAGAATATTACTCACTTTAAGAGGAGAAAAAGGGGAATCTGCAATGAAGAACTTAGTTATTCTTGGCGGTGGATACGGCGGCATGCGCGTCCTTCATCGACTTCTTCCAGGTCAGCTGCCTGAAGATGTGCAAATTACACTCATAGATAAAAATCCCTATCATTGTTTAAAAACGGAATATTACGCACTTGCTGCGGGAACGATTTCAGACCATCACATCCGCGTAGATTTTCCAGAGCATGAGCGTCTGCACTTAACATTCGGGGAAATCACTTCGGTTGATCTTGAAGAAAAAAAGGTTCACCTGAATAATCAGGAACCGATTTCATATGATGATCTTATTATCGGATTAGGCTGCGAGGACAAGTATCATAATGTTCCGGGTGCAAAAGAATTTACACACAGCATCCAGACAATCGATCAATCAAGAGAAACGTATCAGCTTCTTAATAACTTAAGCGGCGGTGCTTCTGTTGCAATCGTTGGCGCAGGACTCAGCGGAGTTGAGCTTGCGAGTGAACTCAGAGAAAGCCGAAAAGATCTTAAAATCACACTATATGACCGGGGCAAAAACATTCTTTCCAGTTTTCCAGAACGTTTGAGCAAATATGTTCAAGGCTGGTTTGAAGATCATGGCGTAACCATTATCAACAGTGCTAACGTGACAAAAGTAGAACAAAACGTTCTATATAATCATGATGAGCCTGTCTCTTACGATGCCATCGTATGGACTGCAGGCATTCAGCCGAATAAAGTCGTCAGAGATCTTCCTGTAGACAAAGATCCACAGGGACGTGTCGTTCTGACAAAACAGCATCACCTTCCGCATCATGAAGATGCATTCGTTGTTGGAGACTGCGCAAGTCTTCCTCATGCACCAAGTGCTCAGCTTGCCGAAGCTCAAGCTGAACAGATCGTTCAAGTTCTCCTGAAAAAGTGGAATGGCGAAGAACTGCCGCAGGACTTCCCTGCCTTTAAGCTTAAAGGCGTACTTGGGTCACTTGGAAAGAAACATGGTTTCGGCCTTGTGAATGACCGTCCGCTTATTGGACGAGTTCCGCGCTTGCTTAAGTCAGGAATTCTATGGATGTATAAGTATCATAATGGATAAATAAAAAGGTGCTCTCCAATAAGTTCCTAAAATAAAAGCAGGAAGGAAAAATAACCAGTTTTTCCTCCCTGCTTTTTTTAGTTGTTGTTTTTTGACTGAAAGCAGCCAGGCTACTAAAAGGAACGATTTTTTTTACATTTTTTCTTGAAGGCTGTTTTCGCATAGATTGTTGATTTTCATGATAAATGATGTCCGTTCCTTTCCGCTCCACTTAAAGTTTTTAACATTTAGTTCACTATTACGAAAAGAGGCTTCTTGAAAAAAGAGGCTGTCAGAAGTCAGCCTTCACTGACTTTCTGGACAGCCTCTTTTCTTCATTTTTCAGGAATGAACGTATATGATCATTGCGTCCTTTCAGCCGCGCTTCAAACTCGGCTCGCATATTTGGAAATGTGTAACCATGAGCGATTAATTGTTGCTGATCCTCTTTTACAACAGATCCATTATTAGGTATTTTCAGCGATTTGCCATACAGGCACTTCTTTTTCTTCCATGCGTATGATAGTGCATAAGCCTATTGCTGCGAGGTGCGGAAGATGTTTATGCCAAGACGAAAACCTTTTTACAATAAAGATCTTGTGGAATTTCTTCTCCATATGTGTGTATATTCATACCGCCAGTTTTTAAACAACGGTCCGGTGGAACCCGTTCCGGGATTCAAGCTGGTAAAAGCTTTTAAATCCAGCGCAAACGGCGTCATGGAATGGTTCGGATTTATCCTCGAATCAGACGATGCAGTGGTGATTGCGTTCCGGGGTACACAATCGGATGCAGACTGGGTCGCCGATGCCACCATCCGTCAGACTCCTTATCCCTATATTCAAAACGGCGGCCTCGTGCATCAGGGATTTCAGTCGATCTATTCCCAGTGCCGGGACGAAATCTTCCAAACGTATTCTGCCCTCTCAAAAAAGAAAAATCTCTTTATTACCGGGCATAGTCTTGGAGGAGCACTAGCTGTTCTTCACGCTGCCGATGCAGCGGCAAACGCAGGATTCCGATCTATCGTCATGTATAACTATGGGGCTCCCAGAGTAGGAGACGGGCAGTTTGCGGCTCTCTATGACCAGCTTGTTCCGAACAGCATCCGCTTCGTCAATACCGCCGATCTGGTGCCGAAACTGCCTCCTGTCTTTGTTTATAATCCTATGACGAAGCTGAAATACTTTTACAAGCATGTTCAAGCTCCGTATTCTTTTACAATTGAAGCAGGCTCCATAGCTGGCAATCATATGCCGGAAACGTATTTTCTTGGAATCGAAGGATTATCCAGACTGGTTTACGTGTAAAGCAGTTTTTCTAACATGAAGATTCATTAAAATGAACAAATATAGAAATATTATGCAGAAACATACCCATGCTTCTCCATTTCAGCATAAATGGTTTTCAGTTTCGGATTGCCTTCCCCCACTACTACTCCATCGATGACAACTAACGGATAAAAATACTCGTCATTTGCGATTTTCTCTGCAAAACTCTTTTTCTCTGGATTGTCTTGAGGCGCAAACACATCGACATATTCTATTTTGAACTGCTGCTGCGGGAATTTCCTTGAAATTGCTGCTTCCAGCCATTCATATGTTTCTTTTGATGAGGGGAGATTCACACAGCTTGGGCATAGTACTTCAGCTCCATAAATACACACTTCCACTTGTTTTTTCATCGTATTCCCCCTTTTCTTAAGTTTCATTGTAAGGGAGTAAGCGTTTTTTTTCCATGAAAACTTATATGCTGAAAGTATCCGTTTTTATTCGGCGCGGAATATGTTAAAATAGTGGCATTAACAGATATTACATCAATCATATGAATAGATTTTCAGCGGTTTTTTGAATATAATAGCAGGATAAGGAAGGAGTCGATTATTTTGACAACAGAAACACAAATGGTAGAACAAGTACAGGAAGTATTAGATAAATTACGTCCATTCTTGCTTCGTGATGGCGGAGACTGTGAGCTGGTTGATATAGAAGACGGCATTGTAAAATTACGCCTTTTAGGAGCTTGCGGCAGCTGCCCAAGTTCAACCATTACACTTAAAGCTGGAATTGAACGCGCACTTCTTGAAGAAGTTCCGGGTGTTGTGGAAGTAGAACAAGTTTTTTAATAACAGAAAATGAAAAGATGGTGAGCCCGCTCACCATCTTTTTTTGTGTTTATAGATACTCGTCGAACCATCCTTTGATATGATTTAATCGGTCAATCCGAAGCTTAGGATGCCCGCTTCTGGATAATTCATGGTTTGCTTCTGGAAAGCGCACAAATTTTGTTTCCTTTTTCAGGCGCTTTAATGCGATATAAAGCTGCTCAGCCTGCTCAACAGGACAGCGGTAGTCTTTTTCGCCATGAAGGATCAAAAGAGGCGTTTCTACAGCTGTGACATATTTTAACGGCGAATGGTGCCAGAGTTTATCAAAATCATTGATCAGATCCCCGCCGATTTCCCACTCTGTAAAGTAGTAGCCGATATCACTCACTCCGTAGAAGCTGATCCAGTTGCTGATTGAACGCTGCGTGACAGCTGCTTTAAACCTGTTTGTATGACCCACAATCCAGTTCGTCATAAAACCGCCATAGCTGCCGCCAGTTACACCTAACCGATCTTTATCAATATAATCATAAGTTTCAAGGGCATAATCTACCGCACTCATTAAATCGGTATAGTCGCTTCCGCCATAATCACCGCGAACCTGATCTACAAAATGCTGTCCATACCCATGGCTTCCACGAGGATTTGTATAGAGGACGGCTTTCCCGCTTGAAGCAAGCATCTGAAACTCATGGAAATAGGTATTGGCATACATGGCGTGCGGGCCGCCGTGAATTTCAAGAACGAGCGGGTATTTCTCGCCATCTTTAAATCCAGCCGGCTTCATAATCCAGCCATGGAGCTCAAGTCCATCTTGTGCCTTCCACTTTATTGCCTCGGGAACAGCAAGTTCAATTTCCTGTAAAAATTCTTCATTCACATTTGTAAGCTGACGATTTTCCCCTGTACTAAAATCAAAGAAATACAGATCACCAGGATGATTGGGACGGCTGATGCCAAGAACTGCGGTATGGCTGCCGGTGTGAACCGATAATCCGTATACATGCTCCTGTTCAAATCTTACTGGAAGGGTTTGTCCTTCAAGTGAGCCATAATAGACACCCGTATTGCCCTGATCGGTTAAAATAAAATAAAATCCCTGGCTGTCCTCTGTCCAAATCAGGCCTGGATACACACTGCCTGAGATAAAATCGGCAACAACGGCATCACTGATGTGAACGTCCCAGTCAGCTGAATAGCACGTTAACTCTCCTGATTTCAGGCTGTACAGCCAAATTTTTGAGAAAGTTGCACTTTGGAATTCTTTTTCATGCCCCAGAAAAGACAAATAGCTTCCATCCGGCGACCAGGATAGATTGCCAAAGAATCCATTGCTGTTTGTCAGCTGCTGCTGCTCGTCAGTTTCTAAAGATAGAATAAAAACGTCTGAGATTAATGTTTGATCGGGATCATCCGTCATATTCGAAGTAAACGCAACTGATTTCCCGTCCGGGGACCATGCTCCGTCGTTATAATCAAACTCCCTTGAACCGATAAGCTCAAGTTCGCCTGTTTTCACATCAACTATCGCAAGCTGTCTTTTACGGTTTTTCACAAAACCCGCTGCATCAGACTTATACCTCATATCCTCTACTACAAGCGGCTCCGGCTGCTTTTTCTCATCTTTATCCTCTTTATCTAATCCGTCAGCCGGCGCTAAAGAGATAGCTGCTAGGATTTTCGTTCCATCAGGGCTCCAGACAGGCTGTGAGACAGATAGGTGTTCTTTTGTAAGGGGTTTAGCCTCCCCGCCTGCTGCTGACATGACAAACAGCTGATTCTTTCCATTTCGGTCTGATAGAAAGGCAAGACTGCTTCCGTCAGGAGACCATCTCGGGGATGTGTTTTTGCCTTCACCGTATGTCCATTGACTGGAAGTATTCTTTTCCAAATTAGTTAAAAATAGATTCGATATGTATTGATGTTTTTCTTCATGAATAGATGTTTGAACGTAAACGGCTTTTGTGCCGCACGGTGAAACTTGAGGATCATTGACGGATTTCAGCTTGTATAAGTCTTCCGCTGTCATCCCTCTTTTTTGTTTTACACTTTCCATTTCGATCAACACCAAACTTTCCCTAGAATTTTTCCGGCATTCTATTTATTTCGACAAGCTAAATAAATTTCCTCCTAAGAGCAGAATAAAATGGATCTTACTTACATAACTAAAAAAGCATCCTCATATGAGAATGCTCTATCCAATCGAATCCCGAACTTGTCCAGTGCAGGCTTCATAATAAACATTTGATCCCTCTAAGACTGGTGTCAGCTCATCAACTTCACATTTAGGAAATTGAGCTTTAAGCAGTTTAGCGAGTGATTTCCCTTTCCCTTTAGCCGTAAATGCCAGGACAGTCGGCCCCGCACCGCTGAGTGCTGCGCCATATGCACCTGCTTCCATAGCCGCTTCCTGAACTTTCGAAAGCTCCTTAATCAGAGTTCCGCGGTAAGGCTGGTGAAATAAATCTTTCTTCATCATTTTCCCTGCAAGACGCCAGTTGTTTGAAAGAACAGCTGCTACTAAAACATTGCTGACTGCACTTGCTTCTACTGCCCCGGTGTATTCCAAGTATCCGGGAAGCACGTCGCGGGCATCTTTAGTATACAGCTTGTATGGCGGGACAACTGCCACTAGATCAATGTCGACTTCATGAACAGCCACCAATTCTGTTTCTTGCTCCTGATGGAGTCCCACAACTAATCCTCCGTACAAGGATGCCCCTGCATTATCCGGATGACCTTCAATAATACTGGCCAAATGCAGCTTTTCTTTCATGCTTAACTGCAATCCGCATAATTCATTTGCAAGCTCGACACCTGCCACGATAGCAGCAGCACTGCTTCCCAGCCCCCGTGCCATCGGAATATCGCTCCAGACTTCAACTGAACAGGCGGGCAGTACAGATTCATAAGAAGATGCCACTCTTTTCGCCACTTGATAAATGAGGTTTTCTTCATCTCTTGGAATATCGAGCATTTCCTCATTTAACGGAATAAAAGACCATGTTTCAGAAAGAGTGATTCTCAGTTCCAGATACCGATTGACAGCAAGACCGACGGAATCAAAGCCAGGTCCTAGGTTTGCCGTGCTTCCAGGAACTTTTATCTTTAACATGTCGCCTTCCTTCACCATGCCCCCACTCCCTTAAGCTGCTCCATAACCGCAAGTTCATCATTAGGAAGCACAATTGGTTTGATTTCAGAGAGATCAACAGCTACATTTGGATCCTTCAATCCGTTCCCTGTTAAGACAGCAACTGCTTTAGCTCCCTTTTGATAAACGCCTTTCTTGGCACTCTTAATCAATCCTGCAATCGAAGCGCAAGAAGCAGGCTCTGCAAAGATACCTTCAGTCTTTGCTAAAAGCTGATAAGCTTCAATAATTTCCGCATCTGTTACTTCATCAATAAAACCATTGGATTGCTCAGCTGCATTGACGGCTTTGTCCCAGCTTGCCGGGTTGCCGATCCGAATAGCAGTCGCAATTGTTTCAGGGTTTTCAATCACCTGATTGCGTACAATCGCAGCGGCTCCTTCTGCTTCAAAGCCATGCATTTGCGGGAGGCCGGTCTGATGCATGCTGTCATATTCTAAAAAGCCCTTCCAATAAGCAGAAATGTTTCCTGCATTGCCGACAGGGATTGCCAGAATATCAGGAGCAGTTCCCAATGCGTCGCAAAGCTCGAATGCAGCTGTTTTTTGCCCTTCAAGACGGTAAGGGTTCACAGAGTTTACAAGAGTAATAGGAAGCTTCTCAGACATGCTGCGGACCATTGTCAGCGCCTGATCGAAATTCCCCTTGATCGCAATGATTTCTGCTCCGTACATCACAGCCTGTGCCAGTTTTCCAAACGCAATTTTCCCGTCAGGAATAACGATAATGCATCGCATTTTCGCTCTGGCTGCATAGGCGGCTGCAGCAGCGGATGTATTTCCAGTAGAAGCACAGATGACAGTATCACTGCCTTCTTCTTTCGCTTTTGCAACAGCCATCACCATGCCTCTGTCTTTAAAAGAACCCGTTGGATTGGCGCCTTCTGTTTTCGCATATAGCTCAAGTCCAAGCTTCTCTGACAGAGTCGGCAGAAAAACAAGAGGGGTATTCCCCTCGTTCAGCGTAAGTAAAGGTGTTTGATCATTTACGGGCAAGTAATTCCGATATTGATTTAAGAGACCCTTCCACATCATGAGTAACCGTTCCCTTCTACGCGATATGAGCTTTTAATGCCATGAACGACTTCAAGATCAAGCAGGTTTGCCAAAATCTCATCAAAGTCTTTATTTGATGCCTGATGCGTAACAATCACAATTTCAGCCAGATTGCTGTTTTTAAGCGGAAGCTGCAGAATCTTCTCAAAGCTGACACCGCGCTCTGAGAACAATGAAGTGATTGTTGAAAATGCTCCGACTTGATCTTTTACATGAATGCGGAGGAAATGCTGAGCATAGATTTCATCGCTCTGCTTCAATGCTTTTTCAAATTGAGGAAGAACAGCGCTTCGTCCATTTACCCCAAGTCTCATATTTTTCATGACGCCTACTAAATCAGATACGACAGCTGTTGCAGTTGGCAAGCTTCCCGCGCCCGGGCCGTAGAACATTGTCTCTCCTACAGCTTCCCCGTACACATACACAGCGTTATATTCGTTATTAACCGATGCCAATGGGTGATAATCAGGCAGCAGGGTCGGCTGTACGCTGACTTCGACTTTATTGTGGTCGCGGTTGGCGATGCCGATCAGCTTCATTGTATATCCAAGTCTCTTGCTGTAGCTGATGTCCTCATCTGTTACTTCACTGATGCCTTTTACACTTACATCCTCTAAATCTACGTGCATCGAAAAGCCAAGGCGGGCAAGAATCGCCATTTTGCGGGCAGCATCGAGTCCTTCTACGTCCGCAGTAGGATCTGATTCTGCGTACCCAAGATCCTGGGCTTCTTTCAGCACTTCTTCATATGGACTTCCGTGTTTGCTCATTTTTGTTAAGATGAAATTTGTTGTACCGTTCACAATACCCATCATTTTGTTGATCCGGTCTGAAGCCAGTCCATCTACTAAACTTCTTAAAATCGGAATCCCTCCGGCAACACTTGCTTCATAGAATAAGTCACAGCCATTTTCTGTTGCCGCATCTAAAAGCTCCGTGCCATACACGGCCATTAGATCCTTATTTGCAGTTACTACATGTTTTTTCGCCTGAAGAGCTTGAAGAATATATTCCTTTGTATGCTCGACACCGCCCATTACTTCAATAATGACATCTATTTCAGGATCATGAATAACTTCATCAGCATTACTCGTCAGAATCTCTTTTCCGAATTCAACTTGTCTTTTTTTATCAACATCCTGTACGAGGACCTTTTTCACTTTAACAGGACAGCCTACCTGGTGCATCAATTTATCCTGGTGATCGTTAATAATTTTCACTACACCGCTTCCGACTGTTCCCAGTCCCAATAAACCAACTTGAATTGCTTTCATGAATTTATCCACTCCCTTGATGTCCTTCTAAGAAATACATTTGTATATGTATGATAGACATTTTCTATTATTGTCATTATAAACAGTGTGCTATTGCTTATCAATAGAGAATTTTCAGTTTTTTTATGAAATCGCTTTCTTCGTTGATTATACTAGGTTTATATTTTCCAAAAAATATAAAATAAAATGACGTGCGAGGGAATCGCACGTCATTTTATTTATTCTCGGTCAAGCTGTATATCAT
Organism: Metabacillus sp. KH_069; assembly: GCF_057838075.1. Lineage (NCBI taxonomy): Bacteria > Bacillati > Bacillota > Bacilli > Caryophanales > Bacillaceae > Metabacillus > Metabacillus sp. KH_069. The sequence continues at coordinate 3,774,508 of NZ_CM174460.1, forward strand.
TTTCGCTTTCAACGGTTACATCAAAATGACCTTTTCGTTCAAGCTTTTCTTTCTCAAGCATGGCTTCTTCCTCGGTTGGAAAGATAGGCCCGTCAAAGACCCTCTCCATCGTCTCTTTATCTGTGTACTGCACTAAAAAACTGTTCATATTAAAACCTCCCGTTTTAGAAGACTATACCCCGCTCTTTGCAGAAGTAATCTAATTTAAGGGTGTGATGGGCGGTTTCCCTGTTAAAACTGACAGGATGTTCTGAACACAGCAATCGATCATGGCGTAACGTGTTTCAGCCGTTGCACTGCCTATATGCGGGAGAGCTACTGTATTTGGCAGCTTTAACAGCGGGTGATCGGCGCTGATTGGTTCTTTCTCAAATACATCCAGTCCCGCTCCTGCAATTTCACCTGATTCAAGGGCTTTTATCAAATCTCCCTCTACAACCGTTCCGCCTCGCGAAGAATTAATAAAAAGAGCTGAAGATTTCATTTTTCTGAAGCTTTCAGCATTGAACATATGCTTCGTTTCATTCGTAAGCGGCGTCATGCAGACGACAAAATCTGATTGTTCCAGCAGTTCATCAAAGCTTGTATAAGCCGCTCCCAGCTTATTTTCCGCATCGTAATCTCTTGACCGATTGTGGTACAGGATATTCATATCAAACCCCTTGGCACGTTTAGCAACAGCCTGTCCTATTTTCCCCATGCCGACAATGCCGATTGTTTTATGGTGAACATCTGCACCCGCAAGCAAAAGCGGACTCCAGCTAGTCCATTTTCCTGCCTTCACATAGTCTGCCGCTTCAACGACCCGTCTTGCCGCTGTGAGGATGAGCGCAAATGTGAGGTCAGCCGTTGTATCAGTTAAGACATCGGGTGTATTCGTAATGATGACCTTTTTTTCCTTGGCATATTGAAGATTAATATTGTCGTATCCAACGGCAAGGTTTGCAATCACTTTTACGTTCTCTGCCTTATTAAGAAGCTCCTCGTCAACTTGATCGGATAGCATCGTCAAAAGGGCATCTGCTTCTTTAGCTTTTTCAAGCAGCAGACCGCGGGGACATGGGACATCTTCCTTCTCCCACATTTCCACTTCACCCAGCTCCTTAAGCGCTTTCAATCTTTCATCAGGACATTTTCTTGTTATGAATATTTTTGGCGTTTTCATCCTCTCACCCTTTTTCCATTTTCTTTTATCTTATCACATAAGGTGTGAGAGGAATGAACAGGTCTTAAAGCCAGTGTATAGCCGGCAAATAGATTTTTTTCGTCCGCATGGACAGTAGTTGCGCATATGATTTCAGAAATCCCTCATACTTGGAGGAATTCTTGAGCATTTCCGAAAGCTTCGCTTCATAATAGGGTTTATCCGTTTCAGATGATAAATAATAATCTTCAATGCATTCAAAATAATGAATCGGCAGGAGCAGGCGGCTGTAAATAAGTCTCCATGAAAAAGACGAGAGCGGTGTTGTCCGGTCATAATCCTCTAAAAGTAAAAACCCGTCCTGACGCAGTGTTTCTGGCTGATCGAAAAATTGGTTCCTTAAATATTCGGCAATATCCCTGCTGCAGTGATCGAACACCCAATCTGTCGGGATTTTCACGAGTCCTGATGACCTCCAAGTATCCGAATAGAATCTGTGATGGCAGACTGTTGCTGAATCAATAGGCTGAGGCTCATCGTCAAGTTCTGTGTCCACTAAGTATTGAATCGCATTTTCGGCAAGTCCCATATAATATGGAAATGATTCAGCGAACATTTTTTCAAACGAATCAAGCGGCTGCGAACTGATTTTTCCGCGCCAAAACCCTTCAAGCTGATCGGTTCGCTTTTCCCACAGCATCTTCCATTGGCCGATTCTGCTTATTTTTGAAACCTGATAAGGATAGCTTCTTGCTTTTTGATGAAATCGTGCGAGCTCTCTTCCCACCTGATACACACGCTCACTTTGAACATATGAGGTTTTCAAAATTCCATATTTCCTTTTTTCCCACTCTATATATAAATTCCCTTGCTTTGTTAACAAAAAAACCGCTACAAACGGGTCTCCGCGTTCAAGCAGAAAATGACTCATATTATACAGTTCATAAAGCTCTTCATCGTCTATATGTGACAGCGGGACAATCAAATAGACGTGCTGATGAAATGAGAAAGCATCATAATTTCCTACTCTGAATGTCTCTGCCACTCTAAGTCCATATTGTTCCCGTATCAATTTTTCCACGAGTTTCTCCCCCATATATAGATAAAAGTCCTTACCCTATCCTAATCGGAAGTTTACTCATTTATGTATATTTTGGATCGTAAGTTAAACACTTTTTAATGATTGACATTTTCATTACACATTCAGAAGGCCGTTTGCGTAAAATAGTAAAAAGAAGATTGGGTGAAATGGATGAAAGAAAAAGAGAAGATGGACATTGTTGAAAAAACAGCAAGGCAATGGATACAGGACCGCGGAGTAAAGGTAGAAGATATCGCAGAACTCGTATACTTTCTGCAAGTCAAATATCATCCTTCATTAACAATCGATCAATGTTTGGAGAATATAGATCGAGTACTATCAAAAAGAGAAGTGCAAAACGCCATTTTAACCGGCATACAATTAGATATTCTGGCAGAGAAAAAAATGCTTGAGGAACCCCTTCAAGCCATCATTGAAAGTGATGAAAGCCTATATGGGGTAGATGAAATCATCGCCCTGTCCATCGTCAATATCTATGGATCAATCGGTTTTACGAACTACGGCTACATCGATAAGGAAAAACCCGGAATTCTTAAATTCCTGAACGACAAATCAACCGGAATGGTCCACACCTATCTCGATGACATCATCGGGGCCATTGCAGCCGCTGCATCAAGCAGGCTGGCGCATCGGGCTAAGAATACGGAATAACATTGAAATGCGGAATCGCCCGTTTAGCTCCGACAGACAGATAAGGATCCGACAGTAAAGGCGCTTTTTGCCTTTGCTGGCGGATCCGTTCTGGCCGAGGGGCTAGGAGGCGGAGCTAGACAATATAGAAAAGCGGAATTGCCCGTTTAGCGCAGGCATGACAGATAAGGATCAGCCAGTGAAGGCACTTTTTGCCTTTGCTGGATGAGCCGTTCTGGCCGAGAAGTTGGGCGATGGAGCTGGCCAACAAGAAAAACGGTGCCGCCATATTATGAGTTTTTCACATTGGTTGCTGATTTGTGTATTAGTTAGCCCATATGACCTTTTTATAGCTCAGCAATAGAAAAAAGCGCATCATATCCGATGCGCTTTCTGCGTTCTTTAGATTTTGTCAAACCACTCTTCTAATGAGTCAACCGTATATGTCGGCTTTTCATTGTAATTAAGCAAATGCTCGCGAAGAGTTACTCCAGTATGGACAAGCAAAGTATCCAAACCTGTATTCATGCCCGCTTTGATATCTGTGTCATAGTTATCCCCAACCATTAACGTATCTTCAGGGTCTGTGCCCAATACTTTTAAAGCCTGTTCCATAATAATGCTTTCCGGTTTGCCGATAAAAATCGGCTGGACGGCAGTTGATACGGCAATCACCGATGTTAAGGAGCCGTTGCCCGGGAGCAGCCCTCGTTCTGTTGGTATGGCAATATCCCCATTAGTTGAAACGAACGTTGCTCCATTGCGGACAGCGATACAGCCCAATGCTAACTTTTCATAGTTAATGCCTCTGTCTATACCCGTTACGACAAAATCAGGATTTTCATCCACAAGCTTCAGGCCACGTTCAATCAATGCCTGCTGAATGCCTTCTTCACCAATCACATAAACAGTTGCATCAGATTTTTTCTCATAAATGAAGTTTGCCGTTGCCTGGCTTGTTGTAAATACTTTATCCTCGTCTGCAGGGATGTCAAATAAATTTAACTTATCCGCTACTTGTTTGGGAGTTCTTGATGAATTATTTGTAACAAATAAATACGGTATTTCTTTTTCTATTAATAATTTAACGAAATCGCTTGCTTCTTCAATTCGTTCTTTGCCTCGATACATGGTTCCATCCAGGTCAATTAAGTAGCCTTTGTACTTCTTCATCTATCTCACTCCTTGCTTTATGTAAAAAAATGAGACGCCTTCTTAAATAGAAAGCGTCCATTTATTATAATACGTTTATTCTTTAATGTCTAAAAGCGGAAACCGGGCCAAGTTCATTTTCCAGATAAGCCCTTACGCGGGAAGGAAAACTGTGAAGCACGTCTGACTGTTTTTTCAAGCTGGCTGTAAGAGCAGTGTGATCGATGGCCAGATACTCCTGAACGAGCTGTTTACGGAAACTGATTACTTCTTTCAGTCCGGCAGCTTCATCCTGATCAACCACTTTCTCATCGAGCATAATATCGATAATATCCTCATAGCTGCCCGGGTCTCTCATAATAAATCCGTCAATAATGGCATTCCCGGTATCCAGTATGGCTTCAATCATCATTTGCGCTAGACGTTCAAGCGCTTTCACTTCTATGTCAGTTTTCCATTCTTTGTGCTTGCCAAATAAAGCAAAGTTCTTTTCATAATAAACCAAGGTTTCTTCAATTTTCTCACGATCTACAAAATACATCTTTTGACACTCCTAACTTTCATACTCAATACTTGTATTTTATCACAATTTGGCTGATTTCAATATTTCCCTGCAGCTGGTTTCGGTAAAGAGGAACGTTTGCTATGATAGAGGAAAATGATATGGAATAAAGGGGAAATGATGATGTCCGAACGATTTTATTTATATGATGATACTGTCGAAACAAAAACACGCTTTGTCAGCTTTATGGGAGAAAACAGCCGCTTTGATTTAGCCATTGTTAAGTCTGACCGCTATTATGGCAAACACCTTGTTCTGAATTTATTGAGCAGCCGTTTTGCCATTATCGGCGAAGATGACCTGAATGAACCGGGATATATTGAACATGCCTTCAATCTCGAGGAAGACGAAGCAAATGAGCTGAGGGAATTTTTGTATGAAATGGTGTAAGGATAATTAATTGTCATCAATCGTACACTAAGCTAAAAAAGCAGGTGAGACAATGGATGATAAAGAAAAACGGGAGTACACGGATTTTTCAAATGTTGAAGATATGAGAAATCTGGTGCTGCCTGAAATTTTTCCTGAGGGGCCATACGGTGCACCTCGCGGCAAGGATGAGCCTGTGGAAAACAAGAGCTCGGAGTGGAAAGAAGGCCAGCGGTATTACAGTGCTTTTAACTATGAGTTCAAATCACTGCATCAGAATTTGCCAAGACAGTACCCTGGAGCACATCCTACCCACGACGATCCTGAGAAAAACGAAGAACCTCCTTATACGTCAAAATAATAAGCCGCGGATTTCTCCCGCGGCTTATTTCTTTATTCTTTTTAAGACAAAATGGGCGCAGCCGAAGTTGCAGTACTCAAATATGTACTCATCAAGTGTGCTGATTTTTGTGTCATAGGAAGCTTTTTGATTTTGATCGTCAAAAAACCCTTTAAGTCTAAGCTGGTTATAACCCCAGTCACCGACGATGTAATCATATTTATTCAGAATTTCTGAGTAACGCGCTTTAAAGGCCTCTTCATTAAAGCCATTTTTTTCGTCTTTAATGAGCTCAAAGCTATGATTTTGGACCGTTATCACTACTATCACCTCGCATGAAAGCTGTCTAAATACTATCATAATCGATTTCCCCATCAATTGCTAAGAAAGATTGCGTTTGTTTTGGTCAACCTAAGGTTACGGAGGTGTTTGCGATGAAGAAAATCGCGTTCACGGCATCCTTAATAGGTATGATTATCATGACTGGATGCCAGAATACTGCAAGTGAAAATGAATTGTTTGAGGAAAATGGCAATACGGTAAATGTAAATGATGAAAATGGCATAAAAAACGGAAAAGACACCAACTCCGGTTTTGGCTATGTGCGTCATGTAAAAAACAATTTAGCCCAGGAAAATGATTACGATAAGGTGCCTCAAGTTGATTACGAAAAGACAGCTAATGCCATTTCCAGCTTAATCGTTCAGCTTCCGAACATCCAGGATGTGGCAACACTTGTAACTGATGAAGAAGTCCTGATCGCTTATCAGACGGATACGAAAAATCGAAATGAAACAGCGGATCAAGTGAAAAAAACGGCGATTTCCGTCGTTCCCAGATACTACCACGTTTACCTGTCCGATGATCCTGAGATGATTAAGCAAGTCGAAGGATACTCAGGCCTTGATCCAGAAAGCAGAGATATTGATCAAATTATCGATAGCACAATAAAAGAAATGCTGAAATCCCCTCAAGGCCGCAAACTGAACAAAGGTGAAAACGCAAACGGAGAAGGCTACGGCGAAACAAACGAAAACCTTGACAAGGACATGAAGGATAAATAAGAGCTCTACAAACACAATAATCGTCTGCTCACACTAAAAAAGTACCCGCTTCAAAGATGCGGGTACTTTTATTATGCCTGTGCCTGTCTTGCTTTAGTTGCTGCATTAACCTGCTCATCTGCATGATAGGATGAACGAACGAGCGGGCCTGCTTCACAGTGGCTGAAGCCTTTGCTCATCGCAATTTCCCGAAGCTCTGCAAATTCTTCAGGTGTGTAATATTTCATTACTTTAAGATGCTTTTTTGAAGGCTGCAAGTATTGGCCTATTGTCATAATGTCAACATTGTTTGCACGCAAATCATCCATTGTTTCGATGATTTCTTCTTTTGTTTCGCCGAGTCCAATCATTAAGCTTGATTTGGTCGGAATTTCAGGCTGCATTTCTTTAGCGCGGCGCAGGAATTCCAGGGAACGGTCATATTTTGCACGTGCGCGAACTCTTGGAGTCAAACGTTTTACGGTTTCAATGTTATGGTTTAATATATCCGGTTTTGCGTCCATGAGTGTTTTTAAGTTTTCTTCCACTCCGCCCATATCAGATGGCAGAACTTCAATTGAAGTAAATGGACTTTTGCGGCGTACGGCGCGGACTGTTTCGGCAAATACGTTAGCTCCCCCGTCACGCAGATCATCCCTTGCAACCGCTGTTATAACAGCATGTTTTAAGTTCATCAATGCTACTGAATCTGCAACGCGTTCCGGCTCTTGTAAATCAAGTTCAGTCGGCAATCCAGTTTTTACCGCACAGAAACGGCATGCACGAGTGCACACAGCGCCAAGAATCATAAATGTTGCAGTTCGTCTTACTGCCCAGCATTCATGAATATTGGGACATTTTGCTTCTTCACAAACGGTGTGAAGATTTTTTTCGCGCATCATTTTTTTTAAGCCTGTGTAATTTTCATTGGTGTTTAGTTTTATTTTTAGCCAATCCGGCTTTCTCAGGTATTCTTCTTTCTTAGCCATCTGAATCATCTCCAGTATGTATTGTAAGTATTCCTCTGATTCTGCGAATGTTCAGCATAAAAGGAAAATTTAAAATGAAATAGGTACATTAGTCACTTTAACATAACAGAGCAAGATAGGACAAGGGAAAGAGAGCGATGCAATTTCTAACATTTTCTACATATGAATTTTCTTTATTACACCAAACTAAGGTTATGAAATTGGTTTAAAGGAGACCGGTAATGTGAGAAAAATATGGATCCTGTTTATTCTTTGTTTCTTCTGCACTGCCCTGCCTAATCAGGTGCTCGGGGCAGATAAAAGCATCGAACAAATTAATCAAGAACGAATGAACTTATTTAAAAAAGCTGAAACCATCACTCAAATTCCCTGGTACGTACTGGCCTCTGTTGATCAATATGAGCGTAACGTAAGAAGAACCAGGAATGATATCCCTAAAGCAAAAGGCGTTATTGGCATCTATATTAAACCGGAAATATGGACTGGGCTGCAAAATCCAGATCGGTCTGACACCAACCCGACAAGCATCTCTTTATTTGGCGGGATTGGCATTGACGGAAATGGCGACGGAAAGGCGGAGCCTGACAATGACGAAGATGTGCTGTTTACGTTTGCAGCCTATTTGCTGTCTTATGGAATTGATCTCGAAAACATAAAAATTGGTCTTTGGGATTACTATCAGCGTGATAAAACAATTGGATTGATTTCAGGACATATGAAGCTTTTTCAAAAATACGGAAGACTGGATCTTGATCAGCATTCTTTCCCTGTCCCTATTCGCTTCAACTACAGCTATAAAAACACATGGGGAGATGCACGAGGATGGGGCGGCAGAAGAATACATGAAGGCACAGACATCTTTGCCAATTACGGTGTTCCTGTGAGTTCTACTTGCTATGGAATTATTGAAATGAAGGGCTGGAACAGGTTTGGCGGCTGGAGGCTGGGAATTCGGGACAGCTCCAATACGTACCATTACTTTGCCCACCTGAATGGATTTGCAGATGGCCTTCAAGTAGGACAAATTGTGGAGCCCGGGCAGTTAATCGGTTCAGTCGGGAGCTCAGGCTATGGACCACCGGGAACCTCTGGAAAGTTCCCTCCGCATCTTCATTATGGCATGTACAAAGATAATGGCAGAACAGAATGGTCATATGATCCTTATCCGCAGTTAAAAGTATGGGAACGTGCAGAATACAGGAAAAGAAAGAGAAAATAAGAAAAGCGTAAGCGCCCGTTTAGCTCCGACAGACAGATAAGGATCCGACAGAAAAGGCGCTTTTTGCCTTTACTGGCGGATCCGTTCTGGCCGAGGAGTTGGGCGTTGGAGCTAGACACCAATGCGCAAAATTTTATACTTGCTTATTGCTTAAATAAACGGGTCAGCAATAAACGCTGACCCGCATTTTAATTATGATCTTTTAGCTTTAACAACTGCATTAGCTATACTTGCAGCCAATCCGCCCCAAATAACAACTATACCAACAATCATCATTGTAATTGCTCCGCCGCTCATTAGCGTGATACCTCCTTATCAGCTGGAAGCTCAATTGTATCCTTTTTCCATGAAATGAATGAGAACAGAATACCCACAATTAATGCTCCTGCTGCAACCAGCCAGCCTGAATATAAAAGGAACTCACTTGAATAGGATCCTCCGCCATACGGCTCTGCTCTAAGCTTATCAATCATCATGTAGCCAAGAACGATAGGAGTAATGACCCCTAAGCATACTTTCCACCATGCTCCTAATTGAATATCAGAAATCTGGTTGGCATGTTTTTGAAGATCTGTTGCCTGTCTAAGAATCCAAATAACAACGATTACTTCAACAAAACCTGCCAGAGTCACACCAAAGCTGTTGATAAACTCATCTGCTACGTCCAAGAAGTTAATTCCGCCTCTTGTAGCAAATAAAAGAGAAATGATTGCTGAAATTCCTCCGCCGATAAATACGGCTTTTGTACGGGAAACATTAAACTTATCTTGAACACCTGCTACAAACGTTTCAACGATTGAAATGAGTGATGTTAATCCTGCAAGTGTCAGTGATGCAAAGAACAAGAAACCAAAAAGCTCATTAAATGCCGGGAACTCATTAATAATTTGCGGGAATACGATAAAAGCTAAACCGATTCCTTTTGAAACGACTTCATTAACAGGAACACCCTGCTGCATCGCCATGAAACCAAGTGCACTGAATACTCCAATACCTGCAAGCAGTTCAAATGCAGAGTTTCCGAATCCTGTAATAAATGCATTGTTTGTGATATCTGATTTTTTTGGAAGATAGCTTGAATAAGTAACCATAATTGCAAACGCGATGGATAAACTGAAGAAAATTTGTCCATATGCAGCTATCCATACTTTTCCGTTGAAAATCATATCCCAATTCGGTTTAAAAAAGGCTTCCAGACCTTGTGCTGCGCCTTCTAAAGTTAATGCGCGGATAACAATAATTAAGAATAAGACCACTAAAGTAGGAATGAAAATTTTATTTGCAAGTTCAATTCCTTTTTTAACACCTGCAAACAGCACACCAAGTGTAACTACCCATACAATTAATAGTGGCAAAAGCACGCCTGGCGCAAATCCGCCTAATTCCCCGGGAAGCTGCAACCTGAAGATAATCGCTGAAAAGGAATGTCTGTGTATCTTTTCCCCAGCTTAAATTTAAAGAAAAGCCGCTGTATGAAATTGCCCAAGCGATGATGACCGAGTAATACGTTGAAATGACAAATGCGATGCCGACCTGCCACCAGCCTAGCCATTCAAATTTCTTGCTTAGTCTTGCATACGTGAGTGGTGCGGAACCGCGGTATTTATGTCCGAGCGTAAACTCCATTACAAGCAGCGGAATCCCTGCAGTCAATAGTGCAAATAGATACGGAATGAAGAAGGATCCCCCTCCATTTTCATAAGCAACTCCAGGAAAGCGCCAGATGTTTCCTAAACCGATTGCCGATCCAACAGCTGCTAAAATAAAGCCTGCCCTTGTTCCCCACTGTGGACGATTATCCATGTGTAAAGCCCCCTTTTGCTGTTTCTTCCCGAATTTGGAAGAATTATAATTTTTACTATTTTCTGATATTTCAGTATAACTATACATAGTATAATCGGACATTATGCCTAAGTCAAAATGATTTTTAAAAATTATTATTTTAAGATGATTTACCTGTCATATTTTCTTACAATAAAAGGCAGAGTCCTGGAGAACTCTGCCTTTTTAACCTATTTCAAAGGAATCTCTTCCTTTTTTTTGAAGATGAGGATGAAAACAACTAAGAGGACAACTACTGTCAAAAGTCCCAGAAGCATGCTTCCTGAAAATCCTAAAACAAGATAGCCAGCCGCTGCTATAATTCCTCCGGTAATGGCATAAGGCATCTGTGTGATAACATGATCGATATGATGGCTTCCTGCCCCTGTTGAGGATAAGATTGTTGTATCGGATATAGGAGAACAGTGATCCCCAAGCACAGCCCCTGCAAGAACGGCTGCCATCGCAGGAAGAAGCATGGAAATGTCAGTCGCTGCTGTAATTTCACCTGCGATCGGAAGCATAATTCCGAAAGTGCCCCATGAAGTCCCGGTTGCAAATGCCATAAAGCCTGCAAGAATAAACAGAATAACCGGAAGGAGTGCTGTGTTCAGATTCGATTGCTCAACAATCCCTGCCAGGTATTCACCTGTTTTCAGCTGACCGATTAAGTCTACAATCATCCAGGCCAAGCTTAGGATGTAGATTGCTGGCAGCATTGATTTAATGCCTTCAAGAAATCCCTTCGGCAAGTAAGAAGCACTGATTCCTTTGCTGAAATAAAGAGCAAGAGTTACGAGTAAGCCGAATAATCCGCCTAAAACTAGAGATTTAGCTACATCGGTATATTCAAACATAGTCAAAAGGGTGAGAGCAACTCCTTCTTCTCCCTGAACACCCTGATATCCGGTCCATAGCATGGCACTTACCGTTCCGATAATTAAGGCAATAATCGGCCATACAAGATTTGCAATCGTCCCTTTATCGCTTGTAGGCAAATCTTCTTTAATATCTCCAAGCGGTTCTTTTTCGGGATCAAAAACAACGCCTGTTTCAATCGCACGCTCTTCGTGCTGCTTCATGCTTCCTAAATTAATATTGAAGTAAGCTGTTGCAAAAACTAAAGCCAATGCTGCAAATACATAGTAATTCATCGGAACCATCGTCATGAATGCTGAAAGAGGTGTGTATTCGCTGACACCATGCGTCGCAAGAATTGTTCCGATCATAGCAATAATATAGGCTCCCCAGCTTGAAACCGGCGAAACTACACAAACAGGTGCTGATGTTGAGTCAATAATGTAAGCAAGTTTTGCGCGGGATACTCTTTGACGGTCCGTAATCGGACGGCTTACCTGACCGACTGCAAGTGCGTTAAAATAATCATCAATAAAAATCAGGACACCTAAAAGGGCTGCTGTAAATTGAGCGCCTGCTCTTGTTTTGACACGTTTTAGAGCCCATTCTCCAAAGGCTCTGCTGCCTCCTGAAATCGAAATAAGCGCTGTAACAACACCTAAAATTAAAAGAAAAAGCAGAATAAAGACATTCCAGGTGTTTAATGCTCCATCTGAAATAAAGATGGCTTTAAATGCTTCATACACTTTCGTAAGTGTTTCTAAAATTGAAAAATTCGTAAGAATAAGTGCAGCGGAAAGAATTCCAACACCAAGGGAAAGCAGAACTCTCCGTGTTAAAATAACCATCAGAATCGCGATGATTGGGGGAAGAATCGAATAAATAGTGCCTGACATGGTATATTGCCTCCTAAAAATATTTTTTAGGCTACCGGCACGAGGAAGGGATAAAAAAGTGCAAATAAAAAAGAGTAGCGATAGAAAATAACTATCATTACTCTTCCCGCATTACGGTGTAATGTTATGTTATCCTCCACGATCAGTAGCCCTCCATTATAGATATCATCCATAATGACAGTGTTACCCTTATTCAAGGTAACCCCAGCCATGCAAATGCTGACACGTTTGCATAACTTCGGCAAAAAAGCCTTTTGTATAGTGGTCTCAGTTGTCATCCTCACACTATCTACTCTTCTTTTTCGCGCCTCTACCTCATCATGAGACAAGGTGAAGTATTCAGTTTATAATTATGGATTATAACAATAAACTATGAAACTTTCAACCTGCTAGTGTTACCTTCCAGATGATTCCACCGGCACATCGATTGCGGGAGGGGAACCCGCTCCGCCGCCATTGTAATAACTTGGAACCTGCCCCTGTACTGCTTTAATAGCAATTGGAATTGTGTTTCTGACTGTAGCTGTTTGAGTGGAAAAGGGAATGACCACTTCTACATTCACTTCAATTTCAACAGCAATCTCAATTAAAGCATTATTAATTCCATACTGCTGAATCGTTTCTTTTACGTCAGTCTGTACTTCCCCCACTACATAGAAGCGTACCGGCACCCTCGGTCCCAAGTTCCCGATCAGGGCATTATTTGTAGCTTGACCCAATGGGATGGAATAAATAATTCCCTCCCCCTGCTCATCTTTTGATATATGTTCCCCTTCAGGAAGCTCGAGTGCATCAATATTTCCTTTCGAAGCCTCTCTCAAGTTCGTTTGAATTTTATCTGTAGTTTTAGCAAGCACGCTTCTGACAAACTTCGCGTTAAAATCGATCGTTGTCACATTCCCTTTTTCATCTGTATCAACAACAAACATTTCATCCACATCAACATCTTCTTTTATATCTTTATTAATTGCATTTTGAATAACGAGTGTTGCAATCCGTTTTGTTTCCGTTTCTGCTACGGTCATTAATGTCGGTTCAATTCCTTTATTGACGATCCATAGACCTGCAGCTGTAGAAAAAATAAAAAAGACAAGCGACAGCAGGAATACATATCGGAAAGGAAGCGGTCCCTTCTTATGAGGGCGTTTGCGGAATCTGGCCAAAAATAAATCCCCCCTTTACATGATATGTTTATGCAGGCAAGGGGGGATGTACGCATTCTTTTTCATCTATGATTTTGAAATGATATTTAAATAGCGATAGCTATAATATGGCGCTTTTGTTTAGCTGTTATTACAGCATCCTTAACAGTGCATCTCTGCCGCTCATACCGACGTGTATGCCGCGATTTTCAGCCTCAAATGTAATGGATTCAAGAGGTGCATCAAGCAGCTGTTCAATGGTACGGACGCCGACTGCACGCCCAGCAATAATTCCGCGGTCTTTTAATTTTTCATTGAGTAAAGCTACATCAAGCGCACCGCACATAATGTATCCCTTCTCACTTGTAACAGCCATAAAATTGGTTTTGGGCAATGCTACCGTTATAGCTGTAAACTGATTGTTTTCAATAATAATTGGTGTCATGGATACCATCGTTATTTCACACTCCCTTCCTTCTACAATTTATGAAGAAAGCAGACATGAAGTGTGAAAATTAGGCATTCTTGGACGAATGTCCCTGTTTTAGCTTCCAGGCTAGCAGATCCCTCAGCATTTCAGGCATATAATACGTTTTCTTTTCCGCATGGCCAATAGATGGATACAGGACACCAAGTGTAAACATATCCACTGTAGCTACTGCATAAATTCGTTCTGGCTGTATAGGTGCCCCTGATACCAGAATTTCTTTTACATGGTGCAGACCGTCTTCTAATGGCTCTGTAAAAACCTCAATTCCGTCAAAAACCATTCGTCCCATAACATGGCCCCGGAAACCAAGACCCTTTAATTTCAGCTGCTCCATCCTTTCTGTGCGCGCTTCTAAAATAACTTCTTTTAAGACGTCTCCTTTTAAATAAACAGTGCAGGGATTAATAGGATGCGGACAAATGCGGTGCAGATCTTTTTTTGTAACCGGTCCTTTTTTCAGCGGTTCAAGCAGCATTCCTGCATTCACCATGCTGACCTCACCATTGCACCACTCTTTAAGAGCTGAAGCTAAAATGTCCGGAAATTCAGACTTACCAAACCAGTCCAATGATAAATCCTCTTCTAAAATGGCGACTGGTTCTGAGAGAATCTCATCACTTTTTATCGCTTCATTTATTAGAAACTGTTTTGTTTCTTCACACTCAGGCTCTGAAAGAATGTTAATAACTTCAGCTTCCTTTGCGATTAAGGAGCGTGATTTATCCACAGTGAGTGAAATATGCCCGACCAATCCACAGTTTTTACCTGCACCTGTTAATAAAGCGCCATGCAGAAGTTTTCCTTTTTCAAAGATATGATGAGTATGCGCCCCCAGTATGATATCAATTTCCGGAAACTCTTTTGCCGCGATTTCATCATCATTAATTCCTAAATGAGAGAGCAAAATGATGATATCCGCTTCGCCTTTTACCATCTCGATTGTTTCTTTCAGACTTTGAAACGGATCTTTTATTTTCCAGCCAAGCAAATGATAAAATTTTTCGTAAAAAACGCTTACTCCCAGTAATACTGCCTTAGTGCCATCAGAGAGAGTCATGATTTCATAAGGCTTCACCCAGCTAGGTCGTTCCCCGAGTTCTGTGTATAAGTTTGAAAGAATAACCGGAAAACGTGCATGTGTGTATAAAGTGTCCAGTGCCGCATGAGGGAGAGTGATCCCCTCATTGTTGCCGATTGTAACAGCATCATAATTTAGTGCATTTAGAAGTTCCACATTTGCTTTTCCCTGTGTTGCTTCTGTTATGGGATGAACACGGTCGATATGGTCTCCCACGTCTACTAAAATCATGTCTTCTCCTTTAGCAGCATGCTCTTTTTTCATTCTTTTCAAATAGTGAGCAACTTTTGGCCAGTTTTCAAAATAACTGTGTAAATCATTTGTGTGATATAGATGAATGGTCTCTGCCATTTACATTCTCCTCAATTAAAAAATACCTTCATAAATCAGTTTTAATCCGGCAACGATCAGAACGAGCCGCAGCAGGTTAATTACAGCTTTACCAGAAAGCTTCGCCGCAATCATGGCACCTGCCTTCCCACCAGCCCAAGCACCGGGTATTAAAGCCAAAGCAAAAAGCCAGTTCACATTTCCAAGAGCAATATGCATAACAGAGCTTGATATACCCGATAAAAAAATAATGAACATCGACGTAGCCACTGCTATATGCGGAGGGAATAAGAAAAGCAGCACCATTGCAGGCACCATTAAAGCTCCGCCGCCAATTCCAAACAGCCCTGAGATAAATCCAACTCCAAATGAAATAAAGACCGCAGGGACCGGCTTGTAAAAATAAGCAGCTTCTTTGCCGTTTTCAGATGAATAATAGCGGATCACATCCCCATGTCCGGGCTCTCTGTATTTTGGCTTCCATTTATCTCTCATCATAAGAAGCAGTGAGACAAAAATCATGAACAGCCCAAAGTAAAGGGAGAATGAATCCAAATTCAAATATTTATTAAGATAAGCGCCTATTATACCTCCAGGTCCGCTTCCGATAAAAAAAATCAAACCGCTTCTATAATCCACTTTTTTAACCTTCATATAAGCAAGCGTTGAGGATAAACCAGTAAAAATGACGACAAGCAAAGAAGTTCCGACTGCCGTCTGCGGAGTTACATGTTCAAAAATCGTAAAATAAGCAGAGGAAAAAAGCATAGCCGGCACAACAATAATTCCTCCGCCAAGACCAACAAGACTACCGATCGTGCCGGCAATAAAACCGATCAGGACAAGAAAAACCCATTCCATTTACTCCAACTCATTTCCGTTTATTCTCCGCTGAATAAATCCAGCTGTCTAGGTGCTAAGTCTTCATACTCTATATTTAAAAGCTTTTGCATCTGTTTTGCATTGTCTGCTGCATCTCCGCCTGAATTATTATTAAAGAGAAGATAAACATCTTTAGTTGAATCTTTCAATTGATCAATATTCTCACGCCAATCCTGCAATTCCTGCTGATTGTACCGATAGAGATACCTGACCTCACGCCAGTCTTCACCATTTGCAGGTCTTGTCCAGCCATGCACATTTCTGCCGTGCATCCGGATTAACGTTTTATTTTCATCTGTCGCTCTCACTACTGCCGGAATCGACCCGCTTCCAGCCTGTGGCTCGTCACAAATGCTGTGAATCCACTTTTCCTGTTCCATAAAAGTGAGGGTCTTTTCATATGTATCAGGCACAAACCATGATTGATGCCTGAATTCTAAGGCAACTGGAACGGAGCCCATTTGCTCTCTGCACCATCTCAAATAACTGACATTCTCCTTTTTGCATTCAAACCACGGCGGGAATTGAAATAAAACCATCGCAAGCTTGCCTGCAGCCTGATACGGTTCAATCGAATGATGGAAAGCCTGGAACATCTCTTCTTTAGAATCAAAAGGAATATCTCCCCGCTGATGTCCTGTCATTCCCTGATACGCTTTCACGATAAATTGAAAACTGTCTGGCGTATCCTTCACCCATTTTTCTGCGTTGCGCTGAGGCTGAACAGCATAGAAGCTTGCATCCACTTCAACGATCGGAAAATGTCCCGAGTATTCCTTCAGCTTGTCTCCGGACGAAATCCCATTAGGATAAAGCGAATCATGATCTCCCCAGCCTGTAAGTCCAATATAGATCAATCTGCGTTCAGCCTCCTTTTTCGTTTTTGTCGGTTCTTTTATGATACTACATGGATAAGATATTTTCATTCTGCATGGCCTGTGAAGTTAAGAAAAGCACAAACGTCTTGGGCAGGTACTCCCTCGGCTTACTGAAGATTACCTGTAGTGTGTTTTCAATCTTTTATTAGACACTTCATATATACGGGTGCTGTTATAAAGTGCTGCAACCCGGTTTTTGGAGCACTTCACTGATTCAGATCATGCTATAAAGTGCTCCAATCCGGGTTTTAAAGCACTTCACATATACGGGTGCTGCTATAAAGTGCTGCAACCCGGTTTTTGGAGCAATTCACTTATACGGGTGCTGTTTTAAAGTGTCCAATCCGGGTTTTAAAGCACTTCACATTTAAAGAAGGTCTCTAAAGTATTCCTATCCGCTTTTTAAAAAACTTCATATATTAGAAGGGTATTATAATCCAACCCTCATATCATTCCCCATACAAAAAAGCTCACCGCGACTGGTGAGCTTTTCTTCATTCTTATTAACCGATAGAGCCTTCCATTTCGAACTTGATTAAACGGTTCATTTCAACCGCATATTCCATTGGAAGTTCTTTTGTAAATGGCTCAATGAATCCCATTACGATCATTTCAGTTGCTTCTTCTTCTGAAATACCGCGGCTCATGAGATAGAATAATTGTTCTTCAGATACTTTTGAAACCTTAGCTTCATGCTCTAAAGAGATGTTATCATTGAAGATTTCGTTATATGGAATTGTATCAGATGTAGACTGATTATCCATGATTAACGTATCACACTCAATGTTTGAACGTGCGCCTTCAGCTTTGCGGCCAAAGTGAACAATTCCGCGGTATGTTACTTTACCGCCTTGTTTAGAGATTGATTTTGAAACAATCGTTGAAGACGTATTAGGTGCTAAGTGAATCATTTTCGCACCTGCGTCCTGATGCTGGCCTTTGCCTGCTAATGCAATGGATAATGTCATACCGCGCGCGCCTTCACCCTTAAGGATGACAGCCGGGTATTTCATTGTTAATTTAGATCCAATATTTCCATCGATCCATTCCATTGTTGCGTTCTTTTCACAAACTGCACGTTTTGTAACAAGGTTGAATACGTTGTTCGCCCAGTTTTGAATGGTTGTGTAACGGCAGTAGCCGCCATCTTTAACGATAATTTCAACTACAGCACTGTGAAGTGAATTCGTCGTGTAAACAGGAGCTGTACAGCCCTCTACATAGTGCACATGTGCGCCTTCATCAACAATAATCAGCGTACGTTCGAACTGACCCATGTTTTCAGAGTTAATGCGGAAGTATGCCTGAAGCGGTGTATCAACTTTGATGCCTTTTGGCACATAGATGAATGATCCTCCAGACCATACAGCTGAATTAAGTGCTGAGAACTTGTTATCTGTCGGAGGAATCACTTTGCCGAAATGCTCTCTGAAAATATCTTCGTTTTCTTTAAGAGCTGTATCTGTATCTTTAAAGACGATACCAAGATCTTCAAGATCCTCTTTCATATTGTGGTATACAACCTCAGATTCGTACTGAGCTGAAACACCGGCCAAATATTTTTGCTCTGCTTCAGGAATTCCTAGTTTATCAAACGTGCGTTTGATTTCCTCAGGTACTTCATCCCAAGAGCGCTCTGATTTTTCAGATGGTTTTACGTAGTACGTAATTTCATCAAAGTTAAGTGCAGCCATATCGCCGCCCCATTGAGGCATTGGCATGTTATAGAAATGCTCCAGTGATTTCAGACGGAAATCAAGCATCCATTGCGGCTCGCTTTTCATGCGAGAAATTTCTTCAACAATTTCTTTAGTTAATCCGCGCTTAGAACGGAAAATCGAAACGTCTTTATCAGCAAATCCATACTTGTAATCGCCGATTTCTGGCATTTTTTTAGCCATCCGTTTTCACTCCAATCATAGTAGAATGAGGTCTGCCCTCATTCTTTTTCTTGGCTATGGACCCCTTTTTCCATCGCCTTCCAGGCAAGTGTTGCACATTTGATTCGTGCAGGGAATTTAGCAACACCTTGCAATGCTTCAATATCCTCAAGCTCAACGTCATCATCGTAATCTTTTCCTTGCATCATGTCTGAAAAGATTTTAGAAAGCTTTAAAGCCGTTTCGACCGATTGACCTTTAATCGCCTGAGTCATCATTGATGCTGATGACATTGAAATCGAACAGCCTTCACCGTCGAACTTTGCATCCGTAATGCTGCCGTCTTCAATCTGCAGCGTTAAGCGAATACGGTCGCCGCATGTAGGGTTATTCATATCTATAGTTAAACTATCTTCGAGTACACCTTTGTTCCGCGGGTTTTTATAGTGATCCATAATGACCTGGCGGTACAGAGTGTCCAGATTATTAAAAGACATTCGTGAAGTACTCCTTTGTTTTTATGATTCCTGCAACAAGCTTATCAACTTCTTCTTCTGTGTTGTACAGGTAAAAACTAGCACGAGCTGTTGAGGAAACATTCAGCCATTTCATTAAAGGCTGTGCACAGTGATGGCCGGCCCGAACTGCTATGCCTTCAGCATCCAGTACTGTGGCAACATCATGAGGATGCACATCTTCAATATTGAACGTTACAAGACCAGCACGCTTTTTAGGACCGTATATTGTGATTCCTTCAACTTCCGACAATCTCTCAAGTGCGTAATCAGCAAGCTTGTGCTCATATGCTTCAATGTTTTCAATACCGATTTCTTCAAGGAAATCAATGGCAGCACCAAGCCCGATTGCACCTGCGATAATAGGCGTTCCGGCTTCAAACTTCCAGGGAAGCTCTTTCCATGTGGATTCGTATAATCCGACGAAGTCAATCATTTCGCCGCCAAACTCAACAGGCTCCATGTTTTCAAGAAGCGCTTTTTTTCCGTACAGAACTCCAACACCAGTCGGGCCGCACATTTTATGAGCTGAAAAAGCAAAGAAATCACAATTCAAATCTTGAACATCAATTTTCATATGCGGAGCACTTTGCGCACCGTCAACAACCATGATCGCACCTTTGCTGTGGGCTAACTCAGCAATTTCTTTTATAGGATTTATTGTTCCCAATACATTTGAAACTTGCATGACAGAAACAATTTTAGCTGAATCTGTAATCGTTTCACGGGCATCTTCAAGGGAAATCGTGCCATCCTCCTGCAAAGGAATATACTTCAGTGTCGCACCAGTAGCTTTGGCAAGCTGCTGCCAAGGTATAACGTTAGCATGGTGTTCCATATGTGTAATCACTATCTCATCGCCGGCTTGAAGATTTGCACGTCCATAGCTTGCTGCTACTGTATTCAATGCAGTAGTAGCACCGCGTGTGAAAATGATTTCTTCTGCAGAATGAGCATTAATGAACTTTCTTACCTTTTCGCGCGCTCCCTCGTAGCCATCTGTAGCTTTAGTGCCCAGTGTATGAACTCCACGATGAACGTTTGAATTATATTCTCTATAATAGCGGTCTAACGCTTCAATGACCGGCAGCGGCTTCTGAGAAGTCGCTGCACTGTCAAGATAAACAAGATTCTGTCCATTTACTTGCTGATCCAATATCGGGAAGAGTGAACGGATATCTTGGATATTCATTACTTAACTTTCCTTTCAATTACCTCAACAAGCTGTTTCTTCACGCCTTCAATTGGCAGAACCTTAACGACAGGCGCAAGGAAACCATGAATGACAAGACGCTCAGCTTCTACTTTAGGAATTCCGCGGCTCATCAGGTAATACAATTGAAGCGGATCAACGCGGCCTACAGAAGCAGCATGTCCAGCGGTTACATCGTCCTCATCTATTAATAGAATCGGATTTGCATCTCCGCGTGCTTTTTCGCTTAGCATAAGAACTCTTGATTCCTGCTCTGCATTTGATTTAGAAGCTCCATGTTCGATTTTGCCGATGCCGTTGAAGACAGATGAAGCACTGTCTTTCATTACGCCGTGCTTTAAGATGTAGCCTTCGGAATTTTTGCCGAAGTGAATGACTTTTGTTGTGAAGTTTTGAATTTGACTTCCGCGTCCGACAACAACAGATTTCGTGTCTCCATAAGAGCCGTCACCCATCAGGTTTGTTGTGTTTTCAGAAATCGTATTGCCGTCATTCATCAAACCAAGCGCCCATTCAATACGTGCATCGCGTGCAGCAGTTCCGCGGCGGTTTACATACGTTGTAACACCTTTATTTAAATGGTCTACAGCACCGTAAGTAACTTTTGCATTATTGTTTGCAAATACTTCCGTTACAATGTTGAAAATCGATCCTTCTGTTTCTGTCGTTGAAATGTAGTTTTCAACATAAGTGACAGAGCTGTTGTCATCTGCTGCAACGATCACATGGTTGAAAAGAGTCGTTTCAGGATTTTCATGCACATACACAGCCTGAAGAGGTGCTGTTACCTCAACGTTTTTAGGAACATATACAAATACTCCGCCGTTCATAAGAGCTGCATGAAGAGCTGTTAAACGATGCTCATCAACTTTTACTCCGTCAGTCATGAAATACTTTTGCACAAGCTCAGAATGTTCGCGTGCAGCCGTATGAATATCCGTAAATATTACACCCTGGTCTTTTAATTCCTGAGACAGAGATGTATAAGCCGGTGTTGTATCCAATTGGATATATAGATTTTTATTCTCATCTTCAAGATCGATTAAAGCTTTTACTTCATCACTTAAATCATTAAGAGATGCTAAAGGTTTGCTTTTAACTGAATGTGTCTGGAATTGTGTAAAATTCCATTTATCAATTTTCGTTTTATCCGGTCTTGGCATTGCAAGGTCTTCAGCTTTTGCAAGAGCTTGTAAGCGCAGTTCTTTAAGCCATTCCGGTTCACCGAGTTCATTTGAGAAACCCGTGACATAGTCGTGGTTGAATTTCGTCTCTACTGTCATCTTAATCCCCCTAACGCTTACGCTTCTTGACCAACAGTTTCGTCTTCGATGCCAAGCTCTTGTTTAATCCAGTCATAGCCTTCTGATTCTAAACGCTGTGAAAGCTCAGGACCGCCTGATTTAACGATGCGTCCCTGCATCATTACGTGTACATGATCAGGTGTGATGTAGTTTAACAGGCGCTGATAGTGAGTGATGATCAGGCAGCCGAAATCTTCATTGCGCATTTGATTAATGCCTTTTGAAACAACTTTTAATGCATCGATATCAAGACCTGAATCGATTTCATCAAGAATCGCGATTTTAGGCTCGATCATCATTAATTGAAGAATCTCATTGCGTTTTTTCTCTCCGCCTGAGAATCCTTCATTCAGGTAACGCTGTGCCATATCAGGATCCATTTCAAGGTATTCCATGTTAGAGTCCATTTTGCGGATGAATTTCATCAAAGAAATTTCCTGTCCTTCTTCTTTGCGTGCATTAATAGAAGAACGAAGGAAGTCAGCATTAGTAACCCCGCTGATTTCACTTGGATATTGCATTGCTAAAAATAGACCTGCACGTGCGCGCTCATCTACTTCCATCTCAAGAACATCTTCACCGTCAAGTGTGATGCTTCCTTTTGTTACCTCATATTTAGGGTGCCCCATGATCGCAGATGATAATGTGGATTTACCAGTACCATTTGGTCCCATGATCGCGTGGAATTCTCCGCCTTTTATTTCAAGGTTTACACCTTTTAAAATTTCTTTTCCGTCGATTTCAACATGTAAATCTTTAATAACTAAAGTAGAACCTGCCATAAATAACTATACCTCCAATAATCTATAAGATCTCAATTTAATCATTCTCATTTTATTCTCATTCTAATTTTATAACAAATGAAATGTGAATACAACTTTTTCGGAGGCTTGCCTGATTGTGCCTGATTTATTTATAACTCAAAAGGAACCAGCCAGTGACTGATTCCTTTAAGATTGTTCTATGAATTCATTTTGCGGTCTAATTCTGCAAATAGCTGTTTGCTTTGCTGATAATCTTTTTCACGATTCTTTTCTACTTCCATACGCTTTTCATGGTTTCTGCTGTACACTGCATATCCCATTTTATGAGACTGCATTAAGGCTTTTTCCATTTCAGTTGTGTAATTCAAATCAAGCTTTTGCTGACTTGCGTAGATAATGAATCATCCTTTCAAAGTTTATCAATTAGTACTATTACATGATAACACCTCGACAAAACAGCCTCAAACATCATATAGATGGATATGAAAGGATCATGGTTCCTCATACATGATTTCAGCATTTAAGAATGCAATCTTATATAAATGCTCCGATATGCTCGAGTATGCTATTGCTTAAGCTGATTCAATTCTGTGATGCATTCTTGGACTAAGGTAACCGATTGGCTCATTGCTGCACCGCCGCCAAATGCTGCAGTCACTCCGACCGTTTCTAATATTTCCTGTTCGCTTGCCCCTTGATCTAAGCACCCTTTTGTATGATAAATAATGCAATATTCATCTTGTGAATAGATGCTGATGCCCAGCGCAATTAACTGCTTTTCTTTTTGGGAAAGTGTTCCTTCTTTAAAACATTCTTGCGTGAATTCATTATAGAGGTGTGCAAGCTCAGGCATCTTCTCTGTAAAAACACCGAGACCCTCTTTGTAATTATGCAAAGCGGCTTCACTGCTGTTTCTCGCTTCAAAATGCTGCATCTTTTTTCAGCTCCATTCCTGATATTAATCACCGTTAGTATGCAAAAAATGAGGGAGATGTATGCGTAAAAAGAGTTTTTCGGGAAGCATTTATTCCTAATTTCTACTATATTATACTGACCTTTTCAGACAAAAAAAGAGAGCACCATGTTTCGATGCTCTCTTGCCTTTTATTTTCCGTCTACAGGTACAACTGCACCTTCATATTTTTCTTCAATGAATGATTGAATTTCTTTTGAATGAAGCACTTCAACTAAAGCTTTGATTTCTTCTTTGTTTTCGTCGCCTTTGCGGACAGTGATAATGTTAACGTATGGTGATTCTGAACCTTCAAGTGCAATCGCATCTTTTTGAGGATTGAGACCTGCACCAATTGCATAGTTCGTATTAATTAAAACGGCATCGCCTTCGTCGTTGTTATAAGCCTGAGGCAGAATGCTTGCTTCTACATCTGCTTTGAATTTAAGATTTTTTTTGTTTTCATCGATATCATCAACTGTTGCAGTCGTTTTATCGACACCTTCTTTAATTGTGATTAATCCTTCGCTCTCAAGCAATGAAAGCATGCGGCCGTGGTCAGCTACAGAATTACTCATGATAATTGTGCCGCCATCTGGAATATCTTCTAACGATTTATGTTTTTTAGAATAAACACCGATTGGCTCGATATGGATGCCGCCTGCATTAACAAAGTCATAGTCTTTATTTTCTGCCATTTGAGACTCTAAATACGGAACGTGCTGGAAATAGTTTGCATCAATTTCTTTACTAGCAAGTGATTTATTTGGCAGGATATAATCCTGGAACGGCACGATATCCAGTTCAATGCCTTTTTCCTCAAGCAACGGTTGTGCCTCTTCAAGGATTTCAGCATGAGGTACATTTGATGCACCAATTTTAAGCGTTTTTGTATCTTCTCCTTCTCCGTTTCCGCCACCGGAACCACAAGCAGCAAGAGCGAAAGCGGATGTTGCGAATACAGCACTTAACAATAATTTCTTCATTTGAATTTCCTCCCTAACGTTTATCTAGTTTTGATGTGATAAAGTCTCCAATAAATTGGATGATAAATACAATAACTAATATCAGGATTGTCGCAATCATTGTTACAGCATTATTATTCCTCTGAAAGCCTTCAAGAAATGCAAGATTTCCGAGTCCCCCGGCTCCGACTACCCCCGCCATGGCTGTGTAGCCGACAAGAGCAATGGCCGTTACCGTAATTCCGGAGATTAGCGCAGGGGATGATTCAGGTATTAACACCTTCCAGATGATCGTGGATGTTTTTGCCCCCATTGATCTTGCTGCCTCAATGACTCCCTTATCAATTTCACGCAGAGCAATTTCAACCATCCGCCCGTAAAACGGTGCGGCGCCAATGATTAAGGCCGGCAGTGCTGCTTTTGCTCCAAGAAACGTATCTAAAATAGCCTTTGTAAAAGGAATCAGCAGAATGATCAGAAGAATAAACGGAATGGATCTGAAAATATTCACGAATGCAGATATAATGATATTTACCGGTTTATTTTCCCAAATACCGCCTTTAGACGTTAAGAATAATAGCAGTCCGAGTATAATACCCAAGATAAAGGTTGCAGCTACAGAGAATCCTGTCATAAATAAGGTTTCACTAGTTGCTTCCCATACATTTTCCCATCTCACGTTCTCAAACATTCGCAATCACCTCCGCTTCTACTTCCTGACTGCGGATATATGCCATTGCCTTATCCAGTTGATCAGGTTCCCCGTCCATATGAATGAACAAGGTTCCATATGATCCGCTTTGAGTTTGAGATATTTTTCCCTGAAGGATATTTACTTCAATCGGATGATTTCGGATAAGATTCGTAATGAGCGGACTTTCTGTTGAATCTCCCACAAATGTTAATTGAATTACCATTCCGTACTTGTATTTCTCAAGAATTAATTCCATTGTTTCCTGCGTATCGTCCGGCTCTGTAATTTGTTTCACAAAGCGCTTCGTAATAGACTGCTGAGGTTTTTTGAATACATCAAGTACCTCACCCTGCTCAACAATCCGCCCGTTTTCCATCACCGCAACCCGGTGGCAGATTTTACGGATAACGTGCATTTCATGTGTAATCAGGACAATTGTTAAACCGAGCCTCTCGTTAATATCTACAAGCAGCTCGAGAATGGAATCTGTTGTTTGCGGGTCCAGTGCTGATGTAGCTTCATCACAAAGCAAAACCTTTGGATTATTCGCAAGAGCTCTGGCAATTCCGACACGCTGCTTTTGTCCTCCGCTCAGCTGTGATGGATAGGCATCTTCCCGTCCTTCAAGTCCTACAAGCTTAATCAGCTCTTCTACACGGTTTACCCGCTGCTCTTTCTTTACTCCGGCGATTTCTAATGGAAACGAAATATTTTCCCGGACTGTTCTTGACCAAAGGAGATTAAAATGCTGAAAGATCATGCTGATTTCGTGTCTTGCTTTTCTCAGCTCATCTCCGCGGATTTTATCAATCTTTCTCCCAGCTACTTGAATGGAACCGTCTGTGGGCTTTTCAAGTCCGTTAAGCAATCTGATCAATGAGCTTTTTCCAGCACCGCTATAACCGATAATTCCGAAAATTTCTCCTTGATTTATGTTCAAGTCAACCGAATCAACCGCGGTAACATTTCCGCTTTTAGATTGAAAGACTTTTTTGACATCCTTTAACGTAATCACGACTTCACCTTCTTCCAAAATTCAACTCACTATCATTTTGCACGAAATGGTATAGGTTCATGATGAGATAAGAAAAGCGCAAGCGCCCGTTTAGCTCCGACAGACAGATAAGGATCCGACAGAAAAGGCGCTTTTTGCCTTTACTGGCGGAGCCGTTCTGGCCGAGGAGTTGGGCGATGGAGCTAGACATCGAAGCGCAAAATTTTATACTTTCTTATCTCTAAACAAAAATGCCTTTCTGCATAAATGAGCAGAAAGGCATATCAATAGAAGAACCTTCCTCTCATCTTTCAAAGCATAAACATCAGCTTTGAGTGAATTGGCACCTTTTCAATAAAATTGACGGTTGCCGGGCTTCGCAGGGCACTTTCCCTCCACCTCTCTGGATAAGAGACTTACAATTTATTAAATTAATTAACGTTTAATTTCAGTGAGTTTGTACTACGAGTGTGATTTTATCATGTGTCAAAAGAAGGTGTCAATCCTAAAGTGTTTTATTAATTTGAAAAGACGGATGATTCAATTAATGATTTCACACCTGTTGCTTGTTCAATCGCTTGTTCCAGATCCTCTAAAAGGTCATCAATATGTTCAATTCCAACTGACAATCGGATTAAATCTTCTGTTACTCCTGATTTTTTCAATCCTTCTGCATCCAGCTGCTGATGTGTCGTGCTGGCAGGATGAATGATCAGGCTTTTGGCATCTCCGACATTGGCTACATGTGACCAAAGATTAACGGAATTAATGACCTTTGCACCTGCTGCACGGCCGCCTTCAATGCCGAACACGACTACTGCTCCTGCTCCTTTAGCCAAATATTTATCCGCAAGATTCTTATCAGGATGCTGTTCATCTTCCGGGTACAGGACCCATTTAACAGCAGGATGCTCATTCAAATATTCAACAACTTTTCTCGTGTTAAAAATATGCTCTTTCATTCTTACATGAAGGGTCTCAAGCCCCAGATTAAATTGAAAGGCATTAAACGGACTAATAGCCGGGCCTAAATCCCTCAAAAGCTGAACCCGTGCTTTTACTATGAAAGCTGCTTCAGGCAATGCCTCCGCATATACCAGATTGTGATAACTTGGATCTGGAGTCGTAAAGCCCGGGAACTTACTTGAGTTCCAATCAAACTTTCCTCCGTCTACGATAATTCCGCCGAGTGTCGTGCCATTTCCAAGAAGCCATTTCGTTGCAGAGTGAATAACAATATCTGCTCCGTGCTCGATTGGCCTGCATAAATACGGAGTTGCAAAGGTATTATCAACAATTAAAGGGATTCCTGCTTCATGAGCAATTTTCGCAACTGCCTCTATGTCAAGAACCTGAAGACTCGGATTGCCGATTGTTTCGGCAAAAATCGCCTTTGTTTTCGGTGTAATGGCGTTCCGGAAATTCTCTGGTTCATTCGCATTTACGAACTTAGTCTGAATCCCGTACTTGGGCAATGTCGTCTGAAAAAGATTGTAGGTGCCCCCGTAAAGGCTTGAGGCAGAGACAATCTCATCTCCTGTTCCGGCAATATTTAATATTGAGAGCGTGATTGCTGCCATGCCGCTTGCCACAGCAAGACTTCCAACTCCCCCTTCTAACTGGGCAACTCTTTCTTCGAAAACCGTGGATGTAGGATTATGTATACGGGTATAAATGTAACCCTGCTCCTTTAAGGCAAATAAATCGGATGCGTGTTCAGTATCATTAAAAACATAAGCGTTAGACTGATAGATCGGCACAGCCCGCGCTCCTGTCGCCGGATCTTTCTGCAGCCCCCCATGTACATTTACCGTTTCAAGCCGATACTTTTTTTGTCCCATTTTCCCCATCTCCCTTAAATAATTTCAAATAAAATACCCCTTCATAGAAGAGGTACAATTACCATATCTCTTCTTATCTGCCAGAGCTGTCTGCCTGCTCTGCTGGAATTGGCACCGTGTTAAATCAACCGGTTGCCGGGCTTCATCGGGCCAAGTCCCTCCGCCTCTCTTGATAAGGTTATTCGCACTTAAATCTACATGAATTGTAACACTCCTTTATTTCTTCCGTCAATTAGTAGTTTGAATTTTTAGATAATTATTTAGACAGCTGAATAATGGATTCAAGTCTCAATACATTGCGAAAAGACCCCTTAACCTCCAGTGCTCCAAGCTTAGCAAGCTGCAGAAGTCTGATTGGTGTATGAAAACAGTCTGAAAGATGATCTTCATCACCAGACACCAGTACATGTGCTGAAAGATGATCATTGCCGCTGCTCAGAAAACACGTGCCTTTTTTCAGCACTAGAAGAACTGGCTTTTGTTTCGAGCCGGAACTGGTTATCTGTATTCTCAATTCTTCTATAGGAAGCAGCGGCTGGATAAAATGAGACGCATTCATTTTTTCTACAAACGAAAATAAGTCCATTTTTTGTCTCTCCATTTCTTTCTTTTCTGATCGTAAAGTATTAATTCGTTTTCATACGAACCAACACCTTTAAGAAAGGTTCGACACTTTATTGGACTTGGACAGACAAAATAATCGTTATTTTCTATTTCCCAAGAAATATGTCAAATGCCGCCCTTCTCAGGCGGCATATTCTTTCAATATTTGATAAATATGTTCTACAGAATGAAAGGCATATTTCTTTTGCGCAACTTCTCCATTTTCAAAGATAAGCATGCAGGGTACACTTTCTATTCCCCATTCGATCGCTTGCTTTGGAAGAAAATTAAGGTTTGCCGTATGAATGGTTAAACCCGGCAGCAATTCTTCAACAACAGTCAGCATTTTTTTTGCCAGCTGACACGTTCCGCAAAATGGAGTGTATAGATAAAGAATGCCAAATTCTTTTTCAGCAAAAATATCTAATTGTTCTTCCTGAATTTCAATCATTGCTTTATCTGATACTCCCTTTTCTTTTAAAAATTATAAGTATTTCGCCTGAACATCAATATTTGCGCTTAAAAGCACTGCAGCAACATGCTGATCAGGTGCAGTCGCAACTTCACGGTACATTTTATCTATAAATAAATGCGCAGCTTCGGGCAGTTCCCGCTTGAATTGTTTTCTAAGGCGATCCCCTGATTCATCTGAGTCGACGAGCACATATACATCCCGATAAAACAGCTCATCAATCATTTCGTCTAAACGTGTAAGGCTTATTGTCCCATTCGTACAGATGATTTCCACAGGTTCATTTACAACATTAAGAACCTTGCGTTTGTCAGATGTTCCTTCAACTATTATGACCTTTTCAACCTCAATTGCAGACATCGCCATCACCTATTCAGTCAGTATGTGTTATCTTATAACCTATTCGAATTGCATGAGGTTGTTTCTTAAATGAAATGAAAAGAAATAAATTGAACAAAAATGGCAGCGGAACATTTCATTCCACTGCCATTCGATTAGCACCAGCCGTTTTCTTCGTCACAATCTACATACTTTTCATCTTGTTTTGATAAAACGTCTGCATACTGGAAAAAGGAATGGTTTTCTTCTTCATATCCATTTTTCAATGAAACCTGATTTCCATTTTGACCAAAAGACATTGTGCCAATTTGCTCTTTTTCAAAAAACAAGTTCATTTGACCAGCCGAAAAACGTCCTGTAACCCGGTCTGTAATATCTAAACGTTTCTTTTCGAAAGACATACTTGAACACCCTCCTTTTTATAACTTAGGGTGTCCTTGTTCTATGTCCTTTATCAGTCTTCGTTTGTCATTTCCACATATTGCTCAGCTGTCATTAAGCTGTCAACATCACTCACATTGCTAGGCTCAATCACGATCATCCATGCTTTTTCGTAAGGTGACTCATTTACAAATTCTGGGCTGTCATCGAGATCTTCATTGATTTCTACAACTTTTCCGCTGATTGGCGCGTAAAGCTCAGAAACCGTTTTTACAGATTCAACGCTTCCGAAAGGCTCGTCTGCTTTAATTTCATCTCCAACTTCAGGAAGCTCAACAAATACAATATCCCCAAGTTCTGATTGAGCAAAATCAGTGATCCCGATACGTACTTTTTCTCCTTCAACTTTAACCCATTCGTGCTCTTCAGAATAACGAAGTTCTTTTGGTGTGTTCATTTTTATTACCTCCAAGTTTTATCATGTTTATTTGTAAAAAGACCGAAGTGTAAGTCTTCTACTTCTTTCCCCATGCTTCTTCATATTGATCTTCTTTAAAGCCGACGGTAACCTTCTTGCCGTCTGTTGTTAATGGCCTTTTGATAAGCATGCCGTCTGATGCCAGAATCTCAAGCAGTTCATCGTCAGATAAAGAAGCAACCTTTTCTTTCATGCCTAATTCACGGTATTTTTGACCGCTGGTATTAAAAAATTTTTTTACTTCTAGTCCGCTGTTATCAAGCATCGTTTTTAATTCTTCTTTTGTCGGTGGATTTTCGACAATATGTACATCTTCTACCTGCAAATTGTGATCTTCAAACCACTTCTTTGCTTTTCGGCATGTACCGCATTTTGGATACCAGTAAAACGTAAGAGCCACTCTTTTCACCACCTGCAACCGTAATTGAACAACATTATTTTACCACAATCATTTGGACAATCATAATCACAAGTTTCTATCTTGGAATTTCCAGATTTCCCAAAGAAATAAGACCTTTTCCGTTACTGGAAAAGGTCTATTACTTACAGTCTGCTTAAGCGCGGTAACCATTTTCTTCAATTAATGCAGCTGCAATCTCACGTTTTTTAGCAATCACGTTGATCGGAGTGTGACGCGTGAATTTTCTTAGTGCTGAAATCATCATGCGGAGTGTATCCCCCTGCTCGATCGCAACTAAAGATTCTTTTGCATGTGCTTCAATTTCATTAAATGCTTCCTGGCAATATACTTGAGTGTAGAGAAGTTTTTGAGCACTCTTTGCTTCTCCTGCTTTGCTGATTGCTTTTTCAGTGCGAAGAATCGCTGATTCCATTGCATAAATATTGCTTACGATATCTGCAATGTTCACTAATACTTCCTGCTCCTTCTGCAATGACTGGCCATACTTTTGTGCAGCAAGTCCAGCGATCATTAAGCCGATTTTTTTAGCATTTTTCAATAAATGTTTTTCTTGCTCAAGAACGCCTTCGCCAACTTCTTCCGGCATTAGCATCATTAACTCTTCCTGCAGAGCTTGAGCCTTTTGCAGCAATGGCAATTCGCCTTTCATTGCTTTGCGCAAATACGTTCCCGGCACTAATAGGCGGTTAATTTCATTTGTTCCTTCAAAGATACGGTTAATACGGGAATCACGGTACGCTCTTTCCACTTCATATTCTGCCATAAATCCGTATCCGCCATGGATTTGAACACCTTCGTCCACTACATAATCCAGCGTTTCAGATCCCAATACTTTATTTAAAGAGCACTCGATCGCATATTCAGCAATGGAAGCAGCTACTTCTTTCCCGTCTTTTACCTCTTCAGGAGTCAAGCGGCTCATGCGGTCTTCAAACAATCCTACTGTACGGTAAACAGAGCTCTCCATTGCATAGGTTTTAGAAGCCATATTAGCCAGTTTTTCCTGGATCAGCGAGAAGCTGCTGATTGGCGTTTTAAATTGCTGGCGCTGATTCGCATATTGAACAGAGACATCAATAATGCGTTTTGATCCGCCGATTGTACCTACCGCTAATTTATATCTTCCGATGTTAAGGATATTAAAGGCGATAACATGGCCTTTTCCAAGGTCACCTAATAGATTTTCTTTTGGAACCATCGCATCTTCAAGAATAAGAGTTCTAGTCGATGAACCTTTGATTCCCATCTTCTTTTCTTCTGGACCTGTTGATACGCCAGGGTATTCTTTTTCTACAATGAAAGCTGAGAAATGCTCGCCGTCAACTTTTGCATAGACTACAAAAACATCAGCAAAGCCTGAGTTTGTAATCCATTGCTTTTCTCCATTCAAGACATAGTGAGTTCCTTCAGCATTCAGTCTTGCAGTTGCTCTTGCACCAAGTGCATCTGATCCAGAACCCGGCTCAGTCAATGCGTAAGCTGCAATGCGCTGGCCCGTTGCAAGGTCAGGCAGATATTGCTGCTTTTGTTCTTCATTGCCGAAGAGCACAATTGGAAGAGATCCGATGCCTACATGTGCTCCGTAGGATAATGAAAAGCTGCCTGCACGCGCAAATTTTTCTGTGATCAAAGCTGAACTGATTTTATCAAGTCCAAGTCCGCCGTATTCTTCAGGAACATCTGCTCCAAGCAGTCCAAGATCGCCTGCTTGCTTAAGCAGCTTCACAGATTTATCAAATTGATGATTCTCAATATCTTCTAAGTGCGGCAAAACATCATTTACAACAAAATCCTCTGTCGTTTTAGCAATCATTTTATGCTCATCTGTGAAATCCTCAGGAGTAAATACACTTTCAAAAGTCACATCATCTAATAAAAAGCTGCCGCCTTTGATTACATTTTCAGTCGTTTTAGACATGATTGGTTCCCCCGTTTACTAAATTTAATTAAATGGTTGTTTTAGCCTGGATTGTTGTTTTTCATTCTAAATGTTGTCCGTTTCTTGCAGCGAGAGGAACTTGCTTTCCGCGGGGAGCATGGGAGCCTCCTCGACGTGCCTGCGGGGTCTCCCAATTTGCTCTATTTCCCGCAGGAGTCAAGTTCCTTCCGCTGCAATCCACTTAAGGTTTTTATCATTTAGTCCTTTTGAAATTTAATTCGATAGCAACAAAGTTTACGAAAAGAGCATTTATTAAATTAATTCAAATACGCCTGCTGCACCCATTCCACCGCCGATGCACATAGTAACAATTCCAAATTGTTCATTTCGGCGCTTCATTTCATGAATAAGAGAAAGCGTTAATTTTGCTCCTGTACAGCCGAGCGGATGGCCGAGTGCAATCGCACCGCCGTTCACATTTACTTTATCTTCATCTAAGCCAAGTTCTCTGATTACCTGAATTGACTGAGAGGCAAATGCTTCGTTCAGTTCAAAAAGTCCAATGTCAGATAAGCTTAGTCCAGCTTGTTTTAACGCACGCGGAATCGCTTCAATTGGCCCAATTCCCATTACCTCAGGCGGAACTCCGCCAACAGCGAAGGATCTGAATTTTACAAGCGACTGAAGTCCGAGTGCATCTGCCTTTTCACGGTCCATTACCATCACTGCCGCAGCCCCGTCACTTGTTTGTGATGAGTTTCCTGCAGTAACCGATCCCTTAACAGAAAATGCAGGTCTTAAATTCGCAAGAATCTGCATGCTCGTTCCAGGACGAACACCTTCATCTCTCGAGAATTGGAACTGTTTTTCCTGAAGCTTATTGTCACTGCCTACACTTCTTTGTGTAACATCTACTGCAACAATTTCATCATCAAATTTGCCTTCTTGGATGGCTCTTGCAGCGCGCTCATGGCTGCGGACCGCGAATGCATCCTGATCTTCACGGCTGACGCCGTATTTTCTTGCTACCTGCTCTGCTGTATGGCCCATTCCCATGTAATATTCAGGAGCAGTTTCAGCCAGATTTGCATTTGGACGGACAACATGACCCATCATCGGAACCATGCTCATTGATTCTGCGCCGCCTGCAATCGCCGTATCTGAATGGCCAAGCATAATTTTTTCTGCTGCATATGCAATACTCTGCAATCCTGATGAGCAGTAGCGGTTTACGGTAATGGCAGGAACTGTGTAAGGCAGTCCCGCCAGCGCTCCGATGTTTCGCGCCAAGTTTAATCCCTGCTCTGCTTCAGGCATGGCACAACCGATAATTAAATCATCTATATTTCCTTCATAGCCCCCGGCACGCTTCAGCGTTTCTTTTACAACGAGAGCCCCTAAATCATCTGGTCTGACAGTTGCAAGTGATCCTTTTTTCGCTCTTCCTACAGGTGTTCTCGCACCTGCTACAATGACCGCTTCTCTCATAACAGTGCCCCCTCCTAATTACGTAGTGGTTTCCCTTTAACAAGCATGTGCTGCATTCTTTGCTGTGATTTGCCCTCTTGAACCAGGCTCAGGAAAGCTTCTCTTTCTAAATCCAGCAGGTATTGTTCATCCACTTCAGTACCAAATGGCACCTTGCCGCCTGCAATGACATATGCAAGTTTTTTCGCGATTTTTAGATCATGCTCTGAAATAAAGCCGGATTGAAGCATGGATTGTGCGCCAAGCAGCAATGCTGCGTAACCTGTTTCGCCTACAACCGGAACCTTTTTGCGGACAGGTGCTTTATATCCTTTATCAAACAGTTCAATGACTTTTAGCTTTGCATCATGAAGGAGATGGTCTCCATTAAAGCTTACTGAGTCACTTTCATTTAAGAAGAAATTGTTTCGTGCTTCAGCAGCTGAGGCTGAAACCTTAGCCATAGCGATTGTTTCAAAGACTTTATTTGCAACATTCTGAAGATCGAAGTCTACACCTTTCGGGATGCTGTTCAGAAGTTTAATGTAAAGCTCTTTGTTGCCGCCTCCGCCCGGGATTAAACCAACACCTGCTTCTACTAATCCCATGTAGGTTTCACTTGAAGCCTGAATGTGTGCTGCCGGAAGACAGATTTCAGCTCCGCCGCCAAGCGTCATGCCAAACGGGGCTGCTACAACCGGTTTAGAACTGTATTTAATCTTCATCATTGCCTGCTGGAAGTGGCGGACAACCATGTCCACTTCAAAATAGTTATCATCTTGGGCTTCCATTAAAATCATCGCAAGGTTTGCTCCGACACAGAAGTTCTTGCCCTGATTTCCGATGACAAGCCCTTTGTAATTTTTGCTTACTTCATCGATGGAGAAATTAATCATTTGAATGATGTCCATGCCGATTGCATTGTTTGGTGAATGGAATTCAAGAAGTGCAACATCATCTCCAATGTCGATTAAGCTTGCACCGCTGTTCTTTTTAATGACCCCTTTTTTCTCTTTAATCTCTTTTAAATCAAGGACTTTTTCGTTTTGCTGAATGCGTCTGTAATCTCCATCATGATAAAAATAAGAGATGCCATCTTCTTTTTTATAGAAAGAAGTAAATCCTCGCTCAAGCATGTCTTTAATCCATGACGGAACACTGTGGCCTTCAGCTTCCATTTTTGCAGCTGACTTTGAGAGCCCGATGGCATCCCATGTCTCAAATGGACCATACTGCCAGCCAAAGCCCCATTTCATTGCTTCATCTATCGCAACGATGTCATCTGCGATCTCACTCAATAATTCTGCTGAATAAAGGAGAGTCGGACTTGTAATATTCCAAAGCAATTGGCCAGCTCTGTCGCCAGTGTAGATAAGCGCTTTCATTTTAGCTGCTGCACCTTTTGCCTGTTTTGCCATCTCAATGCTTTGGCTCTTTAATTTTTTTCTTTCTCCATATTCGAGCGTATCTGGATTCAGTTCAAGAATCTCTTTTCCTTCTTTTTTGAAGAATCCCTGGCCTGATTTGCTTCCAAGCCAGCCATTTTCGAGCATTTTCTTCATAAATTCAGGAATTTCGAAGACCGCTTTTTCACTGCCTTCAACTTGGTCATATACGTTTTTTGCTACATGTGCAAATGTGTCAAGTCCCACAACATCAAGTGTTCTGAACGTGGCGCTTTTCGGGCGTCCGATCAGCGGTCCTGTTACAGAATCCACTTCACCTACACTGTATTTTCCTTTCAGCATTTCCTGAACAGTGACAAGCAGACCGTACGTTCCAATTCGGTTTGCGATGAAGTTTGGAGTGTCTTTCGCTTCAACGACGCCTTTGCCGAGCACATCTTCCCCGAATGTTTTAATGAAAGATAAAACCTCTGGTGATGTTGCTTTAGTTGGAATAACTTCGAGCAATTTTAAATAGCGCGGCGGATTGAAGAAATGTGTTCCGAGAAAATGCTTTTGAAAATCCTCAGATCTTCCCTCAGCCATTGCCTCGACAGAAATACCCGATGTATTAGAGCTGACAATGCTTCCTTGTTTTCTATATTGATCGACTAATGTAAAGACTTTTTTCTTTATGTCTAAGTTTTCAACGACTACCTCAATAATCCAATCAGCTTCAGACAATCTGTGCATGTCATCTTCGAAGTTACCCGCTTCGATCAATGAGAGATTTTCCTTTGCAGTCAGCGGAGCCGGCTTTTGTTTTAATAACTTTTGGATGGATTCGCTCGAGATTCGGTTTCTGACAGAATGATCTTCCAAAGAAAGTCCTTTCTTCTCTTCGCTATCCGTAAGTGAGCGCGGTACAATATCAAGCAATAATACAGGGATTCCGATATTTGCCAAGTGTGCAGCAATTCCCGAACCCATTACACCAGATCCTAAAACTGCAGCTTTTTTAATTCGCTGGACCATGAATGCTCCCCCTTTTGTCGTTTTGAATGAATGCTCATTCATTTTTTGATGAAAAAAATAGTCAGGAATCAATTCCTCTATATACTAATATAAAAGATTTCGAAAATTTGTTCAATACATTTACAAAAAATTCACATATTAATTGCAGACAGCATGAAAAAAAGCAGCTGCGGGAAGGATAAAAGCCAGGAGGTGACCAATTATGGCAAGATTAAAGAAACAGCCATCTAAAGCAGGAGTAAGTGCATCAAGCGTAAAAGGCAGCTCTGGTCCAACAAACGAGATGGATGGCGGGGGCAAACGCTCTAGTACAAATCAGCAATATGGAAAGAAAAACATGGGACATGAATAAGGCAAATGAAAGCTGATTCTTATGAGAATCGGCTTTTTTTAAAGCAAAACTCTCTGTCTTTCGTTTTATGGCATTCGGAACAGGGTACATTTTCTTACATATAAACTTTTGAAGGAAAAGAGGATTAAACATGGGACACTTTATCGAAGTAGAAAAAGGCGTAAAAATATTTGCTGAAGATATTGGAGAAGGACAGCCAGTCGTATTCCTGCATGGATGGCCAGTGAATCATAAAATGTTTGAATATCAGCTGAATGAGCTTCCTGAAAAAGGCTACCGCTTTATCGGCATCGATCTAAGGGGATATGGAAAATCAGACCGCACAAAAGATGGTTATGATTATGACACAATGGCGGACGATGTTAAAGCGGTTATTGATGATTTGAAACTTGAAAATGTCGTGCTTGCCGGGTTTTCGATGGGTGGACCGATTGCCGTAAGATATATGGCAAGACACGCAGGACATAAGGTTTCTAAGTTAATGCTGCTTGCGGCAGCTGCACCTCTGTTCACCCAAAGAGATGATTATCCTTACGGGTTATCCAAGGAAGAAACAGATGATATTATCACAAACCTTCAAACAGACAGACCGGCCATGCTTGCAGAGTTCGGAAATATGTTCTTTGGAAGCAAGCTTTCCGAAGAATTTAAAGAATGGTTCCATGGCCTCGGACTTGAGGCATCTTCCTATGCAACAATTAAATCTGCGGAAGCATTGCGTGATGAAGACGTCCGCTCTGATTTGGCAAAAGTAAATGTTCCGACTGCCATTTTCCACGGGAAGAAAGATCAGATCTGTCCGTTTGAGTTCACTGAGGCAATGAGTGACGGTATTCAGTATTCATTTGTTATTCCTTTTGAAAACAGCGGACATGGTTTGTTTTTTGATGAAAAAGAGAAATTCAACAGTGAACTTTTCCGATTTTTAGAACAATAATCTTCATACGGAAAAACGCTCAGGTTCCTGAGCGTTTTTTATTATTTCTTAAGCATCCCTTTCAGTACGAAAGCAACGTTTGCCGGCCGTTCAGCAAGACGGCGCATAAAGTAACCGTACCAGTCTGTGCCGTATGGGACATATACCCTCATCTTATATCCTTCCTTCACCAGTTCGAGCTGACGTTCCGGTCTGATGCCATACAGCATTTGAAATTCAAAGTGATCACTCGGAATGTTATTTTCCTTTACAAATCGTTTTGTAAATTCAATGATCGCATCATCATGAGTAGCAACTGCTGTATAATTTCCATTTAGCAAATGCATTTTGATGATTTTCTTAAAATTTTCGTCAACATCTTTTTTTTCAGGAAAAGCTACACGCGGAGATTCT
Organism: Metabacillus sp. KH_069; assembly: GCF_057838075.1. Taxonomy (NCBI): domain Bacteria; kingdom Bacillati; phylum Bacillota; class Bacilli; order Caryophanales; family Bacillaceae; genus Metabacillus; species Metabacillus sp. KH_069. The sequence goes on from NZ_CM174460.1 coordinate 3,812,697, forward strand.
TTGTATGCTCCCTTAACAAGTCGCAAATTTGGGTGAAGCGGATTCAGATCTTCAATATCTTTAACCGTTCTGTACAGATATGCCTGAATCACCGTTCCGACATTATCGTACTCTTTCTTCAAGGTTTTAAAGATTTTGATGGTTTTCCCGCACCGCGAATAGTCTTCCATATCAATGGTGATAAAAACATTATTTATCTTTGCCGCATCCAGAATCCGCCGCATATTTCTAAGTACCGCCTCATCTGAGATATCAAGTCCCATGGAGGTCATCTTTAAGGAAAGCTGTGACCGCAGATTTTCTCTGCCTATTGCTTCTATTGCTTGAATGGTTTGATTCGCCATTTCATTTGCTTCCGCTTCGTTATCGACGAATTCACCCAAATAATCAATTGTCACATCTAAATTTTTTTCATTCAGCTTTTTTATGGCAGCTGCTGCAAGTTCAATCGTTTCACCGGCAACAAAGCGTGCTGCTCCAAATCTTAGACCATATCTCTTTGCAGCCTTTGTCATTCTTTTATTCTTTGATAAAAACAAGAAAAAACTTCGAAGTAATTGCTCCATTTGAAGTCCTCCACTCTGTTTGGCGCATTAACCAAGAATTATCTGTTACTTTATCATATTTAAAATAGTTTGAATATTATTTACCTTTAGTTGCCCGAGATTTGTCACCTAATTTCCGTATAGGATTTCTAGGATGAGGAACGATAAGGAAGAAAATGTTTGAAGGAGGTTATACCCATGCAACAACAGCAGAATACAGGCACGCAGCAAGGCATGATGCAGCAGCCGCCATCAGTCATTACGACTAAAGATCACCTTTACTTAACAGATATGCTTTCGTGGAATTTGCTTGCCATGAAAAAAGCTCACTTCTTTGCGGGACAATGCAGTGATCAGCAATTAAAAAGCGAGCTTGAGAAGGTTGGAAAGATGCACGAACAGCATTATTCTAAAATTTTGACTCATTTAAATCCAAATCAGGAAGCATACGGAACACAGCTTCAGTAGGAGAGGTGCAGGATGAATAATAATCAGAACCAGAACAAAATCGGCAACCCTGAAACACAAGTACCTAAAACCCCTCAAATGAATGACCGGGACTTTATCAATGAACTGCTGGCTACTGAAAAATATATGACAGATTCTTATTGCACAGCCCTAAATGAAATGAGCCATGATTCTCTTTATCAGGATATTCAGGGGATCTTCAACGAGACTCAAAATTGCCAAAGAGAATTATATAATCTCATGTACAAAAACGGCTGGTACAAGCTCGAAGCGGCAGACAGCCAAAAACTGCAGCAATCCCACCAGCAGTTCGCTAATTACCTGCAGCAGCAATCACCTTATCTTCAATAACGAAAAGCGGAACCGACTGTTTAGCTCCGACAGACAGATAAGGATCCGACAGTAAAGGCGCTTTTTGCCTTTGCTGGCGGAGCCGTTCTGGCCGAGGAGTTAGGAGGTGGAGCTAGACATCACCGAAAAGCGGAATCGCCCGTTTAGCGCAGGCAGACAGATAAGGATCGGCCGAGGAGCTGGGCGTTGGAGCTGGACAATAAGAAAAGCGGAACCGACTGTTTAGCGCAGGCGACCCGACAGTAAAGGCGCTTTTTGCCACTGCTTGCGGAGTCGTTCTCGCCGAGGGCCAACTATGAAAAGCCCAAATAAAAAAGAAAGCAGCACTATGCCGCTTTCTTTTTTATTTGCAGTTATCCACAAATGTTTTAAACAGGTTATGCATCGCCTCATCATGGGCGGCCATTTCTTCAGGGTGCCATTGAACGGCAAGTACATACCACTCGCTGTCAGTTCCTTCAAGTCCTTCTACGATCCCATCTGACGCTTTAGCTGTTGCAACTAGCCCATCTGCAAGCTTTCCGACTGCCTGATGGTGCATACTGTTCACACGGACCGTATCCGTTCCGAAAATGTCCTGCAGTTTGCTGCCTTTTTCAACCGTGATTTCATGAGTTGGATTCGGGCGGTCTGCTGTTTGATAATGCTTTATTGGATTCTCGTAAGTACTCTCGATATCCTGTGTGACCGTACCTCCGAGAGCTGCGTTCAGCATCGCAATGCCCCGGCAAATTCCAAATACAGGTTTTTTGGTTTCTTTCGCATATTTCACAACGGCTGTTTCCATTTCATCCCGCACACCGTTTGTTTTTCTAAGTTTTGGATCTGGGTCCTCCCCGTAAGAATGAGGGTCCACATCCTCCCCGCCGCTTAGTATAAAGCCGTCGCATTTTGATACGATAACTTTTGCCATTTCATCGTCTATTAGCGGAATAACAACTGGAATCCCTCCAGCCCCAATGACAGAACTAATATATTTTTGATGCACATGCACGCTCGGAATATCTCCGTGATCTACTACTGAGCTTGATATGCCGATAACTGGTCTTGATTGGTCCATTTTGTGTTCACTCTCCCTGGGAATTACTCTTCTTCTATCTATACCCCTCTCATTCCCTGGTCGAACCCGTTTTTTATCATTTTAAAAATTTACCTTTTTTCAGGCCGTTCTTCCCACTCTTCCCGCAATAAACCGATTCTGATGGAATCATAGTATTCTCCATTTACCACTCTGCACTTTCTCATGCGCCCCTCTACTGTCATGCCAAGCTTTTCTCCCACTTTAATCATCCTTATATTTCCGGACCATGTGGTGTAGCCGACTCTTACAATAGGCAATGTCTCAAATAAGTGATCGATCCATAAACGGAAGGCTTTCGTTCCATATCCCTCGTTCCAATAAGAGGGATCATAAATGCCTATCCCCATTTCAAGCCATAGTGAAGGCTCATGCTCCCAATAATAGCTTACTGTGCCGATAATTTTGTCACCGGCAACGATGGCCCAGTAATCCTCTTGATCTACGATACTGTCTTTCTGTGAAAGAAAGTCTGTCAGAGTAAGATTTTTATGTTCAAAATAAGGAGCATCCCATTTCTTCCACTCAGGGTGCTCATCTTTATACTTGATCTCCCATAAATGAATAAGATCCTTCGTTTCAATTGGACGGATAATTGCTATTGACTGACACATGATTGGTAAGTCCCCCATTTTTGCAAGAATTTATTCACTGATGAAAGATTTTTCCATTCTTTCACTCTTTCAAAATATACAGTATAATCACAATAAAGGAAAATACTGGAGTTGATTTCGAATGAAATATTATGCGGCATCTGTATTTCTATATCTCTTTTCTGTGGGTCTCTTATATGTGATTGGCTATGCATTTGAAATCGTCTGGCTGAAGTGGGAACACACAGTCACCTATCAGGATGGTACAATTAAAGCGGTTTCAGGTTCTGTCATACCCTTTTTCCTAAGCTTGCCTGTTTACTATTTCTTTACAAAAAAAACTGCAAAAGACTATTCTGCCGAATAAAACAAAAAATCCCAGAGCTGTTCATTCGTTCTCTGAGATTAATTATGATTCTTTATTATTCATCTGTGATTTTTCCCGATGCTGTTCATTCAGCTGCTTGATTTCTGCAATAAGCTGTTTTACCTTTTCTTTTTCTGCAGGATACGTATCGTTCCAATGCTTTACAAGAGGCGGCATGGATTTCGCGATATGTGAATAGATCACCCAGTTTTTTACTTTTTCCTGAAGTACTGGCGTCGCCTCTCCAAGAAGCAGTTCTGTATATTTTTCAATTAGGCCATTCAGCGGTTCTTTAAGATCTTCCTTCAACAAGATCTCCTCCTAATCATCCATTATGTTAAACAATGCTTCGGACAAGTACTGCAGCGATCTCTTTTTTCTGAAGTCAGATAGTAAAGACAGCATGTTTGTCTAAGTTTCGGCGCTTTTGCTGCTTGCCCTGGTTCCCTATAGAAAGGCAAGAAAGGGTTTTTCATTCCTTCTCCGAAAAGTTCTCCGTCTGCTTCATTCACTACATACAGATAATCCGCTTGTATTTGCTCTATCGTAACATACTCAGGTTTGTTTGCAAGCAGCGTATCGTACATCCATACAACATAGAGGACGACATTCTCCCAAAGTATCAGCTTGGAAATTCTTGCTTCCTTAGCCACAATCAAAATGAGTTTGCTAATATGGTCCCGGAATAAATCTCTCAGCAATTCGTCTCTCCACGCTTCTCTGCTTTCAGAAACGGGAATACATTCCATCGAACGGAAGTAAAAAGACGGCAGCCATAATGGATCCTCATCATCCGTCACAAGTGAAAGATTTGCAGGGTCCGTATTCAGTTTTTTCCCGAAAACAGTCATAGAGAAAAGAGCCATCGCTGCAAGGAAGGCATACCGTTTTACAAGCATAGACCCAGTAACATTTAATCTGTCTGAATGAATTCTCGGCTGGATCTCCATCAAATATCGCGAGAGAAAATCAGGATGCAGCAGGTTTGCTGCATCTACCGATAAGACTGAATCATTTCGTTCCAAACCCAGCCTGAATCTCGATAAATGCCCTAGTTCTTCTTTTGTAAAATGGTTCATAATTATATTGCCGCCTCTTTAATGATGCATCTGCCCCTGCCATGCGGAATGCAAAGAGGTGTTCCAAACAGAGGATCCATTGTTACTTCGCAGTTCATTTGAAAAACATCCTTCACAAGATTGCAGTTAATGACATGTTCCGGTCTGCCTTCAGCATAGATTTGCTTATCCTTAATGGCAACAATATGGTGTGCATAGCGGCAAGCTAAATTCAGATCATGAAGAACCATTACAATCGTTCGCTGTTCTTTTTCATTCAGCTCAAATAAGAGATCCAGGATTTCAATTTGATGAGTCATATCTAAATAAGTCGTTGGTTCATCAAGTAAAATGATATCCGTATCCTGTGCTAGAGTCATGGCAATCCAGGCGCGCTGGCGCTGTCCGCCAGACAATGAATCGACTGGTCTTTCTGCCAATTCAAGCATTCCCGTAGACTCTAACGCGCTCATCACTGCCTGCTCATCTTTTTCGGTCCATTGTTTAAGCCAGTTTTGATAAGGATATCGGCCTTGCTTGACAAGCTGAAGCACCGTCAGACCTTCAGGTGCAGCAGGACCTTGAGGCAAAATGGCAAGTTTCTTAGCCACTTCCTTTGTAGGCAGCTTCGCAATAGCTTCACCTTCTAAAAGAACTGCGCCTTTTTCAGGTTTTAAAAGCCGTGCTATTGAACGCAGAAGGGTTGATTTTCCGCAGCCGTTGCTGCCGATGAATACCGTTATTTCGCCTTTTGGGATATCTAAATCGAGCTCATCTATAATGGTTGTTTCTCCATATGACAATGTGAGCGCCTTTGTTTTAATTGCTGTCATTGACAATCCAGCTCCTTTTCACATAAGGGTTCATTATTGGCTGAGGGGTGAATTTATTTGGAAACAGCCTAGTTGTTTCTGCTTCTATAAAGCAGGTAGATGAAATAAGGTGCTCCAATCGCAGCAGTGAAAACCCCTGCAGGAATTTCCAGCGGAGCAAAAAGGGTTCTTCCAATCAAATCTGCAACCATAACGAGCACCGCTCCGAGCAATGCCGATACAGGAAGCAAAGCACCAAAAGATGACCCTACGAGTCTTCTTGCGATATGCGGGGCAATAAGACCTACAAAGCCGATTCCGCCGGCAAATGCAACAGCACTTCCAGTTAATGCAGTGGCAATGAGCAGCAAAATAAATCGGTTGCGCTGAACGGCACTTCCCACACCAGCTGCAAGCTCATCCCCTAATTCCTGAATGTTCACGTTTCTTACAAAAATAAAGCTGATGATGACCAATACAATTGTAACAGACACCATAATCTTCACTTGATCCCAGGTTGCGGAATAGACCGTTCCTGTAATCCAGATATTTGCCTGTGCCGCACGGTAGATCGGTCCTTTTATCATCAGTAACGTGGTAAGGGATTGAGCAAGCATGGAAAGTCCGATTCCGACCAAAACGAGTCTTATTGAAGAGGAGCCGCCTCTCCAAGACAAAATATAAACCAATAAGGCAATGACTGTCGCACCTATGAATGCAGCAACCGGCATCCACTGAATAGGAACAGTCAATGAGTTATTTTTATCACTGAAAATGGCTAAAAACATCACAACAGCAACGGAAGCTCCACCTGTAATCCCAATGATATCCGGAGATGCAAGCGGATTGCGGATGATCCCCTGAAGAATCCCCCCAGCAACAGCAAGCGATATTCCGACCATTAAAGCAATCAGAATCCTCGGCAAGCGGAAGGATTGAATGACAAGCTCATCCATCTCTGTCCCGTATCCAGCCAGTGTTTTAAGCACTTGAATCGGTCCGATTCTCATGTCACCCATACCTGTACTGAAAAGAAATGTAAACGCAGTCACCAGAAGCAAAACACTGAAGACCGTTAAGGCCTTTTTATCGATAAGGAAAGAAATAAATCCTTTTCCTATTCTAAATGATTGATAGCTTTTCATTATTTCTGGAACCCCCTGCGTGCGATATAGATGAAAAATGGTGTTCCGACAAGAGCCGTCATCACTCCTACCGGCACCTCTTCAGGCATCGCTACAAATCTGGCTCCAATGTCAGCCGTCACCAACAGCACTCCGCCGAGTACCGCACAATAAGGAAGAATCCAGCGATGGTCATTCCCGACAAAGAAACGTGCAATATGCGGAATGACAATCCCTACAAATCCAACAGGCCCTGCAATCGCAACTGCTCCTCCTGCAAGCAGGATAATCACAGCAGCCGTGATTAATTTAACAGTTCCAGTCTTCTGTCCGAGCCCTTTTGCAACATCTTCTCCCATCATCAGCAGGTTAATTTTTGATGCAAGGAAGATGCAAATAACAAATGCGGTGCCTATATAAGGAAGCACACTGTAAAGAAGCTCAAGCTTCCTTCCCTGAACTGAGCCGGCAAGCCAAAATAGGACTTGATCCAAAGCCGCCTCGTTGCTCACCAGAAACCCTTGAGTCAGCGAGGAGAACAAAGCAGCCATCGCCGCTCCTGCCAGCGTAAGCTTCATCGGGGTCAATCCTTCTCTCCCGAAAGACCCTGCAAAATAAACAGTGAAGGCCGCAACTGCCGCTCCTAAAAAGGAAATCCAAGTGAAAGCCTGCAGAGAGCTCACGCCAAATATGGAGACAGCAATCACAACAAAGAATCCCGCTCCGGCATTGATTCCGAATACACCAGGAGATGCGAGCGGATTTTTCGTAAGAGCCTGCATGAGCGCTCCTGCAACAGCAAGACTCGCTCCGACCACAACAGCCACTGCTGCTCTTGGAAGCCTGACTGTTTGAATAATTAAATGTTCATTCGATCCATTAAAGTTAGTAAAAGCATGAATGGCTGTACCCCACGAGGTTTGTGTATAGCCAAGCACGACACTTGCGCAAATACTAAGTAAAAGCAAAATAAAACCAGTGAGAAGTCCAGCTGTCTTCACCAAATTAGTCTGTAATAACATATCTATACCTCTTGATGTGAAACCATCACTTCTTCATAATTTTCTAAAACTATTGTAACAAATTCAATTGACTTTGAAAATCATTTTCAATTAAATGTTGACATTTGAAATCAGAAAAATTAATATTTAATTGTAAATGAAAATCATTATCAAAAGAATATATGGGGGTAACATTAAATGCAAGCTACATATCAAAAAGCATGGCTGGCACTTATTGCAATCGTTTTATCTGCAGTAGTTCTTGCAGCATGCGGAAACGGCGAGAAAGAAGACGCTGCTGACAATGGCAGCAAAGATAAAGAAAGCGAAGCATACACTGTTGAGCATGCAATGGGCACAACAGAAATTAAGAAAAAACCTGAAAAGGTTGTTATTTTAACAAATGAAGGTACAGAAGCTCTTTTAGCTTTAGGCGTTAAGCCTGTTGGAGCTGTTAAATCATGGTTAGGCGATCCTTGGTATGCTCACATCTCTGATGAAATGACAGATGTTGAGGTTGTAGGAGATGAGAGCGCACTAAATGTAGAAGCAATTGCTGCATTAAAGCCTGATTTAATCATCGGAAACAAACTCCGTCAGGAAGATCAGTATGAAAAATTAAGCAAAATTGCACCAACTGTCTTCTCTGAAACGCTTAAAGGGCAGTGGAAAGATAACTTCGAGTTCTATGCAAAAGCATTAAACCGCGAAGAAGAAGGCAAAAAAGTCATTGCAGACTATGATGCACGCATTAATGAAATCAAAGAAAAAGCTGGAGATAAACTAAACCAGGATGTTTCTGTTGTCCGTTTCTTAGCTGGATCGACACGCATCTATTATAAAGATTCTTTCTCTGGTGTTATTTTAGAGCAGCTTGGCTTCAGCCGCCCTGCTAACCTTGAAAAAGTATTCTCGGATAAGCCAGATGATTTGTTCGCACGTGAAGTAACGAAGGAATTAATTCCTGAAATGGACGGAGACATCTTATTCTACTTTACGTATGCCCCTGCTGAATCAAAAGCAGATGCTGAAAAAACAGCTGAAGAATGGACAAAAGATCCGCTTTGGCAAAACCTTAATGCTGTAAAATCAGGCAAAGCTTATCAAGTTGATGATGCGATCTGGAATACAGCTGGAGGAGTTAAAGCAGCTAACTTGATGCTTGATGATATCGAGAAACTCGTTCTCGAGAAATAAATCAGTCTCCCACACAAATTTTAATAGATTGTGTTCACCCTTTTAAACGAAAAAAGTCTTCCAGCCGGAAGACTTTTTCGTTTTCTTCTATATATAAGCATTCATTGCAGATCCCATAGATTCAACAATTAAATCATAGTATTTAATGGCCAGCATTTTTTCATCCTTATAGGATTTGTTCCAGCAATCATCTAGCCATACATCTGCTATTGCCTGTTTCCGCTGATCTCCTGATTGGGCATCTTTAAGCGCAATGGCACTAAGCAGCAGATCGCACATTAACGCGGATAATTTTTTCGCATGAACATTCCATCCCTCTTCTTTTTGTTTTTCCAAAAAAGAGAGCAAATCTTCAAGTTCCCTTATACCGTTATTAACAGCTGAGCTTCCGCAAGAGTTCTTTCTCATCCATCCGAGAAAAGATAAATGAACATCATGTTTTTTGATGAGACGCAATACTTCTAAACCAAGTATATTAGCTGTACCCTCCCATACGGTAAGGACTTGAGAATCTCGCAAAAGTCTTGGCGTTACAAAATCTTCAATGTATCCATTTCCGCCGTGCATTTCAATGGCCTCGTGCGAAAATTCAATTGCCTCTTCTGCCGTCTTTGCTTTTAATAGCGCGATGAAAAGACGGGTTAGCGCTTTTTCTTCGTCTGTAGAAGCCTTTTCTCTCATCACCTTTTCAAACAGCTCTATCAATTCAAAACATGCGCTTGTCTGAATTTCCTGCCGCACAGCCATTTTACACAGTGTTTCCTGAATCATCGGAGATTCCGTCAGTTTTTTCCCAAAAGCTTTCCTTTGATCGGCGTAGCCTTTTGCTTCGATGTAAGCTCTTCTCATAATTCCCGCTGAAGCGATGGCATTGCAGATTCTTGAAAGATTAAGGGCCTCCATCATATAGTAAAACCCTCTGGAAGGATTTCCAATCAAGTAGGCTTCCGCTCCGTTTAATTCAACTTCTGCCGAAGGAACGGCCCTTACCCCCAGTTTATCCTTCAGACGCCTGATATGGAATTGATTTGAAGTTCCATCCTCCTTTTTCCATGGAACCAAGAAAAGAGATAATCCTTTTGTTCCAGCCGGCGCTCCCTCTATTCTCGCAAGCACTGCCGCTACCTTGCATGCACCTGCATTGCTTGCAAAATATTTTTCGCCATAAAGCCTGTAGCCTGATCCATTTCTCACAGCCTTCGTTTCATTTGCTCCTACATCAGAACCGCCCTGTCTTTCTGTTAAAAAAGTAGCTCCTTCATAAAGTTCAACGTCACCTGTTGAGATGACATGCGGCAAAAATCTGGCTTTTAATCCCTCATCTGCATATTCGTCTATTAAATAGGCAGTTGCCATCGTAAGCGTCACTGGGCAATAAAAGCCGGATTCAACCTGTGACAGAAGATAGCCTAAAGCATACGAGTAGTGATAGTTTGCCTTTCTGTTCAATTCAGGAATGTTCTTATGTAAATAGCCGACAATCCCTGTTTCATAGGTGTCCGCAATCGTTTTTTTGTATCCTTCGTTCAGCCACACTTCCGAAACATCATTTCCGAACTTATCATAGCGGATAAGCTTCGGCTGTCCCTCTCTGTCCGTATGCGCAGCGCGCTGATCAAATTCTTCAAAACAAAGCTTTTGAAATTCTGCCAGCCTTTGAACCGTATATTCATAAAGTTCGTCATCCATAAATTTTTTTAGATTAAACAGCAAATTAGCATCCTGCATATTCAGCACCCCTCTTTATGTAATCGCTTACAATTTATTTTACAGAATATTCTCTTCATTTCATATACGCTTTTTGCATTCTCTGTAAGATATTTGGTAAGCTAACATTAGATATTCCGTGAGGAGGGAATCAGTCTAATGCTGCAGGCCGCACTCTGGGGAGCTTTTGCTGGTTCCTCTATACTGCTGGGAGCTTTGCTTGGCATCTACAAAGAGATACCACGCAAATTTTTAGGATTTATTATGTCGTTTGGAACGGGTGTCCTGATTGGGGCAGCTTCCTTTGAACTGCTTAGAGAATCTGTAGATGAAGGTGGACTGCTGGCAGCATCGGGCGGATTCATTTTCGGTTCATTAACATTTACAATCAGTGAATTGCTTATAAATAAAAAGGGCGGAAGCGACAGAAAACGTTCAAAGCAAAATCCTGAAAACCACTCAGGAGTATCCATTTTCATTGGAACTGTCATTGATGCTATACCGGAGTCCGTTATCATCGGTGTCAGCCTGCTTCAGGAGAATACTGTCAGCTTCTTAATGGTGACAGCCGTTTTCATCAGTAATTTCCCTGAAGGGCTATCAAGCTCTGTCGGTTTGAGAAAAGACGGATATTCCAAGAAAAGAATTCTCAGCATGTGGCTGATCGTTCTACTTCTTTCTTCGCTGAGTTCATTTCTGGGCTTCTCTCTGCTTCAAAATGCAGACATTGCAGTGATAGCATTCATAGGTGCCTTTGCAGCTGGAGGCATCATTGCAATGGTAGCTTCGACGATGATGCCGGAAGCATTCGAAGAAGGCGGGCCGATCGTAGGATTGATTGCTTCTTTAGGCGTTCTTGCTTCGTTAATTCTCTCAAATCTATAATAAAAGGCTTCGCACCTGCGAAGCCTTTTTCTCATCCAGTTAAGATGTCTTCATTAGGATATTTAATTTTTTGTTTCTGTGGTTTAGTCAGTGTAAATAAAAGAGTAAGCGGCCCTACTTTTCCAATGAACATAATCACGATGATGACTTCTTTCCCAAGATCCGAAAGGCTGCCTGTAATCCCCATCGACAACCCAACAGTCCCAAAGGCTGAAACAGTTTCAAAAAGGATTTCTATGAAAGACGCTTTTTCAGAAATAGTTAAGATAAAGATCGCTGTTAAGACAAACATTAAACTGACCATTGCGATTGCCAGCGCTTTTAAGATATAGCGTGAATGAATGCTTCTTCTTCCAATTGTAATGTCTTCTTTCCCTCTCAAAAATGTAATCGTTGCAAGCACGATAATAATCGCAGTAGTAAGCTTGATTCCTCCTGCTGTTGAAGCACTTCCCCCGCCAATAAACATTAGAATAATCATGAGAAAAAGTGTGGCCTCATCAAGGCTTGCCATATCCAATGTGTTAAAACCGGCTGTTCTTGGGGAAACCGCCTGAAAATAGGAGGCAAGCAATTTCCCGCCAGATGAAAGATTGCCAAGAGTTTCTGGATTTGAGTATTCAACGAAAAAGATGAACAACATGGCAAAAACATTGATGACAAGGGTTCCGACTAACATGATTCTAGTATGCAGAGAAAATTTGCTGAACTTTCTTTTTTTCCATATATCAAGTAGAACTGTAAATCCAATGCCTCCGATAATAAATAGAGACGATATCACAATATTCACTAATGGATCATTCACATAACGGATAATGTTATCTGGCCATAGAGCAAACCCGGCATTGTTAAAAGCAGAAATAGAGTGGAAGAAGCTGTAAAATAACCCTTTCGACCAGCCAAATTCCGGAACCCATCTAAAAGATAAAAAAATCATGGCGATAAATTCAATCATGATAGAAAAAAGAAATAAGTATTTAACAAGATTCACAACTCCGCCAAGCGAGGTCTGATTGAGGGCATGCTGCATGACAAGCCGTTCTTTGATCCCGATTTTCTTTCCCAGAACCATATATGTCAGAATGGCAAACGACATGATTCCAAGTCCGCCAAGCTGAATGAGAACAGCAATAATAGTCTGCCCAAAGGTCGTGAATGTGCTTCCTGGATCCACAGTAGCGAGACCTGTTACGGTCATGGCCGAAGCTGAAATAAATAAAGCATCAAGCCATCTGATGGAACCATGTGTCGCGATTGGCAGCTTTAATAAAACCGCTCCAAGAATGATACCCGCTGCAAATGCGATTACAAGCAGCTGAGAAGGATTGAAGCGAAGCATTTTTTGCAGTTTATTTGTGTTTATCACCTACATCCCCTCCTCCTCAAAACGAATGATGTCTTTGTTCCGTCCGATGACAAGCAGAATGTCACCGGATTTGATTGATTCATCAGCAGGAGGTGATACAATGACCTCTTCTTCCCGCTGTATGCCGACTATGTTACAGCCATATCTTCCCCTAATATCCAGGTCGATCAACGTTTTTCGGTGAATTTTTGCTGAAGCAATGAGCTCTACCATGCTGAATTCCTTTGAAAGCTCAATATAATCAATCATTTTTTCTGAAATGATATGGTGCGCAATCCGCTTTGCCATGTCCCGTTCAGGATGAATGACTTTGTTTACTCCTATTTTGTCTAAAACCTTCTGATGATAGTCATTTTGAGCTTTTGCCCAAACTTGCGGAATCTCCATTTCTTTCAGCAGAAGAGAGGTAAGAATGCTTGCTTCTATATCGTCTCCAAAAGAAACGAAGGCGTGATCTACATTGCGGACGCCAAGCTGTTTCAGGGTCGCTTCATCAATTGCATTCGCTTTTACAGCAAGAGTCGCATATTGAGAGTAGTATTGAACCTTCTCTTCGTCTTTATCAACGGCTAAAACTTCAATGCCCATTTCATGAAATTCCTTTACTAGACTTCCTCCAAAACGGCCAAGACCAAATACAGCAAATTGCTTTTTCAACAGGATTTCCTTCTTTCGATACCAATTTTTGCACACAAAAAGACACAGAGGTTCCATGAACCGCTGTGTCTCATTTTTTAGGGTCACATTAGTTTCATTATCCTCTCTCAAGAACGCTTGCGAAGTTAGCTGTCGGGTTCGGGCAATGAGAGTAGCCCTACCAGTAAAGGATTCACCCCAAGCTGCAAAAATGCCAGCAAAATTGGGTCCCCCGCTCCATAATGGATTAAGCGAATTAAGAATATATGAAATGTATTTATGAAAGTATCTTACTCCTGTTGAATTGGACAGTAAAGAGCCAATTATTGCAGGATTTTGCTATAAATGACCAAATACATCCGTTTAAGCGCTTTCAAGTCTTATTTGCTCAGCGTATCTGTTTATTTTACAACGTCCTATCAGTCAAACTTTCAAACTTGTCCGTTTAAATCAAGGATCAAATTTAATCAATCACAAAAACACCAAGCCTCTTAGGACTCGGTGCCGAAATTTACAGTTTAGCCCGCTGCAGTCTCAGAGCATTCAGTACCACGGATACGGAGCTGAATGCCATAGCAGCACCTGCAAGCCACGGTGCAAGAAGCCCGGCTGCTGCTATAGGAATGCCCAGCGTGTTATATCCAAAAGCCCAGAACAGATTCTGCTTAATGTTGCGGATCGTCAATTTGCTCATATAAATGGCATCTGCAATACTGTTTAAATCGCCTCTCATAAGGGTAATATCTGCAGCTTCCATGGCAATGTCGGTACCTGTGCCAATAGCCATCCCGATATCGGCTGCAGCAAGGGCCGGTGCATCGTTAATGCCGTCGCCAACCATTGCTACCCGTTTACCCTGACGCTGAAGCTTAAGTACCTCTTCAGCTTTACCCTCTGGAAGAACTTCTGCTATGACATGTTCAATGCCGGCTGCTTTTGCGATGGCATGAGCAGTTCTTTCATTATCACCAGTCATCATGACAACGTGGAGGCCAAGATGCTTCAATCTTTCAACAGCTGATTTTGACGTTTCTTTGATCGTATCTGCTACGGCAACAAGACCCATCAGTTCGCCATCAATGGCGGCAAGCATCGCTGTTTTACCTTCTGACTCCAAATGCTGCATTTTTTCCAATACAGCTTCAGCACTTATTCTGTACTTATCCATCAGCTTCTTCGTTCCCACAAGAACCTGCTGATTGGCAACCTTTGCTCTGATTCCATATCCCGGAATCGCTTCAAAGTCAGCCGCATCACTAAGTTCTATCCCTCTTCCTGTCACCCCATTTACAATCGCCTGAGCAAGAGGGTGCTCTGATTGCTTTTCAGCAGAAGCCACAGTCTTTAAGAAGTTCTCCTCTTCTATTTCTCCTACAAGATGAACATCCGTTAACTCTGGTGTGCCTTTTGTAACTGTACCTGTTTTGTCTAAAATGATGGTATCGACTAGATGAGCCGTTTCTAAATGCTCGCCGCCTTTAAACAAAATACCGGCTTCAGCTGCGCGGCCTGACCCTGCCATAATGGATGTCGGTGTTGCAAGACCAAGTGCACAGGGACAAGCAATAACGAGTACGGCAATCGTTTTTTCCAATGCACCTGCGAAATTGCCGGGGTCGATCCAAAGCATCCAAATAAGAAAAGTCACAGCTGCAATTCCGACTACGATCGGGACAAAAATGCCTGAAATCTGATCGGCCATTCTTTGAATCGGAGCCTTTGATGTTTGCGCCTGTTCTACAACCTTAATGATTTGGGCTAAAGCTGAATCACGCCCAACCTTTGTAGCTTTTATTTTCAAAAAACCATTTTTATTAATTGTAGCTCCAAAAACCTGATCTCCAGCTGTCTTATCTACCGGTATACTTTCACCTGTCAGCATGGACTCATCAAGAGCGGATCTGCCTTCATAAATCTCTCCATCAACGGGAACCTTTTCACCAGGTCTGACAAACACGATATCACCCGCAGCAACTTCTTCAAGAGGAACTTCAATTTCCATTCCATCTCTTTCTATTCTTGCTGTCTTGGCCTGCAGCCCCATTAATTTTTTAATGGCTTCAGATGATCTGCCCTTCGCTCTCACTTCAAATAACTTCCCGAGCAGAATAAGTGTAATCAGCACCGAACTCGTTTCAAAATAAAGCTCTGGCATATGCCCATTATGCCGGACCGACTCAATTGTTAGGTAAAGACTGTAAAAATAAGCAGCGGACGTTCCTAAAGCTACGAGTACATCCATATTCGCGCTTTTATTTTTTAGCGCTTTGTATGCACCGACATAAAACTGTCCGCCAATAACAAATTGAACAGGAGTGGCTAATAGCAGCTGGAACCATGGATTCATGAAAAGCTCAGGCACATACATCCAAGAAGTAAAGGAAAAGTGGCCAACCATTGACCAAAGGAGCGGAATCGAAAGAATGGCAGACACGATAAATTTCCTTTGCTGTTTTTGGATCTCTTTAGCTTTTGTATGGGCGGAATCCGTTTCATTTTCTTTTTTTAAGCTTGCTCCATATCCGAGCTTTTCAACGCGCTTGATCATATCCTGCGGCGCAACAATAGATGGATTGTATTCTACGGATCCTGTCTCAAGTGCGAGATTGATTGTCGCTTCCAAGACCCCATCAAGCTTGCTGAGTCCTTTTTCAATTCTTGCTGAACAAGCCGCGCATGTCATCCCGGTAATAGTAAATTCGGCTTTTTCAGATACCACCCCATAGCCTAAATTTTCTATCTTTTGACGGATCATTTCAGGCTCCGTCTTCTCTTTATCAAACGTTACAGTGGCTTTTTCGAGTGCAAGGTTTACGTTTGCTTTCTCTATACCATCCATTTTGTTTAAGCCTTTTTCAATTCTGTTTGAGCAGGCTGCACAAGTCATGCCAGTAATCTGAAATTGGGTCTCCTTTAGATTGCTCATTTCGAATCCCTCCATATACCGCATAGGGGTATATTTTATTGAAAAGAAAGCGTGCCGATGATCAGCACGTTTCTTTTTTTTGATTATAGAAAGTATAAAATTTGGCGCTTCAATGTCCAGCTCCTCGGCCAGAACGGGTCCGCAAGTATTGGCATAAAGCGCCTTTTCTGTTAGATCCTTTTCTGTCATGCCTGCGCTAAACGGGCGATTCTGCTTTTCTAATTATTCTACCTCGTAGCCCTGGTCATCAATTGCTTCTTTAATGACAGCTACATTCACTTCGTTCGGGTTGTAATCTACATCAACTGTTCCTTCGTTTAAATCTACCTTGACCGATTTGACCCCATTAAGTTCGCCAACACTGCCTTCAATTGCTTTCACACAATGATTGCAAGACATTCCCTGAACGTTTAAAGTAACATTTTCCATCTAAAACACTCCTCTATTATTATTTCATTAATCGTTTAACCGTAACTAAAACTTCATCAATAACCTCTAGATCGCCTTCTTGAATGCGTTCAACTAGACAGCTTTTCATGTGGCCTTCTAAAAGCAGCTTGCTGACGGAGTTCAAAGCAGATTGTATGGCTGATATTTGTGTCAGTACATCATCGCAGTAAGTATCTTTATCAATTAATCCTTTTACTCCGCGGATCTGACCTTCAATTCTGTTTAATCGCGTGACAAGATTTTTCTTAACCGCGTCTGAATGATGGCTTTTTCGATCCGATCCTGGAACATGACAGCTTTCTGGTTCATTCATATTTTCAACCATGCCATGCACCTCCTTGTTTATACTTTACCATACCCCCCTACCCTATGTAAAGAGATAAAATTCAGATTTATTTATTTTTTTCATCCTTCCATTTATATCCCGTGCCCCAAACGGTTTGAAGGTGATCATCTATTGGAAACCCGGTTTTTCTCAGCTTCTCTCTAAGATGACGGACGTGGGAATCAACCGTACGATCCTCCGTATCTGCATCATACCCCCAAATGGAATGAATCAAATGTTCTCGATTAAACACTCTGTTTCTGTTCTTTAAAAAGATGCCCGCCAGCTGAAATTCTTTAGGCGTAAATAAGATAGGCTCACCTTTATAGCTTGCCTCCTGACTTCGTTCATTCCATTTAAGTCCCTTGTATTCCACAGCATGATTGTTTCTAGTTCTTCTTAATATCGCTTCTATTCTTGCCAATAATTCCATTTCATTAAAAGGCTTCGTAATATAATCATCGGCACCTGTCTGCAGTCCTTTTACAATGTCTTCTTGCTGATCTCTTGCCGTCACCATGATGATTGGAACATCTGAAAAGCTTCTGATTTCTTTACACACTTCAAAACCATTCATTTCAGGCATCATCAAATCAAGAATAATAAGTGCCGGCTCTTCATTTAAAACATGGTCTACTGCGTTTTTTCCTGATAAAGATTTTATGCACGAATACCCCGCTGGAGCAAGGTACAGCGCAAGCAGATCCAGCATCAGTTTTTCATCATCTACAAGCAAAATCTTTTTCATCGTTTAATCCTTTCTAAAGCAAATGTATATGGACGTTCCTGAACCAAGCGTACTTTTCGCCCGAACGGTGCCGCCCTGAGCCTCCACTATTTCCTTTACGATGGCAAGACCCAGACCTGTTCCCCCGCTGTGGCGTGATCTTGATTTATCCACGCGGTACAGTCTGTCAAATACATACGGGAGATCTTCCTCGGGAATTCCAATTCCTTGATCCGAAATAACGATTTCAATCTTTCCTTCATGGTCAAGCAGCTTGACTGTAATGGAGGTCTCTTTTTCAGAATAATGGATGGCATTGTCCATAATATTGAGAAGTACTTGTTCAAATCTTGCCGGATCTATTAAATGCTGAACAGAATAATCCGGTAAAAGAAAATTCACTTTCCTATTTTCATTCATTAAGATGGGATTCATCTTTTCAATCGTTTTTTTTATAAATAAGACGAGATCCAGTTTCTTTTTTTCAATCTGAAAAGAATGATGATCAAGCTTAGCGAGTTCAAACAGCTCACTCACAAGCTTTGATAAATGCTCTGTCTGTTCCCTTATAATATCTAAATATTTTGCCTGATCAGCACTTGACAATTCAGGCCTCTGTGCAACATCTGCATACCCTTTAATATACGTGAGGGGGGTACGCAATTCATGAGCAATACTTGCTAAAAATTCATTTCTCTCCTTTTTTAAATGAGATAAATCATCAGCAAGTTTTTGAATGGACTGTCCAAGCTCCCCAAGCTCATCGTTTCTCTGCATATGAAGCTTAACTGTAAAGTCCCCCTCGCTCAGACGTTCAGTCGCACGTTTCATGGAGAGCAGCGGTTTTGTCACGATTTTTGATAAAAACACAACGGCAATGATGGTTAAAATAACAGATACGGTTCCGATAAATATGAAATGATCATTCAATCTCGCAATCATTGATTGAAGAGATTCTGTTCCCTTAAACATATAGACGAACCCGGTTGTTTCACCATTCTTTTCTATTGGACTGACAGACCAGATGAAAGGATTGTTTTGCCAGTTGGAAAGAGCGTCCATTTCTTCCTCACCACGGGCATTGACTGTCTTCTGCATGAATGGATGAATCTCTTTAGAAGAATGAAGAATTTCTCCGTTTTCATTTGTAAGGACAACATCTGTATCTGCTTCGGATTCCATTAAAATCACATGCTCCATTGTCGTTTCATCATTATGCTTGTTCAGGACATCGCGGTGGCTGTTGCCCCTTGTCTGGAGGGCGGCCACCTCCTCATTTACCCGTGTATTGACCAGGCTTCGGTATAAGAATAAAAAAAGGCATGTTTCTACTATAAGAATGATTGTAAAAAATAATAGTCCTATCTTTATGGCCAGTTTGTTCATATATGACTCCTTGAAAGGACCAGTACCTGTCTCGGTCCTTCAGCATGATAAGTTTAACAGTACCAAATACTTGTGCATTTTTGGTGCAGAATTAGAAAAAATGCTTCAAAAAAAGCGGCCTATGTCAGGCCGCTTTGATTATTAAGATAATTTCTCTTCCATATCAGGAATTTTGTAATCGCCGTGTTTCTTTTCTGTTTCTGCTACAATGACTGCACAAGCTGCATCACCAGTGATGTTGACTGCTGTACGGGCCATATCAAGCAAACGGTCGATACCGATGATTAAGGCAATACCCGCTACTGGAAGACCTACAGAGTTTAAGACCATCGCTAGCATGATCAGTCCAACCCCCGGTACACCAGCGGTACCAATCGATGCAAGAACAGCTGTAAGAACGACAGTAAGCAATTGCGTAATAGATAAATCAATATTATAAACTTGAGCAATAAAGATTGTTGCTACACCCTGCATAATAGCCGTTCCATCCATATTAATCGTTGCGCCAAGAGGCTGAACGAAGCTTGAAATCGGCTCTGGCACTTTCAGACGCTTCTGCGCCGTTTCCATAGATACAGGAAGGGTTGCATTACTGCTTGAAGTACTGAAAGCTACTGCCATTGCAGGAGCGAAATTCTTAAAGAACCAAATTGGACTTTGTTTTGCCAGGAAAAGAATGGATGATCCGTAAGTGACGATTGCATGAATCACTAGAGCCAGCAGGACGACACCCATGTAGAGTCCCATTGCTTTAAGAGCGTCTAATCCCTGGCTGCCGACAGCAGTTGCGATAAGACCAAACGTACCGAATGGAGCAAATTTCATTACGACGTTTACAAGGTACATCATTAAATCGTTTCCTTGTTCAACGACTTTATATAGCGTACTCGCTTTCTTGCCGAGGAACGTAATTCCAAGTCCTACAAAGATTGAGAAAATGATGATTTGAAGCATATTTCCGTCAGCGAATGCTTTAATAGGATTCGTAGGAATCATATTTAAGAATGTATCAGCAACGGATGGAGCTTCTTTTGCTTCATATTCAGCAGACTTTGTATCGAATTCGCCTACGTTTCCAGGCTGAATTGTCAAGGCAAGAATTAATCCGATTACGATAGCTACAGCTGTCGTTACTAAAAAGTAGGAAACAGTTTTCACTCCAATTCTCCCCAATTTCTTTGGGTCGCCCAACCCTGCAACTCCCAGAGTAATAGAGAAGAAAACAATTGGCACTACAAGCATATTAATTAAGTTTAAAAAGATTTTTCCAAGCGGAGTAAACAGGAACGTGTCTAACTGTTTAAATAAATCCGGAGCCGTGATATTAAGGATCAGACCTACGATGGCACCCAGAATGAGACCAATGATGATTTTCGTTGCTAGTTTCATATAAAACCTCCGTAAAATAAGAATAATAGAAAGATAATGCTTTATTCCCAAAAAAGCGGGATGGAGAAACATAAATGTGAGAGTTTTTTGAAAAATACAAAAAACCGCGAGAGAATTCTCGCGGTTAGTATTCGTCAATTTGAATAATTATGACTTTTCCACAGATGAGTCTCTCCAGTGCATACGAGGTTAGCTGTCGGATTCGGACGAAGAGTTGTCCTACCTAGTACTTTAAGGATTCACCCCAGTGCATGAGCACAGTTCGGTTCCCCCGTTCCCGTTAAGGATTAAGCGTATATTTATTAAGTTATACTACTATTCTAAATAAAAGATCCTGTTTTGGCAAACATCAAAATTTGCCTTTTGTTGGATTTAAACATAAAATTTAGCAGAAAACGTTATATTTTAAGGAGTTTTAAGCAATGAAAAGATGGATAAAAAATTTTTCCCTGATAGCATTAGCGGTCTTAATTCTATCATTTGCAGGGTTTTATATATGGTCCCAGCAGACATATAAACCAACAGAAAACCTTTACAATTCGACAAATATCCAAAAGAAAAACAACGTGAATGGGTACCTGCTTTTTGAACCGGTGAATCAGAAGACCGAAACAGGCATTATTTTTTATCCAGGGGCGAAAGTAGAGCCTGAAGCCTACGCCTATCTTGCTGAGCAGCTTGCACAGAGAGGATATACAGTTGCTATATCAAAAATGCCTTTCAACCTGGCCATTGCAGGAATCAACAAAGCCGACAAAGTCATTAATGAGCACGGTGACATTAAGAAGTGGTATATCGGAGGCCATTCACTTGGAGGCGCGTCAGCTTCTATTTATGCCTATAACCACCAGGATACACTCAAAGGACTCTTTCTGCTGGCAGCCTATCCTGCTGATTCCAGTGACTTTTCCGGGACGGACTTTCCGATTCTGACGATTTATGCCGAAAAAGACGCCCTGACAACTCTTGCAGATATACAGGAGAAAAAGCATCTGCTTTCAGAGGATACATTCTTTTACCGGATTAAAGACGGAAACCATGCACAGTTCGGAATCTACGGGGAACAAAAAGGCGATAAAAAAGCGGACATTAATGTCTTTATCCAGCAGGATCTTGTGGTTAATGAGATTGACCGGTGGATTATGATGAATCAGTAAAAAAATAGAGTTTCCAGGCTTATTTATGTTCGAATCAGATAAAAAGAAACAGCGGCTCGTCTGACGGGGTCGGTTCAAGGTGCAAAACATTAAAACAACATCATAAATAACACATCATAAAACACGCCAATTAGCAGCATAATTGACGTGTTTTAGATTCAAAGAATTTGCTGAACGACTTGCCTCAAACTTTAAGGAGTTCGCACTGCAAAACCCCATTTGCACCCCTTTTTATGCCATTTAACAAAAAAGCTGCACCTCAGCTAAAAGCTGAAAATGCAGCATCACACAATAACCTTGTTTTACTTAGTCGCCTCAAGGAACTCCTCTGCATCTTCTACAGTTAGAGCGACTGCTTTTTGCCAGAAATCTTCTTTTGTCAGATCCACTCCCAAATGCTTCATCGCGAGATCTTCCACCTGAATGGAACCCGTATCTTTAAGGAGAGCAATGTATTTTTCCTCAAACGCAGTCCCCTCTTCAAGCGCTTTTGCATAGATTCCAAGCGAGAATAAGTAGCCAAATGTATACGGGAAGTTGTAGAAAGGCACTCCTGTAATATGAAAATGGAGTTTGGATGCCCAGAAATGCGGGTGATATTCTCCTAATGCATCACAGTACGCTTCTTTTTGCGCCGCCTCCATCAGCTCGCTGATACGTTCAGCGCTGACCATTCCTTTCTTACGCTCCTCATAAAACGCTGTTTCGAAAATGAAACGCCCGTGAATGTTCATCAGAAGGGCAACACTGCGCTGCACTTTGTCTTCAAGCAGGGCCAGGCGTTCTTCTTCCGTTTTTGCTTTTTTCACAGAAGCATCTGCGACAATCATCTCTGCAAATGTTGATGCCGTTTCCGCCACGTTCATGGCATAGCTGCGGTTAAGCGGATGAACGCCTGCCATTGCATGCTGATGGAAAGCATGGCCAAGTTCATGGGCCAGTGTCGCAATATTCGAAGGCGTTCCTGAGAATGTCATAAAAATGCGGGACTGGTCGCTTTCTGGGAAGCTTGTGCAGAATCCGCCCGGCGCCTTTCCAGTTCGATCCTCAGCTTCAATCCAGCGGTCTTCAAACGCTTTTTTCGTGAATGTTGTCAGCTCCTCGCCAAAATTGCTGAACTGATCGAGAATAAATTCTGCTCCCTCCTGATAGGTGACCTTTGTCTCTTTCCCGCCAACCGGCGCATCAAGGTCATACCAGCTGAGTTTATCCACACCAAGAAGCTCTGCCTTTCTTTTTAAATATTTTACTAGAGACTGCTTATTTTCAGAAATAACTTTCCACATGACATCAAGCGTTTCGCGCTTCATTCTGTTGATTTCAAGCGGCTCGCTAAGGACGTCTTCCCATCCACGCTTCTCGTAAACATTCAATCTGAAACCTGCAAGATGGTTCAGCGTCTGGGCAAATAAATCTGCCTTGCTTCCCCATGCCTTTTCCCACTCTTCAAACACAGATTTGCGGACTTCACGGTCTGCACTGGAAAACTTATTGGCAGCCTGGCCGACAGAAAGTTCTTTTACTTCCCCATCTTCTATAAAAGGAATTTTCACAGTCGACACGAGGGTGTCATAGAACTGTCCCCATGCATGATAGCCGTCTACGGACAGAGCATTGATAAGCGTCTCCTGCTCCATCGGTAATTTATTTTTTGCTTTGTTTCTGCGTTCAGTCAGCACATAAGCAAGCTCAGAAAGACTTTCTGTCTCTATAAGTTCTTCCCATACTTGATCCTCCACTTTTACAAGCTTCTGATCGAGACTGGCAAGAGCATTTTGAAACTGAGAGCTGAGCTTCGTTACTTTTCCTCTGAGCACAGCAGCGTGTTTATCCGTTGTATCCTGAGCCTGCAGACAGCCTACAAAAGCACCGGCCTGTCTCACTCTCTTCGCAATTCCCTGGAACGTTTCAAGAATTTCATCAAGGTAAATATGGTCCTCTTTTGAGCTTGGCACCTTTAACTGATCGGCCTGCTCTTTAAACAAAGGAACATCATTTTCAAGCTCTTTTAAATGATGCTTAAAGCTTTCAGACTGGCTGCCTCCTTTGAAAAAAACATCCAAATCCCAAGTCTCTGCATATGTAGCGGCTTTCATAGACATACCCCCCACTATATATTTCGTTACACTAAATAAACTCTCAGGTCTATTATATATCATTTTACTAAATATTTGTATAATTCTAACACTTTTAATAAAGAAAACTTAAAAGCGCAAAAAAAAACAGCCAGGCATTTCGCCGAGGCTGTTCGATCCTTTATTTCACTGATTTATCTGACTTACCTTCTTCGTCATCCATCAGACCTTTTGTTGCGTTTTTAAACTCTCTTAGTGTTTTGCCGGCAGCTTTTCCGAGCTCCGGAAGCTTTTTCGGTCCGAAAAGCAGGAGTGCCACGAAGACAATTAACATGATTTCGCCAAATCCCAAGTTCATCATGTGCCCTTCTTCCATGTTATATTTTCATAAAAATAGAAAGAAAACGTTATCTTTGTAAATTATAGTAGATTCGCGGGCGGATTGCAAAGTGAAGTTTCGGTGACAGTTAATTCAATATAGGTTTGAAACTTTTGGTAAAAAAATTTATCTAGTTGACATCCTCTGATCAACCTGCTAAATTTACTCTATTAAAATAATGAATAAAAATCCTCACGGCATCTCAGTGAGGTAGAGGTTGCGCCAATTAAGAGTAAGTTGCAAGAGGCTAGTGGAGCTGTTGACTGCAAGTGAAAGGATTTGGCGCCGAAGTTTGAAACAGCCACTTTGTTTCAAGCTGGGACAGTATCGAATAGGTACTGGACTGCCGCAGAGTCAATTTGCGGAGTGCTATCTGGAGATGATCGTGAGTTTTTGTGTTTTTAGCGCATGGACTTATTCTATGCGCTATTTTGTTTGCAGAAAAATGATCACATTCATTAAAAACTACACACAATATCGATAAGTATTGATATGTATAGGAGGTTTCAGTTTTGAAACAAAAGAAATGGGGATTTTGGCTTTTAACAGCCTTTGTAGTAGGAAATATGGTCGGCTCAGGCATATTCATGCTGCCAAGCACGCTGGCCCAGACAGCAAGTCCGCTTGGAGTAACCAGCGCCTGGCTCGTAACCGGATTTGGAGTATTAATGATTGCTCTGGTATTCGGCAATTTATCGATTCGCAGACCCGACCTAACAGCTGGTCCGCAAAGTTATGCAAAAGCGTTATTTGATTCACCGAAAAAGGGAAACGTTGCAGGATTCAGCATGGTGTGGGGATATTGGGTCGCTAACTGGATCAGCAACGTGGCAATCATCACTAGCTTTGCCGGCTATCTTTCTTCATTCTTTCCTATAATGTCTGACGAATCTGTTCTGTTCTCAATAGGTTCACAGGACATTCAGTTAGGAAGAGCGGTCACATTTATTGTTTGTACCATTTTGCTTTGGGGCACTCATACCATTTTATTAACGAACATGAATGGTGCCGGAAAATTAAATTTTGTTGCGACTGCTTCTAAAGTAATCGGTTTTATGCTTTTCATCATCGCTGGTTTATTTGCACTTGAGTCAGCATCATTTGGGGAATTTTATTTCCCTGTGGAAGCAGAGCCCGGTGTAACTTATGGCCTTGGCAATCAAGTACAATTCGCTGCCATTTCAACCTTATGGGCATTTGTAGGCATTGAATCTGCCGTCATCTTGTCAGGCCGCGCTTCTTCTCAGCGTGATGTGAAAAGAGCGACCATTACCGGCTTAATCATTGCTGTGTTCATCTATATGATTATCACGCTTATCACAATGGGTGTTCTGCCGCACGATCAGCTTCAGTCATCTGACAAACCGTTTGTAGATGTACTCTCTGTCATTATTGGCGATGCCGGTGCAAATGCAATGGCATTATTAGCAGTCGTGTCTTTATTTGGTTCAACCATAGGATGGATCCTGCTTTCAGCTGAAGTACCGTATCAGGCTGCAAAAACAGGAATTTTCCCTGCTTTCTTTGCAAAAACAAATAAAAAAGGCAGTCCTAAAAATGCCTTGCTGATTACGAATTTGATGTCTCAAATCTTTATTTTCTCAACGATTTCCGGAACCATAAGTGAAGCTTATACATTCTTAACAACGTCCGCTACACTTGCTTATCTTTTCCCATATCTTGTTTCATCTATTTTCTTTTTGAAGCTGATCGCTAAAGGAGAAACATATGATTTAATTCAAGGATCGCGAGTAAGAGACGGAATTATTGCATCCATTGCTTGTATTTATTCTGTTTGGGTCATTGTCACCGGTACAGCTGATTTAAAAACATTTGTACTGGGAGTCGGCCTTTTCTTGGCAGGCTTCGTGATTTATCCGTTTTTGACGAAATATATGAAAAAACAAGATTCTGCTGCAATCTAATGATGAACGGCTGCACTTAACGTGCAGCCGTTTTTTCTATTCTTTGCTCACAGCAAAAAGCTGGTTCGCACAATATTCTATGATTTCTCTTCTCCTGATAATTCCTATAAAAATCCCTTGATCGTCTACAACAGGCACAAAATTTTGCTCCATCGCCCTGCTGATGATTTGTTCCATTTCTGCATGAATAGGAATTGGTTCATTTTTCCGATGAAATTCTACCTCGGTTAATCGGATCTTCTCGGTATTATGAAAATTTAAATCAGGTGTGTTTTTGAGTTTCCATAATAAATCCCCTTCCGTTAATGTAGATACATATTTCCCCTCTTCATCAAGCAGCGGAACGGCTGAATAGCGGTGATATTCCATTCGTTCAAGCGCCTGCCTCATAGTGGCTTTTGTGTTTAAATAAACAACTTCCTTTTTTGGTATAAGGAAAAAAGCAATATTCATTTCTCCTGAACTCCTTTAAGATCGTCCATCTGACACGATGTGAATATCAATATTCTCTGTCTTTCTCATTATGGTATTCACGATGGAACCCTTTCTAATTTCTTCCCACCTTGTTCTCGCTGACTGCCCGAGAAGGATTTGCGTTATGTGATACTGTTTTGCAATATCAATAATGACCTGCGCAGGTTTGCGGCTGAATTCCTGCTCCAGCAAAAATACAGCATTAAATTGAGAGGCAAGTATTTTCCATTGCTCCGTTCTTTCCCGTATTTCCTGTGTAAACGCCTCAGGGGAATTCTTCGTTACATTCAAAATAAACAACTGAGCTTTTAGGCGATTTGCCATCCGCCACCCTCTTCTGATTAATTTCTCGGCAGATGGCCCATACCCGACACATACCAAGATTTTTTCATGAACACCTATAGGACCGTTCACCAAATTCCCGCTGATCTGCTCCATCTTTTCGTCTACATCATCTGCTACTTCTCTCAAGGCAAGTTCTCTCAGCGATGATAGATTGGTTACTGTAAAAAAATGAGTAAGGCTCTGCTCAATTTTTTCTGAGGCATAGATTTTTCCTTCTGCGAGCCGCTTCCGAAGGGTTTCGGGAGTAACATCAATCAGCTGAACTTCATGGGCATCCTGAACGAACAAATCCGGTATCCTCTCTCTTACTGCCACTCCCGTTATTTGCTGTACAATGTCATGAACGCTTTCTAAATGCTGGATATTCACCGCAGACAGCACATTAATACCGGCATTTAAGATTTCTTCTACATCCATATATCTCTTTTTATTTTTTGATCCCGGAATGTTGGTATGGGCCAGCTCATCAATCACAATGACTTTCGGCTTTCTTTGTATGATGGCATCTACATTCAGTTCTCTAAACATACTTCCTTTATACTTCATCTCTTTTAGAGGAACCACTTCCATATCTTTAATCAGTTCCTCTGTTTCTTTTCTGCCGTGACATTCAATCAGCCCTATCACAACATCGATGCCTTCGAGTTTTAAATCATGGGCATCCTGCAGCATTTTATACGATTTACCGACTCCGGGAGCTGCCCCGACGTAAAGTTTCAGCTTCCCCCTTTTCAAGTCTGCAATTTCATCAAGCAGCTCCTGTGGCGTTTTCCGTCTGAAATAAGGGTGTTTTTCACTCATTGATTCACCTCTTTAAAGATGAATGACCTCAGCCTTAATGACAGCTGAGGTGCACATTCATCATTCATTCAGCATGTTTTTTAAGTCCAGATTTAGTTGAAGAACGTTAACTCTTTCTTCTCCAAACACTCCAAGGTCTCTTCCTTGAACATGCTGCGTGATCAGTTTTTCAAGCTCTGATTGTTTGATTCCTGCTGCTTCTGAAACTCGATTGACTTGAGCATATGCCGCTTTTGGGCTTATATGCGGATCCAGTCCGGAGCCCGAATTTGTCAGCAGATCATTGGGCACTTCACTGATTGGCGTTTCCGGATTGTTTTTCTTCCATTCTTCGATGGATTCCTGCGTACGCTTCAGCATATCTTCATTGGATGGTGCATAGTTATTGGATCCTGAGCCGGCGCCATTATTGTCTATACTTGAAATTCTTCCATGAAAATAGCTGTCTCCTGCAAAGGTCTGCCCGATAAGCTCAGAACCTATCACATTGTGATTCTCATCATATACTAAGCTTCCATCTGCCTTTGCAGGAGAAATGGTTTGGGCAATCCCTGTTACTGCAGCTGGGTAAACCAACCCGCAGACTGCCATTAATAATAAGCTCATTCTGATGATCGGACCGATGATCGATTGTTTTTCTTCCACTTTAAAAAACCTCTTTTCTTCTTATATAAATAAAGCAAGAACTGCATCAATGATTTTTATTCCGATGAAAGGAACCAGTACTCCCCCAAAACCGTATATAAGCAAGTTTCTTCTCAGCAAAGCATTCGAACTCATCGGTTTATAGCTGACGCCTTTCATAGCGAGAGGTATCAGAATTGGAATAATGACCGCGTTGAAGATGAGTGCTGAAAGAATAGCTGATATCGGTGAATCAAGTCTCATGATATTCAGCACGTTCATTTCAGGAATGGCAAGCATGAACATCGCAGGAATGATGGCAAAATATTTCGCGATATCGTTGGCAATGCTGAAGGTTGTCAAAGCCCCCCGTGTCATCAGCAGCTGTTTTCCGATCGAGACGACTTCAATAATTTTTGTTGGATTTGAATCTAAATCCACCATATTTGCTGCTTCCTTGGCAGCTGCCGTACCGCTGTTCATGGCAAGACCAACATCCGCCTGGGCGAGAGCTGGAGCATCATTTGTACCATCGCCCGTCATCGCAACAAGCTTGCCTTGTGATTGTTCATACTTAATGACTTCAATTTTATCCTCAGGCTTGCATTCTGCGATAAACTCATCAACGCCTGCTTCTTTAGCAATCGTTGCTGCTGTAAGTGGATTGTCGCCTGTGCACATGACGGTCTTGATTCCCATGCTGCGAAGCTTGTCAAAACGCTCTTTCATGCCTGGCTTTACTGTATCTTTCAAGTAAATCAGCCCAAAAATCTGATCGTTCATGGCTACAGCAAGAGGTGTGCCTCCAGCCTTTGATATTTCATCTGTTTTCCGGTCTAAATTAGAAGGAATGGTTCCGCCTTGTGAGAGAACCCATTTCTTTACGGCTTCTACCGCCCCTTTTCTGACAACACTCCCATCCGCAAGGTCCATTCCGCTCATGCGCGTTTCTGCCTTAAATTCGATAAACGTTCCGCCTATTGCGATATCTGTATTAAAGACAAGCTGTTTCTTCTTCAGCAGTTCAAGAACAGATCTTCCTTCTGGTGTTTCATCTTCAAGTGAGCTAATGGCCGTCCATTGAGCCAGATCCTGCATCGCGTGATTTCCGACTGGAGTAAACTCACTTGCCATCCTGTTCCCAAACGTGATCGTTCCTGTTTTATCTAAAATGATGGTATTAATATCGCCAGCAGCTTCAACCGCTTTCCCTGACATGGCAATCACATTAAATTGTGTAACCCGGTCCATCCCCGCGATCCCAATCGCTGACAGAAGGCCGCCGATTGTTGTCGGTATTAAGCACACAAGCAAGGCAATCAATACTGGGATTTCAAGTTGAAAGCCGAGATAATTTGTATAAAAAGGCAATGTGACAACCACAATCATAAAGATAAGAGTCAAGCTTGTTAAAACCGTATTTAAAGCAATTTCATTCGGTGTTTTTTGACGCTGCGCCCCTTCAACAAGCGCAATCATTTTATCAAGGAATGATTCACCGGGATCACTCGTAATTCTTACCTTGATTTGATCGCTGACAACCTTTGTGCCGCCTGTAACAGAGTTGAAGTCTCCTCCCGCTTCTTTTATTACAGGTGCAGATTCTCCCGTAATGGCTGATTCATCTACTGAGGCAAGGCCTGAAATGACCTCTCCGTCCCCTGGAATAAATTCACCCTGCGAAACGATGACGACATCTCCTTTACGGAGCGAAGCGGAATCTGTTTTTTCCACATCTCCATTAGGTTTTACCTTATTTGCCGTCATTTCTTTTTTCGAATTCTTAAGAGAATTCGCCTGTGCCATTCCCCGGCCCTCTGCAAGTGCTTCTGCGAAATTCGCAAATAGAACCGTAAACAGAAGAATCAGGGATACCGTCAGATTAACCCAGACATTAACTTCAGTTGAACCAAAAGCAGAAGGGAAAAATGTAAGAAGCAGTGTTAGAGCAAATCCGATTTCGACAATGAACATGATTGGATTTTTCACCATAACCCGCGGATCTAATTTGAAAAAGGATGCTTTAATGGCGTTCACTATAAGCCCCTTTTCTGCAGGCTTTTTGTTTTCTTTGTTATCATCATCAGGCTGCATCTGTTCAGAAGCTTTGTTCAGTTCATATCTCTCAGCAGTCTTTACTGCTGTTGCTAAAGATGGCTTACTCATTTCAGGATCCTCCAATTAGGTTTATAAAGTTAAGAGCTCTGCTACCGGTCCCAGAACCAATACCGGGAAGAATGTCAAAGCCCCGACAATAAAGACAGCTCCTACAAAAATGGTTCCAAAGAGTCCAGTATCTGTACGGAATGTGCCGATTGTCTCGGGTACAATCTTTTTAGCGGCCAAAGAAGCTCCTACTGCAAGCATGGCAATAATCCCAAAGTATCTTCCGACAAACATGACAATTCCGGTCGAGATATTCCAAAATGGCGTTGCATCCCCAAGCCCTTCAAATCCTGAACCATTATTGGCTGCAGAAGATGTGTACTCGTAAAGAACCTGGGAGAGCCCGTGAAACCCTGGATTTGAAATCCCATCCGAACCAAGCGGTGTATACAAAGCAACGGCTGTTGAAGCCAGAATCAAAAACGGATGGATAAGCAGCGTCACAGCGATCAGCTTCATTTCTTTTCCTTCTATTTTCTTGCCCAGGAATTCCGGAGTACGTCCGACCATTAACCCCGACAGGAAAACGGCTATGATAGCATACATGATAATGTTCATAAAGCCTGCCCCAATACCGCCAAACACCGTATTCAGCAGCATATTGGATAAAGCCAGCATCCCAGTTACAGGTGACAGCGTATCATGCATCGTATTGACGGCTCCAGTTTCAGAAGCGGTTGTCACGATGGCATAAAGAGTAGATTGATCTGCACCAAACCGAACTTCTTTCCCTTCCATGCTGCCGGATGCCTGCTCAAGGCCGGCTTCAGCTAATCTTGGATTTCCCTGGAATTCTGCATAAAGGGATGTACCTAGAAACACCACAAATATCATCGCCATTGCAGCAAATAAAATTCTTCCCTGTTTCGCATTCCCTACCATCTTTCCATACGTAAAGGGAATGGCTGTCGGAATCAGCAGCATCAAGAGGATCTGAAGCAAGTTGCTGATCGCATTCGGGTTTTCAAACGGATGGGCTGAGTTTACTCCGAAAAAACCTCCGCCGTTGTTTCCAACTTCCTTAATAGATAAAAGAGAAGCAACCGGTCCTCTTGCGATTGTCTGCTCGGCACCTTCCACCGTTGTGGCCGTAACACTTGAATCGAGTGTTTGCGGTACCCCAAGAAAAACGAAGATCAGTGCAGCGATAAAAGCAATCGGAAGAAGAACACGTGTGATAGACCGGATTAGATCAATAAAGAAATTTCCAAGCGGATTTCCTGCGAGACCTCTTATTAATGCAATTGCAGCCGCAAATGCAGTTGCAGGGGCGACGAACATCATAAACGTTATAGCAATCATCTGAGATAAATAGGACAGGCCGCTTTCTCCGCTGTAATGTTGGAGATTTGTATTTGTCATAAAACTGATGGCCGTATTAAAAGCAAGGGTTGGATCCATCCCTGCCATGCCGCTCGGATTCAGCGGCAGGTTTCCTTGAAAACGAAACACTAGATACACAATAAAAATCATGAACATATTTGAAAATAAAAGAGAAGTTGCATATTGTCTGAAGCTTTGATCTACCTGTTTAATTCCGCTTATCTTATAAACCGCTTTTTCCACAGGACCGAATACTGCATCCAATTTAGTAGATTGGTACGTAAAAGCCCGGGCTATATAATGTCCCGCCGGCTTTGCCAGCAGCACGGCAAGTGCCAAAGTAACAATGATTGAAATGATGGATAGTACGCTCAAGGTCTTTTCCTCCGCAAGTTAAAATTTTTCTGGATTTACCAATGCATAAAGCAAATAAAGGGTAATCGCGGCAATGCCGAGAAGCAAGACGATCATCATTTCTCTCCCCTGCCTTCTTTCACAATTTCATCCGACCATTTGACAAGCCCCGCCATTACTAATGCAAGGGCAGCAAATGCAAGTAACATCATACTGTCTAACATGTCGTTCCCCCCTGTTCTTACTGAATCAGAAATTTCACATTATCTTGTTTCGAATAAAAAACGTGCTTTGCCCCGAGCAGTTCATAAAGCTTTGCCGGGTAATTGGCTTTTTTAGTGATGACTGTAATCGGAGCTCTTACACTGGCTTTGAGAATTTCAATTAACTGACACGTTTCTGCGATTTTGTCTTCCAGCAGAAGCACTCTTGCGATCGGTTCATGTATAAGCAGATACTGAACATTCTGCCTGATAAAATAAATCGTTTTGAACCCTCTGCTTTTCAAATACCTCTGCACACTGTAATCTCCTGTTACAAATGCAAGTGAAGAGTCATCCGGGAGAATTTCATCCATGCAGCCGAGCCTTGAATAGCTTGGAATGCAAATCAGCATCGCTTCCATGACGTTCCCTGCCTTTTCTGATTCAATAAAAAAGCCGCGGAAGAGGGATCTCTTCCGCGGCTTTTAGCATCACTAAAGAAACGTGACGTATCACTGCGATTTTGATTTTCCCTCACAACGCTTTCGGGGTTAGCTGTCGGATTCGGGCTATGAGAGTAGCCCTACCATTTTTCAAATGGACTCACCCCTAGTGGTTTTCACCACAAAAGATTGGGTCCCCCGATTTCATTAAGAAATTAAGCGATTAGGTTTTTTTTACAAATATTTAATTAATTTACATTTAAAAAGCATACAAAAGAACACTGAGGCATAGACCCAGTGTTCTCCACAAAGGTATCCTCTCTCAGAACGCTTACGAGGTTAGCTGTCGGATTCGGGCAATTGAGAGTAGCCCTACCATTTTTCAAATGGACTCACCCCTAGTGATTTTCACCACAAAAGATTGGGTCCCCCGCTCCTATTTAAGGATTAAGCGATTATCGGATTTTATTTTTCAAGTCGATTAATTGTGCACCGTCCCTTCTCTTAAGACGCTTACGAGGTTAGCTGCCGGGTTAGGGCATAAGAGTTGCCCCTCTTTCGCATGCTGCGATCGATTCACCCCAAGTGCCGGAATCACACCGATGTGGGTCCCCCGCTCCAAATTGGATTAAGCGATCTGGTATAACTTAGCAATGTTGCATGAGAGTAATATTACGCCTGTGATTTTAAGTTGTAAAGAACAATAAAACCGCTAAAATCATCAAATATGACGAAAAACTGTTAAATATGTTCAAAATAGTGACCAAATAAAATCCTAGCTTATTTATTCGCTGTTTTTCTTCTAAAATGAATATAACGACTAAAATAGTTAGGTATATTTAGAGGTCCTCTCAAAGTAATCTTCAATTACATTTTCATTTTAAGCATTTTATCTTTTACTCATTATGACTGCCCTGCATTATGAACAGAAAATCCGTAAACACTAATGATGAGGTTAAATAACAGGCAACAAAATAATTATTTTAAAATAGTAAAATTCGTTTTCGGGAGGTCCTATGAGTACTTTATTCAGAAAGAAATCCATTACAGAGATGGTGAAGCAAAGCGAACAAAAATCGCTCGATCGAACGATGGGGGCTTTTGATTTAACGCTGCTTGGAATCGGAGCCATAGTCGGAACCGGGATCTTCGTTTTAACAGGTGTGGTCGCTGCTGAAGCTGCTGGACCTGCCCTGATTCTCTCTTTTATATTGTCTGGAATTGCATGTGCTCTGGCTGCCTTTTGCTATGCCGAATTCGCCTCATCTGTTCCAATCTCAGGAAGCGTTTATACTTACACATATGCAACTCTCGGAGAACTGTTTGCCTTTTTGATTGGCTGGGATTTAATGCTTGAATATCTGCTTGCAACATCTGCTGTTGCAACTGGCTGGTCTGCCTACTTTCAATCACTGCTTGCAGGATTTGACACTGCATTGCCCGAGGTCCTTACCTCTGCACCGGGTGCGGGGAAAGGCGGATTGATTGATTTGCCTGCCGTATTAATTATTTTTATAATTACGGCACTATTATCAAAAGGAATTAAGGAAAGTACACGGGTTAACAATATCATGGTATTTGTTAAGCTTGCTGTCATCGTCGCCTTCATCATTGCTGGCGTCTGGTATGTAAAGCCTGCTAACTGGACCCCGTTTGTTCCATTTGGCTTTGATGGGATTGTAACTGGCGCTGCAACAGTTTTCTTTGCTTACATAGGCTTTGATGCAGTCGCTACCGCGGCAGAAGAGGTAAAAAGACCGCAGCGTGACGTTCCGATCGGCATTATTGCTTCCCTTACTGTTTGTACGATTCTCTACATAGCTGTATCCTTAATTTTAACGGGTATGGTTCCTTATACTGAGCTCAATGTCGCTGATCCCGTATCGTTTGCCCTGCATTATGTCGGACAAAATACTCTTGCAGGATTTGTATCTGTAGGCGCAATAGCAGGGATTACTACTGTTCTGCTTGTGATGATGTATGCTCAGGTCCGCATTTCGTTTGCGATGAGCAGGGACGGTTTGCTTCCAAGTGTTTTATCAAGTGTTCACTCCGCATTTAAAACACCTTTTAAAAATACGTGGATTACTGGTTTAGTTGCAGCCGCGATTGCAGGATTTGTGGATTTAACAACACTTGCCCACCTTGTAAATTTAGGGACATTGGCTGCGTTCACACTTATATCTATCGCTGTAATCGTCTTAAGAAAAACCCATCCAAACCTTGAGCGGGCATTCAAGGTGCCATTTGTGCCCGTTTTCCCTGCAATCAGTGCATTATTTTGCATTTACTTGATGACAAGCCTGCCTGGCATTACATGGACAGCATTTTTCATCTGGATCTCAATAGGAACTATCATTTACTTTGTTTATGCACGGAAAAACAGCAAGCTTTCAAGCTAAGAAAAGCAGAAACACCTTGGTTAGATCCAGTCTGAACAAAGTGCTTAAGTTGAAGCCAGACAGCACTGCGCCTGCTTCGCCATAAAAAAATCCTTTCTCCAGTAATTGGAGGAAGGATTTTTTTATGATCTTCTTACTTGCCTGAAGAAATAGCCGACAAGAAGAAAAGCAACTGCAAAAGAAGCCATGACAATAAATTTCAGGTGATCATGCAGCATGCTTTGACCAAGCGATGGTTTTACATCTGGAACTGCTTGTTTCATCACGTTCCCGGCATCTGCTGTTTCAGGTTTTAATTTATGAGTGGCGAGCTCTCTTCCATCCTCTCCTTCAACAGCAAGAAGTCCATCTAAGTCGACATCTGTTGTGATGCTTTCATTAAATTTTTTAGCATAATAAAGAGGTTCATTCAGTGTAAACTTTTGCCCGCTCTGATCTTTAAAGGCTGTACCTTCTGAAATAAATTCAGATGTGAAATGATTAAAGCCAAAATCCATTAATTTCACGGTATCTTTATATGACATACGGTCTGTTTTAGCATTTAGTACAATAGCAATCAGACTGATATTCTCTCTTTCAGCAAGAGTGGATAAAGTAAAACCGGATTGGCTTACATAGCCGTTCTTTCCGCCAATCATACCCTCATACGGTGTTACTTTAAGAAGCTTGTGATGATTATGAAGCGTTGTATCCCATGTTTCTCCGTCCCACTTCAATTCTTCTGTTGAAAAAATCTCTCTAAATATATCATTTTGTGAAGCGTACTGAGTCAGTTTTGCAAGATCTTCAGCAGTCGTTACATGTTCAGGATCAAACAGGCCGTGCGGGTTGGTGAAATTGGTGTGCTGAAGCCCTGCTTTTGACTTTAGAAATGCTGTCATTTCCGCAGAAAAGGTCTCAGTATCACCGCTGATATGTTCAGCAATCGCCACACCTGCATCATTTCCTGAATTGATCAACAAGCCCTGGATGAGCTTTTTCATGGGAACCTGCTCGCCTTCTTCAAGGTAAACCCTTGTTCCATCAACACTTCTGGCATTTTTGCTGACCGTAACAATATCTTCCATATTTCCATTTTCAATCGCATAGATAGCTGTAGCCATCTTCGTTACACTTGCAGGGTACATGATGGCATCACTGTCTTTTGAATAGAGAATCTGACCTGATGCAGCATCAATCAATACTGCCGATTCACTTTGTATGTCTGGTTCTTTTAAAGGGAGTTCTTCAGCAAACGCTTTAAATGAAAATAATGCTGATAAAAACATGCATCCTGTTAGGGTCAAAGTGGCTTTAATCATTTTAAAAAAATCTCCTGTATAGTTGTTAGATTATTATTCTATATTCAATCCATATACAAGCATAACAGGAAGGAATAAAGCGTGACAATGTCAAGATATAGAAATGGCCGTATATTCTTGCATTTGACTTTCATGATCTCCGGAATTATAATTGACTGACGAACGTCAGGAAGGTGAAAAAAATGACATCAGATCAAATTAAAGAAGCTGCTATACGCAATTTTGCAGCACATGGATATGAGGGTGCATCTTTAGCAGCAATTGCAAATGAAGTTGGCATCAAAAAACAATCCATCTATACTCATTTCAAGAGCAAGGATGAACTTTTTCTTACTGTCATGACTGAGGTGCTTGAAAACGAAATTGAGTATATAAAAAACTACTTCGTTTTCTCTAATTCCGTTTCCTTAAAAGAAGCGCTTTATCATTACCTGTCAGAATATATCATCCGCTATGAAAAAGACGATAAAACAAAGTTCATGCTCAGGATCAGTTTTTTGCCGCCAGTTCATCTCTACGATGAAGTGATGAAGAAAGTGTACACCTATTTGGATACTTTTGAAGAGCTGCTTACAACCATCTTCAATGATCAAAAAGCTATATCAATAGAGCAATCAGATGCAGTGATAGCCTATATGGGACTGGTTGATGCAGTTCTGGTTGAAATTCTTTACGGCGGCGCAGAACGATTTAAAAAGAGATTAGATGGGTGTTTTAGTGTTTACTGGAACGGGATTATCTCTCAGAAAGGAAGAACATCATGAATCGCGACTGGATAAACGTTTTTTTAGCCGGATTCATCGAAGTGATCTGGGTGGCGGGATTAAAATACTCAGACATTTGGTATGAATGGCTTATTACCATTATTACAATATGTGTCAGTTTTTATTTGCTGATCAGTGCAACTAAAAGACTGCCCGTGAGTACAGTTTACGCAGTCTTTACAGGACTTGGCGCTGCAGGAACCGTTATTTCAGAAATTCTCTTTTTTAACGAGCCATTTCAGCTTATCAAAATACTTTTAATCATCGTCTTAGTTGGCGGTGTCATTGGACTAAAAACATTGTCTGATGATAAAAAAGAGGAGGCTGCGAACTGATGGACTGGATTTTACTGATAGCAGCAGGCCTATCTGAAGTTGTCGGAGTCATCGGAATCAACAAAATGAAAGATTCTAAAGGAATCGTTCCCTTGCTGATCATGATTGCAGGCTTTTCATTCAGCTTTCTTCTATTAAATCAATCTCTGCAGACCATTTCGCTTGGAACCGCATATTCTGTCTGGACAGGAATTGGATCTGCAGGCAGCGCACTTGTAGGCATTTTATTTTACGGAGATTCAAGCAGCTGGAAAAGAATCCTTTTTATCAGCATGATCATCTCAGCTACAGTTGGATTGAAGCTTGTTTCATAAGGAGTTTTCATTGTGAGCCATTTAGTTAAATATTCATTTCTTGTTCTGGTCGGCGCATGCAGCTACGGCGTTATTTCTACCATCATTAAAATTGCCTACATGCACGGATTTACAGTGAACGAAGTGATTGGAAGCCAATATTTGTTCGGTTTTTTCATGTTTTTGATCTGTGTGACCTTTTTCTCAAGAAAAAAAATCCCTTTAAAGCAGGCGCTTGTCTTAATGATTACAGGAACCACTACCAGTTTGACTGGTATTTTTTACGGAAAATCTCTTGAGACGGTTCCCGCATCTATTGCCATTATCCTATTATTTCAATTTACTTGGATTGGGATTGTCATTGAGGCAATCGCTGTGAAAAAGCTGCCGGGTCCTGATAAGGTGCTTGCTGCATGCATTCTTTTAATAGGCACATTTTTGGCGGGAAACATCTTTGGCCAAAATGCTTTTAGTTTCAGTGATCCCGGAATCATCTGGGGACTATTATCGGCTGTTTCCTTTTCACTGTTTATTTTTGCAAGCGGAAGAGTGGCTGCCGAATTGCCGTCTTTAAACCGGAGTTTGTTTATGTCATTGGGTGCTGCACTCTTTTTAATAATCACCTTTTCACCTGATTTTCTGACTAATGGCTCCATGCAGTCAGGATTATGGGTGTATGCATTGCTGCTGGGCTTTTTTGGCGTATTCATACCCGTTGTCTTGTTTTCAATTGGAACACCCAAAATTGGTTCAGGCATTGCAACGATTTTAGGCGCAGCTGAACTGCCGACGGCCATTCTCTGCTCTATACTTATCTTAAAAGAGCAAGTTACACTTTTACAGACAGCCGGCATCGGCATGATCCTTGTTGGAATTGTAACACCTCAGCTTTATCACTTTTTAAAACTTAAGCAGCCTGAGAAGGATAGCATTTCTTCGTGAGAGTAAAAAAGTGGGGGCTGTTCAGAAAGTCTGTTTTCGCATAAAATGGTTGTTTTCGATTATAAATGTTGTCCGTTCCTTTCCGCTCCATTCAAGATTTTTAACATGTAATCTAAAACAACAAAGTTTAGGAAAAGAGCCTACAGAAAAAGCAGGCAGGAAATAACTTTTGTTTTTCCTGCCTGCTTCATTTTAGAGACTTATTGGACAATCCCCTCTTTTTTTCTTTACGCTTTAAGATGAGAAACCAGCTTTTCAGCAGTTTCATTTAATTGTTCCTGAGTCAGAAAACGAACACCGTGCGTGATAAATGCAGGGAGAAAACGCATCCCTGTCAGGTTAGCCATTGCCTGAAATGGCTTGGTCAATTCACTCATGCTGTACTCGTTGTAGCCTCCTGCTTGATAGGCCGCTTCCGGCCCTCCAGTGGACATGGCTAAAACAAACTCTTTGCCGTGAAGCTTCGTTCCTTCAGAACCATACGCCCATCCATATGAAAGCACGGTATCCTGCCATTCTTTTAGTAAAGACGGGCTGCTGTACCAGTAGAACGGAAATTGAAAAACGATTCTGTCGTGCTCCAATAACATTTTCTGTTCACGTTCAACATTTACCTTAAAGTCTGGGTATTCATGATAAAGATCATGAACCGTTACATCACTTTCTCTGCGGAGTCTTTCCATCCACGTTTTGTTTACTGCTGAATTTTCAAGATTTGGGTGAGCTGCTATAACTAATGTTTTCATATTAAATTCTCCTCTTTTCGTTTATATATATACAAATATCAGGTTAAATTTTTTTATATTTTCTCTTCATAAATAACTTCTTTTGAAATCACATCTCAAAAATGCATCTCAACAAACCCTTTGCTTGTTAAGGTACCTGCATAAACACCTTTCGGCTGTAATTCCTAATGAAGACTGTCTGCTAAACTGCGGATTCTATCTCTTTACCTCCATTAGTCATTTGTATATGCAAATGAAAACTTAAAAAAATTTTTATTTTTCTTTCTCTAATTTATTGCTTGCTTCATGAAGCATTTTGCTTAAATTTAAGCTGAAATCGCGTCCGAGTACATCAGAATAGTCTTCAAAGAGATCCTTTAAAGAATCACGGAACTGGGTGTACACTTTTTCTCCTTCTTCTGTCAGCGAGATAAATGATTGCTTGCCGTTCACTTTTCGGTTCACAAGCTGCTGCTTCTCAAGCTTATCAATAAATCTAGTACTGGTTGACGGTGCAATTGACAGCTTTTTGCATAGTTCTTTTTGTGTAATTTCCGGATGGAACTTCACAGTCATGATCAAATACAAATAAGAAGGAGCAAGATCTCCAACGTTAAAAACTTGTTCAGCAAGTTTCGTCATATTGCGGGCAAAGCGGTTTGCAGTAAAATAGAGGCAATGAATTAATACTTGTTCTTCTTCATTCACTTTCATCAGTCCTTTTTTCATTTGCATATACAAATTAACATGAAAAAAAGCTGAAGTCAACTGTATTTGACTTCAGCTTACTCAATTGAAAACGTTCGCATAGCTTCAGCAGCTTGTTCTTCAGTTACGTAAGGTGTATGGAAGTAAACTCTTACCCATGTTTTTTCTTCTGTCTGAACGAAATAGTGATAGGTTTGAATAGCAGTCATTGTTTTAACATGCTCGAGTATTCTTACAGCAGGATACTTTAAGTCATTTATTTCTTTTTTTTCAAAGATTCCAGGTCCGCTTTCAAGGCTTTGCTTTTCTTCAGGTGTAGTTGGAGCTGTGCCTCCTACAGTCCTTTCACCTTGTTTAAAAATCAGTGTATTTACGCTTCCCTCTGCTTCGATTCCATCAGGAAGCTGTATGCTGTATTTCGCTCCCCCATTTCGTGCATCCTCCCCTTTTTCACCACTTACAAAAAAGAGAGAAAAGATGCCAACTCCGATTAAAAGAAACAATGTGACTGACAGCTGGAATACCCTGTGCATCACGGCAAGGGAAACTCCTGGCCGATTCTTGGAAAGGGCCTTGCTGATTCTCTCGCGCTGTTCGGGAGATAACGTTTTTTTCGGAAACTGAAG
This sequence comes from Metabacillus sp. KH_069, assembly GCF_057838075.1. Classification (NCBI taxonomy): domain Bacteria; kingdom Bacillati; phylum Bacillota; class Bacilli; order Caryophanales; family Bacillaceae; genus Metabacillus; species Metabacillus sp. KH_069. The sequence goes on from NZ_CM174460.1 coordinate 3,853,453, forward strand.
ATTTTCAGGATTCAAGTTCAGCCCCTCCTTTCTTAATAGCATCCTGTCCATTCTGATTTAGTTTCTTCATTGCCCTGTAATACGTGCGGCTGACTTTTTCCCTTGTCCAGCCGAGAACTTCTGACGTTTCTTCCACAGAAAGCTCAGAGATCACTCTCAGCATGACTACATCTCGGTATTCTGTTTTCAGTGCATCGATTGCTTTGCAGGCTTCCCTTATGTTTTCATGTTCTATCAGAATGTCATCAGGACTTTTCGGCAGCTCGGGTTTTGGCAGCCAAGAAAGAAACCGTTTCTTGCGGCGCTGATCGATGACAAGTTTTCTGGCAATGCCAATCAGCCATGTTTTCGGATGAGAATCCCCGCGAAAATTGCTTTTTAAAGCCCTGAAGAACACTTCTTGGACATCATCTTCCACATCATGAGTTCCTTTGTAGTAAACAAGGAAGTGATACAGATCATCTCCGAACAGCTTAAACATCCGCTCGATTTCCCTGTGATGTTCGTTCATTTATCCACCCCGTTTGGACTCTTTACCTAATTAGACGTCTATTTATTTTCATTCTCTCACTTAAATTAAAAAAATTCAGTCTTTTCAGACTGAATTTTTCAACGAAATTCACTAAACTTGTCCAACCCAATCAGACTGGGCTGCTTTTTGGAAGAGAGACCTTATTTCTTTGTACTCTTTTTCAGTAAGATTTCCCTTGCTCGCGAGTTTGGCATTCTGGGTCCATCTGTCTGGCTTCGCTGTCCCGACGATGGCCGTATGGACACCGGGAACGGTCAAAGTAAAACGAAGAGCTTTTTCAACAGCTTCTGTCAGATTCCCCTCCAGAAAGCTATATTCCAGCTTATGAAACCTTTCCCAATATTCCTGATAGTAGCCATTCTCAGGCTTCTCTTGATAGTTCCAGGCGACATTGGCAATCGGCCGTTTTGCAATAATGCCCATTTCCCTTTTCAAAGCCTCTGGAATGGTGAGATCAATTGCTTCCTGATCAGCTATGCTTACAGACGTTTCAAATGTATCAAACGCCCCGGTTTTTATGGCGTAAAGGGCATCTGTATGATCTCCGCTGTAGCCAATGTACCGGGTTTTTCCTTTTTCCTTTGCCCGCCTTAAAACGTCAATAACATCCCCTTTGCGCAGGACTTCCTCAGAACAGCTATGGAGATGAATGGTATCCACATAGTCCGTTTTCAGCCTTTTCAAGCTGCGGTCAATCGATTGTTCAAGCATGGCAGGATCCCAGTCATCACCGTTTAAACCCGATGTATGTCCGCATTTTGTAAATAAATAATAATCGTCTCTTCTATGAGACATGGTGCTGCCGATTAATTCTTCGCTGATGTTATAGCATTCTGCCGTGTCTATGACATTCAAACCTGCATCAAGAGCGGTGCCAAGCAGACGGTCGACTGTTTCAGGCGTTGCTTCTGAAAAGCCTATTTCTGCTGCTCCAAAACCTAGAACACTTACATTCATATCTGTTTTACCGAAAGCGCGCCGTTCCATATCATCATTCCTTTCTGCATGTCTGCGCTTTAATTTTATAATAATTCTGATAATTATACGAAAGATTCACCTTGAATCTAGAAATCTCTTACGCCCGCTTTTCGATGAAAGCATCTATAATAAAGGAAAGAATATAAGATACGGAGGAGAAATGGATGTCCAAAAAGACCGTGCTTATCACCGGGGCTTCAAGCGGGTTTGGCATGCTTGCTGCACAGAGACTTGCAAAGGCCGGATATGATGTGATTGCAACAATGAGGAACATGGGAAAGAAGGATTTGCTGATGAAATCGATTGAGGATGATGGCTTGAGCGACCGTGTGACTCTGCTTAAGCTTGATGTCACGTCCGCTGACTCCATTCAGGCGCTTACCCAATTTTTGAATGAAAGAGGCAAAATAGACATTCTTATTAATAACGCTGGATATGCATATGGAGGCTTCGGCGAGGAAATAACTGTGGATGAGTACCGAGAGCAATTTGAGACGAATTTTTTTGGCGTGATTGCCGTTACACAAGCTGTTCTTCCTTTTATGCGGTCACAGCGAAGCGGCAAGATCATTAATATGAGCAGCATCAGCGGATTGATTGGTTTTCCTGGATTGTCTCCGTATGTTTCGTCAAAACATGCACTTGAAGGCTTCAGTGAAAGTCTTCGCCTAGAAGTAAAGCCGTTCGGAATTGATGTCATTTTGGTTGAGCCCGGGTCTTTTTCTACAAATATTTGGACAACAGGCAAGAAAGTGTCGCCTGTTTCAATGGATGCAAGTTCTCCTTATTATCAATATATGATTGGAATAGAAAATGAACTTGAACTGGGAAGAGAAAAGCTTGGAAATCCAGCCGAAGTTGTTGAACTCATAGTAAAACTTTGTGAAAAAAAGACGGTTGTTAAATTGAGATACATAGTTGGGAAAGGGGTTCGTCTGTCTCTTTTCTTAAAAAGAGTTCTGCCGTGGAGCGTTTGGGAAGCGATTATTATTGGGAAACTGCTGCCCAATAAGAAATAGGGGCTGGGACAAATGGTTTTCAGCCAAAGAAAAATCCAAACTATTATGTGAAATTCCAATTTGAATTTCGTTTTAGTTCGGATTTTTTTCTTTGGCTCTTTTCATAAATATTGTTGCTACAGTACTAAATGTTAGAAACCTTAAGTGGATTGCAGCGGAAGGAACTTGACTCCTGCGGGAAATAGAGCAAAATGGGAGACCCCACAGGCAACGCCGAGGAGGCTCCCATGCTCCCCGCGGAAAGCAAGTTCCTGGAGCGGAAAGGAACGGACATTATTTATCATGAAAAACAACAATTTATGGGAAAATAGCCCTTTCTTTTAAAGGTTTTCGCACTATTCAATGTTCGGCTTTCATTCAGGAGAGGATCGTTACGTCCCAGTCTCTTTACTGTTCCACTCCTTTATTGCATATAATTCTTAATTTCATTCTCCAATTTTGCTTAGAGGCACAAATGTAGGAATCGTGCTTCCGTCATATTCTTTTTCAATAAATTTTGCAGTATCTTCTTCTTGATATAGTTCAACAATTCTCTTCAATTCTTTGCGATCTTTATCTTCTGTACGTGCTGCAATAATGTTGATATATGGAGTAGCCGTTTCATCTTCATGGAAAATGGAGTCCTTCACTGGGCTAAAGCCTGCATCCACAGCAATACCGTTATTAATGATTGATCCCGCTACGTCAGGAAGCACACGCGGTGTCTGGCCTGCAACAACAGGGACAATTTCTAGGTTTTTTGGATTTGAGACGATTTTGTCCAATGAACCATTTCCATCAAAGTCCTCAGGCAATTCAATTAAGCCTGCATCCTGAAGCAGAAGGAACGCTCTGCCCATATTTGTTGCTTCGTTTGGCACGGCAATTTTTCCGCCTTCTGGAATGTCTTTAACTGATTTATATTTTTCAGAGTAAAGCCCAAGCGGCGCGATGACAGTTGTACCAATCGGTGAAAGATCAAGATCGTGTTCTTTTTTGAATGCGTTAAAATAAGAGATAGTCTGGAATGCATTTGCATCAAGCTCACCTTCTGATAGTGCCAGATTTGGCTGTACGTAATCTGAGAATGTGACGATCTCAATATTGATGCCCTCTTTTTCAGCTTTCTTTGCAACAAAATCCCAAATGCGGTTATCTGATCCGCTAACGCCAATTTTGACATTTACTTCTTCTTTTCCGTTTGCTGTTTTGTTTCCGCAGCCCGCAGCAAGAGCTCCCAATACTAGAATTAGTGCTAAGATTATAAATTTTTTCATCCTGTTTCTCTCCCTATCGTCTTCTGATTTTTTTAGATAATAAGTTACCTGATGACTGAAGTCCCTGAACGAGCACAACAAGGATTGTAACAGTAATGATCATGACCGCCGTATCAAAGCGCTGATAGCCGTATGTAATGGCGAGATCCCCGAGTCCTCCTCCGCCGACAGCACCTGCCATCGCTGATGCTCCGACAAGACCGACTGTAGCGATTGTAAGGCTTAAAACAAGCGAGCTTAATGCTTCCGGAACGATAAATTTAAAGATGATTTGCGCTGGTGTTGCTCCCATAGCTTCTGCTGCCTCGATGACCCCTGGATCCACTTCTAATAATGAGTTTTCAATCAATCTCGCAATATATGGACCTGCATAAAAGACAAGCGGTACTACAGCTGCTGCTGTCCCAATTGAAGTTCCTACAATTAATCTGGTAAGAGGAACAATTGCGACCATTAAAATGATAAAGGGTACAGAACGGAAGATATTGACGACGCCGTTCAAGATATTAAAAATAATGGCATTCTCCCATAGGTGACCTTTTCTTGTGATGACCAGCAGCACACCAAGCGGCAGTCCGATCAAGGTTGAGAAAAGCAATGAAAAACCTGTCATCGCAAGTGTTTCTATCAGTGCATCAATAATTTGCTGTGAATCAACTAGCATGTGCTTCCACCTCTTTCACTGTGACATTTTCCTGATTCATCACTAATAAAGCCCGTTTAATTTCACTTTCCGTTCCCTGAAGTTCAACAATCAAATGACCGAACGGGATGCCCTGAAGCTCTGTGATGTTTCCAAATAAAACATTGATATCAAGATCAAACCGTTTTGCAATCTGAGATAGCAGCGGCTGTCCTGAAGATTTGCCGACAAAGTTAATTTTGAAAATCTGTCCCGGAGCATTCTCCTCCTGCACTAATTTCAGCACAGATTCCGGGATGGAATCGTTCAGAACCGAGCTGACAAAATTCGAAGCTGTTTTTGTTTGCGGATTTGAGAAAACATCGAAGACTGAACCTGATTCGATAATTTTTCCGCCCTCGATCACGGCCACCCTGTCGCAAACCTCCCTGATGACGGACATCTCATGGGTGATCATTAAAATCGTTATGTTGTATTCCTGATTAATCTTCTTCAAAAGCTTCAGAATGGAGCCTGTTGTTTGAGGATCAAGTGCGGACGTTGCTTCATCGCACAATAGAATAGAAGGCTGTGTTGCAAGTGCTCTGGCTATTCCGACACGCTGCTTTTGACCGCCTGATAATTGGTCAGGATATTGGTTCGCTTTATCCTCTAAACCTACAAATGACAATAATTCTGTTACTCTTTCTTTGATTACTTTTTGAGAGGTTTTTGCAAGAAGAAGCGGCATCGCAACATTGGCGAATACCGTTTTGGAATTCAGCAGATTGAAATGCTGAAAGACCATGCCGATTTTGCGCTTAACCTGCCTTACTTCCTTTTGGGAAAGAGCTGTTAAATCAAGATTATCGACAATGATTTTCCCAGAGCTTGGACGCTCAAGCAAATTCACTGTGCGGATCAGTGTGCTTTTACCGGCTCCGCTGAATCCGATCACTCCGCAAATTTCCCCTTGTTTAACATGAAGGTCAATGCCGTCAAGTGCTCTCACTTCATTACCTCCGCTGTTATAAACCTTTGTGACGCCTTCAAATTGAATCATATGTATGCCTCCCGCAATTTTTAAAATAAAAAAACCCTCTTCTATCCGACAAGAAGAGGGCATGACTTCATAAAGAATCACTAGGTCTCTTCTTATCTCCCAGGCTTCTCGCCTGCTGGAATTGGCACAGTACTTTTTAGAAAAGTCCGCTGCCGAAGCATCATCAGGCCAGTCCCTCCGCTTCTCTGGATAAGAAATCTATTAATTTTTTGAAAACAAAAAACCTCTTCCTGAAAGCCAAGAAGAGGGTAAGATCATAGGTAAAAGACCGTTCACTCTTCTTATCTCTCAAGCGAAATCACGCTTGTTGGAGTTGGCACAGTTCTCATGGGAGTCTGCTGCCGAGGTTTCAAAGGGCCAAATCCCTCCACCTCTCGTGATAAGAAGTTTCATATTTTCGATGTGAGTCCTACTTTACGCTGGTATTTTCAGAAAGTCAACACTTTTTCAGAAAAATTATCACTGCTTAGAAAGCCTGCGGTATCGATATTGCTGCCACTGAAAACGAATAAAGCAGCCCACACAAAAGCCCAAAATGGCAACAAATGCAGCAAGCGCGACCATAACGGTAAAGATATATGCCAGAGTCATCCAGTTCATCATATATCCAAGAAAACCAAGGCTAAGACAGATCACTGCAATAAGCTGATTAAACTGCTGCTGGTCAAAATCCTCTGGTATATATTCTGAAGGCTTTTTTCTCAAAAAGAGCTTTGCCGTCTTCATAATAGGATTAAATTTAAAAAGAAGTCCCATTAATCCTGCTATTAGAGGTATAAGAAGAAACCAGCCAAATCCTGTAATCCAAGCGGCTGCAACAGATAAAACAATAAACCATTGATTCGTTAATACAAGAGGTTTAGGAATGGCGTTCATTTAAATCCCACCTGTCTGATTGGAATATAAGTATTTTACTCCAGTTTTTGTCTTTTGTGAAGACAAATGCTTCAGGAATCTATTGACAGTTAAAAGCTGATCATGATACGATCATTAAAACCAACTAAACCAATCAGAATTAAATAAATTATCAAGAGTGAACGAGAGATCTGGCTCCCCGACTTCACAGCAACCACCGGCAAACGGAAAGGTGCTCCCACCAGCAAAGCTATCCGCTTTGGTTGATAAAGAAAAGCCCTCTCTTTATTGCCAGTGAAAGATAGGGCTTTTCTTCTATTATTGTTGAATTGGAGGAACGGAAAATGACTAAAATAAATCACGCTGTATTGCCCGGTGCTGAGAGCTTTTTTTATAAAGGAAATGAGATTGGCATTCTGCTTTGCCATGGCTTTGTCGGAACACCGCAAAGTGTGGGGGAGCTCGGAAAGCTGCTTGCAGACAAAGGCTTTACCGTCCTTGCCCCGCGGCTAAAAGGTCACGGGACTAATATTCTCGAGCTTGAAGCCTGCTGTTATACAGATTGGATCAAAGACGTTGAACAGGCTTATTTAAAGCTAAAAAAAATCTGCCGCATCGTATTTATTGCAGGTCAATCAATGGGCGGAATCCTCGCTGTGCATTTGGCTGCAAAATATAAAGAAATCAGCGGTGTGATTACAATCAACGCAGCTTTACGCGTGCCTGGATACGAGTCTTTTGAAAATCAGTCAGAACCAAGGTACATCCCCGAAGGAAAACCGGATATAAAGGCAGAAGGAATTGAAGAAATCACATACTCAGCTGTTCCGATTACAGCCGTCCACAATCTCCTTAACCTGATAAAATCTGTAAAACCAAAGCTTTCAAATGTCTCATGTCCGGCGCTCATCTTTAAATCCGAAGAAGATCACGTCGTCCCTCCGGACAGCTCCGATACCCTTTATGAAAAAGTCTCATCAACTATGAAACAAATCATCAGTCTAGATAACTCCTATCATGTTGCTTCCATGGATTACGATAAAGAGATCATTGCCGATAAAACAGCGGACTACATTCGTTTATGCTGTCATCCAATTTATAAAATGTCCGTTTAAATTATGACTTTAAACGGACATTCCTGCTAAACTAAAAGCAGGTGATAAACATGTTCTTAAAATCAATCAAATTAAAAAAAGAAGAGATTCCTTCGTTTGAAACATATCCTTTTTCCATTCCGGCCATTTCAAACATGGATGAACTGAAGATTAAAAGCCCTGTTACTTTTTTTGTCGGTGAAAATGGGTCCGGCAAATCGACATTGATGGAGGCTATTGCTTATCAGTGCGGGTTCAATACAGCCGGCGGCACCCATCATCTTTATGAAACGAGGAGCTCTCAATCTGATTTAGGGAAGTATATCAGGCTTGCCTGGATGCCAAAAATCAAAAATGGCTTTTTCCTGAGAGCCGAGTCCTTTTATCAGTTTGCATCCTATCTGGAAGAACTGAATGAAGACCCGTTATCGGGTAATGTATTTGGATCATATGGCGGAAAATCGCTCCATCATCAATCACATGGCGAATCCTTTTTATCTCTTTTTCTCAATCGCTTTGGCAAAAAAGCCGTCTATTTACTGGATGAGCCGGAGGCCGCTCTTTCCCCGTCAAGACAGCTGACCCTGCTGCGCATCATTCATGATTTAACAAAAGATGGTGACACACAATTCATTATTGCCACACATTCTCCTATCTTGCTTGGATTTCCCGGTGCAAATATAGTAAGCTTTGATTCGCACCGCATTGCCGAAATCGATTATACGGACACAGATCATTATCAGATTACAAAGTATTTTTTGGAGAATCGGGACCGGTTTTTGGAGGAGCTTTTTAAGGAAGAATAAACAATGACCTCTTGAGCTTCAAACAGGACATGAATGGTCTGTAAATAAAGGTGGTAACGCAAATACAAACCTCATCTTAAGACTTACTTAAGTCTATGGATGAGGTTATTTTGTATCCAAAAAGGAGGATAAATGACATGTCTATATTTATAGGAGGTGCCTCGTATGAAACATCATCAATCTCAGGATAATTGTAATAGGCAATCAGTTTTTTGTGCCATATTCAGACCTTCAGCAAGCCGCGAAAGCCTCTGGCAGCATAGTAGGAGTCAGCTCCATTATGATATACAAAAACGTTGTCATAGCGGCAATCACAAAAAAGAGCACCACCGAGTTCTCTAATATCATTGGGTGTTTGCACCCAGCTTGATGTTTTCATATCGAAATGTTCAAGTTTCTGCAGCTCTCGATATTGTTCTTCATTCAATAGTTCTATGCCCATGAAGGCTGCCATGTCAATAGCACTATTTTCAGGCTTATGTTTTTTTCTTGACTCTAGCGCTTTACGGTCGTAACAAACACTTCTGCGGCCTTTAGGACTTTCTTTTGAACAATCACAGAATATGTATTCGTCCTTTTGTTTATCATAGCCAACAACATCAGGTTCTCCTCCGGTCATTTCCATTTCATTGAGCGACCACATTTTTTCAGGATTTGCATCCAGCTTTGCTTGGACTTTAGACCATTCAAGACCTTTATGACGGTTCATGTTTTTCTCAAAACGCACTTTTAATAGATTGAGTAATTCTGCACTTTGTTGTTGAGACAACTGTTTTTTATTGCTTTTTGTCATGTCAGTTCCTCCTAATTGTATTTACTTATAATGATTTTTATATAAATATCTATTTGTTTTATAATAAATTATTGTGTGATTTCAGCTTACAAAAAAAATAGGAGTAAGTAAATTCGTTTATTTTATTCCAAAAACAAGGAGACCTTAGCGAACGAATCATTCAGCATCACCTGTTAAGTGTCTCCACTTTTCTCCCCAAAAACCAAATTGGGGGGAATCATTGCATACGTTTGATTCCACTTTCCTGCGCAAAATCCAAATTGGAGGAATCATACCAGGTGTTTGTTTCCACTTTTCTCCGCAAAAACCAAATTGGAGGAATCATACCGGGTGTTTGTTTCCACTTTTCTCCGCAAAAACGAAAATGGAGGAATCATCGGATACGTTTGATTCCACTTCCCTGCGCAAAATCCAAAATGGAGGAATCATACCGGGTGTTTGTTTCCACTTTACTCTGCAAAAACCAAATTGGAGGAATCATTGCATACCTTTGATTCCACTTCCCTGCGCAAAATCCAAAATGGGGAATCATACCGGGTGTTTGTTTCCACTTCCCTCCACATAAACCAAATTGGACGAAAGTATAACCCCGTCCAAAAATAGGACAGGGTTAATCTAAAGTTGTTTCATTTTGATAAAAAACACTTCACGAACTTAAAACTTACCAATAAAGTCGTTTAGAAACATTCGTCATAAACTCACTTCTGCACAATCTGAATAAGGTTGCCGCATGTATCGTCGAAGACAGCTATTGTGACTTCGCCCATTTTTGTCGGTTCCATCGTAAACTTCACGCCTTTTTCCATTAATCGTTCGTACTCTTTGCGAATATCCGCAACGCCGAACATTGTTGCCGGGATGCCATCGGCAGATATCTTCTTTTGATACTCCTTTGCGGCAGGATGTTCATTCGGTTCGAGTAAAAGCTCGGTACCGTCTTGATCATCGGGAGAAACAAGCGTTATCCATCTGAATTTCCCCATGGGAACGTCATTCTTTTTTAGAAATCCCAGCTTCTCTGAATAAAATTCCAGTGCCTTGTCTTGATCTTCAACGAAGATACTGGTAACAATGATTTTCATACTATTTTTTCCTCCTTCGATTTCTGCGAGGTAACTGTTGATCCAACTATATTAATCATTATAAAACACTGAATTCCTCATCTTTTACATCACTAATGAACATATGACCCGGGGCATGAGTAATCATTATGGAAGGTTTACTTTGTATGGCTGCAGCTTGAGGGGTAACGCCGCAAGCCCAGAATACTGGAATTTCACCTTCTTTGATTGTTACTGAATCACCGAAATCCGGCTTTGAGATATCGGGGATTCCAATTTGACCCGGGTCGCCAATATGAATGGGTGACCCATGTACAGCAGGAAAGCGGGTGGTGATTTGAATCGCGCGGATGGCATCTTCGGGCTTCATGGGCCGCATACTGACAACAGTCGGGCCTTCAAATATCCCCGCTTTTTCACATGGAATATTGGTTTTATACATAGGAACGTTACAGTTTTCTTCAATATGACGAATAGGAATCCCGCTATCCATTAGCGGGGTTTCAAAGGTAAAACTGCAGCCCAGTAAAAAACCCACCATATCATCTTCCCAATACTCTGTAATCTCTTTTACTTCTTTCGTATAAATACCATTTTCATAAATCCGATACTTAGGAATATCCGTGCGAATATCAGCATCTTTTGCCATTTTTCCTGGAATGAAAGAACCAGGTTCCGTTACATCTAATAATGGACAAGGCTTTGGATTACGCTGACAGAACAACAGGAAGTCAAAGGCATATTCTTTCTTTAAAATAACGAGATTTGCTTGTGTATAACCTTTTGACATGCCGGCAGTTGGTCCAGTAATGGTTTGTTTGCGAATAAGCTGCCTTATTTCACCTGGGTCCATATTTTCATAGTTTTTCAACTGTAATCACTCTCCTAGAAACTTAAGGCTGTTTTCGCATTCATTGTTGGTATTAGTTACCGTGGATTTCCGCTGCCATCCACTTACTCATGTTTTTTCAACTCATCCTCTAGCTTTTCTGTGCTGATCTACAAGGATGGGATTGCCATCAGGATCTTCAATTGTAAAACTTGCAGGCCCTTCGCTTGTTTCATCTGCTTCAGACAGTATTTTAATTCCTTTTGCTTTAAGCTGCTTTTGGATATCGCGAATGTCCGTAAACGATTGAAGATTTTCAGCATTTTCATTCCAGCCTGGATTAAACGTCAAAATATTCTTTTCGAACATCCCTTGGAATAAACCAATTATGCAGCTTTCATTCTTCATAATGAGCCAATTTTGGGTAATATCTCCACCCAAGGCTTGAAATCCAAGATTTTCGTAAAATATTTTTGATTTGTTTATGTCTTTTACACTTAAACTTACAGAGAATGCACCAAGTTTCATATTCATATTTCCTCCAGTTTGGAAATTAATAATTTTGAAAGTTCGCAGTATTAATTAAGTATACCTTATTACTTATTAGAACACATTTCAGTTTTGCCCAATCCTTATAAGATAAAACTAAAGAAACACTCCAATTTTTATGATTGAAGTGCAAAATTTGCTAGTTTTAATGATTACACAATCTCTTCCTTCAGTCTCTCAACTCCGTACCTGTTCAAAAACTTCGCAAAATACTCGAGTTTTTTCCCGTTTTCTGCGTATACGGCAATGATTTTTTCAACGGCTTGATAGAGGTCTTCAGGCTGCAGGCTTTCTAAAAATAATTGACCAATTTGTGCATTTTTTCCTTTTGCATGGCCTCCAATGAACAGGTCATAGGCGTCTTTCATTTTAATGATGCCAATATCATTGACGAGCGGCTCTCCGCAGGCATTCGGACAGCCGGTGTAAGCCACCTTTAATGGAAAAGGAACAGGCTTTCCTTTGATTCTCTCATTTAGTTTGGCAGCAACCGGCATTCCTTCTTCTTCAGCACCTTTGCAGAAGTTGCAGGTGCGTAAACTCTTTACATAATTGCCGACAGGGTACCAATGCAGTCCGGCTGTTTCAAAAGCTGTTTTTGCTTCTTCAAGTCTGCTCTCAGGAATATCTAAATAGAGCTGCTGGAAGGTTGTCAGTTCGAGCTCCTGATCTTCTTCCATATAATCAGCAAGCGTGATCAGCTGTTTGGCTGTAAGCTTTGATCCGAAATTGATGCCTCCATTTACAGCAAGCTTTACCATTTTATCCTCCATATTCAAATCCCACGCTCCTGTTTTCTTTCAAGTATAGCTTTTTTTCAGAAAAGTGTGAATGATGTCAGACTCGGTTTTTGCAGCCTGTTAAAAAGGTTAAGACTGAGTAGGCGGCTAAACGGCTTGTCATATCGCGGAAATCAAGCGTCGGATCAATTTCAACAATGTCCATGGCTTTCACCGACGGTATTTCTCCTAAAAACCGGATTGCTTCAATCAGCATGCGGGAATCCATGCCTCCCGGACCAATTGCCGGACATCCCGGTGCAAACGCCTGATCCATGACATCCATATCCAGAGAAACATAGATGGTATCTACCTCTTTCAATAACTCTTTCACACATCCCTCGAGAATCTGCAGAATTCCGTTTTCATAAACGTCCTGCATCGTGAAAATATGGACGCCTTGTTCTTTGCCGAAATCGGTATATTCTTTGCCATTAGAAAAGTCGCGAATGCCAATCTGATAGAGGTGTTTTCCTTCCAGCACACCTTTTTCGATCAGCTGTCTAAATGGTGTTCCATTTGACGGTCCTCCATCTTCAAGGTTGCGCAGGTCATGGTGAGCGTCGAACTGAATAATTCCAGCCTTTCCTTTTTCTTTTTGAAAAGCAGTAAAAATCGGTGCTGTGACAGAATGATCGCCGCCAAGAAAAAGAGGAACCATCTGCGGGTGTTCACTCAAAACTCCCTCCACCGTCGTTTCGATTCTCCGGTGTGATTCTGAAAGGTCTGTTACATGCATAGAAATATCGCCAAAGTCTATGATTCTCTCTTCTTTTAAATCTGTATTGTCATGGATCGAATAGGTGGTAAAAGCGTTCATCATTTTTCTGATTGTTTCAGGAGCAAATGATGCCCCTGAATGGCTGATTGATGGCTTAGATAATGGAACTCCAACTAACCCAATGCCTTCACAAATCTCATGATCCCGTTTTTTAAGCAGCGTTCCAGCCCGTGAAATCCCCCGGTCTGTGAATCTTGCATCATGAGAAAGAAAGGGAAGATGGCTCACGGTGATCCCCCTTTTCAAAAACAATGTCACCTTTCTTAATCACGGTCCTCGCGTGATTCACGCCGAAATGATAAGGGATATATTCATAGTTTCCCGCATCCCAAATGACAAGGTCCGCCTGCTTCATTGGGGCGATAATCCCACGAATGCCGCCTAACCCGATGGCATGGGCTGCATTAACAGTGACAGCATTCCAAATTTCTTTCACCGTCATTTTATACATAACCGCTGCAAACGACATGATCAGCTGAAGATTCTCAGTCGGACAGCTGCCAGGATTAAAATCAGTCGCAAGTGTCACCGCGACTCCTTCTTCCAGCATCTTTCTTGCTTTGGCATGATCCGGTTTGTTGAGATAAAAAGAGGTGCCAGGCAAAAGGCAGGCAATCACCCCTTTTTCAGCCATCAGTTTAATCCCTTTATCTGAAGTTCCGACTAAGTGCTCGGCACTGACGGCACCCAGCTCAGAAGCCAGTTCCGCACCGCCTAATGGATCAATTTCATCCGCATGGATTTTCACTTTAAACCCTTTTTGCTTTGCTTTTGATAAAAACACTCTGGACTGTTCAATCGAGAATACGCCTGTTTCACAAAAGATATCGACAAATTGAGCTAATTCTTCTTTTTCAATCACATCCAGCAGCTGAACCATTTCTTCTAAAAAAACGTCCGGCTGATGCTTATGCTCTGCAGGTATGGCATGCGCACCCAAAAAAGTTGAAACAACTTCGGCGGCGTGCTCTGCGTTTAATTTTTTTGCAGTCCTTAGCTGCTTCAGCTCTGTTTCCGGGTTCAAACCGTAGCCGCTTTTCGCTTCAACCGTGGTCATTCCATATGAAAGCATCCGGTCAAGATGTCCGGCTGCTTTTTCGAAAAGCTCCGCTTCACTAGCAGCCCGCGTTGCTTTTACCGTTGAAAGAATGCCGCCGCCCTGTTTCAGGATTTCCAAATAAGGAACTCCCTGCTGCTTCAGTCCCATTTCATGCTCACGGGATCCAGCAAACACTAAATGAGTATGAGGGTCAATGAGGCCAGGTGTAACAAGCTTTCCTTCACAATCGATCCTTTTCTCAGCTTTCCATTCAGATGCTTCTTCATTTGAGCCAATAAGAGCGATCCTTCCATCGGCAATCGCAAGTGCCTTGTTTTCAAGAACAATCAGCTCATCCATGTCCTTGCCGCATAGAGGACCTTCTTTTTCATAATCCATCGTCAAGAGCTGTCCGATGTTTTCAAGTATTAGATCATATTTCATATAAGAACCTCCCCTATTCCTGCATCGGAATGCGTACGTTGTGTTCTTTGGCAAAAGTCTGCGCCTCTTCGTAGCCCGCGTCTGCATGTCGGATAATGCCCATTCCAGGATCAGATACGAGAACTCTTTCTAATTTGTGTTTAGCTGTTTCCGTTCCGTCTGCGACAACGACCATTCCTGAATGGAGAGAATAGCCCATTCCTACTCCGCCGCCATGGTGGAAAGAAACCCAGCTTGCACCGGCAGATGTGTTTACTAATGCATTTAATACTGCCCAGTCTCCAATTGCATCGCTTCCGTCCTTCATCGCCTCTGTCTCGCGGTTTGGAGAAGCAACAGAACCGCAGTCAAGGTGATCGCGGCCAATGACGATCGGCGCTTTCAGTTCTCCTGTCCGTACTAGCTCATTAATGGCAAGGCCCATCTTCACACGTTCTCCGTAGCCAAGCCAGCAAATACGAGCCGGCAGACCTTGAAAAGCAACATGCTCATGTGCCATATCAATCCAGCGCAGCAGGGCTTCATTTTCTGGAAAAAGTTCTTTGATTAACTGATCTGTACGGTGGATATCAGCAGGATCACCAGATAGAGCTGCCCATCTGAATGGACCTTTGCCTTCACAGAAAAGCGGACGAATATAAGCTGGCACAAAGCCCGGGAACGCAAATGCATGTTCCACTCCTTCGTCTTTTGCTACTTGACGAATATTATTGCCGTAATCAAACACGATCGTTCCGCGCTTTTGCAGCTCCACCATACATCTTACATGCTCTGCCATTGATTTTTTTGACTTCTTAACATACAAATCCGGATGATCCTGCTTCAACTGCAGCGCTTCATCCATCGGTAAATCATGCGGAAAATATCCGTTTAACGGGTCATGTGCGGATGTCTGGTCAGTGAGGATGTCAACCTTGATGTTTTTCTCTATCACTTCATGAAGAACATCTACTGCATTTGCCACTAATCCGATTGATAGAGCTTTTCCTTCTGATTTCGCTTCCATTGCCCATTGCACCGCTTCATCCAAAGAGTGTGTCAGTCTGTCACAATACTTTGTCGCAAGTCTCTTCTCAATTCTGCTTTGATCAACATCAGCAGCAATTACAACTCCGCCATTCATCGTGACTGCAAGAGGCTGTGCCCCTCCCATACCGCCAAGGCCTGCCGTCAAAGTGATTGTGCCTTTTAAACTTCCTCCAAAATGCTCCTTTGCCACTGCAGAGAATGTTTCATAAGTTCCTTGAAGAATTCCCTGTGTTCCGATATAGATCCAGCTTCCCGCCGTCATTTGGCCATACATGGTGAGGCCTTTTTGATCTAGTTCGTGGAAGTTTTCCCAATCTGCCCATTTTGGCACAAGAACAGAGTTCGAAAGAAGGACCCGCGGGGCATGTTCATGCGTTTTAAATATCCCGACAGGCTTTCCTGATTGAATGAGAAGCGTCTCATCATGCTCCAATGATTTTAACGACCGGACGATCCCACCCAGTGCCTCCTGATTTCTCGCGGCCTTTCCGATTCCTCCGTAAACAATGAGCTCTTCCGGCTTTTCTGCAACCTCAGGATCCAGGTTATTCATCAGCATGCGGAGCGCTGCCTCCTGCTCCCATCCTTTGCACTCTAATTCCGTTCCCCGTTTTGCTCCTGTAAATTTTGCTTTCATGATAAAATTTCCCCCTTTTTATCGTTATGATCTTTTTTAAATCTATTTACATCCGCTTTTTTCAGCCAGGCGGCAGCAGCTTTCCATATCCTTTGAAAAAACCCTGTCCTTCGTAATCGCAGGGACCACTGTTCTTCCATGAAAATAAAATGTTCTTGTCGTTTCAGACATCTTCTCAATTCCCCGGTAGGCGGCTGCCTCCATTGCACAAATCAATTCAATCGCAAGCACACGTCTGCAGTTTTGAATAATTTGATAGGCATGCCTTGAGGCAATCGTCCCCATGCTAACGTGATCCTCCTGATTTGCGGATGATGGGATTGAATCCACACTCGCAGGGTGAGCAAGCGTCTTGTTTTCAGAGACAAGCGACGCAGCACAATATTGCATGATCATCGCTCCTGACTGGAGACCGGGCATTGGACTCAAGAACGGCGGCAGATCATTGAGCTGCGGATTGACCAGCCTTTCAATTCTTCGTTCGGAAATATTAGCAAGCTCTGCGATGCCCACCTTCAAAAAATCCATGGCAAATGCAATCGGCTGACCGTGGAAATTCCCTCCTGACAAAACCTTTTTGCCATCATCAAAAATCAGCGGATTATCCGTAGCTGCATTCATTTCTATTTCAAGCTTATCTTTCACATAAGAAAGGACCTGAAGACTTGCCCCATGAACCTGAGGGATGCACCTTAAGGAGTAGGCATCCTGAACCCTCAGCTCTCCCTGATGCGTGACCAGAAAGCTGCCTTTCAGAATCCCTCTGATTCGCTCAGCCACTTCCATTTGCTCTTTGTAGCCGCGGGCAATATGAATGTCTTCATCAAACGCATCAATGATTCCTCTCAGACCTTCAATCGTCATTGAAGCAATGTAGTCTGCCTGCAGCGCCACCGCTTCAGCTTCAATGTAATTGACGAGTCCCATTGCCGTCATTGCCTGTGTCCCATTTATTAAAGCCAGACCTTCTTTAGCCTGCAGCGTCACAGGATGAAGTCCCGCTAACTGAAAGGCTTCTTCGGTCTCCATTTGCCGGCCCTGATAAAAAACCTCTCCTTCTCCGACAAGAACAAGTGCCATGTGAGACAAAGGAGCCAAATCTCCGCTTGCTCCAAGTGAACCCTGCTGCGGCACAACGGGATGAATCTCGTGATTCAGCAGCGATACAAGTAATGATAAAACCTCCCTGCGGACACCGGAAAAACCTTTCAGCAAGGCATTTAGCCTAAGCAAAAGCATCCCCCGTGACACCTCTTCAGGAAACGGGTCTCCGACACCGCACGCATGACTTCGAATCAAATTGATCTGCAGCTCTTCTGCATGTTCGGCATCAATCAGGACATCACTGAATTTCCCAAACCCCGTTGTAATTCCGTAAACGACCTTCTTCTGAGCGACTATGTTTTCAACTGCTTTTCTGCTCTTTTCAACCTTTTCCCACACATAGTCTGGAATATGAATCATGGCTTTTTCATATAAAACCTTCTTCGCGGATTGTATGGTGAGTGAACTTCCCGTTAATTCAATCATCTTTCTGCTCCTCTTTTGTTCAAAATAAAAATCAAAAAGGAGGCCATACCAATAGAAACACGCAAAACCGTGTTTTCTACCGATACAGCCCCCTGCTATCTATTAACTATGGGTGCATCTTAAATATGATTAATTCCCAAACCCATTGCCTCATGCTCTGAACCTTTAACAGGCGCACCTATTGTGCCGTACAAAGCAATCGCAATCCATTCGCCTTCCGTTTCTGCCTCGTAAGGCTTGCCGCGGACAATGGCAAAACGAAGTCCCACTGTGCGCAAAACACTTCCAAGCTGAACCTGCCCTCTCGTCACGCCATGAAGCGCTTCCATTATGGCATGATACAAAGAGTGTGTTTCACGGTATCCATCAGGTGATATCACACCTGAACGCTTTGCTGCCGTTTCAATGGCCGCCACTACTTTATGCGTCTCCATTGAACCCGTTTTCCCCTGACAAAATTGAAATCCCTGCTCTGTCAGCTGCTGCCCATAAAATTGATCGTCTTCACCGAGCAAAACGAGCTGCATGGCATTTTTACCAATACGATGATCCGGTTGTATGCTCATATCGATTCTCACTTCATACTGAATTTTCTGATAAACTAGTGTCTACCGTTAGTTTATGATTGAATGTGAAAAGTGTCAAGGGGTTAATTGGTGTCTGATCCAGTACTGCTGAATCGGATCGAGAGAATGACTTTTGTAATCGCCCAGCTGCCCAAATGAACAAAGAGGAGTAGAGACAGCATCATCGCAGGGCTCAAATCCACTCCGAAAAGCAGAAGGGTGAAGAAAAAATAGATGGCCGCCATCGTAAAGATCCATGCGACAGACCGTGATTTCTGTTCAATGAAATGAAAAACTTCATCCACTCCCCTTTTTTTCTTCGCAAAATAAAGTCCAAGCCACCAGGCAATTAGACCCGCTGCCATGCCTCCGTATAACCCGATAAAAGCCCCAGCTGATTCCATCATTCTTCTCCCCCATCCTCAAAAATAAAAATCTCTTCAATTCTGCACATAAACGAATTGGCAATCTTAAATGCCAGTTCCAAAGACGGATTGTACTTTCCTGATTCAATCGCAATAATTGATTGTCTCGAAACGCCTACCTGAACCGACAGCTGTTCCTGAGTCATTCCTTTATCTGCGCGCATTTCCCTGATTCTGTTCTTCATGTCCCTCCACCTTGTAAAGCTTCCTTTACGTTAAGTTTACTTTACATGGAATAAAAAGTAAACTCTTTTTTAAACTGAAATAAAAAAGAAGAGAAGCATACGCCCCTCTTCCTGCTTACCATTCTTCTGGTTACCTCAATCCGTATGCCTTTATGACATCCTGAGTGATTTTATTGCCGGCATCATCCCAGGCAGATGCCCTTAGTGACACATGTTTGCTGTTTTTTGGGTTGTTGATTTTAGCGGTCCATTTGTTCTCTGCTGTTTGCTCAAGCTTAACTGTCTTCCATGACTTTCCTTCATTGAAAGAAACTTCGAGCGCAGCACCTTCTAATTTTCCGTATCCTTCAACTCCATCCAGTTTTGCAGCAGACAGTTCCAGGTTCGTTGATGGTGCGGCCAATGCATCACCGTACATATCCGTTTCAACCTTGTAGTCAAGAGAATAAAGCGGAAGCGGTTTACGAGAGTTCTCTTCTATTCCAGACCAGAAGGTCCACTCTGTGTGTGTGCTGACTGAAGTATCCCAACGTTCCGGATCCCGCTTGGC
This sequence comes from Metabacillus sp. KH_069, assembly GCF_057838075.1. NCBI lineage: Bacteria > Bacillati > Bacillota > Bacilli > Caryophanales > Bacillaceae > Metabacillus > Metabacillus sp. KH_069. Next base: position 3,872,875 of record NZ_CM174460.1, read on the forward strand.
ATCTGTTACTAAGCGGTATTGCTTTCTTTCTTCCGAAATCCCGCTGAATACATTTAAAGCCTGACTCGTTCCCTGTTTAATCAAGGTATCTCCCAGATAAAGCTTGTGTGTTTGATTTTTAAGCGATTCATCAAAGTCCGTTCCGCCTGTGTGTCCTTTTCCTGAATCAGCCCAGGCAGGAATGTTAAACTGGAACGAGTTCCCGCTGCGGAAAGGTGTCCAATATCCGTCACCCAGACGAGGACGGACGACTGGCGAGAACCACTCTTCCTGCAATCTTTCCCCTTTTTTATACGTCACAGCCGGCTGGCGTACTGCCCAAGTGCTGTCTAAAACTTCAGCCTGGTGATACCAGCGTGTTCCTTCAACAGCTGAGACCCACTCGGTTCGAACAGAAGGAAACGGCATTTTATACATGAAACCTACTGCTCTAACCGTATGAGGGCGCAGGTCAAAGCGGAATTCCCCGCCAGGAGTTTCCTGATCAGACTTATAGCGTGCATCGATTTTTACAAGTTCACGTGTAGAAGGAGCATAGGTCAGATCCTTTGGAATGTTTTCACCATGAACATCCATTAAATCATAGACGTATGGCGTGTTCGTTTCGCCTTCAACGAACAGCTTCAGGTTGCCTGAACGTGCAGCCTTAATCACTTTGTCTCCTTCGCTCTTGCTTATGCCGGCAACAGCAAGGGGAATGTCTGTGTAATCCGTATTGCCTGCATAAACGCTGAACTCCGTATCTTCATAGTTGACGATGATTAAAAGCTTCGCTCCGGCTGCATGTGCGGCAGCAGCCTGCTGTGATGGAGTAACATCCGCATTGCGGTCAACAACGACAGCCTTTCCTTTTGCATTCAATCGCTCAAAATCAGCCTGAGATCCGCTTCCTGCATAAACCGTTGATAAGTTATATTTTCCATCAAGCAGCGTGCTGCCTGCTAAAGGAATATCATCGAGCACTTTATCTTTAAAGTGGATTTGAAGATATGGCTTGATTAAACGCCAGCGGTTCAGCATCTCAAATTCTCCGTTTTTCACTTTCTTTGTCGGAGCAGCATACATTTTATCGATCCATACCGGCGCCAAGTACACGTGGTTCATCGATTTCCCGTCAAGAGAGCGGTAGTATTCCAGGCGCTGGTAGCTCGGCTCTGTCTCTTTTGGCACATTCACTTTTATTTCGTTTGCTTTTCTGGCATCAAACTCAACGGTTTGAGGTCCGTCCAGAACAATTTCAGGGTTTCCGACTAATGCAACCCCGCGGTGGTCTGTAGTTGTATCTACTTCCATCATGGACATAGCGGAGTATGTGCCAGGGCGCAGACGGAATTCCGCTTCTCCATTTACAGCGACGAACTCTGGAATCATATCCTTGTTAACAAGACCAACGTAAGCAAGGGTTGGATTGCCGCTGCGGTCTTTAGCTGTCATTTTTAACGTGTATTTTTCCTCTTCTTTCACCGTGCCGAGTGAAGTATGAGCCACTTGTTTCCCGTTTTCCAATGCCGTCAAATGACCTTCATACCTGCTTCCTGCTTCACCAAATTGCGGATCAAGCGTGATGGAAACGGTTTTAGTGCCGCCAGCCGGAATTGAGATCTCGCTTTCAGAAATCGTCAGCATACCATCTCGTGCAGCGTTCCCGTTTGTATTTTTAAAGTCAGCTTGTAGAGTCAATGTGACAGCTGTGTCCGAATCATTTGTATAAGTGACTGTTTTTTGAACAGGCTGTGCATCCGCGTTCGGCCATTTAAAGAAACCGAATGACAGAGAACCCGTTGCCCGGACTTTGCCTGCCTGCAGCCGGCAGATCCAGACGGCCTGTACCAATGTGATACGGAGAATATGGCAATTTTTTAGACGTGCTCATCAGTGCTTCTTTTAACTGAGTGCCGCTCCAGCCAGGATTCTTCTGCAAAAGCAGGGCTGCAGCACCGGCAACGTGCGGAGTAGCCATGGACGTTCCGTTTAAACTCTTATATGAGCCGGTTCCAGCCGAAAGTCCTGAACGCGCGGCAACGATGCCGACTCCCGGAGCTGATAAGTCAGGTTTTAGCCCCTTATCTCCGTAGCGCGGTCCTTTAGATGTAAAGCCTGCAATCTTATCAGACTTATCAACTGCTCCAATTGTTAAGGCAGCATCTGCAGCTCCAGGTGAACCAATCGCCCCTTCCGCTCCATAGTTTCCTGCTGCGATGACGAAGAGAGTTCCTTTTTCTTCACTGATCCGGTTAACTGCCTGTGCCATTGGATCGGTTCCATCAGAAGGTTCAGAGCTTCCGAGACTCATATTCACGATTTTCGCGTTTTCAGCTGCCCATTCCATGCCGTCAATGATCCAGGAATCAAGACCGCTTCCTGAGTCATCAAGCACTTTACCTACTACTAGACGAGCTTCAGGGGCAACCCCTTTATTCTTTCCTTCAGAAGCAGCGCCATTTCCAAGGACGGTTGAGGCAACATGTGTACCATGACCGTGTTTGTCGTCAACCTGCTGTCCCGGCACAAAGCTTTTTGACGTTTCAATCTGGCCCGAAAAATCAGGGTGGGCTGGATCAATCCCCGTATCAAGCACAGCTACTTTTACGCCTTCCCCCGTAAACCCTGATTCCCATACTTGCGGAGCACCGATCTGCGGCACGCTTTGGGCAAGAGATGCTTCTACTTTTCCATCCAGCCAGATCTTGTCAATCCCCTTTTCAAACTCAGCTGTTTCCGGTTTCTCTTTTTCTAAAGCTGCTGTTTCAGGGGTGATATCTTCCCAGAATGTTTCTGCATCCTTTTTTGATGCAGAAAGCGCAGCACCGTTAATACTTTCAAGTGCACGTACTGTCTTTGCCCCTTTTGGCTCCGATTTAGCTTGAGCAGCCCGCGCTTTCGTCTCTTCATATTCCACGATTACCGGGAGAGAAGCGAGACTCTTGTCGTCATAGCCATTTTCAATTAATTCCGTTACGTTAAATAAATCCTTGTCCAATTTGTCAGCTGCCAAGTAAGGCATAGCCGAATTTGGAATGACGAACGTTTCTTCACCGATGGTCATGATCTGTGCTCCTGCACCGTTTTGATCGGCAGGCTCCACATTGATCACGCTTTTACCGTCTTCTATCTTTTTAACCGTGACAATATCGCCTGTAATCAGTGTGATTTTATGCTCGTCTTTATTTGTTATCGTATTTATTATGGAAGAAGTCTCAGAAGTTTTTTTCAGATTTGTTTGATTAATTGCTTGGACGCTGCTGAAAGTTGAGGAAAGCATGACTGCAGATACAGAGGTTGCGACTAACGACTTTAGAATAAATTTTCTCAATATACATCCTCCTAAATAATACAAATAAATTCTTTCAATATGTACATCTGGATGTAAGTAACATGCACTCATAGATAAGAGAGACGAACCGTTTGCTGCTTTCTGGAAAAGACACCTCCTCTGTAAATAAAATCCTCTTAAACTGAGTTTCTGTAATGATGTTTATTGCCAAAGAATTTAATAGAATTGTATATTGCCGGATGCAAAGTAACAATTGGGGTTTTTGAATGGTCTTGTGAACTATTCAGAACGATAGAAACTTCAATTATGATAAAAAAAATTGAATATCTGAGGCAAAGTATCTATTTAACCGCATTTAAAATTGGGGTTTTTGCTCAAACTATGGATTATTTTGAAAGATTATGAATGTAAAAATGATAGAACTTGAAAACTGAAAGGAATGGTTTTGTTTGCTGCAAAACGTTACATAACTCAGCAACCCGGTTCATTCATATGGAGCTCTGCCAATCAGCGGACTTGGTTGTTAACCTGCTGAATAAAAATAAAAAGGAAACTCCGCTTGAATTGGAGTTTCCTTTTTAAAAATGACAGCGCCGCTTGTTTAACAAGTATGTCCGCCTTTTTCACTATTTTTAAATGCCAGGGTGTGCTCACGATGCATGATCCTGTTCTGACGCCCTTCTTTTTCGTTTTGCAGCAGGCCATCACGTAGCTACGGGTTCTTTTTCATTCATCAAAAGACGAAACGTTTCTTGATCGGACTCTGCAGGAAGCTCGTATTGGTCTTTATATTTCTCGCTGCCTTTCCCGGTCACAAGAATCCAGTCTCCCGCTTCTGCCAGTTCCCATGCTTTTTGAATGGCAAGAGTCCGGTCCGGCACGAGCAAGTCAGCTTCTTTGCCTGAAGACTTCAGATACGCTTTCAGCTCGTCAATCATTTCGTTTTGCTCAACACCGTTTAAATCGTCAAATGTCAGAATCGAACAGTCGCTCATGCGCGACGAGATCTCCATCATTTCCGCCCGTTTGCTTTCATCACGGTCGCCTCTGAAGCCAAAGACATGAAAAATCCGCTTTGCTCCGCAGTCTCTCGCCGTTTTCAGAATGTATTCAAACGCATCTGCCGTATGGGCATAATCAATAACCGCCGTTGCATCCTTGGGATGGCTGTACATTTCGAACCGTCCAGGGATTCCTTTGAAGGTTCGAAAACCTTCAATAAGCTTTGCTGAGTCTACGCCAATTTTCCGTCCAGTCAAATAGGCCATTGATGCATTATAGATATTATGAAGACCCGGAATGCTCATGGAAAAACGAAGCTTTTCTCCGTTTTCAGTGACTTCAAAATTTGAGCAGTGTACATCATTTTCCGATGTAAAAACAAGGTCATCCATTGATGACCGTCCGAAAGTGGACACCTGAATGTTCCGCTCTTTCAGAAGGCAAGCCAGCTTCTGACCCCATTCATCATGGGTGCTGATGATTGCCTTTCCGCCCTGTTTCAATTTTGAAAAAGCTGCTGCTTCACTTCAAAATACTCTTCGATCGTATTGTGATAGTCCAGATGTTCATGAGCAAGGTTCGTAAAAAGACCTACATCAAATTCGATTCCTTCCAGTCTCTTTTGGGAGAGCCCGTGTGAAGAAACCTCCATAATCACAGCGTCATCCTTGCTTTCAGCCAGTAACCGCTGCAGCTCAAGCGGATCAGGCGTCGTGTTCTTTGAAACGTATGCCTGTCCATTGATCACATTGTGAACAGTGCCAAATAACGCACATGAATAGCCGGCATGCTGCAGAATGTGCCTCAGCATAAAAGAAGTCGTCGTTTTTCCGTTTGTTCCCGTAATCCCGATCATAATGTGTTTCCGCGATGGATAATCATAAAAGTGTGCAGCAAGGTTGGCCAGCGTATCTCTGCTGTTAGCTACCCTGACGTATGGAACCGGCAAATCCGTCAGATCTTTTTCCCCAACAACGGCCGCAGCTCCTTTATTGATCGCATCCTGTATAAAATCATGGCCATCCCGTTCAAAGCCTGAGATCGCAACAAATAAGCAGCCTGGTTTGATCTTGGCTGAATTTGCGTCGATTCCTGTGATTTCGGCAGATCCCAGTTCTTCCTGATTTAAAATGGAATGGCCAGTCTGCTCGAGCAAAGTAAGTAATTTCATAGTTGATCTCCTTATTTCATGGCATCCGTTCTGTTATGTTGCGTCAAAAAGAGCTTTGTTATCATTTTGCGTTATGTGATACCATATCTGTTCGAAATCATTCCGGTTTTATGAGGGAAGAATGGAGATGAAAATATTGGATATTGTCGAATTAACGTGTGTTTGGGCTTTTTAGCGGCAAAAAAAATGAAGGTGACTCGTCAATTTTGGTGAGTTACTAGTTATTTGCTCCCCCTGCTTATCGACCTTACTGACTAATTGAAATGGGTGGATCAAAAAACGGCTCCAACTAAGGAGCCGCCTAAAAGGGGGATCTATGTTAACTATTCACAACCTCTTTTTGAGAGAGCTTCACTTTTTCAGTGATTTTTTCTCCTTGGCGGTAGAACTCTACATTTATTTCATCACCAATATTGGTTTGTGAATAGAGAAATTTGCGCAGTTCATTTGAATTTTTGATGGCTGTGCCGTTCATCGCAACGATGACGTCTCCTTCTTGCATGCCAGCTTCAGATGCCGGTGATCCCGGGCTGACACCCTGTACAAATACTCCTTCTGTCACTTTGTTCGGAAGCTGAAGCGTGTTTGTGCGGTACTGCTCAGGCACTTCGCTTAGGTCAAGAAGACCAACACCTAAGAAAGGACGATCTACTTTTCCTTTTTCCAGCAGTTCATCTACAATTGGCTGAAGGTCGTTGCTTGGGATCGCAAATCCTAATCCTTCCACCCCGTCCTGTGTGATTTTCAGGCTGTTGATGCCAATAACCTGGCCATTCATATTCAATAAAGGTCCGCCGCTATTTCCTGGATTAATGGCCGCATCCGTTTGAATAACATTTAACTCCCAGCTGCCTTCAGAAGTTGAAATTGGAATGGTGCGGTCTGTTCCGCTGATTATACCTTCCGTAACCGTGCGGGAAAAATCGAGTCCAAGCGGATTTCCAATCGCCACGACCCTTTCACCTGCACGAAGCTTGCCTGAATCTCCAAAATCAGCAACCGTTTTTGCATATTTGCTGTCAATTTTAAGGACGGCTGTATCTGTTAACGGATCCGCTCCAACAAGCTCAGCCTGTGATTTTTCTCCATCTGAATAAGAGATTTCGATACTGTTTGCTCCCTCAATGACATGGTTGTTTGTAATAATGTAGGCTGTATCTCCATCTTTTTTGAATATAACCCCTGAACCCGTTCCTGCTTCAGCATCCTTAGTTCCGCCGCCAAATCCCTGCTGCTGCTGTTTATTTGATATTCCTACAATCGCAGGCGACAGCTTTTCCACCATATCCGCAATATCGCTCGTTTGACTAATAGGCTGAGTATTCACTGTACTTGAATCATTTTCTTCTTGTGAAGTATTTGAATTAATGGAATAAGAAGGTTCATTTGTGCTTGTCTCTTCATCAAGAAAAGGCTGTACCCCAAGCACCAGCGCTCCTCCGACTACCCCGCTGATCACAGATGACATAACCGCTCTCCATCTGGACGGCTTTTTTTGAGGCTGTCCAGATCTGACCATCATTTCTCGTGAGTCCGTGTCTAATAATGTATCTTTCCGTTCTGTATCGTCGTAATATCCCATCATGATTCCTCCTAGTGATTTTCTTTGTTAACCCTACTATAAAAAATCATTTTGGGAGAAAGATGAAAAGATTATGTGAAATTGTTAAATGATGACCATATCTGTGAAGACATTGTATAATTACGTATTAGAAGGAGCGTGAATCGGTTTGTCATACTCTATTTTTCTTGTGGAAGATGAACAGAATTTAAATGATTTGCTGACAAAATATCTGGAGAAGGAAGGCTATAAGGTCACCTCATTTACAAATGGGGAAAAAGCGCGCCAGGCCATTCATGAAACTCCTCACCTTTGGGTTCTCGATATCATGGTACCGGATGTTGACGGCTATCAATTGATAAAAGAAATTAAATCGGCATCGTCAGATACTCCTGTTATTTTCATTTCTGCGCGGGATACAGATATTGACCGGGTGCTCGGGCTTGAGCTTGGAAGCGATGATTATATTTCAAAGCCTTTCCTTCCCCGTGAACTTGTCATTCGCGTTCAAAAGCTGCTGACCCGTGTTTATGAAAGCAGCACAGTTAAATCAAGCGTACAGCTTCCGCCTTATACGATTGATGAAAGTGTGCGCTCGGTCTCGCTGAATCAGCAAAATCTGAATCTAACTTCTAAGGAATTTGATTTATTGCTGCTGTTTTTGCATAACAAAGGCCAGGCTTTTTCGCGTGAACAAATGATTGAGCATATTTGGGGAAGCGATTACTTCGGCACAGACCGTGTGTTAGATGACCTCGTCCGCCGCCTCCGCAAAAAAATGCCTGATTTGAAAATAGAAACCATTTACGGTTACGGATACAGGATGCTGACGGGATAATGAAAAATAAATCATTGACGTTTCAAATTTGGATTGTGATCTCAGGGATTCTTCTCGTCATTTCCTTGCTGCTGATGATCATATTCCCAACTACACTCAGGAATTTTTTCACAAACGAAATCTATACAACGATTGAAAATGAGCAGCATATTCTGACGGAATACCGGCTTCAGGGAAATGTGCAGATGGATCCTCTCACCAGGAACGGAGAGAAACTTTCGCCTGACCGGTCTGTTCAGCACATCATTCTCCCTGAGAGTGCGCCTTTTTTTTACAACGAGAAAAAGCTTCCATTGAGGTTTCTTCAAGAAACGCAATCACTTGCTTCTAATCAAAAGGACATTACGGAAGAATACTCGAGGGAAATCAATCATGAACGGCTCTTTTTTGTAATCAAGAAAGTGACTGTTGACGGGCAGCCTGCATTTCTTCTTTCTTATGCATGGGATTCTTACCGAAATGACCTTGTGCTGACTTTGTTCAAGCAGCTTGTTTTCGTCATGATCATTGTGTTTCTTTTCAGCTGGATTCCGTCCATCTGGCTTGCTAAATATCTCTCGCGTCCTATTGTCTCTTTAGAAAAAGATGTGAAAAGAATTTCGAACGAAGATTGGCATGAGCCCGTTGTACTTGATCGAAGCGATGAAATTGGAAAGCTTGGAGAAACAATTGAAGTGATGCGAAAACGGCTTGTTCAAAAGGATGAAGCACAGCGCACCCTGCTGCAGAATATCTCCCATGACTTAAAAACGCCGGTTATGGTTATCCGCGGATATGCGAAATCAGTGAATGACGGCATTTATCCAAAGGGCGATCTGACAAGCACGATGGATGTGATCGAGGAGGAAGCACAGCGTCTGGAGAAAAAAATTAAGGACTTGCTGTATATAACAAAACTTGATTATTTATCTTCGAGAAACTCCGGTAAATCTGAGGTTGAACTGAATGTGACCATTCGCGGGGTCATCGACCGCATCAGATGGTCACGCCAGGAGCTTGATTATGAAATAAACCTGGAATATGCGGCTATTCATGGCGATAATGAGCTGTGGATCAAGCTGCTTGAAAACTTATTTGAGAATCAGCTAAGATATGCGGATTCAATGATTGGTGTTCATCTAAAACAGGCGGGGAATGACTTCCTTCTTAAAATATGGAACGATGGTCCTCCAATTGAAGAGGGCGTTCTGCCCCATCTGTTTGAACCTTTCCATAAAGGCAGCAACGGGGAATTTGGACTCGGCCTCAACATCGTAAAAAGAATCGCCGAGCTTCATCACGGTACAGTTTGGGCTGTGAATGAGGATGGTATGAGTACGTTTTATGTGAAAGTACCAAAAAGATAGCAGGAGGCAGGGACGTAACGATCATCTCCTGAATTAAAGCCTAACATTGAATAGTGTGAAAAGGTTATTTTCGCATAGATTGTTGTTTTCATGATAAATAATGTCCGTTCCTTTCCGCTCCAGGAACTTGCTTTCCGCGGGGAGCATGGGAGCCTCCTCGGCGTTGCCTGTGGGGTCTCCCACTTTGCTCTATTTCCCGCAGGAGTCAAGTTCCTTCCGCTGCAATCCACTTAAGGTTTCTATCATTTAGCCTGCAGCAACAATATTTATGAAAAGAGGCAAAGAAAAAAATCCGAACTAAAACGAAATTCAAGTTGGAATTTCACATAATAGTTCGGATTGTTTTTGTCTGAAAACCTTATGTCCCAGCCTCTTTATATGATTTCCGTGCAGCCATCCCAATAACATAAAAGAACAGCTTTCATGCTGCTCTTTCAATGCCATCTTAATTAACATCTCCCAAATATATCTTTTTCGGCTTCTTCCCAGATTCAAGTTCCATAATGGAAGTCAGCATCGACATCGGATAAAGCCGATAATCGGTAAGGTTTTTTACAGGCAGCCATTCAACACCAATTTGGCCTTCATCGGGAATGACACCCGCGGCCGGTGCTGGCTGTCCTTCTTTAATGCGGCATAGAAACATCAGATCCAATTGATGAAATCCTTTATCCCAATCAAACCCATGATTCCCCCCGACATAATCCCGAACAAAAATCAGGTCATCAATTTCCACTTCAACCCCAATCTCCTCCATACACTCTCTTTTCAAATTTTCATGAAGGTTCTCGCCATGCTCCTGTCCGCCGCCCGGCAAAATATAGAATGGTCCGATCTCATCTTCTTTCTTAATGACTAAAATCTTGCTGTCAGTAATAATAATGGCTTTTGATGCTGTACGTACCATATGTGATCTCCTTTTGAGTGAAATTTCATCCTCCCCTATTATATTGGAATTTTAAAGGTACTTGTCATTTTTTGTACAAAGTTTCAATTAACGGGATATGACAAGAGTCGCACAATTTTCTAAAAACATACCTTATGTTTACTGCTTCACATACAGGGAAAATGAATATCAGATAAGTAAAAGGAGGTTTTCCTTATGGGAAGATTAAAGGATAAACTGGCGGTTATAACAGGAGCAGCAACAGGAATTGGCGCTGCGACTGCAGAGGTTTTCGCAAATGAGGGAGCAACTGTGATTTGTGCAGATATTAAGGAAGATGAGCTGCACGAGACGGTCGAAGCCATCCGCTCAATTGGAGGACAGGCGGAAGCTTATTATCTGGATGTTGCTGAAGAAGAGAGTGTTGTCTCTTTTGCAGAAAAAATAAAGCAGGCATACGGAAAGATTGATATCCTCTTCAACAATGCGGGAGTCGATCAGCAGGGCGGAAAAGTCCATGAATATCCTGTTGAACTGTTTGACCGGATCATTGCTGTAGATTTGCGCGGAACCTTTCTGTGCAGCAAATATTTGATTCCGCTTATGCTTGAAAATGGCGGCTCTATCATTAATACGTCCTCAATGTCCGGGCGTGCAGCAGATCTTGACCGTTCAGGCTACAACGCTGCAAAAGGCGGCATCACAAACTTCACTAGAGCGATGGCCATTGACTATGCCAGGAATGGAATTCGGGTGAATTCTCTATCCCCAGGCACAATCGAAACACCTTTGATTGATACACTTGCCGGCAGCAAAGAAGAAGAAATGGGACAGAAATTCAGGGACGCGAATAAGTGGATAACACCGCTTGGCAGATTAGGAAGTCCAAAAGAAATGGCGACTGTGGCTCTCTTCCTTGCATCTGACGACAGCTCTTATGTGACGGGAGAAGATATTACAGCAGACGGCGGAATTATGGCCTACACGTGGCCGGGAAAAATGCTGATCGAAGAAAAATGGAAAAAAGAAACGGAATAATGGTTATCTGGGGTACTCCTGTTTTTGGGAGTACCTTTTTACCCGCTCATATTCTCTCTAATTTCCATCAATGCTACAATATAGTTACTTGACACTAATTCACCCAGGAGGTCCCGCCTTGAAACTGCCGACATGCACATCATGCCAATATCAATTCACATGGAAAGAAACACTTCTTACCTCGCTGAAATTCACCAGAATTCTAAAATGTCCAAAGTGCGGTACAAATTTGTATCCAACCCCTAAATCCAGAACCAAGGGAACACTCTTAATCGCCATCCCAATCGTTGCTGCGAGTTTTATCAGTTCTATGATTGGTGCTGATGCAGCAGTAAGAATAACAGCTATTATTCTCGCAGGAATTCTCTCTGTCCTGCTATCGCCTTACTACTATGAATACATAGAAGAAGATAAACCATTGTGGTAAATAAAAGAGCGGGCTCTTTTATTTACTGGTTCGGTTCCCGAGTGCAAAATTAAATATAACAAGACAATGAGAAGGTCAATTCGCATAAGAATTGACCTTCTCAGCGATGAAAGATTGGGGTGCAATCTACCCACCCAAATCCTCTGTCTGAAATTTCGTGTTAAAGTTTAAAAAGAAAGTTTAGAAGAGGAAAAGGGGGAATGGTATAGTGCAAAAAGTTTTTTCTCGTATACTGATAAAAGATAATAACAATAATATTCTGGTTGTTCAAGACAGGGCGAACATTTGGAATTTTCCAGGCGGTAAAAAGGAAATAGGAGAAACACCTTTAGAATGTGCTAAACGAGAAGTTAGAGAAGAAATAGGCTTACACATTCATAATCTTACAGAGATATTTCAAGGTAATTTTCGCTTTGAGGGTATGCAATGGCGTGGACACTTTTATTTTGCAGATTCCGTTAGTGGTATTCCTTCAATGAATGAATTAGATAAAATAAAGGGAATACAATTTATTAACAGCTTTGACTCAGCTGATTTTCCGAAGGAACTTTTGGAAATTACTAAACAATTGTTCGAAAGTCACCTTTTAAAAGAAAAATCAACTATATGGAATTAAAGTAGTTTCGTCTTTAGAATGAAGGACCAATATAATTTAGTTTGAGTTCCTAATTATCAATATTAAAATGATTGCAGCTTATAAAAGGGATTGTCCAATAAGTATCTAAAATGAAGCAGGCAGGAATAACTAATGTTATTTCCTTTCTGCTTTTTTCTATAGGGTCTTTTCATAACTTTGTTATTTTTAGACTCCATGTTACAAACTATTAGTGGATTGTGGCGGATAAACTTGACTCCTGCGGGAAATAGAGCAAATTGGGAGACCCCACAGGCAACGCCGAGGAGGCTCCCATGCTCCCCGCGGAAAGCAAGTTCCTCTCGCTGCAAGGAACGGACAACAATTAATATTCCAAAACAATAATTATGCGAAAACAGACTTTCTGGACAGCCCTTTTCTTATCATAGAATTCTTAAAAACTGCAATGATGCTAAAAAAGAGGATGCTTCAGTTGAGGGACTATTCCCCCCGCGGTCCAATCATATCAAGCGGATTCACATACTCATCAAATTCCTCTTCCGTCAGCAGCTGAAGCTTTAGCGCAGCTTCCTTCAGCGTGCTTCCATCTTTATGTGCTTCTTTCGCTATTTTCGCAGCATTTGCATAGCCAATATGAGGGTTCAAAGCTGTTACAAGCATTAAAGATTCATTTAAATATTTATCAATAACATCCAGATTTGGCTTGATGCCAATCGCACAATGGTCATTGAAGGAATGAATCGAATCCGCAAGCAGTCTCACTGATTGCAGGAAATTATACATAATAACGGGCTTGAACACATTCAGTTCAAAGTTGCCCTGACTAGCTGCAAATCCAATCGTTGCATCGTTGCCCATTACTTGTGCTGCCACCATCGTAATGGCTTCACTTTGAGTTGGGTTCACTTTTCCGGGCATAATGGAGCTTCCCGGTTCATTTTCAGGTATAGTAATTTCGCCGATTCCGCATCTTGGACCGCTTGCGAGCCATCTTACATCATTGGCAATCTTCATTAAATCTGCTGCAAGACCTTTTAAAGCCCCATGAACAAAGACGATTTCATCATGACTTGTCAGGGCGTGAAACTTATTTTCAGACGTGCGGAATTTGGTGGCTGTATACAGGCTGATTTCTTCAGCTGCTAGTCTCCCAAAATCAGGGTGGGCATTGATGCCTGTCCCAACCGCTGTACCTCCGATGGCAAGATCGCGCATCTTTTCAACGGATAAGAGAATCATATCTTTCGACTTTTGCAGCATATGCACCCAGCCGCTTATTTCCTGACCCAATGTAAGAGGAGTAGCATCCTGAAGATGTGTTCTGCCGATTTTGACAACATCTTCGTTTTCTTTAGATTTGTTCACAAGCGTTAAATAAAGCTTATCAATGGCCGGAATTAATAAATCAAAAATAGAGAGCACTCCTGATATATGCATCGCAGTAGGAAATGTGTCGTTCGAGCTTTGTCCCATGTTGACATCATCATTTGGATGAATGAGCTGATCCGATTCTCTTAACAGTGTGTTTCCTCTGTTTGCAATCACTTCGTTTATATTCATATTGCTCTGCGTTCCGCTTCCTGTCTGCCATACAACTAAAGGAAAGTGACCATCGAGTTTTCGGCTGAGAATGTCATCGCATACTTTCACAATCGCATTTTCTTTTTCTGTGCTTAGTTTTCCTAATCTGCCATTCACTTTAGCTGCGCTTCTTTTTAAAATGGCAAATGCGTCAATCAGCTCCTGAGGCATTCTTTCTGATCCAATTTTAAAGTTTTCTTTGCTCCGCTGTGTCTGAGCTCCCCAATACTTATCTGCAGGAACTTTAATCTCACCCATCGTATCTTTTTCAATTCGAAATTCCATTTTCTCCGCCTCCATATTTTTTATCCTTACCTTTTTAATTCAAGAAAAGTTCATATAAACCTTTTTAACACACCTATTCTCCCGCCGCTTTTTTGATAAAATATAGAAAAACGGCGGAGGAAATAAAATGAATTCTTTTAAGCTCGCTATGTTCGATTTGGACGGAACTCTCACAGATCCCGGGACAGGAATTATTCATTCTATTAAGTACGCATTGAATGCAATGAATGTAAAAATGCCGCCAGCCGCTGTTTTAAAAGACTTCATTGGACCGCCGCTTCAGGTGTCGTTTCAAAAGCATTTAGATTTCGATCATGCTGACACTGAGCAGGCCATCAGCTTTTACCGGGAGTACTTTACGGAAAAAGGGATGTATGAAAATGAGGTTTATCCAGGAATTATCAGTCTCCTTGAAGACTTGCAACGTGAAAATATACGGCTTGCTGCTGCTACTTCAAAACCAACTATCTTTGCAGAAAAAATTCTTAAGCATTTCAAAATGGATGCCTATTTTGAGCAAATAGCCGGAAGCAATCTTGATGGCTCACTTACTTCCAAGTCAGACATCATCGCAGAGGTTGTAAAGCATTATCCTGATATATCCAAATTAGAAATCATTATGATAGGTGACCGTAAGCACGATATTATTGGAGCGAAGGAAAATAACATTGCTTCAATTGGGGTTTTATATGGGTATGGTTCAAAGAAAGAACTGAGCTCAGCATCAGCGGATTTTCTTGCACCATCAGTGAGCGCACTGAAGAAAACCTTGCTTCAGCAAGGAAATACACAGCTTAATCAAACGTTTGTTTAACTATTAATGAGGTGATAGAATGGGAGATTTCTTCGTACTGACTGCAGCATTGCTGCTCTTAATTTTTGTTTTAGACTCGCTTGCAAAATTGAAGGGTTCAAGTAAAGACAAGAACGAAAACATTCTTAAACTATATTTAGGATTTTTAATTCTGATTGCCATTTCGGTAATTCCCTATAAATTGTGGAAGCTGACAGGCAGCCATCACAGTCCTGACGGCATGCTCGTTACGGCAGGTGCTGCTCTTGCCATGATTGCTTTCGTTATCAGCTTTTATTCCCGCAGAGTTAAAAGTCATGCTTGAGGGTTGATAAGATGATAAAAATACAAAAAGAAACTGAAACATATACAAGCATACGATATATCCTCAGTATTTAGTGAATTGGCGCATAAACGCAATCGTTTATGCGCCATTTTTTTAGTGGATCATGAGGAGCATTAAAACTATTCATCTTCCCAAAAATCATTTACGATTTTATTAATAAAATTATTGATAAGAAGTGATCTTTTCAGCGAGAAAATATCGTTACCTTTCTATAAAGGTAAAGGATGGGATGATATGAAAAAACGGAATGTGAAAATAATCATGTCAATCGTGCTGATTCCTAGTCTTGTCTTTGTGGTGGTCAAAGGCGGAGAAGCTTTATTTACAAGATCATCAGGCAGCACTGCTGTTCAAGCCAATTATGAAGAAGAAAATTTAGAAGCAGCGACATTTGCAGGCGGCTGTTTTTGGTGCATGGAGCCGCCATTTGAGAAGCTTGACGGAGTTCAGGAAGTTGTCTCAGGATATACGGGAGGCACCGAAGAAAACCCCTCATACAATGACGTTTCTTCAGGAAAAACCGGCCATGTTGAGTCTGTTCAGGTCGTATATGATCCTGCTGTGGTGTCCTACGCAGAACTGCTGGATGTTTATTGGAAGCAAGTGGACCCAACCGATTCTGAGGGGCAATTTGTCGATCGGGGCAAGCAATATGCCACAGCGATTTTTTTTCATAATGAAGATCAGAAACTGGCGGCACAGGCCTCTAAAGAAAAACTGGATCAATCCGGACGCTTCAATCAAAAGATTGTCACGCCAATCCTGCCTGCCTCAACATTCTACATGGCAGAGGACTATCATCAGGATTATTACAAAAAGCACCCGGTCCGATATGAATATTACCGGAATAATTCAGGACGGGATCAGTTTTTAGAAAAAACGTGGGGCGATGAACTGAAAAAAGAACAGGCATCTGATAAAGCCTATCCCAAGCGTTCAAAAGAAGAGTTGAAAAAAGAACTGACTGACATACAGTATGAGGTCACTCAGGAGGACGGCACCGAAAAAGCTTATGACAATGCATACTGGGACTTAAAAGATGATGGCATCTATGTAGACATTGTTTCAGGCGAACCGCTTTTCAGCTCTCTTGATAAATATGATTCAGGCACAGGCTGGCCGAGTTTTACGAAACCGCTTGTGGAAGAAAATATCGTTGAAAAAGAAGACCGAAGCTTCTTTACAGTCCGCACTGAAGTAAGAAGCAAACACGCAGATTCCCACTTAGGTCACGTATTCGATGACGGACCTGAACCGACCGGACTCAGATACTGCATGAATTCAGCTGCGATGCGCTTTGTGCCTGCTAAGGACTTAGATAAAGAAGGATACGGAGAATTTGCATCATTATTTAAGAAATAAAGAGACTGGGACGTAACGATCATCTCCTGAATTAAAGCTGAACATTGAATAGTGTGAAAAGGTTATTTTCGCATAGATTGTTGTTTTTCATGATAAATAATGTCCGTTCCTTTCCGCTCCAGGAACTTGCTTTCCGCGGGGAGCATGGGAGCCTCCTCGGCGTTGCCTGTGGGGTCTCCCACTTTGCTCTATTTCCCGCAGGAGTCAAGTTCCTTCCGCTGCAATCCACTTAAGGTTTTATCATTTAGCCTGCAGCAAGAATATTTATGAAAAGAGCCAAAGAAAAAAATCCGAACTAAAACGAAATTCAAGTTGGAATTTCACATAATAGTTCGGATTTTTCTTTGGCTGGAAACCTTTTGTCCCAGCCTCTTTTGGGTTATCTATTCTTTTGAGCTCGCTAGTTGGGGGAATTTATCTCGCACATTCTACAAGAACCTTCAGCTAGTTCTTCAATCTAATGATCACCTTTGTACCTTTACCCAGTTCACTTTCCATTTTGAATTCCCCGTTATGCTCGGTAATGATTTTGTTGCTGATTGTAAGACCGAGGCCGATGCCTTTTTCTTTTGTAGTAAAGAAAGGTGTTCCGAGCTTTTCTAGACGTTTTTCATCAATACCTGTCCCATTATCTTCAAACGTCAGCTGATAATAGAAACCTTCTTTGCTTTCTCCTCTTATTTTGAGGCGGCCGCCATCTGGCATAGCTTCGATTGCATTTTTCATGACATTAATGAAAACTTGTTTAATTTGATTTTTTTCACATTCTATCTGTGCGGCATCTGAGTCAATCTGAAGATCGATGTCCACATTTTTGAGGGATGCCTCCGGATTCAGCAGAATCATTGTATCTTTAAGAAGCTGAACGATATTTGTGCTTTCTTTCAGATGAATCGCCTGCGGCCTTGCCAGTGCCATGAATTCATTGACAATCTGCTCAATTCTGCTTAATTCATCCATAATGACATTCTGATATTTTTTATCTTTCCCGTGACTGTCTTCTTCTGTCAGCAGCTTAAAAAAGCCCTTTATGGATGTAAGCGGATTCCTGATTTCATGGGCAACACCTGCTGCGAGTTCACCTAATACCGTAAGCTTTTCATAGTTGCGGATATAATCCTCGACTTTTCTTTTTTCAGTTATGTCCCTCGAAATAAACACAATGCTCTCTGGCTCCCCGTGCTGATTTAAAACAGCCATCCCTTTGCCCTCAAACAAAACAGCCTGTCCTGTATGGCTGATTTTGTGATAAGGGATTGTGACAGGTTCTTTCGTAGCAAAAAGGGTGCTCATGATTTCTTCTGCTTTTTCTTGATCTTCTTCAAGAATATAGTTGAAAACGTTTTGCCCTATCATACTCTCAGGCTCATATCCCAGAATTTTTTTGTAAGATGGTGATGCATATTTATAATTTCCTTTTAAATCAACTACACAAATTAAGTCGTTGCTGTGCTCTAAAATGATCCGGTATTTGCTTTCGCTTTTTCTCAGCTTTTCTTCTGTTTGCTTCCGCTGCGTAATGTTTCTGGAAATGACAATTGCATGTTTTAACGTTTCATTTTCAGTGACAGGAACTCCGTGCGATTCAAGCCATATATAAGTATTGTCCTTGCATAAGTAACGATACTCAACCGTCAGCTGTCTATTTTCTTTCAGCATTTTGTAAAATTGGTCTGCAATCTGTTCTCTGTCCTCCGGATGAACAAATTGAAAAGGGCTATATCCTACTGCTTCTGACATGTCATACCCAAGCACTTCTTTGTAAGAAGGAGAAACATAGGTAAACAGTCCATTTTCATCAAGAAGCCCAACGATATCACGCATGTTCTCCGTAATCAGCCGGAACTTTTTTATCGTTTCCTCGTGCTCTTTTTCAAGCTTTTTCTTATTAGTGACGTCTCTGATAATCACCTGGGTGGACTGCATGTCTCCCCATACGTTTGGGAGTGTCGTCACTTCCACGTTTATCGGCAAATCTTTTTTGGTATACCAGATCTGTTCCATTGAGGTTGGCGTGAAACCATTTTTAGTATCAGTAATCCGCTGCTCGATCATTTCTCTATATTGCGGATCAATGGAATTCCAGATCGGTTTTCCTATCAGATCCTCCTTGCGTGTGAACCCAAGCAGCCTCATTGCAGAAGGATTTATATATGTCCACTTTCGGTTTTCGTGAATTAAAAATGCGGTTGGAGAGTTTTCAAGCTGATTTAGATAAACTTCCATTAATCCATCCAGTTTTTCCTGAGAAAGGACTTTCTCTTCATGAGCCTGTTCCAGATTCTTCATTGCGGTCCATCCTCCTCCAAGTACATTCATACCCATAATATATCAAATTTTCTGCCATTACTGAACTTTTATAAAAAAAGCTGTATTTAATAAAGCCAGCATCCTAAAGCGGATACTGGCTAAAATCCATTGCTAATGTGTAATGCCATGATGAATAATTTCAACACTGATCTCGGGCTTAATGAGAATATTCGGGTAGTCCTCTTCCCATTTTAACTCCTTCCAAAGAGAAGGA
Organism: Metabacillus sp. KH_069; assembly: GCF_057838075.1. Lineage (NCBI taxonomy): Bacteria > Bacillati > Bacillota > Bacilli > Caryophanales > Bacillaceae > Metabacillus > Metabacillus sp. KH_069. The sequence goes on from NZ_CM174460.1 coordinate 3,891,904, forward strand.
TGATAAGCGATGAGTTCTCTCCCTATCCCAAGAAAATCGCAATTGGCTTCCTGAAGCTTTGCAGCTGTATCCTCTGATTGCTGCTGAAGATAATCAGTAATTTTATTTTGGACTTTCTTTAATAGTTTTGTGTCATATAAATGGTCATGCGGGAATTCAGTGATTTCTACTTTCACTTTTACAGGAATGACAGCTTTCACTTTATGATTATAATCCTTTTTAATTTCCAATTTTGCTTTGGACTCTGCTACATCATAGGAAACAACAAGCTTTTTCCCCTTATATGTGATCTTATGGCTCATATCCATCTGTTTATCTTTTCGATTTGCCATGATTAAAAGCGTTTTTGATTGTGCCAAATCCATTGTCGTACCAGAAAATTTATCTTTGTGAAAAAGGGCCGTTCCGATTAAATCGGCTGTATGATTTTCTTTATCAATCTTCATATATGGAAGAACGAGACCTTTTCCTTCATCGAATAAAACCGTGCACATGGTTTGAATGGTTTCAACAGGTACGACAGAAGACGTTTCGGAAGTATCAATAAGCCCTGCTAAATATTGTCCAATCAATTCCTCGCCGACCTTTTGCAGATTAAGAATTTCCTGAGGATTTTCCTCAACAACGACAAATTTCCCATTCAGAGGGTTTTCAGGAGTACGATAGAGGACATCCGCTATTTGAAACAACCCCTTTTCAGCGAGATCATCCTCTATTAAAAAAATTTTATTTTTAGCGGTCATCACCGTTCCGGACATTTGCTGATTGAGCTTTATTTTTGCATTTCTTGGCGAGGTTGCTGTTACAAAAAATGTTTTATTGATGGGCTGCTGTTCTTTAGACGTATAGGAGTGAATAGACGTAGTCGTTAAAATTTCATCATCATTCGTGATTTGAAAGGCAGTAGCTGACATGAAAACCGTGTTTTTCAGCATTTTTTGATCCCAGCACCCCGTAAACAACGGCAGCAACAGAAGCGCCGGGATTATCCGCTTAAAAGGTCTGATCATGCTTTTTCTTCCCCTTTCTGAAAAAGGATAGTATCAGCAAACAAATTGGGATAGTAAACACAAATATATAGGAGAGTTTATCTACATAATCACCGAGTTTTCCTGCCAGCTGATCACTTTCAGCCGGAGATAAAGCAAGTAAGGATACTGCTAAGACGATTAACGGAACAAAAGAACGATGATTTTTCTTATTAAACACATTCTGCATGGCTGTGCTTGCAATATATATGTACATCAGACCCGACGTAATAACAGAAACGACCCAAATAGCAAGGAAAACAAGATCCACCCTTTCAATAACAGAATAGGTAATGGCCTTGAGCAAATAAAGAGTTGGTTCAGGTACAATCTTCATCTCTTTTGGACTAAAAAACACATAACTGGTAAATGTAATGTACGAATAAAAAATGGTCACAATGATATTGCTCACCGTAACAGATTTCAATACCTGATTCGGCTGACTGTTTATATATGGATAAAGAAACAGCATGATTTCAAAGCCAAGAAAGGACATAATTGCTTCTTTGCTTCCCAGTAATATTTTAACCAATCCGCTGTCTCCGATAGGAAAAATATAGCGGATATCAGCTGTTTGGTAAGCATTGAGCGTGAGCAAAAAAAGAAAAATCAGCAAAAATGAGACAATCACGAAAAACCGTGCCATTTTGCGGATATTCTCTTTTGCAAAATAGACTGAAACTGAAGCAAGGAGCAAGATTAAAACCCATGCCGGAGTTTCATGATAAATCCATCTCTTTAATACATTTACATACAATACAGCGATTAAGCTTGAAACGAAAATATAAAACAGGACGTAGCCCAAATTAACCAAATTCCCTAATATTTTGCCAAGCAGCAGTTTATTGATGTCAAACAATGACTTATCCGGATATTTTTTAACCAGCAGCCAAAATAAAATGGTGAATAGCTGGGCAAATACACCTGCAATAATCACTGATATCCACCCATCCGTACCCGACACAAGAAAGATATTATAAGGCAGCGACAAGACTCCGATGCCGATCTGAGTTTGAAGGACAAGGAAAAACATCTGTTTGTGCGTGATATTATGATTCGTTTTCATGCTTCGACCAATTCCTTAACGAATTTTGTCTTCTGATCTTTTGAGGAGATGTTTCTCTCGGACGATCATTCATATACCAATGATGCATTCTCAGCACAGAATCTTTAATGTTTCCAAACTGCATCGGAGCAAGCGGATAAAAGTAAGGTGTACCAAACGATTCCAGCAGTGTGAGGTGCATGAGAATGATAACGAATATAAAAACAATTCCCAGATAGCCGAATATCGCTGCACCAAACATCATTGGGAAGCTCACAAGCCGCAGTGCTGTGCTCATCTCATTTGAAGGGACAACAAAGGAAGCGATAGCGGTCAAAGCAATCACAATAATCATCATATTAGAAACTAAATTTGCTTCTACAATGGCTGTCCCGATGACTAAACCGCCAACTACACCAATGGTTTGCGAAATCGACGTCGGCAGACGCAATGCCGCTTCGCGCAGCAGTTCCAAAATGATGACCATCAGGAGTGCTTCAGCTATAGGAGGAAGAGGCACATTCTCAAGAGAACTTTTAACAGTCAGAATCAAATCATTCGGAATGAGTTCATAGTGGTATGAAATGGTTGCTATATACAAAGCCGGCAAGCTTATGGCAATAAAGAAGCTTATTATTCTAATAAAACGATAAAAGGATCCGAAAATCCAGCGGCTGTTGTAGTCTTCAGTTGCTTGGAAGAATGCAAAAAAATTAACAGGTGCAATCAGGGCAGATGAGCTTCCCGTCGGCAATATGGCTACTCTTCCTTCAAATAGATTAGATACAACCTTATCCGGACGCTCAGTACTTAAAATTTGCGGAAACAGAGAATATGGTGAATCCTCAATCGATTCTTCTATAATTCCGGGTGTATCAACAGCATCAATTTTTATAGACTTTAATCTCGTGAGAACTTTCTCAATTAATTCTTTGTTTGTTAGATGGTTTATATAAAGAACCGCTACCCTTGTTCTTGATATGTTTCCAATCTCCAAGTATTTCACAACTAGACTTCCATCTAATATTCTTTGTCTGATTAAGTTGAGATTTATATCCATATTCTCCGTAAAACCTTCATGAGATCCGCGGACAACCTTTTCATTTTGAGGCTGTTCAACAGATCTTGCCTTATTGAGCGCAGAATCAATGGCATAAATGCAATCCAAATCTTCTATCAGAAATAAACATGCACCCTTACAAAGAAAATGAATGGCTTCATGAATATCCTTCGTTTTCAAAATCGAGGCAATTGCAACAACATCCTCAACCTCTCCCGACTCTGCTTGCTGCAAGGGTCCTAAAATATCCTGATTGATTTTTTCAGACATCATAAGCGGCACAAAATAAAGCAATAACCCTTGCTTCCCTTTGAACATAACCTTTCTTTGGCCTAAATCATCCGTATGATCCAGGTGAGTCAGGATTTTTGCGATATTCACATTAAAATGGGAAGAAACAGGTATGTTGGTATCTTTGGGAGGTGCCGTATTCATAGGCTGCTGTGGCGTTTGCTTTGATTGTTTTTTTTTCTTGAATAAAGAAAACATAGACTCACCCCTCCACTAGAATCTTTATTAGTTTCTTAGTATGTTGGTAAAAGTATGCATCCGAATATTTTAGAAAGAAAAGCGCAAGCGCCCGTTTGGCGCTGGCATGTCAGATAAGGGTCCGAGGAGCCTGAGCGATTCCGCTCGCCATCGAAGCGCAAATTTTTATACTTTCTTATCTCAGTCTGTAATCAGGTACAAGGAACCACAACCTTGTACCTGGATTATTTTCAACATTTTTAATTGTGAAAATAATCACTTGCAGCCTGCTGCTTTTCCTGCTATATTGCTAACAAATGAATATTTTATTCATTCTGCTGGGGGAGTCCATGATGCTGGACTGAGAAAAGAACGAGAGTCTTTGACCCTTTGAACCTGATCTGGATGATACCAGCGTAGGGAAGCGGTGTGGCGTAGGCCGTTCTTTTTGGCTTTTTACACATACTGTTCCAAGGGTTCTGTTCATTAACAGAACCCTTTTTCTATTCTTTCGCGGGTGCAGATCAAAACTCTACTAAACGATATGAGGAGGAGTTAAGATTGGATTTCGCATTTACTAAACCGTTTGAGGGCAGCAAAAAGAGGTACAAAACAGGATCAAGAGAGGACATTTGTGTTCCTTTTAGGGAAATTGAACTCGCGCAAAATCATGAGCCTGTGCTTGTTTATGATACGAGCGGTCCATACACAGATTCAGCAGCTGCCATTAATATTAAAAAAGGATTGCCTGAAGTAAGAAGAAGCTGGATTTTTGATCGGGGGGATGTTGAAGTATATTCAGGGCGCAGCGTAAAGCCTGAGGATAACGGCCGCCAAGAGAATGTCACTCCACATGGAAACGTCTTTACTGGTGACAGAAACGTACTCCGGGCAAAAAAGAATGCTAATGTCACTCAGCTTCATTACGCCAGAAAAGGGATCATTACACCGGAGATGGAGTACATAGCCATTCGTGAAAACATGGACCATGAATTCATTAGAAGTGAAGTCGCGGCCGGCAGAGCCATCATTCCGGCAAACATCAACCATAGAGAAAGTGAGCCGATGATCATCGGCAAACATTTCCATGTCAAAATCAATGCCAATATAGGCAACTCAGCCGTCACTTCATCCATTGAAGAAGAAGTGGAAAAAATGACATGGGCGATTAAATGGGGGGCTGATACCATCATGGATTTATCGACTGGCAAAGATATTCACACCACCAGAGAATGGATCATCAGAAATTCTCCAGTACCTGTTGGCACAGTTCCCATCTATCAGGCGCTTGAAAAAGTGAATGGCATTGCTGAGGATTTGACCTGGGAAGTTTATAGAGATACCTTAATCGAACAGGCAGAACAAGGGGTCGATTATTTTACTATTCATGCTGGTGTATTGCTGCGGTACATTCCTTTAACCATTAAAAGAACAACCGGAATTGTATCACGAGGAGGATCCATTCTCGCTGGCTGGTGTTTAGCCCATCACGAAGAAAACTTTCTATATACCCACTTTGAGGAGATTTGCGAGATCTTAAAGCAATATGATATTTCCATTTCCTTAGGTGATGGCCTGCGTCCCGGATCGATTGCAGATGCAAATGATGAAGCCCAATTTGCAGAACTAGAAACCCTGGGTGAGCTCACGAAAATCGCATGGAAGCATGATGTCCAGGTGATGATCGAAGGTCCTGGACATGTTCCGATGCACATGATTCGGGACAATGTAGAAAAGCAGCAGGAAATTTGCCATGAGGCGCCTTTTTATACACTTGGACCATTAACAACTGATATCGCACCGGGGTATGATCATATCACTTCAGCTATAGGTGCAGCGATGATCGGCTGGTTCGGAACGGCGATGCTATGCTATGTGACGCCGAAAGAGCACTTGGGATTGCCTAATAAAGATGATGTCCGCGAGGGAGTCATTGCTTATAAGATTGCTGCTCACGCCGCTGACCTGGCCAAGGGACACCCAAATGCACAGTATAGAGACGATGCCCTGTCTAAAGCCAGATTTGAATTCCGGTGGGAAGATCAATTTAATCTATCCCTTGACCCTGACCGGGCAAAAGAATATCACGATGAAACGCTGCCGGCTGAGGGAGCTAAAACTGCTCATTTCTGCTCAATGTGCGGTCCTAAGTTCTGTTCGATGAGAATATCCCACGATTTAAGAAACACGGTAAAAGAACAGGAAATGGAAGAAGGACTGAAGCAAAAGTCGAAAGAATTTGTTGAAAAGGGTTCGGCTCTTTATCAGTAGGATGAGTTATGCTGCGAATGCTGCAGCGGTTTACAGCTATCTGGCCTGTGCCTGCTTTTTTCTGTGAAAATAATTAATGGTGTCAGTCCTAGTAGTACCGCCACTTTTGACGGTTCAAAGCTTAAAAACTGGCATCAGTCTCAGTAGTGCTACCACTTTTAAGGATTCAAAGCTTAAAAACTGGCACCATTCTCCTTAGTGCTACTACTTTTGACGGTTCAAAGCTTAAAAAGTGGCGTCATTCTCCTTAGTGCTACTACTTTTGAAGGTTCAAAGCTTAAAAACTGGCGTCAATCCCAGTAGTGCTGCCATTTTTAACGATTCAAAGCTTAAAACTGGCGCCAGCCTCCTTAGTGCTACCATTTTTGATGGCGCAAGGTCCCAAAAGAAGGGGCTGTCCAATAAGTCAGAAAAAATGACTTTATGGATAGCCCCTTCATAATATCTTACTGTATTGCCTGCAAACCTGCCTGGTTCAAAAAGTTCCAGGGCTTGTTGTAATGCGGCTGGAAGAAAAAGTCGACAAAGCCAAGCTCATCAATCGTCATGCCATTTTGGATGCAGACAGATAACGTATTGATTGATTGAGTCAGATCCGCTTTTGACATCACTTGTGCACCCACAATTCTTCTTGTTTCTTCTTCATAAACGACCTTCAAAGTGACAGATTCGTAAGATGGCATGAATTCAGGACGATCATTCTCTAAGATTGTGATACTTTTCACATTCATATCCATAAAAGAAGCGACTGTTTCTGTCATTCCAGTTGAAGCGATATTGTTTTCATAAATCTTAATGCCTGATGTACCTTGAGTTCCCATATATTTGATTGTTTTCTTTACTAAGTTTTTTGCAGCTAAAGTTCCCATGCGGACGGCATTTGTAGCCAGTGGAATATACGCATGCTTCCCAGTTGGATTGTAGAGAATCGCGCAGCTGTCGCCTGCTGCAAAAATATCTTCATTGCTTGTTTGCATATACTCATTGACGATGATAGCGCCATTATCCAGCATATCCACCTGCCCTTGCAGCAAACCCGTATTCGGTTTAAATCCAATGCAGAGCACAACTAAATCTGTCTCGTATGCGCCCTTTGTTGTCACTACTTTTGAAACATGGCCATTTTCGCCTTCAAATTTGCTGACTGTCTCACCCAAAGCAAGAGTAATGCCGCGATTTTCAAATTCGTTTTCAATGACTTCTGTATATTCTGGATCCAGATATTTGCTTAGAATACGGTCTGAACTGTCTATTAAAGTAACTTCTTTTCCGTAAGATTCAAACGCTTCTACAAGCTCAATTCCAATATAGCCTGCCCCAACGACTGTAATTTTCTGGGCATCCTTTGCTTTTTCAATGATATTATTTGCATGAGTATAGTTTTTTGAAAGGACGATATTATTCAATTGAATTCCTTCTAAAGGAGGAACAATCGGCCAAGATCCTGTCGTCATCACTAATTTGTCGTACGTATCTTCAATGACCTGACCTGTTTCAAGGTTTTCAGCCGTCAGTGTTTTCGCCTCTGAATCGATAGATGTCACGGCATGTTTCATTTTCATCGTTACTCCCATATTCTCAAGTTCCTGAGGTGAAGAGTAAAATAAGCCCTGTGCGTCCTGAACAACTCCTCCTACATATAACGCAATGCCGCAAGATAAGAATGAAACATTATCATTTTTTTCATAAACCGTAATTTCTGCTTCCGGATAAAGCTTCGTCATATTTGAAACAGCTGCTGTTCCAGCATGTGTACATCCAATCACTGCGATTTTCATAAAAGTAGTTCCTCCTTGAGATTATCATTTGTGAATGTTTTCACATAATATTGTGAAGTTATTCACATATGTTGCTTAATTCATATTATATTCCCCTATTTTCAAAAACGCAAGAGATATTGTGAAGTTTTTCACATAATGTTTTTTCCCTGTTACTATCTATTCATCAGCCAATCGTCATGGTAGAATTTTTACAATACTCTGAAAAAAATCGAGGTTTTCAAATGAAATCTGCCATAGAAATCAGCAAGCACATTCTACTATTTCTCTTAATTGTTCTATCTCTCATTCTAGTCGTTCTTTTCCCAAGAGATGTTGAAATACGAGCTGAGGGCAGAGCACAGACAGTTATATTTGACTATCAGTTTTCATGGTCTGTTTATCAAGAAAACATAACATCTTTTTTCAGCGGCGTTTATAAGGATAAAAGCCTTGGACTGACAAAATATGAACGCCCCGTAGAAGAAGAAATGAAACTGTATTTTTCAAGAAGCATAAAAATCATTATGACTGCTTTCCTCCTGAGCTCAATTTTTGGAATCCTGAAAGGAGTATATGATGCAGCGCACCCTAGTCCGCTCGGAATGATTTTTGGAAAAGGATTCACATGGGTGCTGCAGGCCTTTCCTGATTTCTTCCTGTTTCTCTGTCTGCAGTGGGTTCTCATCATCTATTTTAAGGACTATGTCGACCTATTTGGACACGATAACTGGTACAGTTTTTTGTATCCCGCTCTGCTGGTGTCCATTTATCCTGCCCTGTACATAAGCCGCATTACTGCTGCATCCTTTCAGGAACAGTCAGGCAAGCAATATATTACGGTAGCCCATTCAAAAGGCTTGCCGCAAGCTGTTATCACATTTAAGCATGTTCTTAAAAACAGTGCAGGTCCAATCTTAAATCATGCCGGCTCCATGATGATCTATATTCTTTCCAATTTATTAATTGTGGAATATCTGCTTGATTACAAAGGGGCTGCATACCGTCTATTCGAAGCATTTAATGTAATGCCTGCCTTAAGTGTTGGCTTGAACACAGCAATCGAGCCAAACGTCATTATTGCATTTGGCACTTGTTTCATGATGCTCGTGCTTATTGTTCAAATCACGAGCTTACTTATTAAAAGAATGATAGATCCAAGGGAGGGAGGGGTATGAGAAATAAAACACTGTTGTTGGGAACCATTATGCTTGCTGGCATTATATTGATTTCTCTGGTTGGTCCCCTTTTCCCAAATGTGCAGGAAGGGACCCAAGAACAGAGAATGGTTTTTATAAACAGCACGACCTATGAACGGGCGCCTTTCCCTCCCTCACTGCAGCATCCTTTTGGAACGGATGATGACGGGAGAGACATCATCAGCCTCATTATCATGGGAGCAAAAGATACACTGCTCCTTATTTTCAGCATTACAGTCATACGTTATCTTGCCGCCATTGTGCTTGCATTTTTAGGCGCCAGTAAAAAAAGTCCGTTCAGGCTGCTGATATACGGCTTAAACGGCTTTGCTGCAAGTCTTCCCTTAATTTTTGCAGCCATTCTTTTTATTACGATGCCCATGTTTACCTTCAGCCCTAATCGCGTCATCTGGATCATTCTCTTTCTCTCGCTGATTGATGTCGGCAAAGTTGCGTTTATCCTTCAGCAATCAATGAGCAGCCTTTCGCATTCTCAATTTGTAGAAGCAGGAGTGACCGTCGGCAATAAACCATTAGGTCTTTTCACTCGCTATTACCTTCCGAATTTATTGCCGGAGCTGATCGTCCAATTTTTTATGGACCTCGGAAAAGTGGCCCTTTTACTTGGACAGCTCGGAATTCTATCTATCTTTGTTACACAGGTTTTTGTTCAGACGAACTATGGATACGGTGAACTGCAAAATACAAGCCTGAATTGGTCAACTCTTCTTGGGATGGCTAGATCTGATATATTAAGAGGCTTCTGGATTCCATTTTTTCCGGCGCTTGCCCTGACATTCCTGATTTTCACCTTCAACTTCATCGGTGAAGGACTTAGACAGCATTTCAGCCGTGTATAACCGGTTTTAAAAAAGCAAATGCCTGACTGCAGAAACAGTCAGGCACTCTTTTATATTTGGTCTTTATCAAACCATCCTTTCCGTTTAAACCAAATAAACATCATGAAACTTAGGAAGCCCATTCCTCCAAGTACATAAAAATAGCCGTATTCCCATCTGAGTTCTGGCATGTTGTCAAAATTCATGCCATAAACCCCTGCTATAAAGGTCAGCGGCATAAAAATAGTTGTAATGACAGTCAGTGTCATCATCACAGTATTTGCCCGATAAGAGTTAACCGAGATATAATTTTCCCTTATTTCAGCAGTGAAATCCATATTGGCAGAAATCAGCTCGGACAGTTTTATCAGATGGTCATACACATTCATGAAATAGGTTCTTTCATTCTTTGGGATATTCAGTCTTTCTGAATTTAATAGCCGGTAAAGCAAATCTCTCATAGGATAGATGGTCCGCTTTAACTTAAGCAAGCCTGAACGCGTTTCAAACACCTGCTTCATGATCTGCTTGATTCTGAATTCCCCGCTCTCAAGCGCATTCAGCGTCTCTTCCATCTCAGTTATGCGCGGAAAATAGAAATCCACAAGTTTATCCAACAATTCATAAAAGACATAGTTGGGTGTAAGAGATTTCACATTATTTATTTGCTTTATTTTTTCATAAAGAAGCTCTGTTTCTTCCGACTGATGTAAATGAAAGGTTACTATATACTTCTCAGACAGGAAAACATCCACTTCCTCGGCCTCCATCGTATCTTTATTAATAGAATGAAGAACGAAAAAATGATACCCGTCATAATAGTCAAGCTTCGGCCTCTGGAGAAAGTGAAAACAGTCTTCAATAGCTAAAGGATGAAAGTTGAAAAGATCCTTCAGCACTTTCCCTTCCTCATCTTTTTCAGGATAAATATCAAGCCAGATCATTTTATATGAATCAAGTGAAAAATTCTTTAAATCGACTGAGTGAATGATGCTGCCGCTATGATCGACTGCCATCGTTTTAATCAAAATGTTCCATCTCCTTTAAATCGACACATCGCGCTTCGTAAAAGCTGCCCATGCTGCTGCGAAAAAGAGGCATAAATAAATACACAAAACAGCAATGGAAAATCCCATTGTTGTCCCCTCAAATAACGGCCTGTTCCCTTCAAGATGCTGCTTGAGGCTTGTATTGGCAAACAGGATGTACTTTCCCCACTCCAAATTGTAATGTGCAAGGAGCTGGACGAAGGTTTTCCCTGAAAACGTGATGAACATTGACAGTCCTATAGCAAGAGAGCTGTTCCTGAATACAGCAGAGATCATAAAAGCAAATGTTGAAATCATGATCATTTCAATGAATACGGTAAGGTAATTCAGACCGATGCTTTTTATTAACTCTGTTTCCCACGTTTCGCCCGCTGTCCCAAAGAAAATTAGTCCTAATAAGACAGACAGTGCAAAATAGAAGAGTAAAAAGTACAATCCGAACAAAACAGATGTGATGTATTTCGCCAGAAGAATTTTCGTGCGGACTACAGGACGGATGAGCAGAAATTTAATTGTGCCCCACGTAAATTCATTTGCCACAATAGCCCCGGCAATCACAAGTGCAAAGAAAGGCAGTACAAATAAGAAACCTGTAGTCAGTGATACATATCCCAGTACAAATTCATTGGTTCCCGCACCGGAAAACATTCGTTTTGATATGACTGACATTAAGATGCTGACCACAGCAAGTGTAATAAAAAGAGCGCTGGTGCTTTTCTGAAAAAGCAGTTTCATATGCTCGATTTTAATTAACTTCATCATGGAACATTTCCTCCGTAAGCTCGATAAAGGAGTCTTCCAATGACTTATAAACAGGCTGGATGGAATAGACATCGATCTTTCCATGCACGAGTATTTGATTGATTTTTGGAATCTCATCTTTCTTGATTAATAAAGAGATGCCATTATCGTGAATGACTGCAGAGTATTGGGGATGTAAAATTTGCATAGCCCGCTTGCCCTCTGATAATTCAAACCCCACTTTAAGCAGTTCATCCTTCTGCTTGCCAATCTCATTTACTGCAGCGATCTGCCCTCTTCTAATAATGGCAGCTCTTGTACACAGTTCCTCAACTTCTTTAAGAAGATGAGATGCAATAATAACGGAAACATTTTCTTTTTCACAAAGCTCTCTTAAATAGGTTCTAAGCTCTCTGATGCCAGATGGATCCAGTCCGTTTGTCGGCTCATCCAAAATGAGCAGCTTAGGTTTATGTAAAATGGCCTGTGCAATTCCAAGGCGCTGTCTCATCCCAAGAGAGTACGTTTCTACTTTGTCGTGGATCGCATTCCCCATATGAACAAGACTGACAACATCATCAATCCTCTTTTTACTGATGCCTCTGTGCATATGGGCAAAATGCGATAGGTTCTGATAACCCGTCATAAAGGGATAGAATTCTGGATTTTCAACAATGGCTCCAGCATGTGAAATCGCTTTTTCAAATTCTCTGTGAACCGAGTGCTGATTGATTGTGATTTCTCCGGAATCTATCTTAACGAGTCCAAGGATGGACCTGATTAATGTCGTTTTTCCTGAGCCATTGGGACCCAGAAGCCCGAATATTTCTCCTTCATATACGTCCAGGGAAATTTGATGAAGCAGCTGTTTTTGACCTATTGACTTGTCCACATTTTTTACGCTGAGAATGACCTTCTTCATGCAGCATCCCTCCTCCTATCAACAGTATATACCGGAAGATGAAGATTCGGAAAGAAGGATGGCAGAGGAACGGTAAACGAAAAAAACTGCCGATAAGAATGCCTCAGACAGTTTTCAGGAATATTTATGTATCTTGCGGATGCCCCGGAGGCTGAAAATATGGCGGCACCTTAAGCCAGCTTCTCTCGACCATCAAACTCTTTAAATTGACACTATATTGAATGACAGCCGTTAAAAAGGATAAAAACATGACGGCAACATCGTTCCGGACAGTCTGAGCGAGTGCCGTTCCGCAAAAGGTTATATAGGTTGCCGTTTTCACACTCAGGAAATTGGCGATTTCATTGTCAGTAAACCGGACTCCATATGGAACATTTCCTGGATTTGATAGCGGCTTCTCTTCTGAAGTAGGCGGCAGCGGGATTCCCTCTTTTATTAAAAACTCTTTGAGGTTCTGAATCACGTCTGACGTTTCTTTTTTTGCTGTATTAATGTTTTTAATCAGCTCTGTATCTGTTGTTGTATTTAAAAACACACCATAAAACACCACGGCTTCTTCCATTAAAGTGGATAATGTCCAAAGTGCCATTACTTCCCCCACATGCAGAGGCGCCTTTGGCTCACCATCAGCAGATAATTTAATCATATTTTTGATTGTCTCAATGACTTTTAACATTGTGAACACCTCCAATCCATATATTTCCCATTTAACTAAATAGTATTTGCTTATACATGTAAAAAACTAAAAAGGGAGCATGCTCCGTCATCTAAATGACATTAGCATACTCCCTGATCTAAACTTTATCTCGGCTAGGCTCTTCTCTGTTTCACTTTTAAGCGTTTATGCTTTTAAGTAATAAAGTACTGTCTTTATAATAACTCTCTCCTTAAATAGCGTCAAGGTCTTTTTTTATTAACATATATGAAAAAAGAGACTCCACGCAGTCTTGAGTCTCTTTAAATTACATTTGATCATTCTTTTTTGCAGATGCTGTTTCAGTCAGAGTATTCACGTTTTCCTGCACCTTCGTGCTGTAAGTAAAATCGCCATAGCAGTATGGATAGCGGAAGTTCTCTTTATCTCCGCCGCAATTGTAGATTTCCGGCTGCTTTTTGACCTGTAACATCGAAAATTCTTTTGCGAGGTCCTCGCTGTGTTTGCCGCCATTTTTCACAATAAAATCAATGTAGCCAATTCCCATATTGTAAGCTTGAATGACTGTCATCTCGTCCACATTTCGTTCTTTACCATACTGCAAGCTTTTTTGAAAATAATTGACGCCCTGCTCAATGCTTTTAGCCGGATCTTCAATCGTATTCCTCGGAAGCCCGGCAGATTCAGAGGCCTGCATCGGATCCCCGCCCACTCCTTTGCTTTCCTGCTGCATCAGAGCAAGAACAAGCGGCGTATATTCTTCAAGCTGATACTCTGCAAGCTCCTGTGTAATCAGCTGCTCATACTTCTTTACATTTTCAAATCCGTCATTCGGATAGGTAACAGGAAGTTTATTTTCTGCAGAATAAAAAATGGTCAGCACAAAAAATGCAAGAAACAAAACCAGAATAAAGCCTATACTATTTTTAAGGAATTTTATCATTATTCATACTCCGTTCCCTTTTCCCCTTGTATCTATCATTATAATGATTCTAGCAATCTCATCAATAGTGAGCTTTCTGCCTGCTTCTAATCAATCTAAGAATAAGGTAGAATGGGAGGGAAGGATACGGCCTGAAGTCTTTCTATCCATAAGGCCAGAGTCTGATATGAAACTTTTTTGACCTTGCCTTCGTCTTAACTCTATGAAACTTCTTGTACATCAAAGTGAGGGATACTGCATGTTTGAAATAAAACAAATTGAAGCAGAACATACATACGCCTTAAGGCAAAAAGTGCTTATGCCTGACCATTCGATTGATGAATGCGGGTATACGCGTGATAAAAAAGAAGATACGCTTCACATTGGTGCTTTCAAGGAAGAAACGTTGATTGGAACCGCATCTTTTTTTAAAGAAACACATGAAAAAATAAAACAAAAAAACGTCTACCGTCTCCGCGGCCTAGCAATCGATCCTGAGCACCGCAACCAGCTCCGAGGGCAGACACTGCTTTTATTTGCTGAAAATAAACTCACACAGCTGAATGCAGCCATGCTTTGGTGCACAACAAGCGTGAAGAATGTTGAGTACTATCAGCACCTGGGCTTTAAAGAAACGGATCACCGTTTTCATTTGCCTTCAAAAGGGTTAAATGTTTTGATGGTAAAACCTTTGTAGAACCGCTCCGGCGGTTTTTTTGCATACTGCGGAGTCGGCTGTTTATCATCATATGCTGACTTGGCAAAGAGCAAATCATTTTGAAAATGAGCATTTTATTAACGGTTTTTAACGATCATTTAACCGAATCTGAAGTCCATATAGATTTCGGCTTTTTTTCATTAGCATGCTTGTTTATAAAGTCGGCTTTCTCTTTTATCAGCTGAAAAACAGCTGCTTCTGCTATTTTTTCCATCTAAAAAAGCCTGCAGCATTCGACCGCTGCAGGCTTCTCTTCATTTTACTTCTTTATTTTCGATTGTCAGCTGCCTTGTGCCATCAGTGCTTTTCAGCCATTCGTATACAGACTGAGACAGGTTTTTCTCAATAATCCGGTCTGCGGCAGTCGGACGAGAGCTCATGCACTGGGATTCATCAAAGATAAGCTCTTTAAAATCAAGATCCATCTGCTGCTGCAGGAATGCACCAAGCTGCTCCGGGCGGATGGACTCGTTAATAATCAAGAAAGAATAAGTCACTCCTTTTTGATCTTTTTTCTTGAGATAATCTGCAGCGTGCATCCACACAGATTCTCCGCCTGTAACAACAAGACCATCAACGGCTGACGCCGCATCCCGCATTAAATCAGACAGTTCCTCACCAGGGAGCTGAACACAGCACACTCTCTGCTTCATATATAAAAGAGAGCTGATTGTATCTTTTACCTTAAGTACATTTGTTACAACTTCATTTAAAGCGGTATCGTATCCCAGTGAGCTGTCAGCTAAAATAGAGATTGGAAGAAAAAGCAGCTTCACTTGTGCCAAAGACAATAAGTCGACAGCCTTCTTGCTTCCGCCGAATACGATGACAGCGTCATATGTTTCGATGACTTTGAGAAAACTTTCCTTGTTCTCAATGATTGTTTTTTCAGATACAGAGCGAACCCAGCTTTCCAGAGCTTCTGCCTGAAGTTCTGATAATGCTGCATGCCATTCAAGCCCTTCTATGACGCTGTTCGTTTCAGAGGCGTACTGGGTAATGGCCTGGGTGATAGACTTCGTTTCATTTATAGTATCGATGCCGAGAACTCCGATGCGCATGCTATCCCTCTTTCTTTTCTATAGGCTCTTTTCATAAGTCTGTTTTCCCATGGATTGTTTTTTAAATAATACATGTAGCTCGTTACTTTCCGCTCCAGGAACTTGCTTTCCGCGGGGAGCGTGTGAGCCTCCTCGGCATGCCTGCGGGGTCTCCCATTTCGCTCTATTTCCCGCAGGAGTCAAGTTCCTTCCGCTACAATCCACTTAAGAATTTTAACATGTAGTCTAATAACAACAAAGTTTACGAAATGAGCCTTTCGTAAACTTTGTTGCTGGAAGCAGTAAGTGAAAAATTCAGATGTTGGATTTTTCACATTCCTTACGTCCTATAAAATAGCTCTGTAACCTCAAATTCAGGAAAAGAGCACGACAGAGAACTCCTTCGCGTGAAATAACACGCAAAGCAACAACTAATGCGAACTGAGTCTTTCTAAATATGCTTTTGCTGATAAGCCGCTATGCTTGCGTACTCCTCTTTCAGAAGGCGTGAAAGGCGAATATAAATTGGTGTTAATTCTTTATAAACCTCAACATGTTCTGAGATCGGCTTATGGTGGTGGGTACCGCCAACCATTTCTGATACTACATCAAGAGATTCCACATGTCCAAGTCCATATAAACCAAGAAGCGCAGCACCTAAGCATGAACTCTCAAAGCTTTCAGGAACAGAAACCTCCTGATCAAAAATATCCGCCATCATCTGGCGCCATAATTCTGAACGGGCAAATCCGCCTGTTGCCTGAATTTTTTTCGGCTCGCCGATCAGCTCTTCAAGGGCAAGCAGCACAGTATATAAGTTAAAAATAACGCCTTCTAATACAGAGCGTATCATATGTTCTTTTTTATGGTGAAGAGATAGCCCGAAGAAGGAACCTCTCGCGTTTGCATCCCAAAGTGGCGCTCGCTCGCCGGCAAGATACGGATGGAAGAGCAAGCCGTCAGATCCCGGCTTCACAAGTGATGCAATCTCAGTCAGCACTTCGTATGGATCTTTGCCTAAACGCTTGGCTGTTTCCATTTCAGAAGATCCTAATTGATCGCGTACCCATCTGAAAATCATTCCGCCATTATTAACCGGACCGCCGATTACCCATTTATCATCCGTCAAAGCATAGCAAAAGATCCGTCCTTTTGGATCTGTCACAGGTTTGTCCGTAACTGTCCGGATGGCGCCGCTTGTACCGATTGTAACGGCAACGACTCCAGGCTGAATTGCATTAACGCCAAGGTTTGACAATACTCCGTCACTTGCACCGACTACAAACGGAACTTCTGCAGGAATGCCCATTTCTGCTGCATATACAGCATCGAGTCCCGACAATGAGAATGTAGTATTTACAGGTTCTGAAAGATGTTCAGGCGTTATCCCTGCGACTTCAAGGGCTTCTTTATCCCAGTCTAGAGACTCCAGGTTAAACAGCCCAGTTGCAGAAGCAATAGAATAATCGATAACAAAACGCTTAAACAGCTTATGGAAAACGTACTCTTTAATGGAAATAAATTTAAACGTTTTCAAAAATAAGTCTGTTTGTTCATTTCGGATCCACGTAATCTTAGACAGAGGGGACATCGGGTGAATAGGTGTGCCCGTGCGTAAATAAATCTCATGGCCATTCATTTCTTTTGCAATTGTTTCTGCCCATTTGGCACTGCGGTTATCTGCCCACGTCATGCAATTTGAGAGCGGTGTGCCATCACGGTCAACAGCGATGACACTGTGCATCGCAGAGCTGAAAGACACGCACAGCAAATCAGCTG
Organism: Metabacillus sp. KH_069; assembly: GCF_057838075.1. NCBI lineage: Bacteria > Bacillati > Bacillota > Bacilli > Caryophanales > Bacillaceae > Metabacillus > Metabacillus sp. KH_069. Next base: position 3,909,397 of record NZ_CM174460.1, read on the forward strand.
GATTCACTTTGCTGCTTACTTCCTTAATTGTTTTAATCACAGCTTGAAAGATCTCATGCGGGTTTTGTTCTGCTGTTTCAGGATTAGGCGAGTATAGGGGATACTCCACTCCAAATGTTGAAACGATTGTTCCGTCTATTTTAAACAATACGGATTTTGTACTTGTTGTTCCAATATCTACTCCGATTACAAATTTCTGATTCATGGTGACTCCTCCTTACAGTGCCCAAATCATTTTTAAAAATGAAAAAGAAGATGCTTGTTACTAAGCCTCTTCCCTTATCATTTCAATGCCTAAACGTATTAATCTTTATTTACGACAGCATGTCCGCCAAACTCATTGCGCAGCGCTGCGACTACTTTTCCTGAGAATGTATCTTCATCGAGCGAGCGGTATCTCATCATTAAGGATAAAGCGATAATCGGCGTAGCAGTCTGAAGATCCAGTGCTTCCTCAACTGTCCATTTTCCTTCGCCCGATGAATGCATAACTCCCTTAATGCCATCAAGTCTTGAGTCTTTAGAGAATGCATTTTGAGAAAGCTCCATTAACCATGATCTAATAACTGAACCGTTGTTCCATACTCTTGCAACCTGCTCGTAATCAAAGTCAAACTGGCTTTTCTCAAGGACTTCAAAGCCTTCTGCAATAGACTGCATCATGCCGTATTCAATGCCGTTATGAACCATTTTCAAATAGTGGCCGCTTCCCATAGCTCCTGCATAAAGATATCCATTTTCAACACAGATATCTTTAAACAGAGGTTCGATTGAAGCAAACACTTCTTTTTCTCCGCCGATCATCGTGCAGGCACCATTTCTTGCGCCTTCCATTCCCCCGCTTGTGCCTACATCAAAGAAGTGGATGCCAAGTTCCTTCAATTCGTTTCCGCGGCGAATGGATTCCTTATAATTAGAGTTTCCGCCGTCAATGACGATATCGCCAGGAGCAAGAAGATCTTTTAATTCTGAAAGCACGTTTTCTGTAATAACGCCTGCAGGCACCATCATCCATACCGTTCTTGGTGCTTTAAGCTTAGAAACTAGATCTTCAATAGAAGATGAACCAGCCGCACCCATATTAGCAATTTTATTTACAGCATCTGAGTCGATGTCAAATGCGACAACCTCATGTTTATGATCTATTAAATTAAGTGAAAGATTATATCCCATTTTCCCTAAACCGATTAAACCTACTTGCATGTTGTAAAACTCCTTTATATCTTGTTTTTGTCCTATAACCATTATACGAAAATTTTTTTCTCATGCAATCGTTTCCAAGAAATTTTTTTTCACATTCTTTTTATGCTATACTTTTTTTAGAAAATGTAAGCGAGGTCATACTTTATGGGGCAAAATTGTTTAGGAAGTATTCGTTCTCATTATGCAAGGTTAAGTGAAAAAGAAAAAAAGATAGCTGATTATATTTTGGAGAACCCGAAAGAAATTATTCATAGCACAATCAATGAAGTGGCAGATAATCTTGGTGTTGCAGAAGCAACTGTTTTCCGTTTTTGTAAGCGCATAGATTTTAAAGGCTACCAGGCGATGAAAATTGCGCTTGCTTCTGAAATTATGAGCCCGGTTCAGCAGATTTACGAAGAAATTAATGACAATGACAATGAAAAGGCTGTTGCTGAAAAAGTTTTTCACTCCAATATCCGAACACTTGAAAACACCCTTCAAATCTTGGATTTTTCCTCCATTCAAAAGGCTGCCCGCATCCTCTCAAACGCAAACCGCGTTAACTTTTATGGAACGGGAGGATCAGCCATTATCGCGATGGATGCCTATCATAAGTTTATTCGAACTGGAATTTCGGCCTATGCGTTTATTGACTCACACTTTCAGCTGATGTCGGCTTCACAGCTGACCGACCGCGATGTTGCTGTCGTGATTTCTCACTCAGGAACGAATAAGGATACCATTAAGGTGATGAATACAGCCAGAAAAAACGGGGCAAAAACCATTGGCATTACTGGATTTCCGAAATCTCCAATCGGTCAAAATGCGGACGTCTCCCTCTATACAAGCTCAGAAGAAACCGAGTATCGGTCAGAGGCGCTCGCTTCTAGAATTGGCCAGCTCAGTCTTATAGATGCTTTGTATGTAAACATGATGATTTCAAATAAAGATGATGCAAAAAAATCATTGGAAAAAGTCCGGGATGCCATCTCGGAAACACGCGTTTAACAGAGAGCCTCCTGGGTTCTCTTTTTTTCTGGCTCAATAAAATAAAATATTTTTTCATAAATGTATTGATTTTAAAAAATATTTTTCATATAATCAGAATCACTAGTTGAAAGTGCTTTCAAATCTTCAAACAAGAAAGGATTTTATCCATGTTATTACTTATCGTCTTTGCAGCAATCGTTGCTCTTCTACTGCTCATAACTGTGGCAAAGCTGAATCCTTTTGTCGCTTTAATTGTAACCGCTATCGGTGTTGGTCTTGCGACTGGAATGCCGCTTATTTCTACAAATCCCGAGGTTCCTGGTATCATTGACTCGATCAAAGCAGGTATGGGAAATACGTTAGGGTTTCTTGCAATCGTTCTTGCACTTGGTACAATGCTTGGCAAAATGATGGCAGAATCAGGCGGTGCCGAGCGCATTGCCAACACTCTGATTGCAAAATTCGGAGAAAAAAATGTTCACTGGGCGATGATGTTTGTTGCTTTCATCGTTGGTATACCTGTATTCTTCCAGGTTGGTTTCGTTCTTTTGATTCCGCTTGTGTTCACAATTGCACGCCGAACTGGAGTTTCACTCGTCAGTCTTGGCGTTCCGCTTGTAGCCGGTTTATCGGTTGTACACGGTTTAGTGCCTCCGCATCCTGCCGCAATGGCAGCTGTCGGGATCTTCAAAGCTGATGTAGGCATGACCATTCTTTATTCGATTATTGTCGGTCTTCCGACTGCCATTTTAGCAGGTCCTGTTTATGGTAAATGGATTGGAAAACGCATCCACAAAACCGTTCCAAAGGAAATTGGCGACCAGCTGACAGAACAAAAAGATGAAAAAGAGCTTCCTGGCTTTTTAAATACAGTTATTACAGTATTAATTCCTGTTTTCTTAATGCTTTCTGCTTCGATCGCAGAACTGTTTTTATCAAAAGAAAGCACTGCATTTGAAGTCTTCCGATTCCTTGGAGATCCTGTTGTTGCTCTATTAATCGCAACCGTTTACTCATTCTTCAGTCTAGGTTTCTTCCGCGGAATGAACCGTGATAAGATCCTGAAGCTGACAAACGATTGCCTTGCTCCTACTGCTACAATTCTATTAGTTATCGGTGCTGGAGGCGCGTTTAATAAAGTTCTTCTCGATTCAGGCATTGGCGATTACATCGCACAGCTTGCACAAGAATCAAACGTTTCACCGATTCTTCTTGCATGGGGAATTGCTGCAATGATTCGTGTTGCAACAGGTTCTGCCACTGTTTCTATGATGACAGCAGCCGGTATCGTAGCTCCAATTGCAGCTGTGGTTCCAGGTGTAAACCTTGAGCTTCTTGTTTTAGCAACCGGTGCAGGCTCACTCATTCTGTCTCATGTGAATGATTCAGGCTTCTGGATGATTAAAGAGTATTTTGGAATGACTGTTAAAGAAACGCTTCAAACATGGACAGTGCTTGAGACGATCATTTCTGTGGCAGCACTTGTGTTCATATTGATTCTAAGTATGTTTGTATAAAAAAGAAAAATCCTCGAGCGATTGCTTGAGGATTTTTTTATGGCCTGGTTTTAATTAATTGAAACACAGTCTTCTCACATATTTGTTTCCCGCGAAAAAAACTGACAGAATAGACAGCAGCGGTAATAGATATAGAGACAAGCAAATAAATCATCCAGTACAGATGTGTCCCAGCATGATTGATGCTCAGGGCAAACGCAGCCGTGAACCATAAGATAATATGCAGGAGATGCTGAAGCTTGTATCTCTTTCGCTCAGCTATTGCCTCAATAAAAAAGACCGTATAGACGACCGCAAGAAGCGCATAAATAATAGAAACAACAACGAGCATAATAAACATGCATGATCACGCTCCTCCCCTTCATTTTCTCACAATTGATGTCCTCTTTAAAGAAATTTATCCAATAGTTACCCAGGTAACTTTTTATGACTTTATGTTATAATTACCTAGGTAACTAATTTTCAAGGAGAAATGATATGTCAGAAATCGATCAGAATCTTTTCCACTCCATTCAGCAGCTTTCAAGGCAGCTTACAAAACGGCTGAATGAGGTCCTGCAGCCTCATGGCCTGTTCAGTGCGCAGTGGACTGTCTTATTCACATTAAAAAAATATGGAACTCTGACACAGACAGAGCTGTGTGACTATCTCTCAATTGAAGCTCCGCCTATGACACGAACCATTCAGAGGCTTGTGAAGCAAGGATATGTTCTTCAAACTCCAGGTTCAGATAAACGGACAAAGCATATTAAGCTGACAGATAAAGCAATAAATGATTATGCTCTATGGGAAAAATCCGTTTTAGAAATGGAGAATGATTTACTCAAAGGAATTCCTGATGACATGCAAGATCCTCTCCGGACATACATCCAGCATTGGCTTCAGCACATAAGAAAGACAGAACGGAGATGAAAGAATGAAAGAACAAAAACTATGGACGAAAGATTTTCTCTCTATATCTTTAAGCAGCTTTTTTCTATTTTTAACATTTTATTATTTGCTTGTCACACTTCCGATCTATTCTCTTCATGACTTAAACGGCAAGCCATCTCAAGCAGGTCTGATTGTGACCATTTTTCTGCTTGCAGCGATTGTCATCCGCCCTTTTGCGGGAAAGTGGATTGAGCGCTATGGAAAAAGGATTGTGCTGATATCCTCTCTTTCTATCTTTGCTTTAGGATCTCTTCTCTACTATTTTACAAATACAATGAACGGATTGTTTCTTCTCCGCTTTTTTCACGGGATTGGATTCGGCATGGCTACAACAGCTGCAGGAGCGATCGTTGCAGACATTATCCCTGAAACCCGCCGTGGGGAAGGAATGGGCTACTATGCGATGTCAATGAACCTTGCCATGGTCATTGGTCCTTTTCTAGGACTTACCGCAATGGAAGAATGGGGAACAGCAGCGATGTTCGGCATCTGTATCTTTACTGCCTTTTTCTCTCTGTTCTCAGGTCTTATAATCAAGCTGCCAAAGGCTGTAAAAGCAAGCAGCAAAGTGATGCCTTCAGCCGGCAGCAAAGGTTTGAAAGGATTATTTGAACCAACAGCGATTTCGATTGCCCTTGTTGCAGGATTATTTGCCCTTGTCTATGCTTCTATTCTTTCGTTTGTTTCGGTTTATGCAAAAGAAATAGGCTTAATTGAGGCAGCAAGCTACTTCTTCGTCGTATATGCCATCGTTATGCTGATTGCAAGACCATTCACAGGAAGATGGTTTGATCAATACGGGGCAAACGTCATTATTTATCCTGCGATTGTTTGTTTTGCAGCTGGCATGGTGCTTTTAAGTATGGCGGATACATCGTTTACCTTTTTACTGTCTGCAGCACTTATCGGCTTAGGCTGGGGAACGCTGTTTCCAAGTTTTCAAACGATTGCTATTCAGTCTGCTGAACCTAAACGGAGAGGGCTTGCCACCGCAACCTTCTTATCCATTTTTGATATCGGAATCGGAATTGGCTCCTTCCTTGTAGGTGTCATCACGACTAAAATTGCATTCAGTTCTCTGTATTTCTTCAGTTCATTTTTCATCCTGGGATGCCTGGCTGTGTATTATTTTCTGCATGGCAGAACCGCAGCTTCTGCTAAAGAAGAGAAATCAGAACCAGCAACTTATTTAAAAGCAAATGGATAATTCGAAACCATCACTTCAAATAGGAGTGATGGTTTTTCTTTTGGCTGTGTATGCATAGATTGTTGTTTTCGATTATAGATGTTGTCCGTTCCTTTCCGCTACAGGAACTTGCTTTCAGCGGTCCGGCTGGGAGCCTCCTCGGCGTTGCCTGTGGGGTCTCCCAATTCCCTCTATTTCCCGCAGGAGTCAAGTTTATCCCCTACAATCCACTTAGAGGATAAACATTTTTTTAATAGCAACAAAGTTTACGAAAAGAGCATTTCTTTTACACTATGATTGAACTTTTCAACTAACTTCCTTGAACATCCGACTTTTAATCATTTAAAATACTAATAATAATGATAATGAATATTTATTTTACTAATAACAAACTCACTGATAAAGTAAAAGGAGAACGAATTGCTTAGGAAGTGTACATCATGTTAAAAAGTCAAACAAAGGAAAAACAGCAGCTTTTTCCATTTATGCAGGGAATTTTGCTGACATTTATTTTTGCAGCTGCAGCTTCTTATATAGCAAGCTTCTCCTTATTCTCCATAATCGGACCGCTTATTATCGCCATGATGATTGGAATCATGTGGAGAGCTTCTGCTGGTATAAGTGAACCAGTGCTTGCAGGAGCAGCATTTTCAAGCAAAAAGCTATTGCGATTCGGCATTATTTTGCTCGGAATGAGATTGAATTTATCAGACCTCTATCAAGCAGGATTCAATGTATTTGTCCTATCCCTGATCGTCATCCTCTTTACCATACCTCTTGTATATGTTCTATCACGCTTTCTCAAAGTGGATAAGAAAATCAGCATCCTCACCGCCTGCGGAACAGCGATTTGCGGTGCCGCAGCAGTTGCAGCAATTGCCCCAATAGTCAAAGCGAATGACGAGGAGACTGCTGTGAGTGCAGGAACCATTGCCATTTTAGGCACGGCCTTTACCCTGCTTTACACCTTTATCTATTCATTTATTAATCTAACACCCTATGGGTTCGGTGCTTTTTCGGGAGGAACGCTTCATGAAGTTGCACATGTCGTAGCTGCGGCATCGATCGGAGGAGCCGAAGCAGAGGATATGGCCATAATCGTAAAATTAACCCGTGTCGCCCTGCTTGTACCCGCTGCTTTAATAGTCGGAATCCTATTTAGTGAAAAAAAGACAGATGGGGCTCCCTCATCCTTGCCAATCCCATGGTTTATTCTTGGATTTCTTTTCATGAGCGGATTGAATACAGCCGGGATTGCATCAGAGGAAACGGCTGCTTTCATTGTCTTCTTATCCTACCTATTAATTGGCATGGCCATGGCCGGACTGGGATTGAACGTCAACTTAAAATCTTTTAAAAAGCTTGGCGCTAAGCCGCTGATTGCCGGTTTGACAGGGTCTGTGGTGCTGTCTGTGGCGGGGTATGGATTGGTTCTGTTATTGGGGTTGAATTAAAAAAACTAAGCCGGTCTATGGATGACCGGCTCTTCATTTACCTATCAACTCTCTTACCCTCTTCTCAAGCAATTCCGCCCCGCCGTACCCAGTAAGAACACTCACTATTTCTCCATTCCTGTCTACAAAAAAAGTGGTCGGCACCGCTGCTACTCTGTACATGGATGAAGCTTCTCCTGTTTGATCAAGCAAAACCGGAAATGAAAATCCATAGTCTTTAGCGAACATATACGCTCCTTCCGCGGAATCCTGATTCGTCATGTTCACTGCATAAATCTTCACCTGACCTTTATATTTCTCGGCAAGATTCACTAAGTCAGGAGCTTCCATTTTGCACGGGCCGCACCAGGATGCCCAGAAATTCAGGACAATGGTCCGATCGTAGGGCGGTTTTAATTCATGTTCTTTCTGGTTGATATCCGTCAGTTTAAGTTCAGGTGCTTTTGCTGCATCAGATTGTTCCAGCGGGATCCAAAAACAGAAAAGAACAACAAGCAGGATCATTCCCCTCATAAAGATCACCTTCCTTTTTTAACCTTATCATTCTCCTTGAAGATTGGACATATTCCTGTAAGACGAGCGTACATATGAATTAAGAAGTTTTTGAAAGGAGCGGCTGGTGTTGCTGTCTAAAACAAGTTCAAAAATCTTCACCCTCTTTTTCCTCGTTCTCCTGATTGGAATGATGGCCTATTTAGATTCATTTCAGGCACATAATACGGAAACCGGAACTTTTCCTATGGCTGCTGATGAAGAAACAGAAACTGCGGCAAAGGAGCAGCTGCTGTTTACAGTGTTCGAGGATAAGAAAATTGCATCCGAAGTAAAAGATGGATATCGGGTGGAAACGTATCAGGAATTTGAAGTCCTTAAAGATGCAGATGGAAAAACAGTTGACGTGAAGCCGACAGAGAACTACAGTTACCTAAAGTATAAAGTAGAATAAATGACAAAAAGCTGATCTGTATGAAGATCAGCTTTTTGCCATTTTGAAAGCAGGATGCATCTTCTATCTAGAAAGTCCCTTCAACACGAAGATTTTTTATAAAAGAGAATTTCACACCTTATATTTGATATAGTAAAAGAAAGTTTGCATCATTCAATGAAATCGGAGGATTATATATCTTGAAGCATACAGTCGTTATTAAAGCACCAGCCGGCTTCGTCTTTGAACAACTATCCACTCCATCCGCACGCGAAACGTGGACAAAGGAAATTGAAAGCATTCGATATGAACACCCTCCAAAAGAAAAAGCGGAGGGTGCAGCCTTTATCCAGATTCAAAAAGAAGGTGCGATGAGAACCTCTTTTCATGGAAAAAACGTTGCAGTGATTGAACCGGAAACTTATTCGTATTCCTTAGAAAGCAAGGCATTTAAAATGGTGATCTCCTATCACCTTGAAGATTTGCAGGGTGAAACAAAGGTTACCCAGACCTATGAGGTGATCTATTTATCGGCATTCGCAAAAATCATGGGCAAGCTTTCAAGCAAACTGACCGAAAAATTAGCGCAGGCGCTGCTGCAGCAATTAAAAAGATATTGTGAAGATGCTTTAACAAAGTAAAAAGGAAGCTGATGCACATGCACCAGCTTCTTTTTTAAGAGATAAGAAAGTATAAAATTTTGCGCTTCGATGTCTAGCTCCATCGCCCAACTCCTCGGCCAGAACGGCTCCGCCAGTAAAGGCAAAAAGCGCCTTTTCTGGCGAAGCCTTATCTGTCTGTCGGAGCTAAACGGGCGATTCCGCTTTTCTTATTTACCGCCTGTAAATGAAATTCCCTTAATGAAATAGCGATTGAAGAACGCATAAATCAGCAGAACCGGCAGCGTAAACACCATGGATGCTGCCATAATATAGTTCCAGTAGCTGACGAACTGACCCTTAAAGGTATTCAGTCCAAGCGGGAGAGTAAACATTTCAATATCTGTCATCACAATCAGCGGTCTCATGAAATCGTTCCAGAAGCCCATAAATACGAAGATTGACTGTGCAGCAAGAGCCGGTTTTGCAAGCGGCAGAACAATTTTAAAGAACGTGCCAAGCCTGCTGAGGCCATCCATTTCAGCTGCTTCTTCCAATTCTTTTGGAAAGTTGATAAAGAACTGTCGCATCATGAAAATGAACGTTGCGTTAATCATCGCCGGAACGATCATACCCTGATACGAATTCAGCCAGCCAAACTCTTTTAAAATCAAGTAGTTTGGAATCATCGTGACCTGGGCCGGAATCATCAGGACAGCAAGAATCGTAATGAACAGCGCCTTTTTACCGGGAAAGCTGAGTCTTGCAAGAGCATATCCTGCCATAGAATTGAACAATAAATTTAAAATCGTTCCAATGACGGCAATTAATATACTATTAAACATCCATCTTGGGAAAAGCTCCTGCTCTATGAAAATCTGCTTATAGTTATCAAACGTAAAGTTTTTAGGAATAAAGCTTAGGGTGCCGCTGACTATTTCCTGCAGCGTTTTAAACGAAGAGGAAAGAGCCCATAAAAACGGCACAAGTGTCGTAACAGCATAGAGTACTAGAATCACGTATACAATCGCTTTTCCAATTCCAAATTTCTTTTTCATCTTTCCATCCTCCTTTTAGTAGAGTGACTCTTCTTTTGAAAATTTCCGCTGCAGCAATGTCGCCACAAGAATCACAATCGCAAGCAGCAGAACAAGAGCCGCTGCGTATCCCATTGTTCCGAGATTTTTAAACGCATACTGATAGACTAAAAGAACAACGGTTAAGGTTGAATTATCAGGTCCCCCTGATCCCGCAGAGAAAATGTAGGACTGATCAAAAAGCTGGAACGTTCCGATTAAGCCCATAATCGCGACAAATGATGTAACCGGGCGCAAGTGCGGCACCGTAATTTTCAAGAATTTCTGAACGGTATTAGCCCCGTCAAGCTCCGCTGCTTCGTAAAGGGAGTCCGGAATATCCTGCAGAGCAGCTAAATAAATTACCATGAAAAACGGTGCTGTTGACCAAATATTCATAATCATAATCGCATTAAGCGCGATATTCGGGTCTCCAAGGAAGTTATAGGTCGGCAGGCCGAGTGTGTCTAATACGTTGTTGATTAATCCATTTTTGTTGTACATCCACATAAAAATCAGGGTTAATACAGCAGACGATGTCAGGGTAGGCAGAAAGTACACAATTCTGAAGAATGTTTGACCCTTCATTCCTGCATTTAATGTTGCCGCAAGGATCAGCGCGAGAATCGTCTGACACGGAACAACAATCAACACATATTTAAATGTGTTCCACAAAGCGATCTGGGCCCTGGTGTCATCAAGAATTCTTGTGAAGTTTTCAAAAGCGACAAAATCATAGCTTGCTGTTCCCAGAAGCTGCACTTTATGAAACGATAGAAAGACAATATAAAAAATGGGACCAATGATAAATAAAAGTAAGACAAATAATGTAGGCGACATGAAAAAGTAGCCCTGTCCAGCCTCTCTTAATGTTCGTTTGGAAAATAGATTTTTCATTTTGCTATTCAAGCCCCCCACTTTAAGTAAATCCTGCACAAACTCTTTCTGACGAAGTAAAAAGGACTTCGTCAGAAAGAACCAGTGCAGATTTTAAAGAAGAAAAGGGAAACAAGCATTTCCCTTTTCTCAGCCTCTTTTTCTTATTTTGAGTCGATTTCGCTGTTTGCCTGTTTTTCCGCTTCTTTTAATGCTTCTTCAAGCGGACGGTCGCCAAGGAACGCACTCATAAATTGGTTGTTGAAGTTATTCACGATAATAGGAAGGTTTGAGCCTTCTGACCATACAGTTGCATAAGAAGCGCCTGCTACAAGCGGTCCGCGCAGCTCATCTTTGTCATAGCCAAGCTTTTCTGCAACGGATTTACGGGTCGGCAGAGCATAGCCTTTGCTGGTCCATGTCTCCATGCCTTCTTTTCCAGTCAGGTATGAAAGCAGCTCCCATGACGCTTCTTTCTTTTCAGAAGCAGCATTCATGACATAAGCAACACTGTAAGCCATCGTTGACTTCTCGCCATTAATCGCCGGCAGCTCAGCTGTTCCGTACTCAACATCAGGGAATGTATCCGCTAAAAATGGGATTGCCCAGTTGCCTTCAATCACCATAGCCGCTTTTTGCTGCCCGAAAATTTCTCCGCCCCAGGTTGCGCCTACTTCTTTTGCTTCAACCGCTGATTTATCGACATTGTGCATATCAATAATCGGTTTTAATGCTTCTACCACTTCATCAGATGCAAAATTTGCTTTATCCTCTTTTACCACATCGCCGCCAAGTGATTCAGCCACCCAGTATTGGCGTGCAAGCTCAGGCGCAACGCCAAATCCGTATTGCCCGTCTTTCGTTAGTTTCTTAGATGCCTCGCGGAACTCTTCCCACGTTTTAGGTACCTCTACGCCGGCATCAGCAAGCATTTTTTTGTTGTAAAAGAGCGCTAAAGTTGAATAGTCTTTTGGGAAACCGTACGTTTTATCCTCAGATATAAACGCTTCCAATAATGGCTTTTCAAAATCTTCAACGTCAAAATCCTTTGTAACATACTCATCTAAAGGTTCAATAACGCCCGTTTCAATCAGACCAGGAGCTTCAAATGCATCCAGATAAAAAACATCCGGTCCTTCTCCGCCGATCAAACGTGTTTTAATAACATCCATATATTGTTCTGTAATAACCTCAAGCTTGACATCAATTTTAGGATGCTTCGCTTCAAAGTCTTCAATCGTTTGCTTTAACAGCTTTTCTTCCGTCGGATTTCCGCCCCATCCAGCAAGCGTCACTTCCACTTTTTCTCCGTCTGCGCCCTCTTTAGATGTTTTATCAGAACTGCATCCTGCCAAAGCCCCTGTAAATAACATAGAAGCAACTCCGAACCCCGCTAACCATTTTCTTGATTTCATTGCCGTTTCCCCTTCCATTGCTTTTTATGATCTAAAGGAAGCTGCCTTCCAAAAGATTGAAGTAAACCTGCTTATTTTTGGACAAGTGTTCCTGATGATTTTAATGGATATCCTGTTGTATTTTTTAGAACTTCCACTTTAAAGGTCTCTCCGCTGCGAGTGACTGCAATTGATAAATGTCCTTCTCCAATTGAGATATTTTGAACTTCCAGAGCATTCATCCCATCCAATAAAACCGGTGAGAGTGTGATTTCCTTCTTTAAGCTGTCTGGAAATAACCCCAGCATCGACTGGATAAAGACAAGCGGTGTACCTGCTGCCCATGCTTGAGGTGAACAGGCCACAGGGTATTTCACTGCTTTGCCGCCCAAGCTGTCGTATCCGCAGAAAAGTTCCGGCAGACGGTCATATTCGAAATGAGCTGCAGCATCAATGAGCCCGCTAATCACTTTGCCTGCTTCTTGCTGATAACCCGTTTTGCTCATGCCAAGAAGAGAGATGCTATTATCATGCGGCCAGATGCTGCCATCGTGGTAGCTCATCGGGTTGTAGCCTGATTCGCCTTCAGCCATCGTCCTGATTCCGTATCCAGAAAACATCTTAGGTGAGACAAGCATCTCCGTTACAGCTTTCGCTCGATCCTCATTCAGCATTCCTGAAAATAAAACGTGACCTGGATTCGAGGTAATCGTTCCGACCTGTTCTTTCTTTTCATCAAGTGCGATGGCATAGAACTGAACATCCTCCATCCAGAATTCCTCATCAAATCTTTCCTTGAGAGAATTCGCCTGTCTGCGAAGCTGTTCTGCACGTTCTGTTTGATTCATTGTTTCATAGATATCAGCCAGTCCCATTTTGGCCTGATAGACATATCCTTGCACCTCTGCAAGTGCGATAGGCGTTTTTGCGTATTCTCCATTTCTGTGAACAACAGAATCGCCTGAATCCTTCCAGCCTTGATTCGCAATGCCTTTGCTTGATTCCTGATGGTATTCCACAAAAAGATCTTTGTCGCGGTCTCCATATTCATCGATCCACATTAAAGCGTTCTCAATTGTTTTCTCAAGACTCAAAGCAAATTCCGTGTTACCTGTCCACTTCACATACTCTGATAGAAGAATCAAAAACAGCGGTGTGGCATCAACCGTTCCGTAATAAGGAGTGAACGGGATTTGACCTGTAGCAGCGAGTTCTCCAAAACGAATCTCATGCATGATTTTGCCCGGCTGTTCATCTCTCCATGGATCCACATTCTGACCTTGATAATGCGCCATCGTAAGCAGGGTTCCTTTTGCAATTTCAGGTTGAAATGGCAGGATCTGCAAAGCTGCAATTAAGCTGTCACGGCCAAATGGAACGCCAAACCAAGGCAGCCCGGCAACTGGAAATGGACCAAATCCTACATCTGTCAGCAAAACCCTCATATCATTCAATCCGCGGTCAACAAGACGCTGAAGAGGGGCAAAATCTGTTTTAATGCTTGCTGCTTTTTCATTCCATACCTGATAGGATTCTTCAAGTTTGCGCATTGCATCATCTTTTTGCGCAGCAGTGTTTGGTTTTGCTTCACCGATTTGCGGACGAATCGCAAGTGTGACACTGTCTGTCTCAGAATGAGCTAATTCAAATTCAAAATCGACTTTTCCTTTTTCATCAACTTTTTTAGCTTCTTTATCCCACGTAATCAATGTGCTGCGATCCACATTGTCCGCGCCTGCATAGTGAAAGGAAAGTGTATTCCCTTCAGCCGTTTGACCTGTTCTGCTGCCAAGATCTCCATTTTGAAATCCGCGGACAACAAACATATCCAGAAAATCTGCATCAGCATGGATGCTGATTTCAAATCTCACAGGCTTTGGAAAATAGTTTTTCACTTTTATCTCTTCGTAAAGGACATCATCATAAATGAATCGTGACCGTTCAATCTCTACGGATTCTCTCCATAAAATCAGTTCTCCGTCTTCTTCCATATGGGGATTTGTTAGGAGAATATCAGCTTTATAGTTTTGATCTGCGTCGGATGAGAGCAAAATAGGGTCTTCCCCATTAATCTTCAAATCCAGTTTACTTAAAAAACGTGTGTCTTTTGTATAAAGCCCTAAACCATAAGGATGGTTTTCAGGGATATTCCCATTTGTATCTGTCAGCAAAAATAAGTCATTTTCTTTTATCACACGGTAGTCCATCTTTGTCCTCCTTGATGTTCCGAAACGTTTCGGTTTTACTATAAAAAAATATAACTTTCCATTAATACTCCCGAAACGTTTCGGATTTTATGGATAAACCACTTATAATCTGTGGTTTTCTTTAGTTGATTCTCTAATGATCAAATCCGTTTTAAGGGTTATGACATTCGATCCGCTTTTTTCTTCAAGCATATCGATCAGAGCATTTGCAGCCTGGTAGCCAAGTTCAAATTTATTCTGGGCGATCGTCGTTAGTGCAGGATTTGAGTAGGAAGCAAGCAGAATGTTGTCATAGCCAATAACAGATAGCCCTTCCGGAACAGGTATGCCTGATGCTTTCGCACTTTTCATGGCGCCAAGCGCCATTAAATCACTTGCACAAAAAACGGCCGTTATTTCAGGGTGTTCTTCAAGAAGCCTTTCTGTAACCAATTCCGCTTTCTCCTCGGAAAAATCACCGCTGACGATCCAGTCTTCATTCACTTCAAGATTTGCTTCCATTAGTGCATCCAGATAGCCTTTCAGCCTTTTTTTGCTGACATATGCCTGATCATGGCCATTAATCAAAGCTATTTTTGTATGTCCCAAGCTGATTAAATGTTCAACAGCCCGCTTTGCTCCGAGCACATTATCTGTCGTCACATAGCCAACACTGTTCGATTCAATGGGAATATCGATGAGCATACAGGGAATATCACTCTCAACAACCTCTTTTAAATACGGATCATCGATTTTCATTCCTTGAAGAATGGCTCCATCTACCCGCCGTTCCCTGCATAGCTGGGAATAGGTTTTCTCCCGCTGTTTGGTTGTCGTTGTACTGAAAAGCACCAGATCGTAATCCCGTTCAGAAATGCATTCATTAACCCCTGACAGTACTTCAAAGGTAAAATTATCCTTCGAACTGACGCGGTCCATGCCTGAAACGAGCATACCAATGGTTTTTGATTTCTTCATGACCAATCCCCGCGCAAGCGTATTAGGACTGTAGTTTAATTCTTTAGCAATTTTGGAAATTTTTTGTCTCGTCTTTTCATTCACATCCGAATAGCCGTTTAATGCTCTTGAAACAGTCGTAACGGATACTCCTGCGGCCTTCGCAATGTCCTTAATTGTCGTCAAAATTCTTTCCTCCAAAACGTTTCGGATCCCTTTGATTGAAATCATACTTTATCTTGATAGCGTTTGCAATATCTTTTTTTCTGAACCATGTGTCTTTTATTAAAAAGAACAAAAAGAAGGAAGCTCCCCTCCTTCTTTTAAACGTAACGCAGCCCTATTCTATTATTAAA
Organism: Metabacillus sp. KH_069; assembly: GCF_057838075.1. Classification (NCBI taxonomy): domain Bacteria; kingdom Bacillati; phylum Bacillota; class Bacilli; order Caryophanales; family Bacillaceae; genus Metabacillus; species Metabacillus sp. KH_069. The sequence goes on from NZ_CM174460.1 coordinate 3,925,031, forward strand.
TGTCTGATTCTTATTTTTAAATACAAAAAAATTGTTCAAATAATCAATCGTCAGCTCATGATCGTATGTATCTTCAAAGTCATCATCAACGATAAAATCCAGCTTTTCTGATGTAATCACTTTTTCGTATGATTCCGTTTCTCTTTTACCAATGACCTTCATTTCATACAGCGTATTCACAATATCACAGCTCCCCCGGTCAAAAGATAGCTGGATCATCTTATCATCCGGTATTTCACTTAATTTGCTTTTAGCTTGTTCCGTAATCGTTATATTCATATAACGAACCTCCTATTCTTCCCTTGGTACCAGTATTTCAATGTGTCTTTTTAGATTTTCCACTTTTATCGGAAGCTTATCCCCTTCGTCACCGTCAACGTTCGCAATCATTTCATAAGTGGAGGAAGCTTCTATCATTGGCACCTTTAAGTATTCAACATGCTCGCTGCTTGCAAGCTCACCCGTCATGATTTTCGGGAGCAGGAGCAGAAATTGCGGCAGGGCAACATCTTTAATAATGATGACGTGAAGCATGCCGTCGTTTACCTCTGCTTCTGGTGCGATCGTTTCAAATCCGCCGACTGAGTTTGTCAGAGCTATAAGCATCAGCAAAGCTTCACCCTCCCATACACCCGCATCGGATTGGACCCGGAGTTCAAAAGGCTGCTTCTCCTTCATCTTTTTTACTCCTTCAATGATGTAGGCAAGCGGACCAAGTTTTGTTTTCTGCTCAACAGGTGTAGAGAAAGATGCCTCAGCTAGAGCACCGACAGCTACTATATTAATAAAATATCGATCATTGATTTTTCCAACATCTGTTTTCCTTGTATGCTGCTGCTCCATAATAGTAATGGCCTCTTCAGGATCGAGAGGAATATTGAGCGCTCTCGCAAAATCATTTACCGTACCGAGGGGGATTAAACCGAATAAAGGCCGGTGATCCTGTTCCGCAATCCCGTTTATCGCTTCATTAATCGTGCCGTCCCCGCCCATTGCCGCAACAAAATCAAGCTTTCGTTCACAGGCTTCTCTGGCAAAATCCATAGCATCTCCCTCGCCTTTAGTCTCGCGAAGCTCTGTTTCATAGCCCATGTTCTTCATTGTTTTTAAAGCGTGTTCCGTATATTCAGTTCCTTTTTCCTTGCCTGAAGATGGATTTACAATTAACATTGCCTGCTTCAAACCATTTCCCCCTCGACTTTAAATGTCTATAATTTACCTTACCCCTAAAATATACAATTTGAACCATCCATATAAAAAAAACATTACTCCTTTTACTGAAGTAATGTTTTTTATCACAGTATGGCGATCCGTTCGTAAATATCACGCAGGTTTCTGCAGCCGAGCCCTTTTACGTCCTCAACATATTTACACCATAGTTTAGCTGTCAAAATCGCATCGCCTAATGCATGATGGCGGTCTATAACAGGAATCTTTTTATGATCACACCAGTCTTCAAGCCTTACAAACTCTGCATTTGGTTCAGCAATGCGGTATAAAAAAGAAGTGTCCACAATCCGGTGCTTGAACGGGGCGCGGAACAGTTTCCTGCTTGCATGCTGCATAAAGTTTTTTTCATGAGAAGAGTGATGGGCAACAAGAGTATCTCCTTTTACAAACTTAAAAAATTCAATCATCGCTTCTTCAAGGGAAGGAGCATCCTTTAAATCATCATCGTTGATTCCCGTTAACTCGCGGATTTCATCAGACATCCCATTTTCATGCCTGACAAGCGAGTAGAAACGTTCTTCTTCCTTCAGTATACACCCGCTCACCTTCACCGCACCGATGGAAATGATTTCGTTCCCCTGATCTGGAAAAAAACCGGTTGTTTCAATATCAAAGACAACTACATTCAGAGCGTCCAGTGGAACCGACAGCGCCTCTTCTGCTTTCATTTCACGCTGCAGCTGACGCAGAAACGCGATTTGCTGGGAGTTTTGCCCGCTTTGAGCCGTTCCAAAAACACTCGTTTGAAACTTTCCATGCACCTCTCTTATAAAATGAACGAACGGATTCGACTTCATTTATGAACACCCTTTTCAATGATTCCCTGTACAAAGTGATGCAGTTTTTTTCCATTTTTCAGAATGGTTTTCATTTCTTTTTTCTCAGCGCGGCTGAGCTTCTGAATGGGAAGATAATGTACATCATCGTATTCTTTGATTCTCTTTAAATTAGACATTCGAAACTGCAGCAGATTGGCAAAGCTGGTTTTATAGTCGTTCAGCTCGTTTCGATAAAACTCGTCTTTGCTGAGCTCATCAATCCGGTCCAATGTGGATGCAGCTAATATCCCTTCTTTAATAGCAAGAATTCTTACTGCATTTACATAGGGCAAAAAAGCAGCCTGCTTTAAATTCAGTGATCCCTGATACGGTCCGCTGCTCTCGGTAAAAATTTGCCCGAGGGGACCGACAGAAGGCTTCAGATGCATGATATTATCCATAAATCGCTGTAAAAGCTTCGGAGACTTTTTCTGGCATTCATCAATCACTTGTTTTAAATGATGTATAAACGCTTCTTCTCCCGCAAGCACTCTTGCATCCACAAAAATCTGCAGATACCTCATAGACTCAAAGCTGACTTCCTCCATCCATTTTAAAAGCTGTTCTTCAAAAGCTCCAAGCGATTTGCACCAGACAGGATTTGAGCTCATGACTTTTCCTTCGCAATAAGGATATCCTGCAAGATGAAGACCACGGGAAACTTCTTTTCCAAGCGCCAGAAAGTACTGATCTGCATCCGTACCGCTTTTTTCATAAATCATTCCATGATCCTGGTCACTGATGACCCCCTGTTCAAATCTCCCTGCACTCCCCATCACAAACCATGTAAAGGGTGAAGGAGGAGTCCCTTTTTCCTCCTTCAGCTTTTGCAGAGATGCGTCAAAAACCGCCCGCATGACTTTATCATGAAATTGATTTAATGATTGCGTATCAGATGTATATTTATTAATCTCTTCATCTTTCCATGAACGAATTGATTCGTAGCTTTCTCCCATTTACCGCACTTCCCTTTCGCTCCGTAATTAAGAGCTGATCTTATCCTCTTTTGATAAGAATACTTCAGGATAGCCGTAACTTCCATGCTCACTCATATCAAGCCCCATAATTTCTTCTTCTTCTGTTACACGAAGACCGCCCATCAGCTTTTTAGCAGCAAAAAGAATGATAAACGAAACGGCAAAGGCATAAGCTCCCGATACGCCGACACCCATGATCTGAACTCCTAATTGTTCAAAGCCTCCGCCGTAGAATAATCCCGGTTTTCCAACTGTCGCGAGTTCAGGTGTTGCGAAAAATCCAGTTGAAATGGTTCCCCAAACTCCCGCTGCTCCATGAACAGATAATGCGTAGATTGGATCGTCTATTTTTCTCTTTTCGAAAAATCTCACACTATAGAAAACTAGAATTCCAGCGATAAATCCGATAAGAACAGCTGCCCACGTATCAACAAACGCACATGATGCTGTAATCGCTACAAGACCCGCAAGTGCACCATTCAGCATTGTCGGCACATCTGATTTCCCAAGCACTGCCCATGAAACGATGAGTGCTGCAACCGCACCGGCTGCTGCTGCAAGATTGGTATTCAGCGCAACATAACCGAAAAATCCATCTTCTACCCCAAGTGTGCTTGCTGCATTAAATCCAAACCAGCCAATCCACAGCACCAAAACTCCTAAAGCCGTAAACACCTGATTATGCCCAAAAATGTTATTGGCAGAACCATCCTGATTGAATTTCCCAATACGGGGCTTCAGCAAAATGGTTGCAGCAAATGCAGCCATTGCACCTGTTAAATGAACAACCGTAGAGCCGGCAAAATCCTGTTTGCCGTGCTCAGCAAGCCAGCCCCCGCCCCAGATCCAGTGTGCAACGACAGGATAAACAAGTGCTGAGAAAAGCACCGTAAAGACAAGATAGATTGACAGCTTAGCACGCTCTGCAAATCCCCCAAGTGCAATTGTTATCGCAATTCCGGCAAAAGCAAGCTGAAACAAAAAGAATACGGATGAAGATAGATTCATCCCTTCCAGCTCATAGCCTGAATAGAAAAAGTGGGATAACCCAACAAGAAAATTGGCATTGTCGCCAAAAATAAATCCAAATCCCACTGCCCAAAACACAAGTGATGCAAGACCAAACGTGAAGATTGTCTTCCCTGCTATATGACCCGCATTCTTCATTCGTGTAGATCCCGCTTCAAGCAGAATGAATCCGCCCTGCATGAGAATAACCAATATCGCCCCTAAAACCACCCATAAACTATTTAACAAATAGATAGAATCCAAATTAACGTCCCCCTATTGCTCTTTTCATAACATTGTATGTTATAAAATATAACATGAGTTAATTATTTTCTATTTTATCGTATTTTTCTCTTTAGTCAACCAATTTTCTAAAAATTATTATAACTTTATGTTAAAAAACCTAACACACTCATAATTACATAATGATTTTGATAATTCGATGATAATCTGTATTTATAATAGACATTTCTTCCTTAATAAGGTAAAATTATATTGTGAAGTATTTCACAATTATGTGAAAGGGTGTTGCACAATGGCACAAGAAAAGATAAACCGTGTAGTCTTGGTTGGAACCGGATTTGTCGGATCCAGCTACGCATTTGCTCTCATGAATCAAGGAATAGCTGATGAACTGATTTTAATTGATGCTAATGCCGAAAAAGCGCTTGGGGATGTAATGGATCTTAATCATGGAAAAGTGTTTGCGCCAAATCCTACCGCAATCCGTCTCGGAGAATACGGGGATTGCAAACACGCAGATATTGTTGTCATTTGTGCAGGGGCTAACCAGAAGAAAGGCGAAACCCGCCTTGATCTTGTTGCGAAAAACCTGGCCATATTCAAAGAAATTACCGAAAGCGTGATGAAATCAGGATTTCAGGGAATATTTCTAGTAGCAACGAACCCAGTTGATATCCTTACCTACGCAACTTGGAAATACAGCGGCCTGCCGAAAGAACAAGTGATAGGTTCAGGAACTATCCTAGATACTTCCCGCTTCCGCTATCTGCTTGGCGATTATTTTAAAATCGCTCCAAATAACGTTCATGCCTACATAATCGGCGAGCATGGTGACAGCGAGCTTCCTGTATACAGCTCTGCGGATGTCGGCGGAATCCCTGTGATGAAGATGATTGAACGCAGCGAAGACTATAAAAAAGAAGATTTAGATGAAATCTTTAAAAACGTGCGGGATGCAGCCTATCAGATTATTAATCGAAAAGGGGCAACCTACTATGGAATCGCAATGGGACTTGTCCGCATTACGAAGGCAATCCTTCACAATGAAAATTGCGTCCTGACCGTTTCTGCCCATCTTGACGGACACTACGGAGAAAAAGATGTCTATATCGGAGTCCCGGCTGTTATTAACCGCGATGGAATCCGCGACATTATTGAGCTTGACCTGAATGCTGAAGAACAGGATAAATTCAGGAAAAGTGCCGCGATTTTAAAAGAGATACTGGCACCTCATTTTAATTAGATAATCGGCTGTGTATCTGATTCGTTTGAAAAAGATCATTCTGCTCCGGCCATAAAAGCTGGAGTTTTTCTTTTTATCTGAATGAAGATTTTCTGATTTAGCGGTTATCCAAAAATTCGGCTGCCATTCTTCTTTTCAATCGGAAGTCCTCAATTTCTAGGCATCCTAACAAAAAAAGAGCATGAACCACTAATCGGTTCATGCTAGCTGTCTTTCTTTTCCTTCACTCTTAAAAGTCTCAATCCATTTAACGTAACAAGCAAAGTCGCACCCATATCTGCAAAAATCGCGATCCATAATGTCAGCCATCCTGGAACAACGAGCAGCAGGGCAAGCAGTTTGAGCCCTAAGGCAAAGGCGATGTTCTGCTTAATAATGACAAGCGTTTTGCGGCTCAGTTCAATCGCAAATGGCAGTTTTTTCAGATCATCTCCCATTAGGGCAACATCTGCTGTTTCAAGAGCCGTATCCGTCCCGGCTCCTCCCATCGCGATACCAACTGATGCTGCAGCAAGGGCAGGAGCATCATTTACGCCATCTCCCACCATTGCGGCTGCCCCGTATTCACCTTGTATCTTTTTCACGGCATCCAGTTTATGCTGGGGAAGCAACTCAGCATGAATCTCAGACACTTCTAACTGATGTCCGATTGCTGCCGCGGTACTTGCATGATCCCCCGTCAGCATGATGGTCTTTTGAATGCCAAGCTCTTTTAGCTGCTTCACCACACGGACACTGCTTTCACGGACCTCGTCTGCCACTGCTGATACAGCAAGCACCACTTCATCCGTACCAGCGAGCATGACTGTTTTTCCCTGTTTCTGCAAAGAATCAACCTTGTTTCTTAATTCACCTTCAAGTATACGCCCCAGCATATCTTCAAACAGCGAAACATTTCCAACGTAGTACCACTCTTGTTCAATCTTTCCTTTAATGCCTTTTCCAGTGATGGACGCGAATTCATCTACAATCAGAGATTTATAATCGAGCTCCTGCTGCTCTGCTTTTTTTATAAACGCAGAAGCAAGCGGATGCTGTGATCTATATTCAAGCGCACTTACCAATTTAAATAAGTCATTCTGTGAAATTCCCGATTGTAAAACGTCAAAATCGGTAACCACAGGAGCCCCTTTTGTTAAGGTGCCTGTTTTATCAAAGGCAACCGCCTTGATTCGGCTTAATTCTTCAAGGTAAATACCGCCTTTGATTAAAACTCCATTTCTCGCAGCGTTTCCAATGGCCGTGACAATGGAAACAGGTGTTGAGATGACAAGTGCACACGGACAGCCGACAACCAGAACGGCTAATCCCTGATAAATCCAAGTATCCCACATACCGCCGAAAAACAGCGGCGGAAGAACAGCGACTAAAAAGGCAACCGCCATAATCGCAGGCGTATACCACTTTGCAAACTTGTCTACAAATGCCTGCGATGGTGCGCGTTCCGCCTGAGCTTCTTCTACTAAATGAATGATTTTAGCAATCGTCGTATCATCAGCAAGCTTGGTAACCTTCACTTCAAGCAAGCCTTCTTCGTTAAGAGTTCCTGCAAACACTTCCGCCCCAGGTTCTTTTTCTGCGGGGAGCGATTCACCCGTGATGGACGCCTGGTTAACAGCCGATACCCCTTTAACAACAACTCCATCCATGGCAATTTTCTGGCCCGGCTTCACGATCATTATATCGCCGGCTTCAATTTCATCCACGGAAATGGAGCTTTCAACGCCGTTTCGTCTGATTAACGCTTCTTTTGGAGCGATATCCATTAACGAACGAATGGACTTGCGTGCCCTGTCCATCGAATAGGATTCCAGGGCTTCACTGATGGCAAACAGAATAACCACAACAGCCCCTTCGCTCCATTCCCCAATAATGGCGGCGCCAATTATGGCAATCGTCATGAGCGTTCGCATATCAAACTCAAGTCGAATCAAATTTTTAAACCCTGTGATAAACAGGGAGTATCCTCCGATAATGATTGCAGCCAAAAAGGCTAAGATAGACGGGACACTCTCTTCCCCATATGAAAATAAAGCGTAATAGCCCATCACTATGAACAGTGCTGATATCAGAAGTGCACCGTATTTTTTTAGGAATGTTTCTTTAGGCGCTTGAACCGCTCCCTTTTCCGGAAGAATTTTCAAATGCTCGAACGCACCTGCTTTTTCAATATCGCGAACGCTCGCTTTGCCGATCACCGTTAATTTAGCGGCACCGAAATTCACTTTGGCATCGGTTACGCCATCAAGTTCTTTTACATTGCGTTCGAATTTCCCGGCACAGCCTGCACAAGTAAATCCCTGAACCCGGTACACATTTTTTTCAGCCGATTGTTCTGCTCCCACGCTGGCTCATCTCCCCCTGATGTTCAAAAGCAAGCTGAATCAGCTGCTTTACATGATCATCATCCAATGAATAATAGACTAACTTTCCTTCTTTGCGGAATTTAGCAAGCCCCGTATTTTTTAAAAGTCTTAAATGGTGCGATGCCGTCGCAGTCGTAGCCCCGACGATATTCGCCACATCACACACACAAAGCTCCTCTTCTTCTAAAAGTGCATAAGCAATTTTCAACCTTGTATCATCAGCAAGGGCTTTGTAGATTTTCGCCACATTAGCCGTTTCCTGGCCGCGAAGCTTATTCTTAACCCGTTCCACTTTTTCCGAATCCACACAAGTTATTTCACATACATCCTGCAGCTTCACTTCATCACATCCTATTCATTCAAACGTTCATTTGATTAAAGTATATGCAGGGCAGCATGAACAGTCAAACAATAATTTGAATGTTTGTATAAATAGATAATCTTTCCTATAATAAAAACTACATAAGAAGTCAGAAGGAGACTCACGATGAAAAAAGAAAACCTAGACGCAGACACGTTCCAGGACCTGGACGAAGAAACCCTCTTCATCGCTTCCCAGACCTTCAAGGCGCTGTCAGATCCGACACGGCTTCGCATATTAAACCTGCTCACCCAAGGGGAACGATCCGTAAATGAAATTGCCGATACATTATCTCTTCTCCAATCAACCGTATCCCACCAGCTTCGATTTCTAAAAAACCTCCGCCTCGTCAAATTCCGCCGCGAAGGGACAACCTTATACTATTCACATGACGACGAACACGTTATCGGCCTTTTGAAACAGACGATTGAGCATGCTCGGCATTAATAGAAAAGCGGAACCGCCCGTTTAGCTCCGACAGACAGATAAGGATCCGACAGAAAAGGCGCTTTTTGCCTTTACTGGCGGAGCCGTTCTGGCCGAGGAGTTGGGCGGTGGAGCTAGACACTGTGTAAATGCGGAATCAATCTGCTAAGGCCCGACAGACAGATAAGAATTCACCCGAAAAGTCCGGTTTTGAGTTTTTGGGGGAATTTGTTCTGGCCGAGGGACTAGGAGGTGGAGCTGGACAAATCGAAAAGCGGAACCGCCCGTTAAGCTCCGACAGACAGATAAGCCTCCGACAGAAAAGGCGCTTTTTGCCTTTACTGGCGGAGCCGTTCTGGCCGAGGAGTTGGGTGATGGAGCTGGACACCATGTAATGCGATACTCCCCGATTTGGGACTTCATTTAGCCAAACGCTTTTTTTGATATACCGTTTGTTGTAAATTTAGTCTTATTCCTATTTATTAAGTCGAAATCCATATTTTTTAGCCGGACACCACAAAAAAGAGACACAGCCGTGTCTCTTTTTTAATTAGGCTCTTTTCGTAAATATTGTTGCTTTTAGTCTTGATGTTTAAAACCATTAGTGGATTGTAGCGGAAGGAACTTGACTCCTGCGGGAAATAGAGCAAAATGGAAGACCCCACAGGCAAAGCCGAGGAGGCTTCCATGCTCCCCGCGGAAAGCAAGTTCCTGCAGCGGAAAGGAACGGACAACATTTATAATCAAAAACAACATTCTATGCGAAAACAGCCTTTAATTACAATGATCATCCCCGCAGCAGGCTGAATCTTTTCGATCAATCTGAATCGTTGTATGATGCAGTCCAAATTGATCATGCAGAATCCGGTTGGCTTTTTTCAATAAGTCCTGCTGATTCTCCCCGCTCTCTACTACTAAATGACAGCTTAGCGCCGGGAAATCTGACGTAATAGACCATACATGCAAATCATGTACGCCGCACACTTCCTCCATTGTCAGGAGAGCAGCCCGAATATCATCCGTTTTCAAGTTCCCAGGTGCACCTTCCATTAAAATATGAAAAGAATCCTTCGTCACGCGGAAACCGCTTATGATAATCAGCACCGCAACAATAATACTCGCTATCGGATCTGCCAGGCCCCATCCAAAAAACATAATAAGAAGCGCCGCGATAATTGCGCCCACAGAACCAAGCATATCGCCAATAACATGCAGGAAAGCACTTCTTACATTCAGATTTTCATCCTTATCACCGCGCATCAGGATAAAAGCAGCCGCGATATTGACAAGCAGACCAATACTTGAAATCAAGAGCATGCCAGAACTGATGACTTCAGGCGGATCGATAAAGCGCTGATAGGCTTCCAGGAATATATAGAGTGAAATAACGATCAAAGTGAGACCGTTAATAAAGGCAGCCAAAATCTCAAACCTTTTATAGCCGAATGTTTTAGAGGCTGAAGCTCCTTTTGCTCCAAAAGTCATTGCAAGATAACTTAAACCCAATGCTGCTGCGTCACTGAGCATATGTCCCGCATCAGACAGCAGCGCCAGACTATTTGTCAGCAATCCCCCGATCACTTCCACAATCATGAAAAGAGTGATAATGGAAAATGCCAGCAGGAGCGCCTTTTTATTGCTTGTATGGTGGTGATGATGCCCCTCATGGCCATGATGATTATGTGAGTGCCCCATTCTCAATCCCCCCCAATTCGCATTATATGAGTATGTGTTCATATATTAATTATTTCAAATAATTTCAACAATTGCAAGATATATTTATGATTTACATACCCCATATTTTTCATTAAAAAAGTTAGGTTTCGTATTTATATTGATTATTCTGATTATTTTATAAACTATTTATTTATAATAATTATAAAATAGTATTGATTTTTTAATGAGAGATGTTATCATTGTGAATGGGTTAAATAATATAAAACTATGAGGTGATTCGATTTATGAGTAATGAGAGAAAAAATCTTACTACTAGTTGGGGTGCGCCTGTCGGGGACAACCAGAATTCAATAACAGCAGGTTCTCGCGGTCCAACGTTAATTCAGGATGTCCACCTTTTAGAGAAGCTTGCACACTTTAATAGAGAACGTGTGCCTGAGCGCGTCGTTCATGCAAAAGGTGCAGGGGCACATGGTTATTTTGAAGTAACAAATGATGTAACAAAATATACAAAAGCAAATTTCTTATCAGAAGTGGGTAAACGCACACCGATGTTCGTCCGTTTCTCAACTGTAGCCGGAGAAAACGGTTCAGCTGATACAGTGCGGGACCCGCGCGGATTTGCTTTAAAATTCTATACAGAAGAAGGAAACTATGATTTGGTCGGAAACAATACGCCGGTTTTCTTCATTCGCGATGCAATTAAATTCCCTGATTTCATCCACACACAAAAGCGCCATCCTCAAACACACTTGAAAAATCCAGATGCTGTTTGGGATTTCTGGTCTCTTTCACCTGAATCTCTTCATCAGGTAACAATCTTAATGTCTGACCGCGGGATTCCGGCAACGTTCCGTCATATGCATGGCTTCGGAAGCCATACATTTAAATGGACAAATGCTGAAGGAGACGGCGTGTGGATCAAATATCACTTTAAAACAGAACAGGGCATCCAAAACCTTGCTCCGGAACTTGCAGCTAAAATTGCAGGAGAAAATCCGGACTACCACACAGAAGACCTGTTTAATGCCATTGAAAAAGGCGATTTCCCTGCATGGAAAATGTACGTGCAGATCATGCCTTTAGAAGATGCGGACACATATCGCTTTGATCCATTCGATGTCACTAAAGTATGGTCACAAAAAGACTATCCGTTAATTGAGGTTGGCCGAATGGTTCTAAACCGCAATCCGGAAAACTACTTTGCTGAAGTCGAGCAGGCGACATTCTCTCCTGGAACACTTGTCCCCGGAATCGACGTATCCCCAGACAAAATGCTTCAAGGCCGTTTGTTTGCCTACCATGATGCACATCGCTACCGTGTAGGTGCGAACCATCAGGCACTGCCGATTAACCGTCCTAAAAATGAAGTCAACACGTACCAGCGCGACGGTCAAATGCGCTTTGACAACAACGGCGGCGGCTCCGTCTACTACGAGCCGAACAGCTACGGCGGACCAGCAGAATCAGCTGAAAACAAACAGGCTGCATTCCCAGTTCAAGGCGTTGCAGACAGCGTCTCTTATGATCATAACGATCACTACACTCAGCCTGGAGACCTTTATCGCCTCCAAAGTGAAGAAGAGCGTGCCCGTCTTGTTCAAAACTATGTTGAAGCAATGGCTCCGGTCACGAAAGATGAAATCAAACTGCGCCAAATCGAGCATCTTTATAAAGCTGATCCAGAATTTGGCCAGCGTGTAGCTCAGGGACTTGGACTTCAAGTTCCGCAGCAAGTTTAAGTAATTTAAAGTAAAAGCTTTACAATTCGTTCTCAGGTTATATTCTCACTTTTGCACCCGCTTAGTTGGCGGGTGCTTTTTTTGTAGATTGATAAGGTTGCCGGAACGATTTCTTGTCATTGGTCAAACCGAAAATAGCTCGTTCGGCTAATGACTGAATTTAGCGGAACGAGCTATTTTCTATTGGAAACTTTATTATTCTAGCTAAATTCTCCCTTTTAAATAAAGGCTCTTTGCGTAATAAAAACCCTTAGTGGATTGCAGCGGAAGGAACTTGACTCCTGCGGGAAATAGAGCAAATTGGGAGACCCCACAGGCAACGCCGAGGAGGCTCCCATGCTCCCCGCGGAAAGCAAGTTCCTGGAGCGGAAAGGAACGGACGACATTTATCATGAAAGACAACAATCTATGCTAAAACAGCAAAAATAAAAAAACAGCCGCTCCCAAGCGGCTGCCATTCAATAAATATCCCTGCGTGAAAACACGATAAACGAAACAATCAGTCCGGCTGCTGCCCAGATGCCGAGGACACTCATGGAGAAGCCCAGTGTCATCCCGTTGATAGGAGGCGCCATGCCGGCTACATAATCGGTTAGTCTTAGGTTGACCATGAAAAAGTACTTGGCTGATTCCCATGAGGAGACCATATTCGCCAAAATCGCTCCTGCAATCAATGCTGCGAGCATGACTCCCATAACAGAGGCAGTGCTTTTCATGAGCACGGAGAGTGTAAAAGTCAAGGTTCCGACAACAACAGCCACGAACCATACTAATCCAAGCTCCATTAAAATGTACTGCCACTGTTCTACCAATCGTACCTGATCGGTGTTCAAGTCCTCTCCCTGAACGGTAAACCCGGTCAGGATCGGCATGTTCCATCCCCCATATCCGAAGACGATTCCTGAAATGAGATAGGACAGCACTCCGAGCGATAAGACGATAAAAGAGACCGATAATATTAATGTGATGTACTTGCTTAATAAGATCTTCCACCTTTTAACCGGCCTTGTTAACAGCAGCTTGATTGTACCCCTTGTTGCCTCTGAAGAGACGAGATCGGCTGCAATGACCATCACCATCAGCGGCAGCAGGAGGTCAATTGAATTCTCGGCAAACATCCTCATAAAGGTTGGGGCTCCTGGAGCGCTCGGATTAATGTCATTATCCAGGTAGTACTGCTGCTGCTCCATCCGGATTTGCAAATATTTTTTCCATTCTGCAGAGATGCCGCTAGAGCTCAATCTGTTTTGCGCATTGATAATTTCCTGCTGCAATTGAGAACGCCAGTCGGTTGTTCCCAATTCTTCCTGCAGGGTTTTCGCTTCTTTCATTTGTGCATATGTGAAGAGTCCGACGAGTACGGCTAAAATGCCGGCAATGATAAAAAGGCGCTTTTTCCGGATGATTTTGATCATTTCATTATAGACAAGATTAATCAATGGTTTCACCTTCAGTCAGCTCGATAAACAAATCTTCAAGTGTAGGCAGTTTTGTCTGAATCTCACGCACTTTTACACCGGCTCCAACTAATTTCTTATTCCATGCGGGAATGCTTTCTTCCTCATTATAGGTAACGATTCGGTCATCATATTCGGCAATCAGGGTTGTTTCTCCCGCCAAGATGGCCTTTCCTTTTTCAAAAGGATCGAGTCTCCAGATGACCCGTTCTTTTTCAGCAAGAAGGTGCTCAACTGTATCTACTTTAAGAATGGCCCCTTTAGAAATGATCGCGACCCTGTCGCACATTAACTGAATCTCACTGAGCAGATGGGAGGAAACAAGAACACTCAATCCTTCTTCTTCTGCTAAAAAGCGAATGAATTCCCGCATCTCTCTGATGCCGACAGGATCAAGTCCGTTCGTCGGCTCGTCTAAGATCAGCACGTTCGGCTTGCCTAATAATGCTTGTGCGATTCCAAGGCGCTGGCGCATTCCCAGCGAATAAGTACTCACCCTGTCGCCAATCCGGTTTTGCAGACCGACAAGCTCTACGACTTCATCGATGCGCTCCTTAGGAAGTCCGGGAACCATTCTCCAGAAATAGTGAAGGTTTTCAAGTCCTGTCAAATAAGGATACAGCTCAGGATTTTCAACAATGCAGCCGATATTTTTGATGGCATTTGAAAAATCAGATTTAAGATCATGACCGCAGATGGTAATCTTGCCTGACGTTGCTTTTATCAATCCGACAAGCATGCGGATCGTTGTTGTTTTGCCTGCGCCATTCGGCCCCAGAAATCCAAACACTTCTCCCCTTTCAAGCTGAAATGAGATGTCTTTGATGATTTCTTTTTTGCCTATTTTCTTCCGGAGATTTTCAACCACCAGTGTTTCATTTGAGTTAGTCATCCTGATTTCCCTCCCCGCTGAACACGATCAAAGATGCCAGCCGCTCACCAATCAGCTTGTAGCCTTCTGAATTCGGATGAAACTTGTCGCTGTACAAATAATCGTTTACATTCTGCTCAAATAAATCAAATGTCGGAACCATGACAACCTTTGGATAGTTCGCTGCAATTTCAGCAGATTCAAAATTCCACTGCCTTACTATGGCAGAAGTTGTTTTTGCATCCTCCAGGTCATTAAAGGGATTGTAAAGACCCACATAATATACAGATGCTTCAGGATTTACCTTGCGAAGTTCCCCAATGATTTTGTTTAAGTTAGCTAAATATTTTGCTTTAGCCCGATCATTTTCCGCTGATGACAAATTCTCAAGTGCCTGTCCGCCTTGAAAAAGATCATTGCCTCCAATGGTCATGACAATTGTATCGGCTGAGCTGACCTGCCTTCTGATTTCCGGTTTTTGAAGCTGCTTCACTACCTGATCTGAGACTTGGCCTTTAATCGCTAAGTTCGAAAGCTTAATATCCCGCTCTGTTTTTTCTTTAAGCTCATCCACTAAATAGCCAATGTACCCTTTACCTGACTGATCACCTGTTCCGCGCGTCAATGAATCGCCAAGTGCTACAATTTGATAGTCTTCATCTGATTTGCTGACTTCGGCTTCATTAGCAGAATCCGATTGTACTTTGGCATCCGGCTTGCTGAAAAAATAGCTGTTAATCGTCCAGCCCAAACCAAAAATCCATAAGACTGTCGCAAGTATGGATAAAATTGCAATAAACTTCGCTGTATTTATCTTCAAACGATCACCTTTTCTTAAAAACTTGTTACCCATCAATTTACATGAATTCAAAACAAATAAGCAACTATGAATGCTTCCATTTTCAGATAATTAGAAGTCTTGTTCAAGTAATCGCCATATTTAGATTCTGTTTATACTTACTAAGTGAAAGGGTATTGTCCCAGTAAATCGAGAAAGGCGGTTCTCTATGAAAAAAGAAATAAAGGCATTTGTTTTTGATGTTTACGGAACATTATTCGATGTGCATTCCGTGAAGAAAAAAGGAGACGAACTGTTCGAGGGCAAGGGAGAGGAATTAAGCAAAATCTGGCGTCAGAAGCAGCTGGAATATTCCTTTTTACGGCAAATCATGGGCAGCTATGAATCATTTTTGACGATTACGCGAGATTCGTTAAGATATGCTATTCACTCACTTGAGTTAAAGGATTCGAAAGTACATGAGGACGCCTTAATAGCAGAATATACAAAGCTATCGCATTATCCTGAGACTGAAAAGGTGCTATCTCAGCTGAACCATAAAAAGCTCGCCATTTTTTCAAATGGATCACATGATATGCTGGATCCGCTGATCGAACAATCAGGACTTTCTCCCTTCTTTGATCATGTGATCAGCGTCGATAAAGGAAAGCAATATAAACCCTCACCGGCCTCTTATACACTTGTGCTGAAGGAGCTTGGAGTTAAACGTGAAGAAGTTCTCTTTATGTCATCAAACGGCTGGGATATTTCAGGTGCAAAAAACTTTGGATTCAATACGGCCTGGATCAACCGCGGCGAAATGCCGGAGGAGGAGCTTGGTTTAAGGCCTGACAGTATTTATTCTGATTTAAATGGGATTCTTGAGTGGATATAAAAGAAAGACCTGCTGACAGCAAGTCTTTCTTTTTGGTCTTTTAGTAAACTATGTTGCTATTATTCTAGATATGTTTAAAACCATGAGTGGATTGTAGCGGAAGGAACTTGACTCCTGCGGGCAATAGAGCGAAGTGGGAGACCCCACAGGCAAAAAGCCGAGGAGGCTCCCACGCTCCCCGCGGAAAGCAAGTTCCTGCAGCGGAGAGGAACGGACAACATTAATAATCAAAAACAACAATCTTTGCGAAAACAGCCTTCTTTTTACCGCTCCTTGAGCCTGTATAAAACAATTTCTCCATAAACCGGATCAAAAAGAGGGTTCGAATGAAATTCCTTAGTTTTTTCAAGCCGGTCCGCTAAATCAATTCCCTGCTTTTCAAATCCTTCTGCAAGATGATTGGTCAAATAAATGGTCTTCCCTTCCTGATAGGATACATCCTTTTGAAAGTAAGGATACGAGTAGTAGCGTTTATGATCATATGGGACAGATAAATAGGATAATACCCGTGTCTCCTCCCATGTATAGACGATTAAAGGCTCCCCCTGCTCATCCAGGTACTCAGCCATTTGATAGACGGCAGGCTTGCTTTCGGCCTGCTCTTTTAAAAGAGGGACACTTACACCAAGCTGCAAGACTGCAAGCATAATGAAAACAATCTGTCCTTTTTTTGTCTTTCCTGCCAAATAGACAAATATGACAAACAGAAGCAGCATCGCAATCGGAAAAGAATGACGGGGTTTATCGATATTCTGTGCAAACAAGTTCCAGAGAAAATAGACCAGCATCAAACTTAGCAGCAGCTTATGACGATTGAAAAATTCCGTCCTTGCTTCTTTGTTCAGACTCATGAAAAACCACACAACCACACCTGCTGCTGCAGCGAGCAAAAGATAGGATTGCGACATCATCCCTGTAAAGCCAACATTTTGCACCGTTAATCGGTATAGACGGGACCAGATCGGTTCCCCAGATTCCGTAACCGCTCCTCCCCAGGATGTAAAATGGCCGGCAATAAAGCTATAAGAGAGTTTGATAAATCCAGGAAGGCTGCCTTCACTCATAATCAGCCCAGCAATCCAAATACTTTGAAAAAGCACGGCCGCAAACGCAAAAACAGCAATCCTTTTCATATTCTTGCTTTCTTTATAATCCTGAATCCATAAAAAAACGATGGCGAGCCCAAACGGCGCGTATGAAAGCCGAATTCCCATCAGCAGGCTGAACAGGAACAGCGGAAGAAGCTTCATCCAAATCGAGTTTTTTTTGAATGCGAGATAAACAGCCCATAAATACCACCATAAAACTCCGATCGCGGCCCCTTCAGACATTGGCTGAGCGGAGAGAACGGATAAATAGCTGTTCGTTTGAAGCAGCATGACGACCATTAAGGACGGCAAAGCTCCGATGTACTGTTTTGCTAAAAAATAGATGGGAATACACGCAGACAAAACAATCGTCTGATTAAAAATAGACAGTGCCTGCGCAGGGTTATCCACCCATATATGTGTAATCATTCCGCCGAGAATGAAATAAGGATATCCTGGAAAATGCGGCTGCATGGCTAGCAGATCGTATCTGTCCAGCGCCAGCGCAAAATCAACCTGATCCCATGTGGCAGCATACGGACTGCTGTATATAAATCTAAAATAAACGGCTGCCAGCAGGATGGCTGCAGCGCTAATTGTCTTAAGGATCGTGCTCATGCAAAAACTCCCTTACTAAGTAGAAAAGCGCAGCAGCCAGGTCAGATGTGCAGCATTTCATATAAACTCTAAAAAAAATACAAGGCGGATCGCCTTGTATTTTTTATCCTATACGAGCCTCAGGCTTCAGTACTTTTTTATCTTTAGGTGCTGCTTTCTCAGCTTTTACAGGCTTCTTTGTGAAGACAAGCAAATAGATTGTCGCGAAATAGCCCAGATACGCGAGGACTTCTTCCAATGAAGGCATGGATGAATATCCTAAGAAAGCTTTTAAGAAAATGCCGATATCACCGGACAGCAGCGGTGCTGTACCGTGATCTCGCAAGTAGTGAGCATAGTCAATCGGATGCTCAGGCAGAAACCAGGTAATATTATAAACGTGCGGCATCACACTGCCGATTATCTTTAAATCCTGCAGCATGGATATTCCCTGAACGAGAAGACCGGCTGCAATTAAAACGATAAATGCTCCCGTTATTCTAAAGAAAGCTTTAAGCGAAATTTTCATTGTTCCTTTAAAGAATAGGTAGCTGACGAGTGAAGCGGCAATAAGCCCTGAAATAGCTCCCCATCCCTGCAGAGCCGCTCCAATGTTTCCCCCTGTAATAGCAGCGAAGAAAAACACCGTTTCTACCCCTTCGCGTACTACAACTAAGAATGAATGAATAACCATTCCAATTACACTGCCTGCCGTAATAAAATGATTAATCTTTCCTTCAACGGTCGATTTAATATTTTTGCTGTGCTCAGCCATCCAAAAGACCATTTGAGTTAAAAGAATGGAGGAGATGAAAATAATCGAAATCTTCAGGTACATTTCACTGCCCATCGCCGCAAACCCTGTGAATACCACTTGAAAAACAAGAGCCACAAGGTAACTTGCAAAGACCGCCAGACCTGCTCCAAGCCAGACGAACTTCACAAATTTTTGATTATCTGTACGCTTTAAGTAAGTTGTAACAATACCTACAATTAATAAGGCTTCCAAAACCTCACGGAATGTAATAAGAAATGCCTGAAGCTGCACGTTCATCCCCTCCTTAAAATATATATGGCTACTGCTTCCTTTTTCTGATTGCGTAGACAGCGACAAGCGCCAGGACTGCCACTATAATGACAATCGGAAGCCAGTTCTTTAAGCTCGCTAAATCCGTCCAGTCTGTCGTATCTGAAGCTGTTGATTCCCCTTCATCAGCTGAGAAATGACCGGATGTAAAATCTTTTATGTCAAATTCTTTTTTAAGATCAGTTAAAATGATTTCTTTGCTTTCGTTAAATGCATCTTGACTTGCTTCTGATTTCCCGACTCCGAACAAGCCTGGATTGCCTAGAGCTTCCAATGCTTTATTGAATTCGTCTCTAATCCCAGTGTCCATCTCTTTACTGCTTTCAGCTACGCGCGGAGAAAGTGCCTCGTAAGTCGCAAATCCTTTTGCAAGCAGCCGTTTGCTTGTATCATAGTCCTTAAAATTTTCATCGACATTTTCAAGGCGGCGGCTGATATTCATTGCAAGAAGTTTCTCCATGTTTTGAACGAGTTCTTCTTTATTCTCATTTTCAATATTGTCCATGATGACCTCTGTTGGTTCCGGCCCCATGTGCATATCAATCTCTTCTTGAACAGTTTCATAGATTTTCTTTGCTTCAGCAAAGTCAGGGGGACTTTCATCCAGCTGAACCTGCATGTTTTTATAGGCTTCCGCAATTTTTTCTTCATTCGGATCTCCGTATGAATAAGCAGATGCGCTGTTATGTATAGGTAAACTGATAAGGATAAGTACAATTAGTGATAAAAAAGTTTTTTTCATTGTCTGCCCTCCCTAAATAATGATAATGATTCTCATTTTTATTGTCAATAAAAATAAGAAAATAAAAAATACTCTAGGAGCATTTCTTATTTTCTCTAAATGAATGTAAAACATGTGCACTTTTATTTATGGACACTTTTTTAGCTGGACGGCGCATTTCTTTTATAATGGCCGGAATGACAGATGACAGATATTTTCTGAATTTGATAAAGGATTGACCTTCAGTTCTGACTTGATAGGTAATCGGCACTTCCTGAACGCGAAACCCTTTGCGGACAAGGTTCAGGGTGACTACCTGTGCGTAATTATAGTCATGAATAATCTCAGCATGCTCTATAGCCTGGCGGGAAAATGCTCTCATTCCTGACTGGCCATCGTAAATCCATTTTTTAAGTAGCAGTGACTGCAGCAGGGTAAAACAGTAATTTCCCAATCTGCGGTGAAGCTTCATCCCTTTAATTGAGCCGAGAAACCTCGATCCCATCGTATAATCCGCTTCACCTGCAAAGATCGGCTGAAGCACGCTCGGGATTTCATCCGCCGGATATTCATTATCAGCATCAATCATCACCGCAATATCTGCCCCAAGCTCATAGCTATGCTTGAGACCGGTGCGGACAGCAGCACCCAGCCCCCCATTCTTCTTCAAAGAGAGGATATGGTCTGCACCTGCTGCTCTGGCTGTTCTAACCGTATTGTCCGTTGAACCATCATCTATGACGAGCACTTCTACTGCGACTTCTTCATGAAAATGACGCGGCACGTTCTTGATGACAGGCCCAATTGATTTTTCCTCATTGTAAGCCGGCAAAAAGACGACTACTTTCTGTTTCTTCATTCAGCGTTCCCTTCCTTCTCAAAGGCCTCAGTAAGAACTGGCCCCCTGCTATGCGATGGATATGGCGCTCCAAGTAAATAAGCAAGTGTCGGCGCTATAGAGACGAGGCTGTGTTTCTCCTCTACCACCCTGCCTTTTTGAATGGTTGGCCCATACATGAAAAATGGCACAATCCGCTCGCCTTCATCAAGATGACCGTGTCCGCCAATTCCATCAGCCTGTCCATGATCGGCACAAATAATAAAGGTCGTATTCTCAGCTTTGCCGGTCTCTTTTAAATGCTCTATAAAGTTTTTGACCAGCTGATCGGCCTCTTTTATTTTTTGAAGATATTCATCATAAAATACGCCTCTGCTGTGACCTGTCTGATCGGTTGAAATCAGCTGGACAATAAAGAGCTCAGGATCCTGGTCATCCATGATCTGCTTCGCTTTTTCCATAATTTTATAGTCCACAACATCGTTTTTCATCACAGCCGTGAATGTCTCCACTTCATCACCGAACGCATCGACTAAATGAGCAACAGCAAGCATCTTTCCTTTTTTCTTAACACGTCTTAGCGAATCAAAGATGCTTTCTGTACGGACTCCGAAGCGCCAGACCATATTTGATTTGATCCCATGCTCAAACGGATAGGTTCCGGTAAACATTGATGAAAAGCAGACGACCGTTCTCGCAGGATAGACCGTCTCCATTTTCGCAAATTCTGTTCCGTTTTTACGGAGATAATCTAAATAGGGGGTATCCGCTTCTTCAAATCGTTCCTTTCTCATTCCATCAATGACAATCACCACTACCTTGTCATTGACTCCTTTTTCAGGCACTTCCGCATTATGGGTGTACGATGAAACCGGCTTTGGCTTCCAGTCAAACAGGTATTTATGAAGAATGAACGTATAAATCAGCAGTGATCCATAAAACAGGAGAAGAGACTGCCAGTTTACATCCTGAACGGAACCTCCATTTGAAAGGATGCTGAAGCAATAATCCCATACAGACAAAATCAGAATGAATTTTGGAAGCTGCTCCTGAGCATTTCCGCTGGTAGAATCACTGTTTTTAAGAACCAGTTTCCAAAAACGGGTGAAATTCATCCAGGACGTTCCGATTCGCAAGTGATAATAAAACGTTCCCCAGAAAAAAACCGTGAAAAAGAAATATAAACCGGCTGCAAACAGAAGAAGTCCGATATTAGTCTCTTCGAACATCATTAAATAAGCCATAATAGGAATCCATAAATAATTTCGTAAGAATAATGGAAAATCGTAAAGATAATAAATAACAAGCAATGGAACGATAAAAATAAGGGATAAAGCAAAAGCAGGCCAAAACGGGCCCTCCCCTAATAGATAGAAGTGAAACAATAAAAAGGTTCCCACAGAAAAAATAGGAGTAAAGGGCTTGCCCTCATTTAACAAATTCCAGCACCACGCAGCTATTTTTTCAAACTTGGATGCTTGTTTTACTTTCTCCACTTCAACCTCTCCTTTCTCTTCATAAAATAGGTCAGCTCCCTTATCTGGAGCGGCAATAATAGAAAAGCTGCAATTCCTCCTGCATATGAGAAAACAAACTTAAATCCGTGACTGATCACGGCATATTCATAGGCTTCCTTCATGCTTGCTCCCGTTATCTTAAGAGCAAATGTCATCACGGTTTCGTATGTGCCGACGCCTCCAGGTGTGACCTGAAATACCTGTCCGGATATGGTTACACTATTAACCCAGACAGCCTCCATAAAAGATAAGCTTTCAGGTGATGCGATGCCATAAATGACAACTGCTTCAAAAATCCAGCTTAAGGCAACAAGAAGGATAATGACTGCACCATGCAAACCTCTGAATCCTTGTTTCAATTGACTGATCTGTTCCTTCAGAAAGCCTGGAAACTTTATCTTTACAGTTATAAAAATAGCTGCTGCCGCCATTGCCAAAAAGGCGAGGACCGGTAAATTCACCTGTAATCTTCCATACAGGTACAAAAGGCCGGTCCCTGAGAAAATAACAAGAATCAGCATATCCAGCATCCTTAGGACAACCACCGAATGTGCCGCTTGCCCAAGCGTCACTTCTTTATCATTTTTAAATACGGCTGCCCGGACAGCATCTCCGACTTTTAATGGAGATAAATGATTAATGAACAAACTGTACAGCAGACCGGCAAGGCATTTTTGCAGAGAGACTTTATTCTGGAGATAAAGCCTCCAGGCAAAAGCACGAAGGACAAAAGCTGCTGAATAAAAAATGACAAGCGCAAGCAATACAAAAGGTTTTTCTAAAAGCGACATCAGCTGCCCATATAAAGAAGCCGGCTGAAAAACCAGTATGCTTAACCAGATAAACAGCAGGGTTAAAGCAATTCCAATCAGATTAAATAATATCGGGATGTTCCTTAGCCCAAGCAACGGTTTGTTCAAATCCTTCCTTAAAGGATATAGAAGGGGCATATCCAAGCTTTAATCTTGCTTTGGAGATATCTGCCCAAGTAGAGGTTACATCGCCTTTTCTCGCTTTTTCGTATTGAAGCTCAAAATTCGGAAAGTGTGATCTCAGCTGATTAATAACCTCCGTCATGAGCACAGGACGTCCTGAACCGAGATTATATACATCACTTTCAGAAGACCCAAGCGTAAGCATAATTCCCGTCACAATATCATCAATATATGTATAGTCACGCCCTGTTCCTTGTCCAAAAATGGACAGGTTCTGATTGTTCATGATTCGTCTAATAAAAGTGGAAAATGCCATATCCGGCCTTCCCCAAGGTCCATAGACTGTAAAAAAACGAAGAATATTCATTTGAAAACCATACATGTGGTGATAGGCGTGACAGAGAGATTCTGCCCCCATTTTTGAGGCTGCATAAGGGGATAGAACTCTTCCTGTAACCATATCTTCAGACAGCGGCACATCAAACTGTTCCCCATAGACAGATGAGGAGGAAGCAAAGATGACATGTTTAACCTGATGTTCACCTGCACACGCCAGAATATGATTTGTTCCTTGAATATTAACGTCAATATATGCGGATGGATTCTGCAGGGAGGGGCTGACTCCGGCAAGCGCTCCTAAATGGACAATCGCCTCAGGCTTCTCCATCTTAATGATGCTCATAAGCTTTTCTCTATCCAGCAAGTCACAATCATAATAAGGGACACTTCCGCTATTTTTTACTTGCTGTAATTGATAAAGCTTTCTTGGATTCTGTTCCGCACGGTCCAGATCGTCGAGCAGAATAGGCTGGTTTCCGCTCTTCAAAAGCCGAATGGCAAGATGGCTGCCGATAAACCCTGCACCGCCAGTAATAAGTATTTTCATGTTTGCTCCTTATACCTTGCGTTTTTGTGTAAAAAGAAGAAACCTTGTCCGCAAACAAGGCTCCTTCTTTTATAACATATTATTTTGCTTTTTCAATGAGATTATTTAAGCTCTCTTCTAAAAGCGGCATGTATTGATCTGCAGCTTCCTTGTCATTTGCTTTGGCAGCATCTAAATAGCCTTGAGCATTTTCAGTAAGCTTAGTTGTTTCTTCTTCTCCAAGAATCGTTTTAATGTCATTTTCAATGATGTTAATGAATAATGCACCTTCAATGGCTGTGATCGAACCTTTTTCCTCACCGAAGGCTTCTTTGCTTTCTTCATACTCATGAAGGGCAATCTTTGCAAAGCCACGTACAAATGCTTTGTTGATCATTTCTGCATCAAGTGTTTTAGCGTCTGTCTGCAAATCAAGCTGTTTCAGGATGTAATCAGCATCTTCAGCTGCATGCTTTTGCAGGTAAGGATAAACGGATTGATAAAATGCCCATCCTTCAGCCTGTTCGATTTTTGCTTCTGTTTCATCTGTCTTAGCCGCTTCAGATGCCTTTGTTGCATATCCGTTCGGCAAAGCGCCTACTGCATAATAGAATGTCTTCATTAATGTTTTATCAACCACTTGTTTTCCAAGTGAGAACGATAGCTTATCTTCGCTTTCAATTGCTTTTTTCATTTCATCAAAGCCGCCTGAGATGACATCCTGCATATTTGATTCATAGGCAGCATCCCTTTTCTCAACCGTTCCTTCAATAGCTCCATAAAAACTCATTGCTTCTTCGTATTCTTCCATTACTTCTTCTTTATTGCCCCAGTTTTCATCAATCTCTGTGAATTCATGGCGCATCGTCTGGAAGAATTCTTTTTGCATCAATTTATCAAAAAGCTGTCTGACAACGACAGGATTCATTTCTTCATTTTTTCCTGCTTCTAAAGCAGCAGTAATGGTTTGATCGATATCCTCGCCAAATTCCGCATCACGCTGTTTTACGAGCGTTTGCAGCTCGCTTTTATATAATTCTTCTACTTTTGAAAAATCAACTTCTTGATTTTCTTTCGCTTTATCAAGCTCAGCAACAGCATCTGTATATGCCTTCACAACCGCTTCCGGCTCTGATGATGCTTCTTTTTCAGTTTTTTCTTCAGCAGTTGATTTAGTCTGTTCTTCGGTACCCGCTTTTTCCTCTTTATCGTCAGGCGCAGTTTCTTTTGAACAACCGCTGATTAGTAGTGCTGATGCAAGTGCTGCAGATAGAATCGTCCACTTAAATGACATGCTGTTTTCCCCCTGTAATGTCGTTGATAATGATTTTCAATAAGTCCTTCGTCATTATAATAGAGAACGATTCTCATTGTCAATATAATTTTGATATTCTGTCAATGGGGCTAAGCCTTATTTCAAAGCTTTCAGCGACTTTCTCTGCATGGTCCCACAATGGGTCTCCCATTTCCCTCTTTTCCCCCGCAGGAGTCAAGTGCCTTCCGCTGCAATCCACTTAAGGTTTTAAACAATTCTAAAAGAAACAAAGTTTACGAAAACAGCCAAACAATAAAAAAGTCTGCCCGAATATGAGCAGACTTTCTATCATCAGTTATTAATATATTTTTCAAAAACTTCGCCGAAATCTTTAATATGATACTGCTCGCGGACAGAAGTCATCCAAGTAAAGCCAAAATCAGTCAGGTCTCTGTATGTATCAGAGAGCTTATTGTTGTCTGTTCTTGAGTTTTGAAGGATGTTTACGGCTTTATCAAGACTGTTTGATGCCATATCTATGTATATAGCATTTTCATGTGTAATTTCCGCAATGCGAAGAAGAGATTTATATAAGTCTTTCAGCTGTTCAATTTGATCTTTTCTTACATCAATATCAAACCTTTGGCTGCCGAGGCTGAATTTTATTTCTACATCCATATCGATTTTACCGGCTGTTTCCAGCAGTACATCTGAAAATTTATACTGTGCGTAAGGATAGCGTTTGAGAGTTCTTTTAGAAGAAACGGCATTTGCCCCATCTACGTGAATAAAAGAAAGATTTGTAAAGCAATATTCATCTGCTTTTGTCTTAATTAAAAAATAGATCTTCTCATTATCCTCATGCATCACATAATCATCTGCGTCCGTTTTGTCATAATCAGCCGGACTAATAATCGTACCAATATCGGATAACCCTAATGCCTCTGAAGCTAGTTTTTTAAACATGGCTTTTTCATCCTTCCTTGTTTAGCATCTCCCTAATTTTAACAAGAGACTGTGAGATTGAAAACTCTTTTCTTTGCTTGTCAGGAAACACTTTTCTTTAATAAAAAATGAGACAAGCGCCAAATTATTGACCGAAATGTTACACTCATTTTGGCTTTGCATATCTTATAAAATAGTAACGGAGAACAAGACAGTAGGCGGTCAAACGATGAGCAATAAAGAGAAAGCGGTATTTGGAGCGTGGATTCAGGCAATTGGAACAGTAACTGCGGCTGTTGGGAGCACACCCTCAAAAGTCCTCACAGATCAGCAGCTTGAAAACTTAAATTTATGGGGGAATGTTCTGCAGGGGACTGGCAATGCAATCCTTGCAGATACAATTGACTCATTTAACTTAAATAAAATCGGCAATATGATTCAGGCAATTGGGAACTCAACAGTTGTCACAGGAATTATCATTGATTTCAGCGAACGCACTCAGACACTTCTTGATGTTCAAGGCAATCTCCTTCAGGCGACTGGAGGGGGTTTAGGCATTGCATATTCATTAGAGCAGGAGAAGTCGATCGAACAGCTGTACAGTATATACGGCAATCTTCTTCAGGCAATAGGAAATTCCCTGCAGGCCATTGCAGGCGGCATGCAGCTTCGAAATGAAGATCCCGGAAACATCAACACAGTCGGAAGCTGGATTCAGGCGATTGGGTCCATTATCTCAGCCATTGTAGAAACGAAATACTGAATACCTGCTAAGGAAAGAAGGGCAGCGTCAATTTTGACACTGCCCTTTCTTATTTACTCCCCTTTTGTCGTTGGAAGATTTCCGTTTTCCCACGATGCGTATCCGCCTTTTATATTGATGGCATTTTTAAACCCTTTCGCCTGCAAAAGACTCATCGCAATCGCAGATCGAACACCAGATTGACAATGGACAAGCAGCTTTTTATCTTTAGGAATTTCATCGATTCGATCGCTGATTGTGCCTAACATAATATGTTTGGCTTCCAGTATATGCCCCTGTTTCCATTCTGCATCATTTCTGACGTCAATCACTGCGTACTCATCAGGGTTCATCCTAAGTTTTTCATCAGCTTCTGCTGCAGAAATCTCATCATAGGATTCATACTGATCCAGCTGTTCAACCGCATCCGGCTCAATATAAGCTTCAGCCCCATCAAACCCCACTGATTCAAGCATTCTTTCAGCCTGTTCCAGCTGGGTGCTTTCACAGATTAAAATGGCGGGCTGATCATAATTTAATAACCACCCTGACCAATTAGCAAAGGTTTTAGCGAAAGGAATGTTCAAGCTTCCTTTATAGTGCTTCTTCTTGAACGATTCAGAAGGTCTTAGATCGATGATCTGAATTCCTTCGCGCTCATCAAGCTCTTTTACGGAAGTTAATTTGTGCAGTTCCTTTTCCTTCAGAAACTCCGGTCCTTCTTTGTTTACTTTTTTCATTAGAGCAAAATATTTTGGAGGCTCTGGCTGTCCTTTCAGCAGTTCTTCTGCAAACTCGTCCTTATTATCAATCTGAAAGGCCCAGTTGTTCATCTTTTCGTATCCAACTGTTGTAACCGGCACCGCTCCAAGCGACTTACCGCAGGAACTGCCTGCTCCATGGGCGGGCCATACCTGCAAGTAGTCAGGCAGTTCTTTGAAATTCCGAATAGAATCAAACATCGAAGCCGCGCCTGTTTCAGCAGTTCCAGACACACCCGCTGCCTTTTCAAGGAGATCAGGCCTCCCGACATCTCCGACAAAAACGAAATCTCCCGTAAAAATTCCCATTGGAACATTTGAGCCTCCGCCCTTATCTGTCAGCAGAAATGAAAGACTCTCGGGAGTATGGCCAGGTGTATGTATCACTTTCATCTCGATTTTGCCTATCATGAAGTGCGAACCGTCTTTGATTAATTGATGATCAAACTCATCTGCGAACGCATACTTCCAGTTTTCATCGCCTTCATCTGATAAAAATAACTTTGCATTTGTCGCTTTAGCAAGCTCCCTGGAACCAGAGACGTAATCCGCGTGAATGTGAGTTTCAGTTATGGCCGATATATCAAATCCCTCGTTCTTTGCTGTTTCAAGATAAGGAGCAATGTGGCGCGCAGGATCTACCACTAAAGCCTCACCTGTTTTTTGACACCCGATTAAATAGGACATGTGTGCAAGGTTTTCATCAAAAAATGAACGAAAAAACATATTGAAGCCTCCTAGGCATTTTTCAGGGGGATAAATACCCCCCTCTGTATATATCTTATTTCCTTTCTTTTTACTTACAAAACATTTTTTGTGCGGAACGTTCATATTCAGGGAATACTTTTATAAGATAAATTCATTTGTATAAATACCCTATATAGTATTTAATAAAGGTAGAAGCTTAAATGATGAGGTGAGTAAAATGAATAAAACCATAAGTTCAAATTACATACAGCAGCATCTTGCGAATGAAAGAACCTATCTTGCATGGATCAGAACGTCCATTGCAATAATTGGAATTGGTTTTTTGATGACAAACATACACTTCACTTTTTTGTCAAAGCTGTCAGCACTTGCAGACATGATCACAACAATTACCGGCATTGTCTCTATCATCTCCGGTATTAGCATTGTCGTTTTTTCTACTTATGATTATATTAAGAAAACCAAACAGATTGATGCTCAAACGTTTCAGCCCTCTAAGCATATTGTGATATTTTTATCAATTATTATTCTAGTGCTGATTCTTGGATTTACCTTTTACTTCTTTATCATCATCTAATTCTTAATCATTTATTAACATTCAGCTGAAATAATGGTGGAAAAAGGAGGGTTCATACTATGGATATCAGTATTGGATTTGCATTCGCAGCAGGAATTCTCTCGTTTTTTTCGCCATGTGTTTTTCCTCTATTGCCTGCTTATATTACGCATTTAACGGGAGGAACGATTCATCAGAAAAAACTCAAGGTCAACAAGAAACTGCTTCTTTTGAAATCGTTAGGCTTTATCGCAGGTTTCAGTCTGATTTTTATCATCATGGGAGCTTCTGCGAGCTATTTAGGACAATTTTTTTCTGAGTACAGGCCATTATTTGAACAATTAGCCGGGATCTTAATTGTCATATTTGGTCTGCAGATGCTTGGATTGCTGCAATTCAAATTCCTCATGATGGAAAAGAAGATAAGTACACCGCATGAAGGCAAAAAAATGTTTGGTTCGATTTTACTTGGCATGGCATTTGCCAGCGGATGGTCACCTTGTGTAGGTCTTGCCTTATCCTCCATTTTGCTGCTTGCAGGATCATCTGACACCCTAAATCACGGGATTATGCTTTTATCTGTTTATTCTCTTGGCCTTGCTGTACCATTCTTGATGATTTCATTGGTTATTTCTCATTCTTTGAAAGTGATGAAAGTGATAAATAAACAGTTAAGGAAGTTGTCGATTGTGAATGGTGTAATTATGCTTATGCTTGGTTTTTTAGTATTTACCGGCAAAATGCAAGTAATCAGTGGATGGCTGTCTGCCTATAGCTTATTTTCTTTTTAAGGAAAGTGATGTAAATGAACCGTTTAAATGGGAAAACGATATTGCTTATAGAGGAAAATAAGGAAATTCGATCATTGGTTGCAGTTCATTTAAAAAATGCAGGATATGAAATTCTGGAAGCTGCTGGCGGGTGTGAAGGCAAAAAAATGATTGTAGAACTTGATCCTTGTTTTATCATCATGGAGCTGATCCTTCCAGACTCCAATGGCGAAGAAGTATGCAAATGGCTCAGGGAGGATCTCAAAAGCGATGTTCCGCTAATTATCCTGACCTCTAAATCCTCAGAAAAAGACAGGATAAATGGTTTATTAATAGGAGCAGATGATTACGTGACAAAACCGTTCAGTCCAAATGAGCTGACAGCCAGAGTTGCCACCGTCCTGAGAAGAACCTCTAACCGCTGCAACAAAATCAGTTACCGGGGTTTAACTATAAAGCCTCTGAAGAAAATAGCAAAATATCAAGGGATTGAACTCGATCTTACCGTGTTTGAATTTAACCTGCTGCTGACTCTCATGAAGCATCCCGGGCAAATCTTATCACGTGAACAGCTGCTTGGTTTCATCTATCAGCACAATGAGAAGTCAGTTACTGAAAGAACCATCGACGTACATATTCGCAATCTCAGGGAAAAATTGTTCTGCGTTTCAGCAAAGGAATTCATTAAGACGATACGAGGTGCAGGGTATAAATTTGATCCTTTTTAAGGTTTAATGAATGAGCTATTTTTCAATAAAAAATTAATCAGCTCTTAACATAAGAGCTTCATGATAATGGTAAGGGAGTGATATCGTGAAATTTTCACTGTATGAGGAGAAGGTATTTAACAGTTCACTTAAATATGGGAAGTTAAGCATCTCAACAGATGAAACGGCCGGATTTAAACCGCTGGAGCTTTTTATTTCATCAATGATAGGCTGCAGCGGAACCATTCTGGTAAACATTCTTAAAAAGAAAAGAATCCCCTTTAGCGACCTCCATCTGTCTGCTGAAGTTGAGCGCGATGAAAAAGCTGCAAACAGAATTTCCAAACTTTTCATTTCAGCTGTTGTTCAATCTGATGCCCTTCTATCTTCAGAACAAACAGACCGTCTATCAGAGCTAGTCATAAAGAATTGCGGGATGCTGCAAACCATTTCGGAAAGCGTGGATATTTGCTTTCTGATAAAAATCAGCCCTGATAAAGACACATGAATTATATTCAAATAGGAGCTCTCACCCTCCCAATAGAATGGATCGCTTTATTAGGATCCGTTTTTCTGGCCAGTTTCCTTTTTAAAATTTATTTTAAAACAAGTCTCGACTGGATGTTTACTGCTCTGTTTCTTTTGATTTTCATCTGGAAGGTCAGCTTCTTGCTTGTTGAATGGGATATGAACAACAAATCTATGTATTCCCTTCTTTATTTTAACGGCGGAGCGCTTGGGTATATGATCGGAGCACTCGGCATTTCTGTCTATCTGTGTGTAAAGAAAAACATGATGCCCCAAGCACAGTTTTTACTGATTCTTTACCTTGCATTAATGACTTTTTTTGAGCTCATTCTTTTTGGTTTCAATCCTGATGCCATGATTGATTTTGCTCAAATTTCAATCAATCTCACTTGGCTCGTCTATGCGATTAAAAACATCAAATCATTGTCAAAACAAACCGTATATAAAGCTTTTATTCTTTTCGCCTTATGGAACATACTTATTTACTCATTAAAGGATGAAATGATTTCTCTGAATACCTTCACTCATATCTGGATGACAATTACCCTGTTAATGGTATCAAGCAAGGAGGAAAAAGCATGAAAAAAGCCTGGTTTCCTATCATAACGGTGCTTTTATTAACTGCCATTTTAGTTGTTAATATTAGCAAAGAATTTGGAAACGATGAAAAAAGCGATTTAAACCCGGCTGATTATCAGGACGGTGCTTCGGTTGCGGCCGACACAGAATCTAATAGTGAACGTGTGAAAAATAGTATTGGTCTCGAGGAAGGGAAAACCGCCCCTGATTTCAAGTTAGAAACTCTAAGTGGTGAAACGGTGAAGCCTTCTGATTACCGGGGACAGGTTGTGTTGATAAATTTTTGGGCAAGCTGGTGTCCTCCATGCAAAGCAGAGATGCCGCACATGGAAGAATTCTACAAAGAAAACAAAGAGAAGCAATTTACAATATTGGCCGTCAATCTTACAAATATGGACCGGGGCATGGATGAAATTCAATCATTTGTCAACGATTACGGGCTTACGTTTCCTATCTTGCTTGACCAAGACGGAAAGACAGGGACGGAATATCAGGCCCATGCGATTCCAACAAGCTACATCGTAGATCAAAAAGGAGTTATCATTCATAAGATAACTGGCCCAATGAGTAAGGATATGATGAATGACATGGTATCTTCCCTTATCAAAAAATAAGAAAAGAGGCTGGGACAAAAGGTTTTCAGCCAAAGAAAAATCCGAACTATTATGTGAAATTCCAACTTGAATTTCGTTTTAGTTCGGATTTTTTTCTTTGGTTCTTTTCATAAATATTGTTGCTGCAGGCTAAATGATAGAAACCTTAAGTGGATTGCAGCGGAAGGAACTTGACTCCTGCGGGAAATAGAGCAAAGTGGGAGACCCCACAGGCAACGCCGAGGAGGCTCCCATGCTCCCCGCGGAAAGCAAGTTCCTGGAGCGGAAAGGAACGGACATTATTTATCATGAAAAACAACAATTTATGCTAAAATAGCTCTTTCTTTTAATGGTTTTCGCACTATTCAATGTTCGGCTTTCATTCAGGAGATGATCGTTACGTCCCAGACTCTTTTTGCATCTTATAAAATGTCCATCCAAATCTTCACTGCAGTAGCAAAAATCAGGACAGCGAGGATGATTTGAAGCACTTTCGTATTTACTTTTTTCCCTGCAATCGCTCCAAGAGGAGAAGCAATTAAACTTGCCACAACCATGATGAGTGCAGGGTAGTAGTCAACCTGTCCTGTAGTGATCTTTCCGACTGTCGCGCCAATCGATGATATAAATGTGATGGCGAGAGACGACGCAATCGTCATGCGTGTAGGAATCTTCAGTACTACAAGCATGATTGGCACCAATAAGAATGCTCCGGCTGCACCTACAATTCCAGACCCGACACCTACGATTAATGCAAGGACAGCTGCAAGCCATTTATTAAAGGTAACCTGATCAAGAGGAATATCATCAATCCCCTTTTTAGGTATAAACATCATAATAGCCGCAATTAGTGCGAGGATACCATAGATGAGGTTGATTCCCTCCTCAGACATCGTCTTCGAACCGAATCCTCCGATAAAGCTTCCGATCAGAATGCTTGCACCCATATAAATGATCAGCGTTTTATTTAAGTATCCGCCTTTTCTGTAGGCCCATACCCCGCCTATAGTGGCGAAGAAAACTTGAACCGCACTGATGCCTGATACCTCATGTGCGCTGAAAGCTGCTAAACCAAACAACGGGGGTATATAAAGAAGCATCGGATATTTGATGATGGAACCGCCAATCCCGAGCATACCGGAAATGTAAGAACCGATAAAACCGATTAAGAAAATGGTTATGATAAATGCAAAATCCATGGTTATACCTCCTTATAAGAGAAGGGAACCTTACATGGTTCCCTTCTTTTTATCCTTTTTGAATCCAGAACTTGAATACATTGTTTTCTTCTTCGTGTTTTACAAGCTCATGTCCTCCAGATTTTGCCCATGCAGCGAGGTCATTTTTAGCCCCTTTATCTGTTGCATGAATTTCAAGCACCTGGCCGCTTTCAAGGTCAGTCATTGCTTTCTTTGTTTTCACGATCGGCATCGGACAAGGAAGTCCTTTTGCATCTAATACTTTTGCTGATTCCATGTCTAATTTCCTCCTATTTGTTTAATTATCGTACTGCACAGCGATTTGGACCAATTTCCATTTCACGCTGTTTTTCCTCATCAGGATTGATTTTTCCCATGTTAGTTTCACGGATCTCCTGATATGCATTTGGCTGAGGCGGTAAATTCTCAGTAACAAGCTTTCTGAATTCGTTTTCGTCTTCAATGTTTAAACCGTGGTTCTTTGCAAACAGGACACCCAATTTTTCAGAAACACTTCCATCATCATTCAGTTCATCAATGATCATAAAGTGTGCCGGAAGGACGATTAACTCTTCAGATAACTCTTTATAACGTGTATAAAGACTTTCTCTCAAATCACCCACCCAGTCTTCTGCCATACCGGCAAGATCAGGTCTTCCAATTGAATCAATGAATAGGATATCTCCTGAAAGCAGGAACTTCTCATCAATTACAAATGATGTCGATCCGATCGTGTGGCCAGGAGAATACAAAGCATGAATGTTAATTGTTGTACGGCCGATTGTGACATCTGTTCCGCCTTCTAATGGCTTGTATTCAAATGTAACTTCTCCTGCATCTTTAGGAGGCAGCCAGTATGCTGCATTCGTTTTTTCAGAGATGATTCTGCCGCCCGAAATATGATCGGCATGAAGATGCGTGTCAAATACATGCTTAATTTCCGCACCATTTTCCTTTGCAAACTCAAGGTAAATATCTGTCATACGCGTAGAATCAATAATTGCTGCTTCATTATTTGAGATAATCATATAAGAAAGACAGCCTTTTCCGATGCGCACGAATTGATAAATTTCGCCGCCATCCTTTAAATCTCCAACTTTTACAGGCTCTAAATGCTCACTCCAGGCTTTCATTCCGCCTTTTAGATAAGATACAGACAGCCCTTCCTCTGCAAGCATCTCGCCTACCATAATGGATGACCCTTCTTTAGCACACACAACTAACACTTCTTGATCTGCAGGAATGCTGCCCATAATTTCTTCTACGCCATCAAGCAAATCAAAATAAGGGACATTCAGATAGCTGAAATTTTCACCTTCGATTTTCCAATCCTGAAAATCACTTTCGTTGCGCACATCCAAAATAAATAATGGTTCTTTGTTAAACACTTTTTTTGTTACTTCTTTTGCAGTCATAGCTTGTAAAGTCATTTTTATTTTACCCCCTGAGGTATATTTTTTATTAAAAAAATTTAGCTTTTTAAAATGTTAATGTGACTTCTGCATCTTTAGCAAATTCCAAAAAGGTTACCGCTCCGCCCACTTCAATGCCATCTACAAAATCTTTTTTTTCAAGGCCCATAACATCCATTGTCATTTGGCAGCCGATAAATGTTACACCCATTTCCTTCGCCATTGAAACAAGCTCAGGAATAGCAGGCACATTAGCTTTTGCAAATCCCTCTGCAAAATGCTCCTTGCCTTCAGGCATTGGAAGCTGCTGATATGCTTCCTTATGAATCAAATTTAACCCTTCGAATGTGAAGAATATCGCTACTTCCTGATCTGTAGCAGCTGCTGCTGTTGCAATATTAAATACTTTATAAGCGTCAAATAATCCGCCGTTGCTTGCGATAATTGCCGTTTTTTTAGCCATCATAATTCCTCCAAATGTAGAATTTATCGATTATTTTTAGATATTTTCCGTTTTTCCAGACCATTCACTCATGCCCGGCACAACGTTTACTACGTTCGTGAATCCATTGTCAGCAAGCTTTTGAGCAGCAAAATCACTTCTGCTTCCTGTACGGCATACTACGTAGATTTCATCTTCTTTATTTAAATCGCCCAAACGGTCTTCAAGTTCTCCAAGCGGAATAGAGACTGCATTTGGAATGTGATTAAATGCATATTCTGCTGCTTCACGCACGTCAAGCACGACAATGTTCCCAGATTCAAGCTTTTGTTCAAGTTCTTCATTGCTGCTTACATTTGGATACTTTCTTTCAGCTGTTTCTTCGCTTGATGATTTTCTTAAATAATGCTTTAAAACGTCTCCATCTTCAATCGTGCCTAAATACTGGTGGCCTGAACTTCCTGCCCATGCCTTCAAGTCAGCCTTTGATCCTTTATCTGTTGCTAGAACCTCTAGAACCTGGCCCGCGTCTAATTCCTTCATTGCTTTTTTCGTTTTTACGATTGGCATTGGACATGCAAGTCCTTTTGCATCTAAAGTGATATCTGTTTTTAATGAGTTCATGAATAATTCCTCCTATTTACCTGCTGGGGTATATTTAAGTAAAAAAATTTATTCCGTTTTTCCATCCCAATCAAGCATACCGCCTGTCATATTAATGACCTTAAAACCTTGGCCTTCAAGGAATTGTGCGGCACGTCCGCTTCTTCCTCCAGAACGGCAAACCATTGTGTATTCCTTTGATTTATCAAGCTCATGCATACGGAATTCTAAAAGGCCTAATGGAATGTTTACTGCTCCAGGAATTTTCCCTGACGCTACTTCATCCGCTTCACGCACATCAATGACATTTAAAGAATCTAAAGTATTTTCAACTTCTTTTGCAGTCAATTGTTTCATGTTCATTTCCTCCTTAATTCCAGGCGTTCATTCCGCCTTTTACGTTAGTTACCTCTTTAAATCCTAACTTTTTCAGTGTTTTGCTTGCTTTTTGGCTTCTCATTCCGCTTTGGCAGATGACGATAACCTCTTTATCCTTCGAAAGCTGGTTTGCTTTTTGTGTTAATTGGTGGATAGGAATATTTGTGAATCCTTTTAGATGATTCCCTTTAAACTCCCCTGGTGTACGCACATCAATAAGCTGTTTGTTTCTATTTTTCAATTCTGATTTCATCTGCTCAGCTGATATTGTTTTGATTCCTTTAGCAGGAATGAAACGTTTGATGATGAAAAGAAGCAGCAGGCCAATCAGAATATAATTAACGATCTCCAAGCATGTTCACGCCTTTCTGGATTAATCTTAGATAAACAGATTGACATTGCCGTCTTCTGCATCTGCTAAATAAGCAGCAACACCTGCATATTCAATATTGTCCAAAAGCTCTTTTTCCTGAAGTCCAAGCAGATCCATAGTCATTGTACAAGCAACAAGCTTAATGTCCTGTTCCTGCGCCATTTCAATAAGCTGCGGAAGCGGAATGGCATTGTGTTTTTTCATGACATCTTTAATCATCTTTGGACCCATTCCCGCAAAATTCATTTTTGAAAGCCCCATTTTATCTGCGCCTCTTGGCATCATTTTGCCGAACATTTTCTCCATGAAGCCTTTTTTAACTGTAATAGGTTCATCTTTTCGAAGAGCATTCAAGCCCCAGAATGTGTGAAAGATTGTTACTTCATGGTCGTAAGCAGCTGCACCATTTGCAATAATATAAGCTGCCATTGCTTTATCATAATCACCGCTGAATAGAACGATTGTTGTTTTTTTAGTTTCAGTCATGTTGTTTTTCCTCCTTGGTTATCCTTTTTTTATATAAAAAACAAAAACATTGTCTTCTTCTTTCATATCAACCATTTCATTGCCTGTAGAAGCAGCCCATGCCGTTAAATCATTTTTTGCGCCTTTATCTGTTGTAAGAACTTCTAAGATCTGGCCTGTTTCAAGATCATTCATCGCTTTTTTTGTTTTGACGATCGGCATCGGACATGCTAATCCTTTTGCATCTAAAACCTTATCAATATTCATTTCTTCTTCCTCCCTTTCGTAATTACCTTTACCCCTATGGGTATAATACTAGTTAAAAATAAAGAGGGTGTCAACCCTTTTATTTTATCTGCTTCGCACAAGCAGATTCACCGCTTCTTTCACAAGTTCTTCAGTGTTTTCGCCTTCCTCATTTGCAGCACGGACGCATTCAACCAAGTTTGAGCTGACGACAACTCCAATTGTACGGTCAATGGCTGTTCTAGTGGCAGAAAGCTGTGTAATCACATCTTTACAGTCTTTTTCTTCTTCCATCATACGTAAAATGCCTCTTAACTGGCCTTCAATCCGTTTCACCCGGTTTTTCATTTGATCGTTATACTCCATATTGACTCTCCTTTCCCTTATGCTGATTTCATCTCAGCACACTGTGTATTTGCAATCGTACATCCAGTGACCTGAAATCCTTTTTGCTTCAGAACGCGGATGCCAAAATTTCTTTGCATTTTATCCGACGCAATCACATGGATCTTCTTATGCTGGATCTCCATGTAGTATCTGTTTAAATAAGCAATCGGAATATTCATCGCACCAGGAATCGGATCTTTATATGACTCATTGTAGTCTCTTAAGTCTACAACATCTATTTTGCTTAATTCCTGCTCAGGCATCTTGCTGCAGCGGATTCCCCGTACCGGAAAATACCGATTATATATAAAAATAAATGTAAGTACTATTATACTTGTAATAAAATAAATCATCTATACCCTCCAATTTTCCTTGAAGAAGGAATTGATGTGAACAACACTTATATTATACCCATTAGGGTATTTTGTCAACGGTATAGATTTATTTTTACCTCTAGAAATAAATTCCTGTAAAAATGAACTTTTTGCTGCTTAGATAACGCTTATTAGGAAGAGAAGAGGACTTCATACAAATGAAAAAAAACTCATCACGAAGATGAGTACCGAATGAATTATTGATGCCATTTGCTCTCCAAAATCTCTTCGGCAGAATGGAAATAGGAATCTACAGACGTATATCCGATTGCATAAAGTCCATTTTCCGGATCCCAGATCTTATAGCTGTCCAGGCTTTCTCTATAGTTTTCTGCAAGATCGTTCGGAACAGCAAAAGCATCTTTAAAGTCGATCGTCTGGTGTTCCTGAATAGGAAGATAGAAATACCCTGCAGTAATCGTACCTTTTTCTACTAAAGCTTTCAGCGCCATGCCAGAGGCAGCGTGATCACGATGAGGATCCTTATAAGACATGGCATGGTGTGAAGCATTAGGGAACCTCTTGTTCATTTTTTCCATAATCTTCGAAACAGCTTCTGGCCTAATGTCCCCATCCGGCAGGTCATAAATGAAAATGTTTTTAGGATCAACCCCAAGGGCTTCAGCTGATTTTTTGAATTCTTTTACTCTGGCTTCCCCAAATTCTTCTGTGGAAAGGACAGGTTTAGCTTCTTTTTCAAGACGGCTGTTCACAAGATCTCTCGCTCCGCTTGCTTTTCCTTTAGACAATAAGACAACTGCAACCTGATCTCCCTTTTCTAAAGACGCAAGCATCGAACCGCCCATACTGAGTGCCTCATCATCTGCATGCGGTGAATAATAGACGGCAGCAGCAGGCTCATCACCCAAAGGCATACAGCCGCTTATCATTGACAGCGGAAGCATGAACAGCAGCAAATGTACAATTTTCATAAAATCCCCCATATATAGATAAGCATTCCTTTTTTGATAAATGTATTGTACCAAAGATTCCCGTTCTCATGTATACTTTGCTAGTAGGATTACTATTAAGACGTGATGAAAGGAACTTAATATGGAACAGCTTCAAGAAAAGAAAATCAATAAAAAAAGAGTGTATTCTCTTGATATGTCGAGAGGATTCATTGTTATGCTGTCTGTTTTTTTAAGCACAATCCCATATGGGGGTTATGAATATTTACGTCATGCAGATTGGTACGGAGTAACAATTATTGACCTTATTTTGCCTTCATTTATCACAATCTTCGGAACGAGTATGGCGATTGCTTATCAAAGAGGCGTATCCTGGGAAAAAATCACAAAACGCACCATCCGGTTAGTTATCTATGGACTGCTTTTTACAATCATTGTTTCCTGGAGCTTCGATTTATCAAACATGCGATTTACAGGTGTCTTGCAGATGTTTGCTTTTTTAGGCATCTCCGCTGTATTCATTACTAGATTTATTAAATCTCCAATCCAGCTCATTCTTTCCGCTCTTTTTCTATGGAGCCTGTACGGAGGAATTCTCTTATATGCAGCACAATCCTGTGAAGGGGGACTCCCGCAGGAGCAGTGTAATCTCTCGGGTCCGATTGATGGAGCTATATTCGGTGAAAATCATATTTACCAGCAGGGCCAAAGAGGATTCGATCCTGAAGGAATGGTCACCAGTTTTGCTGCACTTGGAAATGTTTTAATGGGATATGCAATCGGCAGACTCATCCTGACCAAAAAAGAAACAGGCGCCTGGAAGGAATTATTAGTTTTAGGTGGAGTTTTAATTCTATTCTCACTAATATGGGATCACTTTCTTCCCTTCAATAAAAGAATGTGGACACCTGCATTCGCAATGCTTGCCGCTGGCACTGTATCAATCATGATTTCCGTTTTCTATCTCATATTCGATAAACGGGAAGTCGATGCTAAACATACTGGGCTGAAACCATTTGTCTGGTTCCTCGAAGCGTATGGACGAAACAGCTTTTTAATTTACTTTGGGAAGTTTATCATTGCTGCGGTGCTGACACATGTTACAATCACAGCGGATGCGCGCACCTTAAACTCGTACCTTCTTGAATGGGTATACACACTCAGTCCTTTCCCGCAGATTACTTATGCTTTGATCATGCTCTTGTTTTGGACATTTGTTGCGATGGTTTTACATAAGAAGGGGCGGTATATAAAAGTGTAGGAAAAAGCCAGAATCGCGATGATTCTGGCTTTTTTTACTGGTTTTTATTCAGCTGATGAATGTAAAGTTACCTGCATCCCGTCAGGAGCAGTCAATGAGTAGATTTTTTCACCATTCTCAATCATTGGACCATCCAGCCTTACCCCTTTAGATGACGCAAACTGAGCAAACTCATCTGCATCATCAACAAGGAGCTGCAGCATGACCGACTCTGGCATGCATTCACTTTTCCTCCAAAACTCAAGGGCGCTTTGACCGCTTTTGAAAACCCCGCCCTGGTGCTCTTCTGTATCTTTCCAGTCGTTTGGAATGCCGAGCTTATTTTCAAAAAAGTCTGCCATATCCATACTAAGTTCAGAGACTGAAACATATCGATAGCCTATTACTTTCATTTTCGCACCTTCCTAAATTGCCAATTTTATTCCATATTAACACTTTTAAGATTGATAACAAACTTTTCGGAGAAGCCAAAAACGGACCTGCCTCATCGGCAAGTCCGTTATTTATATCGTATAATAATTAGTCACCAAAATATGTATGGTGGAGACGGTGGGAGTCGAACCCACGTCCAGAAACATCGCCACTAAAGCGTCTACGAGTGTAGTTGATATATTCGCGATTCGCTAACTCTTATGCCTATCAACGGGCGTCGGAGCAGCTAGTCTGATTGGTCTCTTCCTTTATCCCCAGACGGAGGCATCAGGCGTAGCCCACTTAGAGTGAGTCCCTTACCCTACCACATGGGCGATGGAGGGAGGAACCGCTATAGTCTGTTATTAAGCAGCTAAAGCGAAGTTGTTGTTAGTTTTGCCAGTTATTATTGGCGTGACGTTTTAACGAGGACGATCCCCTCGACTCGCAACTAAAGCTCGAACTATCCCTGTCGAATCCGTAACGTCCCCATGATAATAAGTTCAGCGTGGAAGTTAATCCAGCTTCACTATGGGAAGTCCCTTAAAGGGAAACGGAAACGCTCATGAAAGATCAGAGCGGATATGAAATTGTTGTTTGTCTTACAAGTTCTATTATATCAGATAGGGACAAGAAATCAATTGTAAGTTATTGTCAATCAATAGTCCTTCTGACGATCGCGGAAAGCTCGTTCCACTTCGCGTTTCGCTTCTTTTTTCTTTAAGTCTTCACGTTTGTCATATTTCTTTTTACCCTTACCGAGTCCAAGCAAAACCTTGGCAAAGCCGTTTTTCAGGTAAACTTTCAAAGGAACAAGCGCATAGCCCTCTTCTTTTGTAAGTCCGATCAGCTTGCTGATTTCTTTGCGGTGAAGCAAAAGCTTTCTAGTTCTCAGGGGCTCATGATTATAGCGGTTGCCTTGTTCGTACGGCGAGATATGCATGTTATGAAGGAAAACCTCTCCCTGCTGCACTCTTGCAAAAGCATCCTTTAAGTTCACGCGTCCAGCACGAATCGCTTTGATTTCCGTTCCCTGCAAAACAATGCCTGTTTCATACGTTTCTTCAATAGAATAGTCATGGTTTGCTTTTTTATTTTGAGCAACGACTTTTCCGGCTCCTTTTGGCATGCTGCATCCCCCTTTCTCTCTCTATAGCGATAGGCTCTATTTTATCAAAATATGAATGGAAAAGGAAGCCTGAGAGGCTCCCATCCTTCACGTTTTCTATTCAGCATACTAAAGCTTAACGTTTTTTCTTTTTCACTTTTCGTTTGCTTGCAGGAGCATTTTGAAACGATTTTTTCTTCTTCTTCTTTTTGTTCGGGTTTTGATTGCTCCAGCCATCATCAACACTGCCGCTTCGCTCTGCAGGTGCTTTTCTGTCATCTGATGATTTTCTTCTGCCTCTGCCCTCTTTAGCACCGCTTCGTTTGCCGCGGTCTCCTTTAATCACTTTAGGAGCATCATTCGGCTGACGGCGTCTTGTCCCTTTCATCCCGACGATTTCAAAATCAACAGCGCGTTCATCTTTGTTTACATTGACTACGCGTACTGTAATCTCGTCACCAATGCGGTAGACTGTTCCTGTCCGTTCGCCGATCATTGCGTAATTGCGCTCATCATAACGGTAATAATCGTCGGTCAAATAGCTGACGTGAACAAGACCTTCGATGGTGTTAGGAAGCTCAACGAACATTCCGAAGTTTGTTACTGAGCTGATAATGCCGT
The DNA here is from genome assembly GCF_057838075.1 of Metabacillus sp. KH_069. Lineage (NCBI taxonomy): Bacteria > Bacillati > Bacillota > Bacilli > Caryophanales > Bacillaceae > Metabacillus > Metabacillus sp. KH_069. Next base: position 3,967,106 of record NZ_CM174460.1, read on the forward strand.
CATATTCTTCTCCGACCTTATCAAGCATGTATTCTGTTTTCTTAAGGTCATCTGTTTCACGCTCTGCATCAACTGCACGGCGCTCCATATTCGATGACTGATCAGCGATCATATCCATTTTTTCTGCCCATTTTGTTTTCGTTGCTTCATCCACCTTGCCTTCAATTAAGTAGGTGCGGATTAAGCGATGGACAATTAAATCCGGATAACGGCGGATCGGTGATGTGAAATGAGTATAGAACTCAGTCGAAAGGCCAAAATGCCCCAGACTTTCCGGATCATACTTAGCCTGCTTCATCGATCTCAGCATGACAGTTGAGATGACCATTTCCTCAGGCTGTCCCGCTACACCATCAAGGATATCCTGCAGGGCACGAGGGTGAATCGTGTTTGCTGTTCCTTTTACGGAGTATCCAAAGTTCGTCACAAATTCTAAGAACCTCTGCAGTTTTTCAGCATTTGGCTCCTCATGGATGCGGTAAATAAACGGTACATTCATCCAATGGAAATGCTCTGCAACTGTTTCGTTGGCAAGCAGCATAAATTCTTCAATCAGGCGTTCTGCGACTGTTCTTTCACGTATAACAACATCTTGAGGCTTTCCTTCTTTATCAACCAGCACTTTCGCTTCTTTAAAATCAAAGTCAATTGCCCCGCGGGTCATCCGTTTGCTGCGGAGAATTTGCGCAAGTTTCTCCATCCGCTGGAACATCGGCACAAGCGCTTCATATTTCTCAAGCAGTTCAGGTTTTTGATCGACCAAAATTTCCTTTACATCAGAATACGTCATGCGTTCAGTCGTTTTGATCACGCTTTGGAAAATTTCGTGCTTTACGACTTCCCCTTGGCTGTTGATCTCCATTTCACAAGAAAGCGTCAGACGGTCTACTTTTGGGTTAAGAGAACAAATGCCGTTCGATAAACGGTGCGGAATCATTGGAATTACGCGGTCAACTAAATAAACGCTCGTTGCGCGCTCTAACGCTTCATTATCAATTGGCGAGTTCTCTGTTACATAATGACTGACATCTGCAATATGAACACCTAATTTGTAATTACCATTTTCAAGCTCTGTCACTGTAACCGCATCATCAAGATCTTTTGCATCCGCACCGTCAATTGTGACAATGACTTCATTGCGAAGATCTCTGCGGTCCTTGATATCCTCTTCACTGATCGTTTCAGGAACATCATTTGCCTGTTCCAGAACCTCCACCGGGAAAGCCTGAGGCAGCCCATGCTTATGAATGACAGACAAGATATCAACGCCTGGATCGTTTTTATGTCCAAGAATCGCAATAACTTCGCCTTCTGCACTCATTCTTCCTTCTGGGTATGTTGTCAGGTGAACGACCACTTTGTGACCTTCAATCGCTCCATTTGAAGCTTTTTTAGGGATGAAAATATCATTTGGAATCTTTTTATCGTCAGGAATGACAAAACCGAAGTTTTTGCTTTCCGTATAGGTTCCGACAACCTCTTTCAGACCGCGCTCAACGATGCGGATGACTGTGCCTTCCTGCCTGCTTCCGCTGGATTCTGTGCTGACTCTGACCAGGACCGTATCCCCGTGCATAGCGTTATTGAGCTCGCTAGGCGGAATAAACACATCTCCCTGATTTGGATCCTCTGTAATGACAAAGGCAAATCCTTTCGCATGTCCGCTGACTCTTCCGCGGATTAAATTCATTCGTTCTGGCAAACCATAGCGGTTGCTTCTTGTGCGCACAACCAGACCTTGTTCCTCCATCATGACCAGAGCTTTTACAAACTCCTTGAATTCAGAAGAATCCTCAATTCCAAACGCTTCTTCAAGCTCCTGGACGGTTAAAGGCTTGTATGCCTCTTCTTTCATAAAAGAAAGCAGTTTATCAATATGTATCTTCATATTATTATCCATTTGCGTCCCTCCTTTTGGGATTATTGCCAATCAAGACTTTCTAAAAACTCAAAAACATCTGCATGGAGCTGATCGCGCTCTTTATCCAGTGTGATGACATGTCCTGATTCTTCGTACCATTTTAAATGCTTGTTATCAGATTCTACTTCGTTATAAATAATATTTGCACTATCTGTATTAATCATGTGGTCGTGTCTCGCTTGAGCGACAAATGCCGGCGAATAAACCATATCCACATTGTTCCTCACATCTGCAATCAGTTCCTGGAGAGCCCTCAGTGTATTCATCGGCGTTTTCTCAAATTGCTTCATTTCCTCTTCGATCTCTGCCTCTGATTTTCCTTCGAATTTCTTAAAGTTGCGGGCATACTCTAAAATACCCTTGTACATCACTTCTTCACTCTTGATATACATAGGGGCGCACATCGGAACAATACCCTTTACAGGTACAGTGTAACCCAATTTCACAGAAAACACACCGCCAAGGGATAAGCCGGCAACTGCAATCGATTCATGGCCGCGCTCTTTCAGCAGATTATAGCCGTCCATCACGTCCTTCCACCAATCTTCAGGACCAGTGTGCACAAGCTCTTCAGGCGGCACGCCATGACCTTTGTATTGCGGGGCATGGCATGTATATCCTCTTTCATTTAAATAGCGTCCAAGCATCCTGACGTCAGCCGTGTTGCCCGTAAAACCGTGAAGCAGCAGCACGGCACGGTCTCCGCCTTCAAATGTAAATGGTTTCGGCAAAACTCTCTTCATATAAAAAACTCCTTTTATGTAAGCATCTATTTATAAGGTTCCATCATCTGTTTCTATTTAAACAAACGTTTGATTAATGGGCAAAAATGTTGATTCGGCAAGGGATTCTGGATAAATGACAAAAGGAGTCTGATAAGAATCAGACCCCCGTTCGATCAATGTCATGTATTAAAATCCAGCGTACGAAACCGCAATCGTCAGTATAAAGAAGAGAACTGATAACACGACTGTCGCACGATGAAGCACCAAATCCATTCCGCGTGCTTTTTGTTTTCCGAAAAGCTGTTCAGCTCCTCCGGAGATAGCACCTGATAAACCAGCACTTTTGCCTGACTGAAGTAAAACAACAGTAATAAGAGCAATACTTACGATTACAAGTAATGTGATTAATAAAATGTGCATGGACGACACCTCCTAGAACCCGGTTAGCATTATTTTCAATTTACCATATTGACGGTCAAATGTCACTATCATTCGAATGTTTGTCCAATCTTTATTCTTAGCATTCCGAAACAATTCCTTTGAGGGAAAAGCTTCCTTTATGATATGCTACTTAGATAGTTTTGCAGAAAGAAGGGAAAACCTTGAAAAACACACGCATCTATCTTATCTTGATCGGTGTTATGCTCATATGGGGACTTAACGTGCCTTTACTCAAAATCATCGTTGACAGCTTTATGCCCGTTACAGTAACAGCCGTACGAATTTTCACAGCAAGTATTTGTGTACTGATTATCTTATCTTTTTTTAAACTCCTCCGCAAACCGACTCTTAAGGAAACCATGTTTATTACAGGTGGCGGCCTGCTGAACGTTGTGTGTCATCATTATTTCCTTTCTGTAGGACTTACAATGACTACTTCTACAAATGGCGGCTTAATACTCGGCCTCGGTCCAATGCTTACAGCTATCTTATCGATTCTCTTTCTTAATCAAAGACTGACCATCATCCGTTTTGCAGGATTTGTGCTGGGCCTGACAGGAGTAGGATTCACCATTTTAGCAGGAAGCAAAGGCATCAGCAGCATGAATACGGGAGATATCTACATCTTCATCTCCATTTTCACACAGGCCTGCAGCTTCATTATTATAAAAAAAGCGTGCCGAACGCTCGATCCGCGCTTAATGACAGGCTATATGCTGTTCTTTGGATCTCTTGTTTTATTTATCATCAGTCTGTTCACAGAGCCTGGAGGTATTGAGAGCCTGTTTCACGGAACGCCTGCAGTCTGGGGAGTCTTTTTCACCTCCGCCATTCTTGCTACAGCGATTGGACACATGACCTATAACTTTGCCATCGGAATGGTTGGTCCGGCCGAAACGTCAATTTTCATGAATTTAAGTACATTCTTTGCACTCGCAGGATCGGCTCTGATCCTGCATGAGGCAATTTATCCGTCACATCTAATAGGGCTCTTGTTTATTGTATCCGGAGTTATTTTGGGCTCGGGAGCGTATGAGGAGTTTCGATACCGGCACCGTCATCATAAGAATGAAGCATCTTCCTCCGGGTGAGGGAGGTGCTTTTTTTTGCAGACACAATTTGATTTTCGTCATTTGCCTGATGGATGTGAGGGTTTTATGATGATGGGGCAAAGGAGGTGAGTTTATTGATTTTAAAAGAAAGAACAGAATCTGCGGAACTGAGAACGTACAGAAGTTTAAATGCACGAATGGAGCTAGCGGGAGCAGACCAGAAACTCTTCCAATACCTTGAAAGCGGCTATGAGGGAGAAAAAATCTTCGATGGGTGGATAAAGCACGCAGGAGATGGACTGATTTTAAATGATCTCCTCTTTCTCACAGGCGGTAGCCACTATCAAATGGATTCCTTATACATCGCGCCGCAAAAAATCTATCTCTTTGAAGTGAAAAACCTGTCAGGAGACCATTCCATTGAAAAAGAAGAATGGATCTCCTGCGCCAAAAAATCAGAGATTCAAAATCCCATTTTGCAGCTTAAAAGATGCGAATCTCTCCTCAGGAGGCAGCTTCAAATTTTAAAATGTTCACTGCCGGTTGAAGCCTATGTTGTATTTGTAAACCCCGAATTTCACTTGTATCATGCTCCTTTAGGCTCCCCTCTGATTTTCCCTTCCCAATGGAATCGTTTTTCTCAAAGACTTAAAAATGTCCGCATGCATAATGGTTTTAACTCGAAGCTTGCGGAGAAGCTATTGTCACTTCATGTGGAAAAATCCCCGTATGAACGGCAGCCTGAGTTTAATTATGAGGATCTGCAGAAGGGGATTGTATGCGGCGGATGCGGGAAGCTGGGGATGGAGGTGCTTAGTAAGAATCAGCTGATATGTGGAAGGTGCAGGCAGATGGAAAGATATAAAACTGCTGTTTTAAGAAGCGTGAATGAGTTCAGGCTGCTTTTTCCAGAAGTAAAGATAACTTCTGAACAAATACACGATTGGTGTGGAAACATAAAAAATAGCAGATCCATTCAAAAAATACTAAAAGAGAATTTTGTAAAAGTTGGTCATGCTAGGGGTAATCATTATGAAGAGGTAAAATAATCAGTTTTGTACTGGAAAACCTTGTTTAGCGCACTTCTGGCGGGGCCGCTTCTTCACTTTGTGATGTTAACCCGGTTTAGCGCACTTCCGGCGAGGCCGCTACTTCACTTTGTGCTGTTAACCCAGGTATAGCACACTTCCGGCGGGGCCGCTTCTTCACTTTGTGCCGTTATCCCTGGTTTATCACACTTCAAGCTGAACGATATCTTTAGTTCGTGCTGTTAACCCCGGTTTAGCGCACTTCCCGCTGGGCCTCTTCTTCACTTTGTGCTGTTAACTCCAGATTAGCGCACTTCCGGCGGGGCCGCTTCTTCACTTTGTGCCGTTATCCCTGGTTTATCACACTTCAAGCTGAACGATATCTTTAGTTCGTGCTGTTAACCCCGGTTTAGCGCACTTCCCGCTGGGCCTCTTCTTCACTTTGTGCTGTTATACCTGGTTTATCACACTACAAGCTGAACAATATCTTTAGTTCGTGCTGTTAACCCCGGTTTAGCGCTCTTCCGACGGGGCCGCTTCTTCATTTTGTGCCGTTAACTCCAGATTAGCGCACTTCCCGCGGGGCAGCTTCATCATTTTGGCTGTTAACTCCGGGTTAGCGCTCTTCCCGCGTTGCAGTATCTTCAGTTCGTGCTGTTAACCCAGGTTTTGCGTACTTTCTACAGATCGACATTTTCATTTGGTGCTGTATACTAACTAACCATCATCAATGCGTAACACCACCCGTACCAACACAAAAAAACCGCCCAAGATCAAAATCCCGGGCGGTTTCTTATTCATTCATTATTTTTTAATGTTGTAGAAAGTGTGGATTCCATCGTAACGAGCTGTGTCACCAAGCTGATCTTCGATGCGAAGAAGCTGGTTGTATTTTGCAACACGGTCAGTACGTGATGGGGCACCTGTTTTGATTTGGCCAGCGTTTGTTGCTACAGCGATGTCAGCAATTGTGCTGTCTTCTGTTTCACCTGAACGGTGAGAGATTACAGCTGTGTAGCCAGCGCGTTTAGCCATTTCGATTGCATCAAATGTTTCAGTTAATGTACCAATTTGGTTCACTTTGATAAGGATTGAGTTGCTGATTCCTTTTTCAATACCTTCAGCAAGCTTCTTAGTGTTTGTAACGAATAGATCGTCACCAACTAATTGAACTTTGTCGCCAAGGCGCTCAGTTAATAGTTTGTGGCCTTCCCAGTCGTTTTCATCCAAACCGTCTTCGATTGAGATGATTGGGTATTTAGAAACTAGATCTTCGTAGAAGTCTACCATTTCAGCAGATGTTTTTACAACACCTTCGCCTGATAAGTGGTATTTGCCGTCTTCTTTGTTGAAGATTTCAGAAGCTGCAACGTCCATAGCAAGTTTTACTTGCTCGCCTGGTTTGTAGCCGGCTTTTTCGATTGCTTCGATGATTGTTTGAAGAGCTTCTTCGTTAGATCCAAGGTTTGGAGCGAATCCGCCTTCGTCACCTACAGCTGTGTTAAGACCTTTGCCTTGAAGAACTGATTTCAGGCTGTGGAAGATTTCAGCACCCATGCGAAGTGCTTCGTGGAAATCTTCTGCTCCAACCGGCATAACCATGAATTCTTGAATGTCAACGTTGTTATCAGCATGCTCTCCGCCGTTGATGATGTTCATCATTGGTACTGGCAATGTTTTAGCGTTGAATCCGCCAAGGTATTGGTAAAGTGGAAGACCTAGGAATTCAGCTGCTGCACGAGCTGCTGCCATAGATACGCCAAGGATTGCGTTAGCACCTAATTTACCTTTGTTTTCCATGCCGTCAAGTTCGATTAGAAGGTGATCGATTGCAACTTGCTCAGTTACGTCGAAACCTAATAATTCAGGAGCGATTACTTCGTTTACGTTTTTAACAGCGTTTAATACGCCTTTTCCAAGGTAACGGGATTTGTCGCCGTCACGCAGTTCTACTGCTTCGTATTCACCAGTAGATGCGCCAGATGGAACCAATGCACGTCCCATAGCACCTGTTTCTGTGTGTACTTCTACTTCAACTGTCGGGTTACCGCGTGAGTCTAATACTTCGCGAGCAAATACATCAACAATGTATGGCATAATTTATTTCTCTCCTTTTAAATGGTTATTTTTTAAGTAATGATTTACCTGTCATTTCTTTCGGAAGGTCTACTCCAAGCAAGTCGAGCATGGTTGGCGCTAAGTCGCCAAGAATTCCATCTTCTCTTAAGCCTGAAACTTCCTTTGTTACGATTACAGGAACTGGATTTGTTGTATGTGCTGTCATTGGTGTACCTTCTAAGGTTGTCACTTCATCAGCATTTCCATGGTCCGCTGTAATAATAGCTGTTCCGCCTTTTGCAAGAATCGCATCAACGATTTTGCCAAGACATTCATCAACTGTTTCAATCGCTTTAATCGTTGGTTCAAGCATGCCTGAATGTCCAACCATATCTGGGTTGGCGAAATTCAGAATGATCGCGTTATGCTTGTCCGCTTCGATTTCGCCAAGCAACGCGTCCGTTACTTCGTAGGCACTCATCTCAGGCTTCAAGTCATAGGTTGCGACTTTTGGTGAATCAATCAGAATGCGTTCTTCACCAGGGAATTCCGCTTCACGTCCCCCGCTCATGAAAAATGTTACATGAGGGTATTTTTCCGTCTCAGCAATCCGAAGCTGGGTTAACCCGTTTTGCGAAAGAACTTCACCTAGTGTGTTATCCAAGTTCGTTGCTTTAAATGCAACATACCCGTCAACAGTTTCACTAAAATGAGTCAAACATACAAAATGCAGGTTTTTCGGATGCTTTGGTCCACGGTCAAATGAACGGAAGTCTTCGTTTGTAAATGTGTTCGAAATCTGAATTGCGCGATCCGGGCGGAAATTGTAGAAAATAACCGCATCGTTTTCACTGATTGTTGCAACAGGAGAGCCGTCTTCTTTTGTCATAACAGAAGGAAGAACGAACTCGTCGTGGATTCCATTTTTATATGAATCCTCCACTAAGTCAAGCGGATCCGTATAAGCTGGGCCCTCGCCGTATACCATTGCGCGGTACGCTTTTTCAACACGATCCCAGCGCTTGTCGCGGTCCATAGAGTAATAACGGCCTGAGAGGGTTGCAATTGCACCAACACCATACTCTTCAATTTTTTCGTTCAATTGCTTAATATATCCTTCTGCTGTTTGCGGACCAACATCACGTCCGTCAAGGAAGCCATGGATATAAACATTTTTGACGCCTTCTTCTTTTGCCAGTCTGAGCAAAGCAAAAAGGTGATTAATATGGCTATGGACGCCTCCATCAGAAAGTAATCCAAAAACATGAAGGTTTGTGCCGTTTTCTTTCACGTGATTCATTGCTGAAAGGAAGGTTTCATTTTTCTCAAATTGACCTTCACGGATGGCTACGTTCACGCGCGTCAAGCTTTGATAAACGATGCGGCCGGCACCGATGTTTAAATGCCCGACCTCTGAATTCCCCATCTGTCCTTCTGGCAGGCCGACTGCTTCGCCGCTTGCCGTTAAAGTAGCGTGAGGATACTGATTCCAGTATCGGTCAAAGTTTGGTTTTTTTGCATGAACAACCGCATTACCCTTCTCTTCGCTGCGAAGTGCAAACCCGTCAAGGATAATTAAGGCTACCGGTTTCTTACTCATGTTTTCCTGCCTCCAAAAGCTGTAAGAAAGATTGAGGCTCAAGACTTGCTCCGCCGACTAAAGCACCGTCGATGTCAGACTCAGCCATGTATTCTTTGATATTTTCAGGCTTTACGCTGCCGCCGTATTGAATGCGGACTGCTTCAGCCACTTCTTTTGAAAATTTCTCTGCCACAACTGAACGGATGTGTGAACAAACGTCATTTGCATCTTTTGCAGAAGAAGATTTGCCAGTGCCGATTGCCCAGATTGGCTCATAAGCGATGACAACTTCTTTTAATTGCTCTTCTGTCAAACCAGTAAGTGCTTTTGTTACTTGATCTCCTACAAGATCATTTGTTTTGCCTGCTTCACGCTCTTCAAGCGTTTCGCCGCAGCAAACGATCGGCACTAGACCATGTTTGAAAGCAGCAGCCGTCTTTTTGTTAACTGTTTCATCTGTTTCAGCAAACATTTCGCGACGCTCAGAGTGACCAAGGATCACGTAGCTTACGCCTAAGTCTTTAAGTGCTACAGGACTTGTTTCGCCTGTAAATGCACCGTTTTCTTCGAAATGCATGTTTTGGGCGCCGATTTTAACATCTGTTCCTTTAGAAGCCTCTACAAGGCGGTCTAAGAAGAGTGCAGGTGCACAAACTACAGCATCAACTTTGTCAGCAGAAGGAACCAATCCTTTTACTTCTTCGATGAATGCTGCTGCTTCGCCCATTACTTTGTTCATTTTCCAGTTACCAGCGATAATTGGCTTTCTCATCACGCACACCTTCCTTACAAAACAAGAATTTATTTAGGCTCTTTTGCTAACAGGGCTGCATGCAATGGAAAAACCATCAGATTGGTGCACACAGCTTTTATTTTGTAAAAGAACTTATTTATCGTTTAAAGCGACAACTCCTGGAAGCTCTTTGCCTTCCATGAATTCAAGAGATGCTCCGCCGCCTGTTGAAATGTGATCCATTTTGTCTGCCATGTTGAATTTCTCAACTGCAGCAGCAGAATCTCCTCCGCCGATGACTGTGTATGTATCTTTTGCTTCTGAAAGTGCTACAGCCACAGATTTTGTACCCTCTGCAAATGCATCTAATTCAAATACGCCAAGCGGTCCGTTCCAGATCACTAGCTTTGAATTCTTAATAACATCTGCATAGATTTCACGGGATTTCGGACCTGCATCTAAGCCTTCCCAATCACTTGGAATGCTGTCGATCGGCACAACTTTAATGTTTGCATCATTTGAAAAATCATCCGCGACAACTACGTCAACAGGCATGTAGAAGTTAACGCCATTTTTCTTCGCTTTATCCATGAACGATTTAGCAAGCTCAACTTTATCTTCTTCAAGAAGAGATTTTCCAACCTCGTGGCCCAATGCTTTAATGAATGTGTAAGCAAGTCCGCCGCCGATGATGATGTTGTCTACTTTATCTAAGAGGTGATCGATGACACCAATTTTGTCTTTTACTTTAGCTCCGCCGATAATTGCTGTGAACGGACGCTCCGGGTTTGATAATGCTTTGCCCAATACTTCTAATTCTTTTTCCAAAAGGAATCCTGCTACAGCCGGAATGTGGTCTGCAATGCCTGCAGTTGAAGCGTGTGCACGGTGTGCTGCTCCGAATGCGTCATTTACATAGACATCAGCAAGCTCAGCGAATGCTTTTGCAAGCTCAGGATCATTTTTCTCTTCACCAGGGTAGAAACGAACGTTTTCTAATAGAAGTACGTCGCCTTCCTGCATTTTAGAGATTTCAGCTTTTACAGAGTCGCCATAAGCTTCGTCTGCTTTCGCTACATTTTTGCCAAGTAATTCTTGAAGACGCTCTGCAACTGCGTTTAAGCGAAGCTCCTCAACAACTTGTCCTTTTGGACGGCCTAAATGGCTTGCTAATAGAACCTTTGCACCTTGCTCTGTTAAGTACTGAATTGTAGGTAAAGCTGCACGAATGCGTGTGTCATCTGTTACTTGGCCATCTTTCATCGGCACGTTGAAGTCTACACGGCAGAAGACAACTTTCCCTTTTACCTCGATGTCTTTTACTGACTTTTTGTTCATCTTCAGGAATTCCTCCTTTAATTGGAATGGTATGGCATACAAAGCAAAAGGGAGGGGGCCTGTATTCCCCTTCCCCTTTGCACTCATTATAACCTTAGTTTTGGTTGTAATCCAAGTCTCGGGAGACTTATGGATTAAAGACCTTTAGAAGCGATGTAATCAACTAGGTCTACTACACGGTTAGAGTAGCCAGACTCATTGTCATACCAAGAGATTACTTTTACCATGCTGTCTTCCATAACCATTGTTGATAAAGCATCAATAGTAGAAGAAGCTGGGTCGCCATTGTAGTCACCAGAAACTAATGGCTCTTCGCTGTAGTTAAGAATTCCTTTTAATGCGCCTTCAGAAGCTTCTTTGAATGCTGCATTTACTTCTTCAGCTGTTACGTTAGTGTCAAGCTCAGCAACTAAGTCTACTAAAGAAACGTTTGGAGTTGGAACACGCATAGCTCCGCCGTTTAATTTACCTTTAAGTTCAGGCAATACTAGAGAAACTGCTTTAGCTGCACCAGTTGAAGTAGGGATGATGTTTTCAGCTGCTGCACGAGCACGACGGTAGTCTTTGTGCGGCAAGTCAAGAATTTGCTGATCGTTTGTGTATGAGTGAACAGTTGTCATCATACCGCGTTTGATGCCGAATTTGTCGTTAAGAACTTTAGCGAATGGCGCTAAGCAGTTAGTAGTACATGATGCATTTGAGATAACATCGTGGCTTGCAGCGTCATATTTGTCATGGTTAACACCCATAACGATTGTGATGTCTTCATCTGTTGCAGGAGCAGAGATGATAACTTTTTTAGCGCCAGCTTCTAAGTGCTTAGCAGCATCTGCACGCTTAGTGAAGAAACCAGTTGATTCAACTACTACTTCTACTCCGCGCTCGCCCCAAGATAATTTCGCAGGATCGCGCTCTGCTGATACTTGGATTGTTTTGCCGTCAACAACAAGGTTGTTTCCGTCTACTTTCACGTCAGCATCTAATCTGCCATGAATTGAGTCATATTTTAAAAGGTGAGCAAGCATGTTAGCGTCTGTTAAGTCGTTAACCGCTACAACGTCCACGTTAGGATTTTTAAGTGCTGCACGGAATACGTTACGTCCGATACGTCCAAAACCGTTAATACCAATTTTTACTGCCATGTTGAAATTTCCTCCTTTAAATAAGTGAGAGATTTTTTTTGAAAACTATATAATTAGGGATTAAGATCCCTTATTAACTCTTTCGCGGCGCCTTCATCCGTAATAAGAATGGAATCGGCTGCCTGCTTCAGGTAAGCCCGGATTGCCTTGGCCTTTGAAGCTCCGCCAGCTACTGCGATGACGTTTTGAATCTTTTCCAGATCGTTCAGCTGCATACCTACTGTCTGCACTTTATGAACAACTTCGCCTTCCTGGTTGAAATAATACCCGAACGCTTCTGCAACTGCCTGACCCTGCTCTATTTTTATGTAATCATCAGGCTTCGTTTTGCGGCGTTCCGCCATTGTCTTAGCGTCTCCTATTCCATGAACAACCATACTTGAAGATTTGATGAGCATGAGCAGCTCTTTAATCGACGGTTCCTCAATAATAGAGAGATAGGCTTCCTTGCTTAACTGATCTGGAACGTGAAGCAGACGGTAGTTTCCCATCGCTCTCTCAGCCATCTTTGCACAGATTGTATTGGCCTGGTTTTCTACATTCTCCCCAAGCCCGCCTCTGGCAGGTACATACAGCTGTTCGCGATTTTTACTGTCCGGCGTCATCATTTCAGCGACAGCGGCAATGGTTGTGCCACCAGTGACAGCGACGATATTTTCCCCTGTAAGCCGCTCTTTTATGCATGCGACACAGGCTCTGCCCATTTCTTTCTTTACCCATGAAAACTGATCGCTGTCTCCGGATACGACGATAACGTTTTTAAGATTTAAACGTTCCTTTAATGTATTTTCCAAAAACGTTAAACCTAAAACATCTTTCATCGTTTCTTCGAGAATTCTTAACAGAGATGATCCTTCCTTCGTTAATGTCATGCCAGAGGAAAAAATATCGATCAGATTCTGATCTTTCAAAAACTGTACTTCCCCTCTTAAAACCCGTTCACTGATCCCAAGACTAGATGAAAGACTTCGACGTCCGATTGGCTGCATTAGTCGTATATACTGAAGGATCTGATAACGTTTTTGCATAACTTGAAGCAGATCAGGCAATAATTTTTTTTGGACTTCTATAATTGACCTCATGTACAAATTCCCTTTCAAATAGAAAAGCGGATCCTACGGGACGAAAAACGTCCCTATATGACGTAATATGTCCCACTATTCCTAAAAAAAATCATCCCTGCTATATTTTCATTTTAGCAGGGTGAAAAAGCTTATTCAACTATTGTTTCTTGCTTTTTATCAAGTAACCGCTTTCTTATAAAATCTTTTTTAATTTTGCCGTACCCAAGCACCATTCCGTCATATTCAACGACAGGAATCATGAGCTGATACTGTTCAAGCAGAGCATCGTCACTGTAAATATCAACGACCTCGATTTCTATATTCATGCTCTCTTTCAGCTTTTCAAGTTCCTCTAGAGCTTCCACACAAAGAGGACAGCTCTTTCTCGAATATATTTTTAAAAGCATCCTATATACACATCCTAATATCGTTTTCTTGCAGAAGACGAGGCAATGCCTAACTGATCCCTGTATTTGGCCACCGTTCTTCTTGAAACATCGATTTTATGATCATCAGCAAGCTTGGATACAATTTTCTGATCGGACAGCGGCGCAAGCTTATCTTCCTTTTCGATCATTTGCTCTATGATCGTTTTTACCGTTGAAGAAGTAATCTCCTGTGATGATTGCTCTAAACCATTTGAGAAAAAAAACTTCAGCTCATATAGTCCATGGGGAGTCTGAACATACTTCTCCCTAACTGTCCGGCTGACAGTAGATTCGTGAACTTCAATGGCATCTGCAACCACCTTTAATGTCAGCGGTTTCATGAATAATTCGCCTTTTTCGAAAAAGTCCGTCTGTCTCCGGACAATTTCTTTCATTACTTTCATCATGGTCTCTTTCCGCTGATTGAGCGTTTTAATCAGCCATCTGCATTGATTGAGCTTAGCAGACAGATAATGCTTTACTTCTGAATCTTCTATAGAAGTAAAATTAGATTCATAGGCAGAGTTAACGGCAACCTTAGGAGAAATGTCATCGTTGTACATAACTTGCCATTCCCCTTGAACTTTAGCTACGGTCAGCTCAGGAACAATATAGTTATCATGAGCGTGATGATAGGCAAGGCCAGGGCGCGGATGCAGCGTTTTTATGAAATCCTGGACGCTTTGTATTTCTTTCAAATCAAGTTTTGTTATTTTCGCTAGCTCTTTCCATGATTTTTCCGCGAATAAGTAGAAATAGTCGTTCACGATTAATTCGGCTGTTTTATTTCGTTTGGGCAGTCTTGCAAGCTGAATGGAAATGCATTCCTGAAGATTTCTTGCTCCTACTCCTGCCGGGTCAAGCTTTTGCAAGACAGCCAGCTGCTGATTTAACTCTTCGGCACTTAAATTGAATTTGTCGGAAAGCACACTAAGGTCCGCTTCTATGTATCCGTTAGGATCAAGAGCCTGAATCAGAATATGAAGAGCGCGCTTTTCTGATGGAGTCAGCTTCATGCCAAGCAGCTGTGCTTCCAAATGCTGCTGAAGTGTTGTCCCAAGATTCGATACGTTTTCAATCATATCGCTGTTCTTTGATGAACTTGTCATTTTTGTCCGTGATGAGGTATGATACAATACGCCTGATTCAGGCTTTTCTTTTAATTCGATGAGGGGATTTTCAAGGGTAAGGTCCTCTATATAGGAGGCAAGCTCCATAGAAGAATATTGAAGGAGAGTAATCGCTTGCTTTAATTCTTGAGTCATATTGAGTTTTAATGATTGCTCTTGAAATAAACCGACTTTCATATCCATAGTTCGTTCCCCCTGCTTCTCATTTTACACGAAAACGGTCCATCATTGTATGGAAAGAACTTCAAAGGAGAGATATCAATGAGTGAGTTATTTTCAGTGCCCTACTTTGAGCAAAATTTTAAAGAGCACATTAAACAGAATGAAGGCCATGTTCCGAAGCTTGACGCCATGAACCGTTATTATCGATCAGTCGTATCCGCACTGGTCCAGGATCAGCTTACAAAAAACTCAGTGGTTTTAAAACGGATTCAGAATTTGGACGAGGCCTACAATACGATCAAATCTATAAATAATTGAAAAATTTACCTGTTCACAAAATGGGATTCATGCCTTACAATAAGAATTGTTGAGTCGTCAAGCACGGCAATATACACTTCTTGTCCAGTGCGGCTTACTGGACTCTTACATATTATTTCTAATTCCATTCAAACATGCCCCGCCAGGTTAATCTGGCGGGGCTTTTTTTCTTAACATTAATAAAAAAGGCTGTTTTCGCATAGAGTGTTGTTTTCGATTGTAAATGTTGTCCGTTCCTTTCCGCTCCAGGAACTTGCTTTCCGCGGGGAGCGTGGAAGCCTCCTCGGCATGCCTGCGGGGTCTCCCATTTCGCTCTAATTCCCGCAGGAGTCAAGTTCCTTCCGCTGCAATCCACTTATGGTTTTAAATATCTAGTCTAACAGCAACAAAGTTTACGAATAGAGCTATAAAATAAGAAGGAGCTGGTCAAAAAACCAGCTCCTTCTTTAAGTGACGCGCTCGAGAGGATTCGAACCTCCGACAGACGTGGTACCGGAAACCACCGCTCTATCCGACTGAGCTACGAGCGCATATAAATGTTTATTAGTCAGTAGCGCTATTATACGATAAAACCAGCACATGTATCAAGCGGTATTTTTGGACCTGAGTAAATTCCTGAAGAAAATCAAAGATATAGCTTACTTATCCTTAAAAGTCGGCAGGCAGCTGAACGAAAATATAAAGGGTTTTTTGAAGAGCCTGCCGAATACATACTTACAAAAGTTTCGGGAGAACTCTGAATAATGAACCTTGCTAAAGAAGGCCTGCAAGCCGCGCTCCTCCCGTTTGAAAAAAAGAAAAATTGGGTAACATGGTTACAGTCAGCTTCTTAGACATATACATATTAAGTGCAAGAAAAAGCATCAAAGAACAGCGTTTCGTTTGACCTTTATTGACCATAGTTGTATGATGAGAGTACATAAAATTTACCTTTATTAAAAGGAGGAAATACGATGAATTTAATCCCTACAGTTATTGAACAAACGAACCGCGGTGAACGTGCATACGACATTTACTCACGTCTTTTAAAAGACCGCATTATCATGCTTGGAAGCGGAATTGACGATAACGTGGCAAACTCAATTGTATCACAGCTTTTATTCTTGGAAGCTGAAGATCCAGAGAAAGACATCTCTATCTACATTAACAGCCCTGGCGGTTCAATTACAGCCGGTATGGCGATTTACGATACAATGCAGTTCATTAAACCGCAAGTATCAACAATCTGCATCGGTATGGCCGCTTCTATGGGAGCATTCCTCCTTGCAGCAGGCGCTAAAGGCAAACGCTATGCTCTCCCAAACAGTGAAGTCATGATTCATCAGCCGCTTGGCGGAGCTCAAGGTCAGGCAACTGAAATTGAGATCGCTGCAAAACGCATCTTGTTCTTGCGTGATAAGCTGAATCAAATTCTTGCTGACCGCACTGGCCAGCCAATCGAAGTAATCGCACGCGATACAGACCGCGACAACTTCATGACGGCAGAACGTGCCCTTGAGTACGGCTTGATTGATAAAGTGATGAACCGCAATACATTGCCTGATAAAAAATAAGCAGATACAGCAGAACGGCCTAGGGTCGTTCTGTTTTTTATGTAGTGAAGCTGATTTCCTCTACGCTAATTATGCAAAAAAAACGGCCAATGGCCGTTTTTTATGCTTCTTGCTTTACGTATTGAGATAGAACTTCTAAAGCTTCTGACTCGTCATGGCCTTCTGCGATAAGAGTAACTACTGAGCCCGTGCTGATTGCAAGGCTCATTAAACCCATGATGCTCTTCGCGTTCACCTTTTTCCCGTCTTTCTCTAAAAAGATGTCTGATGAATAACGATTAGCCTCTTGTACAAATAGTGCTGCTGGACGGGCTTGTAAGCCTGTCTTCAAACGAACTTCGACCTGTTTCTCAACCATGTGGATCCCCTCTTCTTTCCCCTTGTTATTTGATCGTTACCGGCTGGCCATTTCTTAGTTGTTCTGCAATTTCGTCAAGCTTTCTCAGGCGGTGATTGATGCCTGACTTGCTGATTTTGCCGCTTGAAACCATTTCACCCAATTCTTTAAGCGTTACATCCTGATACTCTACCCGAAGACGTGCAATTTCGCTTAATTTGTCGGGCAGTGCTTCAAGACCCATTTTTTCATCGATGAATTTAATGTTCTCGACTTGGCGTATGGCTGCTCCAATTGTTTTGTTTAAGTTAGCGGTTTCACAATTGACGAGACGGTTGACGGAGTTTCTCATATCGCGGACAATCCGTACATCTTCAAAGCGGAGAAGCGCCTGGTGTCCCCCGATGATGCTGAGAAAATCAGATATTTTTTCTGCTTCCTTCAAATAGGTAATGTATCCTTTTTTCCGTTCGAGCGTTTTGCTGTTCAAATGGAAGGAATTCATTAGTTCACACAGAGAGTCATTGTGCTCTTTATATAATGAAAAAATCTCTAAATGATAGGATGAAGTCTCCGGATTATTAACCGATCCTCCTGCCAAAAAGGCACCCCTTATATAGGATCGCTTGCAGCATTTCTTTTTAACAAGCTCCTCGGAAATACTTCTTTCAAATGTAAAGTTCTCTCCGAGTATTCCAAGATCCTCTAATATTTCACGTGCTTTTTCTATCAGCCGAACGATATAGACGTTATTCTTTTTCAAACGCATTTTCTTCCGCACAAGCAGCTCGACAGAAACGTCATACTGCTTTTTTAAGAGAGTATATATTCTTCTAGCTATTGCTGCATTTTCGGTTTGAATGTCCAGGATTAATTTTCGATTCGAAAAAGAAAGAGAGCCGTTCATTCGGATGAGTGCAGATAACTCCGCTTTTAAACAACAGGCTTTAGATTCTATGTTGGTTAATTCTTTCTTTGTTTCAGAAGCAAAGGACATCTTTCTGCACCCTCCAATCCTTATGAATGCATTCGTTTGCACTCTTTATTTTTTTTGGCTTTTTCGCAAAAATTGCTGCTGGACTTAAGGCTATAAAAGCAGTAATTCCCCTGAAAAAGCCTAATTTATTAAGTGATCATATCATACAGCAGCTTGGCAACTTTCACTGTATCATGACGGATTACGTTATTTTCATAGGAAACAATCTTGTCATGAACAATTTCGAGTCCTAAACCCCGCAGTGCTTCTATGTCATAATAAACAGGTTTAGCCAGTTCTTCTGCATATAATGCTTTCATCATATCAGGAATTTCTTCATCATTCACTAATATTGTATCGATGAACGTGCATTTCATATGTTCATTCAAAGCTTTTACATGATCGCTTGCAGTGAAATCAAGGGTTTCACCAGCCTGAGTCATAACATTGCAAATATAAACCTTTTTCGCTTTCGCCTTGCAGACCTCGTCACCGATTTTTGGAACGAGAAGGTTCGGCAGGATGCTCGTGTACAAGCTTCCAGGACCCAGGAGAATTAAATCAGCCTGGCGAATCACTTCGATCGTCTCTTCAAGAGGCTCAATGGATTCAGGTGATAAAAAGACCCGTTTAATCTTCTTGCCGGAGTATGGAATTTTCGATTCTCCTGAAACAATCGTTCCATCCTCCATTTCAGCATGAAGGACGACGCTTCGATTTGCAGCAGGCAGAACTTTTCCGCGCACATTAAGGACTTTGCTCATTTCCCTCACAGCATGGAAAAAGTCGCCTGTAATATTCGTCATCGCTGCCAAGATAAGATTTCCAAGAGAGTGGCCTGTAAGGCTGTTTCCTTTATTAAAACGATGCTGAAATAAATCTTCTACTAACGGCTCAACATCTGAAAGCGCAGCTAACACATTGCGAATGTCACCTGGCGGCGGTATTTTGAGTTCATCACGGAGCCGGCCTGAGCTCCCGCCATCATCTGCAACTGTAACAATTGCTGTAATATCTACAGGGTATACTTTTAACCCCCGCAAAAGTACAGACAAACCGGTACCTCCGCCGATTATGACAACCTTTGGCCTATATGCAGTTTCAGTCATTTAATGACGGCTTCTGCGCTCTATATCACGATGTGATACGTGCGTCTGATAATCATCTTTATAGTGCTTCGCAATGTGTTCCGCCAGTGTAACCGAACGGTGCTGGCCGCCTGTGCATCCTATTGCAATGACAAGCTGGCTTTTTCCTTCTCTTTTATAATAAGGCAGCATGAAGGTAAGCAAATCCAGGACCTTTTCTAAAAACTTCTGAGTCTCTGTCCATTTTAGAACATATGAGGAAACTTCCTCTTCAAGGCCTGTTTTCGGTCTCATATGATCGATATAATGCGGATTCGGCAAGAATCTGACATCAAATACTAAATCAGCATCGATCGGGACTCCGTATTTAAAACCGAACGAGAGCACATTTACTGAGAAAGTATGCTCAGCATCTTCCGCAAACTGCTTCAGTATTTTTTCTCTCAGTTCACGAGGCTTCAATTCAGATGTGTCAAAGATCATCTGCGAGCGGCCTTTCAGCTCCTCAAGCAATTCTCTTTCGTTTTTAATGCCTTCTAAAGGCAAGCCTGTTGTAGCTAATGGATGAGATCTGCGCGTTTCCTTGTATCTTGTAACAAGGGTAGCGTCTTTAGCATCCAGAAAAAGAATTTGAGGATTAATCCAAGTCTTTTCCGCCATATCATCCAGTGCCTGAAACAGGCTTTCAAAAAATTCGCGTCCCCGCAAATCCATCACAAGTGCAACTTTGTTCATTTTAGAGCCGGATTCCTTCATCAGCTCTAGAAACTTCGGAAGCAGATTAGGCGGCAGGTTATCTACACAAAAATAACCAAGATCTTCAAAGCTTTGAATGGCAACCGTTTTGCCTGCTCCTGACATGCCTGTAATAATTACCATCTTAATATCCTGAACACTGCCTGTACTCATGCAGATTGCCTCCTCTCTCATTATCACGCTTTTATATAAATGAATGGATCGCTTACTGCGGATCTAATCGATATGCCAGCAGTTCAAAATCAGGTGTGTAAGTAAAGGTGCCGTAAATCAGCCCTGCACCCTTCATCATAAATTCAAGAATATGATGATCGCCGGGAGCCATTGGAAGAACGCTTACTTCATCTAATGAATGCCACTTGATCTTTCCTTCCTCAGACTCTGCTACATTCTCACCTGTAAACTCCGTTGCAAAAAATGTAAACATCATCCACTCTGATACAATTTCATTTCCATCTTTAATAATAAAGGTGAAGATCCCTTTAATTTTTGGGTTTTTTAAATATATGCCTGTTTCTTCGCGATATTCTCGGATGACAGTGTCTTTAATCGATTCACCTTGCTCCATTTTTCCGCCAGGCGCCACCCACCATCCTCTTCTCGGTTTTTGCAGGAGAAGAATTTTATTGTCCTGTACTAAAACGCAATTCGTTACTCTTTGCAAAAGTCTTTCACCTCTGGGTTCGTTCGGGTAGTCTAAACATATTTTCTCACCTTTTATTATACTATTTCAAAGACAACCTCACAATGAACGGAGGCTGCTTACAGACTTATTTTTTAATGGAATGATGTGTGTGGTTTATATACGTGTTTGCTCGGATAAAAGTTTCAAAGGAAAATAAACACTAGAAAAGCGGAAGCGCAGGCATGGTGGATTATCTTATAACAAAAAAAGGAGTACGGGAAAGGGCGCCCGTACTCAAAAGTTTATTTATAAAAGGGGGTCAATTACTATTTATATAGTACCCCATTATTATTTCAGTGGTGTTACAGGTTAGTTAAAACCGAGTTACGTTTTTGTTAACTCTTTAAAGCATTAGCGAAAATCAGCTACCAGCTTTAATTTTTTCCATTAACTCTTCCACAAAATGCTGAGCACTTTGTGCTGCAATTGAGCCATCGCCTGTAGCTGTGACGATTTGACGCAATGATTTTTCGCGGATATCGCCTGCTGCAAAGATGCCAGGCACCTTCGTTTCCATGCGCTCATTCGTTTCGATATATCCGTTTTCGTTTGTAATGCCGATAGATGCAAACGGTTTTGAAAGAGGCAGCATTCCGATATAAATGAATACGCCGTCCGCACTCATTTCAGTCTCTTCGCCTGTTTGAGTGTTTACAAGTGTTGCACTGCCGACCTTGCCGTCTTTTTCGTTGATTTCTTTAATCGTATGATTCCAGATGAAATCTACTTTCTCATTATCAAATGCGCGCTGCTGAAGAATTTTTTGTGCACGAAGCTCATCTCGTCTGTGGACAATTGTTACTTTAGATGCGAATCGTGTTAAATAAACGCCTTCTTCTACTGCAGAGTCGCCTCCGCCAATAACGATTAGTTCTTTGTTTTTAAAGAATGCGCCGTCACAGACAGCACAGTAAGAAACTCCGCGGCCGCCAAGTTCTTTTTCTCCTGGAACGCCAATTTTCTTGTACTCGGCACCAGTTGAAATAATGATAGAACGTGCTTTGTATTGTTTGCTTCCGGCCACAACGGTTTTGTATTCTTCGCCGTCGATAATTTCTTTTATATCGCCATATGCATATTCAGCACCGAATTTTTTCGCATGATCAAACATTTTTGTTGATAAGTCAGGTCCAAGAATATGGTCAAAACCAGGATAGTTTTCAACGTCCTCTGTATTGGCCATTTGTCCTCCAGGAACACCGCGCTCGATCATTAAAGTTGAAAGATTTGCTCTGGATGTATAAACAGCAGCTGTCATTCCGGCAGGACCTGCACCAGCTATAATCACATCGTAAATTTTTTCCTCAGACATCGTTCTTCACTCCTTGTGTTCACAACAATTGATTGTTTACGGGAGATCTCGTTTCCCATACTCATATCCTATAAAAGAATAGAGCTTCGTGCCATTTTTTTGCTCACGTCCATAAGTTCTTGATGAAAGCTGAGTACTTTGAAAGAGTTTTGCCTGAAATGGAGTATTGCTTCGCAAGCTCTGTCTGCGTCACTTTATAGCCATTCTCTTTTTTCCAAACATATTCCAGGGCTCCGGCCCATGCAAGGTGGTTTTTAAGCGGCATCTCTTCTCTTTTTGCTTTTAACGCTGTTTTAAAGAAGAACAAATAAAGTCCTTCGTTCAGGGTTTTATTGTTTTCAAACAGGACTTGCGCTGCCTGGTAAGTGAACTTTGATTTCTCAGAGACACTTTTTTTAATCTCTCCATTAACATGCGCAATTGCAAGATCCATAAACTCTCTTTCGAAGACTGATTGAGGAACTTTCGCTGATTGGAAGAATTGAATCTGATCAAGCTGCTTTGTTTCAGCTGCCAAAAAAATCGCAAGCAGACGCTCTTCAATCGGCATCGTCATTGGACGTTCCACTGATTTCTTATCCGGCTTCCATGGTTCTGAACCGGCTTTTTCCGGATTGATTTCAATCACCCGATCCCAGCTTGTTCTGGCAAGTTCTTCTTTTCCGGTAAAATAAGCCGAATAGGAAAGCCAGTAAAAGAAGGTATCATCCCCGTCAAAACCTTGTCTGTAGATGGCTCTAAGCCATTTAAAGGCAAGCTCATATTGTCCGACCAATGCAAAAGTCGCACCAAGCTTATAGCGGTGTTCAAAAAGGATCGGATAGATGTGTCCAAGTCTTTGCGCCAATTCTTCCACTTTATCATCCTGCCGTTCATAGTAATAGAACACGAGAAGATTGCATAGTGCATGGAGATTGCCCGGATTTTTGTCGAGCACCATATCTAAATAATCTTTCGCCTTCTGAACGTCGCCCATATAAAAATAAGCTAATGACAAGTTGTTGTAAGCAGACCAGAATTCCGGAAAATCCGTGACGATTTCTTTTAATAAGGAAATGGCCTCTTCTAATTTCCCATTTTCCAAAAGGGATTTTGCAGCATCCTGCTTAACTATCAATTCATCTGAATCTAAAAAAGGATCCTCTTCATCTGCCCCTTCTATCGTCAGCAAATCAAGGAGATCTTCTGTTTCTTCAATGAACTCGCCATTCGGCTCTTTTGTCTGATATTCAATTGCGCATTTGTAGGCTTCATGAAAGAGACCTAAATGTGCGTAATTATTCGCCATAAAGTAATGGCATTCTGTCAAATCTTTATCAATATTCTTAAGAATGTATGTTAAAAGCTCATTAGATTGCTGGTATTTTCCAAGCTCGGTATAAATGGCTGCAAGCTGGCTGAGCATGACAATATGATTCGGCTCAAGCTGAATCGCACGCTGTATCCACTTGCTCGCTCTTAAAAGATCGCGTTCCCGATAGGCTTTCATGCCCTTACGGTAAAAGTACTGTCCGTCTTGGAAGAAAGGGACAATCTGCGCTTTTTGCTTAGTGTTACTTGATTGTTTTCCCACTGAAATCCTCCATTTCTTTACTTCTGCCGTAGGTTAGTATACCACACTGGGGAAGTACGACAATAGGAATGGTAAAAATTATTAAACCGATTGAAAAAACAAGAATACTGCCTTATGCACATGGTCTTAGCTTAGGCAAATCGGCGGTGCGGCAAACGGGATGGAAGGAAATAGTTGTGTTGGATTTGGGGTTGGCACACTGACAGATCAGGTCCATTTTCAGTATTGATACAATTTTCCAAGGAGAGAACATAACAACTTAATCCGATACACTGGGAGTGATTTGGAAAAAAGAAAGTAAATCCTCAAGAACGGATAGTATTTCACTGGTTTTCGACAGTAAAGAAGCTGTTTCGGCAAGTAAAAGTGCGATTCTGGCAAGTAACTGTTAAGTTCACTCAAAATTGCGGCTCACTATCCAATCTAGGTAGAAATTTTTCACCATTCAAAACAGATTCCTAACATTCCATCGCTAAACAAGTGCCAAAACAGAACAAAAGTACAGACGCCAAGGCCCGCTCCGGCAGGCAGATAAGAATTTGACAGAAAGGTTCGGTCCCGACTTTTTTTGGGAATTCGTTCTGAGCGAGGATCCAGGCGCTTACGCTTGACGCAGATAACTTTTTTTCATTACCCAAACCTATTAACTTTTATAATTTCCTTAACGACAAAAAAGCCCTCAAAACGAGGACTCTTCCACTACTTTTTCGGTAAATGACGCTCTTCCAAAACATCCAGTACTTCATCCAGCGGAAGCTTTTGTTCACGGAGCAGCACCATTAAGTGGAACAATAGGTCTGCTGCTTCCCATTTAAGTTCATCCGCGTCGCGGTTCTTGGCGGCGATGATGACTTCTGATGCTTCTTCTCCCACTTTTTTCAGGATTTTATCGACGCCTTCTGTGAACAGGTACGTTGTATAAGAGCCTTCAGGCATTTCTGCCTCACGTTCTGCGATCAATTTTTCCAAAGTGTTAAGGATTTCAAAGCGGTCTGCTTTAGATTGCTTAGAATCGCCAAACACATTTTCTGAAAAACAAGAGTACGCGCCAGTGTGGCACGCAGGACCCGCAGGCTTCACCAATACAAGCAGAGCATCCTGATCGCAGTCGTATTTTAAGCCAACAACCTCCTGGGTATTGCCGGAAGTAGCCCCTTTGTTCCAAAGCTCCTGTCTGGAACGGCTGTAAAACCATGTTTCTTTTGTTTCAATTGTTTTTTGCAGCGACTCTTCATTCATATAGGCTAGAGTCAGAACTTCCTTGCTGACGGCATCCTGAACGATTGCAGGGACTAAGCCATTTTGATCAAACTTTACGGATTGCAGATTCATCTGACATTCACTCCCTGCGTTTTTAAGTAGTCTTTTACTTCTTTCACTGATGTTTCTTTATAGTGGAAAATCGAAGCGGCAAGAGCAGCATCCGCTTTGCCTTCCATGAATGCCTCTGCGAAATGTTCAGCGTTTCCCGCACCGCCTGAAGCGATGACAGGAACGGAAACAGACCCACTGACCATTTTATTTAAAGCAAGATCAAATCCGCTTTTTTCACCGTCGCTGTTCATGCTTGTGAGCAGAATTTCGCCCGCGCCGCGCTTAACAGCTTCCCTGGCCCACTCTGTCACTTCCCACTCTGTTTCTTTTCTTCCGCCGTGAGTGTATACCTTATAACTGCCGCTTTCTTCATCAAACCTTGCATCAATGGCTACAACAATGCACTGGGAACCAAAGAATCGCGCACCCTCTGTAATCAGTTGGGGGCGCAGCACTGCTGATGTATTGACGGATACTTTGTCCGCACCTGCACGAAGGATTTTCTTCATATCGGTAAGCGAATTGATGCCGCCCCCCACTGTAAATGGAATCGCAAGCTGCGCTGCAACTCGTTCCACTACATCCACCATTGTTTTTCTGCCTTCATGAGAAGCTGATATATCTAAAAAGACAAGCTCATCTGCGCCCTCTTTGTCATAAAAGGTGGCTAGCTCTACAGGATCTCCTGCATCTCTCAGACCTAAAAATTGAATCCCTTTTACCACCCTGCCGTCTTTTACATCAAGGCAAGGAATGATCCGTTTTGTAATCATGCCCGCGCCACCTCTTCTAAGGCTTGTGCAAGATCAAATTGATTTGTATAGAGCGCTTTTCCCACGATCGCGCCTGCCACCCCTTCTTTTTGAAAAGCAGCAAGCTCCACCAAATCATTCAGAGAGCTGACTCCGCCTGATGCAATCACTTCTTTGCCGGTAGCCTTCGCCATTTCGAGCACAGCTTCAATATTGGGTCCTGATAGCATGCCGTCTGTGGCGATATCGGTGAAAATAAACACCTCTGCACCTGCAGCAGCAAGCTCCACGCCAAGACCAGCAGCCTTTACTGTTGACGTCTCAATCCATCCTTCAGTTGAAACATAGCCATCTTTTGCATCAATCCCAATGGCTATTTTGCTTCCGTATTTCACAAGCATTTTTTTCACAAAATCAGGATTTGAGATGGCTGAGCTTCCTAGAATAACACGAGATACCCCATTTGAAATGTAATACTCCACGTCTTCCTCTGTACGGATCCCTCCGCCTATCTGAACGTTTACATTCAGCTTTTCTGCGACTTCAAGAACATGCTTGTCATTGACTCTTTTACCAGCTTTGGCTCCATCCAGATCCACCATGTGAATCCATTTCGCCCCTTTATCAGCAAATACTTTTGCCATCTCGTAAGGTGAATCGCCGTAAACTGTTTCTTTTGCATAATCGCCTTGTATAAGCCGGACACATTTCCCTCCGCGCATATCGATTGCAGGATATATAATAAATTCACTCATGATTTCACCTTCTCTTCAACGATTTTGACGAAGTTTCTCAAAATGCCTATGCCTAAGTGACTGCTTTTTTCAGGATGAAATTGCGTGCCGAATATATTTTTCTCACCAACAACTGCCGGAACGTCAACGCCATAGTCCGCACTTGCAATGACGGTGCTGCTCTTTTCAGCCTTCACATAGTAAGAATGCACGAAATAGGAATAGCCTTCTTCAAGACCTTCTAGAAGATCGCTCTGCTGGTGCATGAGTAATCGATTCCAGCCCATGTGCGGCACCTTCAGCTGCTCTTTTTTCATCAGATCTGCAGGAAAATGCACGACACTCCCTTTTAAAAGCGAGAGCCCTTCAGTGAAACCATTTTCTTCACTGGAATCAAATAATAATTGCATCCCTAAACAAATACCAAGCAGCGGCTTTCCTTCGCTTGCAATCTTTTGAATATAACCCGTTAGTTTTGTTTCATTTAAAATCGCCATTGCATCCTTAAAGGAACCAACTCCGGGAAGAATATAGCCATCCGCTTTTTCAAGCTCTTCAAGGTTTTCTGAAATGAAATAGCCGATGTTCAAGCGCTCAAGTGCTTTGCTCACGCTGTACAAATTCCCCATGCCATAATCAATAATTCCGATCATTTATAACATTCCCTTCGTAGACGGGACTCCTTTAATCCGCGGATCAATTGTTGATGCCTCGTCAAGCGCTCTGCCTAAAGCTTTGAAAACTGCTTCAATCATGTGATGAGTGTTTCGGCCGTAGTGGACGATGACATGAAGATTGATCCGCGCTTCAAGAGCAAACTTCCAAAGAAATTCATGCACAAGCTCCGTATCAAAGTTTCCTACTGTAGGACTTGGAAATTCACCTTTAAGTTCAAAGTGAGGACGGTTGCTTAAATCAACGACAACCTGAGCAAGAGCTTCATCCATCGGAACCATTGCCTGACCATAGCGCTTGATTCCTCTTTTATCGCCTAATGCTTCTCTGAACGCCTGTCCGAGACAAATGCCGATATCTTCTGTCGTATGATGGCCATCAATCTCCGTATCTCCAATCGCCGCAACAGATAGATTAAACTGGCCATGCTTAGTAAACAGATCAAGCATATGTGTCATAAACGGAACGCCTGTATTTAATTCAGAAATCCCTTCTCCGTCAATTGAAAGAGAAAGGGAGATGGCCGTTTCGTTTGTTGTTCTTTGCAGACTTGATGTTCTTTCCATTTTCAGTTCCTCCTATTTTAAGCGCTCTTCGATGGCGCGTGCATGTGCTTCTAAGCCTTCTAAACGGGCAAATGCTGCAATCTTATGGGCTGAATGCTGAAACGCTTTTTCGCTGTATGAAATGATGCTGGATTTTTTCACAAAATCATCGACGTTCAGCGGACTTGAAAAACGGGCTGTTCCATTTGTAGGCAGCACATGATTTGGT
Organism: Metabacillus sp. KH_069; assembly: GCF_057838075.1. Lineage (NCBI taxonomy): Bacteria > Bacillati > Bacillota > Bacilli > Caryophanales > Bacillaceae > Metabacillus > Metabacillus sp. KH_069. The sequence continues at coordinate 3,994,757 of NZ_CM174460.1, forward strand.
CCTGCAAAATAGTCTCCGACAGGCTCTGAGCTGTATCTTCCGAGGAAAATAGCGCCTGCGTGTCTAATGCTGTTCAGAAGCTCCATCGGATTCTCTGTTAACACCTCAAGATGCTCGGGTGCGAGCTCATTTACGGCGTTAATCGCTTCATCCAGCGATTCGGCAACATATATAAATCCGTATTGATCAATTGATGGACCAGCTATCTCTTTTCTCGGAAGAGTTTCAAGCTGACGGATGACTTCTGCTGATACAGCTTCTGCAAGCTCCATTGAATCCGTCACAAGCACACTTGAAGCAAGAACATCATGCTCAGCCTGTGAAAGCAGATCGGCTGCCACTTCGTTCGCCTTCGCTGTCTGATCAGCTAAAACAACAATTTCACTTGGGCCGGCAATCATATCTATATCGACATCCCCAAATACTTCCCGCTTTGCAAGAGCAACATAGATATTCCCGGGACCAACAATTTTATCAACCGGTTTGATCGTCTCCGTTCCATATGCAAGGGCAGCTACTGCCTGGGCACCGCCTGATTTATAGATTTCTTCTATACCAAGCTCTTTTGCCGCTACAAGCACACCAGCCGGCAGCGTACCTTCCCTGTTCGGCGGGGAAATCAGAACAATCCGTTTTACCCCTGCCGTTTGTGCAGGAATGACATTCATTAAAACGGAAGAAGGATAAGCGGCAGTGCCTCCAGGTACATATACCCCGACAGCATCCAGAGGTGTGATCTTCTGTCCAAGCATTGTTCCGTCCTCTTTATATGTAATCCAGGACTCGCGCTTTTGCTTTTCATGAAAAAAACGGATATTTTCAGCTGCTTCCCTGATAACCTCAACTAATTCCTGATCAAGCTCCTGATAAGCTGCCTCAACTTCCGCTTCTGTCACTTTAAGAGTTGATAGACGGACAGAATCGAATTTTTCCGCATAGGCGAAAAGAGCGGCATCCCCTTTTTGCTTAACTTCTGCAATAATGTTTTTAGCAGCCTCTCTCTGTGTTTCTGTACCAGAGTCAATGGAACGCTTTAGAGAGGCAAAATTTCCTGAAAGTCTCTCAATCCTCATTCTGCTTCTCCCTCCACAACTTCTGATAATCGGCTGACCAGTTCATCAATTTGTGCGTCTTTCATTCGGTAGCTGACAGGATTCACAATGAGCCTTGAAGTAATACTGCAGATTCTTTCGAGTTCAACCAGGCCGTTCTCTTTTAACGTTCTTCCCGTTGAGACAATATCAACAATGCGGTCAGCAAGGCCAATTAAAGGAGCAAGCTCGATTGACCCGTTCAGCTTAATGATTTCCACTTGTTCCCCCTGCTCCCGGAAATAAGAAGATGCAACACCCGGATACTTTGTTGCAACCTTTGGGGCAACATCCGTTGTGCCCGTATTAGGCAAACCCGCCACAGCCAAATAGCAGTCGCTGATTTTCAAATCCAGCACTTCATAAACATCACGCTCTTCCTCAAGCATGACATCTTTGCCGGCAATGCCTATGTCCGCAACTCCGTGTTCAACATAGGTTGTAACATCCATGGGCTTCGCTAAAATAAAGCGCATGTTTTCAGCCGGAACTTCTAAAATAAGCTTTCTGGACTCATCAAATTCAGGCGGCAGCTTATAGCCTGCTTTTCTGAGCAAGTTCGCTGCTTCATCAAATATTCTTCCTTTCGGCATCGCGATTGTAAGCATATTACCCATCCTGCTCTTCCTTTCTCGAACCAATAAAATAAGCCACATCTGCAAACTGTTTTGTATAGGCATCTACATCATTTACACCGGATATATCCTGCAATATCACTCTTTTTCCCTGTCCGCGAAGCTCAGCCGTACACTTTAGAGCCTCTGTTCTTCTTTCCTGGCTGTAAAGAACACAGTGTATATCAGGCGTTTCTTCCTGTTCTCCAAGAGACTCGATCAGTCTGTCCAGGCGGATGCCAAAGCCAGTAGCCGCTGCAGGTGTATCAAATTGTTCAAACAGCTGATTATACCGTCCGCCGTTTCCAAGCGGAAAGCCGACATTCCCTGCATAAACCTCAAATAAAACGCCTGTGTAATAGCTCATATGACTGACAAGATTTAAATCAAGCTTTACGGATTCCAGCACGCCGAAATCCTCAAGGTGTGACCAAAGCTTGCCAAGTTCTGCTGCAGCCTCTTTTCCTTCCCTACTTGAAACAAGGTCTGCTGCAATCGATAGCTGATCTTCTCCGCCTCTCAGCTGCAGAAGCTGAAGCAATCTTCCTTTATCAATAGACGACAGCGGCAATGACTTCACATGCTCGCGATAGCCGACGTAATTCTTTTCATATAAGTATCTTCTTAAAACATCGGCGCGCTCCTGATTGCCGAGAATCTCTTTGAACAAAGCATCCGCGAATCCAATATGCCCGATTGCGACCTTAAAATCCTGAAGACCCGCTTCTTTTAGAACGGCAATCATAAGCGCAATGACTTCTGCATCCCCGCTTGTAGTTGCATCACCGATTAGCTCAGTCCCAATTTGTTCAAATTCAGCAGGACGACCGCCTTCACGCTGCTGCGCACGGAAAACATTCGCATCATAAGCAAGTCTGAGCGGATAATTTTCCTGATAAAACCGGGATGCCGCCACCCTTGCAATTGGCGCTGTCATATCCGGTCTAAGAACCAGAGTGTGCCCTTCCTGATCAAGCAGCTTAAAAAGCTGGCCTTCCAGAATGGCTGATTGAACACCTACCGTATCGTAAAATTCAAGCGTCGGCGTTTCAATAAATTGAAAGCCCCATTTCTCTATCGCACCCGTCATCTTTTGACGAAGCTGTTTTTTCGTTTCATACAATAATGGCAATGTATCTCTCATCCCGAGAGGTTTTTCAAACATAAACATGCTGACTTGCACCTCTTTCACAAAAAGTTCCGAATCCTTTAGCTCGCTAATATAGTAACATGCTACCAAAATAAAGATAGGTTCGCAAGTAGGAATATTCCTTTATCATTCTCTTTATTTGAAGAATTTCCTCTAAAAAGAAAACTTTAAACAAACGTTTGATTAGGTTTATTATTGATTGTAAAAACAGATAGTATTTTTTTGGAAGGTTGTTCGGAAATTCGAATAAGATCATATGTTGCGTTAATTTATGATTTCACACGAGAAAACCTTTATTTTATTGGCAGGTTGGTTAGATATTTAAAACTCTTTGGCATGCCTCATTTCTAATCATAGATAACCTTCAGGAAGTGAAAGCTATTACAAAAAAACACCTCATAACCCTGTCCGTTCCTTTCCGCTCCAGGAACTTGCTTTCCGCGGGGAGCATGGGAGCCTCCTCGGCTTTGCCTGTCGGGTCTCCCAATTTGCTCTGTTTCCCGCAGGAGTCAAGTTCCTTCCGCTGCAATCCACTAAAGGCTTTTAACATTTAATGCAATAATATTTACGAAAATAGCCTTATGAAATGAGCTGAACATTATTGGAACCTTGTTGAGAAAACCAAAAGGAATCATTTGATTTGTTAATGGCAGGTTTATTGGATTTTAAAAACCTTTTGATATATCGTTTCTAGCTACCTGTAAGAAAAAACAAATGAAATCATAGGTAACCGGCACGATTTGAAAGCTATTTCACACACAAAAAGATTCGAATTCCCCAACCAAGTTCCCACAAGGTACAATCTTTTTACACACAAATAAGACACCTCATAATCCTGCTATTAATATAAAGATTTTCTCTTCTTGTTAACCAACAAACTATTTTTTCATAATTCCCCAGTATCGACAGTATGCAATCTAATTTAGAAGCCATTCCAAAATGTCTTTAAAAAATCTCATAACTCTGCAAAAAATATAAAGGTTTTCTCGTGTGAAATTCCTGTTTACCGCTAAAACTGCTTTTTCCGAATTTCCCAGCCAAGTTCCCGCAATATACAATCTATATTCATATGCAAAAAGACACCAGCTTCAAAAGCTGGTGTCTTTTGCATCACGCAAATCCATCTGTTCCTTTGTAAATATAACCCTCATCGGATTTCCGCCCACAAAGGCTCCCGCAGGAACATCTTTATGAACGAGCGTTCCCGCTGAAACGATGGCTCCGTCTCCGATTTCAACACCTGGCAGGACAGTGGAATTGGCTCCGATCATGACTTCGTCGCCGATGACGATGTCACCAAGTCTGTACTCGCGGATCAAATATTCATGTGCAAGCAGGGTTGTGTTGTAGCCGATCACCGTATTTCGTCCAACTTTGATTTTTTCAGGAAACATCACATCCAGCATGACCATCAGGGCGAAGGATGTGTGCTGCCCCACCTTCATTCCGAGAAAATTCCGGTACATCCAATTTTTCATTGAAAGAAACGGGGTGTAACGGGCAAGCTGAATGACAATGAAGTTGCGGACGACCTTCCAAAAAGGGACGGTTTTGTAAACATGCCAAAGCGAATTAGGGCCTTCAACGGGGTATCTCGTCGTTTTTCTCACGCTTATTCGTCTCCGAGCACGTTCAGTAAATCACTCATTTTGTTCAGCATGTAGTCAGGCTTAAACCCTTCCAAATACTCCACACCTTTTATTGTCCAAGCAACACCTGCCGTTTTGGTGCCTGCTGCCTTCCCTGAATCAATATCATGGTGGTTATCGCCAACCATGATGGCTTCTTCAGGAGAACTGTTCAGTTTTTCTAAAGCAAGCAAGACCGGCTCTGGATGGGGCTTTGCATTCTTTACATCATCAAGGGTGACGACCGTTCCGAAAAACTGGCCAAGACCAGTAAGCTTAAGACCCATATTGACGGTATCCCGTATTTTAGTTGTGACAATGCCTAACTTATAGCCCTTTTCGTGCAGAGTCTGAACCGTTTCAAAGACTGTTTCAAACTGTGTAACCAATTGATCGTGCTGATCATGATTAAACTTCCGGTAGGTGCTGATCATTTCATCAACACGAAGCGGATCCATCTTCACAAACGTTTCATGAAGGGTAGGTCCGAGAAACGGGAGGACATCCTCGCGTCCATATTGATTCGGATAATAGAGATTCAGTGTATGCAGGAATGATTGTATGATCAAATCGTTTGTATTTATCAAAGTTCCATCCAAATCAAACAGTACGGTGTTAATTCTCATAAGTTGCTTCCTTTCTGCTTGTATGTTCAAATCGGCTCCAAATGGCTCCTACCGCCATTGTCAGAACGACCGCTGTTACAATCCGGATTATTAACAGAGGCAGTACCGGAATGCCAAGCGGCACGAAAATCAGAGTATCCTCCACCACAGCATGACAGGAGACGAGAAAAATAAAGGCGAGCGTTAAATCTTTATAGCTGACGCCGTCTTCTTCGACTGCCTGAATCATAACTCCAGCTCCGTATGCAAGGCCAATCGTTAAACCGGCTACCAATGTCATCGAGGTGTTTTCTTTCATCCCAAGCATCCTTGTAATTGGAGCCATCCACCTTGAAAAAACCAGTAAAAATCCTTTATCTTTCAGCACTTGAATAATAATCATCAGCGGAATGACAATTAAAGCGAGCTGCACAATACCAAGGCCTGCTTTCTGAACAGCGCTTAGACCAATTTCAAGGTAGCCAACCGGATCAGCTGTATCCTTTGGAATAAACCCATACTGTGCCGTTTCCTGTCCGCCCTGCCATAATAAATTGATCATCAATGCAGAGCTGACCGCAAGCCCTACCCTTACAGCGAGAATAATCCAAAGCTTGATTCCCACCTTTGCAGCTACTGTCGATTCAATGATCAAGTTATGTGAGAACGATAGCATAACAGCTAAAATAAACACTTCCTTAACGGATAAATCAAGCGTCAGGATTGCAGCAATACCCGCATACAAATTCAGCATGTTCCCAAGAACAAGCGGAATTGCCGCTTCCCCTGATAACCCCAAAATGCCCATTACCGGCTGAATAAGCTTGATCAGCCACGGTAGAACCGGTGTGTGCTGAAGAAGACTGACAATCAGCGTAACCGGAAAAATAACCTTGCCTAAAGTCCAAGTTGTCTGAAGCCCTGCCTGAAGTCCTTTTTTTAAGCTATTAATCAGAAACATCCCCTTATTCGGCTGATTCTAAGTATCTTTCTTTTGAATAACCTTTGACTCTCCTCAAAATCAATACAGCAACAGCAATCGCGATTAATACTAGAGATATGACTTGTGCTATCCGGAGCGATTCCGTCAGCATCAGGCTGTCCGTACGCATTCCTTCAATGAAATAGCGGCCGATTGAATACCAGATGATGTAGGTAAGGAATAGCTCTCCGCGGCGCAAATTGGCTTTTCTGAGAAGCATAAGTCCGGCGAATCCAACAAGACTCCACAATGATTCATATAAAAACGTCGGGTGATAATAAGCACCGTTAATGTACATTTGATTGATGATAAACTCAGGCAGGTACAGCCCCTCAAGAAATTGACGGGTTACCTCGCCGCCGTGGGCTTCTTGATTAATAAAGTTTCCCCAGCGGCCGATTGCCTGCCCCAAGATAATGCTCGGCGCACCAATATCAGCGAGTTTCCAAAATGAAATCCCCTTTACCTTCGCAAAAATATAGCCTGTAACAAATGCTCCGATTAATCCGCCATGAATCGCAAGGCCCCCGTTCCAGATCTTTACGATGTCTCCCGGGTTTTGAGAATAATAATCCCACTGAAAAATCACATAGTAAATACGCGCACAAATAATCGCGATCGGAATCGCAAACAGCACTAAATCGACGAATGTATCTTTATGAAGACCTCTCCGCTCACTTTCACGGACTGCAAGCCACAGTCCAAGCAGAGCACCTATCCCGATGATCAGCCCGTACCAGTGAACCTGAATCGGTCCAAGTTCAATAAAGATCGGATCGATCGGCGTAAAATTCTCCTCCATTGTCTATTCTCCCCCTATTGATGTTTATGCGTCGTCATGCTCAGTATCAGTTATGACATCGGTTAGTTTATTGGTAAACTGCTCAGCTGCATTCAGTCCCATACGTTTTAATCTGAAGTTCATCGCTGCTACTTCAATGATGACCGCTAAGTTTCGTCCAGGACGGACCGGCACGGTTAATTTAGGGACATCTGTGTCGATGATTTTCATTTTCTCTTCATCAAGACCCAATCTGTCATATTGCTTCTTAGGATCCCAGATTTCAAGATCGATAATGAGGGTAATCCGTTTATAGCTGCGGACCGCGCCTGCTCCAAATAACGTCATCACATTGATGATGCCAAGACCGCGGATCTCAAGAAGATGCTCAATTAAGTCTGGTGCATTTCCGATCAGTGTATCCTGATCCTCCTGGCGGATCTCGACACAGTCATCTGCAACTAAACGATGGCCGCGTTTGACAAGCTCAAGTGCCGTTTCACTTTTACCGACTCCGCTTTTTCCGACTATCAGCACCCCTACACCATATACGTCTACTAATACACCGTGAACAGCAGTTGTAGGTGCAAGCTTTCCTTCTAAAAAGTTCGTCAGATGACTGGATAGACGGGTTGTTTTTAAAGGGGACCGCAGAAGCGGAACTGATTTTTCCTCAGATGCATCCGTTAATTCCTGCGGGATCTCCATTTCGCGGGAAACAATAATAGCCGGGGTTGAATCTGTACAAAGCTGATCCATCCGGTTTTTCTTTTCCTCATCTGTCAGCTTTTGAAAAAACGTCAGCTCTGTTTTGCCGAGTATTTGCACGCGTTCTTTCGGGTAATATGTAAAAAAGCCTGCCATTTCAAGTCCTGGGCGGGACAAATCACTTGTAGTGATGGGACGATTAATTCCTTCTTCACCGCTGATCAGCTCTAAATGGAATTTTTCGATTAAATCTTTTGTGCGGACTTTTGCCATTTTTCTGCTCCTCCTTTATCAAGCTTTAAAAAAAGTAGATATTTTTGCGAAATGTTTGCTCCATCGCGTAACCAGGCGCTTTTGCTTTTCGGTGGTGTCTAGCTCCACCTCCTAGCCCCTCGGCCAGAACGGCTCATCCAGCAAAGGCAAAAAGCGCCTTTACTGGCTGATCCTTATCTGTCTTTCGGGTCTGAACAGTCGGTTCCGCTTTTCGTATAAAATCCTCTCTTATTTTAGCACTTTTACCTATTAAACGGAAACGGGGAATCCTTTCACAGCCATTTAAACTTTCTTCTCTGTTTTCACAAAAACATAGGACAATCACCGCTACTCTATCGCACATGAGGCAATATATTAGTAGGGTAAAGACCATTTAAAAGGAGGACTGTACGTGAAGATTGCAATTGACGCCGGACATGGCTATTCAACATCCGGAAAGAGAACCGTAGACGGTATGAAAGAATATGAATTTAATCGTGCTGTTGCCAATGAAATGAGGGACCTTCTGGCCGGGTATGAAAATGTCACTATCCTTTTTACTCACTCTGACACACGTGATGTCCCGCTGAAAGAGAGAACCGATAAGGCCAATGCTGCAAAGGCAGATGTATTCATCTCGATACATGCCAACGCCTTTGGAAACGGCACAGCATGGAATGATGCAAAGGGGATCGAGACGTATGTTCATGATTCAAAACCTCAACAAGCCATTGCACTTGCCGAAGCGGTTCAGAGGAAGCTGATAGAAAAAACAAAACGGAATGACCGCGGTGTTAAGCTTGCCAACTTCCATGTGCTGCGGGAAGCAAAAATGATCGCTATTTTAATTGAATGCGGATTTATGACCAATCAAGAAGAAGCCCAGGCTTTAAAATCAGCAGCTTACCGCAAAATATGTGCAGCGGCGATTACTGAAGCACTTGTATCCTTTTTCAATTTGAAAAATAATGCCCCATCCGCTCCATCCTTACCAGGAAAGGTGTACAAAGTACAAGTCGGTGCTTTCTCGAAAAAAGAAAATGCCGTTGCCCTTGCCAATGAATTAAAAAATAAGGGATATAATGTCATAGTTTTGTACGAATAAAAGAGTAGAGGCAGTCATCTGTCTCTACTCTTTTATTTTCAAAAGAAATCTCTCTTTTGGCAGGTGCTTCTTAGATCGGAATTTATTCAAGTAGGGAGAGTAAGTATCGACCTGAATTTCGGTTTGGTCCTGCTTAAAAAACAGAAGACGCATAAAGCCATTGCCCCCGTGCTTTTCAGCCTGATAATTCGCAAGCATTTGAAAAACTCTTTGATCTTCTGAAATTCTGGTCTCCAAGAATCCTGTTCCGTAATAATGGCCGGATAAGACCATTTTCACATTTGGATTTTTTAAAACAACTTTGTTATACAGCTCCTCGCCTGCGGGACTTCTTTCATTTTTATAGTTCAAATAATCATGAAAAGCGAGAATAGCCGTGTGATCACGGTAGTCCTTCAAAACCTTGTTCAGCCACCTGAGACCGCTCCGGTTCACATCCCATCCCATATAAATCATAATATACGGCTGGTTGTGGATGGTCAGAAGATCATAATGTCCGCGGTTATTTTCAAAAGAACCTCCATAAAAAGGCTGCCGGATAAACCGGTGATAGCCGAAATGATCCGTGAACACTTTATAGGGCTGTTCAGTATGAACCAAATCATGGTTCCCCGCCAAAACGCCATATGGAATTCTTGTCATATCAAGCATTTTTAAAATTTGATCTGTCCTCTCCCATTGCACATCATCATTCGGCTGATCGACAAGATCACCTGTATGAAAAACATATCGAATGTTGTATTTATCCCGATTTTCAATAATCCACTGTATTTGTTTAATCATGATTTCCGGATAGGTTTTCGCGTAATATTGAGTATCAGTAAGCCATACAATCGTCGCGTCGCCTTCTTCAAATGAAAATTTCGCGTACGCAGGAGATGCAGTTAAACAAATCAGCAGCAGTACTGCCGCAAACAACGTTTTTTTCATAACTTTCACCCATTTTTAGCGTACCCATCTAGCGTGTCCTTATGTTCCCGATTTACATTTATCATCATTGGTCTATACTAGATATGGAAACCAAAACAAGGAGACGTACATATGCTGAAGGAATTTAAAAAGTTCGCCATCAAAGGCAACGTGATTGATCTGGCAGTCGGGGTTATCATCGGAACAGCGTTCGGCAAAATTGTCACTTCTCTTGTGAATGACATTGTCATGCCGCTGTTTGGCGTCCTGCTTGGGGGAGTCGATTTTTCAAAATTGCAATACCCATTCGGTGATGCCATTATAAAATACGGAGCATTTCTGCAGACCGTTCTTGATTTCTTCATTATTGCTTTTTCCGTGTTTTTATTCATTCGATTCTTTGAACGATTTAAAAGAAAAGATGAGCAAAAACCTGTCCCAACATTAACAAATGAAGAGAAGCTGCTCACGGAAATTCGTGATTTGCTGAAGAAGGATGTTCAGCAGGAAAGAGAATTTTAAGAGCTGGCATGATGCTGAAAACCATATAATTTTTGGCATCCAAAAAGGCGGAATCCCCGGGATTCCGCCTTTTGTCTATTTCTTTTTACTTTCTCTAAGCGGCTCAACGACGCCTTTTTGAATCAGCAAGTGCAGCAGCGAAATAACAATCGAAGCTAAGATGGCTGTGCCAAAACCATCAATGTTAAAGGAATCTCCCATAATCCCCTGTGCAATCATCAGTGTAATCGCATTGATGACAAACAGGAAAAGCCCAAGCGTTACCACCGTAACAGGCAGAGTCAGCAGGATAAGGAATGGCTTCACCAGAACATTTAATACAGAAATGAGCAAACTTGCGAGAATGGCGGCTCCTACGCCGCTGATGTGGAAAGAATCAAAGTACCCTGATACGACAATCAGTATGAGGGCATTGACCAAAATACTGATGGCCCATCTAATCATGCTTAATGACATCCCCCTCATTTGGTACCAGGAAGATCATCACCAAGTAGATGAGACCGAATGGGAAAAAGGCAGTGGTGAGCAATAGAATCACAAATAGAATCCTGAGCAGGGTCACGTCCATATTTAAGTAATCAGCCAAGCCTCCGATGACGCCGCCAATCATTTTTTTTGATTTGGATCGATATAATTTCTTTTTCATTTGGATTACCTCTCTTTTAATAGAATGGAGCCTGTTTTAGAATCTGCAAAAACAGACATCGTTTGTTCTGACGCTGCAATCGATTTGAACCTAAGCTCCTTTTGAACGGTTTCATTCTTTTCAAAAAGCACTTCAAGATCCTTTAAATCAGCAGCCACTGAACCTAAATTCGATTTCAGTTCACCGTTTATTTTCACATTTTCCGGAACATACACGTCTACGTTTCCAGTAGCCGTTTTCGCGTAAAGAGTGTGGCATCTTTCGTCTTCAAGCTTAACGATGATATTTCCGTTAAAGCTCTGAACATCGATTCTCTCACTTTTTCCGTTCAAGTGGATAAGACCGTTGATTGTTTCTGCTTCAGTATGTGCCGCCTCAATATTTGTCAGGCGGATTTGACCATTTGCTGTTTCAGCTTCTATTTTTTCACCCTTAAAATTAAGGACAGAAATGACACCATTTGCCGTTTTCGCATTAAAATCCCTTACGTTTAAATCTTCCCCTCTGATTGGGCCGCTAAACAGCTTAATTTTAACAAGCTCATACTGTTCTTCCGGCACAAACAAAGTCATGTTGATTTTTACAGTTTTCTTTTCCGTGTAAAAACGGAACTTTGAACCGTCCACTGAACAATCAACATTCTGCATAAAGGTTTCTCTCGCAAGCTCCTGATTCTCTGCCCGGTAAACTTTTGCATCGCACTCGACCCGAACATCACTTTGAGTCCAGGATTGCAGATTTACACTGCCGTGGATTAATTGAATATCAAAGTCACGGATATCAGCATCCTTGAACTGATAGATGTGCTGAACATTAAGAGCACCGCCAAAATTTATATCGAGATCAAGCTCCTTTACCTTCTTGACTGCTGTATCAATAAAGGTGACAAGCTTTGAAGAAAGAGAGGAACCGGCGGTTTTCTCTTTTTCTACAAAAGGATCCTTTGAGAAACTATCTGAAGATAAAGACGTCAGCATTTCATTTTCTTTATGATTGTATTCCTCTTCCAGCTTTTCTATGAGAGTCAGTGCTTCACTTGCCGACAGTTTACCCTGTTCAACTAAATCCAAAATGCGCTTTCTTTGATCCTTCACGTTTCCCATCCCCCTGAATATGTATTTTTAAAGGCTGTTTTCGCATAGATTATTGTTTTACATTTTAAATGTTGCCCGCTCCTTTCCGTTCCACTTAAGGCTTTTAACATTTAATCCATTAGCAACAATATTAACGAAAATAGCCTTTTTAAAAAAAGCCTTGAGCAAAAACCCAAAGCTTTGGAATTACACCGTTTTTAAAATTTTTATCCCCTGCACAATGTTATAAACAAACGCAGCAAGGTTCGCTACTCCAACCAAGATAAATCCAAAAATGACCACTCCTACTGCAAAAGCTTCAGGTGAACCTGACATGCCTGCAAACAAAATCATAAAGAACGGCAAAATGATCGTTATGATTGGAATAATATGTGACAGCAATGATTTTTTCGCATGCTGCTTCACTTCTCGCTCATCTGAAATAAAGTAGACGATAATGGGAAACAAAAACGGCGCGAAAAAAATACTGAAATAGCATAATGATGAGAGTAATTTATCTGTTTTCATTTGATTTTCAACTCCTTATAACTACTATACGATTGAAGCAGTGATAAGTTTCATTAAATTTTTGTGCGAGTATAAGTACCGGCCTATTTCAGGAATTTATCTTCCTGATATCCGCCATCGCAAAAATTGTTGTTTTCGACTATAAATGTTGTCCGTTCCTTTCCGCTCCAGGAACTTGCTTTCCGCGGGGAGCGTGGGAGCCTCCTCGACGTGCTGAAGTGCACCCCTATTGTTGGACACACATCTAACAACAGGAGGTGTACTTCAATTGCGTAATTTTACATTAGAAGAAAAAATTCAAGCCGTACAACGTTATTTGAATGGTTTAGTAAGTTATCGAGAATTAGCTAAAGAGGTTGGAGTCGATCACTCCGTTCTCCGAAACTGGGTGATGCTGTTCAAACATCATGGTGACCAAGCATTCTCCTTTCCCTATACAAACTATTCGCCAGCCTTTAAACTGAGGGTAATTCAATTTACAAATGAAACGAATTACTCGATTCGAGAGGCATCGGCCATTTTCCACCTACCAGATCCTTGTATGCTCCGTAGGTGGAAGAAAAAGTGGGAGATTGGTGGTGAAGATGCCCTTAAAATAAAGGAAAAGGGGCCATCTGCCATGTCATCTCATAATCAAAAGAAAAAGAATAAGAAAGAAAATTCCTCTGACCCATCTATAGAAGAACTGAAAAAAGAAAACGAACTTCTTCGTATGGAGAATGCGTATTTAAAAAAGCTGCGAGCCTTAGTTCAGAAAGAATCAGTAAAACACTCAAAACGCAAGTAATCTATGAACTAAGGCACGAATTCCCTGTTAACCAACTGGTGAAGATTGCTGATTTGCCGAAAAGCACCTACTATCACCGCGTTCAATTATGGAAACAGCCGGATCCTGACCGCAAGTGGAAAAGGAGAATTCGCTTCATTTACCGTAAGCACAAAGGACGCCTTGGCCATCGCCGTATCACAGATGTCCTTCAAGCCAAAGGGTATATGATTAACAAGAAGAAAGTCCTTCGTATTATGAAAGAGATAGGGCTTCAATGCATCGTACGAATGAAGAAGTACAAATCCTATAAGGGCGGGGTCGGAAAAACAGCTCCAAACATCTTAAATCGTAAATTCAAGGCCGAAAAACCAAATCAGAAGTGGGTGACAGACATCACGGAATTTAAATTGTTTGGACAGAAATTATACCTGTCCCCTATTCTGGACCTGTTTAATGGCGAGATTATCACGTATACGCTCAATACAAGGCCTACGTTTGATTTAGTAGAGACGATGTTGATAGAAGGCCTACAGCGCGTGAACGAAAACGACGAACTCTTACTTCATTCTGACCAGGGCTGGCATTATCAAATGCCTCGATACCAGCACATATTAAAAGAAAATCACATTACTCAAAGCATGTCTCGAAAAGGAAACTGTTACGACAACGCCGTTATAGAAAACTTTTTCGGGATATTGAAATCAGAATTTCTGTACTTACAACAATTCGAGAGTATAGACCACTTCAAGAAAGAACTCGAAGAGTATATACACTACTACAATCATTTGAGAATCAAATCACGATTACAACGTAAAAGTCCAGTGTCTTATCGAACTAGTTTTGAGCAAGCTGCTTAGTAAATAAAGTGTCCAATTTATAGGGGGCAGTGCACGTGCCTGCGGGGTCTCCCACTTCGCTCTATTTCCCGCAGGAGTCAAGTTCCTTCCGCTGCAATCCACTTAAAGTTAGTAACATGGAGTCTAAAAACAACAAAGTTTATGAAAAGAGCCTACAGAAAAAAGCCGGAAGGAAATAACATTTGTTTTTCCTCCCTGCTTCATTATAGAGACTTATTGGACAATCCCGTCCCTCTTTCAGGCTTTGGCTACTGCTTCTTTTTCTTTTATGGCCTTTTTCATCCGGTCGCGGTCTCTTATTAAGATAGGCTTTAAATACTTGCCTGTATAAGATCCTTCTACCTTGGCAACCTGTTCCGGAGTTCCTGTTGCGACGATTTGTCCGCCGTGATCTCCGCCTTCCGGTCCAAGATCGATCAGATAATCTGCTGCTTTAATGACATCAAGGTTATGCTCAATCACTAAGACAGTATCTCCATTTTCGACGAGGCGCTGAAGGACTTTCAATAGTCTTGCAATGTCATCCACATGCAAGCCTGTTGTCGGTTCATCCAGAATGTACAGTGAACGTCCTGTTGAACGGCGATGCAGCTCAGAAGCAAGCTTTACACGCTGCGCTTCTCCTCCCGACAGGGTTGTTGCAGGCTGACCAAGTGTAATGTATCCGAGTCCTACATCATAAATGGTTTGGAGCTTCCGTCTGATTTTAGGAATGTTCTCGAAAAATGCGACTGCATCTTCAACGGTCATTTCTAAAATGTCAGCAATGTTTTTGTTTTTGTATTTCACTTCCAGTGTTTCGCGGTTATACCGTTTTCCATGGCACACTTCGCATGGTACATAAACATCAGGAAGGAAATGCATTTCTATCTTGATGATTCCGTCTCCCCGGCATGCCTCACAGCGGCCGCCTTTTACATTAAAACTGAAGCGGCCTTTCTTGTAGCCGCGCACCTTCGCTTCGTTTGTTGTGGCAAAAACGTCGCGGATGTCATCAAAAACACCTGTATAGGTTGCCGGGTTAGAGCGGGGAGTCCGGCCAATCGGCGATTGATCGATATCGATGACCTTATCAAGCTCTTCTGTTCCTTTGATTTCTTTATGCTCCCCAGGCTTCGTTTTTGCTTTGTTCAGCTTTTGAGCAAGTGACTTATGAAGAATTTCATTTACAAGCGTACTCTTGCCGGATCCCGATACTCCAGTAACGGCCACAAACGTGCCAAGCGGAAACTTCGTTGAAACGTTTTTCAGGTTATTTTCGCTAGCGCCTTTTATCTCAATGAAACGGCCGTCCGGTTTTCTGCGTTCTACCGGCAGCGGAATGAATTTTTTGCCCGATAAATATTGGCCGGTTAAGGAATTCTTATCATTCATCACATATTCGGGTGTTCCTTCAGAGATAATATCCCCTCCATGAACGCCTGCTCCAGGACCGATATCTATTAAATAGTCGGCAGCGAGCATTGTGTCTTCATCATGCTCAACAACGATAAGGGTGTTGCCGATATCCCTCATGCTTTGAAGCGTCTGGATGAGCCTGTCATTGTCACGCTGATGAAGTCCGATTGAAGGCTCGTCAAGAATGTACAGAACACCTGTTAATCTAGAACCAATCTGAGTCGCAAGCCTGATCCGCTGTGCTTCTCCGCCTGAAAGTGTTCCTGCAGCACGGCTTAAAGACAGGTAATCAAGACCGACATTATTTAAAAAGCCGAGCCTTTCTTCAAGCTCTCTTAAAATCAGTCTTGCAATCTGCATTTCTTTTTCTGTCAAGTTGACCTTTTCAAAGAAATCGATGGCTTCATGAACAGATAAAGAAGTGACATTCCCAATGTGATGGCCATCGACAAGCACAGACAGACTTTCTTTTTTCAAACGATGGCCTTTACACTTAGGGCAGGCCTGCTGTGCCATGTATTTTTCCATTTGCTCACGGATATAGTCTGAGCTTGTTTCCTTATAGCGGCGCTCTACGTTACGGATGACGCCTTCAAACTGAATGTAATTTTCACGCACCTGACCGAAGTCATTTTCATAGCGGAAGTAAATTTCATCGTTTCCGCTGCCGTATAAAATCTTGTCCAGCAAGTGGGATGGGATTTCTTTTACAGGAACATCCATCGGGATGCCGTAATGATTGCACACAGCCTCAAGCAGCTGAGGGTAATATTGAGAGCTCGTCGGTTCCCACGGAGCCAGCGCATGCTGCTTTAATGATAAATCCTTGTTTGGAAGGACTAAGTCTACATCGACTTCAAGCTTCGTTCCAAGGCCGTCACACTCATTACATGCACCGAACGGACTGTTAAAAGAAAACATTCTCGGTTCCAGCTCGCCGATTGAAAATCCGCAAAGCGGACAAGCATGATGCTCGCTGAAAAGAAGCTCTTCTTCTCCAATGACATCAATCATGACTCTGCCTTCGCCAAGACCAAGTGCAGCTTCAAGCGAATCTGCAAGCCGGGCTGCAATTCCTTCTTTGATGACGATACGGTCAATTACTACTTCAATACTATGTTTTTTGTTTTTCTCAAGGGTAATCTCATCACCGATCTCCATCATCTCGCCGTTTACGCGAACCCTTACGTACCCTTGCTTTTTGATCTCTTCAAAAACCTTGGCATGAGTCCCTTTTCGGCCGGAGACAATCGGTGCAAGGACCTGAAGCTTTGTACGTTCGGGATATTCTAAAATCCGGTCAACCATTTGCTCAATCGTCTGTGATGAGATTTCAATGTCATGATTCGGGCAGGTCGGTCTGCCTACACGCGCAAATAGAAGTCTCAGGTAATCATAAATTTCTGTCACGGTTCCGACGGTTGAACGCGGATTGCGGCTGGTTGTTTTTTGATCGATTGAAATCGCAGGTGAAAGTCCTTCAATTGAATCGACATCCGGCTTATCCATTTGCCCCAGGAACTGACGGGCATAAGCAGAAAGAGATTCAACATATCTGCGCTGGCCTTCTGCATAAATCGTATCAAATGCAAGCGACGATTTCCCCGAACCTGATAAGCCTGTCAGAACCACAAGCTTATCCCGCGGAATCGTCACATCTATATTTTTTAAGTTGTGAGCGCGCGCACCTTTCACAATAATTTTATCAATTGCCATCTAGTTTCATCCTTCCGCTTTTAGCTCTAGAATCAGATCGCGAAGCTCAGCTGCACGCTCGAAGTTCAAGCCTTTTGCAGCCTCTTTCATCTCTGCTTCCATTTGTTCGATAACCTTTTCGCGCTCTTTCTTCGTCAGCTTGCCGAGCTTTGGAACTTGTGCACCCAATTCTTCCCCATCCTCCGGTGCAATAACAGCGCGAATCGTTTCGCGAATTTTTTTCTGTATCGTTTTTGGCTCAATGCCGTGCTTTTTATTGAAAGCCTCCTGCGTTTCGCGGCGGCGTTTCGTTTCGTTCAGGGCAATTTCCATTGATTTCGTCACTTTATCGGCATACATAATAACATGTCCGTTTGAGTTCCGGGCTGCACGTCCGATCGTCTGAATCAACGATCTCTCAGATCTCAGGAAGCCTTCCTTATCTGCATCCAAAATGGCTACTAAGGACACCTCAGGAATATCGAGCCCCTCTCTCAGAAGGTTGATTCCGACCAGAACGTCATACTTCCCAAGCCGGAGTTCACGGATGATTTCAATCCGCTCTAAAGTTTTGATTTCCGAATGCAGGTAGTTCACCTTGATGCCAATGTCCTTCAGATAATCAGTCAGATCCTCTGACATTTTCTTCGTCAGTGTTGTGATAAGTACACGCTCATTGCGTTCTGTTCTTGCCTGAATTTCACCGATCAGATCATCAATCTGACCCTGGATCGGCCTTACATCAATGGTCGGATCAAGAAGTCCCGTCGGGCGGATGATCTGCTGAACCATTTCTGGTGTATGATCAAGCTCATATGGGCCTGGTGTGGCCGATACAAACAGAATGTTATTGATATGTTTTTCAAACTCTTCAAATTGAAGCGGACGGTTGTCTTTTGCTGATGGCAGACGGAACCCGTGATCAACGAGCACCTGCTTTCTTGCCTGGTCACCATTGAACATTCCTCTGATCTGGGGAATGGTCACGTGGGATTCATCCACGACAATCATGAAATCTTCCGGGAAGAAATCAAGCAATGTATATGGAGTTGAACCAGCAGGGCGAAGCGTCAGGTGTCTTGAGTAGTTTTCAATCCCTGAACAAAAGCCCATTTCCCGCATCATTTCAAGATCATAGCGGGTACGCTGTTCGAGCCGCTGAGCTTCTAGCAGCTTGCCGTTCTCATGAAGCTCTTTCAGCCGTTCATCAAGCTCCTGCTCGATATTCGTTATCGCAACCTTCAGCTTTTCCTCGCGGGTAACGAAGTGAGATGCAGGGAAAATGGAGATATGTTCGCGGTCTCCTTTGATTTCGCCCGTTAGTGCATCCACTTCTCTGATCCGGTCGATTTCATCGCCGAAAAATTCAACTCTGACGCACTGCTCGTCTCTTGATGCCGGGAAAATTTCCACAACATCTCCGCGCACTCTGAAGGTCCCTCGCTTAAAATCAATATCATTTCTTTCATACTGCACATCAACAAGTCTTCTGAGCAGCTGATTGCGTTCAATCTCCATGCCCGTGCGGAGAGAAACGACCAGGTCACGGTATTCTTCAGGCGACCCCAAGCCGTAAATGCACGATACACTCGCGATGATAATGACGTCCTTCCGCTCAAACAGCGAGGCTGTTGCGGAGTGTCTGAGCTTATCGATTTCATCATTGATGCTTGCGTCTTTTTCTATGAATGTATCAGTCTGCGGCACATAGGCCTCCGGCTGATAATAATCATAGTAGCTGACGAAGTATTCGACTGCGTTGTTTGGAAAGAACTCTTTGAATTCGCTGTATAATTGTCCCGCCAATGTTTTATTATGAGCAATAATCAGCGTCGGTTTGTTTATTTCCTGGATGACGTTTGAAACGGTAAACGTCTTCCCTGTACCTGTAGCGCCAAGAAGCGTCTGATGCTTCTTTCCTTCTTTAATGCCCTGGACGAGCTGTTTTATAGCCTGAGGCTGGTCGCCCTCTGGCTTATAATTCGAGACTAAATCAAAACGATCGCTCAACAGGAGGACCTCCATTCATATGTAATCAGTATTCATATTTTACCATAAACGAGTGAAAAATCACCAAAAATACGAACTATAGTTCGTATGTTTCGTTCGACATTTTGTATTTGATTCTATCATTATCGCCTGATTTTGCTATTTAAATGCCTGACTTATCTTTTTCAATACCTTTTTAGGAGGGATGGTAAACCGGCAGCAGCCAGGCGGTGAAAACATGAAAACGGATAAAAGTCCATTTGAGACTGATACATCAATGACACTGGGTCCGCTGTAAAACAAAAAACCCGCTCCCAAAGGGAACAGGTTTAAGTCTTAATTCGTTTTTTCGCGTCTTGTGCGCCGTGCCATTTTTGCCGCATACAAGAATCCGGCCGTAACGGATATCACATCTAAAACAATGATGATCCATGAATCCATATAGCCTTTTGTATATGCTGCAGCTAAAAGTGCAATGGTCAGGACAGTCGCTACGTAATGGTTATATGAGACCCTGGCAAACAATGTCAAAATAATAAAAGGCAGAGTCAGGGCCAAAACGGCTTTTAGTAACATGGAATCAGCTCCTGCTTACTTCTCTGAAGCAGAAAAGCTTTGATAGTCGTTTTCCTGAAGAAGATCGATCAATTCAATCTCTTTGTGATTTTCTTTAAAATGTCTGAAGGTAAAATCATTTTCAAAGAGGACTGCATATTGATCATTGCGGTCGCGTACAAGCAGGCTTCTTGAATCAAAGAAGCGTTTTTCGAATTTTTCATTGCCGATCCATCTTGGAATACGGTCGCCCATAGGAACAAATTCGATTTCTACGTTGTACTCAGCTCTCATCCGGTATTCAAATACCTCGTACTGAAGCTGTCCGACAGCGCCAAGAATGATGTCGTCCGTTGAATCCTGACGGAAATACTGGATGGCGCCCTCTTGAACAAGCTGGTCAATTCCTTTACGGAACTGCTTCGCTTTCATGACGTTTTTCACGCGTACTTTTTTGAACATCTCCGGCGGGAACTGTGGAAGCTCATCATAATGATAGCCTTCTTTTCCAACCGTTAAAGTATCGCCGATTTGATAAACGTTCGGATCATAGATTCCGATGATGTCGCCTGCGAATGCTTCATCAACTGTCTCTCTGTCTTTTGCCATAAACACCTGCGTCTGATTCAGCTTAAGCGTTTTATTCGTTCTGCTCAGCTGCACGCTCATGCCGCGCTCAAATCGTCCGGAGCACACGCGCAGAAATGCGATGCGGTCGCGGTGGGCAGGATTCATATTGGCTTGAATCTTAAAGATATAGCCTGAAAAATCTTCTGTCTCAGGAGCTATGAAGCCATGGTTTGTTCTTCGCGGCTGCGGAGGAACGGCATATTGTAAAAACACATCAAAAAATGATTTTACACCAAAGTTCGCAAGCGCACTTCCGAAGAAGACAGGTGTTAATTCTCCGCGCTTAACACGTTCAGCGTCGAACTGATTGCCGGCTTCCTCAAGCAGCTCCATTTCATCCTTTGTTTCCAAATAAGTCGGATGGCTGCCAATCTCACTTGCATCTACTTCATCTGAAGGGATGATTTCTTCCTGCTCGTTTCCTTTAAACTGTACGACGGTATGCTGTTCACGGTCGATAATGCCCAGGAAACGCTTACCCATGCCGATCGGCCAGTTCATTGGATAAGATTCAATGCCGAGTACTTCCTCAATCTCAGAAAGCAGCTCAAGCGGATCTTTTCCTTCACGGTCAAGCTTATTAATAAATGTAAAGATAGGGATGCCTCTCATGCGGCAGACTTTGAAAAGCTTGATCGTCTGAGGCTCGACCCCTTTTGTAGAGTCGATGATCATCACTACGCTGTCTACTGCTGTAAGCGTGCGGTATGTGTCTTCACTGAAATCTTCATGTCCAGGAGTGTCCAGAATGTTTACGTGGAAATCATGGTATGGAAAGCTCATGACACTTGATGTAACGGAGATTCCGCGTTTTTTTTCAATTTCCATCCAGTCGGAAGCCGCAAATTTGCCCGTCTTCTTCCCTTTAACCGTACCTGCTTCACGGATGACTTTGCCGAAATATAATAATTTCTCTGTTAGTGTCGTCTTTCCCGCATCCGGATGGGAGATGATGGCGAAAGTCCGTCTCTTTGATATTTCATTATCTATGTTCATTTACATTACCCTCACAAAGTTTACTTCGTTTGAAATATATCACATTTGGAGCAATAGAACAATTTCACTCTGGACTTTCTCCTGCTTTATACCGGCGCTGTAAAAAAGAGCACATTCACTGCAGCCATCACGACTGCGCCGATAATAATAAATGCTGTATCCTTCTTTTTCATGTTTTTTCCCTCCTTATAAATTTGTTTTCACATAGTGTATCAGGAAATTATGTCTAAACTATTAACAAAGATTGTTGTTTTTCATGGTTAATGTTGAACGTTTCTTTCCGCTCCAGTCACTTGCTTTCCGCGGGGAGGGTGGAAGCCTCCTCGGCCTTGCCTGCGGGGTCTCCCATTTCCCTCTATTTTCCCGCAGGAGTCAAGTGCCTTCCGCTACAATCCACTTTAGGTTTTAAACATTTAGTCCTAAAACAACAAAGTTTACGAAAAGAACCAATCAGAAATCATGTTTCTTATCAGGAAATTTCAGAATAAATTTGGTGCCTTGATCTTTTTGGCTGTGAATCTCAATTTCCCCCTGATGAAGGTGAACAAGCTGTTTGACAATCGATAGTCCCAGGCCGAATTCGCCAAATTGTTGGCCGGTTCTGGACATATCTACTTTGTAAAAACGCTGCCAAATTGATTCAACCTCTTTGGGATCCATTCCGATTCCTGTGTCTTCAATTTCAATAATTGTTTCCTTATACCCCTTTTTCCCGCGCAGCCAAACGGTCCCGCTCTCTGTAAATTGAATACTGTTTTTCGTTATATTGATTAAGATTTGAATGAGGCGGTCATAGTCAGCAAAAACCGTTATTTCTTCATTTCCATCAATCTTCAATTCCACCTGTTTTTCTTCTGCCTGAAAAAATAAATGTTCTTTAATGATTTCAAAAGCTTCTGTCAGCTGAATTTCTTCTTTAAAAAGCTTCACCTGATTGGAACGGATTTTTTCATAATCAAGGTTTTCATTTACAAGTCTGATGAGGCGTTTTGCTTCCTGACTAACAAGCTGAATGCCTTTATCCTTTTCAGTCTCTTCAATCATGTTGTTTTTAAGCCCTTCAATCACGCCGCTGATGGTCGTGAGCGGCGTTCTTAATTCATGAGAGACATCCGCCATGAATTTTCTTCTTCGATTCTCTAAACTTTCGATTTCCTGATTGGATTGCTTAAGCTGCTCTGCCATATTATTAAAATCATTCGCAAGCTCGCCGATTTCATCAATATTGGACGATGGCACCGAAATATCATATTTCCCTTCCGCAATCATTGAGGTCGCGTTTCTGATCCGCTGAATTCTTTTCACATGAACGTTTGAGAGAAACCAGCTTAATAAAAGCGAAATGGATAAAGAGATTAAAATGGTATAGAGAAGATAGCGGTTAATTTCGCTGATTGTTTCTCTGGATCCTTTAATCGGCGAAACAAGAAGAATCCCGCCGGAGAGATTGCCGTTCTCAAGATACGGAAGGGCAACCAAAGAAACCTCCTGGTCAAAACGCTTGATCTCATGCTTTACAACGATTCTCTCGCCAGCCTTCAGGTTCTGCCACTCTTCTTCTGTCGGCTGAAACCTTGGAGCGTTGCCTGGATAAGGGTAAAAAATCATCCCTTTATCGTCAAAAAGACTAAAACGTATGCCTCTAGCACTGAGCACGTGCTCATACTCTCTCAGCGCCCGCTCGCCCCTATTATTTTGCACGTCTGTTATGATTCTGTTGCCATACTGCTCAAGCTCTTCCACTTTGTTTTCATAAACAAAGGATTCCGCATATTGGGCTACAACAAGACTTAAAATCATAAAAGCGATAATCAGAATGCTGATATGACTTAAAAACAGCTGATAAATATACTTAATTCTCATTCGGATCTACCGTTTCATCGAATTTATAGCCCACTCCCCATACCGTATGGAAAAAGGGCCTTGTTTGCGAGCCCAGCTTTGCCCGCAATCGTTTAATATGAACATCAACCGTCCGTTCATCTCCGTAAAACTGATAGCCCCAAACACGCTCAAGCAGCTGTTCGCGCGTAAAAACCTGACGCGGGTGCTCCGCAAAATAATAAAGGAGATCAAACTCTTTAGGCGTTAAGTTTTCGACTTTTTTATTTTCAAGCAAGACTTCCCGTGTCTGCCTGCTGATTTTGAAATAAGCTGTTTCAAGACTGCCTGTCTCTTTTTTAGGCGCATGCGAAACGGAGTGCCTGCGGGATACCGCTTTAATACGCGCCATAAGAGCAAGCGGGCTGAAAGGCTTCGTTACATAATCATCCGCTCCCATCTCTAAACCAAGCACCTGATCCGACTCGCTGTCCTTTGCTGTCAGCATAATGATCGGAACCGAGCTTTTCTCTTCCCTGATTTTTCTGCAAAGAGTAACCCCGTCCATCCCCGGAAGCATCCAATCAATAATCAGCACGTCCCAGTCTTCCCGCTTATATGCATTGTAGCCTTCAAGTCCATCATTTATAAAAGCACCCTGAATGCCTTCTTTTGAAAAAAACATTTCAAGCATCGCACTGACACTTTGATTATCTTCTATAACTAGAACCTTCATATTTGCACCATCCAAAAATATGACTTTCTTTTCAAAGTAAAGTGAATTTCATCGTTTCGCAACAGTTTTCTAAATTGTTCCCTGTTTTTTAAAGGTTAAGAAATAGTTTGGACATAGTTTGTTCATTTCTGTCGCCTATTCTGTGAAAGCAAGAAAGTTGTCCTAAGTCTAATACAAAGGAGAAACAAAATGAATTTTATCAAACGCGGTTTTTTAAGTGTCAAAGCACGTGCAGGAAAAAGCCTGCTCCAAGTCTTTATTTTTACTGTCATTTGCGTGTTTGTTCTATCAGGGCTCTCGATTCAGTCAGCTGCTGAAAAATCAAGCTTGCTTGCGAGAGAATCTCTCGGAGGCGAAGTGACTCTGAATGTTGATATGGAAAAATTAATGGAACAGCAGCGGAGCCAAAGCACTGAAGGGGAAAGAGTCCGTTTTCAGCCTGTTCCCATACCAGAAGAATCAGCTGAAGAACTAACTTCCTACTCTCAAGTAAAAGGCTATAATTTCTTATCCTCTACTTTCGGAACAGCAGCGAACTTCGAGCCGATCGAAAATGAATCCACTGATACGGCAGAAACAGAAGAAGGTGGTCCGGGCGGCGGCATGGGCGGCGGACCTATGTCTGCAGCAGATATTACGCTTCAGGGTGTTATGTTTACAGATTCTGTCCAGTCCTTCTTAAACAGCGAATCTACTATAGTAGAAGGCCGTCACCTGACAGATGAAGATTTAGAGAAAAATGTAACAGTCATAGAAAAAACACTCGCAAAAGACAATGAGCTGGCAGTCGGCGATAAGGTCACTGTGCAATCAACAGCTGATGAAGAGACATCTTTAGAGCTTGAGATTGTAGGCATCTACGAAACAGCTTCTGCAGGCACAGATTTAGGCGGAAGAAACGTCACAGCTATGAATCCATACAACCTGCTTTATGTTCCTTATACAGCAGCCTCCGCTCTTAAAGGAGCAGATTACGAAGGAACCATTGATCAGGCGGTATATTACATGAATGACCCTGAGAAAATTGACAGCTTCACAGATGAGGCAAAAGAAAACAGCAGCATCGATTTTGAAACGTTCAAATTGGATGCGGACGATCAGACGTACCAGCAAATGATCGGGCCAATTAACAATGTGGCTTCTTTTTCAAAAAATGTCGTGTATTTAGTAACGATCGCCGGAGCCGTTATTTTAGGACTCATCATCATGATGTCTATTCGTGAACGCAAATACGAAATGGGCGTCCTGCTTGCGATTGGGGAAAAGAAGTGGAAGCTCGTAGGACAATTCCTGTTTGAAATCTTAATCGTCGCTGTCCTGGCTCTTGGCGTATCATCTCTTTCCGGCCAGGCCGTGGCAAAACAATTCGGGGATCAGCTGCTTTCCCAGGAGCTTACTCAGACAGAAGAAACCGCATCAAATCCAGCTTCATTTGGAGGCGGACGAGGCGGCATGGCAATGGGCGGACCGATTGGGATGCAGCAGTCTGCAGCAGAGGCAGAACCAATTGATGAGCTTCAAATTGAAGTGACCGGCAAGGATTTAGGCATCCTCTTTGGCATCGGGCTGTTAATCGCCATTATTTCAGCGCTAATCCCAGCTTTATCTGTTTTAAGACTTCAGCCGAAAACCATTTTAACGAAACAAGACTAAGGAGGAAACATCCATGACAAATCTGATGCAATTTGAAAACGTCAGCTACTGGTACCATCATGAAAATAAAAAGCATGTGATTTTGAACGGCATTTCCATTGGCTTTAACAAAGGAAGCTTCTATACCATCGTCGGTCCATCCGGATCAGGAAAAACAACCTTTCTGGCACTTGCAAGCGCACTGGACGTTGCGAAAGAAGGCTCTGTCTTATATGAAGGCAAAAACATTAAGAAAATCGGCCTTGCCAACTTCCGCAACAAATACGTATCGGTTGTTTTTCAATCCTATAACCTGCTGCCGTATATGACAGCCCTTCAAAACGTAACGACGGCTATGGAGATCACGGGATCAGCCCAGCCAAACAAAAAAGAATTTGCTTTGCAGATGCTTGAGAAGGTAGGCATTTCTGAAAAACAGGCGCGGCAAAAAGTTCTGACCTTAAGCGGCGGGCAGCAGCAGCGCGTTTCCATCGCCCGGGCGCTTTCCTGCAAGTCTGATTTAATTATTGCAGACGAGCCAACGGGAAATTTAGATGAGGACACAGCAAAAGACATCGTCCGGCTCTTTCAGGATCTGGCCCATAAGGAAGATAAATGCATCATTGTTGTCACACATGATCAAAACATCGCGGCGATCTCAGATGTGACGGTAAAGCTTTCGAAGGGCAGTTTTTATGTGCAGCAGAATCGGGAATTGGTTCATAATAAATAAAACAAGGCCGGCTCTCTATCGGAGCCGGCCTTTCGTTTTTATTTTTCTGCGATGCCAGAAAGAATCAGCTGCCATACGGCTTCAAACTCTTCGTTGATTCGCGGCGTTTCCCACTCTTTTGCGTGAAATGGGTGATGAAATTTTGCAGTCGACACGAAGATCGCAGAGGCAAGGCCACGTGCATCCCCTGCTTTAAATTCGTTCAGACTGATTCCATATTCAACAATTTCAGCTATTTGTTTTACAAGCTCCTCCACATGGGCTTGCACTATATCTACTGCTTCTTCTGCAAGTTCCGTATACACGTTAAATAATTCCGGATCCTCTAATGCTTTTGTTTGCTTGATCGTCATAAGGGTCTGGAACCATGTATGAAGCCTTTCTGCGGCGCTTGAAGATTGATGCGGAATCTCTGCAAGCGGTGATGAGACACGGTGCAGCCATCGTTCAGCAACCGCTCTTCTTAAGGCTTCTTTGCTTGAAAAGTGACGATAAACTGTACCGTGACTGACATTTAACTCTCTTGCCACATCGACTACCGTTGCTTTTTGGGTGCCAAAACGGCGAAGTACTTTTTCAGCTGTGTCTAAGATTGCTTCTGTTGTTAAAGGTTCAGACATCAGCGCTCACTATCCAGCATCTTCATTTGATCTGCCGCATATCTTTCTCCGGCAACTGCATGTGCAGGAATCGCGTTTTCAATTCTTTCTGCATCCTCGGCTGATAATTGCAGGTTCACAGCAGCAAGTGCATCCTGAAGGTGTTCTCTGCGGCGCGCTCCGATCAGCGGAATAACATCATCTCCTCTTGAAAGAACCCAGGCAATTGCAAGCTGCGCAACGTTAGCTGATTTTTCTTCAGCAATCCCTTTTAAAGCATCAACAAGCTTTAAGTTCTGATCAAGATTTTCCCCTTTGAAACGCGGGGAGTGGCTTCTGAAATCATAAGCGCTCATTGCACGGTCTTTAGACCAGGCACCGCTCAGTAAGCCTCTGGATAAAACGCCGTATGCCGAAAGGGAAATGCCAAGCTCGCGAAGTGTTGGCAAGATTTCTTTTTCAATGCCGCGGCTGAAAAGAGAATATTCAATTTGCAGCCAGCTGATCGGATGAACAGCGTGCGCACGGCGAATCGTGTCTGCACCCGCTTCTGATAACCCAATCTGACGCACATAGCCAGCTTTTACCATGTCTGCAATCGCACCGACTGTTTCTTCTATCGGAACGTTCGGATCCACTCTCGCAGGCTGATAAAGATCGATGTGATCGACTCCTAATCGCTTAAGGGTATAGGCAAGTGAATTCTTCACAGAGCGCGGACTTCCGTCAAAACCAATCCATTCTCCATCCGGAGAACGGAGCACACCAAATTTTACCGCGATGTACGCATTGTCTCTTTTACCGCCTTTAAGGGCTTCGCCTAAAAGCATTTCATTATGGCCGACACCATAAAAATCTCCCGTATCAAATAACGTAATGCCTTTTTCAAGAGCTTCGTGAATGGTGGCGATGCTCTCATTTCTGTCTGCAGCCCCGTAAAGATCTGACATTCCCATACATCCCAATCCAATAGATGATACGGCAGAACCATTTTGACCTATTTTTCGATTTTCCATATCGACACCTCCTAGTTATAAAAAAACTTTATCATGACGAATGACAAAAATCAATATTTGTCATTCGTTAATTTTCAAGCAGGAAAATTGAAAGTCAACTTCTTCGTTTTCTATAATTGGTTAGAATAGTTGTATATACACATTGAATTAAGGAGTGTTCACTTTTGAAAGCACTATTGCTTGAAGGTAAAGGCGAATGGAAAGAAATGCGCGTTGGAGAGACAGAAAAGCCTTCTCCGGGTAAAGGCGAAATTTTGATTAAAGTAAAAGCTGCCGGACTGAATCCGGTTGATTATAAAACGGCCACTGGCGGAAATCCGCTTTGGAGCTATCCTCATATTCTTGGGCTTGATGCGGCTGGGATTGTTGAAGAAACCGGTGCTGAAGTAACGAATGTACAAATAGGTGACCGTGTTGTTTACCACGGTGACTTAACAAAAAAAGGCGGATTTGCGGAATATGCAGTTACAACCGCACACACAGTTTCCATTATTCCTGACTCTGTATCTTTTGAAGATGCAGCTGCTCTTCCAACAGCCGGCTATACAGCATATCAGGCTTTATACAGAAAGCTTCGCATTACCGAGGGTGAATCCATTTTAATTCATGGGGGAGCCGGCGGTGTCGGCGGATTTGCGATTCAAATGGCAAAACGCTCAGGCCTAACTGTGTTTACAACAGCATCTGCAGCTAATCATGAATACGTTAAGTCACTTGGCGCAGATTACGCAATCGACTATAAAGAATCGGATGTCATCGCAAAAGTGATGGAATTAACAGCAGGCAATGGCGTGGATGCCGTTCTTGATACGGTAAGCCGTCAAAATGCAACAGATTCTCTTGACTGCCTCTCTTTCAACGGCAGAATTGCGTACATTGCCGGAGCGCCTGACTTTACAAAAGTGAAGCCATTTACGAAAGCTGTTTCTTATCATGAAATTGCTCTTGGCGCCGTTCATCAGTCAAATAACATCCAGCAGCAGAAGGACTTAGCTGTCATGGGTGATGACATGCTGATGCTCGTTGCTGAAAGACAGCTATCCCCTCTGCTTGAGCAGGTCATTTCACTTGAAGAAGTGCCGGAAGCATTGGTTCAGCTGTCTGAGCGCCATGTGAAAGGGAAAATAGTTGCTAGAGTGAATGATTAAAGGAAACCGGGCATTGTGTCCGGTTTTTGTTATTGCTGAAAGCTGATTACTCAGGTCCGGTCTTTGTTTTTGCTGAAACCAGGTTTACTTTCCAAATCAAGGCCGCTACTTGCCAGTTTGACCTTTTTACTGGCGAAAACTGCTAAAATACTAGCCGATCTGTCTGATTTACTTTCTTTTTTCCATTTCCCCCCTAAAAAAGATCAGTTTAACTGGACTCTCTATCAAAAAACTGCGGGGAACATGTCCCCGCAGTCTCACTTTATTATTGAATAGCTCCCTTTACTTCCTCCGTCATGCCTGCAACAGATTCAAGTCCGCCGCCTGAGAGGTACCAGTAGTCAGGATCAAGATAAATGATTTTCCCATTTTTATAGGCTTTCGTATTTTTAACCAAATCATTCTCTACTACTTGCTTCGCAGAAGATTCACCGCCGACAACTGCACCTCTATCAATTACAAATAAGTAGTCAGGATCTTTTTCTACAATGTACTCAAATGAAATGCTTTGTCCATGTGTAGATACTTCAATCTTTTCATCAGCTGGTGCAAACCCAAATTCGTCATGGATGATTCCAAAGCGTGAGCCTGCTCCGTATGCACTTACCTTGCCGTCATTTGCGAAGACAATTAACGCTTTTTCATTCCCTGCTGAAGCTTTCTCTTTAAGCGCTTTTATAGACTCTTCTACATTAGCAAACTCTTTTTCTGCTTCTTCTTCCTTGCCGAAGATCTCGCCTAATGTTGTGACATTTTCTTTAAATGATTCCATGTACTTCGTTGTGTCCACACCCATGAAAATCGTTGGGGCAATTTTGCTCATCTCTTCGTATGAATCCTGCTGTCTGCCTGAAATAATGATGAGATCAGGTTCCATTTCATTGATTTTTTCAAAGTCAGGCTCTTTTAAGCCGCCGACATTTTCGTATTTTGCATCTTCATATTTTGAAAGGTAAGAAGGAACGTTTTCCTGCGGCACTCCCTCTGCTTCAACGCCCAGTTTATTCATTGAATCCAGCGTTCCAAAATCAAAAACAACAACTTTTTCAGGGTTTTTAGGTACCTTTGTTTCGCCTAATTGATGCTTAATTGTCAGTTCTTCTTTCTCTGCGCTGGCTGTTGTTTCTTCTGCTTCATTCGATCCGCATGCTGCTGCGAACACTGCAAGCACTAAGCTTAGTGCTAAGATTAATAGTTTCTTCATCTTCTTTCACCCCTATTAGTTTTTAAAAATAAACACAAATACGATTGCCATTTATTGTTTGGATATCGATATCCATTTCATAGATCTCTTTTAAAACAGGTGATGTAATGATTTCTTCAACAGGACCTTCCTTCACGATTTTTCCGTCCTTTAACGCGACAATAAAATCGGAATAGCAGGAAGCAAAGTTGATGTCATGAATCACAATTACGACTGTTTTCCCAAGCTCGTCCACAAGCCTTCTCAGCACTTTCATGATCTGCACGGAATGCTTCATATCGAGGTTGTTCAGCGGCTCATCAAGGAGGACATATTCTGTATTCTGAGCGATGACCATGGCAATAAATGCCCGCTGCTGCTGGCCTCCGCTCAGCTGATCCAAATATTTATCCTCCATGTCCTGAAGCTCCATATATTGAATCGCCTCATCGACGTGCTTCACATCTTCGTTTGTCAGTTTCCCCTGAGAATATGGAAACCTTCCAAAGCTGACGAGGTCTCTGATTGTTAATCGGATATTCAAATGATTGGACTGCTTCAGAATCGAGATTTTTTTGGCCAGATCATTGCTTTTCCATTCTCCAATGTCTGTGCCGTCTATAAACACCTGCCCCGTATCCTTTTTAATCAACCGGCTGACCATCGACAGCAGCGTGCTTTTTCCCGCTCCGTTCGGTCCGATGAAAGAGGTGATTTTCCCTTTCTCGACCCTGACCGATACATCTTCCACTACATTTTTATTTCCATACCGTTTTGAAACCTTGCTGACTTCTACCATGATTTATTCTCCCTGAGCAGCAGATAAATAAAGTACACGCCGCCAATGAAATTGATGATCACGCTGAGTGTTGTTGAAAAGGTGAATACTTTCTCAACGATAAATTGACCGCCGAGCAAAGCAATGATGCTGATTAAAATTGATCCTGTAATCAAGTACTTGTGCTGATGGGTTTTTAAAAACTCATGCGCCACATTTGCAACAAGCAGGCCAAGGAATGTAATCGGACCAACGAGAGCTGTTGCAACGGAGACTAGAATAGCAATAATGATCAGCAGTCTTTTGACCACGCCATCGTAGTCGATCCCAAGATTTACAGCATGCTCCCTCCCAAGCGAGAGCACATCGAGGAAATGACTGAATTTCATAAAATAGACCGCAATTGCGCCTGCGATAAGAATGGCAGCAAGCAGCAGATCTGTATTTACATTGTTAAAGCTTGCAAACATCCGGTCCTGCACGATTTGAAACTCATTCGGATCGATCAGCACCTGCATAAACGAGGACATGCTTCCGAATAACGTTCCAAATACAATCCCGACTAACAGGAGAAAATGGATGTTTCTCCCTTCTCTTTTAAAAAGCAGCTGATAGAGCAGCAGGGCAAACAGCACCATTAACCCTGCAGATAAAAGAAAGTTTATATTCTTATTGGCCATCGTCATGGACTGTGAGCCAAAGACAAAGATGATGAACGTTTGAATAAAAAGATAAAGAGAGTCTAATCCAATGATGCTTGGCGTTAAGATTCGGTTGTTTGTAATCGTTTGAAAAATCATCGTCGAAAATGCGATGCAGCTTCCGGTCAAAACAATCGCCAAAATCTTGACTGCGCGTTTGGGGATTACATAATCGGGATTCCGTCCGACATCATAGAATAGGAAAACAGCCGCGAATAATACTGAGATAATAGCAAGGATGATCAGTTTTGTTTTATTATTCATAGGCCTTTCTCCTAAACAGTAAATAAATGAAAATGATGCTTCCGATCACACCGACAGTTAACCCAATCGATATTTCATACGGATAAATGATGATGCGTCCTAAAATATCACAGAACAGGATAAATACTGCACCAAGCAAGGCTGTATGAGGCAGGCTTTTTTTCAGGTTGTCTCCTAAATAAATGCTGACGATGTTCGGTATGATTAAACCCAGGAACGGAATGACGCCTGCTGTTAAAATAACGACTGTTGTCACAAGTGCTACAATAACAAGCCCGATATTGACAACCTGCTTATAATTCAGTCCAAGATTGGCTGAAAACTCTTCTCCCATTCCTGCTACCGTAAACCGGTTCGCATAGAAATAGGCAATAATGACAAGAGGAATACTTATGTAGATCAGCTCATACTGTCCTTTTACAATCATTGAAAAATCGCCCTGGAGCCACGACGACATATTTTGGATCAAATCATTTTTGTAGGCGAAAAAGGTGGTAATTGAACCGATGATGTTGCCGAACATTAAACCCACAAGCGGAATGAAGATCGTATCTTTAAATCTGATTCTCTCTAAAATTTTCATAAAAATGAACGTACCTGCTAATGCGAAAAGAAAAGCAACACCCATCTTTTCAAGCGGACTAGCCGCAGTGAAAATCATCAGCGATACTAAGATTCCCAATCTTGCTGAATCCATCGTTCCGGCCGTGGTCGGAGAGACAAATTTATTTCTTGTTAACTGCTGCATGATTAAGCCGCAAATACTCATACTTACTCCGGCAATCAGAATGCTGATGAGCCGCGGCAGTCTGCTTATCAGGAGGATTTGCACCTGGTCATCCTGCAGATTAAGAAGATCTAATGGCGTAATGTCCTTGACCCCGATGAAAAGGGAGCTTATTGATAAAATGGTCAGCGCTAAAAACAAATATCTCTTTTTCATAACGTTTCCTTACATGCATGTATTTTTGAAGCTCATTTTATGGGTATCACCTCATCCGCTCTAATAAAGATAATCATTCTCATTTAATCCTAAAAAAAAGAAGCTTTCGCTTTGTTGTTATCTTCACTTTAAATGATAATGATTTTCATTGTCATTTGTCAATATAAATTTACTTGTTTAAACAAGTATTTATGAAAAAACATTTATTTTAAGTTATTTCTGATTTTATCAAGGACTGCTAGACAGATTTCCATGTCTTGTTCACTAATCTCTGCTGAAGCATCCGCAATGGTTTGACTGGCTAATCCTTCAAGCTCTGACTGCAGATCTTTCATTGATTCAGTTAAAAAAATCAGGTTTATGCGCTTATCACTTTCGTGAGGAAGTCGTTTCACCAGCCCGCGCTTGATCATATTATCAATAAGCCGTGAAACACTTGCTTGATCTCTTTCATTAAGCAAAGCCAGCTGATTTTGCGTTTGGCCATCCTTTTCATAAAGCCTGCACAGAATTTGCCACTGCTCATATGTAACAGAATAATCTCTTAAGTTTTGATTCAAACGGCTGCAGATAAGTCTTGAAGCATGAAACAGCTTATATCCGAGTGAGTTGTCCAAATAATATTTTTTGACCATAGGTGCACACCTCTTTTTAACAGTATGTCCACAAATAATGGTAGTAGAAGATACTTGTTTATGCAAGTATTATTCAACAAAAGCGCATATATTGTTGTTTTGATGATAAATATTGCTCGTTCCTTTCCGCTCCAGGAACTTGCTTTCCGCGGGGAGCGTGGAAGCCTCCTCGGCGAGCCTGCGGGGTCTTCCATTTCGCTCTATTTCCCGCAGGAGTCAAGTTCCTTCCGCTACAATCCACTTATGTTTTTAACATCTAGTCTAAAAGCAACAAAGGTTACTAAAGAGCTTACTGAAAAAAGCAGAAAGGAAATAACATTTACTCTGCGTGCTTTATTTTAGGGACTTATCGGACAGCTCCCTTAAAACTTATTTAGCTTTTTCAAAATTCAAATCCCAGATAATCCCGAATGTATCCTTCACCTTTGCGTAAGTGGCCCCCCAGAATGTATCCTGAAGCTCCATTAAAATCGTTCCTTTTTCAAGCAGAGCACTGTAAACAGTTCTGATTTCATCCTCTGTTTCAAACTCCAGCACCAATGAAAGGTTGTTGCCAGTTTCAACGGTGTTGCCTGGAAAAGCATCTGAAACCATCAGAAGAAACTCATCTTTTTTCAAGCGGGCATGCATGATCTTATGTTCAGCCTCAGGCGGAGTTGGATAATCCGCTTCGCCATACGTCTGCATTTCAGCAATCTCGCAGCCGAAAACTCCTCTATAGTATTCCAGCGCTTCTTTCGCATTCCCATTAAACATGAAATAAGGTGTTGCTTGATGCTTCATGAACAAACACTCCTTCATAATGGATGATACTGTCATTATAGTGGACAGCTTCCAGATACTCAATCCAGTAATTATCTGAAGAATATGAAAACGTATGGAAAATGTTCACAAAGATGCGACATCTTTTTGTCAAATGCTCCCGACTATTACTTTCCAGTACAAATAACTGTTAATATGTTAGATAATCAAGTATATTAGGTTGAGTTTTGGATTTAAAAAGAAAAGGAGAATTGTGATGAAAAGTACAGAGGTAATCGTAGAGGATTCTCTTTCTATAAAAAGCATCTTTTCTTGGAGTAATTTTAAAGCTATCGTCAAAGACGGCATCGTGAAGTCTAACCTTCTCGGGATGTTTGCCGGCCTTTCTGTAGCATTGTCTGTATATAATGTCAGCTTCGTGGATAATATTCTGGTCGTCATTCTTGCTCTGCTTGGCACAGCAGCTGTTGTAGGCGGTGCCGGTGCGATCAATAACTATTACGACCGCGATATCGATTCTCTTATGAAACGCACGATGGAGAGACCGACCGTTACGGGGTCCATTCATCCCAAGTTCGCTTTATGGCTTGGCACCGCTCTTTCAATAAGCGGAATTGTGTTCTTGTTTATCATTTCACCGTTAACAGCTTTTATTGGAGCTCTTGGCTTATTTTTATACCTTGTCCCTTATACTATGTGGACAAAAAGAAAAACAATCTATAACACTGAGGTAGGAAGCTTATCCGGCGCCATTGCCCCGCTGATCGGCTGGGCAGCCATTTCGCCTGACATGTTCCACCCTGCAGCAATCGGACTATTTGTATTAATGTTTTTATGGCAGCCTCCGCATTTCTATGCGATTGCCATCAGACGTTTAGAAGATTACAAGAATGCAAGTGTGCCAATGCTTCCTGTTGTCAAAGGAACACCGCGCGCTAAAATTCAAACAATCGTTTATTTAATTCTGCTGCTTGCATCATCATTCCTGTTCCTATCGTTCAGCAAAGTCGTCGCTTTCTCAATGTTCGCACTGACGCTTGCATGGATGCTTGCCGGAATCATCAGCTTTAAAAAGATGGATGATTACAAGTGGGCAACAATGATGTTCATTTTCTCACTGAATCATTTGACGATTATTTTTACGATGCTAATTATTGTTTCTTTCCTATAAAAAAGTCAGCCCTTCGGCTGACTTTTTTCTATTCC
This sequence comes from Metabacillus sp. KH_069, assembly GCF_057838075.1. Classification (NCBI taxonomy): domain Bacteria; kingdom Bacillati; phylum Bacillota; class Bacilli; order Caryophanales; family Bacillaceae; genus Metabacillus; species Metabacillus sp. KH_069. The sequence goes on from NZ_CM174460.1 coordinate 4,030,397, forward strand.
GTCATGACGCCCCATCCATCTGCATAGCCGCCAAGAGGCTTGGTGATGGCATCAAGCTTCTTTTGCATGGCCGTAATCTCGTTATGCTTTAAATGCATCTTAACAGAGCCAAAGCATGTCCATTCTTCCACATCATCGTCATACTCCATCATAAATTTGTAGCCTTTATCAGCTAATGCTTTCAAGATGGCTTCTCCGTTCTTCTGATCCGGAACCGCCACATAAAAATCAACCATATGGGGCTTTTTAAAATTAACGCCCTCTTTATACAGCATATTCAGTACTTTTCCATCTTCATCCTTTGGAAAATTCATATGAATCCCTCCATTCATTAAAAAAAGTGCATCTTCATTATCTTATAACAATCAAAAATTGCAATCCCCATCTAAAGTCTGAGAAAACTTCATTCCAATGATGAATTTCTTCCCGTAATCTTTTCCATATAATGAAAGTAACAAAAGGAGGCGGAGACGATGGATACAAACAACTTTTACGTTTTAGAGGAACTTAGAAAATTGGAGCAGGAGAACCTTCTTAAAAGAATGCAGTATAACGAAACATATCATTTATATTCTGAGGTACCAAGAAAGAAAGTATGCGCGGACTTTATCTTGTTTAAAATTTGCATTTAACGGAGTAACAGCCAGATTTTAAATCTGGCTGTTTTCCAATTCAAATAACCGCTCAATTTTTATAAAATTCTCATCTAAATTCGAGCTGTCGTCCACATGTAAAACCTTAAATCCCAAGCGCTTCGCTTCTTCATTCACAAGCTTTGTAAATAAGGCATCTCTCTTCATCCAATTGTTAAAAGCAATCTCCGGGTCCTCAGTATCTTTCAGTACACCTTTAATCCAATCACGCTTCTGATAATACTTTCTTTGAAAAGGCTCTGTTGGGATCAGCCAGATGGCTTTATGATTTTCTTTTATATAGGGCGCTGCGAGTGAAGGCATTAACTGATTTCCTTCGACGATAACAGGCTTGTTGATCTTTTGGAGGTCTTGTAAAACAAATGAGAAATCTTCCTGAAAGGATTGAATGTAGACCCTTAATTGATCATCAAGGCCTCTTGAGTAAAAGGCTTCATTTGGATTCATCTCTGCAACTTTTTTCATAGCCGGGTGCTTTTCAGGCGAGATGAATTGTACATGCTTATAAAAGTGATCATCACATGAGTACAGTTGAAGACTATGTTTTTCAGCAAGCATTTTTGCAAGTGTACTTTTGCCGGAACAAGAAGAACCGCCAATCCAGTATATCATCCAGGTTCCCTCCTCACTTTAAAAACGGCGACCCTCTCTCAGCAATCGCCGTCCCTCTTTATTTTTTATGGTTATCCGCGTAAACAGCCATCGCATCTCTCATGTATGCAGCTAACCCTTCACCGAACTTATCAATGTTTTTCGTAAACCGTTCATCATCCACATACATTTGTCCGAGTCCTTTAAAAGCATCAAGGGAATAATCGCCAAACTCGTTCAGCAGCACATACCATTCTCCGATTGCAGCCTGCGACTCTTCTGAAGAAGGTGATTCATGACGCAGATCTGCAAGCTTTCTATAAAGATTGTTAAAGTTCTCCTGCATCTCTTTTGTCATGCCGGCTGCTTTTGCGCTTGCTTTATCAACCGCCTCGTCTCCCCAGCGTTCACGCGCTTCCTGTTCATAAGGATTTTGACTGAAGTCAAAGCCTTCAAATTTTTCTTTTTGTGACATCTCAATTTCTCCTTTCGCATGTTTGATTGTTTTCTCAACCGTTGCAATCATCTGATCCAGCCGGTTCCGCTTCTCAAGCAGCATTTTTCTGTGCAGCCTGAGCGCTTCTTCCCGGTCAAATGAAGGACTGCTGATAATTTCTTTTATTTTCTTTAAAGGGAAACCAAGCTCTTTAAAAAATAAGATCTGCTGCAGCGTTTCGAGATTTTCGCTGGAATAAAGCCGGTATCCAGAGGCGGTCATCTCATCTGGCGTCAACAATCCGATTTCATCATAATGATGCAGTGTGCGCACACTAATTCCAACTAAATCCGCGACTTCTTTTACTTTCATAAGCTGTCAGCCTCCCCTCACTATTCATTTTAAGGTGTGACGTAACGTTAGAGTCAATATGTTTTTATTTTTCCAAAAGGCTGTTTTCGCATAGATTGTTGTTTTCGATTATAAATGTTGTCTGTTCCTTGCAGCGAGAGGAACTTGCTTTCCGCGGGGAGCATGGAAGCCTCCTCGGCGTTGCCTGTGGGGTCTCCCATTTTGCTCTATTTCCCGCAGGAGTCAAGTTCCTTCCGCTGCAATCAAACTTACGGTTTTCAACCTTTAGTTTAGTCTAATAACAACAATATTTACTAAAAGAGCCTTCCAAAAAAAAAGACTTTAGCATCATGCTAAAGTCTAGTTGGTCAGACTGCTTCTGTCCCCCACTTCTTCTCATCCTGCACAAACAGAATGCCAAGCTCGTGGTGTTCGCCTTTGTAAATGGCTCCCTGGACATAGCGGATCTCTCCGTTTAAGCCGATGACTTCCATTTTGCAGAAAGCACCGTTAATTTGCAGGGCCTGGTAAAACTCATCGACCGTCTTGACCGAGGCTCCATTTGTTTTCATAATGATTTCGCCAACTTCAAGCTCAAGCTTAACGGCAGGTGAGTGCGGCAAAATGCCGAGCACCATCAGGCCATGATCCCGCTTTGAGAAATAGAAAGCTGCCGAGTTATCATTCATCCGCTGCCTGACGGTCAAAAATTCCCTGCCGATGATGGCAAGCAGTGCTGCTGCGAATGCAAGCGGCATAAACCAGACACTTACGACAGCAACGGCAGAAATGATCAATCCAAGCCAAATGACGCGCTTAGACGTCACCATAATACTTTCTTTAGGCAATGAACCCTGAACTCTTTGATGAAACCCAATGATGTAAGGAATGAAGACAAAAAGAAATGGCTCGTCTCCAATGGTAATCACAGGCCACCAAGACAGGCTTTCCGTTAATGAGCCACCTGGAATGAGCAAAAACAGCGGCAGCAGCCATGTGCGGTTTGCGACATGATTTCCGATCGGAAGTCCCCTGCTGCTTTTTAATAAAAACGGTGAAGTCTTTAGATGAGCTGTCCGGTAAGCAAGAACACCTTCCGCGATCATAAGCAGTCCCATTACTATTGCAAGTATGGAAAAGCTTGTCTCATTTAAATCAGGTAAAAAAGTGACGGCATCTGCCTGCATAAAGAGAAAAACAGCCAAGATGGTCAGTCCCATCGTATAAGCAGGCGAAAGAAAGCGCAGCTGAAAAGTAAGTGACAAAATAACGGTCACGGCTGCCAGCAGAATAATGGAACCTAGCGGAATCATCATGCCAAGTCCAAATGTAACGGCAGACAAAAGAAGACCAGCCATCAGCCCTTTAGAATATGTAAACCGCACTTCTTCATAGATATCTTGTATTCTTGTATGGAAGGATTTACGCTCCCGCTTAATGCGAATAAACCCAAGCACAAGTGAATAAATAAGGAAAAAATAAACGAGAGGATGAATAAAAAACCTTCCCATTGCCAAAAGAAATTCCAGCAACCAGTTTTCGAGCAAACTTCATACACCACCTTGATTGCTTTCGTCTGTTTAAGTAAACGATTAATGCTATTTTATCAGAAATAGAATAGGATGAATATCATATTCTGACCGAGTTTACTTTAATTTGCTCCAAAGATGCAAATTCGAAAGTGAAAAATCAAGGAGTGAATCATCTACTTTAAAATCCAGCACTTCTTCAATCAGCTGCATAGACCGTTTTATATCCGTGAGGTTTAACGAAAGACGCTTGTAGTTCTCCGTTAAATAGTGAAAGTATTCTTGAATGCAAACTTTATCGATTTCCTGCAGTCTCTTAACATCTGTGTAGTTTGCCAAGTACATGCAGAACAGCTGAACCCATTTGCTGACCTTCGCATGTGAGGAATTTGCAGTTTGTAGTCTTTCTTTAAATTCTTCTGTCAACTGTCGATAAGTTTGTTCTCTCATCACACTTGCCCTTTTTTTCAATTGATCTCCCCATCTTTCTGTGTTTAGAGTGTGTTGTAGAACAGTACTTCCATCGTAAAACTATTATCCTGATTAATCAACTAGCTAAAGTTTCATTTTTATGTGCGCGAAAAGTCTGTACTATTTATAAAAATACGGAAATTCCTTCTGATTTTCGTCGTTTTTTACACAAAAAAATTGAAAATCGCCCTAAATGTAGTTATTTTGTTAGTAAATTCCATAAAAATAGAGCCAGCTCACTAGTTTGCAAGCTGGCCCTGTTTTTATTTAGATAATGTTTCAATCGCTTTTTCAAGCTGAAGATCATGCTTCCCATCCAAACGCTGCTCAGAAACCTTTTGATTAATGGTTTCTGCTGTTTGAACATCAATATTTCCTGTAGCTGCAAGCTTGTTTTTCTTTTGGAAATCCTTGACGGCTTCAGCCATTTTCTTGCCAAAATATCCATCTTCTCTGCCTGGATCATAGCCCAATCCTTTTAAAAGAATTTGCGCTGTTTTTATTTGCTCATCATTCATATCGACTGCGAGCGGTTTTTCCAGCTGAATCGGCGGGGTTGTCAGATGTTTAGGCTGTGAAACCCTGATGGTTGGTTCAACCCCTTTTTTATGAATCCAATTGCCTTCTGGTGTGAGCCATTTGTAAAGAGTCAGCTTGATGTTGCTGCCATCACCCATAGGAACAGCCTGCTGAACAGTGCCTTTTCCAAAAGAGGTCTCACCAATAATCTCATACTGTCCGGCTTCCTTTAAAGCTCCTGCAAGAATTTCAGAAGCAGATGCACTTCCTTTATCAATCAGGACCGTAACCGGATAGTCTTTTTTCTCAGTTAAGCTTGAGAAATAGCGTTTTTTATCACCATTGCGCTCTTCAATTTGAATATAAGGCTGTTCCTTTGTCACAAATTGCTTCAGAATTTCTTCAACACTTTGTAAATATCCGCCCGGATTTCCGCGAACATCAAGGACTAGTCCTTTCATGTTTTTTTGTTCGAGCTTTGCTAATTCCTCGGTGAAATCTTTAGCCGTATCCTCTGAGAAAGAGGTAATTTCAATATAGCCGTATTTAGATTTCCCTTTCGTTTTAACAGAGCTGAAAACTGTTTCAATTGGAATTTCGTCACGTGTCACATCAAAGTTCAGTTTTTCTTTTGAACCAGTCCGCAGCACTTCAATTTTAACCTTCGTCCCTTTTTTACCGCGAATTTTCAAAACCGTATCGTTCAAGTCGCTGCCTACTACAGACTCACCATCAATGGCAATGACCTGATCGTTCGGCTGCAGACCTGCTTTTTCTGCAGGTGAATTTTTAAATGGGGAGACGATAATGATTTTCCCGCCATCCATTCCCACTTCAGCTCCGATGCCTTCAAAAGAAGAATCCAGACTGTCAGAGAATTGCTTGGCCGTTTCTTTATCCATGTAAACAGAATATGGATCATCCAGAGTCGACAGCATACCTTGAATTGCACCTTCAAGCAGCTCCTCCTCATCGACTTCTTCCACATATTTGCTCGAGATTAAGTCATAGGCCTGTTTCACTTTTTCAAGCCCTTCAACTTCCTGATCCCGATCTTGCTTTAACACATCAGTCACAGCAGGAACGGCAAGCTCTTCTGCTTTTGTCTCCTGCTGATCATGCTCCATAAACTGCTGACCTGCGTACATGCCGCCCGCACCCAGCGCCACTGAGAGAATCATCATAAGAGCTGTGACTTTTTGCTTCATCTTGTTCCTCCTTCTAAAAAGAAAAATATGTACGGTCTTTTGAATAAACTCGTATCTCTAGTATATGTGAAAAAAGGATAAATCATGTAGGACAAGATGATTTCTGTGAAAAATCCGGGACATGAAAAAAAAATCCTATTGCTTAGTTTCATAAGTGGTTCTTGGTATTTCGCATTGATAGATGTTTTTGGTTATCAATGGTACCTGTTTCTTTTCGCTCCAGTCACTTGCTTTCCTCGGTCCGGCTAGGATTAAAGATAGTAGTAAAAGTGGCCCCATCTCTATACGTGACAAAATAAAAAAACTCCTAAAACACAATGTTTTAGGAGTTTGATTACTATTGTAAGAACTGCATTGGGTTAACTGGGTTTTTCCAGGCACCATCGTGAATTTCGAAGTGAAGATGCTTGCCTGTAGAACGGCCTGTGTTACCCATGAATCCAAGCTGCTGACCTTTGCTTACAGATTGTCCGCTGCTTACATGGCGTGCATCTAGATGAGCATATAACGTTGTATATACTTTGCCGTCAATATTATGCGAAACGAACACTACATTACCATAGCTGCTTGAGTAGTAAGAACGGATAACTGTTCCTGCTGCTGATGCTACAACCGGTACATTGCTTGCTCTGTTTGCAATATCAATACCAGCGTGCAATTTGCCCCAGCGATGACCATAGCCTGATGTGAATGTACCTTGTGCAGGCCACATGAACTTGCCTCCAGTTACTGCCGGTGCTGGTGCTGGTTCCGGTGCTGGTGCTGGTGCTGGTGATTCGTTAGATGAACTGTTAGAAGAAGATGCTGCCGGCTTTTTAGCCGCTGCTTTTGCTGCTGCTGCTTTCGCTGCCGCCGCTGCTTCAGCTTCCTGCTTTGCTCTTAAAGCAGCTTCTGCCGCTTCGCGTTTACGCTGTTCTTCTAATTGTTTTTGACGTTCCATTTCTTTTTGGATCGCTGCTTCCTGCTCTTTCAAGAATGCTGCTTCGTCTTCTAATTCATAGATAGCAGCTTCTGTTTCTTGATGCTGGGCTTGTACTTGCTTAACTAACGCAGCTTTTTCCGCAGCTTGCTCTTTTAGCTGCTGTTTTAATGCCTCTAATTCAGTTAAAGCTGTTTCAAGCTTCTGAAGCTGGCTACTTAGTTCTGCTTCACTTTGCTCTAGAAGTTTTTTGTCTTCCTCGTGGGCTTTGATAATTTCTTTATCTGCATCAACAATCGTTGTTACTGCACTTACGCGTGTAACAAGATCACCGAAATCCTGAGCACCTAGTAGCACATCTAAATAGCTTACTACGCCGCCGCTCTCCTGAAGAGAACGTACACGGTCCTCTAGAAGTAGATTGCGTTTTTTAATACGCTCTTTAACTTCTTCAATTTGAACCTTTAATTCTTCGATTTTTTGTTTTGCTGCTTCGATTTCAGCTTGACGCTCACGGATCTTCTCATTTGTATCAGCCGTTTGCTTATCAAGTCTTTCAATTTCGTTATTCAAGCTTTTCTCTTTTTGTTCAAGCTCTGATAACTGACCTTGTTTTTCTTGGATGTTTGAATCAATGCCGGAACGCTCATTTTGAATATCTGCTTTTTTCTTTTCAAGATCAGCGTTTGCATAAGCTTTTTCTTGGGTAATTGGAATAATAATAGAGCTTGTCCCTATTAAAGCAGCCAACCCAAGCGATAAGATTTTCTTTCTCACTCTCTAGTTCCTCCCTTTATCTATCATCCTCTGAACGAGGAAACCAGCAATCTATCAGATTGCCAGTTTATACTCTTAAGAACTTGCGGACAGACATTAAGCTTCCCCATACTCCGATTAATGCGCCTATTAAGATCAGAATAGCTGATACTTGGAAGACGAATGGACTAAACGGAAGTAATTGAACAAATGAACCTGCAACTTTCGGTTCAACCCATGTAAATAAATAGTTGTACGTGGCCATTACGAGTACAATCGGAATGATCGAGCCCATAATTCCAAGCATTAATCCTTCTAAGAAGAAAGGCCAGCGGATAAACCAGTTTGTTGCGCCTACTAGTTTCATAATCTCTATTTCATGCCTTCTGGCAAAAATCGTAATTTTAATCGTATTTGAGATAAGGAACATGGCCGTAAAGACTAATCCAATAATCAATGCGATGCCGATGTTTCTTGAGATTTCAACAAAATTGAACAGTTTTTCTACTTCTTCCTTGCCGTACAGAACTTTATACGCTCCATTAAATCCCTCAATCTTCTTCGCGATTTGAGGTGTTTCTCGCGGATCTTTCGTTTTGATGACGATCACATCATTCAATGGATTGTTCTGTTCAAAAAGCTGATACGATTTCCCCTGTTCTCCCATGCTGCTGATCAGGTTATCAAGCTCTTTTTCTTTCGGAGAAAGTTTGACAGATGCGATGCCACTCAGGTTATCTACCTTGTTCCTGAGCTCTTTTTGTTCCTCCGGCGTGCTTGTCACATCAACCAGCACCCGTATTTCAACGTCCTCTTCAACTTTAGAAGCAAAGTTGTTTAAGTTCATCATAATAACCAGGAACGTTCCAACAAGGATTAAAGTGACAGTTACGGCACTGACTGACGCAAATGTCATCCAAGCATTACGGCTTAAGCTTTTTAACGTTTCTTTGAAGTGACGCCCAAGGGTTCTAATCATAAATCCCATACTCCCCTCTAGCCTCGTCACGCACAATCTTTCCATCTTCGATCGCGATGACTCGTTTTTTCATGGTGTTTACTATCTCACGGTTGTGTGTCGCCATCACAACAGTCGTTCCTCGATTGTTGATTTCCTCGAAGATGCTCATGATCTCCCAGGACGTATCAGGGTCAAGGTTTCCTGTCGGCTCATCTGCAATGACAACCCCAGGATTGTTAATAATTGACCGTGCAATCGATACGCGCTGCTGTTCTCCTCCTGATAACTCATTAGGGAAAAATCTAGCCTTATGCTTGAGCTGAACAAGATCTAAAACGTCCAGCACTTTCTTTTTGATAATTCTAGGATTCTCTCCAATAACTTCAAGAGCAAATGCAATGTTCTCAAAAACTGTTAACTTAGGCAAAAGTTTAAAGTCCTGGAAAACAACGCCGATGCTTCTTCTTAAATAAGGAACTTTCTTTTCCCGCAATTTAGCAAGATTAATTCCATTGATCACGATTTTGCCGTCTGTTGGTCTTTCTTCACGGTACATCATTTTAATAAATGTTGATTTACCAGCACCGCTCGGACCGACAACATAAACAAATTCGCCCTGATCTATTTTTACATTTATTCCATTAATGGCGAGTACGCCATTTGAATACGTTTTAAAAACGTCTGTCATTTCGATCATATTTTTATCACCCAAAGCTGTTTATTTTGTAGATTACGTGGTGTCCGCTGGTTTGTGTTTATTAGAGAGTCTCGGAATATGTATCCAATATTTTCATATATTAATAAGATTACCCACAAAAAATATTATAACATCAAAGTTCGGCAAAAATAGACTTAAAAATATTACAGTTTCATTTCAACGTCGTAAATTGTAGAATTTTATCGTTTTACAATCATTTATGGTTCCAATGTTAGAGCCATTGGCAGCGCTTTAATGTAAATATTAGAACTTTCTGACTAAAAAGACAATCTTTTTTTAGGGATTTTTTAATGGAAAATATTTCTGAGTGTCGAAAGGTTTTACTTGCGGATTGGATGAAATTAGGTTAAAAAGGAGAGAAAAAACAGGAAAACCAGCCATATTATTCTGGCTGGCCATTATATGCAAATTACTTTTTCTGAGCCAGCCATTCTGCTACGACAGCTGCGTCTGTTTCATTAATAAGTCCAGCAGGCATTCCGCCCTGACCTTTATTAATAATGCTTTCAATTTTTTCTTGATCATATTTAGCGCCTACTTTTTCAAGGCTTGGTGCTGCGCCGCCGCCTTCAAGGTTTTGCCCATGACAGCTGATGCAGTTTTGCTGTACGATTTCTTCAGCTTTTGCCGAATCGTTTGACCCTGTATCGTCCTTCGGCTCTTCTCCGGCATTATCTCCGCCACCGCATGCTGCGAGCGCAAGTGATGTTCCAAATAATAGTGCGAATAGTTTTGTTTTCATTGCCAAAATCCTCCTCAAATAAGGATATAAAATACATTTCTATTATATCCTATCTACGCCCTCTTGAAACCTTCACCGAGCACATCAGAAGCATCCATAACGACGACAAACGCTGACGTATCAATGCTTTTTACGAGTTGTTTCAATTTGGTGAATTCTGTTTGATCGACGACACACATCAAAATCGGCCGTTCATTATCCGTGTAGCCCCCAAAAGCAGACAGTTTGGTCACTCCCCTGTCAATTTCACTTAGAATCGCCTTTCTGACTTCTTCTTCCTGATTCGTAATGATCATTGTCATCTTAGAACGCCCAAGTCCAACTTGAACGATATCGATCGTTTTGCTGGTAACATAAAGAGCTACAAGTGCATAAAGACCGAGTTCAATATCAAAAACAACCGCTGCTGTCAGCACAATCAGACCATCTATTAAAGCTACACATGTTCCGAGAGAGAGCCCTGTGAACTTATGAATGATCTGTGCCGCAAGGTCTGTCCCTCCTGTTGAGGCTTTCCCTCTAAAAACAAGACCGAGACCGAGGCCAACCCCAATTCCCCCAAAAATCGCTCCAAGCAGAGGATCTGTGGTCGCAGGAGCCATATCTTTCGTTAAAAAGACGACAAATGGCAGGAAAATGGTTCCTATCAGTGTTTTTAAACCAAATTGCTTGCCAAGGAGCAGAACTCCTGCAATAAATAAAGGAATGTTGAAAGCCCACTGAACATACGCAGGTTCAAATCCAAATAATGAATCGGTAATTGTACTGATGCCGCTCACTCCGCCGGATGCTATGCGGTTAGGCAGGAGAAACAAATTAAAGGCAATGGCAACGATTCCAGAACCAAGTAAAATAAATAAATAAGAAGTAATTTTTTCTAAAACAGGATTGTATGTACGAGTGCGTTTACGCTGAAACATCTTGTATCCTCCATCTATGAAAACACTTGTTTTTTGACATAACCTTACAGAGTATAGCACCCGGCTGATCAAGCTGTAAATAACAGTGGAATAACGTGCTAAAGAGGTAAAGGGCTGGGATTAGTTTTTGCTATAGTTGATGGATTTAGCCATATTTGGTTGTAGGAACTTTATTTTTGTGAAAAACACCTGCTCTATATTGTGCTTACTATCCCAAATAGAGAAATACTGTCCAAAATGCCCCATTTACTTGCCTGAATCAATAAAATACTTGCGTTTGTATAAGATTTTCTTTCTTTTTTTCATTTTCCCACTAAAAAAGCAGCCGCCCAAAGGACAGCTGCTTCATTTCTTTATGAAAGTTTAGAACGCAAGTATGCATCAATGAATGGATCTAAGTCGCCGTCCATGACACCTTGAACGTTTCCGCTCTCCGTACTTGTACGGTGATCTTTTACAAGAGAGTATGGGTGGAAAACGTAAGAACGAATTTGGGATCCCCAGCCGATCTCTTTTTGTTCTCCGCGGATTTCGTCAAGCTCTGCCTGCTGCTCGTCAAGCTTCAGCTGATAAAGCTTTGCTTGAAGCATTTTCATGGCTCTCTCACGGTTTTTAATCTGTGAGCGCTCAGTTTGGCAAGTCACAACCGTATTGGTTGGAACATGTGTGATACGGACGGCTGAGTCAGTTGTATTGATATGCTGACCGCCGGCACCGCTCGCACGGTACGTATCAATTTTCAGGTCCTCTGTGCGGATATCAATGTCGATTTCATCATTGAATTCAGGCATCACTTCGCAAGATACAAACGATGTATGGCGACGGCCTGATGCATCAAATGGTGAAATACGGACAAGACGGTGAACACCTTTTTCCGCTTTCAAGTAACCGTATGCGTTATGACCTTTGAAAAGAAGCGTGACACTCTTAATGCCGGCTTCGTCACCAGGCAGATAATCAAGTGTTTCAACCTTGAAGCCTTTCTTTTCGCCCCAGCGAGTATACATGCGGAGCAGCATGGAACCCCAGTCCTGGGACTCCGTGCCGCCAGCACCTGGATGAAGCTCAAGAATCGCATTGTTTTTATCATGAGGCTCGCTTAATAGGAGCTGAAGCTCAAATTCGCTCATAGCTGTTGTCAGCTCTGTTACTTCACTTTCAAGCTCAGCGTGAAGTTCAGCATCAAACTCCTCTTTTAAAAGCTCATGAGTCATTTCGAGATTTTCATGTGTTTCGTTCATTTCATTGAATTGATTGACCGCTTCTTTTAAAGCATTGCTTTCATTAATAACTGCCTGTGCTTCACTTTGACTGTCCCAGAAATTCGGATGGGACATCATTTCATCTAGCTCATCAATGCGAGCCTGTTTATGATCGAGGTCAAAGAGACCCCCTAAAAGCCGCTAATTTCTTAGCCATTTTTTCAAGTTCGTTCCGGATATCTGCAAGTTCCATAATAATTCTCCTCTAAAATGGGGTAAAGAGAGGTGCTTAACACCTCTCTTTCCTGATTTACTTACCGCAGCAGTTTTTGTATTTTTTGCCGCTTCCGCATACACATGCTTCATTTCGGCCAATTTCCATCTGCTTTTTCACAGGTTTTTTCTTAGGCGCCTCGTCTCCCTCTTTCGGGTGAACGGCCTCCTGTGGTTTTGCAACTTCCTCACGCTCTAGGTTGTTGCGGATTTCTGCTTTCATGATATATTTTGCAGCATCTTCTTCAATCGATGCAATCATGTTTTCAAACATTGCAAAGCCTTCCATTTGATACTCGCGAAGCGGATCTGTCTGACCATATGCGCGAAGGTGAATACCTTGACGCAATTGATCCATCGCATCAATATGATCCATCCATTTCGTATCAACCGCACGAAGCAGAATAACCTTTTCGAATTCGCGCATCTGCTCTTCGCCGAACGCTTCTTCTTTTTGGCTGTAGCGTGCTTTTGTTTTCTCAAGCACTAGCTCAGTGATTTCTTCAGATTCTTTTCCTTTGAAATCATTCACTGTAAAGATGCCTTCTTCAAGAAGATTGGCATTCAGATAATCAAGCAGTCCTTCAAGATTCCATTCCTCAGGAAGCTCGTCCTTAGGAGTGTACATGGCAACAACGCGCTCAACTGTTGATGTAACCATACCTTCAACAATGCTGCGAAGGTTTTCTGAATCAATAACATCAAAGCGCTGCTTGTAAATGACTTCACGCTGCTGACGAAGAACATCGTCATATTGCAGAAGCTGTTTACGCGCATCAAAGTTATTGCCCTCAACACGTTTTTGTGCAGACTCAACCGCACGGGTAACAATTTTACTTTGAATCGGCTGTGAATCATCCATGCCGAGACGATCCATCATCGCCATCATATTCTCAGAACCGAAGCGTCTCATCAATTCATCTTCCATTGAAAGGTAGAATTGAGTCACACCAGGGTCTCCCTGACGGCCAGAACGTCCGCGGAGCTGGTTATCAATACGGCGGGATTCATGACGCTCCGTACCGATAACAGCTAAACCGCCAAGCTCTCTTACACCAGGTCCAAGTTTGATATCTGTACCGCGTCCTGCCATGTTTGTTGCGATTGTAACAGAGCCTTGGTGACCGGCATTCTCGATAATTTCAGCTTCGCGTTCATGGTTCTTCGCATTAAGAACATTATGAGGAACACCTTTTTTCTTCAAAAGCTTAGAAATAAGCTCTGACGTTTCAACAGCGACTGTACCAACCAATACTGGCTGCCCTGCAAAATAACGAGTCGTTACATCATCCACAACCGCTTTAAACTTGCCTTCCATTGAACGGTAAACAAGATCGGCGCGGTCATCACGGACAACATCACGGTTTGTAGGAATCGCAACAACCTGCATGTTGTAAATGTTGCGGAATTCCTCTTCTTCCGTTTTCGCAGTACCCGTCATACCGGAAAGCTTCTCGTACATGCGGAAGTAGTTCTGGAACGTAATCGTCGCAAGCGTCATGCTCTCATTTTGAATCTCTAAACCTTCTTTAGCTTCAATCGCCTGATGAAGACCATCACTGTAGCGGCGGCCTTTCATTAAACGTCCTGTAAACTGGTCAACGATGACAACATTTCCATCTTCAACTACGTAATCTACATCATTGTGCATCACAACATGCGCTCTTAATGCCATATTAATATGATGATTCAATGAAACATGTGTAAGATCAAAAAGATTTTCGATATGGAATGCTTTTTCAGCTTTGGACATACCGTCTTCTGTCAGCTGAACGCCTTTCGTTTTTTCATCAAACGTATAATCTTCATCACGTTTAAGAGAACGGACAAAACCGTTTGCCTGCACATAAAGCATGGTTGACTTTGCAGCAGAGCCGGAGATAATCAGCGGTGTACGCGCTTCGTCAATCAAGATGGAGTCAACTTCATCGATGACAGCATAATGAAGCGGACGCTGAACCATCTGCTCTTTGTAAAGCACCATGTTATCGCGCAAGTAATCAAAGCCTAATTCATTATTAGTAGAATACGTTACATCAGCCGCATAAGCTGCACGCTTTTCTTCTTTTGAAAGGCCGTTTGTATTTAAGCCTACTGTTAAACCAAGGAATTCATACAGCTTGCCCATTTCAACAGCATCACGGCTTGCTAAATATTCATTGACTGTTACAACATGAACGCCTTTTCCAGAAAGAGCATTCAAGTAAACAGGCATTGTGGAAGTTAACGTTTTACCTTCCCCTGTTTTCATCTCAGAAATATTCCCATCATGAAGGGCGATACCCCCCATTAGCTGAACAGGATAAGGATATAAGCCAAGAACACGCTTTGCAGCTTCACGTACGACTGCGAATGCTTCAGTCAGAAGGTCATCGACGCTCTCACCTTTTGCAATTCGGCCTTTGAACTCATGCGTTTTCGCTTTTAGATCTTCATCAGAAAGCTTTTCCATATCTGATGCAAGCGACTCTATTTGATTAGCCATTTTTTCATATTTATTTAATGCACGTTTGTTAAAATCAAACACCTTATTTAAGATTCCAAGCATTTTATACGCTCCTCTGTCTAATGAAGTGCCATACATGAACAGTATTCATGAGAACCCGCTAGAAATTTCAAAACTATTATCTATTTTACCATATATTTAATGTTTTCAACAGTATATCGGGTATGCACAAAAAAAGCATGTTTCTAGTATGAAGAATAGGGTGTTTTCATATGGATTGTTGTCTTTCATGATAAATGTTGTCCGTTCCTTTCCGCTCCAGGAACTTGCTTTCCGCGGGGAGCATGGAAGCCTCCTCGGCTTTGCTTGTGGGGTCTTCCATTTTGCTCTATTTCCCGCAGGAGTCAAGTTTATCCGCTGCTATCCACTTAAGGTATCAACATTTTGTCTATAAGCAACAAAGTTTATGAAAGGAGCAAAAAAATAAGACCAAGATAAAATCCGGTCACATTAAAATGCAGCCCGCTCAAAGAACGGACTGCATTGGATGGTTTGTATTATTCAGTTGGTTCAATAATTGCATATTTGCCGTCTTTACGCTGATAAACCACGTTCGTTGTATTCGTTTCAGCATTTGTGAAAACGAAGAAATTATGGCCCAGCATGTTCATTTGAAGAATCGCTTCTTCACTGTCCATCGGCTTTAAGTTAAAGCGCTTCGTGCGGACAACTTGAATTTGATCTTCTTCTTCCTGAACGGCCGTTTGTGTCTGTGCACCTTCCGGCTCGTCTGTTCCATTAGCGAACATGAATTTAGCAGAACCCTGCTCGCGCAATTTGCGGTTTACTTTCGTTTTATGTTTACGGATCTGACGCTCAAGCTTGTTTGTTACAAGATCGATGGCAGCGTACATATCCTCGTTGTATTCCTCAGCACGCAACACTAAATTGGTCATTGGAATCGTTACTTCAATCTTTGATTCTTGATCATTGTAGAATTTCAAATTCACATTTACGTTTGCTTCGATTGAATCCTCAAAATAGCGTTCCAGTTTGCCGATTTTCTTCTCGACATACTCTCTTAAAGCTGGAGTTACCTCAATGTTTTCGCCTCTGACGTTATAATTCAAAATGAACTCCTCCTTTGTAAAGGATATGTAAACTTAATTCTTCTTTTCCCTCTAGTATTCCTGCTCAAACGTAAAAATAATGTTAAACCTATGTGAATTTTGTTGAAAATTGCGGCTGAATGACTGCCCTAGAAGGATGTGAATAGAATATGCCGGGGAATCTTTATTTATTCTATAGAAAAAATCCCATCCGGATGCAGATGAGATTACTGGAGAAGGTATGGCATAAGGTATGCCTGCACCTCCCTTTTCCACTTAAGGAACATGACGGAAAGCTCTTCTTTAATAAAAACTTGGAATAAAAACGCATCGTCCTTATTCAATGTAAACGGCTTCAATTCTTCAATGATCTGATCAAATAAGAGAATCTGATTTTGAAGATACTCATCATCTTCTGCCAGGTGAAACATGCCGGAATGTGTCGTATCTATTTGGATGAACGCATCCACAAGGTCATCCATGACGCGTTCTCCTTCAGTATATTCCATGGATTCGAAGCTCTGAATCAAATAGTGAAGATCCTCCTCTATAAAATTCAGCAGCTCGTTATACGAATAAAAAAGCTCATATTCACTTTGAGTGAGCGATTTATTTGCGTTTATCATAATACATGCCATCGACTGAGGTGTTCTGATAAGGATTAACGTACTTTTGATTCGATGCTTTTTGAACTCTGAGCTGAGTGATATCGTTTTTAATTTCCTGTTTCAGCAGACTCAGCTTCTCATGAATGATGGCGTTCCATTCCGTAATCTCTTTGCCAAGCTGTTTTTCTTCACGATTGTACGGAGTCTTTAACTGATGGATCAGGCTGTCACGCTGCTCAATCCAATCCTGGATGTTCACGATGTGGCTGTCTCTCATGTCTTTATCCGCTGCACCGTGCACTTCTAACAGCAATTGCTTCGTAAGCTGATGCAGTTTGTTTACAGCACTCACTAGACTTGCCCGCCTTGACCGAACTGCTGCTTGCGGGTGGATTGAATCACTTGCTTCCACGTATCGCGAAACTCCGTTACATACTCTTCCACTTCATCAAGAATAGCCATGTCATTAGAAATATTGGCTTCTACTAAACGGCGATTCATATAGTCATACATAGACATCATCGATTCTGACACAGCAGCCTCAGGATTTAACGTAATCATCAGTTCCTGAATGATCCGCTGTGCTTTTTGCAGATTGAGGTTTTTCTCTTGCGTATTTTTCTGCTGAATTGCCTGGCGTGCCTGTTTAATAAACTTAAGACAGCCATTATAAAGCATCAGCGTTAATTCGCCCGGTGAAGCTGTACTCACAGAATTTTGCTGATACGCTTGATAAGGGTTGTTAAGTGCCATTTTTATTACTCCTTTTTAACCGAATTGCTGCATAAGATAATTCATTTGATCATTCGAGCGCTGAATCGCTTTTTCCATCGCCGTGAACTGCGCCCAATAACGGTCTTCCACTTGCGTTAACCGGTCTTCAAAACGATAAATTTGATTGTCAATCGATGTAAGGTTTCTGCCGATTGTAAACTGCTGGCTTGTTGAGCTTGATGTTCCTGCCTTCGCATTCAGCTTATCCATTGTAGTCTTCAAGTTGTCATAAAGGTTTGTGATAATTCCTTTTTCACCACTTGTCGGCCCATTGCTTGTGAAAAGCTTCTCCACACCTTCAGGGTTCTCTTCAATCGCTTTTTTCAGCTTCGCTTCATCGATGATCAGCTTGCCGCCTTCACGATAGTTTGAAGTAGTTGAGATGCCAATGTTGGACAAATGAGTGAAAGACGAGCCAGATGCGGCTGATAGAGTGGAATAAAAATCTGAACGCATTTGACTGAGTGCACCAGTTAAGATGGAATCTTTTCTGAGAAGTCCGCTTTGTGCTTTTTCATCCCATTGTTCCTGCTGTTTATCCGTTAAAGATTCACGCTCTTCATCCGATAGTGGCTGGTAATCACGGTAGCGTGTTTCATCTGTTTTACCCTGGATTTTAGCAATGGTTTCATTATATAAAGTCACGAACTTTTTAATGTTGTCAAAGACAGCGTTCGTGTCGTTTGTGACGTTAATTGATACTGCAGGGTCTGCTGCTGTGAATGTGTCTTTTAGAGTGAACGTAACCCCGCTCATTTCAAAGGTGTTCGATGTACGCTCAGTTGATAGACCGTTCACCGTGAATTTTGCGTTTTGGCCTCCCGTCTCCGTTCCAGAACCAAATTTCAATACATTGTTCAAGAAACCCGCAGAAGTAACAATTTCATTGCCAGCCGTGTTAAAGTCACCTGTTTCTTTTCTGGTCAGAGTAATTTTATCTGAAAAAGAATCATATAAAGCGGTAACACCAAGCTGAGATGAATTAATTTTAGTAAAAACGGTATTTAAGGATTCGGTTCCCTGGATAAGAAAGTTCTCTTTGATTTGCCCTTTGGACGTGTGTGTCTGCATATCAAAAGACATGTAATTGTCTGTACTTTCAATTACATAATCTACTTTAATAGAGCTGCCTTTTTTAATTGACTCTCCGAATGTAAGGGTCCCGTCACTATCGATCTTAGCTTCACCAGCCTGAGGCGTTCCTGTTACGAGGGTAAAAGATTTCCCATCTGCTTTGATGACAGCATCTTTATCGAAATTTTTTAGAATCTCTCCGCTCTCTAACTTGAGAATAAACGTACTTCCATCGGCAGCAGCAGTAATCGTCTGATTTTTCACCGTACCTGTCTGCCAGTTAAAATTTTGGTTGGCAAACGAATCTTTTATTTCATAAAGAGACTTTGACGGGTCAACCTTTGATCCAGCTGCTGAAATCGCACCTGCATTTACCTTTGTTGCAGCCGAAGCAAGCTGGTCTACTTTTGAAATACTGTAGGATGATGTGCTTGCCGAACTCGTAGCAGTTGCCGTCACTTTATCGGAATTCGAGCTGTTCGTGGCGCGGGCACGGTAGTTGCTGGAGAGCTTCATATCGAAAGTCGCATTACGGAATGCAAACAGCAGGCTGTTCATTTCACGATAGCCATCCCGCTGCCATTCAAGCGTTTGTTTGTTTTGCTTTAATTTATCAAGCGGCATTCTCTCTGCCTTCATGAGATCGCCTACAAGTGAATCAATATCCATTCCGCTTGCCAAACCACCTATTCGAACCATGCTAAAATCACCTCTCTAAATTTTCTTGTCTACAACAAAGCCTAAAAACTCTGTCATAGCTGCATACAAATCGAGCATTTTTCTCGATGGAATTTCTCGTACAATCTCTTTTGTTTGATTATCAACGACTGTCACGTAATATTCGTTCAGCTTTTCATGCAGCTGAAATTGAATATGCGTGTTAGCCGGCTGAAGGAAATCGTTAATACTATTTACAAATTTATCTAATTCTTCTTTCGGAAATGCAGGCTTGTATTCTTCTTTTATATGTTCTGGAAGTTTAATAGAGTTCGTGTCGATTTCTGAGATGCGTGGACCAGGCTGCGATGACATCTTTTCGATCATCATGGTGGGTCGCTCCTTGGGATTAATGTTCTAATGGTTATATCGGTTGGACTTAAAGGATGTTGAAGGCTTAAAGTTTAAATTCAGCTTAAATATTGAATAGAGGTATGTGCATAAAAAAGACCCTAGCATGGCTAGAGTCTTTGATCCAATTAACGAAGTAATTGAAGAACACCTTGTGGTTGTTGATTAGCTTGAGCAAGCATAGCTTGAGCAGCCTGAGAAAGAATAGAATTCTTTGTTTGGTTCATCATTTCTTTCGCCATCGCGCGAACATTTACTTTCATAAATGACCAGACTATATCTTCACCCTCTAGCAATCTAGTAGGGGTTGGGCACTTCGGATCACAATGCTGAACCACACTGCTTCACCTACGGATTTCATCACCATAGCTCTCGCCTTAGATGGTCTATCCTAGTCGTTGAACCTTCTCCAGAGTTTCCTCACAGGAGCTTGGCTGCTGATTGCCCAATCTTTTCTTTTTTCTGACCTTCACGCCTGTCGTTTCCAACTGCGTTGTGGCAAGAAAAGCTCTAAGGGGTTTCCAGCAATTCACCCAATTATGATCTCTGGCCGTTACCAGCCAGGACGACTGTGCTTGTTACTACTTAAGCAGCTAAAGCATAATCTACGTCACGGATACGAGATTCCGCAGCAGTTAGGTTTTCAGAGGCATTGTCCACATTATTAATTGTATGCTCTAGTCTATTTTGAAGAGCACCTAATTTACCACGTTCAGTTGAGACTGTATCAATTGCAGTTTGAACAGCTGTAATTGCACTATCAGAGCCCGTTTGTGTAGCTAGAGACACGGTTGTTAAGTCTCCTCCTAATTGTGCCGCTCCAAATCCAGTAGTTGTTAGATTAATTGTAATAGCCTGCCCTGCATCTGCTCCAACATGAATCTCAAATGTAGTAGTAGCAGCACCATCAAGTAATGCTTTACCATTAAATTTTGTATCTGTTGAAATTCTTGTAATTTCTGTTGCTAAGTCTTTAAACTCTTGATCAAGTGCTGCACGATCAACAGTAGTATCATTAGTATCATTGGAAGATTGAACAGAAAGTTCACGCATACGCTGTAGAATTGCATGAGTTTCATTCAATGCTCCTTCCGCTGTCTGAATCAATGAAATACCATCTTGAGCATTTCTTGATGCTTGATCTAACCCACGGATTTGCCCACGCATTTTTTCTGAAATTGCAAGACCTGCAGCATCATCTCCAGCACGATTGATACGAAGACCTGAAGATAATTTTTCCATTGATTTACCTTGCGCTTCAGAAGCACCGTTTAATTGACGGTAAGTATTAAGAGCCGCAATATTATGATTAATTCTCATTTTATAATTTCCTCCTTGAAATAAGTGTAGTAATCCACATCCATGTGAATTCTTATATACATGCAGGTCACAACAGCCGGCCGCCTGTTGGTTCTGCTTGTTACACTACTTATATCGACATGATCTGGAGTTGTTTTATAGCATTTAGAAAATATTTATAAAAAAAACCTTAAGCGAATGTGCTTAAGGTTATCTGTTCTTTAGTTGAGCAAGCATGTCTAAGGAAACGTCTGCTGCTTTGTTATTTTCTTCTTGAATCGAGAGGTAGATTTCTTTGCGGTGGATATCTACATTCTTAGGAGCATTGATGCCAATTTTCACTTGGTCGCCAGCAATAGATATCACTGAAAGTTCAATATCATCGCCAATTTTAATGGCTTCTCCAGTTTTCCTAGTTAAAACAAGCATTATGCTCCCTCCCATAAACGGTGTTTAGTTGTGTACTCCGGCTGGTTTAGGATGAGCTGCTTGCCCAATTTTTTGCCTTTATTTAAAATCAGCGGACCTTGTAAATTTGCAGTGGAGTTCGTAAACGGATCACTCACTGTTAAAATAACATAAACTTCAACATCATTTGGAGATTCTATTATTAATGATTCTTTTGTAGATTCATCCAAATCAAATTCATAGTCTTTGAAAAAGAAAAAGGGACTTGTGACGACGAATGCGGTGTTTTGGGATTGGATCGATTGAAGAATGAAGAATGATGAACCCTCTTCTAGCGGAAGCAAGGTGTAGTTCTTCTCCTCTAAAAAACCCGGAATTCCATGTTCGAAAGTGATTTTTTGCGCTTCATCAAGTGTTACTTCACCATGATATTTCGTTTGAATTAACATGCTTCACATTCCTTTGTTTAAAGTCTATTAAATCTTTCTGTCGATTGAAACGAAGTCTATTTTCAGCTGGTTTCTCTCAGCGAGTTCTACTTTGACCTCTCCGGCTTTATAATCCATGATCGGTTTGTTGATGTTACTCTCAATAATTGGAGCATTGGTCTTCACATCAATATTCACTTCAGCAGGCTGATAGTCGAGCATGACGCTGAAATGCGACGGGATAAATCCAATGTTGAATTGCTTGATTTCGCGTTCGCTGTTTTTTTTCACCTGAGCTGTAAGAGGCCTGCCGCCATTTTCAATTCTCATTTGTTCATCGCCTTGCTGAATGCGTCTTGCAATGCCGGAAAGAACGTCCTGGTGACCTTGATCAGCTGCTTCAGCTATCCTCTTAGAAATATGTTTTAAATCAACATCTTCTCTTGCTTTTGTCTGATCGATCGTTAGCTTGCCTGGTGTAGTTTGAATGGATAGCTCTGCCTTAGGCTGCTTGATGGACAGGTCAGCTTTGGGCTGCTGAATTGCAAGTGTAGCATTGACCGTTTCTAAACCTATTTTAGCAAATCTGCTTTCTAACCTGATTTGAGGAATATTCATATGGCCGTCCTCCTAGTAAAAAAGCTATCTTTTAAAAAGATAGCTTATCTTAAAAAGTCCATTAATGTTGGCTGAATGATTCTTGCGCCAACCGATAATGCAGCGCGGTGGATGCTTTCTTGTGCAGTCATATTCATGATGACCTTCTCTAAATCTGCATCTTCATTTTCTGAGAGGATGCGCGTGGAGACAATTTCTTGCTTGCCTACTCGATCTTCGATGAGCTCTAAGCGGTTGTACCTCGCTCCAAGCTCTGCACGTTCCGCTGACATTAAGTCCATTTTGCCGTCAAGATCAGAAAGTAATCCGTCTAATCCGGATGCATTACCTGAACTTAACGCCTTTTCTATAGAGCCCATCACTGCAAATAAATCCTCGCTGAAAACATTGTCGGAATTAATATTCGCTTTCAATTGAACACCTTTAGAAACCTCAATTTCAAAGGGTGACTTGTCTATGTTGACTGATACTGTGCCATCAGCATTCAAAGTAACAGGGGCTACTTTCGTCTGCGTCCCATTAAAAATATAATTCCCTGCCACCTGCGTATTCGCAGAACCGACTAAATCTTCCTTCAACTGTTTAATCTCGGCACCGATTGCTTTTAAATCCTCAGGTCCGTTCGTTCCATTACTGGCCTGAACCATCAGTTCACGCACACGCTGCAAAACTTGTGTTCCTTGTTCAATCCCAGCTTCTGAGTTTTCCATCCACTGATAGGTCTCCGATATGTTGCGCTGGTATTGTTCGACTTCGGTTAAGTTTGTGCGATAGTGCATCCCCTTCATGGCTATCACTGGATCATCTGAAGGACGGTTGATTTTTTTGCCGGTTGCGAGCTGGTCCTGGTAGGTGCCCATTTTTTCATAGCTTTTGCTTAGATTGCGGAGCGAGTTGCCTGCGAGCATGCTTTGGGTTACGCGCATGATTGTTCACCTACCTTCTTAGTCCGTTAATAATGGTATCGAGCATTTCATCCTGCAAGGAAATCATTTTGGCTGAAGCATTGTATGCGTGCTGGAATTGGATCATGTTTGTCATCTCTTCATCCAGTGAAACGGCGCTGACTGATTGGCGGCGCTGGTCGACCGCTGAACGGAGCACATCACTGTTGCTGACTAAGCGGTTTGCTTCCTGTGCGTCAACGGCCATGCCTCCGATTAAGCTTTCATAAAAGTCCTGGATTGTTGTCGTTTTGCCTCCGAATGAGAAGGTCTGATTCTTCACTTCTGCAAGTGCAAGCGCATTTTTGCCATCACCGATGTTGCCATTTGAAGAAGCTGCAATGTTATCAGTTGAGTCAACGATAGATTGATGAAGTGTTAACAAAGATGCTGCATCTTTTGGCGGATTGGTCATGTTAGTAAAATCAAAAAATGTTGTACTGCTTGCGCCGCCTTCTTCAATCCGCTTGATGCTGTATCCTGCTTCCTGAACTTTATTCACTTCAGTCGCAAAACTGTAGGCCAATTGATCAAGCTGTCCCAGCATGTCTGGATACAGCCCAGTTGCTTCTCCGTCAAGATTGTATCCATACGAATCTATGAGACTGCGGATTTCTCCAACACTGCCAAAATCTTTTACATCTATTGCATTTGATCCGATGGAAACTGAGTCTACCAGTCCATTATCAGAAGAAAACCCAATGCTGATATCATTGACAGCTTTATTTTTACCATCAACTAGCGTTCCGAGAGATTGCCCGTTAGCTCCAATGATTTCAATCGTTACAGATCCTTCAGCAATGGAAAGCGAATTTCCACCACTTTTTTCATTTGAAATTTTAATGTTCGCAATACCTGATAACTGATCAAGCAGTCGATCGCGTTCATCGTAAAGATCGTTCGCCAGGTAGCCATGCGGTTCTATCTCAGAAATTTGTATATTGATGCTGTTAATCTGTTTTGCAAGAGAGTTGATTTCTTTTGTCGATACTTCTAATTCACTTTTCAGCTCTCCTTGAACTGCTTTAAGTGAAGTTGATAAGTATTTGAACGTTTCTGCTACTGCAGCCCCGCGTTCGCGGACAACCGCACGCGCCCCTGCATTTGTAGGATTCAGTGCGAGATCCTGCATCGACTGCCAGAAGCGGTCAAAGCTTTTGGAGAGGCCCGTTTCCGATGGTTCGTTCATGATCTCTTCCATTTTCAAAAGAGAATCAGCACGAGAATCCCAGTAGCCTACTTTGTTATTTTCATAGCGGAATTGTGTATCGAGAAAGCTGTCTCTCACCCGCTCAATGGTTCCCGCTTCAACACCCGTGCCAATCTGACCCGGAAACTCAGGGCGGTTCATGGATGGCGCAGGATATGGCTCTGTCTGCACAAAATTAACACGCTGCCGTGTGTAGCCGGGCGTGTTGGCGTTTGCAATATTATGTCCAGTTGTATTTAAGGCGCTTTGCTGTGTAAACATACCTCTTTTTGCGATTTCTAGACCTGAAAAAGTCGAGCGCATGGTTCATTCCTCCGAGCATTAGGCTTTTGAGTCAAATAAGGATCTTCGTTTCGGTGCTGAAGCCGTTCCGCCCGGAGGCTTATAGGCTGGAGATTGTTCCTTAGGCATCAGCATGTCCAATGAAAGCGAGACAAATTGAAGGGCCTGGATGGTAAGCTGCTGATTCAGCTTGTTGGCGTTCTTCAGCTTCTCCATAACTTCTGTTAATGACTGAAAAAGACCTGAAAATTTTTCTTTGTCAGCTCCCTCTGCTTTTTCAATGCAGGCCGATAGAGTTAAATCATTTTCACGTTTTAAATAAGCCGAAGCAAGGGCGATCCGTTCATTTTCCACTTGCTTGATGGCCTGTATATAGATTTGTTCCTGCTTGAGTGTTTGCTGCAACACAGTCAGGTCTTCTGTTTTCAAGGCTTCTGTTTTCGTTTGCGCTAATTGAAATAGCTGCTGATTTAGCCCGAGCAGCTTCTCAAGCTTTAGAATTAATGACTGTGCTGACACTGCAAGTCCTCCCGAATCTATTTTTGATAGTGTTTAATCACGCTGTTCGCGATAGCTTTTGGATCAATCGTATAGGTGCCGGTTTCAATCTGTTTTTTTATGGCTGCAACCTTTTCCTGTCTTGCCTGATCAATGGCATTTTGCTGCTGAAGCTCTTTAGCCTGTGATGAAATTTCTACCTTATCCTGCTTTTTGGCAGGCTGCGCTGCTTCCTGCGGCTTTTCTGTATTCCGTTTATAAGGGTTAATCCCTGCTGAGTTTAAGTGATTGATCTTCATCCCTTTTCCTCCATTCTTTCGTTCTTCTCGTTACTATCTATATCGGCTGAAAAAAGTTGTTGTTAATATATTTAGTTATTTTTAGGCTGAATGGTATAGTAGGTTGCCTGCTTTTCTGTGACTTTTTGCCGGCGTTCTTCTTCCTGTTCTAATTCAAACAGCTGAGTTTTGATGTCTTTTCCGCATGAAGTACAAAGCTTATTTTCTCTGATCAGCTTTCCGCATTTCTGGCACGGATATCCAAGGTTCGGAAAGTTAGCCAGCTGAATTCTGCCTTGTCTAATGAACTTTAGAATCAAGTCTTCTTCCACACCTGTTTGTTCTTCCACCTCGAAGAGTGTTGCTATACGATTTTTACTCTGCTTTAAAAAGCCATAAACCACTTCGAATTTTTGTTCTTCTTCTTTATAACATGCATCACAGACGGTTTTAAACTGTGTTCTCACAAATAGCTGGTAGCATTCCGGACAGTTCGATAGTTCTCCCATTGATGATTCTCCTATCATTGTACTATATCTTTACTATCGGATTGAGGTTAAAAACGTTTAGCCACGAACTAGTGTTAATGAAGAAACACTTTCGGCGCCATGGTCGATAAGCAGTTTGGCTGCGTGTCTGATTGTGGTCCCTGTTGTATAAATATCGTCAATCAGAAACAGTTTTTTTCCGTAAATTTCAGAGGCATCCTCTATGAAAAAAACATTTTCAGTCTGAAGGCGTTCCGTTCTTGTTTTCTTGGATTGTTTTTCTAAGTGAATTCGCATGAGAGGTTCGTGAATGGGAGCATTGAGCAAGTCAGCAAGCAGGCGCGCCTGATTGAATCCTCGTTCATAAAGCCGCTCTTTACTTAGAGGAATGGGGACGAGAAGATAATCCTTTGAGAAGTGTTTCGAGAAGATGTTACGAAGGGGTTCGGAAAAGAGGTCCGCTAATTTGGCATCCCCTCTATATTTGTATCTGACGATTACCTCTTTCATAAATTCATTGTACTGGTAAACAGATCGATTACCCGCAAGAACGCTGCCAAACACGGGATCTGCTTGCCATCGTTCACAGTCATAGCAGGGATTTGCATCCGATTGCGGCCGATCACACATCGGGCACACAGCACCTTCTATCAAACTGAATTTAGATGAACAATCAGAACAGCAGGCAGTTTCTTGCTCATCTAAAAAAAATACGCTCCTCCAGGATACTGCTTTTTCGAGTTCAGCATGGCAAATAAGACAGTTGTTCATTACTCACCTCTAACATAATTTTCGCACCGCGGCATATCTGAGACCATTTTTGCACATTCAGCTAAATTGACGATTAATGTCGTCATCTGCTGTTTGTCGACAAATTCCGCTTTTACATATGCAACCTTTTCAGGATTGGTTACATATCTTGGCTGAACACGGTTTAAAACAAGGGCAAGCACGTCATTTAAGCATTCTTCACACGTACAAGTCATCTGCAGAGCAGTCTTATATTCATATAATAAATCAATCATGATTCGTTCCATTGCATTTACTACCAAGGCTCTATCCCCTGTCTGTTCATCTTTTAAATGATTATGCCACAGAAGGAATATGTTGGATAGAAATAACACCTTAAACAGTTACAAAGTCACTTTTTTCGCAGCATCATTCATCATTTGAATATGCTTTTTGGCACGAATCATCGCTTCCGTTTTCCCGTAATGGAAAAAGCGCACATCGCCGCTTGGATGCTTCGCACTTCTTCCGACACGGCCGGCAATTTGCACAAGCGCACTCTCTGTAAATACGCTGTCCTCTGCACCTAACACAGCGACATCAGAATTAGGAATGGTGACACCTCTTTCTAAAATAGTGGTTGTAATAATAATAGGGACCTCGCCATTTCGGAAGCGCTGAACCTTTTCCTTGCGGTTCGGGTTTTCTGCATAGACTCCTTCTATCAAAGGATTCTGCTTTTTTAAAAGAGCCGTCGCTGCTTCTAATATAGGTATAGATGGAACAAATAGAAAGGCTTGTTTTTTAAATTCCAGATGGGAAGTGATCCATGCTTGAACATTTTTTGGAAGACTTCCTTTTTGAAGGGCGCGTTTGTAATTCCCGCACCATGAAAAGACAGGTACAGGAAGCGGATGACCGTGGTATCTTTGAGGGATTTTGACTTGATTGCCGATCTGTTTTTTCAGGGCATCGGATGGGGTTGCGGTTAAATAAATGAGGGAGCTGTGTTCTTTTCTTGCCCGTTCAGCAGCAAACTGGAGACTTTGATCAGCTGAGTAGGGAAAGGCGTCGACTTCATCGATGATCATTAAATCAAACGTTTGTTTAAAACGGAGAAGCTGATGAGTCGTGGATATGACGAGGTTAGCTCGTTTAAATCGATCTTCGCTTCCTCCATGCAACGCAGCAATTTCCGCTTGAGGAAAGACGGACTTAAGTCTAGGAGCAAGTTCGAGAACAACATCCATGCGCGGGGTAGCAATGCAGACTTGCTTGCTCTCAAGCAGAGCTTGTTTAATTCCTTTGAAAAGCATTTCTGTTTTTCCTGCACCGCATACAGCCCAGATTAGCAGATCGCTTTTATTTTTTAGAGCATCAAGCATACGGTCTGACCCTTTTTGCTGCTCTTTTGATAGCTGTCCATCCCATTTCATCGCTTTAAAAACAGGCTGCTGGATCTCAGGTTCAGGACCGGTCCATTTAAGAAGAGGTGTACACTCGCTGACTCTTCCCATAAGGATGCAGGCGCGGCAATAAGAGCAATGTTCACCGCACCTTGCACACTTAAATGAACCAATCATGCTTTGATCACTGTTATTGCAGCGATTGCATTTTTGCTTTTTATTCACTTTCTCAAAGCCATACTCATACTCAATATAGCCGTTTTCATAATGCTGTTGTATGATTTCGAACGGAAATGGAATTTCATCAATGAGCAGCTTTTTTCCCTGAAGATGTTTTTGGAGGTCTATGGAATAGGTAAACGATGGATTGATTTGGCTAACACGGAGGTGATGCTTTGAAATTGGAAGTCCTTCTTCGATTTTCTCTGTGGGTTTCAACAATCCATTATGTATGTGAAATCTCATTCTTAATCAAATTTCGTTTTTTCGATTTTTCTGAAACGTTTTTCCACACTAATAGGTGTACGGTTTAACTGTTGAGCAATTTCTCTAAATTTAATGCCTTTTTTTCTCAAGTCGACTAGTTTTTTGTCTTCTAATGTCGTCCAGTGTCGGTATGCCCGTTTCTGTATGTCAATTTCCTGCATATCATCGCTCCTCTACCATAATGAAGTATTATCCTTAGTATCTAAAATTTTGCAGGAAATGTCTAGTGTTATCCACAAATAACATAAACTGGATTCAATATTTTCGGTGCCGTTTTCGTTATTTTTTCGTTGAATTTCATATTTTGTTGTTTCGGGGACCGAAAGAACGTTGCGGGCCCTCTAAAATCAAGGGAAAATTGCTCGTGCATTGAATTAGTTGAGCGTTTTTTATATGGATGTTTCTTAAAAGAATGATGATTCAAATCTTCATTTTCGCTTTTAAAATTTTCATTTTGCTTGTTAGTAGATTTTCTAATATAACAAATACATCTGCATCAAAAAAACCGACCCCAAAAGCCGCAAGCTGCGACCTATAGAGTCAGTCTCTCATTCCTTATCTCTTATACCACCCAAGTCCCATCGCACCTTCTCCTAAATGCGTCCCGATAACCGGTCCGAAATAGCTGATGGAGTATTCGACATGGGGATACTTCGCTTCTAGTTCTTCCTTCATTTGCTGAGCTTCATCCGGGCGGTTGGCATGAATGATGACCGCGCGCATTGGGTCTCCTGCACTTGCAACTTCATCAAAAAGATCGTAGATGCGGTTAATTGCTTTTTTGCGTGTGCGGATTTTTTCAAACGGGACGATCAGTTTGTCGACAAAATGCAGGATTGGCTTGACCTGCAGGAGGCTGCCTATCATAGCCTGTGCACCGCTTAAACGTCCGCCGCGCTGTAAATGTGATAAATCATCTACCATGAAATAAGCTTGATTTGTTTTTTTCACTTCGTTCAGCCGTGCCATGATTTCCTCAGGCGATTTGCCTTCTGCAGCAAGTTCCGCGGCCTCAATAGCATAAAATCCTTGGACCATGCA
The DNA here is from genome assembly GCF_057838075.1 of Metabacillus sp. KH_069. Classification (NCBI taxonomy): domain Bacteria; kingdom Bacillati; phylum Bacillota; class Bacilli; order Caryophanales; family Bacillaceae; genus Metabacillus; species Metabacillus sp. KH_069. The sequence continues at coordinate 4,059,840 of NZ_CM174460.1, forward strand.
GCTGACTTCTGAATCGAAAGCATATACCTCAATGTTATCGACCATTTGTCCTGCAGAAACAGCCCCGTTGTAGGTCCCGCTGATTCCGCTTGATAAATGAACACTGATGACCGCATCATTTTCTTTAGAAAGCTCCTCGAATAATTCAACAAATTTTCCCACTGACGGCTGTGACGTAGTCGGAAGCTCGCCTCTGTTTTTGACTTCTGCATAAAAGTCTGCAGCTGTAATTTCAACTTCCTCCTGGTACACTTCCCCGCCAAAAATCACGCTCAGCGGAATCATATGAATATTTAACCGCTCCCGTGTTTCTTTTGGAATATAAGCTGTGCTGTCCGTAACTATTGCCGTTTTCATATATGTACCATCCTTGTAATCGACTTCTCTTATTGTTCTTTTATTTTATAAGATAATCCTTTTCATTTCATTACTTTGTTTGTAAAAGCTGTTTTCGCATAGATTGTTGTTTTCGATTATTAATGTTGTCCGTTGCTTTCCGCTACAGGAACTTGCTTTCCGCGGGGAGCGTGGAAGCCTCCTCGGCGAGCCTGCGGGGTCTTCCATTTCGCTCTATTTTCCCGCAGGAGTCAAGTTCCTTCCGCTACAATCCACTTTAGGTTTTAACATATAGTCTAAAAACAACAATGTTTACGAAAAGAGCCTGTGTAAATAAATTGAGAACAAAAAATAAATCCCTGCTATCTACTATAACAGGGATTTGAGAGATATAGAAATGCATTCTAAAAAAAGAGCCGTGAAAAGAAAAAAACCTGCCGAAGCAGGTTTTATCGCACTTCCACCCAGCCGTTTTTGATGGCAACGACTACAGCTTGAGTACGGTCATTTACGTTCATTTTTTGAAGAATGTTGCTTACGTGATTTTTAACGGTTTTCTCACTGATGAAAAGGGCTTCGCCGATTCCGCGGTTGCTTTTTCCGTCCGCAAGCATTTGCAGCACTTCACATTCGCGGCGAGTTAAAATATGTAATGGACGTCGGATTTCAGTCGTGATGGTTGTTGTGCCTCCGCCTGATCCTGATCCGCTTGTCGCAAGACGTCTGAATTCATTCACAAGGTTATGTGTTACTTTAGGATGCAAGTATGATCCGCCATCAGAAACGACTTTTACAGCTTCGATCAGTGTGTCTGCATCCATTTCTTTTAACAGATAGCCGCGAGCGCCTGTTTTCAAAGCGTGAGTTACATAGTTCTCATCGTCGTGAATCGACAGGATGATGACTTTTGTTTCTGGATTTGCTTCCACGAGCTGTTTTGTAGCTTCCACGCCGTTTACTTTTGGCATGTTGATGTCCATGATGACAACATCAGGCTTGCTGTCTTCAACGATGGCTAATGCATCTTCGCCGTCATCGCCTTCTGATACAACTTCAAAGCTTGGTTCGAAATCCAAGATTCGTTTGACGCCTTCTCGGAATAATTGGTGATCATCGATTATCGCAATTCTTGTCTTCATGCATACGCCTCCCATTTTTTTATTCTAGTCTATTACACAGTGATGCCGTCAATATGTCTTTGGTCTATTTTTTCAGACGTTGAGAGGCACTTGTATCATTATGAATGTCCCAAGACCTATTTTAGAATCAATTGTAATTCGGCCGTTTAAGAGCTCTACACGCTCTCTCATACCAAGGAGACCGAACGATTTGTTCTGATTTTGCTTCATTTCTTTTGTATCGAAACCTTTTCCGTTATCCTTGATCATCAGAATGATATTATTCTGATTCACCTCAACCTTAACCTGAATCTCACGGGCTTCGGCGTGCTTCAAAGCATTCGTGACTGCTTCCTGAGCCAGTCTGAACAGCGCTACTTCAAAACGCGGCGGAAGCCGGTTTTCTTCAAAATCGCCGAGGCTTGAAAATAAGATGCGGGTTTTACCGTTATACTCTTCGATTGTATAAAGGTACTTTCTGAGGGTCGGTATGAGTCCAAGGTCATCCAGTGCCATTGGCCTTAAATCGTAAATAATCCTCCGAACCTCATACAGGGCATTGCGAACATTTTGGCGAAGACTGCGGATTTCTTTAAATCCTTCGTCAGAACCCCGCTCTCTGAAGATCCGTTCAATCAGCTCAGAACGCATCATGACATTTGCAAGCATCTGCGCAGGCCCGTCGTGTATTTCTCTCGAAACACGCTTGCGCTCTTCTTCCTGAGCTTCAATGATTCTCAGACCGAAATCCTGCTTTTGCTGTGCGTCTTCAATCAGCATGCCTACCTGACGAAGATCCTGATGAAGATAATTCAAGACAACAGAGATTTGGCTCACAAGCACCTCAGCCCGTTCAATCGTCTCCTGAAGCCCAAGCAGCCTTCTCTCTAAATCATCACGCCGGTCTCTGAGCTGCTTCTCTTTTTGCTGAAGCATAGTGAGCTCCACCTGAAGCTTGTGGGCCTTCTCATAGGCTTCCCGGATCTCTTCCTCGCTGAATTGCTTAAAGTGCTTGCTCACCTCAGACAGACGCTTTCTGGCAAACCTGGCATGGACCTCAAGCTTGTCTCCCTGTTCAATCACATCATTAACCTGTATTTTAATTTGTTTTAGTTCTTCTACAAGCTCTTCGTATTGCTGACGGGACTGTTCGCCGATTTTAAAAATCTCGCCTTTGCTGCCGTCAACCGTCTTTACCATCTTATCCAGAATTTGATCAAGCACTTTGCAGTCAAGCTTCTTGGAGTCCACTATATCTCCTCCACTAATGGGTTAAAATAAACTTCACACAATATAATGATTGAAGTGAAAATTTTGTCGCTTTATAATATAAGAATGTGCATTTATAATTCCATTTGCCTTCTATAAGCTTGCAAGGAGGTGTACGAGCATGCTTTCACACTATTATACCGTAAAAGGATACGGAGAGCATGAAATATCCATACAGAAATCACGTTTTATTTGTTATATAAACCGCGCAGAAACCGAAGAAGAGGCGCAGGCCTTCATTCAGCAGATAAAAAAGAAGCATTGGGATGCGACACATAACTGCTCAGCCTATTTAATCGGCGAACACGATCTGATTCAAAAAGCAAATGACGACGGTGAACCAAGCGGAACCGCAGGAGTTCCGATCCTTGAAGTACTTAAAAAGAGACAGCTGAAAGATACCGTTGCCGTTGTCACCCGTTATTTCGGCGGCATAAAGCTCGGTGCAGGCGGATTGATCCGCGCATACGGAAGCTCAACCTCTGAAGCCCTGAATGCAATCGGCATCGTCGAGCGTAAGTTAACTCGGGTGATGCATACTAAGATTGATTATACATGGCTTGGAAAAGTGGAAAATGAACTGAGAAACTCACACTATCAGCTTAAAGAAATTCATTATCTTGATAACGTTGAGGTTGAGACGTTTGTCGAAGAAGGTCAGAAGGATCAATTCATAGAGTGGATGACGGAGCTGACTAATGGCCAGGGTGAAATCAGCGAAGGTGCTCAAATTTATTTGGAACAGCCAAAAATTTAAATGTACAGAGGAGTAACTTATGAATAGGCAGGAAGTTAAAAAAATAAAGAAAAAGAAGAAGAAAAGTGTCTTTAAACGTATTTTATTTTTGTTCTTCATACTATTTTTATTAGTCGGCGGATACGCTGGATATGTTTTTTATCAAACCTATCAGGCAGCAAACAATTCATTTGATGATTTAGGAAGAGATAAATCGAAACTGCGCGATGAGGCGGTCACCATTTCCAACGATCCGGTTTCAATCCTGTTAATGGGTGTTGAAAATTACTCGAGCGGCGGATCTGGAGGACGGGCTGATACACTTATGGTTGCTACATTCAATCCAAAGGATCAAACAATGAAATTGCTGAGTCTTCCACGTGATACTCGCGTAGAAATCCCAGGTAAAGAAACAAAGCGAAAAATCAATTCAGCCTATTCAACAGGCGGAAAAGAATTGACGATTGAAACAGTCGAAGGATTCTTGGAAATTCCGATCGATTACTATGCAACAGTTAACTTTGAGGGCTTCAAAAACATCATCGATATCGTTGGCGGCATTACTGTGGATGTTCCTTTCGATTTCACTCAAAACAGTGATGATCCAAAAGCCGAAAAACTCGAGTTCACCGAAGGCCCGATGAAAATGGACGGAAGATACGCATTGGCCTATGCAAGAATGAGGCTGCAGGATCCTAACAATGACATTGGACGTAACGAAAGACAGCAGCAGGTTGTAAAAGAAGTGATCAATGAAATCGTATCAGCAGGCACTCTGCTGAAGGTCGACCAGCTGACAAACGAAGTTGGCAAGAACGTTGAAACCAACATGAGAATGTCCGAGCTATTAGGCTTTTATAAAAAGTACAACAACTTTAACACGAATAAGATCGATACAGTTAAGCTAGAAGGCGTCGGAGAATACATCGGCAACGCCGCTTACTGGATTCCTGATGATGAAAGCCTTGAAGAAGTAAGAGATGAACTGAAAGAGCATTTAGAGCTTCAAACATCACAGGATGATAAGTTAGAGAGTAATTAATAGAGAGAATCCCCAGCCTCATTGGCTAGGGATTTTTTTATTTGACTCTTATCGTAAATATTGTTGTTTTTAGACTATATGTTAAAACCTAAAGTGGATTGTAGCGGAAGGAACTTGACTCCTGCGGGAAAATAGAGCGAAATGGAAGACCCCACAGGCAACGCCGAGGAGGCTCCCATGCTCCCCGCGGAAAGCAAGTTCCTGGAGCGGAAAGGAACGGACACATTTATAATAGAAAACAATAACCTATGCGAAAACAGCCTTTTATTTTTACTGGAGTTAATCAACTCGTAAAAGACTTGGTCCAACTCGCAGCCCTCATTAAAAGAACATAAAAAAACCGCACAGCAGCAGCTATGCGGAATTAATTATCTTTTTGAGGCTTAGGCTTAGCCATAAGCTTTCTGAATGCATTGATAAGCGGTTTATGGCCTTCCCCAATTAGTCCGATGAGTTCAGCTGTAATCTGGATGAAAAACAGCAGGATCATCATAATCAAGAGCGCCATCCACATCGTTGCATTTGAGAAAAGAATAGCCGACAGTCCAAAGCATGCACTGAAGAAATAAATAAGCAGCACGGATTTTCTGTGGCTGAATCCCATGTCCACTAAACAATAGTGCAAATGCAGCTTATCAGGTGCAGCGATATTCTGTCTGTTCACCAATCTTCGCACAATCGCAAAGAGTGTGTCGAAAATAGGTATAGCCAAAACAATGATCGGTATAATAAAACCGAATAATGTGATGTTCTTAAATAATCCCATTGTCGAAAGGATCGCGATGGAGTATCCGAGGAACAAGGCTCCGGTATCTCCCATAAAAATCTTCGCCGGGTAGAAATTGTGAATCAGGAATCCGAGTGTGCTTCCGATCAGAATGACACATAGAGATACAACTGCAAACTGAAAATTCGTAAACGCCATGATCAGAATGCTGGTCATCGCTATAGATGAAACGCCCGCTGCCAGTCCGTCCAATCCATCGATCAGGTTGATCGCGTTTGTGACGCCGACAATCCAGAGGATCGTTACAGGATAGCTCCAGTAATCAAGGTAAATCAGTCCGAAAAACGGAAGGGTAATCTTGTTAATGAGCAATCCGGATGAGACAACGACTGCAGCTGCAGCCAGCTGCCCTGCAAGCTTATACTTTGCTGAAAGAGTAAAGCGATCATCAAGGATACCAATCATGATAATGATGAAAGCACCGATTATAATCTCTTTCATATACATTGATTCAGGACGCAGGTACAGGTAACCTGCCACAACGCCGATAAAGATGGCAAGACCGCCAAGCCTCGGCATTAGGCCCTGATGAATTTTTCTGCTGTTGGGCTTGTCTACCGCCCCGATTTTAATCGCAAGTTTTTTTATAAGTGGTGTAATAGATACAGCCACTATAAACGATACTATAAAAGCTATAATATAATTAGAATAATCTAACATGCTTACACCAACTTGTGTGAGATATTTTCACTTCCTCCATCATAGCAAAAATATATAAACTTGCAATTATTATTTTGTTAAGATTTTGTGCGCTTTATTCTAAGTATGAACTCTTTTTGAACAAAATAATAATGGCTATTGCTGCTTCAGCAATTTTTTATAAAACGATACTAACTTTCTTTCTTCTGTTTCCCAATTATAAGTCGTTTCGAAACTCTTTCTTCCACTTACACCAAAATCTTTTGTCATTTCAGGGTTATCAAGCAGCACATTCAGCGCATCTGCAATGGATTCAGGCTTCTCAGGATCAATTAAAAGGCCGCTGCCCGAATTCTCCACCACTCTCCGGTAATGCGGGAAATCTGAAGCCAGAATGGCAACACCTGCAGCCATGTATTCAAATAATTTATTAGGCAGACAGACCAAATGATTGGGCTCAGGCAAATAAGGAATAATTCCTATGGAAGCCTTTGAGAGATAGGTTTCGATTTCTGAATAAGGCACACTTCCCATAAACTCCACACGGTCAGCAAAACCGTAAGCTTTTACCTTCTCTTTGATTTTCCGCTCAAAGGCTTCCGACTCAAATCTTCCAACAAAAAGAAATTTCGCATTCGGGTGCTTGTCCGCTGCTAATGAAAAGGCCTCTGTTAATTGTTCAATTCCCCTGATAGGAGTGATTCCGCCAAGATAAAGAACCATGTCTGGGTCTTTCATCGCGGAATGATTCAGCGTAAACATTTCAGTCAGAGGATAATTTTCGATCTTGCAGGAGTCATAGCGCTGATACCTCTCTCCTACTTCATCCGTTGTATAAATAACTCCTGATAAAATGGGAAGACATATTCTTTCAATTGCCTCGTAGATGAGACGAACAGGTTTTTTCATCCAGCTTTTCAAGTATTTTTTGCTCATAATCGCATTCGGATAATGCTCATGAGCATCAAAAATGACAGGTTTCCCGGTGAAAATACGAAGCAGAACTCCTACTGGGATTAGCTCTGGATCATGAAAATGATAGAGGTCTGCATTTGTTTTTCTGGCAGCTTTGAAAACCGTAAACGTATGTAAAAAGCGCTTCAATTCCTGCTTTGGCTTTTCGATTGGAATAAGCTTGATTGAATCGTCCAGGATCATTTCAGGCTTCGGTGCGACAAGCGAAACATCATACCCCGCCTTAACTAAAGACTTGCATTGCTTATGATAAATACGTCCGTCATATGCGTTATGAACAGACGTGATGACACAGATTTTCTTCATTATATCCATTCCTTTTTTAAAGTTATAGCAGAGTATTACGTTTAGCACATTGATGGCAAACTTCAGCACCTAGCTCCTCGGCCTGAACGGATCTGACCAAGGCACTTCCGCTTTTCTCAACTCAAAGTTGTAACTTTTCAATTTATACTTTACACTATTGTATTGACATATCCTAATTTTTAATGGAAAGGGATCACTATGAAAATCGTTTATATAACACAGCACTTTCCGCCTGAAATTGGTGCCGCACAAGGCCGTGCCTTTGATATGAGTACGAATCTTTCAAACCTGGGGCATGATCTGCATGTGCTGACGGCCTTTCCAAATCATGAATCAACTTCTAAATTGTACAGCAAAGAGAAGGTGAACAAGCTATCGGTTTATCGCTCTTTTCGCATACGTGATACTAAAAAAAGCTCAATCCGGCGTTTAGCCAACTACTTGTCGTTCATGTGCTCAAGCATCGCAAGCGGCTTGCTCGTTAAAAAGCCGGACATTGTTTATGCAACCTCCCCTCAGCTTTTTCAAGGGGTTACCGGGTATGTGCTGAGCCGCATTCATAGAACAAAGTTCGTTTTTGAAGTCCGTGATTTATGGGTCGACTTCGCTGAAATTTTAGGTCAGTTTAAAAACAAAAAATTACTGAATCTTGCCAGAAAACTTGAGAATTTCATTTATAAGAAAGCCGATCTGATTGTTGTCGTCACACAAGGCTATAAAGATCGTCTGATAGACCTGGGTATTTCAGCAGAGAAGATCATTGTCATTCCAAACGGAGTGAATCCAAGTGCCTTAAAACCTGTAATAAAAAGGAATGATGTGAAAAAGGAATACGGGATTGAAGATAAATTCCTCGTCCTTTATACAGGCAATATTGGCGCAGCGCAAGGTCTTCAGACCATTATAACGGCTGCGGTAAAGCTGAAAGATGATCCTTCTGTCTGCTTTATGTTCATAGGTGACGGCGTGGAAAAAGAAGCTTTAATGGAACAAGTGAAAGCTAATCATTTAACCAACGTGCTCTTTCTGGACAGCAAAAGAAAAGAAGAATTAGCTTCCTACTATGACAGCGCCGATCTTGGCATTGTCAGCTTAAAAAAGCATCCGTTATTTGAGATTACGATTCCATCCAAAGTGTTTGATTATATGGCGGTTTCCCTGCCGGTACTGATCGGCGTTGAAGGTGAAGCAAGAGAGATCGTAGAGAAAAATCATGCCGGCTTCACGTTTGAACCTGAGAATCCGGAAGACTTTATCCGCGCACTCAAGCTCGCTCAAAGCCAGCCTGAAACACTTAAAGACATGAAGAAAAACCTGCGTCATCATCTTCTTCAATCTTTTAACAGAGAAACACAGGCAGCAGAGCTTTCGGAAGCCCTGCAAGACTGCAAAGCATCTCATAGTATGAAACATATAAAAAAGACGACCTGATTTCAGAATCAGGTCGTCTTTTTTGGCCATTAAACCTCAAAAGGCACAGGCTTCTCATCACGCTTTTTAAAATAGTGCAGAATCGCTTCCACAATACGTCTTGAAGCTTCTCCGTCTCCGTATGGATTAGAGGCTTTCGACATCTCTTCATAGCGTTCTTTATTGTTAAGCAACTCGTAAGCAAGCTGATAGATTGTTTCCTCATCTGTGCCTGCAAGCTTCAATGTCCCTGCTTCAATTCCTTCAGGGCGCTCAGTTGTGTCCCGCAGAACAAGAACCGGTACTCCCAGAGATGGCGCTTCTTCTTGTACGCCGCCTGAATCGGTAAGAATGATATGAGCTTTAGAAGCGAAGTTATGGAAATCATAAACGCCAAGCGGCTCGATCAAATGAATTCTAGGATCATTTCCGAGAATTTCATCTGCTACTTCACGAACAGCCGGATTTAAATGGACAGGGTAAACAACCTGAACATCATCATGCTCTGTAATCAGACGCTTTATCGCACGGAACATGTTGCGCATTGGCTCTCCTAAATTCTCGCGGCGGTGAGCTGTTAATAGAATCATGCGGTCTGATCCTACTTTTTCAAGCACTTCATGAGAGTAGGAATCCTTAACTGTTGTTTTTAAAGCATCAATCGCCGTGTTGCCTGTTATGTATATGGTCTCGCCTTTTTTATTTTCCTGAAGCAGATTTGCCTCCGCTTTGTTCGTTGGGGCAAAATGAAGATCTGCGATTACGCCAGTAATTTGACGGTTCACTTCTTCAGGGAATGGAGAGTATTTGTTCCACGTTCTGAGTCCTGCTTCTACATGGCCGACAGCAATTTGATTGTAAAAGGCAGCTAAACTTGCTACAAATGTTGTCGTTGTATCACCATGAACAAGTACAAGATCAGGCTTAACGTCCTTCATCACTTCATCTAAGCCTTCAAGCGCTTTTGTCGTCACACCTGTCAGCGTCTGACGGTCCTTCATAATGTTCAGATCGTGATCTGGAGTAACCTCAAACAATTCCAGAACCTGATCAAGCATTTGACGGTGCTGGGCCGTTACAGTAACGATTGAATCAATTTCATCCGGGTACTTTTCAAGTTCAAGCACAAGCGGTGCCATTTTGATGGCTTCAGGTCTTGTACCGAAAATAGTCATGACTTTTAATTTGCGATCCATATATACGAAACTCCTTTTATAGTTCATTTTAGGCAGCTATTGTTCATTATATCACGTGCCTGAAAAGAGTATTTTTCTTTATTATTAGGATTTCATTACAATTTTATTAGAAAAGCGGAATCGCCTGTTTAGCTCCGACAGACAGATAAGGATTTGCCTTTACTGGCAAATCCGTTCTGGCCGAGGAGTTAGGCGATGGAGCTAGACATCAAAGTGCAAAACTTTTAAAAAAGATGTGGTGCCTTAAACCCCACATCCACTACGATAAATTCTCATACATCTGTATCAGCTTTTTGCTTTCTGCCTCCCAAGTTAAAACCTCTCGGGCACGCAGGCAGTTTTGCTGATAGTAAGCATATTGGTTCATAATCTCTAAAATCCCATTTACAATGCCTTCTGGCGTTTCCTCTGCCAGCACGCCGGTTTTATACTCGTCAATAATGACAGATTTGCCGGGGTGATTGGAAGAAACGGCAGGAACGCCTGCCTGCAGGTATTCAAAGATTTTATTTGGTGTTGAATAATAGTTGTTTTTAGAAACCTTCTCATACATCACAAGGCCGATGTCAGCCTTCAAGGTGTAATGAATTAAATCCTCAGACGATACTTGATCGTGAAAAAAGACCCGGTCTGACAGTCCAAGTGAGACTGTACGGCTGACTAGCTCATCCTTCATAATACCCGAACCGATCATCACCAGTTTATAGGTTTCAGGAAGCTTTGCCATTGCATCGATAATCAATTCCAGCCCGCGGTACGGAGAAAATCCTCCTTGATAAAGCAGAATCGTATCATTTTCATTGAATGGATAATCCCAGTCAATCGCTTTATCCTGTTTAAGGACATCCTTGTGGAAAAGAGGAATATTTTGAATGAGCACACATGGTTTTTCTCCATTTTTTTCAAACAAATAATCTCTAAGATAAGGATTTACTGTTACAAGATAATCGATTTTTTGAAAAAGCCGTTTTTCCATCGCATAGCCTGCGATGCGGTCGAGCTGATTGCGCCCGGCCATCTCATTGAAGATTTCATGTGAATCGTAGATGAGCTTCGCAGAGAAATCCTTTGACAGCATGTGCCCCTGCCACAGCGTATTTAAATCATGACAATGAACAGCGTCAATCGAGATATCTTTTAAATGCGCTTTGACCTTTTTATAAAACTCATAGTAGGTCAGGTAGTCTTTAGGAATTTTGACAAGCGGCAATCTCGCCGTGCGGACGATCAGCTTTTTTACTGCAGATTGCCTTGTTTGCGCACTTGCATTCCCTTTAGACATAGTAGCTTTAATGCTTTTAACCGAAATGCCAATCCGAATCAAATGAATGTTTTTATGTAAAAAAGGATCAGGCTCCTGGAATTCTCTGACGCAGGCTAAGTATACGGCATGTCCTGCTTCAGCTAATGCCAGGGCCTCTCTTTTTACTCTCGCATCATAAGGAATATCCTTATACAGCAGCATGAGAATATTCATTTTCTTGCCAGTTTCATAAACTCATCATATTCCTTGACGATCGGGCCTGTTTCGCCGACGGCCTTTTGCTCGCCAAGGTGAATCCATACAACACGGTCACAGATCGCTCTTACTAGATTCGATGAGTGGGTTACAAGAATAACCGTTCTTTCTTGTTTGATTTTCTCCATAATCGCTTCACGGCATTTTTGCTGAAAAGCTGTATCGCCTACTCCCAGAACTTCATCAATGAGAAGAATCTCAGGATCAAGTGAAATAGCCGTAGCAAATGCAAGTCTTGATTTCATTCCCGCAGAATATGTGCGCACAGGTTTATATATAAAATCGCCAAGCTCGGAGAATTCAATAATATCATCGATTTTTTCATCAATCGTTTTCTTATTATGACCAAGCAGCAAGCCATTTAAATAAATATTCTCGATTCCAGGAAGCTCCGGCTGAAATCCCGCTCCTAATGAAAGAAGAACCGGATGTTCCTCGTCCATAATGCTGAATTCGCCTTTATCAGGAGAAATCAGTCCGCTGAGCAGCTTTAACAGCGTACTTTTACCGGAACCGTTACGTCCGATTACGCCAAGAACCTCGCCTTTTTTCACTTCGAAGTTCAGGCCTTTAAGTGCCCAGAAGCGGTCATCTTTTTTATGAAGATTCAATAGTTTTTTTAATGGTTTTTCTGTATGCTCCGGATAAGATACCCAGAGATCTTTTACTTCAATTATATTTTCACTCAATTAAATCACCTTAGCATATTCTTTTTCATTTTTGTTTAACAGGCGTATTCCTAAATACAAGATAGCAAGTGAAAGAATGGTCAAGATAAGCATCGGTAAAAATTCAGGAGGTCTGCCGTAAATCAGTACGTCTCTATAGGATTCCAAAAATGTTGTAAAAGGATTCAAATAGAGATATGGAACTAAACTAGCAGGTACGTCTTTCATTTCAAACAATACAGGTGATAGATACATTAAGACCCTTGAAATATATTGCATCATATTTTTCACATCCCGGATAAAGACGCCAAGATGGGCAAGGAAAATCATCACGCCTAATAGGCAGAATGCATTGATCAAAAAGATGAACGGGAAATAGAGAATATTCCATGAAAAGTCAATTCCGTATATCGCCAAAAATAAAATAAGCACAACGGCGCTGATTATAAATTTAATGCAGTTAACAAGTAAGCGAACGATAATAAAAATAATTTTCGGTACATAAACCTGCTGCAGTATATTCCCTTTGGATGAGATGGCGTTCGTTCCATCTACAAGAGCAGCCGTTACAAATTTCAGCGGAATTAAGCCAGTAAAGATAATCACTGCATAATTCTCTCCGCCTCTATCAAGGATAACCACGACCAGCAAGTAAAAAATGGCCATATAAAAAATCGGATCCAAGATCCACCATAGAAAACCAAAGTATGTTCTTGAGTTGTTTGCTTTAAAGTCAGAAGCAGTCAAGTGATAGATCAAGTCTTTGTTATTTTTTATGGCCTTTAATGTATCTAATAGCATAAGATGTTCTCCTAACTAACAAAATGTTGCACCTTAATAATAATATACTTAGTTAAATCACCTTTCAAGTTTTACAATGAAATGTAAAAGTTTTGACATGATTTGAAATTGGCTTGTGCTGTAAGGTGATAGCGTAGAGCACATAATTAGGGAGCCGTGGGTTACTGCTGATTCCAGTTTGCTGTACAAGGATCTGAGTTGAGGAATCATAGCGGCTGGTTGATTCCACTTTCCTGCGCAAAAACCAAAATGGTGGAATCATAGCGTCCGGTTGATTCCTCTTTCCTGCGCAAAACCCAAAATGGCGGAATCATAGCGGCTGTTTGATTCCACTTTGCTGCGCAAAAAACCAAAATGGGGGAATCATAGCGTGCGGTTGATTCCACTTTCCTGCGCAAAAACCAAAATGGAGGAATCACAGCATACGGTTGATTCCACTTTTCTCCGCAAAAACAAAACTAGTGGAATCACAGATAGTGTTTGATTCCTTATTCCAGCACAAAACAAAAAACAGGAAATCACAACCTCAAAGTGCCTTTTCCTAGCGAAAGACCACTGCCAGCAAAAAGGGTTTCTGCCTAGTATCTGTCTCTATTACCCCTTACATTCTCTCTACAAAACCTTACAGCTGAATAAAAAAAGACCATAAACGAATATGGTCCATTTTCACATTAAGATGTGTGTTACTTTACAAATTTATAAAGGTTACCGAAGTTGATGTATGTGATCTCTTCCGGGCAATCCTTCACAATGTTTTTCGTGTCGAAAATTCTTTTTGTTTTCATGCCTGTGAAGTCAGCTGCATCAAGTGCTTTAAATTCGTTGTGATCTGTCAGAACTAAAACAAGATCAGAATTGTTCACAGCTGTTTGAATGTCTTTTTCTACCCAGTCTTTTTGAACATGCGGGTCGTAAGCGATCACTTCGTTGGCACCAGCCATTTTAAGCTGCTGGTAGATATCCATTGCCGGACTTTCACGAATGTCATCTACGTTCCCTTTGTATGTCAGACCGAATACGGTGATTTTTTTATCGTCTAAACCGCCAAGCATTTTAGATACGTTTTCTACAACAAATGATGGCATAGAAACGTTGATGTCACGTGCCTGGTAGATCAGCTTCGCTTGTTCAGGAGCTTCTGCAACGATGAAGTAAGGGTCAACTGCTAAGCAATGTCCGCCAACGCCCGGTCCAGGGTGATGAAGATTAACACGCGGATGCTTGTTAGCCATCTCGATCACATCAAGAGCATTGATATCAAGCTCTGTACAGATTTTCACAAGCTCATTTGCAAGGGAAATGTTTACGTCTCTGAACGTGTTTTCCATTAATTTTGACATTTCAGCTGTCTTAGCATCCGTCAAAATCAGTTCGCCTTCTACAAACGTGCTGTACACTTTTGCTCCGGCTTCTTTACATGCTTCTGTCACACCGCCGATGATGCGGTTGTTGTGAATAAGCTCATGCATAATTTGTCCAGGCAGTACGCGCTCTGGGCAATGGACTAAGAAAATATCTTCGCCGATTGTAAAGCCATGCTTCTCAAGCAAAGGTTTTACATGGTCGTCTGTTGTACGAGGCGCGATTGTTGATTCTACGATGACTGTATTGCCCTTTTCAAGGTAAGGAATCATCATTTCAGTAGCGCTTAATACGTATTTTAAATCTACAGATTTATATTGATCATCTTTATTTGGAGTTGGAACAGCAATAATGAATACATCTGCTTTTTCAGGCTGTGTTGATGCTTTGAATTTGCCAGATGCCATAACCTCTTCTAGTGCTTCTTGAAGGCCAGGCTCTTCAATATGAATTTTACCTTGGTTTAATGAATCTACAACATGCTGCTGAACGTCTACGCCAAGCACGTCTACGCCATGCTTTGCAAACATAATAGAAGTCGGCAGTCCAATATAACCAAGACCAAGTGTTGCGATCTTCATGTGAATTCTCCTCCAGTTGATAGTTCATAAAATTCTCCTTTTACCACATTACAGTTTTGAAAACATCATGTCAATGATGAAGTCGCGGCTGTTATTGGAGAATTTTCTCGTTAGATGCTTCTGTTATTTCCTTTACTTCCGCACGGATCATTTTGTCCTTGCCGCACTGATATCTGACGCGGTGCGCAGCTTCTTCTGACTTTTCAAGAAAAGCCTTCGGATTATAGTAAAGATATTCGATTGCCTGAGCTAAGCCTAAATAATCTTCCTTGTCTGCTAAAAATCCGCACGTCTCATCAATGAATTCAGGAATCGCATAAACCTTGGTCGTTACTGGAACCAATCCGCTTGACATCGCCTCGCCAAGAGAAACTCCTTGGGAATCCATTCTGGAAGGACCGAGGAAAATACCGTGGCTTTTATGCTGCTTTGCAATCTGCTCCTGGGACAAAAAATGGTTGTGCAGGTGCACATTTGAAAGACCTCGAACCGGCTCTACTTCCTTGTCGAACAAGGGGCCTTGTCCAAAAATATCAAATTCAAGCTCACTAAAAAACGGCTGATCTTTCAGAGCTAATATTGCTTTTACCATTAGATCATTTGCATATGTTCTCGATGCAAACGGACGGATCGTCAGTATTCTTTTCCTCTGTTCAGCTGACTTCGGTTCATAGCGGTAAAGCTGATCGTCGATGACATTGTGAATAATGCTGTAATTTTTCACAATGGCATTTGCATCTTTTTCAGCAACATTCTCCTTATACCATTTCGAAACGAAGATGAACTTTATGGTCCGATCATTGGAACTGTATAATTTATGCATAAAATCAAGCTGGCGTTGATTGCCCGGCGCCTGATTTAGAGCAGAGCGAAGGCTGCTGGCATCTTTGTAAAAGTTAAACCATCTGCGGTACCACTTTGTCGTTTCGTAGCCGTGAACCCAGATCAGCTTCGGTGTAGTTCTCGCATTTGATTTATTGACAGCTTCATACATCCGTTCAGTGATGAAATGGAATAAGATTTTTTTATAAGAGCGGAAATCCAATAATCGAGTCAATTCTTCGTCACCGCTCATGTAAACGGGAATACCCTCGTATTCATAGTAGCCGATGCTAGGTGACGTATTCAGCCTGAAAATCGCTACATTGATTCCTCTTTCTTTATAAGACAAGGCTCTCCTGTGAATAAACATGTTCTGATAGTAATTGTTTTTTTCCGGATAAACATTGGTGATCAGCAGGTAGTCAACATCCGAACGGACAGAGAAAAGCTCTTTTTTACTGACCAATGGGGGCTGGTTATAGGACTTTAATGAAAACTCCGATAAAACGGCTTCTCCATCACCTGATATCCTTAGACCAACTGCGTAGCTTACAGCGGATTCCGGAAACGTCACAATCATTTCGCTGCCTAAAGGATTGTAGACACTGAACACTTGCTTGTTATTGGTGTCAAAGCCGACGACGACCTGCTGCAGCTGAAGACTTCCCGAAGTTTTTCCATCAAGCTTTGCAGTCATTGTAGCATCAGGCTTTAAAACATCTTTGTAGATCTTTTTGTTATCCTGATAAATGATAATTGGCGGCGCCTCTTTTTTCTGCTGAACCGACTTGATTGTCAAGCCGTCTTTCTTCTCGATCGTGACAGCATATGTTGAGTTTGTTTTTTCTGGCCATTTATCTAAATAGCTGTATACGTCAGCTGGATCTATTTTTAACACTGCATTCCTCCCCCTGTCTTTTAGTCTTATTTATTCCGCTTTCTAAGCTGCCAGTATTTCAACTGCAGCTTGCCGAGCTTTGATTTCTCAAGCTTTGATAATCTTGCTTGCAGGTCATTGATTGTTGCTTCCTGCTGTTTGATGGTTTCAATGATCACTTCTGGTTTCATATCCATTGCCTTAAAGGACTCTAATTCCTTTTTGCCGAGGATTTCTCCAATTTTTTCTCTCATTTCTATATCATCGGTAATAGCGGACAGAATTTCTTTGAATTCTTCCTCCATTTCCTTTTTATCTTCAATTAGCCTGTTCGATAGTTGAACCAATGCATCGTACTCTTCTTTATTTACCTGAATCATATCCTGTTGTGTACTTGTATGGCTGTTCATTCGTTCAGCTCCTCTCATCTATAACAGAAGATTTTAAATCTTTATCCCTACACACATTTAACCAAAGTTCCTGCCCTTTTAAAAGTAACAAAACCGTTACAAGACAATTATTCCAATTTTTAATGATATAGATGATACTTTTATTTTCTCTTGATGTGCCCTTTTCATTCTGTTTACAGCTTCCAGTTCAGTCAGAAAAACAAAAGAAAAAACAGAAAAATATGAAACGGGCTCATACTTTTCTGTTTTTGGGATTATTTATTGAATTTTTTATGGACCATTTTTTCGTAAACTTCAGCAGCAGCTTTCGTATTGTTAAGCGGAGACAGGAATGTTGCATGCTCGCTTTGGCTCAGTACGCTGCCTTCCTCGTAAATCGCCCAAATATCAGATCCGCTGCCAATGTAGTCACTCAATTTAGACGGCAAATACGGATTCACATCTTTATTGTCCTTCGTAACAGCATCGTTTACGATCAGTGTATCGAATTTCGTACATAAGTTAAGGAAATTATAAAAATCGACGAAATCGTTCACGATAATATTGTCTTCAAGCGGATCGTTTTCAAGCTGGCTTGCAAGCTCATCCGGTTTTGAAGTGAAAACATGAATAAGCACGCGGTCCTGCACATCAGCGCCGGCAGCTTTCAAGCCATCAAACATGTCGTTCAGATTGCGCTTGCTGTAAAAATTGCCGAAGTAAGCAATATTGACGTGTTCATCTGAAATGAGCGGATAGTCAAATTCGTTTAAATGATAATAGCGCTCAGGTAGCGTCGGATGCGGTTCAATCACAGCTTTTCCCCTGATCATAGGCTTAATCTCTTCAATTGGGAAAGAATCAACCATATAGTTAAGCTGATTGATGTTCGTGAAAATTAACTCATCAGCAAAAACATACGGCAGATATTCACACCAGAAAAAGAGGCTGTCTTCGCTTGAACCCGGTGCTCCCGCTTTCTTCACGCTCTCTTCTAATTTCTTTAAGTAAGAAGCATCTGTGACTTCAACTTGTCTCTTTTTAGCTTCAATATCGTATAGAAGCGGATCGGAAAATTCGGCAATCCATTTTGTTTCCGGATGCTTCATTTTGAACTCATATGCAAGAAAGTGGGAAGCAACCCACATCGCGCGGCTGTAAACTTCTTTATGTACGCCATTTTTTGCAACAAGTTCATCAATTTCCGCCAAGCCCATATCTACAAACTTCTTTATCGAATTCCAATTTGCAAAGCTTGGAGGAGATTTAATTGGCAAACGGGTGCTGATCAAGTCATCCACCATCTGGTTTAGTGACACGTTTTTATTTCGGACAGAATCCATCGTATTGTAAACAACATCCGAAATCTTTCCTGACGCTCTCATTCGTTTAGCCATTACGTTTCCGGCCGTATCGTTATAAGGAGGGAAGCAGTAGGAAATGACCAGGCGTTCTACAAGACCCTTGTTAATTAAGTGATAAGGGAAATAGATCGGCTTCATATCAGAGATTTCTCTGATTACGTCACTGTATTCCTCAGGATGTGCTTCATAGTATTTGACAATAAAACTGCTTTGAGCGTTGATTTTCCGTTCAACAAAATCTCTTTTTGTAGCTGACAGCTCTTCCTCAGCAAGGATTTGATTCAGCTTCGCAATAACCTGCACACGCTGCTTCACGTTAAAATCAAAAGTCATTCCCTGTCTTGAAACGGAATTAGCTCTCAATGTACGATAATAAACAACTTGTTTTGTAAGGGGTGCAAGCTCATATTTCAAATCATTTTTAACTACAAGCTCTGTGAAAAATGCAATGTCTTCTCCGCTTTTTAACGTTTCGTCAAAGCGGTACTTTTGCAAATACAAAGTAGGAATTAATTTGCAGCCGTTGATTGTCAGAACGGTATGCAGTTTATAGTAGGCATGCTGTTTGCTGACAACGGATTTCATAATTTGTCTGTTGATTACGTTTGAAGCCACCACTTTTCCGTCCGGCTCAACGTTGAAGATTTGTGAAATCACCATTGTATCAGGCTTTGCAAGCTTGTACATTTCTTCTAAATAGTTCTTTGAAAAATAGTCGTCATCATCAAGGAACGTGCAATATTCACGGGATGCAATTGAGATCCCTTTGTTTCTCGCAAGTGACGCCCCTGCTTCTTCCAGAACAACGACGTTTATATTCGTAAGATTTCTCTCTGCAATCAGCTGATTGATCAGTTCTTCTGAACGGTCTTTTTCCCCGTTAATGATGACAATGACTTCAAATAATGAAGGATCAAGCGTTTGATCTGCCAATGATTCCAGGCATTTGACAATGACATCTTCACCTTTATAGGTAGGTAAAATAATGCTGATCCCTTTATCATAAAGAGGCTTATCATTCTTGCGCACGATTTCCTCTTCTATGTCATACCCCAGTTTCATTGCTCGTGTTAGTCGGACTCTCTCTAAACGTTTGAGTATTTCCTCTTTAAGCATTATTTCCTACCTCTTCCAGCTATTTTTTTCTTTAATTCCCAGAACTTCAATTGGACTCTGCCGAATCTGGATTTTCTCAGAACATTATAGCGATGTTCCAGGTTTGATACTTTTCTGCTTAACTCTTCAATTCTTTCTGAGCGGTTTAGGGCAGCTTTTAACGCTTCCTCTTCACGGTTCAGCAGCTCAACGGTTTCAATCTGCAGCTGACGGATGTATTCATCCTTTTCACGGCTTTGCGCTTTCAGCTCGTCATATAATATCTTCATTTTTTCAGCTGCGTCTTGATTCTTCTGCATTTCCTTCATTTCTTTTTCATCTCTTGTTGCCTGTCCCATCAGCGTGCCGATTCGCTGAAGATAATCTCTTTCAAGCCAGTAAAAGCCCTGCTCCAATTTCTGCGTGCTTTCTACCGAATAAAAAGATGGATTGGCATCTTTGGAAGCTGTGCAGATAACGCCCGTCCACTTCCCCAAATAATCAAAGGACTCCACTTTAAAATGAGCGCCCAATTGTTCTGATAGTAAAGAATAGTAATAAGTGCGTTTATGATCCAAGTAATCATTGATGCCAAAGGGCACGGTTACGATCAGCCTGCCGCCCGGCTTCAAATGAGACGCTGTTTTCTTTAAAAAGGAATCCGGGTCACTGATGTGCTCAAGGACTTCCGTGAGTAAAATGGTATCATAGTTTTTTTCTATATCATGATCCGTCATGAAGTTTGACACCTTGAATGATACAGATGCCTGAACAGACGGGTGTTCTTTGCCGAGCTCTGTTTTTGCATATTCGATTGATTCTTGAGAGATATCGATTCCATCTACTTTTTTGCCTTCCCGACCTAATAATATGGCATTGATACCCTGTGAGCAACCAATATCAAGCACTTTGCTGCCTGTAACATGTGTAACAATCCAATTTATGCGCTCTCTGGTTTTCTTGCTGAAATCTGTTCCTAAAGCTCCATAATATGCTTCATTAACACGATCTATAATAAGTTTACTCAAAGAAACTCCTCCAATTAATTATGTAAAATGGCAAAGACGTAATTTCAATTCTCGTTGGTGCTAGTTTTTGCAGAATTATTCTATGTATTCTGTAAGGCCCTACTTATTATATCGAAAATTGTCTTTCGGCAACAACCATAAAAAAAACCGGCAACCAAAAACACTGGTTGCAGGCTTAGAACATTAGTTATTTTTCTTCCATTGATAGAAGTCGTTGACTCCCTGTGCGATCGCCTCAGCAGCGGTATCCCTGCCGCTGTTCGTCTTAAAAATGGAAGCATCATTTTTGTTTGAAATAAAGCCCATTTCAATGAGCACAGATCTTGTATAATTTTTATCAATGACATAGAACGCTTCTTCTTTTATGCCCCGATTTGTCGTTTTTAAGGCAGTTACTAACCGTGATTGAATAAAAGCTGCAAGTTTTGCACTGTCTGCTTTTTCTTTGTCAGTCATAGACGCCGTGCTAAAGCTGCCGCTGCCGTTTGTTGCAAATGTTTCTGTTCCATTAGCTGATGGAGCCGTGCTTGAATTCATATGAAGGCTGACAAATACACCGGCGTTCTTGCTGTATGAAAAATCGGTCCGTTCGTTTAAAGAAAGATAAGTGTCATCTGATCGGGTCATCTGTACGTCATAGCCTAATTTTTTCAGCTTGTCAGCAGCGATTTTACCGACTGCCAGAGTCACATCTTTTTCCTGCAGGCCATTTCCAATTGCTCCAGGATCTTTACCGCCATGACCAGGATCGATCACAATGACTTTGTTCAGCTCTGTATCTTTTGCAACAGGTTCAAGAGTCAAATATTTTGCTGAGACATATCCCGTTTTTCCGCTGTATTTAACGGAAACCCAATCATCTTTAAGTTCTGCAGGTTTCAGCACTTCTACTTCTTTGCCTTGCGGGATTGTAAGAATAATGGTTGAGCTAGTACTTTTTTTCGAGCGAAGACTCAAGTTTTCGCGTACATAGTACTTTAGTTCCTTAGGTGCAATTTCTTCGACAACGACTGGTTTATTTACAATATCAGATGCTTTTAAATACCCTGTCTTGCCATTATGGTCAGCTTCAGCCCACCCATTTGCGATCCCGCCCTGTCTGATCTTTGTTTGATCATTGGTTGTCAGTGACGCGAGCACGGAAGAAGCTGTGCTTTTTGAAGTATAAACTTTTGTGTTTTTATTTGCGTAATAGGTAAAGTAAACCGGTTTGCTTTTGATGCTGCTGTATAGTGCATACCCTTTAATTCCATTGTATTCGATTCTGCTCCAGCCGCTGATGACACTGCCTTTTTTGACTTTCACAACAGAACCTGGCGCAATTTTTGTCTTAGGTGTTTTTGTATTTCTTTCATTATATAAGGTTACATTTTTAACAGCATAGTAGGTAAAGTATACCGGCTGGGCTGATGTGAGTTTTGAGTAATCAGCATAATACTTTGTTCCCTTATGATTGATTTCTACCCAGCCATTTAGAACTGTTCCTTTAGCAACCTTGATGATAGCATCCTCTGCTATAGATCCGTATCTTTTCGTCTGGGTCCCTCTGCCCCCGTAAAAACTCACAGGTTCCTTGGTATAATAGTTAAAGTATACCTGCTGTGAAGGCTTTTTGTTCGTAATGTCTGCAGCCTTGGCATACATGGTTTTTCCTCCAAGCTTAATTTCAGCCCAGCCGCTGCTGATTCCGCCTTTTTTAATGGTAAAGGCTGTCTGAAACCCAACTCTTCCCGCTTTTGAAAAACGATCTCCAGGGCCGGTCCGTGCTTCAAACTCATTTTTTGCGTAGTATGTAAAGGTAACAGTTGAAGCTTCTGCTTTTTGAGGCGTCCAAAATTCAATCATTCCTGCAGCAAGTAAAAAAACGGCAATCATACTGACTAAAAGCTTTTTCATTCCATACGTTCCTCCCGGGTGTTTGTAAACTGGCAAACTGCCCGGGACTTTCCGCACAGCCTGCTCAGTTTATATATCGAATCAATCCGGGAAATCTTTAGGGATATTTAGAAAAAAATGTATGGAATTTAATTAGGAGACAGATGGAAAAAGGAAAGTAAATCACTGAAATCGGCAAGTATTTAACTCTTTTAGAAAGGAAATGGGCCATTCCGGCAAGTATTTTTGCCGTTTCAGAAAGTATTCAGAAACTGGACCAAAAAAAGACCATTCTCAAGGGATTGAAATCACTTAAGAACGGCCTTTTATTACTTCTTTGCGTCCTACTGAAACGTAAGTCATCCATTCAGGAATATCTCTCAGCGGATAGATGTTTCTGCCATCAATTAAAATGGGGGTGTTCATTTTTTCCTGATAGAGGTTCATTGGGAACGTGCGGACTTCATCCCACTCCGTCACAATAAATGCAGCGTCTGCATCCGTGATTGCTTCAGCAATCGTGCCGCAATATGTAATCGATTCCTTTAACACCTTCCGGGCTTCATTCAGTGCGATAGGATCGTACCCGGTAACGACTGCACCTTCCTTCACCAATTCCTTCGCTATGACAAGCGAAGCAGCTTCTCTGACATCATCTGTATTAGGTTTGAAAGCTAAGCCGAGAAGAGCCACTTTTTTCCCTTCAAGAGAACCCAAATGCTTTTTCGCAGACTCGATTAATTTTAACGGCTGCCGGTTGTTTACGGTGATGACCGAATTCAGCAGATCGAATTTATGCTGTACGTTCCCTGCTAATTGGACTAATGCCTTTGTATCTTTCGGAAAACAGGAGCCGCCATATCCGATACCGGCTTTTAAAAATTGCGAACCGATTCTGGCGTCTTTCCCAATGCCTTCTGCCACATCTTCAATGTCCGCGCCTAATTTTTCGCAAATATTGGCGATCTCATTGATAAAGCTGATTTTCGTTGCCAAAAATGCATTTGCAGCATACTTAATCATTTCCGCACTTCTAATATCCGTCCTGACTACTGGAATACCAAGCGGTTTGTAGATTTCTTCAAGCTTATCCCCAGCAAAAGCAGAGCGTGATCCAATGACGATACGGTCCCCGTGAAAGGTATCATGGATGGCAGAACCCTCTCTAAGAAATTCAGGATTAGATGCGACTTCTGCATGGATGGATGGCGCCTTATACTGATTGACGATCTCAAGAATATGTTCATTTGTGCCGACGGGAACGGTGCTTTTCACAACGATAATCACATCGTTTTGAATCTGTTCAGCGATTTGAACAGCTGCCGCTTCTACATACGTCAAATCAGCAGATCCGTCTTCCTTTTCCGGGGTGCCGACAGCGATGAAAATAATTTCACTTTCACCGTAAGCTGTGCGGGAATCTGCGGTAAAAGACAATCTTCCTGCCTGGACATTTTTCTTCATTAAATCCTCTAGACCAGGTTCATAAATAGGAGAAACTCCATTGTTCAGAAGATCAACTTTCTTTTCATCGATATCTACACATGTTACCTGATGGCCGATCTCAGCTAAGCATACCCCCGTGACAAGTCCGACATATCCGGTTCCAGCAACTGATATTCTCACTGAGTCATCCCCTGACCTTTCTCTATCCGTTTGACACTTTATTTTTTATGTACTGCAGAATATCTTCTCTCAGCTCACTGTTATCCATGGCAAAGTCGATTGTCGCCTGAATAAAGCCAAGCTTGTCTCCGACATCATATCGTTTGCCGCTAAAATGAAAAGCCGTTACTTCTTCTTGATGGGCAAGTTCTTTTAGAGCATCTGTTAATTGTATTTCTCCGCCTGAACCCGGTTTAAGATTTGCGAGAATGTCAAAAATCTCCGGACGCAGGATATACCTTCCTAAAATAGCCGTATTGGACGGCGCATCTTCCCGCTTTGGTTTTTCGACTAAATCTTTTACTTTATAGACATTGTCAGCCATTTTTTCATTTTCATTATAGCTGACGATTCCATACTTCGAAACATCTTCAGGCTTTACATTTTGCACGCCGATCACTGTGCTTTGAAATTGATCATAAACATCGATTAATTGCTTTAAGCAAGGAACCTCAGATTGAACGATGTCATCACCAAGCATAACAGCGAAAGGTTCATTGCCTATGAATCTTCTGGCGCAATAAATCGCATGCCCGAGACCAAGAGGCTCTTTTTGACGGATATAATGAATATTGGCCAGCTCGGAGATGCCCTGGACCTTGCTGAGCAAATCCCATTTCTCTTTTTTAATCAGCGTTTCTTCAAGCTCATAGGATTTGTCAAAATGATCCTCAATCGCACGTTTCCCTCGTCCGGACACGATTAAGATGTCCTCAATTCCGGAAGCAACGGCTTCTTCGATTATATATTGAATCGTGGGTTTATCAACAATCGGCAGCATTTCTTTAGGCTGGGCCTTCGTAGCCGGCAAAAACCTTGTTCCCAAACCCGCAGCCGGTATGATCGCTTTTTTCACATGCATGTGTCTACCCCCTGGTTATGTCAAAAGTCTCTCTCTTTATATTACAACATCAATAGAGTCTATTCCTTTAAGGTTTTATAAATGTTTGTAAACACGAAAAGCGGAGCCGACTGGTCAGACCCGACAGACAGATAAGGGTCCGACAGAAAAGGCGCTTTTTGCCTTTACTGGCGGAGCCGTTCTGGCCGAGGGGCTAGGAGGCGGAGCTGGACAATGACGAAAAGCGGAACCCACTGGTCAGACTCGGGCAGACAGATAAGGAGACAGCACAAAAACAGAAAAAAACTGACTCCAAAACCGTCTTCCAACGTTTTTAGAGTCAGTTTCTATTAATTACTGAAGAAACCAGTTTTGCAGACTGCTGCGGGTTTGCTCAGAGATGGCTCCTTTTCCGCCCAGGTAGTGAATGTGCGGAATGAATGTCATGTGATCATAGATGTAGCTTGAGACATGCAGCGGAACGGCATCTTTTTCTACTAGAATGATAGGTGCCCGGTCGTTTGCCGCCAGCACTGAACCAGGCAGAGCATCAATAAACTCTGTCCCTCTTGCAAAGAAGACTTTACGATTGTCCAGGTTGTATTTTTTCACGATATTTACGCTGGTTTCATAGCGGTCTTTTCCGTACACGCGGTCAACATTGCCAGCACCTACTAAAGCTTCAAGCTGAGATTGAACCTTAGCTGATACAGCTGTCTCTCCTCCGACAATCGTTACTTTGCGTACACCGCTGCCGCTGATGTAATCTGCAACTGCTTTTGGAACAGTGTCAGCTTTTGTATAAAGGATCGGCATCTGCTCAGCTGCTGCATAGGAAGCAATGGACAAAGCATCCGGCGAGTCACTGCTGTCAGAAGTAATAAAGATTGAGCCGGAATGGCCTACTTGTTTAGCAACTGCTGCTGCCGTATCATATCGCTCTGAACCGCTGATGCGGTGTACATTTGCTGCGATACCTTTAAGCTCTGCTTCCACTGAATCAGAAATGGCCGATTTTCCGCCAAGAATATAGATAGTTGCAGGATTCAGATTCGCTAACGTTTGTTTAACGGAATCAGATAATTGAGTAGGATTGGATAATAGCAATGGTGCATTGTATTTTTTGGCAAGTACGCTTCCAGTTAAAGCATCAACTGGGTTGTCTCCACGGCCGATAAAGACCGTGTTTGCGGATGCCCAACCGAACTCGGCAATGGCTGCACTTGTTTCATAGCGGTCTGCGCCTTCAATTTCTTCAACGGCTTGACCAATATAGTTATCATAGTTTGTGCCTGGGTAATAGAAATTGGTAATTTCCATATAATTTTGCTTTTGATCGGACATGGCTTTAGCGCCGTACTGGCTCATTCCGACGCCGTGGCCAAAGCCGCGGCCGTTAAAAGTGTAGACACCATTTTCAAATGTCAGGGAATCAATTAAATGACTTTTGAATTCCACCGTGCCAAACATAGAACGAAGGGCAGTGATGTTGACGTTTGTGCCTTCTTTTACTACGGTTTCAATCTTGCCGTCTTTCATCTGATAGGTGCCATTTGCATTCTTAACATAAAATTCAATGCGGTAGCTTCCTGTTTTTCTTCGATCTCCGCTTGTTTTTTCATTCGAAACTGCAAGCTTTGATACTTTTACAATTTTGAGGTCTTTGCCCGTGAAGTTTTTATCTGTTTTAAGCCATGTCTTGATATTGGTTGAATACTTCACGTCTTTTTCCTTTACAGTACCCCACCAATCTGCAGGCTTCGTTAAATCAAGCAGAGCCGGGTCCAGCTGATTTTCATTCACGCTGATTTTCCATGGTGTTCTAGGGTCATAAGGATCTGTTTTTGCAGGGAAATAAGACAGCGGTGTTCCGCTCGTCCATACATTTGCATTATTTTCCGTCTTACCGCCGTTGCTTGAGCTGTATAAAGCCTCAATCAGATTACCATTCATCTTCAGAACTTGGCCTTTTGTCCGGTTAACTGCTTCATTTGTGTTGGTATATGAGGATTTATTCCAAATATATCCTTCATATTTTTGAAAACTCACTGTATCATCAATTGTTTGGTTTATTCTTTTTAATGCGTACGTTCTCGCTGAAACGGATTGTGCTTTAAGAGCCTCAACAGGCCAGCTTGGATACATTTCTCCAGGTACAACGCCTTTTAAATAATCTTCAAGAGGAAGCTCATTTTCCGGACGTACGTACTGACTGTTTTCGACCTTGAATTTCATCGTGCCTAAATAAGAACGGCCACCAATCTTCATATAATTTTCAGTGCCGTATTTTACAGGCATAAACGCTGCAGAACTGTTTAGCATCTTGTTCTTGACGCTGCCATTATACAAAACCAATCTGCCGCTTTCATTTTTCACTTTATAAGTATTTCCATCTTTTAATTTGAAATCATTTTCTCCGGCCAAATAGTATTCGCCTTCAACTTGAACCGTTACTTCTTTGGCATTGCCGACATAGTGTTTGAGATTAACAGACACTTCTGAAGGATTACTATTAGCAGCAAACGCATTTTCTTCCGCAAACAAAAAGAATAGTGTTAATGCAACAATTGACATAAAAGCCTTATTCAAAAGTAGTTCCTCCGCTATGATAGATTGAGAGCTTCTAGCATTAGCAGTTTATTCCACAGAAGACAAACTTGACTCACCCTTATACCCATTTTCGCCGGTAAGTTCAAAATCTTCTTTTACGAGTCCGAGTTTAGGAGCGTAATATCTTGTAAAAATGGTTTCCTCGTCTACTACTTCATTTGATATTTTCTGAATGACGAATACATTTTTCTGTTTTCCGTAAGGCGTTTCGACAGCTGCTGATTTTTCTAGCAGTTTCCAATCAGCTCCGCTTCCGAGCAGCTTTTCATTCATATTCGGCTCAAATGAGTCCAGTATACTGACAGAATGGTCCTGCAGCTCACGATCCTCGTACACGAGGGTAATCTCAGAGTCTGTCCATTTAAAGATCTGAGTGGTTGTTGAATCACCCAATGTCAGAGCAATTTGGACATATTCTTTATTAGCTGCCGTCACATTTTCTGTGAGTAAAACGACTCCGCCTTCTTTAAATTGTTTTTTTGCTCCCGTCTCAGGACGATATTCCAAATATGGACCTGCCGTACTTTGTTCACTCTCCATTTTTTTATCGGTATTTTCTGGAGATTCTTTAGGCTTTTCCATATTTTCTTCTGAACTTGCCTCAGGTTCACTTTCTTCATTCTGAACCTTTTCTTGCTCTTGGTCTTTAGCCGTTTCTTCTTTAGCAGGAAGCTCTGTTTGATCAGGTTCTTCTTTCACCGGTTCCTCTTTTTCAACAGGCTCAGTCACAGAAGGATTTTCTTCTTGTTTGCCAGCCTCTTCATCACTTGCTGCACATCCTGATAAAAATAAAAGAATCAGAGAGAAACTAGTCAGCATTTTTTTCATTATAATCATCCTTAACTTAAGAAAGATTCGGGCTAATCGTGCGCCCGAATCCATCTGAATTATCTTACTCTGTTAAAAATCTCGCCGGTTATCGCATCAGGAACAGCTCCGCCGATCAGCGTCACTTCTTTCATATGATGCTTGCCTCCATACTCCATGATGTAGGTTTCGAGAGATTTATTAAACGTTGAACCTGTCAGGATCAGCGGTGCCTTTGTCACTAGAGATAATGGCGCTGCCGCTAATGCATCCGGGAAATTGGCTCCCGTTGATACTAGAATAGAATCTGAGTTTAGATATGGATCAAAACGCCAAAGTACTTTTGCAAGAGTCTCGTAGCGGTCTTTACCAGCTAAGCGTGCATAGCTTGATGGAGCTGCGTTTTTCACCTGTGTATCAATATTCGAAGTAAGAAC
Source organism: Metabacillus sp. KH_069 (assembly GCF_057838075.1). Lineage (NCBI taxonomy): Bacteria > Bacillati > Bacillota > Bacilli > Caryophanales > Bacillaceae > Metabacillus > Metabacillus sp. KH_069. Next base: position 4,088,395 of record NZ_CM174460.1, read on the forward strand.
GCCATTTCCTCCAAGAATCAGAGCCTTCTTGCCTTTAAGCTTCAGTCTTGCTTCACTTGAAAGGCTGTTTGTATCAGACAGCATAATCGCCCAGTTTTTCTGAGCAGCTATAGGCGCTGCACCAAGAGCATCCGGATAGTTGCGTCCTGATGTGACAAAGTAGCCATCAACGTTTCCGATCTGATTCAGAATAACCTGATTCGTTTTATATCGATCGGCTCCGCTGATTCTCTCAACTGTTAATTTCATTGATTGAAGCTGTGTTGCGATGCCTTTAGAAACGGCACCTTCACCGCCAATAATAATTGCTTTTTTCGCTTTTAGACGGGTAATTTCATTTGTTATGTAAGAATCCATTCCATTTCCTTTAACTAAAAGGATTGGCGCTGCCCCGTGTTTTCTTGATAATGGACCTGCTGAAAGTGCATCTGCATATCCTGTGCCTGTTGCAATAATCACGGTTTTATCCGGTTTGCTGTCTGCAAAGCCTGCAGGATACATTTTCTTTGAAACATGAATCGCTGTTTGGTAACGATCTGCACCTATTAATTTCGTTAATGGGAGCTTTCTCGTTACTTTATCATTTGCGATATTTGTAAATACCACTTCACCAGAAACCTTATTAATCACTCTGGCATTAGGTGAATACTGACCTGCAACGTAACGGGCATGTTCAAAATCAACATAGCTTGATTTCTTTGCACCATTTACATATAAATCGTATTTGGCAGGAAGGAAGTTCGACCAAAGTGTAAAGTCGTTGCTCTTATAGACAAGTCTCGTATTCTTGTAGCTTTTTGCAAAAGTCATCGCTTCGCTTGAAGTGAAGAACTCTCCTAATTTTCCATTCGTTCTATGGTGAACTTCATACTGCGTGCTTGTTTTATAGATGTCTTTTTGAGCATTCTTGTCGAACACTCTGACTGGTTTCGTTTGTTTTTTGGCAAATTGCAGAGCCTGATCCTTCGATTTCGTCGTTAATAATTTATGATTGCTGGAATCGTATACTTCATAGACTTTAAAGTAATTTACGACAGACGCGGCAATAGCCTGTGCTGCTTTATTTTGAAAATCCGATGTTTTAATGCGTGCTTCTTCTTCACGATTGGTCATGAAGCCCATTTCTACAAGGACTGCAGGCATTTGTGCATTGCGGATGACATAGAAGCTTTGATCATCGGCAATCCCTCTGTCAATTGACCCTAATTTAGCTAAAACAGTCGGATGGATTTCACCCGCTAAACGCTGATTATCTGCTAAGTATTTGATTTGCAGGGGATCATGCGGATATTCTTCTTTTGCGTGGTCAACACCATTATAGTAGTAGGTTTCGTATCCTTTTACGTAGGGGTTGCTTGGATGGGCATTATGGTGAATGGAAATAAATACGCTGTTGTCGTTATTTCCTTTTGCAAACTGGTTGGCCTTCTGCATTCTGAGATCAAAGTCACCGCCATCTGTACTTCCGTCCGCTTTCTTCAAATAAGGTGCAAACTCCATGTCGGTTTCTCTTGTTAAATAAACGGTAATGCCGCTTGTTTTAAGATAATCTCTTACCTTTTTAGATACAATCAAATTAGCCGTTTCTTCGCAAAAACCAGTAGAATTCCCGGTTAATCCGCACGTGCCGCTGAATTTCCCTCCATGGCCTGGATCAATCACAAGGACTTTTTCCGCAAAACTTGTATTCGGGGCGAGTAAGAGCATTAAAAATAGAAAGATGCCCAGTGCCCATAACTTGCTGCTTTTCATCATTCACTCTCCTTTTTCTGCATAGTTCGCTATTACTCTCCTATTATAGCACCCGTAATCTATCATTTTTTAAAAATTATGGGTAATGAGGATAATTAGGGATTTAGACACCACGAAAACATAGCGCTTTTGGCAGGCAAACAAAAAAAGCTGCCGGGCCAATAAGCCCAGCAGCAGGAAGGTAATGAAATGTTCTTTTATTGGATCAATTTATGAATCTCAGATAGGACCTCATCAGATACGGCACCTTTTCCTCCAAACACTTTCACTTGACCAATGTTATTGCCTCCAAAGAAGGTTTTCACTTCCGGAGATAATGATTTGCCAACCAGGATGACTCCGCTATCATGCTTAGCGGCTAATGCTGCACCAGCTAATGCATCTGCAAAGTTTTGTCCAGTTGCGGCATAAACGACATCAAGTGAAGGCTCGAAGAAGTCTGCAAGGGCTACACTTGTTGCATAGCGGTCTTTACCATAGACTCTTTCGGCTCCAGGTAGTTTCTTAAACACATTGTCAGAAAGGGCGCCTTGACCGCCGACTGCCAATGTATTTTCAACACCAAGATCTTTAAGAACCTGACTTGATGCTGCAGGAAGCTTATCTTTTTCAGACAATACGATCGGCATGCCATACTGACCTGCATAAGAAGCAACAGCCAGAGCATCAGCAAAGCTTGTTCCATTTACTACAACTGCATCTTCTGAACCATCTGGAGCTACTTCTTCAGCGATTGCTGCAGCAGTTGCCCATCTGTCTTTACCGAAGATACGGTCGACTTCAAGACCCATGTCATTTAATTGTTTTTCAACATCTTCAGAAACGGCTCCTTTACCTCCAAGGATAACCACTGTTTCTGCTCCAAGTCTTTCAAGCTCAGCTTTTGCAGCTTTTGATAATCCTTTTGAATCTGTTAATAATACTGGAGCATCATATTGAGCTGCAAGCGGAACACCTGCTAATGCATCAGCAAATTCCTGTCCTTTTGCAAGGAAGACAAGCTCAGAGCTTTCCCATCCTTCAGCACTGATCGCAGCTGCTGTCGCATAGCGGTCAGCCCCGCTGATGCGGCTCACTTTCTCATCTCCGCGGTATACTTTTACTTCTTTAACCGTTTTGTGTCCTGCCAAGTCAACAGCTTCTACCGTGAACGTATTTTCACCTGGCTGAAGCGCAACTTCTGTCTTGATTTCTTTCTCAATGCCTCTCATTTCATAAGGCTCTCTCAGCATGTTGTAGAAGACCTCGTCTCCATCAACCACTACTCGAAGCTCTTCAAAATTATCAGAAACATTTGTTGTTAATGTCGCTTTTTCTGTTGCAGCACTTACACTTGCAGGTGCTTTTACAGAAAGCTCAGGTGCAGTTGTGTCAACGAAGAATTGCTTCAAGAAAGAAATTTCGTTGCCTGCTTCATCTGTACCTGCGATGCGGATTTTATGGAACCCATCTTCCAGTGTAAGAGTTGTTTCAAACTCATAGCGGTTAGTTTCAGCATTCCATTTCAATTCAACTGATTTGCCGTCTACCGTGAAGTTGGTCACTTTAGACTCATCTGTTACATAGCCTTTTACAGGAACTTCATTTGTATCATATGTTCCAAGGGCTTCAGGAAGCTCGGCAATGATTGATGGAATTGTATCATCATTGACACCTTTGAATTCTTTTGCAGATGTGTTGCCTGCATTGTCAACAGCTAAAACTGTTACAGTGGAACCTGTTGCAAGGTTCTCAAGGCTGAATTCAGTTGTTGTTGGAGCAAGAGTTAATGGGTTTCCATCTTTATCTTTTCCAACGACAGATTCGCCGTTAACAAGGACATCAAAGTATGCAACGCCTGAACGCTCATCAGCTGCATCAAATGTTACCTTGTTATCTTTGAATGCTGCATTTAATGTTGGCTGAACCGTATCAACGATTACAGGAACGTGAACCTTTTGAGGAGCTTTTCCTGCATAGTCTACCGTTGCAGCGATTTCAAAGTAATACTGGCCGTCTTTTACAAGCGCATTTTTCACTTTTCCATCCCATTGGTTTGCAGGATTTAAAGTGTAAGGCGTGTATCTTCCGTCGTAGTAATGTTTGCGCACTTCTACTTCTGAACGGATGGTACGCAATTGGTTCTTGTTTTCATCGAGAACATTGTATTTCACTTCTTTAGCGTTGCGCAGGAATGAAAGAACCGGAATCAACTGGTCATTACTGCCGTCGCCATTTGGTGAGATTGCAATTTTACGGGCATCGAATGGAACTTTTTCATTAAATGCATCGAATCCAAGGTAGTTGAAGTCTTCGCCAGACTGTGCTACAACTCCAGAATAGCCATAGAATGTTTCGTTTTCTAAATCAAAGTTCATCGCATCAAGGATTGGAGCCTTGCCCCAGTCTCCATTGAAACCAACATAAGGTACTGTAAGCTGTGATAAACCTTCAGCAGAGAATGTGACGAATCCTTCTACAAAGTATCCGTTTTTGAAGACATCCTTCACTGGTACAGGTGTTTCGAAATCATCGCCTAAAACTTTTGCATTTGTTGTATCAAGCGTTACCTTAACTGTTTTTGTTGCACCGGCAGCAACCTCTACTTTAGTAGTGTCTTTACCGTCAACTTTAATAACAGCATCCATCAATTGTTGAGCTTCAAGTTCATCATAGTTATATCCAAGAGATCCGCCGTTAGCGAAATCCGTTTGAACATTTGCTTTTACATCGTAAGAAACAGCTTTATCGCTGAAGTTTTTAAGATCAAGTGAAAACTCCACTTTATCGCCGACTTCTTTTAGAGCTACTTTTCCTTCACCTGTTTTAGATTCTGTAACAACTGCAGGTGTATTAAGTGCTGAATACAGTTTCATCAATCCAGCACCTTGGCGGCGTGGAGAATAAGGATTTTCCCAGCCAAATGCGTTATTCACCAATCCTTTGTCAATAACAGGCTGAGACGTATTCATTAAGATGTTTTTCGCCATAAGCACGCGATCTGCACCTTCTAAATTGAACAACTCGTCTACGCGCTCAAGAACAATCGCAGATCCGCCGGCTACGTGAGGCGCAGCCATTGAAGTTCCGCTCATAATTCCGTATTGATTATCATTGAATGTAGATAAGATTTTTCCTCCTGGAGCTGTAATTTCAGGTTTGAAATCAAGGTTCGGTGTCACGCCCCATGAAGTAAAGGCAGACATTTTCCCTGCTTCAGCATTTGGAGCAGCTACTTTGTCATCTCCAAATGTTACTTCCAGTTTCTTGCCTTCCTTTGCTTGTGCTTCAAGAGCATTACCATCTGCAATGCTTAATGAAACTAAAGGAATCTGCGGCTTATCAAGCGCCATGCTCACATAATCGCCATGCGCAGGCAATCCGCGGATGATCACACCGGCAGCGCCTTGTGCCTCAGCCGTTTTTTGGATATTTGTATAGAAGTATCCGCCAGTACGAACGGCAAATACTACTTTGCCTTTTACATCTTTTCCTTCATACTGTGCAGGCTGTCCATCTCCTACATACACAATATCAAGCTTTTGACCTTTAAACTTATCAAGGAATTTCGGACCGTCCTGCTTTTGGTAACCAATTTTCCCTAAATCAGCGCCGTCTGCTTGAACTTGCATCGCGTCAAGATCAATTGTTGAGTTTTCAATGGAAGCAACCTGCAGGGAATCATAAGAAAGACCTGGAGATCCAACTACTCCCACATCAGGATTGCTTGCATAAGGGTTTGCCCATGCATTTCCTAAATGAGCTGAGTTACCAGCAGAAACAGACATAACTACTCCGTTTTCCACTGCTCTTTCGATTGCCTTCTGTTCAGGATCTTCCGGCAGCACGAATGAGGCTGTTGAGCCTAAGCTCATATTCAGTACATCTGCACCTAATTGAATAGAATCATCAATGGCTTTTACATAGATATCACTCCATGTAGAAGGCATTTCAGGATCATTTCCGAAAACTTTCAGAGCTAAAAGCTGCGCCTCAGGAGCCACGCCTTTTAAGCCTCCGTTGTCTTCATCTCCATTTGCACCAACTGTTCCGCCAACGTGCATTCCGTGCATCGATGCGCCCGGTCCCAAATCAAGAATTTCTTCATTCTCGTCCATATAGTTATATCCGTAAGGCACTTTTTCTGTGTAATACTTTCCTGGCAGGTTAAAGTCAGAAACAGCATCACCTATAGAACCTTCTGTTAAAGCAGGAACTGTATCTTCACTTAAGATCATATCTCTGTGACTTGGATCGATCCCTGTATCGATGATACCAACGATCATTCCTTCGCCGTCATAGCCTAAATCCCAAGACTCGCGTGCTTCTACTAAGTCTTTGCTGTATTTCATTTCAGGCTCTGCAGCTGGACGCTCGTATTCATGAGCGATCGTTACTTTATTAACGCCTGTCAGTTTTTCAAGCAAAGCGATTTTCCCGTAGGCAACTTCTCCAGAGAAGCCGTTGACTACAGTTGTAAACTCCTGCTCGAATTTCATTCCAAGGTTCTTTGAAGCAATTTGGTTTTTAACCGCTTTTTGCTCTTTCAAAGCATTCGCTTTCAGCTCTTCCTGCTTTGATTTTGCAAGTGCATCGAATTTCTTTCCTTGCTTTGTTGCATATGTAATTGCGGGCTCGCCCTCGACTTCGACAATTACACGAACTTTGTCAGTACTCTTATATTGTTTATCAGCGTCTGATTTTTTAATAGATTGCTTGCCGGCATTTTTCTTAACCTCAGTATTGGCATTGCCCTTTTGCGGTGTCGGAACCGCTGCTAATGCTGCATTTGAGAAAACTAACAAGAAAGCGAACATTAAAAATAACGATCTTTTCAGTTTTACCTTCAACTACTTGACCCCCCTAGTAATTTAGCAGTGCTTTTCACTAAAAAAATACTAATTTATCCCTCCTTTAACATATATAGAAATTATTTACTCTCTTATTCTATTTGTAAAATATTGAATAGTCAAACATTTATAAAAACTTTTATTCGTTAGTATATTAAAGACAAATTCCGACAATAATCAGGACCTTAAGATGCTGGTTACACATTGATGCATCAATGTTTTAAAGCGAAAAACAGATATGAAAGCCGGAAACTATGCATTTAAACAGAAATTATAATTATCCAATTATTTGTATATCGGAATAGAAATTTGGTGGAGGGGCAAAAGTCCTGACTCCTTTCGACTTTTCTCAGGCATTTTTCTACACTTTTCCCGGGGAATTATTTTTATTTGACGAAATTCTTTATAAAAAATAAAAGGCTGTTTTCGCATAGATTTATTTTGATGATAAATGTTGCCCGCTCCTTTCCGCTCCAGGAACTTGCTTTCCGCGGGGAGCATGGGAGCCTCCTCGGCGTTGCCTGCGTGGTCTCCCACTTTGCTCTATTTCCCGCAGGAGTCAAGTTCCTTCCGCTGCAATCCACTCATGGTTTTAAATATCTGGTTTAATAGCAGTAAAGTTTACGAAAAGAGCCAAATAAAAAAGACTGTCAGATTTGGATCTGACAGTCTAATAGAAAGATTTAATTTTTTAAGAGATTAATGATGTCTTTTTCAATGTTGGCATTTACTGCTCCCTGTCCACCAAGGATAGTGGCTGCTTGATACTTGTCGATTAATGTTTTTGATGAGGTATCATTTACAAGAAGAACAGAAGCATTATTCTTTGATGCAAGCACAGCTCCTGATAGAGCATCCGGGAATTGATCTCCCCTTGCTGTAAAAATTTCGTTTTGTCCCAGTTTTAACTGCTGGGCAACTTGAATACTAGTTTCGTATCGGTCTTTCCCGCTGATTCTTACGGCATCTTTGCTTTTCAGTTCATTAAATACTTGGGCTGAAATCGCATTTTCTCCTCCGATTACGACAGTCTTGGTTACGTTAGTTAAAGACGTTTTAATCTTCTCTGGAATCTCAGTTACTTCACTAAGCAGGATCGGGTATCCTTTTTTGGAAGCATATGCCGCAACAGATATGGCATCAGGAAAATTTCTTCCTGTTGCAACAATAGCTGTAGATGATGGGAGGCTTTCTGCAATTTTTGCTGATGTTTCAAATCGGTCCGTACCCGAAATTCGGGTAACGGTTAAACCTGATCCTCGAAGTTCATTTTCTACTTCTAATGGGATGGCTCCTTTTCCGCCTAGAATAATGGCTTTTTTGGCTCCTAATCTGCTGATTTCTTGTTTAGCCGGCAAATTATACTTTGATTGAATTGTTTTAGATTTACCATCCACTAAAAGAAGCGGAGCCTGGTATTTTGCAGCTAATGGAGTGCCTGATAGAGCATCAGGAAAATCCGTTCCAGTCGCAAGTACCACTGTCTCAGACTGCTTCCAGCCTTCTTTAGAAATTTCTGCAGCTGTATGGTAGCGGCTTGTACCTTCGAGTCTAGTTAAGATTCTTTTTAAATAGCTGGATGCCACATATCCTTTAGTTTGGGAATCCTTGATCTGTACTGGATACCAAACAAAAAGATTAGAAGAATCATAACCGCTATCATACGCAAATTCTCCTGTAGGCTTTACAACTATGCCTTTGCCTGATTTTACTAAAGGAGTCTTTTTATTTGTACCTTCTCGAATACTAGGATTATCTTCATCATCATTGAACGTAATTAAAGTATCGTTTTTATTGAAAAGATGCTTTGTCTCTGTCATTGGAGCATTTAGTTTGAAATCTGTTTTATTAAAAACAATATTCTCTTTGGAATCACACGTATAAGTGAAGTCTTCAGGCTTCATATCGATAAGCGATATGCTTGTAGGTATATCCTGTAAGCCTTCACCTACGCCAATCTTGATGAGTTCATATATCGCTTCCTGATATGCTCCTGTATTTCTCTCTCCATCGCCTTCGCATATTGCAAGGGGGCTGTTCTCTGGCTTGATTCCGTTGTACCTTAAGGCAGAAAAATACCACCTTTCCAAATAAGTACTTGGATCGTCTTTTTGTACGAGAGGCGCAGGCTTATTTGTCCCAATAGGCACACTCAGGTAGTCTTTTAATCTCTTAACCCCTGAGTAGATATTGAAAATCGCATTCTTTTTCAAATTTTCTTCATCTGCTGCTGGATATACTGTCATCTGCATGATGCCTATGCCGCCATCACCAGATATAATAGGCTCTCCATTTTTAAATTGCTGCCAATTTATACTTTCCTTAGTCGCAACTGCTTTTACAATTTCTGCAGGAACTTCAAGCTCCAAGGAAACATTCGTCAATAAACAATTTCCTGTTTGATACGGGATGAACTTGCCATATTGTGTTTGCGGATCATAGTTGCATTTTTGACTGACTTTCTGCTGAACACTATTAAAATCCGGAGTTGCCGCTTCTGACACTGCCGGCACCACAAAAACAAAAACTAACGACATAAATATTAAAAGACTGATTTTTTTTAGATACACGTACCTTGCCTCCAAAGTTTAGATTCTAGTAAAATCTTAACACATAATTCAACAGTTTTTGTATGAGTTTCCAAAATTAGATAAAAAAATAGATCCCTTTTAATAGGATCTATTCCGCGGTTTTCACAAAGTATTTTGTTAAATAATCTGCCCAGATTTTGTTTCCCTCTTCGTTTGGTGCAGCTTGATCTTCAATGAGAAGATTTTTTATTTTTTCATCCTTCTGATCGGGCCAGTGATCCCAGTGATTCAGGTAGGTCAGATCTTTTTCTTTAACAAGTTCTTTTAAAGCATCCACTTCTTTTGGATAAAAGGTGGCATTGAAGATTGGATGGGATGGCTGAATATAGATGACTGTCTTTGGATTCTTTTCTTTAAAGTCTGCAATAATTTCTTCGAAGTTTTGCAGCGTATTCGTTAGGCCGACATTTCCGTTATCGTTTAAAGAAAAGGGTTCAAATAATAAGATATCCGGCTGAAGTTTATTCACTTCTTCACCGTGATTTTCATTGATAAATGTTCTGGTAGTGCCTTCAGGATAAGATAAAACTTGAAGAGTGAACATTTTCTCCCCATATGCTTCCTGCAGATTAGTTTGCAATAATGCCGGCCAGCCTGTGCTCTGTACAGAAGTGCTCTCTGAACCAACTGCCACAATTTTTAATGGTTTGCCGTTTTCTTTTGCAAGCTTCATTTTTTCTTTTATCGGTGCCGGCAGGTTAGCAGCTTTGGCCATCCATTCAGGCTGTTCTTCTTTCACTGCTGCTGTTTCTTCTGGATTAGAATCTTCCTGCTTTTCTTGAGCTGAGCTTATTTTCTGTTTCCAATGATGGTTGCCTAGTACAAGTGCGCATACCGTTAAGATAATGACACACATTGTAATTACTTTACTCATGTCAAAGTTCCTCCAAAATCTACAAAGTTCTACATTCTATCATAGTTATCTATATGTAAACCTGCAAGAGTATTAAAGGAAATTTATTATTAATTTATCAATATTTTACTATTGTTACCATAATAAAAAGCAGTGAAAGAGATCACTGCTTAATGAATCACACTTTTCACACCTAAATAACGAGGTTCAAAGTATACGTTATCCATTGTGGAAATCGTTACGCCTTTTGAAGAACTTGCGTGGATAAACTCATTGTTGCCGATGAAAATTCCTACATGAGACGGACCTGCTTTGTATGTTTCAAAGAATACAAGGTCTCCCTTTTGCGGAACGGCCACAACTGTTGCGTCGTTCCATTGATCAACCGTTGTTCTTGGCAGATCGACTCCATGCTTGTCGAATACATATTGGGTATAGCCGCTGCAGTCAAATCCTGATGTTGTTGCGCCTCCGTATAGATAAGGCACGCCTTGCAGGGATTTTGCTGTTTCAATAAGCTTGTCTACTGGAAAATAAATCGAAGTAAGCACACTGTTGCTGATTGCACTTGTTCCTCCGATTGCGGTGACGGTTTGTACATTTTTCGCATCGATTAATTTTCCAATTTCAGCTGGAAGAGTGGATGAATTAGTAAGCAGCATCGGGATGTTTTGTTTTGCTGCATAGATCGATCCAGTTAAAGCATCTGCATATGTAATACCTGATACTAGTAAGGCACGCGACGCAGAGAAGCTTGCAAACTTAGTGGCTACCTTTGCTGATGTGTCATAGCGGTTCGCCCCTGCAATTCGTTCTGCATACGGAAGCTGTGACGCTGTACCGGATGCAATAACACCTGTACCGCCAATGACATATGATTTCGTAAAACCGTTTACAAAGGTTTTCACAGACGCTGGAACGCCTGTCTTCTTAACCAGCAGGATGGGTGAGCCCTGCCTCGCAGCAACCGCAGATGCTGAAAGACTGTCTGGAAAATTGCTGCCGTTTGTAATAAATGCTTTTTTAGTAGTAGATCCTAATTTTTTAGCTATAGCTACCGATGTTTCGTAGCGATCGGGTCCCGATATACGGGTTACAGTAAGGCCCATATTTTTCAGTTTGCCGGCTACTGCTGCAGAGACTGCACTTTCGCCGCCGAGTATGTATGCATTTTTAGCATGTAATCTTGTAATTTCACTAGTAATTGCTTCAGGCATTGCGTCTTTTCCCGTAAGAAGGATTGGCGCATTCAGCTTGTAAGCAAGCGGTCCTCCTGCTAAAGCATCAGGGAAGTTGTTTCCGACTGCAATGACAACATTGGGTGTTCCGTTCGGGAAAGTCTTCTCTGAAACTTCTACTGACGTTTTATAACGATCCTGACCATAGATTCTGCTTGTTGTCCCTGCTTCTGCCTCTTTAGGCTGGAAGATCAAAAGAATCATCAAAAGACTTAGACAGCTCAACATTGAAATAGTTATTCGCTTCATACCATTCTCCTATGATGTTTTTACCCTTTCATATTATATAACAGTTTAATAGTCTGACAGTTTACAAATATGTTACAAATTGCTGCTTCATTCGATGATAGACCACAAAAAGACAGCGTTTCCGCTGTCTTTTGCTGGTTCTTTATGCCTTTTTTCGACGCGCTGCATACAAAGCAGCACCCGACATCATGAGAATGGCTCCAAAAAAGACGGACTGATACATGACAGTTGCTGTTTTTGGAAGTTCATTCTCTCTAATGCCAGAAGCAGGTTTTGCTTTCTCTGGCAAAATTGGCTTATTCCCGCTTTCCTTTACCGGCTGCTCTTCATTACCCGGAGTTTCTTTACCAGGAGCCGGTGTTTCTCCTGTCTCAGGCATTTCAGATCCTAAGACAAACACCAGCGGATTTTTCAAATAGTCCTGCTCTTCTTCTATTGTAAATTCATATTCATACTCGATGCCTTCACTGTAAACGAAGAGGCTGTAGGCACCAGCTTTAAGGCTGAATTTCCCTTCATCTGCCTGAAGGTCATCCATCAGCTGGCCATTTTCATCAGAATAGCCTTCAAATACAACGTCTTCATTGTTTTCATCAAGTCCCTCTATCAAAAACTCAGCTTCACTGACCGGCTGTTCATCCTCATTGATCAAATAAAGCTCAGCCTGCTTCATGCCTTCTTCATCCTCAGGCAAAGTGGTGACTTCGATTGACGCAACGTTTCCAAACTCATCGCTCTCTCCATAGACTTCAATGAGATAGGTTGTAGCAGGCTCTAAATCCGTTAACTCGTATGATGTTTCAGATGCAGGCAAAGGCTCTTCCTCTCCTGTAAATTCTCCATCAACGATGACAAAATAAGAACCTTCTGTTCCTTCAAACATTTTATCCCACGAGAATGAAATGGAATGCTGAGTCACATCCTTAATATGAATTTCGGGATAGTGCGTGATGTCGATCTGAACAGTAACGCCTCTCTCTCTCAGCTCCTGTACGACGAGATCAGCGTCTGAACCGGATGACAGATCAAGTGTGCTAATTCCATACAGTGAGACCAGGCTCAAGTCTTCAAGATTCAACAGCTCATCAATAGAAGTTAATTCTGTTCTTTCCAATGTGAGGACTTCCAATGAATGAAATTGATCTAATCCAGTTAAATCTTTCAGCGGATTTCTGGATATTTCAAGGAACATAAGCCCTTCTAAACCTGCATCTCCTAAATGTTCGATCTGATTATCAAACAATACTAATACCTCTAACTCATTCAGATTAGATAGCACGGAAATGTCACGGATCTTATTTTGAGAAAGATCAAGATAATCAAGCTGTTCCATTCCCTTTATAAATGAAATATCTTTGAGCTGATTATTTCTGATCGAAAGGGAAATCAGGCTTTCCATTTCTGCAATCTTTTCATAACTTTTCAGTTTCGTGTTTTCGATTGTTAAATCTAAGATTGGCAGCCCGCTCAGCGGAGACAAATCGAGTTCAGACTCATTGTTTAAAAGATATACATACATTAAATTTGCCGCATATTCCATGCCTGTCAAATCTTTGATATTCATATCTGCAAGGAATAATTCCTGCAGGCGCTCCATATCGCTCACATGGACATCACGTACTAATCCAAGCTGTTCTTTTACAATATCTCTTAAAGTACTGTCCTTGAACTTCACAACAGGACCTGTAGGAGCCGCCGCTGTGGTTTCAGTTGTTTCGGCGCTGGCAATCAGTTCACCGTCTGAATCATAAGCCTGCAACTCAATGTCATAAGAAGTCTCAGGCGCAAGACCTCTGATCCAGTAGCCATACTCATAGCCATCGATTTTATCTGCGGCCGTTTTCCCGTCAACTGCTACTTTATAATAATCAATCTCTTCTTTCCCGAAGTAGTCCCAAGAGATTTCAATCGAGTCTTCCGTTGCTCTTGTTGAGTAAACATGAAAGGCTTCCCCGTCTTCATATTCGTACTCAACATAAACACCCTTATCTCTAAGCTGCGTTATGACATCAAAAGCTGCGATATCCGTCAGATAGATCAAGCGTGTCTATATCAAATAAGAGAACATATTCCAGAGAATCAAGCGCAAGCAATGGGTCTATGCTTTCTATTGAAGTAGTGGACAAATCCAGGAAAGACAGGTTTTTTAATCCCGGAAGTTCCTCTACCCCCGTAAGAGATAAATTCTCGCTCACACTGAGTTCGGTTAATCCTGTTAATCTTTCAATGCCTTTAAGAGAAGTAAGTTCATTCCCGCCTATATAAAGAGAAGCTAATTGCTCAAGCGCAGGCATTCCAGAAAGATCTTCTAAACTATTATAAGCAAGACCCAATGCACCTAACTCTTTCAGAGGAGAAAGAACAGATAAATCTTTTATGCCTGTATCAGAAAGATCCAAATACTGCAGGTTCGGCCATTTTTTTAAGGATGAGAAATCCTGCAGAGGGTTTCCGTCCAAAAGAAGGAACGTAATTCCTGTCAGGCTTTCTATCGGTTTTAGATTTTTAATATTATTCATGGATAAACCGAGAAATCTCAGGTTCTTGGCTGTTTCCAAACCGGATAAATCACGAATCCCGGCACCCGTCAGGTCAAGCTCTGTCAGATGCTCCATATCGCTCTCAACGATATCCCGTTTAAAGCCGAAGTATTCTTTCATTGCTTTTTTAAGATTAGCATCCGCAAAAATCACTTTTTCCCCAGACGGCGTTTTTAAAGTAGAGAACAGGCCGTCGGTAAAACCGAGCAGCTTTCCTTCCTTATTAAAAGCCTGTACAGAAAAAGAATACTGAGTATCCGGTTTCAAGCCTGTTGCTTCATAACGGTATGATTTCTTGCTTGTTTCTATTTTTTCTTTTTTTCCATCGATCGTCACTTCATAATAGGCAAGGCGCCCCTCGCCTTCATAATCCCATTCAAGAACTGCGTTTGTATCTCCCGGCTTAACTTGATTCATATACATATTCAAGCTGTCATCATAGACAAATTCCACAGAGTCTTTAAAGAGGCCGATCTCATCAAGGACATCGATGTAGCCAGATCCATAAATAATGACCTTTTGAAGAGATGGAAGGTCAGCCAGCCCTTTTATACTCTTAACCTCTGTATAAGAAAGGTTGATTTCCTCAAGCTGTTTAAAGGATGCTAAAACAGACAAATCTTTAACGCCTGTCCAGCTTACATCCAAGAGCTTTAAACCCGTCAGGTTCCCAATGTGTTTAAGATCCTTGAAGCTTGTGTCTCCAAGCAAAAGACTGTGGAGGTTCGTTAACGAATTCAGAGGAGAAAAATCTGCTGCACCAGACATCGTTAAATCCAGGTACTCGAGTTTCGCAAATGATTTTAACGCCTCTAAATTTTTCAATCTGTTTCCTGCAAGTTCTAAATGCTGCAAATTCACCGCATATTCAAGGCCGGATAAATCCTTAATTTCATAAGGAGAAGCATTTAAGTAAGTCAGTTTTTCTAAATCACTTTCCGTAATCTCTCTTTGTATGCGAAGCTGCTCCTGTACCGCAAACTTCAGGTTTTTATCTTTGAACTCAATTGTTTTCCCTTTAGCTGCTTCCTTCGTTTTCCCTTTAACAGCTGCTTCGCTGATCATCTTTCCAGCTTTATCGTATGCCGCAGCTTTCACTTCATATTCAGTGGCTGGCTTCAAATCAGTAAAGATATTCTCTGTTTCTGCTGTTTTCTCAAGCATTAATTTCCCATCGAGATACACATCATAAGAAACAGCACCGTCTAAAAACCAGCTTGCTTCAAATGATGAATCATTCACTTGGTAAAAGAACACCGTGTAGTTTGGTTTCTGTGCTGCTTCTGTTTTTACGCTTGTTTCTTTCGTATCAAGCAACTTGTCCCCCGCTATCACTTTCATGGTAAATGCGTAAGTTGTGTCAGGCGTTAAATCCTTAGAGACGTATTCGCCTGCCTCACTGAAGCTTTGAACAAACTTGCCATCCTGAAACAGCTGATATTCCACGGCTTCAGTGACATTGTATTTTGGCCAGGACACAATAATAGATGTACCTTCCACTCTTGCATTTAGTTTGAATTTATCATCAATCACAACAGGTTCACCCGGATCAACAGGAGTTCCGCTGTCATCGTTCCCTTTTTTATACACAACGGTAATGGCTTCTGTCTGAACGGTATCGTTCCCCGCAAGCTTTACAAGATATGTATACGTTTCTTTTTCTTTCACGTCTTCATCAATAAATTCGTATGTTCTCGCAGTTGAACCGTCTCTATTTTTAAGTTCATCTACAAGTTTGGCTTCAATCACATGGTCCTGATCATTTTTCTTCAGGACAAATGTTTCAGGTTCCTCAGACATCGATGTGGTTGTCCACAATAACTGAATCCCTTTCCCTGTGTTTTTAACCGAATGAAACCCGATAAGTGTCGTCCCTGCTTCAGCTGCCGCCGTATAAGGCAATGCCAAGGTAACAAGCAAAGAGAAAATCATGAAGATCGACAGCATTCTTTTCATAGTAAATTCGTAATCCCCCTAGTTTCTTATAAACATCTAAATCTATTATAGTTATGGAAAATTCGGTTGTATATTTGTATTTATAGACAAAAATCTACAAACTTATGAAACTTTCCACTCATGAACAACGTCTCATAGGATGATATCGCTTATATTTACAAAAAAAGTATTGTTTAGATGTTCCTGTAAAAATATAATGTGTATAGGCTAATAATTTTATTAAAGGATGGTACTATGAGAGAGACTCGAAACAAAAAGCGCAAATGGCTTTGGATTGTGCTCAGCATCATTGGATTGCTCGTGCTGGGTACAGGAGGCTATGCCTTTTATTTGTATAAAACTGCATCAGATACTGTTGCGAAAATTCAAGAGGATATTGGAAGAGACGTATCTGAAAAACGTCCTGAAGCTGTGGCTTTCAAAGAAAAAGATCCTATCTCTGTCCTTCTTTTAGGTGTTGATGAAAGAAAAGGAGACCGCGGACGCTCTGATTCTTTAATTCTATTAACAGTGAATCCGAATAAAAAATCCATGAACATGGTCAGCATTCCGCGTGACACACGTACAGAAATCATCGGAAAAGGCAAAGAAGATAAAATCAACCATGCCTATGCATTCGGCGGCACGGAAATGGCGATTAATACCGTTGAGCACTTCCTTGATGTGCCTGTTGATTATTTTGTAAAAGTGAACATGGAAAGCTTTAAAGATATTGTAGATGCTGTCGGCGGAGTAGACGTTAATAATACGCTTGATTTTACTTATGAAGGTGAAACTTTCAACAAAGGCACTGTTTCATTAGATGGTGAGAGTGCTCTTAAGTACACAAGAATGCGCTATGAAGACCCGCGCGGTGACTTTGGACGCCAGGATCGCCAGCGTCAGGTTATACAGGCTGTTATCTCTAAAGGAGCTAACATATCTTCTCTGACAAAGTTTGGGGAAATGTTCAAAGTTGTTGAAAACAACGTGAAAACAAACCTGGATATGAACGAAATGTGGAGCATTCAGGAAAATTATAAAGGTGCCCGCAGCTCAATGGAGCAGCATCAAGTAAAAGGAAAAGGCGATATGATCGGCGGAGTTTATTATTATATCGTGCCTGAAGAGGAAAGAAACGTGTTATCTAATCAGCTTAAAGAGCATTTGGAGCTTGAACCGAGTACGGCAT
This sequence comes from Metabacillus sp. KH_069, assembly GCF_057838075.1. Lineage (NCBI taxonomy): Bacteria > Bacillati > Bacillota > Bacilli > Caryophanales > Bacillaceae > Metabacillus > Metabacillus sp. KH_069. The sequence goes on from NZ_CM174460.1 coordinate 4,105,574, forward strand.
CTTCAAATTAATAGAAAGAGCGGATTTCATTTGAAATCCGCTCTTTTATTATGATTAAGATTTTTACCATTTAGTCTAGTTTACAAGAACAGCCTTTTAATAAAATCAGCTGTTTTCCTTCGCCCATTTAATCAGCTTAGGGTGTTTCGACCAAATATATTCATTCTCATAAGCATACTGGACGGCTTCGTTTTGATCTCCGATTCCATAGGAATCAGGAGGTGCCGGCAGCTCTACCTTGCCTGTCAAAAAGTCGAACACAAATGGATTAACCTTCTTCGCTTTTTCTGCCAGCTGTTTTAATTTTGAAGTATCCCCGTTTACAGCATATTCAAGCAGAACTCGATTGTAGGCTCCTGATGCCATATGACTTTCATCATACTTCTTCAGCAGTTTTGCAGCCTGCTTGTACATACCTAAGTCCATGTACATGATAAAGAGTGTGTAGCGAACACCCTGGTTATCATTTTCATTTAGTTTAATCAAATCCTCACATTGCTTAACGGCTATTTCCAAGTTGCCTGCAGCAGCCTCAAGAACTGCATAATTGAACTTAGACCTCATATAAGGTCTTGTTTCAGTAAGTCCCCAGAACATGCCTTTATTCTGTTTGAAAAAGTCACTGCCTAGATCTGCTTCACCAGCTTCCATTCCTTTTTTGAATAAGTACAGCTGTTTCTCAAGGTCATGCTCCGCTTCTGCAAGCATATTGTAGCCATCAGGGTGGGGATAAAGATCTAAAGCCTTTTCTGCAAGCTTTAATCTCTTTTTCGGTTCACTTTCCATAGCTTCAAAAATCAATTCCTGAGCTAGCTCACGATTAACTGCACGTCGACTTTTCACCTTTTCATGAGCAGTCTTCATATCAGCCTCCAGCTCATCTTTCATCTCACGGTAAAGCTTTGAAAGAGAGCTTGCACTAACCTCATACATTTCAGCAAGTTTTTTCTGAGTCAGACCTTGCTTGTGAATATGTTTTTCGACAAAATAGTGCATGGCTGCTGCATAGGCAGCAGGCTTATTGATTGAAGGCATTTCCCGGTGGAAATAAGCGTGCGCTAATTCCACAGCCAGCTCACCTGCTTTTGCATAAATGCCTTGTTTGAGAATATTATTTTCCAACATGAGTGCCGCTGTTTCATAATTTATATCATCCCAAACAAGTTCTTTTTCCGGCTCAGCTGTTTCCTCATCCGGCTCAGGCTCTGTCAGCATCGAAATGATCATCTCTGGATAGTGATCACCCATAAATGCTTTGTGATCAGTGAACTCACTCTGTCTGAATAAATCTAATGTCAGCTCAGTATTGTGTGCTGTTTGATTTTTCTCAAACTCAAGCTGCATCAAATAATAAGAGTGGTACTCTCCATATGGAAGCAAATAGCCAAGAAGCAGACCGCCCGCTTCGAAAGAGGCTGCTCCCTGTGCCACTTTGACCTTCTTTTCTTCATTTGAAAAAATATCTTTTACAGTAAGCCACTCGTCATCTATTATGCTTTCAATGACAGAAAAAGAAGGTGCTGCTTCTGCCCATTGTTTAAGCTGAGACAAAGTAGATGGACGAACTTCTTCTTTCTGTTTCTTCTCAACAAAGGCCTCAATTACCCTTCCGTGAACAAATGGGACAGAAAAGACAGCCCACACTAATAGAGCACCGTACACATTTTGATGCTCATCCCGGTTCAGCTTACCCATTTTTTCTTTAACCGCATCATCCATTTGCCTGGAAAAATTCACAGAAGCAAATTCCATCAATTCGACTTGAAGCTTCTCAAGATCCTCATGGCGGATAGCCTCAAGTGAAGTTTCTTTCTTCATACAGCATTTCTTATATTTTTTCCCACTGCCGCAATGGCATGGGTCGTTGCGTCCGATATTCATTTATAAACTCCTTTTATTGCTTGATTCACTTGTCTATTGTGCCAGTTAATTGAATAGAATTCAATGTGCGCAGCAAATCACCAGAAATTAAATCCAATTAATAAGAAAAACCACAGACATTATTTCTGCGGTATTGTCCTATTATATCTCTCATTATCTATCTTCCCATTTAAGGTAAGGACCGTTACCTCACTCCTAACCCCAAACCGATAATTCCAATGCGCCTGTCCAATTCCTTTAGAAATGTATAGATAAGAGCCTGCAACTTTATGGAAGCCTTGGTAAATTCCCCGCCTCGCAAGCTCTCCCTTTGAAATAAAGGTAAAAAAGAATGGAATATTGAACTGCTTTCCATGCAAATGGCCTGATAGCATAAAATCAAATGGGTCCGTAACTTCAGCTATATCATTGGGATCATGACATAGAACAATTCTAGGTTTATCTGATTTTACTTTTGAAAATGCTTTAGTCAATCCGAGCTCATCTTCTCTATAAAAATCCAACCCTATCAATGTGAAGTCTGTAAGCTCAATCGATTCATTTACAAGAACCTTTACTTTGTTTTCTTCTAGCCATGACCTTAACCGCAAACTCAGCTTAAAAGTACCATAGTCGTGATTGCCAAATACAGCATATACTTCAATTCCATATTCATTGAAAACATCCAGGTAAGGTTTAACACTCGGAATATATTTTTCTCTTGCGGTAAAATCACCGGTGATAAACACATAATCAGGTTTTTCCTTATGAAGAAGTTCTTTGATTTTTTCAGGGTGGATCCGATTTCTTTCAATATGAAGATCTGATAACTGCAGAATTTTTTTATCAATCCCAAGCGGTACCTCTATATGTTCAACTTTCAGCCATTGAGTCGGCAATATAAATAATAAATAAAACAGCCCCACACATCCAATTAGACCAATCAACAATTCAGCCATGCTCTACCCCATTTTTTCCTATTTGTTCTATTTTACTAAAGACAAGCTTCATTTAGTATAAAAAACAGCCAAATCCCTTAAAGGAACTTGGCTGCGTTTCATTTAATAAACGTCATAGCCCTCATAAGACTCAGCTACGTGAGAAGATAGATCCCACATCTCCTCTTGACGGTCCAAATAAGTCAGAACGAGCTGCTGGGCATGTCCGGATTTGGTTAAAAAGCTTTCCACACTCCCTTGAATCTCAATCTCCTCTTTGTTTCTGCATTCAATAATAGTCCTGTTGTTTTTCTCAAAAACCTTCTTCACATGATGATAGGAGACCCACATACACTCTTCACTGTCTGGAGATAAAGTAGGCACCATACAGATCCTATATCCCGGCGACAAGCAAACCGGCAGCATCTTTTTACCCGGCAAAATAAGCTTTGCTGCATCAATCATTCCCTGATACGATGCACCAGCATGGATACAGCTGCGGTTCATAATTTCTCTGGGGGACATTTTTACAATCAGCTTTTTGTACAGTTCTTGAACAACAGACCACAACTCCCCATTTTCTGTGTACATCGGTTTCACAACCATCGTCTCTCTCCAAACTGCATAGCTTTCTTTCATCAGCATTCTCTCCACCTCAATCTTCTGTATTTTTTATGAAAAATTTACCACATCATTATTTTACAAAAAATTTCAGTAAAGGAAATAAGAACTAGGTAAAATTAACTATAAATAAACAATATATTTACACTAAATTAAAATAGTCAAAGAGACCTCACTCATATTCCCATACAATCTTCCAATCTCCATTTTCTTTCACAACATATACATCCTGCAGCACATCGAATGTCCCGAACTTGCTTTTAAATGTCTGCCTTACCTTGATGAGACGCGCCTCATTAAATACCGGCGACCCTTTTGCCATCCTCCACCTTCGAACCTTCTTCTGCTTCAAAATTTCAAAAGAAAACGTGGTAACCCCGTAATGACTCATATAGATATGAGACCGCTCTGTCACATAAGCATTCTTTGTAAAACGGTCCTGCATCAATGGATGAAAAAGATCCCAGGCACCGCCGAAGTTTCCAGTCTGTTCAGCTGTATAAAAGAGCTGGACAGCCTTTTTCGGCGAGGATGGCGTGAATAGATGAAACAGCCCGATGAGAAGGAGAATGGCAGCGCCGAGCATTGCTATTGGAATAAGAGGGAATGGTTTACGTCTTCGCATAATTATCACCCTTTTAAGCATGTCTAAGAAAGTGTATGTAGCAGCATCAGGGATAATACGAACTGTTTTCAACCTTCAGACTTGTCTTTTTTCATACATGATTAAACACAAGTTACCATATAGTGGATATTTCCGGGGATAGAGGGAGTAAGAAGGATATTATCGTTAGGTAAAAGAAATGACCTGATTTTATAAGAATCAGGTCATTTTATATTGCTATGGATAAATATAAGACACGGAATATCAGAATCTTCCACGATCCTTTAATACTGTTTTTCGGTCGAGGTAATAGGCACACTGGCCCAGAGGCTTGATTTGAAGGTAGTTTAAAGGGAAGGTTTTATTTAGCAAGTTTTTCCATCACAGCAAGTTCTCTTTCATTCATAACAGTTTTCTCCCAAGTATGCTCCTGATTTGCTTCTAAAATCTCCAATCTGGCGATCATCTCCAAATGCCTCTCTTCATTTTCTAGACGCATAAGGTGATATTCTTCTTTCATAAAAGGTTGAGTTTAGTTGATTTCTATTTCATTACTTTTAATCGCTGTTTTCATGTCAGTGATTTCATTTTTTAAACCAGCAATTTCGCTTTTCATGCCAGTGATTTCATTTCTTAAACCAGTTATTTCGCTTTTCATTTCGCTAATCTCATTATTCATCTCACTTCTGAAACTTCCCAATGAGGTTATAAGTAGAAATCATGCCTTCCATGCGGTTTGCTTGTTCTGGATTCAACTCTTTCACCTAGATATTGATGTCAAAAGCATAATATTGGTTCTTATAGCTAGTTGCTCACTCCACTTAGTTTGCTGCAATCGATTCAATTTGTCTGGAGAATGGTCTTATTTCTCACAAGCAATTAAATCTTTATCACGTTCTTTATTTAGAGCTGGCCTGACACCAACGTTTTATAACGATTACTGGTTTTTATTCACAAAAAAGGCTTCCAAAAGTTAGACTTTCGGAAACCTCTTTTTTAATAAATTTATTTAATAAGAACTTTTTGATCATCTATTTGTATATACCATTTACCTTGACTAAAGGATTCTTTAGAAATTTCATATACTGTTGTTCCAGTTACTGTTATACCAGGGTTTAAATCAGACAAAATTTTAGAATTATCGATATTTGTTTCTGTTGCGTAGGCACCACTAGCATCGATATCAGAATCATATTCTGTACCTTTTTCATCAACTAAGTTGATTACAGGCTGATCAAACATTCCCATAGGTTTGTCAGAAGCATTTTTCAATTTGTATTGAACACCTACAAGTGTAGCACCTTCAGATGCTTCTTTACCAAGGAAATTAGGATCTCCAATCACGCTTTTCTCTTCAAATTTAATAACTGTAACTTCTGCTTTATCAGTTTTAACAGCTTCTCCTGTTTTAAAAACTTTTTCTTTAGATGCTTGGTCTTTTTTATCAGATTGAGAAGCCGCACTAGTATTTGTTACCGTTTCTTCACCACCACCAGACACACCGCCTATAATACCAATAACAATTACCGCTAAGAAAAACGTCATAATTTTGTGTCTCATGAACCAATTACGTTGATCTTTACCACAATTAGGACACTTTTTAATTCCCTTTGCGATTTCTTTACTACAAGCTTTACATTCGACTAATTTAGACATAAATATGATAATCCTCCTATTTTATATGTATAATCACCTTACAATATTACTATAAACATTGATAAATATGTTAAATATATTACAAAAAAAGGTCGAAATGATAATATCACTCTTTTTAATAAGAGTTTTTATCTATTATAATATTTATCTCCCTTCTAACAGGTGGGTATACTGCTCTATAACTGCTATTTATACTGAACTGCTTTAATATCATTTTCTAAAGTATCTAGCTCAGAAGAAAGTATTTAAATTCGACAAAAACCAACATATGTCGAATAATTTATCCTTCATAAGTTGCTAATTCACAGGGAAAATATAGTAAACTACTAAAGTTGAAATAATCTTATTTACCTATGTTTTTATACCTAAATTTATTGGGCAGGGAGAAATTATTATGAAGAAGTTTATTAGTTTACTAATCATTGTCTTTCTTTTAGGAGGACCGCTTACCACTGGCTTTGTCCACGCAGAAGCACAAAAAAAACTTACAGCTACTTTAAAGGCTGATGAAAAACCGAGAAAAGAAAGCTCCGGCAAGAGCGCTTCCTATAATCCAGATGATTATCCTCTTGTGGAGAACAACGATTACATCGATACATTAGTAGACAGCTTCAGTGCCTATCATTCATTTACATTTAACTCATTAACGAGTTTTCCAGATGAATTAGAGCTTTCACTGCTATACCAGATTAATGCTTACAGCGGTCAAGAGCCTTATACTACCCTTGAGTTTTATAAGGAAGATAATGGTTCATTGACGTATTTGACCCAAGCTTATTTCTATCTATCCTTTAGCGGCACCCTTACTTTAAGTGTGTCATTGCCAAAATCCTTATACGCTAAAGAAGAGTTCGTTTATGTCAGAGTCGGTACTTCCAATTCCTTAAGTGACACCTATTATTCTGATACGACAAGATTCAAAGTGAAAAATCCGGATTTCAGCGGAGACTCTGAATCTGGTGATTACGTCATTATCAGCAATGAATCAACCTATGCAGAAGGATCCCAAAGCACTGGTTCTTTCCAAATCAACAATGAAAAGTATACATTCAATAAAAAGCTAGATCTTGGTGCTTATCAAATTGATGCAAATAAACCTTTTAACATCGAGAAAAACAAAGACAAAATGTTCTCTAAACAGCAGACCGAGAAAATGTCTGATTACCAAACCGGAGATCAAAAACCATTTTGGGTAACTAATTTCAGCAGCAACCAGGATTATCAAATTAATGCATCGTTATTGCACAGCGGTTCAAAAACAAACATTTGGGTGCATGATCATCAGATTTCTGCAGCTGATGCCAAAAAGCTGTCTGATGAATTTGACAGCAGCATCCACCCAACAATCGTCAGCCATTTCGCCCCTGAATCAGATGTAAATGGGGATGGAAAGATTAATATTTTAGTCTATGATATCCAGGATGGCTTTACAGGCAGCGGCGGCTATATTGGCGGTTACTTCTATGGCGGTGACCTGTACAATATGACCCACTCGAATCAATCAGAGATCTTCTACATTGATACCTATCCGTTAATGGGAATGAGTTCTTACAAAGCAGTAGAGAATTCTTACGAAACACTGGCACATGAATTTCAGCACATGGTCAATTACAATCAGAATGTGTTTATTGAAGGAAAAACAAACATGGATACATGGCTGAATGAAGCTCTTTCTATGGCCGCAGAACAAATCTATACAGGACAGGCTTTAACCAGCAGAATAGATTACTATAATGCATCCAATTCTATTAAAAATGGACACTCTCTCTTATACTGGGATCGAAACGGTGATACCCTAGCCAACTATTCCCTTTCCTATTTATTCGGTCAATATGTAAGAATCCAGGCTAATCAGGGAAATGGTATTTTCAAAGACATCCTGCAAGATCCGAACAACGACTACCGTGCTGTTGAAAATGCCGTACAAAAATACATTGATCCAACTCTCAGCTTCGGTAAATTTATGACAAATTTCCGCGGAGCCTTACTATTAAAGAACAAAACAGGGGAATATGGCTTTAAAGGTGAACCAGCATTTGACGCCTTAAGCGAAAGAATATACGGCGGAGCCTCTACCTATCTAAGAGGCGGCGGAGCCCTTGTTAAAAAGACAAATACTGCTGACATCCCTGCAGATAAAGGAAACGACGTCACTTATACATTTATCAGCGCTGAAGAGCAAGACACGGCTGCTCCTGCAAAACCTGCCGTCAATCTTGTTTCAGACCATGATAACGTCATCTCAGGAACAACAGAACCTAACGCAATGGTATATGTAAAAAAAGGAACAGAAACACTTGGAAACGCTTATGCAAATGAAACAGGCGCATTCATCGCGGGCATTCAAGTTCAACAGGCTGGAACTGAATTGAAAGTCTACGCAGTAGATGCAGCTGGCAACAAAAGCGAAGAATCAACCGTCATTGTTCAAGATCGGACAGCACCTTCCGTACCACAGGTGAATCCAGTTGGCGACAATCAAACAGCTGTTACCGGAAAAGCAGAAGCCGGTTCTAAGGTATATGTAAAAAAAGGCAGCACAACTCTCGGCCATGCTGCTGCAAATTCATCCGGTGTTTTTAGTGCATCCATTGCCAAGCAGCCTGCCGGAACAACACTTATCCTCTACTCAGAAGATGCAGCAGGCAATAAGAGCGAAGAAATAACTGTAAAAGTACAAGATAAAACAGCTCCTGCTATTCCTGCAGTTGACCCTGTAGGAGACAATCAAACAATCGTAACTGGTAAAGCAGAAGCTAACTCTACTGTTACTGTTAAAACCGGAACTACTACTCTTGGGGAAGCAAAAGCAAATAGTGCTGGATTATTTTCAGTAGATATCAAAACAAAACAGAAAGCTGGGACCACTCTCTCCATCTATTCAATGGATGCAGCAGGAAATCAAAGTTCATCGGCTTCTATCCAGGTGACCGACAAAACTGCTCCTGCTAAGCCTACAGTTGATCCCGTGGCGGATAATCAAACCATTGTTACCGGTAAAGCGGAAGCTACCTCTACCGTCACTGTTAAAAATGGTACTACTACTCTTGGTGAAGCAAAAGCAAATAGTGCTGGAGTATTTTCAGTAGATATCAAAACGAAGCAAAAAGCTGGGATCACTCTCTCTATCTACGCAAAAGACGCGGCTGGTAATCAAAGTGCGGCGGCTTCTGTTCAGGTAGCAGATAAAACAGCTCCCGATAAACCTACTGTTGCTTCAATAGATGACAGCCAATCAATCCTAACTGGAAAAGCGGAAGCCAACTCTACCATCACTGTTAAAAACGGAACCACTACTCTAGGAGAAGCAAAAACAAATAGTTCAGGAGTATTTTCAGCAGATATCAAAACGAAACAAACTTCCGGCACCATTCTCACCATTTTTACGACGGATGCAGCCGGCAACAAAAGTCCTTCGATTACTGTAGAAGTTACTAAAAAAACAATGCCTGCAAAACCAACAGTAACTACAGTAGGCGATAACACCACTGTTATTACTGGAAAAGCAGATGCCAAATCAACCGTCTACTTGAAAAATCGCGGTGTAACGATAGGTACTGCAATAACGGACAGCAGCGGCAACTTCACCATCACGATGAAAGAGAAACAAAAGGCAAGAGCCATTCTATTCCTGTATTCCGTAAACGATAAAGGAAATAGAAGCCCAATACTCATTATTAAAGTCTCTGATCAAACAGCACCAAAGACGCCTACCGTAAAGAAACTTTCTTCAAGATCTACTTTTGTTACAGGAAAAGCTGAAATTGGCTCAACGGTATATGTCTACAATGGGACTGCCAACCTTGGAAAAACCACTGTACGTTCAAAAGGAGGTGTTTACAGGGTTAAAATGAAAGCACAGAAAAAAGGAACAACTTTATCTGTGTTTACAGAGGATAAGGCTGGGAATAAAAGCAGTAAGAAGGATATTATAGTTAGATAATAAAAAGAAGATGGCTGGAGATATATTAAAATTCCAGTCATCTTTTTTATTTTTCAAAGAACATTTACCTATTGGTTGAATATTTACAGTTTAATTTGAAGAAATTTTTGGGGGGATTAGTGTAGGAAAATTCCAAGCTAAATGATGTGGTCCCCTGTTAGCTATATATCCTCCTAAAATTGGCCTGTATTGCGTTATTATATGATTATAATTTTCTTGTGGATATATATGTGACATAGCTTCAATTAAACTAACCGGCCAATTATTATTCCCTTCCATATTTGGTTTTTCTAGATCCGTTTTAGTATAATACTGCCAATTATTTGGATTTTCAACTGCATTATATAATTTATCGAATGCCGCTTTTATTCTTTTACCTTCTAAACTATTTAAATCAAATAAATTAGTATTTGTTTCGTTATAAATAAGAAATGCTGATTGTGTAAGTGGTGCTAATGCAAAATATGTATATCTCATACTTTTTGCCTTTCGAGCAACTTCTTCCTTCATTTTTCCATTTGCATCAATTTGTGAAACAATTATTTTTTTGGTGTACATAACTTCCTTTTCTAATTTACTTTTATCACCTAAATAACTATAAGTAGTAAGAGAGGCCAAATTACCCCAATTCGCCCAATTATTTGATCTATTTCGGGCGAATTGAATGGTAGGCAAGTATGTAGATTCAACCCATTTTCGGAATTGTGATTGATCCCATTTTTTATAATCATGTAGTAATGTAGCACTATATATAAATCCTATTCCGCTATTTGCAGCTACCAGTGGAGTATCATCTTTAGCTGAGATTTGTTTATTAGTTTTTGACCAATGATTTAATATGTCTATTGCTTTTTCTGCATATATCTCTTGGTCTGTTAACTTCCATGCAAGCCCTAATATATAACTTGCATAAGCATCTTCAGTAATATCTTTTCGGGCTTTTGCATGGCCGCTGTTATCTACATAAGTTGGGGGAATATACAAGTAATCTACTGGATTAGCTTTTCTTTTTAAGTAATTGTTTGCTAGTTCAATAAATTGTATATAGGCTTCGAGTCTTTGATCATCTTTCTTTATCATCTCTTTCACTTCATGAAACTCTTGTTCACTATAAATTCCATAAGATTCTTTCTCTCGGAAAAAAATAGCACTAATCAAAATAATACATATTAAAATGAGAACAAAGAATCGTTTAAAAAACAATTTTCGTGACCTCCTCTCATTCATATAATAATAGATCTTCAGAATATCTGTTTTCATCACGCTATAGCCTTCTTCCAAGGTACCTTTTTATTGTAAATTACCACTTATTTTAAAAATATATATAATTTTTGATTCTTTACAATGCATATAAAAGCGCCATTCCAATTGGAATGACGCTTTTATGAGTAAATGATAAAGTATCCATAAAATCACGAGTAGTTAAATCTGTTATGTAGATTATTTCATTCAACTAGACTTTATTCTGTAGAAGATTTTAGATATAAAATCGACCAATTTTTTTATTCAATAATAAAACGTAATTCATTCCTGGATTCATAATAATTTCCTTGGCCCGTTCTGCTCCGATCCTTTGCATGCACGATAATTTTATATGTGCCTGGATTTGTTGGCGTCCATATTGCACTGCTGCCATTTCCGTAATCCTGAATCGTAGTGAGAATTCCTTTTTCATCACGTACCAAAAATCGATAGTCTGGATTGGTTCCACCCTCAGCAGTTGCTGTCAATTTTATGGGATGGCCATGTAATTGTGGAGAAGCTCTATCTGAGTTTATTTGAACTCCAGTTACCTTTATTCCTTCAATCATAAACTTCATTTCAGTTCTAGCTTCATAGTAATTTCCTGAACCAGTTCTGCTTGAATCCTTTGCATGTACGATAATTTTGTATATTCCTGGTTCTTTAGGAGTCCATGATGCATTACTTCCATTGCCATATTCTTGTATTGTGGTGAGAGTTCCTTTTTCATCACGTACCAAAAATCGATAGTCTGGATTGGTTCCACCCTCAGCTGACGCAGTTAATTTTATCGAATTCCCGATGATTTGAGGTGAAACTACATCTGCATTTACATGAACGCCTGTTACTTTTATTCCTTCTACTTTAAAGCTCATATCCGTCCTGGCTTCATAGTAATTTCCTGGACCAGTTCTACTCTTATCCTTTGCATGCACAATAATTTTGTATGTTCCTGGTTCTGTTGGTGTCCAAGTTACATTACTTCCATTGCCATATTCTTGGATTGTCGTAAGAATTCCTTCTTCATCACGTACAAAAAAACGATAATCTGGATTTGTCCCACCTTCTGCAGCTGCCGTCAGTTTAATGGAAGAACCAACTTGTTGTGGAGAAGCTGTAACTGTGTTTAATTTAACTCCAGTTACCTTTGAACCTTCCACCTTGAAACTCATATCAGCTCTAGCTTCATAATAATTCTCTGTGCCAGTTCCGCTCTGATCCTTTGCATGAACGATTAGTTTATATGTTCCTGGGATAGTTGGTGTCCACGTTGCTGAATTCATTTCTCCATATTCTTGGATTGTAGTTAAGACCCCTTTTTCGTCTCTTATAAAGAACCGATATTCGGGACGATCGCTTCCTTCTGAATTTGCCGTTAATTTAATAGGTGTTCCTATTTCTTCCGGACCGGTATGATCAACTGATAATGTAACTGAATCTACATGGTCATTTCCACTGTTCACGTAGAAGTCTGCTGTGAAATCCTGTTCATAATGATAATATTTTGTGTTCCCTGCATGATCTGTCAAAGCAATCATATCTATCTTCCACGTACCGCCTTCGGAATTTGCGTTAGTTGGAATGGTCCCATACCATCTTCCTTGTTCATCAACAGAATAAATATTTGCCCCATATGATTGATCCCCTGACGGACTTTCTGCATGAAAAAATACATACTTTACTCCCGAAATATCATCCTTCGGTGTTATATAAATGGTGTTACTTTCCTCGGCTTTTATTTCTACTTTACTTAACTCTACATTTTCTAATGACGGTGCAGATATATCAGCATTTTGGTTAGTTACACTAAAATCAGTCGTAAAATCCTGTCCATAATGATAATATTTGGTATTCCCTGCATGATCTGTTAATGCAATCATATCTATCTTCCAGGTACCGCCTTCGGAATTTGTGTTCGTTGGAATCGTCCCATACCATCTTCCTTGTTCATCAATAGAATAGATATTTGCTCCATATGATTGATTCCCTGACGGACTTTCTGCATGAAAAAACACATACTTTACTCCCGAAATATCATCTTTTGGTGTTATAAAGACTGTGTTGCTTTCTCCTGCATTTATTTCAGCTTTACTTAACTCTACATTTTCTAATGATGGAGCTGACGAATCGGCATTTGGGCTAGTTACACTAAATTCAGCTGTGAAGTCTTGTCCACTATGATAATATTTGGTGTTTCCAGCATGATCCGTTAATGCAATCATATCTATCTTCCAAGTACCGCCTTCAGCATTCGCATTAATTGGAATTGTCCCGTACCATCTTCCTTGTTCATCAACAGAATAGATATTTGCTCCGTATGATTGATTACCTGACGGACTTTCTGCATGAAAAAACACATACTTTACTCCCGAAATGTCATCGTTCGGTGTTATATAAATGCTGTTACTATCTCCTGCATTTAATTCAGTTGTACCAAGCTCTACTTTTTCCAAGGCCGGCGCTGTCAAATCCTCAACAGCCAAACTATGCGAAGAAATTGTAATACTTATCAGTACAATCATTGCAAGAATCTTAATTATTGTTCTTACTTGATGCAATTTCATGGTTTCCCCCGTAAAAAACAATTCTATAAAAATATAAATGTATAAGGTAAATAGTTTCTAGCGATTAAACTATTTACCTTATTTATTTTTTTAGCTTTGTTCTGTTTTCAATTTATTCCTCAACAAAACATGAAAAATAATAACCATGATCAAAAGTACACCAATATTAATATAAGGTATTAGTAAAAATGAAGTTGTACTTTTGAAAACATAAAAAAACGCTGTTGAAATAATGACTAGAAAAATTAACGAGACATAATTGACTGCTTTTTGCATTTTAAAACCGTACAGAAATCTAGTTTGTAAAATCATAATAATAGAAAGAGGTATTGTAAAGGCATAAATGCCAAGTGCATCAGATACTATACTAACTGAGCCAAGATCAAATTCCCCTCTCATAAAGACAAGTTTTGTAATTAACTCAGAGTACACAAACATAATAATAGCGACAATGGAAAATAAAACAAATAGGCTAACACAGAGTTTAGAATACAAATTTTTTAAATATGCTAATTTGCCCTCTCTTATTTTCCTTGAGATTAATGGGAACATCATCGCTCCAATACCTACTAGCATCATACCTTGCGGGATTGATACTAACTTAGTCGAATAATTTACAGCTGAGACTACCCCTTCTTCATAATGGGTTGCATACATTCGTTGAAGTATGTTATTTATTTGTAATGAAGCCCCGCCAAAAATGATCGGTAATGATATGCCCCAAAACTCTTTTACAGTCATTTCATTTTCTTCTACTTTATTAGGTTTAATATAAACTGGCTCTTTTGTTACAAATGCAGCTTTCATCATTAACAATGATAGCCAACCAATGATTGTACTTAAGGTGAAAGCTAAACTAAATGTAACGTAAATATCCCATTTAAAAAAGTCCAAGGGAACAAGATAGATTAAAATGACAAAAAACACATTTGCGATAATCAACGAAATTTGCGGATATACCGGTTTTGAGATCATATTAAATAAGCTCGTCCTAAGTGATAAAAAGACATAGGCAGGAATAGACCAGTAGATCACTAAAATAGATGGATGAATGAAGTCTTTATATACGAAATAAATGGTTAAAATCAACAGAAATAAACATATTGAAGCAACTCCAATATGTTTATAAATCGTTTTTAAACCTTTCATAAAACCTGAATTATTATTTTTCGAATTGGCAAATATAATAATGGAAGTTGATAATGCCCCGCCAATTATTAAATAAATATAAGTTGGAATACTTAATAGTAAAGATAGATTATCAGCTATAAGTGTCGTACCAAATTCATTTGCAATGACAAGTTCTCTAACGAAGCCAACAATTTTCCCAAGAAACGACAATATTCCGATCACAATAAAGACAAAATATTTATTTTTTGTTATTTTAGGAAACATTTATATAGCCTCTCTACTTTTGATACTTGTTGAGATATGGTCATACTGCGAGCATATTTCATATTTTCTTTTGTAATTTTATCCATATCTTCACTTTCTACGATTGTTAATCCCTTTTTAATCGCAGAAGAAATATCATTTGCATTTTTAGCTTCAAATAAAATCCCTCTATTTTCTGCTAAGAGTTCTGATAAACCACCGACATTTGAACCAAGAACTAACAGACCGCTTGCCATAGCCTCTAAGGTTACTAGACCAGCACCCTCATTGTGAGAAGGCAAAATTAGCATTTTAGAAGCACTGTAATACTCCTTTAGTTCTCTTTTTCCAATTACTCCTGTAAATTCTACATTCAAATTATATTTATTTATGATTTCCGTACATTTCTCATAAACACTCTTATCATGTAAAGACCCTACTATACAAACACTCAATTGAGGATAATTCTTTAATGCTTCAAATAAATCTATAACACCTTTTGACTTTATAAAATTCCCTACAAACAATATATCGTAATTTTTTGTTTTTTCATTTGGGATGGTAAGGAATGATTCATCAATTCCCATATTAAAAACAACAACTTTTTCTGGATTTACTTCAAACTCTTTGACAATAAGACTCTTTAGATAGTCACTAACACATTGAACGCAATCTGCCCTATTTAAAATATGCTTTGTCATTGATTTATGAAGCTTCGTCCTCTTTGCCATATTGTCAACGTCTCCGCCATGAACTGTGACGATTGTTTTTGAACCAAGAAATTTGAAAAGGTCAATCAATAATGCAGTAGGAAAAACATAATGGAAATGGATAATTTGATATTTTTTAGAAGAGAGGAACACTTTTAATTGCTGAAGGAAAAACGTTAAATATTTTGATATAACATTTTTTTTGCCTTTCCGATGATTATCAATCACAATCTTATCGATATGAAAACTCTCTTTTAATCTTTTATAATGGTTATAAACAAATGAACCGAACGCAGCATTTTCTTTAGAAGGAAACATATTACTTACTAATAAGACTTCATTATTCTTACTTT
Source organism: Metabacillus sp. KH_069 (assembly GCF_057838075.1). Classification (NCBI taxonomy): domain Bacteria; kingdom Bacillati; phylum Bacillota; class Bacilli; order Caryophanales; family Bacillaceae; genus Metabacillus; species Metabacillus sp. KH_069. Next base: position 4,121,439 of record NZ_CM174460.1, read on the forward strand.
TTCTCTTCGATAACTGATTCAAGAATGCTTACACCCTTTGCAAATTTGCTTTGATAGATAGAATTCGCCTTAATGATATTATTTTTATTACTCTCTGATTGATTGATTTCTTCGATTAGTTTATCAACGTTTAACTCATCAATTTTAAAGAAATTATTCTCTAATTCCATTTCGCCAAAAAAGCCTTCTACTTTATGGTGATAACCGATACCGTAAATAGATGCATTGACTAATAAACCAATAATAAGGGAATGCAGTCTCGTACCTACGACTACATCCAAATCTTGTGTAAATTCAATCAAAGATTTTGGACTAAGTATGTCTTCATTCAAAATAACATTTTTTTGTTTGGTCTCCTGATAAATTTCATTTGCAAGTCTATGATCATCAGGATACTTGGTGCTATATAAGTAGATTTGATTATTTTTATTTTCAGAAAGGCCGTGAATTAACTTGATAATGTTATTTTTATATTGCTCAAACTTTTCTTTATCATATTCTGGCCAATAATAATCCGCAAAATAGGGTAAAACCGTTATCCCAATTTTTTTTACTAAAGCCTCTCTTGATATGGTTAAATGCTCATTACCAAAGGCAGGATCACCGATAATTTCGATTGAACGGTTCCCTGAGATCAGTTCATTCAAGATTTTTTTTGACTTTTCATCCCTCACGCTAATTACCTTAGAAGAGTTTAAGATGTTTTTTACAATTGTCTTACCCAAAGATGTTTTTAGGGGTCCTGCTCCTACCCCATGGACAATAAGTGTGCCATCTCGTTTAACAATATTTTTCACAATGAACCAATATAGAGGTAAATCTCTTGGATACATATCCATTAGAATACCTCCACCGCCTAAAATAACAATGTCAAACTTTTTTTTAAATTTGAGTATTTCTTTAATAGAAAATATGATATTGACTATTTTAGAGTTTTTCTCTTTATAGATCAAACTTTCTTTCACTACACCTTTAACTGTATCTGTATTATCCTTATTATTTGTAAAAACAGTTATTTCAATATCCTTCTTAATAGTAAACAACGTATGAATTAATCCTGATAAAATCGCATCATCACCAGCATTACGATTACCATAATTACCAACAATCGCTATCTTCATTTAACCAATCTCCATATAATTTATTAAATCATCTATAAGATTTTTCTCATTTGTTATCATTGCAATTTTTAAATCCTTATTTAAAAGTTCGGCATTAAGATCTTCAATTTCATAAATGACGGGTATCTCATATTTCCCATGAAAATAATCTGACATTTCTAATTGATGATCGTCCACATGTTCCTTATACTTCTGTCTTCTCGGTACAATAATAATTGGTTTTTTTAAAGTTAACGCTTGATTAATTGAACTGGTGCCTGCATGAGTAATAATAAGATCCGAAGCTTTGATTAACTCATTTAATTCCTCAGCATTTTTAAAATCAAACCAAATTATATCACTATTTTTTGGAGGGTAACTATAACCAGTTTGAATAGTAAACTCATACTTCTTACTATCATCGGCTAAAGTAGATAAATGATTTATTAATCTTTCAAATCCAAATTTCTGAGTACCTAAAAGAACTAATATCTTCTTAATAAATACCACCTCTGTAAATAGCTTTTTTATATACTTTTTGCATATCTGGCCATTGTACATAAAATCGATCTGCTATGAAATACATTAGTCGACCAGTCATAGTAGGGGATTTTACCTTTGCAAAACTTTCAATAAAGATAATTTTTGAACCCATAAGTTTCCCAAGGATCATACAAGGAATAACCGCACCTGCACCAGTAGAGATAATATATTTAGGCTTTGTTTTTCTTAATACATGAAAAGAAATTCTTGTGTTTGCAATAATAGTCTTCACAAAATTTTCTTTTCTATTAAACATATTTAAAAAGTACATATCATCCTTTGGCACTATAGAAGGATGCTTTTCAACCAAATAGGCAACATCCTTCTTATTTAAAGATGCAGCTATTTTATTAACTTGAGTAAAATGTCCACCTGTTGAACTAGCTATCAACACTTTCTTCAACTTTTTCCTCCTTTAATTCCGCAGAAATTAAGCCCAACAATGTAAAAATAATGATAAATTGCGGACTTGAAAAATAAATTTGTTCGGCTAAAGATTCTAAGAAAGCATGAATAAAAATAAAGATAAAAATGTAATAGTAGTAACTATTTAATCTTTTTTTAATTTGTTTTCGTTTCTTAAAAATAATTAAAAACACACAACCATAAAGCATGATCCCCAATAATCCTGTTTCTCCAAGTATCGCTGGCCAAAAAGTATCAGTCAGCCACATTGGATTATCTGGGCTTAATCCCCAAACACGATTTAATCCGAATTCATAGTAAACGCTACTATATGGATCAATTGACTGAAATGTTCCGTAAGTTCCAAAGCCAGTACCGAATGGGAAGTAATCTTTTGCTATCTCAAACGAAAATAAATATAAAGCCTTTCTCGCTGACTCATCATAATCAATTTGGATATATCTTTCAATCGTCAATGATAATAAATCGCCAAAGAAAAATAAAAAGGTAGGTGCTACAAATAAAGTAACTACTATTACTCCTAATATCTTATTTTTTGATTTGAATAGTAAATAAGAAATAAGAAACGCTAGTAACATGATTACTTTAAAGCGTAATGAAATAATTGCAAACAAGAAAAAGATAATGGATATAATAATATATTTTTTGTTTTTATTACATAAAAACTTCGAGAACATTATAATTCCACATAAACTCATAAACCATCCATAGACACCTGGATGTGTCATTAAAGACTGTACACTTACTAAACCGGCCCTAATATCTGCACGATATTCTAGATTTAATAATGCTCTAAATCTTTCATAAAATAAAAAGTCAATCACCGCAAAAAACATAAGTAAGTATCCAATAACTATCATTGTTTTTAATATTAACTTAATTTTATCTTCATTTTTTCCCGTTAATTCGAAGATTGTTAAATATACAATAAATCCCTTCACTACTAGGAAAGAGCTAATGATAGAATTTATTGTGATTCCGTCTCTTAAAAAACTTGATATAAAACCAATTAGCAAAAATGCTATAGTTAGTAAAGATACTATCATTGTATGTTTTGATATGGTTTGAGTCTTAATTAATTTAATCAAAACCAACAATGCTAAGAAAATAACAATTATCTCATCTGCCATATCAATGATAGGATGTATATTTACAGCTAATAGTTCCTGAAATAATAAGACTACTAAAAGAATTTGAATAACAATTCTGCTCATTTTATTCTCCATTAGGAATTAACATTATTTTTATTGTCATAAAAATAATTTTAAAGTCAAAGAATATCGTCCTATTTTTTAGATAATAAAGATCCAGTTGAACCATTTCTTCAAATCCAACATTATTTCTTTCTGTTGCCTGCCAGAGTCCCGTACATCCTGGTGTTATTAGTAGTCTTTGTAAATGGTTCTCGTTATAAGTTTCTACTTCTCTAGGTAACGGTGGACGTGGTCCGACCAAACTCATTTCTCCTTTAAATACATTAAACAATTGTGGAAGTTCATCGATAGAAGTTTTTCGTATAAATTTTCCGATCTTCGTAATTCTTGGGTCGTTTTTCATCTTAAACATAGCTCCAGGAACTTCATTATGCTTTAATAATGCTTTTAATCTATCTTCTGCATCATGAACCATTGATCGGAATTTGATCATATTAAATTCTTTGCCATTTTTACCAACCCTTTTCTGAATAAAGAAAACTTTACCTTTCGGGTCTTCCAATTTGATTAAAATTGCTATAAGTAAAAAGATAGGAAACAATAAAATTATTCCGATTAAAGAACCAATAATATCTATAACTCTCTTTCTTTTTTCATATAGACGTTTTAATTCTAATCCGTCTCCAATTTCTGGTTCTAAAACTGTAATAGAGTAGCCTTCCATATAATACTTTCACCTCTTACCTTTTAACTTTCAGTACATTTAATAGGTCTTCCATGTATCTGATCATGTCGTCCTTAATATCTTCATGTTTTAAGGAAAACTCAATTGTTGTTTTAATAAATCCTAACTTCTCACCAACATCATATCGAGTACCTTCAAAGTCGAAAGCATATACGGATTGCTTCTCATTTAAGTGTTGAATAGCGTCTGTTAGTTGTATTTCTCCACCCGCACCAGTTTCTTGATCTTCTAATAATTTAAAAATCTCGGGAGTTATTACGTATCTGCCCATAATTGCTAGATTAGATGGTGCTGTTCCTTGTGCAGGTTTTTCTACAAAACGGTTTACTTTATAGAGTTTTCCATCTCTTTCTAGCGGATCTATTATTCCATATCGATGTGTTTGATCTTCAGCAACTGTTTGAACACCAATCACAGAAGACCCCGTTTTCTCATATTCATTAATTAACTGCTTTAAACAAGGAGTTTCTGATTCAACAATATCATCACCCAGTAATACCGCAAATGGCTCATCACCAACAAACTTTCTAGCACACCATACTGCATGTCCTAATCCTTTTGGCTCTTTTTGGCGTATAAAATGAAGATTAATTTCTGATGAATGCTGTACTTTTTCTAAAAGGTCAAATTTCCCTTTACCCATTAAATTCTGTTCAAGCTCAAAATTATGATCAAAATGATCTTCAATCGCACGTTTCCCTTTACCTGTCACAATAATAATATCTTCAATCCCAGACTCAATTGCCTCTTCAACTATGTATTGAATCGTAGGCTTGTCCACAATTGGTAACATTTCTTTAGGCATTGCTTTTGTTGCTGGTAAAAAACGTGTCCCTAATCCCGCTGCTGGAATAATCGCTTTCCTAACTCTTTTCACTTTAAATCCCCCTTAACTTATCAAACATTAAGCAACTGTAAATTTTTAACTGAAGGTCTTCCCATTGAGTGGTATTCCACATAATAGTTTTCAATGATTTTAGGATCATAACAATTACGCCCATCAAATATTACTGGTAGTTTCATATTTTCTACAAACGTACCTATTTCTAAATCTATAAATTCATTCCATTCTGTTAAAATCAACGCAACATCAGCATCTTTTAATGCCTCAACAGTATTTGTCGCATATTTCACATTCGAATCTAATAATTTTGTCGCATTCTCCTTAGCAACTGGATCATAGGCTACAACATGCGCACCTTTTTTAACTAAATGTTTCGTAATAACTATAGATGCTGCCTCTCTCATGTCATCTGTATTTGGTTTAAATGCTAATCCTAAAACTGCAACTTTCTTTCCTTCTAAGCTGTTAAACCGTTTGTTCAATTTATCCAAGAGGATTTCTTGTTGCTTTTGGTTAACTCTGACCACACCTTTTAGTAAATCAAAATCATACTCTACGTTACCCGCAATTTGGATAAGTGCCTTTGTATCTTTTGGGAAACAAGAACCACCGTAACCAATTCCAGCGTTTAAGAATTGTGAACCGATTCTACTATCCTGTCCCATTCCATTCGCAACGTCTTCTACATTTGCCCCTACTTTTTCACAAATGTTTGAGACTTCATTAATAAAGCTAATTTTTGTTGCAAGAAAAGCATTAGCCGCATATTTAATCATTTCAGCACTTCGAACATTCGTTTTAAATACAGGAATGCCAAAAGGTTTATTAATTTCTTCTATAATACTAGCTGCACTTTCATTATTTGCTCCAACTACAATTCTATCTCCATTAAAAGAATCATAGATTGCAGCACCTTCACGTAAAAATTCAGGATTTGATACAAGATCAACTTTCACATTATGGACTAGATTGTTTTGAATTACTTCTTTGATCCAATCATTTGTTCCTACAGGGACTGTACTTTTTGTAACTACCACTACATCTTTTTTAACATGAGTCGCAATATCTTTTGCTACTTGTTCAACAAATGATAGATTAGCCGAACCATCTTCTTTTTCTGGAGTACCTACCGCAATATAAATTACGTCAGCCTCTTCAAATCCTTCATTATGATTTGTTGTAAAGAACAATCTTCTTCTTTGTATATTCTTTTTCATTAATTCATCTAAACCTGGTTCATAGATTGGAGATATACCTTCACGCATTTTGTTTACTTTCTTTTGATCAATATCAATGCATGTAACTGTATGTCCAATTTCAGATAAGCAAGTACCTGTCACTAATCCAACATATCCAGTTCCTACTACTGCGATTTTCATCTATTTTCACCTTTTCTGTATAATTTCTCTTTCAAAAGTATCTAACGGAAAAGTACTCTTTTTTAAGTACTCTTTCGTTAAATATCTTAAGTAAAATATTTAAATTGTGCTTCAAACCCATCCTCACACTACACCCAGGACGACAAACGTATAAGGTCTTTCTACCTACAAAGCAGCCGAGTGCCTCCATTGATAATGATGGATTAGGTATCACAGTTCTTGCTTAAAAAATACCCAAAAACTTTTTCTTCTTGATTCTGCTTGGATCCATTCTATAAACTGGCAAATTCTTAATCAATAACTCTGCGTTTTCTGTAAAAAGGTATACTGAATCTGATCCAAATTCACGATTAAGAACACCATATCCATTAGCCAGTCGAAATGGACGATTTTTAAGGCTATGAACGTCCGAGGCTAAGAAATGGGTCAGCTGAGATTCAATGAGCTGCAGCGTGAATTTCATGATGTTCTTTCCAAAATGTCCCGTTAGGCTTGAAGCTGTTATTTGTGTAAGTGCTCCCTTACTTACTAGCTTGTACAAAAGATCCGGATTTTCTATAATTTCTGAATTTCGTTCAGGATGGACGATGATTGGCGTGAGGCCCTTCATTTGGATGTCAAATAGCATTTGTTCTGTATACCTTGGTACATGCCCAGAAGGAAGCTCAATAAATACGTAGTTTGTGTGGTTTAGCGGCAGAATAAGATCATTCTCTAGTTCAATGAGCAAGTCTCCATGAATTCTTGTTTCCTGCCCTGGCAATACGGTTAGAGGAACATCTTCTTTTTTAAATAATAGGTTTAGTGCATCGACTTTTTTTATAATGTTTTGTTTTTCATTTATATATTTTCCATTTTGATGATGGGGTGTGGCAATAATCGTTGTAACTCCCTCATTAACAGCTGCTTTCGCAATTTGTAATGCTTCTTCAAAACTGTCAGCACCATCATCTATACCAGGTAAAATGTGTGAATGAATATCAATCATAAGAACCACCGCCTATTGTAATTTGTATAGGTATTATGTAATAAAATAATACCTATACACGTATTAACACTTTGAGATAATACCATAAAAAGAACTAGTCCAAAAGGGGTGTATTTTGTCGAATAATCATTTATTTTGCTGCGTAATAATAATATTGACTATCCTGTTGCTTTTTGTTGTTAAGGACTGTTCCAAGAATTTTAGCCTGTGCTTGCTCTAAAGCATCCTTTGCCTTTTTTGCTGATTCTAACTCGGTTTTCCCGCTGCTTACTACAAGGACAACTCCATCAACCGCATTTGAGAGAATCTGTGCATCTGTTACCGCAAGAACTGGTGGTGTATCAAATAAAACGAGATCATACTCTCTCTTAACATCCTCAATTAGCTGTTTCATTCCTTTAGACGCCAGAAGCTCTGAAGGATTTGGAGGAATTGGTCCGCTTGTCAATATAAATAGATTATTCTGATCTGTATCTTTGGCAGCTTGGCTTAAGGTAGATTGTCTCGTTAATATATTTGTAAGTCCTACATGATTATCAACTTTAAATGTATGGTGGCCAGTAGGCTTTCTCAAATCTCCATCTATTAAAAGAACTTTTTTTCCTTGTTGTGCAAACACAACTGCAAGATTTGCTGCAGTTGTTGATTTTCCCTCACCAGGACCTGCAGAAGTAACAATCATAGAGCTAATTTCTTCATCTACCGTTGAGAACTGAATATTGGTGCGAATTGTACGATATTGTTCAGCTATTGGCGATTTTGGTGTTGTCATTGAAATTAAACTTCTGCTTTGTAATTGAAACATTTGTTTTCGGTCTTTACGAGCCAATAGACTCACCTCTTGTTCTAGTGATCTGATTTCCAGTTGCTTTTTGATCTTTCATTTCCTGTTCCATATCTATACGGGTAATTGCCCCTAATACAGGCAAACCTAAGTGCTTTTCAATGTCTTGTTCGTTATTGATTGTGTTATCTAAGTATTCTAATAGGAATGCTAATCCCACACCTGCCATTAGACCTACTACTAATGAAATAGCTATATTTAATACTGGCTTTGGTTTTATTGGAGATGGATCGATACCCAAATTAGCTTTTGATAGAATGCTTACGTTATCTACGTTCATAATTGCTGCAATTTCCTTCTGGAAAACAGTTGCAATTGTATTTGCAATTTCTGCTGCTTGCTTAGGATCTTCATCTTGCACAGAAATGGTAACAACTTGTGAATTTTGCTCACTCGCTACAGCAACATTTTCATTTAGCTGTCCGCTTGTCATGTTTAAATCTAACTGTTTAATGACTTTATCTAAAATCGCAGGACTTTTAATGATTACGTTATACGTATTAATCAATTGAAGATTGGTTTGCACTTCTCCAGGGTTGAATGCCTGCTGATCACTTTTGGCTTGATTCACGAGAATTTGGGTAGAAGATTGATAGATGGGAGTTAGAATAAAGTAACTAATAATTCCGCTAGTGGCTGCGGCGATTGCCGTGATAATAATGATGAGAGAAAGACGTTTCTTTAAGGTTTGAAACAGTTCTTTCAAACTGATTGTTTCTTCCATGTTGACCCTCCGATTAATTTTTGTAATAAAAAACATAAAGCTTATTATAATAAAAGACCTAATTGATAGCTACAAATTTTTACAGTAAAAGTGATAATTTTCATTTGTTTTGTCATTTATTATCTTTTTTTGAACAACAGTGTCAATTATAACAAGGATTTGTAAATTGTGTGTAAAATTTTTTCGAACGCAAAAAAGAGACCCGCAAAAAAGCGAATCTCTTACCGTATTATAGTCCGTTAATTAAAACGGTTACAAGCGCTGTGCATAAAATTGTTAAAAGCGGAATAGAGACTGTCAGCATGCGCTTTTTCAGCTCTCTTTTTCTTTCCATTTCTTCTGGTGTAATCCAATGACTCATTTGTATAAATCCCCCTCAAAAACTGTCGATATTTGTCTAAATGTTTATGCTTATTATATCGGAGGGAATATTAATAGTCTAATAGAACTTTAGTCATATGATGACGAAAAAAGTCCGCATATTTTTTGTTGCGGACTTTTTTCGGTGTCTATCTATTAAGATGCATATACTTTTCTAAACTGAAGAATCAGTTCTTCAAGCAATTCTTTGGTGGTAATTTCATTTGAATGCTCGCCTTTTTGGTAAGCGTGCATTAAAATTTGCAGAAGCTCTTCTTGTTTAAGGCTATTTTCTTTCATTCTACAAATTTTCCTTTCTTATAATTTACAATTTTATACAACAAGCAGATTATACTGCGTTTTCTGTCGCCTGGCAATTGTTTTTTATACCATTCGTGTCGAACTATCTTTTATGTCCCCGATTTTTCTCAACTCTAAACCTCTCCGCCGAAATTTCCCTTTCCGTTTTATCCTTTGGCTTTAATCAGTTATAATGAAAGAATTGACTACGAAAAGCAAAAGCGCCCGCTTAGCTCCGATACACAGATTTGTTCAGGACGATGGAGCTGAACATAGAAGCGCAAAAATATATACTTTCATATCACTTTGAAAAGGAGCGGTGTGCCATGCTTCAGCATGAACTGGATAAAGAGTTGATTCTGCATGCGGGTGAAGAGCTGCAGGATCAGCTTTCGCCTGAGTTAGAAGACGATCGCAATCTTGTTAAAAAAGGGCTGATGCTGTATCGGCAGGGCAGCGTGTACAACATTAAAATAGATGGACACACTGTAAGTGCCAATGTTCAGGATGTGACACCTGTTCGGGTTGTGCTTGAGCTTGATTTTTTTACGATGAGCTCATGCTCCTGTCCTGCAGCATTTCCCTGCCGTCATGTCGTGGCATCTTTTCTCTATTTATATGCAAGCGTCGAACGAGTCGGTACATATTTGGACGCTTGGAATGCCAAGACGCAGCAGGCGATTCTTGCCCAGCTGAAGCCGGCCAGTCAGATGATCCCGCCTGTGAGCTGGAAGGATGATTCGCTTTCAAGCTGGCTGTCGTTTTTTGACTTTGAATACAAGCGCTGGGCTCAGAATCGCCCGCGCAACATTCAGCAAATTCAAAGCTTGTACAACCATTACTATCCCTTACTGAAGAAGAAGGCTCCCAAAGATGCGGACCTCAGACGGTTTTATATCATCCATGCAAACCTGGCGACATTGTTCTACATGCTTCGTCTACTTAATGAGACGAAACCGAATGATCATTTGTTACACCATGTTTATCATTCTTATTTTGAAGAGTGTATTGAGTCGATTACATACGAACTTAGGGAGATGCGGAAGTTCGCTTTGCCTTTCTCTCTCGATTCTCTTTTTGAAGAGAGCATTGAGGTTTTTCATCAGCTGCTTGATGTCAGCAGTTATTTGCAGTTTGAACGGATCAGTCTTTACCGTGCGCTTTGGATCGGTTTGCTTAATCGGAAGAAGTGGATTGAGAATGAGGTTGACTGGCTGAATGAGCAATTGAGTGAACGGGATGTTCCTGAATATCGTCTTGCTTTGATTCATATGGATTTTCTGCAGGGTGATGATGATGCATTGTTTGAAAAGATGAAAGTGTTTAATGATGGAGCGTTTCCGATTTTGTACGATTGGGTCGGCGATCTTGTTTCCCGGAAAAATTGGAAGCGTGCTTCGAAATGGTTTACTTATTTGCTCGGGAAATCGGATGCTTTTTTAAACAGTGACATTCCATATGAAGAAAAACGCCGTTCGGTTCGTTTTTTCCTGGATATGCTTTCTGAGTATTCTAATCAAACCAAGGATGAGCGGCTGTATGAAAATGCCTGCCGCAATCTGCTTCCTTTCAGCTATGCGGAGTATCATCATTTTCTAGTAAACAAGAAGCAATTCAGAACGTGGGCAGAGCTGCATTTGCTGCTTGGGTTTGAACTGTATGAGATTGACCGCGATTTGTTAAAGATGATAGAGAAGGAAAGTCCGGAGTCGCTGCTGACGATATATCACCATGCGATACGCCAGGAGATCGCTTTGCGGACGAGAAGCAACTATAAGCTTGCCGTGCGATATTTGAAGAAGGCCCGCACTTTATATAAGAAGATAAAGAATGAGACACAATTTGACATCTATCTTGAAAAGCTTTCACATGAGCACCGGCGCCTGCGTGCTTTTCAAGAGGAGCTGAAGAGAGGAAAGTTGATTCATGCTGAATGATTTGAAGATCTCCGTCCATACGGAACAAATCGAGAATTTTCACTTTTACGTATGGTGCACGACGAAGGATGAGAAAACACTCGGAACGAATCATATGCGGCGCTACTTGTTCACATGGCATGAATCCTCTTTCTTTGGATCGCTGCTTGAAGATGTGAGCTACATCGGAGTCCCTTCTGTTCTGCTGTCTCCGTGGATGATGGTCGAGCTGATCGGAAAAGATACGACGAATTCACTGGCTGATATAGAGTACAGCGGCGATGCTGTCCCGCTGATTGATGCAGCTGAGGCGATATATGACTGTATCGTGAACGGCGAGTTTATGCCTGATTTTGAACGGTGGAAAAATGGTACGTTTGGCTGGCGCGATACTGCCGGTGAGCTTGAAGGATTTACGGCGGATTGGCTGTCAGCGGCTGTGAGCGATTTGATTGAGAGGAATTCGGATCTGCAGCTTGCTTGGAGTGACATTGTTGAAGCTTATGCCGCTACAGAGAAGTTTGAGGGGCATTTCCTGGATGAGCGCGACTGGCTGGAGAAGATTGGCTTCTTAATTGATGATGCTCCGTTTACGATTGGCCTGCGCTTAAATGAGCCTGATTATGATGGGGACGATTGGAAGCTTGAGCTGTTTTTGCGGGACCGCAAGAACCCGGATTCGTTTCATCTTTTTCAGGGACTGAAGGATTTGCCGACTCCTTGGCGCGGGTATATGGATCGGATTGAACGCGAGCAGCAGCGCTTTGAAGAGATTGTGCCTTGGCTCTCTTTTCAAAATGGAAACACCCATATTACTGAGGATGAGGCGTGGCTCTTTTTAACAAGTGCGAGTGAAACGTTTGTCAACACAGGCGTCGAGATACTCTTGCCTTCATGGTGGCAGGTTGTCCGCGATTCAAAAGTGATGCTAAAGGCGAAGATGTCGTCGGCCCCGCGCGGACAATCCTTTGTCGGAATGAACTCGCTGATTGATTTTAACTGGCGTTTTGCCACCAATGGCGTGGAGATGAGTGAGGAAGAATTCATGGGGATGGTGAATGATAACCGCCGTCTTGTGAATTTTAAAGGTCAGTGGATTAAGCTGGATCCTGCTTTTATTAAGCACGTGCAGTCGATTTTGAAAAAAGCCGAAAAAGAAGGCCTGCACTTTTCCGATATTCTGCAGCAGGAGCTGGCTGATGCACGTGATCGTGATGATGAGGTTCTTGATTCGCGTGCGTTTGCGAATATTCATATCGAGCTTAGCCGCCAGATGAAGTCGATGCTTCGTCAGCTGACGGAGATAAATGATATTCCTAAGCACGATGTTCCTTCGACGTTTCACGGCGATTTGCGCCCGTATCAGCAGCAAGGGGTTGACTGGCTGCTGTTTCTGCGGAAGTTCCATTTTGGCGCTTGTTTAGCGGACGATATGGGGCTCGGCAAAACGATACAGATGATTGCTTATTTCACCTATGTAATCGAGCACGAAAAACGTGAGACGCCGTTCTTAATTATTGCGCCAACGTCAGTTCTAGGTAACTGGCAGAAGGAGATTGAGAAGTTTGCTCCTGATTTGAAGGTTCATCTTCATTACGGTCCAAATCGGGCTAAAGGTGAAGATTTTCATGTATCGCTAGCCGATACGGATATTGTTTTGACTTCATATGGCCTGTCCCACGCGGATCATGAGGAGATCGCATCCGTTACATGGAGAGCGATATGCTTAGATGAAGCCCAGAACATTAAAAATGCACACACGAAGCAGTCCAGAGCGATACGGAAGTTGAAGGGCCAGCACCATATCGCCCTGACAGGAACACCAATGGAGAATCGCTTAACGGAATTATGGTCGATATTTGATTTTATCAATACAGGATTTCTTGGCAGTCTGCATAGTTTCCATAAGCGATTTGTGCTTCCTATCGAGAAGGATCGGGATCCCGCCATTATCGGAAACCTGCAGCAGCTGATTAAACCGTTCCTGCTGCGCCGGACGAAGCGTGATGAACAGGTTGCGCTGAATCTGCCTGAGAAACAGGAGCAGAAAGAGTATATCCCGCTAACGGTTGAGCAGGCTTCTCTTTACGAGCAGCTGGTTAAGGATACCTTTGATCAGGTATCACAACTAGCGGGTATGCAACGTAAAGCTTTGATTTTGAAGATGCTCGGGAAGCTGAAGCAGATTTGTAATCATCCTGCGCTTTATTTGAAAGAGGAACGTGCGGCGTCCGTGACGACACGCTCTCATAAAATAGAGAAGCTGCTTGAGCTTGTAACGGCGATACGAGAACAGGACGAAAGCTGTCTGATTTTTACGCAGTATATCGGCATGGGTGAGATGATTCAATCCCTGCTAGAGCGAGAGTTTGGAGAGAAAGTCTTGTTCTTAAACGGCAGTGTGGCAAAAGCGGCACGCGACAAAATGGTGGAGCAGTTCCAGAATAAAGAGTATTCGATTTTGATTCTGTCACTGAAGGCTGGTGGAACCGGATTGAACTTAACCGCTGCGAATCATGTCGTTCACTATGACCGCTGGTGGAACCCGGCTGTTGAGAATCAGGCAACAGACCGCGCATATCGCATCGGTCAAAACCGATTCGTCCATGTGCATAAGCTGATAACGACCGGTACGATCGAAGAAAAAATTGATGGCATGCTGGATAAAAAGCAATCCCTTAACGATGAAATCATCCAAAGCGAGAGCTGGATCACAGAGCTGTCCACAGACGAACTGGAAGAGCTCTTCACCCTTTCCATGAGCTAGGAGGCGCGCGACATGAGCAAGAAGAAAGAAGACGTGAAGAAAGAAACAATGAGTGCAGAGTGGAAGAAGCTGTATGAGTTGATTGGCAAGAAGGTTGGGAAATAGGGGTTTTGGAGCCAGTCCAGGGTTTGGGCTGGTTTTTTTATGTGCAGTTGGGTATTTAGGGGTTTGGGTGTTGCTGTTGGTATGGAAATTCTGGCTAGAAGTTAGATTACTTTCCAAAATGGTGTTTTTACTATCCGGAATGGCTCTTTTACTAGCGAAAACCGGGCAAATACTTGCCAGATTGGAGGAGATACTTTCTTTTTTCCATATACTTCAAATAATTGGGCGCAAAAAAAATCAACCTTCTGTTCAAGGCTGATTCATCTCATGTAATTTAAAAATTTCGATTTCGTGCTCTGCTGATTTTTGCTTCAAGAATTTGAGTTCCATGCGCTGGTATGACATTTCTTTGAGAAGCGCCACATCTCTAGTCTCGCTTTTTGCTTCGTTATCATCGACCTTGCCTTCTAATTTGGCCAGTTCTTTAAGGAGCGTGTTATCTCTGCTCTCACTTTTTCTTTCATTATCGTCAATCTTACCTTCAAGTATAGCCATCTCTTTAAGTAATTCAGATCGCATATCCGACATATCTGTTTTTAGACTTGTAACGTCTGTTTTTAGATTTGAGACATCCGCTTTTACTTCTGTCATGTCTGTTTTCAGGATTGAGACGTCGGTTTTTAGACTTGAGACGTCCGTTTTTAGATTTGAGACATCCGCTTTTACTTCTGTCATGTCTGATTTCAGGGTTGAGACGTCGGTTTTTAGACTTGAGACGTCCATTTTAAGACTTGAGACATCCGCTTTTACTTCTGTCATGTCTGTTTTCAGGGTTGAGACATCGATTTTTAGACTTGAGACGTCCGTTTTAAGACTAGAGACATCCGCTTTTACTTCTGTCATGTCTGTTTTCAGGGTTGAGACATCGATTTTTAGACTTGAAACGTCCGTTTTAAGACTTGAGACATCCGCTTTTACTTCTGTCATGTCTGTTTTCAGGGTTGAGACGTCTTTCTTTAGTACAGCTATGTCTGTTTTCATCTCAGACACATCTACTCTGATTCCGTCGATACCAGTGAGAATTCGGGTTACTATCTCTTCATTCATCAGTTGATACCTCGCTTTCTTTGTTTTATTATACCCTACTTATCCCGTCTTAAGAAAGAACTAGCCGGAGAATTCCGGCTAGTTAAGTGAGGAAGTGGGGAGTTCCTTGATTCTGTTTCTGCGAGGGGCTTCTGAGGGTTTTGTTATTTTTCTGTTACTGCGAGTTCACGGGTTTTGCCGCCCATGAAGCGAACGGAGTCTGCGACGACTTCTGTGACGTAGACGCGCCTGCCTTCTGAGTTTTCATAGTTACGAGTCTGGATGCGGCCGGATACGCCTACGATTGAGCCCTTTCGGCAATAGTTGGCTGTGTTTTCTGCCGTTTTTCTCCACAAGGTGCAGTTGACGAAGTCTGTATCCATGTCACCCGCTGCATTTTTAAATGCGCGGCTCACTGCCAGTGTGATGTTGGCGACAGGCGCTCCTTCAGCTGTATAGCGCATTTCAGGATCCTTTGTTAACCGTCCGACCAGCGTGACTGAGTTTATCACCTAATTCCTCCTCTCTTTAGCTTACAAGGCTATTGTAGTGGGTATTTGGAATTAGGTAAAATCTTGAAAATGATGTTTTCATGCTGTAAAAAGTGTTTTTCCTAACAGGATTTTTGTTTTTTCTAAAAGAATTTAGCAGATTTCACTCTGTATGCTGCTATTTTCTATGTAGTTGAAATAAATAGGATTGCTTTTCATGGCCAGAAAAAGTGATGCTTTGGAGAATTGCTTGAAATGCTTGTGAAGCGATGAGTTCATTTTGAATGGGTGTTTCTTCATAACGTTTGGTTTGCTCTGTCCATATGAATGATTTGATGGACATTTCATTTTTCAGTAAATCAAAAAGAATTCGTACGATTTGAAGCTTGTCTTTTGTTTCATATAATATTTCTACTGATGCTTCCCTGTTCACTTGGAAGTGGTAATACTTCGTTTTGCCCGCAGCGATCTCCCCTATTTTTAATAATAATGGCTTGTCTTCTAAACTTTCTCTTACCATCTCGCCAGTTGTCTGCAGATCTTTAACCGAAATTGTTTTTAACTTAATCGTCTCCATTGATCAGCCTCATTTCTTAAAGTTTGCTATTTTACCATAGCAAATTTACGACTTTGTGCAAAACAGCATATATAGGCATTTTTACTTATTTATTGTCATATTTTGTATTAATCCTTCTCTTTCCTCTTTTTCCCTCTTCTTTTCAATTATTTAATTGATTCATTCTGCTCATCCTTCGATTTGGTCCCCCGCTCTTCCTGTATGGTATAATGTAACAATAACCGCACAGGAACGATAAACTGGACCAAGGAGGGTATTTATGAAAACGTTTAGACTCGTAGGGCTGACTATTGAAGTGCAGGGTGAAAATGGTGCTCGATTAGAAGAGATCCCCTTATCGGACGGACTGATCATCAACAAAGAAGACGGGGAAAATCACTGGATGATTGAGGCTCTTTTAACAGAGGAACACCGTTCATACTTTGAATCGCTCTCTCAGCAGAAACAAGAACTGCCTCTTTATGTGACGATTTCCAAAAAAACCAACAAACCCGCTGAGATCAAGGCGAAGATTAAATCCATCATGGTCCTGGAAGAACATATATCTGTCTTATTTGAGGGACGGATGCTCGCACGAAAAGCAAAGCACGAGCCTGAAAAATTGCTTGAGGACCTGCTGACAAAAGGTCTGGAGGGTGATGACCTAAAGCAGGCTTTCACACAAAAACTAAATGAACAAAGAGAATTAAACGTGAAAAAGTCCGCTCAAACGTGAGCGGACTTTTTTCTTTACTTGTTTTCGTCTTCCATGTCTTTTTCCATGTCATGTTCCATATCATTTTCGTCTTTTTGCATGTCGTCTTCCATCTTGTTCTCGTCATTCTGCATGTCTTCTTCCATATCCTGCTCCATATCCTTCTCTGTTTCGTCCTCAGCAGGAGGTGTCTCATCATTCGGCACTTCTTCTTCCATATTGTTATCTTCCGGCGGTGCAGGATCCTGATCATCCGCACAGCCCGCAATCAGCATAGCTGCCAGTAATGCACCTGAAATTTTAAGTAACCATTTCGTGTTCATGATTATGCCCCTTTCTGGATTGGACCTTGGATCTGCTTGGTCGTGGTTAGGGTGTCCAAGAATTGAGGGATTATACTTAGTAAAGTTTTTTGAAGAAAAGTTAAATTTTAGAGTACAAAGCAGGTATCTGCCCATTTCATTGTCAGTGCGAAATAGTGGCTTTTTCTAATTGCACTTGTCTATTTAGCTTTTTCTTTTTCCAGGGATTGCTTGCCAGAATGCCTCTTTTTCTAGCGAGAACCGATAAATACTTTCCGGCTTAGCCGCAATACTTACTTTTTACAATATACCTCCCCGAAACCAGCAACAAAAAAAACGACCCCACAAAAGGATCGCCCAAAACCTATTCTTTCTTCTCACCCAAAGCAAACATCAATTCTGTTTCACATACGACTTCGCCGTTAACTGTAGCAACGCCTTTGCCCTTGCCAAGTGAGCCGCGCAGACGGATGATTTCGACTTCAAGGCGGAGCTGGTCGCCTGGTGTTACTTGCTTTTTGAAGCGGCAGTTGTCGATGCCTGCGAAGAAGGCAAGGCGGCCGCGGTTTTCTTCTTTGATCAGCATGGCAACAGCGCCTACTTGAGCTAGTGCTTCAACGATTAGGACGCCGGGCATGACTGGGTATTCTGGGAAATGGCCGTTGAAGAATTCTTCATTTGCCGTTACGTTTTTTAGTCCGATTGCACGCTTGCCTTCGTCTACTTCGAGGATTTTATCGATGAGCAGGAACGGATAGCGGTGCGGGATGATTTCTTTGATTTGATTGATGTCTAACATTTTAGTACCTCCTCCTAGTACAACCTATTAGTTCTATTATACACAAAAAGGAGGGCTTAGCCCTCCTTATTTTTCGGATTCTTTTTCCACCAGGTCAAAGACGTGCTGCCATGTTTGTTTATCGAAGACATCTGCCGGCTTTCCATCACCGAGTACACCGTAGCCAATCATCGCACCGCAGATTGCCGCAATGGCCATGAAAAAAAGCAATAAAACAATACGCAGCCAGATCGGAATAAGCCTGATTCTGATTTTTTGCCTGCTGGTTTCATCTGTTTTTTCTGTTTTTTCCACTTCTTCACGAGACTGTTCGTTTGTACTCACTGTAAAAACCCCTTCGTTTATCTCACACTATTGATTAGCCCGAGCATTTGATCGCCCATGGTGATTGATTTTGAGTTTAGTTGATAAGACCGCTGAGCTACCATCAGCTCGGTCATTTCTTTTGAAAGATCCACGTTTGACATTTCAAGTGCACCTTGCTGAACGCCAATTTGATCACGGTTCAAAAATTCAATTGTTCCGTTTGGCGCGTTCTCACTTAAAGCGTACCGATTTCCGCCCTGTTTTTCAAGCATAGATTGCTGATTTACTCCAACAATTCCTAATTGAACGGATTGATTGCCCGGAACTGCGGTTAATCTGCCATCTGCGGTTACCTTCAAATTTTCAAACGTATCATCAAAGAAAATCGGGTTTTGATTTTCATCAAGAACAGCGTGGCCTTCAGCCGTGACAAGCTGCAGCTGGCCATTCTCGGCAGGATTCAAATAAAGAGCGCCATCACGGGTATACTGCACCTCACCGCCTGCTTCTACTTGCAGAAATTGGCCGGGCTTTGTCAGGGCAATGTCCAGCTCCCGATCCGTTACCTTGATGCTGCCTTGGGTATATACAGTTTGTCTTGTAAGCACCGCTCCAACTCCTGGCCGAACGCCAAGAGCCGTGGATCGTCCAGCAGGATCATCATTTAGTCCTGCATTGTTGACTTGCTGATTAAGAAGCTCCGAGAATCCTGTTTGAGTACGTTTGTAGCCTTGTGTATCAATGTTTGCCATGTTATTTCCGATCATATCCAACTGTTTTTGCAGCTGACCTAATGTATTAGTAGCCGTGATCATTGAACGCAGCATGCTCATCCTCCTCTTATCTTACTCTGCCGATTTCATTCACGGCTTTGTCCATACTTCTATCGTAAGCCTGCAGCACTTTCTGGTTTGCTTCAAAAGCGCGGTAAGCTGTCATCATTTCTGTATATGTTTTTGAAACGTCCACATTTGAACCTTCCACATAGCCTTGTTTCAACTGGTACGAAATATCAGGATTGCCTACTGCAGTCTGCAATTCGTTTTCACTTCTGAAAAGGCCATTTCCTTCTTTGATCAGCGTTCTTGTATCACCCGCAAAGACAATTTCAATTTGAGCCTGTTCAGCCCCGTCTACTCTAACCGTTCCGTCAGGTGTGATTTCAAACTGATCAGAAGCAACTGAAATCGGCTGGCCATTCGTTCCAAGGACAGGATTGCCCGCAAGAGTAAGCTCGCCGTTTTCATTTCTGGTAAACTGCCCATTACGTGTGTAGCGCACTTCATTCGCCATGGTCTGCACAGCAAAGAGCAAAGCACCTTTCGCATTCGTCTCCGCGTTGTATGGAACCAGCTCTTCTACTAGGGCAACATCGCTTGTGAGACCTGTTTCGCGAAGATCTCCCTGAGTGAATTGAGGAATCATTTCTTGAAGATATACGCCAGTATTAAGAGTACCGACAGTCGGAGAAGCAGGAGAAGGAACTTTGCTGCTCTCAACTCTTTTCAGCAGCATTTCTGGGAAAGCCTTTAGCGAAGCCTGGTCCGATTTATATCCCGGTGTATTCGCATTGGCTATGTTATTGGACAGCATTTCTGTTCTTCGCTGCTGGGCAAGCATTCCTGCAGTCGCTGTATAAAAACCTCGTAGCATTCTTTCACCTCATAAGAGAGCACTCTCTCTTTTTTCGACAATATTTTCTATTTTCATTATATCTGACTATTGGGAACAGAACCGTTTAATTTTGTAAATTTCATTAAAAATCGAAGGTACACTCTTAAAATCGGCTGGATTGGCGAAAGGTTTATAGGAGAACAAAAAAACACCAGTACAAAAACTGATGTTTTCCCATATTATTATCCGAACTTGCGTCTATTAAGGCGATCGACGTTATCAAGCATGATGCCTGTGCCGATTGCTACACAGTCCATTGGGTTTTCTGCGATTAAGACAGGAACCTTTAATTCTTCTGCCATTAACTGATCAAGGCCGTTCATGAGGGCTCCGCCGCCTGTCAAGATAATGCCGCGGTCAATGATGTCCGCAGAAAGTTCAGGCGGAGTGCGCTCAAGTACGCTTTTTGCAGTTTGAACGATAAGGGCTACTGATTCACGCAGTGCGCCTTCTACTTCTTCAGAATTAACGGTAATGGTACGAGGCAGGCCTGATACCATGTCTCTGCCGCGAATGGCAATTTCTTCATTGCGTGCGCCTGGGAACACTGTCGCTACTTGCACTTTAATATCCTCAGCCGTACGTTCACCAATTAAGAGCTTGTACTCTTTTTTGATGTAATTCAGGATTTCCATATCGAACTTGTCCCCAGCCATCTTAATAGAAGAGGCAGTGACAATATCGCCCATAGAAAGAACTGCGACATCTGTCGTTCCACCGCCAATATCTACTACCATATTTCCGCTTGGCTGAAAAATGTCCATGCCGGCGCCAATTGCAGCGACCTTTGGTTCTTCTTCAAGAAAAACGTGTTTTCCGCCGCTTTTTTCAGCAGCTTCCTTAATGGCTTTTTGCTCAACAGAGGTGATATTCGTCGGACAGCAGATAAGCATCCGCGGTTTCGTCAATAAACCCTTTACATTCAGTTTGTTGATGAAATGCTTCAGCATTGCTTCTGTTACTTCAAAATCAGCGATGACTCCGTCTTTCAAAGGACGAATCGCAACAATATTCCCAGGAGTACGTCCTACCATTCTTCTTGCTTCTTCTCCAACAGCAAGAACCTTGCCCGTGTTCTTATTAAGTGCAACTACAGACGGCTCGTTTAAAACGATGCCTTTACCTTTTACGTGAATTAGTACATTTGCAGTACCAAGGTCAATTCCTATATCCCTTGCAAACATTCTTTCCATATCCTCCTTGCAATCTGATCCCAGCAATTCCTACTTTGTGCCCTAATTTCATATTGTATCATAAATTACTAAAAAAAGTATGAAATTGTAAAATTTCATGTTGGGATTTGTCGAAATTGCAAGAAAAGCGGAACCGACTGGTCAGACCCGACAGACAGATAAGAATCCGGCAGTGAAGGCGCTTTTTGCCTTTGCTGACGGATTTGTTCTGGCCGAGGGGGTAGGAGACGGAGCTGGACACTTCGAAATGCGCAAGCACCCGTTCAGCCCAGGCACAACAGATAAGGATCCGCCAGTAAAGGCGCTTTTTGCCCATACTTGCGGATCCTTATCTGGCCGTTGAGCCTGAGCGTTGATGCTAGACACCAATGCGCAAAATTTAATTCTTTCTTATTTCTCAAGATAGACATTTAACTCCTTTATTTTACTGGTTCTTCTTGAAGGATATCCTCCTTCCGATACTTAAGCTTCGTCGCTTCCCCGCCTCTTAAATGGCGTATCGATTTATGATAATCAAGGATTTCTTTCACTTCATTCGCAAGCTCTGGATTAATTTCAGGCAGTCTTTCAGTCAAATCTTTATGGACAGTACTTTTAGAAACGCCAAATTCCTTCGCAATCACGCGAACAGTTTTCCTCGTCTCCACGATATACTTTCCAATCTTGATAGTACGTTCTTTGATGTAATCGTGCACACCACTCGACCTCCCTAAAATGGATGTGAGAAGTGTGAAATGAGACTCGCATACTTAGTTACAGCAGCCATTTTCCGCTTAGCTGAATGTATAATAGCACCATTGCTGCGTTTACGAAAAATATTCACGATCCCTCACCTCATACACTCTCTTTGTTAGGTTTGTAACATTTTATTAGCTTGGGTGAAGATATATGCTAAAAAGTCAAGAGGGACAAGGGATTTGTGCGAATTTTTTTATAAAATGGCGGAATCACACTTAAAAGACAAGCTGTGGTACACTAAATTTTAGGAGGTGAGTCAAAAATGGAAGAACTTTTATTAAAATTCATGGATCAAATGAACAGCCAGTTTGATAAGGTTCATCACAGATTAGACCGGATTGACGAAAAGATGGATAAGCTGGAAAATCGCATGGATACCCTGGAGCTCAGCATGGATAAACTTGATGATCGTATGATTAAGCTTGAAACAAGAATGGATCGGATGGAAACAAGAGTTGAGAGTCTTGAAAGCGGTCAGAAGCAGCATAGGGGAGAAACGGCGTATCAGTACGAAATGCTGCAAATCAGCATCGGAAATGTCACGGCTGAGCTCAGAAGCGGATTTAAACAGCTATCTAAGGTTACGGCCGAAAATAGAGATGTTCTAGAACTTGTTCAAAAGCGCATTATTTAAACATTCCCACTAGCATATATGCCACTTGATTATTAATCCCTCAGATATTTCCCGAGAAATTTGTCGATATTAGACAAAAAAAATAGTCTATCCTTATTGGATAGACAATCTATATGGTGTTGCTTATTAAGCGCTTTTTGTGCTGTCTGCAGCTTGAGATTGGTTTTCTTCAGAATTGCCTTTCTCTTTGCCTTCTTTACCAGCATCTTCTTTTTCTTTGTCTTCTTCAGCACCTTTTTCATCTTCAGTGCCTTTTTCAGCGTCTTCTTTTTCTTCTTCAGTGCCTTTTTCTTCTTCAGCACCTTTTTCTTCTTCTTCTTCTTTAGCTGGCTCTTCTTCTTTTACAGGCGCTTCTTTTTCAGCATTCACGTCGTTTAATGAAGTAAGAGGTTTGTCCATGAAGTCTAATGGATTCACTGCCGTGCCGTCTTTGCGGATTTCAAAGTGAACATGTACGCCATCTTCTTCTTGGATCAGGCTTTGTCCAGCTTGTCCGATGATTTCGTTTTGCTCAACTTCGTCACCAGCTGCAACAAGCATAGTTGCTAGAGATTGGTAAACAGTTGTTACACCATCTGCGTGCTCGATTTCAATGACATTTCCAAGTAATGGATCTTTTTCAGCTTTCGTAACAGTTCCGCTTAGTGAAGCTGCAACTTCGAATTCCTGACCATCTTCTTTTGCCAAGTCAATTCCTTTGCTAGGCTCGTACGTATTATTATAGGAAACGAGTGCTGCTTCTTGCTCTGCTGCTGATGCATCTTTTTCATAGAACTTGCGGATAACGGATACTGCGTCTGAATCAGCTGCCGGCATTGCGAAGTTTTCTACAGCTGAGTTCACTTCTTGCGTTGGCTCATCTTGATAAGATGTTCCTTGGTCAATCGGATCATTTGCTGAATCTCCATTGCCTAAACCCTGATACCATAACACGGCTGTCAAAATCAATGCTGCACTTACTAAGTAGATTGCTGGGAATACCCAACGCTTTCTGAAGAATTGTTGCATTTTCGAGTTTTGAGAAGTACGTTTAGTTTCTTCCTCTCTCATTCTATCATCACCTCAGCAATCATTCTGAACAAAATTCTGAAAATATATACACCTCTATCAAAAAAAGTTAAAAACTTATTTTCTGCTTCCTTTTATTAAATTATGTATGGATTCTAAAATTTTTATTTCACTCATGGTATACTATGTTCCATCAGCAACCTGAAGGAGCACGATCATGAAGAAATCTATCTCTAAATGGATGTTGACACTGGCACCCTTTCTTTATATGATTCTCATCTGGATTCTATCAAGCATGCCGGCAGATGCGATTATCAAAACCCCGTTTTCATTTGACCGCTTAATGAAGGAATCGCTTCACTTGATTGAATTCGGGATTCTCTATTGGCTGATTGCCCTGGCTTTTGCCGCTCATCAAAGGTGGAACGTAAAAGCAAGTATTTTCGCAGCCGCGGTATCTATTTTATACGGGGCAACAGATGAAATTCATCAATACTTTGTTCCGTACCGGTCTGCTACATTGATTGATTTAGTGAAGGATGCGATTGGTGTACTTGTGTCTTTCTATATTATGAAGGTTACGTATTTCAAAAAGCGTCCTTCGTTTATTACCTCTATTTTTCAAAAGTTAAATGATGCGGAGTGATCAGCTATGAGTTTACCTATTCGAAAAGCCGTGATCGGCGACCTGCCTGCCATCGTTGAGATTTACAACTCGACAATAGAAAGCAGAGCCGTTACGGCAGACTTAACACCTGTTACTGTTGCAGACCGTGAAGGATGGTTTCACCGGCATACAGATCAGCGTCCCCTTTGGGTCATGGAGGATGGCAATCAGATTGTCGCCTGGCTAAGCTTTGAATCCTTCTACGGCAGAGCTGCCTATCAATATACAGCTGAGGTCAGCATTTATATTGATCAAAACGTACGCGGCAAAGGCATCGGCACCACGTTCATGCAGGCGGCGATTGACGCTTGCCCGCAGCTTACTATTAAAACGCTGCTCGGCTTTGTTTTTGGCCATAATGAAGCAAGCCTGCGCCTCTTCAAACGCTTCGGCTTTGAGCAGTGGGCTAACATGCCCCGTATTGCTGAACTTGACGGGATTGAGCGTGATTTGGTGATTGTAGGGAAAAGAATATCAGAATAACGTAAAAACGAGCTTGGAAAGTCCAGGCTCGTTTTTTCTCTGATTCAGTTTTAGATTCCCAGCACCGTTCTACTTTTTATCAAATTATCTTGTAAGTTCAAGATCAAAATGATATTTCTCTCCATGATATTTGGTAATCGTATATTCTAATGGCCGGTCATCAAAGCCAAAGCTTAACCTTTTAATTTTCAGTAAAGCTTCTCCGCCGCGGATTCCGAGTAAATCCGCTTCGTGTACAGTTGCATTAATTGCAGCGATTTGATCTTTTGCGTATTTTAGCGTGATATTTTCTGCTTCCAATATCTCATAAAATTTTGCGGTATCCAAATCATGCTTCATCAATATTTCCCCTATGTATGCGGGCCAGCACGAACGTTCAATTGCTATAGGAACTTTATCTGCAAATCGAATCCGTTCAATCACTAATATTTCCTCTTCTTCCAATAATTCAAGCATCGATTTCTCATGATATAAATCACTTCTGAATTCAGCTCGAATTAACTTTGATTTAGGGGTTAACCCTTTTTCGGCAGCTTCTTCTGCGAAGCCTTTTAATCTTCCCCCGCCAGCAAGCTCCTGGGCTTTAACCATTGTGCCTTTTCCTTGTTTTTTTTCAAGCAATCCATCTTGGACAAGGATTGAAATTGCCTGCCGTAAAGTAGTGCGGCTGACGTTAAATTCTTTCATTAATTCTTGTTCAGTCGGTATTAATGTGTGAGCAGGCCACACTTTTTCCTGAATCCGTTTTATTAAAATGTTTTTAACTTGTAAGTATAATGAAAGATCTTTATGAGGATCTACGTTATGTTCCATTCATTAAAGCTCCCTTCAAGGTTCGCTAACTCTATTCTTATCTTACTTCGGAACGGAAAACAATGTAAAGCCTGCTTACATTTTAAGGTTTTCTAGGAATTGGGATTTGCCATGTCTTATCTATAAATCTAAAAAAGACTGTTGAAATACTTTTCAACAGTCTTTTATCACTCAATATTGGTTTAGATTGACGATATCTGATTAAATAACTCTTTCCAAGTTGAACTCTTACGGTAAAAGACTGGAGGATAACCGATTGGTGCTGAAATTGTCACTGTCCCGCCTTTAAATTCTTCTCCGCTCCAAAGATGAACCCACTCATCATCCGGCAAGTAGACTTCCCAATCCGTTTGGTTTTCTTGGTGTACAGGAGCAACCAGCAAGTCTTTTCCGTATAAATATTGATATTGAATATCATACGCTTTTTCATCCTGTTCATAATGCATGAATAAAGGACGCTGTACAGGAATGCCATGTTCGGCATTTTCTTTAACAAGTGATTTTGTATATGGACTAAGTGCAGTATACACATTTGACATTCTGGAAAGATGTTCTAATGCTTCATTGTCATCATCATATTGGAAGCAATCAGCAGGACGATTTCCTTCATGCGTTCTCATCATTGGAGTAAAAGCCCCCATGTCGGCCCATCTCATCAGCAATTCTTTTGATCGCTTATTTCCATGCAGGCTTGTATAGCCACCAATATCGCTATGATGCAGTCCGCAGCCAATCATTCCGGATGACAGTGCTGCAGGAATTACAGATGCTAGTCCATCATCAAGCGAAAAATCTACGCTCTGATCTCCGCCCCAAAGCATCGTGCAATATTTTTGAATACCGGTATATCCCGCACGCATGAAATACAGAATTTCTCCTAATTTTCCAGTCTCCACAAGGGCTTCATAATTTAGCTTAGCCCATAATGTAGGCCAGGCGTTATGCATTTTTTTCGGATCAGCCCCATTGCTTAACACAACATCAATAGGCAAATATTCTCCGAAATCAGCCATCCATCCGTCTAAACCAAATTGGATCAAATTCTCCTTTATCACTTCTTTATACCAAATAAATGCATCTTCATTTGTAAAATCTACGACCCCGCAGTAAAATTCTCCAAAATCAACTAGATAGGTACTCCCATAATAATTAAGTGCCAAGTACCCTTTTTCTTCCGCTTCTTTAAATAGATCCCCTTCAACCGCAACATAAGGGTTAATATATCCTAAGAACCTAATTTCCTTCTCTTTCCATTCTGGTATCTTTTTGTCTAACCCCGGGTATTCTTTTTCATTCCATTTCCAATTCCACATTAATCTTTTTCCAAAGGATGTAAACCGCTTGCCTTGCCAGTCTTGACACCAAACTCCGGAAATAGCCATCCCTTTTTCTATAGCTTTATTAATCTTACTTTCTGTAATCTCTGTTCCTCCCTGGATGCCAAGAATAACACCATTATAGATCCAATCTGGCAATTCCGGCTGACGGCCAAGCAGATTTGTTATTTTCCCTACTAGCTCTATAAAAGAGTCAGCCGTTTCAAATAATGTTTTTTTCGGTATTTCCCAAAATTGCAACTCGTGAAAATGCGGATTGCGGAAATCAAAGTCTGCATAGGCTGTTGTATCTGTATGACAGTAATATTTTTTACTGGAAACAAAGGTAGGCTGCGGGAAATTTGTATGGTAGTAATCTCCGCCCGCTTTATCCAATACGTCTGCCTGCCATGTTACATACGTTTTTTTATTTCTTCCAACACCTGGTTCAGAAGTCCACAAAGGAAAATTTTTACCGCGCAAATTAAAATGTGAAAGCTGTTCTCCGCATCCATAAACCTTTTCACCTGGATCAGAAGGTGTACGCAGCCACAGACGATTTATACTTTCATCATTTGTATGGTATTCAACAGCCAGCCGCCCATCTTCTTCTTTTATCAGCAAAGTCACAACAGGATCGATACTCGCGAATTTTGAAAAAGCAACAGTAAACTCATTTTCCTCCTGAGAAATGTCTGCATTAAGCAGTGGAGATCTTTCAATTAAGTAATCTTTTATTTCAAAATTACCTCTGTACATGTCCATACTGTCTTGTCCCCGTCCTATAAATAACATTGGACTTTCCAATGTATGACGCAGTAGGACCTTTTCGTTGAATATCACTTCAAATCCGTTTTCTATAGATTCAATCATTAATTTTGATGCCTTTAAAACTGATTGCATTGGCGATTCCCCCTAATCATTTTCAGCCTGATGCGGTTTTTCCCTTTTCAGAAATGTTTGTTGAAAGATCCTCATGAGGCACTAATTGCTTCTCAATGTAGCTGCTGTATTTTTCGTTGTATTTTTTTACTGAAATATACGCCACAATCCCTGTAATAACCGCTAACCCTATAAATGCCGGGAAGAAATAAGGTGAGACAATGCCGTTTGCATATGCTAAGCCAATTGGTGAGAAAACGATGTAAAACTCAAACATTAACCCTATTAAAATTACAGCTACCGGCAATGCAAATTTCCATGGCTTCATTTCGATTTTCGGCTTTGGTGTAAATCTCCATTCCTTAGCCGGTGCTATTTTGCCAATAATCAGCATCATTGCAATCTCCGTGAAGAAGAGAATGGCATAGATATGAATGAAGTTAATTTCGACTTTGAAGCCAAATAATTGATCCGTGCCCCAAATTAACATGTAGTAAGTGATGACATGGAAGAAAACGACTATTTTCGCAGCAATAGCTGGTACTTTTCTCGCAAAGATGCCTATTAAAACGATGGCTATAATTGGAATATTAAAGAAGCCTGTAAATCTTCTAATTAGCTCCCATAAGCCGTCTGGTGCGTACATCAAGAGCGGAGAGACACAAAAACTAATAATAGATAATACAATCGCAAACCATTTACTTAAGCCAAGCAGCTTTTTATCAGTGATGTTTGGCATAAGCGGCTGAACTACGTCTAAAGCAAACATAGTTGCAGCTGAATTGATTAAGGCGTTGAATGTGCTAAAAACAGCTCCTAATAAAACGACCAGGAATAATCCCTGCAAATACCATGGCAACACATTCGCAACTAATGTCGGGAAAGCTAAATCGATGGATTCAAGGTTTCCACCGTATAGATGAAACGCAACAATACCTGGAAGCATCATTAAGATCGGAACTAATAATTTGAAAAATCCAGTGTATAAAACCCCTTTTTGCCCTTCAGCTAAATTAGCCGCACCAAGTGTTCTCTGAATTGCGTATTGGTTAGTCCCCCAATAAAACAGGTTAGCCCAAATCATTCCCGTGAAGATCGTCAGAAAAGGAACAGCATCTGTACTTGATCCAACGGCATTTAACTTTTCAGGATTCGTTGTCGTAATGGTTTTCAGTCCTTCCATGATGCTTCCGTCCCCTAATTGGAACAGCCCTATCACAGGAATCAGTGTACCCACTACTAATAAACCAACGCCGATAAACGTATCAGATACTGCAATCGCTTTCATACCTCCGAAAGTAGCGAACAGTGCACCTATAATTCCGATCACCCAAACCATGAGCCATACGGACTCTGTATAGGAGAGACTGAATAAAGAAGGAATATCAAACAGTTTCAGCACTGCTAAGGCACCTGAGTATAAGGTAGATGGAATGGTAACTAGGACATACCCTAACATGAATAGGATGACAGCTAATCTTCTTACCCCTTCATCAAATCGATCTCTTAAAAACTGAGGCAATGTTGTGAAGGCTCCTCCTAAATAACGAGGCAACAAAATTAATGTCATAATGACGATGGCCAATATGGCTGTAACTTCCCATGCCATATTCGTCATATTTGCCCCATAAGCCTGACCATTTAACCCAATCATTTGCTCTGCTGATAAGTTTGTTAATATAAGTGCCCCGGCAATAAACCCTCCAGATAAACCGCGTCCTGCCAGGAAATATCCTTCTGTCGTTGAATTAGCCCCTTTTGTTTTCTTGTAAGTCCAAACACCCAATAAGGCCATAATCACTAAACTTGACAGTAAAGTGAATAGAATGTTCTGATCTCCCATAGTTTCCCTCCTAATCTCCTAATAGTAAACCCTTACATTTTCTCCGATTATTCCAGGATAAGCCCCTTTTTGAATAAGGGCTTCTCGATCCGGATGGGCAATGAGCCACTTATTCTTCATAAATAATAATTCGTCTTCACTTGATGTTTTTTTGGTTTCAACTTCCAGCTTTTCATTCGTACCTGCCGGAAGGATGACAATCGCTTTAAAGCCGTCATCTTCAACTTTACAAGGAGCAAAATGAAGAGTTGTCCCATATAATTCAATCGCTGTCCCTTTTGGAACAAAAAATGGGGCAACTCGTCCAGATTCGTAGGTATTATTGCTTATATCCTGAACCTTTCCCAATAATAGCACGAAGTCTGTAACTGCAACATTGATTTCGCTTCCTTTATGATATTCCAAACCATTTAATGTTGAGTTGCTCCCGTTACAGTATCCTATCTGCACGGGCATTTTTCCATAGAAATTATTAGTAAGTACATCACATACAGATGTTTTTTCCATTTGCGGGACTGAGGCTACATATTGATTTCCATCAACAGGAATTTCTGTTGTTTTCATGTATGCCTCAAGCTCACTAAAAGAATAATTATCTATGATCCTGCCGTAGGTTCGAAAGGACTCATCGTTTACTTCATAAAATGAAAGATGTTTATTCTTTTCTTTCAGCCTTTCAAAATTAGACATCACGATCTCTCCTTGATAATTGAGCATTATTTTGAAACAGCTTCTTCTGTTTTCGTTTGATCCCAGGCATTTCTGAATACATTCAGACCATAATCTGTAAATGCATGATCAAAGCTGCTTCTGTATACATCAAATCCGCATGTGACAATATCCGCTCCCGCTTTTGCAGCATCAACAATCTGTTTGCCATTGCGTAAAGCCGCTACAATAATTTCAGTCTCAAACTTGTAAGTTTTATAGATATTTGAAATATCCTGGATGTATTGAGCAGTATCTTCACCGCTATTTTCCTTCCATCCTACAAATGGTGAAACAAACGTGGCACCAATTCTAGCAGTTTGTATCGCCTGAGAAGGAGAAAAAACGAGTGTCACATTGGTAGATATGCCTTCTTTTTTTAATTCTTTCGCTGCGATTAATCCAGGTTCTGTGCAAGGGATTTTTACAACAAAGTTAGAGGAACGGGCTGCAATTTTTTTGCCTTCAGAGACCATTTCCCGAGCGTTATCCAGGTGTGGGTTAATCTCAACTGATATAGGAAAATTTTTAATTTCACCAAATTCACCTGCAAGTTCATCTACAATTGTTAAGAATGATTTTCCGCTGTTCATGATGTGCTTAGGGTTAGTTGTAACCCCATCAATCCCCCAATTTTCATATGCGTAATGAATTTCCTTTGTAATAGCACTGTCTAAAAAATACTTCATCTCACTTCTCTCCTTTTGTTGTAATGTTTAGGTATTTATCATAACGTAGTAATCTTTAATTATATGTAGCTACCTTTAACTCTATAATATGAAAACGGATTCAATTAATCAAGTCTTTTTTTTGTTTATTGAATAGTTGCATAATTAATTATTGTGATTACTATCGGTGCAAAAAAAAGCACGATTAGGTAGTAAATAAGATTGTATCTCAAAGTTACTTGAACAGGTGTAATTCGGATGACCTCTGCAACTGCCACTCCAAACGGTACCAAGGGTGAGATGCTCATGGATACATACCAGCCAGTAAGCAGTGTAATAGCGAAACCTATACTTGATAAACCAATGTCCGCTGGAACAATCGTCATTGCAAATAACGGAATCGTGATCATCATATGGATGCCGCAAAGACTTAGCAGAGAAGTCATAAGAAGAATGAGAAAAATAATGAAATATACAGGGATATCATGAAAATAAATGGCTGCCTTCCCCATTTCTTCTTTTAACGGTGTATTAGAGACACAGTTTGCAAAAAAACTTGATGAAAGAAGAAATGGAATCAGCGTTTTAAATTGAAGCAGACTTTTATTATAGGATTTCAGTTCTCCAATCATTTTTCTGGCAGCACCTATAAAAAAACACCATACAAATGAATACAAGATGACAATGACAGCAATCGCATAAATTTGATTGGATAGAGGCAGAATTTCTGCGCAAAAGACTGCCAGTATGATCATGAAAGAAAGATGAATCAGCAGGTGAGAAATATTTCTCATTTCATTTGATCCTTCACGCCCACGATCCGGTAATATGTGGGCGATATTATGTTTCAGCTTCTTGTCCATTCTTAAAATGATGGCTGTTACCGTAAATATGAAAATTACCATGATTAGTGCACTGAAAAAATAATCCGTATAACTAATTGCAGTCCAGATAAGCACCATGTTAACTACAGGATCAAAAGGTGAAAAAACCATATATGAGGAATATCCTGCAGTATATACGCGCACTAAAAAGTCTTTTGGTAAATTGATTTTTTCAATTAGTTTTTGCTGTGCAGGTATTGATCCAATATTTAAAGGAATGGTCAAAGCCAGATGAAGGATGGAGAGAAACAAAAAGATAGAAATAGGTTTAGCTTTTTTTGATTTTATGTATCCTTCGATTGACTGAAAATAATCCCCATATTTTAACGGAAAAGAAATCATCGGAATGGCCAGGAACAAGACGGGTATGGATAAACCAGATGCAAGATTTCCATACCAGGTTTTGAACCCAAATCCGTAATAATAAAGGATTGCATGCCCAAAAACTAATGAAATAACTGATACATAAAATTGAAATCCTCTAATCATAAAAATGGATGAAATCAGCAGGCTGATTAAAGTGACTGAAGAAAGAAAAACGAAAACATCCTCCTGTAATTGAATCCATTCATTTATGAAGATAAGGACAAAAAGAAAATAAATGGAGAGACAGTATATATTTCGCAACAAATCGACCTCCTGTATCAACATCATAAAGTTGGTCTATTCCTGCCTGAAAAATGGTTATTTACACAGGAGCTAATTACCTCTCTTCATTCGTTTGATTTCTATTCCTCCAAGCACTTAGTGCACAAACTGTAATGATACAGGGAACCATCCAGCCAATTAAAATAGGAAAATAATTCGAAGATGCCAATTCCCTTCCATTAGAAGAATTCGCTAAAAATACAACAAGCGTAATGAACGCCGGAAACAAAAGCATCCACCTGGCGTTCAGTTTTAATGTATTGAACATCATTCATCACCCTTCTTGTTTATAATATGAGAAAGAAAACAATTGGCAGGGTTGCCAAACTTAATAGAGTACTCATGAAAGTTACACTTGATACAAAATCGGGTTCTGTATTAAATTGAAGAGCGTACATTGTCGTATTAGCAGCAGTTGGCATAGCTGCCATAATAACCATAATTTGTTTGACCATATCCTCGACAGGCAAAAAGTATGCAATTCCAAACGCAATTATTGGTGAAATGGCTAATTTAACAATTAATCCCAGTGACATTCTCTCTAATTCTAATTTTTTGATCGAAAGCGTAGCTAATTGCATTCCCAAAGCAATCATGATAGTTGGAATAGCAGCATCTGCAACTAAGTCTACAGCCGTTAATATTGATTTTGATAATGTAATATTCAAGACCTGACATATAAACCCTACAATTGCAGCATATAGAATCGGGACACGCAGGACCGCGTTAATGGCTGATTTTATTCCATTAGATTCAGGATTGCCTTTTGCTGCAAAGTAAACGCCGACTGTGCACATAACAAGCTGTTGAATGACCATAAGAATAATTCCATAATTAAGTCCGATCGTTCCAAAAATCAGCAATACAACAGGTGTGCCATAATTTCCATTATTCATAAATGAGGAAGAAAGAATAAATCCGCATCTTTCTGTATTCGAATACTTCCGCATAAAAGAAAGGATATATCCAACAAGAATTAAACAAAAACAAAGGCCAAATGTATATAAAACAAAAGACAAGTATTCTAGATTAAAAGTTGTGGTATAAAATGTCCGAAAGACAAGAAAAGGAGACATTAAGTACAGGGCCATTGTTGAGATTCCTCTTGTATCAAAATGAAATTTCTTTTGACCAATGAACCCCAAGACAAAAACTCCAAATACAGGAAGCAACACGCTTAAAAATCCCAAAATTTCCACCTTCAATTTTCAATGATCTAAAAGCCCTGGTAAATAATTAACCAGGGCATTATATAAATCTTATAAATTCATGACAATAATTTTTTCTTCTGTCATTTCTTCAATTGCGTATTTAGGTCCTTCTTTTCCAGTACCGCTGTTTTTCACTCCGCCATAAGGCATGTGATCTACTCTATATGCTGATGCATCATTAACGATCAGGCCGCCTACTTCAATTTCGCGAGCAGCTTTCATTGCAAACTTGAGATCGTTTGTAAACAAACCTGCCTGTAATCCATAATCAGAATCATTCACTCTGGCAATCACTTCATTGACATCGTTATATACGGCTACTGATACGACTGGACCAAATACTTCACTTCGGCAGACTTTCATATCATCATTTACATTCGTAAGAATTGTAGGATAATAGGAAGCTCCCTCTCTTTTGCCGCCAGTTTCAACTTTTGCACCCTGCTGTACAGCTTCTTTGACCCAGGAGTCTACACGTTCTGCTTCACGAAGACGGATTAATGGTCCGATATCTGTATTATCATCAAGAGGATTGCCCACGGTTAGTTTTTCTGTTTTTTCTTTTAATTTTAATAAAAACTGTTCGTAAACTTCTTCATGAACATACACACGCTGTACAGATATGCAGACCTGTCCCGCATTGTTAAAGCTTTTTTGTGTAATTAATGAGGCTGCTTGTTCAAGATCTGCATCCTTATGAACAATTGTTGCAGAGTTATTGCCAAGCTCCAATGCAACTTTACGTAAACCTGCTTTTGAACGAATAGATTCACCAACACCAGGACTGCCTGTAAAGGTAAACATTGAGACATCTTTGTTCTCCAGAAGCCAGTTTCCGATTTCAGCACCTTCTCCAGTCAAAACTTGAAGCCGCCCTGAAGGAAGACCTGCTTCTTCGAAAATAGAAGCTAACATTAATGCTGTAATTGGGGTAACTTCAGCAGGCTTTAAGACTACACTGTTGCCGGCAGCGAGCGCAGGACCAATCTTATGGCATACCAAATTAAGTGGAGCATTAAATGGGGTAATAGCTGCGATTACACCTACAGGAACACGCAAAGTAAATGCCATTCTATTCTCGGACCCAGGTGCAGATTCTACCGGAATCCCTTCACCATGTATTCTTTTGGCTTCTTCTGCAGAAATTTGCAGTGTTAGCGCTGCGCGTTCCACTTCACCACGGGATTCACCGATCGGCTTTCCAACCTCTACCGTTAAAATACGGGCAAATTCTTCCGTACGCTCGATTAATAATTGGGCAGCTTTCATTAATACATGATAGCGTTCCGTCGGATGAAAAGATTTTTCAAGTGCAAGCTTTGAACTTTTAACGGCATCGTCCACGTGACTTTTATCAGCTTTTGAAATTTTGGATGCTATTTCTTGTGTATATTTATTTAATACATCCATCGTTTCTTCTGTACTCTTCCATTCACCATTTATATACAATCCATATTGTTTTTCCAGAGCTATCGTTGTCAATTTGTCCACTCCCTCATATCTATTAAACCATTACCTTTTAAGATCAATATTATAATGGTATTGATCACTGTGGTACTTGGTTGAAGTAAATTCAATCGGTTTGTCATCAAAGCCAAAACTTAGTCTTGTCATCTTCAAAAGGGCTTCTCCGCCTCGAACGCCTAATAAATCTGCTTCATTAAGCGTGGCATTAATTGCAGTGATTTGTTCATTTGCTCTTTTTAAATAAATTTCATTTTCTTCTAAGATTTCATAGAATTTTGCCGTATTTAAATCATATTTCAAAATAATTTTACCGATATACGACGGCCAATAAGAACATTCAATCGCAATTGGCCGATCATCTGCAAAACGAATTCTTTCTATTACTAACACTTCTTCGTCTTCCTGTAATTGCAGCATAGATTTTTCAAAATATACATGCTGCTTGAATTCAGCACGGATTAACTTTGACCTGGGAGTTAGCCCTTTTTCTATTGCTTCTTCTGCAAAACCCTTTAATGCCCCTAAATGACTGACCAGCAATTGAGGTTTTACAATCGTCCCTCTGCCTTGTTTTTTCTCCAATAAGCCATCTTGGACAAGAATTGATATCGCCTGGCGTAAAGTGGTCCTGCTTACATTAAATTCTTCTATTAATTCCTGTTCAGTCGGGATTAACGTGTTTGCAGGCCAGACTTTTTCTTGGATTCTTTTGAGCAGTATTTGTTTTACTTGTAAATAAAGAGAAAGATCGTTATCAAAATCTATGGTACTATTCATATCTTATTACCGCCTTTAAACACGCCGTTCTTTGATTCTATGTGAGTAAGATCTTCTTCTTAAGATAAGATAGATTTCTTATCACACAGCAACAGGTGATCCTTAAACATATACATTTGTTTCTATTCCAAGCATTCGGCCAAGTTCAATTAATTGATTAGTGACATCTCCATACACTAATGCAAAATGAGGTTCATAACCTGCATGCATAAGTTCATATAGAGTGCTAGTCACATCAGTTGATAATTTTACCTCTACTGATGTTCCGCTGAATGGCTGTTTAACATCCAGCGCATCTCCTTTCATTACTAAAAGGCGATATCCTTCTGGTGTGCTGCTTACACGAAAGATTGTTACCTCCCCTGCTTTTAATCCAAAATCCATTGCAAATCCTATTTTTCGATTAGGATGAACTCCTGCTGTTGCACCGGTAGAAGGACTGGCCAGTGAGTATGCCCCTGCTCCGCAATGCCAAAATACAACGGAGTTTTTCTCCTCATCTACATGTACCAAATCTCCTAAGTATGGAGCACTGCCACTAGTCAGTTCAGACAGGATATACATAGAAATCGATCCATGGATATCCGATTCACAGGATGTGACCATTCCTTCTTCTGTAAGATGAGAAAGTGTTGAACAAGGTGCTGCTCCTAAATCAGTGAAAAAGTCCGGCCAGCATCGCATTGCCAATGACTGAAGGTTTTCTTGCCTAACTTGTTTTTGAATATATGCAGAAAACTGAGCGAATTTTTTCACGGTTTCATCTTCACGATTCAAACCAATTACTTGTTGTTCCGCGCGTTCAATTTGCCCAATCCACTCTTCTTCTTTAAGTTCTGTACATTTTTTAAAAGCATCATGCAGATCCATTTTCAACAGCTTCACACCAAGTGCTTGCTGAAGTTTTTCTTCATCTGCATCAGAGAAAAAGAATCCAGGCGGATAATCACCTACTACACCAATTTTCATTTCACCAAGCAAAGTCATAACACGCATTACATCCAATTGCTCAGTCAATCTTTTCTCCAAGCGTTCTTCTCCTGGATTTCCAAATACAAATGCAAACGGATGATTATGATTTCGCAGTACATTGCTGGTGCTGTTTCCACCTGTAAGTGAATTTAATCGAAGTCTTCCGCCAACACTTGGTTCACGGACAGACCAAACAATCATCGGCTGTTTAAAATACTCTAATACCTTAATCACAAATTCTCCATCTGCAAATGTCACACTTTGATATAAGACCGTATCAAACTTGTTTTCCTTTATTGAAAATAAGAAGGCATCGAGTTCTTCAACTGACGTGATGATTCCTTCTGGTGCAACGAGAGTTTGACAGTTATTATTTAACCAACTCATACTCTTCAAACGAACATTTTCTGCTGCTTCAAGATCAAACGTTTTTCTGCCAATCGGTACATATAAAACTTTGGTTTTTGACATTTTGTATCCCCTTTACACACTAATCATCACTATCTTTACTTTGGAAAAATCAACTTCATATTATTTATCAAAAAGTTTTAATCTCTCTTACATTAAGCTTTTGTAACAGATACTTCCGTTTTTGTGTTGTCCCAAGCATTTCTGAAAACATTCAGCCCATAATCTGTAAATGCATGATCAAAACTGCTTCTGTATACATCAAATCCGCATGTGACAATATCCGCTCCCGCTTTTGCAGCATCAACAATCTGTTTGCCGTTGCGTAAAGCCGCAACAATAATTTCAGTCTCATATCCATATGTTTCATAAATTTTTGTAATATCTTGAATGTATTGAGCCGTATCTTCTCCGCTATTTTCCTTCCATCCTACAAATGGAGAAACGAATGTGGCTCCTATTCTAGCTGTCTGGATCGCCTGAGAAGGAGAAAATACGAGTGTAACATTAGTTGAGATGCCTTCTTTTTTTAATTCTTTTGCTGCAATTAATCCAGGTTCTGTGCAAGGGATTTTCACAACAAAGTTAGAGGAACGGGCTGCAATTTTTTTGCCTTCTGAAACCATTTCCCGAGCGTTATCTAAGTGTGGATTAATCTCTACTGATATAGGGAAATTTTTTATTTCGCCAAATTCTCCAGCAAGTTCATCTACAATTGTTAAGAATGATTTTCCGCTGTTCATAATATGTTTTGGATTTGTTGTAACTCCATCAATTGCCCAATTTTCATATGCATATTTGATTTCCTTAGTAATAGCACTGTCTAAAAAATATTTCATTTTATTCTCTCCTTTTATTGTAATGTTTTTATATTTATCATAACGTAGTAATCTTTAAATATATGTAATTACCTTTAACTCTATAATATGAAAACGAATTCAATTAATCAAGCCTTTTCTTAAAAAACGGCGAAAATCCTTAATCGGTTGCAAGCGAAAAAACAGGACATATAAAAGAGAAAGCGCAGGAAATAGCTTTCCTGCGCTCCCCTTTTAATTCCGTGCCGTAAACTGCGTAACAAACGGTTCGACATTCGCCACTTGTGCTCCCTGGTAATAGTAGCTGACGATGTCTTTGTATTTTTTTCCGTCCTGGGCCATGAAATTGGCTCCGTATTGGCTCATGCCGACGCCGTGGCCGAAACCTTTTGTTGTGATGAGAACTTGATCTCCTTTAAGCTGCCAGGTGAAATCGCTTGAGCGGAGGCCCAGCTTTTCACGGATTTCGCGGCCGTTCAGTTTTTTGCCGTTGATGTCGACCTGGGCTACTCGTTTGCCTGAGGTTCGTTCAATGACTTTTCCTACTTCTCCGTCTGAATCAAGTGTCACTCCAAGTTTTTTCTCGA
This sequence comes from Metabacillus sp. KH_069, assembly GCF_057838075.1. Taxonomy (NCBI): domain Bacteria; kingdom Bacillati; phylum Bacillota; class Bacilli; order Caryophanales; family Bacillaceae; genus Metabacillus; species Metabacillus sp. KH_069. Next base: position 4,160,228 of record NZ_CM174460.1, read on the forward strand.
AATCGCTCACTTTGATGGCGATTCGGTCATAGTATTTTGGTGATTTTTCGTCCCATGGACTTTCAACGCTCTTTAAATAAGGCAGGGATGCTGTCCAGTATTCATCTGAGTTTTCAGTGTAACCATTGCTGGTTGAGAAGAAAGAGGCTTCAATTGGTTTGTTTTCATATGTTAAGATTTGACCCTGTGTAGTGGCGACTGCATTGTACACCTTTTTGATTTTCCAATCATAGTCCTTTCCCCACTGCTTTTTCAGCTCGGCATCACTTTTAAACACCTGATGGGCGGTCGTGTCACTGACGACTGCACCATTTGGGACACTTATCGTTTGTTCACTCATTAATTGTTTTACGATATAAGTCCGGGCTGCCAGCGCCTGGGCTTTCAGCGCTTCGTCTTCAAAATCTGCAGGCATTTCAGAGGCAACGACACCGATGACGTATTCTTCTAATGGAATGTTTTCGATTTTTTCCGAACCGCTGCGGTACACGGGTACATCAATAATTGATTTAGCCAGCATGACTTGTTCATCCTTTTTGGTTTGAAGGTCTTCTGATAGCTCACCTTTGGTCTGATTCATAAAAGGTGCGACTAACAATGTCGGGATCATTAATATGATGAGAAATAATCCGGCAAGAACTAAAAGTATTGGTTTCAAAGATTTCATCTAAGAGCCTCCATATCCGATATGTCGTTTACCGTCTCTACTCAATACTATGGAGGTGGACAACCATTTATGACTGAAAAACTCTGAAATCTGAAGAATTCCCTTTTGCTTCCACTGTCTATTTCTACATTTTCTGCCGATTTCCTTCGACAATTTGCACGTGTTTTGAATAAGCTGAAAGGAGTTTAACCAGAATAATTCCTGCTAATGCTCCTGACATGTCATACATCATATCAACAATCCTGCCGCTGCGCATTGTATACAGCTGGAGGATCTCTGATGATGCAGCGAGGAACACCGCCCATAAGATCGCTGTACGCATCCTATACATGTATGTCATAATCATAGTAAAAAAAAGAAAGAAAAAGGCGTGCCCAATTTTTGTGACAACATAAAACTTACTGTGCAGGGCTATATCATGATATATAAATAAATCTGAAAAATCGGGGTCGCTCCGAATGGTGAGTCCGATATATCCTCCCGTAAGTAAAGACAGTAAATCACTCGTAAACGAGAACAATGAAAATGCGATGATTAAAAATAAAGCGGTAAAGAATTTCATAAAAACCCTCCTTCGCATTCATCGTCGTCAATTGCTGTTTATTTTATGCAAAAAAAACGTGATATGTAATGTATAAATCATAGGTGAAACAGTAACACTAATAAAGTATTTTTCTTTTCAAGAACCAAAAAAGAAGCTGGAATCCGAGGACTCCAACTTCTTTAGATGTACGTATTTTATGCGTTCATGTCGCTTACAGCCTGCTCGGATTTAACAGTGCTCTCTTCAGTGATGCGTTCGATGTCAGCACCGATTCCAGCAAGTTTGCCGTGGAAGTCAACGTAACCGCGGTCAACGTGCTTAAGCTCTGTTACACGAGTGTAGCCGTCTGCAACTAAACCTGCAAGAACAAGTGCTGCTCCAGCGCGCAAGTCTGTTGCTGCCACTTCTGCACCTTGCATATTAACTGGACCATTGATGATAACTGAACGGCCCTCAATTTTAATATCCCCATTCATGCGGCGGAATTCTTCCACGTGCATGAAGCGGTTTTCGAAAACAGTTTCCGTGATCATGGAAGTGCCTTCAGCTCTCAGCAGCAATGCCATCATTTGAGATTGCATGTCTGTCGGGAAGCCAGGATGAGGCATTGTTTTAATGTCGATGGATTTCAGTTTTTCTGGTCCGATGACACGAAGTCCGTCTTCTTCTTCAGAAATCTGAACGCCCATTTCTTCCATTTTTGCGATCAAAGAAGTTAAGTGTTCCGGCACAGCACCGCGAACCAATACATTTCCGCCTGTAATAGCAGCTGCAACCATGAACGTTCCAGCTTCAATGCGGTCAGGAATGATATGATGCTTAACGCCTTTAAGTGTTTCTACACCTTCAATGCGAATTGTGCCTGTTCCGGCTCCGCGTACTTTGCCGCCCATTGCATTAATGTAATTGGCAAGGTCAACGATTTCCGGTTCTTTTGCTACGTTCTCGAGAATAGTCGTGCCTTCTGCAAGAGCCGCAGCCATGATGATATTTTCAGTTGCTCCAACGCTTGGGAAATCTAAATAGATTTTTGCCCCGCGCAGTCTTCCAGAGACTTCAGCGTCGATAAATCCGTTCCCAACTTTGATGGTAGCTCCCATTGCTTCGAAGCCTTTTAAATGTTGATCAATTGGACGTGATCCAATCGCACAGCCGCCTGGCAATGCCACTCGTGCACGGCCATTTCTGGCAAGTAATGGACCCATAACTAAAACAGAAGCACGCATTTTGCGTACATATTCGAAAGGAGCTTCCATATTTAGCTCTTTAGATGCATCTACAAACACTTGGTTATTTTCAAAGTGTACTTCTGCACCTAAATGGCGCAGCACTTCATTGATTGTATACACATCGGAGAGCGTAGGCACATCACAAATTATGCTTTTTTGTTCACTGGCTAATAAAGATGCAGCGATTACTGGTAAAACGGCATTTTTAGCACCTTCTACTTTAACAGTACCGTTTAACTTACGACCGCCGCGGACGATGATTTTTTCCAAGGTCTTCCCCTCCGCGTCCCAATTTCTATATATTAATATTCAGACGTTATGATTGGTGTTCCTACTGTAACGCTAGTATTACCGCCCAATCCTGCGCCTCTGAGCGCAATTTGAATATTCATGCTGCCTTCATCTGTTGGAATCAGCTGATCCCAATCTGACGTACGTGCGGACACAGATATGAACGTTTCTTCTTTAAGCTGTTCAACTGGCACCGCGTTAAATTGTTTAAGCAAACCATTGACTTTCAATTGCAAAACACTACTCATCTTATCATCAAGCTGTCCATTTACACAAGTGAAAATTGTAGGATTTTCATGGAAAATGTCGAAACTATGAGCTTGCGCATACTCATAAAGCTGCGTCCAATTTTCCCCTGAACCTTCCCCGCTGAGCTCATACAAGATATACGATTGTTTTTGACCGTTTGTGTCGGTTGACTGAATTTGAAGCTTTTCTGTAAATCCCGTCTTTTCGTTAAAAAAGATTCCCGATGCTTTATGCAGCTTGCCATCCGCACGTTCATTCGACCACTTATAATGACGAAATTGAGTTTGTAAAAGTTTCGTTAATTCTTCAAAAGATTGATCCTCAGCGGAAATCATTTTTTTTGAATACATCGACCACTTTTTAACATCAATTCCCTGTGCTTCCATGCCTTCTACAATTTTTCCAATTTCAGCTTCTTTCTTGTCCGACCCAATAGCTTGGGCAACAACCGTACCTGTAAGAAATAATAAAAAGATAATAATTGCCAGACTGACTTTCTTCATCGTAACCCACGTCCTCTCCTTAGTAACATTGTTACCGTTTGAGAAGGGCGTATACGTGGAAAAAGTCGTCATTGTTAGACAAGCTCATGCTGTCCTGTGGTAATCTGTAGGTCATATTCCCCTGTTCTTTATTAGTTAAACGTTATTATCACAAAAGAGGATGCCTTTTGCTGACTGAATTTTCATTAAAATAAAAAAGGCAGCTGGCGGGACCATATTAAATAATCAAGAAAAAAGTTGCTTACAGCGCCTGAGATGGCGATCGTCAGCAGGATCATCAGCGCACGCGCTTGCATGACTTTTCCTTTTTTCATAGCTTTTTCAATATGCAGCGCCTGCAGTGCCCACCAAGTAACCGGAATGAATACAAGATGTGACAAAAGGCCAAGCAATGCTTGCTGATTAAAATCAAGCATAGGTTTAACAACTCCTATATGTAGCTATTCTTAGAGCAAGCATAGCACTTTTTACGTGAACAAAAAAAGAAGAGGCTTTTACACCTCTTCCATTATATAAAATTCTGCGCTCACATTGATGGATTTTTTGTAAAGATTAGTGGCAAATTTATGAAATATTTAAGTTCAGAAAATCAAACGCCGCTCCCGGGAAAATTCCAAGCAGAATGGTAGCAATCATGCAGATGACCGTCACGATCAAAAGCGGTGCACTCCATTTAAACGGCTCCTCGGTTTCTTTTTTCCTGAAAAAGACCTGGGTGAGGATGCCGAAGTAATAAAAGTATGAGACAACGGTTGTCGCAATCATAATAGAAGCAAGAACAATCTGCGGCGTGCTGTTTGTGAATGCATTCATGAAAATCGTGATTTTCCCGATAAAGCCTGCCGTACCCGGGAGTCCAGCAAGCGATAAGATGAAGATGGTGACGGCGATTGCCGCGAGCGGCGAACGGTGATACAAGCCGGCAAACGCTGTGACATCCTCTGATCCTGTTTTTCTCCCTACTGCCTGCACAATCGCAAAAGCGCCAAGGTTCATGATGACGTACGATAATAAGTAGAACCAGATGGCGTCAAAGTAAAAGTAGCCGCCGAATGATACAAAACCGACAAGCACATAGCCGGCATGTGCAATGGATGAATAGGCAAGCAGACGTTTGATGTTCTTCTGCCTTAAGGCGACCGTATTCCCTGCAATCATCGTGATCGCAGCCAAAATGGCGATGAAGCCTTGATAGACAACCAGAATCGACTGCATGCCATCTTCATCTGGAATGTTGCCAAAGACAGACAAGCACAATCTTAGGATGATAATAAACCCGGCTGTTTTTGAAACAGCACTTAGAAAAGCTGTAACAGGTGTCGGCGCTCCCTCATACACATCCGGTGCCCACATGTGAAAAGGAACCGTTGCGATTTTAAAAGATAATCCGACAAAAACGAGCAGAAACGAGATTCCTGCAATATAAAGATACCCTGATTCTGTTAAGCTGTTCAGCTGCGGAATCATTTCTGTCAGGCTTGTGGTTCCCGTCAAACCGTAAATATAGCTCATCCCGAAAAGCGTAATGGCCGTTGAGATCCCGCCGTTAATCACATATTTCAAAGCTGATTCGTTTGATTTCAGATTTTTTTTGCGCAGGCCCGCCAGTATATAGGAAGAGATGGACAGCAGCTCAAGGCCGACGAATAAAGTAATTAAATCCCGGCTTGATGCCATCATCATCGCTCCAAGAAGCGCTGCAAGCAGCAAGTAATAGAATTCTCCCCGCTCCTTCAAGCCTTCGCGCGGTTCATAATCGATGGCCAGCAGGAAAATAAGCGCTGCTCCAAGCAGTAAAATGAATTTGAACGCTTTTGCAAAGGAATCCAGGACAAACGTGTCATAAAGAATCACAGTATCTTTTGCACCAATCATAAAAGCAAGACTTACTATGGCTCCCGCAATGCCGGCAAAGCCAATCCATCCGAGCCATTTTCTGCTTTTGCCTTCCTTTATGAAAAGATCCATAATCGACAGCAGCAGCGCCGTCCCGAGAATGATGAACTCCGGTGTCATGACACTCCATTTATAGCTGAGCAAGGTTTCCATATCCATTGTTCATCACCCCCCTATCCCTTTCATGATGGTTTCGATTGTCAGCTGCAACGGAACGGAAAGTCCATTCGGATAGACGCCGATCAAAATAATGAAGAACAGCAATACAGTTACCGGTATGATCTCGTACAACTTCATATCATAGTGCGTATGCTCTGATTTTTTTTCGGCTCCAAAGGTAATCGATAGGACAGCCCTCAATAGATAAGCTGCGGTCAAAATGATGCCGATTGTCCCGATGGCCCCTAGCTCCGGATGCTGATCGAATACCCCCATGAATGCCGTCAGTTCACTGATGAAACCGGACATTCCGGGCAAACCAAGCGATGCCATTGCCCCTGCCAGCAAAAATCCCGCAGCGAGCGGCATGGTTTTCGCTAAGCCTGAAAGCTGATCCAGCTGCGTTGTTTGGGTTCGTTCCAGCAGCACTCCCACTAAGAAAAACAGTAGAGCAGAGATAAGTCCGTGTGAAACGACCTGGAAAATCGCCCCCTGTATCCCCGCTTCGTTTAAAGCGCCAAGTCCAATGAGCACGATTCCCATATGCGAAATACTTGAGTAGGCAAGCACCATTCTCAACTCATTCTGGATGAGCGCCAGAAAGGCTCCGTACAGAAGATTCACAAGCCCAAGCACTATTAAGATCGTGCTTAGCTTTGAAAACTCGTTCGGGAATAAGCCAAGTCCGAATTTTATTAAACCGAATGCTCCAATTTTCAAAAGAATACCCGAATGCAGCATCACAATTGGCGGGGGTGCCTGAACATGCACTCGCAGCATCCACGTATGCAGCGGGAAGATCGGAAGCTTCACTCCAAATGCCGCGATGAGGGCGATCAGCAATCCAAGCTTAAAATCGTCTGAGATCGGTCCGATCAGCTGAACGTCCGGCGTATTCAGCAATTGACCAAGCAGATCGATATTTGTAGTCCCTGTTTTTGAAAAGAGCAGGATGATCACAATCAGCAGGATCGCTGACCCAAATCCGTTATACAGCAAAAATTGATACGCTGCTTTTTCACGGGCCATAAAGCCCCATTTTCCGATGAGGAAGAACATCGGAATCAGCGTGATTTCAAAGAAAATGAAGAAGAGAATCAGATTCTGGGCCATGAAGACGCCGAGCATGCCGACTTCGAGGATGAGCAGCAGCACAAAATAGCTTTTCCAGTTCTTCTTAATGGAAACAGAGGCCGCTGCAGCGAGAGCCGCAAGAATCGATGTGAGCAGCACCATAATCAGCGAAAAACCGTCAAGTGCAAGCTCATAATCTACCGTAAACACACCAGGCTGCATGTCGCTGTATTGGCCAAACGCAATCCATCTATGTTTTTCGGCAAATCGCTCGAGGTCGCTGCCAAGCTGATATTGAGCAAACATAATGCCTGATAAAAGGACGGCAGGCAGAGTCGCCAGGAATCCGACCAGTTTCAACGAGGTTTCCTGATCTTTATTCATAAAAGCAAGAACGATGATGCCAAGGACAGGTGAGAAAACCAGGGCCGTAAGCAGAATGGATGTCATAAAAAGTTCCCTCCTGTCACCGCATATAGAACGAGTAAAATAGCGAGTCCGACAAATGCCACGGTTCCATACATCTGCACCTGGCCGTTCTGCATTTTCGAACCGAAGGCGCCGGCTGAGCGGACAATTCCCGCTGCACCTTTTACAGCACCCTCAACCAGGAATTTTTCGAGATACTTGCAGAAGACGCTGATTGTGTTCGTAAACCAGATCACCGTCATTCCATATAGTTCATCAATGAAATATTTATTTTTAAGCACCGAATGAATCATTGGCACCCGCGATCTTATTTTTTCAGCTGAGATCGATTGTTTGCTGTACATCATGTAAGCAAGCAAGATGCCAAGCAAAGAGACTGCGGTTGCGGCGAACATAATCCATAGCGGTCCTTCAATATGGCCGTGGCCAAGCTGCGGCGATCCCTCCGTCAGCCAATCACCAAGAAACGTGCCGAACCAAGGAGTGTTGCTGTAGCCAGAGAAAATGGCAAGAACGGCAAGGACGCTCATTGGAATCAGCATATTGCCCGGTGATTCTTTTACACTTGAAAGCTCTGTTTTCGGCCTTCCCGTGAAAACAAGGAAGAAGAGCCTGAACATGTAAAAAGCAGTGAAAAAGGCGGCGATGAGTGCCAGCCAGAAAAGGGCAGGATTTCCATGTGTCCAGGCTGCTATCAGAATTTCATCTTTACTGAAAAAGCCTGAGAAGAGCGGGACTCCGCTTATGGCCAGCGTTCCGATCAGAAACAGCGGACCCGTGAATTTCAGTTTTTTCCATAAGCCGCCCATCTCATCGATGTTTTGTGTATGAACAGCGTGAATCACGCTGCCCGCTGCAAGAAACAGCAGGGCTTTAAAAAAGGCGTGTGTCATTAAATGAAAAACACCCGCGACATAGCCTGCGGAACCAAGTGCCAGCATCATGTAGCCAAGCTGACTGACAGTCGAATACGCAAGCACTCGTTTAATGTCTTTTTGCACAAGGCCGATGCTTGCAGCAAAAATAGCGGTGAAGGCTCCAATAGTAGCTACTACAAGGAGGGCCGTTTCACTGGCGGCAAATAGCGGATACATGAGAGCAACTAAATAAACACCGGCCGCAACCATTGTCGCCGCATGGATAAGTGCAGAAACAGGCGTCGGCCCTTCCATCGCATCCGGCAGCCAGGAATGGAGCGGGAATTGACCTGATTTTCCAATTGCCCCAATGAAGATCAATAGGCTGATCAGGGTAATCATATCAAGCGGTACTTTGCCATCTGCCACACTCGCAAAGATCTGATCATATTCAAAGCTTTCGACCTGCCAAAAGAGGAGGAGCATCCCGATGAACAGACCGACATCCCCGATCCGGGTCATGATAAAGGCTTTTTTAGCAGCTGCCTTTGCTTCTTCTTTATAAAAATAGAAACCGATCAATAAGAAGGAACCGACTCCCACGAGTTCCCAGAAGATATAGAGCTGAAGCAGGTTTGTCGTCATGACAAGCCCGAGCATGCTGAAGGTGAATAAACCGAGATACGCATAAAAAACAGGAAAGCGCCCGTCTCCATGCATATATCCCTTTGAATAAATATGTACAGCTAAGCTGACAAGCGAAACGATCACCAGCATCAAGGCATTTAATTGATTGATTTCAAAACCCGCTGTCAGCTCAAAATCGCCAATTGTGAGCCACACGGTTTCCGCTTTATAGGTTGGCTGTGTAAACCGTTCAAACAATACAGCGAGCGAGCCCGCAAATGCGAGAAGCATAAGAGTGCTTCCTACAAAGGCACTGCCCTCCCTCATGCGTTTGCCGAACAGAAGCAGCACGAGGAATGAGACAAGCGGGAACAGCGGGATCATCCAGGCATATGGCATCATTGTATTCAATCCCCTTCTTGTTTAGAGGTTTTAGTGCTTCATAGTATTATAGTCGTCAATATTGACGGATCTTCGGTTGCGGTACAGGGCAAACAGGATGGCAAGTCCAACGGCTGCCTCTGCTGCTGCGATCGTGATCGTAAAGAGTGAAAAAACCTGTCCGGTTATATCAGGAACGACACCGTATTTGCTGAAGGCAACCAAATTAATGTTGGCAGCATTCAGCATCAGCTCGATTGAAATCAGCACGATGACCGTATTTCGTTTCGTCAGCGCTCCGTACAAGCCGATGCAAAAAAGGATCAGTGCGAGAACAAGGAAAGCGGATAATGGAATCGAGCTCATTTTTTGTCCTCCTCATTCTCATCTTTTTTCGCCAGAATGATTGCTCCAACGAGTGCAACAAGCAAAAGAACCGATGTGAGCTCAAACGGAATGACAAAATGCGAATAAAGGGAAATTCCGATTTGCTCTGTATTTTTCACATGCAGATTGGCAGTCGGCTCACCGAGCTTGAGATCATAGATTCCAAGATACATAACGAGCGCAAACGCAGCGATTCCAAGAAATGTTATGAGCTTTCTTCCTGTTCCCGCTGCGGACTGCTCCTCGTCCTCATGACGCGTGAGCATAATGCCAAACAGCATGATAATCGTGATTGCACCCGAGTAGATTAAGATTTGGACAGCTGCGACAAATTCGGCGGAGAGAAGAACATATAATCCGGCAATACTCACGAACGTAAACACCAGCGATACGACCATATGAACCACTTTTGTCACATTCAGCATGAGAATGCCGCCCCCGATTGCCACCATGGCGAGTCCGATAAAGGCTACATACTCTCCGGTTATACTCACACCTTATTCTCCTCCCTGATGTTCTCATCATTTTCATCCAGCCACTCGAGATTTTTAAAAAGCTGATCGCGGCTGTACTCCGCAAGCTCGAAATTATTCGTCATCACGATGGCTTCTGTCGGGCAAACCTCTGTGCAAAGATCGCATAAGATACAAATTTCAAAGTTAATATCATACGTATCAATGATTTTCCCTTTTTTCGCCGGATCCGGATGCTTCTTCCCTGTCAGCTCAATGCAATCTGTCGGGCAAATATTTGCACACTGATTGCAGACAATGCACTTTTCCGGATAAAACTTCTGAATGCCGCGGAACCTGTCAGGCAGCGCCAGGGCATCGTTCGGGTAATCATACGTCACTTTTTTCTTCGTCAAGTTGTTCAGGGTATACGTTAAACCTTTTGCCAAGCCTCGCATGCTCTCACCCCTTTAATTTGTGAAGACTGGGCCGCTGGGCCGGGTTTTGGCCGGGCTGCGGCGGGTATTTTCTGCTTTTACTTGCTGATATTGGTTAAATACTTTCCGGAATGCCTTTCTTACTTGCGGGTATTCCGGATTTACTTGCCGGATTGGCGAATTTACTTTCTTTTTTCCAGCCGTCACCTATTTAAAGAAAATCTCCTTCACAATCGCCGTGATAAAAATATTCGCGAGTGCGACCGGAAGCAGCACTTTCCATCCGAATTCCATCAGCTGATCGGCGCGTATCCGCGGGAATGTGACGCGGAACCAGATGAGGATGAAAATGACCATGCTGAATTTAAGGCCGAACCAGATGGCGCCTGGGATAAAATCAAGAAACACAACGGGATGCCATCCGCCTAAAAAGAGAACCGTTGTTAAGGATGCCATCGCGAAGAAGTACACGTATTCCGAAAGCATGAAGAATGCCCAGCGGAAGCCGGAGTACTCAACATGGTAACCGGCAACAAGCTCTGACTCTGCTTCAGGCAAGTCAAACGGTGTTCGGTTCAGCTCTGCCACCGAGGCAATCAGGAAAATGAGAAATCCAATTGGCTGAAGAAAGATAAACCAGACGTCCTCTTGAGCGTCTACAATCGTATTTAAGTTCAGGCTTCCAGATAACAGGACAACCCCGATTACCGACATAACTAGCGGAATCTCATAGGAAATCATTTGAGCTGCTGCCCGCATGCCGCCGAGCAGGGAGTATTTGTTATTTGAAGCCCAGCCTCCTGTTACAATGCCAATCGTTGTTAAGCCCGATATGGCGATGTAAAAAAGCAGGCCGACTCCCAGATCAGCAAACTGAAAGGCATCTGTAAACGGAATCGTTGATAAGACGATGAATGCCGGAGCAAAAGCGATTACAGGAGCGAGAATAAACAGCGGCCTGTCAGCAAGCTTCGGAATCGTGTCTTCTTTTATCAGAAGCTTTAAAACGTCTGCCACAGTCTGCAGCAGCCCCCATCTTCCCCCAACCTGGTTGGGTCCGATGCGCCCCTGCATGAATCCCATGACCTTGCGCTCTGCCAGGATGCCATAAGTGACGAAGCCGAGGACGACGAACAGGAATGCTGTTGCAAGCCCAAAGAAGATCGCAAAGTTGCCTATCCCCGGCGATGATTGAAGCAGGCCCTCCACCATTAGCCGTCCACCTCCCCAAGAACGATGTCAATGGCACCGAGAATGGTAATGAGATTTGACATGTTTTCTCCTTCCAAAAGCTTTGGCAGGATCTGCAGATTGTAAAAAGACGGACGCCTGAATTTCAAACGGTACGGCTCTTTTTTCCCTTCACTTGCAATATAGCAGCCGATTTCACCGCGCGGAGATTCGATTCTTACATACGCCTCTCCTTTAGGTGCTTTAATGATTTTCGGCACTTTTGCGATGATCGGTCCATCAGCCGGGAATTGTTCTACTGCCTGCTCTAAGATTTTCAAAGATTCCTCGATTTCTTCCATTCGGCATTCGTAGCGGGCAAAGGCATCCCCCTTTGTCCGGACAGGAACGTCAAAATCAAACCGGTCGTAAATTGAGTAGGGTTCATCCTTTCGAAGGTCCCATTTCACGCCAGTGCAGCGCAGGTTCGCCCCGCTTAAGGAGTAAGCAAGCGCCTCTTCTTTCGTGTAGATGCCGACTCCTTTTACACGGTTTAAAAAGATTTCATTTCCTGACACGAGATCATGATAGCCTTTCAGCTGCTCTCTCATATAAGGAATGAATTCTGCTACTTTTTCAATCCAGCCCTCAGGCGCATCCCACTTCACGCCGCCGACCCGCATGTAATTGAAGGTCAGCCTCGCTCCTGAAAGCTCCGTCAGCAAATTGATAATCATTTCCCGTTCGCGGAAAGCATATAAAAAAGGACTGACTGCCCCAATATCAAGCAAATAGGTGCCCCACCAGACAAGGTGGCTTGCGACTCGTCCAAGCTCCATCGCAATCACCCTTAAATACTCTCCCCGCTCAGGCACCTGAATGCCTGTCATCGTTTCCACAGCATGGCAGATGACATAATTGTTCGTCATGGCAGACAGATAATCCATGCGGTCTGTATAAGGAATGATTTGTGTGTATTGCAGGTTTTCTGCAAGCTTTTCGGTGCCTCTATGTAAATAGCCGATAACCGGTGTAGCTTCTTTAATGATTTCTCCGTCAATCTTGATCACAAGCCGGAACACGCCATGTGTACTCGGGTGCTGAGGTCCGACATTGAGGAGCATTTCTTCTGTCCGTATCAAAAGCTACACCTCCACATCATAGGGTTCATAATCTTTGCGAAGAGGATGGCCGACCCAGTCATCCGGCATCATAATTCTCGTTAAATTCGGGTGGCCGGCAAAGTGAATGCCAAGCAAATCAAATGCTTCGCGCTCAGGCCAGTCCGCCCCTTTCCAAAGCGGCTCGAGGGAATCAATTTCAGGCTTGCCGCGGTCAAGCTTTACTTTCAGAATGACTGTATGGCGGTGGACATAGGAAAAAAGATAAACGTACATTTCCATATGCGTTTGAAAATCGGTGCCATGCAGTTCAGAAACGTAATCAAATGCCAATTCTTCATGTTCTTTCAGAAGCTTGGCAATGGCAAAATAGAATTCTCTTTTTGCAACAAGAGTCGGGGCATCTTTAGACAGCCTATTAATATAGGATTCTTCCAAAACGTCTTTACCTAGCTGCTCCTCGATCACTTTTACATACTTATTTAAAATGGGCTCATTAGGTGAAGGTTCTTCTTGTTGAGGCTGCTCGTCTGGAGTTAGTTTTTTTGCTTTTGCAGCGGCAGCGGCTTTTGCTTTTGCAGCTGCGATGGCCTTTGCCTTCTCTTTAGCCAATTCATCATCGGAAAGATTTTCACGGGAAGCCTTTGCTTTTGCGGCGGCTGCAGCTTTTGCTTTGGCAACAGCGGCTGCTTTTTGCTTGGCTAAATCATCTGCAGGTGCACCTTCTGTATTTGCTTTTTGCTTGGCGAGTGCTGCGGCCTTTGCTTTTGCTGCTGCGACTGCTTTTTGTTTCGCAAGGGCGAGGTCGTCTGCTGATTCGTTTTCGGCCCCCTCCGCTTGCTTGGCTTTCTGTTTTGCGAGGGCTGCGGCTTTTGCTTTTGCAGCTGCGACTGCTTTTTGCTTCGCAAGAGCGAGGTCGTCTGCTGATTCGTTTCCGGTCCCCTCTGCTTGCTTGGCTTTCTGTTTTGCGAGGGCTGCGGCTTTTGCTTTTGCGGCGGCTGCCGCTTTCTGTTTTGCAAGAGCTGCCTCATCAGCCGGTTCCGCTGTTTCCTTGGCCTTTTGCTTTGCCAGTGCAGCGGCTTTCGCTTTTGCTGCAGCTGCCGCTTTTTGCTTCGCAAGGCTTGCATCATCTATTGTTTCATTCGCTTTCGCTTCCTGTGCTTTTTGTTTCGCCAGTGCCGCTGCCTTTGCCTTTGCAGCAGCTGCCGCCTTTTGTTTAGCAAGATCGTTGTTTGAAGGCGGATTTTCTTGGTTTGCCTGCTTTTCAGCGAGTTTCTTCATAGCAGCTTCCTTCGCTTTTTGTGCGGCTTCCCGCTTCAGCTGCTGGAGGTCTTTCTCATCGCTCATGGATTATTTCACTCCCTGTTTTCGCCTCATAACGGATTTTCTCTTTCAGCTTGTTGATTCCGTAGATGAGGGCAGCAGGATTTGGAGGACAGCCCGGAATATATACATCAACCGGTACAATCTGGTCGACTCCTTTTACAACAGCGTATGATTTAATATAGGGACCGCCGGCTGTTGCGCAAGAACCCATGGCAATCACCCATTTAGGTTCAGGCATTTGATCATAGAGACGCTTTAGGACCGGAGCCATTTTTTTCGTCACTGTTCCAGAGACTATCATGACATCGGACTGGCGCGGTGATGTTCTGAAAAAGGATCCGAAGCGGTCCAGGTCATAGTGGGACGAGCCGACACCCATCATTTCGATTGCACAGCAGGCAAGCCCGAACGTGAGCGGCCAGAGGGAATTGCTTCTCGCCCACCCCTTCAGCTCTTCAAGCGTTGTTAAAAAGACGCTGCGCTTCAGTTCTTCCATTTCATCGTGTGGAATATTCGTTACATTTAAGTCCATTTCAGCACCTTCTTCTTCCATGCGTAGACTAGCCCGATCACGAGCATGATGACAAAAATGAGCATCTCAATGAGGGCAAACACGCCTAACTTCTCATATGCGACTGCCCATGGATATAAAAACACCGTTTCTACGTCAAAAATAACAAACATGAGGCCAAACATATAATAGCGGACATTAAACTGCACGCGTGAATCATGGTACGGATCAATTCCGCTTTCGTATGTGGTTGCTTTTGCTTCGCTTGGTGCACTGGGCCTCAAAATCCGGCCGATTCCAAGCGCAACAACAGGAAGCAAAATGCCAAGGAGCAGGAAAACGACAACGATTAAGTAATTATTCAAATATACGTTTAGTGATTCCATCCATTTCCCCCGTTATGTTAAAAATAGTAGAACTTTCAAAATATTATAAATGTAACCGCTAACATTATAACATCATTATCCAATTTGTGTATAGATTCCGAAATGCTGAACCGACTGCTTAGCTCCGACAGACAGATAAGGATCCGACAGTAAAGGCGCTTTTTGCCAATACTTTCGGAGCCGTTCTGGCCGAGGAGTTAGGAGGTGAAGCTGGACACCACGAAATGCGGAACCGACTGTTTAGCCCCGACAGGCAGATAAGAATTCACCGGAAAAGTCCGGTTTTGACTTTTTCGGGAATTTGTTCTGACCGAGGGGTTAGGAGGTGAAGCTGGACACCACGAAATGCGGAACCGCTCTTTCTGCACCAGAATTGAACACCAGTACTTTTTCCAAATTCCACCTCCCTTGTAGCTTTAATGTAAGCTGCTCTATTAAAGTCATCAGGATGATATACTTGCTAGTGAACAAAAGACGAGAGGTGACAGAATGCTAGAATCTTATAATCATCAAATTGAAACAGATTATGGCAGGAATTTGCCTGTCTTTGAAAATGAAGAATTGGCCAAAGTGTATTACTATGAACAACGGAAAGAGAACTTGTCTCTTTTAGAAGATATATATGCAGAACTCGGCTTAACATTAAACTATTCTGTAAAAAGTTTAATCCAGCTGGAAGAAGTGTATTTTTCATTTTTCCAGGAAAATAAGTTCCGTGACTTTCAGCTGTCCATTGCGGACTTGGAAGAATGCATGAGCATTTATTTTGGTGAAGTCGTCACGATTCACTTAGATGGAGCTTTCTGGATGGTCAAAGAGTATTCGTTTACTGAAGGCGCCTATGTGATGGGACTGCAGTGCGGACGTTCAACGACTTATTTTTCGAACCTGTTTGAAGACCATTACATGACTGCAAAGGATGCATCTGAACAGAGGATCTACAAGTTGTATAAGCGTTATGAGAAAAAAAGTAAAAAATGATGGAAAAGCAGCTGGAGAGTTCTCCAGCTGTTTTCTTTTTATAATTGGATTGAAACTCTACGCTTTTCCATATTCGACTGAATTGCCGCTTCATTCACTGCCGTTAGCAGCAAAGCATCCTCATTCGAAATAAATGGTGTTTTTCCAGACTGGATGGCGTCTGCCCATTGCTCTATTGGAATTGGCAGCTCTTTTGGCAGCTGCTCGATCACATGTGTGCCTTCGCCATTTCTGAGTTCGACTTTTCCATCCTGAATCAGCAGGCATCCTTCGGTTCCGTACAATTCAAGATAAAACGGACTTCCATGTGAAACGAATGAGGTTTCGAGCACTCCAGTTACGCCGTTCTCATAGGCAACGAGGACAGAAGCCTGGTCTTCGACTTCTTTTGAATAGACGTAATCAAAATGAGCGGATACTTCTTTAGGTTTTCCTGCGAGACGGTTGAGCAAGTAAATCGGATGTGCGCCTAAATCGATAAGAGCACCTCCGCCGCATTGCTCGGCATTGTAGAAGTGAGCCGGCAGCCATCCTTCAGGGTTTTCCGCTGAAGGCACTGAACCGTTATGAGCGACACGGCATCTTGCCATTTTGAGTTCTCCGATTTTACCCTCTTTCAGCGCTTGTTCAGCATAAAGGTAATAATCTGTGCTGAGTCTAGGCATGGAGACCACAAGGGTCACTCCCGCTTTCTGGACAGCTTCAAAGATCTCTTTGCATTCCGCTGCTGTTAATGCCAGTACTTTTTCTGTGAAAACGTGTTTTCCATGCTGTGCTGCTTTGATGATGACATCCTTGTGCATGTTAGTCGGTGTATCCACAACCACCCCTTCGATAGCAGGATTGCTCAGCACTTTCTCAAGCTCAGGCTCAAATGGAACATTCAGTTCATTGGCCCATTGCTGCCCTCTTTCTTTGTCTTCATCCCATATTTGCGTAATGTTCAACTTAGAACTGTTATGTATATCTCTTTCATAATCAACGGCATGAACATGCCACTTGCTTAACATTGCAACTGAAATCATTTTGTTCCCTCCCGGAAGTTTTTCACACATATAGTAACTTCCTTTTCGAACACGTGATTTCCTTTTCTATTTTTGGAGAAAATTTTAATTAGAGAGGTTTTTTCTTTGGATAAAAGAGGGAATATGCTTGTTATCATCCTAAGGAGGAAAACGAATGAAGCTGCATAACGGTTCTCTATACTGGCCTAAAACGGTCAATGAGGTTCAGGCATACCCTGAACTTCAAGATACAATCACATGCGATGTCCTCATCGTTGGAGGCGGAATGTCAGGTGCTTTGTGCGCCCATACCCTTTCAAGATATGATTTAAATACAATAGTAGTCGAAAAAAGAACCGTCGGCAGCGGCAGTTCAAGTGCCAATACGGGACTGCTGCAGTTTTCAAATGATATGATGCTGCATGAATTCATCAAAAAAATGGGCGAAGAGCAAGCGGTCCGTTTTTATAAAATGTGCTTAAAAGCGGTAGATGAGCTCGAACTTGCAGCTAAAAGCCTGCCCAAGGAAGTCGATTTCATCAGAAGAAAAAGCTTGTACTATGCAAGCACCTCTGGCGATAAATCAAAACTAAAAAAAGAGTTTAAAGCTCTATCTAAGCACGGTTTTCCTGCAGAGTTTTTGAAAAAAGATGAAATTAAAGAGCGATTCGGATTTGAGAAGCCGGCTGCTCTTTTGACAGATGGCGATGCTGAAGTGAATCCATATAAATTCATTCAAGGTTTAATGGAAGACGCTCATCACAAGGGGGTGCGTATTTTTGAGAACACCGAAATTGAAGAGACAGACAGAGATGATGAATATGTCTATTTTCAATCCGCTCATGGCAGAATTGCTGCTAAAAAAGTGATCTATTCTACCGGCTATGAAACCATTCCTTTTGCGAAAAAACTTGGTGCCGAAGTGAACAGAACATATGCAATCGTGACAACGCCAGTGAAGTTTCTTGATCATTGGGAAGACCGAAGCCTGATCTGGGAAACAAAACGTCCCTATTTCTATATGAGGACAACGGTTGACGGCAGAATTGTAGCCGGAGGCCTGGATGAAGAAAAAATGGAAGCTCCAACAAATGAGGAAATCATCCGCGAACGCGGTCAGCGGCTACTGGATAAAATTAAAGAGCATTATCCGAGCTATGAAATGGAAGTGGATTCCGTATGGGGTGCAAGCTTTGGCGAATCAGACGACGGTTTGCCGTTCATCGGAAAGCATCCAAAGAAAGACAACGTCTATTACTGTCTTGGCTATGGGGGAAATGGAACGGTCTATTCCATGCTTGGCGCTGAAATCTTGAAGGATCTTATTCTTTATGACTCTCACCCTGATGCAGAGATTGTGAGGCTGGACAGATAATGGCAGCTGTTCAATAAATCTCTAACAGTAAAAAGAATGTTTTCCCTGCCTGCTTTTTTCTATGAAAATAATTAATGGCTTCAGTCGCCTTAACGGTTCAAAGCTTAAAAAGTGGCGTCATTCCCTTTAATGCTGCCGCTTTTAACGGATCAAATCATAGAAAGTGGCGTCATTCGCCTTAGTGCTGCCACTTTTAACGGTTTAAATTATAGAAAGTGGCGTCATTCGTCTTAGTGCTGCCATCTTTAACGGTTTAAAACATAGAAAGTGGCGTCACTTGCCTTAGTGCTGCCACTTTTGGTGGGCAAGGTCGCCAAAGAAGGGGCTGTCAAATTTATAAACAGCCTCTTTTTTTATGCAAAAACGCAAAAAAAACAGCACCGCCAATTGGCAATGCTGTTCTATTTATTTCTTCTTTTCATCATAGTATTGAACGGGATACATGGAGCCTTCTGAGACCATGTTATTATCATCAATATCTTGAGGATCTGGATGACCCGCTTTGTCAACCGGGAATGAATCAGTGTTTTTGCGCGCAAAATATGGAATCTTGTTTTTGGCGCTATTCACGAATCCTGTTACCTTTTGACGGTTAGACTTATCCTTTAATAAATAGGATGTCACTCCGACTCCGACTGTTGATAAGGCAATACCTGAAATTAATGTTTTCTGTCTCATACAAGTTGCTCCTTTCGTCTAGCAATTTGTTGCTTACTTTTAATTACCCGCTCTCATCTTACACAAAACATTAAATTATTGCTTCGTGCTTTGTTGAATTTTTTCCGCACTTAGTGCTGTATCATTCATATAGCTTGCGATTTTCTTATTGTCATCGTTAAGTGTTTCAATTGTGGCACTCATCTCTTCCATGCTTGCTGAGGCTTCTTCGATTATGGCGGCAAGTTCATTTGTAGATTTTTCGACACTGATTGTATTAGCTTCAACATCTTGTGCAATAGCTTCAAACCCGCTAAAGCTCTGGGTGATATTCTTCAATTTCCCCTTCAATTGATTGAAGCTTGCACTTACCTCTTTTGTAAACTGAACGCTGTTTGACAAGTTAGTGCTGCTTACGGTCATTTTCTCCTCGGCCTCTGCACTTGTTTGATTGACTTGCTTTAGGTTTTCAGTGATTTTCTTCGTTGTGTCATTCGTCAGTTCTGCAAGCTTGCGGATTTCCTGAGCGACAACAGAAAATCCTTTTCCGGCTTCTCCCGCTCTTGCAGCTTCAATCGAAGCGTTTAAGGCAAGTAAGTTTGTTTGCTCCGTGATTTGCCTGATGTTATTTGTGAATTGATTGGTTTCTTCTATTTTTAAATTAAGAAGCTTGAAGGTCTCATTTAATGCGACTACTACCTCTTGCAAGTGATCCATTTGGTTCGAAAGCTGATCGGCCTTTTCTCCGCTTTTGTCAGCTATATCGCTTGCCTGCTTGGAATCTTGATTCAATCGTGATGATAGTTCACTCAGTTCTTTTATCGAAAGCATATTATTATGTGCGTTCTCGGCAATCTCGCTGATTTGTTCGCTTTGAATCTGGCTTCCGGCTGATACCTCATTAATGGCAATCGTCATTTCAGCCTGCGCTCTTGCATTTTGCTGCACACGGTCATTCACTTTTGAAATGTGATCCGCTATCCTGCCTACTTCCCTTTCAAGGTTTTGCTTCTGCTCTTCTTTCATTTTTGCATCGGCCTCTGCACCTGCAATGAAGTCCTGAAGCTGCTTAAATTGCTTATTGTTTAAGCGGATTAAAACACCAAGAAGAACACCGGCCAAGACATATGTGATCATGATCGCCCCAATGCTGTCCAGAATAATTGCTTGTTCCTCAGAGGGGACAAGTGCATTGACTATTAGTCCAATAAATCCAGCTATATAACCGATGGCAAACACAATTGGATGGTATTGAACTGCTGAAAAGATGGCCAGAAACAGCATAATGGCAACCAATGAAAGATTCGCCCCGGTTATAAAAATCGACACTGTAGTAGCACTATAGATCATCACAACGCTGAAATACGGAAATAAGAATTCTTTTTTTATAATGAAATGAAAAAGTACATAAAACAAAAGGAGTAAAATAAGTTCAGTTAAATAGACAGGACTTTGTTCGTATTGTTTTGTCATAAGGACATAAATAAAAGCCAACAGAGCGGACGTTCCAAATGTAAAAAGCATCAGCTTATTCTTGCTCTTCAAATCTTCGTATTTTACTTTCTCTAAAGCTGTCATAATTTCTCCCCTGTTATCAATATCTTTTATTTTTTATATCGACAGCGCTTCCACTTTATTTATATCCATAAAAAAATAAACGCTGCACCAAAGATGCAAGCGTTCAGATTTTACCTTTTCTTCTTATTCCGGCTGTAAATATCAAACCATACGGCAAGGACCAGAATGCTTCCTTTTACAATCAGCTGCCAGTACGCATCGATGTTCATGATGCTCATGCCGTTATCTAGACTTGCCATTACCAGTGCTCCGATGATTGCGCCTGGAATGGTGCCGATTCCCCCCATTAAGCTCGTTCCGCCGATGACACAGGCTGCTATCGCATCTAGCTCATACATGTTCCCTGCCCCAACTGTTGCCGCATTTACGCGAGCTGTAAGAACAAGACCTGCAATGGCGGCAAGTGTATTCCCGAGAACGAAGACAAGCAGAATTCTCCGTTTCATGTTAATCCCCGACAGGACGGCTGCTTCCGGATTTCCCCCAATCGCATAGACCTGTCTGCCAAACACGGTCTTTTTTGCAATAAAGTGAAACACGACTGCCAATAAAATCACGGTGATAAACGGAATGGGAATGCCTTGATATTGGTTCATCAAGTAAACGAACGTAAAGATCAGCAATCCAAATCCAACAGATGTAATAAGTGTCCAATTCATGGAGAGAACTTCAAATCCGTACTTAATTCTCGCATTGCGCTGTCTGATTAAAAAGAAGACGGCAAGAATAAAGGCGATCGCGCCAATCACAAGACCAACTGCAGGAGGCACATATCCCTGACCGATAAATTTCAGCTCAGGAGAAAGAGGTGCGACTGTCATACTGCCCGTAATCCCCGTTAAAATCCCGCGGAAGATCAGCATGCCTCCAAGAGTGACGATAAAAGCAGGCACCGCCCTGTAGGCAATCCACCAGCCCTGCCATAAGCCAATCAGTGCTCCTAATAAAACCGTTGCGATGATGACCGGCACTGTATCCCAGCCAAGCCACACATTCATGATCGCTGCAACTCCCCCTGTCAATCCGACAAGCGAGCCTACAGAGAGGTCAATTTGGCCCGATACGATGATCAGGACCATGCCGATTGCTAAAATGGAGGTAACAGACATTTGCAAAAAGAGATTGGATAAGTTCCTTGGTGTTAAAAAGGTATCATTTAATACAGAAAATAAGATCCAGATAACGATTAATGCCCCAATCATGGAATATGCGCGGATATCAATTGTAAAAAGACTAATCTTTTTTTCTTTAATCGGTGTTTGCTGTTTATTGATATTCAAGTTCGTATTCATCCTGCAAGTCCTCCTGTCGCTGCTCTCATGATCTTTTCCTGTGTCGCCTCTTCCGCCTGAAATTCCCCTGTGAACCTTCCTTCGGACATAACCAAAATCCGGTGACTCATGCCCAGTACCTCAGGCAGTTCTGACGAAATCATAATGATGGCCACGCCCTCTTTCACAAGCTCGTTCATAATATTGTAGATTTCAAGCTTGGCTCCTACATCAATTCCCCTTGTCGGTTCATCCAGAATCAGCACCTTTGGCTTTGTCATCAGCCACTTTCCGATAACCACCTTCTGCTGATTCCCTCCGCTCAGTGTGCCCACAACGGTTTCAACCGAAGGAGCTTTTATCCTTAACTGCTTCAGATACTGATTCCCACTGTGAATCTCTTCATTCTGATTGATCATGCCATACGATGAGATGCGCCTCAGGCTTGGCAGAGTCACGTTATTTTGAATATCCATGTTTAATACGAGCCCAAATTTCTTGCGGTCCTCCGAGACGAGCGCCAGGCCGTTTTCGATTGCATGCTTGACTGATTTATTTTTTGCAGCTTTGCCGTCTATCTCTATCGTCCCTTGAGATAAGCCTGCATATGCCCCGAATAAACTCATTACAAGCTCTGTTCTGCCAGATCCCATCAAACCGGCAATGCCGAGAATTTCTCCTTTTCTGACCTGGAAGGAAACAGAATCGATTACTTTTTTTCCTGGCAATTCCGGATGATAGACACTGTAATCATCCACCTTCAGCATCGTTTCTTTAGGATTCGCGATCATGCGGGGATACCGGTCTTTAATCTCACGACCAACCATGTACGCAATCACTTTATCCTCAGTCATGTCTTCCGCTCTTTGAGAAGTTACGGTTTTTCCGTCCCGCAAAACCGTGATGGTGTCTGCGATTTCAAACACCTCTCCCAGTTTGTGAGAAATATAGATGCACGTGACGCCCCGCTCTTTAAATTCTTTTAAAATAGCGAGCAGGATCTTAACCTCCTGCTCCGTAAGTGCGGCAGTCGGTTCATCCAGAATGAGTATTTTTGCATTTTTGGAGAGAGCCTTGGCGATTTCGACCAGCTGCTGCTGGCCGATGCCGAGTGTCCCGGTAATCGTATCTGGGCTGACACCCTTTAAGCCAACCTCCGCCAGCCATTTTTCACACACCTGGATCATCCTATTTTGATCAATGATGCCAAACGCGGCAGGTTCATTCCCGAGAATTAAATTTTCAGCTACCGTCATTTGTCTGACCAGTGCAAGTTCCTGATAAATAATCGAGATGCCGGCTTTTTCTGCATCCTTGATCGTTTTAAAGGACTGCTCCACTCCTTCAACAGAGATGGAACCTGTATAAGTGCCTGCAGGATAAAGACCGCTGAGCACCTTCATTAAGGTTGATTTGCCTGCACCATTTTCACCGCAGAGTGCATGGATTTCGCCTTTTTTCACGTTAAATGTTACGTTATCAAGGGCTTTGACGCCGGGAAATTCTTTTGTAATTCCGATCATTTCTAATACTGATGACACCGCAGGTCCTCCTTTAGCAAATTCCATTTTTTCGGGTTCTTTCTAGAAAAAAATGCGGAATACTGTGCATTCCGCATTTTCATTTCCTTTTATTTATAAACGTCCTCTTTTTTATGGAAGCCGTCTTTAATGATGGTGTCATCGATGTTATCTTTGTTCACCGCAACCGGATCGAGCAATAAAGATGGCACGTCAATTTTGCCGTTGTTCACTTTACCGTTCGTTTCCACTTTTTCGCCGTTCGCCATTTTCACAGCTAAGTCCGCTACCGTTTCAGCAATCAATGTGATTGGTTTGTAGACGGTCATTGTCTGTGTGCCTTCTACGATGCGCTGTGCAGCTGCAAGCTCAGCATCCTGGCCTGATACTGGAACCTTCCCGTCCAATCCTTGTGCAGCAAGCGCCTGAATAACGCCGCCAGCCGTCCCATCGTTCGCTGCCACTACAGCATCGACTTTATTGTTGTTTGCAGTTAAAGCATTTTCCATGTTCGCAAGTGCGTTCGCAGGATCCCATTCTTCTGTCCACTGATCGTAAACGACTTTGATATCGCCGCTGTCAATTAACGGCTGAAGCACGTTCATTTGTCCTTTTTTGAAAAGGTGGGCATTGTTATCTGTGTCTGCCCCTTCAATTAAGACATAGTTTCCTTTAGGAACAAGCTCTGTGATAGCTGTTGCCTGCATTTCCCCTACGCGCTCATTATCGAAAGAAACGTATAAATCCACATCTGAGTTTTTGATTAAGCGGTCGTATGAAATAACCTTTACATCCTCTTGATGAGCCATTTCTACAATCGAAGCCGCTACCTCTGCGTTATGAGGAACTACTACTAAAATATCAACGCCCTGGCTGATTAAGTTTTCAGCCTGTGCAATTTGCTTTGCATCATCGCCATTTGCTGCCTGTACATTTACCTTCGCGCCAAGTGATTCCGCTTTTTCTACGAACAAATCACGGTCGCGCTGCCAGCGTTCTTCCTCCAGCGTATCCATCGAGAATCCAATCACTAATTCATCATCATCTTTAGAACCGCCGCCATCCCCTTTAGTCGGCTCAGATCCTGAGTTATTGCATGCAGCTAGACCAAACACAAAAACCATCAGCATAAACAGCATAAAAAACTTTTTCATTTCCCCATCCCCCTTTGGACATTCCATCTTACAAGACTAACTTTATCATCTGTGTAAGCGTTTTATTTAAAGTGATTCCTGTACTTTTTTAAGATATATAGCATTATTTTCAGAATAATAGCAACCGCTTTCATTCTTCAAAAAAAGGCTGTACCGCTAATTGTTCATCAGCGATACAGCCTTTTTATTCCGCCTATCAATGAGAATGAGTGTCTTCTTCTTTTTCCTCATGGACATAGGGCTGTGCAGGAGGTTTTATTTTTGAGATTTTCTTAATTTGCAGATAAGGTACCTCAGTGGATGAATAAGCCGTTGTACTTAACTCCCCTGAAACACTGACCCACTGATTATCTTGAAGATCTTTTGCCTTTTCCATCGTGGAAAGCAGTCCATACAATCCGTCATGCTCATCCGCACAGCACGGATCACCGCTTCTTGCAACCACAAATTGCGTATCCGAAAAATCCTTTTCGCGGTGGACAAATCCAGTCAGTTCAACCTGTTTTCCCGCAAACTCCTTTGGAAAACGGTCTAGAACATCCAAAATAGAAATGTAATTTTCATTTGAAAGAATGATTGTATCCCTCTTCAATAAATCATTCTTTTGATCTTCATAATATTCATCAGGCTTCTCTTCCCCATGATGATCATCTTCAAGCTCAGGTTTATATTTTTCATCCAGCTTTTCCATATAGCCATCAGGATCTTCTAAATACTCTTTAGCATTTGCCAACGGTTCTTCTTTTTTCTGAGAAGCTTCTTGTTTTTCCGGCTCTTTCTCTACTTTTTCCGGCTGCATACTCATGGCAAAAACAAATACAATACTTCCTATGATCAAAAGACCTAAAGCGGCCGTTAAAAAATTTTTCATCTTTGTTAACTCCTACTCGGGTTGAATTTCGGGAACTGCCTTCTCTCAGTTTAACAAAAAAGAAGGAAGTTTCGGCAAGAAATAAATCTCTGATTCTTTAATGGGATTACTAACTCCTTATCTTTTTACAAGCATCATTTGTATGCGTGTGTATTTTAATACAATTGATATCATTGAAAACAAACTCTCAAACCTTATATTTTGGTTGCGTTTCCAACTATATTTCCACGAATCTATCAAAAAACTATTGCATATAAATGCAAATTAATGCAAGATTATGTATATGTTATTTTTCATTATCACTTAAGGAGGACAGCCGGATGGAACATCTTGGATGGGTTTCAATCATTCCGCCACTATTAGCGATTGTGGCAGCACTTGTGACCAAAAACGTTATTATTTCATTATTTATAGGGACTTTTTCAGGAGTTTTAATTTTAACTGGGGGTATGCCGCTTAGTGCAACTAAAACCATCATCAGCGATTATTTGTTTTTCCAATTAACAGACGGATATAATGCGGGAGTACTTGTACTGCTTGTTTTTATCGGAGGATTTGTGGCACTGATGGAAAAGTCAGGGGGAGCCGCTGCCTTTGCAGAAAAGGTCATCCGATTTTTAAATTCAAAGGCGAAAACACAATTAGCTGCGTGGTTTGGCGGTATTATTATCTTTTTCTCAGATCTCGGTACACCGCTCCTGGTAGGCCCAATATTTGAAAAAATATTTGATAAAGCAAAGATCTCAAGAGAAAAGTTAGCGTGGATTATTGATTCTACCGCTTCCCCAGTCGCCGTCCTTATCCCCTTTATCGGGTGGGGCGTTTATATCATGGGATTGATTCAAAAAGAGTATGACAGCTTGAACATTACCGAAACAGATTGGGATGCATTCATACAAGCAATCCCTTTTCAATTCTATCCTATCTTAGCAGTATTGATGGTTCCGCTTGTTGCCTTAACGAAGCTGGAGTTTGGCGCAATGGCAAAAGCTGAAAAGCGAGTACAGGAAACCGGCGCTTTATTCTGGCCGAACTCAAAACCAATGAGAAAGCCCGACAATATGACAGAACTTCAGAATACAAAGAGCAAGGCAAGCTTAATCTTTGTTCCTCTCCTCGTATTACTTGTCACTTTATTTGGAATGCTGATTCCTCTCGGGTTTCCATTTGAAAAAATTGATGGCAGCGCATTCCGTGTCGCTTTAACAACTGCCTACTTATTCGCAGCGATCGTATTGATTGGGCTGATGGTTTTCTATAAAGTAAAAAAATTCAATGAAGTTTTCGATATCTATTTGTCAGGCATGCAAAGAATGATGACTGTCGCAGCCATTCTTGTATTAGCCTGGTCCCTTGGTACAGTCATGAAAAACTTAGGAACGGCAAACTATGTAGTAGAAATCATGGATGGAAACATCCCTGTCTATTTGATCCCGATTATTCTATTCGCGGGTGGCGCATGTATGTCATTTGCCACGGGAACGTCATGGGGCACTTTCGCCATCATGATGCCGCTTGCTATTCCGATGGCTGTACATCTTGATGCTTCAATCTATGTCTGTATTGGAGCCGTGTTGTCAGGAGGGATTTTCGGGGACCACTGTTCGCCGATATCTGATACGACAATCCTATCTTCTACAGGAGCAGGCTCGGACCATATTGATCACGTAAAGACACAGCTTCCCTATGCCTTATTAAATGGCGCGGCTGCACTTGCTGCTTACTTGATTGCAGGTTTAACTTCAAGCGTTCTTTCCCTTGGAGCGGCTATTCTGATCATGATCGCAGCAGTTGTCGTAATTTCAAAATGGCAAAATCAAAAAATGGTCGGGGCCGACAAAGGCAATTATCTCAATTGAGGGTACTAGCATAAGAATTAAAAGAACAAAAAACAGTGGATTCTACAATAGAATTCACTGTTTTTCATTTAATTACAACAGACTCAAACCCTAGCTCTGACCAATTTTATTAGTCAAAAGGGAATCCTTATACTGACTAGGAGACTTCTTGCACACTTTTTTAAACACACGGCTGAAGTAGTTCGGATCGTTGTAGCCGACTTCAAACGCAATTTCTTTTAAGCTGTGGGAGCCTTTTTCCATCATCTTTTTGGCTTTTTCGATTCGGCATTTTGTTAAATAATCGATGTAGCTGATGCCTAGCTCTTCTTTGAAAATTTTGCTGACGTACTGCGGGGAGAGGTTGAACTCCTTTGCCATTGCCTCAAGCGACAGATCGGTGTGGCAGTTTTTCTTGATGTGCTGCTTCATCCGGTTCGGAATATCGTCCTGAAGATTTTCAGTCGCCTGTTTGTATTGGCTGATCACATCTTCCAAAATAAAATTCACTTCTGTTTTCATTTGCAAATATGATTTTGCACTGAAAGAAAAGACTGGTTTTCTGATCACAAAGCCCATTTCATCCAAGTAGCGGATCATCAATGTCATCGTGTCATAGACTTTTTGCTCTGCTTCAGCAAGCGGGTGCTGAAATTTTTCAAAGTACCCGGTCATCGTCTGAAAATGACTGCGGACCCCTTCCCATTTGCCGATCCGCAATTCCTCCAGGATGAGCTCTTCAATGTGGTGCATTTCTCTGTCTTTCATTTCTTCATTGGAGACCATATCGCTGTAAAAGCTGTACCTGGCTCCAGAACCAGCTGTTATAGAGGCACGGAGCGCTTCGTAATACGATTGTCTGACTTGCTCGAGCGCCGGGTATGCCTTGCCGATTCCGATCGCTGCAGATGCCGAGAATAAGCCTTTGAGATTATTTAAGATTTTTTGAACGAGGGCTATGGCGTTTCTGCGGTAATGGTGCAGCTCTCCTTCTGAGAAAACAATAATCGGAACCTGCAGTCCTGACATCGGTCCGACCCACCCTTTTGATTGAAGCTGAATGGTTCTTTTTAGCTCTCCGTACATTTGCTCAATTGGACCTGTCAGTGAATCCTGTGAAAAGTGAACTAAGAGGACAAAGGATGGCTGTGTTTGGTCGACATCGAGCAGATTCATGCATTCATGAAGATGAACATCATGAACGTGATCAAAAAGAAGCTGGGTGACAAGATCGGCTTCCACAATCGGAATCATTTTTTGAATGCGTTCCTCTGTTTTTTGCTTTTTTTCTGATTCTAGTCGATCCATTTCAATATCGTTAATCACCTTTTGAATGGTTGATAGAATGACTTCCCGCTTGCTCGGCTTTAATAAATAATCCTTCACACCGAGCCTTAGCGCTTGCTGGGCATAATCGAATGTATCATAAGAGGAGACAATTAAGATCTTGGCATTCGGGACGATTTTTTTAATTTCTTTAATGGCTTCAAGTCCATTAATGCCAGGCATCTTGATATCCATCAAAATAATATCCGGCTTATGCACCGAGGCTAGCTCAATCGCCTTTCTCCCATTCTCAGCCAAGCCTACAATTGAAATGTTTTTAAAGTCGATTTCAATCATTTTTTTCAGCGCCAGTCTTTCAATTTCTTCATCTTCCGTAATGAGCAGCTTCATGATCTTCGCTCCTTTCTATTGCAGGAAATTTTATTGAAACAACTGTCCCTTTGTTTCCATCCGCATGAATTTCCATCACATCATGCTTATTGGTAAATAAACGCAAGCGCTGAACAACATTTCGCAGGCCAATGCCTGTCGACTTGCTTTTGATCGAATCCGCCTGTATATCTGAGAGGACTTGTTCTTTTATCTCATCAGACATCCCGCAGCCTTCATCCTGCACAGTGACATGAATCTCATTATCCTTCCTGAGTACACGAACCACAATGGACCCGCCCTGTTCATAGGGCTCTACCCCATATTTAAACGCATTTTCCACAATCGGCTGAAGAAAAAAGGCAGGAACCTGAGTCTCCAGACACGCTTCCTCAATTTCAAAACGATAAGAAATTCGAGATGAAAACCTCGCTTTTAAAATCGTCAGGTATTCCTTTACTAAATCAAGTTCATCACGGATCGTCACGTTTTCATCTACACTTCTGAGATTGTATCTCAGCAGATTGGCAACGGTCGATATCAGGTCGCTCGTCTCAAATGCATCCTCTAAGTATGCTTTTTTTGAGAGGGTGTTTAAGGTGTTAAAGAGGAAATGCGGATTGATTTGATTATGGAGCCTCTTTAATTCACTCTCTTTCAAAAGGAGCTGATATTCTTTAATCTCTTTTTCGAGCTTCGCTTTCTCCTTTATTTCTGCAACAAGCTCTTTAATATTTTCCCGCATCCGGTCAAAGGTTTTGGCAAGAAACGAAATTTCATCATTGCTGCTGACCTTGATCGGATGGTCAAAATTACCGGCTGCCACCTCTTTCGCTCCTTGAGTTAAAAGGTAGATGGAACGGGTAATGCCTTTTGAAAACCAATAGGAAAAGGCAATCGATATGATCAGGACAATGCCGAGTATCCATAAACCGAGGGAGCGAAGATGGTTCGTTACTTCAATCATGGATTCATAAAACTGCTTTTGATTGGTCAGCTCTTTTTTGAATAAAAGAAGAGTTGTTTCGTCAATAAATTTAGATATTTGCAGGGCTTCATCGTATGCAGCCTGTGAATTTTGCCGCTTGTCCAGCTTGTGCATCATGACGGTTAAATCCATCGCTTCAACCTGGCTGTCCAGCATGTAAATGTAGTCGGTTAAAGCAATGGCATTGGCCTGATTTTTCAGCTGATCCAGTTTCTTCTTTGAGGCGTTCAGCTGATCCCTGTAGGTTTCATAGCTAGTCTGATTTTCAGGCGACGGCGTGCTGATATACGCGCTTAGCTTTGCCAGTGCTGTCCCGCTTGTTGTAGAAACATGATTTAAAAGCAAGTAGCGTTCAAGGATATTGTTATACTCATAAATAGATTTTTGGTTGATATAGCTGATCGCTGTCCAAAATGCCCCCATAATCAGAATAATCATTAGCGACATGGTCAGGATTTTTCTCTGAATCCGTGTCACGGCCTGCTCCCCTCCGTTATCACGTTTGTTTCCGTATACGTGGAGACAGGCAGCGGCAAATCTTCCTTTTCTAGCCATTTCACAATCGTTTCAACACTTTTCACTCCCATTAAAGAATGACTGTGATGGATGGTCCCGGCAATCTTGCCGCTTCTTAAAAGATTCATCGTTTCCTGGGTATCATCAAACGTATAAATTTCATATCCCGACAGGGCAGATCTTGATTCAATCGTTCTTACAATTAAATCGCCATCATCTATTCCCGTTCCAATCAGCATCTTCATTGATGGATACAGATTTAGAAGGTCATTTGTCTGTTCCTCTGCATGCTGCCTGTCTGTTTCAACTAGTTTAATAGAGGATGCCTTCAAACTGTCCTTTAACCCTTTTATTCTCTGTGTTTCAATTGAAGTGATATTGTTCCCCTTGATAATTCCAATGGTTTCATTCTTTTTTACTGCCTTTTTTATATAGTTCCCCAGTTCTAGACCTGTTTCATAATGATTGGATCCGATAAAAGATTTCCGGAGACTTCCTGGCAGATCCGCCATAATCGTAACAACTGGAATTCCCTTCATCGTTGACTTCTGAATCATTTCTGAAAACGAAGGATCGTCAATACCTAGGAGCATAATTCCATCCACCTGTGAGGAAATCGCCATATTCATTGCTTTTTGCAGCTCTTCATTATCAGGAAGATTGGTCCCTTTAATATCAAGGCTTACTTGGAGTTTCCGTGCCGCTGCCTCCACCCCTTTAATCACCTGATTCCAATACGCATCACCCAGGTAAGGAGAAATTAAAACAAGCCGGTACCGGTACTCCTCTGCATCTGCCTGAGCTGAAAAGGATTGACTGGATTGATAGATTTGAAAAAGCTGATAGAGAGGAAAAATAGAGATCAGCAAAAAAACAAACAGAGCCAGCTTTAGTCGCCGCTTCATAGAATCACCATTTCATAGGACTTTTTAATTAATTATAAGGGTTTGCGGAGGTTTGTAAACGCTTATATTTTGTGTGGTTTGTATCGAAGGTATCTTATTGTGGTTCATTGTGATGGAGAGGAAATATTTACTAGAAAAAGAGGTATTATGGTTTTAATATGGCTGGTTTGCTGCACTTACTTACGTGCACGGCCCATCTTAGTTGTTGCATAACTCAATTTAATGCACTTTGTTATGTGAACGGTCACTGTTTGTTGCATCATATTCCCCCTTAGTCCGATACAAAACCAAAAAATCCCCAGGAACCAATATCCCGGGGATTTCATAGTTTAGATTTTATTCTGTGATACGTTAATTCGATTCATTGCTCGGCGCAAGGCAAGTTCAGCACGCTTGAAATCGATATCGTCTGTACTTTTGTTCAGACGCTGTTCAGCGCGTTCTTTTGCGGATTGTGCACGAGTTAAATCAATATCTTCTACAGTCTCAGCAGCTTGTGCCAAGATTGTGACTTTGTCAGGCCGTACTTCTAAAAAGCCGCCGCTAACAGCCACGAGTTCCGTGGATTTTCCTGTTTTTAACCGAACTGCTCCGATTTGAAGAGGAGCCACCAACGGAATATGACCTGGCAAGATTCCGAGCTCACCGCTTTGAGCCTTTACGCTTACCATTTCGACGTCTGCATCGTAAACTGGGCCATCGGGAGTAACGACATTGACTTGTACTGTCTTCATACTCTATACCCTCCTGCGTCCCAAAATTATACTTCTACACCCATGTTCTTCGCACTTGCGATAACATCTTCAATGCGTCCAACCAGACGGAAAGCATCTTCTGGAAGATGATCGTATTTGCCTTCAAGGATTTCCTTGAAGCCGCGAACTGTTTCTTTAACAGGAACGTAAGAACCTGCCTGACCAGTAAACTGCTCAGCTACGTGGAAGTTTTGGGATAAGAAGAATTGAATACGACGTGCACGGTGCACGACTAATTTATCTTCGTCATTAAGCTCATCCATACCAAGGATCGCAATGATATCTTGTAATTCTTTGTAGCGCTGAAGTGTTTGCTGAACTTGACGTGCAATATTGTAATGCTCTTCTCCAACAATTTCAGGAGATAATGCACGAGATGTAGAAGCAAGTGGATCCACAGCCGGGTAAATACCCATCTCAGAAAGCTTACGCTCAAGGTTAGTTGTTGCATCTAAGTGAGCGAAAGTTGTTGCAGGAGCCGGATCCGTATAGTCATCGGCTGGTACATAGATCGCTTGGATCGATGTAACAGAACCAACGTTTGTAGACGTGATGCGCTCTTGCAATTGACCCATTTCAGTAGCAAGTGTCGGCTGGTAACCAACGGCAGATGGCATACGGCCAAGAAGGGCTGATACCTCTGAACCTGCTTGAGTGAAACGGAAGATGTTATCCATGAAGAAAAGAACGTCCTGTCCTTGGTCATCACGGAAGTATTCAGCCATTGTAAGACCTGTAAGTGCAACACGCATACGTGCGCCAGGCGGCTCATTCATTTGTCCGAATACCATCGCTGTTTTCTTGATAACGCCAGAATCAGTCATCTCATGGTAAAGGTCATTTCCTTCACGAGTACGCTCTCCAACACCGGCGAATACAGAGATACCGCCATGCTCTTGAGCGATGTTGTTGATAAGCTCCTGGATAAGTACAGTTTTACCTACTCCAGCACCACCGAAAAGACCGATTTTTCCGCCTTTGATGTAAGGTGCAAGAAGGTCTACTACTTTAATTCCAGTTTCAAGAATTTCTACCTCAGTAGAAAGCTGATCGAATTTAGGTGCTAATCTGTGGATTGGGTCACGACGGGATTCAGCAGGAATTGCTGCATCCAAATCGATATTATCACCTAATACGTTAAATACACGTCCAAGTGTAACATCACCAACTGGTACAGAGATTGGTGCACCTGTATCTAATACTTCACTTCCGCGAACAAGGCCATCTGTTGATGCCATCGCAACGGTACGAACTGTGTCGTCACCTAGGTGAAGGGCAACTTCCAATGTTAATTCTGACGCTGCTTCGTTTTCGCTGCGTCCTTTGAATGTAACTTTAAGGGCGTTATAGATTTCAGGAAGCTGACCGCTTTGGAACTTTACGTCAACAACCGGACCCATAACTTGAGTAACGCGTCCTTTATTCATCGTTTTCCCTCCTAACTTGCTAGTGCAGAACATTTCTGTCTATGAAACCCATCTATTGGGCCTGTATGTCTATTCGAGTGCCGCAGCTCCGCCGACGATTTCAGTGATTTCCTGTGTAATCGCAGCCTGACGTGCACGGTTATAAGAAAGTGTAAGACTGTTAATAAGTTCTTTCGCATTGTCTGTCGCATTTTTCATCGCTGACATACGCGCAGCATGCTCAGAAGCTTTACTGTCTAAAAGTGCTCCGTAGATGAGACTTTCAGCATATTGTGGTAATAACACTTCTAAAATCTCTTCCTCAGAAGGTTCAAATTCGTAAGATGTTTTCTTAGTAGAAACGGCTAGATCAGAAAGAGGAAGAAGCTTCGTTTCTGTCACGTCCTGCTGAATCACACTTACGAAATGGTTGTAATACACATAGATTTCGTCAAACGTTCCATCATTGAACATATTAACTGTGTTTGTTGCAATATCTTTAATCTCAGCAAATGATGTGTCATCTGCAATACCTGTCACTTCAAGAGCGATTTGAACACCGCGTTTCTTGAAGAATTCACGTCCGATTTTACCAATTGCAATTACAGCGTACTCATCTTTCGACGTGTGGCGCTTTTGGATTGCCTGGTGTACAGCACGCAAAACGTTACTGTTAAGGGCACCAGCTAATCCGCGGTCAGATGTGATCACAAGATAGGCTGTTTTCTTAACGGGACGGCTGACAAGCATTGGATGGGACGCACCCGTGCTTCCTAAAGCTATGTTTGCAACCACCTCTTGTATCTTATCCATATAAGGCACAAACGCTTTTGCGTTGTTTTCGGCGCGGTTCAGCTTTGCGGCTGAAACCATCTCCATTGCCTTAGTAATCTGGCTTGTCTTCTTCGTTGAGGTGATTCTTGATTTAATGTCGCGTAATGATGCCAAAGGTTCTCACCACCTTTTTATAAAAATCAACCTGATTCATTATCTTAAGATAAAGTATGAAGGCCGGCCTTCATACTTCACCTCATTATTCAGTAATCGCGAATGTTTTTTTGAATGCAGCAATAGCAGCCTGGAAGTCGTTGTCTTCCGGAAGTCCGCCAGTTGTGCGGATATGATCAAGCAATGCTTTATGGTTTTGCTCCAAGAATACATAGTACTCTTCTTCAAAGCGTTTAATATCTTCAACCGGGATATCATCTAGGAATCCTTTAGTTAAAGCGTAAAGAATCGCAACTTGCTTTTCAACGCCAAGAGGTTTGTTCAAGCCTTGCTTCAAGACTTCAACTGTACGCGCTCCGCGGTTTAATTTCGCTTGAGTTGCTTTATCAAGGTCAGATCCGAATTGAGCGAATGCTTCTAGCTCACGGTAAGAAGCAAGGTCAAGACGCAGTGTACCAGATACTTTTTTCATTGCTTTGATCTGTGCAGATCCTCCAACACGTGATACAGACAGACCGGCGTTAACTGCTGGACGTACACCTGAGAAGAATAAGTCAGACTGCAAGAAGATTTGTCCATCAGTGATGGAAATTACGTTTGTTGGAATGTATGCTGATACATCTCCAGCTTGTGTCTCAATGAATGGAAGAGCTGTTAATGAACCAGCGCCCTTTGCATCACTAAGTTTTGCAGCACGCTCAAGAAGGCGTGAATGCAAGTAGAAAACGTCACCAGGATATGCCTCACGACCTGGAGGACGGCGTAATAATAATGAAAGTTCACGGTAAGCAGATGCTTGTTTTGTTAAATCATCATAAACAACCAATACGTGCTTGCCGTTGTACATGAAATGCTCACCCATTGTTACACCAGCATAAGGAGCTAAGAATAATAGCGGTGCAGGCTGTGAAGCAGATGCAGTAACAACGATTGTGTACTCTAACGCGCCATTTTTACGAAGTGTTTCAACTACGCCGCGGACAGTTGATTCTTTTTGTCCGATTGCAACGTAGATACAGATCATATCTTCGTTCTTTTGGTTTAGGATCGTATCGATGGCAACAGATGTTTTACCTGTTTGACGGTCACCGATGATTAACTCACGCTGTCCGCGTCCGATTGGAATCAGAGAGTCAATCGCTTTGATTCCTGTTTGTAATGGTTCATGAACAGATTTACGATCCATAACGCCTGGAGCCGGGCTCTCAATTGGGCGTGTATGTGTTGTTTCGATTGGACCAAGGCCATCAACAGGCTGTCCTAGAGAGTTTACGACGCGTCCGATTAACGCTTCACCAACCGGTACTTCCATGATGCGTCCAGTACGGCGAACTTCGTCACCTTCACGGATATCAGAGTAAGGTCCGAGGATAATGATACCTACGTTGTTTGACTCAAGGTTTTGAGCCATACCCATTACGCCGTTTGAAAATTCAACAAGCTCTCCAGCCATGACATTGTCGAGGCCATGAGCACGGGCGATACCGTCACCAATCTGGATAACTGTACCTACATCACTAACTTTGATATCAGACTGATAGCTTTCGATTTGCTTTTTAATCAGTGCACTAATTTCTTCTGCTTTGATGCTCATGAGTTTCACCCCTATCTACGATCTTTTTGCAACTAGTTGTCGCTCTATACGTTCAAGCTTTCCGCTTATACTTCCATCATAAATGCGATTGCCGATACGAAGCTTCACTCCGCCGATCAGGTTTTGATCGATAACATTTCTCAAACGAAGAGATGTTTTGCCGATTTTTTTGGCAAACGTATCAGACAGCGCTGTTAATTCATCTTGATCTAATAATCTGACAGAGTAGACAATCGCGTCTTCTGTGCCGCGCTCATCATTTGCAAGCTTCACAAAATGCTCAGCAAGCTCAGGAATCACACTGATTCGCTGACGTTCAATCAAGAGGAGAATTGTACTTAAAACAGGTTGAGATAAAGAAGCAAACGCTTCACTCATCATGGATTTTTTCTTTTCTAAGAGCACTTTTGGATGTGTAAGCACGTTTAATAATTCCGGATTACCTTTTGTGACCTTTTCGATCACTAGCAGTTCCTCTTCGAACTTGTCAATCGTGCGGTTTTCCTTGGCGATTTGAAAAAGAGCCAACGCATAGCGAGCTGCAACTATTTCTTTACTCATCGGCCTTCGCCTACCTCTTTAATATAATCTTGGATAAGCTTTTCTTGTTCTTTCTCGTTTAATTCTTTTTCAATAACCTTTGTAGCAATTAAAATAGATAATGAAGCTACCTGCTCACGAAGAGCGGCAACAGCTTGCTCTTTTTCCTGAGCAA
Source organism: Metabacillus sp. KH_069 (assembly GCF_057838075.1). Lineage (NCBI taxonomy): Bacteria > Bacillati > Bacillota > Bacilli > Caryophanales > Bacillaceae > Metabacillus > Metabacillus sp. KH_069. The sequence goes on from NZ_CM174460.1 coordinate 4,196,656, forward strand.
TTTCTTTAAGCGCAGACTGCTTCAGGCGATCTGCTTCTGAACGAGCTACAAGGACGATTTCTTCCTTTTGCTTTTCACCAAGCTTCTTCGCACTTTCCACTAAACCTTGTGCTTCAACTCTTGCCTGCTTTAATAGTTCACGCTGTTCTTCTGCAAGCTTCTTCGCTTCTTCATGCTTCGCTTCAGACGCGTTGATTTCAGATGCAATGTGCTCTTCACGCTGTTTCATGATGCCCATTACAGGTCCAAGAGCATATTTTCTCAGCAATGCAAGTAGGATTAAGAAAATAACCAGCTGGAATACAATGTCTCCAGTATTTAAAGATAAACCTGCACCAACTACTAGATTTGACGTTAACATTGCCCGGTTTCACTCCCTTCAAGAGTTCCATGATGGGTTACTATCAAAAAAAGCACGAGATTGTTCTGTTTGATTCTCGGCCGCATATTTTAAATAGAAACATAAAGCAATGGCGAAGAAGGGTAAAAAACGATCTTCGCCATTTATGTAGAGAACCTGTCTCTTTATTAACTTCCTAATACGATAAACGCGATAACTACGCCGATGATCGGAAGTGCCTCAACTAACGCGATACCGATGAACATGATTGTTTGAAGCTTACCTTGCAGTTCAGGCTGACGAGCAACACCTTCTACTGTACGTGAAACGATAAGACCATTACCAATACCGGCACCAAGTGCCGCTAAGCCGATTGCAATTGCAGCTGCGATTAAATTCATTATATAAATCCCCTCTCAAAATATTAAAAAGTTTTTTGATTCTGATGAAACGGTTGAAACATATTAATTAATGGTCGCTGCTCACTTTGTGAGACATATAAACCATTGTTAACATTACAAAGATAAATGCTTGGATGGAACCTACAAAAATACTGAATGCCTGCCATAACATCATTGGCACTGCGGCAGATAAAGCGCCGATCGGACCAGTTACTGCAAGTCCTGCGAGAAGTCCCAAAAGGATTTCACCAGCATAGATGTTACCGTAAAGACGCAAGCCAAGAGTCAATGTGTTAGCAAACTCTTCTATGATCTTAATCGGGAAAAGGAACGCCATAGGTCGGAAGAAATCCTTCCCATACTCAGATGTGCCTTTCATTTTCACACCATAGTAGTGTGTCAATGCCACGATCATAACAGCAAGAGTCAAAGTAATCGTTGGATCTGCTGTCGGTGATTTCCACCATAGTTCATGGTTTACAGCAATTGAAAATGGCAGCCCGAGCATATTTGATACAAATATGTACATTAGGAGCGTAACGCCAAGCGTAAGAAATTTCCCGCCTGTATGCCAGTCCATGGAGCTGTTGATGATTCCTTTGACGAAATCCATGATCCATTCAAAGAAATTCTGCATCCCTGTCGGCTTCATTGCCAATTTGCGAGTGGCCAGTACCGCTATTAAGAAAACGATAACACTTGCAACAGTGATCATTAAAACGTTGGATAAGTTAAAAGTAAGGCCTAAAAACTCTACTATAGGAGCTCCGTGATGCAATAGATTCACCTCTCTTCCGGCTAAGCGCGTGAGTGTTGAAAAACATAATCTATCATAATGACAATGTAAACTGTCATTAATCCAATAATGACACTAACCATATTCAGATATTCGGGAAACTTGATCGCGAGCAGGGCAGCTAAACCAGCTGACGCCAATCGTGATGCAGTGCCGAGTGACCTGACCTTCCTGTTCTGCTGAATCGCTTCACCGAACTGAACTTGCTTGCGCACCATTGACCATAAGTTGAACAAACTGAGTGCTGTTCCAAGCGCCAGTCCCAAAAAGACAGACTGATACCCGGTAAATCCCCAGCCTATGGCATAAAAGGACAATAGGTAGAACATATACTTGCGATATCTGTGGTACATCTGGTGCAAATCAAACATGAATGATTCAGTCTCCTGAAAAAAAGTGGTGGACTAGCTTGATCATCGCGGAAATACCGATTCCGAGCCCAATGAACAGTCCTATGATCATAAAAAGCGGTTCAGTCTGGAAATATCGGTCGAGCCATCTTCCTGAAAAGATGCCAATTAGTGTTGAACCGACTAGCTGAGACAGAATGCCTGTCATTAGTGCCATGGCCTGCATTGGATGACGCTCTTTTTTGCGCATTCACAAGTCCTCGCTAATAGATTAATAAAGGGTTTTTCTGGGGATAAAAACTGGAAATGAAAGGCTTATGAAAACCTTATCATTTACCCTCGTCTAGCATACAATAGGCACTAGTCAATGTCAATTGCTTTAAAACCAAAAACTTGACAATCACAAAAGCCTATCACAAAAAGTTCACAATTGAACTTTAGTGCCTATTCTCCCCAGGATTTTCAAGGATAAGATCTGTTTCAATCGTATCCTCCCTGCTGCCTTTTTTCGCAAAGATGACCGCTTTATAGAGGCCGTCTTTCAGCTTAAGATCATCCTTTTTGAATGTCTTCCTTATAACCCCTCTTTGGAGATTCCTGCCCCAGTCAAGAAAGCCCTCAAATCTGAGTGTATCCGGGTCATAAAGGGCAATTCCCATTTCATCGGCACCGCCCGGCAGATAAAACTCGTATTTATACGTTCCTGCGGTATCACCGAATCCAAATTCAAATCCCATGACACGGGGATAATCCGGTTCATCCACTACATATAGATAAGGGATCTTTTCGATTCGTCCGCCTGCTTCCACCTCAATCCAGCCATGATGCAGTCCAGCTTCCATCCCGTTTGAATAAATATCCAAGGTGATGAATACATTCTTTTTCTGTTTTGGTTCTACCTCCGCTTTTTGCGGAATCTTCCATTGAAGACCTTTTGTATAGGAAGGATAGATGAAAGTGTATGTCTTTTTTTCATCCGACTGGTTATCAAGAGTCAGCTTCACTTTTTTCTGGATCCGGTCTCCGTGCAGAGGAACTTGTCCGAATGACAATGAACCGGGATACAGGAGAAAGTCCGTTTCCAGCGCACGGGTCAAATCAATTCTTCCCGCTCCCTGCTCGATGGGTTCATAGTAGGTTCCGTTTTTGTTTTTCAAAGGCTCTGCTGAATTCATTAAGGCCGCTTTGATTTGCTCGGGATTCCAATCAGGGTGCGCCTGTTTTAAAAGAGCGCTTGCTCCAGCTACATGGGGCGCCGACATACTTGTTCCCTGCAGGCTTAAATACCCTTCCGGAACGGTGCTGTCGATTGCAACACCAGGTGCAACCACATCCGGTTTGATTTCCCACGAATAGGTGACAGGACCTCTTGAACTGAAATCTGCCAGCTGGTCGGATTCATGCTGATAGGCTGTTCGGACGAGGGCGCTATTGTTCAATTGCTTTTTAAGCCATAATCCATCCTCTTTTGAAATGGAAACCACAGGAATGCCTACTTCTAATTCAAGGTTACCTGCGAAATTGCCTTTCATGTTGTTGTAGATAATGATTGCCTTAGCTCCGACTTTTTCGGCAAACAGCGCTTTTTCAGTAAAGGTTATTTTGCCTCTCTCTACGAGTACAATCTTCCCTTTCATATCTGCTTTATATTGGTGCTCTTCACCAATGCCTGCAAACACGATTTCTTCCCCTTGACTCAGCTTCCATTCTTTTGACCCGGCAAGGGCTGTAATCGGAACCATTTTCCCCGCTCCGCTCAGCTTTAGGTAAGGTATTTTTTGCGGAGGAGTGGATGCCCCGACGGAAATGGATTTGCTTGATGTGCCCGGCGAGCCGATTGTCCATACTCCAGGACCGGAGTTCCCGCTTGATGTCACTGCCACGATTCCGTGTTCAACTGCACGATCCAGTGCGAGACTTGTGGGCCAGTCAGGTCCATTAACTGTATTCCCAAGCGACAAATTTAACACATCCACTTTATCTTCAATCGCTCTTTCGATAGCCGCTATCACTTGTTCGCTGGTTCCGTATCCTCCAGGACCAAGCGCCCGGTAAGCAATGATTTCCGCTTCCGGTGCTACGCCCTGAAGTTTTCCATTCGCCGCAATGATCCCGGCCACATGTGTCCCGTGCAGCGTTTCCGTTCCATCTGTCGCTTTTGTTTCCATCGGATCGCTGTCTCCGTCTATGAGATCGGCTCCCCCGTGATAGCTTCGGGACAAATCAGGATGTGTATAATCAATGCCGGTATCAATAATGCCGACCTTTACACCTTTGCCCCTCAGCCGTTCATGTTGAGCATCGAATTTTCCGCGCACTTCATCCCCGCCGATAAACGGGACACTCTCTTCAAGATCCACATGATAGGCCGTAACCGGGCTCGCGTGCACAACATGAGGTTCTTTTTGAAGAGCATCAAGATCTTTATGCCTGCCAGAAAGTGTGAATCCGCTGAATACCTTTTTAAAAGTGCGTCGAATGTGAACGTTTGGATACGTTTGCTTTATTTTTTGCGAGAAGGCAGCTGCATGTTCTTTTTCAACAACAATCATGATCGTTTCTGCCTTATCCGGTGATTCTTCAGGAATAGGAGGGATCGCCGGAAACGTTTCTGCTTGAGCTGAAAAAGAAATCAGCGTGAAAAATAAGAAAGAGAGCGTGCATGTTCGGACCATTTTTTGTCACCTCTCTCTTATTCTTTTCTAAGGGAGGTTTTTTCATGAAAAAAATCCCCCTTTTTATGAAGGAGGATTTCATTTCAATTTATTTCGTTCCGAACATGCGGTCTCCGGCATCACCTAGGCCAGGGACAATATATCCATGATCATTTAATTTCTCATCAAGTGCTGCAATGTAAATATCAACATCAGGATGTGCTTCCTTCACAATCTCCACACCTTCTGGAGCTGCGATTAAACACATGAATTTGATATTTTTAGCGCCGCGTTTTTTCACACTGTTGATGGCTTCAACGGCAGATCCGCCAGTTGCAAGCATTGGATCAACGACGATAAATTCGCGCTCTTCCACGTCAGAAGGGAGTTTTACATAATACTCGATCGGCTTTAACGTCTCTGGATCGCGGTATAAACCAACATGTCCTACTTTTGCAGCCGGGATCAATTTAATGATACCGTCAACCATTCCAAGACCAGCTCGGAGAATAGGGACAATCGCAAGCTTTTTGCCAGCCAAAACCTTTGATTTTGCTACTTGCACAGGTGTTTCAACTTCCACTTCTTCAAGCGGCATGTCTCTTGTAATTTCAAACATCATCAGGCTCGCAACTTCATCAACAAGCTCACGAAACTCTTTCGTACCTGTCTTTACATCACGGATATATGTTAGCTTATGCTGAATAAGTGGATGATCAAAAACGTATACTTTGCCCATCGGCTCATCTCCTTTTCTATGACACTTCAATAGATTTTACAGAAAAAGCAGAGCCGTTTCAAGAAGGATGGGAGATTTATTTGCAGGATTTTTATTCTAGGCCGGATAGACAGCAGTTTTTGACGGGATTTAAAAATGATGAGCATCTTTCCAGCCATCTATCAGTGTGATTTTGGCTTTTATCAGTGTAATTTAGAGTTGTATCAGTCTAAATCATGAATTAATCCGTTTAACAGAAAACAGCCCACCCTTCCAACAGGTGAGCTGATTTTTTTAATTCTGGAAGTTTGAAATAGAGGTTCCAGGACCGCTCGATGGAGTCGTGTAAACATGGTTCGCTCCGCTTTCCCAAACAACATTTCCGCTTGCATCCTTTTTAATAAACTTAAATTCAAGATTGCGTCCAGCCGGTACACTGACGTCATAATACCAGCCCGGATACTTCGTGATCACCTGATTATACATCGGTCCCGCTGCCTTCGCTGCATCCCAGTTTCCAAGCTCACTTACATTTCCTACTATATAAATGGACTGGCCAGGACTTGTTGACGCATTGTTCGCAATAAACCGGACAGATGACTGCTTTCCGGATAATACCTCAACAGGACCGTACGTATTGCTGGCAGTCCCGCCTGATGTTGCGACAGACACTTGATAATCTCCTCCTGTTAAAACAGGAACCTGTGCTTTAATTTCTGTATTCGACCATGATAATACGGAGGCATTTACTGTTCCGAACTTAACTGTACCTGCAGTAGCGCCAAAGGATTCTCCGCTGATTGTCATTGTGCTTCCCGGCACTGCCATAACCGGCCCGATTTGCCCAATTGCAGGGGCAGCTGCGGTTCCATTGGAGGAATAGACACCTGCTTCACCCGGTGAAAGGTCAAACGCAGTGACAGCACCGCCGCTTCCAACTGATAAGCTGTTTCCATTCAGAAGGGAAGTCAGCTGATCAGAATAAGTCCCTGCAGGAAGAGCCGTTGAGAGATTTGATATGTTGTAAGCTGCTGTTTTGCTTTTATTTACTGCTACCAATACGGTATCTTTGCCAAATGTTCTTTCATAGATATAGACATCATTATTGATCCATCTCTCTTTTGTTTTACCGTAGCCTAAAGCCTGGTTCGATTTACGCAGAGCTGCAAGCTTGCTGATGATCTGATAAGCCTTCGTTGTTTTATTGAAAGAAGTTTGTTTTTTCCGGTTGTTCGGGTCTCCATTGCCTGTCATATATTGCTCTGTACCATAATAAACGTTTGGAACGCCTCTTGAAGTGAGCATGACAGCTAAAGCAAGATCCGTATTTTTCACATCCGCCCCGTCAAAGTGAAAGCGGTCCATATCGTGATTATCGAGGAAGGTGACCTGATCGGCAGCCTGTTCGTATTTCGCTTCCGACTCAGCAATCATCGAGTTGAAGCCATACCAGTTATCAGAACCGTTTCTTAATACCTGTCTCAATTTTTGGCCAAGCCGGAAGTCAAGCAAGGACATTCCTGTGGAATTGGCGAAGTTATAATAGTTTTGGTCCACTTCATTTTCCCCAAGGAACCATTCTCCGAACGTAAACACCGGCTTATGGCTGTAGATCGTTTCCATGAACGTCTTTTGCCAGCCGAAAGGCATATGCTTCACTGCATCTACCCTGATTCCGTCAATTCCCATATCGAGCCAGAGCTTCACAGAATCTTTTAAGTATTTGTCTACTGTCGGGTTCTGATGATTGAAATCTGCCAGATCATAAAGGTTTCTGTAAATTCCATCTTCAATAGAAGAAAAATTCGTTCCCCCATTATGATGAAATAAGCCTTTCGAATCGTTTGTATAGCCGCCCACAAGGGTTCCATTATCATACAGCTTTCCGTTTTCCATATAAGACGGAGTGTCTTCAGATGCCGGAGAAGTGTGATTTGGCGCAAAATCGATAATAACCTTTATTCCCTTCTGATGTGCTGTATTGATAAGAGTCTGAAACTCTTGCATTGTGCCGTAAAATGGATTTGTCTTTTTAAAATCCCTTGCCCAATACCCGTGATAAGATGTCGTGCCTGCCGCATCATTTAACACAGAGTAGACATTTTCAACAGGCTGGGAAATCCATAAGGCCGTAATCCCCATATCCGTGAAATATCCGTCATTCAATTTATTAATAATCCCCTGCCAGTCACCGCCGCAGTATTTTCTTAAATTCGAGCAGTCTGCGCTGAACAGGCTGCCTGCCGGGTTGTTATTAGTGTTTCCATCACTGAATCGATCCGTCATAATTTGATAGATAACATCGTTCGAATAGTTTACTTTATTATCAGTGGAAGCGTTTGCATAATTGTCCGTAAACGGTCCATACAAACTAAAAATAAGAACAAATGCAACTGTTAAACTCATTGCTTTTTTTAACATACAGCCATCTCTCCCTTGATCATGTTTTCCTGCCGCTTCCTTTAACTGCTTCCTCCTTCCCATAATAAAACCCCGTTATTCATAAAGAATAACGGGGTTGTTGTCCATATCAGGACAATGCATAGCCCTCAGGTTATGTTGCTAGTACGGGTTGTAGTTATCTAAGAATGATATTAAATAGATTCAATCGTTTACACAATATTCTAAATACTCATTTTCCACTTTTTAATAGCATGTATTTTGACCTATTTCCTGCCAAATCCACTTTACACAGATTACCAATTCCATGAAATTCATAGACTTCTATCTATGAAACGTTTAAAATCATCAAAGAGCGTTTATTAAATGAACTAGTTAAAGAGGTGGATATAAACTTGAATTTATGGGAGATTTTTGTTGCTGTTGTATTAGGAACGGTTGAAGGTTTAACGGAATTTGCTCCAGTATCCTCTACTGGACATATGATTATTTTTGATGATTTGCTGTTTCAATCTAAAGAACTTTTTGGGGCACCTGTTGCAAATACGTTTAAGATTGTGATTCAGCTTGGATCGATTCTTGCAGTCGTCATTATTTTCAGAGAGCGTTTTATCAGCTTGCTCGGTCTGAAAAAAGAAACAGCTGAAGAAAAACGGACGAAGTTAAAATTAACACAAGTCATCGTAGGCTTGCTGCCTGCTGCTGTACTTGGACTTTTATTTGAAGATTATATCGATGAACACTTATTTTCTATTCATACGGTTTTAATCGGTTTGGTCATTGGGGCATTCTTAATGTTAGCTGCTGATTTCGTTCAGCGCAAAAGAACCATTACCACAGAAACTGTGGATAAAATCACATATAAACAGGCTCTGCTTGTTGGGCTGATTCAATGTTTAGCGTTATGGCCGGGATTTTCACGTTCTGGATCTACGATTTCCGGAGGCGTTATGCTTGGCATGAATCATAGAACGGCATCTGATTTTACCTTCATTATGGCTGTTCCGATTATGGCCGGGGCAAGCGGACTTTCTCTTCTTAAAAATTGGGAGTACTTCACGATGGACGCACTGCCATTCTTTATTGCAGGATTTATCAGCGCATTCGTTGTTGCTTTAATTTCAATTCGCTTCTTCCTGGCCCTAATTAACAAAATTAAACTTGTGCCATTTGCCATTTACCGCATTATTTTAGCTGCAGTGATTTATTTTGTTTTTCTATAAGAGAAAAGAGCAAAATCCGATTCATCTGGATTTGCTCTTTTTTTTGATCAAAAAAAGGCTGAACAAGTCAGCCCCATCTTATTTATAGTTGCTCATACATAGAAAATTTAGAAGTTAATGCTTCTACTCTGTTCTTCGCTTCTTGTAATTTTGCTTCATCTTCAGGGTTGCTGAGTGCTAGGCCCATGATTGCAGCAATTTCATCCATATCTTCAAGACCGAAGCCTCTGCTTGTTACAGCAGCTGTACCGATGCGGACGCCGCTTGTTACGAATGGACTTTCAGGGTCAAATGGGATCGTGTTTTTGTTCGCTGTAATTCCGATATCATCCAATACTTTTTCTGCCACTTTACCAGTCAGGTTAAGAGAACGCACATCAATTAAAATCAAGTGGTTGTCTGTTCCGTCTGATACAAGTGTTAATCCTTGGTTTTTCAATCCTTCAGCAAGACGGTTTGCATTCGCAATGATGTTAGATGCATATGTCTTGAAGTCGTCTTGAAGAACTTCTCCAAATGAAACAGCTTTTGCAGCGATTACGTGCATAAGAGGTCCGCCTTGGATTCCAGGGAAAATAGACTTATCAATCTTTTTCGCAAATTCTTCTTTGCAAAGAATCATTCCACCGCGAGGTCCGCGCAATGTTTTATGTGTTGTTGTTGTAACAAAATCAGCATAAGGAACAGGATTTTCATGAAGGCCTGCCGCTACAAGTCCAGCGATATGAGCCATGTCTACCATGAAATATGCTCCGACTTCATCCGCAATTTCACGGAATTTCTTGAAATCAATTGCACGAGGATATGCACTTGCGCCTGCAACAATCAGCTTTGGCTTATGTAAACGGGCTTTTTCTAATACATCTTCATAGTTGATGCGGTGTGTATCCTGATCCACGCCATATTCAACGAAATTGTACTGCACGCCGCTGAAGTTAACAGGGCTGCCGTGTGTTAAGTGACCGCCATGAGATAAGTTCATGCCAAGTACTGTATCGCCGTGTTCAAGGATTGTGAAGTATACAGCCATGTTCGCCTGTGCACCTGAGTGAGGCTGCACGTTAACATGCTCTGCACCAAAAATTTCTTTTGCACGGTCTCTTGCGATATTTTCCACAACATCCACGTGCTCACAGCCTCCGTAATAACGGCGGCCAGGGTAGCCTTCCGCATATTTGTTCGTAAGGACTGAGCCTTGCGCTTCCATAACGGCTTCTGTTACAAAGTTTTCGGAAGCAATCAATTCGATTTTCGTGCGCTGACGCTGTAATTCGTCCTGAATTGCTTCAAATACGCTAGTATCCTGCTTGCTTAAATGTTTCATGCTTTAAAATCCCCCTATCCAAATTCACTTGATTTTGCAGACAATTTTCACATTCAATTCAATTTTATTGTACACGTTCATGATCAAGATTGTAATAGATTTCTGTTTATTTTTTATCAAGAACGGTGATATTTTAAAAAAACGCCCTAAAATCACGAATGATAATCAACCTCTATTTTATATCGTTCGTATTTATCACGTACACTTTTTGTTTTCTTCCTTGGCTGCATACACAGCCCTTTCGCCGCCGATCAGTTTCGGACGCGTCTTTGCCATAGTAACATGGGCATGTCCAACCTGCTTCACAGAGCTTCTGACCGGAACTGCTACATGCTTAAGATGCATGCCAATAAAGGTATCGCCTATATCAATACCGCCATCAGCTTTGATGAATTCCACTACAACAGGCTGTTTGAAAGCTGAATAAGCATATGCAGCCATCGCTCCGCCAGCCGCACGGACCGGTGTAACCGTTACTGCTTCAAGATTATAAGAAGCAGCTGTATCACTCTCGACCACAAGGGCTCTGTTCAAATGCTCGCAGCATTGGAAAGCGAGATGCATGCCGGTTCTTTCTTGAAATGCTTTAAATTCCTCAAAAATCATTTCGGCCGCTTCAACCGTACCGGCCGTCCCTATTTTTTCTCCAATCACTTCACTTGTGCTGCAGCCAACCACAAATATGTTCCCCGCGCGAAAAGAAGATTGCTCTTCTAAATCAGCAAGCATAGTGCGAAGCTGACTCTTCCACTCTCCAATCAAGTTCATCTCGCTCACCCTTGGACTTTATTTTCAAAAGCAGTGATTTTACTGACGCGGTTTTCATGTCTGCCGCCTTCAAATTCTGTTGTGAGCCAGATTCTTGCGATTTCACGGGCCAGACCAGGTCCGATCACACGCTCGCCCATTGCAAGCATATTGCTGTTATTGTGCTCTCTTGTTGCTTTTGCACTGAATGTATCATGTACAAGAGCGCAGCGGATCCCTTTTACTTTATTGGCAGAAATGCTCATGCCGATTCCCGTGCCGCAAATCAGAATGCCGCGGTCAAATTCTCCGCTTGCCACTTTTTCTGCTACCGGCAATGCATAATCAGGATAATCGACCGATGTTTCGCACTCACAGCCAAAATCTTCATACTGTATATTCATTTCATCCATCAGCTGCTTGATTTCCTCGCGGAGATTCAGCCCGCCATGGTCAGAAGCAATCGCAATCTTCATTTTGAACCCTCCAGAACGCTTATTTTTCTAACTTCTTAATTAAGAGCTTTATCATCTTTTCCAAATCTTCACGGGTCAATCTGTATATCTCAAGTGAACCGCCGAACGGATCCATGACATCGCGCCGATCCTGTCCATCCTCCATCACAAATTCAGAAAGAGTAAAGGTTTTTTCAATCGCCTGCGGATATCGTTCAAAAATCAGTTCTTTATGGCTTTCAGTCATTGTTAAAATGTACGTTGCCCAGCGGATGTGCTCTTCATTCAAAAGCGCCGACTGGTGATTGCATATGATCCCTTTCTCATCAAGCGCTTGCTTTGCATGAAGAGAAGCATCACCGCCGTCGCTTGCATACACACCTGCAGATTTGACCGACAGGAGATCATTTTCTTTCATATGATTCAATAACGCTTCAGCCATGGGGCTTCTGCATGTATTTCCGGTACAAACAAAAAGGACATTAATCATTCATCTACCTCCTTTGTTTTATTATAATCCAAATAGAGTCCTGAAAGTAGTCATTGCGCTTTATGAGAATGAGAAAAGCGCAAGTAAATGCGCTTTTTTCCAATACTTGCGCAGACGTTCTGGCCGAGGAGCCTGAGGGATTCCGCTCGCGATCGAAGCTCAGAATACTTTTTAAAACTAAGGCTGTTTTCGCATAGATTGTTTTTGATTATAAATGTTGTCCGTTCCTTTCCGCTGCAGGAACTTGCTTTCCGCGGGGAGCGTGGAAGCCTCCTCGGCGAGCCTGCGGGGTCTTCCATTTCGCTCTATTTTCCCGCAGGAGTCAAGTTCCTTCCGCTACAATCCACTATGGTTTTAAACATCTAGTCTAAAAGCAACAATATTTACGAAAAGAGCCAAAACTAAACAAAAAACAGGCCTTAATCGGACCTGTTATCCTCTTCTATATAGGAAAAATCAGTTTCAGGCCAAACCCTAAAAGAATGCTTCCGCCGAGAGCTTCACCGTATGTACCAAGCCAGTTTTGAACTCTTCTGCCAATCAGGAGGCCGATCCATGTCAGCACCATGCTGACTATGCCGAACATCGCGATCGTAAGGAACGTTCTCGCGCCATAAATGCCAAGACTCAAACCGACTGAAAAGCTGTCCAGGCTTACGCTGAGCGCAAAAAAAAGGAGCCCAAAGCCAACCGGTGTAATCATAGGTTCATTGTCTTTTTTAAAGGAAGCGAAAATCATCTGCACTCCAAGAATGATCAGCAGGGCGCCGCCAGCAATCGAGGCGATATTCCCAAACGTACTGGAGAGCACTTTTCCGATCCACATTCCGGCAAGCGGCATCCATATATGAAACAGTCCAATTGTCAGGCCAATATAAAAAATCTGTCTTAACCGGAGTTTGATCAGCCCCATCCCAAGTCCGACTGAAAAAGCATCCATTCCAAGTGCAAATGCCATCATAAATAAGGTAATGAGTTCCCCAATTAATGCCTCTATATTCATTCTAAAGCCTCCTCGGACACGCCTCATTCAAACTTATGCACGTCCGAGTTTGCTTAGAACATCTTCTAAAGCGATCTTATTCCTTCACAATCCGGTGTCCGGCAGCCTTCAGCAGACGGTTCATCACCGCTTGACCGACACCTTTATTTGAAAAGCTTTCGCTGTAAATGCAGTCCACTCCCGCCGCGTCAAATTCACGAAGCACGTCGTAGAGTCCTGCCGCAACTGTCTGCATGTCCTCTCTGCTTCCGCACACGAAAACAGCATCGGCCTGATAGCTGTCTGCATTTTCTTTTGCTGCTAGCACACCTACTTTTTTACCTTCACGTCTTGCAGCATCAATTGTTTTTTGAAAAAAAGACAAAGAGCCTTCTACAATGGTTAAGGGTGCAATAGGCGCATAGTGGGTATATTTCATTCCAGGCGACTTTGGGGTATGCCCTTCTTCTATTAAAGCCTGATCCATCTCCACTTTTCCAATCAGACTTTCCAGCTGTTCCTGCGTTACTCCGCCCGGTCTTAAAATAACCGGAATCCGCTGTGTGCAATCCAGGACAGTTGATTCCACACCAACACCCGTTGCGCCTCCGTCCATAATGCCTGAGATTCTGCCATTTAAATCATCAAATACATGAGCAGCGCGTGTAGGGCTTGGCTTTCCGGAAAGATTCGCACTAGGCGCAGCAATCGGCAAGTTGGCTTCTTTTATTAGCGCAAGTGCTAGCGCGTGATCAGGCATCCTTACAGCTACCGTATCAAGTCCGGCTGTTACACGATCTGACAGACCTGATTTCTTCGGCAAGACAAATGTAATCGGACCCGGCCACAATACATCGATTAACTTTTCCACATAATCAGGTACGTCTGCTGCAATTTCATGCAGCTGTTCTTTTGTCGCTATGTGGACAATCAGTGGATTATCGCTCGGTCTGCCCTTCGCTTCATAAATCTTACCCACAGCAAGATCCGATCTGGCGTTGGCGCCAAGGCCATATACAGTCTCTGTTGGGAACGCAACAACCTCATTCTCTCTTAATTTGGCTGCTGCCTGTGCAATTTGTGGATAACTTAAGGATAAATTCTTCAAATTATCCACAATCCAAACTTTTGTTTCCATTCTTATAACTCTCCTGTCTAACATGTGAATAACTTTGTATTTCCCGACCTTTTCTTCCATTCCTCATGAAAGTATAAAAGATGCCCCCAAATAAAACAAGCTTTATCCACAAAATGTGGATAAAGCTTGTGAATCAGTGGATAACTATGTGGATATATCCACATCAGGAGGTTTTTACCATTACAACCGCATGTTCCTTTTCCAATGATTCTTTAAAATGGGCCGAATGTAATAAATGCTCAGGAATCTCGTTCTGTTCAACTGATTGAAAACCAATGAGTTTAAGAAATTCAATTGAATTTTTTTTATTGGTGACGAGATAGCTGCCGAGAAGCCCCTTTTCTCTCCCTAATGCATGGATGCTTTCAAACAAGGATAGTAGATGAGCCTGATTGATTGCTTCTGAAACGACAAGGGAACGCAGTAAACCGTCTCCATTTACCGGTTCGATTCCAAGGCTGGCAACGATCGTATTTTCATCACTTTCCATTATGACAAAGTAGTCGGCGATCTCTTCTATTCCTTCAGAGCTCAAGCCCGCTTTTTCAATAAATGATTTTATAGCTTGTACATCTTTTTTCTCTGCAATCCGCAATTGATAGTACATTCCATCACCCCGTTTTTCTTTTCTACTACAAATCTATGACGGGGAATGGCTATTATGCACGTATTAGTAGAAAAAAGAAAAGAGCTGGGACGTAACGACCATCTCCTGAATTAAAGATGAACATTGAATAGTGCGAAAACCATTAAAAGAAAGGGTTATTTTCGCATATATTGTTGTTTTTCATGATAAATAATGTCCGTTCCTTTGCGCTCCACTAGAGATTCTTAACATGTAGTCTAATAACAACAAAGTTTCTAATAGAGCCTACAGAAAAAGCAGGAAGGGAATAACTTTGCTTTTCCCGCATGCTTTATTACTGTTATGAAAATAAGTTCGAAAACCAGTCAACTAGAAAGAATTTGACCTCTGCTTCTTCTTTTTCTTCCTCTTCATCTACAATTAGAGCACTAAGTTCGTCAGTTGTTTTTTGAGCTTCTGCACTTTTGTCCTCTTCTTCTAACTCTGCTGCCTGCACTGCCTGTCCGTTAGAAAAATCAAGGAAGCAAAGCGGCGGGAACAGTACACACCACCAGTTGGCACCCTTTCCTTCGCCAAGCGTAATCAAGATTGCCTCATAGTCACCTGCAGGGTAAATGTAGCTGCCGTACATCTTTGTAGGAAAGCTGACATTATCAAAATCAACGCTGAATTCCTGTTCCATGTTCTCTTTCACTAAAACGGACTGTACGATTTTCTCAATCTCAGGAAGTCTTGACTGAATTAATTCACGAGCTGCCTCTATAGAAGTGAGCTTTTCCACCCACACCGTAATCTCTTTGTTTACTTCGTCGCGAATCTTGCGTTTCAAAGCTTGATCCTCATCAGAATCGCTGTTGGCCAAAATGCGGAGACGAATCGCCTCTTTTGGAATCACAACCGGTTCTGAGCCCTGCTGCTGTGCTCCTGCCGTAAGCGGTTCTTTATATACATTCATGATTGCACCAATTAATAATAATAAAATATAGATAAATGCGATATGCTGCTTCTTCATTTCCATCACCATCCCCTTCTAGGAAACAGTATGGACAGGGTTTTAGATTCTTAAACTAGTTTTTTGATTTCTAGTAATCTATTTTTTGTGCGGGTTGCGGGAACTTAATCTGCGACAGTTATGGTTTTCCCCTCTCCCCAGCCAAAATAAAAACGCCTCATCACTGAGACGTTCCATTCACTACAGCAAATACCATGCGATCTTTGCCGTTTATGTCGTATTTTACTTCTGCTTCTGCATGAGGCAGTTTGTCCAGCAGCAGCGTTTTTACATCTTCGCCTTGTCCGGCTCCAACTTCGAATGCAATCAAGGCGCGTTCGTTGATAACAAGCGGAATTTCTGCGGCGAGTCTGCGGTAGAAATCGAGTCCGTCTGTACCGCCTGCAAGTGCACGGATAGGTTCATGGTCCTTCACAACTGGAGACAGCTCCAGAATGTCTGCATCCGGAATATACG
Source organism: Metabacillus sp. KH_069 (assembly GCF_057838075.1). NCBI lineage: Bacteria > Bacillati > Bacillota > Bacilli > Caryophanales > Bacillaceae > Metabacillus > Metabacillus sp. KH_069. The sequence continues at coordinate 4,212,728 of NZ_CM174460.1, forward strand.
GAGGATTCGATACGACAACATCAAGCTTCTTGCCGCTTTCTAAAATCGGAGATAACAAGTCTCCATGCAAAAACTGGACTTCTGCTCCCAGCGTTTTTGCATTCAGCTGAGCAACTTCAAGTGATTCTTGTGCAATATCGACCGCACTCAGCTTGAAGAGCGGATTTTCCAAAGCAAGGGAAATGGCGATGGCACCGCTGCCTGTTCCGATATCCGCTGCTTCCACTGAAGAGTATCCATTAAATAAGTATTTTGCTTTAAGCAAGATTCCTTCAACCAGCTCCTCTGTTTCAGGACGCGGGATGAGGACTTCTTTGTTGACAATAAACGATCGGCCGTAGAATTCTTCTGATCCGATCATGTGCTGAACCGGTATTCCTTCAGCATGACGGTTTACATCTGCTTTAAAGCTTTCCCATACTCCCTCGGGAAGATCGGTTCTAAGGTTAGCCAGCATTTCTGCACGGCTCATATTTAAGTGGTGGCGCAAAAGGAGTTCTCCCGCATTGTGATCCCGTTCTGCTTCTGCCAAAAAAGAAGAAGCCCACTTCAGGGCTTCGTATACCTTAATCATGCTTACTGGTCTGCCTGATCGAGTCTGCTCGATTGATCTTCAACGATAAGAGCATTAACAAACTCATCAAGTTTTCCTTGCAGAATCTGGTCAAGCTTTTGGATCGTCAGGCCAATGCGGTGGTCTGTTACACGGTTTTGCGGAAAGTTGTACGTGCGGATCCGCTCTGATCGGTCACCTGTACCGACAGCAAGCTTTCGGTTTTGATCGTATTCAGCCTGTGCTTCGCGCTGGAATTTATCATAAACACGCGCGCGGAGTACTTTCATGGCTTTTTCTTTGTTTTTAATCTGTGATTTTTCATCCTGGCAGGATACAACGGTTCCTGTCGGCAAATGCGTTAAGCGTACGGCTGACATCGTCGTGTTAACACTCTGTCCGCCTGGTCCGCTTGATGCAAATGTATCGACGCGGATGTCTTTGTCATGAATCTCCACTTCTACTTCTTCTGTTTCAGGCAAGCAGACAACAGTCGCTGTAGATGTATGAATCCTTCCGCCTGATTCGGTTTCAGGCACACGCTGCACGCGGTGTGCACCGTTTTCATATTTCAGCTTTGAGAATGCGCCGCGTCCGTTGATCATGAAAATGATCTCTTTGTAGCCGCCGACTCCTGTTGTGTTTGCTTCCATTACTTCTGTTTTCCAGCCTTGTGCTTCAGCAAAACGGCTGTACATGCGGTAAAGATCGCCTGCAAATAATGCAGCCTCGTCTCCGCCTGCTGCACCGCGAATCTCCATGATTACGTTTTTATCATCGTTCGGGTCTTTTGGAACAAGAAGGATTTTCAAACGTTCAGAGAGCCCTTTTTCCTGAGAAAGAAGCTCAGAAAGCTCTTCTTTCACCATTTCGCGCATTTCTGAGTCAAGCTTGTCATCAAGCATCATTTTTGCGTCATCGATCTGCTCTTTCACAGATTTATATTCACGGTATACTTCAACAGTTTCCTGCAAGTCAGATTGTTCTTTTGAATATTCACGAAGCTTCTTAGAATCGTTGATAATATCAGGATCCATCAGCAGCCCATTTAATTTTTCGTATCGGTCTTCTACTGATTGTAAGCGATCTAACACGTTATTCACCTCAATTTTCGTCCATAACGTTATAATTATAGTATAGGTTAATCAAAGCGTCAAAAGCAAATTGGCCTCGAAAAGCGGAATCAGCCGTTTAGCTCCGATAGACAGATAAGAAATCGACCGAAAAGGCCGGGTTTGCCTTTTTGGGCGATTTTGTTCTGGCAGAGGAGTTGGCTGATGGAGCTGGACAACAAGAAAAGCGGAATCGCCCCGTTTAGCGCAGGCATGACAGATAAGGATCCGGCAGTAAAGGCGCTTTTTGCCTTTGCTGACGGATCCGTTCTGGCCGAGGAGTTGGGCAATGGAGCTGGACACCAAGAAAAGCGGAGCCGACTGTTCAGTCCTGGCAGTCAGATAAGAAATCGACCAGAAAGAAAGGGAATAATAATGAAAATAAGAAAAGTGCATCATGTTGCCGTTATTTGTACTGATTATGACGTGTCGAAGGACTTTTATGTTAATAAGCTCGGATTTGAAGTGATCCATGAATTTTACCGTGCAGAAAGAGATTCTTATAAGCTGGATTTAGCCGTAGGAGATCATACACAAATTGAGCTGTTTTCTTTCCCGTCTCCCCCTGATCGGCCCTCAGCCCCAGAAGCAGCAGGCCTTAGACATCTGGCTTTTTCCATTGAAAATATCCACGCGGCAGTGAGTCATTTAAATGAACTGGGAATTGAAACGGAGCCGATCCGGGTCGATCCTTTTACAAACAGACTCTTCACCTTTTTTAAAGATCCGGATGATTTGCCCCTGGAATTGTATGAGGATCCCGTCGAATCACAAAGTCACAATTCGTAAAATCGGCACTTTCTTTGACGAATCCATTCTTCTTTTGTCTGTATAGAAGGGATGATCCTCCATCTTATCGAACTTGTTGATTAACGTGTTTCGCATTGTTTCGGATCGATCGATTAAGATAGGGGGAAAACAAATGAATACAAGCCAGGTCGCGAAGCTTCTGGGTGTATCGCCAAAAACCGTTCAGCGGTGGGTAAAGCAGCTGAATTTGCAGATGGAACGGAATGAGCTCGGGCATTATTTGTTTACAGATGAAGATATTAATACCTTAAGAGATATTAAAGATCAATTAAATCAGGGAATCCTTTTTCATGAAGTAAGAGTTTCGGAAAAGAAACCTCCAAGAAAAGGGATTGTGAAAACAGAAGCTGCTGAAGCAAACCCCGATTTCGATGAGATTTTACAGAAGATTGCAGCGCTTGATCAAAAAGTGAACAGCAAAGCAGACAGCGTGGTGTCTTACCAGCTTCTCCAGCATCGCAGGGAGATTGAAGAATTAAACGGCCGCATCGCTGACCTGGAAGCTAAGATTGAAAGTCTGGAAAAACAAAAAGACAAGCATCCTACCCCGCATTCACTTGTTTTTGACCATATTCAATCACCCAAAAAGCAAAAGCGCAGAAATCTGATCAGCTCTATCTTCAGTTTCTAGCACAAAAAAACTCGTTTATTCAGAAACGAGTTTTTTATTTTGTGTCCAGGTTTACTTTAATGTCATACCGCGGAATGATATTCTGCATTTTCGACTGAAGCTCTGCTTGCTTCTTTTGTTTTTCATCGTCTGTGAGCTCTTGATCAGAATTGACATCAACCCAGATTGTGTTTCCATTCATCGTGACATTGTCGATTTTAAGAGACTTGTCGTTCCGGACCGCTTCGTGAAGTTTATCCATTTCATCTTCGTTTTGCTCACGGTTTTTTGACAGATTTAAAAAGTTGGGGTTCTGTTCAGTCGACCCGCGTTCGTTTGATACACCTTCACCTGTTTGTTTCAGCTCACTGCCCTTATGCGACTCAGGCTGAATTTCGGATTGCTTGCTCGGATTTGCACACGCTCCCAGGAAAAGCAGTAAAATTAACATCCATAAAACTCTCATTATGAACACCTCCATTTTTTAAGGTGCCCAAATTCTCCATAAAAAAAGCTGCCTGATAAAAATTATCGGCAGCTTTGTTATAGTATCAGAATTTATATATTTTGCGCTTTGATGGCAAGCGGAATCGCCCAACTCCTCGTCCAGAACGGATCCGAAAGTATTGGCAAAAAGCGCCTTTACTGGCGGATCCTTATCTGTCATGCCTGCGCTAAACGGGCGATTCCGCTTTTCTTGAATTATAAGTTCTGAGTTTCCTGCTCACTTTGAAGTGCTTTAGCAGGCTTTTCAGGCACTTCATGATGATGGCGGCATCTTGGCTCGTACGATTCAGATGCACCGACCAGGATGATTGGATCGTTGTACGATGCCGGACTGCCATTGATCAGCCTTTGTGTCCGGCTTGCAGGAGAACCGCAGACAGAGCAGACAGCCTGAAGCTTTGTCACGAGTTCAGCGACAGCCATCAATGCTGGAACCGTGCTGAATGGCTCTCCTCTGAAGTCCTGATCAAGGCCGGCAGCAATGACACGGTATCCCTGGTTGGCAAGCGTTGTGACAACATCCACGATATCCTCATCAAAAAACTGAACCTCATCAACAGCGATGACGTCTGTTTCAGGTGTAATATATTTAAATAGGTCACTTGAAGAGGCAACGGCATGACTGATCATCGCAGTCCCATTATGTGAAACAACCTCTTCATCACTATAGCGATTATCGATGGCAGGCTTGAACACCTTAACTTGCTGTTTGGCAAATTGCGCCCGGCGGACTCTTCTGATCAGCTCTTCAGATTTCCCCGAGAACATGCTTCCGCAGATGACCTCAAGCCATCCGCTTTGTTTCATAACATACATGAAAACGGCCTCTCCCTTCTTAATTAACCCTTGTTTCTATGGTTGAGCGCCCTTTATGACGTCAGATTTCTATTATAAAAATAAACCTTGCCGGTTTATCAGGATTCAAGTAATCCATATGTAAAAGTGCTGATTCCACTCTTATTATGGCTGTTTTCCGTAAGAATTCACGGGAAATGGCGTAAAAAAACAGGCAAGACAGAAATCTTGCCTGTTTCCTTCAATCTATGATTATTTAAGACCGTATTTTTTGTTGAAGCGATCAACACGACCGTCAGCAGAAGCGAATTTTTGACGTCCTGTGTAGAATGGATGGCACTCAGAACAAACCTCGATGCGCACCTCGTCTTTTACAGAACCAGTTTCAAATTCATTTCCACAAGCACATTTAACCGTAACTTTTTTGTAGTTAGGATGTATAGCTGCTTTCATTCCGTTTCATCTCCTTCCGCCCTGAATCGTTTGTCGAAACAGAGTTATCAATTCCAGAAGATTGTCTTCCGGAAAAGCACATAAAAAAATTATAACAAGCTTCCAATTTATTTGCAACTAGTTCGGAATAAAATTTACAATCGTTTTCCCGAAACGCCTGCCGCTTTCCATTCAACATCTAAAATGCTGAAGAATTCTTCATTGGATTTTGAATTACGCAATTTTTTAAGGAATTTTTCAGCAAAATCAGGTGAATCTGACATTGATTTGCGGATCGCCCAAAGCTTTTCAAGATGATCTCTAGGGATAAGCAGTTCTTCTTTACGCGTTCCAGAACGGCGGATATCGATTGCCGGGAAGATGCGTTTTTCAGCAAGTGAACGGTCAAGGTGAAGCTCCATGTTGCCCGTTCCTTTGAACTCCTCATAGATGACATCATCCATGCGTGAACCTGTATCTACCAAAGCAGTTGCAAGAATCGTCAAGCTGCCGCCTTCTTCAATGTTTCTTGCCGCGCCGAAAAATCGCTTCGGACGATGAAACGCTGCAGGATCAATACCGCCGGACAGTGTACGTCCGCTTGGCGGAATCACAAGGTTATAAGCACGGGCAAGACGCGTAATGCTGTCCATGAGGATAATAACGTCTTTCTTGTGCTCAACAAGCCGCATCGCACGCTCAAGAACAAGCTCTGCAACTTTGATATGGTTTTCAGGAACTTCATCAAATGTTGAACTCACAACATCGCCTGCTACAGAACGCTCGATATCCGTTACTTCCTCAGGACGCTCGTCAATCAGAAGAACAATCAGTTCCGCTTCAGGATGATTCGTTGTCACACTGTTGGCGATTTCTTTTAAAAGCATCGTTTTCCCCGCTTTAGGCGGTGCCACGATAAGTCCGCGCTGACCGAATCCAACAGGAGCAATCACGTCCATGATGCGAGTGGAAAGATCGTTTGGTTTTGTTTCAAGGATAATTTGTCTATTCGGATAAAGCGGTGTCAATGCCGGGAAATGAACACGCTCTTTAGCAGATTCAGGGTCATCCCCATTGACTGCCTCAACGTGCAGCAATCCGTAATAGCGTTCGTTTTCCTTTGGCGGACGTACTTTACCGGAAACCTTGTCCCCATTTCTTAAATCAAAACGGCGGATTTGCGAAGCTGAAATATAAATATCTTCAGAACTTGGTGAGTAGTTGATAGGTCTTAGGAACCCAAATCCCTCAGATTGGATAATTTCAAGAACGCCTTCCATGAACAATAAGTCCTCTTGTTCAGCGTTTGCTTTTAAAATGGCAAAGATCAATTCTTTTTTTGTCAGTTTACTGTAATATGAAATTTTATAATGACGCGCAAGTTCATATAACTCTTTTAATTTCATATGTTCGAGATTGGAAATTGAAACCTCGCTCATGTCAACACCACACTTTATAAATTATAAAAAACGTTGTTCTTCCATCTATATTCGTGAAAAAACTAGAAAATGGATCAGATATAGAGAAGAAATAGAAGATAGGCTTGAAGTAGGAAAAGCAGTGTGAAAGATAATCTTTCATTTACGCAGCACTCTTTAGTTTTACCTTATTTAATGAATTTAATCAATATATTTCACATTTTGAAATGATATTGAAATAAAGATGGAAAAGCGGAAACAGCTTAATTATTCTACAAAAAAGAAGCGAGCAGCCGGAGCCGCTCTGCTTTTTTCTTTATTGGTATTTATTTCATTACAAGATTAGGTTTTTTGCTTAAGCTGTGTGTGCCGTCGATGAAACGCACAGTTCCTGATTTAGCACGCATAACAAGGGATTGAGTTGTTCCGATAGAGGCTTTGAACTGGACGCCTTTAAGGAGTTCCCCGTCTGTTACACCTGTTGCTGCGAAGATGGCGTCTTCGCCTTTCACTAAGTCTTCCATGCGGAGTACCTTGTTGACGTCGAGGCCCATCTTCTCGCATCTTTCGCGTTCTTCATCATTTTGAGGAAGGAGTTTGCCCTGAATCTCTCCTCCAAGGCATTTTAGCGCTACAGCAGCGAGAACGCCTTCAGGTGCACCGCCTGATCCAAAAAGGATATCGACACCTGTATGGTCAAATGCTGTATTGATCGCACCAGCAACATCACCATCATTGATCAGCTTAATGCGTGCGCCCGCCTCGCGAAGCTCTTTAATAATATGCTCGTGTCTTTCGCGATTTAGAATGGTTGCCACGACATCTTCAATGTTTTTGTTCTTGGCTTTTGCTACCGCCTTTAAGTTATCGATGATAGGCGCGTTAATATCAATGCAGCCTACTGCTTCTGGACCAACCGCAATTTTATCCATGTACATATCCGGTGCATTCAGAAGATTGCCGTGATCTGCAATGGCAATGACAGCAAGTGCATTCCATCCTCCTGATGCGACGATGTTTGTGCCTTCAAGGGGATCAACAGCGACGTCTACACGCTGGCCATAGCCTGTCCCAAGCTTTTCGCCGATGTAGAGCATTGGCGCTTCGTCCATCTCGCCTTCTCCGATTACGACTGTACCTTTCATCGGAATGGTATCAAACACGTCTCTCATTGCCGATGTTGCTGCATCATCCGCTTCATCCTTTTTGCCTCTTCCCATCCAGCGTGCAGAAGCAAGTGCTGCTGCCTCCGTTACGCGAACTAGTTCCATCGATAAACTTCTTTCCATTGTTCGTTCCTCCCCATGTATCCCCTGTTGTGATTTTTATTTATATATTATGAGCTTTGAAGCTGTTCAATTTCCTGCTCTGTCAGCTTTTCACGCCAGATTGTTGCTCCGAGGCTTGTCAGCTTTTCTTCAAGCTGGCTGTAGCCGCGGTCGATGTGCTCAAGTCCTGTTACCTCTGTTACTCCTTCTGCAATCAAACCGGCTGCCACCAATGCGGCTCCTGCACGAAGATCGCTCGCCTTTACTTTGGCGCCCTGAAGCTTTGTAGGGCCTGACACAATTGCCGATCTGCCTTCCACCTTAATCTTTGCACCCATGCGGCGCAATTCATCAATATGCTTAAAGCGCGCTGAATAAATGGTATCTGTTACAACGCTTGTCCCTGTGGACTTTGTCAGCAAGGACGTGAACGGCTGCTGCAGATCTGTCGGAAAACCTGGATAAACAAGCGTTTTGATATCGACTGCTTTTAGTTCCTTCTGACCGCCGACAATCCAGATCTGATCATTATTTGTTTCAACGCGGATGCCCATCTCTCTGAATTTCGCAATGAGAGATTCAAGATGAAGCGGAATCACATTATCGATCAGCACTTCCTGACCCATTGCTGCCCCGATAATCATATACGTTCCTGCTTCAATTCTGTCCGGAATGATTGAGTGTCTGCAGCCATGAAGACTTTCAACACCATCAATACGGATAACATCTGTTCCAGCACCTTTGATTCTTGCACCCATGCTAGATAAAAGCGTAGCAACATCAATGATTTCCGGCTCTTTCGCCGCATTCTCAATAATCGTCTGTCCTTTAGCAAGCACAGCAGCAAGCATAATATTAATGGTTGCCCCTACACTTACAACGTCCAGATAGATTCGCGCACCCCTTAATTCCTCAGCGCGCAAATAGATGGCACCCTGTTCGTTTGTTACTTGTGCTCCTAATGCTTCGAATCCTTTAATATGCTGATCAATCGGACGCGGACCCAAATGGCATCCTCCAGGCAAGCCGATGACTGCCTTTTTAAAACGTCCAAGCATGGCACCCATCAGATAATAGGAAGCACGCAGCTTTTTGACTTTGCCGCTTGGAAGAGGCATGGAGATCATCTCTGCCGGATTCACATACATTTCATTATCCTTAAATTCAGCGGTCCCTCCAATTTCTTCGAGAAGCCCTTTTAAAATATGTACATCTGAAATATCGGGTAAACCTTCAATCGTCACGGGTGATTGAGCGAGGATTGTTGCCGGTATTAACGCAACCGCGCTGTTTTTGGCACCGCTTATATTAACCGTTCCTTTTAAGGGATATCCGCCTGCTATTTTTAACTTTTCCATGATAGTCTCCTTTCTCAGAGAAGTTGACTTTTTGATGGTGCTAAAAGCCATCGTGTTATGAGATTAAAATGGTGGTTCTTAATTTAAAAAGAACTAGCCTGCACGACCAGAAAATGAATGAGAAACAGGAAAAGATCTCTTTTCAACAAATATTTTCCATTAATGCGGCAAAGAATACAAGTTCAAGTTTTTTTTCTTTTATTCATTATGACATATGAAATTTTTTTAGATACCCATTAATTTAATGAAGAGGTCATTTGGCAGGGGCAAATCATAAGCGAATGGAAGGTTCTTAATTTAAGAGACAAATGGCAAGCGCTATGCTTGCCATTCATTTAATCTATAGTCATTGCAATCTTATTGTTTACGATTATTCCAGTCTGCTAAAAACTTTTCGATTCCTTGGTCTGTTAAAGGATGCTTGCAAAGCTGATTAATGACATTGAATGGAATTGTGGCAATATGTGCACCGTGAAGAGCTGCTTCTGTCACGTGCATTGGATGTCTGATGGATGCTGCAATGATTTGAGATTCAATTCCATGAATATCAAACATTTGCGCAATTGTAGAAATCAGCTCCATGCCATTTTGTCCGATGTCATCTAAGCGGCCTACAAATGGTGAAACATATGTAGCACCTGCTCTAGCAGCAAGCAATGCCTGATTTGCATTAAAAATCAGGGTAACATTCGTTTTAATGCCAAGATCTGTTAATGCTTTCACAGCCTTTAAGCCGTCTGGCGTCATTGGAACTTTTACTGTGATATTGGGTGCGATCTCAGCAAGCTCCTTGCCCTCTTCAATCATTTCCTCTGCCTTCAAGGAAATAACTTCCGCACTGACGGAACCTTGGACGATAGCTGTAATCTCTCTTAGGCGATCATGAAAGGATACATTTTCTTTTGCTACTAAACTCGGATTGGTTGTAACACCTGATAAAATCCCGAGAGACTGTGCTTCTTTTATTTCTTCGACATTTGCCGTATCAATGAAAAATAACATTCTGCCATCCTCCTAAGATATCAGAAAAATAGAACTTGTTTACGCTTACTTCATATTGAAAGAGAAACCGCCTTGTCGTTTCTGATGTGTATCAAAGGCGGTTTGTTCTTTTTTGAAAAATTAAGCTCTGCCAGCAGAACCGAATTCTTTCATTTTGCCTGCAACTGTAGCTTTAATTGCATCGCGAGCAGGTCCTAAGTATTTACGTGGATCGTATTCGTTAGGCTTAGCTGCCAATGTTTCGCGCACTGCTTTAGCAGAAGCGATTTGGTTTTCAGTGTTAACGTTGATTTTAGCTGTACCGAAAGAGATCGCTTTTTTGATATCGTGAGTTGGGATACCAGTTCCGCCATGAAGAACCAATGGCATGCCAGTAGCATTTCCGATTTCTTCCATCTCTTTGAATCCTAAGTTTGGTTCGCCTTTGTATGGACCATGTACAGAACCTAATGCAGGTGCTATGCAGTCAATACCTGTGCGTTTTACCATTTCTTCGCACTCTTTAGGATCAGCGTAAATAACGCCTTCAGCAATGATGTCGTCTTCTTGTCCGCCAACTGTTCCAAGCTCAGCTTCAACAGAAACGCCTTTTGAATGAGCATAGTCCACAACTTTAGCAGTTGTTTCGATGTTCTCTTCAAACGGGTGGTGAGAAGCGTCAATCATAACTGAAGTGAATCCAGCATCGATTGCTTCTTTACATTTTTCAAAGCTTGAACCATGGTCAAGGTGAATCGCAACTGGAACAGTCACTTTCAAGTCTTCCATAAGTCCTTCTACCATTTTCACAACAGTTTTGAAGCCGCTCATGTAACGTGCAGCGCCCTCAGATACACCAAGGATTACTGGTGATTTTTCTTCTTCAGCAGCTTGAAGAATTGCTTGAGTGAACTCAAGGTTGTTCAGGTTAAATTGACCTACAGCGTAACCTTCGCTTTTTGCTTTATTCAACATTTCTGTCATTGATACTAAAGGCATGTCGAAATATCCTCCCTATGCAGCTAATTTGCTAAACCGAAAAGCTTACGTAACATCTAGCATGACCAGAACGATTGCAATGTATGTAATCTGATGAAATGATATACGGGCTTTTCTCACTCACTAGCATACCAACTTATGAGAAAAACGGCAACTTTTCGACATAAATCTGAATTTTCTGTTATTATTTAATTTGATCGGATTGGAAGATACTTTCTTACAGCGTCGCGAATCTCATCTATATCAAACGGTTTTGCGAAATGCGTAAGCGCGCCAAGGTCTTTCGCTTCCTGAATCATATCCAGCTCGCCATATGCAGTCATAATAATAACGCGAATGTCAGGCTCAACGACTCTCATGCGTTTTAGGATTTCAATTCCATCCATTCCAGGAATTTTCATATCTAAAAGCACTAAATCCGGTTTATGCTTGTCTACAATCTCCAGCGCCTGAAAGCCATTTGCCGCCTGGAACGTCTGATATCCCGCTTTTTGAAAAACCTCATTCAGCAAAATTCGGATTCCGTACTGATCGTCCACGATTAATATTTTTTCATTCATGTGCCTGCACCTCTTCATATTAGGATTATATAGCAAAAACTGCCGATCATTTTTATTGAAGCTCTTTTCTGGAACGATGCTGCTTTAAATGACAAGTAAGTGCCCTGGTCTATAGCTTTAGAACACGAAAACCCATTATATACGGAAGGCAATCTTACTGCGAAACAACAACCGGTGCGAAAAAAGCTATGTTTACTGAAAGCCGCGGAAAGCTTCCTCTCTAGTATAAGGCAGTCCGCTGAAACATACGATATTTATTCGGTTCGGCGCATTCTTATTCCTGCCTGAATCAGAAGAACTTTATCGACAAATTCTGAACGGTGCTGTTAGGAGATCTCCTTATTTTTCGTTATAATGATGGTTGTAAAGGAGTGTATTTTTACTATGATGAAAATTTTCATGACACAATTGAATAGCCACTTCAACCGGATTCACGAGCAGGAAGAGCCTGCCATTGAAGACGGCGCAAGACTGCTCGCTCAGGCTGCAGTCGGAAGCGGCACCATTTATATACATGGGTTTGATGAGCTTGGCGGCATGATTGGAGAAGCCGTTTTAAGTTCTGAGCCTCTGCCAAGTGCAAAACCTTTGTTTCTGGCTGATGGCTCAATGAATAAGCTGACAGATGCAGACCGTGTGCTGCTCTTTACCCATCGGTCGAATGATCCGAAGGCGATCGAGCTTGCTGAGGTGCTGTGTGAAATCGGTGCAGGCACAGTTGGCGTATCATGCTTTATGAAGGATGAAGCTGGACTTGATGAATTTGTTGACGTTCATATTGATTCAAAGCTTAAAAAGGGCCTGATTCCGGATGAAGATGGCAGCCGCTACGGCTACCCTGCTTTGATGACATCACTGTTTGTTTATTATGCTCTGAGTTTTACATTAAAAGAAATCATTAGTGAGTATGAATAGAAAAGCGGAGCCGACTGTTTAGCGCAGGCAGACAGATAAGGATCCGGCAGAAAAGTACTAGCCAAACCCTGCAGGTACAATAAGCGGATTCCACCTTGTGCTAAGACAAAAAACCCTGACAACTCAAGCTGTCAGGGTTTTCTCATGTTTATTTTTCAGAAGCCATCAATGATGCATTCACGAATTCTCGGAATAATGGCTGCGGTCTTGTTGGTCTTGATGTGAATTCCGGGTGGAACTGGGAAGCCACAAACCAAGGATGATCTTTAAGTTCGATGATTTCAACAAGTCTGCCGTCAGGGCTTGTACCTGAGAAGATAAATCCTGCGTCTTCCATTGCTTGACGGTATTCATTGTTGAACTCATAGCGATGACGGTGACGTTCATAGATTACTTCATCCTGATATGCTTCAAATGCACGAGACGCAGGATCAAGCTTAGCCGGGTAAAGGCCAAGACGAAGTGTGCCGCCAAGGTCTTCGATATCTTTTTGCTCAGGAAGCAGGTCGATAACCGGGTATGGTGTTGCAAAATCAAGCTCAGATGAATGTGCACCCTGCAGTCCAACCACATTGCGTGCATATTCAATTGAAGCTACTTGCATGCCAAGACAGATTCCGAAGAATGGAACTTTGTTTTCGCGAGCATATTGAGTTGCAAGGATTTTGCCTTCTACGCCGCGATCTCCGAATCCGCCTGGAACGAGGATTCCATCCACGTCTGAAAGGAGTTCTCCCGTGTTTAATGCTGTTACCTCTTCAGAGTTGATCCATTTGATGCTGATGTCTGCATCAAATGCATAGCCTGCATGACGCAATGCTTCAACAACAGAGATGTAAGCATCCTGAAGCTCTACGTATTTGCCGACGATTCCGATGCGGACAGATTTAGAAAGGTTTGTCACTTTTTGAACAAGCTCAATCCACTCAGACATTTCAGGTTCGCGTGAATCAAGTTTTAAGTGATCGCAAGTGATCTGATCAAGATGCTGTTCTTGAAGTGCCAATGGGATCGAGTAAAGAGTATCTGCATCACGGCATTCAATAACTGCGTTTGTATCGATGTCACAGAATAAGGCAATTTTGTCCTTCATGTCCTGTGAAATCGGCATTTCTGTACGAAGAACGATTACGTTTGGCTGAATGCCCAAGCTTCTCAATTCTTTTACACTATGCTGTGTCGGCTTTGTTTTCATTTCACCTGCAGCTTTGATGTAAGGAACAAGTGTACAGTGAATGTACATCACGTTGTCGCGGCCAATGTCGCTCTTCATTTGACGGATTGCCTCAAGGAATGGAAGAGATTCGATATCCCCTACTGTTCCTCCGATTTCTGTAATAACAACATCCGCATTTGTTTCTTTTCCTGCACGGAATACACGGTCTTTGATCTCATTTGTAATGTGAGGGATAACCTGTACTGTTCCGCCAAGATAGTCGCCGCGGCGCTCTTTCTTTAATACAGAAGAGTAAATTTTACCAGTCGTTACGTTGCTGTATTTATTTAAATTGATGTCAATGAAACGCTCATAGTGTCCTAAGTCCAAGTCTGTTTCAGCACCATCGTCCGTTACGAAGACCTCTCCATGCTGATAAGGACTCATCGTTCCCGGGTCCACGTTGATGTATGGATCAAACTTTTGGATTGTCACCTTTAATCCGCGGTTTTTTAGCAAACGTCCAAGAGATGCAGCTGTAATCCCTTTTCCTAATGAGGATACAACTCCTCCTGTAACAAAAATATACTTTGTCATGTGTTCTTCTCCCTTCAAGTGATGTATAAGATTAATGTGCACAAAAGAAAACATTCCCAATCAATGGGAACGGTTTTACTTTATAAGATTTGTCCGGGGGGTTATATAGAAAAGCGGAAGCGCCTTGTTCAGCTCCGACAGGCAGATAAGGATCCGGCAGAAAAGGCGCTTTTTGCCTTTACTGACTGAGCCGTTCTGACCGAGGAGCTAGGCGCTGGAGCTAGACATAAATGCTCAAACTTTCTCTCGCCTGTAAATCAATAAAGCGCAAGTAATGCCCGCTCCCTGCTGCCTATTTAAGGCCAGCCTTAAATCATCCGCGCTTCGTAAAAATAAGAAAGCTCCCTTTCCGCTTTACGAAAGGGAGCATGGTATATAGAATCCATAGGTATTGCTTTTAAAGAGCCCAAATAAGATTCTACCTAGTTGGTACCTGAAAGTCAAGATGATTATAAATCTTCTTCCTCGTCTTCTTCAAGGTCCTCATCCAGGTCTTCTTCTAACTCTTCTTCTTCGAGATCGAACTCTTCATCTTCAATGACTTCATCGATTTCTTCTGCATCGTCTTCCAGATCATCATCGTCATCATCAAGATCATCGTCTGTATCGTCTTCATACTCTTCGATGTCATCATATTCTAATTCTTCTTCATCAACCTCATCGAAGTCTTCAAGTTCAAGGTCTTCAGCAACCGCTTTTTTCGCTTTTTTCTTCTTAGGCTTAGCGACCGGCACTACCTCTTCTTCGATTTGCTCGTATGGGTACCAGCTGCGGAGTCCCCAAGTATTTTCCCCAACACAAATATAACGTCCGTCGATATTCAGATCTGTGTAGAATTGAGAAATTTTATCTTCAACCTGGCTTTGTGTCAGGCCGATAATTTGGCTGATCTCTTTTACTAAATCTTTGAAAAGATATGGCTGTTTCTTGTCTGTCATCAGGTCGTATGCAACTTCAACCATTGATAATTCTTTAAGCTGGTCCTTGGAATATTGTGAAATACTCAAAGTGAGGCACTCCCTTTCTAATCGTTCATCTATTGAAGGTGATTTTTCACCCTATAAGAAATTCGGAAGTGAGATTGATAGCACCGTCCGAATCCTATGTATTCAAGTCATACCATTCATTATAAACAAATTCTAACACTTTATGCTACCTTAATCTTCTTCCTTGTAATAAATCAGAATAATTTTTAACATTTCTATTAATAATTAGAACTTCATAGAAAAACCCGGAAGAAATTCCGAGTTTCAGCGGCTGTTTTTGATTTGTTTAAAATTATTTTGAAGCTCCTGAAGCCGGACACGGCCTTGTTCACGAAGCTGTTTGTTCTCATCTTCAATGGCTTTTGTTTCCTGCATCCCTTTTAGGATAATGCTCCAGGTTTCTTCGATTGTTTCCATTTTAATGCTTGGACTTCCTGAAAGTCTCGCAATATCAACACTTTGCTTTGATATATTTTGAGCGTTGCGGACAAGCATTTCATTTGTGCGTTTTTCAAGCTCGTTCATAGAATCTGCCACAAGCTTCTGTCTTTTTGCAGCGATGGCGTTGATCAGACCTGTTTTAAAGATCGGAATGGTTGTGACGAAAGCTGAGTTGATTTTTCCAATCAGCTTTGTATTTCCTCTCTGCAGGAGACGAATTTGCGGCGCTGACTGATAAGCCACTTGTTTAGCAAGCTCAAGGTCATACACTCTTTGTTCGAGCACTTCTACCGCATTACGCATCGTATCAAGCTCCATTTGTGCAAGCTGATCTCCTGATGCCGCTTTTGCTTCTAAAGCAGGAAGCTGCTGTTTCAGCTCAGCCGCTTTCATATCTCCGGCCACTATATATTTTTCAAGCTCCATGTAGTATTGGAAATTTTGTTCATATAGCTGTTCAAGTGTATTGGTTGAGCGTTTCATTTCATCTTCATATTTAACGATTTCCATGTACACTTTATCAATTTCCCCGCCCATTGTCTGATACTTGGACATAATTTTCTCTACCATCTTCTGGCCGCGGTTAAAGATTTTTTTCATAATCCCTTTTTGCTCGGCAAAATCCTTTGGATCAAAGCGGTCCATGATTTTACCGAGGTGTTTAAGAAGCGCGCTCGACTCTTCCATGCTGCTTGATTGCATTGTATTTAATATTTTTCCTGAAAAAGCGGAAATTTCATCCGCCGGCGCTTTTCCATATTCAAGCATTCCGACTTGATTGCGGTGGTCAATCATTTGCGCAAGCTTTTGAACTTCAGGTTCTTTTTGCAGCTGTACCTTCATGCTGTTCGGCCCTTCCTGCAGAACCTCTTCCATTTGATCCACTTTACTGAGTCCTGGTACTTGAGACATATTGGTATCCTCCCTTGATCATTAAATCAGAACATTTTCCGGATGAATTTTTTCAGGCGCGAAGGCTCCTGGAACTCTTCGCCAAAGCTCATCTCATCCAGCCAATGACTGTCAAAATATCGTTCATCAACAAAGTTTTCAATGTCGTTATGGCCCGGCGGATTGTATAGGACGATATCCAGTCCAAATTCATTCATTAACAGCAGGATAGCTGCATCAGCACGGGTCATGAAGCCGTTATTCTCATTATTGTAAAGCACAATCCGCGGCACATATTGAGAGTAATCAAAATTCTGCATCAGCTTGATCATGCTGTTTGGAATATTCATAGCTTGATTAAACAAATACAGCTGGAGATCATATAAGCTTTCCTGATCTTGTTTTTTTAATTTAGGATGCGCGCAATACCTCGAGATCGCTTCAGCGATTCCCTTCTGCAGGCCAGTCGGCAGGTTACTGTATCTCCACCAGTGGCTGTTCATCATTTTATCAGCCTGCAGCTCCTGCTTTTCCCCGAGCGCATTCTGATAATGAAAGTGAGGGTTTCCTTTCGCTTCCCACGTAAAAGGAAATTGTTTAATAACCTCTGCATATTCATAATCGGTCAAGTACTGAATTTTGCCCCAGTATGCCCGGCGGTTTTTGGTCATGCCGAAAATTTTTGAAAAGATGGCCGGGATATTTACTGTATTGTTTCGGACTTCAAAATTCGGCCTTAAAAAGGCTCTTTCTTTTATAAGAATAAAAAGTTCATCATAGGTTGTTTTCAGCGTAATGGCATTAGGAGAATAATTTCTGAATTGCCACGGCTTATAAAGCATGGAATCATCGGAATGAAGAACCTGGTCGATTTCTTTCGATGCTTTATAGGCAATTGTAGAAGTCCGCTCCGGCCTTGTTTTTGGAAACGCTGTCAGTTGATGAGTCCCCGGATAGCGAACGATCTTGCTGATCGCTTCAAACGGATCTGCATCCGCCAGTATATCCGTCCCTTCCGGATGCGCAACGATGACATCGCAGCCGAATAGGATGAGGAACTTAAGGAAGTGCTGCTCGCTTGGCGTCGCATTTCCATACCAGAAAAATGCCGGTATTCTATCTTCTTGATTGGCTGTTTTTTCAAGTTCTTTATATAAGTGATTCCACGTCCATTTAACAAGATCCACAATGACTCTTCTGAAATCTCCTGTTTCATCCTTGCGATCTTCGAAAAAGGGAGTCAGCACCTTGATGAAACAAGCTCTCAAATGGCGGTTCAATTCAGGATTTTTAAGCATTGGAAGCAGCTGGTCACGGTCCATAAAAGCAACAAACCGGTTCACTGACAGCTTTTCTTTTCCATGCAGAATCAATAAGTTCTGAACCGCCTGGAATTTCTCCTGAGGAATGGTTTTGTCGAGATTTTCACTGATAAAGTGAATCTCAAGCTCGTCATTGTGAACGAGATCGTAAAGCGTTTGAAAATACTCATCTTCCACTAAAGGTGTTCCGAGCATGCGAATGGCTATTTGAGGGATTTTCATTTCAGAGGGAGTATTCACAAATCCCGAGCGCTCAGATAACGGCTGAAAAAGAAGCGCTTGCCAATCCGTTTCAAGATTAGCCGCTGCTACTGGCTGATATGTTCGAATCATCTCTCTTCCCTCCCCCAAAAAGTCACATCCAGCAATCTATTTTTATGATTCGTTTGAACAGAAATTGAACTAAGTCCTGAAAAGAGAGCTATCTGCCTGTTCTCTTTTCGCCAAATACGTGCTGCATTCCTTCACTCGTTACAACCCATGTTTTCCCGAATTTCCGAATGGTGCCGCTAGGGAACTGATCGATTCGTTTCCGCAGGGTTGAATCGTCAATTCCCCATACCCGGCAGGCCTGTGAGGAACTCATAATATTTTTATCCAATAAATTTGTATGGTTCTTTTCTAATGTAACCAATACGTTCACTCCAATAATATCTAAAGAAAATCAAATCGTTCAGCCATTTGACATCAGAAACACCTTATTATTATTGTACCAGCACAAGGTAAATATTTCTATTTTATAACTCAGCTGGTGCCGGGCTTACTTTTGCCAATACGTTCTCCAAAATTTCTTCGGATGCAAAAATCCCGTTTTTGTTCGTTCTTTTAATCGTTTCTGCTAGTCGAGTATTTGATTCGCCCAATTCTCCGTGCAGCGGTGAAAAAGCATGATCTGCCCCTTCAAGCATGCATAAATCAAGCAATGAATCTCCCGCAGTAATCACGGTTTTTGCGCCAATCGCTTCTTTGACATAAGCAACGGCATCCCATTTGTTGATTGGCTTCGGTACAAAGTATAGCTTTCTGCCCTGCAGAGAGTGCTTCCAGCCATGGCGGTCGAGCCATAGGATAAATTCCTGCAGACGCGCTTCAGGAATGAGAGCGCGGTCGATAATATTATAGAGAAAGAGATTTTCAGCATTTTTTTGTTTTAACACCCAATCTTCTGCTGCAATCTCCTGAAACTTGCGGGAAACTTCCTCTAAACTTGTGCACTCATTTTTCATCAGGTTTTCTAAATGCTGTTTCCATTCTTCGTCGAGCTTACCGTTCTTGAACACATGTCCCCCATTGCTTGTGACAGCGTAGCCAGGAATAATTTCCTCCTGGAAAACAGTGATGCGCCCGTATTGTGAGGGTGTTCTTGTCGTAACAGGAACAAAGGTCATTTGCTCTGCAATTTCCTTCAGCATGGAAATCGCTTTTTTCGTCATAAATGAGATTTCCTGACCATCCAGCATTTCGATCAGGCGAATATCAGATTCGCTTACCGGCTCACGGAAGGACCTTCTTGAATAAATGAGTGTTTGATCCAGATCACTTGCAAAAATCACAGATTGTTCCTCCTAGTTTAGGGGCTTTATTATGCCGCAGCATGAATATGACATGTTCTTGTATTCAATCACCGGTACATTTCGTTCTTTTGCCAGCAGGAAAATGTGTTCGAGATCTTTATTGTTTAAATCCTTAACAAGAATTTTCCAAGGGATTCTGCGTAAAAGAACGCGCGTTGTTTCGCCTACTCCCGGTTTTACATGGTGAATATTTTCTATGCTGAAATCATCCTGAATTTGTTTAATATCCTGGATGCCTTTCCACGTCGGCTCTTTGTCTTCTGCCTCAAGCTTTACCAGCTGTTCGCTGATTTCTTCAGCAACATGCGCAAATTCTGAGACGACAACATCAATAAAATGGTTCGACACATCTTCAGGAATCAGTTCCGAATAATATTTTGCTCCATGAAAATCATCAGGCCCAATGAACTGGTCATTTAATAC
This sequence comes from Metabacillus sp. KH_069, assembly GCF_057838075.1. NCBI lineage: Bacteria > Bacillati > Bacillota > Bacilli > Caryophanales > Bacillaceae > Metabacillus > Metabacillus sp. KH_069. The sequence goes on from NZ_CM174460.1 coordinate 4,232,436, forward strand.
GGTTCTGCTCACCAATCCTGAAACGGTGGAATTCAAGCAGGCACTTGGAATTAAGAAGTCTTCACGAGTTCCGTAAATCTCAGTGCAATAGCCTGGATCCGCCAAGACAGCAAGTGAATCATCCATGTGCATTTCGTATTTGCTGTTGAAGTCGGCCATCGCCTCTGTCAATTCTCTTGTAATGGCTCCTTTTCCAGTCCACCCGTCCACAAATTGAACATGGTCATCTGGATGATTTTGAGCAATATACCTCATTGCATTTTCATCGATGCCGCGTCCTCTGACGATCGAAACACTGTAATGAGGAACATTGAGATGATAAGTTTGCATAAGATATCTTTTCATTAAAATGCCAATTGGCGTACCTGCTCTTGCAAGGGATACAAGAACGATGCTGCGTCCTTTCACTTGCAGGATGCGCTCAGCCACTGTTCCTACTGCAATCGCCAGTTTTTGTTTGTACATATCTAAAGAATGATGAAAAAGCTGTAAATATTCATCTGTCGGCTTGTATTCAATCGGAAGCATTTCTGAATAATGAGTTCCGCTTTGTACAGCCTGCTCTCTTTCTAATGTTGATTTTTCAAGGGTAACGTCACTCAGGTCCTTTAATAAGAAAATAACGTCCTGCTCCGAATAGCTTCCCATCGCTGCCGGCTTTGGCAATTGCTGCTTCACCTTATTCATCTGCTGCACTTCCTTTTTTGTTTGTACTGAAAAAAACGAGATTGATAATCGGAAAAACGCTTTTCAGCTGTTTCATCATAGATTGCATATGGTCACCTAAAACAGACCGTTCAAAAAAGACGAAAACTTCGTCGTATTGATCCTGCTCTGCATTATAAAAGTAATTAGCCGTCTCTCCGTCTTCCGGGTTTATAAAGGGATATGCGCTTTTCACCGCGTAATCTTCACGGTCAACCGGATGAATCGGACTTCTGGTTGTTGATTGATAGAAAATTCCCTCTCCCATAAAGGACGCCGTCTTCATCGGCACATACATAAATTCTCCTGTACCAAGGCATAGAGTTTTCTTTCCCTTGCGATATTTAAGGAGACTGGCTGCTGCATGTTGACAATACTCATCCACACTAAGCTGTTCCTGATCTGAAAGACCGAATCTGCCAGTGTGTAATAAATAAGGTGCAGATAGAAGTTCAGAAGAATACGGAGTTACGCCATTTTCACTAGATAAATAGATTTCATTAATCTCTGATTCAGACACGGATGATCTTTCTTTTCCACCCTGATTCTCTGCTACCGGGTTCCCTGTTGTTGTAATAAGACCTGTTATTAAAGAAACGGTATGGATTTTAACACCAAGTCTTTCTTCTGTTTCTCTGAATCTCTGCTGGTCTTCTTCAGAGCGCCAATCCAGTATCGACACGACTGTATATTCCCGGCGCGGATATTTCGCCTGGATCGATTCTATGATATTCAGCGCTGTTTTTCCTGTGGTTACTTCGTCATCTACTAAAACAATCGGGCTGGCATTATCAAATAGACTCTCGTTCACATAACAGCGGTGAGAGGTCGCATGAGAATGCTCTTCTTCAAAATTGATGATGGAATCCATTCCAGATACCATTTCCCTTGTTGTATGAAAAAAAGAGGCATGTTCAAAGTTTTCAAAGACTGCATGTCCAAGGGCAGTTGCCGTTTCAGCAAACCCTATGAAAAGAGCCGGTTCGCTCAAAGCATGGCGGTACTCGCTCTTTTGAATCGGTTCCCCGTTTAAGCAAGCTAAAATCTGATCTCTTTCAGGATGTGTTTCACCGTGCACAACTTCCATATATCTTGCTGCAAGAGCTTGTCCAGTAAGAAGAGCAAGCGTTGGATTAACAGGAATATGTTTGCCGAGGACTTTGCTCACAAATAAGAAGCCGCGTTTTTTATTAATCCGCGCTGCCATAGAAAACAGGTTTTCCAAAGGAAGAAGATACGGATTGCTTGTCAGTTCAATTTCTACAGAAAGCTTCCCTAATAAATCAAATGTATAATTGCTCGTTTGTTGTTTCGCTGATAAGGTCAATAAATGATTGCTGCTCATGGAACACCCCGTATATTTTTGATTTCAAGATGATTTTCCGCGCCCAATTGTAATGGGGTTTGATTTCGTTCATTTTATTTGAAAACTCACTTCGAATGACGCCATTGTAAGATTGCGCCTGATCAAGAATGGCCGACGCATCTAAATATTCTTCTTTTGTCACCGCATTCAGTGCATTTACAATTTTAATATGCAACGGATGTATAATGGTCTTGCCTACAAGGCCATTTGTATTATCAAGGACGATTTCATGGATTAAGCCGTCGTCATAACGGTCAATCAGGTTCGCTCTGAATTCAAGACCCTCGGTGCCATATGCCTGCTGAAAAGGCGTTTGTCTGATTTGAGGCTTTAAAATCCGCTGGCCGCCGCCAAAATACTCCCAGACCGGCCCTGAAATGACGTATTCTTTTTCACATCTGCCGAACACATTAATGATGTCTGTAATGCAGTCGCGAATAACGGAAATATCATAAATCGTTGTATCCCTGCTTCTTCTGATACCGAACAGCCCTGATAAATCTGTTCCTCCAAGGCGGACATTGAGGACGAGTTCATAGTAATCATCAAGAATCTCTTTAATGCCAAGCAATTCAGCCATCCTGGATTCTTTGTAAATAATTTCTTTCGTCTCTAAAATAGGCATTCCATACAGTGTGACAGAGTAAAGAACGGCGATTTCCTGCAAGGCTGCATAATAGCCTCTTCCATTTTCAGATGTGAATTTAGGGAAGACAAACCCGCTTAACAGCTGGATATGATGCTTTAGCTTTGAAGCAAGGCGTTTCATTTGATCTTCATTTCGGATCCGCACAAAAATAAGCGGCAGATTTCTCTGATCAAACTTGCCTTTTAAAATGCTGTTTGAGATGGCTTCGATTTGTCTGACTGTATTCTCTTCTGCTGATTCTACTTCTGTATCACCGATTGAATCTTCAAGACAAATCACCATTGAAGTTAATCCTTCGTGTTTTCCATTAAGAAATTTACCAGATAGTACATCGTTTGAAATAACTGTCCGATTACCAGGCATGTAGAGAGTCGCGCCTAACGTATAGGCCAGGGTTTCCCGTTCTGTTTCTTTTGAAAAATGGATTGGTTCGTATAAAAAGATTTCATTGCGCTTTTCTTTAGATAAATATTGAAAATGCTTCAAGCTTGTTCCTCCATTCAGACCCTCTTCGTGATGTACTAGATGGTAAATTTCTTACTAGAAAAATAGAAAAGCGGAGGCGCCTTGGTCAGCTTCGACAGACAGATAAGGGGCAGAAAAGGTGCTTTTTGCCAATACTTTCGGAGCCGTTCTGGCCGAGGAGCTAGGCGCCGCAGCTAGACATTAGAAAAGCGGAACCGCCCGGGAAAACCCAGGCAGTCCCTTCACACTTTTTATTTTTTAAAAAGGCGCGTTGTTTATAAAAAACAACGCACCTCTCATCCTTATTTTTCAGTCCGGTTCTTAAACGTCTAAACCGTAGTCTTTAACTAGGGAACCTAAGCCGCCTTGGTAGCCGCTTCCGATTGCATTAAATTTCCATTCAGCGCCGTGACGGTATAATTCTCCAACTACAACCGCTGTTTCGATAGAGAAATCTTCTCCTAAGTCGTAGCGGATTAATTCCTGGTTGCTCTCTTCGTTTAAAATGCGTACATATGCATTTGAAACTTGTCCGAAGTTTTGGCTGCGTGATTCAGCATCATGGATTGTGATTGTGAACGCAATTTTATCGATTGTTGATGGAACTTGAGATAGGTTTACTTTGATGACTTCATCATCGCCTGAGCCTTCGCCTGTACGGTTGTCGCCAGTGTGCTCAACAGAACCGTTGCCGCCTACAAGATTGTTGTAGAAAATGAAATCTGCTTCGCTTGAAGCTTTTCCATTAGCATCTAATAAGAAAACAGACGTGTCTAAGTCAAAGTCATTTCCGCCGTCATATTTGTTTGTGTCCCAGCCAAGACCTACTAATACTTTAGATAAACCAGGATTTGATTTTGTTAAATCGATTTTTTGACCTTTAGATAAACTGATTGCCATTTCGATTCGACTCCTTTTATGTATAAGTTTTATTTTTAAAATTTACGCGTGACGATTTGCTATTTCAGTAATTGATGCATCTGTTGTACCTGATCCGACTGCTGCGAATTTCCACTCGCCGCCGTGACGGTAAATTTCTCCCGGAATAAGAGACGTTAAGCCGGAATAGTCATCAGACAGGTTATAATGAACAAGCTCTGTTTTCGTTGCTGAATCAACTACACGGATAAATGCATTCTGAATCATGCCGAAATGCTGTTTTCTTTGAACTGCTTGATAGATGTTTACAACAAATACAAGCTTATGGACGTTTGACGGCACTTTGCTCAAGTCGATTAAAACCTGCTCATCGTCTCCATCGCCCTCACCTGTTAAGTTGTCGCCTGTATGTTTGACAGAACCGCATTTGCTTGTAAGGTTACCGAAATAAATCACACTTTTCTTATCAAGCAGACGGCCGTTTTCATCAAGCATCATGACAGATGCGTCACAATCTACATTGCTTCCGCCTCCGCCGCCGAATAAACTGCCAAGCAGCCCGCCGCTTTTTTGCTGAACAGGGTCCCAGCCAAGGCCGACCATCAAATTCTTCAGGCCTGCATTGCCTTTAGTCAAATCAATCTTCTGACCCTTTTGTAATGTAATTGCCATTTCTTCACTCTCCCTCTTGGGTAATGTGGAAACTTGCAAGTCTGAAACCGCGGCCAGAATTATTTTTTTTTAAAAAAAATAGATCTTTTGGCCTGACATCACGATAACGTGACCACAAGTTTAATACTACCAATATTTTAACAAAATTTAAACTAAAAACCTTTTTAGAAGGTGTTAATCTTTCATACGATTCGCAGGAAAAAAAGTTTCAAATAAATGCTTACAAAATGATTTCTTTTTCGAGGAAAGTCGCTTTGATATCAAGTTTCATTTCCTGCTTCTCTACTTTTTCCCCAAGCAGCAATTTAACGGCAAGATAAGGGAAGTTCACCCCTGATAAACAGCTGAAATAGAGTCCGCCTGACATTCTCGGGTTGATCTCAAGCAACTTAGGCAGGCCTTGATTGAATTTCACTTGTATGTTAAAGATATAGTCCAATTTAAATTCCTTAGTGAACTCCTCCGCAAGACGGATAAGCTCTTTGTTATTCTCAAGGATCCGGATTCTGCCCCCGCCTTTTTTCCGCGGTACCGCAGCCAGCAATTCCCCGTCAAAAGCGAGGCAGTCAATGCTGTATTCTTCTCCTTCCAAAAACTCCATCACCATAAGCTCAGGAAATTCCGGGACAGCACTCAGGCCATCATATGCTCTCTGAAATGGAATCCGGTAGCTTGGCGCCATCACTTCTTTCAGGGGATCAAGCTCATCATCAATAATCCGGAAACCGTAGCCTCCTTCTCCTACTACCGGCTTATAGCAAACGCCAAGACCTTCGTTTTTCAATTTTTCATAGGTTTCTTTAAATTCATCAGCTGTGCTTGCCGTATAAAAAGAAGGAATCTCAAAGATGCCTTTTTCTTTGCATCTATCATAAAATTCATCTTTGTTTTCAATTGTTTCTAATAGATTGGCATCTCTATTTACTAATACCTTTGTGCCGATTGCTTCAAACTCATTTATGGCTTTGGCAATTGGAAGCATTTTATATCTTGGAACAAACAGCTGAATTCCATGTTTTTTACAAAAATTCAGACAATAAAGAACATACTCATCGTCTGTATCAAGCTTTGGCTCAACTTCAGAATAATCGCAGTTGGCAAGCATCACGTGGTCAGGGTCAGGGTGCGTTCCGTACACTTCGAACTTTATCCCGTCTTCATTGGCCCGGATCATGTCGATGTAATGATAGGCAACTGAGAACCAGCGGTTAAACCAGATTTTATATGTACTCATTTTTATGAAAACCCCTCTCTTCAGCGTGTGCCGAAGTTTTCTATGTTCTTTCATTTTATACTAAATTTGGCACGAACTAAATGAAAAATTCAGGAAGTAGATTTGTGATGTCCTAAAGAGATTCGGATTTGTGTTATTCGAAGCATGCCACTCGCAAAAAGTGCCGCCTAGTTCAACTGGCAAGCCCTTGTTTTACACAGAAAAAAAGCCTCCCCGGATATCCGGGGGGGCTCTAATACTTACATATTCCGGCGATACTGTCCGCCTACTTCATATAAAGCCTGCGTGATTTGACCTAAGCTTGCATATTTTACCGTCTCCATCAATTCAGCGAAAATATTCTGATTGTGGATGGCTGCCTGCTTTAAGCGGTCGATTGCTTCGGCTGCGTATGCTTCGTTGCGTTCCTGGAACGCTCTTAAGTTTTGAATCTGTGTTTCTTTTTCTTCTTTGGATGCGCGTGCGATTTCCATGTTATCGACTGATTCCTCGGACGGTTTGTTTGGATTGATGTACGTATTTACACCGATGATCGGCAGCTGTCCTGAATGTTTTTGCATTTCATAATGCATGGACTCATCCTGAATTTTTCCGCGCTGATACTGTGTTTCCATAGCGCCTAAAACACCGCCGCGCTCATTGATGGAATCGAACTCCTTCAGGACGGCTTCCTCTACTAGATCTGTTAACTCTTCAATAATAAAGGATCCCTGCAGCGGATTTTCATTCTTGGTTAAACCGTGCTCTTTTGTAATAATCAGCTGAATCGCCATCGCTCTGCGCACGGATTCTTCCGTCGGTGTTGTAATTGCTTCATCATAAGCGTTCGTATGAAGCGAGTTGCAGTTATCCTGCAGGGCCATTAATGCCTGCAGTGTAGTACGGATGTCGTTAAAGTCGATTTCCTGTGCATGCAGCGAGCGGCCTGATGTCTGCACATGATATTTCAGCTTTTGGCTGCGGTCGTTTGCACCGTATTTTTCTCTCATCACTGTCGACCAGATGCGGCGTGCGACGCGTCCGATCACCGTATACTCCGGATCCAATCCATTGCTGAAGAAGAAAGAGAGATTCGGTGCGAAATCATCTATTTTCATGCCGCGGCTTAAATAATATTCAACGTAAGTGAAGCCGTTCGCAAGCGTAAAGGCCAGCTGGGAAATCGGGTTAGCCCCGGCTTCGGCGATATGATAGCCCGAAATCGAAACAGAATAGTAGTTTCTTACTTTTTCATTGATAAAGTATTCCTGAATGTCACCCATCATTTTCAAGGCGAATTCCGTAGAGAAGATGCATGTGTTCTGACCTTGATCTTCTTTTAAGATATCTGCCTGAACCGTACCGCGGACTGTTTGAAGGGTTTTTTCCTTCACTGCTTTCAGCTCATCTGCGGTAAGGGCGCGGCCAAGCTCTGTTTCCTGTTTTTGAATCTGCTGTTCAATCGCCGTATTCATGAACATTGCCAGAATAATAGGCGCAGGGCCGTTAATGGTCATTGAAACAGAAGTTGCCGGTGCACACAGATCAAATCCGGCATACAGCTTTTTCATATCGTCCAATGTACAGATGCTCACACCGCTTTCGCCGATTTTTCCGTAAATATCAGGGCGGTAAGCAGGATCTTCTCCGTACAGCGTAACAGAGTCAAATGCTGTGCTCAGGCGCTTAGCAGGATCATCCTTTGACAAATAGTGAAAACGGCGATTTGTCCGTTCAGGAGTTCCTTCTCCTGCGAACTGGCGCTTCGGATCTTCTTCTGCACGTTTGAATGGAAAAACGCCTGCCGTATACGGAAATGATCCCGGAACATTTTCTTTGTATACCCATTTCAAAATTTCACCGTAATCTTTATATTTCGGCAAAGATACTTTAGGAATGGATAATCCTGAAAGAGAAACCGTTTTTAATTTTGTTACGATTTCTTTATCGCGGATTTTGGTCACAAATTGATCCGCTTCATATTTTTCTCTCAAAGCAGCCCATGAATCTAAAATCCGTTTTGATTCTTGCGACAGCTCTTCTTCAACACTTTTTTTAATAGCTTCCAATGATTCCACCACTTCTGGTGCAGCGCCTCTCTCTTTTACACTTTCAATTGCGCCCTGAAGCTGAAATAATCTTCTCGCAACGTCAGCCTGATATTCAGCTTTTTGATGGTAGCTGCGAACGGATTCACTAATTTCCCTTAAATAGTAGCGGCGGTCTGTCGGGATAATGACGTTTTGCTTTTCTACATCCTTCACGACTGGAAGGGTTGAAGACCAGCTTTTTCCAGCCTTTTCATTGATCAGATCTAAAAGCGCTACAAACAATGTGTTTGTGCCGGGATCGTTGAACTGGCTTGCAATTGTTCCATACACCGGCAAGTCTTCAAATGGACTTTCAAACAGCATGTGGCTGCGCTGATATTGCTTTTGCACCTGGCGCTTTGCATCCTGCGATCCTTTTCTCTCAAACTTGTTGATCACAATCAGATCTGCGTAATCGATCATATCTATTTTTTCAAGCTGGGACGGGGCGCCAAATTCGCTTGTCATGACATATAAAGAGAGATCACAAATTTCTGTAATTGCAGCATCACCCTGGCCGATTCCGCTTGTTTCAACAATAATCAGGTCATATCCTGCACCTTTGACAACAGCAATCGCATCATTGATCGCAAGAGACAATTCTGATCTTGATTGTCTTGTCGCAAGACTTCTCATGTATACCCTTGGCGAAAAGATGGCGTTCATGCGGATGCGGTCACCGAGCAGGGCTCCGCCAGTTTTTTGCTTTGTCGGGTCAATGGAGATAACCGCAATTTTGATTTCAGGAACTTCATTTAGAAATCTGCGGATCAGTTCATCTGTAAGCGAACTTTTTCCAGCTCCGCCAGTACCTGTTATCCCGATCACAGGAGCGTCTGAAGACAATTGCTTCACTTCTGAAATCACCTTTTCAGCTGTCGCAGCTGCTTCGTTTTTGCTGCCGAGCTGTGATTCAGCAACTGTAATCAGCTTGGCAATTGCTCCAACATCACCCGTTTTCAGCTTTTCGATTTCGTCCTCAATTTTCACAGCGGTTTGGAAATCGCACTCTTTCATCATGAGCTCAATCATTCCTTGAAGTCCGAGCTCTCTGCCGTCTTCAGGAGAAAAAATCCGAGCAATCCCGTATTCATGCAGTTCTTTTATTTCACGCGGAATGATGACACCGCCGCCTCCGCCGTACAGACGAATATGCGAGGCTCCTCTTTCTTTTAAAAGGTCATACATGTATTTGAAGAACTCAACATGTCCGCCTTGATAAGAAGAAATGGCAATTCCCTGTGCATCCTCCTGAATGGCTGCATTTACGATTTCTTCAACCGAACGATTGTGTCCGAGGTGGATAACCTCTGCTCCGCTCGCCTGCAGAATTCTCCGCATAATGTTAATCGAAGCATCGTGTCCGTCAAACAAACTTGAAGCCGTTACAAAACGAACGGCATGTTTCGGTTTATAGGTCTCCTGTGTATGCATACGTCCCGCATCCCCTTTGCTCTCGTTATTCGTTAGATTCCCGTTTTTTCTACCCCTTGAAGAATCAGCTTTGTCTGAACTTCAATATACTCCTCTAACGTGTAGTTTCTTTGCAGAGCCCATCTTCTGAAGCCCCACATTTGCCCCTGAACGAATATATTGTGCGCCAATAATTCCCGCTCCCTGGAAGTAAGCGAGATTTCCCCTTTATCCACGCAGCCTGCAATCACTTTTTCAAACATCCCGACCATTTCGATTTCTTTTTGCAGGACGTACGGGAGAGCGTCACGCGACAGTGACTTTGCCTCCTGGTACATGACAAGCACCTCATCCTGCATTTCATCGACCACTTTGAAATAGTTGGCAATCGCAACCTTTAAGCTTTCAATGGTTCCCTGCTTAATATCAATGTCTTTCTCCAGCCTGTCGCGAACCTGGTCATAGATCGTGTCACAGACAAGATACAGCACATCTTCCTTTTGTCTGATATATTCATACAGCGTGCCGATGCTGAAGCCGGCCGCCTTGGCAATTTCCCTGGTGGTGGTGCGGTGGAATCCTTTTTGCTTAAAGAGATTTACCGCACCTTTAATCATTTGGTCACGCCGTTTTTGAACAAGCCGCTCGTCTTTGACAGAAGCATGCACTTCACGTTTCGTCATTTTCCACCGCCTCCCTGTTTTTTCTCTCTTATTTTGTGATCATTCTTGAAATAACCAGTCTTTGAATCTCCTGTGTGCCTTCATAGATTTGAGTGATTTTTGCATCTCTCATATACCGTTCTACAGGGTAATCTTTCGTGTAGCCGTAGCCGCCGAACACCTGTACAGCTTCTGTTGTCACCTTCATTGCCGTATCCCCTGCAAAAAGCTTCGACATGGCTGATTCTTTTCCATAAGGAAGCCCTTCTGATTCAAGCCAAGCAGCCTGATAGGTTAAGAGACGGGATGCTTCAACCGTCGTAGCCATATCAGCCAATTTGAAGCCGATGCCCTGCTGCATGGCAATCGGTTTTCCGAACTGCTGGCGTTCTTTCGCATAAGCAACAGAAGCATCAAGAGCACCTTGTGCAATTCCGACAGCTTGTGCGGCAATTCCGTTACGGCCGCCATCAAGGGTCATCATGGCGATTTTAAAGCCTTCTCCTTCTTGGCCAAGAAGGTTTTCTTTTGGCACGATGCAATCTTCAAAGATGATTTCTGTTGTCGGCGAGGAACGAATGCCAAGCTTGCTTTCTTTTTTGCCAACAGAGAAGCCCTTGAAGTCTTTTTCAACGATAAATGCGCTAGTGCCCTTATGTTTGCTCTCAGGGTCCGTCACCGCAAAAACAATATACGTATCGGCAATTCCGCCGTTTGTAATGAAAATTTTAGAGCCATTAAGAATGTAATAGTCGCCGTTTAATTTAGCAGTTGTTCTCATGCCGCCTGCGTCAGACCCTGATCCTGGCTCAGTTAATCCGTAAGCGCCAATTTTTTCGCCCTGTGCCATTGGCTTCAAATACTTCTGCTTTTGCTCTTCTGTGCCGAATTTGTAGACAGGCCAGCCTGCAAGTGATGTATGGGCAGATAAGGTTACCCCGATTGATGCACACACTCTTGAAAGTTCTTCAACCGCAATGACATACGCCAAGTAGTCGCTGCCGATGCCGCCGTATTCTTCTGGCCATGGAATGCCTGTTAAACCGAGCTCCGCCATTTTGTCGAAAAGTTCGCGGTCAAAACGTTCTTCTTCATCGCGCTCTGCAGCTGTCGGCTCTACTTCATTTTTAGCGAAATCTCTTACCATTTTGCGGATCATTTCATGCTCATCTGATAGTTTAAAAAACATTTATTTCATCCCCCGTTGTTTTAATTTAAGACATGTTTACTGATGACGATTCTTTGAATCTCGCTTGTTCCTTCATAAATTTCGCAAACTTTTGCGTCACGGAAGTAGCGTTCAACTGGATAGTCCTTTGTATAGCCATAGCCGCCGAATACTTGAATCGCTTCTGTAGCAGCCTCCATCGCTGTTTTTGATGCGAACAGCTTTGCCATAGACGCTTCTTTTCCGCATGGAAGTCCGTTTTGCCTCAAAAAAGCGGCTCTGTATGTCAGGAGTTCAGAGGATTCAACACTTGTTGCCATGTCTGCCAGTTTAAAGCCGATTCCCTGCTGAGCAGAGATTGGCTTGCCGAATTGAACACGGTCTTTTGCATATTGAATGGAGTTCTCAAGTGCAGACTGCGCGATGCCAAGCGACTGTGCCGCAATTCCGATTCTCCCCACATCCAGATTGGCCATGGCAATTTTAAACCCGTCTCCTTCTTCCCCAAGAAGGTTTTCAAACGGAATCTCTGCATCCTCGAAGGAAAGCTGGACAGTCCGTGAGCCGCAAAGCCCCATTTTATGCTCATCTTTCCCAATCACAAGGCCCTCCGTATTCTTTTCAACCACAAATGCTGAAATCCCCTTTGTGCCTGCCTCGGGATTTGTTGATGCAAACACGATATACGTGTCTGCCTCTCCCCCATTTGTGATAAATACCTTTGATCCATTCAGAATGTATTTGCCGTCTTTTTTGACAGCCTTTGTTTTTAAGCTGCCGGCATCAGACCCTGATCCCGGCTCTGTTAAACAGAAAGCGCCTAAGTATTCGCCGCTTGCAAGCTTTGGAATATACTTCTTTTTCTGCTCTTCTGTTCCAAAATAAAGAATCGGATTCGTGCCGACTGAGGTATGAACGCTTAATATCACTCCGACTGTCGCACTTACTTTTGAAAGCTCATGGATTGCGATAATGTAGGAGGTAAAATCCATACCCGCTCCTCCGTATTGCTCAGGGATCGGAATCCCCATTAAACCAAGTGAACCCATTTTGCGGAGAATCTCTCTTGGAAATTCTCCCTGCTCCATCTTTTCAACAAACGGCTCAATTTCTGTTTGAGCAAAATCCCGCACCATCTTCCGCATCATTTCCTGCTCTTCTGTGAAGCGAATATTCATGTTCCGTCCCCCTGTGATGTCTGATTAACTCTCGTATGAATAAAATCCTCTGCCTGTTTTGCGGCCGAGCCATCCTGCTTTCACATATTTTCTGAGAAGCGGGCATGGGCGGTATTTATCGTCGCCAAAGCCTTCGTGCAGCGTTTCCATAATATAAAGACACGTATCAAGACCAATAAAGTCTGCAAGCGTGAGCGGTCCCATCGGATGATTCATCCCGAGCTTCATCACTTCATCAATCGCTTCTTTCTCTGCAACCCCTTCGTACAGAGTGTAGATGGCTTCATTGATCATCGGCATAAGAATTCTGTTTGAAACGAAGCCAGGAAAATCATTCACTTCAACCGGAACTTTTTTCAATGTTTTCGTCATATCTTCAATCGCCTGATACACTTCATCGCTTGTTGCGAGACCGCGGATAATTTCAACCAGCTTCATCACTGGCACCGGGTTCATAAAGTGCATGCCGATTACCTTTTCAGGACGCTTTGTTGCTGCTGCGATTTCTGTAATCGGCAAAGAAGAAGTATTTGTCGCAAGAATGGTTTGCTCTGGTGTAATTTCATCAAGCTTTGCAAAAATGTCTGATTTGATTTTCATATTTTCAACAGCTGCCTCAATAACCAAATCCGTTTGTGCTGCATCTTGAAGATCTGTTGAAGCAGTCAGTCTGCTTAAGATTTCCTGCTTTTGTTCAGCTGTCATTTTTTCTTTCTCTACTTGCCTTTGAAGGTTTTTATCAATCGAAGCGAATCCCTTTTGAACGAATTCTTCTTTTAAATCATTCAAGTAAACCTTGTAGCCTGCCATTGCACAAACCTGCGCAATGCCTGATCCCATTTGACCTGCCCCGATAACCATTACGTTTTGAATACTCATGTATATCCCCCTTGATCGTTTGAAAGCTTATACTTCAACCATAATGGCGTCGCCCTGGCCTCCGCCGCTGCAGATAGCCGCAATGCCGATTCCGCCCCCGCGTCTTTTCAGCTCATGAATTAATGTAATAATGATTCTTGCCCCGCTTGCTCCAATCGGATGTCCGAGTGCAACGGCTCCGCCGTTTACATTTACTTTTTCAGGATGGAGTCCTGCCAGCTGATTGCTTGCTAAAGCGACCGCTGAAAATGCCTCATTAATTTCAAACAAATCGATGTCTTCAAGCTTCTTACCCGTTTTTTTCAGAAGCTCAAGAATGACAAGTCCCGGTGTTTTCGGAAAGTCCTTTGCCTCAAGCGCAATGGAAGTATGGCCGATGATCGCCGCAATCGGCTGCTTTCCTTCTTGTTTAGCACGCTCTTCGCTCATCAGCACAAGAGCTCCCGCGCCGTCATTGACACCAGGTGCATTTCCTGCCGTAATGGTGCCTGCTTGATTAAATACTGGTTTTAATTTAGACAGTCTTTCAATCGATGTGTCTTTTCTTGGTGCTTCATCGTGCTCTATTTTAAGCGGATCGCCTTTACGCTGAGGAATCTCCACACGGACGATTTCTTCGCTTAATTTCCCTGATTCGATCGCTTCAACTGTACGCCTGTGACTTCTTAGCGCCCACTCATCCTGTGCTTCTCTTGAAATGTCTAAATCTGATGCTGTTTCATTTCCGTACGTGCCCATGTGAACCCCTGTAAAGCTGCATGTAAGACCATCATGAACCATTAAATCCTGAACCTTGGCATCTCCCATGCGCAGTCCCCATCTTGCTTTAGGCATGATGTACGGTGCATTGCTCATTGATTCCATTCCTCCTGCTACTATGACCTCTTCGTCTCCGGCACGGATGATTTGATCAGCAAGCGTGACACTTCTCATTCCTGACGCACATACTTTGTTAATCGTTTCTGTTTTTACGCTCCAGGGAATGTCAGCATGTCTTGCCGCCTGAAGGGAAGGAATTTGCCCCTGACCGCCTTGCAGAACAGACCCCATAATCACTTCATCCACCTCTTCTGCGTTTACATTTGCACGCTTTAAGGCTTCTTTAATAGCGATTCCTCCGAGCTCTGACGCTGTAAGAGAGCTGAGGCCTCCGCCGAATTTCCCAAAAGGTGTTCTAACACCGCTTACGATTACAGTTCGATTCATCATTCGTCATCCCCTTAAGTTTAATAAGAAAAGTGGAAGCGCCTTGTTCTGACCAAGGATCTAGGCGCTGAAGCCAGACATAGATGGTATAGACTATTTAAATTTTTTACACCTAAAGTAAACGGTTACAAAATTCCGATTGAACGCTCGCTCAGGTTGCTTCCAGGGAAGAAGGTGAAACGAAATCCGCTTCACCCTCCTATATGTCTATCTCTTTCATTCTTCATTTATGCTGAAATTCCTTTTAAGCAACGCTCTCTTTTTTATCCCCGAGCACCGCTTTTTCAAGAAGCTCGGCTACGTCATACGTGCTGACGGTCTCTTCAACCTCTTTTGCTTTCGTTCCGTCACTCAGCATTGTTAAGCAGTACGGACAGCCTGAACTGATGACTGTCGGGTTCACTTCAAGCGCCTGGTTTGTTCTTGCGACGTTTACCCGTGAACCGGCATCTTCTTCCATCCACATGAGTCCTCCGCCTGCTCCGCAGCACATTCCCGTTTCACGGTTGCGGTTCATTTCTACAAGCTTAACTCCAGGAATGGACTTCAGAATTTCGCGCGGCGGCTCATATACTTCGTTGTAGCGTCCCAAGTAGCAGGAGTCATGGAAGGTAATGGTCTCGTTCACTTCAAATTTAGGAACAAGCCTTCCCTCTTCTACAAGCTTGGCGAGCAGTTCTGTATGATGGTATACTTCTGCCTCGAGTCCAAAATCAGGATATTCATTTTTGAAAATGTTGTACGCATGAGGATCAATCGTGACAATTTTCTTGATCTCATTTTTCTGGAATTCATCAATATTTTTCGTTGCAAGCTCCTGGAATAAAAATTCGTTTCCAAGGCGGCGAGGCGTGTCTCCCGAGTTCTTTTCCTTGTTTCCAAGGATTGCGAATTTCACTCCCGCTTCGTTTAAAAGCTTCGCAAAAGATAACGCGATTTTTTGGCTGCGGTTATCGTACGATCCCATTGAGCCTACCCAGAACAGGTACTCAAATTCCTCGCCTGCTTTACTCATTTCTTTTACAGTTGGAACATGAACGTCGTCGCGAGCCTCACGCCAGTCTTCACGCTCTTTTCGGTTAAGGCCCCATGGATTTCCCTGGCGTTCAATGTTTGTCATCGCACGCTGTGCATCCGGATCCATTTTACCTTCTGTCAAAACAAGATAACGCCGCATATCAATGATTTTGTCTACGTGTTCATTCATAACCGGACACTGATCTTCACAGTTGCGGCATGTCGTACACGCCCAGATTTCTTCTTCTGTGATGATTTCGCCGATCAGGCTTGGATTATATTCAAGCGCGGCAGCAGCTTCTTGAGAACCCTGACCTGATGCCATGGCTGCAAGCTGATTGCCCTTAGTGCCGGCAAAAGCGTACGTCGGCACCCATGGAGACATAGATGTTACAGCTGCCCCTTTTTCCGTTAAATGATCGCGCAGTCTCAAAATTAAATCCATCGGAGAAAGCATTTTGCCTGTTCCGGTTGCAGGACACATATTCGTACAGCGTCCGCATTCGACACATGCATATAAATCAATCAGCTGTGTTTGTTTGAAATCTTCAATTTTTCCAACACCGAATGTTTCCTGTGACTCGTCCTCAAAATCAATCTTCTCAAGTTTTCCAGGGTTTGAAAGTCGGCCGAAGTAAACATTCGCCGGACCTGCAAGCAAGTGAGCATGCTTTGATTGAGGCACATAAACCAAGAACGTTAAAAGAATAAGCAAATGCACCCACCATGAAACGTAGAAGATAACGGCCGCACCAGTTTCACCGACAAAGCTCAGCAGATAGGCAAAGCTTGAGGCAATCGGTTCAGTCCATGTTAGTTCATGATTGTGCCAGATTAAGTTCATTCCGTTGCCAAGCAGAACGGACAGCATCAGGCCGCCGATAAAAATTAACACAAGCCCGGCTTTAAAGTTTTTCTTTAACCGCACAAGCTTCTCAATGTACCTGCGGTAAAAAGCCCATACAACCGCAACCAGAATCATCAAAGTGATGATTTCCTGAAAGAAAGTGAAGCCCGGATAAAGCGGTCCGAGCGGAAGATGCTTGTCTGGCAATAAGCCTTTAATAATAAAATCAAGTGCTCCAAACTGCACCAGGATAAACCCGTAAAAGAACATCACATGCATGATGCCGCTCTTT
Organism: Metabacillus sp. KH_069; assembly: GCF_057838075.1. Classification (NCBI taxonomy): domain Bacteria; kingdom Bacillati; phylum Bacillota; class Bacilli; order Caryophanales; family Bacillaceae; genus Metabacillus; species Metabacillus sp. KH_069. Next base: position 4,249,137 of record NZ_CM174460.1, read on the forward strand.
TTATCCTTTAGGAGCTTCTTTTGACCGAAAACATTGATCATAATGTTCTTCAGTCTTTCATTTAGCTGCTGATCAAACTCTGTTTTCTTCCCGAGCTTGATGTATGCCATTCTTGAACGGATCAAGTAAATAAACAAACTTGCACCGTAAGCGGTTACAAGTAGAAATGCAGCAAAATTGATCCATAACAGTGCTTCCATTTTGTCTCCCCCGTTTCTGTGATGAATTCTCCCATTGCCCCATCATTCAAAAAACTTAAAATCCATGTAATTTTCTGAATCTTACCCTATATTTACATGATAATAATGAATGAGCATTCAGTCAATGATTTTATGCTGATAATTTTTCATCCTGACGTAAAACATAATAGTTAGATGATTGGGAGCGATAAGGAGGGCTTATGTTGAACAGCATCATAACGATCGGAATAATTGCAGTGATTTTTGTTGTTTGGCTGCGGCTCGACTATTCTTTTGGCAGGAAAAAACACCTCAGCAAATTAAATGAACTGAAGTACCCTTTGAGAAAAAGTAATTTTGGACTATATATTGTGGGTGAACGCTTTTATGAAAGATTGTTCGAGGACATTGAAAATAGCACACATTCGATCCATGTGTTATTTTATATTGTAAAAAATGATCCTGACAGCGATGAATTTCTTTCCCTTCTCATGAAAAAAGCAGAACAGGGCATTGAAGTCCGGCTTCTTCTCGATTACGTCGGCAGCCATTCACTTGAAAAAGCGAAAATAGCAGAGTTAAAAAAGAGCGGAATTTCTTTTTCGTATACACATAAGCCTTCACCGCCTTACTTTTTTTACACTCTTCAGGCACGCAATCACCGTAAGATAACGGTGATTGACGGGAAGATCGGTTATTCTGGAGGATTCAATATTGGAAAAGAATATTTAGGGAAGGACCCGAAGCTTGGCTTCTGGCGGGATTATCATCTGCGCGTAACAAGCGAAGGTGTGCAGGATCTCCAAACACAATTTTTACGTGATTGGCATGAAGCTACGAATGAAGACCTTAAAACTGTTCAAGCATACTTCCCATCCCTCTCGCAAGGGACGATTGAACATCAATTCCTTTCTACCTGCGGGCAAAGCTTAGAAAGACATTTTTTATCCTTCATCAAGCAGGCACAAAAAGAGCTGATGATTTGCACGCCTTATTTTATACCGGGAAAAGAAATACAGGATGAGCTTATAAAAGCACGCAGGCGCGGTGTAGATATTAAAGTGATCGTCCCTATGAGAGCAGACCATCCTTTAGTCAAGGAAGCCTCTTTTCCATACTTCGGCCCCCTGATTCTTTCGGGCTGTGAAATCTATCAATATTATTATGGTTTTTATCATGCAAAAGTCATTGTCGTCGATGATACGCTTTGCGACATTGGAACCGCTAATTTTGACAAGCGGAGCCTTTACTTAAACGATGAAATGAATTGTCTTATTTATGATAAGGATTTTATTAAGTACGTGAAGACTACCGTGAATGAAGACATACGAGGGTCCGTGAAGCTGACTTATGACAAATACAGTGAAAGATCCATTACACAAAGAGGATTAGAAGCAGTCGCCACACTAGTCTCTCATTTTTTGTAGAAATTTTTATGAGGAAAAGGAGCGTCATATGTTTATTCGTTTTGGCTACGTTTCAAATGCATTAAACCTGTGGGACTGCTCTCCTGCAAAAACATTGACGTATGCCCGTTATTCAAAGCTTGATGGAGAGTCTCAAAAAGAAGCGCTCATGTCGGTTACAGAACAGAATTTGGAGCATACTCTGCGGATGATTCATTACAATATTGCGCATCAAATTGAGCTTTACCGGTTTTCATCATCCCTTGTGCCGCTTGCCACTCATCCAGATGTGAAATGGGATTTCATCACTCCTTTTTGCGATCTTTTAAAAGAAATCGGAGATCTGGTCCGGAAAAACGGTTTGAGAACGAGCTTCCATCCGAATCAGTTCACATTGTTCACAAGCGATAAGCCGCATATTACTGAAAACGCAGTGATCGATATGCAGTACCATTATGACCTGCTAAAAGGAATGGGACTTGAAAAAGAAGGTTTCATCAACATTCACGTTGGCGGAGCCTATGGAAATAAAGAAACAGCGACAGAGCGTTTTTACAGCAATATAAAAACGCTCCCTGAAGACATCAAGCAGAGAATGACGCTTGAAAATGATGACAAAACATACACAACTTCTGAAACTCTTGCCATCTGTAAAAATGAAGGCATTCCGCTTATGTTTGACTATCATCACTACTGTGCAAACAAATCCGATGAAGATGATTTGGAGGAACTGCTTGTGCGTTTTGCGAAAACGTGGGAAGGAAAAGGAGCTAAGCCTAAAATCCATATTTCCTCTCCTAAATCTGAAAAAGAATTCAGAAGCCACGCTGATTATGTAGACCTGAATTTTATTATGCCCTTGCTGAAAAAATTGAAGGAGATGGAAATGGATTGCGATTTTATGATTGAGGCGAAGCAAAAGGACCGGGCTGCTTTGAGGCTGGTTGAGGAGATTTCAGCTATTCGCGGGGTCAAAAGGCTGAGCGGCGGGTCGATTAACTGGTAGAAAGGATCACGGGGTTATGCCCCGTGATTTTCTTTATTCTTTTCAAATATGCTGAAAAATGAACCAATACATAGTGCTGCAGTTACCAGGCAGAAAAGTGCAGCAACCGAAGCCAGCAGCCATTCGCCCTCAGCAAAACCGTTATATGTGCCGACAGCCATCAGGATTGCAGAAAATAGCATAAGCAAAAAGAAACCTGCATCGCTTACTCTTTCCCTCATTTCTAATCGCTTTCTCCCCCACAGCATATAAAGGATTGCTGCCAGTATCACCAGAAACAGGCCGCAGGCAAAAGCCTTCCAAGTCTCACTTGCAGCAAAAGAACCCAATAAACCTGAAATCGTCATCCAGCCGATTGCCACTATTACAATAGTAATCGGAATTTTTATCAGTGCAGTCAAACATCCCATTATGTATTGCTCCCCTCTTATTATCTTGTAATTTTTACCACAATTTGTTGTGCTTTTAAACTCTTTTTTGATAAAGGCTCTTTTCGTAAATATTGTTGCTATTAGACTAAATGTTAAAAACCCTTAGTGGATTGCAGCGGATAAACTTGACTCCTGCGGGAAATAGAGCAAATTGGGAGACCCCACAGGCAACGCCGAGAAGGCTCCCATGTTCCCCGCGGAAAGCAAGTTCCTCTCGCTGCAAGGAACGGGCAACATTTGTAATGAAAAACAACAATCTATGCGAAAGCAGCCTTGATAAAAGATAGTTTGCAAATTAGTCTACTCGCTAGACCCCGTGCTGCAAGACAAAAAAAAGAACGGCCATTAGCCGTTCCTCATCCTTACATTTTTTCTGGTGCAGAAACACCGATCAGTGACAATGAATTTTTAAGCGTAATTTGCGTTGCTCTCATTAGAGCGAGGCGCGCCTTGCTTTTCTCTTCATTTTCCGGATCAAGTACTTTTTCTGCGTTATAGAAGCTGTGCAGAGCAGATGCGACATCATTCACGTAATTTGTGATGCGGTGCGGAATGCGTTTTGTTGCTGCTTCTGCTACTGCCTGCGGGAATTCACCCAGTATTTTCAGGAGTTCAATTTCTTTTTCAGATGAGATGTCTGTGAAATTCTGAACAGCGTCATATGATAATCCTTGCTCTGCTCCTTGACGCAGCATGCTTTCAATCCGTGCATGTGCATATTGAGCATAGAAAACAGGGTTTTCATTGGATTGTGATGCGGCAAGGTCCATGTCAAAGTCCATGTGAGTATCCGCACTTCTCATTGCGAAGAAATAACGAACAGCGTCAAGACCCACTTCTTCCATCAGATCACGCATTGTTACAGCTTTGCCTGTACGTTTGCTCATTTTCATTTTCTCGCCGTTTTTGTATAGGTGAACAAGCTGAATAATTTCAACCTCAAGTGTGTTCTTTTCATAGCCAAGTGCCTCAATTGCCGCCTTCATGCGCGGGATATACCCGTGATGATCTGCGCCCCAAATGTTGATCAGCTTTGTAAATCCGCGGTCAAGCTTGTCTTTGTGGTATGCGATATCAGGCGTTAAATACGTGTAAGAACCGTCATTCTTAATTAATACACGGTCTTTGTCATCTCCGAACACAGTTGAACGGAACCATGTAGCACCGTCTTCTTCGAAAATGTGTCCTTTTTCACGGAGAACCTCAAGAGCCTGATCGATTTTGCCGTTATGGTAAAGTGACGTTTCTGAATACCAAACATCAAATGGCACACGGAATGCATCCAAGTCTTTTTTCAATTTATCCATTTCAAATTTCAGGCCGTATTCACGGAAAAAGGCAAGACGCTCTTCTTTGCTTTCATTTGCAAAACGATCGCCGAATTCATCTGCAAGCTTTTTGCCGATTTCGATGATATCCTGGCCGTGGTAGCCGTCCTCAGGCATGGCTGCATCTTGTCCGAGAGCCTGCAAATAACGTGCTTCAACTGAAAGAGCCAGGTTGTTAATCTGATTTCCTGCATCATTGATGTAGTATTCGCGTGAAACATCATAGCCTGCTTTTGCAAGAATGTTGCAAAGAGAATCGCCGACTGCTGCGCCGCGCGCGTGTCCTAAATGAAGCGTCCCTGTCGGATTAGCCGATACAAATTCAACCTGCAGTTTTTCTTTATTGCCGATATTGACCTCGCCATAAGAATCGCCAGCTTGAAGAATAGATGGAATAAGATCTGTTAAGTACGAGTTGTTCATATAAAAATTGATGAATCCTGGCCCTGCGATCTCAATTTTTTCAATCGATGCTTTTCCTTTATCAAAAGAAGCGACAATGTCTTCTGCAATGGCGCGGGGTGCTTTCTTAGCAACGCGTGCAAGCTGCATCGCCATATTTGTAGAATAGTCTCCGTGAGCTTTATCTTTAGGCAGCTCAAGTATAGCGTCTGGAATCTGACTTTCTTCTGCCAGGCCTGCCTTAAGCACTGACGCTTTAATTTCACCTTTTAACCGTTCTTTTACTTGATCAACGATGTTCATCCTTTTTCCTCCCTAAACATGATATGTAAAGTATGTAAATGCGAATCTTCTTCGCCAATCTGCAATTCATAATCAACTTTGATAATGCCGTTTGATTTCCCTTCCATCGTGCGGACGGAAATCGCTGTAGTGTTTGTTTCAAGCTGAAGCTGTCCGAATTGTGTCTGATAATTCGTGATTGTTTCCGTTCCTTCAATAAAGCGCTGCTTCATTGAAATAGATCCGGACCTCATAATGAAAACCTCGTCGTCTCTGAACTTCACGACCGTTTTTACTTTTCCGTACTCGTGTTCCTCGTGATAGCTTAAATAGGAGGCGTTATTTTTAACATAGTGTTCACCGCTCGTAAAAAGCTCCAGGTTCTCTGAATCATCCCCCTGGCTGATTTCGGTTTTTACGATAATTTGAACTGGTTTACTTGCCGTCATTTTGACACATCCTTTTAAAGTATCCGCTATTAACTTATCTAGTATAAAGATTTCATGAAAAAAGTTCAATAGGACGGCGGGTCGTATTCATGGTTGACGTTCTGGCATTATTTATACGCTTTTCGCCAAATATTCCAAAATAAGAAAAAAGCCCCAGTCACACCTGGAGCTTCTCCTCAAATTAAGGACGCTTTTGCACCCATCCTAAAATCATTTCACGAATTAATTTGCTTGCCGTGTTAGCTGTCTGCTCAGAGTTATCATAGATTGGAGCTACCTCTACAAGGTCAGCGCCTACTACGCTGATATCCGAGTTTGCAATCGCATGGATCGATGCAAGCAATTCTCTTGATGTAATACCGCCTGCATCTACCGTACCTGTGCCTGGTGCGTGTGCCGGATCGAGGACATCAATATCAATGGTTACATAGACAGGACGTCCTGCAAGCTTCGGAAGCACCTCTTTTAAAGGCTCAAGCACTTCAAACTTAGAAATGTGCATGCCGACTTCCTTCGCCCACTGAAATTCTTCTTTCATACCTGAACGAATACCGAATGAGTAAACATTTGATGGTCCGATCAGATTTGCCGCTTTGCGGATTGGTGTGGAGTGGGAAAGAGGCTCTCCTTCATACTCTTCGCGCAAATCGGTATGTGCGTCCATATGGATAATCGCAAGATCCGGATATTTTTTGTACATCGCTTTGATGACAGGCCATGATACAAGGTGCTCCCCACCCATACCGAGCGGAAACTTGTCCTCAGCCAAAAGTTTATCAATGAAATCTTCAATCATTTCAATGCTTCGCTGCGGATTTCCGAAAGGAAGCGGAATATCTCCTGCATCAAAATACTTCACTTCTTCAAGCTCGCGGTCTAAGTACGCGCTGTATTCCTCAAGACCGATTGACACCTCGCGGATGCGGGCTGGACCGAATCTTGAACCCGGACGGTAGCTTACTGTCCAGTCCATCGGCATACCGTAAAGGACTGCTTCACTGTCTTCAAATGATGGATGGCTTTTTATAAAAACGTTGCCTGAATAGGCTTCATCAAATCGCATTTGAATTCCCTCCTAATTATTTAATTAAGTCTGCTACAAATTTAGGCAGGGCAAACGCTGCTTTATGAAGCTCTTTTGTATAGTATTTTGTTTCAATTTCATGGAAACGCTCTTCGCTTACTTCCAGCGGATCATATTTTTTTGATCCAATTGTAAATGTCCAAAGACCGCTTGGATATGTTGGGATGTTTGCAGTGTATAGACGCGTAATCGGGAAGATTTCTCTTACATCGCGCTGTACGTTGCGGATAAGGTCAGGTGTGAACCAAGGGTTGTCCGACTGTGCAACAAAGATGCCGTCTTCTTTAAGCGCTTTTGAGATACCTGCGTAGAAGCCTTTAGAGAAAAGGTTCACAGCCGGGCCCACAGGCTCTGTTGAATCAACCATGATGACGTCATATTCATTGTTGCTCTCTGCGATGTGCATGAACCCGTCGCCTACTTTTACTTCAACGCGCTCGTTTTCAAGCTCTCCTGCAATTTCAGGCAAGTACTTTTTAGAGTACTCAATGACTTTGCCGTCAATATCAACAAGCGTTGCTTTTTTAACGCCTGGATGCTTCATGATCTCACGGATTACGCCGCCGTCTCCGCCTCCGACTACCAATACGTTTTCAGGGTTTGGATGTGTAAATAAAGGAACGTGAGCAACCATTTCATGGTAAACAAATTCATCTCTTTGTGAAGTCATGACCATGCCGTCTAAAAGAAGCATGTTGCCGAACTCCTCTGTTTCTACCATATCTAATTTTTGAAATTCTGTTTGCTCTGTATGTAAAGTGCGGTTAATTTTGATCGTGATGCCGAAATTCTCGGTTTGTTTTTCTGTAAACCAATGTCCTCCCATTTTAAAACTTCCTTTCTATATCAATTTTTCTTAAAGCCCTAGTTACGATTATACCCTAATCAATAAATACAATTCGCCAAAATTCGAGTTCAAAACCTCAGGAAAAAGTATAGATGAATCTAGCAAAATTGCAAGAAGAATTTTAATAGAGAAGGTTTAAAAATAGATGAATATTCTCATACTGATTAAAAAGAAAAAGAACAGATGAGGAAACGAGGTGGAGAAATTGGAAATCATCACGCCCAGACGGCTTAAAATCACAATTAAAACTGTTCGTGCCGCTATTTTTATTGGACTTATATTATTTTTCTTGGCTTCAATCGTCCTTGCAGCCATTCTGCTCACGGCGAAATGGCAGGGAGCTCCTTCCCTGACGGTTCAGCAATCTTCTATTATGTACGCAAATGATGGATCTGAGATGGGCAAGACCCATCACGGCGGAAAAAGGTATTGGGTTGATTTAGATGAAATATCTCCTTCCTTAACCCAGGCCGCTGTTGCGATAGAAGACCGTCATTTTTATGATCATAACGGCTTTGACTATAAACGGATCGCAGGAGCTGCTCTTGCTGATTTAAAAGCAATGGCCAAGGTTCAGGGAGCGAGTACAATCAGCCAGCAATATGCAAGAAACCTGTTTTTGGGCCACGATAAAACATGGAAACGCAAGCTGACAGAAGCTTTCTATACCATTCGGCTTGAGCTGAACTACAGTAAGGAAGAAATTCTGGAAGGCTATTTAAATACGATTTATTACGGTCATGGCGCTTATGGCGTTGAGGCTGCCGCCAATTATTATTTTGACAAATCAGCCAGTGAATTATCCATGGGCGAAGCTGCAATGCTTGCAGGTATTCCAAAAGCGCCAAGCCTTTATTCGCCGCTTGAGAATGAAGTGCGTGCAAAAAGCAGACAGGAACTTATCTTAAAAACGATGGTCAATCAAGAAATCATCAGCCAGGCAGAAGCTGATCAGGCATACGCTGAAACTCTCAGCTATCGTTCTATGAAAAATGTGAAAACAGAAGATATTGCTCCTTATTTTCAGGATGCAGTTATGAATGAGCTATCAAAAAAATTGAATCTTGATCAGACAACCATTGAAACACGGGGATTAAGAATTTTCACTACTTTAGACCCTGATATGCAGAAAATAGCTGAAAAAAAGATTGCAGATATCATTGATGAATCATCTGACATCCAGGCCGGGTTCATGGCAATGGATCCTAAAACAGGAAGTGTAAAGGCTCTTGTAGGCGGGCGTGATTATACAAAAAGCACGTTCAATCGGGCAACACAGGCTAAAAGGCAGCCTGGTTCAACGATGAAGCCGTTTCTGTATTATGCCGCCGTAAATAAAGGCTTCACCCCTTCTACCCTTTTAAGGAGTGAACCTTACACTTTTACGTTTGAGGATGGCAAATCAAGCTATAAACCAAGCAATTACAATGGGTATTACGCAAACGGCGATATAACCTTAGCTCAGGCGATCGCTCTCTCTGATAATATTTACGCCGTTAAGACTCATCTTTTTCTCGGTATGGATGAGCTGATTCAGGCATCTAAAAGCTTTGGCGTAACAAGCAAATTATCACATGTGCCATCACTTGCTCTTGGAACTTCGCCTGTCCGTTTGACTGAAATGGTGAACGGCTATGGGATGCTTGCAAATGGAGGCAAGAAGATTGAACCTACGTTTATAAAAAAAGTTGAAGATGCAGAGGGAAACGTGATTTATCAAAATGAAAATGAGCATGAGCAGCTTTTAAACAAAGAGGCAGCGTTCGTTACCTCACATTTGATGACCGGCATGTTTGATGAAAAGCTGAATGATTATACGTCCGTAACTGGCCACACCATTATCCCGAAACTGTCGCGCGAATATGCAGGGAAATCGGGCACGACTAAAGCGGACAGCTGGATGATCGGCTTTTCACCGCAGCTGGTCGCAGGCATCTGGACTGGCTATGATAAAGACAAAACGATTGATCTTGTTGCAGAAAGAGGCTACGCCAAACAAATATGGGCCGAATTTATGGAAGAAGCCTTAGAAGATCAATCCGTTAAAGCATTTAATCCTCCTAAAGGCGTTATTGGCGTATATATCAATCCTAAATCAGGCAAGCTTGCCTCAGACGATTGCCCGGTTAAGCGCTTTGCTTATTTTGTAAGGGGAACTGAGCCGACAGAGTACTGTACTGAGCATTTGGAGTCAGGGAAACAGACCAAGCCTGCAAAAGAGACTGAAAATCAGGATGAGACTTGGTATAAGAAGGTATGGAGATGGTGGGATTAGCCTTTGTTTACGAAAAGTATTAGCGGATAATTATTCAGCAGAAAACAGCAAACCATATGAAAAACCCCGGACCTCATACGGTCCGGGGTTTTTCGTGTCCTAGCTTTATAAGCTAAGTTCAGTTTACTAATAAGCGATTTAAAGCTCAAGATTTTGACAATTTGTTCACATAAACGTCACAGAATTGTCACGCTTCCCCAAGCCCTGCTTTTAATTCCTGAGTGGAATTCTTCCACATATCCGCATTATGATTTTTCAGGAAGTTCATCAAAATGCCTTTTGAAGCATCATCCATATGCTCTACCATTATGTGGCGCTTTAAGGATTTATCCATTTTGTTGACATGCTCAGGAAGAGATTTGTAGCCTCTTCTGATGGAACGGTCGACTGTCATTTCACAGGCAGTAACCCCTGCATAATATGGCCCCTCAGGCTTGCGGTCAATAGTCACCCATACGAGCCAAAACGGCTTTCCGTTAGGCACATCTTCTTTGTTTGGCAGAAACTTTATTCCTTTTTCCACCACACTTCTTGCATGCATTGCGCCAATGTCCACAAATGCTTCCCCTTCGGTTACATCTACGAAAACCGGTGAAATGTTATCAAGGCTGAGTGCGCCGACTCCATAGCCGCCGTGACCGTCTGTCGGATCACTTTTTATAATGTTAAAACCAACCTTTTTTTTCTTTTTATCTTGTTCCAATGAAATGACCTCCTAGAAAAACGGGTTAAGTATTGATTTAAAAACTGTCAGCACAATATCAGTCCCATAAGAGAAAGCAGGCTGTATCGTGTATTTATCCAAAGGTGTCAGTACTAAAATTAAAAAAACAACGATTCCGTAGCTTTCAAACTGCGTCATTTTTGCCCTGACTCCAGCCGGTGCCAGATCTTCAATAATCCGGTATCCATCCAGCGGCGGAAACGGAAAAAGATTAAAAATGAACAGCGTAATATTCAGCAAAACTAAGATGTTGAAGAACTGCTCCAGACTCTCCGCAGTCCCGGGTGACATAGAAGATAAAGCACCCGCACTTAAAAGTATATACCAAGTAGCAAGCCCGATAAAAGCGATGACCAAATTGCTTAGCGGTCCCGCAACTGAAACGAGAACACCTGCAAGGCGCGGATTTTTAAAATAAAACCGGTTCACAGGCACCGGCTTCGCCCAGCCAAAGCCGGCAATGAAGATCAGCAGTGTTCCGATCGGATCAAGATGGGCAAGCGGCGACAGCGTCAGCCTCCCCTGCTTCTTCGCCGTCGGGTCTCCAAATTTATATGCTACATAAGCATGTGCAAATTCATGAACCGTAAACGCAATCGCCAAAACAATCACAACATACGGAATAAGCTTTAATTCAAACGCCAAAAACTCCACCAATCATTCTCCTTTATAAGCGGGTTCGCTAAACATTCTATTCTCCATCAAGTATACTATAGAAGAATCCATCTACGATAGAAAAAGGAGAGATCAACATGCCATACGTAACAGTAAAAATGCTCGAAGGCCGCACAGAAGAACAAAAAAAAGCTCTAGTTGAAAAAGTAACGGCTGCTGTATCTGAAACGACAGGTGCTCAACCAGAAAAGATTGCGGTTTTCATTGAGGAAATGAGCAAGAATCATTATGCGGTGAACGGCAAGCGTTTGAGCGACGAGGACTGAGTACATATGAGGAAGAGGCTGGGACAAAAGGTTTTCAGCCAAAGAAAAATCCGAACTATTATGTGAAATTCCAACTTGAATTTCGTTTTAGTTCGGATTTTTTTTTTTGACTAAATGTTAGAAACCTTAAGTGGATTGCAGCGGAAGGAACTTGACTCCTGCGGGATATAGAGCAAATTGGGAGACCCCACAGGCAACGCCGAGGAGGCTCCCATGCTCTCCGCGGAAAGCAAGTTCCTGGAGCGGAAAGAAACGGACATTATTTATCATAAAACACAACAATCTTTGCGAAAATAGCCCTTTCTTTTAATAGTTTTCGCACTATTCAATGTTCGGCTTTCATTCAGGAGATGATCGTTACGTCCCAGCCTCTTTGTCTTTATCATGGGAAATCCACTTGGTATGTTTAAATACTATGATGCCTTTTTTCTAGCAAGAGACAATTTGCACAATGAAAAAGCCCGCTCTATGCGGGCTTTTCTCAAGCAAACAGAACTCTCAAATGCTCGTCCACTCTGCTGTGTTTCTTAGATATCACAGTCTTCTGATTTCCGCTGCATGTAACCTCGTACTCGTCACTGGACAGGATTTCTCTGTCTGTTTCAAAAACAATGATGTCCTCCGGCTGAGTCAGCCTGAACTCGATCGCTTTCTCTGAACGTCCATTGATTTCAGCAGTTGAGGATACAATTTTCCCAACCTCAACCTCAAGCTGAACAGGCAGCATCAGCCCTTCTTTTCGTCCGAGCACGATTTCTTTTCCTCCAAACATGACTTCGCCTTGATCATAGATGTGCACGAACTTATCAAATCCATCTAGATTTAGAAGGTGAATAAACCGTTCTCCCGCTTCATTTGCTGTTGATGTCATGAAGATGCCATGCTCTTCGCAATCGTGAACAAGCTTTGGAGTGACTCCTAATTGTTCAAAAATGGTTTTAAAGAATGTGAGATCACATGGATAGGCTGTGCTGAGAACGACAGCTGTCCCGTCTCCAACGCGAGCTTCAAATCCGCAGACTTCATCTGTCCCGTACACTTTCAAGATTGGAGTGGTCTCCCCCGCGTCGAATACTTGTGCGAAATGGGAGCGAACCTCAGGCCGGCCTGATGCCCAATTTTCTGCCTGAAGTGAAAGAAAAAAGCTTCCCGAATCGCGGTGAATTCCTTTTTCTTTTACCCCTAATGCATCAGCAAGGATCGTGCAAGGCTTGCCTTCCATATCAAACATAGGCACCTCCCCGTAAAGAAGAATGCGTCCTCCTTCATTCAGGTATGTAACAAGCTTCTCCTGGATACCAACTGACATGTACCTTGCTGAAGGAAGAGTAAGCACCTTTGTTTTTACTGGTGTCAGTTCTCTATTCTGAATGTCCACAGATGTAAAGCGGTATCCAAGCAGGAGCATCGAGCGGGCCATGATTTCCCAAGAGCCTGATGCACGGTTCGCTTCAAGGCTGCGAACGATGTCCTCCATGAGTTTGCTGGTTGGATAGCGGTACTCCGTCATATAGTAGTCCGGGATAAAGGCAAAAGAAACCTCATCATGTTCTTCGTCCATAGCCGCAATTTTATCCGATACGGCCATCACTGTCTGAATCACACTTGCCATTTTCGGATAAGTGTAGTTTAGCTTCCCTTCTGGTCCTACCGGCGCAGCAAAGCCATGATGCTCGCCTGTAAAAGCAACGCGGTCATTCCCGTCTTTTAGCTCTGTATCGAAGCGGTAGTTTTTCCCGCCGGCAAATAAATAATAGTTAATCAGACGATTGCCCTGTGCTACACACATTCTCGTTTTAAAATCGACCGCAGACGGATCGTAGCGTCCGCCATAGGTATTTCCGAAGTTTCCGTCCCCGCAGTTGAACTCAACAGATGTCAGCGGCTGATCTTCGAGATGAACACTGTCCATAAAACCATTTATTAAATAGAGATCCTGAAACGTATTCATATCCAGATCTCCGAAATAAATATCAGATCCAGAGATGTATCCCGGAGCCTGTGTATAAGATTCATAGAGCTGGCTGATCCCGATTGGATAAGTGAAGCCTCGTCCTCCGCCTGTTCCGTGGGTATTCACCACAAAAGGGATATCCCGGACGCCAAACTCTTCCGCGTATTCACGCAAAACAGCAATATAACGGGCAAACCGATTTCTCATGTAATAGCCTAAGTCACGCAGAAGTTCACCCGCGAACTCTTCCTGAGGAGAACGGAAGCAGCTATTTGCAGTCTCCTGTTCATTTAAATCAAAAGGATATCTGGCTAAAAGCGTACTGCTGTCATAGTGATTTTTCAGCCATCCTCTATAATCCTGAAGAAGATGATCGGTTAAATCAGGACAGTTGCTGACCCATGAAAGCATTCCGACTTCATTATCAAGCTGAAACGCAATAATATTGCCGCCATTTGTATGAAGGCGCGGAGTGACGATTTCCATCACCGCTTTATACCAATTGCGGACATCTTTTAAAAAGCCGGGTGCAAGATAGTCGACTGTTTTTGTTGTTGCAGGATTTCCGTCCCAGCCGGAAGGGATAATTTCAGGATGCTTTTCATAAACCCAATATGGAAGGCCTTCATTTTTCATTTCAGCCATAATGAATGGACCCGGACGCACGAAGAAATAAAGGCCATTTTCTTTGCAGAGATCAATGTAGGCTGCAAGATCAAGCTCTGGCCTTGTTTTTCCCGTTAAATCGAATTCGCCTTCTGATGGTTCGTGGCAAAGCCAGGGAACATAAGTAGCGACCGCATTGCATCCTGATCGCTTCAGCTTATCGATGCGGTCCTGCCAGTCACCGCGGTCGAGCCGGTAGTAATGAATTTCGCCGCACATCAGCAGCTCAGGCTTGCCATCAATCATAATTTGCTTATTCTTGATTTCAATCATTCCGCCATCCCCTTTTAAGCTAGTTTTTCTTTTTCCAGTTAAGCATGGAAGCTCCGCGCTTCACATGCTCATTTTTCATATATAAATCCCAGATTAATCCGGTTTGTTCGTTTTCAATCATCAAGAGCGTAATTCCCTTATCGATGCCGATGACATGGTCTGCGTACCATTCAGGGCTTACATCGAGGTTATAGGCATCCTGGAAGCCGTATTCACCCCAAAGCTTTGGATGGTGGTTGTAGAAATAATTCATGGCATCAATCGATTCTTCTTTTGTAAAGACAATGGATCCTGCAGCACCAGCCGGAGCGACTGTACCATCATTCTCTTTTTGAACATTAGGATGATATGGGGGTGTGCCCGGAGTGCCATATCCTTTAGGTGTCGCACAAGCTGTCAGCCCCCATGAATCCTTATGGAACGTTTTCAGGCCATCAGGGTTATCGATGCAGTACTGACGGTTTGCAAGGCTCGCCTTAACGGAATTTTCGAACCAGTCGATTCCATCCCCATCCACATATCCTTCAAACGAAAACCATGCGTGGGAATATTGATGGGTAAAGAGACTTCCGCCGGGGCAATTATAGAATTCGTACTCCCCGTATTTGTCAAGCCTGCGCTCAAAGCCCTGATAGATTTCAACCGGCACAGCGTGAGTCGGAGAGGCAACGCCAAGAATATACTGCATCATTTGCTCTGCATACATATCCCAGTGGCCGAAGCCGCCTGATTCCGGTTTGTAGCCCATATAAAACTGATTCTTTTCTTTGTCATAATACATATTCCAGTCAACGCGCTGATAGATTTGCTCAAACAGCTCTTTGATCTCTCCGCCGAAATACTCAGCAGAAGTAATGGCCCCGTTCAAAAAGAGCGATGTATCAATAATGGATGCACAGTCATAAAATTCTTCATTCTTTTTGGCTGTTTCCATATTCAGAAAGTGATAAAAGAATCCGCCTTCGTGTTCCACTTTGTGCAAAAATGTGTGAAGCGTGCCTCTCGTTCTCTCATATCCCTGTTCGTACGTGATCCAGCCTTTTTCAATGCCGATAATGATCGCGGATAATCCGAAACCGACAGAAGCTATACTCGCCACTTTTTTGTTCGCTGATTGATCGAGAATTAGGCCATATCCAGGGCTATTGGGATCTGTGTTCGCTTCCTTCCAGAAAAAATCAAAGCATCCTTTTGCTTCTGCAGCAACGATTTCATACTTGTTCATAATTAAAGTTCCCCCTTGTTATTCTCCTGTAATACCTGAACGGTCCACGCCCTCGACAAACCAGCGCTGTGTAATAAAGTAAACAATTAGCAGCGGCAAAATAGACAGCACGGTGCCGGCCATTTTGATTCCTTCATTTAATTGATTTCCTGAGAGCCCCATTTCTGCCGGGAACATCTTCTGGAACGTTGCCACAAACTTCTGCAGCTGCAGCGGAAGGGTTGTGAGCTGATCTCCAAAGTAGATTGCCGCCAAATAGGTTTCATTCCAATACCATACAAACGAGAAGAGAAAGGAAATGATGACGGCCGGTACCGCCATTGGCAAGGCTATCGTCAAGAAAATCCGCAGGTGACCCGCTCCATCGATTTGTGCAGCCTCTTCAAGCGCTTTTGGCACCATTCTGAAAAACTGGTAAAAAATCAAAATGAAAATCGCACTGTTTAACCCTTGTCCGAAGGCTGCCGGCAAAAGAAAGGCCTGCAGACTGCCAAGAATATTCAGCTCGTTGAAAAAGATGTATCTCGGAATCAGCGTAACCTGAGGAGGAATGATAAAGGTTGCCAGCACGAGCACGAAAAGCATCTTTTTCCCTTTAAACTCAAATCTCGCAAATCCGTATCCAATGACAGCTGCAACGGCCGTTTGCGCCAAAGCAGGCAAAACCGTTACATATAATGTTTCAAGCAGTGTTGAAAAGAAATTCAGCACTTCATTCGCTTTTTCGTAGTTTCCAAGATAAAATTCAGTCGGAATCCAGTTCACCAATGGATTCAGCAGATCATCCAGGCTTTTAAAGCTGAACGATCCCATGTATAAAAGCGGATATAGATAGACAAATCCAATTCCAATCAATAAGCCATACGTGAGGAGTTTAAAGAGCAGGCCATCTGTTCCCTGCATCCCCATGAAAATGCGTTTTATTTTTAATAGACTATTCTCAAGCTTTTCACGTTTCATGCCGGCTCCTCCTTATGTATAGCTTCTCTTTCCTTTTAACGTCATGGCGCCAACGGCCACTGCAAGAATGACTGCGATTGTCAGGAAGTAGATCCATGACAGCGCTGAAGCATACCCAAAACCTGTATCAACCTTGAACATATTTTTTTGAATATGGCCGATGATCGGATTCAATGAAAAGACGGAATACGTTACGATCGTATAAATCGTATTCACAACAATCATAGGTGCAAGACTCGGAAGCGTTACCTTCCAGAATGACTCCCAGTTTGAAGCGCCGTCGATTTTTGCTGCTTCATACACCTGTTTATCGATCTTTTGAAGGGCTGCAAGGAAAATTAAGATTTGCACCCCTGAGAACCAAAGAATCATAATCAGGTTTTTAATTAAGTAGAGCAGAATGCCGTTGATAAACGCATCCGGATTCGCATTCAGAGCTTCATAGATTGCATACTGCTCGATGGAAGGAATCGTTGTGACACCCTGGTCGATCAGTTCTTTGATTACAGGACCGCTCGCAATGATGACGGGCAGGAAAAAGATTGTCCGGAACAGTCCGCGGAATTTGATTTTTTGATTAAGCAAGAGCGCGATGATTAAAGAGAATACAATGATGATGGGTACGGAAATGATGATTTCCTTCAAATACGTTCCCATGTACTCTAAAAATAGGGCATCGACTCCGAAGGCATACTTGAAGTTTTCAAATTTCACGAACTTCGTTTCAATTCCCCCGGTTGTAATCTTGACTTCCTGAAAGCTCAAGAACAAAGAATAAAAAATGGGAATGGCGGTAAAAACCAAAAAGCCGATAATCCAAGGAGAAATAAAGAGATAACCGATCATGCTGTTTTTTGACTTCAGTAATGGTTTCACTGCTTATCCCCCCCATCGGTTACAATAAACCCTTTTGCAGGAATTTCGTTTCCGCCTGCACGGTATGGCGTGTTCGTATAGTTAACGATGATTGTCTGGCCGTTTGAGTAAGAGACCTCTACAATCCCAACTGCAGGAACAGTACGGCTTTCGATGGTCTCACCTTCAACTCCGCCAAGGCTGTCCTGCATCATTTTATACTGATTCACGATTTCATCCTTCCAGCTGTTAAACTCCGATGTATAAAGATCTTTAGAAGGTGTTTTCATCAATAAATGGGACGGCTCATCCGTCAAGTAAAAAGATGGATAGGCTCCGTATTCAATCATTCGCAGCACATCGTCCTTAGAATCCGAGTGGAAATTTGAGAATTCTGCATAGTACGGAATATAACCCTTCAGTACAATTTGCAGAAAAGGCACTGTGTCACTTTCAAAGATATAATTTGACGATGTCATCGGAGCATCGAGGAAGCGGTCTGTTTGCCCCCATGCATACGCGTTCGGGTTATAAAGAGCTACCTCTCCTGCTTTATGAAGCTGTGAAAATAACTTGTTATACGTCTCTGCTGTTTGAATTCTCGAGGAACTGTTCCCTTTTGTGTAATCAGAGAAAAGGATAGTTGAGCTTCCATCCACAGCTGCATTTTTTATGCCGTACTCGCTGTATTGCTTGAGGTCTTCTTTTGCTATTTTCAGAGACTTGTCCGGCGATAAATAGTAGAACGTTTTATCATCCTTCTTGTAAGAGATGGTTTCAGAACTGATTTTTTTGCTCACATCTTTGCTGCCGGAAAAGCCTCCTGCATTTTCATAAGCCTTTGTGTAATCTGTCTGGAAGAAAAGCGGGACATTTTCATTTTCAAGTGCTTCAGCGGAATCCTTCACATCCCCTTTGGTTCCAAGCTTTTTCTCAACCGGAAACTTCGAAGGCAGTGTGCCTGTCAAACCGCCTTTTGACCAGCCCTTGTAAATCATGAACATGTCTTCAACTTTTTCTTTTTTCAATTCTTTTGCAAAATCAGGAAGCTTTTCTACAGGTGTCATCGGAATGACTGAATCCCAGAACAGCCCTTTTTTGGTTTCGCTGCCCAAGAATTCCAGACGCACTTCTGCCCGATCTTCTTTTTTTGCTAGCTGCTTCGTTTCTAAGAGATACTCCTGATAGCGCTTGGCCATGCCGACATAATCTGCCTGTTCATTGGACAGAAAGTAATATCTTAATGAGATATCAAATGCATTCTTATTTTTTTGGTAAACGTTTGTGCCGCTCATGCTTTTGCTTGTCGGCTGATAATATTCATAGCGGTAGTTAAATTGAGCTGTCGTCCAGTTGAAATCGGTGGATACGCCGGACGGATAGGCAAGGATGTCCCCGTACTCTGCGCCTTTTTCCACTACTGCAGCAAACCCGTTTTTCTTGACGCCGTGCACCGCTCCAAACACCGGCATGCTTATTTGTTTAGCAGGAACTATTTTTTCTTCCGTTTTATCGGAAGACTTTTGAAAACCCGCATCTGCGCCGTATATAGCGCCTTTAAATGGAGCATCTGCTTTACTGCCTTTTTCATAGCGGATGAGTGCGCCGCTTCCATCCGGAATAAACATATATCCATTCCGTTCGTCTCCATTTACCGCTCCAAGGAAAGGATATACCTTCATCGAAATCAGTTTGTTCCGTTTCCCTTCTTTTAACTCCTTATCAGGGATGCTGACGGCAATATTGTCTTTTTCAAGCGTGACACTCAGCTCAAGGCTGATTTTTGATCCATTCATATAAACGTTGGCACTAAAGCCGTTATCTGTGATTTTCACATTCGGCCGTGAATCATTTGTCTGAATGCTCTCTGACTTGATTTTTCCGCGGCGGTCGCTGTACTCAATTGTGATTGCCGACTGGGCCATTTGTTCCCACGTTTTATTGAGGCGGACATCTTCAATCTGATCGATGCCTGAATTCCAAATATAATTTGTCTTTTTATTCAATATTTTGAGAGCAAGAGACTCTTCATTTACAAATAAAATGAGATTCTCATTTTCAGCAGCCTTCTCAAACCCTTCAACCGTGCCTGCCGGAGTTTGTTCTTTCACTTGCTTCTCAGGCTGGGTGAACGCACTGGAGCTGTATTTTAATAGATCCTCTTTCTTCTCATCAGGAGCAGCAAAGGCCTGCAGCGGCATCATCAGAACCAGTAATCCAACCATTAATTTCTTATACACGTAAGATGACCTCCTGAATGATAGAATAGACGAAATCGTAAACTTGATCGAACAGCACAAACATGATGAAAATGACCAGCAGCATGATAACCATTCCAAACAGCGTCATGAAAATGTTGCGGACCGTTTCGCTGAACGTATAATTGTGAATTTCCTTTATCATGATGAACAGAATGATGACGCACCATGCGTAGACAATTTGAATGGAAAACTCGTAAATAAATGACTCATTCAGCGTCAGGATATTTGTAATCAAGGTAATAGGAATGCTGAACACAAGATACGGTGCAAGCGAATAGATCGTTCCTCTGTAAATATCAACAAAGCGTCCTTCCCCGTCATTGATTGTGCTCACGAGATAGTTAATGATGACGAACAGGGCAAGCGGCACAAACACCTTCAGCAGTTCCATTGACAGATTGGCCTCTTCCCCGCCGTGTGCGGAAAAGATAAATCCTGTTTGATAAGTGGCAAATAAGTATTCGATGAATAAAAGAACGTAGAGAATCGTCGCTGATAAGACAGATGCATGATTCTTTCGTTTTAAATAATAGAAGCTGTCAATTGGATGACGGAAAAACTTAAAAAGAAAGAAAAGCTCCGCTGTCATTTTCCTTTTTTTCAATCGTCCCATCCGTTCTTTGGGACCTTTTAACAGATTTCGTTTTTTATCGAAGTGTTTAAAAAGAGAATAAAAGATTGCTGCTAAAATGATGATCAGTAAAACCGTTCCGAGGTTTTTCTGCATCCATTCATGACGGATTTCCCAGAAGGAATTGGAATACCCGCCAACATCTTCTGCAAATTTGAATTCCTCCAATGCAGCCTCATAGTCCTGCTGTTTGTAATACGCTCTTCCCATCGCAGTTCTTGCAAGCCCGAAGGAAGAATTTTGTCTTAAGACAGATTCAAAGTATTGCTGACTTTCTACATATAACCCTTCTTTGAAGAGGGCAATTCCTTCATGAACACTGACAGAAAAGGATGTCGTATCATAAGTCTGAACCATGCCTCTTTCTTTATCCGCTACATACAGCCGCCCATTTCGGTCGACGGCAATTCCTGATGGCTGTTTGAGAAGCCCGATGCGGTTCGTCCCATCGTCTTTTCCTCCAAAGATGAATAAGAGATTGCCAAAGCTGTCGTATTCATATATCTTTCCGCTGGCACTTGAAACAAATATGTTTCCAAGCGGATCGACTGCAATGTCCTGAAGGGAAGCCACCTCTGAAATATCCGGTGCAAGCATGTTATTCCCTGCCACATTCAGTTTTTTGATGACTTCTTCCTTCGTTCCCTCTGTAATGGAATAAATAAGGCCTTGTTCATCAATGGCTATATTGTCCGGAGCCGGAGGAGTTTTCATAAACAGCTTCATTTTCCCGCTTGCATTCAGTGCGTTTTGCAGGAATGACTTGATCGAAGACCGCGTGCTGTTTACTCCGTAGTACCCAAGAAAGTTCCCTTCCCGGCTGAGCTGGATGATCCCGTTTGTTGAGCCCTCGCCGATGATGTATAGGTTTCCGCGTTTATCAACGCCAATTTTCTGCGGTTTAAAAGGAGACTTGCTTCCAAACAGCGGTGAATCAGGTTTCTCGTACTCTTTTAAAAGCTTTCCTTCGCTTGAAAACCTGAACACTTTTTCTTGTTCATAGTCTGCAGCGTAAACTTCTCCGTTTTCATCCACAAACACACCAGTAGGATTTTTCAAAACCCCCGCGCCAATCTCCTTGATAATCTCGCCATTCAGATTCGACACAATGATTTTCTGAGTCTTTGAATCTGCGAGGTAAATTTGATCCTTTTTATCAATGAAAAGATCTTCCGGTGTCATTTCCTGATTGCCAAGCGTTAACTGTCCAAGAGGCTTATAAGCTGTTTGTGTTTCAATTAGATCTCCATTTGCTGATAATGTCTCTGTCTTATAAGGGACCGAAGCCTCCGCTGCTGTATGCCAAGGCAGCAGACAGACAAGCAGAGCGCAGATGATTCCTTTCGTAAACTGCTTCATTTCCCTCCCCCCTATCTGTTACTTGATTCCTGAATGAGCCATCGTGTTCATAACCTGGCTTTGAAGGATGATAAAGATGATTAAATTCGGTACAAACATTATTAAAGATGCAGCAGCTGCAAGCCCTTGACCTGCTACTGTATTTCCGGTCACCTGTGAGGCGAGCGTTGACATGAAGAAAGAGAATGTCTTCAATCCTTCGTCATTCACATAGAGTGTAGATGTCTCAATATTGTTCCAAACAAGCTGAAACGACAGAATCGCAATGGTAGCAATCGCAGGCTTCACTAATGGAATGATGATCCTTAAAAAAATCTGGGTATCCGTTGCTCCGTCAAGCTTTGCCGCTTCTATCAGCTCATTTGGAATTTGATCAATAAACTGCTTCACCAAAAACAGTCCGATCGGCATGGCAAGCAGCGGAAAGATATGTACGACAAAGACATTGATTAAACCAAGCTCCTCAATCAGGAGATACCTTGGAATGGCGACAGCAGCCGGAACGAACATTAAAGCGACTGTATTAATTTCAAAAATGGTTTTCTTCAGCCTGAACTCTTTTTTTGAGAGAGCATAGCCAGCCATTGTACTGATGACGACAGTTAAGAAAACAACGAGAATCGTAATGACAATACTATTAAATAAATAGCGCGACATCGGAACCCCGCTCGCTGTGGATTGTGCAAAAAGATCTGCGAAGTTCTGCAGCGTCGGTTTTTGCACGATGAACCGCGGCGGATAAGCAAACAGCTCGTCTATCGGTTTGAACGCGTGGAAAAAGATATAAACGATAGGCAGTGCCATGAACGCCGCAAGCGGAATCAGAAAGAGGAAAAACTTCCACTGGCTGATGTGAAATTTCGACGGATTGATTTTAGTTCCCTGAAAAGCTGACATACGGTTCCACTCCCTTTCGTTTAATCCTTCTCTCCGAATAATCTCCAGGCCACTTTAGAAAATGCATAGACGACAAGGAGCAAAACGACAGAAACAGCAGCTGCGTAGCCCATTTCATAGCGGATAAACCCGTAATCCTCCAAATGGTTGACCATGAGCTGTCCGGCATATTGCGGCGTCGGATTTGCACCTGATAATGCTACTCCGATCGCTCCTGCCTGAAAGGTTCCGACAACCGCCATGACTGCACCGAAAAGCATTTGCGGCCTCATTGAAGGAATCGTGATATAAATAATTTCCTGGAATCGATTTTTAATGCCGTCGATGTATCCCGCTTCATAAATCTCGCTGTTGATATTCAATACACCAGACAGCATCGCGAGAAATCCGACCCCCATGCTGCCCCATAGTGTGACGAAAATCATGATTTTCATTAAATATTCCGGCGACTGCAGCCACTGTATCGGCTCTAAAAGTACGCCCATTGTAATCAGCAGACTGTTCAAATACCCGGTCTCATCTCCGCTGAAGATAATCGTCCACACTACAGACATCGCGATTCCCGCCGTCATGGACGGCGAGTAAATAATCAATGCGAGGACGGTCCTCGGTTTTTTAGGAATTTGAGCGAGCGCCCATGCCAGGATAAAGGAAAGAATGTATCCTCCCGGCCCGACAATCAATGCAAAGGTCAATGTGTTCGGGAGGACCTTCTGCATGAAAACCTCATCTTGTGTCATCAAAGCCACATAGTTGCTTAATCCAATAAAGGATGGTGCTTCAATCGCATTAAAATAAGTAAAGGATAATACTATTGCAGCAGCTACAGGAATGATGATGAAAACAGAGAAAAAGATCAAATAAGGTGCCAGGAAAACCCACTGGCTTCTGTCCCGCTGTTTACTCTTCATTTTCATCGACCGCCCAACTTTCTACAGTTTCTATTGAAGGAACCCGATATGGCTTCACCATCTTGCCATCTTTCATATATCCGAACTCTTCCATCTTGCGGCTGATTTCTCTGTCGATTGCAATAACAGAATCATCAACTGCCGATCTTGTATTTTCTCCGTCAAAGACGATACGGTTCCAGATATTGCTCAGCTCACGCTCAACCATATAAGCTCCCGGAGTCTTTGGAACTTCCATTAAATATTCCCATTGTTTCAAAATGGTTGCTTTATGCTCTTCTGGCCAAGGAAGCTTTTTAAAGGCTTCCAAATTCGCTGTATTCCACATATACTCGGGTCCGTAGAGGGTTTGAAGGCTTGTCGCAAATTCCGTTTGCGTTTCTTCCTTCATCCACCACTTCAAAAGCTCCCATGATGCCTCTTTATCTTTCGAGCCTTTAAATATCATCGCGGATTGGCCTGAACCAGTGGCCCAGCGTTCAACGGTCCCATCCTTTTGCTTAACGCCCGGATGCGGTGCAAGGTCCCACCATCCTGCGATTTCAGGCGCAGCTGCTGTTAATTGGATATATGTTGTAAACGTAGAGATCCCAATCGGCAGGGTTGAATAACGGAAATGGTTATAAAAATTCGGAACTTGAAGCGGCATACTGTAAATCGTATTTAAATCCGTCATAAACTGAATGCCTTTTAACGATTCCTCGCTGTTTATCGCTGTCGTCATCCCGTCTTTTCCATACAGATCTCCCTGAAATTGATAAATATATGGCGCTGTCGTCTGAAAAGCCTTGAACCCGCCCGATCCTGAAATCGGCGTATAATAGTTCATGCCGTACCGCTGCAATTCCGGCAGGATGCTTACGACATCATCCCATGTGTCCGGTACAGGGAGTTTTAAAGCTTCCAGGATGTCCTTGCGGTAAAACTGCACAAAGAAATCCTGTGTTTCCGGCAGGGCATAGACGGAATCATCAATCATTAACGGCAGAAATGCCCCCGGCGAAAACTGCTTGCTGAATGAATCAAAATCGTCAAATTGCCGCAAATCAACGGCTGCATCACGCATGGATAATTCATATGGCAGCCAGTTGCTTATCCCAAACGCCACATCAGGCTGCTTGTCAGCTGCGCTTGCTAAAATCAGCTTTTGTTCATCAGGCATAATCGAGAATTTCACCCTGATGCCCGTTTCCGGCGTAAACGTGCGGTCAGCCGTGTTCTGAATCAGCTCCACATATTGTCTTGGACGGTTTACCCAAACTTCAATTGTTTTTTCATCTGCTTCTGAAGCAGAATAATTGCCCTTTGAGAAGGAGAGGAAAAATCGCTTCACTCCGTCTGCAGCTTGTGTAAGGAACCCTGCCTCTGCCGGAGGTACTTCCTTGCCGCCATGCACATAAAAACGGTCAATGGTCAGCGGCTGTTTTTGAATATCAAGCAAGAAATTTCCAAGCAGCTGGGCAACAGACGCTGAGCCTTCTGATAACTCCGTCATACGGTTCGGGATTTTGTCAGGCTCGCCTCCAAGCGTTCTAAGCTTTTTAGCTGCAAGTTTAATAGAAACAACCTCTTTTGATTCTTCCTCTGAATCACTCAGCCCCTCTAGGTAAACGCTTTCTCTTTCAAGCTCGTCTGCCCATGTCAGCACCTGTTTATCGATATCAGGAATAAACTCGCTTATCTTCCAGTTGCGGGAGCGGTCGGTTTGATTTCCTGTCAGCTTCCGGATCGATAAGGAAAGCTCCTCAATTTCTTTCATCACTTCATTGGTCTTTGCAATGACTCTCTCTGCCGGCGAAGCATCCGCCACTAACTCAATTTCATGGCTTCCCTTCTTCAGATAAAACAGATATGGCTCTCCTTCTTTGCTGCCCAGCGTTTCATTGGCCCATTTTTTGCTGAATGGAAAAGGATAATGAGCAACTTCTGCAAAAGGAATGCCGCCGTCAATTTTCACTTTTCGAAAAACCGTTCCACCCGTTTCTTTGTTTTGCAGAACTTTAAAGGTTAAATGATAAAAGCCGTCATCCGGGACATTCACCTTCCAGGAGACACTTTGGCCGCTTGTACTCCATGACTCTCCTCCAAGCGTATTTAAAAGCAGATGCTTTGGATCATTAGGTACAGCCGATGAATCCTGTTTCGCTTCGGGACGTATGTAGGAACTGTTCTTTTTAAAGATTTTTTCAGCTTCATATGCTTTAAGCGATGAAACGGCTTTTTCTGCTTCCGCTCCATATTCTTTGTATGTCTTAAGCGGAACAGGCGCAGAAACGTAAATCTTTCCGACAAGCATTTCGCCTCTTAAATTTGTTACTGTAATTTTGTTTTTTCCTTTTTTCAAATGATACTTCAGCGCTTCCGGCTGCAGCCCGCTTGCATCCTCAGATTTCGTTTTTTTCCATGCAGGACTTGCCACTTGCTTAGGAAGCATGTCATTGCCGAATCGGTCTGAGTCAAACGTGTTTTTCTCATTTTTCCAATCTGCAGGAAACACAATTCTCCTGCTTTCATAGTAAGGAAAGCTGCCGTTCACTTGTATTGCACCCTCTATTGGGACAACCTCTTTTCCGAGCGGATAGTAGTCAAATCCAAGCTCATATAAACCTTCTTCTTTTATATCAATCTCAAAAGAAAAGGATTGCTGATTATGCCAATAGAAGACCCGATCGCCATAATCTTTGCTCTTTGCTTCAGGCAGAAGATTTTTTGGATCAGCTTCAGTAAAGTCAGAAGGCAGCACAGCCATCTCAGTTTCTGAGGCGGCTGTGATTCCCTTCTCTTCCCATTCGGAGAGGATGGAATGATATCTTTCTTCTACGACTTGGCCAGTGCTTTTCTTTTCTTCAGCAAAAATGTGTTGGTGTTGGAACAGTACGAACAGCAGTAGGACCGACCAAACGAGTATCTTAGATTTCATGCCAATCATCCTCCTAAATGCGAAATGAAAATTATTTATTTAGTGCATCTATTGCTTCTTTGCTCTTTTGATCTGCAAGTTCATCAAGCTGTTTTGCATAATCTTCTACTTTCAGCTCACCCTTCCAGAAGCTGTCAATCATCTGTCCGATTGTTGCATTTGCATTTTCTCCTGCTTTAATGCCAGTTGGAGCTTCCCATCTTGATTCAACAAATCCAGGGACCGTTTTAACCGGTTCAACGATGGCGTTATCAAGGTTTTCATAAGCTGTACGGATACCTGGTACTTCGTTCAGCTCAAAGTAAGCTTCTAAAACTTCTTCATCACTTGTTACAGGCAATGTATTCAGTGCTTTGTCTTCTTTTTCAACCAGCTCAAGGCGTTTCATAAAGCCCTCTTTGCCAAAAGACATCCATTTTGAAAATTCGTACGCCTCTTTAGCATGCTTCGTTGATTTGGAGATTCCAAGGAAGTCATTTGTTACAATCGTTCTTCCTCCTGGAATGCCGATGAAATCCCATTCAAAGCTTGCGTTTTGAGTTAAGTTTCCTGTTCCCCAGGTTCCATCCCACTTAACTGCAACCTGCCCTTGCATCCAGACCTCTTCCGGATTTTCGCCTTTGAATTTCGCTTTTTGGTCATCCGTCAATGTTTCATAAGCATAGCCGTTTGCATTCATCTCTTTTGCGATATTCACACCGTTAATAAACTCTTTGCTGTCAAGCTGATATTCGCCATCTTTATATGTGTACCAGCCAAGATCCTCATTTACTGCTGATGGATACCAATCTGGAATAGAGAATGGGTGGTTGATGCCGGCAACGCCATTATTGATGTTCGTAACATCTTTTATTGCACTCATAAATTCGTCAAACGAAGCGCCGTATTCTGGGTAATCAAGGTTTGCTTCATTGAACAGGTCTTTATTCACTAAATATCCAAGAAAATGCTGGGCATATGGAAGCGCATATACCTTGTCACTGTAAGTAGCGGACTGTTGAATCACTTCCGGAATCTTTTTGAAATCCTCATCCTTTGAAGTCATTTCTGTTAAATCCATTAACCAGTCGTTTGATAAAGGAAGCGGGATTTGTGCAAGCATAAACACATCCGGCATTTTCCCTCCGCTTGCTGCTGCTGACAATGTACCGTTCCAATCCGTTGTAGAGATTGACTCGTCAATTTTAATTTTGATATTCGGGTTTTTCTTTTCAAACTCTTTAATCATGACTCTTTCTAAGTTCTGCTCTTCTTCAGTCCCAAGTGTCCAGTTCGCGTAAGATAACGTGATCTGCTCTTTATCTGATTCCTTTTTATCTGTTGAGGCTTTGTCTGAATTACATGCGGCAAGCGTGAACACTAAGGTCATAATGGCTAATAAGGAAACAAGCTTTTTCATGTGAAACTTCACTCCCTTTTCATTTTTATAATCATGTTTGCGGGCACAGCGGTGACTTCTCATCCTGAATTTCTTGTCATCAATTCAACTTTCAATCCTTCAGGGGTATAGTCAAAATCTTTGTTCAGCATTTTAAACAATGTTTGAGCAGCGATGGTTCCCCATTCTTTTCTCGGTACTTTCACAGTTGTAAGAGACGGGGTGAAATGGCGCGATACAAAGATATCATCGAATCCTGTTATTGCAAGCTCTTCAGGAACCTTTATCCCATTTTCTCTTGCTGCCCGGATCGCCCCCATCGCCATTTCATCATTGGCACAGACAAATGCAGATGGAATGGAAGATTTCATCTCCATATAAGCTTTCATCTCTGTATATCCGCTCTCTTCCGTGAAATCTGCCCTGATTAAATCTGACTCCTCAAGCACCATGCCATGCTTGCTCAGCGCTTTCATAAATCCCGTTAAACGTGTTTCCCCGTCATAAGATTCCTCTGAACCGCCTACAAAGCCTATTCGGGCATGTCCCTTTTGAACCAAGTAGTCGACAATCATTTTTGCTCCTTCATGGTTAGGAAGCACAATGTTCTTTATATAGGGATTTTGAATTTCACGATCCATCACCACAAACGGCATTTTTTCGTTTGCCAAGGTTTGCAGCAGCTGATCTTCCATATGATAGTTTAAGATAATAGCTCCATCCACATAGCGTTCTACAAGCAAACGATGTGTTTCAACTGATGCACATACAACCAGTTCGTAGCCATTCTCCATCACAACATCCTGAATTCCTTCAACCATGTCATTAAAAAATGGTCCCGTGAAGCCGCTTAAGAATAAACCGATGATGTTTGTTTTCTTCGTCTTGAGATTTTTCGCCATTCCATTCGGACGATAGCCAATCTCTTCTGCTGCAGTCAGTACCTTTTGTCTAGTTTCATTCGTGATCAGCGGACTGCCATTCATTGAATAAGAGGCAGTAGACAAACTCACATTTGCCCGCTTTGCGACATCTTTTAGAGTAACCAAGAGCTCCCCCCTTAGGAAATTAACCACTCTATTGAATTATGTATTGAAACGTTTCAATAGCAGTTAAAAGAATATTGAAACGTTTCAATTCGAATTCAAAAAAAATTCAGAAAGTTTATCGAAACGTTTCAATGGATTTATTATATTCCGGTTTGAAAACGATTACAATAGGGAAAATAAAAAATTTTGCAAGATTATGAAAGCGCAAACGGTTGCATTTCAATGGCTTTGGGTTGGAGGAATCATTACGGGGGTTTGATTCCACCTTACTCCGCAAAAACGAAATTAAAGGAATCATTGCATACGTTTGATTCCACTTTCCTACACAAAATCCAAAATAGAGGAATCATTGCGGGGGTTTGATTCCTCTTTCCTGCGGAAAAATCAAATTGGAGGAATCATAGGTTATCCACCTGATTCTCCCCATGGGACGTCATGTTATTTAGAAATACCAGCTTTTCTTAATAATATTCCAGTGCCTTTCCTTCCAGGTTTCAGCTAGAAAAACGTTTACTTCTGCTCGATGTTTTGGCTAATAAAGCAGCTATCTCTGCTATAAGCAAGGTTTGACCCAGAATGCACAAAAAAATCCCGCAGCCAATATAGACCGCGGAATCTTCTTATTGAACAACCTTTGTACGAATTGACTCTATGTACGCATAAGCCTGTTCAATTTCTTCTTCTGTGTACTTCTGCTTGCTCTTCAGGGTAAATACCTTCTCCATCACTTCTTCTTTTTCTAGAGTGTCGAAGAATAGAACCGTAGATACAAGTTCAAGGAATCTTGCTGATTGACTGTTCAAATCTTCCATGCACTCTTTAAGCGGAGGCATCTCGAGTTCGTAATGAGTTAAAAATTCCTCGCCCGTTTCTGTCAGGGAGTAGCGATATTGAAAGTAGCCGCCCTTTTTCTCATGCATTTCATTTAAAAAACCTAAATTGCAAAGCTCTTCAATTCTGAGAGTAAGCTCCTCCGAATAAGGCCCGTAAAAGTGAAAGTCGTACTTTTCATAAAAAGGAAGATTGATCTTTTTGGCAATGTAGATCATCTTCTGCAGCTTTTTCCGTCCGGTAATTTCTCCTGATGAAGAGAACACCTTCATCAGCTTTGCGTGTTCGTTAAGCAAACCCCAACACTCCTAACCTTGTATTTTCACACTATCTCTCTCTTTTTATAAATTTAACAATTCCAAAATCCGTTTCTTGGCCGTTCGTTTTGCTGACATATCTTGAATGAGATCTAATGGAAAATACAGCTTATGGTCTGTTCTGCGTTTTCCGGAAATCGCATCTACAATTTCAGACTGGCGGGAAAGCTCGCGCAGGTCTCCATTCGGCAGCTGCAAGTGAATTGGCAGCCGCTCCTCTTCCTCTCCCGGACGATAGAAGTCATAAGGAAGATCTGAAGATGAATCAACAACTAAGTAATAGTCTGGATCGATGCCTGCTTTTTTAAAGAGGGTCGTAAGCTCCATCAGCTTTTTCATCTCCATTGTGGCTGCCGGATTAAACTCGGCATATTGAAACAGATTCCGGTTCATGAATCTTGAACAAAGATCTCTCAATATAGGATCTTCCTCCTCCTGCCACTGCTGAAAATAGTACAGAACAACGGACTCATCCAATTTCAGATAATCATGTGTTGTCACTTCATCTTCAAAAATGGAGTAAAAGTGAATGGGATCCTGTTTGAAGGTGTAGTAATCTTTATGCAGCTGTTTCGCCCGGTGAAGGATTTTCGTCAATATGACCTCTGCACTGCGGGTCACCGGATGGAAATACACCTGCCAATACATCTGGTAGCGGCTCATTATGTAATCCTCGACAGCATGCATGCCGCTTTGCTTAATCACGACCTGATCCTCGCGGGGCCTCATCACCCTCAGAATCCGCTCCATATCAAAATGGCCATAACTGACTCCTGTAAAATAGGCATCGCGCTGCAGGTAGTCCATGCGGTCGGCATCAATCTGGCTTGAAATAAGACTTACAACTTGTTTATTTTCATATGTTTTGGCGATGACCTCCGATACCTTCTTCGGAAAATCGTCGCCCATGCGCCGGAGCACTTCGTTTACTTCGGTGTCTCCCACAAGAATGTCACGCGTGAACTTTTCATGATCCAAATGAAACACTTTTTCAAAAGAATGCGAGAACGGACCGTGTCCCAGATCATGCAGAAGTGCCGCACAAAGCGAAAGCAGACGGTCATCCTCATTCCATTCAGGACGCCCTTTAAACACATCATCTACAATTCTCCGTACAATTTCATAGACTCCTAAAGAATGATTAAAACGGCTGTGCTCTGCTCCGTGGAAAACTAAATAGGTCGTCCCTAATTGACGGATTCTGCGGAGCCTTTGAAATTCTTTCGTTCCAATTAAATCCCAGATCAGCTTGTCCCGTACATGAATGTATCTGTGAACAGGATCTTTGAATACTTTTTCCTCAGATAACTTCCCGCTCCGATAGGCCATCGCTTTCCCTCTTCCATCTTGACTTGTTTCCATTATATCGATTCTATTTCGACGCAAACAACCACTTTTTTTCTGAAGTTAGCTGGATAAAAAAATCACCACTGCATAATGAGCCAATGGTGATATTATTTACTGATTTTTGTTTCAATCTTCACGATCAATTCGTCCTCATTTGGTGCTGAGAGCGGACGATTATTTACAAATGCAAACGATTTTTTTCTTCCCGGACCGCAGTATGATTGACACCCGATATCAATTTTCGCTTCGGGATCAACTTTTTTCAGGCGGGGGAGCAACGTCTTAATGTTGGTTGCCTGGCAATCGTCGCATATTCTGAATTCATTTGCCACCTTATTTACAACCCTTTCCTTCTGTTAAATCACGTTCAAACACTATTTGGTATTTTACCGTTAATCGATCTTCATTGCAAGCCGGGGGAAATAACTTCTATTATAGCCAAAAGAAAAAAATGGAAGGAAAATCTAGTATCCTTCTAATATTTTTGTATAAAGCCCAGTGTTTCTGGTCAAAATGATAACAGGAAAATACACAACTATCTATCTAAGAAAAGCGGATTGCCATGCTCAGCCTGATTCTACTCGAGGAGCCGGCGATTCCACTTGCCATCCAAGCTCAGGAACTTTATAACTAAAAAGGGAGTTGAGACCATGAAGCAAAGACAAGATGCCTGGTCAGAAGAAGATGATTTATTATTAGCTGAAACCGTGCTCCGCCACGTTCGCGAAGGAAGCACACAGCTAAACGCATTTGAAGAAGTTGGAGACAAACTCAATCGTACATCAGCAGCCTGCGGTTTCCGCTGGAACGCAGTTGTCAGACATAACTATGAAAAAGCACTTCAGCTGGCAAAAAAACAGCGCAAGCAAAAAATGAGAGCAACCGGCAAGGGACAGCCTGCCAAAAAGCAATTGCTGTATTCACCGCCGGAGTCAGAAGCAGCACCGGTAATGACTGAAGTTGAAGCTTTTGAGACTGATAACGAAGAATTGCCTGCAGTCACTCACCCTGTCTACAAAGAGGAAGTCTATCAAGAAGAGACCTATGAAATTCCATATACTGCGCGCAGAACACCTGCCGCATCTGCCGATCTCACAATGAACCAGGTTATCGCATTTTTAGAATCTTATTCTTCGAACAATGAACATGTCAATGCCTTAAAACTTGAGAATGAGAGATTGAAACGCGAAAACTATGAGCTTTCAAGACGCAATCAGGATCTGGCCGTAAAGGTTTCTCAGCTTGAACAGGATACTGTTATGGTTCAAGAAGATTATGAAACATTAATGAAGATTATGAACCGTGCAAGAAAACTAGTTTTATTTGAGGAAGAAGAGCGTCCGGCTACGAAGTTCAAAATGGACCGGAATGGAAATTTGGAAAAGTTAGCTGAATAAGAAAAGCGCAAGCGCCCGTTTAGCGCAGGCATGGCAGATCCGTTCTGGCCGAGGAGTTGGGCGCTGGAGCTAGACATCGAAGCGCAGAAATATTTACTCTTCGATTTCAAAAAAGGATGCCTATACTGGCATCTTTTTTTAGTTGAGTACACATCTCGGGGACATCATGTATTGAAAGACTCTAGAGTAGAAAGTACTTCAAAGACGTTTTTGGAGCACAAACTATTGGTGGTGAAGGAGCGTAAGTGCTCTTAGACGATGTTTACTGCACAAACCCCGAACGGTGAGGAAGCGCAAGTGCTCTTAAAAGGGCTTTACAGCACTTACTCTAAATGGCGTGAAAATGTAAATGCTCCAAAAGCGCGCTTACTGCACAAACGAAGGACGGAGAGGAACGATTAGTGCTCTAAAAAGACGTATTCGTCACGAACTAAGGGAAGATTTTTCATATTTGATCATCTCATTGCGATCGTCTAGAGACACCAGCTTCCAATAACACTAAAAAAGCAGGCAAGGAGAATCCTCCTGCCTGCTTTTTAGGGATACCCACCGCTTATTGAAATGTCCCAAACACTTTTTCATTCCGGTCGTACATGCGAAGCAGATTTTTTTCAAACAGCACCTGCTCATCGACTGACAGCGAAGCTGCGTATATTCTGCCGCTCAGCTCCTTCAAGGTTTGCAAAAATGAAAGCATGAGCGTTTGAACGTTGATTTCGTCATCAAGCAATTCGCTCAAGGATGCCATTGTTTCTGGAACGATTTCAGGATAAACAAGCTTCGTCGGCTCGCCTTTTTTCGCAAGCTCATAAAATCTTCGTATAAGCTCCGCCCTCTCAGCTCCGCTGCCGTCAGCACAGAGATAAATTTGAACAGCGATTCCGCCGCGCAGTCTCCGCTGTGAAATCCCGGCGAATTTTTTTCCGCCTATGCTTAAGTCATAGCTGCCAGGGCAATAAGACCCTGTAATTTCTCGTGCTTCTATCTCAGTACCATAGCCCGCAAGCATCCGCTTAATCAGATCCCACATCGTATCATAGCCGCGATTGATATCAATTCCTTTTTCAGTTTCAGGAAAAATCAGTGATATATTAAGAACCCCTTCATCTAGAACAACAGCGAGGCCGCCTGAATTCCGGACGATTACGCGATACCCCTGTTCTTTTAAATAAGAGATTCCGTCCTGTAAATATGGAAGTTTCGTGTCTTGTATGCCAAGCACAATTGTTTTGTGATGAACCCATGTCCGGGCCGTTGCAGGAGAAGTGCCGTTCCCGACCGCAGCACATAACGTATCATCCATCGCAAAGGACTGTCTCGCATCGAAATGAGGTCCGAGGCTGGACTGATCGACAATCTTCCATTCATCTTGTTTTAATAAGGTTTCAAATGACATGTTGATGGACTCCCTCGAGTTTATAAACAAGTTTATTATAGCATGAACGAATGGAAATATAGAGGCAGAAAAAGAGACAGCCAAACCCGGCTGTCTCCCATTCTTACTATTAAACCGCTTGTCCTGCAGTAATCAATGCTAACTTATAAACATCCTCAGCATTACATCCGCGTGAAAGATCGTTCACAGGTGCATTCAAGCCTTGAAGAATCGGTCCGACTGCTTCAAAGTTGCCTAAGCGCTGTGCAATTTTGTATCCGATGTTTCCTGCTTCAAGACTTGGGAAAACAAATACGTTTGCATCGCCTTTGATGACTGAGTCCGGTGCTTTTGATTTTGCAACTGAGGGTACAAATGCAGCGTCAAATTGGAACTCACCATCTAAAACAAGGTTAGGCTCCATTTCTTTTGCGATTTTTACCGCTTCTGCTACGCGCTCTGTTTCAGGTGATTTTGCAGAGCCTTTTGTTGAGAAGCTAAGCATAGCCACTCTTGGTTCGATATCAAACATATCAGCTGTTTTTGCACTTTCGATGGCAATTTCAGCAAGATCCTGGCTGTCTGGTGAAATATTGATTGCACAGTCTGCAAATACATATTTCTCATCGCCGCGAACCATGATGAAGACGCCAGATGTTTTCTTGATTCCTTCTTTTGTTTTGATGATTTGAAGCGCCGGGCGCACGGTGTCTGCTGTTGAATGAGCTGCACCGCTTACTAAGCCGTGAGCTTGTCCTGTGTACACAAGCATCGTTCCGAAGTAGTTTTCATCAAGCAGAATTTTTTGTGCCTGTTCTTCTGTCGCTTTGCCTTTTCTTCGTTCTACGAAAGATTGAACAAGCTCTTTCATGCCTTCAAATGTTTTTGGATCATAAATTTCTACGCCATCTAATGTAAGGTTCAGTTCATTTGCTTTTTTCGTAATATCGTCATTGCTGCCGACAAGAATAGGCTTAAGGATTCCTTCTCCTGCCAAACGGTTTGCAGCCGTCAGAATGCGCTCATCCGTTCCTTCAGGAAAAACAATTTTAAGCTCTTTTCCAGTTACTTTTTCTTTTAAAAGAGTAAATAAATCAGACATTAAAAAACCTCCTAATTAGTTAAAAACCATTGCTCTATGTTTAAGGATACTCCACTTACAGGCAAATTCAAACAGCCGCGGACTGATAGAGCGCTTACAACTTAAATTCTTTATTTTCTAAATTAACTAACATCTAAACACATGTACTATCTTTTTAATATGGACAATGAAGGCTGTTTCCATTATGGAATGGACAAACTATGGTATAGTTAAAAGGTATTTAAGAATGATGAAACGGAGTGAACTTATATGAGTGAAGCTGCACAAACGTTAGATGGCTGGTATTGTTTACATGACTTCCGCGCAATGAACTGGGCGCTTTGGAAAACGGTAAGCAGTGACGAGCGTCAAGCAGCAATTTATGAGTTTCAGGGTTTGCTTGAAAAATGGGGAATTGCTGAAGATCAAAAGCAAGGCAGCCAGGCACTATATTCGATTGTCGGACAAAAAGCTGACTTTATGCTGATGATTCTGCGCCCTACTATGGAAGAGTTAAATGTTATTGAAACAGAGTTTAATAAATCGAAGCTTGCTGATTATACTCTTCCTACATATTCCTATGTATCTGTTGTGGAGCTCAGCAACTACTTGCCTGCAGGTGAAGATCCATACCAAAATCCGCAAGTGCTTGCCCGTCTCTATCCATCTCTTCCAGAAGCAAAGCATGTCTGCTTCTATCCGATGGATAAACGCCGCAATGGCGAAGATAACTGGTATATGCTCCCAATGGATGAGCGCAAAAGCCTGATGCGCAGCCACGGCATGATCGGCCGTCAATACGCAGGAAAAGTAAAGCAGATCATTACTGGATCTGTCGGTTTTGATGATTTTGAATGGGGTGTCACGCTATTCTCTGATGACGTGCTTCAGTTCAAAAAACTTGTTTATGAAATGCGTTTTGATGAGGTCAGTGCACGCTACGGCGAATTTGGCACATTCTTTGTAGGAAACATTCTTCCTGCCGATAAATTGTACGGATATTTTCATATTTAATGAAAGATTATTGAAGCTCTTGCCAAAGTCGGCAAGGGCTTTTTTTATGGCATAACACAGCCTTTCCATACATACCTATAAATGAGTGAGATTGAATTTTCTACATCTAGTCACCTTATACAACCAGATGTTTTTTTCATAAGGCAGGTGATGACATGGGAGTGATTCCCTATACATCAAAGGAAGTGGAGCTGCTTGCCCGGCTGATCCGGGCCGAACCTATGGTTTTTCAGACCTTACGGAGATTGTCCGGGCACCTGGTATAACCAGCCGAATACGGGAAGGTTCAAAGCACACTGTTTCTTTTCGCCGACTCGATCAAATTGTCCTGACGTTTATTAATTTTTTTCTACTTAAGGAGGTACAACATGAATTCATCGTTCAATCAGTTTGGAGCAGGCTTCAATCCTTATGGAACCGGTTATGATTACCGGCAGCAGCAGCCGCAATTTGGATATCCCCAGCAGGGCGGCGGTCAGGGAATGCAGGGGATGCAGGGGATGCAGCAGACTCCCACTCAGGCACAGGGCGGCATGCTCCCGCTAGAGGAATCGTACATTGAAAATATACTGCGTTTAAATCGAGGGAAAGTAGCAACCATCTATATGACGTTTGAAGCCAGCAAAGAGTGGAACTCTAAGATCTTTAAAGGCGTCATCGAAGCCGCAGGGCGAGATCATATTATTTTAAGCGATCAAAAAACATCGAAAAGATACCTGCTGTTAATGGTTTATTTAGACTATATTACATTTGATGAGGAAATTGCCTATTATTATCCTTATGATATGGCTTCTTCTCCTCCTAGATAACGCGGCACCGGGCATACATTTAATGTATGCTCTTTTTTAAGAGATAAGAGCGCTTCGATGGCGAGTGGAATCGCTCAGGCTCCTCGGATAAAACGGCTTCGCAAGTATTGGCAAAAAGCGCCTTTTCTGGCGGATCCATACCTGCCGGATCCTTTAGTTAACAGGGTGCTTGCGCTTATCTTATGAATGTCTCATCCCTTCCAGTAGTAGCGTTCATCTTCACCGGGATCATCCGGGGTTTCTTCAGGATCACGCCCGGTTCTGCTTTGAAACAGGGCAAGTGTCTGCTTTTCAATATCAGAAGCGGGTTCAGCAGCTGGCTGTACTTTCTGAACCTCATTTGCTTTCACAGCATCGATCAGGTGTTCCATCAGAACATTGCGCTTCTCTTGCTGTTTCAATAAAGCTGCTAGACCGAGCAATAGGCTGCCGGCTGCAAGTAATGTGACGTAGATCGTGAAGGATGGAATGTACTGCCAGATCATTATAGAAGATGGACTCCCGTATTCACCAAGTTCTTCTTTAAGCGACTTAAAAATAAGTGATAGATGATTTAATGCACCCAGTACACCAGATAAAATCATTAAACTTCCTAAAATCAAAAGTACCTTCTTCACATTACATCCCGCCCTTCTTTTTCCCTATTTTACCATGTATTGTGCGGTTGGAATAAGAGATTCCAAGGTGAAACTCTCTTGACTATGACTGCGATTCTCCTCACTAGCGTCAGATTCTGATAATGAATATTATCGAATTTTATATTTTGTTATCGAAACAGATCTATTAATTGGAGATTTTAAACTTTATTAAAGAAAAATAAAAAAGAGCCCTCTAAAGGACTCCCCCATTCATTCTATAAAAACTTCACAACTGCGATGATCATCATTACCCAGGCAATTAAAAAGGACAGGCCGCCGAGCGGTGTGATCGCACCGAGCACACTGATTTGAGTAACGGTTAAAACGTACAGGCTTCCGGAAAATAAGAGAATGCCGATAAACATGAGCCAGCCGGCCCAAGTCAGCATGCCTGCCTGAGGAAGTTTGTCGATTAAAAAGGCAATCACGAATAAGCCTCCCGCATGAAACATTTGATAGGTGACGCCCGTCTGCCAGATTTTCAAGTATTTTTCAGGTACTTTCCCTTCAAGACCGTGAGCTCCGAATGCGCCTAATGCAACGGCCAGAAAAGCGTTTGCTGCAGCTAGTATTAAAAATAGTTTCATGATTATCTTCTCCTCGATTTAAAAATCAGCCTCTAGTTTTCATCTTACCCTATCATTTCTTTAAATCAAGACAGACAGCGGATTCGTCAACAGATGTTCAAAATCTTTGAAGGATTTAAAAATCAAAAATAGAATCGCCGTTCACGCCGTCTTCTTCTTTTTTCTTGCCCAAATTGGATGTCCCCATCATTTTTTGCAGCTGGAGAGCATCCACTTGATTATGAGAGGGCTGCTGCTTTGGTTCATAGCGTTCTTCCGCCTGCTCTTCCAGCACCAGATCACAGAGTGTTTTCACAGCAAGCAGTCTCTCTCTTACTTCTGAATCACTTGAACCGTGCATCGCACGGTGAATTTCCTTTTCCATTTTCGCAAGCAGCTTTGAAATATGTATATCCATCCTTATCGCTCCTTCATTACTTGGTATTTCTGTATCGCATGACACATTATCTTTTTTGTGTGTATTTCAAACAGGATTCACCTGATGATTTTAGCACGGTTACGGAAGGTCTTGCAGCAGATTTAAACCCGTAAGCCCTGCAGCCGTTTGGAAAATTCCTGTCCCAGGTGACATAGTAATGCGTGCATTTTAAGCAGTTAATCTGTTGATTCTTCATCTTTATATCCTGCCTTTATTCTTGTCCTTGCAGTCTATTATATCAAAGTTACAGAACATCACCTGCAAAAAAAGAGGTTTAACTAGGTACGATTCGTGCTATTTAATTACTATGAAACCTAAAAGGAGAGTGAATGAAAATGAAACCAGCTGTAAAAGAATATACAAATGACGAATTATTGAAAAATGACGTGATGGAACTGAAAAGCAAAGGTGTCGACAAGCACGACATTTATATTCTCTCACATGATGATGAGCGCACAAACCGTGTAGCAAACAACGCTGAAGCAAATACGATCGGCATCTCTGAATTAGGTCTTGGAAGTGCGGTCGGCAACATTTTCAGCAAAAAGGGCGATGAGCTTCGCACAAAATTAGAGGAAGTCGGATTCAGCTCAGCAGAAGCAGAACGCTATGAAGAAAAGCTTGATGAAGGTAAAATCTTGTTGCTTGTTACAGATCATGAGCGTGTAACGGGCTGGGTTTAATAAGAAAAGCGGAAGCGCCCGTTTAGCTCCGACAGACAGATAAGGATTCGACAGAAAAGGCGCTTTTTGCCTTTACTGTCGAATCCTTTCTGGCCGAGGAGTTGGGCGATGGAGCTAGACATCAATGCGCAAGTTTGGATACTTTCTTATCTCTTAAGAAAAGCGGAAGCGCCCGGCAAGCTCCGACAGACAGAAAAGGATTCGACAGTGAAGGCGCTTTTGCCTTTGCTGAATGAGCCGTTCTGGCCGAGGAGCCTGAGCGCTTCCGCTCGCCATCGATGCTCAAAATCTTCTACTTTCTTATCTCTTCAGTAAAGAGGAGGTGCAGTTTAGTCCGCACCTCCTCTTTTTTATTTTATTTCCCAGTCAATATCCTTCCGGCCCATTTCCTTGAGTGCTTCGTTCGCTCTTGAAAACGGCTTGCTACCAAAGAACCCTTTTCTGGCGGAAAAAGGACTTGGATGAGGCGATTGAATCACAATATGCTTGTCTGTATCAATCAGTGATTTCTTTTCTGCTGCATGCTTTCCCCATAATATAAACACAACTGGCAGTTCACGCTCATTCAGAAGCTCAATAATGCGATTTGTGAACGTTTCCCAGCCTTGCCCTTTATGTGAGGCTGCTTGCCCTTTTCTCACTGTCAAAACCGTATTCAATAGCAGCACACCCTGCTTGGCCCATTTTTCAAGTGATCCATGATTTGGAGGATCGTATCCAAGGTCGTCTTTCAGTTCAAGAAAAATATTGCGGAGCGATGGCGGAAGTTTGACTCCTTCCTGAACAGAGAAGCTGAGTCCGTGAGCCTGATTTGGTCCATGATATGGATCCTGGCCAAGGATCACGACTTTTACATCTTCATAAGAAGTGAATTGCAGTGCGTTAAACAGATCTTCCATATCTGGATAGATCGTCTCTGTTTCATATTCTGTCTTCAGAAATTCTCTCAGCCTCTGATAATAGGGTTTTTCAAATTCCGGCTTGAGCCATGTCCACCAGCCGTCATGAAGCAGCTGTTTCATCTGTTCCCACCCTTTCCGAGGTTAAATACAGGTTTCTTCTACTAATATTATTAATTTTTTCAGCAGTGTAACGGAATCTTCAAGTGCTAATGAATAAAACCTTTTCGTCCCCTGCTGTTCAATGCTTACCAATCCCTGATCCTTCAAGATTTTAAGATGGTGGGAAATGGCTGGTCTTGAAAGCCTGGACTGATCGGCAATTTCATTCACAGTCAGACGTTCTGTTTCTGCTAATAAAAGAATAATATCCTGTCTCGCTGGATCCCCGAGAGCATGGAATAATGGGATGCATGAACGAAATGTATCAATGGCTTGGTCTCCCATTTTGCTTCACACCTTTCTTACGCGCGTTCTTGCGTTTTCCGCACAATGCCTGTTACTGTTTTCCGCGGCATGAATCGTACAGCTGCTGCAAGAATCTTATTTTTAAAGCCTGGAATAATCAGCGTCTGTCCTTTTTTCATCCCTTCATATGCCGCATCAGCAACAGTTTTCACATCCATTACTCCACTTTTAAAGAGCTTGGATTGTCCAAGGCTGGCACGTTCGCTGAAGCTGGTTTTAGTAGGGCCGGGACATAAAACGGAGACTGATACACCAGTGCCTTTCAGTTCATTTTCAATTGCTTCACTAAATGATAACACATAAGCTTTTGTCGCGTAATACACAGCCATCAATGGTCCTGGCTGAAAAGCGGCAGAGGAGGCAACATTTAAAACCTGACCCGATTTTTTTGAAATCATATCAGGCAAAAACAATTTCGTTAGCAGTGTAATGGATTTGACGTTCAAATCAATCATGTTCAGCTCATCTATAGCGGACGTGTTTTTAAAATCCCCATATAAACCAAAGCCGACATTGTTCACTAAAACGTCAACCTGAATCTTTTCCTCCTGCAATTCCTGAAACAACTCATGAATC
Source organism: Metabacillus sp. KH_069 (assembly GCF_057838075.1). NCBI lineage: Bacteria > Bacillati > Bacillota > Bacilli > Caryophanales > Bacillaceae > Metabacillus > Metabacillus sp. KH_069. The sequence goes on from NZ_CM174460.1 coordinate 4,290,270, forward strand.
TGGTTCATATCACTTAAGTCCTTGGCTTTGACGATTGCTTTCGTATTTTTCAGTTCGCCTGCAAGTTTCATCAGTTTCATTTCGTTTCTTGCCGTCAAGATTAGACGGTACCCATCCTGCGCATACTTATAAGCAAGCTCTCTTCCAATTCCATCTGATGCACCTGTAATTAAAACGGTTTTCATCTATAAAACTCCCTTTGGTTTATTTGTTTAAATGTTTAAACATATAGTATCATGGAGGTGGCTTCTTTGTAAACATAAGAAAACTCCCGCCGCAGCAGGAGTCAGGTTATTCTGGGTATCATCGGCTTCCCGTCCCAGACAAGCAAGCTCAGCGCTTCTCTCGCCTTTAACTCGGGTTCCTCTAATAAAACAAAGAAGTTTTTTTGAGGAAGCTCTCCCAATTGATGCTTCTCACTTAGCTTTTCAAGGTAAGATTGTCTTCTTTCATTAAGAGCTGCGGATTGATGATTGCCTGTATCAGAAAAAGCATAAATAACGCTTGCCACAGGAACCCGCTTAACTTGAAATTTTTCTGAAACCCTTAAAAAGAAATCCCAGTCCCAATAATTATGAACCTCCGGATCATAATATCCAATCGACTGATGCACCTCTTTTAGGTACAAGCTTCCTGATGGCACAAACGTTGAGAAGCGCCTCATCTCTTCAGCATCATATGTATAGGCGAATAATCTGCGGCTTACAGGCACACGAACGTTATTTTGCACTTCAAACTCGACAATCTCAACATCTGAATATACCAGATGTGCATCTGTCAATTCATGCACCATTCTTTCAATATGCTCCGGGGCGAAATAATCATCATCATCACATAGCATAATGGCGTCGCCCTCTGCCTGAAATACTCCGGTATTCCGTGCATGAACATGTCCTGTATTTTCTTCTAGATTAATCATCCGAATCGGCAGATCATCATAAGCAGCTGTTAAAGAGTCTGCCGGTTCTCCTCCGTCGTTCACAATAATAATTTCATGCGGAAGGTATGTTTGACGGGCAATTGATTCCAAAAGCTCAGCAAGAGGATATAGACGGTTATACGTTACAATAACGACTGAAACACGCAATAGAGATCTCCTCATTTCTTTGTATATTTCTACTGCTCATTAAAACATAAAAAGGAAAAGATTTCTCTAGGCTGGACCTTTAGACCCATTTATGAAATTCTGTGTTTTTAAAGTTTGTACATTGGGTATTTATTAACTATCAACAAACATAAGGAGAGAGATTAAAATGAAAACATTTGTAGTTGAAAATGGTGTTCAAGCAACAGAAAAAATCAATCACCTTGAAGTTGAAGGGTTTGTGAAAGACGATATTTATTTATTCGCACATGACCCGAACCGCTCAAAGCATCTCACTTCCGGTACAGATACTGAAAGTGTCGGCGTATCAGAACAAGGCGTCTTTTCATCAATGAAAAACGTATTCCGTTCACGCGGAGATGAGCTTCGCTCAAAAATGGTTTCTCTGGGCTTAACAGAGAACGAAGCAGCTCATATGGAAGAAGAGCTTGATAAAGGCAAAGTAGTTATCGTAGCACACCAATAATTCATACAATCTATATTTCCCCCTACTAATATAGATGTATAGGCGGGTCTCATGTCTCATGAGACCCGCCTTTTTTATATTTCATGATGATTCATGGAACAATTTTACTCCTCTTCCCGTCTTATGCTGTGAAAGGATTAAAAATAGTAATTTCTTTCATTGTCAGCTTTCGACAAGAAGATTCTACATGTTCCTCAGTCTTTGTCTGGTAATCTTTTCTTGTAATCAGAAAAGCGGAGCTGCCTGTTTAGCTCAGGCATGACAGATAAGAATCCGGCAGAAAAGTCCGGGTTTGACTTTTCTGCTACTAAATAAAAGGGGACTAGAGAGAAATGAAAAAATGGTTCATGCTGTTTGCCGCTCTTTTCTTATTTGCATCCTTTTCCGCACCTGCTAAAGCAGATGCTGTACCTCAGCTGATTATCATTAACAAAAGCACGAATAAACTCGCATTTTTTGACAGCGGACAGCTTGTTAAAGTATTTAATGTCGCAACAGGGAGAGATAATTCGTTTACCCCGGAAGGAACATTTCCAATTGTAAACAAGATTAAAAATCGTCCTTATTACAAAGACAAGATTCCAGGGGGCGACAGCAGAAATCCGCTCGGAGACAGATGGCTCGGTCTTCATGCTCTGGGCACCAATGGAACGACCTATGCCATTCATGGAAACAGCAATCCAAATTCCATCGGAACTTATGCCAGCGCCGGCTGCATTCGTATGCATAATGAAGAAATCCGCTATTTATTCGACCTAGTACACACAGGCACCTCTGTTATCATTCTTCATTCAAATCAATCCTTTGAAGCAATAGCTGCTGCAAACAACTATCCAAATACTGTACCCGCAGATTCAGCACCAGTTGAAGAAGAAAAGAAACCGGAGCCTCCTGCTGAAGAAAAACCTGCTCCCGAACCTGTTGAAAAGCCAAAACCAGCAGCACCGGAACCTGAAGAAGAAGATCCTTTAAACTGTATAAAAAGTAAAATACAGGGCCGTATCTATTTTCCTGATATTCATATAAAAATGGATGTTTCGTGTCCCCCAAAAACCAGCTGACTAGCTAGTTTTTTGCATGGAGGAAATGACTGCTCTTATCCCTTTGTCATATGGCGTTCTTGGAAGCGGACCAATTTCTTTTTCATATTTGGATCCAGATAAATAAACCGGTTTTTCTGTTAAATACATCATTTCAACCGATTCCTTCATCATTTTGTCGAAAAGACCGATGAAGGAAATCATGCCTTTTTTTACCGTTATCACTTTTTTACTGTAGCCAGTTGCGTCGCGCACCATTTCAACGAACTCATTTCCAGTCATTGTGCCCGCTCCAGGAATGTTCCAATTTTGCTGATAAGCATGTGGAGTGAGGGCAAGTTCAACCGCAGCTTTTGCACCGTCAGGAGTATAAATATATTCTCTCTCAAGGTCTAAAGACCCTACAAATTGAGAGGTGCGATTTTGCAGCATCTGATTAAGCGTATAATGGATATAGGTATTTTCAGCTTTTGGACCATAATAATCCGGAAAATGAAGAATGAGATAAGGAATTTCAGCCGACTTCACCATCTGTTCAAGATGAAGTCTTATTTTCCCCTTTTTTGTATGCGGGTCCTTGGAGGCAGCTTCAGTGACAGCCTCTGATTGTCTTCCATAGGCGTATATGTTGTCTGCAAGTATGAAACGTGAATTTTCCTGTTTAACAGCCTGCAGCAAGTTTTGCATAATACGCGGGTGTCCATCGGCCCATTCAGGATAAGGAATATTAATGCTGTGAAAAATGAATTCTTTCTTCCTGCATGCCTCTGCGACTTCATCAGGGTTCATCGCATCACCTTGATGAATCCTCACTTCCTTTATATGGCCAAAAAGTTTTTTTAACTTTTGATCATTTCTCGCAAAAGCTGTAACATCAATCCCTCTGCTGACAAGCTCCATGACAAGTGCATAACCCATTCCGCCTGATGCCCCAAAAACAATTGCATTCATTTTTATTCTCCTCCCCTTTATTAACCATCGTTCAATTAAAGACAAAAAATTAAGATAACCCCTTCATTAGAAAAAGAACATGTGCCTTCACCAGAGGCTCCACCTCTTCAAATGTCATCCCTGTCTTGCAATAATGCGTGACAAATCCATGAAGGGACAAAAAGACAGACCAAATGACATTTGCTGAAAGCTGCTTACCGGATAACGCATAAATGGCTTGAGCAAATTGATCGTAGCTCGCATTAGGCTCATGAATCATATAGCTGATAACCTCTTCATCTTTCGTTAAAAACATGAGTTCATATTGGCTTTGATTTCTCAAGCCGAATTCAATGTAGCTCTCGAGTATTTTTTTAGTTTTTCCTTTATTGCTCAGTTCTTCTTGGTCCAAAACATTCATCAATTTTTCATCCAGGAGAGTGAAATCTGCCTTAACCAGTGCATAAAAAAGCTCAGCCTTGTTTTTAAAATGATAGTAGATAGCTCCGTGACTGTAATTCAGCTCTTTGGCGATTTGTCTCATGGAAACGTTCTGATAGCCTTTTTCATTAAATAATTGATGCGCAGCATGCATGATGGATTCCCGCGTAAGTTCTTGATCGACTGCTCTTCTTGCTGCCATATGTATCACCGCCCTTTATTTAACCACTGTTCAATAAAAGTATATGGGTATCTTATCCATTTTGCAACCTATTTCGCATCAATGGCTAACCTTTTTCTAAATTGTTATAATAGCTGTGTAAGATTCGTTTTCAATCACCTGGATGGAGGTACACATACTTATGACAATGAAAAAAGCCTTAACATTTGCTGGATCAGATAGCAGCGGCGGTGCTGGTATTCAGGCAGATTTAAAAACATTTCAAGAGCGCGGAGTATATGGCATGACTGCTTTAACAGTCGTTGTAGCGATGGACCCGGCCAATGAGTGGCATCATCAAGTATTTCCCGTGGAATTAGATACTATTAAAGCCCAGGCAGCAACCATCGTAGAAGGTATCGGTGTGGATGCCATGAAAACAGGCATGCTTCCAACTGTAGATATCATTAAACTTGCTGCAGAAACGATAAAAAAGAATAACCTTCAAAACGTAGTAGTGGATCCTGTTATGGTATGTAAAGGAGCGGACGAAGTACTGTATCCCGACCTTGCGGATGCCTTGCGCGAAATCCTTACACCGCTTGCCACTGTTGTTACTCCAAACTTATTTGAAGCTGGCCAATTAAGCGGCATCGGAACCATTACAACAGTTGATCAGATGAAGGAAGCGGCAGTCAAAATTTATGATTTGGGCGCTAAATTCGTGCTTGTAAAAGGCGGCGGAAAGCTTCAGCATGAAAAAGCAGTGGACGTTCTTTATGATGGAACAGAATTTCAGATTCTTGAAGGCGAGCGTATCGATACTTCTTATACACACGGTGCAGGCTGCACATATTCAGCTGCGATTACGGCGGAACTTGCAAAAGGTGCATCTGTTAAAGAAGCCATTTATACAGCTAAACAATTTATTACAGCAGCCATTCGTCATTCCTTCCCTCTTAACGAGTACGTTGGGCCGACAAACCACGCTGCATTGCGTTTATACGAAAGCGAATAAGAAAAGTGGAAGTGCCTGTTTAGCGCAGGCATGACAGATAAAGATCCGACAATAAAGGAGTTTTTGCTTTTATTGGCGATTCCGCTAGCCATCGAAGCGCTAAATTTTATTCTTTTTCTCTCTTAAATTGAGCCGGTCCTTGATGACCGGCTTTTTCATTTTTTTCTGGATCTGCCTGTTGGAACTGACTTTAAACCTTCCTAGATGATGCACTTTTTCAGCTCACCCAATGCTATTATTGTTAAGCAATTATACTCAAATCGACTATTTCATATATTCCTAAATAAAAAAAGCCGCCATTAAATAGGCAGCCATCCATTCTATTACAAATCCCATTTCTTCAAATCAAATACCGTTTCTCCTTCTGAAGAAAAGACAATGCTTCGGTCTTCAGCATCCGGGAATACTCTCGCCGTAAATACTTCTTCACCATTATTTATAAAAATTTCAATCGATGATGTATCTACAAATACTTGAAGCTTGGTCAGCTCTGCCAATCGGCATTTTCTTGATTCAGGCAGTCCGTCAGCATAACTGATTCTAGTTAATGTAAACAGCCTGTCTCTGCGTGAATAATGCAATTCAGCATTCTTTTTAATAGAGATTTTAAAAGAGTCTTCTACTTTTATACGATCCATGATCAGTTCATAAACAGCACCCTCTGCTTCATGTATATGAACTTCTTCATTTACTGCCTTTACATTTTCAAGCATCTGTTCATTTTTTCGGAGAGCTTTTAATTCTTCGACAGGCTCCTGCACCAATTTTTCACCTTTTATCGACAATTTCCTCGGAAATGTCATAGTGTGAATCCACTTGTTTGCTATGGTCGGATGCTTGTCCTCATCTTGATCTGGCACACTCATCCAGGCAATTAATAAGCGTCTGCCCTTTTCATCAACCGTCGTTTGCGGAGCATAAAAATCAAAGCCTCTGTCAAGCTCAGTGAACTCACCATGATTTAATTTTGCCGTCTTGTAATCAAGCTCCCCAACAAAGTAGCCTGATTGATAAACGTTCTGATAAAGAATTCCTTCCGGCTCCAAACCTTGAGGAGAAACAATCAGTACATCTTTCCCGTTAAGATGAAACAAGTCAGGACATTCCCACATATAGCCGAACTCATCAAGCTTACCGGTTTTGGAACCGGCAGCATCGCCCAGGTACTCCCAATTATAAAGATCCATAGAGGAGAAAAGCGCCGCACGGCCGACCAGCTCTTTTGTTTGAGCTCCAACAACCATATACCATTTGCCTTCATGCTCCCACACCTTTGGATCGCGAAAGTGGGCCGTATAGCCGTCCGGAAGTTCAGCTACAACGCCTTTTTTATTAAAATGGATACCGTCCTCTGAGACGGCAAGGCATTGATAGGTCTCCCTATCACCATTTTCATCCTTCACATTTCCGGTGTAGAACAGATGAAGTTTATCAAAAGCTGCAATAGCACTGCCTGAGTAGCACCCATCCTTTTCATACCACTCACTTGGAGCCAGAGCAATCGGTTCATGTTTCCAATTCACAAGGTCGCTTGAACTATAATGCCCCCAGAACTTTGCTCCATGTCCTGTTTTAAACGGCATCCATTGATAGAAAAGATGGTAAATCCCCTTCCACTGAATAAAGCCGTTCGGATCGTTAAGAAGTCCGACAGGAGGCATAATATGATGCTTCAGCCGATAAGGATCGCTCTCAACCGTTTCCCGGCTTGCCTCAGCCTCATGATAAGCAGCTTTTTTTAACTCTGAATCACGGTTTTTCACGTCCATCTCTCCTTTACGAGTTTCTGAGAATGCCTTGAACCTCTTCTAGTGTAGGCAATGCTGTCATGGCTCCTTTGACCGATGCAGCAAGTCCTCCTGAAACACTTGCAAACCGGCCGATGTCCTGTAAATCCTTCTCCGTTAGAGAGGCTAGATTTCCCTCATACTCATTTAATTTATATAAAACACCTGACACGAAAGCATCTCCAGCACCAGTTGTGTCAACTGCATTAACCTGCATTGCATGAATTCTTGCAGACACATTCTGTGTAAACGCATAGCTTCCTTCGCTTCCCAGTGTTACAAGCAACAATGGAATGTTATAAGCGGAGAGCTTTTCTACCCCTTTTTCAATCGTTGCTTCTCCCGTTAAAAATTCAAGTTCCTCTTCTGAAATCTTGATTAAATCGGCAGAGTCAAACATAGATAGGATAGTTTCACGTGAAGCTTCTTCGTTTTCCCATAAGCTCAATCTTAAATTGGGATCATATGAAACAATCATTCTGTTCTTTCTGGCAAGCTCAACAGCTTTGATCGTCGCACTTCTAGAAGGCTCGCTGATCATAGAAATTGAACCGTAGTGAAGGATTTTACTGTCTTCAAACAGCGATTCGTTCAGTTCTTCCCTTTTCAAAAACCGGTCTGCACTTGGATTGATATAAAAATCAAACGAACGCTCTCCATTTTCAGCCAATGTAATAAATACAGCACCTGTTTTCGCTTCATCTGAAAGCATCATATGATTTGTATGAACCCCGTAAGAGTCTAAAGTATCTTTTAAAAAAGTCCCGAGTACGTCATTTCCCACTTTTCCAAGAAAAGCTGAATCAGCTCCAAGTCTCGCTAAACCAACTGCAACGTTTGCAGGCGCGCCCCCCGGACTTTTTTGATAGATCAAATTATCCGAATCTACTGGTATAAAATCGATTAATGCCTCTCCTAAACTGATAATCCCTTTTTTCATGGATGCAGCTCTCCTCTCGAGTGAAAGAAAAATCAGACATCAAACTGCCTGATTTTTAGTTATAGCTTACTTAATTCTTCTTTTAAATAGCAAGTCCTACTTAGTCTCTTCTTCTTTTAATCCAAGAAGCAGTGTTGCAATGAAGGCACCCGCTACGGCAATTACGAATCCGATCAGATAATTAATGATCGCCGATGTTCCGAATGGAGCAACAATGGCAATCATCGGAATACCCGTTAATCCATACGCATTTGCCGCAACATTCGTAAAGACAACATATGCCCCGCCAAGTGCTCCGCCAATCATACCTCCAATAAATGGATTTCTGTAGCGTAAGTTGACTCCGAAAATAACCGGCTCGGTAATTCCCAAGAATGCCGAGAATGCTCCAGGCAGTGCAATTCCTTTTGTTTTCGCGCGCTTTGTCATGAAGAAAACGGCGAGTCCCGCTCCGCCCTGAGCAACGTTTGCCATTGACCAGATCGGAAGGAGATAGTTCTTCCCAAGATCGGCAAGAAGCCCTGCTTCAATGGCATGAAAGCTGTGATGAACACCTGTCAGTACGATTAAAGAATAGGTTCCGCCAAAGATAAGCCCCGCCATAAAACCAGCTGTATCATATACGTAAGTTAACGTATTTGTAATCAGAGTTCCTAATCCGCGGCCAATAGGGCCAATAGCAATTAAAGCGATAAAACCTGTTGAGATAATTGTCAAAAATGGTGTGACAAGCAAGTCAATCGAGTTAGGTACAATCTTGCGTAGCCCTTTCTCAATTTTGCTCATCATATATACAGCAAGAAGAATTGGAATAACGGTTCCCTGATAGCCAAGCATAGCGATATCCAGTCCCGCAAAGTTCAAATACTCTGGCTTCGCTTCAGCCAGTCCCCACGGATTCAGAAGGGCAGGGTGTGTTAGAATCCCCCCGATGACTGCCCCTAAATAGGGGTTTGCTCCAAACTCGCGGGATGCGCTGACACCAATTAGAATCGGCAGTATGATAAATGCTGCACTTGAGAACATATCAAGCAAAACAATAAATGGACTGTCTGTACTGACCCACTCAAATGCTTTCATCATTCCAAGCAGACCCATTAATAAACCGCTTGCTACAATTGCCGGAATGATCGGAACGAAGATATTCGACAGTGTTTTTGCAAATCGGGCAAATGGATTCATTTTTTGCTTCACTGCTTCAGCATGCGATACAGTATCTGTTTCTATCCTTCCGATCATTGGCTGCAGCTGTTCATAGACTTTATTCACATTCCCTGTACCGAAAATAATTTGAAATTGCCCGGAACTTGCGAATGCGCCTTTAACCCCTTCAACCTCTTCTATTTCTGCTTTATCGGCTTTGCTTTCATCCTGCAAAACCAAACGGAGCCTTGTAGCACAGTGGGTGGCACTAATGATATTTTCTTTTCCGCCGAGCAGCGGAACAATTTTTTCTGCTGTGTCTTTATAATTCATTGTTAATCCTCCTTTATAATAGAAAAAAGACCTAAAACTTATAAAGGTATCATAGACAGAGTTTCTCCATTGATCTCTTTACAAATTTTAGGTCTTGCCTGCATAACCAGTCACAATCCCGGATATGAAGTTTTTTTATACGCTTTCATTGTATGAGATGAAAGCGTGTGCGTCAAGATTTTTTTACTCGCTTAATCTCTGAATATGAAGGGTGATATAGCCAATCTCTGATTCTGGAAAATGCTGATTGTATTCCTCGCTTAAATAATCTGCAATCTTTTTTGAACATTGATAGGAAAAACTGTATTTTTCCTGAATCAGGCTCAGCATGTCTGTATCCATGACATGAAACTCCTCGTCCTGCTCAAGTCGACTTAAGGCGAATCTAAGGTGAGTCAGCAGACGCTGATAGGAAATGGAATTTTCACTGAGCTTCAGCCCGAAGTGCTCTTCTATTATGCTGATTGATTCTTGAATAATAGTCGTATGCTTTAAGGTAACCGTCATATCAGCAGAATCTAATTTCGCCGTATGAATATGGAGGGCAATGTGTCCCGCTTCATCTTCTGGAAGAGTGACGCCAAGCTTTTCCTGCACTTTTTGGATTGCCCAACATCCAATCTCAAATTCTTTTTTGTAGAGCACTTTAATTTCATTCAGCAATTTATTTTGAATTTGATAGCCTTGCTGAATTCTTTCAATCGCAAACGACAGGTGATCTGTCAGAGCTATGTGAATGTGATTGCTGAGCGGCGACATCAAACGGCCTTCAGCGTAGCTGATGACCTCCTCGGCAAGCTCAACGTGATCTTCGGGGACCATTTGCAGCAGCTGCTGAAATTTCTCGCTTTCTTCTCTCATCACAAATATTTTTTCAATTTTACCGGCCGGTATAATATCATTTTTGCTTTTTTGAAAAGCAATTCCCGGACCCATTACAATTTTCTCCTGCTGATCATCAAGAACGACTGCAGCATTATTGTTTAAGATTTTATAGATTCTCAAAGGTCTATTCCTTCCTGCGAACATAATTGTAACACCATCATGCCAAAAATGCTGAAAAAGCACAAATACCTGTGTATTTTGTAAATCTATGTAAACGTTTTTAAATTTTTTGTTAAATTATTAGATATTCACATGTTATTCCACCATTCGACAACAGTTATCAACAGAAGTTATCAACATATCCACAATTTCTATCCACATTTTGTGTGGGTACAATTGTTCGCCACTATATATACAGAGGAAATGCAATTATTCACAGGCCTGTTGATAAGTCTAAAACTATTGTGATTATCTTAAATTTTATCCTTATCTCATAAAAAACCCCTCTTCCATTTTTGAAGAGGGATTGAACCAGACTATGAAAGGAAAACTCCTCCATAAACAAGTGCTCCTGCTATGACAAAGGCAGGATGAACATTCATTTTTTCAAGCAGGACGAAGCTAAGGATAAACAACAGCAGAGTATGCCATATTCCAAAACCAAGAACGGCATTATCCAGGAATTGATAGGTCATGACTCCAAGCATAACCGCGATGACAGGCCTTACCGCTGTGGATAACCTTTTTACCTGAGGCGATTCCTTATACTTCATTAGAACCTTTAAAAGAATCAGCATTAAAATCAGTGAGGGAGCAATAGTGGCAAACAGCCCAACCGCTGCTCCAAACAAGCCGCCCTCCTGATAGCCGATAAAGCCGGCCATTTTTGTTGCAATCGGGCCAGGGAGTGCGTTTCCAAGTGCCAGTGTCTCACTGAATTCACCGACGGTCTGCCATTCATAGCGGTCGACTACTTCTTTTTCAATAAGGGGAATGGAAGCTGGACCTCCCCCATACCCGAGGATGCCAGGCAGGAAGAAGGCCAAAAAAATGTGCCAGTAAATCATGAATCCATCCCCTTCTCTTTCTTCCCGCCGCTTTTCCCTTTATAAAAAATAGCCCAAAGCAGCAGAATACCAATTAGAATACCCGGATGAACGTGGATAGCCTCCATTAAGAAAAGGGATGCTCCCATAAGGATAATCGTTTTTAGCAAGCCAAAGGACTGCGATGATTTCTTCGCAAAATCCCATGTAAGAGTAAGCAGCATGACAGCCACGACCGGCAGAACTGCTTGAGACATTCCTCTGACCCATGCTTCATCTTTATAAGCATTTAAGGTTGTCAGCAGCAAAATCATCAAGATTACGGTTGGAAGTGCTGTTGCGATGACAGCATTCAACATGCCTGCATAGCCCCCGATCCGATATCCGATATATCCGGCCATCTTCGTTGCAATTGGCCCCGGAAGTGTATTCCCGAGCGCCAGCACATCTGAAAATTCATCATCATTCATCCATTTAAATCTCTCAACCACTTCTTTATGCACAAGCGGAATGGTCGAAGGTCCACCACCAAATCCAAGCATGCCTGACCTGAAAAATGCAATGAAAATATTCCACTGTTTCACAAAAAAGTCACCTCGATTTCTTCCCTTACCACGATGCAATCGATCCATCCGCTCTTGGCTCTGTACCTCCAGTAAGCACACCAGTTTCAGGATCCCTCCATATAATCTGCCCGCGTCCAAATTGGCCTGTATCCACTGTCTTTTGGATTTCATGGCCTTTCCGGACTAAAGCTTGTGCAAGATGCGAAGGAAAGTGAGGCTCAACAAGCACCTTTTTTCCCTCAATCCACTGCCAGCGCGGTGCATCAAGAGCTGCCTGCGGATGCAGGTGAAAATCAATCGTGTTCATGACTACCTGAAGATGTCCCTGGGGCTGCATATATCCGCCCATCACGCCAAAGGGACCAACAGCTTGATTATCCTTTGTCAAAAAACCTGGAATAATAGTATGATAGGTTTTCTTTCCCGGCTTTAATGCATTCGGATGTGTTTCATCAAGAGAAAAATCATGTCCCCGGTTTTGCATGGAGATTCCTGTTCCAGGAATGACAACCCCCGAACCAAATCCCATGTAATTGCTCTGGATGAACGAAACCATATTGCCTTCCCCGTCTGCAGCGGCCAAATACACAGTGCCGCCTTTTGCAGGCTCATAGGCTTCAGGTAAAATCGCCTCATCCGTTATTTCTGCCCTTCTCTTATCCCCATATTGTTCTGACAAAAGCTCTTCCGCAGTAATCTTCATCTCTTTCGGATCTGTTACATATGCTTTCCCGTCTGTAAAAGCAAGCTTCATCGCTTCAATTTGCTTATGGTAGGTATCTGCACTGTCCTTTTCGGTCATTGTATAGCCCTTTAATATATTGAGCCCCAGTAAAGCGACAATCCCCTGGCCATTAGGCGGGATCTCCCATACATCATACCCTTTGTAATGCACCGAAATTGGATCAACCCATTCTGCTTCATAGGAAGCAAGATCTTCTTTTGATAGAAAACCTCCGTGCTTTTCAACAAAGGAACTGATTTTCTCTGCTAATCGTCCGCGATAGAAGCTTTCACCATTCGTTTCAGCTATCTCTCTTAAAGTAGCTGCATGATCTGCTGAACGCCAGATTTCACCGATTTTAGGGGCCCGCTTGTTTGGTGCAAAAGCAGCAAACCAAGCTTCGAACTCAGGACCTGTTAGAGCCGTTTTAAATTTTTCATAAGCTAGAGCCCAATATTTTCCCAGAATTGGAGTTAAAGGATATCCTTCTTCAGCATATGCGATTGCAGGAGCAAGCACATCTTGAAGAGGCAGACGTCCAAAGCGCTTTGATAGCTGTACCCAAGCAGCTGGAGCACCTGGAACCGTTATAGGAGTTACTCCATGTACAGGCATTTTTGCGTATCCTTTTGCCTTAACAGCTTCAATGGAGAGCCCCGATGGAGCAGGACCGCTTGCATTTAGGCCATACAGATTTCCGTTTGTCCAAACCAGTGCAAATGCGTCTCCTCCAATGCCATTAGAGGTTGGTTCAAGAACCGTTAAGGCGGCAGCTGCTGCTATCGCCGCATCGATCGCATTTCCGCCTTTTTTCAGGATATCCAAGCCAGCCTGGGCAGCAAGAGGCTGAGAAGTGGCGACCATTCCATTTTTCGCAAATACAGTTTGCCGTTCTGATGGGTATGGATGATTTAAATAATCGAAATTCATATTTCGGATCTCCTTATAATCATATTGTTTAAAAATTAATTAAGATTCAAACATTTGTTAAGCAACTGACTTGCTGAGCTTACCTTTTGTAAAGTTTATTCTCTAATAAAGATTATATCTGAATACGTAAAATATTCAATCTATTTAAGGTGCAGAAAGCTGCCTATTTTATAATTTCAGTCCATTTCTGCTCTTAAATCTTCTGAGCAGGATGTGGCTCTCAACTCTCGTGATTCCTTCCAGAGCATAAAGCTCGTGGTTGATGAATTTTTCAAGAGCCGTAAAGTCTTCAACAAGCACGTGCATATGAAGAGTGCTCGGCCCTGTCATTTGATAGCAGCTGGCCACCTTAGGATTGTCTGCGAGCGTTTCAGCAACCTCTACTAAAAAGGCAGGCTCACAATCCACTTCAAAAAATGCAGATACAGATCTGCCAACCTTCTCAAAATTTACGACAACAGTAAACCTTTCAATGACACCCTCACTTATTAATTGATTGACTCTTTCCCGTACTGCCACTCGGGAAAGTTCTAATTCTTTTCCAATATCCACATACGACATGCGGCCATTTTCCGTCAGCAATTTAATAATTTTCCTGTCAATCTCATCTATTTTCAATTTCCCCACCACTTTCTTCAGAAGCAAAAAGAACCCTCCAAATAATAGTTTCATTATAATCTTAGCAAATAGTGAAGAAAAGTGTTTCAAATGTAAACGTTTCTCAAGCAAAACGTTCCACGTGAAACAAAAACCAACAAAAAAAGACCATTTAAGGTCTTTTTCAGCAGTTTATTTTGATAAAACTTTGACAAATTCTTTTGCCGCATTTTCACTCGATTGCGGATTTTGTCCAGTAACCAGCTTTCCATCGACTTCGACATGCTCAGTGAATTTTGGAGCTGTCACAAATTCTGCACCAAGCTCTGTAAGCTCTGTTTCTAAAAGAAATGGCATATATTGATCCAGCTTTGTGTCCACTTCTTCTTCATTCGTAAATCCTGTTAATCGTTTGCCTTCAACTAAAGGTTTTCCATTTGAAAGGACAGGTCCAACAAATCCTGCAGGACCGTGGCAGACAGCTCCAATCACTTTATCAGCTTCTGCGAAATGCACGAGCAGCTCCTGCAATTTTTTATTGGACGGGAAATCAAACATGGTTCCATGACCGCCAGGAAGGAAGATCCCTGCATATTCATCTCCTTGAATGTCATCCAGTATTTGAGTATCTTTCAGCCTGCTGATGGCTTCTGGCCATTCATCCTGTTCTCCGCCCTCTAAGCTGTTGGGATCAAGAGGAACTTCTCCGCCTTTAGGACTTGCAACGGTTACTTCATAACCATTGGCTGTAAATTCCGTGTATGGTTCAGCAAATTCTGACAGCCAAAGTCCAGTTTTATATTCCTCTGTAATTTTGTCTGCAGTTGTCACGACGACTAATATTTTTTCTGGCATTTTTACCGCTCCTTTATGAGTAAAATCAAATTTATTCACACGGAGTAAGTTTTCCCGGCTTATCTTTTATTAAACCCTTTCGATTCAACAAACTCTTTCATATACATTCTCGTCGGCTTAGAAAGCATGGCTGCCATCTGATTTGTCCAAGTATCCGCTCTCTTTCCTTCGGTCCTTTCATGGTAGTAAGCAGAAATAATGCGATTATAGTCTTCTAATTGACGAATATATGTTTCGCTGTCGGTTTCATAAGCTTCTTCATGGTAAATATGTTCAGGCTGAATTCTTGGCTTTTTATCGGGATTTTGGGCCGGATAGCCTACAGCAAGTCCAAATAGAGGGATAACTCTGTCTGGTGTTTTAAGCAGCTCAGAGACGTCGTTTAAGCTGTTTCTCAGTCCGCCGATATAAACCGCTCCAAGTCCCATGGATTCAGCCGCAATGACAGCATTTTGTGCTGCAAGCGAAGCATCTATTGCCGCTACCATGAATTTCTCTGTGCTCTCAAGCGTATCATCTAAGTTTACGCCTTCCATCTCTGCCAAAACTTCGTGGCGATGCAAATCTGCGCAAAAAATAAAGAAATGTCCGTTATGAGCCACATATGACTGATTGCCTGCAAGCTCCGCCAATCTCTGTTTAGTTGCAGGATTTTTCACGCCAATAATGGAATACGCCTGAATAAAACTTGAAGTGGAAGCCGCCTGAGCGCACTCCACAATAGTTTTGATTTGTTCATCACTCAGCGGTTTTTCTTCAAACTTCCGAATCGAGCGGTGAGATAAGATCGTGTCAATGACATTGTTCATAATTTAGGCTCCTTTATTATTTGTTTTAACTATCTTACCTAAGATTTGATCATTTTGCAGATAATAAGATTAAGGAACTTTTGCACCGGGTATTGTATACGTGAAAATACAGGAAATTTGCATAAAAGCATTGGCATTTTCGTCAAATTGCATTAAAATAACACACGTTACATAAATATGTACTAGATGTAAGGAGCACACACATTGACTTCACAGACTAAAAACACAATGAAATTTATCATCCCTTCCATGCTTGGGATTCTATTATTTATGGTTCCGATTAACTATAAAGGTGAAGTGACAATTCCAATTGCGATTCTCTCTGGAATTCTTCAAGAACAGCTTGGAAATGCATTGCCTTCTATTATGACGATTATCATCATCCTAACCTTGATAGGCACTGCTGCAGCAAAATTAGTAAAACCAGGCTTTATTAAACGAAGCCCATTCTTTACAGCGCTTTTTGATGTACCCATCATTTGGGTAATTGCCCGAGTTCTCGGAGCGATCTTTGCCGTTCTCACACTATTTAAAATAGGGCCTGAGTGGATCTGGTCTGAAAATACCGGCGGACTTCTTTTAAATGATCTGCTTCCGATTTTATTTTGCGTATTCCTGTTTGCAGGACTGTTTCTTCCGCTGCTCCTGAATTTCGGGCTGCTTGAGCTTTTTGGATCTCTGCTTGCCAAGTTTATGAGACCTGTATTTAAATTGCCTGGCAGATCCTCTGTTGATTGTGTCGCATCGTGGCTTGGTGATGGAACGATTGGAGTATTGCTTACAAGTAAACAGTATGAAGAAGGCTTCTATACAAAACGTGAAGCTGCCATTATTGGTACAAGTTTTTCTGTCGTATCGATTACCTTCAGTTTAGTTGTCATTTCTCAAGTAGAGCTTGGACATTTGTTTGTCCCATTTTATTTAACTGTTACGTTTGCAGGAATTATTGCAGCTCTAGTGCTGCCCAGAATTCCTCCACTTTCCACTAAACCTGATACTTACTATCACGGTCAGGATAAAAAGATTACTGAAGCTGTACCAAGTGGATATACTCCATTTAGCTGGGGATATAAACAGGCACTTGTTCAGGCAGAAAAAAATAAGAGTGTCATTTCTTTCTTTCAAGACGGAACAAAAAATGTCCTTGATATGTGGATGGGGGTTGCCCCTATTGTCATGGCACTTGGAACAATTGCTTTAATGACAGCGGAGTTCACTCCGGTATTTGATTGGCTTGGAATGCCGTTCATTCCCCTGCTTGAACTGATGCAAATACCAGAAGCAAAAGAAGCATCCAAAACACTTGTTGTTGGTTTTGCTGATATGTTCCTTCCTACAGTATTAGCAAGTGAGATTACGAGTGAAATGACCAGATTTATAATAGCTTGTGTCTCTGTTACCCAGCTTATTTACATGTCTGAAGTCGGCGGGCTGCTGCTCGGTTCAAAAATCCCGGTTTCATTCAAGGATTTAGTGATCATTTTCCTTCTTCGTACAATCATTACGCTTCCTGTTATTGTTGGGATTGCACACTTGCTGTTTTAACATTGTCATAAAAACGCATGAACCGAACAAGGTTCATGCGTTTTTCAGTTCCACACCTTATTTTCCCGGAGCTGATTATCTGTTGAAATATTTATTACATAAGAGGAAATCGTTCTAATACATCACAGTTGGAATCGATTTCATCTATTGTTTTTAATTAGCTGCGCCTCCATGTAACGTATGTTGATTATATATTCCAAATTGGGATTGTCCAATGAGTCTCTAAAATGAAGCAGGCAGGAAGAACTAATGTTATTTCCATTCTGCTTTTTTCTATAGGGTCTTTTCATAACTTTGTTATTTTAAACTACATGTTACAAACTATTAGTGGATTGCAGCGGAAGGAACTTGACTCCTGCGGGATATAGAGCAAATTGGGAGACCCCACAGGCAACGCCGAGGAGGCTCCCATGCTCCCCGCGGAAAGCAAGTTCCTGGAGCGCAAAGAAACGGACAACATTTATATTCCAAACAATAATTATGCAAAAACAACCTAAATGATGGATCCCGAAACGAGCATAAACCATGGGTGAACAGGCATAGAATGAGACATAGCGGGAAAAGACCACTGTTATTTTCAGTATTTTCAAATTTATTTATAAGAAATAGTTAGAAGTACTGGAATTTTAAACCTAATATGATATACTAATTGTAACAAAACTTTCACAAAGTGTTTCTGAGTTTGTCACAATTAAAATAATGTAAGCGTTGACACGAAGTATATAAAAGGGAGTTGTTAAAAATGGATGTATTTTTCGTATATTTACTTATTGTAAGTGCCACACCTCTGTTCTTGTGGGATCAGCGCAAGAATTTGGCACTCCTTCACATACCGTTTATCTTATTGCTGTGGGGCTACTTCGGCATGTATGCAACAATGGATTTGAGTATGGCCATGCATGTGCTTGGAGGATCTCTCTTCTTCATTAACCTAATATTTGCTCACGTTGCAGCCTACCTGATTTATGCAAAGCCGATCTTAAAACGTAAAGCTGAACCTAAAAGCAACCTTGATATTATTAAATAAGCATAAAAAAACGCCCTGGCCTTTTCCGGCCAAGGGCGTTTTTTATTGGATTCTAATGGTCATTCATAACCCATACAGAGCCAAGAACTGTTACAACCGCAACAAAGATCGCGAATACTGTATTGACTACTTGAACGTTTCCGCTCTCTGATTCCGTCATATGCATGAACATGAATAGCTGAATGCCAGCCTGAAGGAATGCAAGAGTGAAAACAACAGCGATTTTTACAGATAATGCAAAATCAGTATATAATCCAAGCCATAAAGCTACTAGTGTCAGGACAATCGATGAGATGAAGCCAATGACGTGACTCCAAGGAAAATGATTGTGACTCTCTGCTGTTTTTTGCTGATTAGTGGCCATGCGGACTTAATCCTCCCATCATAAGAAGCAAGTACACTCCTGTAAAGATGAAGATCCAGACAACGTCTAGGAAATGCCAGTAAAGACTTGAGATAAACAGCTTCGCAGATGTCTGCGGTGTTAAACCGCGTTTCTTTACTTGCATTAAGATAAAGCTAATCCAGAATATCCCGATGGTGACGTGAAGTCCATGGGTTCCTGCCAAAACGAAGAATCCAGACCACATTGCACTAGACTGCAATGTAGCACCATGGTGAACATATTCTACAAACTCATAGATTTCATAGCCAACAAACCCTAAACCTAATACCAATGTAATAATGGTCCACAACATAACGCCTTTTTGATTATGGCGACGCAATTCGTGAATAGCAAGACCACATGTGAAACTGCTTGTTAACAGCAGGAACGTCATAATCAGTACGCCTTCGATCTTGAAAAGATCAGTTGGCAGAGGTCCGTCTGCTGTCATAGGTGCTAATACAAAGTAGGTGGCAAAGAGCGTTGCAAACAGCGCAATTTCAGCACCTAAGAAGATCCAGAAGCCAAGAATATTCAAGCGGCCAATTTCCGATTGATATTCAAGAGGCACATTTGGATCATGTTCTTCATGATGATGTGCATGTTCCATAATTCACGCCTCCTTTACACAGATATTTTTTGTTCTGTTTCTTTTATTTCGTCAACACTTACATAGTAACCATGATCTTCTTCAAACGAACGAAGGATCATGCAGGCAAAAATTCCAATTAAGCCGACAATAGCCGGAATCCACCATTGGAAAACAAGTGCGAAACCGCTGATGCCGAAGAATACAGACATGATAAACGGTCTGCCTGAGTAGTTAGGCATGTGGATCGGTTTGTATACCACTTCTTTTTTCTTGCCCGTTTCTTTTTCTTCCATTTTCATTTGCCAGAATGCATCAAGACCCTTAACCTCAGGTGTAACCGCAAAGTTATAGTGAGGCGGAATCATAGTTGTTGTAGCCCATTCAAGTGTACGTCCATCCCACGCATCTCCTGTTTGCTCACGCGGTGAGTAGCGGAAGCTGTAGTAGATGTTATAAACAAGAACAACGAATCCTAAAGCCATTCCAGCTGCACCAATAGATGCAACAACATTCAGTCCAGTCCAGCCGTCTGCTGCACCGTATGTTGAAATACGGCGGGGCATACCAGCTAAGCCCAGGAAGTACATTGGGAAGAAACAGATATTGAAACCAATTGTGAACAGCCAGAAGCTGACTTTCCCAATTCTTTCGTTTAATTTGTGGCCGAACATTTTCGGATACCAGAAAATCAGACCGGCGAAACAAGCAAACACGGTACCTGCAATCAATACGTAGTGGAAATGAGCGATCAGGAAGTACGTATTATGATACTGATAATCTGCTGCAGCCATCGCAAGCATTACTCCTGTTACCCCGCCGATAACGAAGTTTGGAATAAACGCAAGTGACCAAAGCATCGGTACAGTAAATCTGATTCTTCCTTTATAAAGCGTAAAGAGCCAGTTAAATATTTTAACACCTGTCGGTATGGCAATCGCCATTGTCGTAATCGAGAAGAAGGAGTTAACAAGCGCTCCTGAACCCATTGTAAAGAAGTGATGGACCCAAACGACAAAGCTTAAGCCAGAGATAGCTACGATAGAGATAACCATCGCTTTGTAGCCAAACAAGGTTTTTCTTGCAAACGTTGAAATAATTTCTGAGAAAATACCGAATGCCGGCAAAATAACAATGTAAACCTCTGGATGTCCCCAAATCCAGAACAAGTTTGCCCATAGCATTGGCATACCGCCATTTTCAAGAGTGAAAAAGGCTGTGCCAAACAACCGGTCAAAGGACATCAGCGCAAGTGCAACCGTTAAAACCGGGAAAGCGAACACGATAATCAAACAAGTGATTAAAGATGTCCAAGTAAACATCGGCATGCGCATAAGCGTCATACCCGGTGCACGCATCTTTAAGATCGTGACCATGAAGTTAATACCTGTTAACAGCGTACCAATCCCGGCAATCTGAAGGCCGAGGAGGTAATAGTTCTGTCCAGGTCCAGGACTTGCCTCATTACCTGCGAGAGGCGTGTAGCTCGTCCAGCCCGCATCAGGTGATCCGCCGATAACGAAAGAAATGTTAAACAGCATCGCACCAACAAAGAATGTCCAGAAACTTAGTGAGTTAAGATATGGGTATGCCACGTCGCGTGCTCCAATTTGGAGAGGAACAACAACGTTCATTAATCCAATAAGGAACGGCATCGCCATAAAGATAATCATGATTGTTCCGTGTGTTGTAAAGATTTCATTATAATGCTGTGAGTTTAAAAACTCTGAATCCGGCAGCGTCAGCTGAACACGCATAAGCAGCGCGTCTACCCCTCCGCGGAACAGCATCAGAATGGCAGCAATGATGTACATAATTCCAAGTTTCTTATGGTCGACAGTTGTAATCCATTCTGTCCAGAGCCATTTCCACTTTTTAAAATAAGTGAGTACGAATACAACGGCAATCGACGTTAATAAAATAGAGATCTGTGCTCCTAAAATCAACGGGTCGCCGGTTACAATAAATTCATCCCATTTCATAGTTGGTGTTTCCTCCCTTCTCAGTGAGAATCGTGTGCTGAATGTTCTTCAGTCTTTTCTTCTGATTCGTGTTCTGAATGATCTGTTTCATCTTCGGAGTGGTCTTCTCCATGTTCTGAATGACCTTCTGATTTTTTAGAATGATCGATGTTCATTTCTTTATTTGGATCTAATTTCTCTAAATGATCTACTTCATCATGCTTGTGCAATTCATAGCCGGATTGCTCGCGGACTCTTACTGCATACTCTGAATCTTTTGAGTGGTCGACCCAGTCAAGATGAGTGTTAGAGAAAGTCATTTTCCCTGTTGTACCAGGAAGCATTAATTGATCATATTGATTCTGCGTTAATTCAGGAGCAGAGTCTTTCGTTTCCTCTACCCAGTCTTCGAACTTATCTTCAGGCATAGCTTCTACATTAAATGTATGTCTTTCAAAACCTTTACCTGTAAAGTTTGCATTGCGTCCTGCATATGTTCCAGGCTCATCTGCCTGAAGGAACAGCTTAGTCTGCATTCCTGACATCGCATATTTCTGTCCGCCTAATTGAGGGATCCAGAATGCTGTCATCGTATCAGCAGATGATAGTTTAAATTCAACTGCACGGTCTTCAGGAATGTTTAAGTAGTTAACTGTTTCAA
The DNA here is from genome assembly GCF_057838075.1 of Metabacillus sp. KH_069. Classification (NCBI taxonomy): domain Bacteria; kingdom Bacillati; phylum Bacillota; class Bacilli; order Caryophanales; family Bacillaceae; genus Metabacillus; species Metabacillus sp. KH_069. The sequence continues at coordinate 4,312,153 of NZ_CM174460.1, forward strand.
TCCCCTCTTCTTCATAAGAGAAAATCCATTTCCAGTCAACAGATGTTGCGTGTATGACTAAAGGTGCCTTGTCTTTTGATGACTCAGGCGGTTCTTCCAGTGCATAGATGGTTTGCACTGTAGGAATGGAAAGTGCAATTACGATAAGGATTGGAATAACCGTCCATACGATTTCAAGAAATTTGCTTCCTTCCATTTCAGGCGGCTCATATTCCATATTGTCTTTGCGTTCGCGATACTTCACAACGATGAGAGTAAAGAGTACAAAAACAACAGCAAGAATGAATAGCATAAAACCTATCGACAAGAGAATAAGGTCACTTTGTGCAGCTGCAACTGGGCCTTTCGGATCTAGGATGACGAGTTCACTGCATCCGCCGAGTAAAAAAACAGAGAGTAATAGACCTAACGCTAAAAATGGTTTAAACAGCTTGAACACCAGGTTCACCTTCCTTCCTAATTATTAACTGATTCACTATAATGTGGATGCCAAAAAAGCATACCTTTAAATTATTTCAAAAAAACGATGTTTTCGTTTTCTTTTCCTCTATATGCTAGCAGAGCTAGCTTCCTGATGTGATGCCATTTCTGAAATGTCACGAGAATTTCATCAGTCGTTCAAATAAATGTCACATTTTTATCATACTTTAGTCATATTTATGTAATTCCTTTCTTTTATTGGAATTGAAAGTGCTTTAATGCAAATTTTTCTTTTTAAGGATAAGTTATACAATGGTTTGTCAAACCTTTCTATACCCTGTATTCCCAGTAATAAAACGAACATGAATCTTCCAAACTTTCAGTGCAGATGTCTGTCGATGTAAATTTCTGTGAATGTAAAAACCGGGGCTATCCAGAAAGTCTGTCTTCGCATAAATTGTTGTTTTGATGATAAATATCGCTCGTTCCTTTCCGCTGCAGTCACTTGCTTTCCGCGGGGAGGGTGAAAGCCTCCTCGGCCTTGCCTGCGGGGTCTCCCATTTCCCTCTATTTTCCCGCAGGAGTCAAGTGCCTTCCGCTACAATCCACTTAGTATTTTTAACAATTAGTCTAAAAACAACAAAGTTTACGAAATGAGCCTACAGAAAAAAGCAGACAGGAAATAGAATGTTTTTCCAGCCTGCTTTATTTTAGGAATTTATCGGACAGTCCCGCTTTTTTAGTCAAATTTCAATTTAGACAAAGCATCCGCTAATGCCGGATTTGAGAGCTCATCATTTTGCTTTTTCATATAGTTTGACACTTCTTTTTTGGATACTTTGCTGTTTTGAGATTTTTTCTTTCTTTCTGTAAATGCAGAAAGCTTTTCCCTGTGGCCGCATCCGCAGACAAAGATCTGCCCTTCGCCCTCGCCTCTGAGTTCAAGCTTTTTATGACAGACGGGACATCTTGCATTTGTTGCCCTGGATACTCCTTTGCGATAGCCGCATTCTCTGTCCTGACATACAAACATCTTGCCTTTTTTGCCGTTTACTTCAAGCAGAAGCTTTCCGCACTCCGGGCATTTGCGTCCTGTGATGTTATCATGTTTGAATTTCTTATCGCTGTTTTTTACTTCTTGGACGACAGCCTTCGCATAGCCTTTCATCTCCTGAATAAAAGCCTGCTTTGAAAGCTTTCCTTTTGCAATCAGCGTTAGTTTCTGCTCCCATTCCGCTGTAAGTGCAGGTGATTTTAAATCCTGCGGTACAAGATCCAGCAGCTGCTTTCCTTTTGATGTAACGAACAGCTCTTTGCCTTTCTTTTCAACTAGGAAGCTGTTAAATAATTTCTCGATAATATCCGCACGGGTTGCTACAGTTCCAAGCCCGCCCGTTTCGCCAATGACCTTCTTTAAATCAGCATTTCCTGACATATACTTGGCCGGATTTTCCATAGCTGACAGAAGAGTTGCTTCGTTAAAGCGAGCAGGCGGCTTTGTTTCTCCTTTTGTCTGGACAAGGGTCTGAACTTTCAGAACGTCTCCCTTATTCAGCGCAGGCAGCTTTTGCTCAGCGAGGCCTTCCTTTTCTTCATCCGTCTCATACTCGTAAACTTCCTTAAAGCCTTGGGAAAGAACCACTTTTCCTTTAGCAAGGAACGTTTCCTGTCCAATTTTGCATGTAAGAGTCGTTTGTTCATACTCAAAAGGAGGAGATAAAACAGCCAGGAACCGTTTCACAACCAGATCATATATTTTTCTTTCCTTATCACTGAAGGCAGACGCAATTACTGTTTCCTCTGTCGGGATGATGGCATGGTGATCAGATACTTTGCTGTCATCTACAAAAGAGGGATTCCCCTTGATCGGTTTTTGAAGAATTTTCATCGCTGCTTTGGCATATGGCTTTACACCGCAGGCTTTTACTCTCTCACTGAGCGTTTCCACAATGTCTGAGCTGAGGTAACGAGAGTCTGTTCTTGGATATGTCAAAACTTTATGCTGTTCATACAGCTTTTGCATAATAGAAAGAGTCTCTTTTGCGGAATAGCCAAATCGTTTATTGGCATCGCGCTGAAGCTCTGTTAAATCGTATAGACCAGGTGAAAATGTCTTTTTGTATGCTTTGTCTGCAGAAACAATCACAGCGTCCTTATCCGCAAGACCCTTAGCCAATGAATCGATTTTTTCTTTATCAAATGTCTTGATATCCTTCGTTTTTGCATCCTGCCAAACTAAATGCAGGCCTGCTCCTGTATTTGCTTTTATTCCGTAATACGCCTTCGGCTGAAATGCCTTAATTTCATTTTCACGCTCGGCAATAATGGCAAGGGTAGGTGTTTGAACTCTCCCTGATGAAAGCTGTGCATTGTATTTCGTCGTTAAAGCCCGGGTGGCATTCATGCCGACAATCCAGTCAGCCTCTGCTCTCGCTACTGCAGAATGAAATAAATGTTCATATTCCCGGCCGTTTTTCAGTTTTTTGAATCCATCTTTAATGGCTTTATCCGTAACGGATGAAATCCAAAGACGTTTGATCGGTTTATGGACATGAGCCTTTTCAATAATCCACCTTGCAACAAGCTCGCCTTCCCGTCCTGCGTCTGTTGCAATGACGATTTCCGTCACGTCTTTCCGGTTTAATAAAGCTTTTACTGCCTGAAATTGTCTGCTTGTTTTTTTAATCACGACAAGCTTCAGTTCCTGCGGAAGCATCGGGAGGTCTTCCATTTTCCACGTTTTATAAGAATCACTGTAGGCCTCAGGATCTGCATGTGTCACAAGATGCCCAAGCGCCCAGGTAACAATGTGCGTACTGCCTTCAAAATATCCATTGCCTTTTTTTCCGCATTGTAAAACTCTTGCGAGGTCCCTCCCTACAGAGGGTTTTTCTGCAAGAACGACAATTTTTCCCATAGTCACATTCCTCACTTTCATTCGATATTATATGGTATCACAAAATGCTGCCAAAAGAGTTGAACCACTTCGGTTCAATCTGATCAAACGCAGAGTGATCATCAGCAATCAAGCTCAGACGCTTCAACATGCTGTCCATTAAATGCGGAGTCTCTCTGTTCGTCCAGACGACAGCTGAGAAAATGCTCATGGCTGCATAAAGAGCATAAAGCCTCCAGAATTCAGCCGGAACTTCATCCTGAAAATAGCCGTTTATCTGGCCAACTGAGAAGGGAATGCTCACTTCTCTGCTGAAAAGAGCTGCTTTATAGAAATCATGATAAGGATCCCCATAGTCATAGCGATTAAAATCGATGCAGCCTGCGTACTCCCCATTTAAGACGATGAGATTGGCTGGATGGAAATCATCATGCTGAAGAACGCGGGGCCGATCCTTCATGAAGACTAGGTTTTCATTGATGAACCTGCTTGTTTTCTCGCCATATTCTAAATGAATTCCGCTTTCTCTGTATGCTTTCAGATAGCGTTCATGCTTTGCAGAGGCCGCGTCATACCAGGAAAGAGGCGATGATGGCGCTTTAATTGTATGCAGTTTTAAAAGGTCGAGGCCGGCCTCATAGCCAATTTGATATTGTTCGCGAATGGAAAGCTTGGGAAGCTCCTCTAAAGCTTCTTCTCCATCAATGTATTCTACAAGCATATAGCAGCTATTCAGGGACTCTATTTTCCCAAATTCAACGGGTATGGAGGATTTGATTTTCCGCTTCTCAATCTCTTTTAAAATCTCAAATTCTTTTAATTTCGCTTCGTACTTTTCCAGTTCAGCCGTTCGGAGGACATATTTTTTTCCGCTTTTACAGACAGCTATGAACTTTAAGTCGCTTGAGAAACCTTTATCTATTATTTCTATATGAGTAAATCTGTCAAAATACTTGATTAAATCAGTTTCTCTCATAATCTTTGCCCCTCCGTCTTAAACCAAGTTTTCCCTTTTATGTTACCATAATTAGTAGTGATTCATGATTTTGACAAGCAGAAAGTGAGGTACCTTGATGCATTCCGAAGTACAGCTTTATTTCCGCAAAGCAAAAGAAGAACATCTGGAGGATATGCATATGCTCCGGACAAAGATTCTCAATGCCCTTCCAGGTGCAAAAGAAGGATTTGAATACGGATTTCCCGTTTATTACCTGGACGGTGAGCTGCAGGTCGGCTATGCCGGCAGACAAAAAGGGCTCATGTTTTATGTAATGGACCCGAATATTGTAGCAGCCTACCATGAAGACCTGGCAACCCGAATTACAGGAAAAACCTGTATTATTATAAAAGAAACTTCGCAAACCTCAAAGCAAACCATTTTGAGATGCATTGATCATATGCTCGAAGATTTAATGAAAAAGTATGTCTTGTAGCAGCGGAACCGCTGCTTTTTTTGTTGGTTAGTAAGCATTATGCAGAAAAGGCCTGTGCCATAATGTTCCGGGTTTCCGGTATAGCTTAAACCATAAGGTTTTAGTATGATGGAAGAATGAATATTTTAGAATGCAGCGGAGGGTTAAGAAGAACATGAGTTTACTTACAATTGAGAAGTTAAGCCACAGCTTTGGCGATAGGACTTTATTTAAAGACGTTTCCTTCAGACTTTTGCCTGGAGAGCATGTCGGTCTTGTCGGTGCAAACGGTGTCGGAAAATCGACGATGATGAACATTATGACGAAAGAGCTGATCCATGATTCAGGCAAAGTAGAATGGACACCTGGCGTTCATTATGGATACCTCGACCAGCATACCGTGTTATCAAAAGGAAAAACCATTAGAGACGTGTTAAGAGACGCGTTCTTGCCATTATACAAAAAAGAGGAAGAACTGAATGAAGTCATTGGACTGATGGGCAGTGCAAGTCCTGAAGAACTGGAAGAGCTGCTCGAGAAAATGGGCGAAATTCAGGACCACCTTGATGCCGGCGGATTTTATTCCCTTGATATTAAGGTAGAGGAAGCAGCACGCGGCCTTGGCCTTGATGCAATTGGACTCGACCGCGACGTATCTGCCCTGAGCGGAGGACAGCGCACTAAGGTTCTTTTGGCAAAGCTTCTGCTTGAACAGCCTGAAGTTCTTCTTCTGGATGAGCCTACCAACTATTTAGATGTTGAGCATATCCAGTGGCTGAGCCATTATCTAAAAGAATATCCGAACGCATTTTTGCTGATTTCTCATGATACTGAATTTATGAATGGCGTCGTTGATGTTATTTTCCATTTGGAATTCTCTAAGCTGACTCGCTATACAGCTACTTACGAAAAATTCCTTGAGCTTGCGGAAATCAATAAAAACCAGCACCTTCATGCCTACGAAAAGCAGAAGGATTTCATTAAAAAGCAAGAAGATTTCATTGCAAAAAACAAAGCGCGCTATTCGACAACCGGACGCGCGAAAAGCCGTCAAAAACAGCTTGACCGCATGGACCGGATTGACCGGCCTGAAACGGCGATGAAGCCGACGTTTGAATTTAAAGAATCACGCGGCAGCAGCCGATTTGTGTTTGAAGGAAAAGATGTTGAAATCGGGTACACGCACCCCCTTCTTCCAAAGCTCACCATGACGATTGAACGCGGAGAGAAAATTGCGATTGTCGGCTGCAACGGAGTAGGGAAATCCACCCTTCTCAAAACAATCTTAGGGAAAATTAAGCCATTAGGCGGTACCATTCAGCTTGGCGATTTTCTTTTCCCTTCATACTTCGAACAGGAAGTAAAAGCGGAAAACATCACGCCGATCGATGACGTCTGGAATGCATTCCCCGGTCTTGATCAGCATCAGGTCCGTGCAATGCTGGCACGAGTTGGCCTGAAAAATGAACATATATCCCGTCCATTAAATCAGCTGAGCGGCGGAGAGCAGGCAAAAGTCCGCTTATGCAAATTGCTTCAATATGAAAGCAACTGGCTCCTTTTTGATGAGCCGACCAATCACTTGGACGTAACAGCGAAAGAAGAATTAAAGCGCGCATTAAAAGCTTATAAAGGCACAGTCATTCTCGTATGCCATGAGCCTGACTTCTATGAAGACTGGATCACAAAGGTCTGGAACGTAGAGGAATGGGCAGAACAAGCATAAAAGGTTTTATTGGTATTTAAAAAGCATCCGGCATGTATGTCTTCTCGGACATGGTATGCCGGATGCTTTTTATTTTTATGCTGCAGGTTTATTTGAGCAGGGATTCAGCGGATTTCTTAATGAAGTCTTTAGCGAAAGGCTTTTCGAATAGGTTGTTGTTTTGCATAGAAATGATGTCCGTTCCTTTCCGCTCCAGGAACTTGCTTTCCGCGGGGAGCATGGGAGCCTCCTCAGCTGTTGCACTGCCCCCTATAAATTGGACACTTTATTTACTAAGCAGCTTGCTCAAAACTAGTTCGATAAGACACTGGACTTTTACGTTGTAATCGTGATTTGATTCTCAAATGATTGTAGTAGTGTATATACTCTTCGAGTTCTTTCTTGAAGTGGTCTATACTCTCGAATTGTTGTAAGTACAGAAATTCTGATTTCAATATCCCGAAAAAGTTTTCTATAACGGCGTTGTCGTAACAGTTTCCTTTTCGAGACATGCTTTGAGTAATGTGATTTTCTTTTAATATGTGCTGGTATCGAGGCATTTGATAATGCCAGCCCTGGTCAGAATGAAGTAAGAGTTCGTCGTTTTCGTTCACGCGCTGTAGGCCTTCTATCAACATCGTCTCTACTAAATCAAACGTAGGCCTTGTATTGAGCGTATACGTGATAATCTCGCCATTAAACAGGTCCAGAATAGGGGACAGGTATAATTTCTGTCCAAACAATTTAAATTCCGTGATGTCTGTCACCCACTTCTGATTTGGTTTTTCGGCCTTGAATTTACGATTTAAGATGTTTGGAGCTGTTTTTCCGACCCCGCCCTTATAGGATTTGTACTTCTTCATTCGTACGATGCATTGAAGCCCTATCTCTTTCATAATACGAAGGACTTTCTTCTTGTTAATCATATACCCTTTGGCTTGAAGGACATCTGTGATACGGCGATGGCCAAGGCGTCCTTTGTGCTTACGGTAAATGAAGCGAATTCTCCTTTTCCACTTGCGGTCAGGATCCGGCTGTTTCCATAATTGAACGCGGTGATAGTAGGTGCTTTTCGGCAAATCAGCAATCTTCACCAGTTGGTTAACAGGGAATTCGTGCCTTAGTTCATAGATTACTTGCGTTTTGAGTGTTTTACTGATTCTTTCTGAACTAAGGCTCGCAGCTTTTTTAAATACGCATTCTCCATACGAAGAAGTTCGTTTTCTTTTTTCAGTTCTTCTATAGATGGGTCAGAGGAATTTTCTTTCTTATTCTTTTTCTTTTGATTATGAGATGACATGGCAGATGGCCCCTTTTCCTTTATTTTAAGGGCATCTTCACCACCAATCTCCCACTTTTTCTTCCACCTACGGAGCATACAAGGATCTGGTAGGTGGAAAATGGCCGATGCCTCTCGAATCGAGTAATTCGTTTCATTTGTAAATTGAATTACCCTCAGTTTAAAGGCTGGCGAATAGTTTGTATAGGGAAAGGAGAATGCTTGGTCACCATGATGTTTGAACAGCATCACCCAGTTTCGGAGAACGGAGTGATCGACTCCAACCTCTTTAGCTAATTCTCGATAACTTACTAAACCATTCAAATAACGTTGTACGGCTTGAATTTTTTCTTCTAATGTAAAATTACGCAATTGAAGTACACCTCCTGTTGTTAGATGTGTGTCCAACAATAGGGGTGCACTTCACTGTTTGCCTGTGGGGTCTCCCATTTTGCTCTATTTCCCGCAGGAGTCAAGTTCCTTCCGCTGCAATCCACTTATAGTTTGTAACATGGAGTCTAAAAATAACACAATTATGAAAAGAGCCTAGAGAAAAAACCATCTTTTTGTCTATGAACTTATGGGGATATATAATTCTGTTAAGCTAAACCTTCACGGAATCGTGCACGGAAGCTTTCGGATGAACGTCAAGACTTCCAGTATATTCGACTGTTCCAATTTCACAGTTTTCCCCAATGTAAATGTCGGTCCCTCTTACTAATTTCGCCTTCGTATGCTGAAGACGGATCGTATCGCCTTCAATCACTTCCGTATGAAGGTACGGCTCAGAATTCAGAAACCTGAACAGGCGCCGGAAGAGGTTAAACGATTTCTCGATACTGACGATAATCGTTTCGCCGCCGATTTCTTTCACTTTTGAGTAGTGATCTATGCATATATGGATATCGTCGGCACTAAGCAGACCGCCTACGTGAATGACTCCGCTTGAACGAAACGTCTCAGCCTCGCAATCACCAGCTGCTGTAAACATTCCGCTTACGTCGATACGCTCAGCGTAAAGCTTTCCGGATATCTTGGCAGAACCGTTCACCTTTAAATCTCCTGCTTTTACATCTTTCAGCATCTTGGCGGACCCATTTACAGTAAGCTCTTCTGCCGAAATCTCACCCTCAAGCTTTGTACTGCCATTGATTTTGAGTAGTTTAGTCTCTATTTTCCCCTTTAATGCGGAAGAACCGGAAATTTTGATTTTCTCTGCAAAAATCGAGCCTTCTACTTTGCCGGAACCGTCAATTTTCAAGCTCTCGCATTCAATGTTCCCCGCAATTTTTCCGCTTCCGCTTATAGAGACTGTCTTGAAATGGCCTCCACCTGCAGATCCCGATCCATTTATTTTCAAATCATGCAGCTTTGTCATCTGTTCCATCTTCTCATCCCCCTATTAATGAACTGCCGATAGCCGATGCTTTAATTGGTTTACTTTGTCTTCAAGGTTTACTCTTACAAGTATTTCCGAGCTTGAATATACATGCGCAGGCGGGCTAAGGATTGCCCAAATAACCACATACTGTTTTTGAAACGCCAGCAGCTCGCTTATTTGATGCTCTTCTGCCTTATAGCTTTGCTTCATGAAATTAATCATTTCGCAGCAGCTCTCATCATCGACCTTCCCTCTAAGCTCCTCAGCGAGCGACAAAAAAAGGATGGAATGAAAATCATAGTGCTCATCTGAAGTGCTGTTCCCAAATGCTTTCAAAGTTTCCGGCGTCAGGATCGAACGGGCTGCAAGCACTTCTCCCGATAAGGCAACATCTGCTGGCCGCGGGGAAAAAAAGGCAGATAGCTCATCAAGGGAGTATGCATCCTTCATCCCTTTGATCGCTTCAATACGCTCTATGATTTTCTCTTTTGGAAAAAAGGTCTCCTGACCGGTAAAGCTTGATTTTTTAATAAACCACTCTTCCGGAATGATGTTTTTCCGTTTCCATCTGTAAAGCTGACCGTATGATATTCCTGTTGCATCAAGCAGTTCTTTTTTTGAAATAACCTCTTGTTCCACTTAAATCCTCCTTCCAAAAGAACAAAACATTGTTACGTTATAACATAAATGTAACATAACATTGTTTCGTTGTAAATAATCTAATTGGATTTTTTTCCAATAACAAAAAGACCGAGCCCGTTTTAAGGTGCTCAGTCATCAAATCAGCGCAAGCTCTAATGCTTCCTCCGCGCTTTTCACTAAAACCCAATCCTTTAGATCGATTCCGTATATAAGGAGAACAGCAAGGGTATAGACCGCTTTAAACCTTGCCAATGCTGAAGTTGTTTCATTAATTCGCCCATATTCTTCGAAAAACAGGAGTCTTGCTTCGGGTGGAAGAAGGCTGTAAACAGCTGACAAATCGACTGCAGGATCCCCAATATGAGTGTCTCCCCAGTCAATGATCCCTGACAGACACCCGTCTTCGGTTACCAGGATATTCCGAATGTGCAAGTCTCCATGAACGAGGCATTTTTCAGATGCTTCATCGATAGGTTCGAGCTGACCTGCATAGCTTTGCAGCTGTATGACAGGAAGGCTTTCCGGACGAATCCTGCAAAGCTTCTCTGCTGTTTCACGAAGCATCGGAATTCGTTTGTTCATATTAAGTCTTCCGAGGGTATCATTTTTAACTCCTGCTCTCAGCGCTTGTTCGACAGGAAATGCATGAAGAACTCTTAAAAACCTCGCTAATGGAATGGCCATGTCAGTGCGCTGTTTCTCTGTCAGATGAGCAGGTGTTTGCCCCTGAAGGTAAGAATAGCCAAGGTACGGCCATTGATAATCTAATCCAGCGGAACCGCTTAAAATAGGCACTGGTATCGCTATTCCCATGTCAGGCAGTATGGGCAGAAGCCGCTTTTCTGTTTGCAGTAAATCAACAGCAATCTGCCTGCGCGGGAACCTGAAAACATACCGTTCGTTCACTTCAAATACGGTATTGTCGAATCCCTTTCCGAGCAGTTTAGCACGAACAGGGTGAAGCTTCTGAAAATCGTTTGTAATAAGCTTTACAGCCAGGGACTCTGAGACCGTTCTTTCAGGAGACCAAGGATTTCCCAAAGGATTTACCTTGGCCTTCTGCTTGCGTTTCCGCGATTGGATTGTGATCCTCTTTTTGCTTTTTCAGGGCGGTAAACCTGATCTTTGTTTTTAGGCTGAGATGTGTATTCCGATGAGGGAATGTCGATTTTTTGTCTCGGCAGCTTTAGCGCAATTCCTTTTTCGATTGTATGGAGGTCGTCCATATCCTTTGGCGCAGCAAACGTGACAGCCATTCCTTCGTCACCTGCTCGCCCCGTTCTTCCAATCCGGTGGATATACGTTTCAGCATCGAGAGGCATATCATAGTTATAGACATGGGTTACTCCTTCTACATCAAGACCCCGTGCCGCAACGTCTGTTGCAATCAAATATTGAATTTTGGCTTCGCGGAAGAGCTTCATCACCTTTTCTCTTTTAGCCTGAGAAAGATCACCGTGGAGCTCTTCTGCTGCATACTTCCGCGCCTTCATCGCATCAAACAGTCTGCCGGCTCTTATTTTCGTGCGGCAGAAGATAATCGCAAGGAAAGGACGCTGCTCGTCCAGAAAACGGAAAAGAGCCGCCTGCTTAGCCCTGTCGTTTGTCTCCACGACCAGCTGAGTGATTTTTTCCACAGTAATCTGCTTTTCCTGCACTGTAATATCTTTGGGATTTGTCATATACTGCTTGGACAAGTCTCTCACTTTATTCGTAATGGTCGCAGAAAAAAGCAGTGTCTGCCGGGAGTCGAAGGTTTGAGCAATGATTTCTTCAATATCCTTCTGGAAGCCTGCCTGAAGCATTTGATCCGCTTCATCAAGCACAAGCGTGGATACTTCTGAGAGATTGATCGTCTCCCTGCGTATATGATCCAAAATCCGGCCAGGTGTCCCAACCGCAATGTGAATGCCGCGACCCAGTTTTTTTATCTGGCGCTCCACATCCTGTCCGCCGTAAATGGCGAGAACTCCTGTCTCATCCAGCCTGTCTGTAATCTTCTTTATTTCAGCTGTAATCTGTATGGCAAGCTCCCTTGTCGGAGTGACAATCAGTGCCTGAACAGCTTTGTGTTCCGTGTCGATCTTTTCAAGAATCGGCAAAACAAAGGCAAGCGTCTTTCCTGTTCCTGTCTGTGCCTTCGCTATGATATCGGCACCGTCAAGCACAGCAGGGATCGCTTCCTCCTGAATTTGAGTAGGGTTTGAAATACCCTGGTGCTTAAGTGCTTTAGTTAATCTATCGGAAATTCCTAATGCTGAAAAAGTCATTCGTTTCATGTATCCTCTCTATCATCCGTCATTCATTATCTTCGATTCTTATTGTACACTTTATCACATGAAAAAACCTTCTTTCCCTGAAATGAAAATGCGTTGAGACGAGGCAAGAAGGCAAGGCTACAATCTATCTATTTCCCAGAAAATATATTTTTTTATCCTCTTTTATTTACATTCATAAACAACCCATTCTTTATTCTTAAAGAAACGAGCGGTTCAGGAACCATTGATTCAGATTTACTTACGGGTTTAAGCGTAAATTCTTTGATGATTGTTCCAGCGATCAGTACAGCTTCCATCATGGCAAACTGGCTTCCTATGCATCCTCTTGAGCCTCCTCCGAACGGAAAATAACCGTACATTGGTATCTCATCATTCGTTTCTTTTGAAAAACGATCAGGTTTAAATACTTCCGGATCAGTGAAATAGGCTGGATTTCGGTGCATAACATAAGGACTAATCAAAAAGATTGAGCCTTTCTTAAACGATTCATTTAAGATTTCAGCATCCGCCTTTGCCTCCCTGAGCATAATCCATGCAGAAGGATAAAGCCTTAGTGTTTCCTGTATGATTTGATTGGTAAATGACAGAGCTTTTAAATCCCCGAACTCCAAACGGTCACCTAAGAGGTCCAACTCAACAAGCATTCTTTTTTCAATATCGGGATGTACGGCAAGCATTGCAAACACCCACGATAATAAATTTGCAGTCGTTTCATGTCCTGCAATTAAAATAGTGACAATTTGATCTCTTATTTCTTTTTTCGATAATGGCTCACCATCCTCATACTTTGTCTCAAGAAGCAAAGACATAAGGTGTTCGTCTGTTGACTGTTTCATTCCTTCTTCAATTAGAAAATCAGCCAGTTCATCCAGTGCCCGGACTCCCTTTTTGTACTTTCTATTTTGAACGGTAGGCAAAAATTCAGGGGGAGGAAAAGGTGTCAGCAAGGATTTGGCCGTTTTTTCAATGATATCGCTGACTGCTTTAGTAATATGATTTGTCGCTTTAGAAAGCTGGACTCCAAACATTGTTTTTATGATAATCCTAAGCGTCAGATTCATCATATCTTCATGAATCGGCCTCGTTTCTCCGGATTTCCATGAGCCGATTAAGTCTTGAGTCATCGAGGTGACAGTTTCTGCATAACCTGCAATTTTCCGCTTGTGAAAGGCAGGCTGCATCATTTTCTTCTGCTGCCTGTGCTCGTCTCCTTCGCTTGTTAAAACTCCGTTTCCAAGTGTTTTCCCAAGCGTCCGTGCAGAAGAACCTTTTTCAAAATACTCTTCTTTTATAGTCAAAATCTGCTTAACAGCTTCTCTGGAATGAATAATGTAGGATGTGTTCCTGGAATGAGGATTTATGGCAACAATGTCACCAAGTGTATGAGTATTTAAAAGAAATCGGAGAGGGTTCTTTCGAAAAGCTAAATAATTGCTCAGCTGGCTTCCGCCTAAAGATACAGTCATATCCATGCTCCTCTATCAGATTATTTACCACTATTATACAGCTTTCCCGCCTAATTAAGCAGTTTCAAGCATGCCTGCAGAGAGAGTTCTATTTTTATTTAATGAATGATAGTATAATGACTGTACATCTTATTTTTAAAGGAGGTTTGTCCAATGTCAGAAAAGAAAATGACACTTGAAGAGGCGATTAAACAAAAGCTTGCCAGCAAAAAGCAGGCACAAGCGAATGGCAATGGCAGTTTGAAAGGTTCGAATCAGACGAAAAACATGAAGAGCCAGGTTTCCAAGAAAACAAATAATCAGCGCAGAAGAATGGGTGTTTAAATGAACGGTCAAAACCGCGAAAACATTAAGCAGGGTACACCTGTTCAGATTGTTCTGAAGCAAGATCAGCGCTCTGGAAAGCTTACAGGCGGTGTAGTAAAAGACATCCTGACAAAATCAGCTTTTCACCCTCACGGAATAAAAGTGCGACTTCAGGATGGACAAGTCGGCCGGGTAAAATCAATTGATGCTCCTTAAGTTTTTTCAGCATAAATGATTTGCTGATAAGGATCATATACGAGGATATAAACGGTCAGCTGCCCTTTTATCACCTCAATGCTCTGTGATAGCTGGAAGCCGAAGTGTTCGTAAATCCGGACATTTTCGATAGTTTCCGTCTCCAGAACGCAGAATGTCCTCCTGATATCAGCCTCTTTCAGCGCCGCTCTAATCATTTGACTCATAAACTTCCGGCCTCTATATTTCTTATCAACTGCGACCATGTCTAGTACTAGATGTGGTTTTTGTTTTTCATAAAAAGCCATTCTTTTTGAAATAATGGACAGCTTTCTCGCTTTTTTAACAAAAGACACCAGCGGCACGTCCTTTATTAACAGCAGGCTTCTGAACATCGTTTTTAAAATGGCCTTGTAAAGAGCTGGCGAAAAAGCAGGACTTCCAGTTCTCCTCACAGCAAAAATTCCTTCTACCCGATCTGAAGTCACATATACCTCACTGATTGCATCCACAATTTCAATCGTCCCCCGGTATACGTTCTGCAAAATTCTCCGTCGTTTTCTCTCATCAGGGAAAAGGTAAAAAAATAAGGGATTATCAAAGAAAGAGTCTGCAAGCATGATTGATGCCTTCTGACGGTGCTTTTTTTGAAGTCTTGTTAACTCTTCGTACATGGGTGATCCCTCCTTTTTCCATGATATGTAGCAATACCCCGTTTTAGATATCACGTTTATCTTTAAACACAGCAAAAAAGCTAACGTACGGCCGTTAGCTTTTTTAAAAGATTTTGAAAGAATTAAATAATGTGCGCTGATGTGAAGCTTCATTGCCCGACTCACCGCCTGCGCTAAACAGACGCTTCGGCTCACTTATTCATCTTAGAAAGAAATCCGCCAATCAAATCATCTGCCGTTTCTTCTTTTTCTTCTTCTTCTGCTGATGAGGCTGATTCCTGCAAAGCTTTTTCCCAATCAAAATCATCCAGCCCTGCATTTTCATCAAAATCTTCGTCAGATTCAGGTTCCTCCACTGCCGGACGGCGATTAGACTGAAAGGGAGTTTCCTGTAAGTAAAGGGCCTCGTCAATATCAAGTGACCTGCTGTTAAATGAGGCAAGAAGGGAAGCTGCTCTTATCGGATCAGCAAGAATCTGATATACA
This sequence comes from Metabacillus sp. KH_069, assembly GCF_057838075.1. Classification (NCBI taxonomy): domain Bacteria; kingdom Bacillati; phylum Bacillota; class Bacilli; order Caryophanales; family Bacillaceae; genus Metabacillus; species Metabacillus sp. KH_069. The sequence continues at coordinate 4,327,294 of NZ_CM174460.1, forward strand.
ATGCTTCCAAGCAGCGCTTCAGAGTGCTCATGTTTTAGCCAGTCTCTTTGAGCTTTACTTAGTTTTTGCGGAAGCGGAATTGTGATGCTTTCCTTCTCTTTAACAAAAGAATCACTCACACCTTGTGAGACAAATTCAGCAATTTTGCTTGAGAAGTTCCTTTTTTCCGTTTCTTTCAGCTTTTGCAGCTGTTTTATTATGTGCTCAGGAGTATCGGAGGGGATGCGAAACGTGATCGCCTGTCCCCTCTGAATGCCTGATGAAGTGCCTTTGTTCATAAAACCACCCTATTATTTGGTAGTAGCTGCTTTTTTATCTTCGTTGCTTTTATCTTTGTTTGTCTTGCGGTAAAAGTCAAAAACAAGCTTGTAATAAGCATTTGCCATCATCCAGATGCTTTCATTCTCATCTTCAAAGAAGTCAATGTTGTAGCCGTCAAGATTATTATTAAGCGTTTTAAGGTAATCTTTCAGCACAACTGCTCCTCCGCCGACAAAATAGCAGATCTCAGTTTGTGAGTTCTTTTGCCAAACATTGCGCAGGTGGCGATATTGTTTTTTCGCAAGGTCTAAAAGAATTCGGTCCGTAATATCATGAACGCTTGTACGGCTTCCTCTTACATAGATATGATTGCGGTCTGTTTTCTTAGTAATGATTTCCACGACATCGCGGCGGCTGTCAAGCTCAACACCATGTTTAGAACGGATCTCTTCACGGATTGCTTCAAGCGATTCAACAACGCCAAGGTTAAAGCCCTGCGCTTTATCGTCATCTACGTTGCGGTTTTTGATAACTGCGATATCTGTAGAAAGACCTCCAATATCCTGGATGATGATGCGCTTATCAATCAAGTCTTTATTGATGATGTTTAAATCCTTATCCATCACTAAGTTGATATAAGCTGCAAATCCTTCAGGATACACTTTCACTTCATCAAATTTAATATTAACTTTTAATCCCTGATATTTCGGAGTGATTAAAAATTCTACCTGATGAACATTTCCAAGAAGTTTAGAGCGGTATCCAACATCTTTGCCTTCTTTAGCTTCTCTTAATGGAAGTCCTGTACCAAGTGTATAATTTGCATCAATAACTTTGTTGTTTCTGCGGAACACTTTTTCATTTTCAGGTTTTACTGCGTCAAGGGCAATTGATGCAAACAGCATAATCAGCGTTTGATCTTCTTCAGATTTGCTGCTGCCAGGATCAAGCTCAGAAGCGTTGTCGCTTTTTGTTGCGAGTGATCCAACACGGTAAATGGCATTGTTTTCTTTTAAAGCAGGGGAGTGAACTTTAATATGGATGCCATCGAGAGGGTCTTTGCTGTCTAATTCCTCAATTCCAATGACCGGACGATCTTCAATGTCTCTTGCAATGACATTCGGTATGTATAGTTGAGAGTCATATTTTCCGAAAATTGCTTTTACTGCATCGTTTCCTACATCGATTGCTGCGATTCTAGAATTACTCATGAACACCATTCCTTTCACTTCATGAATTAGTATAAAAATCCATTCTATTAAAGAGTATTAGAGATTGATAGTTTCGTCAATAGAACCAAGATGATTACATTTTCGTATACATGTGTACAAATACGTTTACATTGAAAACAAATTTGTACACAACATAAACAATTTGTATACATCCTTATATAACGGGATGCGTACACATATGTGTACATGTAAACAATTACTGTATACATTTCATTACATTTTGTTTACAAGTATACAATATTGGTATACTTGTAAACATTCTCATTTATTAAGTTAATATCGGATTTTATCCAACCAAAATCATTTTGTTCATCACAAAAATCGGAAGAAGAAAAACAGGGAATCCATCAATACATGTCGAACTGAAACATTTTAAAGGAGTTAAAAGGAGAACGAAAATGACATCATTTCCGCAATTAGAAACAGACCGTTTAAGGCTAAGAAGTATTGAAAGATCGGATGCTGTAAAATTGTTTGATTATTTCTCTAATAGAGAGGTAACAAAGTATTATGGAATGGATTCTTTTAAAACATTAGAGGATGCAGAGACTTTGATTCATTCGTTTCAGATTGGCTATCAATCGAATAAGCTCATCCGATGGGGGATTGAACTCAAAGAAACCAATGAACTAATTGGCACATGCGGATTTCACGCGCTCTCAAAGAAGTACAAACGAGCTGAAGTAGGCTATGAAATCTCCCATCTGCAGTGGCAGAAAGGCTATGCATCAGAGGCCATTGAGGCAATACTTGATTTTGGGTTTGAGGAGATGGAGATGATCCGCATCGGGGCGGTGGTGATGCTTGCGAATTCCCCTTCTCGGAGCGTTCTTTTACGTTTAGGCTTTAAAGAGGAAGGAAGGCTTAGAAATTATATCATTCAAGACAATATTCCATGTGATGTAATCATGCATTCTCTCCTCAAAGAAGAATGGATAAAAAGCAGCTGCAGATAAATCGCTGCTTTTTTTATATTGGCTTCATTTCAGGCTGAGGAGGTCTTTCAAGCCAGCCTCTTTCAATCATCAAGATAGGGTTTCTTTTCAAACAAATATTATTCTGTCTAATGCTGTACCAAAAGAAAATCCAGTCATTATCTGACTGGATTCAGCTTTTCTATAAACACGACTTTTAAATAATTCCCCTCTTGGAATTCCTTTTTCGTTTTAAAATCATCCGGCAGGGAAAATTCTTCTTTTATTTTGTACTTTTCTCCTGTTTCTTTAAAGGCTGTGTCGATAAACCCTTTAAACTTCTTCATTGAAAACGTACTGCAGTTTGTGGATGCAACTATAACCCCATTGTCTTCCGTTAGAGCAATGGTCTCCTTCAGCAGATCCTTGTAGTCCTTTGCAGCGCTGAACGTATATTTTTTAGATCTTGCAAAGCTTGGCGGGTCCAGGATGACAAGATCAAATTTGAGATTTTTTTTCAAAGCATATTTGAAGTAATGAAAAACGTCTTCAACAATAATATCCTGCGATTCATAATCAACCTCATTAATGCTGAATTGTTCGATTGTTTTGCTTAGACTCCGGTTCGCCAGATCAACACTCGTTGTTTTTACAGCCCCGCCAAGAGCAGCAAACACAGAAAACGCACCTGTATAAGAAAACAGATTCAATACGGTTTTTCCTTTTGCATAACGGTCTCTAATGGTCTTTCTTACATCCCTTTGATCAAGAAAAACACCCACCATGGCGCCATCGTTTAAATACACCGCAAATTTCACGCCATTTTCCTTTACGATTAATGGGAATTCCGGTCTATGCCCTTCTACAAATCCATCCTCCTCAACAAACTTCCCTTGAGAATCGAATCGTTTTTTCTGATAAATTCCGCGAATTTCGGCATTTTTCTTCAAGGCTTCAAGTATGAAGAGATTAAATTGGTAAATTCCTTTACTGTACCATGTCACCAGATAGTAGCCGTCAAAATAATCGATTGTTAATCCGCCGATGCCGTCCCCTTCACCGTTGAAAACCCGGAAGGCTGTCGTAGCTTCGCTTTGGAAAAGGTTCTTGCGGAACTGGATGGCAGCTAGAATTTTCTGATCAAAGAAGGCTTGATTCATTTCTTCTCTTTCACTAGAAGTAAGGATCCAGCCAATGCCTTTATTCTGCTTCCCGTAATATCCCCTTCCAATAAACCGCTGCTGTTCATCGACCAGTCTGATGAGCTCGCCTTCATGCTTTAAGTTAGAAAGATTAACGACCGAATCCTTTTGAATCAGCGGGCTGCCGTTTTTCATTTCCTTTACGTATTTAGATTTAATCGTGAGCGTTGTCTCAGTTTTCATAGTTCCGTCCCATCTTTAAAAAAGTATCGTTATCTTATTCTACCCATACTACATGAAACAACTTGCAGATTCTAGATAAGTCCTTATTCAAGAATGATTTCATACAGATCTGAAGAGCTATTTTTCAAAGATAAATAAAAAAAATTACAGCAAGATGTTTCTTTTCTAAAAGGCGGGGGAATAACAACCATAGAAACAAAAACCAAACACTATCTTAAGAAAGGCGGAATTTAAAATGGGCTTTATTTTATATCTTATCGTCGGCGGTTTAATCGGCTGGTTAGCAGGAGTTATTTTAGGTAAAAACGTACCTGGAGGCATTATAGGAAACATCATTGCAGGTATTATTGGAGCTTGGATCGGCGGAGAGCTTCTTGGCTCATTCGGACCAACTTTAGCAGGCATCGCTATTATCCCTGCATTGCTTGGAGCTATCATCTTTGTTTTCTTATTAAGCCTTGTATTGCGTACTATGCGCAAAAGAACTTAATCGATAGAACGGAGCACCTGCTGACAGTCAGCAGGTGTTTTTTTGTGAAAAAACAGCACAAAAAAAGACCGCAGCCTTATAAGCTGCGATCTAACGTTTATTAATAAGTTGTGCGTCCGCCGCTTTTTCGCTTATTAAGCATTTTCTTTACAATAGGATAGACGATTGGAGCATATTTTATCGCTTTTCGAATCAGTTTTTTCACTGTAAACTCCTCCTCTTTTCTTTCTTTTTATTTTCCCAAAAAGTAAGAATACTAAACGTTTTAAGAGCTGAAGTACAAGTGGTAATGTGTTTTACAGCCCGGATTGAAGGCAGAATCGCACTTCGGACAGCAGTTGCCGCTGTCCAAATATTCTTGAATCGTCAGTATATGGCGGCAAGAACCGCAAAGCACTGCAGGTACATCCCGCTCTGATTTATCCCATACTTCCGGACTGTGATCTGCAAGCTGCTCATGGCATTCATAGCAGGCATAAAATGTCTCACAGCACTTAAATTTGATTGCAATAATATCTTTGTCAGTTGCATAGTGACGGCATCTTGTATTTGCATCAAGTGCCACTCCTTTAACGGTCATTAAACGCACACTCCATTCTAAAAAAGCATTTATTTAAAGGATAAAGACCCTTACCGCCCGAAATATCTACTTAGATAGCAGAGGAGGTATGAAAATGAATCAAAATAAGTTAGTGGAAGAGATTTCTTCTCTAGAAAAAGAGCTTCTTGAAAAAAAACAGCTTCTTGCAGCACTCAGGAAAAAAGAGACGGTGAAAAAGGCCGAAAATTATGTTTTTACGTCATCTAATGGACATTCTGTCACATTAAGTGAGCTTTTTAAAGAGAAAGATGAGCTTATCATCGTCCATAACATGGGGAAAAACTGTTCTTACTGTACGATGTGGGCAGACGGGTTTAATGGCGTCTATCACCATATCGCAAAAAAAGCTGCTTTTGTTCTTTCCACACCTGATGATCCTCATATCCAAGATGCATTCGCCGCTGAAAGAAGATGGCAGTTCCCTATCGTCTCCACTTCTGGCACTGCTTTTAAACAAGATTTCGGTTTTGAAAAAGACGGACTTTATTATCCGGGTGTCTCAGCTTTCAAAAAAGAGGCGGATGGGTCCATTTATCATGTTTCACAGGCTCCTTTTGGACCGGGTGATGATTTTTGTTCTGTGTGGCACCTATTTGACCTTCTCCCATCAGGATCGGATACCTACCGTCCATCTAAAAAAATGAATGAACATACCCCGTTTCGATTGACCGGCAACATTGCTTTTGCTGCGGGAAATTACGAAAAAGCCATTGCGTTTTATGAAACAGTAATCGGCATGACCGCCCAGTTCTCAAATGAATCAGAAACAAAATTCAGCATGAATGGGAACTTTTTTTATGTCGAAAACAAAAAGCCTGATGGTGTCTTTTTTGAATTTGCCGTTGATTCTTTTTCAGAAGCTAAAGCTTCTTTGCTGCAAGCAGGCTGTACAGTAACTGAGGAAATAAGTGAAAAAAGCGTCATGGTGATGGATCCGTTCGGCCTTAAATTTCACTTATTCGAATCATAAATACGGCTTTTCACCAGATTGTTTCAGAAACAGGGCTAAATGCGCCGATTTATGGATAATCAGGTTTCCCTATAGCCCACACGAAATGAAAGCTTACAGAGGCATCTGAGCGTAAATTAACAGCATCTGAGGAAAACGATAAGGAGAGGACAGTTTGAAAGATAAAAAGGTGATTATTACAGGTGCAAATTCAGGTATGGGGCTTGCTGCTGCAATTGAGATGGCTAAAAAGGGCGCTCATGTCATCATGGCCTGCAGGAGTCTAGAACGAGGACAGGCAGCACTTGATCAGGCGAAAAGGGAAAGCAAATCGAATGCGATTGAGCTTATGAGGTGTGATCTTGGATCTCTTTTAAGCATTAGGGAATTTGCAAGGCAGTATGATGATAAATACCATTCTTTGGACGTATTAATCAATAATGCCGGTGTTGTGACGATAAAACGGGAGCAAACGGAAGATGGATTTGAAAGCATGATGGGCGTGAACCATCTTGGTCATTTTCTTTTGACCCGGCTGTTGCTCCCTGCATTAAAAAAATCACCGCAGGGCCGGATCATAAACGTCTCATCCGGTGCCCATAAAATCGGAAACATTCATTTTCATGACCCTTATTTGACTAAAGGTTTTACAGTATGGAAGGGCTACTCTCAATCAAAGCTGGCCAATCTTTTATTTACCTTGGAACTTGCAAAGAAACTGAAGGGTACAGGGGTAACGGTTAACGCACTTCACCCCGGAGCAGTAGCAACAAGTTTGGGTGTTAATCGCAAGACAGGATTTGGAAAAGGTGTTTATGCTCTTTTAAAACCCTTCTTTCTGACTCCTGAACAAGGAGCACAAACAGCTATTTACTTAGCAGAAAGTCATGAAGTGGAACATGTAACCGGGCAATATTTTTATAAAAGAAAAATAGAGCTTCCAACTGAGCGCGCCAGAGATATGGAGCTAGCCGCTAAGTTTTGGGAATGGAGCGAAAAAGAGGTGGAGCTGGACAATAAGAATAGCAGAAGCGCCCGTTTAGGGAATGACAGATGAAAAAAAGGCTGCTGAAAAAAGCAGCCTCCACCTTATGGAATCAGCACAATTTTCCCCGTGCTTTTTCTGCTCTCAAGATAACGGTGCGCTTTTGCTCCATCTTCTAAAGCAAAGCGGGCAGGTTCAGCGATCCGCAGTGAGCCTTCTGCAATCCAGCTGAATAGCTTATTTGATCTTGAGATGCGCTCTTCTCTGGACGTAAGTACATTCCAAAGATCACCGCCAGTCAGGGTTTTTGAAGTATCCATCAGCATTCTCGGGTCAATATGTACAGGATCTCCACCTGCCATACCGTAGAATACGACGGTTCCGCCAATACGGGTTGCCTCAAAGCTGTCCATAAGTGTTGAACCTACTGATTCATAAACGACATCTGCTCCCTTTCCTGCGTTCACCTCAAGGACCTTCTGCTTCCAGTCTTCTGTATAAACAAATGCTTCTTCTGCACCTGCTGCTTTAGCAATGTTTGCTTTTTCATGAGTAGAGACTAGCGCGATGACTCTGCCGCCCAAAAGGTGAATGATCTGAACGAGCAACTGGCCTACACCGCCGGCTGCAGCATGAACGATAGCCGTATCACCCGCTTTAATCTTGTAGCTGTCAGACGTCAGATAGTGAGCTGTCAGCCCCTGCAGAAGCACTGAAGCTGCTGTTTCAAATGAAATCTCATCTGGCAGTGGAATCACCTTCTCAACAGGCGCGGCAGCAAACTCTGCATTTGAATGAGGAACATCTGCAAACCCAACCCGGTCACCTGGTTTAATACCGCGTACTTCACTGCCGATTTCTTCAACAATTCCTGCTCCCTCATATCCAAGTATGTACGGAGGCTCTCCCTCTAAGTGGTAGTTTCCTTTTCGGCGGTACACATCCGCAAAATTCAGCCCTGCTGCTTTCATTGTGATTAAAACTTCGTCCGGTCCCGGAACAGGCTTTTCAAGCTCTGCTGAAGTCAATACTTCAGGTCCGCCGAATTGATTGAATACAAGTGCTCTCATTTGAACATTCCTCTCCTGCTGTTTTATGCATTTAGTTTATCAGAAAAGGCCGCCTGCTATTGTTTTACTTTCACGATTACTTTTCCTTTGGCACGGCCCGTTTCAACATAATCAAGTGCTGCCTGTGTGTCTTGAAAAGAATAAGTACGATCGATCACAGGCCTTATTTTTCCTGTTTCAACCAATTCCTTAATCAATCTCAGCTGATCCCCGCTTGGCTTCATAAATAAGAAGTGATACGCAGCATCATGTTTTTTTGCCAGGGACATCAGCTTTCTGCTGACAGCCCAAAAAAGAACCGATTTTACGATTCCCATTTGATGATCCTTCGCATAAGAAGCGTCTGGAACCCCTGAAACGGATACAATTTTGCCTCCAGGCTTTAGAACCTCGAATGATTTCTGAAGAGCTTCACCGCCGAGTGTATCAAAAACAGCATCATAGTCATTCAGCACTTCATTAAATTTTTCTTTTTTATAATTGACGATTAAATCTGCACCCAATGATTCGGCAAGATGATGCCCTTTTTCACTGGCAGTTACCGCAACATAAGCCCCCATCTGCTTCGCAAGTTGAATCGCAAATGTGCCCAATCCTCCAGCTCCTGCATGAATTAAGATCTTTTGGCCTTTTTTCAGCTTTAAGATGTCATGAAACGCCTGCCAGGCTGTCAGCCCAACAAGAGGCAGGGAGGCGGCTTCAGTGAACGAGAGGTTCTCCGGCATAAGCGAAAGATCTTCTTCATGTGAAGAAATATATTCTGCAAACGTGCCGATTCTTGTTTTTCGCGGGCGTCCGTATACACTGTCACCTGTTTTAAAAGCTGTAACCTTCTCTCCCGTTTTTATGACTTTTCCTGAAAAATCATTTCCCAGCACAAGCGGCATTTTATAGGTGAGTAAAGTTCTTACCTTGCCGTCTCTTATTTTAAAATCAATGGGGTTAATACTCGAAGCATATATCTCCACGAGAACATCCTTTTATCCTATTGCCGGCATTGGAGCTTCTGTTATCATCAACTTTTGATTTTTTCCGTATTTTTTTATAGCCATAGTCTTCAATCTTTTGCCCTCCAATAAGTTCTTATGTTTAATCTCTTGAACGTATAGTATCTTCTTCACACTTTCCAGTCAAATAAATGGTTTTCATCTCCTTGTGATATAATAAGCAAATTGAATCGATTATCGGAGGAAAGATATGCTTACTTTTGAACAAAAGCTTGCTGTTATTGAATCATTTAAGGAATTGCAAAGAAAGAACGTTTCCCTTGGAAGAATCAACTTTCATTTTGAGGAAAGTATTTACGATAAGAAAAATGTGGTCTATCACCTTCATCCAAACGGAAATGGATTCGTATATGCTGAACATGTAAAAGGATATGCCGCGAATGATAAAGGCATGGTTAACATCCGTGATTTCTCTGAAGAAGAATTGCGCAGCATCATCAAAAAATCCATTCATTCGCTTTCTGTGCAGGAAGACGAACAAGCAGAAGAATTTGAAGAAGAAAAATGGACAAATGAGGATGGACAGACTCTTATTTTGATCCAAGAAGATGATATGTGGAATGTGTATGCCGGATTAAACCTTGATGGCACATTTACCACTTATAAAGAAGCTGCAAATTACCTGCATGAAGAAGGCTTCTCAGCCTGACAAAAGAACCCGCGGTGCACATGTGATGTGTCCCGCGGGTTTTTCTTTAAACAAGCCTGCTCATCAGTTCTTCGATCTCACCCGATGTTAACTCGCGCCACTCTCCGCTGTTTAAACCTTCTACAGACAGATTCATGATTCGCTTTCTTTCAAGCCTCTCCACCTTATAGCCGAACACCTTGCACATTCTGCGGATCTGACGATTAAGTCCCTGTTTAAGAATAATGCGGAATTCAGAATCACTGATCCTCTCAACTGTACACGGTTTAGTTGTCACTCCGAGTATTTCTACTCCCTCTGACATTCCAAGAATAAAGTCATGGTCAAATGGCTTATCTACTTTGACGAGATATTCTTTTTCATGGCCATATTCAGACCGCATGATCTTATTTACGATCGTTCCATCATTTGTGAGCAAAATTAACCCTTCTGACGCTTTATCCAGCCGGCCGACAGGAAAGATCCGTTCCGGGAAAGCCATAAAATCGATGATATTTCCTTTTACATCCCTTGCTGCTGTACAAGTAATACCCACTGGTTTATTTAAAGCCAGATAAATAGAGACACCTTTTGACGGAATCGGACCGCCGTCAATTAAAACGGTATCTCCTTTTGCAACCGTGTCGCCGGCCTCACACGTTACTCCATTAATGGTAATTCGGCATTCAGCAATAAGACGGTCGGTTTCACGCCTTGAGCAATAGCCTGTTTCACTTATATATTTATTTATTCTCATAGGATCGTTTCACTTTCATATTCAAAGATTCCTATCATCATAGCACGAAGGATGTTTTTTGCTCTACAGCCAAAATAAGTAAGGCATTAGTTAATACACCAAGCAGTGAAAGGGTCTTTTTGCGAAAATCGCCAAGCAGCGTGAAAAAAAGACAGCTTATAAAAAGCTGCCTCAATCTCTTAGTTTGTTTTTTTACTTTGTGTCATCTTTGGAATCAAAAGTCCGAGCATCAGGATGACGCCAATGGCAATCAGAAGAATATACGTCATCATTAAGCCGGAGTTTTGGGTTGTTTCAGAATTTACCGTTTCTGTCATACTCATTGATGGTTCTGCACTGCCTGAGAATAAATCCAGTTGTTCCGCTTTGGATTTAATCGTGTTTTTTTCTTTTGTGTAATCAGTGAAGAGCTGTTCCTGCAGATCGTCCTTTTCGTCCCTGGACGGCTTTTCAAAGGTTAGATCTTTTTGCTCCTCCGGTATGGTGGTTCTTTTTTCATACAGTGATTCCTCATGCAGATATTCCGTGTTTTCCTTAAGCTCTTTTTCCTCATAGACATTAGGATCCAGCTCCTCAAGGTTTGTTTTTGTCTCTGCATGTGCCGGAATCCCACTTGTAAAAACAAACATGATCAGTAAAAACGAGAACCATATGACTGTTTTACGCTTCATGGGTATGTTCCTGATTGGCCTTTTCGTTTGAGTTTTTAAGAGCATTCACAACAAACGGCAAGATGGTCAGAACAAGGATAATGCCAATCAGCACAATCACTCCCTGAGTAAATAAGTTATTTGCATCATACTGAATCGAGATGTACACCTTGGACATCGGATCTTCGTATGTGAAGTTTGGCGCGGCTAAAGCAAGCAGCGGACTGATAAAGAAGGCAACGAGACCTACACTTGCAAGCCAGCCTGCGAAATTGCCGAGCAAGAACGAAACTCTTACGACAGTTGATGCTGCAAATAACAGAAGCACCGTAAAAATTGACCATTGAATCGCTCGTTCATCTGTGAGAGTGTAAATATTTAACCCGAACACGCTGATGATGAGCCCCACAATTAAGTTTAATAGACCAAACATAGAGCCTCTTACTACTAACGGTGCTGCTTTGAAATAATGACTGAAGAATCCGATCAGCAAGCTGCTGATCAGGATGATGACAAGAATCACGACCGGCGGAACCGCTTTAGCCTGAGCAGCCGGTGCTTCACCGCTAATTTGCAGCGGATTGGCAAGGTGTTCATATACATACCCGTTGTTCTGTCCGTCTACAAACGTATTGCCGAGTATGCTGAAGACGTCATCTCTGACAAGCTGTGTTGAAGCTACATTTGTTGCCCATTTATCATTTAAAAGGTCTGCTTCCGATTGAACTTCATTCACTTTTTGCTGGAGGACATCTGTACTGCTTACAACCGTCTCCTGTCTTTCTCCAAGCGAATTCATCAAGTCTGAAATCATGACTAATTCCTGGGAGATAGTTTGCTGATTGACAACAAGGACAGTACCATCCGAGTTTTCAAGCGGCATTTTGGAAGCTGTATTTTCTGTTTTCTGAACTTGGCTCAGTACGCTATTTGCGCTCTCTTCCATAGAAGCAAGATCCTCTAATATAGCTGCCTGCTGAGAATCGAGCTCCTTGCTGTATTCATCCATGAATGCAAGAGCGGAAGCCTGGACTTCTTTCATTTCTTCTTCCGTTGCCGGCAGCTCCTGATTCAGCTTGTCCCATGCGCCTTGTTCTTCTTCATTGATTGATAGAATCGATTCTACTTTTGTTTTTTGCATTTCATCTGCAAGGACAGCATCTTTGGCTGGATCTGAAGAGGTATTCATACGCTTGGCGGCTGCCTCGTACTGAGATAAAATCGTATGGTATTTCATCATATCGTTCATTGATGCATTTCCGATTGGACCGCTGAACACACTCTCAAGTCTTTGCTTTCTTTCAGGGCTGAGCGAGTTCAGTATGGTTTGTTCTTGTTCGATGATTGCAGCTGAACCTGAGTTCATATTATCTGTCAGCTGGTTTATCTTTTCTGCCAGTTTGCTGTTTTCATCTTTTAGAAGCTGATTTTCTTCTAATAGTTCTGCATTTTCTTCTGTCAGCTTTTCATAAAGAGCAAGCAGTTTTTCATACTCGCCTTTCCATGAGTTCTGATTTTCTTTTGACTTGATTGATTCTTCGATTGCTACAAGCTGGGCTGACATGTCTTCTAGTTCAGTTAAAGCTTGTGTTACTTGCTCTGGTTTAGGATCCGGAATCGTTTCTAGAATGGCCTTGAGATTTTTCAGCTGTTCTGAAACAGCGAGAATGTTAGCCCGCTCCTCTTCCATGTTAGCAGGACTTTCATTTTCACCGGGAGCTTCTGGTTCAGTGACATCTCCGTCATCTTCAGGCGGCCCTTCCTCTCCGCTTCCTGGTTCCTCACCAGGATTCCCTTGCTTAAGGCTCTCCCTAAGAGGAATAAGTTCCCCTTCAAGACGGTTCAGTGTATCCTGATTATCCTTCATAATATACATGTCCACATAATTACGATGAACAGTCTCAAGCTCTCTTGCCTGGCGTTCTGTCTGGCTGAGCCTTACACTGCCAAGGTTTTCTGCTGTTTTCTGATTCTGGTCGAGCTGTTGCTGAATGTCCGTCATTTTTGATGCAAGCATGCTTCCTTGTTCGTTAAAGGCCTGCTGCGTTTCATTTTGTACTTGATCTACTTCCATGGTGCCGCCCTGAATAGCCGTTAAGCTTTCCTGCTGGGCAAGCGTCAGAAGCTGCTGCTGATCTTCCTGATACGCCTGATATTCTTCAACATACTTAACAAATGAGGCTAGACTTTTCTCGAATTGATCAACTGAGTTTTTTCGTTCCGGCGACTCTTCTTCAGCCTGTTTCATTGTCGTTTGAAGCTGCTCAAGCATTTGTTTTTGCTGATCCAATTCCCCTGCCAAATCTTTAGAGCTTGGTTTATAGAAATTCAGCATGGCATTTTGAAAGGCAATTTCCTTTTCAAGAATGCGGTCAAACTCTTCTCTTACATTCTCCATGTCCTGCGCGACATAGCTCCAGTAAAGCGAAGACATTTGCTTATTTACGCGGCCTGTAGCGTCTTCAAGTGCCCGTAGCACTCTTTGTCTGTTTTCAGCATTCAGCTGATTTTGGACCACATATTCAAATTCTGCTTTCGAAGGCTGCTGTTCATCATACGTTAAAATGTTGGAAGAAAAATTGGAAGGAATATAAATGACAGCGTCGTACTGCCCATTCTTCAGCCCATTAACTGCGGCACTTCTGCTCAGGATTGTCCAGTCGTACTGGGAATCCTTATCAAGAATCGCTGCAACTTCCTTGCCGAATTGGACAGGTTCAGCTTCCTTATTTTCCCCTTCAGCCTTTTCCGTTCCAATGTCCTCATTAACGACCGCAATGTTTCTCGTAGCCTTCTCCTTGATTTCAAGCGGGTTGTCCCCGATGAATTGAAAGAATAGAGCAGGCACTGCTAAGATAAGCAGCACCGCAGCTATCATTTTAATCGTATGCTTTCTTTGATCTGTCATGTGTAGATCTTCCTTTCAATGGCACAAAGAGGAATTTGTATTTTCGTTTCTTTGCCATTTTCCACATAATATCCAAAGCCTGGATGTATATCGCTTTCTTTTCGGCTATAAGGCAAGGTGTATAGAGTTTGTTCTGATTTTTTCATTAAGATGAGCGCCTGGCGGATTTGCTTGATTTCACTTGTGAATGCATCAAATCCTTTTGTCAGCTCATTGTTATTTCCTGAAACAATTACGTTAAAGCCAAGGTGGCTGTAATTTTTCATGAATCGTGTCAATCTCTCCTGCAGCATACTGTCAAGAGATTGCTGGAACCTTGAATAACCGTCAACGACAAGCATGACCGGCGAGAAAGCCAGATTATTTACAACACCTTGCTGGATAGCTGTAAGATAGGTTTGTTCTCTGTCTTTAAGAAGATCTTCAGTTGTATCCAGCCACGACGATATGTGTTCTTTCGTATCTAGATAGGCAACCTTTTCTTCAGAAGCATAGCTTGACAGACCGCGGTCAATCGAATCGAATACGCCGATTGATTCGGTCGGCTGAAGCAGGGCTGTGTTCAGGATGACTTTAAGCACATTTGTCTTTCCTTTTTGAGTCTGGCCGAGTACGAGACAGTGCTTCGTTTTGGCCAGATTTACACTGACAGGCTGTACATGCTCTTCATCAAGTCCGATTGGGATAACCCCTGTTTTCTGGGCATCATCTGTGAACTGTGTAAAGTTGATCATGGTCAGTTCAGCAGGAAGCATTGGGACCGGACGAGGAAGCTTGGCACCTTTATACTTCTCCTTCAGCATTCCAATATCATCTTTGATGGAATCAAGCAGCTCGTAATCATCCCCGCCGTCAGCAGGAAGGAAAATTTGGGAGAAATAGGCCTGATCCTTCTTGATGATGGCGCGTCCCGGAATAGGTTCAGGAGCAAACGGAACCTTTCCGACAGCCATATATGTTTCAGTCGTATCCATAAGGTAATGAAGGATTTTCGTTTTCATGCTGTTCATCAATGATTGACGGACAGACTGTACTCTTGTCGCTGTAAAAATCATATAGATGCCAAGAGACTGTCCATCACGCGCGAATTGAATCAGCTGCGTTTCAAGCTCCTGCATTTCTTCTTTCACGAGATCAAAATTATCAATGGTAATATACATTAGAGGCAGCTTGTTTTTGCTCAGTGAATTGTACATTTTGATGCTGCTGACCTCTTGCTGCTGGAACAATTGCTTTCTTCGTGAAATCTCATCTTTTACGATTCTCATAAATTTATCGATTTTCAGCTCTTGATCCAGCTGGAAATAATCCGCTGTATGCGGCAGCTGTCTGAGCGGCAGCAGTGTGCCATTTCCGTAATCGATTACGTAATAATGCGCTTCTTCAGGGCTGAGTCTGGAAGCGATGCTTAACAGCAAGAGCATCACAGTATGTGATTTTCCGTAGCCGGACGAACCGAAGATGGCGATGTTTCCGTCATCCATCAGCTGATACGAGTATGGGGTCTGGCTTTGTTTTTCAGGCTCATCAACTAGGCCAAGATAGATTTCCTCAGGCTGCTTGGAAGCATATTGATGGCGTGAAATTCTGTTTTCAAGCGGCGGCAGCCATGGGCTGTTCAGCTTGCGGATGCCCATAGACGCCTGCAGTTCCTCAATTTTATCGACAATCACTTCAATCTCTGATTCCGTATCTTTTTTATGCTGTTTAGAAGAAGCAACATTAGATAACGGCTGCAGACCAAGGTCTGTCACGATTGCGACCTCATCCTCCGACTCTGATGTTTCTTCTAAATAAGGCGCTCCGCTCCAGGCTGATTGGAAAAGCTCGTACACCTCATTATTGCCTACCTGCAGATAACCCCGTCCTGTAATGGTAATAGAGGCCGCATCTGCATTTTTCAAAATCTCTTTACTGTCGCTTGCATCCTGAACCTTAAGGGCCACTCTGAATCTCGCATTGCTCCAGATTTGGTCATCGATGACTCCGCCGGGCTTTTGTGTTGCCAGGATGAGATGCACGCCTAAGCTTCGCCCTATGCGCGCTGCACTGACAAGCTCCCGGATAAAATCAGGCTCTTCGCTTTTCAATTCCGCAAATTCATCGGAAATTAAAAATAAGTGAGGAAGCGGTTCTTCTGCCTGATTGCGTTTATAAAGAGTTGTATAATCATTTATGTGATTGACCTGATACTGATCGAACAGACGCTGGCGCCGCTTTAATTCGCTTTTAATTGATGCTAGGGCACGGGCACTGAAGTTTTTACTGCCTTCAATGTTTGTAATGGTGCCAAGCAAATGCGGCATATTTTTAAACGGCTGCGCCATTCCTCCGCCCTTATAATCAATGAGAAGGAAAGCTACCTCATGAGGATGGAAGTGAACGGCAAGTGACAAAATATACGTTTGAAGAAATTCACTTTTACCTGAACCGGTTGTACCCGCTAATAAGCCGTGAGGCCCATGAGCTTTTTCATGAAGATTCAGCTCCACTACATCTTCCTTGCCTTTCAGTCCTACTGGAACTGCAAGAGACTTTGCCGATTCCCGCGTAAGCCAGTTCTGCTCAATCGGCAGATCATCCACTTCTTTTGCATTCACCATTTCTAAGAAGGAAACACTTTTAGGAATCGAATTTGTCATCCCCACTTGGTGATCAAGCGTGCGCAGCATCCGGGCGAACGGCTCATTTCCCTCATGCTTATGTATATCAAGCTTAAAAGGAACAGAAACAGCTTTTTTCTCTTGAATGAGAATGTCCCCTTCTTGATCATTTACATATCTCACAAGCGTATGGATGTTATCAGACAGGCTTTCCTTCGCTTCTGCGGCAAAAATAACGGAAATGCCTAAATGTGAAAACTCGCCTTCTAAATATTCTAAAATAACATGATCGGAAATAAGCTGCTGATTTGTAATAACAAAAATAATGTGCGGCGCAAACCTTGTGTTTTCCTTCTTTTCCTCAAGATCACGCTCACGCAGCATTTCATAAATTGACGAAAGCAGCTGATCTCTCGTCTGCTCGTTATAAATCATGCCTTTTGCAAAGGCATGCGGAAGCTGAAAATGCGGAAGCCATTTAAGCCATTCCCAGCTCTTGTATTCTTTTTCATTAAAGATAAACACAAACCGGACATCATGATAGCTGTGGGAAAAAGCAAGCTGACCGATTAATTGATGAAGTTCATTTTTCATGATCGCTTCTTTCCCGATCATTCCCATTGCGCCCTTTGAAAGGTTTACACTGATTGGAACAGATTCGATTTCCCGGTAGACCTTTTCCATTTGCTGTGACTGTTCTAAGAGATCGTCCACTTCTCTGTTCGCCATATCGTTTGAGCTTAGTGAAATTTCATAGCTTGATTTAACGGTGCCTGTTCCGATTCGAAGCTCAAGAAAGTCATTGCTTTCAGGCGTTCTTTCCCAAATCCGGTCAGATATCTCCCGCGTCATATACTTCATTTGTTCAAAGGAAGGAAAATGGTAAGACAGAACCTGGCGCTGTTTTTCAGCCACTTCCTGAAGTTCATGGCGTTTGTTTTCAAGGTACTGGGTATAAACCCTGAGTCTTCGTTCTTTCCGCTTCTTGTAATTGCCTTTTTCTCTGAAATATTGTGCGGTTGACGTAATCAGCGTCATGACAAACATAACCATTGAGACGATAATAAAAATGCCCCGGGGAGCAATAAGAGCGACAATTCCCATCGCAATCATCATGACTAGCGGCGGCAGAATAATCAGCCACAGGCTCCGTGATTGATCGTCCCCTTCCTGCGCAGGGAAAGTGAGAGAAATTTTATCTTTCGGCAGCTCATAAATCATCCGCGGCGTGCGGCGGTAGATTGGATATTTTTTGCTCATTTCCGATTTTGGCTTTTCCGTATGGGGCAGATTTGAATGAAAATCCTCTATACTCATAACCTGCAGCAAATCTTCATCAATAAGACGGACGGTCATAAACGGCCAGAAGAGAATGTCTCCAATCTGCAATTCCGTGAGACCATCTGCCTTCCTTCCATTCACATAAACCGTTTCACTCTCAGGCGAAACCAACCAGTGAGCGCCTGTTTTCAGCAGGCTGACAGATCCCTTTCCAAGAACCGGGAGGGCACCCTTATCTTTATAAATATGAGCCTCTTTACTGGTCGCTGAAAAAGAAATTTCTTTTTGAAAGCCAATATAGCAGATCTCTGCTTTTTTAGGCGCTGGTGTTAGATAAATCGTCAGCTGTTCTGAATGATCCAAAAGACGAAAAGGCTCTTTTTCTGCTGCCTTTCCAATGAATTTGTCATTCTGCATAATGACAAACTCGTCTGCTCCCTCTGCTTTTGCAACGGTAAGCGCTCCTTCAGAAAAAGGAAAATTCCTGACTGTCAGCGTGTGCTGAATCTCAGAACCGATAGAAATCGGGCGGAACGCCTCTCCGTCCGCCTGATATTGCTGATAGGATTCACCGTGAAAAACCCATAAAATAGTCATGATATCACCTCCTGTTGCCTATAATCGTCAGTCAGAGCCTGATTTTGCAGGAGCGGCTGGCTTTTTCTCTGCAGCTTTCGCCTGCTCAGCTGCATCATTAGCCTCTTCTTCTGCTTTCTGCTGTTCTTCCACTTGCTCTTTCGCTTTCTGTTCTTCCTCTAACTTCTGCTCTTCTTCTTTTTTCTGGGCTTCTTGTTCTTCTTTAAACTGTTTTATTTCTGCATCTATTTTTTGAAGTTCCTGCTGCTTTTCTTCACTGTTCATTTCGGTATCCGCTTTTATTTGATCCTGGTATTTAATAAGCCCAAAGACAATCAGATCCCGGTCCTCAAGATTTCTTGCAAGATCGAGTGCTTCTTTCGCCTCGCCTCTTCCAATATGAATCCAATACTCAAGGTACTGAGGATCAGATTGGAGGGTCAGCGTGTTTTGCACGCTTTCCTTTTGGTCTTCAGTCAAAGATTCATTCACTATGTAAGAGGATGCTAATTGAAATTTCACAACGTTTGGCATTTCTTCAATGCTGTAGCTTGAAAGGGTGCTGACCACTTCACTGTAATCATTTCCCAGGTAGTATTCATTGGTCTCTACAAACGCTTCTTGTTTAGGGTGAAGGGAAAAAAGGGAATATGCTGTATAAACAAGTGCGGGAACAAGCAAAACAAGAAATCCGAGAGCTATGTACCGTGTAAGCTTCCATTTCTTTTCCGGAATGGATACTAGGGCTGCATTCTTGTTATCGACTTCCCTCATGTTCCTTTCAATCAGGGTTAACAATTCAGAATAAGTTGCCGCTGAAAGCAATTCCCGGGATACTTGAGAAATATCTAATGTTTCGCTGAATTTTAAATACTGTTCAAATGAATAGTTGGAATCGACAGCAGCTGCAACACAGGCTTTCAGTTCCTGCCAGAGCCGGTCATTGTCCTGTTCATAAGGAGGAATGCTTTCCATTACACCGTAATGAAGAAAATAGGGCGTAAAGCTTTGATCAAATGAAATGTTTTCAGGACACACAATCAAATGAAGCCGCGATAACGAGTGATTTTTTACCTTTTTTACCAGCTGATAGGAAAAATTCCACTTGCTTCGTTCTTCTTTTTTATTTAAACTGGAAAAACCCAAATAAGTCTCAGGCGGCTGAACATGAACCCTTAATTCATCTTCAGTCAGAGTAATTTCCCGTTTAATGGATGGATCCATTTCTTTCAGCATTTCGATTTCTGCTGCTTGATCCAGTTTCACTTTTTCTGTTTGGAAGATGAAGGTATAGCCATCTTCCTTCGTTATGACAGCCTCAAGCTGCTGCTCTAAATAAGTCTGTTTTTTTTCTGACATTGAGAATGACTCCTTCATAGGATTTCAAAACGATCTCCTGTTGTAATTCCGCATTCTACAAGCTTATGGTTGCCTGATAGGACAATCTGCTTATTGGGAACGCGCACCCAATACCCTTCTCGAGGTGGGTCAGAAATGCATCTTGCCTGCCATACGATATCTACTACTTTTTTGACAGAGTGATAATTTGATAGACGCAGATCAAATGTTTCTCCTGTGTAATGCTTCAAATCGATTGTCACTTCAATATACATGCCTTTTCACCTCAAAAATGAAGAAGCGCCGTCATCTGATTTAGAATGGGCGCTCCTTTCTGCACTTCATTAGATTGTCAGATCTTATTAACCGCGGATTTGGCCTGCAATGTTTGCATCAGCCTCTTGAAGAGCGTGTGCTGTCTTCTCTAATTGTCTTGAAATATCTTCTACTAAATGCTGCATGTCAACGAAAGAAGGCTTAAGCTGTTCGTATTGATCTCTGAAAGCGTTGCTTGCTTCCCCTTCCCACATAGCCTGTAATTGGCCGATCATGCTGTCAAGGCGGCCGATCATAAGGCCAAGCTCTCCACCCTCATTGTTATAACGTTTTGACATATCGACAAGTTCAGCAGGGGTAACGCGAATAATTCCTGACATTTTCATCTCTCCTTTTACACGAATTTACATTAATTGTATAAACAAAGACCATGAAGGTCAATTGTTACTTCTAGAATACTAGTAAAATGGTACATTCTATCTATTAATATGTAATGGAGGAAGAATATGACTGAATTCCTCGATTCTGTTATTATTTACCCAGTCAATTCACCCATAAAACCTATAATAAGGAAAAAATTAATAAAATTTACCATACGTTAAGGGGATAGTCCCATTTCTGATTCCCGGGTTATTTGTGACGGTCCAGCCAGATGAATTTTGGAGGATATATTCTCATATTATATATGAAAAAAATGGTGGTTTTTGTAGATAAGTGATTTTCTCCGTTAATGTTTTTGCCTTTATCCAATCGCTTCCTTCTTCTCATATCGAATCGTCAAATATTGAGCATTCATGTCATTTACAAAATTGGAATACTGATTAGCAAGCATATGATTGCTGTAAATCTGCTGGCTGATGACTGCTTCATTTTCAGACTGAAGCTTGGTCAGTTCGGTGGATATTTGATTAATAAACTCTGCCGTACTGCCTGCAAGCTCCATTCTAATCATATTAGAAAGCTCAACACCTGCTGAACCAAGCGATTCAAGCTGGAAATTGAGATGATCCGCTTTGTATCTTAAATCCTTAGCAGAATCAAACACGTGCTCCTTATAAAGCTGGTTCACACTCATTCCTCCTTATCTGAGATCAAAAATAGAAGCAATGTCCTTTTCTTCTTGAAACATCTTTTCAATCGATGTCCGTATGGAAGAAATGAGTTTTCTTCCTTTATCGAACTGATCCTGAAAATGATGGACCGTTTCATCTAAACGGTCTGAGAAAGCTGCAGGCAGCGCTGGAATTTGTTCATGGACATGAATGCTTTTCACTTCATAATCGCTTCCTATAGCAAGCAGCTTCCGATAAGAATGCGGGTTAGATTCCATATCATGAATCCGGCTCAGAAGATCTCCTTTTCTTCTCTCATAATCCTCAAAGAAAACAGTCTCAAAAGCACTCTGATATCTTCTTAAAACAGCCTCCTGATCATCATAGGAATCCATTCCTGATTGATAAATCTTCACAGCTGAAGAGAGATTCACTTCAATTTTCTGTCCATTCCCATCGGCTTTAAAGATAAAGAGACTTCCGCCTTCATAACGCCTGCCCTTTTTAGCAAGTGCATTGGAAACCTGCTGAAGGCTGTGGCCCTCTACAGCCTCGCCAAATTCCAGCTTTGCCTCCCCGATGATGGCTTTGATGGTATCGAAACGTCCGAAAAGCTGATTGATTTTCGCATCGATTGCTTCAAAATGATCTTTAATAGCAAACAGTTTTTGAACAAAGTCTATAGGATTAAGCGTTAGAAGCCCATCCATCGCTGTCAAATCTGCAAGACTTGCAATCAAGCTTTGGATTTCCTTTACATCCTTCTCCATACCTTTAAGCTCATCCACAATAAGGTCAATTTCCCCGCTCGTCAGATCAGTAAAAATGCTCAGCAGGACTGGAAGATTTTTAATCAATTGCGGCAACTGCATCGCAAAGTCCTTGAGATTAACAGCAATTTCGTCAAACTTTTTGACCGTCTCCCAAACAGCTTCAGCAGCACCAACTGGATTATCCGTGATGCTGATATTGGTCCAAGTATCTTTTAGCTCCTGTAAAAGCACCAAATCAACGCCAGTCATCGCTTTGATTAAGCCGTTATATCCTCCCGCTTTATACGCGGGCGCATACTTCACTAGGAACTTTTGCATCTCATATAAATCTTCATCTGATAGATTGCTGATTCTTTCACGAATGCTCTCAAAATCTGGATCTGAATCCAACACTGTCCGGCTTCCTAAATCAAGAAATCCACGGAGATTGCAGGCTGCAAACAGCATGTCTTCTTCGTTGGTGAGGTGGTGGATGTTTTGGCCGCTCTCTCTGTAGTGGTTTTCAGCAAAAGCTTTGAGTTCTCCCGGGGGAATAGTGTAGATTTCATCAAATGAATTTGGATTAAGATCAAATCTTAAAAATAGTTTTCTTCTAAAGCTAATATCAATAAAAGCTAGTTGATAGGCACTTGGTGGTGCATCGTTAAAAGCATATACCTTTTCAAATGATCTATTCATTATAGAAATCATCTGAATTAAATTTCCACCTAACGAGTGACCAAGTCCATATTTTTTATTTTCAATTTCTATATGATTTAATTTAATATTTTTTTCCACTTCTTTACTTACTAATGAATCAAATAATTTCGCATCCCTGTATTGATTACTCTCTTTACCAGCATAAATACCTAATGAATTGTAAACCCAGTCTAAGGGACCGCCTTTTTCTTCATTATCATCTAACCTTTCTACATTCTCACTTCCTCTAGTAATAACGTATGTCTGATTAATTCCTTTTTCAGCATCAAAAAAATGAATAGCTGTACCATCAAAACCAGAATCTTTGCCTTCATTCTTTAATTCTTTAAATTCTTTAAGAGAATCTGTACTGAAGATTTCAATGTTACTAGGAGGACTTTCACCCGTTTCTTCTATAATGATTTTTCTAACTTCTTCTACAGTGAACTTTTTTTCACCGCCGTATTCAAGCTCAGTCAGCCTGACCCGCAGAATGTCACTATTCAAAACTTCTTCGTTTTGCATTGGTTTCACCTCTAAAACCTACTTTGTAAAATCAATTGACTTCATGATCAACAATGCATTTTCTTCTTCACTCTTTACATCAATTTCACAAGATTGATCTGCGTCCATACATGTAACCTCATAAAAGAATTGAATTCCTTTTTCGGTCTTTTGTGATTGTATGTATCCAAAATATCCATAAAAATCCGCTTTCTTTTTTGTCTCTGTATCATTGATTGTTTGGGAACCTTTACCGTAATAGATAAGATTTTCACCATTATTAATCTTTTCAAAAGATGTTTCATATCCTGCATGCTCTGATAACATATCTAAGTTAAATTCAATATTTTTAGTGGTAGGTTTGTCTTCATAGGTAATAGTTACATATCTTGATAGGTTGCTTTCCTTTACGCCTTCCCCAAAGTTATATGTTTCAAAAAAGTCTTCTTGAGAGTCATAGGACGTGGATGAAATAGTTGCACTCACAGGAAACAACATCGTATATCCCTTTGTCTTTGATTGGAGTGTATAATACCCTTCTTCAACCTCTTTGCTTGAAGCCATAAATTCCCGTGTAAATTCATCTTTAAAGGCTTCTGTTTCCGGCATAGTTGAAGCATCTGTTTTACCGTTTCCGTTTCCTTTTTCTTTGCTCATTCCGCAACCCCCAGTAAAGATCAGCATAAAAACCAGACTAAACTGTATTAATTTTTTCAATGGATGGGCTCCTTTCGGATATCTCGTATGTACTCCACCTTATTACTACCACAATTTCCCACTGGTGTTCAAGATGAAACCTGAATAATGAAAAAGTTACTACTATACACATGGGAGTAATTACTCATTTAAATTTCTAAATTTCGAGCGGTGTCCTATTCCGCCTCAGAACTTCTTCGTTTTGCATTTGATATTAACCTTCAAATAATTTAATGTTATCTACTTGAGTTTAATAGACTGTATTAATGAATTAATCCTTTCAACAATACCTTTGGACAATAACTCACAGTTCTTTTCCTCTTCAGAACAGTTACTGAAGTATGTAAGCCGTATCGCTTTATCGGATTGTTTTGATTTAATATATGCCAAGTAAAAATAGTAATCCGTCTCTTCTGGTTTATCACTCGAATAATACACAGTATTTTCATTCATATCTTCACTTTCAAAGTTCCCACTATAACCTGTGCTTTTGGATAGCTGACGCAATTTAATATCTGTATCAGCTGTATTGCTGTTGTCTTCAAAAGTTAATTTTATATAATATGAAATATTCTTATCTTCCAATTTTTCACCAAATGTTAAGGTCTCATATTTATCTTCTTGAATTTCGTAATTCTTTTTAGAAATTACAGCATTTCTGGGAAACAGCATCGTATATCCCTTTGTCTTTGATTGGAATGTATAATACCCTTCTTCAACCTCTTTGCTTGAAGCCATAAATTCCCGTGTAAATTCATCTTTAAAGGCTTCTGTTTCCGGCATAGTTGAAGCATCTGTTTTACCGTTTCCGATTCCTTTTTCTTTGCTCATTCCGCAACCCCCAGTAAAGATCAGCATAAAAACCAGACTAAACTGTATTAATTTTTTCAATGGATGGGCTCCTTTCGGATATCTCGTATGTACTCCATCTTATTACTACCACAATTTCCCACTAACGTTCAATATGGAACCCGAATAATCTTATTAAATTCCAGGTAATCCCTTAATCACTGCAATCATATGACCATTTTTTTATTAGATTTGAACATTATAAAATCCTCTCCCAAATTGCGGGAGAGGATTTTTGGATTTTGGGATTGCACTCAAATCCTATTTGCCAGCTGGTCAAGCGATTCTTTCATCACCTGCACACCTCTGACGCAGTCAGGCAGTGAGGTCCACTCTTCCGGTGAATGGCTTTTCCCGTTTAAGCTAGGCACAAAAATCATGCCTGATGGCACATATTTTCCGAGTGTCATTGCGTCATGCCCCGCACCGCTTGGAAGTGAGAGCGAGGTTAGTCCACTCGCTTTTGCAGAGGTTTGGATGACTTCCTGTATATGGTCTGGGACAATCACAGGTGCGATATTAATGCCGTCTTTTATGTCGACTACAACTCCTCTTTCCTTTGAAAGGTTCACTGCTTCATCTTTTAATGATGCAATCATGGCATCTCTTGCTTCCAGGTCAATATCCCTTGCATCGACAATGACCTCTGTTTTGCCGGAAATGACGTTCGTTCCATTTGGAAAAACATTTATTTTCCCAACTGTTGCAACAGCTGTATGGCTGAACCTTGGCGGTGCCTGTTCAACTTTCAGAATAAATTCTGCTGCGGCCGCCAGTGTATCCCTGCGGAAGTTCATAGGTGTATTTCCCGCATGATCTGTTTCTCCTAAGAACGTAAAGGACGTCCAAGAAGGCCCTGCAATCCCGCTCACAATTCCGATATCTTTCCCTTCTGATTCCAGGCGCCTGCCCTGTTCAATATGAAGTTCAAGAAAAGCATATATATCCTCTGGTTTTCTGTACGAATCCTGAACTCGTTCCGGATCATGCCCGCAACGTACCATTTCATCGTACAGAACGTTGTCATTATCGTCTTTAAACGATTTGAAATCAGCTGCACCAACTTCACCCATCATAACGCGGCTTCCAAAAATACCGTTTTTAAATCGTGCTCCTTCTTCGTCCACAAAAACCGCAAGCTCAATGGAACGTTTTGGCTTCTCTTCCTTAGAAGCAATCGCCTTGATGGCAAGCAAACTGCTTAAGCAGCCGAGCGGACCGTCAAATGCACCGCCATTTGGAACACTGTCCAAATGAGAGCCTGTCATGACGACAGGAAGCTCTCTCGATGTTCCTTGAAGTGTGCCAAATAAATTGCCGATTGCATCTTCCCTGATTTCAAGGCCGGCTTCTATCATCCAGCCTTTAAAAATGGCTTTTGCTTCGTTTTCTTCCTTTGTATAGGGAAACCTTGTGATTCCGCCTTCAGGCGTTTTTCCTATTTCAAAAAGGACGGATAATTTATCAGCAAGTTCTGTCGGATCAATTCCTTCATAAGAAGGGCATTGATCCAGCTCCTCAATCAATCGTTCTTTTGAAAATACAGCAGCCATAAGCTTCCTCCTTCTATTTTAAATGGATATCTGCTCCAGGACCGAGCGGAATTCCGAGATAATACCAGGCGATAAAAAATAAAATCCAAGCGATGCCAAAGAAAATCGTATATGGAAGCATGACGGAAAT
Organism: Metabacillus sp. KH_069; assembly: GCF_057838075.1. NCBI lineage: Bacteria > Bacillati > Bacillota > Bacilli > Caryophanales > Bacillaceae > Metabacillus > Metabacillus sp. KH_069. The sequence goes on from NZ_CM174460.1 coordinate 4,353,440, forward strand.
CAGTGAACCAAGTCCCATATTCTTATCAAACTTCTTAGCTCCCGCAAGCAAAATAGCAAAATACGCAAACATTGGAGTAATTGGGTTTGTTATTGAATCACCAATCCGATAGGCAACCTGCGTGAATGCCGGGTCAAACCCGAGAAGCATGAACATTGGAACAAAGACCGGACCTACAATAGCCCATTTAGCGGAAGCACTTGCGATAAAGAGATTCAGAGTTCCGCAGAATAAGATAAACCCTATTAATAGAGGCAAGCCTGTGAGTCCAAGACCTTTAAGCAGATCCGCTCCAGAGATCGCCATGATGATTCCTAAATTGCTCCAGTTGAAATAGGCAATAAACTGGGCCGCAAAAAAGGCAATTGCCATGTACATCCCCATCGTTCCAAGCGACTTGGCGATTTCCTGGGCGACATCCTTATCTGAACGAATCGATTTAGTTGCAATCCCATATGCAAGTCCAGGAAATAGAAACAGACCCATAATAATAGGAACAAGAGAGTTCATGAATGGTGAAGTGATGATCGCGCCGTCTTCGCCGCGGAGCCAGCCATTCTCAGGAACAATCGTAAGTGCTATTAAGATAAGGAATGCGAGTGTCGCTATTCCAGCCCATCTCAATCCTTTTGATTCTTCCGGTCTTAGCTTGTCCATCGGCATGCGGGGACCTTTATATTCAGGCAGCCTTGGTTCGACGATCTTTTCCGTGACCCATATGGCAAGCGGTACAAAAAACACACAGGACCCAGCTAAGAAATACCAGTTCATTGCCGGATTGGTCTGAAAATCGGGATCGACAATTTCTGCTGCGGATTGTGTAAATCCTGCTAAAAGAGCATCAAGCATATTAACGATCAGATTTGCACTGAATCCTCCTGCAACAGAAGCATATGCGACAACCATCCCCGCAATCGGATGTCTTCCAACACTCATAAATACAAGTGCCGCGATAGGAGGCAGTACGATAAATCCAGCATCTCCTGCCATATTTGCAAGCAGCCCTGCAAAGACAATTGAAAAGGTAATAATCCCTTTCGGGGCTCCAAGAACAAGCTTTCTAAGCAAAGCAGAAATCAGCCCCACTCCCTCTGCAAGTCCTACACCAATCATGGTAACAAGCACTAATCCAAGCGGAGGGAACTCTGCGAAATTCTTAACCATATTTGTCATGATCTGCTGAAATCCATCCTTTGTCAGCAGGCTTACAGCTTCAACACTTTCTTTCGTTGCCGGGTTAACAACCTTCACTTCAAACAAGGAAGCAATGTGAGATGCAAGAATGACGATGACGGCGAACAGAATAAATAAGGTGACAGGATCAGGCAGTTTGTTTCCTGCTTTCTCTACACCATCAAGCATGCGATTAAATAATCCCCTGCTTTTCCTGTCCGCGGCTGCTGCTGTGTTTGGTTCCATAGACATTCTCATCTCCTTTAACAGAATTTTTTAATATTTCTCATTATAAAGAGTTCTATTTATTTCGCAACCCGTAATTTCACGATGAAAACGCTTTAACTAAATAAGCGGGAAATTTTTAAAAAATTCTGCTTCGTTTTCTGTTATTAAGGGTAGAAAGTAGGATAACAGAAAGAACACAATGAAAAGGGGAATTCGGGATGGAACAGAATCACACAATGATGCAGTTTTTTGAATGGCATGTAAGACCAACTGGAACACACTGGAACAGGCTGAAAGAGTTAGCGCCGGAGCTTAAGGAAAGAGGCATTGATTCGGTTTGGATTCCTCCCGTTACAAAAGGCCAGTCTGGAGATGATGTCGGATATGGCGTGTATGACTTATATGATCTTGGAGAGTTCAATCAAAAGGGTTCTGTCCGTACTAAATATGGTTTGAAGAAGGAATTACTTGCTGCTATTAAAGCCTGTCACGATAACGGCATTGCCGTTTATGTGGATTTGGTTATGAATCATAAAGCAGGAGCTGATGAGACGGAATTATTTAAAGTGATTGAAGTAGACCGCGAGGACCGAACGGAAGAATTATCCGAGCCAATTAATATTGAAGGCTGGACAAAATTCAACTTCCCGGGCCGAAAAGGAAAGTATTCTTCCTTTGAATGGAATTTTGAGCATTTCAACGGAACAGATTACGATGCGAAAAACGATAAAATCGGCGTCTTTAAAATTGTCGGTGACAATAAAGACTGGAATGAAAATGTTGACGAGGAATTCGGAAATTATGATTACTTAATGTTCGCGAACATTGACTATGATAATGAAGAAGTTCAGGATGAAATGATTTCATGGGGCAAGTGGCTTGCAGATACTCTGCAGTGTGATGGATACCGCCTTGATGCCATTAAACATATCAATCATGAGTTTGTTCAGAGGTTTGCAGAAGAGCTTTATGAAGACCGCGGGGATGATTTCTTTTTTGTTGGAGAGTTCTGGAAATCCGATTTAAAAGAATGCCAGAATTTCCTTGATAAAATTGACTACAAAATGAGTTTATTTGATGTGTCCCTTCACTACAAGCTTCACGAAGCATCCATGGCAGGAAATGATTTTGATCTCTCCACGATCTTTGAGGATACCCTTGTCGGCTCCCATCCCGAGCATGCCGTCACATTTGTTGATAATCATGACTCCCAGCCTGATGAAGCCCTCGAATCATGGGTTGAAGACTGCTTTAAGCAAAGTGCCTATGCTCTGATTCTTCTAAGAAAGCAGGGATATCCTTGTGTATTTTATGGCGATTACTACGGAATTGATGGAGACAATCCAATCGACGGCAAAAGAGAAGCGATTGATCCCCTTCTCTATGCCAGACAGACAAGGGCCTATGGTGAGCAGGAAGACTACTTTGACCATCCGAATACAATCGGCTGGGTAAGACGCGGCGTGGATGAGTTCGAGCGTTCCGGCTGTGCAGTTGTCATTTCAAATGGCGACGAAGGAGAAAAACGGATGTGTGTCGGCGAACACCATGCAGGTAAAGTATGGGTGGACTTAACAGGCACCCGCGAAGAGCATATTACCATTGAAGATGATGGCTTTGCGACGTTCCCTGTAAACGGCCAAAGTGTTTCTGTCTGGGCCCGTCCGGATGAAGATGTTGAATAAGTAAATGAAAACAGCAGGTTTCCTGGATACGGAAACCTGCTGTTATTTATTTAGCGTCCAAGATTATGGTTACTTTAAATAAATCTCCGTCTACAGCAATCTCCAATCGCCCTCCGTGAAGCTCAACAATCGATTTGGCAATCGTAAGGCCAAGACCGGATCCTTCTGTATGGCGCGAGGAGTCTCCGCGTTTAAACCGTTCAAATAATTCATCTGTGTTTTCGCTGAGCTCATACTTGGTGACATTTTTAAAAGAGATGATGACATGCTCCCCGATTTTTTTAACGGAAAGGTACACTCTCGTATTCTCTAAAGAATACTTAAGAATATTGCCAATCAAATTCTCAAACACTCTCCACATCTTTTGTCCGTCTACGACTGCATAAACAGGTTCATCTGAATGAATCACCCTGAACTGCAGGGAAGACTGGCTGATGGCTTCATTGTATTCAGCAAGCGCCTGCTGCAGGAGCTGTGCAATATCTGCGTTTTGTTTCACTAAATCAATATTGCCGCTCGCCATTTTTGACGCCTCAAACAAATCATCAATCAGGATTTTCAGGCGCTGCGATTTGCGGTCGACAATTTCTACATAGGAAGCTCTTTCCTCTTCTGAGAGATTCGGATTTTTCAGCAATTCTGTGTAGCTGATAATGGAAGTAAGCGGTGTCCGCAGATCGTGGCTGACATTTGTGATCAGCTCCGTTTTCAGACGTTCACTTTTCACCTGCTTTTGCTGTGAAGTTTTTACCCCGTGTTTCAGAGCATTCATATTCGAAGCAAGTGTCGCAAGGGCCGTTTTCCCATTAACCGGCAGGTCTGTTTCCAGATTGCCGAGCATAATGTCATTTGAATTCGCCACAATTTTATTAAAATAGCCAATCCGTTTGAACATAAACAGCACCACCGGAAGGCCAATGAGCAAAAGAGCAGGAAAGTAGATGAGCAGGAACGCAGGTTGAACGATCACTACTGCCGCTCCAACCCCAAAGCAGAAAACAATGCCAAGCAATATCAAAAGCTGAATGCCTACCTTCTGAATCAGAAAAGCGTCTGCCACAGCCTTTGCAATCCTGAAAAGTATAGTTGTTTTCCATTCTGCCTTGAAATGGCCTTCTGTTTTAAATAGGTGAATGAGAAGGACTGCCTGAACGATGAGTGCAGCGATAAACAACGTTCCAATCATTAAAAAGATAAACGCATAGAGCCATTCGTATCCATAACGGAACGGATAATAGTCGATCACTCCGAACATACAGATCATGCTTCCGACAAACGCAATGCCGGTGAAGAGAATTCTCACATCCAGAGGCAGGCGGAGGTACACTTGCGCCCACTTGTTTTTCAGAATGGGTTCAAACAGCGGACGTCTTCTCAGGAGAAAAACACTGATGAAAAGAGCTGCAAGGCCGCTGAGTGAATGTCCGTAATAGAGAGCCTGTGATTTCTGAAAATCCCGAAGTTCAATCATGGTTTCGCTGTCTGCGGGTGCATTTTTTGACAAGGCGATTTGTCCGGTGAATCTTGTTTCCTCCCCTCTGATTAGATCTTCCGTAATATCACTGCTTCCAAAATAATGAAATCCATCTGTTGAATTGATATAGCCTCTTGATCCCGAATAATTTTCAATATAGTACATGTCTTTTTGATTGATAAACTCTTTGGGATCATCTTTCTCAGACATTTGCAAGTTGGTGTGAACTTCTTCAGAATCGGTGCTTTTCAAGTAATAAACAAACTGATTTTTATTTGCTTCATATTCAGACTTAGGATACTTATAGATTTCTTCAAAGAATTGATCGATATTCTTTTCTTTTTCTGCGATAAGTTTTTTTCGGACATGCTCATCATCTTTAAAATTCATGGTGATGTCAGCAATTTTTTTATTTTTTTCTTCCGTCAGCACTTTTTCAACTTCGCTGTTTCCATTTTCCTTAGCAGCGAAAATTTCTTCTTCATACTGACTTTCTATGTTCATGATCTGGTCGGATAAACTTCCGTATCTATATCGATGTTCTTCAATTTCCTCTGCTGATACGGTTATGTTTTCCTTAGCTTCTTCTTTGGTCGTCCCGTTCAATTCATATAAGCTTAAAAGATTTGTAAAGTAGTTTAGCCGTTCTTGAAATTCGTTAGACTGAAAATAGTTTTTAAATAAGTACCTGTCTCCGTTTGCAGCACCTGAAAAGAGACCGCTGATTCCGTATGTCAGCAGCATCATGATGAGAAAGAACGTTAGACTATTTTTCCATTTTGTACCCAATTCCCCATACCACCTTTAAATATCTCGGATTTTTAGGATCAATTTCAATTTTTTCTCTGATTTTGCGGATATGGACGGCAACGGTTTTTTCGGCGTTGTAGCCAGGTTCATTCCAAACCCGCTCATAGATTTCGTTGATTGAAAACACGCGTCCGGCGTTCAGCATCAGCAGCTCTACTATGCTGTATTCAATGCGTGTAAGCTTTACGTTTTCGCCATGCACCGTCACTTCTTTGGCTGTTTGATCAAGGGTAAGACCGTTCAGATCTACGGTCTTTTTCGCACCTTCGTATGTACCAAGCGTCACATATCGCCTAAGCTGAGATTTCACTCTGGCAATCAGCTCCATCGGATTGAACGGCTTTGTTACATAGTCATCTGCCCCTACCTGCAGGCCGAGGATCTTGTCTGTATCTTCGCTCTTTGCACTCAGGATTATAATCGGAATGTTCTTTTTTTCACGGATTTTAAAAGTGGTTGAGATGCCGTCAAGACGGGGCATCATGATATCCAGCAGAATTAAATGAACAGCGTGCTCATTCAGTTTTTCAAGAGCTTCTATGCCGTCTTTCGCTTTTATGACAGTTATGTTTTCATTCTTTAAATAGATTTCAATCGCATCGCGGATTTCTTTATCATCATCCACTACTAAAACGTTATAATTGGTCATTTTCTCACGCTCCTTTCAAAAGTATATCTGTTTTCAAGTGATTATCTATAGTCTAATAGGAAATTCTTAACACTCTGTCAGTGGAATGTTTAAGAATTTCTTAATTTTTATAAGAAAAGCGGAAACGGCTGTTCAGCTTGGATGCACCAACTCCTATTCTTTTCAAAAGGCTGTTTTCACATAGATCGTTGTTTTTGATGATACATTTAGCCCGTTCCTTTCCGCTCCAGGAACTTGCTTTCCGCGGGGAGCATGGGAGCCTCCTCGGCTTTTTGCCTGTGGGGTCTCCCAATTTGCTCTATTTCCCGCAGGAGTCAAGTTCCTTCCGCTGCAATCCACTTAAGGGTATAAACATTTAATCTAAAAGCAACAAAGTTTAAGAATTTTTCAAAAAAAATAACCCTTATTTTAAAGGGTTATTCAAAGAAACTATTTTATTATGTTGTTCTTCTTCGTACCCGATACAAACCGGTTCCCGCTCACCCAGAATCTCCATGGATATTCTCTTGCTTCACCGCTGTTGTCTATTCCAATTCGCGGCCCTGCGGCTGTAAGTTCAGGCTCATTGCCTTCTGCTATATACAGGGGCGCCTCCCATAAAGGACGTCCATAATCTTCTTTTACAATACCCAATGCTTTCGTCAGTTTCCCGGGACCATTTGTCAGGTCCTGCTCTCTTTTCACCGGACCTCGCCTTTGATACATCAATTCCAGCCCTTCAACCGGCTCTACCCCTCTTATTAAAATGGCTTCAGGAGAATCAGCCGCTCCGCTAACAACATTTACAAGACAATGTGTATGCATGACATAAGTATAAGTATAGCCGGCTGGCCCAAACATGACTTCGGTTCTTGCAGTCCGCCGGTTGTTGAAGCTGTGAGCAGCCTGATCGCCTGGTCCTATATAGGCTTCTGTTTCAACAATGATTCCTGCAGCAATACCCTCTGCTGTTTCTTTTACAAGTATTTTACCTAGAAGCGCCTGAGCTAATTCCAGTGTAGGTTTATTAAAAAAGGACGAATGAATAGGCTGATGCCTCATGTTGTCCACCTCTTTAAAGATTTGTCTTTAAATCATATCAAATTGAGGACCATCAAGCTAAATATTCAACGCAAAAAGGAGGCAGCAGCCTCCCTTTTCAACCCCAAATAGCGTGAAGAATTCCCAGTAACGAAAACGCAATGACATGATCCAGCACCGCTATTCCATAAACCTTTAAACCTGTTAATCCGAAGAGCGCATTTTTTAAATAGGCCAGCGCAAGCAGAATGCCAATGATTAATCCTGTCATCAGACCTGAAATCACATCGGCCGCTCCAATTGAATGAATGATGATTGCGATTAAAAATGAGCTTAGAAATGCAACGGCAGCAGATCCCGCATACTTTGCGGAATCTTTTACTTCACTTGGATTCATTCGCGTCCAGGTCTTTCCAAATAAAAATGGAGAATAGTATAAAGCTCCAAATGCCATATACAGCAGTCCTCCTGCAATAACAGCTAAAAAGTTTAAATCTATAAAATTTATGATCACAATAAGACCTCACTCTCGTATTTCTTTATTTAGGTTCGATTTCAAGTGCAATGGCTGTAATTTTACAGTCCAGTTCAAACGTTCCTGCTCTTGGCACGATCTGAACAAGCTCGATGGGATTGCCCAAATAACGGTAGCCGCTTTGTGGCAGCCAGAAGCTGTACAGTTCAGAATAACATTCAATCAGCAGCTTCCGATTGCTGTAATCCACCGGTTCCTCAAACTCATAAACCGCATATTTTCCGCCATGAAAGGCTGACTTCTCTGCCCCATCTCCTATACTTCCAAAATCATCAATAGAAATACAGCAGTCATAGCGGCATTTTTCAGCAGGAGTGATATAGGGGTTGTTCCTTGGAACACCAATCATCATGGTTTTCTCATGCAGCAGATTTCTTGCATGGCAAAATCGGTAGATGCTCTCCCACGTCTGTTCAATCTCTTTTGAATATTCCCCAAGACGATGTTTCAATACAATGGCACGTTCCGGCAATACCACTGTTTTTACTTTTGACAGGTCGACCCACTGAAATTCAGTGTACTCTCTTTTTTGATTTTCTTCTTTTCTTTTACTGCTATCTTGTTTAGATTTCTTGCTGTCTAGATAGACTCTTGGAAACTTCTCTAAGTATGCACCCTCACGCCAGGCTTTTGGGCTGTGATGAAACGTTTCATGAAATGTGTATGTAAAATAAGACAGGGATGAAAAACCACAGTCGATCGCAATTTCGGTCACCGGCTTTTCCGGCTCATAGATTAACGTATGCGCAGCCTTTTCAAGTCTGTGCCTCTTTACATAATCTGCAGGTGTTTCTCCTGTAAATTCCGAGAAAAGACGATGGAAATGATAGGGAGAATAGGTGGAGACTTTCGCTAAATGAGCCAATGTTAATTTCAAATGCAAATTTTCTTCGATATAATTTTGAACTCTTGAAATATGGGTGCGCTGCTCGCGGTCAAATACAGTCATGCTCTTAACTCCAATACTGTTCTTTTTAGTTGTCTATTATTCAGGATACCAGATTATGTGTGTTCTCAGTCTTTCTCTTTTTTAAACGAGTACTATGAATATACTAGATTTCTTAATATAATTAATTATCAGTTTTATTTTCAGAAAGGCGGATATCAAATGATCAGGGCAGCCATTATCGGTTTAGGTGCAATCGGACAGCGATTAATAACGAACTTTACAGACCATCCGGATATCATGATTTCAGCTATATGTGACCGGAATGCTGAAGTTACACGTGAAACATCTGAAAGACTGGGAAATGTGTCTTCATTTACTGATCATAAAAAAATGCTTGAAGAAGCAGAAATCGATTTAGTGTATGCAGCAGTTCCGCCCAAATTTCATCATCAGATTGTGACGGATGTGATTGCAAAGGGCAAGCATGTTTTATGTGAAAAACCTTTGGCAAACTCCTTGGAAGAAGCAGAAAGTCTTTACATACAGGCAAAAGAAAAAGGAATCATCCATGCAATGAATTTCCCTTTGAATTATAGTGCCGGAAGCAAAACCTTTGCTTCCCTCATAAATGAGGGTTATGTTGGAAATCTTAGACGGATTGAGTTAAAGATGCATTTTCCGGAATGGCCGCGGCCGTGGCAGCAAAATGACTGGGTTGCAAGCCGTGAACAAGGCGGATTTGTCCTCGAAGTCGGCGTACACTACATTCAGCAAATCCAAAAAATCTTTGGACCTGTTCGTGTTCTGAATAAATCCGTTCAGTATCCCGAAGATCCGGCTGCTTCTGAAATTGGGATTCTGGCTCAAATGGAGCTTCAAGATGGTACGCCGATTTTAATTGATGGCATGAGTCAGATTGCAGGAACAGAAGAAATCAGATTTACTGCTTACGGGACAGAAGGAACTCTGGCCTTGCTGAACTGGTCAGCACTTGAAGGAGGCAAGCATGGAGAGCCTATTCAAAGGATTGATGCAGAAAGCTCACTTGCCGATTCTTTAATTGATGAGCTTGTAAAAGCGCTGAAAGGCGAAGAAGCTGAGATCATTGACTTTGAGGCAGGCTATCAGGCACAGGATGTTTTGGAAAAATTAAGAGGTTAAGAAGGGTTGATGAACAATGAACAATGAAATCATTGAACGATTTATTTCCTACGTGAAAATCGATACACAATCAAATGACAGCAGCGAAACGTGTCCATCTACTGAAGGTCAGCTGACACTTGCACGTAAACTTGTAGAGGAACTTAAAACAATTGGTTTAGAAGATGTAAGCATGGATGAGTTTGGTTATGTAATGGCTACTCTCCCATCTAACACTGATAAACAGGTTCCAACGATCGGCTTTCTGGCACACATTGATACAGCAACCGATTTTACCGGAAAAAATGTGAATCCGCAGATACATGAAAACTATGACGGGCAGGACATCCTCCTGAACGAAACCGTTCAAGTAACCCTGTCTCCAAAGGACTTTCCTAACCTTTTAAACTATAAAGGCCATACATTGATAACAACAGACGGCACCACTCTTTTAGGAGCCGATAATAAAGCGGGCATTGCTGAAATCATGACAGCGATGGATTATTTGGTCAAGCACCCTGAAATCAAACACGGCAAAATCCGAGTAGCTTTCACTCCTGATGAGGAAATCGGCCGCGGACCGCATAAATTTGATGTTGCTGCCTTTGATGCGACATACGCCTACACAGTGGATGGCGGTCCTCTAGGCGAGCTGCAGTACGAAAGCTTCAGCGCAGCCGGAGCCTCTATTACCATTAAAGGAACCAACATCCATCCTGGCACAGCTAAAGGGAAAATGGTGAATTCTATTAAAATTGCAATGGAACTCCAGAGCAAGCTGCCGGCAGAACAAGCTCCCGAATTAACAGAAGGCTATGAAGGCTTCTTCCATCTTCTCTCTTTCAGCGGAGATGTTGAACAAACGAAGCTAAGCTACATTATCAGAGATTTTGATAAGGAAGCGTTCCAGCAGAAAAAACAAACGATGGCCGCTGCTGTTGATGAATTGAAAGAGAAATACGGAAGCGAACGCATCATCCTTGAGATGAACGATCAATATTACAATATGCGTGAAAAAATTGAGCCTGTTAAACAGATCGTCGACATTGCCTACAAAGCGATGGAAAACCTGGACATTCAGCCAATCGTTGAACCGATCCGCGGCGGCACAGATGGATCTCAGCTCTCCTACATGGGCCTTCCTACACCGAATATCTTTACCGGCGGAGAGAACTTCCATGGCAAGTTTGAATATATTTCAGTTGATAATATGCAAAAAGCAACACAGGTTATTGTAGAGATTGCGAAATTATTTGAAGAGAACGCAGCTGAATAACATGCTGAAAAAGGTAAACGCTTTGGAGAGTCCAAGGCGTTTACCTTTTTCACCTTCTGCATTCATAATGACTGAAACAGCCTTCATAATTCCTTTCGTATTCCAGCACTCTTTCATGTATAATTATTCATGTTAAATAAGGCTAAATAGACCGCTTATCTATAAATATTTCTTTGTTCAAATCCGAACAAACTAAGAGGGAGAATGATATGACAAACACAATTATTCAATTTAAGCAGGTTACGAAACAATACGACAATGACCCTGCCGTCCTCAACCATGTCAGTTTTGAAATCGAGCGCGGCAAATTTTATACACTTCTTGGTCCTTCAGGCTGCGGCAAGACAACGATCCTGCGATTGATTGCCGGATTTACAGAAGCGTCTGAAGGGGAGATTCTTTTTAATGGAAAAAAAATAAACGATGTGCCTGCTAACAAACGCCAAGTTAATACGGTATTTCAGGATTATGCGCTGTTTCCTCATTTGAATGTTTTTGAAAATGTTGCATTCGGACTGCGCATTAAAAAAATGAACAATAAAGAGATTGAATCAAAAGTAAAAGAAGCCTTAAGCTTTGTAAATCTTGACGGATATGAAAAACGGGAAATCAGGGAAATGTCCGGAGGCCAGCGCCAGCGGGTTGCCATTGCACGTGCGATTGTCAATGAGCCGGAAGTTATTCTTCTTGATGAACCTTTGTCCGCCCTGGACTTAAAGCTTCGGACAGAAATGCAGTATGAGCTGCGCGAGCTTCAGCAGCGTCTTGGGATTACCTTTATCTTTGTCACCCATGACCAGGAAGAAGCACTCGCGATGTCCGATGAAATCTTTGTTCTGGACAAAGGGAAAATACAGCAAAGCGGGACACCAACCGATATCTATGATGAACCGATCAACCGGTTTGTTGCTGATTTCATTGGTGAGTCCAATATTGTAAAAGGAACGATGCTTGAGGATTACCTTGTGGAGTTTACAGGCAGACAATTTGAATGTGTCGATCAGGGTCTGAACCCAAATGAACCAATTGAGATCGTCATTCGCCCTGAAGATTTGGAAATCACTTCACTGGAACGGGGAAAACTCCATGTACGCGTTGATTCCCAATTGTTCCGAGGTGTTCATTATGAAATCAGCAGCTATGACAAGGATGGCAACGAATGGCTCGTTCATTCTACAAAGAAAGCCACTGTCGGAGATGAAATTGGTCTTTATTTTGACCCTGAAGCGATACACGTTATGAGATTCGGGGAGACCGAAGAGGAATTTGACAAACGTTTAGAAGCTTATGCAGATGGAGAAGAGCATGGAAACTAAACTGACCCGAAATTTGTATATGATTCCTTACGCGCTTTGGATTGCTCTCTTTGTTATTGCACCGATTGTTCTTGTTCTTTATTATTCGTTTATTGATATAGAGGGACATTTGTCGCTTGCCAATTACCAGAACTTTTTCACACCGGTCTATATGAAAATGACCTTAAGTTCGTTTTGGTATGCCTTTTTGATTACAGCTCTTTCCCTGCTGATCGCCTACCCGACGGCTTATTTGCTGACTTACACAAAGCATAAGCATCTTTGGCTGCTGCTGATTATCGTCCCATCCTGGATTAATTTATTGTTAAAAGCCTATGCTTTTCTGGGAATTTTCGGCACGTACGGTGTTGCGAACAGCTTTTTAGAAGCTATCGGCATTGGTTCACAGCAGTTATTGTTCACCGATTTCAGTTTCATTTTTGTATCGGTTTATATCTTTATTCCATTTATGATTTTGCCTATATTCAATTCACTTAATGAATTAAATCCAACCCTTTTAGATGCAGCGCGTGATTTGGGGGCATCAAGCTGGACTGCCTTCCGCAGAGTCATTTTTCCGCTGACGATTGATGGCGTTAAAGCCGGCTGCCAGCTCGTCTTTATTCCTGCTCTCTCTCTGTTCATGCTGACAAGATTGATTGCAGGAAACAGAGTCATCACACTCGGCACTGCGATTGAACAGCATTTCCTTGTGACGCAGGACTGGGGTATGGGCTCTACAATTGCTGTCTTCTTGATTATTTTTATGTTTCTGATTATCTTCCTTACCGGAAATCGAAAGCGGGGTATGAAAGTTGGATAAGAAAATATCCCCTCTATCCAGGATCTTTTTAATTTTGATCTTTCTCATCCTTTATACGCCGATTTTTTTCCTTGTGTTTTATTCATTTAACAGCGGCGGTACGATGTACAACTTTGAAGGATTTACGCTGGACTGGTATAAAGAACTGTTCACAGATACAAGGCTGCTGATTATTGTGCTTAACACCCTGGTTATCGCCTTATTGTCTGCTCTTATTTCAACAATCATCGGGGTCCTCGGAGCACTTGCCATTCATTCGTTTAAAAGCAGACAAACCAAAAACACACTATTGTCGTTAAATAATGTGCTGATTGTCAGCCCTGACGTTATTATTGGCGCTTCATTTTTAATCCTGTTTACGATGGCGGGAATCAAGCTTGGATTTTATTCGGTTCTCTTATCTCACATTGCATTCAGCGTTCCGATTGTTGTCTTGATGGTGCTGCCGAAACTGATGGAGATGAGCCCTACTTTGCTTGATGCAGCAAGAGATTTGGGGGCAAGCAGCTGGAATGTCCTGACTAAAGTGACCCTGCCGTTTATCACACCGGGTATTTTTGCAGGATTCTTTATGGCACTTACATTCTCCCTTGATGATTTTGCTGTTACCTTTTTCGTAACCGGCAATGGATTCACTACACTGTCAGTTGAGATTTATTCCCTCGCACGCCGGGGAATTTCATTGAATATCAATGCTCTATCTACCCTGCTTTTCCTATTCACAGTTCTGCTTGTCGTCGTATATTACTTCATTACGCAGAGAAATAAGCAAAGCGGATTGGGGGTAAGAAAATGAAGAAGCTGGTCCGTGTTTTCTTCGCGATTATTCTCGTGTCAGGCATCCTTTTGTATGCAGTATCCGAACTAAACTCTTCACAGGGCTACTCAAGCGGAAATACGCTTACGATCTTTAACTGGGGAGATTACATCAATTCGGATCTGGTTGACCGCTTTGAGAAAGAAACAGGCATTAAGGTCATCTATGAGACCTTTGATTCCAACGAGGCGATGATGACAAAGATTGATCAGGGCGGAACGACTTATGATATTGCCGTTCCTTCTGAATATATGATTGATAAAATGAGACAGGAAGATTTGCTTATCCCATTAGATCATTCGAAACTTCCGAACTTGAAAAATATTGATGACCGGTTTATGGATTTGCCATTCGACCCTGAAAATAAATATTCCATTCCTTATTTCTGGGGAACGGTCGGCATCGTCTATAATCCCTCGATGATAGACGGAAAAAAAATCACGAGCTGGAATGACCTTTGGGATCCCGATCTGCGAAATGAGATCCTGCTGATTGACGGCGCAAGAGAAGTGATGGGAATGGGGCTCAACAGCCTCGGCTATTCTCTTAACGATACAAATAAGGATCATTTAGAGGAAGCAAAACGAAAGCTTGATTCTCTCACTCCAAACGTCAAAGCGGTAGTTGGAGACGAAAGCAGGATGCTGCTTGAAAATCAGGAAGCATCCATCGGTCTTGTATGGTCCGGGGTTGCATCTGAGATCATGTATGAAAACGAAGATCTCGAGTATGTCGTTCCCGAGGAAGGCTCAAATTTATGGTTCGATAACATGGTGATCCCGAAAACAGCCAAAAATACGGAAGCCGCCCATCAGTTCATCAACTTCATGCTGGATGCTGAGGTGGCCGCAGAAAACACTGAATATGTCAGCTACTCAACACCGAACAAAGAAGCCTTAAAGTACATGCCTGAAGAGATGGTAAACGATGAGCGCTTCTATCCGCCGCCTGAACTGACGGAAAAACTGGAAGTGTATGAGAACCTCGGCAAAAAGAATTTGGCTTACTATAATGAGCTGTTTTTGAAATTTAAGATGCATCCGAAATAAGAGAAAGGGAGTCCTGATGATCAGGACTCCCTTTCCGCTTTTCTTCACACCATAATTTTGCAAATATCGTTCGTAAACTCAACCGGATCCTCGATTGTCAGTCCTTCAATTAGAAGAGCCTGGTTAAATAGAAGATTCGTGTACAGCGCAAGTTTTTCCTTGTCGTTTGCCAATGCATCTTTTAAGGAAGCAAAGACATCGTGGCTGCTGTTGATCTCAAGTATTTTCTCCGCCTTAATGTTCTGGCTGTTAGGCATGGCTTTCAGGATTTTTTCCATTTCCGTGGTTACTTCGCCTTCAGTTGCGATGCAGACTGGATGAGACTTGAGGCGTTTTGACATTCTTACATCCTTCACTTTGCCTGCAAGAATCGTCTTCATTTCTTCAAAGAGTTCTTTGTTATCGTTCTCTTCTGATTCTGCACCCGATTCATTCTCGCCTGCTTCTATGCCCAAATCACCGCTTGAAATTGATTTGAATTCTTTTTCCTGATAGGTCATCAGCATTCTGATCGCAAATTCATCCACTTCATCCGTGAAATATAAGATGTCATAGCCTTTATCCGCCACAACCTCTTTCTGCGGAAGCTTTTCAATTCGTTCATAGCTTTCTCCTGCAGCATAGTAAATGTACTTCTGATCTTCAGGCATGCCTGAAACATATTCATCAAGTGTAATCAGCTTCTTCTCTTTTGATGAATAGAACATAAGCAGGTTCTGAAGATCTTCTTTATTTGCTCCAAAATCACTGTAAACGCCATATTTAAGCTGTCTTCCGAAAGAGTGATAGAATGTTTCATACTTTTCTCTCTCATCTTTTAATAAGCTCTGCAGCTGGCTCTTAATTTTGTTTTTGATGTTCTTCGCAATCAGCTTCAGCTGGCGGTCATGCTGCAGGATTTCTCTTGAGATGTTAAGAGACAAATCCTCCGAATCTGCCATTCCTTTTACAAAACTGAAATAGTCAGGAAGCAGGTCTGAGCATTTTTCCATGATCAGTACGCCATTTGAGTACAGCTCAAGTCCTTTTTCAAACTCTTTAGAGTAGTAATCATACGGAATCTGTTCAGGGATGTAGAGAATCGCATTGTATCTGACGGCACCGTCCACACTGATATGGATATGTTTTAACGGCTTATCAAACCCGTAATGCTTTTCTGCATAGAAATTCTCGTAATCTTCCTCGGTAAGCTCATTTTTATTCTTTCTCCAAATAGGAACCATGCTGTTGATTGTCTGTTCTTCGTGAATTTCTTCAAATTCTGTTTCGCTGTCTTCTTTTTTTCGCTCCGTTACATCCATTTTAATTGGATAGCGGATGAAATCAGAGTATTTTTTAATGATGGCTTTTAAGCGGTATTCTTCTAAATATTCATCAAACGAATCATCTTCTGTGTTTTCTTTGATGCTGAGAACAATCTCTGTTCCAACCTCTTCCTTCTCACAAAGTTCGATCGTATAGCCGTCTGCTCCCCTAGAATACCATCTGTAAGCTTCTTCGCTGCCGATTGTCTTCGTTGTGACCGTGATGGCATCAGCTACCATAAAGGCTGAGTAAAAACCTACCCCAAACTGACCGATAATGTCACGGCCATCCTTCAGCTCATTTTCGCTTTTAAAAGCCAATGAGCCGCTTTTCGCAATAATCCCGAGATTGTTTTCAAGCTCTTCCTTTGTCATCCCAATCCCCGTATCTGAGATTGTTAATGTTCTATTTTCTTTGTCTGCACTGACTTTTATGTAGTAATGATTTTGGTCAAATGATAGGCTGTCGTCTGTTAAAGCTTTGTAATAAATTTTATCAATCGCATCACTCGCATTTGAAATCAGCTCTCTTAAAAAGATTTCTTTTTGAGAATAAATTGAATTGATCATCATTTCCAATAGTCTTTTAGATTCTGCTTTGAACTGCATTTTTTCCATTGTCATTCTCCTTTCAGACTTCTTTTTAGCACTCTTTTCATGAGAGTGCTAACCACTAATTTAATAACATATATTCCCGTTTTGTGTCAATAACCAGCTTCAGGAATTCATCAGGTAGACAAACACTGAATGATTTTGTTATATTAGTTACCTAGAGTAACAATTATCCAGGGTAACTATTATTTGATGAGGTGTTTCCTATAAAAACATACCAAAAGTTTTTTCAGCAGCTTCTGCTGTTATACCGCCCTTTTGAAAACAGACTGAATATTGAGCTCGCCAAACACGATTTGTACAGAGCACAGTGGTCAGTTTTGCATTACTTATCCAATTACGGGACAGCTACGCTTGTTGAGCTTGCTGATTATCAAAGTGTTGAAAAACCTACCGTTACAAGAACGATCAGCCGCCTGGAGGAACTGGGCTATGTAGAGCATGTTCCCGGCAAGGATAAGCGTGAAAAGAGAATGCAGCTTACAGACATTGGGAGAAAGGTTTACGGAGATGTCCGCGTAACAATCGATGAATATGAGCAGGAGATTTTAAAAGGGATTTCAGAGGAAGAACAGCTTGAAGTCATCCGGATTATGGGAGATATCCGGAACAATATTAGAGAGTAAGGTGATACAAACGTGAATCAGACAGCATCCAAACTATGGACGAAAGACTTTATTGTCGTGTCGTCCATCAATTTTTTCTTAACGTTAATCTTTTACTTATTAATGGTGACCATTGCGGTCTTTGCAGTAGATGAATACAGTGCCTCTACAAGTGCGGCGGGACTTGTAACCGGGATTTTCATTATTGGCGCATTGATTGGCAGGCTATTAATTGGAAGGCTAATCGTAACCTTCAGCCGGAAAAAAATCCTGTATACCGGGCTTATCCTGTTTACCCTGACAACAGCCTTTTATTTCTTTGAATTAGGCCTTGGCTTCCTTCTTGTAAACCGTCTGGTTCATGGAATTACACTGGGTATGGCCAGTACAGCAACAGGCACCATCGTAGCACAGATTATTCCCGCTTCGCGAAAAGGAGAAGGCATCGGGTACTACAGCATGAGTGCAACTCTTGCAACAGCCATTGGACCATTCATCGGACTGTACTTGAGCCAGAACGCAAGCTTTCATACGATCTTTACTTTCTGCGTTGCATTAGGCGCCGGCAGTTTAATCATTGCCTTTTTCCTGTATGTGCCCCCGCTTGATGGTTCAGCAAAAAAGGCAGAAGTACGAGGATTCAAACTTTCAAATTTTGTAGAGCCAAGAGCTTTGCCGATTGCATTTATCACCCTTGCGGTGGCGTTTTGTTATTCAAGTGTCCTATCTTTTATTAATTTCTACGCAATGGACATTCATCTTGTCAGCACAGCAAGCTTCTTTTTCATCGTCTATGCGGCAGCTGTTTTGGTATCACGCCCCTTCACCGGCCGTTTAATGGACAAAAAAGGAGCAAACTTCATTATGTACCCTGCCTTCCTCTTGTTTGGAGCAGGTATGTTCCTTCTCAGCACAGCAAGCACCAGCTTCATTTTCTTGCTGTCCGGTGTACTGATCGGTCTTGGATTTGGAAACATGCAATCAACGACACAGGCGATTGCCGTAAAATTAACGCCGCCTCACCGGATGGGGCTCGCCACTTCGACATTCTTTATCTTTCTTGACGCTGGTTTAGGATTTGGACCATATCTGCTTGGTTTTGTCATTCCGGTGACAGGCTACAGCACGCTGTATGTGATTTTGGGCTTTGTAGTTCTAGCCAGTTCTCTTCTTTATTACTTCCTGCACGGGAAGAGTGAAAGGACTGCGTGGGCAAAAGTTAATGCTTCTGCATCAGCATGAGAGCAGTGAGAAAAAGAGACTGGGACGTAACGATCATCTCCTGAATGAAAGCCGAACATTGAATAGTGCGAAAACCATTAAAAGAAAGAGCTATTTTCGCCATAAATTGTTGTTTTTCAAGATAAATAATGTCCGTTCCTTTCCGCTCCAGGAACTTGCTTTCCGCGGGGAGCATGGGAGCCTCCTCGGCGTTGCCTGTGGGGTCTCCCATTTTGCTCTATATCCCGCAGGAGTCAAGTTCCTTCCGCTGCAATCCACTTAAGGTTTCTAACATTTAGTACTTCAGCAACAATATTTATGAAAAGAGCCAAAGAAAAAAATCCGAACTAAAACGAAATTCAAGTTGGAATTTCACATAATAGTTCGGATTTTTCTTTGGCTGAAAACCATTTGTCCCAGCCTCTTCTCTGTTCTATTTATTAAACTTCAGATTGACCAGCCCGCCATTTTTTTGAAATCTTCTCAATATGGCGAGGTGCTGTCCGGCAGCATCCCCCAATTAAGCGGGCCCCTGATTTGTACCATTCTTCTGACTGTTGATCCAGTTCAAGGCAAGATTTTTGCCCATGCCATGTTTTAGTTTCCGGATTATACGCTTCTCCAGAATTAGGGTATACAATAACCGGTTTTTTTGTCTGGCTGCTGATCACTTTTATGGCTTCATTCACCAATTCCAGTGGTGCACAGTTGATGCCAATTGCAGCAATTTGTCCGTTGCACCCGAAGGTATTTGCACACACCTCGAGGAGGGTGCCATCACTAATCGCTTTCTCATTTTTCAAGGAAAAGGACAGCCATGCATATGTATTGGGAAATTCCTTCAATAAAGAACTTAATACGTTTGCTTCCTGAAGGGAAGGAATTGTTTCAAATGCCAGTAAATCAGCACCTGCTTCAATCAAAGCTGATATTCTTGGACGATGAAATTCTTCTAATGTTGCATCCGTAACACCATAGTTGCCTGTATACTCCGAACCATCTGCAAGATAGGCGCCATAAGGACCAATTGATGCCGCAACCAATGGTTTTGGTCTAACAGCTCCCATTTCTTCCTTCCAAAAATCATCTCTTGCTTTTTTGGCAAGCAGCACCGTTTTCTTCATTAATTGCAAGGCTTCTATTTCTTCGATTCCCCGCTTCAAGAACCCATCAATTGTTGCCTGGTAGCTTGCCGTTATTGCACAATCCGCTCCCGCACGGAAATAGTCTGAATGAACCTGATAAATCAATTCCGGGTTTTCAAGCAATATTCGGGCTGACCAAAGGGGATCGTCCAAATCACAGCCATGCTGCTCAAGCTCTGTAGCAAGTGCTCCATCAAGAATCATAATGGAATGGTCATGTAAAATAGCGTCAATTGGATTGATTTTCTGCTGCATATCCTTCTCCTCTTTCCTTTACATACTGAGTTAAATAATAGCTTCCATAACAAATCAAAATAAATGGAATGCCGCAATAAAGTGCAATTCGCTGTGCAGGGTCAAATGCGATTCCAACTAATGATGCGAGACACAGCACAAAAGATGCGATCGGCACCAGGGGATAGAAAGGCGTCCGGTAAACCAGATCCTTTACTGAATGACCTTCTTTGATATATTGTCTGCGAAAGAAAAACTGTGACGCACTAATACTCATCCAGACGACAACCACAGCTAAACCTGAAATGGAGACAAGGATGATATACACTGTATCTGGCGCAATGATGCTTGAGAATAAAGCCAAAGTACCGCCCAGCATGCTGAATATCACAGCATATATAGGTACACCTTGTTTTGTCACTCTAGCAAAAATAGGTGATATGGTTTTCTTATTTGAAAGAGACCAGAGCATTCTGGAAGCAGCATATAGACCTGAGTTTGCTGCAGACAAAATTGCCGTTAAGATAACGAAATTCATGATATCTGCTGCAAATGGAAGACCAATTCGTTCAAGAACAGCAACAAAGGGGCTCTTTAAAACCCCTGAATCCGATGCAGGCAGCAGCGCCGATAATACAACAATCGTTCCTACAAAAAAGAGGATCAATCTCCATAATGTTGTTCGAATCGCGATGGGTATTGTTTTTTCAGGCTCTGCCGTTTCTCCGGCTGCGACCCCTATTAATTCTGTTCCCGAATAAGCAAAGTTCACAGCAAGCATCGTCATGATCACGGCAAATGCACCATTCGGAAATAACCCTTCACTTGTAAGATTCGTAAAGAATGGAGCAGAACTCGAGTCCGTCAGCGGAATAAAGCCAACAATTGCGGCTCCTCCTAAAAGAATAAAAATCACTATGGCAACGACTTTAATCGATGCAAACCAAAACTCAGACTCCGCAAAAAACTTAACCGTCACAGCATTTAATAAAAAGATCATCAAGGCAAATACCGCGCTCCAAATCCAGACGTTAATGGACGGAAACCACCTTTGCATCAGCAGCCCAGCTGCCGTGAATTCTGAACCTAACGCAACCGTCCAAGTAAGCCAATACAGCCAGGCTACTGTGTACCCTGTTCCTGGACCAATATATTTAGCGGCATAGCTGTGAAATGCACCAGTCTCCGGCATATGTACTGATAATTCCCCTAAACAAAGCATAACGAGATAAACGACCAGCGCCCCAACTAAATACGACAGGATGGTGCCAAACGGTCCAGCCTGCTGAATCGTATAACCTGTACTTAAAAATAAACCTGTTCCAATGACACCTCCAAGCGATAACATGACTAAATGACGAGATTGCATTTTCCTCTGAAATTGCTGCTGACCTTCCATTTCTACTCTCCTTTTTTTCAAATCCAAAAAAATGAAAAACGCACTCTTTAAAAAGAGTGCGCTGCTGACAAATAAAGGTATGCTTATCTATCAGGTTCATTCACCCGCTGGAATTAGCACAGTGTCATCATAGACCTGCTGCTGAGGTTTCAAAGGGCCAGTCCCTCCACCTCTCTGGATAAGAAATTATTTTTTTATTACAATAGCAATCTATTGAAACAATGTCAAGATTAGTATGAATATTCCGTGCAATGTGATCTATAGCACACAAATCTGTTTTACTATACAATAATTGTAAAAGAAACCTTATAGTGTGGTGACATTTTTGTTCAAACTCCTTTTAATTGAAGATGATTTAACCCTGTTTAATGAAATGAAAGAAAGATTAAATCAATGGTCATATGATGTTTATGGAATCACTGATTTTAATAAAGTGATGCAGGAATTTTCAGAAGTTAAACCTGATTTGGTCATCATTGATATTCAGCTGCCGAAGTTTGACGGTTTTCATTGGTGCCGAATGATCCGTGCCCATTCAAATGTGCCGATCATCTTTCTGTCCTCGCGGGATCATCCGACTGATATGGTCATGTCCATGCAGCTTGGGGCCGATGATTTTGTCCAAAAGCCTTTCCACTTTGATGTGCTGATCGCGAAAATTCAGGCCATTCTCCGTCGTGTTTATAACTACAATACTGAACAAGTAAGTCTGAAAACATGGTGCAATGCTGCGGTTGATTATGAACGAAATACGGTTACGAATGAAGCAGGCTCCGTTGAACTGACAAAGAATGAAATGTTCATCCTCAAACTGTTAATTGAACAAAAAAACAAAATTGTCAGCAGAGACAAACTCATGAACAGCCTGTGGGATGATAAACGCTTCATAAGCGACAATACGTTAACAGTAAATGTCAACCGCCTGCGAAAGCGGCTCGAGGAGATTGAATTAGGCCGTTTTATTGAGACAAAAGTAGGACAGGGCTATCTTGCGTCAGAAGAGGAAATGCTATGATCCGCTGTTTCTTAAAAGAGCGCCGCAGCTGGATTTTCTTTTTCATTTTTATTCATGTCCTGATTCTCTTTGTCTCTTTCATCGATTCAGCCATTCCATTTGAGCCTGTTTTGTATATTGTCTTCCTTTCCATGATCTCATTCTTTGTTTTCTTAACGGTTCGGTACAATAAAGAAACCGCTTTTTATAAAAGCCTGGAGGATCGGGAAAACAACCTTGATTTATCAAGCATTCCAGTACCGGAAAGTCCATTTGAACAGTTGGTCGAAAAAACGCTCATCGAACAGGCAGAGATGCTGAAAAAAGATGCTATGCACAGCAGAATTTCGCTTGAACAAGAAAAAGATGAACTGTTATCGTGGATTCATGAAGTGAAGACCCCGCTAACTGCCATGCATTTAATGATCGAACGCATGGAAGACGATGCAATGAAAACGCAATTGACGTATGAATGGCTGCGGATTCACCTTCTGCTTGATCAGCAGCTGCATCAAAAACGGATTCCGTTTATAGAAAACGATTTGTATATTGAAACAGTCGACTTGGAAACGGTGGTTTTTAATGAGATTAAGACGCTGCAGTCATGGTGTATTCAAAAAGGGATTGGATTTGACATTCAGCTTGATCAAAAGGAAGTCCTTAGTGATGCGAAATGGCTGGCATTTATTATTAGACAGATCTTAACGAATGCAGTGAAATACAGCGAAGCCTCTGACATTTCTATAAAAAGCTGGAGTCAGGATGATCAAACAAGGCTTGAGGTGAAAGATTTCGGCCGGGGCATTGATCAAAAGGACCTGCCGCGCATATTCGATAAAGGCTTCACATCGACCGTCAACCATCAAGATCACGCTGCTACAGGGATGGGGCTGTATCTCGCTAAAAAAGCAGCCACTCCCCTTCTGATCGATATTCACGCACAGTCAATCGTCAATGCAGAAACAGCATTTGCGTTAACTTTTCCTAAAAGGAATGATTTTGCGGCCGTCATTAGCGTGTGACAAGAATGTCACATGCTTTTCTATTTTGTTCGCACAATAAAAGGAAAAGGACCTTTCTCCTTTTTATAATAAAGGTAATGAATGAAGAGGAGGAAGCGAGTATGGCGATATTAGAAGCATCAAAGCTCCATAAAAGCTACGGAAATAAGTTTAATAAACAGGAAGTCCTTAAAGGGATTGACCTTTCGATACAAGAAGGCGAATTTGTCAGCATCATGGGTGCATCCGGTTCAGGCAAAACAACGCTGCTGAACGTCCTGTCTTCGATTGATAAAGTAAGCGGCGGGACCATTCAAATTGAAAAGAAAGAAATGACGGGCATGAAGGAAAAGGAGCTTGCTGAATTCAGAAAGCATCATCTCGGCTTTATTTTTCAGGATTATAACCTTCTGGACACACTGACAGTGAAAGAAAATATTCTGCTGCCGCTCTCCATTTCTAATGTTCCCAAGAAAGAAGCGGACCAAAAATTTCAGGCATTGGCAAATGAACTCGGCATCAGCGAGCTAAAAGACAAGTATCCGAACGAAATTTCCGGCGGCCAGAAGCAGCGTACTTCTGCAGCACGGGCCTTTATTCACGAACCAAGCATTATTTTTGCCGATGAACCAACAGGCGCACTCGATTCTAAATCGGCTGCTGACTTGCTGAATAAATTGACCGAGCTTAATGAAAAACGAAAAGCAACCATTGTCATGGTTACGCATGACCCTGCTGCTGCAAGCTACTGCAGCAGAGTCATCTTTATAAAAGACGGTCAGATCTATACTCAGTTAAACAAAGGCGGCCAGACAAGGCA
Source organism: Metabacillus sp. KH_069 (assembly GCF_057838075.1). Lineage (NCBI taxonomy): Bacteria > Bacillati > Bacillota > Bacilli > Caryophanales > Bacillaceae > Metabacillus > Metabacillus sp. KH_069. Next base: position 4,377,638 of record NZ_CM174460.1, read on the forward strand.
GGCATTCTTCAAAGACATCATGAAAACGCAAGGCGTTCTGGGCGGTGTTCAGGATGAACGTTAATCAGCTGATTATCAAAAACCTGAAAAAGAATATAAAGAATTACTATCTCTATATTTTTGCTCTCATTTTCAGCGTGGCGCTTTATTTCGCATTTGTCACGCTGCAGTATGACCCTTCTATGGACGCGGTAAAAGGTTCCATCAAAGGAGGGGCCGCCATCCGGGCTGCATCTGTCCTGCTGATTGCTATTGTCACAATTTTTTTGCTCTACGCCAATAACATTTTCATTAAACGCCGCAGCAAAGAGATTGGACTGTTTCAGCTGATCGGAATGACAAAGCATAAGATTTTCCGCCTTTTAACGGCAGAAAACTTCCTGCTGTACTTTGGATCTCTTGTTCTTGGTATTTTCGCAGGTTTTGCGGCTTCAAAATTAGTGATGATGATTTTATTCAAAATTACCGGGGTGGATGATGTAGCTAAACTCCACTTTTCCGCCCAGGCTTTCGTGCAGACACTGATTGTCTTCATCGTCATATACCTTCTTATCATGCTGATGAACTATCTGTTTATTAAAAGACAGAGCATTCTCTCGCTGTTCAGAGTGCTCTCATCAGCAGAAGAGAAAGTAAAAAAGATGTCCTTTTTCGAAATGGCCATTGGCATCCTTGGAATCATTATGATTGCGGCCGGGTATTATGTTTCCTCTAAGCTTTTTGGCGGAGACTTTAAATCCATGATGGCCCTATATGGCGCCATGCTATTTATTCTCGGTTCTGTTATCCTTGGTACCTATCTTTTTTACAAAGGGTCCGTGAGCTTTATTTTCCACCTCATCAGAAAGAAAAAAGACGGCTATTTGAAGGTTGGAGAGGTTCTGTCTCTTTCCTCCATCATGTTCCGGATGAAATCAAATGCCCTGCTGCTGACAATCATTACGACGGTCTCAGCACTTGCAATCGGGTTGCTGTCCTTGAGCTACATCTCTTATTACTCAGCTGAAAAAACCGCTCAGAATCAAGTGCCTGCTGACTTTTCCTTTACTGAAAGCAAAGATGCTGCACAATTTGAAAAAGCTTTGGATTCTGCTGGGATAGCGTACGAGGCGGACTCCACTGATATTGTCATGGCTGAAGTGGATATCAGCGACATATTCAGCGCCAAACTAGAAGGACTGAATTATGACCCGAGCAAGATGACTCTTCCTGTCATCAGTGAAAAAGCGGCAGGAAAAGAACTATCTAAGGACGAAACGATTTTCACAGGGTACAGCGACCTGCTGCAAAAATTCATGCCGCTTGATGAGAGCGGAACCGTTACTCTTCTTGGAAAAACAACAAAAATCCCGCAAACTTACTTGGGTATGGAAAAAGATTCTCCAGTATCCTGGTATTTCACATCCGGGGGAATGCCGACAGCAATTGTCGATGATACGGTCTTTAAACAGCTGAAAGAAGATATGAATCCTGATGTTCAGCAGCCGGCATCTACTTATATTGCTGTTGAAATACCGGATCAGGAAGAAGTAAAAGAAGCGAATACCCTTTTCACGTCCTTAAAACTGGGTGAAAACGCCCCAAACGATTCCCAGCTTGAAGTGCTGAACAGCCAGAAGCGCAATATGGGAATGGCCATGTTCATCGTCGGCTTCCTTGGGCTGTCCTTCCTGGTCACATCAGGTTGCATCCTTTACTTTAAACAAATGGGCGAGAGTGAAGAAGAAAAACCGAATTACACCATCTTGCGAAAACTCGGCTTTACACAGGGAGACTTGCTGAAAGGCATACAGGCCAAACAGCTCTTCAACTTTGGAATTCCACTAGTAATTGGGTTGCTGCACAGTTATTTCGCCGTGCAGTCTGGTTGGTTTTTATTTGGAGCTGAAGTTTGGACTCCGATGATTATTGTTATGGTTTTGTATACGGTGCTTTACTCGATCTTTGGAGTGCTGTCTGTGCTGTATTCTAAAAAAGTGATCAAAGAGGCATTGTAAGAGAAAACTCCAGCTGGTTGGCTGGAGTTTTTCTTGTTCTTGTCATTCGTTTTGAGATAATCAATCATCAACTGACAGATACTTCCTCTTATTCCTTAGCTCTTAAAAACACCAAAAACCCAATTCCCGCCAATAAACAAGAAACCCCCGCCCAAGAAACCAAATCCAGCTGCTCCCCAACAAGCAGCACACCCAGCAAAGCAGCGGTTAAAGGTTCTGCCAATGCGAGCGTGACCGCTGTTGAGGACGGAACATAATAAAGGGCTTTAGCAAAAAGAAGGTAGGCAATGCCCGTCGCCATAATGCCCAAATGGAGACTTACCGCCAGCCCCTCAGGCTCCGCAATCCAACTCATGTCATATAGAAAGAGAAATGGAGATAAAAAGACCGCACTGAGAGTAAATACAACCGCTACAACCGGTAAAGAAGGATAATTCTGCACAAGCCGCCTGCTGACCTGCGTATAAACAGCAAAGGATAAACCGGCCCCTAGAGCCATGACAATACCAGATGGAGCAACACTCATTGAGTCACTATTTGAAAATAGCAGGATGCATCCAAAGATTGATAGAAACGTTGAGTACCACCAGCCTCTTGATGGACTTTTCTTCAGCACCAGCCACTCCAGTGCACCCGATAGAAGAGGGGCGCTTCCAATAGCGATAACAGTACCGACTGCCACTCCGGTTAGTTGTACCGCTGTGAAAAATAACGGCTGATAGGCAGCCATACATAAAGCTGCCGCGAATGTCACCTTGATTGGCCAATTACGAAGATTTAACTGACCGAGCATTAGAACAACAATCAATAAGGAGATGCCTCCAACCGCAAGACGCGCCGCCCCGACGGCAATCGGATGGGCAGCTTCTGGAGCATAAGTCTGTGCCGTACCGGTTGTTCCCCATAACACGCCTGCTAGCAGGACCCACAAAGGAGCCAGTTTTTCTTTCATTATTTTCACCTCAAATAAAAAAGAACCTCATCTGTATCATAAAGAAAAACAGACCGTTTTTCTTTACCAAGTTTAAGGTTCTTTTTATCCGATATTTATTTTTCTGTAGGCTTTAGGAGAAATGCCCTCGCAGCTTGTGAACCATCTCGTAAAGGAAGAAACATTCTCAAACCCTACCTCTTCGCTGATGCTTGAGATTGACCAGGAAGTCCCCATTAACAGCCGCTTTGCTTCATTCATCCGCAGCTCAGAGATATAGGCCTTTGTACTTTTTCCTGTTTTCTCTTTAAACCAGGCTGAATAATAGACAGGATGATAATGTTCGATCTCCGCCAGGGTTTCCATTTTGATCGGACGCTTATAATGCTGATGAAGATACGTGATGGAAGGAGAAAGGGACTTCTGCAGTTTTTGAGCTACATATCTTGTGAGTTCATTCAATCCTCCCTGATGGCTCCCGGCCTCTTCCAGCAGCAAAAACCGGATGGAGGACCATTGCTGATCAAGCTTTAGATACATACTCTCTGTTTTTCCCTGCAAATAATGAGTTGGAATGTCCAAGATCAGAAATTCATTCCTGTCCGTGGAACGATAGAGATGAGTGAAGTCTGGCGGTATGTAAAAGCATGTATCTTCACTAAGGTTGAGCTTCTGCAGGTCTGTATGAATCTCCAATGAACCCTGCAATGGAAAGAGAAACTGCCCAAAATCGTGCTGATGTGAGTGAAATTCTCTAGAATAGGTTCTTTTTTCGCAAATGACCTGACGGCTGCTCTCCACTTTGGCTCCCTCCTTTTTATCTTATTATATAATGAACATCCAAATTGGAGTCCCCTGTAAACCAATTTCTAATAAACCTATTCTAAATAGACGAGGTGTCAACTCATGCAGCTACAGCAAATTGGCTATCATTTTAATGCATATCCTTCTCTTCCGATTGGCCAGGAAGAAAACATGCCTCTTCATCTGCTCGTGCAGATCCTGTAAGGAGCAGCCACAAACAAAATCCAGCGGAGCAGCTTCCATGAAGCGGATATCTTTTGACTCCTGAAGGATTGGCGAATAAGTATATTACAAAAGCAATGTTAAAGAGACTGGGACATAACGATCATCTCCTGAATTAAAGCCGAACATTGAATAGTGAGAAAACCATTAAAAGAAAGAGCTATTTTCGCCATAAATTGTTGTTTTTCATGATAAATAATGTCAGTTCCTTCCGCTGCAATCCACTTAAGGTTTCTAACATTTAGTCCTGTAGCAACAATATTTATGAAAAGAGCCAAAGAAAAAAATCCGAACTAAAACGAAATTCAAGTTGGAATTTCACATAATAGTTCGGATTTTTCTTTGGCTGAAAACCATTTGTCCCAGCCTCTTAGTGAAAAGGTGTCACTTACATTTCCTTAACTATAAACCAGTTCTTTTTGACTTAGACCCAGCGTCTGGGCTGTTGAAGTATGAATTTCTTCAAAAAGCGCCGGGTTGTCCACTAGTGATACGCCGTAAGAAGGAATCATTTCTTTAATTTTCGGTTCCCACGCTGTCATATGCTGAGGGAAGCATTTTGCAAATACCTCAAGCATCACGTGAACGGCAGTAGAAGCACCAGGAGAAGCGCCGAGCAAGGCAGCGACTGATCCATCAGCGGCACTGACAACTTCCGTGCCGAATTGCAGCGTTCCTTTACCGGCCTCTGTATCTTTGATTACCTGTACACGCTGACCCGCTACCACGATATCCCAGTCCTCGCTTTTGGCAGTAGGAATAAACTCCCGCAGTTCATCCATGCGCTTTTCATTCGATAACATCACCTGCTGGATCAGGTATTTGGTCAACGCCATCTCTTTTACGCCTGCCGCAAGCATCGTGACGACATTATTCGGTTTTACAGAACCAATCAAATCTAAATTTGAACCTGTTTTTAAAAACTTCGGCGAGAAGCCGGCGAACGGTCCAAACAGCAAGGATTTTTTGTTGTCAATATACCGTGTATCAAGATGCGGAACAGACATTGGAGGAGCTCCAACCTTTGCTTTCCCGTATACTTTTGCATGATGCTGCGCGACAACCTCCGGATTTTTGCATACTAAAAATAGTCCGCTTACCGGGAATCCTCCAATATGTTTTGACTCAGGAATACCGGTTTTTTGCAGCAATGGCAGACTTCCGCCCCCGCCGCCGATAAAGACGAATTTGGCAGTGTGGTGCTCGACGGTCCCGCTGTCGATATTCCGCACTTTCAATTCCCACGAACCGTCACTGGTCCGTTTCATATCCTCAACACTATGGTTGTAGTGCATTTCAACATTTTTTCTCTTTAAGTGATCAAACATCATGCGAGTTAGAGCACCAAAGTTAACATCCGTTCCAGAATCGATTTTTGTTGCCGCTATCGGCTCGTCAGATGGACGGCCATCCATCATAAGCGGAATCCATTCCTTCAGTTTTTTAGGGTCATCGGAAAATTCCATTCCTTGAAACAGAGGATTTCCTGATAACGCTTCCAATCTCTTTTTCAAGAACGCTACATTTTTTTCCCCTTCGACAAAACTCATATGAGGAATTGGCATAATAAAGTCCTGCGGATTGCGTATCAGATTTCTGCTGACAAGATACGACCAAAACTGTCTTGAAAGCTGAAACTGTTCATTCACCTTTACAGCTTTGCTAATATCTACAGATCCGTCTGATTTCTCAGAAGTATAGTTAAGCTCACACAGTGCAGCATGGCCCGTACCCGCATTATTCCATTCATTCGAGCTTTCTTCACCTGCGCTTGCGAGCTTCTCAAACACTTTGATTTCCCATTCCGGTGCTAACTCTTTCAATAATGATCCCAAAGTTGCACTCATAACTCCGGCACCAATCAAGATCACGTCTGTTTTGTTCTGTAAGCTGCTCATGCTACCCATCCTTATCCCCTAAATTTGCAAAAACGAGCAGGCGCCTGCGCACGTGTCACAAAAAGCCAGGCACCACCTTGGAACATACCTTTCACTTACAACCATATCATAGTCTATTAATTATAGATTAAATTTTACTATTATCTGATAATTATAAACTATTTTATGCTTTTAAAAAAGGAAGAAGTTCCTCGAAAAGGTCCCAGCTGCAAAAAAAACAAGACCGCAACTCCGCTTCTAGCATGGGTTAAGGCCTTGTTTTGCGGTTATCAGTGAACCGATTTATGTAAAATACTAACTAGACTATCATCTCTGTACAAAAAAGACTTACCTTTTAGGCAAGTCCAGCGCCTGATAATCAAGCTGATATTTTCCGCCTTCTGCAACCTCTGCATGGTAAAGAGCTTTGAGTGCAAAGTTTTTCTCAAGTCTGTGGTCTTTCATCAGTCCATTCAGCTTGTCTTGCAATTCCGGGTTTTCTTTAATCAGCTGTTTCATCTGTGATTTGAAATATTTCATACACTATTCACTCCTTTTTATTTAAGGCTATATTCGCATAGATTTTTATTTTCGATTTTGAATGTTGTCCGTTCCTTTTCGCTGCAGGAACTTGCTTTCCGCGGTCCGGCTGGGAGCCTCCTCGGCTTTGCCTCCTGAATTTCCCATTTTGCTCTATTTCCCGCAGGAGTCAAGTTCCTTCCGCTGCAATCCACTTATCGTTTAAAATATCTATTCTAAAAGCAACAAAGTATACGAAAAGTGCCTTATTTTTTCTCAAAATCCATTCTTACATCCAGTTCATTCAGAAATATTCTAGTATATATAGAACTGCTTTTTAGGAAAATTTATTACTAGTGAATCTGAACACAATCATAAGTCATTAAATGAAAACAAACAATATCACCGGTCCAGCATTTGCAGTTATTCAAGACGGCACTTGAGAACATGGTGAGAGTTGAGGTATTCTTAACTATACAATTCTCACTTAAGGCTGTGATTAGTATGCGTATTAATAAATTTATTAGTGAATCTGGAAAAGCGTCCAGACGAGGCGCCGATAAATTAATTGAAGAAGGAAGAGTCACGATTAATGGAAGAAAAGCAAAAATAGGAGACCGGGTTGAGCCAGGGGACGATGTCCGGGTGAGCGGGAGCGCTATCCAAGTGTCTAGAAATAATGTTTACATCGCGCTCAATAAACCTGTAGGCATTACCAGCACAACAGAAAAAAACGTAAAGGGAAATATTATTGATTTGGTTAATCACCCCTTGCGAATTTACAATATTGGACGTCTGGACAAAGACTCAGATGGCTTAATCCTCCTCACAAATGACGGAGATATTGTAAACGAAATTCTGCGTGTCGAAAATGCACATGAAAAAGAATACAACGTTTCAGTAGACAAGCCGATCACTCCCGAATTTCTGGAGAAAATGGCAAGCGGTGTGAAAATATTAGGGACTAAAACCCTTCCTTGCGAAGTAGAACAGCTTTCCAAATATGACTTTAAAATCATCCTAAAACAAGGATTGAACCGCCAAATCCGCCGTATGTGCGAAGAACTCGGATACCAGGTTTTAAGACTGCAGAGAGTCCGGATCATGAATATCCATTTAGGAAATCTTCCGCCCGGCCAGTGGAGGGATCTATCGAAAAAAGAACGCACTCAGCTATTCAGTGAATTAAACTACGAGCCGAAAGAGTGGTAAAAACAGAGGATGAGCTGAAGCTTATTAAAAGCCCGGCTCATCCTCTAATCTTTTGCATTCGATTTGTTCGTCTTGTTATTTCTTATTTAAACGAGCGTTTAAGAATGCTTTTGAAATGCGTGAACGTATCAAAGCTTGCTTTGCCATGATAAGCCCCCATCCCACTTTCACCTACGCCGCCAAATGGAAGATAGTGAGAGGTCATGTGATTAATGGTATCGTTAATCGCACCTCCGCCAAATGAAATGGAATGAAACACCTCATCTTGTACATCTTCATCATCAGAAAAAAGATATAGAGCTAATGGTTTTGGACGCTGTACGATTGCCTCAATCACTTCTGAAGTTTCGTCGTATACGAGTACAGGCAGGATCGGGCCAAATATTTCATCTTGCATCACAGAGTCTTCCCAAGAAATATGGTCTAAAATCGTCGGTTCAAGAAATAGGCGCGATCTATCTGATTTACCTCCGGCTGCTAAATCTCCATTTTCTAAGAATTGGTGCAAACGATCAAAATGCCGTTCACTCACCACATGCGGGAAATCCAGATTTTCAGAAACGTTCTCTCCATATGTTTTTGTGATGACATCTTTCAGCTTAGAGATCAATTGATCTTTTACTTTCCGATGTGCAAGGATATAATCCGGCGCCACACATGTTTGGCCAGCATTAGCAAATTTCCCGCGCGCAATACGTGCTGCTGCTTCACCCAGGTCAGCATCCTCGTGCACAATAGCAGGACTTTTACCGCCTAACTCCAGTGTGGCTGGGGTCAAATGTTTTGCTGCCGCTTCTGCAACAATTTTCCCTACTCCTGTGCTGCCGGTAAAGAAGATATAATCATATTTCTCTTTTAACAGAGATGTGCTCGTTTCAACTTCACCTTCAACCACACATAAAAATTCTTCTGGGAAGTTTTCATTAATCATCTTAGCCAAAAGACCGGATGTCCGAGGTGTTAACTCAGAAGGTTTTAATACGGCACAGTTCCCAGCTGCTATGGCTCCTACAAGCGGATTGACTGCAAGCTGGAACGGATAGTTCCATGGTGCAATCACAAGTACAGATCCATAGGGTTCAGGCACAATAAAACTTGCAGCACCTGCATGAGTCGAAGGTGTTTCCACTTCTTTTGGAGCAGACCAAGAAAATAAATTCTCAATCATAAAGTTAATTTCTCCTAAAACAAGACCAATCTCAGCACGCTTTGCTTCTACTTCAGGTTTATTAAGATCGGCTTTTACAGCGTCAATAATTTCTTGTTCATGTGACGACATAAGCTCTTTTAATTTATTTAATGCATCAATGCGAAATTGCACATCTTTTGTTTTCCCGCTGCGGAAAAATGACTGTTGCTTCGCTGTGAGTTCTTGATAGTTTTCCATATTGCACTCTCCTTAGATCGTTTTTAAATACTTTAAAAAAAGAAAAGGATAAAACCTCTTAATGGTTTTGTGGATGTTATCTGTTTACTAAACCTCTATTATATTAATAGACATTCCTCATTCGAATTGATGACGATTCTACTCCTCTATAAGAGTTGGGTCAATTTTTTTGATTTTGAAGAAACCCTTCATGACACGCTTCATTTAAAAACCGGATAAAACTAGGGCGTGACAGGCTCTTCACTTCATCAAACTCTCCTTTATTTACCAAAATCAAATTCAACTATTTTTAAACGGACATCCCTATTTTTTATGAATTCTAGTTAAATGGAAATTTGCCCTTCCATAAAATTTCATAACAAAAAAATATCGGCTAATTACTATTTTCCATAGCTGGTAATAATAAATGGCACCTACCTTATTAAGCGTAAAAATGTATTATGGTATGATAGTTAGATTGTTTATTTGCCATGCAACACATTTATGTACATCTAAGAAAAGAGGTAATTATGGACAACATAGAATTGACCAAGCGGCATTGGCTGCTCATATTAACACTTGCTTTATTAACATTTGTTCTCGGGACAAGCGAATTTGTTATCGTCGGAATCTTGACCGATATTTCCTCGAGTCTTCATATAACAAATTCAAAAGCAGGCACACTTGTTTCTGCATTTGCGATTACGTTTGCCGTTGCCACACCACTCGTCATGTCTGCAACAAGCCATTTTCCAAAGCGCAAATGGATGTTGTTTTTGATAGGAGCGTTCATCATTCTGAATGCTTTGTGCGTCATATCCTCAAGCTATATCCTGCTCCTTGGACTTCGAATGATGACGGCGATTGTAACAGGGGTTTTAATCTCACTTGCCATGATTGTTGCCAGTGAAACCATGCCGATCGCAAAACGCGGCCTTGCCATCTCATTTGTTTTTGGCGGTTTTACTCTTGCAAACGTGATCGGAGTTCCAATAGGTACTTTAATCGCTGATTGGTACGACTGGAATGCAACCTTCCTGTTAACCACTTTTCTTGGGGGAATTGCATTTTTAGCATCTTTCTTCGTCTTGCCTGATATGCAAAGGCAAGCCCGAAGTTCGATGCGTGATCAATTTTCTTTGTTGACACACCCGCGAATCTTAATGGCTTTTTTCATTCCATCTCTTGGATTCGGAGCAACGTATGCCGTTTTTACGTACCTCGTTCCAATCCTTAAAGAAATGGCAGCGCCAAGCAGTTCAATCAGTTTGATTTTGTTTGGCTACGGATTTATTTCGATTTTCAGCAACATACTCGCCGGCAAAATTGCCAGCCACAATGCGATCGGACGTCTCAGGTTTGTTTTTCTCGTGCAAGCCATTGTCCTGATCGGTTTATATTGGACAACAAACAATTTAATTTTCGGATTGGTTAACATTGGCCTGATGTCATTAATGGCCATTCTTTTAACAACATCCACCCAGCTTTATTTGATCGACCTTGCCGGTATTTATCAGCCAAAAGCAACAGGACTCGCCGCTTCATTGATGCCAGTCGCAAGCAATGTCGGTATCGCTTTTGGCTCCGCACTAGGCGGAATCGTTTACCATCAAGGAGATTTGATGAATGTGACATGGGTCGGCGGACTAGTTGCCATCTCCGCAAGTCTCCTAACTTTCCTAAGCCATCGCTTAGACCAAAAGCAACAGGACACCACCCATAGAGAGAAGCTGCGGATTTCTTGATAGAATCCACCAAATAAAAGAAAAAAAAGAAGTATCAAGAACTTAGTTCTTTGGTACTTCTTTGTGTTTTTTCTGGTTCCGACCTTCAGTTCACGGATTAAAACACTTCCGCACTTCTGCTGCAGCCGGGATTGTGCGATTAATGGCGGTTTAGAACACTTCTGTTCTCCCGCTCCAGCCAGGATGTGCGATTAAACTCCGATTAGAACACTTCCAGTCTTCTGCTACAGCCAGGATGTGCGATTAAGCTCGGATTAGAACACTGCACATTCCTTCTACATTCTGAAAGTGCGCTTAAATTCAAATTAGCACTTGCGCACATTTCGTTATGCTCTATTAATGGATTTTCTTTTAAATCGAAACAAAACATACAGCAATATAAACCACAAAGGCGTCAGCATCAGCGCCGGACGTGTCTCATCCGCCACAAGCATCACGATCAGAATCAGTCCGAACAGCGCCAGCACCGCAAAGTTGATGAACGGCGCAAACGGAGCTTTGAATGCTGATTTAGCATGCAGGTCCTCACGGGTTTTCCGGTATTTAATATGACAGATCAAAATCACGCTCCACACCCAGATAAAGCAGATGGCACTGATTGTCGTCACAATGCCGAAGGCCTGCTCGGGAATCAGCTTGCTGAGAAGCGCACCCGCTGATACGATTGCAGTTGACAGCCACAGCGCATTGCCCGGCACATGCTGTTTCGTCAGATTTCTGAAGGAGGACGGCGCCTGGTCACGTTTGCTTAACGTAAACAGTATACGGCTTGTCGAAAACAGCCCGCTGTTGCAGGCAGATGCAGCAGACGTCAAAACAACGAAATTGATGATTCCCGCCGCAAGCGGAATGCCGATCAGGCTGAACGTCTTCACAAATGGACTCTCCGAAGCATTCAATTCCGTCCACGGATTGATGCTGAGCAGGACAATTAGAGCGCCGACGTAGAAAAACAAGATCCTGAGCGGTATTTTGTTGATGGCAGACGGAATGTTCTTTCTCGGATTGGACGTTTCCGCCGCCGACACACCAACCAGTTCCACCCCGACAAATGCAAACACAACCAGCTGAAACGAAAGCAAAAATCCGCTCATTCCGTTTGGAAACAAGCCGCCGTGCTCCCACAGATTGCTCACCGTAACAGCTCCCGCATCTGTCTGAAAGCCCATCACAATCAAGATCACCCCGACCACGATCAGAGCAAGAATCGTCACCACCTTGATCAGCGCGAACCAGAACTCCAATTCCCCAAAGAGCTTCACCGTGAGGAGATTGAGCCCAAGTAAAAGAAGCAAACACACAAGCGCCGGAACCCACTGCGGAATGTCATACCAGTATTGCACGTACACACCGACCGCAATCACATCGGCCATCGCCGTCATGATCCAGCAGAACCAATACGTCCACCCTGTCACAAACGCCGCCCGCGGCCCAAGATAATCTTCCGCAATATCCGTAAACGATTCATATCCCGCCTTTGACAGCAGCAGCTTCCCCAAGCGCCCTCATCATAAAAAACAATGCAACCCCGACAATCAAATAAGCGAATATAATCGACGGTCCCGCAAGCTGAATCGCCTTGCCCGAACCTAAAAACAACCCCGTTCCAATCGTTCCGCCAATTGCAATCAGCTGCACATGGCGGTTCGCCAAATCTCTCTTCAATTCCTGCTGTGCCATTCTGAACTCCTCCTTCTAAGCTGTAAAAAAATCCAATAAAAAAAGAGACTGGAAGAATCCCAATCTCTTTTTGAAGAATACCAAAATAGCATTTGCCGCCCCGCAAAAACGAGTAAACCAAACCCCAATTTCATACTCTTCTGTCCTTTTGCCTGAGATTGTGAACCCTTCGGCGCCGCCACTATCAGCGGTCTCTCCAGAAGCTGCTCCGGCTGTAGTGTGATCCACAGCCATCATAGCTTGCTTTATATTAAATTTGAGTATTTCTGAATAATGATTAATTGTAGGGGGTGGGGAGGGGTTTGTCAATGAATTCAGGTTATCTTCCTATTAGCAGGTTTACCCACTCATTCCGCCAAGCTCCTCATAAGTCTTCCTGCTAAACTCCTTATACGGCGAATCCGGCATCGACTCAAACTGTTCCACCGCTGTCCCGGCGGCTGCCAAAGCTTTATCTGAATTCCCAAGCTTTTCATAGCAAAGGGCTTTGTACGTATTGCTCAAATAAAACTGGGACAGATCAAACGGGTGGTGATGGTAGGGCGGAACTTCCGCCTGATCCAAATACCGGATGGCTTCTTCATATTCCCCGAGGCCATGCAGGGCTTTCCCTTTTTCAAGATAGAACCATTCCTTGAATTTCAGGATAGAATCAGCATCCTCTAAGTACGAATCGATGATCTCCAGTGCGGAATGGTAATCGTGCTTGACCGAAATGAGAGATTCGATGCTGAAAATGTGATAGCTCAGCCAGGAGCCTTCATCTTCTGAGAATTCAGCATATTGCTTCAATTTCATGATGTAGTAGTTATACAGCTCTGTGTCCTCAGCCATTTGGGCGGAAGCAGCCGCCAGCCGGTACAAATCATCGATCAGGTAATACGTTTTATTCTCTTTTGAAAAGGCGATCGCATCATTCATCACGCGCTTTGCAGACTCTGTGCTGCCGACTGCAAAGTGAAAAACCGCTTCATGATAATCGAGATCAAGACGCGTGATCGGATCGATATAGGCAAACCTTTCTTCGATCATTTTCCGCTCAAAAAGCAGAACCTCCAGCGCTTTTTCATAATGGTGACGGATAAAATGAACAATACTCCTAAACAGTCCAATACTCGCCCGCTTTTGAGTAAGGTTCATCTGCTCATACAGTGCCGCCGCTTTATCAATCGGTTCCTTCCATTCCTTCTCTTCCCGGTACAAACTGCGCCCATAGAGGTCGAGCAGCCTTGCCGCTTCATATCCCTGCTGGAGCTTATGGACATGGGGCTCTATAAGCTGAATGAGTTTTTCATACTTATCGGCTGGATCTTCCTTGCTTACGCTGTATTCTTTCTCTGCTTCATTTAGTACTTCTCTCAGCTCAACCACGTTAACCTCATTTACCAGCTGTGACACATCCACCTCAAGACGCTTCGCGATATAGGCCAGGCTTTCCATGGACGGATTCGCCTTATTGTTCTCAATCAGGCTGAGCATCCCTTTTGTCAGCTCTGATCCCGCAAGCTCTGCAAGTGTCAGCTTTTTCTGCTTCCGCAGGTTTCGTATTCGTTCCCCAATCATGGTTAACACCCCAATTTTTCTAATTAGTTTAATTTTATTAAACTTTCGCTTGAAATGGAATAGCAGAATGCGGTATAATTTGTTTAATTAAATTAAACTTTTGAAATATGGAGGGTTTTTAATGGAAGAAATAAGAAAATTAAAAATGGCGACCTACCATTTGTTCACCTTCACCATCAGCAAGCTCATCTCAACGTTCGGCGCACAGGTGTATGCCTTTGCCATCAGCTTCCACATCCTGCAGATCACAGGATCGGCCACAAGCTTTGCCGCAAACCTGCTCTGCAACATTCTGCCGCGGACGCTGATTTCACCCTTTGCAGGCTATGCCGCAGACAAATACTCACGGAAAAAAATTGTCATCCTCGCACAGATCTCGACTACCCTTGCCATCAGCGGACTTCTTTACGTAAGCCTGACCTATGGACTCTCATTGACCGCCATCTACATCACAACAAGCATCCTTGCCATCGCATCCACCTTTTCTTCCGTCACGTTTTCGTCATCCATCACCGGTTTAGTTGATGAAGCACGCATCCAGCGGGCAATGTCACTGAACCAAATCGCCATGTCATTCGCCGCAATCGGCAGCCCGGCAGCCGGCGGATTGTTGTATGGAGCCGTCTCAATGGAGACCTTTCTTATCATCTACATCGCCGCTTCCATCATAGCCGTACTCCTTGAATCAACCATGAACTTTACCCTCTTCGCAAAGCGCAGAACAGAAGGGAAGCCGAAAGAATCCATGTGGCAGAGCATGAGAGCAGGACTGCATTACTTAAAAACAAAGCAGGTGCTCATGACCCTGATCTGGCTCTCCCTCATCATCAACTTCCTGTTTGGGGCCTTTGAGGTAGGCTACTCCTACGTCCTGATCGAAAAGTTGAACCTGGCGTCCCGGCATTTCGGATTTACCCAGGGAGCCTTCGCCGCCGGCATGCTCGTCCTATCTATCTACTTCTCTGTCCGAAAAGAAGTCAAGTACCCGTTTCTCGTCTCAAAACGCGGCATACTAGCCATTGGCATCATCCTCGGAGCCACTGCGATGCCATTGATGATTGACTTGTCCTACTGGGCCATCTTCACCTTTTACATGATTCTCATGTTCAGTTTCGGTGCCATGATCATCATCATCAATACACCAATTCAGGTCATGATGCAGAAAATGATCGAAGACGACTACAAAGGCCGCGTCTTCTCCCTTATCGAAACGATGGCCATGGCTCTCATGCCCCTCGGAATGATTATATTCGGATTCCTGTACGACGCCGTACCGGGACAGTACATCCTGCTTGCCTCTGCAGCAATACTAATTGGGGTTGTCATTACTCTGGCAAGGCCGAGTGTGGTGAGGAAGGTGCATCCGGACCTGGATAGGGAAAAGAGAGTTTTGGCTGAAGCTGGGACTGTTGTGTAAAAGTAGTTTTTATAAATAGCATGCTATAAATCTAAAATAAGCAAAAAGCGGACTTACTAATTTAAAGGTAAGTCCACTTTTTTTAATGTATTCCTACTTTATTTATAATCATTAATCGGACCGGCATCCATGACGACTTCGACCATATTGGAAGCGCCCATCCTAAGTTTAGGCCTATACTCTGAGTTGGGTATACTATACAGCTCCAGCGGACTTATGATCACTCCATCTTGCGTATTATGGAGGATTCCGGGCACACAGGTATAGATCCGGTCGTTGTCATTGGCGTTTTTGGCGGAAATCGTAACGGAGGTTCCATTGTGATTATCGATGCTCATCGACACCTTGTATCGGTAGAAGGAACCTGCTCCGTTAGACTGGGCAGAGTATACGACAGGCACGACTGCGAGGATGTCGTTCGTTAACCTTAGTTTGATCACTTCTGTCTTCGTTGCCCGGCTGTCTCTCCCGACATCTCCCATATGTTCCACCGCTCCGCCTGCGAACCTTCTGAGAGGTGGTGTTCCTTTTGCCCCAAACATCGCGACATCGACCTGCCTGCCATCCTTCGTATAAACCAGCGCATAGATATCGTAATCAGTTCCAGTTTTCCAAGATACCGTAGCCGTAATTTCCGGTGTTTTTTCAATCATGACCGGCTTCTGGCCTTTGTCGAGATTGATCTTGCCCTTTACCTTTTCGAGAACGATTTTTTTCTCAGGAACAGGCGCCTTTACAGGTTCTTTAACGGGTTGCTTCTGAACCGGTTTCTGCTCGGAAGGCTTAGTCCCTTCCTCCGGTTCCACTTCCACACCGTAATTCTTACATAAGCCTTCAAGCCCGGAATCAAATCCGCGCCAGATTGATTTCGCCTTTGTCTGGCCATTCCTCACATATAACTCTAAAACCACAATCCCATTTTCCTTTGAAAAACTGGAGGGAGTTAACTCGACCACCTTGTCACCCGAGCGCACCTGGGCTTTTAAATTCCGCACATTCGCAAACCCCGTGTGGTTATCCTCTGTCAGCGTAATGGCAATCTTGCTGATTCCAGCAGGAGCTTTGCTCATATCAAATTCAAGATTATGTACTACCGTATTTCCCGCATTCTCAGATGGCAATAAAGTTGCAACACCGGAAGGGCCATTCGGTTGATTATAAAAGATAATTCCGCTGTCCCCCTGGACTTTATCTGTATCTGTTAAAAGAAAAGCCGTTAAAGAAATATCGATCGTATTTGACCGATCATAGCTCACAGTTAAATAGCCTTTTGGGGAACTTAAGACGGTATTTCCGCCCATTTGAAGCAATGCGTTCATTTATGACCACTCCTTGTTTCTATTAATCTATTATTATCCCACTGCAAAAGAGGTTTCTGCATGCAGCTTCTATACCATTGACTATGTCTATCATTCCACTGTGAATTATACCATTTTATTGAAAATTTGCGGGTTAATACTACTAGAAAATCGAGTAGAGGGACAATAAAGTAGTTTATTTTCGCCCCTCTCACAATACCGTACGTACGGTTCGCGTATACGGCGTTTCAAGGAATTGTTGCCGTCGCAGCAAGTCTATTGACTTTCTTGAGTTATCGTTTGGATCAGAAGCAGAAAAAGAGGGTTAGTGGGGAGAAGCTGCGGGTAGGTTGAGGGAATGTCATAGATAAAAGACTAAATAAAAAGAAGTACTAAGAACGTTTGAGGTGTTCTTTGGTACTTCTATTTTTGTATTAAGGCTGTTTTCGTAAGTTATTAAGGGATTTCAGGCAAAAATCACCTGTCAAACTCCAGATATAGCATTTTTTGGAGTTACTGGGACTGCTTAAAACTCGTCTGATTCCGATTCCTTTACAATCTTTAAGAAGGAAGCAGGAGCTGATGCATACGTTAATCCGTTCCAAGCATCTGATGATAAGTAATCCTTCATTATTGGCAAACAGGCTTCCAAGTCGTTTATCCGATGTCCAATAACCGGGTCTGTCAGCAAGGAAAAACCCATATCACTATACAACTTGATTGCCCGCAGGCTGCCAGGGTGTGTATGAAGAAAGACAGGATAGTCTTCTTTTCCTGCTTGTTTCATCACAGCTGTTAACAATGCTCGTCCAAGACCTTTTCCTTCCTGTTCTTTCACTACTTTAAACCAATGGATAGTGGAAATTTGCCCGTAAGCTTTCCAGATGAAACAAGTTCCGACCGGACGATTCTCCTTGTCACAAATGAAAAGGCAGCGTTCAAAAAATTGCTCTTCCTGTCCTCCATAAACTTGTTGAAAAAACTGATTCATAAATCCGTCATAGCTTGCAGCATCTTCTGCAGAATCAAACTGCATCCTTTTCCAAATCGCTAATTCCTCTTGCCTGCAGCATCGCAAAGAATAATCAGCAGGTATATCTGAAAAAGCCTCTTGGCGGACCTCTTTACACATCATAAACAAATTTTTATCTTCAATTTTTTCCAGCAAGTATTTTTTCTCCTTTCTCATTTTTTAAGCTTCAAAACACTTTGTGAACTGACCTTGTTCGAAATGGTGCTAAAGGGGCATTAATGCTTCTGCATTGTCTTTCCCTCAAATGCTGACTTATGCTCCAAAAAAGGCAGCTCCCTGATGAGGATAGCTACCTTCGTTTAAGATTATTATGAAAAGGTAGGAGCAGGGAATTCATCAATTCTCATACGAAGTAAACTATATGGTTTTTCCCGCAGGTCTCTTCCATAATGAAATCTCGCCTGCCGATGTAATTGATTCACAATGACATATAAGTATTGATCGGGGCCAATTGAAAAAGTATCCGGCCATAAAATTCTCGGGTCATGTGCGATGGTTTCCATTGCGCCATTCGGCAATATCTTCCGGATACTGTTGTTTTCATAGTCTCCCGCATAAACGGTTCCTTTTGCGCCGGTGATCATTCCATCAGACGCACCTTTTTCCCCCCAATACTGCACATATTGGGATAAATTCATGTCCTGTATCCTTCTGTCTCTTAGGGCTTCTGTTGAGATAGAGAACAGCTGACGGCTGGCTAGCGGAGCATAAAATAAAACCTTTCCATCAGGAGAAATCGCTAAGCTATCGGAAGCCAACCTAAATGGGAAAGTCGAGCCGTCCGGATTTCGATTCATCAAAATTTCACCTTCTACTTTCGGTAAAAAATAGGGATCAGGTGAAGTTGATATTGCCCCATTTAACCGTCTAAACGCGTTTCCATTTTCTAAATCTACGACGATAATAGCCCCTGGCCCTCTGGAAGAAGAATCCGTTATATATGCATAGCCTGCTCTTCCAACCCGAAAATCCAAACGGACATCATTCAGATAAGTTGTTGGCAAGACAACATCTTCTGTAAAGGTATATACTCTCCTTATTGTATTCGTGCTTAAATCAACAGCAACTAATTTTGCTCCCCCTTGAATAGGTTCAGAAAAATTTGGTGCCCCTGTATCTAGTACCCAAAGTGTTCCTCTTCCATCAGCAACGATACTTTGGACACTGACGAAAGACATCGTAATATTCCCAGTATTAACCACATTGGTTTCTAAACTGGGATAAGGCTGCAATTCACCCTCAACAATTTCCGCCACAGTATATTGAACGTCGTCTCCCCATTTCGGAAAGCAAACAAAAATACGACCGGTTTCGGAAACGCTGACACCTGTAGGCATAGCCCCATAAAAAGCATGCACCAGTTCAAACTGCCCAAAATATTTCTCCATAGGTAACATAGGTTGCATGATATCCTCCTCATCAAATCCGAACGGATATAACCTATATATGATGAAAATTTTTTGTAGTGCCTGGTTCTTGATAAATTTTCAATCATATGGATGCTGTGGGTTTCAACTTCCCATTACTAAAAATGCTGGTTTTATTAACGCTAGAATGAAGTTATTTAAGAACCTCATTCACTTATGATATGGTTCCCCCCGATTAATCCTAAAAGCCCTATAAACTTGCTCCACTAAGATAAGCCTCATTAATTGATGAGGAAACGTCATCTTCGAAAAAGACAATGTATCATTCGCCCGCTTCATAACTTCATTGCTCAGCCCCAGCGATCCGCCGATTACAAACGCCACTTTACTTTTTCCATATGTAGCTAAACGATCTAAATCAGCTGCAAGCTGCTCAGATGATTTCATTTTCCCTTCTATTGCCAGCGCAATGACATGAGTGTCATCGGAGATCTTCGAAAGGATGCGTTCGCCTTCTTTTTGCTTGACCATTTCCATTTCGGATTCGCTGAGGTTTTCAGGTGCTTTTTCGTCCGGGAGTTCGATGATGTCGACTTTTGCGTACGGTGTTAAACGCTTTAAAAATTCGTCGATTCCTTGTTTTAGATATTTCTCTTTTAACTTTCCGATTGTACAAATTGTTATATTCACAGGCTATCCCCACTTAAGAACAGATTACCAACAGATTTTATCCACATTTGTGCACAACTTATCCACATTTAGTGTGCGAATATTAGTTCCCCACTATATATACAGCAGGGTTTGTGCACAATTCACAGGTTGTGGATAACTTGTTGATTTCTCTGATTTTTTCGATTTCTGGCGCAATTTCATGCTCGTCTACATACATATCTATCGCTAATTCGATGTGTTCTTCACAGCATTTCATGATTTTCCTCCGTTTATCCACAATGTGGATTTATTCGTACAAAGAAAAAACAGGAGAAACTTACCCCTCCTGTTCTTCTCCAAGCTTCAGCTTCACTGATTGTTTTTTCCCTTCTCGGTAAAAAACAAGTTCTACACTTTCTCCAACAGCTTTCTTATATAACTGTTTTCGAAGGTCGATGATATCTTTTAATTCTTTGCCGTCAAATTCTGTTATGACATCCATCTCTTTCAGTCCAGCCTGGCCTGCCGGTGATACTGGATTCACACTCATGACCACTACACCTGACTTTACTTTTGCCGGAAGCTTCAGCGTTTGCTCCCAATGGTAGCTTGATACTTCATTTAATGAACGCATGCCGATGCCAAGGAATGGGCGTCTGACTTCACCATACTTTTCTAAGTCATCAATGATTGGAGCAGCTAGATTAATTGGAATCGCAAGCCCGATGCCTTCTACTGCTGATTGAGCAATTTTCATTGAGTTGATGCCAATTAATTTTCCGTCGATATTCACGAGTGCTCCGCCGCTGTTTCCAGGGTTGATGGCTGCATCTGTCTGAAGAACTTCTGCGTTCCAGTCAACCTCGCCGTCATTATTGGAATCCACGGGAATCGCTCTTTCTGTACCGGAAATGATGCCCTGTGTGACAGACCCTGAAAATTGAAGGCCTAAAGGGTTACCGATGGCAATGACGGGTTCTCCAGGCTTCACATTATCTGAGTTTGCGAATTCCGCGACTTGCTCCACTGGTTTGCTTTCTGTTCTGAGAACAGCCAGATCCATGAGCTCATCGCTTCCGAGGACCTCAGCAGGTACACGGGTTCCATCGCTTAAGCTCAGTTCAATCTGAGATGCACCGGCGATAACATGATAGTTCGTGACGACAAAAGCATTGCCGCCTTCTTTTTTGTAAATGACACCTGATCCTGTTCCCGCTTCGCCTTTTTCATTCCAGAAGCCGGCTTCCTGAATATTCACCACACCAACGACAGCTTTTGAGACTTTGTCGACAGCTTGGGTAACAGCTGTGCTTACATCGACTGAAATGTTTTTGGAAGGTTCGGTTTCGTTCGGAGTCTGATCCTCGCCAGTTTCCTCGTCGTCATCTCCTAAAGCCAGGTCATATGGAAGGATGTCCATATTCGCAAGCACAGGAATGGAGAAAATGACGAGAAGCCCTCCTAAAATTGCGCCAAGGAGGCCTGGCAGGAACTTTCCGCCCCGGTTTCCTTTTTGTTTTCGATTATACTGTTCATAGTCCTGATCGTAATACCCCATCGCTTTTTCACCCATCCTTTCACACAAACAAACCCTGTATGAATAGTGTGTATATCTTAGCAATATTATACTCAAGGATATCCAAAAAAATCTATTTTTATATCTTAGACAGTAACGAGAGGCGTTGGGTTTTTAGGATCTGTATCGTACAGTTCAAACTGTTCGCCGGACATGAACCCTTTGCTTGCAAGCGTCTGCTGTACAGACATTCTTGCGAGCTCTTTCATATTGTTGTCTTTGCTTAAATGGGCCAGGTAAATTCTTTTTGTTTTGTCTCCGATCACATCGGTCATTGCAAGGGCAGCATCCTCATTTGATACATGGCCGACATCACTCAGGATCCGGCGTTTTACACTCCATGGATAGTGACCCATTCTGAGCATGTCCACATCATGGTTGCTTTCAAAAACGAAGGCATCCGCATTATCAATGATCCCCTTCATTCTGTCACTGACGTACCCTGTATCCGTGATTAATGCCAGCTTCTTGTCTTCATGATGAAAAGCATAAAACATCGGCTCAGCAGCATCATGCGACACGCCAAACGATTCTACATCAAGTCCTCCAAATGACCGAACGGTGCCTGTCTGGAAAATAAACTTCTGATCGGGATGAATGGCTCCGATCAGCCCTTCCATTGCATTCCACGTTTTCTCATTTGCATAAATCGGAAGCTTGTATTTTCTTGCAAGAATCCCCAAACCTTTAATATGATCACTGTGCTCGTGGGTAACAAGAATACCGGATAACTGATTGATTTTTTTCCCAATCAGCTGAAACAGCACTTCCATTTGTTTACCGCTGAATCCCGCATCAACGAGCAATGAATGCTGATCTGTTTCTATATAAGTGGCATTGCCCGTGCTTCCGCTTGCGAGAACACTGAATTGCAAGCTCATCGTTTCTCACTCCAATTTTTCATTAGAACGGATCACTTGTCCTTCTAATGCATTTACGTAATAATCCTCTTTTTCATTTACAACGATATGCCATGTCGGTGCCAATATCTGTTCTCCTGATAAGGGAAAAGGTGTATAGTAGCCAAATTGCACCTCTGTTACTTTGCTGTTTGGCTTTAAATCATTTTTATTGTAGAGAGCCTCCAGTGCCTTAAGGGCAGGGAGGGTGTCCTGTCTTTCTTCCAAATCCTCAATATTTTCAAGCATGGTCTGCTCATAGCTGACAATCTGATTCTTATCATTTAAATAAAGGGTCAGCATCCCGATGTTCTGGTCAGTAGAAAGGTCCTGAAAGACCATTCTATCATTATATGTTTGAATATAGACGATTGTATTTTTTACCTTATCCGTCTTCCATAGCGCATATTGATCTCCGTAAAGGATGTTCTCGCGGACAATCTGATTCAATTTACTCTGGGTATTCGTCTCAGGCAGTCCAATCGGTTTTTCAAATTCAGCTTTTAAACCGGTGAAGTTAGTTTCAACATTAAGAATCTCCTGATTGGATAAAGCCTTCAGTTCTTCCTCAGAGAAAACCTTGCTTTCAGCTGTAATGTAAGCACCTTTTTCATTACCTTTAGGCAGCTCTCCATAAGTAATTCCTTCAGCTGCAAGCTGTTCTTCAACTGTTGCTTTTTGAATCACATCGTACCTGCTGTTTGTAATGATAATATTAAAATATTGAATTGCTAAAAACGTATTCAGAACGAGAAATGCCAGTATAAAAATGGATTTCGTCTTACTCCAATCCATCGCTGTTACCTCCAAGCGTATCATTTCCTGCCTGCAGCTTAACGAATTGGCCGCTTTCGGTTTCTACGTACCAGTACGGTTTAACGGCCACAATTCTCGGCTCTGCTGTTGCAGACATTTCATAAGCAGGAAATACCCGCTTCACATTTTCTTTTTCAATCGTCTTTCTCTGCTCAAGCAGATTCATGACTTCTTTGCCATTTGGCATCTTCACTGCATTTGGAACAAATTCTGTATCTAAATCATAGAGAGGGCGCAAATAGGTCGCAATTTCATTATTTCCCCACCGCATCGAAATCTCAGTAGGTCCAAACGTATTTGTGTTATTTTCAAACACGGGAACAGAGTCAACCATCAGACGAAACGAGACGAGCTGGCTGTCGGAATCCATATTGTAAAACTGGTAGTCATCTGTCCAGCCGCCATGATTATTTAAGAACTCTATGCTTTGTTTCATAGCTTTTCCCCGTTCAATAAACATGCTCGGATCGATGGTCGGATTGACAAATCTTAATCTCTCCTGGCTTGGGTAAACGGTCAGCAGGCTTGTTCCGTCTGTATAGACGTTTTGTGTAGGCTTCATTTCTCTTCTTACATAGCTTGGATTTGTAAAGAGCGCCTGTTTGAAATTCTCACCGCTGATCGAATTAATAATATACTTCATCTGATTCAATTCAATCTTGCCCTCAGGCAGAAGCAAGTTCTTATCTTCTAAAAGATCGATCGAAAGGTATGGATCCAAGTTTTCCTTTTTTTCAATGATGGAAGCAATGATGTTTCTTGCGTTTTCATTGCTGATAGATGCCTCATATACAAGTCTTTGTTCGACAGAAACAAAAATAATTTTTTGCGGCTGATTGGCTTTTGCCTGAGGCAGGACAATCCGGTCAAAAGAAGAGTAAATGGTTTTCTGCGATTTATATTGAAAGATAGATTGAAAGATTTCAAACGGAATTTTGTCACTGAAAACAAATTCTATTTTTTTCGATTCGCTTTTCCCATTCAGCCATTCATCAAGCTGATCAGACGTGTATCTGCTCGAGACATTTTTCACTTCGCTGATATTCCAGTTTCGCAGCTGGTTCCACAGGAAATCAATATTTTCAGCTTTAAACGTTCCGTAATGCTCGGCATTTTGATGGACAAACATCTGATAGGGACGGATCACGTTAGCCGGCTCGTTTTTCACTTGACTGATAGGTGCATTTTCTAGATACTGGCTATTTTGTATAAAGTCATAGTTAGGCTTAAAGGTCCACAGGTTATACGTAAAAAACACACTGCAGCAGACAAGCAGCACTAATATGACTGTTTTTGCTTGTTCACGATTCATCCCAATCATCCTCTTGATCCCGGGTAAATGGAAGAGTAAACAAGATCGTTGTTCCTTTGCCTTCCACACTTTTTGCCCATATTTCCCCATCATGCGCGCCAATCATCTCTTTTGCGATAGCAAGGCCGAGACCTGTTCCCCCGAGCTTTCTTGTCCGCGCTTTGTCCACACGGTAAAACCGCTCGAATATTTTGTTCTCGGTTCCTTTTGGAATGCCCATTCCCTGGTCTGTTACGCTGATTTGAAGCTTATCCTCTTGCACTTCAACCTTAAATGTAATCAGACCGCCCTCTGGCGAATATTTGAGAGCATTTGAAATAATATTATCCAGCACTTGTGTAATCTTATCAGGATCAATGTCCACATAGAGTTTTTCGTCCGGGAGCTTGCGCAGGAAGGTCACGTGCTGTTCCTTTGTCATCTCAAACCGGTCAATAATTTGATTAAAGAAAGTAGTAAAGTTAATCCATTCTTTATTGATGCGGTAATCTTTGCTGTCCAGTTTTGAAAGCTGCAGCAAATCATTTACAAGACGAATCATCCGTTCTGTCTCATTTTGAGTGACGTTTAAAAATTGAGGAGCAATTTCTTTATCTTCCCAGGCTCCATCGGCAAGTGCTTCCAGGTAGCTTCGCATCGTCGTAAGCGGTGTTCTTAGTTCATGAGATACGTTAGCTACAAATTCACGTCTTTCCTCATCAATTTTTTCCTGTTCCGTAATATCATAAATGACAGCAATCAGACCATTATTTCGTTTTTGCTCTTTTTGAATAACAGAGAAATTCACTCTCAGGATGTATGGCTTATCCTCAGTGCTTGCATCTAAAATAAGGGAGTCCTGCTGCTCAATTAAACTATCAAACGTATACTCGTCTTCAATCCCGAGTATTTTCGTAATCGGCACCTCATAAACGGTTTCACGTGAAACGTTAAGCATTTCCAAGGCCGGATTGTTGACCAAAATAACTTCCCCAGTTCGGTTCGTTGCGATGACGCCATCCGTCATATGCGCAATAACAGATGCCAGCTTTTTACGTTCTCCTTCAGTAGAGGCCTGAGCTTCTTCAAGTTTATCTGTCAGATTATTAAACGTAATGGCAAGCTGGCCAATTTCATCCTCGCCGTAAACTCTAACTTTCCTTGAAAAATTACCTTTGGATAACTCAATTGCCTGCTTTCTCATATCAGACATTGGCCTAGTAATCGTACGCGCAAGAAAAACACCTAATGCTGCGGTGATTGCCAAGGAAATACCGGTTCCTGTGGCTAAGATTCCATTGATAACCCTCATCTGAGAAAATACTTCTTCCATCGAAGCTACAAGATACAATGCACCGATGGTTTCTTGGTCAATATTTTTAATAGGCGTTGAGGAAACCCATACACGCCTGCTTGTGTCGCGTTCTATATAGACTTTTTCATCCGGTTTTTCGAAAACAAGCGTCCGTTTTACAAGAACTTCCGTCGTCCGTTTTCCAATAATATCGCTATTATTAGGATCTGACGTAGCAATCACGCGGCTATTTTTATCAATGACTCTGATTTCCTGGATTTCATCCTTTGCAAAGTCCTTTAATATAGCGGTGATGTCTTCCTCAAGCGTCGGAAGGGTGCCTGATGGATCCTCTGTCCGTTCTTTCGTCATTTCCTGTTCAATGCTGTAATTAATAAAATTGATTCTTTGCGTAATGGAGGTATTGAAGTTTTCTGTCAAAGATCTTTCTAGCTGCTGCACAAAATAAACTCCTATGATCTGCATGGCAATCATAATCAGGAGCACATAAACCATTACAAATTTGAAATGGATCGATCTAAAAAAACCTACTTTATTCATGAAACCTACTCCTGTTCAGGGTTTCGCAAGTAATACCCGACACCTCTTCGTGTCACAATCCAAGTCGGATGACTAGGGTTATCTTCGATCTTCTCCCTTAGTCTGCGCACGGTCACATCTACAGTGCGGACGTCACCAAAGTAATCATAGCCCCAAACGGTTTGAAGGAGGTGTTCACGCGTCATAACTTGTCCAATATGTTTAGCTAAATAATGAAGCAGCTCAAACTCACGATGAGTCAGTTCAATCGTTTCACCGCGTTTAGAGACGACATAGGCATCCGGATGAATCGTTAATGAGCCGATTTCAATTTCATTTTTATCTGATTGCTGTTCTGGAGGAAGAGCCTGCAATCTTCTTAAATTCGCTTTCACACGTGCTAAAAGCTCTCTGGTGCTGAAAGGCTTTGTGACATAGTCATCAGCTCCGAGTTCAAGTCCAAGCACTTTATCGATTTCAGAATCTTTCGCTGTCAGCATGATAATGGGAATTTCATATTTTTTTCGGACTTCACGGCATACTTCCATTCCGTCCTTATTCGGGAGCATAATATCTAAAAGAATGAGATCAGGCTGAATTTCTTCTACCATTTCGACTGCTTCGTTTCCATCGTAGGCACAAAATACTTCATAGCCTTCTTTTTTTAAGTTAAATTGCAGAATGTCTGCAATCGGCTTTTCATCATCAACAACTAAGATCTTCTTTTCCATGGCCAATCGCCCCTTTTACATAAGGTGTTTCTTTCCTTATTCTTAATTTACCACTTCTACTAAACAGATTCACCTTTTCAAGGCGTATTTCTTTTTAGCTATTTCCTAAATGTGCTGCAGTAAGTCAGCTGCAGCGTGAAAAGAGGTTCATCATGAACTCACTGAAAACTTACCGCTAAAAATTATTTCTTTCAGGAAAGACAAAAACCCGGCATATTGCCGAGCTGAAATAAGGAAAACCTCTAGCAAAGCTAGAGGTTATTTTTTCAAGTAATTGAGCGGATTTTTCAAGTTTCCATTTTGGTAAACTTCGAAATGCAAATGAACGCCTGTTGAACGTCCAGTAGATCCCATTACACCGATTTTATGGCCTTGAGATACGGTTTGACCTACAGAGACAGAAATAGAGTTTAGATGTGCGTAAACTGTTTTCATGCCATTTCCGTGGTCAATCTCGACTTTGTTTCCATAAGCTCCTGAGTTTCTTGCATAAACAATTTTCCCATTATCGGCAGCTTTAATCGTACGATCACTTACACCTGCGATATCTATTCCTTTATGCATTTTGCCCCAGCGAGTTCCAAGTTTGCTTGTTACAGTTCCGCCGACAGCAGGCCATGCTAAAGATCCGTTGCCGCGTGAAGGAACGACTTTCGTGCCTTTAACGATAATTTCTTTTACCGGCTCAGTAAGTGTTTCATCCTTTGTTGTATCGCGTTTCACTTCATTGCCGTTTTCTTTATAAACAATATAATTTAACAGCTTTTGACCGTCTTTGCCTTCTTGTTTCGTTTTCTTGTCACCTTTGAACATAGAAGAATCTTCGATCACTTCTGTTTCATAGGCAATTGCTTCTTTCTTAGATACTTCTTCTTTTACAAGAACATTTGTAAATGGTTTATACTCTTTTACATTCAGTTCGTCACCAGGTTTAATGACATCTTCATCTTCTAAACTTGGATTAAGTGCAAGAAGTTCTTCTACAGTAAGTTTATATTCAGCAGCTACTGTACTGAGTACATCGGTACCATCGACTTTATGTTTTTTCTCTTCAAGTGTTCCTTTTTCAAGAAGCTTTAAGCCTTCCTCAGCCGTAATCAGCTTATCGGGAGAAATTTTTTCTTCTGAAACTGAAACTTTATCAGAAAAGGAAACGTCTAATATACGTGATTGATTTTCTTTAATAGGCTGCAGAGGCACGGTGGAATCTTTCATCGTATCCAGCTGTTTCAAAACGTCCTCGGAAACATATTTGCCTTTAAATTTGTTCAATACACTTTCGGCTTCTTCTTTGTTTTTGAAGTAAGCAACGTTTTGGTCGTCTACTTTAATGGATGCAGCTTCTGCTACAACATCCATTTCTGCATTCAGCTTGTTTACTGTTTCTTCGTTGTTAGAAACAGGACGAAACATTTGCTCAGGGATCATTTCAATTTCTTCAACCGTTAATTGATAATCTTTATAGTTCTTTTTGGCCTCTTCAACTTTCTGCTTTGAAAGGTCATCAATTAACTGCTGACTGTCGACTGTACCAATTCTTTCTCCATCTAAATAAACATGATAGACCGTTTCAAGCTTTTCTTCCGCAGATGCAGATCCAATGCCAAACGACAGTGCTCCGGCAAATCCCAAACTAAAAAAAGCCTTCTTCATTATGCTGTTTTTTGTATATTGAACGTTGTTTCCAACGAATCCATTTATGCGCTTAAACACGATTTAATTTCCTCCCAATTAACCACTGCTAAGTACTTTATCTATCATTTTATAAGCAAATAGTTCTATTTCGACAAAATTCTATTTTTTTATCACTATATTAAATTAGCATATTATCAGACAATTACCTAGTCATTTTGCAAAATGTAACATTTCTGTATTATTGGTGACATAATTTACTGTTTCCTGTCAATATATGCCCATATAAGCAGGATTTCTCATGCCGCGAAAGTCACAAAATAAAAAGACATGCACCCTATAAGGATCATGTCTTTTTTGAGTGGCTCGGGACGGAATCGAACCGCCGACACAAGGATTTTCAGTCCTTTGCTCTACCGACTGAGCTACCGAGCCATATAAAAGTATGCAGTACAATAGTTGTTTTTGTTCTTGGGACCTTCGCCCAAATTTCAGGAAGCTTAACCAAGCAGCGGCTCAATTTGTGCGCTGATGTGAATGCTTCGCAGCTTATTCGATCGTGCTCTACCGACTGAGCTACCGAGCCATGTTTAAGTATGAAGTACATCGTTGTTTTTGTTCTTGGGACCTTCGCCCGAATTTCAGGCTGCCGAACCTTTATATAATCTTTTCACAATGTTATGTAAAACGTTGTTTAACACCGGACCTTTATTATTATAATTCATGATTCGCGGAAACACAAGGAAATTATTTAATATAAAGAAACTTGTTATAGTGAATGAGAGAAAATATTGCTAGAATCAAGATTTAGACTGATAGAAAAAGGCTATCTCGACTCCTTAATCTAAAAAATCGAAAGGAGGCAAGCCCCTTTCGATCCTTTGCTTAGCTATATACGCTTCTTACAACGTTTGTTTGTGTTCTGTCAGGTCCCACTGAAAATACCGAAAGAGGGATGCCTGTAAGCTGTGATACACGCTCGATGTAGTTGCGTGCGTTTTGCGGAAGCTCACCAAGGTCGCGGACGCCTGTGATGTCTTCAGTCCAGCCTGGAAGCTCTTCATAGACAGGCTCACACTCAGCAAGTACTTTAAGGCTTGCAGGGAAAGATTCCATGATTTCGCCTTTGTATTTGTATGCTGTACAAATCTTCAATGTTTCGATGCCAGTTAAAACATCAATGGAGTTTAATGATAAATCTGTAATTCCGCTGACACGGCGTGCATGACGGACAACAACGCTGTCAAACCAGCCTACGCGGCGTGCGCGGCCTGTAGTTGTACCGTATTCACGGCCGACTTCGCGGATATGATGTCCGATTTCGTTATCGAGTTCAGTAGGGAACGGGCCGTCTCCAACACGTGTTGTGTATGCTTTGGAAACACCGACAACATGGTTGATTTTCGTTGGTCCTACACCAGAACCGATTGTTACTCCTCCCGCTACCGGGTTTGAAGAAGTAACAAATGGATACGTACCTTGATCGATATCAAGCATAACACCCTGAGCACCTTCAAATAGTACGCGTCTGCCTCCGTCAAGAGCATCATTCAAGACAACAGCTGTGTCGCAAACGTACTGCTTGAACTGCTGACCATACTCATAGTACTCATCAAGGATTTCTTCAATGGTGAATCCTTCTGTTTCGTAGTACTTTTCAAGCATGCGGTTCTTTTCTTCAAGGTTTCTAGTTAACTTTTCTTCGAAAGCCTCACGGTCCAATAAGTCAGCGATGCGGATTCCTACACGCGCTGCTTTGTCCATGTATGCAGGGCCGATTCCTTTTTTAGTCGTACCGATCTTGTTGGCACCTTTGCGTTCTTCTTCTACTTCATCAAGTTTTAAATGGTAAGGAAGAATAACATGCGCACGATTGCTGATGCGAAGATTGTCTGTGCTTACTCCGCGCTCATGAAGATAAGCAAGCTCCGTAATAAGAGCTTTCGGGTCTACTACCATTCCATTGCCGATTACACAGGTCTTTTCACTGTAAAAGATACCTGATGGAATTAAGTGGAGCTTATATGTTTCACCGTTAAATTTTATCGTATGTCCAGCGTTATTCCCGCCTTGATAACGAGCAATAACCTCTGCATTTTCTGAAAGGAAGTCGGTAATCTTTCCTTTACCTTCATCTCCCCATTGTGTTCCAACTACTACTACTGAAGACATTAATGTGCACCTCCGGTTTTTTGCAACTCTTTCTTTTTTCGCACGATCAAACAAGCTAATTTTACCAGCAAACGAATCGAAAGTCAACGAAAAGACGAACATTAATAAGATTACATTTTAATTTCGTTCGTAATATATCGTAATTGCGAATGATTTTGTTCATCTTTACATAGATTCCCCTTGTTTTAGGGTTTCATTCCAAAGGGAGGATGTGTGCCGTAGGAGAACGTTTGAAAATTGTAGTTGAAACAATAAATGGAGATCTGTTTTTTATATAAGTGTGTCATAACCAAGTTTGCAGCAAATAATAAGGGATCCCGTATAAAATAAGTGGTCCATGATCGCATTTTCAGCACTTAATGTAGGTGACAACACGTGGGAAGTGTTTCATAACCGAGTTTGAAACACTTAATGTGGGTTACAGCACGGGGGAAGTGTTTCATAACCGAGTTTGCTACACTTTATGTAGGTGACAACACCGTGGGAAGTGCTCCATAACCGAGTTGGCAGCACTTAATCTAAGCTAAGACACAGGATAGTGCTTCATAACCGAGTTGGCAGCACATTATGAGTGCGCAACACCGAGAAAAGTGCTCACAACTCAATTCACTGCAATATCCCCCTAAACAAATCCCCTATCATCGCTTATCATCATCTATCTCCACAAAAAAAAGCTGTCTGCAGCGACAGCTCTAAGCACCTGGCGGAACGCCGGCATCATCGAATCGCCGTTCCAGGTTAACGAATTTATTGTATTCTTTTACGAAAGCAAGACTGACCGTTCCGACTGGACCGTTACGCTGTTTTGCAATGATAATTTCGATGATATTTTTATTTTCGGATTCCTTATCGTAGTAATCATCACGATATAAGAAAGCAACAATATCCGCATCCTGCTCGATACTTCCTGATTCACGGATATCTGACATCATAGGACGCTTGTCCTGGCGCTGCTCAACTCCGCGTGATAGCTGGGATAAGGCGATTACAGGCACTTTTAATTCCCTTGCGAGCGACTTAAGTGTCCGGGAAATTTCAGATACTTCCTGCTGACGGTTATCTTTATTTCGTCCGCTTCCCTGAATCAGCTGCAGATAGTCAATCAGAATCATGCCAAGGCCGCTTTCCTGTTTGAGGCGACGGCATTTTGCACGGATTTCGCTTACCCGGATACCTGGTGTATCATCAATAAATATACCTGAATCCGACAAGCTTCCCATCGCCATGGTGAGCTTGCCCCAATCTTCAGGAGTTAAGTTGCCGGTACGCAAATTCTGTGCATTAATATTGCCTTCTGCACAAAGCATCCTCATGACGAGCTGATCTGCCCCCATCTCAAGACTGAAGATCGCGACGTTTTCATCTGTTTTCGTGGCCACGTTTTGCGCGATATTCAAGGCAAAAGCGGTCTTACCAACAGACGGACGGGCAGCTACGATAATCAGATCATTTCGCTGAAATCCCGCTGTCATTCTGTCAAGCTCTGTAAAGCCCGTGGCTATTCCGGTAATGTCACCTTTTCTTGTGTGGAGCAATTCAATGTTATCGTACGTTTGAACAAGTACGTCTTTAATATTCTGGAAAGCTCCCGCGTTTTTCCGCTGTGAGACCTCCATGATGTTTTTTTCTGCTTCATTTAATAAAACATCCACTTCATCTTCACGGGAATAACCGTCTTGAGCAATCGTTGTAGCTGTTCGGATCAATCTCCGCAAAATCGACTTCTCTTCTACGATTCTTCCGTAATATTCGATATTGGCAGCAGTCGGTACCGCATTTGCCAAATCACTTAAATACGATACTCCGCCGATTTCCTCTAATAAATTGGCATCCGCAAGCTCAGAGGTTACTGTTACTAAGTCAACAGGCTCCCCTTTATCCGCAAGCTTCAGCATCACATTGTAAATCTTCTGATGAGATGCTCTGTAAAAATCTTCTGGAATCAGAATTTCAGACGCGGTGATTAAAGATGCGGGTTCTAGAAAAATCGCTCCGAGTACAGCTTGCTCCGCCTCAATATTTTGCGGGGGAATCCGATCATCAAACATTTCATTCATGATGATCACCGTCCTTCTTTGATTTAATTAGAATTGAGCACGCCTTGGTCAGTTCCTCCAGGCAGTCCGTTCTGAATGAGGAGTAAGGCTCTGCAGCTCTATTTATCTATACTAAGAAAAAATGTGATGCTGCGAAAAGAAGCAGCATCCATTCACACATCACATTTTAAATATGATTATTTTTGTTCTGTTACATGCACCTTAACAGTGGCTGTTACTTCCGGATGCAGTTTTACCGGCACATTTGTATAGCCTAGAGCACGGATCGCATCTGGAAGATCAATTTTGCGTTTATCCACTTTATGGCCATGGGATTTCAGGAGCTCATCCGCAATTTGCTTGCTTGTAATGGATCCGAATAAGCGGCCGCCCTCGCCTGATTTCGCCTTAAGCTCAACCGTTAAGCTTTCAAGCGTTTCTTTTAGCTCGACAGATTTTTCAAGCTCTGCTGCAGCTTCTTTTTCTTCTTTTTTCTTTTGGCCTTGAAGCTTGCTGATTTCTGCCTGATTGGCTTCAATCGCAAGTCCTTGTTTAATTAAAAAGTTATGTGCGTAGCCGTCAGCTACATTTTTAACTTCCCCTTTTTTCCCTTTACCTTTTACATCTTTCAAGAAAATAACTTTCACGACTTAGTTCCTCCTTCTAAATACTCTTCAATCGCATGTTTTAATCTTTCTTCCGCTTCAAGCAGCGATACATGCTCAAGCTGTGTAGCTGCATTTGTGAGGTGACCTCCGCCGTCTAAGGCTTCCATGATCAGCTGCACATTGATATCCCCAAGGGAACGGGCACTGATGCCGATTGTGTGCTCATTTCTTCTTGCAAGAACGAATGACGCCACCACACCGCTCATCGCCAAGAGCGTATCTGCTGTTTGAGCAATGATGACCTGATCAAAATAGTCCTCTGAATCAGCATCTGATTTTGCAATGGCAATGCCATCTTTAAGCATATTGGTATTTTGAATGATCTTTGACCGCTTTACATAGTGATCAATATCTTCTCTCATGAATTTTTGCACGAGAATCGTGTCAGCGCCTTTAGATCTTAAATAAGAGGCTGCATCAAATGTACGGGAACCCGTTCTGAGAGTAAAGCTTTTTGTATCGACTATAATGCCTGCGAGCAAGGACGTCGCTTCAATCATGTTCATTTTCAAACGTTTTGTCTGATATTCCAGGAGTTCTGTCACAAGCTCGGCTGTTGAAGATGCATAAGGCTCCATATAAACGAGCAATGGATCCTTAATAAACTCCTCACCCCGGCGGTGATGATCAATCACAACAACATTGTCGACTTTATTCAGCAGCTTTTCTTCGATGACAAGCGAAGGCTTATGGGTGTCCACAACAATCAGAACGGTGTCATCTGTTGAGATTTCCAGAGCTTCCTCTCTTGTTATAAAACGGGACCACAAGTCTGAATGCTGCCTTACTTCCTGAATCAGCCGCTGCACGCCTGTATCTATCTCATTTTGATCAAGAACAATAAAGCCTTCTTTTTCGTTGACCTGAGCTACTTTCAGGATGCCGATGGCTGAGCCTATTGAATCCATATCAGGGTATTTATGCCCCATAATAATGACTTTGTCGCTTTCTGAAATAATTTCAGTCAGCGCATGAGAGATGACCCTTGCACGCACTCTCGTTCTTTTTTCCATCGGATTCGTCTTGCCGCCATAGAACTTCACTTTTCCGTTCGTCTGCTTAATGGCAACCTGATCTCCGCCTCGTCCTAATGCTAGATCAAGACTTGATTGGGCCAAATCCCCAAGCTCCGTAAGAGACGGCACACCGGAGCCTATACCGATGCTCAATGTGAGGGATATATTTTGAACTGTCGTCTGTTCTCTTACTTCGTCAAGAATTGAAAACTTTCCTTTTTCAAGCTTTATTAAAATATTTTCATTGAGAATGGCCATGAACCGTTCTGATGACGTTCTTTTCAGGAAGATGCCATTGTCTGTTGCCCATTTATTCAGCAATGAGGTTACTTGACTATTAATGGTACTTTTAGTCTGATCATCAAGGCCTTGAGTGACTTCATCGTAATTATCCAGAAAAATAAGGGCAAGCACTGTGCGCTCATCTTCATACTGCTTTTCAATTTCTGTCTGCTCCGTTACATCAAAGAAATACAGCAGTCTTTCCTCTCGCTTGATGATGACTTTAAACTTCCGCTCGTGAAGAGTAATGGTTTCCGTATCAACCTCCTGCTTCACAAGGGGTACCAGTGACTCGGCAACATCATACATCGACCTGCCGACCAATGTGTCTTCATGGAAGCAGGATGTCAGAAACGGATTTGTCCATTCAATATGGTAATGTTCGTTAAATAGCATAATTCCGATTGGCATTTCCATTAAAGCTTCTTCTCCAACCCGCTTCAAACGGTAAGAGAGAGTAGAAATATAGGTTTCCATCGCGCTCTTAAGCTTTTTATCGGCAATTTTCAACAGAAATAAGATCCCGCCTAATAGAAAGACGCCGGCAACACCGAGCATCCATTGATAATAAAAGACAATGATGATGGCAATCGCGGTCAGTCCGATTAAGGCAAATAGGGGATACCTGATAAACGGTTTTTCATAAAAACTGGGCATTTTGTTTCAGCTCCTCAAACAACAGTGAAACATACGTAAGATTGCGGCTTACTCCTGCTGCGCACTGTATGAATCTAGTTTATGCGCAATTGTGCTATTTCTTCACGCGACCCCTTAAATTAAAAGCTAAATCAATTATACCTAAGATTCGCACAAGATACATCAGGATCGGCAGAATCAAAGAAAGAATGACCGCTGTAACAGGTATAGCTTTCGAATATTTTTTCACATGACTATAAAAGAAAATAAAAGAGAAGCCTTGTACAACTAACAGCACCTGCAGAACAAACAGCAAGTTTACAGCGGCAATATAAAGAAAGCTTCCTTTATCCAGATTTAAAAATAATAAGAAACTGACAATCAAGTAATACCAGACAATGCTTGACGGCAGCTTCCACTCTCGGAATGGCTTCAGCGGCAACAGCTGGATTTTCAGTCTTTTTAGAACGGGAACCGTCACAGCATGAGAAAGTAAAGCAAAGATAAAGGAAACACTTACAAGCAAACTTGGAATTAAGTAGCCTATGTACTTCATTTGCTCTTCTAATTGATTAATCGCTGCTTCATTTGCTTCTTGACCAATTGCAGCCATCATTGATTTTGCCATATCAATTGTTTCATTCATGCTGCCTGTCGCTTCTTCAATTGGATCGATTTGAAAAAATGCCGCAGAGGCTGCATACATGACGACAAAGCTGATAAGAAATGCAATTGTGCCCCCGATCAAAGCGCCGGCTGTTTGCCTCTTCTGATAAAAGTAACCCATCACGATTCCGCTCAGGGCATATGTTAAAGTTAATGGCAAAGCAAACAAAGAACCAACTATCAACGTAATTAAGATCGAAGCGGCCATTAGAGTGAACGCAGCTTTGAGTCCGTGTCTCACCGTATAAAGGATAAACGGCAATGGCAAAAAGACCATTAAAAATGCCCCGAACAGCGGCAGATAAAGTGTCATCAATGTTAATACAGTAAAGAGCGCAAGTAATATCGCACCTTCTGTCAGTACGTTAACCCGTTTCACAGTTTCACCTCTTTTATACTTCAAAGCTTATTTTAAATGAACCGTGTGTGACAAATCAAATGGATCAGAACACTTATCCTTTAATCCGCAAATATATCTCAAAATAATAAAAAAGCAGCAAGGAATCCTCACTGCCTTTTTCATCTTATTATTCGCCAGATACGTATGGAAGTAAAGCCATTTGACGAGAGCGTTTAATAGCAATCGTTAATTTACGTTGGTATTTAGCGCTTGTTCCTGTTACACGACGAGGTAAGATTTTACCACGCTCAGAAACGAATTTTTTAAGCAAATCTACATCTTTGTAATCGATGTGAGTGATTCCGTGTGCAGTGAAGTAGCACACTTTACGACGTTTTGCACGTCCACCTTTGCGTCCGCCTGCCATAGTTATTTCCTCCTTCCATTATGAGATGCTCGTACTATATGTTTTAAAACGGTAAGTCATCATCAGAGATATCAATCGGCTTTCCATCATTAGCGAATGGATCGTCATCAAAGTTCGAACGGCCTTGATTACGCTGATTCTGATTTTGATTTTGGTTTTGACTGAATGGATTTTGCTGACCGCCTTGGCCGCCTTGTCCACCCTGGCCGCCGCCATAATAATTGTTGTTGTTTCCGCCACCGCCGCCGCTGTTTCCACTGCCGCTTTTAGGTTCAAGAAACTGTACGCTTTCTGCAACCACTTCGGTTACATAAACACGTTTGCCAGTCTGGTCTTCATAGCTGCGCGATTGAAGACGTCCATCTACTCCTGCCAAACTTCCTTTTTTAAGGAAATTTGCAACATTTTCAGCCGGACGGCGCCATACGACGCAGTTAATGAAGTCCGCTTCTCTTTCACCCTGCTGGTTTGTGAAGGCGCGGTTTACAGCTAATGTAAAAGTAGCAACTGCTGCTCCAGCTGGTGTGTAGCGCAGTTCTGGATCTTTTGTTAGTCTGCCGACTAAAACAACCCGATTCATCATCAGAATCATCCTTTTTTAAAGATATCTAATCTATATGAATTACACTTCTTTTCTAGTTACCATGTGACGCATGATGTCTTCGTTGATTTTCGCTAAGCGGTCAAATTCTTGAACAGCTTCCGGCTTTGATGCAACTTGAAGAAGCATATAATAACCGTCACGCAAATCGTTGATTTCATAAGCAAGGCGACGTTTGCCCCACTCTTTTGTTTCTTCAACTTCCGCACCATTGTCAGCTAAGATTGTGTTGAAACGCTCAACTAGAGCTTTTTTAGCCTCATCTTCAATGTTTGGACGGATGATATACATGATTTCGTATTTATTCATCTCTTACACCTCCTTTTGGTCTAAACGGCCCTGAACGGGCAAGGAGCAATTAAACAATTCAATTACTCACAAGTTTAAATTATAGCAAACAAAACGACTTTAAGCAACCGAATTAAACATTAAAACGGAAATGAATGACGTCGCCATCTTTTACGATGTACTCTTTTCCTTCTAAGCGCACTTTTCCGGCTTCTCGTGCAGCTCCCATCGTTCCTGCATTCAGCAGATCTTCATAAGAAACTGTTTCCGCGCGGATAAAGCCGCGTTCGAAGTCAGAGTGAATAACGCCGGCACATTGCGGAGCTTTCATTCCTTTTTTAAATGTCCACGCGCGGACTTCCTGTACACCCGCTGTGAAATATGTCGCAAGACCAAGAAGATTGTATGAAGCTTTAATAAGCTGATCAAGACCTGATTCTTCAATGCCAAGCTCTTCAAGGAACATTTCTTTTTCCTCTCCGTCAAGTTCAGCAATTTCAGACTCAATCTTCGCACATACAACAATGACTTCTGCTTTTTCATTTGCAGCAAATTCGCGGACTGCTTTTACATATTCATTATTAGAAGCATCTGCTACTTCATCTTCAGATACATTAGCTGCATACAAAACAGGTTTGCTTGTAAGCAAATGAAGGTGCTTAACAATTTTCATCTGCTCATCCGTGAATTCCACTGAACGTGCTGGTTTGTCGTTTTCAAATGCATCTTTCAGCATTAACAGAACCTCGTGCTCGTAAACTGCCTCTTTGTCTTTTTGCTTAGCAAGCTTGCCGACACGCTCAATACGCTTGTCTACAGACTCTAAATCAGCTAAAATCAACTCAAGATTGATCGTCTCAACATCATCAATCGGATCTACTTTTCCAGAAACGTGAGTAATATTGTCATCTGCAAAACAGCGTACAACGTGACAAATTGCATCTACTTGACGAATATGTGAAAGAAACTTGTTTCCAAGTCCTTCTCCTTTACTTGCACCCTTAACAATCCCTGCAATATCCGTAAATTCGAATGCAGTAGGCACTGTTTTCTTTGGTTTTACAAGATCTGTAAGCTTTTGAAGACGCTCATCCGGCACTTCTACAATCCCTACGTTAGGATCTATTGTACAGAACGGGTAGTTTGCAGATTCTGCACCAGCCTGTGTAATGGCGTTAAAAAGCGTTGACTTTCCTACGTTCGGAAGTCCAACAATACCAGCGGTTAAAGCCATGGTCATTTCCACTCCTCTATATGAACAATATATAATCGATTAATCCGAATTCTAACCAATCTTCAACAATTATAGATAGTAACGCATGAAATGACAAGCTTAAGAGGGGATGTCATAAATGGTTAAAATCTGTTTTTATAAGAAAAGCGCAAGCGCCCGTTTAGCTCCGACAGACAGATAAGGATCCGTCAGAAAAGGCGCTTTTTGCCTTTACTGGCGGATCCTTTCTGGCCGAGGAGTTGGGCGATGGAGCTAGACATCGAAGCGCAAAATTTTATACTTTCTTATCTCTAAAAAAAGGGGGAAACCAACCCAAAAAACAAGGTTTCCTCCCTAAATAAACCAATTTTAATCCATGAAACATTTATTCTTCATGCTTAACCAATCTTTTTTTCATTTTTCTGGCGAAATCCCGTCTCGGAATCATCACGCTGTGAGCACAGCCTTCGCATTTTATGCGGATATCCATGCCCATTCTGATGATTTTCCAGCGATTCGCACCGCATGGATGAGGTTTTTTCATTTCGACAACGTCATTTATGCCAAATTCCTTGTCCACTATTCACTCATCCTTTCCTTTTGTTTAGCACCTTCATCCTGCCTTGTATACATAACCATGCGAGGGAATGGAATTTCAATGCCGTGCTCATCAAGCCTCATCTTAATTTCTTTTCTCAGCACACGGGATATATGAAAATGCTTCATAGGAAGGACTTCACTGACTACACGCAAGACAACTTCAGACGGACCAAGGTTTTGGACGCCAAGCAATTCAGGCGGTGCAACCATTTCTTCATATTTATCCGGCAGCTCAAGCAAGAGATCTTCAATGACCTTTTCCGCTTTCGGAATATCTCCCTCATACGCGATACTGACATCTACAAAAGCGACGCTGTTATTGACCGAGAAATTCGTCACTTCCGTAATATTTCCATTCGGAAGAATATTGATTTCCCCTGTCCAGCTCTTGATCTTTGTCGTGCGAAGTCCAATTTCTTCTACCGTTCCTTCAAATTGGCCGACACGAATCATGTCGCCTACTGAAAACTGATCTTCAAAAATAATGAAGAATCCGGTAATGATGTCCCTGACTAAATTTTGTGCACCGAATCCGACAGCAAGCCCGACAATTCCCGCTCCCGCTAGCAGAGCCTTCACATCAAAACTCAGCGTCTCAAGAATCATCAGCAGGGCGACAAAATAAACGAGATATGTCAGTACATTATCAAGCAGCTTGACCAGGGTATTTTCCCGGCGCTCTGAAATGCGGAGCGGCGACTTTGTTCTCAGCATGAAAATCTTCCCGATGACGACATTACCAACGCGAATCAGGATTGTTGCCAGAATCATAATGCCAATAATCTTTAGCAGACCTAGACCGAAATCCAGCCATAAATCTTCGTTAAGAAGAGAGGCACCTATTTTATCGATAAGCTTATTTATAAAATCCACATCAGATCAACCTTTCTTTTAGAAAGAAATACACGTTGCAATCATAAAGATAGGTTTTATTTTAACAACTTTTCAAAGCAATTTACAGTGCTTAGCAAAAACTCTTATTATCTCTTAAATATGTATAGATTTCTATATTCTTCCGTATACTGTTACTACTATATTGAAGGAGTGAAATGATGAATTTTAAATCCGGCTTTTTAAAACCGCAGCGTGACCGAATTTATTATGAAGATGAGCATGCGGCAGAACATTTATCATCAGAAATGAAACTCCTTCTTTCTGTACGGAAACCAATCGTAGTCCTGTGTATTGGCACAGACCGCTCAACCGGTGATTGTTTAGGCCCATTAGTAGGCACTAAGCTTATTGATGCCGGGCTCAAGCATTTTCATGTTTACGGAACGCTCGAGCATCCTGTCCATGCAGTTAACCTTGAAGAAACCATCCAAAAAATAGAACATACGTTTGATAACCCATTCATCCTGGCTATCGATGCATGCCTTGGAAGACTAAAAAGTGTAGGGACTTTTCAGGTTGGAGCAGGTCCGATCAAGCCGGGTGCAGGTGTAAACAAAGTGCTCCCCGAAGTGGGAGACATTCATATTAATGGAATCGTCAACGTCAGCGGGTTTATGGAATTCTTTGTTCTGCAGAATACAAGACTGCATCTCGTTATGACAATGGCTTCTATTATTGCAAAAAGCATTATTCTCGCTGATCAGCAGATCGAACTTAAAAAAATCTCTTTAAAGACGAAGAGTTCCTGGCTTAATCATGCCAAGGATGTGAACATCAACTAAACAATATTCATGAAAACAATAATGACTGCCACAACTGCCAGGCTCGGCAGCAGATTCGCTACGCGAATTGCTTTTATACCAAGCATATTGATTCCGATGGCTAAAATCAAAATCCCGCCAACTGCTGTAATTTCAGAGATCAGTTTCTCAAGCAGTGCTTCCGGTACATACTGATGAATCACATTCGCAAATAAAGCGATGGCGCCTTCATAAATGAAAACAGGAACCGCTGAAAGAAGAACGCCGATTCCAAGCGTGCTTGAAAGAACCATGCTCGTAAAGCCATCAATCATCGACTTTGTGTACAAAATATCATGATCCTGTCTCAATCCGCTATCAAGAGATCCCACAATTGCCATTGCTCCGATGACAAATATAAGGGTAGCGGACACAAAGCCTTGTGCAAAATCCCCGGTCTGATTTTTGCTCAGTTTTTTCTCAAGCCAATAACCCACTTGATGCAGTTTCTTCTCAATATCAATCGCTTCTCCAATGACCGCTCCAAAAACAAGACTGATAATCACAATAAACAGCTGTTCACTTTCCATTGCCATATCAAGACCTAATATCATCACAAAAAGACCTATCCCTGTCATAACTGTCTGTTTCATAGATTCCGGTATTCTGCGAAGCAATAAACCTAAAAGGGAACCTATGATAATCCCAGCTGCATTCACTAAACTGCCTAATAACACCACTTAAATCCCTCTTTCCACTTAATAGCGCCAGCCCTTATTCAGCTTCAGCCGGACGCACCTGTGACGGCAGGTAAGTCATGTGCTGGAGCTGGACATTTTTATCGTTTTCTAAAACATAAAAAGAAGCCATCTATGCTGTCAGATGGCCGCTTAAGATGATTGCTCAGCTTCAAGCAACTCTAAAATTCTTTCCAAATCCTCTTTTGAGAAAAATTCAATTTCGATTTTTCCTTTTTTCTTCTGCTGCTTAATCGTAACGGAAGTCCCGAAATATTCACGCAGGTAGGATTCTCTTTCCCTGATGAAAATGTCCTGACTGCCAGCTTTCTTTTTCGTTTCACGTGAAACATTTTCGTTTAACTGCTGCACGAGGAGCTCAACTTGACGGACATTAAGCTGCTCTTTCATAATTTTTTCAGCTAAAGGCTTCAGCTTGTCTTTTTTCTTCAGTCCGAGCAATGTTCTGCCATGGCCCATTGAAATCTTGCCTTCAGAAATAAGTGTTTGAATGTCTTCAGGAAGTGACAGTAATCTTA
The DNA here is from genome assembly GCF_057838075.1 of Metabacillus sp. KH_069. Classification (NCBI taxonomy): domain Bacteria; kingdom Bacillati; phylum Bacillota; class Bacilli; order Caryophanales; family Bacillaceae; genus Metabacillus; species Metabacillus sp. KH_069. The sequence goes on from NZ_CM174460.1 coordinate 4,419,954, forward strand.
GATGATTGGCAATATGCGGTCTGCTTTTGCCCAGACGTCTCGCAAGCTCTTCCTGCGTAATATGCAAATGATCCAGCAGGGACTGGTAGGCTGCTGCTTCTTCTATTGGAGATAAATCTTCGCGCTGAAGATTTTCAAGAAGCGCAAGCTCCATCATCTGCTGCTCTGTGAGCTCTCTTATGACGGCCGGCACTGCCTGAAGGCCTGCTGCCTTTGCTGCACGAAAACGTCGCTCGCCAACGACAATCTCATAGCCTTTAATACTTTTACGGACAATAATCGGCTGAAGAATCCCGTGCTGAAGGATGGATTCTTTCAGTTCTTCAATCGCTCCTGGCAAAAATGTTTTGCGGGGCTGATAAGGATTTGGACGCAGATCTTTGATTTTAATTTCCTGCAGCGTTTCGTCTTTGCTTACTTCCATGTTCGTAAACAAAGCATTGATTCCTTTACCTAACCCTTTAGCCATTAACAACCACTTCCTTTGCCAATTCTAAGTATACGTCAGCGCCCCTTGAGCGCGGGTCATAAATAATAATCGGCTGTCCATGACTTGGTGCTTCGCTTAAACGGACGTTTCGTGGAATAATTGTTTTGTATACTTTATCGCGAAAATATTTTTTGACTTCTTCAATAACCTGAATTCCTAAATTGGTACGTGCATCAAGCATTGTTAAAAGAACGCCTTCTATCATTAAATCGGTATTTAAATGTTTTTGAACCAGCCTCACAGTATTCAGCAGCTGACTCAATCCTTCGAGTGCATAATATTCACATTGAACAGGAATCAGCACAGCATCTGAGGCTGTTAAGGCATTGATTGTCAGCAATCCTAAAGAGGGAGGACAGTCAATAATCATATAGTCATAATTATGTTTTACTTTTTCAAGCGCACGTTTCAGACGGACTTCTCTAGAAATGGTTGGCACAAGTTCAATTTCGGCACCCGCAAGCTGGATTGTAGCCGGAATTGCATCCAAATTTTCGACAGCAGTTGGCTTAATGACTTCTGTTACATCGACATCATCAACTAAAATATCATAAACACAATGTTCAACATCGGCTTTTTCAATTCCTATACCGCTTGTCGCATTTCCTTGTGGGTCAACATCGACGAGAAGAACTCGTTTTCCTATATATGCTAAGCACGCACCAAGATTAACGGAAGTTGTCGTTTTTCCGACTCCGCCTTTCTGGTTCGCAATGGCAATAATTTTCCCCACAATGTCACCTGCTTTCACTAAACATGAACTCTATCATGCTCTCTATTTTATCATGAAACTTTGCCAATGGTTTGAACTTTTTTGCAATTTGTAAAAATGCGCTTACATTCCTGGATCTTCATTTATATTCCCAAAAGAAAAAACTCTCTACTAATTGGCAGAGAGCTACTTTGGTATTTTTATAGTGAATTGAATGTATTCTTCAAATTCTTCTTCTTCAGCATTTATTTTTACGCCAGTATCCTGAACCATTGTCAAAGATTGACGGATGGTATTCATCGCAATACGGGTATCCCGGCTGAATGCTTTGCGTTTTGGTTTAGCTTTTGGGCTGGTTTTCTCAAGCATTTTGACTACGCGGTCTTCTGTTTGCTTGACATTTAACTGCTTTTCAATGATTTCAGAGAGCAGCGTGATTTGCGGATCTGGTTTCTTCAAAGGAATGAGTGCTCTTGCATGTCTCTCTGTAATTTTCTTTTGGAGCAAGGCATCCTGAACTTCCTGAGGAAGCTTTAACAGCCTGAGCTTATTGGCAATTGTGGACTGTCCTTTTCCCAGTCGCTGGGCAAGGGCCTCTTGAGTCAAGTCGTGAAGTTCCAGCAGCTTTGCGTAGGCAACGGCTTCTTCAATCGCTGAAAGCTCCTCGCGCTGAAGGTTCTCAATTAAAGCGACAGAAGCTGTTTCTGTGTCATTGAAATCCTTCACAATAGCTGGAATTGTTTCCCATCCGAGTTTTTGAACAGCTCTAAACCGTCTTTCCCCGGCAATAATTTCATATCTTCCATCAACCTGACGTACAACAATCGGCTGAATAATCCCGTGCGTACGTATCGTAAGCGATAACTCTTCTATTTTTTCATCCGCAAAAACTGTACGCGGCTGAAAGCGATTAGGCACGATTTCCTCCACGGAAATCTTTTTAACCTCATCAAATACTGAATCATCAATTTCTTCTTTTTCGATTACTGCTGTTTTTTCTGCTGTATCTTCTTTTTCTCCCAAACCGAAAAAACGAGAGAATGGATGCTTCATGAGCCTACACCACCTTTAGAAACTGCCATCATATTAATTCTCTTTCAAGTCTCTATATTCCTGCATGCTGAACGAACTTTCCGCTGAATGTTTTTCTATTCTAATGGAAGTTTATTAGGCGTACCCGGTTTACGAGGATATTTTGCAGGTGTTGATTTTTGTTTATGAATAATAATGATTGAGCGCTCACTTTCCTCAAGCGGCAGCTCAAAGGCATACTTTTCCTGCACCTTGCCGCCAAGCGTGCTGATTGCTTTTTCAGCTTTAATCATCTCTTCCTCAGCTGATGCAGCTTTCATTGCAACGAAGTGACCGCCAGTTTTAGCAAGCGGCAGGCAAAGCTCGCTCAAAACAGATAAACGCGCTACAGCCCGTGCCGTCACAACGTCATATGTTTCTCTGAATGCTTTGTTTTTCCCAAACGTTTCTGCTCTGTCATGGTAAAGAGATACGTCAGAAAGGTTCAGTGATTTCGTCAGATGATCTAAAAATGTAATTCTCTTTTGAAGAGAATCCACAATCGCAATTTTCAGATGCGGAAAGCAGATTTTGATCGGCAGGCTTGGAAACCCTGCGCCTGCCCCTACATCGCAAATGGACAGCGGTTTTGTAAAATCAAAATAGAAAGCAGCAGAAATAGAATCATAAAAATGCTTAAGATAAACTTCTTTTTTCTCTGTAATCGAAGTTAAATTCATTTTCTCATTCCACTCTACAAGCAATTCGTAGTAAGTCTCAAATTGCTCCAGCTGTTGCGCGGAAAGCGAGATTCCCTTTTCCTCAAGACTGGATTTAAATAAAGAAATGTCCATACTCAAAACCTTTCTGTTCTGCTTTATTCGTTAGAAACTCGAGCTATTCTTCCTTGCTCCATATACACGAGAAGGATGGATATATCTGCCGGATTCACTCCTGAAATACGGGATGCCTGTGCCATTGAAAGCGGTCTGACTTCCTTCAGTTTCTGGCGTGCTTCCGAAGCGATGCCTGATATCGCATCGTAATCAATATTTTCCGGAATTTTTTTATTTTCCATTTTCTTCAGCTTTTCAACCTGCTGAAGGGACTTTTCAATATAGCCTTCATATTTAATTTGAATTTCAACTTGTTCGGCTATTTCTCCGGAAATATTTTCATCAGCCGGTGCTAGAGCATGAATATGCTCATAATTCATTTCAGGACGTTTAATAAGATCTGATGCACGGATTCCGTCTTTCAATTCACTGCCGCCTGCACTTCTAATTAATTCCTGTGTCTGCTCATTTGGTTTGATGATGACAGAGTTCAGACGTTTTTTCTCTGCTTCAATTGCTTCTTTTTTAAGCAAAAATGCGCTGTAGCGTTCTTCTTTGATAAGTCCAATCTTACGTCCAATATCCGTTAAACGCAAGTCGGCATTGTCATGACGAAGAAGCAGCCGATATTCCGCTCTGGACGTTAATAAACGATACGGCTCATTTGTACCTTTTGTGACAAGATCGTCTATTAATACTCCGATATAAGCATCCGAGCGGCTCAAGATGACTTCTTCTTTGCCAAGAGCTTTACTCGCTGCATTAATTCCAGCCATTAAACCTTGTCCTGCTGCTTCTTCATAGCCCGAAGTGCCATTGATTTGTCCCGCAGTAAAAAGACCTGGAACCTTTTTGGTTTCAAGAGTTGGCCATAGCTGAGTTGGTACGATTGCATCATATTCTATCGCATAACCTGCACGCATCATTTCCACTTTTTCAAGGCCGGGAATGGATGCAAGAATTCTTCGCTGTACATCTTCCGGAAGGCTTGTTGATAATCCCTGAACATATACTTCCTGTGTGTTTCTGCCTTCTGGCTCAAGGAAAATCTGATGACGGGGTTTATCATTAAAACGGACGACCTTATCTTCAATTGAAGGACAGTAGCGCGGGCCAGTTCCTTTAATCATACCTGAATACATTGGCGAACGATGAAGATTATCGTCGATGATTTTATGCGTTTCTTCACTTGTATAAGTCAGCCAGCATGGAAGCTGATCGGTAATATATTTTGTCGTTTCATAGGAAAAAGCGCGCGGAACGTCATCACCCGGCTGAATTTCTGTTTTGCTGTAATCAATAGAGTGACTGTTTACACGGGGCGGTGTTCCTGTTTTAAAACGGACCATATCAAGGCCAATTTCCTGCAGATGCTCCGATAATTTAATAGAGGGCTGCTGATTATTAGGTCCGCTTGAATATTGCAGTTCTCCTAAAATGATTTTCCCTCTTAAAAATGTACCTGTAGTCAGAACAACTGTTTTAGCACGATATTCTGCACCCGTTTGAGTAATAACGCCTCGGCATTCTCCGTCTTCAATGATAAGACGGTCGACCATTCCCTGAAGCATTGTAAGATTCCGTTCATTTTCCATTGTTTTCTTCATTTCATGCTGATACGTAAATTTATCCGCCTGAGCACGCAGCGCACGTACAGCCGGTCCTTTGCCTGTATTCAGCATTCTCATTTGAATATGTGTTTTATCGATATTTTTGGCCATTTCTCCGCCTAAAGCATCGATTTCACGCACAACGATTCCTTTTGCCGGTCCGCCTACTGATGGATTACAAGGCATAAAAGCAACCATATCAAGATTTATTGTCAAAGCAAGCGTTTTTGCACCCATTCTCGCAGAAGCGAGGGCGGCCTCAACCCCTGCATGGCCTGCACCGACGACAACTACATCATAATCACCTGCATGATATCCCATGGTATGAACCTCCTTTATATTTTAAGCTATTTTCCCAAACAGAACTGGGCAAACAGCTGATCAATCAAACTTTCATGGACAGCATCTCCGATAATTTCACCAAGCAGCTCCCACGTACGTGTAAGATCGATTTGTACAAGATCAATCGGAACTCCCGCATCAATCGCGTCAAGTGCATCTTCAATCGTTCTTTTTGCCTGTGACAGCAAAGCAATATGTCTTGTGTTTGAAACATATGTTAAATCCGAAGAGCCAACGCTGCCTTCGAAGAACAGAGAGCTGATGGATTCTTCAAGCTGGTCAATTCCCTGTTCTTCCAGCAGAGAAGTCGTAACGACAGGTGAACCTTTTGCAAGCTCTCTCACCTGTTCCAAATCTATTTTTCCAGGAAGGTCTGTTTTATTTACGATCACAATGACGTCCATCCCGCTGACAGCTTCAAACAGCTGCTCATCCTCTTTTGAAAGAGCCTCACTGTAGTTTAAAACGAGCAGGATAAGATCGGCCTTTTTCAGTACCTGTCTTGATTTCTCAACACCGATCCGCTCAACAATGTCCTCTGTCTCCCTGATGCCGGCTGTATCAACCAGACGAAGAGGCACGCCTCGGACGTTTACATATTCCTCAATAACATCCCTAGTCGTTCCCGGTATATCTGTTACAATCGCTTTATTTTCATGAATCAGACTATTCAGCAGCGAAGATTTCCCAACATTAGGCCGGCCTACGATAACCGTTGAAAGACCCTCTCTTAAAATCTTGCCTTGCTGAGAGGTTTGAAGCAGCTTTTCAATCTCATTTTTGACGAATGTTGCTTTTTCAATCAGCATGCTGTGCGTCATTTCTTCTACATCATCATACTCAGGATAATCTATATTTACTTCCACATGGGCAAGTGTCTCAAGAATTTCCTGACGCAGACGCTGTATCAGCTTTGATAGTCTGCCTTCCATTTGTCCAAGAGCAACATTCATTGCACGATCTGTTTTTGCCCGTATTAAATCCATCACAGCTTCAGCTTGAGACAAATCAATCCGGCCATTTAAAAACGCTCTCTTTGTAAATTCTCCAGGCTCTGCAAGCCGGGCACCGTGGTTTAATGCAAGCTGCAGGACACGGTTAACCGTTACAATCCCGCCGTGGCAGTTTATTTCTACTATATCTTCTCTCGTAAATGTCTTTGGACCCTTCAAAACAGACACCATGACTTCCTCTACGATTTGGCCCGTATCAGGATCTGCAATATGCCCATAATGAATCGTGTGCGTCGGGACCTCTGTCAATTTCTTTCCTGAAGGACCTGAATACAGCCTGTCCGCAATGCCGATTGCATCGTCCCCGCTCAGTCTTACGATGGCAATGGCTCCCTCTCCCATCGGTGTGGATATTGCTGCAATTGTATCGAATTCCATGCGTTTCACCCCGCTTCTTTCAAAATAAATCTATATAGAAATTTCCCATTATTTACGCAGTCAAATTTATAAGATATCATAGTTATTTCTTATTGGAAAGAAAAAAATATCGAATTATCCACAGACTGAATTTCCGCACAATTCTCTTATTATCATTTTAACTTATCCACATGTTAATAACAATATTTCCAACTGGAAGGTTTCTAAGCCCTTAAGCATGAAAGAATGCACAAAAAAACCCCGCTGATCAAAGACCAGCGGGGGGTTTCGTGCTGCTATTTCGGAGCAATCACCAAATGACGATTAGGCTCTTCTCCAACCGAGTATGTTTTAATCTTGTGCTGCTGGTTAACTAGAGCAGCATGGATAATCTTACGTTCATATGAAGGCATAGGTTCTAAAGGAACCTCTAGTTTTGTACGAACAGCCTGGTGTGCAAGCTTCTGAGCAAGCTGAACCAGCGTTTCTTTGCGGCGGGTTCTGTAGTTTTCAGCATCAACTGTAATATGCAAGTAGTGATTAGAATGACGATTTGCCGCGAGCTGTGTCAAATATTGCAGGGAATTGAGTGTTTGTCCGCGCTTTCCAATTAAAAGCGCTACCTTTTCTCCTTCAATTTGAAAGGTCACATTTTTACCTTCCTGAATCATTTCAACCTTTGCATCGACATTCATATTTTTGATCACTTCTGTCAGAAAACGATGTGCTTCTTCAGCAGGATTCGGGCGTTTTACGGCTTTTACCTTTGCAGGCTTTGCGCCGAAAAGTCCTAAAAATCCTTTTTTCCCTTCATCAAGAACGGTAATTTCAACTTCTTTATCACTTGCATTCAGCTGTGTTAAAGCGGATTGTACTGCTTCTTCGACGCTAAGTCCGGTAGCAGTTATTTCTCTCACTTTTTCGTTCCTCCCGATTTTAATAGTGCTTTCGCTCTAATATCAGGTCCGTAGATGATCATTGTCTGCACGATCATGAAAAGATTTCCGACTACCCAATATAAGGATAGTGCAGCTGGGAAGCTTACAGCAAAGACGACGATCATAATTGGCATGATATATAAAAGCATAGCCATTTGCGGATTTTGATTTGCTGTTCCCGCCATTGTCAATTTTTGTTGAATGAATGTTGTAATACCAGCGATGATCGGCAGAAGGAATAATGGATCACGTGATCCAAGGTCAAACCACAGGAAGTTGTGATCTGCGATTGCTTCTGTTCTCATAATAGCATGATAAAAACCGATCAGGATTGGCATTTGAACTAATAATGGAAAACACCCTGCAAGAGGATTTACTTTATTCTTCTGGAATAAAGCCATTGTTTCCTGCTGGAGTTTTTGCTGTGTTTTTTGATCTTTAGAACTGTATTTTTCACGAAGCTTTTGCATTTCTGGCTGCAATTCCTGCATTGCTTTTGAGTTTTTAATCTGTTTAATCATTAAAGGCAAGATCGCAAAACGAATGATCAGCGTTACAATAACGATTGACAGTCCGTAGCTATTACCCATTAATTCTGCAAAATAGATGATCAGCCATGACAACGGATACACAATGTAGTGATTCCAGAACCCTTGACTTTCCTCTGTGATTGGCTGGTTCACTTCTGTACATCCTGTAAGAAGCATCATGATGCTCACTAAGCCAAGCACTAACAATATTCTCCTTTTCAACCGGTATTCCTCCTAACAAAATATCTAAACCTGCAAGTTCTGCCGACTTTATTCAACATTTATTTTAACATCTTTCAAAAAAGAAAACGTCTTTCAATTTTCATTTTTCTATGTATTTTTTATGGAGTTTTCACGCTGCGGTCTTGCTCTGTGGACTTTTGTTTTTCTGAAAAGGTGCAGTAAACTGCTTTTCACTTCATGATAGTCCATTTCGGATGCCGGCTTTCTGGCAATTACTATATAATCAATGCCTGTTTTTAAGCTATCCATTTCTTCAAGAAAAACTTGGCGGACGAGACGCTTAATTCTGTTTCTTGTGACGGCATTTCCTATCTTTTTACTGACTGATAAACCTAAACGGAATTCTTTTTCTTCAGGCTGATTCAGCATGTAGATCACAAATTGTCTATTTGCCATCGACTTACCATGCTTGAATACTTTTTGGAAGTCTTCGTTTTTTTTGATGCGGTTTTTCTTTTTCATATCCTCACTCCGGATCCTTGCCTGAATTCTTCAGCCTTCTGAGAGCTTTTCCATCATTATTTCTTTAACAATATCTATTTAAACAGCTGTTTTGAAAAACATGGCCCAACCATAAGCAGGATTGGGCCATGTAAAAAAGACCACTGATATTTTTCAGTGGCCTATGCTGATAATACTTTTCTTCCTTTAAGACGACGTGCAGCTAGCACTTTACGTCCGTTTTTAGTGCTCATGCGAGCGCGGAAACCGTGAACTTTACTATGTTTACGTTTATTTGGTTGATAAGTTCTTTTCATTATAGACACCTCCCTGAGGAATAGCTGTTAAAGACAGTCTTACTAATTATAGAGAGTGACCTAGTGAATTGTCAACCATATGTCAAAAAAGATCTTATGCTGAAACATGGCTGCTCCATCATTTATTGTTTCTAAAGGCTGTGCGTATAGTCATTTCATACAAATTCAGGTCACATTCATGCGGTTTTCGCAAAGATTGTTGTTTTGATGATGAATGTTGTCCGTTCCTTTCCGCTCCAGGGACTTGCTTTCCGCGGGGAGCATGGGAGCCTCCTCGGCGTTGCCTGTGGGGTCTCCCATTTTGCTCTATATCCCGCAGGAGTCAAGTTCCTTCCGCTGCAATCCACTTAAGGTTTTTAACATTTATTCTAATTGCAACAATATTTACTAGAAGAGCCTTTGCTTAAGATCTTTTGAATCGAATGATTTTTTTTAAAGAGATAAGAAAGTATAAAATTTTGCCCTTCGATGGCGAGCGGAATCGCCAAACTCTCGGCCAGAACGGGCGCTTGCGCTATCCTTATACATTCTCCTCACATACGAATCTTTTCTTATATAAAAACTTCTCATTTTTTGGAGGATCTGATCCGCTTTTAAAAAATCCAAGAATAAATTGGAGAACTTTTTTTGATGTACAAATCTGTCAAACATCATAGACTGTGCATAGTTTTTTCGACATATTTTTTTATCCACACCTGTTATCGACAGGTTTCACACAGAACAAACATATGTGGACAATTTTTCTCAACATAGAGTCTGATATGTGGATAAGTTTTATAAAACCATTGCGCCGCTTCGTTTAATTTGATATTATATTTGTGTTTTCACTCTGAATATCGGAACGTCAATTTCAGGTTTATCCACACACTGTGGATAACATGTGGAAAGATTATAAACACCCTGTTAAAAAACTTGTCCACATTTAACGGTTTATGTCGAAAAGACGTTTTTCTACTATATTATATATTTATGCACATTTTGTTCGTTTTGCATTTTTATTCACGGACATCCAGCTGTTGTACAAAACATGTACACGTTCAATTTATAGAAAAAGGAGGGAGATGCCTCAT
>NZ_JBYQOB010000002.1:0-156106 GCF_057838075.1 Metabacillus sp. KH_069
ATGGGTGAATTAGTTGATGGACAGCATAACGAACTTGAAAATATAGATATAAAAAATTGGGTAACGAAATCTAACGAACTAATAGAAAGTACATACAAACTCTCCTTGCAAGAACAACGGATCCTATTAGTTATGGCATCTAAGGTTCAACCAAATGACGAAACCTTAAAGACTTATCGCTTCAGGGCAAGAGACTTCATTGAAATTATTGGGAATAAAAAGGGGACAGGCTTCTATTCTTACCTCAAAGAAATAGTTAATGGACTTCAATCGAAGGTTTTAACAATAAAGGAAGATGGAAAACAAAGAAATTACAATTGGGTTATTACTTCCATCTATGAAGATAAAGAGGGATACATAACATTACAATTCCACCCGAAACTTAAATATTTATTTTTAGAACTGAAAGAAAAGTTTACTACATACCAGCTTGAGAATGTAGTGCGGTTGAACTCAGTTTATTCTATTCGGATTTATGAGTTGCTTAAGCAATATGAACGATTAAAAAAACGGCAATTTACCATTGAAGAGATCCGAAAATTACTAGCAATCGAACCCGACAAATACAAGCAGTACGGTCACTTTAAAAGTAAAGTGCTTTTGGTAGCTCAATCAGAAATTAATGAAAAAACCGATATTGAATTTATTTTTACAGAGATAAAGACTGGAAGAAAAGTAACAAGTATAGAATTTCTGATTAATAGTAAAGTCTTAAAAAGGCTAAAGGAGCTTGGTGATCAAGTAGATCTAAAAGGTAGAAGTGAAAAAGATTCTATTAGAAATCTTCCCGAAGTCAATTCGTTATTACAAGAAAGCAAGGGCCTTAGAGAAAAACTAATTGAACTTGGAGTAGAAAAAAGTAAACTAGAATGGCTCTTAAATGAGTTCACGCATGATCGAATCGAACGCAATGTAAATTATGTCACAGAGCGACTTAAAACGTCACAAATCACTCATACAGGTTCATATACTGTAAAAGCAATACAACAGGATTATGGAAATGTTATTGAGAATAATCGGATACAAAATCAAAAAACAACCAAGAAACCAATACGTTCTGAGGTGATTCCTGAGTGGATGAAAAAAAATCAAGCAGAAAAAGAAATAATGGAGAATGGATCTACTGAAAAAAAACAACAGCTATATTTTGAAAAAAGAGGAAGCCAAGAGGAATTTGAGGATTTTTTACTTAATACCAAAGAAATAAAAATTAAATTAAATAAACGTGATAAAAATAAAAAATCCCCTGAAGAATTAGATGAAAGTATTAAAAAGTCAATTATTGAGGCAATAAAAAACGATATCAAAGAAAGACAAGAAGTTGGATTGAAACCTCAACTTATCAGTGATTTTAAAAATTTAGAATTACAAGATATTTATCAGAACCTTCTTTTAGAACAGTTATCACTGAGCCTATAACCAATTTGGTTTAGTTTTGAAGATTTACATAATGGCTGCAGCTATTGTGGTCATAACAGATGAACCACCTGCACTTATCTTTATAAAAAAGATAAACAGGTGGTTTTTTATTGTGTAAAAAGGATGATTACAGGAACATGCTGCTGAAAACTCATCTTATCTTAAAAATGCATTAATCACTTAAAGCGTTGACAATGTTAGCAAGAATAGAATAGTCCCCTTTTTTTATCTGATTTAAGACATCCCTGAACCTTAGACAAATCAGCTCCTCTACAGTTAAATTAATATCAGGATGTAGTTCACTTAGATCATGCAGCAATACTTCTCCCCTTAATACGTATTTTTTTAGAATTCTAAAAGAAATAAGTCTCTCTTGATTCATTCTCTGATTTTCCTTCTTCTGGTGCATATGGCGGACAATATCATTCAATTCAATTTTATTCTCCTGATTATCGTGATAATGTGTAACCTTTATATTCCTTACCTCTAGTTCGTTCAATTTAATTCTAATGGCATTTCCTAGAGTTTCTAGAGTCATTCCATAATCAATCTGCCTTAAAAAATCCTCATAAAGTAAAATAATAAATTTGTCTATTGAAAACAACTCAATATCTTCATCTTCATCATCTAATAAATCATTAACTGTACTTACAAACACTTGGGCACGTTTAAGATCGTACTGAGGAACCCATATATCTAGACGAGCATATTTAGAGTCAAACATTCTGTTAATGATATCCCCGGTTGGAGACAGCATCACATTATTTAGAAGGTCGAATCGGCTGAACTTCTTCATGAATTAAGGATCCTCCCTTATGAAGATACTCAACGACAGATAAAACGATATTACGGATCGTTTTTCTTTCTGATACATCCCAATCAATTGCTAGGTCAACGATTAGCTGCTTTTCTAATTGATTGGGTTTAACCGTTTTATAGTTACCTGTATCTTTATACTGATCAAATTCTCTAACCACACTTCGATTCCTTAACCCATATCTAACCATCATGGTCATAAACTCTGTAATGCTACCAGCTCCAACCTTTCCTCCATATTGGATAAATAGCCTACGTAACAACTTGCTTTCTGATTCTGTAACAGGGTATTTTATTGGGCTTGTCTTATCAAATCTTGTTGCTCTGTCCGATATTTTTTTTTCGTTTCTCACTGGCTGTAAAGGTATGTCACTGAATATAGGTGCAATCATCTTATTTTTTTTCATCCTCTTCTCTCCCCCACTTCCACTGTCTGAATCATGATTATCTAAGAGTCATAATTCCATAATTCCATTTTTTTATAGTCTATGAGGGAGGATGGAGGTCTATGAGTATAAGTTTCTAATTTTTTGTCCAAACTGATTTTAAAGGAGCTGATTACAGTGAAACTAAACAAAGCATTAGCTAAAGCCATCGCAAAAGCTGGGAACAAAAGTGCAAAAAAGTTGGGGTTACAAAGTACAAAAAAGAATAAAAAATAAAGTGGATGTAAATCGAAAAAAATTAATACATCAAAGAGTCTTACAAAATACACACCTAAGATGCATATTCAATACGTGAAAAGAAACCTGGTATTTCTTTTTATTTAACTTTATGCAATTCTTATCCGGAAAGATTAAAAGGACATAGAATGGGATTAAATATGTCTTCTCCTATTCGCTTCAATATAGAGTGGTGTCAAGAAATTAGCATCATATAACCCCTCTTCACGTCACAACTAAAACAAGAAGAATTTGAAAATACAGCATTCCAACAAAGTGCCATGTGTTGCCTTCCCCCTACTCCATGATGAAGAGCAAGTAATTGCGCTGCGGCTCGCTTAAAGCGCTATTAACGCTGCAAATCATATATGATCCGTATGAAACAGATACAAATTCTTAATGTAGAAACACCACATAAAGGGAAATGGCTAGTTAATCATTGTCTTCCAGCAGACCTCTCTTCTTCAGAAGACTAACCCACTCCGAATATATTTCAGATAATACATACCCCCTTTTTTAAATAACAACAATTACTTCTAAATTATCAGTAGATCCAAAAATAATTTTGTCTGGTAGTTAATTAAACTCTAATCCAATAGGTTATAGTGTATTTGAATTGCGCTGGCAATAAGGTATATAAATTTAGTGCAAATTACAAGCGCTATACAACGTGCACTACTTAATCTGAACGGATTGTAACGAATAATAGGATGCGTTTATTAATTATCTGGCAGCTCAAACCAGAAAGTACATTCACATTCTTTCTTTATCGCTACGCAGCGGCCAAATAACCAAACCGCCAAATAAAGATTAGGGAAAATAATAGAATTTAGCATTCAGCAATACAATAATAAACAGCTAATTAAGCATTTTTATTTAGAGTCCTCTCTGAGAGTCCTTATACAGAGTCTATGTTAAGAATATTATGAAAAAAATAATACATAGTCTGATTCTAAAGACTTCATATTCAGACTCTAAATATAGAGTCTAAATAAAATTATCGGTTCTTTTAGATTGATAAAATCTTATTTTTAATAAAAGTAATTATAGATTTATATAATAAATGACGATATTCTGAATAAAATTAATAAAAAAATGACTATTTATCAATAAGGGAGTCTTTATAAAGAGTCCTTATTTAAACTCTTGTGAATTATACATTTATAGGAGATGAAAAGAGTTGTTATAGTTTGAATAAATAGATTTAGAGTCTTGTATAAGAGTCTCATATAAGGTAACATATACTAAATCATGAATATTAAGGAGGCTTTGTATAATTGATTACAGAACTTCATTTGAAGTATGAAAAGGTAGTATTCAGCGGTGAGGTCGCATCAATGTTTGCAGAAATTATCGACAAAGATGTTAGTTCAAAAAAAGTATTAGTGTATATCTCTAAAAAAGCTAAAGAGCAGCTAACACTAGACGGACCCGGAAGTGGTGTTACCATTAATGAGATCGTAGAGAATGTAGAAGTCGATCGGTCTATAAGACAGGCAGCTAGAGGGAAATCCTTTACATATAAAACAGTAAATACGAACATACAGAGAAAAACCGCAGAAAGAATTGTTGATAAATTATTGGATATGTCTTTGATCTATTATAGGCCTGTAAAACCTTATAAATTTTTATATCCAACAAGACGCGGACTACAGGTACTTGGGGAAATCAGCAAAAGAACCAAAGGAGATGAAGCATAAAATGGCTAAAACCTTCACTATTAACAAACCAGCGATCAACATGACAATGGTTGGCTTCGGACAAGCTGGAACCAGAATGGTAGATAACTTTGCAGCATTAAAAGATGATAATAACAAGCCCTTCTACAACTGCTTAGCACTAAATAGTAATGACGGTGATTTACAAGGTTTAAAGCACGTTGACAAGGCAAATCGTGTTTCATTAAATTTAGGCGGATTAGGAAAAAACCCTCAAAAAGCGATCAAGATTCTTGAAGAAAATGAAGAAGTAAATTATAAATTAAAGCAATTTATTAATGAAAGAGTAAGACCGTCTGATGACCTTGTAGTGTTTTTTGCGGGTCTTGGCGGAGGTACAGGCACCTCAACTATTGTTAGAGCGATGGATGAGTTTCATAATACTTACAATAAGCCAAAAATAAAAGAAGAATTTGAAAAACTTCAAGCTAAAGTTCCTGGCACAGAATTAAAGGATAATCTTAAGAAGTACATGAAAATAGCCTTAAAGAATGCAGAAGAAAAATTTGTTAAAGTAGGTATTATTGTTACTCTCCCATTGCGTGCAGACGGCCCAGATGCGTTAAGGCAAGTAAATGACTTTGCACAAAGAATATGGAAAGTTGCAAATGATAAGACTAAGGGTATTGCCTTTGTATTATTTGCTGATAATCAACACTTTTATGATGAATTTAAGAGGTTACCTGAGAATGAGCGTGCTGGCATAGAGAACTACCGTGACTACGCCAACATAAGAATCAGTGAAATCATACACGAACTGAATACTGCAACTACCGGTGGAGGAACTGAAGTTACCTTCGATTCTCAAGACTTTAGAAGAATTATCCTTGAGAACACAGGGTGTTTAGTCGTTAATCGCCTTTCACACCCTATAAATGAAGTTAATAACGGATATGATGTTAAGAATATGTTCATTGAAGCGATGAAAGGAAGTTCTTTTCACCAACCTATTGAATTAATGAAGCAAGATGGTGATTCAATTTATGCTTCTAAGGTACACCATATGGGCCTGCTAGCTATTTTGGATCAAAAAAAGACAATTGGTAGCGGATTTATTGATGATGCGCGTGTTGAAATAACTGAAAATCCATCTTTCTCTATCACTGGAACTGTATTTACCGGATATCTTGAAGAAAAAAATGACCATTCAGCAAGTGTTTACACATTTTATAAAACAGATGGCCTCCCTACTCGGCTATCCAAAGGGCTAGTTACGGAATTTGAAGAATTTCAGGAGCGTCAAAAAGCCATTGTTTATGAAAAATCATCCATACAAACCATTACGACTGATGATGATGATGAAGATTTTGAGTTTAACTTCGAGGATTTTGGATTAACAGATGAAGTTGCAGCATCAAAATCAAAAGATCCAGATGAAAAGGAAGAAAAACTCAATTATGAGGATATTGATTGGGATAATTTAGATGATTAATTAAGAGACCGCATAAGTTGCGGTCTTTTTCTATTTCAAATTTACGCTGCGGTCTGTCCTGCTGCCAAAATAGCGAAAAATCAGTTGCGCTACAATAAAATCAATTCAACTTCACGAAGCGCTGCACTTCGCCCGCGGCGCTACACCTTGAAAATACAACCAAATTATCAGACGCAGTAAAAATGTCTGGTAGTTAGCAGAAAACTTAAGCTGCGTTAAACTCAATCTCGAAACAAACGCTTTAGATGCGAATCAAATCGAAACCTAAACGCTTAACAGCGTATTATTGAGCTATAGCTGAATTCAATTCATTTCAATTAACTTGATTTCACTTAATAGCTGTCAAACATATGCGTTTCGATCTGGTGCAATCATATAGCGTTTTGGTTGTTTCTCGTCCACGAAGCTGTAGCGCAAATAAAAACATTGAAATATAGCGGTTTGAAGGGTAGTATTGAATATAATGTTGTAAAATTTCACAATGAATTTGTGGAGGTGATTAATAATGGAGAAGACAATGCATGAGATATTAGAGGAAATCTTTAAAGATGATCCTATACGAAAAGAAATAACAATAAATAAATTAGAAGATGAACTATTTACTAATTCAATATTAGAAATGCATCATGAAACTACATATAGCACAGTAGATACTGGTAGAATAATAGGAAGACCTGATTCAACAATAAGAAACTACTTTAGAACTGATCTATTACAATACATAGAGCCTGTTAAATTTGGAAAATATTATCGGCTGGATTATAAAAGTGTTTTTAAAATGCATATGATTCTTTTATTAATTGAAAAAGCAGGGAAATCCACATCCGATATAGCATATTTTGTAGGTATTACTCCAGGAGTCTCAGTTTCAAAAGCAAAGAGAACCGGATATGTTGTGAATAATAATGAGGAATCACTGACACCTGATACAATAACAGATGCAGATAATAGAATTTCGAGATTAGAACAATTAATGCAATATAATCAAATGAAGTTGATGTATAAAGAAGAAGAGGGGGCTCTTATTTCTTTAGAAAACAAAATCGAACTCTGCGACACGGAAATCGAATCGATTAAGCTAAAAATTACACAAAAAGAACAAGAAATTAAGATTAAACAAGTAGAAAGTAAGTATTATAGAGTCCTTGATTTATCTCTTAGAAAAGCAATCAAACAAAACGTTCCTAAACAGACTGGGTTTTTTAGCAGCCTTTTTGGTTCTTCGAAAAGCAATGAACCAGAACTGGATATGGATGAATTATTGGCAAAAGCGAAGAGGACAGCAGAACAAGAAGTAGCTGCTGCAAGTAACGAAATATTAGAGAAACAAATAGATGATTTGAATAAAGAGTTTGAAGCTAAACAAAGAGTAAAAGAAAATATTCAAGAGAAATATGAAAAACAGAAGAAAAGGTTAATTGAACTGAAAGAAAATAATTTAAAGAAATTGCAGAGTCCTGACATGGAATTACTATCAGAAGACGATTTATAACATTCATATGACAAAAAAATGCAGATAATATTGTAGATTTAATTGAAGAACAAGGTGAAATTTATAAATTATTTGAATACAAGTAACATGCAGCCAAATCTTGGCTGCTTATTTAATTTTTTCATTTCTCAAATATATAGTTCTCGAGAACTTTTATAGTAAGAATATCGATTTAAGAAACCCTTGAATTAATATAATTTAAGGGATATTTATGTTCCGAATCAGTCAGAAGATAAAATGGTAAATCAATAGAACAATAGGGCATTTTTAAGAAATGCGATTCACATTTAAGGGATGAAAAATGAAAAGAAACCTAGGTGATTTCGACATCTACCTAGGTTTTTTAATATCATATTCCAAGTGCTTTTTTCGTAGCAGGACCAACGATACCATCTACAGACAGGTTTTTGGATTTTTGGAAAGAACGAACTGCTTTTTCTGTGTTAGAACCAAAAACCCCGTCTACGCCTTTAGTGTTGTAGCCTTTTGCAGTAAGTGTACTTTGAAGTGTTTTTACTCCGGTTCCGCGACTGCCCATTTTTAAAGTACCGCTGACTTTTCCCGTGGATGGTTTATCAGGTGTTGTTGGCTTTGTTCCATCTAGTGCTTTTCTTGTTGCAGGACCAACAACACCATCCACTGTTAAGCCGCGGGATTTTTGAAACTGACGAACTGCCTGATCTGTATTATTTCCAAACGCTCCATCAATACCTTTGGTGGTAAAGCCAAGAGAAGTAAGTTTGCGTTGCAGGTCTTCAACTGCAGGACCTCGGCTACCTTTTTTCAGAATCGAACCATTATTCATTGCAGGAACAGAAGATGATACTTTGTATCCGTTCGATGCAGCAATAGAATCAAATGACTTACCTGAAGAAGTAATAATTACTGGTGTGTTGGTCGGCACTTGGCTAAACAGCCATTCTACTTCATTGTCGAACATTCGAACACAACCACTGCTAACGTATCCACCAATTGAGTTCGGATTGTTATTGCCATGAATGGCATACGTTGTACCCCATGTTCCCCTCGCATTTAATCCTAACCAACGGTTTCCAAGGGGATTACGCGGATCACCGCCTGGAATGTTGTCCTTGTAGTAAGGTCTGTTCACAATTTTATTCACAATCTTGAATTTTCCTTCAGGTGTAAGTGATTGACTTCTGCCTGTGCCTACCCTAAACACTTTTTTCAGCTGACTGTTTTCATAATACGCAAGCTGATTAGTGCTCTTGTTGATGATGATGAATTTGCTTCCTGCTGCAGATGCATAACTCAAATCTAAACTAAAAATCATAAGAAAAGATAACACAAAAAGAATAAACATTTTCTTAATCACGGTCCCCATCCCCCTTATTCACCTGTATTCAACCTATATAACGAAGGATATTTCAATATTGTTCCATTAATTAACAATATTTTGAAAATAAAAAACAATCATATAAGATTGAATTAATCACTTAAAAAATTGGTCTTAAGCAATTGGACAATTGAGTTGAATAAGAAATTCTAAGGAACTTTTCTAATAAATACTCGCCTTATTAAATAAAGGGGTATAAATATGAAATATCAAACGGCAAGGATGTTCAAAAGGTAAGGGATATTCCAGATAAAACTGATTGGGAAAATGCAGTTGTAAATATTTCGAGTTCTTATGATTACCGATTTTTTTCAGTTTAAGAACCCTGAAATAGAACTCAATTAGCTGAAGAAAATTCGAACTATTGGTTAATTTTTTAATTTGGTGATAAAGTGGTTAACTTAATATAGTAGTTATTAAATCAGCAATTGAAAGCTATAATTGAAGAACAAAGGGAACTTCCAGTTAGAATGGAGTTCTCTTCTTTTTGTGCTGTCATATAACATACATGTATTAAATGTCAAAGAAAATAGAACACTCATTAGCAGCCAGCGATTTGAACCATTCTATAGAACCGATAACTATCAGCTTTAAATTATTTAGAACTTCTGTAATTTTTTTGTGAAAAAGAAAGAAAATATAAATAAGTCTTGAAAATATAATGGCTCTTTGGAATAATACATATATGAACATATAATCATATAACGAGGAAGTGAAATTATGGGACATTCACATGATCATCACGATCACGGTGGACATCACCATCACACGAATAACAAAAAGGCATTATTGCTGTCATTCATCATTATTACTGTCTATATGGTAGTGGAAGTGATTGGCGGTATCCTGACAAATAGCCTGGCTCTGTTATCAGATGCAGGGCATATGTTAAGTGATGCGGCAGCATTGGGTTTAAGCTTTTTGGCTATAACGTTCGGAGCAAAGGGATCATCAAGTTCAAAGACATTTGGTTATCAAAGGTTCGAAATTCTTGCAGCCTTTATTAACGGGATCACTTTAATTGTTATCTCACTCTATATTTTTTGGGAAGCTTATCAGAGGTTTTTAAATCCGCCTGAAGTTATCAGCTCAGGAATGCTCTTGATTTCTACAATTGGATTACTTGTAAATATTATTGCTGCGTATATTCTTATGCGGGGGGATAAAGATGAAAACCTGAATGTTCGAAGTGCATTTTTGCATGTAATAGGAGATATGCTGGGCTCGGTTGGAGCCATCATCGCGGCTCTTCTTATTATGTTCTTTGGGTGGAGTTTAGCAGATCCCATCGCAAGTATCATTGTGGCCATATTAATTATTATTAGCGGTTTTCGTGTGACAAGGGACTCGTTTCACATTTTAATGGAAGGGGTACCTGGCAACTTAAAAATTGAAGACATACGAAACGCTTTATTAAATATGGATGAAGTTAAGAATGTCCATGATTTACACGTATGGTCGATTACATCTAATTTTCCTGCTTTAAGCTGTCACCTGGTTGTTGAAGAAGGAACCGATAATCAAGAAATTCTAAAGAAAACCAATCAATTGTTACACGATACCTTCCATTTGGAACATACAACCATTCAAATAGATGAAAAAGAATCTTCCTGCAGTGAAAATTGCTGCAATTAAAAAGAGGAGACGTTATGTTTTCGTCTCCTTTTATCTAGTGCCTAGCATGTTCAATTGTTTGATTTAGAAGGTCAATGACATGCTCATCATCACAAGAGTAATAAAGGGTTGTACCTGCTCTGCGGAATTTCACCAGCCGAATATTTTTTAAAAATCGGAGTTGATGAGAAACAGTGGATTGGAGGAGAGATAATTTTTCTGCTATTTGATTAACTGGATGTTCACCCTGTATTAATAGGTTTAAAATTCTTAATCTTGTTGGATCGGATAACGCCTTAAAGGTTTGTGAAGATATGAGTAACGTTTCTTCGTCTAAATCTTGAAAATCAATCGGAGTATTAACTTCTTTCTCTGGATGTTTAATAGGAATCCCTCGTTTCTTGCACTCTTTCTTCAATTATAAGAAAGTCATAATATGAATACAAATGAAAAACATTCAAACAAATGATTGACCATTTTGAAATTTCATCATACACTAATATTCAAATGAATGTTTGAACATTGAGGTGAGAGTATGAAAACTAAAAGTCAGGATATATGCGAAATAACCTGTGTCGATAGTGAAAAAGTACAACGACTTAAAGCACAAATTGATGATCAAGAGACTTCGAATATCGCAAAAATCTACAAAGCTTTAGCTGATGATACGAGAGTGAAGATTGCGTTCGCGCTCTCTTTAGAAGAAGAACTATGTGTATGTGATGTTGCGCATATTGTAGGTGCAACGACTGCAACAGCTTCCCATCATCTGAGGCTCCTTCATAATCTAGGACTTGCTAAGTACCGGAAAGAAGGAAAGCTTGTTTATTATTCACTGGATGATGACCATGTGAAACAGCTTATACAAATTGCTTTTGCTCATCAAAAGGAGTTGAGTTATCGTGGCAAATGAAGGATTGGATCAAACGGCTGAAAAAAATGTGTACCGCGTACAAGGATTTACATGTGCTGGATGTGCAGGGAAATTTGAACGAAATGTTAAAGAGTTAAACGGGGTTCATGATGCAAAAGTTAATTTTGGCGCTGCTAAGTTGACAGTGGTAGGAAATGCGAGTGTTAAAGAATTAGAGAAAGCAGGGGCATTTGAAAATCTTAAACTATCACCTGAAAAAGGGAAAGTTCAAGCTGTAAAAGAACCTTTTATGAAGAAGTATGGATCTTTACTTGCTTCTGGACTATTTATTGCTATAGGGTATTATGCGATGATGACGTATGGGGAAGAAAGTGCTCAATCTATTCTTGCCTTTCTAGCAGCTATCATCATTGGAGGATATTCTCTGTTTATCGTCGGGCTTAAAAATCTGATCCGATTTGAGTTTGATATGAAAACGTTAATGACGATTGCCATCATTGGTGCTGCTATTATCGGTGAATGGAGCGAGGGAGCAATCGTTGTCATTTTATTCGCAATCAGTGAAGCATTAGAATCTTATTCGATGGATAAGGCACGTCAATCCATCCGTTCCCTGATGGATATCGCACCTAAGGAAGCTCTTGTTCGCCGTAACGGAATTGAAAGCATGATTTCGGTTGATGACATCGAAGTTGGGGATGTCATGATTGTCAAACCAGGTCAAAAGATTGCGATGGATGGTTTGGTTGTCAAAGGAATTTCAGCGGTGAATCAAGCTGCTATAACTGGGGAATCTGTCCCTGTTGAAAAAGGGATAGATGATGAAGTTTTTGCAGGAACATTAAACTCTGAGGGCTTATTAGAAGTCAGAGTTACCAAACATGTTGATGACACAACAATCGCAAAAATCATTCACCTTGTTGAAGAGGCTCAGGCAGAACGTGCTCCATCACAAGCTTTTGTAGATCGATTTGCGAAGTGGTATACCCCAGCTATTATGGTTGTTGCTGCACTTGTGGCTATTATGCCTCCTCTTTTCTTAGATGCCAGCTGGGAAACGTGGATTTATCAAGGATTAGCTGTACTCGTAGTCGGTTGTCCGTGTGCTTTAGTTATTTCAACGCCTGTTTCAATTGTGACAGCTATTGGTAATGCTGCAAAAAATGGCGTATTAATCAAAGGCGGAGTCTATTTAGAAGAAATGGGTGCATTAAAGGCAATTGCTTTTGATAAAACGGGTACACTTACAAAAGGTGTACCTGCTGTTACAGATTTTGAAATGTTAAATCCAAGTGTTGATGACAAAGAAATGCTGTCAATTATTACTGCATTAGAAAATGGTTCTCAGCATCCTCTAGCCTCAGCCATAATGAAAAAAGCAGAACAAGAAGGAATTGACTATAAGAGTATTCAAGTAGAAGAGTTTAAATCTATTACAGGCAGAGGCATCAAAGGGATGATTAATGGAAATTCCTATTACATCGGCAGTCCCAAACTCTTTGATGAATTGTTGCAAGGCAAGATACCAAATGATGTGAAAGAACGTGTCTTAGCTTTACAAAATCAAGGGAAAACCGTTATGGTAATTGGTACAAACACAGCCCTCCTGTCGATTTTAGCTGTGGCTGATGAGGTACGTGAGAGCAGTCAAAGTGTCATTAAACGTTTACACGAACTTGGCATCAAAAAGACAATCATGCTGACAGGTGATAATCAAGGTACCGCAAACGCGATTGGAAAAGAAGTAGGAGTATCTGATATTCAGGCTGAGTTATTGCCACAGGATAAATTAGAGACTGTGAAAAAATTAAGAAGTGAATATGATCGAGTCGCAATGGTCGGAGATGGCATCAATGATGCGCCAGCATTAGCTTCTTCAACAGTTGGCATCGCGATGGGTGGGGCCGGAACTGATACAGCTCTGGAGACAGCTGATGTTGCGTTAATGGGAGATGATTTAAGAAAACTTCCATTCACGATTGAGCTTAGCCGTAAAGCACTTACAATTATTAAACAGAACATCACATTTGCTTTAGGAATTAAGTTGCTTGCTTTATTACTTGTTATTCCAGGCTGGTTGACCTTATGGATTGCCATTTTTGCAGACATGGGTGCAACGTTACTTGTTACATTAAATAGTTTAAGACTTTTAAGAGTAAAGGATAAGTGATTAATAGGCTTTCTAAATGAAAGCCTTTTTGCTTGTAAAGACCACTAAAATGTCCAGCAAAGGTTTACAAAATTGTAGAAAATGATATCTGTTTGCTGTTTGATTAGGCGTTATGATAAGGATATGCATATTAGATTATTTCAAAAAGAAGGTGGATCAGTATGAAAAAAATCACACTACTATTATTCTTTATTTTAATTCTTATACCTACCATGGCATCTGCCCATACAGCCCTCACATCTTCAAATCCTGAAGAAGGAGAAGTAGTGCAAGGGAGTTTGAATAAGGTAAGTGTTCAATTTGAAACGGAGATTGAAGAAATCAGTACAATAAAACTGATTAAAGAGGATCAAGAAATTCCTTTTCAAGAAGTGAAAGTAGAAAGCCAGCAAATGATCGGCAAATTAAAAGAGCCCTTAGCAAATGGAACTTATACCATTCAATGGACGATTGTCGGTGAGGATGGTCATCCGATCAGTGGAGAAGTACCTTTCTTAGTAAAAGGAACTGAACCAGCTGTTGATTCCAATTCTCCAGAACAAGATCAAAATACAAAAGAAGAATTTAAAGACGAAACTAAAGAGGAAACTAATAAAGAAATAGCTGAAAGTAATTCATCAACTGAGAATAATCCTAAAGAAAAACAAGATAAAGAGACCGAGGAATCTCTCTTTGTTTTAGTGCTAATTGTTGCTTTCACAATTATTTTAGGAGTAAGCATCGGACTCATTTTCAAAAAGAAGAGGTAAATTATGAATCTATTTGTTCCCGTTACTGAATTTTTTCTTTATGTTCTTTTTTCTTTTATAGTCGGACATGTTGCCTTGCAGTTTGTGCCTGAATCAAACAAGCCGAACATTGTTGTAAGCAAGCCGGTATTGCTTTTAGCCACTCTCGGAATTATCGTTTTTTCATTTGGTCCTGTACTGCAAGTCATTCTTTATTTTTCGGAGAGTGTTGGACTAGGTTTAACGGCGTTCTCAGTGCTTACCAAATTTCAAGTGGGAATTGCGTGGATATTTACAGGCTTTATAGCAACTTTTTTATGGATGACCATATACGTAGAAGGTTCTAAATATATTCAAGCGTTTTGGTTAATTCTTATGATTCTTGCGGTAGGGTATGCGAGTCATGTGGCTTCCTTATCTTTCTGGTCAGGTTTTATCACTCATTCCCTTCATTTTACTGTGATCACCCTTTGGGTAGGTATTCTTATCCAAGTTTCATGGTTTTCGAAAGAGGCTAAAAATTGGGCAGCCTTTTTAAAATGGTTTACTCCTTTTTCGATTGGTCTCTTAATTGTTACGATAGTTACTGGTTTAATTCTTATGTTCTTTGTGGTTACTCCAAAGGATTATACCAATTCATGGGTACTCCCATATGGACAGATGCTGTTACTTAAGCACATCAGTATCATACCTGTTCTATTATTTGCATTCATAAATGGCGTTTTAGCTAAAAAATCGTATTCAAACCCTTTATGGGATCCTAAACCTTGGATTCGAACGGAGAGCATTAGTTTATTCCTTGTCTTCTTTTTTACAGGTGTTTTAGGTACCTTATCTCCTGCAGCTCATGATGTTGCCACAACGTTTAAATCCGAAGGTGCTGCACCTTTTGTGGAGTTTTTAACAGGAAATGAAATTATGGTTCCGATACAAACTGAGCTTGTGCCTACGATAGAAGGTATGACCTTGATTGCAATGTCAGCTCTATTTCTTTTAATGATCGTCATCAGTTTTTATAAACAAGTCAAACCAATCGTTGCATTTGGTTTTGGTATTTGTTTTTTAATAACCATGTACCTTGGAATTATGCTGAATCTTAGTGTTTAAATGTATTCTTAACTTATAAAATCTACTGATAAGGAAAAATAAGTCATGTATACATTGATCAGTCAATTTAGTAACGTTTTTACGCAGCCGTTTATGAATCTGTATTATAGTTTGGAAAACATTTCAGTTGCTGCAGCCCTAATCCTAGGAATAGTGGGATCATTGGCTCCTTGTCAATTAACGGCCAATACTAGTGCCTTCATGATTTACGGGAGCCGTTCAGTAAACAAAGGGGTATCATGGCCGCATATCTTATTATTTCTTTTTGGGAAAATGATTGTATTTAGTACTCTAGGTTTAGTTGTCTGGATGCTAGGGAATGAAGTGGAACAATTGCTAATTGGTCTATTTCCCTGGGCAAGAAAGCTTACTGGACCTTTACTGATTGTAGTTGGATTGGTTTTACTGGAAGTTATCAAACTGAAAAAAACCATTCAATTAGGAAATATTCCTGAAAAGTTCATAAAAGGAAAGTTAGGTTCTTTTCTAATGGGGATCAGTTTTTCATTGGGGTTTTGTCCAACTATGTTTGTCTTGTTTTTCGTTACATTGATGCCAATGGTATTATCAGAACCAATAGGTTTTATTTTGCCTAGCATCTTTGCATTAGGAACGACTCTTCCGATCATTTTTATCATTTTTATCATTTGGTATTTGGAACTTGATAAAAAGGCTATGAAAAAGAGCAGAAAAATAGGATCTGTTGTCAAAAGAATTACAGGAGTCATCCTTATTATGATTGGTTCAATCGATACACTTTATTATTTTTAGGGAGACTACAATATAAAAAGACCAATTCGTTTTTGCGAATTGGTCTTTCTATAGTATTTTTAAAGGAAATGTTCATTCTCCAGCCATTGTTTTCTTTTTTATAAATAATTTCATCTGAATATGTCAGCTGAAGCTTTTTCTATCACAGGACTGCCTTTATAGAACACTTGCTGATACGATGTATAGGGCTTTAAAATAAGTTATAAATATATCAAAATTTTTAATAGAAGTGATGTAACATCCTTAATTCATTAATAAATTTTAGACAATAAGGAGCTATCGATGATTCTATTTATTATTTTTATGGCATGTATAGGATTGATTCTGTCGATTATAGGATCAATACTCATAATAAAAGATGTAAAAAGGTCAATGAGAGAACGTATGAAAATTGAATCCGGAAATAGTTGATCTGTTTTTTAAACGTAACATCTTTAAGGAGGATGCTTTTGTGGACAAAAGGGCTCTTTATTTAATTTCTTCCATCCTTTTTATTTTTTCTTGGTTCATATTTTCTCATATATACTCCGAGCCTGATGACTGGTGGTCTATTCATTCACTAGGACAGTCAATAACGAACTCTTATCATTCAATTATTTCTTGGACTAAAGTTTCATTTTTAACTATAATCTGTTTGGGATTAGCTTATTTTGCATACAAAATTTTATTTATAAAACGCAAATGAGAGTTAGTAAAAATTACAAATCACTTATATTTTTACAATATTCATCCTGACTGGCGCCGTTCAAGATATCCTTAACGGCGCCTAATTGTTTTTAATGATAGTTAGAGACTGTTATAACTATTAGAACCATTAAATGATTAAAATGAAATGCCAATATCACAAAAATTATGACTTGCTGTTTTTGCAAATTTGATCCAGTTAGATAAATGAAAAAGACGATAGAATCAGTAAAAATTTACAAAGATGAGGATATTTCAATATCTTGAGGTGACATCATAATGACAGAAGAATTAGTTAAGATTTTAGAAAATCATTCTTCTATAGCAATAATAATAAGTATCCTTATAAATATTATAATTTCAATTGCAGGTGTTGTGCCAAGTGTGTTTGTCACTGCTGCTAACCTTACCTTTTTTGGTTTTTGGCAAGGAACATTTATCTCTTTTATTGGTGAAACATTAGGTGCTTTAATTGCCTTTTATCTATACCGTAAAGGATTTAAACGGATATCGCATGAAAAGTTAAAAGGGTACCCACGTGTGAACTCCCTCATGCATCTTGAAGGCATAGATGCATTTTTACTTATTTTATCATTACGAATTATGCCTTTTATTCCATCTGGAATTGTTACCTTTTTTTCTGCAATTGGAAGTGTTTCTGTCATTGGTTTTTTCCTTGGGAGCACAATAGGCAAATTACCGGCATTGCTTTTGGAGTCATATGCTGTTTATCAAGTCACAACAGTAAGTGTTCAAGGGAAAATAATTATGAGTCTAGCTGCATCTTATGGGATATTTATATGCTATCGAAACATAAAGAAAAAGAAGTGAGGACCTATAAAAAACAGTGGAACCTGCTGTAAAAGAAGGTTCAGCATTAAGGAAGTTTTTCAATACATTTAATTAAACGCGCTTCAATATCAGAAGCTATCTTTTCAAGATTATGATCCTCTAACATTTGAATAAGTGAGGTAGGTTTTGGCATCCCGATTTTAGTAGAACCTTCCTCACTATAAACAATTATTTTGCAAGGAAGAAAGTAACTTGCCAGTAAAGTTTCCTCTAATACCTTTTTGGCTTCAAAAGGATTACAAACCTCCAAAATGACAATTTCCTCAGAAAAATTGACTCCTTTGTCGTTTAATTTATCTTTTAAGTTGAGATTCCAAAGCACTCCAAAGCCTTTCTCTTCTAACAATTTAGTAATTGCATATACATTATCATTGACTGTACCATTTAATGTCTTAGTATAATGAAACATTCTGTCCTCTCCCTCTACTCATAATAAAAGAGCACCTGTATGAATTACCAGGTGCCTTTAAAAGTTGTTGCAATTATTTTTTAAGACGCCATTTTCCGGCATTCTTCCGCACATTTATAGCAGGCTTCGGCACATTTTTGACAATGATCATGATCATGTTTCTTACACTCATTCCCACATGCTTCACAAATTTCTGCACACAATTGACATATTTGTTGAGTAAATTGGCTGTTTCGCATCATAGCTTGAGCTGCAAATGCACAAATATCGGCACATTCTCGGTCTAGACGAATGCATTCTTTCATCATGTTTACATCTTCTTCTGATAGGCATTTGTCGAAACAAACATTACAGGCTTCTACACATTCTAAACAGGCTTTAATACATTCATAATGGTTATTCATGATAACATCTCCTTTAAATTTGCTTACGCTTAATATATTTCCCAATTAAAATAAAATAAAACTCAATAATTCGCCTATGGAAAAACTCCATTATTTCTGCACAATTTCTATTCATAATAAAGCTAGTGAATGAAATTGAAGGGAGGGGAATTTCTATGAGATCTATTCTATTTATTGGAGAAGAAACACATAGTCAAAAACAATTATCAGCGATGTTTGTTTTGCAAGGTTTTCGTTTTATGCAAACAATTGATTTAAAAGAAGCAACAGACCTTCTTCAAAAAGAAGCCGTAGACCTTATTCTATTAGATATAAAAGAGCACTCTCAATATGGAACAGAATGTAGCCATCAGATAAGATCGATTTCAAATGTCCCGATCTTTATAATATCTTCTAATATGAATAAAAATGATATCTTGAATGCATATCACTCAGGAGTAGATGATTTTATTAGCAAACCATTCGATATTGAAATACTTATGGCCAAGATAAACACAGTTTTAAGAAGAACATATAGAATTTCTGCTTTAAACTTTAAAGGACTTGAATTAGACGATAAATCTTATGAAATTAAATATCAGGGTGAATTAATCCATACGACTAAAAAGGAATTTTCCATTATAGAAAATTTTCTGAAGAATCTTAACCAGGTTTTTTCTAGAGAGGAATTAATCATGCAATTCTGGGAATACAAGAATCTAGATAATCGAACAGTTGATTCACATATGCGGAATATAAGAGATAAATTGCGAAGCGTTCAGTTTCCTGTAGAAGAGCATTTGATAACTGTATGGGGATCCGGATATAAATGGATTGAATAATCCTAAATAATGAGTTATATAAGTCCAATCGAATTCTTAAGAATTAATTTGTTGTAAGGATGCTATTAATCCTGTTGATTTCAGTTTTTTGTGATTTATTGGAATAGGAGTTTATAAATTTTATGAAAAAGGCTTTTGCAATTACTACCATCATTCTTATCATATTCGGCATTGTTTTAGGAATAATAATGTATTCAACCTTATGTATCCATCCCTAAATAGGATTTTTCCAGTAAAAGAAGGATATAGCTTTTCTTAACATTACTTTCTATATTCGTAAGAAGATCGAGGATAGGATAATTCTATAGTAATCAATCCTTTCCTAGATTTGGAGAGGATTTTGTATTTAATAGATTTGAATAACAATATTTTAAATAGTGTAAATGTCATTTAGATTAAATATGTAAAGGATAGATAACAAACTATGTTTCTACATAATTTCTCCACAATTTACACCTAAACTATCGAAGGGATAAGTGATTTTAGGTGAGGAGTTAATTCCAACATGAAAATACAAAAATTAATCAAGGATATAGAGATATTAAATAGTCCCGACATAGATCAACATTTAACCATCAATGGTTTAACTGACAACTCAGCTGAAGTTAATCAAGGATATGTATTTGTAGCCATAAAAGGGTTTAGCGCCGATGGACATAATTATATAGATCAAGCAATCCAGACAGGTGCCTCGGTTATAATCGGAGAAATAGATATGCCTGAGCTCCCGGTACTTTATATAAAAGTGAAAAATAGCAGAAAGGCGCTGGGACTATTATCTAAGAATTTTTATAAAAATCCTTCTTTAAACAAAGTAGTAGTTGGGGTTACTGGAACTAATGGAAAAACGACAATCAGCTACTTATTAAAGTCTATTCTTGAATTCAATGGAATATCCTGTTCCCTTATTGGCACCATTGAAAATGTAATAAATGGTGAGACCCTAAATTCCTCTAATACCACCCCTAGTTCCCTTGAACTGCATAAACTTCTTTCGAAAAGCAAAGATTCAGTTGTCGTAATGGAAGTATCTTCCCATGGTCTAAACCAAGATCGATTAGAAGGTATTGAATTTGATGTTTGTTTATTTACAAACCTAGAACATGAACACCTCGATTATCATGGTTCGATCGAAGAATACTTTTATACGAAATATACGCTTTTTGAAAAAATGAAATCAAAGGGAACAGCAGTTGTGAATACAGACGATTTTTGGGGTGAAAAGCTGAATGCTCTATTACAATCTAATGGGAAAAATGTTTTATCAATAGGGAAGTCAAAAGAGTGTTCTTTAAGAATAGTAGATGCCGAAGAATCAATTGCTCCATTCATATGTGTAGAAGACCAATTTGAAAAAATAAAGATTGGATTTCCAATGCCTGGAATTCACAACTTATATAATGCTGTGATGGCATATGCGACATCAAAACTGTTAGATATTAAGAAGGAAAACAGTATATTGGCTCTTCAACATTTTCCGGGAGTAAATGGTCGTTTTGAAATCTATCCCCAGCCAAATGGAGCTACAGCCGTAATTGACTACGCACATACTGCAGATGCATTTCTTCATTGTTTAACGACAGCCAAAAAATGCGGTGCGGCAAGAGTGATTCATATATTTGGATTCAGAGGAGATCGAGATGAAGACAAGAGGAAAGAAATGATAAGTATATCATCTGAGTTAAGTGATCTTTATATTCTTACATTAGATGACTTAAATTCTATTCCATTAAATGATATGTTAAAACATCTTCATAGAGTTAATGAACAATTTGGAAAAAGAAATGGATTGGTCATTCCGGATCGGACACTTGCAATTAAAGAGGCATTAGAGTTTAGCAGAGAAGGGGATTGGATTTTGATTACAGGTAAAGGACATGAGAAATATCAGCATCAATTCAAAATACCTGCTCAATCAGATAAAGACACAATCCTATACATCAATAACCACAAGAGCAGGTGACAAATTGAAATTTCTTCTATTATTTGCAGTTTTCATTATTTCCATGAGTTTTATTCAGTTAAATCAGGTTTTGGCATCCAGTCATGATCGATCTCCCGCAATTCAAAGCGAATCTGCCATACTGATTGATGCGAAGACAGGAAAGATATTATTTGAAAAAAATTCAGACAAACAAATGTATCCCGCAAGCCTTACTAAAGTGGCCACAGCCATTTATGCAATAGAAAAAGGGGATTTAGATGATATTGTTACAGTAAGTCAGAACGCGATAGAGGCTGAAGGTACTAGAGTCTATTTAGAAGAAGGAGAACAAGTTCCTTTAAAAAAGCTAATACAGGGCTTACTGATTAATTCAGGAAATGATGCAGGTGTAGCGATTGCGGAACATTTAGATGGCAGCGTGTCTGTTTTTTCAGAAAACATAAATGAGTATTTAAAGAAAAATATAGGCGTTACAAATACAAATTTTGAAAACCCACATGGCTTATTTAATCCAAAACATCTGACAACGGCAGAGGATTTTGCAAAAATCACTCAGTACGCGATTCAAAATAAATCGTTTAAAGAAATCTTTGGAACAAAAGAACTGAAATGGAAAGGTCAGACGTGGGATACCACTCTCTTTAATCACCATAAATTAATGCGAGAAATACCTTATGAAGGTGTAAATGGAGGAAAGACGGGTTATGTTGACCAATCAGGACACACTTTAGTTACCACTGCAAAGAGGGGGAAATTAAACTTAATAGCTGTAACATTTAAAGGTTCCTCCCAAACAGCTGCTTATTCCGATACAGTCAACCTATTAGAATATGGTTTTGAAAATTATCAAACAACGACGATAGCAAAAGGAAAAAAGTACGAGATCGATGATAAAGAGTTCGCCGCACCAAAGAACCTCTATTATAGCCATCCAATTGGTTCTCAAGTAACAGAAGTAATGAACAAAAATGGAACATTGGAAATATTAAACCAAGATCAAGAGGTTATTAGTGAATTCAGCTTAGAGTTAATAAATAAGACAGATGAACCTAATGCAGTAGAGGCATCAATAAAAAGGAATCCAGTTGATTTAGAGAATCATATTTCAAAAATTATTTTTTTATCTATGGGCTTAGCAGCTGGAATAGTTGGTCTTTTCTATAATCAAGTTCGAAAAATTTAGTTCTTAATAGTATTATTTGATCATTAAAAAAACATCATTGGCGGAGGTCGCTTTAAATTGAAATACAAACACGTTATACAGATAGTATGCACTCTTTTAGTAATAACTTTTATATTAAACGGGGTACAACCAAGAAAAGCAGAAGCTGCTGAGAGTGACGCCTTAAATATAAATGCGAAAGGGGCTATATTAGTTGAAGCCTCCACGGGCAAAATACTTTACAGCAAAAACTCAGATGAACAATTGCCAATTGCCAGCATGGCTAAAATCATGACGGAACTCTTGGTCTTAGAAGCTATTGATAATAATAAAATTAAATGGGATCAGGAATACGCTCCAAGCGACTATGTCTATCAAATTTCACAAGACAGAGGGCTCTCCAATGTGCCATTAAGAAAAGAAGGATCATATACCGTTAAAGAATTATTTGAAGCTATGGCTATTTATTCTGCAAACGGTGCAGCCATTGGACTAGCGGAAATCGTTGCCGGATCTGAAACGAATTTTGTGGAGCTGATGAATAAGAAAGGAAAAGAACTGGGTTTAGAAAATTTCACATTCGTTAACTCAACTGGTTTAGAGAATAAAGACTTGCTGGGACAGCACCCTGAAGGAACAGATGTCAACGATGAAAATAAAATGTCCGCCAGAGATATGGCGCTTCTTTCGCAAAAATTAATAGCTGAGTACCCAGAAGTGCTGAAAACAGCAAGTATTTCCAGAAAGATTTTTAGAGAAGGTACTGATGATGCAATCAATATGGATAATTGGAACTGGATGCTAAAAGGCTTGTTATTTGAAACTGAAGGAGTAGACGGTTTGAAAACTGGATCAACAGATTCAGCAGGGTCATCATTTACTGCTACAGCAGAGCGAAGCGGAATGCGTATTATTACAGTAGTATTGAATGCAGATAGTGAAGATGGTGACCTTAGAACATCACGATTCAAAGAAACTAAAAAAATGATAGACTTTGCATATAACAATTTTGCAATGAAAGACGTGTTTCCAAAAAACTATTCAATCAAAAATGATTCGAATTTATCTGTTATAGATGGCAAAAGCAAAGACGTAGCCATCCAAACAACTAAATCATTAAACATAGTAGTAAAAAATGGTGAAGAAAAATCCTATAAACCTGCATATGTTTTTAACAAAGATATAGTCAAACAAGATACTAAAGTCAAAGCCCCTATAAAAAAAGGTTTAAAGGTAGGTTATATGAAAGCAGAGTTCACTGGTGAAGGGAAAGATTTGGGGTATCTTGAAGAAAATAATGGAGCGTCTGTTGATATAGTTACTACAAAAGGTGTTGAAAAGGCGAATTGGTTTGTATTGGCTTTAAGAGGAATTGGAGGATTTTTTAGTGGGCTATGGGGTACTGTAATAGATGCAATATAATAATACTTTTTCATGATAGATATTAAACAATGGTAAATAAATGGTTAGCTTAAAAGTAGATAAGCTTCTTAATTTATGGCGATTCCTCTATGAAGGAACGCCTTTTTTATGATTTATTTTATGGCAGCTAAGGTAGTGATGTATCAAAATGTTTATGAGTAATCAAGAAAAAAGACGAGCATTTGTTTTCTTTATAGGATAAGTTTTGTTAAATAAGAAGTTGGTGCCTATTTTTTCAACTAATACCCTTTTTTATATTTCAGAGCATAGATTTTCTTATAAATTCAATGTATATACACTTTCTAATTTATTCTACTTTTTGGACCATTTGTCTTCTTTCAAATCCACAATAATGCGGCGATGTTTTCAAAAAATCTATGCGCTTCTACTGATTTCATATCAATGGTTTCCAGCGTAAGTTCGTCCTTTGTAAACGCAGAGAAAGCGTCTATCAGCTCCACAATATGCTTTGATTTTTTGATAATAAGCTCATAATATTCCTGTTTTTCACTTTCGGTTAGATTTTTCTGCATGGAGAACAACTCAACGAAGCCTGTTATAGTCGTCAATGGAGTCTTCAAATCGTGAGCGATAGCTGCAATCATATCAACCTGTTCCCTATGCGCCTGATACAGTCTTTCTTCCATCTCATTGAAATGATTGTACAATTATCCGATTTCGTCCTTCCTTCTTGAATGCAGGGAGGTTCGAGAATGACCGATATTCACTTTTGTCAGCCTTATATTTAGGATCTGAATAGGTTTGGTAATGTTGAAGTGAAAATATACAATTAATACAACAAACATCAAGCCCATTAAAATACTTAGGAACAGAAGCATTTGAAAATGAACCGGACTAAATATATTTCCTAGCCAAATGTGACCTTCATCTGCAGCTAACGATTTTATAAATAAAATAAAAAAGACAGTGATCAGCACAAACATCAGCAGGAACAGTAATGGAAGCTTGATTTTCAGCTTCATGTTTATTCGTTCCCTTCAACATATTTGTATCCGATACCCCAGATAGTTTTTATAAAATCGTACTGCCTGCCAATCTTTTTTCGGATATTATTGATATGCACCGTGACGGTGTTTAATTCTCCGTACTCGTCTCCCCAGATTTTCTCGTAAACACGGGTTAATACATTATTAGGGTGATTCTTCAGAAAAGATAAAATCTGAAATTCTTTGGTCGATAACTCCAACTTTTGATTATTTAAAAAAACTTCAAACGTCTTATCATTCAAAAAGAGTGGCGAACTTGAAGCTTGAGTATTCATATCTTTTTCCTGCCTGAGACCGTTCCATTCCTTATATAAGCGGTCCACCTTTCTGAAATAAGCTTTAATCTGCGAGGTAAGCTCTTGAATGCTGAACGGTTTGGTCATATAATCGTCAGCGCCTATTTCCAATCCAATAATCTTATCCATTTCCTTGTCGCGAGCGCTTAACAACAGAATGGGGATGCTGTACTCACTTCTGATATTCCTGCAAACTTCCAAACCGTCCATTTCCGGCATCATGATATCAAGAACGACAAAATCAATTTTGTTTTCTTTCAAAATAGATAAAGCTTCTTTTACTGAATAAGCCGGTATCGCCTTGAATTGTTCGAATTTTAAGCTTTCAGTGATTAACCTAACGATATCCCGATCGTCATCGGCAACCAAAACCGTTTTCTCCATTTTTTCACCAGCTTTATTACTTTTTTCATTTTGTATCAGCACTTTACAGCAATACCATGTTCATGACCTGAGAGGACATGTGATAAGGACATGTTTTATAGAGGGAGAACTTCTTTAAAAGGAAGGATTAGTAAGCACTATGTTTGCTTTACAGCAGTTATTGTACCTTTATACATATTCATGCCACATGTATACTGATAAGTCCCAGGTTTGAGGGATTTCACTTGAACATAGTTGTTTGAATTTGCTTTCAATGAAGCGTTAAACCCAGGTTTCTCTGATAAGATGATACCTGTGCAACCAACTTCTTCTGTTTTAAAGTTAATAATTGCTGGTATTCCAGCTTTTAGAACAATATTATCTGGCGTATATGCAGTAGGAGTTACAACAACTTCATGTATCGCACTACTTGTGGAAGTGAATTTTATGTCGTCTATTTCTTTTGATGTTTGTTCACTTGCATTTGTAAATAACGTACCTTTTTCAAATACAAGAACACCCATAAATACTAACAGAACAATTAAAACAATAGGATTCACAATTAAAGGCTTTTTATTTAAGGTTTCTAGTTTTTTTGTCTTTGCTTCTTCATCTATTATACGAATTAATAATATAATTACGAATACAAACACAATGTCAATAAAGTAAATCATTAACTCTATGGATTTCGGCTGCAGCATTACGCCTAACATGGAGCCCATCATTCCACCCATTATGCCTGCTGTTAATCCATCTAATGAAGCCATAAGGGAAACAGGCCTCCCGGTTATATATCCTACTAACATACCTATTAATACAGAGACAATTGTAGGGATGGTTAAATCTTTATCTTGTATAAGGGTGCCTAAAATAGTTCCAATTGCAATACTCGCCATCATCGAGTTTGTCATACTTATCATCATTCCAGCCATAGAGGTAAGCTTGTTCTTATGTCGGAAAGTGTTATAAACAACATAACTTGATAATAGAACGATTAACGTAATACTAACCGTTAGCAACATCCTGTTTCCTCTTTTCTACTTTGAAATGGGCTCAACCACTATCAATTACAATCTATAAATATTATAGGTTGTACTTGTTAATGAAAACAATGAACAATTTGTGACTGTCAACTAACCTTACTTATGCTTTTTTCACTTAAAAGTATGTAGAAAGACTGGACCCAATTTGAACTCACTGGATGAATTCTTCCGTCTTAGGGGGCTAATAATAATGAAGTAACGAACCCCTTTAAAAAGTGTCTAAGTGGAGTAAAATTTTATCAAACGGGGAAACAGACTTTAGTACTCTTTTTTTGGGGCATGAGCATACTCCACAATTTCTGCACATTTTATTGGTATGATTTTTTCAAACGGCAAAGGAGGATATAAAAACATGTTGAGAAAAAGAATGAATAAATCCATGAGTTTATCGTTATTTGCTGCCCTTTTCTTAGTATTGGGTGCCTGCTCGAATGAAAATGATGAAAACAAAGAGAAAAAAGAAAGCACAGAAGAAAAAGAGGATATGGAAGGCATGGATCATAGTAATATGGACATGGAGGGTTCAGGAGAAGTACCAGAAGGTTTGAAGGAGGCAGAAAATCCAACTTATGAAGTTGGAAGTAAGGCGATTATTGAATCAGATCACATGGAAGGCATGAAGGGTGCTGAAGCAACCATTGTGGGTGCATATGATACCACTGTTTATACTGTTTCATACACTCCGACAACTGGTGGGGAAAGAGTAGAAGACCATAAATGGGTGATTCAAGAAGAGCTGCAAGATGCTGGTGACGAACCTCTGGAACCAGGAGCTGAAGCTACTATAGAGGCAAGTCATATGGAAGGCATGGATGGTGCGGATGCTGAAATTGATTCTGCTGAAAAAACGACTGTATATATGATTGATTTCACTCCGACAACTGGCGGGGAAGAAGTTAAGAATCATAAATGGGTAACTGAAAGTGAATTATCTCCAGCTGACTAATGCTAAATGAATATATGATTAAAAAGAGCTTATTCCTAAATTAGGATAAGCTCTTTTTAAATAAGGTATTTTAGCAAATAGAGGTTAGGTAAATTGAAAATTAAATTTATAAAGTCCATAATTTCTTTAAATTTAAAATTTATAATAAGATTATGCAAGGGAAAAGATAAAATCTTTATCCTATTTTGTTTATTAGGAAACGGAAATGCTATTAGAGATAATCACTAATGTAAGAAAATTAATAAATAAACGGTAAAGCACTACATTACAAATTTCTATTAGGAGACTTAGATGAAAAAACTATTAATCGTAGATGATGAATGGAATATGAGGAATTTATTAAAAATATACCTCTCAGCAGATTTTTCTATCTTTGAAGCCAGTGATGGAGAGGAAGCTTTAGATCTAATAAAGACTTCACAATTTGATCTAATCCTTTTAGATATAATGCTGCCTGGAATAGATGGATGGAAGGTTTGCAATGAAATTAGAAAGATTAAATCAACACCAATTCTGATGCTTACTGCAAGAAATGAGTTAAAAGATAAGGTTCACGGTCTGGAAATTGGTGCAGACGATTATTTGATAAAGCCATTTGAGCCTGAAGAGCTTGCAGCAAGGGTCAGAGCATTGATTAGAAGAACGGAAATGAACATAGAGGAGTCTCAAGCGGAACTGTCCTTTGGGAATGGTTTATTAATCCTTAATACAGAAGGCCGTACGGTCACTGTAGATGGAAACAAATTAGATCTTACGCCAAAAGAATTTGAATTGCTGCATACAATTGCAGCAAACCCCAAGCGTGTTTTTACAAGAGAAGTATTATTAGATGTTCTTTGGGGTTATAACGACTACAGAGATACAAGAACGGTGGATTCTCATATTAAAAATATTCGTGTTAAGATTAGGGAAAAAGGCCATGATTATAATCCTATCCAAACTATCTGGGGAGTGGGATACAAATTTCAGGAACCGGATGAACCTCTATGAAATTAAATAGTATTACTGTTAAGCTTGGCGGGACGATTATGGTTCTTTTCTTGGTTGTTTTGTTTCCTATGGTGTATACAATCGATCAGTTATTTACAGGTTTTTACTTCAATCAGCAACAAGAACAAATTAATCATTTCGCCAGTAAATATACAGAAACAATAAAAGATGTGGAAGATGAAAGCTCCTACCATATGTTTGAAATGATGTCTGACATCAGTAACACGGATTTATTTGTTTTTAATAAAGAAGGTAGAATACTAAAAAGTACAGGTATTATGGATTTTAAAGAAGACAATGAAGTAAATGAAGAAATTTTGTCTCCTATATTAGATAAAAAAGATTTAAAAATGGAGTATAGCGATAAAGGAGCGGATAACCGTTACTTAATAGCTGCTAAACCAATCATTATTAAAAATGAGGTAAATGGTGGATTAGTGGTTGTTTCGAATATGGATAGCATTAATGCTTCAGTAGAGCAAGTACGCTCTTGGCTTACAGTTTCCGTAATAGGCTCGCTGTTAATCGCTGTAGGATTTATATTTTTTTTATCACGTAAATTATCAGCTCCTCTTTTACAAATGGAGCATGCAACGCGTGAGATTGCGAAAGGGAAGTTAATGACAAAACTTATTCATACCTCCCAAGATGAAATTGGTTCCCTTGCTAAAGCTATTACAGAACTTGGGGAGGAACTAGAAGAGTATCGTACAAATAGACGAGAGTTTTTTGCTAATATCTCCCATGAGCTGCGCACCCCAATTTCTTATATAAAAGGCTACGCAGAAGTTATAACTAACGGTTTGTATAAGGATGGGAAAGAAAAACAACTTTATTTAGAAATTATCAGTGATGAAGCCACTCGTTTAACATCACTGATAAATGACCTGTTTGAATTAGCAAAAATGGAAGAAGGTAAACTTGATTTACATTTTGAATGGCTCGATATATCTGATATCATTTCTAGTTCAGTTAAGAAAGTAAATTTAAGAGCAAAAGAAAAAGGGATAAAATTAGAAATGGATATTCCGCGCAAATGTCCTCTGGTTTTTACTGATGGAAGGCGGTTAGAGCAGATTCTTATCAATTTATTAGAAAACTCAATTCGATATAGCAGCCAAGGAAATCAAGGGATAGGCATTACCCTTAAAGTCCATAAACAGTTTATTGATATTATAATAAGAGATAATGGAATTGGAATACCAAGTGAAGATTTGCCATATATATTTGAACGTTTTTATCGTGTTGAAAAATCAAGAGCAAGATATTCAGGAGGAACAGGTCTAGGCCTTGCAATAGTAAAGAACCTGATTGAGTTAATAAATGGTGAGATAAGAGTCAGCAGTACTGTTGGAAAGGGGACTTTATTTACAATTACACTACCTCTTGACAGAGAGCCAGGTGAAAAATCGTGAAGAGTTTATTGAATATCATTCCTGTAATTTTTATTGTAATAGGAATTGGCTGCTTAACGTTAACTAGTTCTATCTTTCATTCTAATTCTATACATCGGTATATTGAGTCATTTTTTGGTATATGTATATTTATGATTATCCCTTTGGTTTTTTTTATAGTATATTTTTTGCTTTTAAGAAAGAAAAAATAAATGATAGATCTGCGTATATTCTACACATTTATTTATTAAAATAGATTTTGTTGTAGAGCAGTATGCTCAGAAGAGAAAAATCCCTTTTGGATTTTTCTCTTTTTTTTTAAGGAAACTATAAACTGTATTTTAGAAGAGGATTGGGAAATAAAGTTATTTATTTACTAACTCGCTAAAAAAGATAATAGCCCTAAGAAAGGCAAAAAGCGTCTTAAGGTAACGTCTAAAGAAGTGTTTGTCTACATATATATTGTACAAACTTCTTTTTAGGAGGAATTTATCTTGTCTATGTCTTTAGTGATTTTAATAACGACAGTCATTTTTACATTTTCTCTAACCTTTTTCTATATTAGTAAACACAACAGGGAAATTAGGGCTATGACCGGTATGATGGCTGCAATGTCAATGGGAATGCTGATTGGATTGCTGGGTGGAACAATAGTTGGTATATATTTTGCCGAAAATCTTTATCTATCCACCATTATTGGTTTAGGAATTGGAATGATTGCTGGTGCCATTATTGGGCTTCCTTTATCTTTATTGGCGACTATTGAAGGAATGCTTTCAGGTTTAATGGGCGGCATGATGGGAGCTATGTTAGGAGCAATGATTTCCAGCGAGAATATTGATTCAATCATCAAGATTCTTTTTTTAATTGAAATTGTTTTTAATCTGATCATCTTATATTTACTCGCAAATGAGAGCAAAGAACGAAAAGAGTGGTTCTTTGTGAAATGGCTGAAAAATCCAATGATTTCAGGTATAGCCATAATGTTGTTTTTTTTCTTGTTTAATACGGCTGGTCCCATTACTCTTTCAAAGACATTAACCAATAATTCTTCTCATGAGCAGCATAATGTTCAAAATGAGTCTGCAAAAGATAAGGAAGTGAATGTTATTCAAATCGGTGCAACAGATAATAAGTATAATCCCGTTGATTTTCAAATAAAGGACGCGCAGCAAGTTACAATTAATTTTAAGAATACTGGGACAGTTGACCATGATATTCAAATTGATGGATTGGAAGCTGAGATCATTAATATGGAAAGTCATCAGCACGGAGCTGAAGGAATACATATTCATGCTAAGCCTGGAGAACAATCATCCATTACATTTAAAGCGCTAGAAACAGGTGTTTTTGAATATTATTGTACGTTACCAGGTCATAAAGAGTCAGGTATGATAGGGAATATGAGCGTCCTATAGAGAAAATAGTAAGGGTCCAGCTAATTGAATAATCACTGAAAAAGCATACTCTAAAAAAATAGAGTATGCTTTCGCTTTATTTTGTACAGGCTGGAAAACTATGAATAGTGATTGAAAGCCTAATTATTGTTATTCAGGCTTATTATTTGCCTCTGGGTCAGGAGTAAAGTCTGGTTTAAATCCTTCATAGTTTACTTCAGTAACCATTCCCGCAGATGCATGATGCAGGTCGTGACAATGGAACATCCAGTTTCCGGGGTTATCTGCTATAAATGCAACCTCATATTCCTCACCTGGTTTAATATTTAAGGTATCTTTAACGATAGGTGAGCCCTTTATTGGTTCACCGTTTTTACTCAAAATTTGGAAGAAATGACCGTGTAAATGCATTGGATGATCATCTTTTTTTGAATTGTTAACTAACTTAACTTTTACTAGGTCACCTTCTTTTACTTTTAATTTCTCTGTGTTAGGAAATGTCTTGTCATTGATGGTATACTTTTCTTCTGAATCTTCCATCATGGTATTTAAATCCATCGTATAGGATAAATCATATTTTGGGTCTAAGGAAAACTCCCCCACCTCTTGCTCGCCATATTTTGATAGGTCAAATACTGGGAGATCTTCTGTTGAATTAGATTGATCATTCGATTCTTTTTCATAGTCTTCATACTCAATTGTTGTTCTCATTCCCTTAGCAGCGTCTGTTTCACCGTGATTTTCCAATAGCCATTTGCCGGGATTATCAGCTGTAAACACAATATCATACCTTTCTCCGGGTGCAATGGATACGATTTCATCTTTTATACCTTTAGGGTTATTAATTTCTTGACCATCCGTGCTTATCACCTTGAAATCATGGCCATGCAAATGAATTTTTTGAGACATAAATCCTGCATTTACTAAACGTAATCGAACTTTCTCATTTTGTTTTACTTTGAGGTTTTCGACAGAACTGCCGCTTTTCCCGTTGATGGTGAATGTATCGTACATGCTCATCATATCGTGTCCCTTACTTTCAGCAGGGGCCTCGTCTGACTCCATGTCCATACCTTCATGGTCCATTTCTTCCGTGTCTTCAGAATCCATATCCATTTCTCCATCTTCCATATTCATTGAATCCATATTACTCATCCACTCATCAAGGACTAAAGTGTAATCACGATCATATTTTGGTTCTTCCTTACCTTCGATAATGAATGATCCATACAACCCTTTATCAACTTGGTTAACACCGTCTTGATGAGAATGGTACCAATACGTTCCAGGAACAGAAGCTTTGAATTCAAATGTAAAACTTTCATTAGGCTGTACCGCATTCATCGTCATACCGGGAATTCCATCCATGTTGTTAGGGACGGGAATCCCATGCCAGTGAATGGTAACAGGATCAGGCAATTCATTCTTGAGATTGATTTTGACGGTTTCCCCTTGTTTTACGCGTATTTCTGGACCTGGGACAGAACCGTTGTAGGTCCATGCTGTTACTTCTTTATTGTCAGTCAGAGTGTGAGTTCTTTCTTGTGCTGTCAATGTGAATTCATTTTTGTTTATCTTCTCAGTTACTGTCGTTTTTTCTGCTTTTTTATCACTTGTTTGCTGTTCTTCAGAGTCGTTCCCCATATCCATCTTGCTGTGATCCATTCCGCTCATTGAATTTGAACAAGCTCCTAGGATTAATATAAATAAAGAAACGAAAAAAAGTTGAATAAATTTCCTTTTCATATCTACACCCCCAAAATATTTACATATTCATCATATCTGGAAATTGTGGAGAAATAGTGCAGGCGATTTATGGAAATCGATAAAAATAAATAACTCATATGAAATGTATAAATTATTTTATTATCGTTCATAATGCTAAGGGGGTGAAACTATGAAACAATTATTTTCTATAATAGTCATTATTTGTTTTATCTTTATACTTAATCTAAACAATGACGTATCAGGAGAATTAAAAGACACTGCATTAAATGACTTACATCAAATGGCAGTGAATCAAAATATTAAGATCGAAAGTTGGAGTATGTATACAAAACAAACAGAAAATAAGTTAGATATTCAAAGTGTTAAAAAAGAAATAAAACAAGTGAAAAAAAAGGGATCCATTTACTCTTGGGAGACGGAACTGGATGAGCATCATATGACACTTACAGGAACCTTTAAAAATAGTAACCGCAATGAAAAAGTGATAGTGGGTGTTGTTCCAAGTGGAAACTCTTATACTTTATCATTTTCTCATTCTGTGAAAGGGAATGGTAAAGATATAATGGCTCAGGCCGAATTGGTTTCAATTCCATTTCAATATCATCAAGTAAATCAATATGTGACAATTAGTGGGGAAAGTGCGCGTCCGATTGGATTGAATCGTTTAAAAGAAAAACTCTTAAACGAGTCTGGTGCTAGGGAGATAGAGTCATTGAAAGAGAAGAATTTTTATTCAATATCGGGTTATACTTCAAAGTGGGATAATGGTATCGCTGCAATTAATGATCAATTGATGAACTTTCAATTAGGTCTTCGGAAAAATGATAATGGAATCATTCACATAACCATGGGTACACCGATCATTACATCTGA
The DNA here is from genome assembly GCF_057838075.1 of Metabacillus sp. KH_069. Classification (NCBI taxonomy): domain Bacteria; kingdom Bacillati; phylum Bacillota; class Bacilli; order Caryophanales; family Bacillaceae; genus Metabacillus; species Metabacillus sp. KH_069. The sequence goes on from NZ_JBYQOB010000002.1 coordinate 33,897, forward strand.
GTATTAGCTATAGTCCACAGCTGTGGACTTTTTTCATTTATTCCATAATTTCTTCATATGTTTCTTATAAGCTATTATTATAAGAATTACTTCATGAGGTGAGCAATTTTGTTAAGATTTATTAAAGAAGTCAAATTAAGAAAAAATGGGCAAATCCTTATACCTAGCGAAGTTAGAAATGAATTCAACTTAAAAATTGGAAATATTGTTAAGATTTTATCTGAAGATAATTCTATTATTCTAACTAAAGATAAAGATTTAAAACTTGAGAATGAATCAGTTATAAGTCAAAGAGGTTCTGTCAGTATCCCCATAGAAATCAGAAAGATAAAAAAACTTTCAGAGAATATGATTTTTCAAATGGGCGTCGATAAAGATAGAAAAAGGATTTACTTATTTCCAAAATTATAATAAAGGAATTGAGGAGAATGTATACCTACATTAATCAATTTAGCAATTACTTAATGCAGCCGTTTATGAATCTGTATTATAGTTTTGAACATTTCACAATTACAGCCGCATTAATTCTTGGAATTGTCGGTTCGCTTGCTCCGTGTCAATTAACTGCAAACTCCAGCGCTTTAATCATTTACGGAAATCATTCTGCAAAAAAAGGGGTTACTTGGGACCAGCTTTTTCTATTTCTATTAGGAAAAATCATTGTATTTAGCTTATTAGGTTTATTGGTTTGGCTTGTTGGACAAGAAATGGAACAAAACTTAACGATGCTTTTTCCTTGGGCAAGGAAGCTTATCGGCCCATTGCTTATTGTAGTAGGACTCGTCTTATTAAACGTATTAAAGATTAGAAAATCCATTATAATTGGAAAGATTCCAGAAAGATTAATAAAAGGGAAAATGGGCTCCTTCTTAATGGGAGTTAGCTTCTCTCTAGGATTTTGTCCAACAATGTTCGTATTATTTTTTGTAACGCTAATGCCTATGGCATTATCGGCTCCATACGGTTTCCTATTGCCTAGTATCTTTGCCTTCGGCACAACGGTTCCTATTTTTCTTATCATCTTTATCATTTGGTTTTTAGAACTTGATAAAAAGATTATGAAAAAAAGCAGAAAGATTGGTTTAATCGTCCAAAAGATAACAGGAATCTTACTTATCCTAATAGGTATTAGTGATATAATTATCTATTTTTAAGGAGCCAAAGATGGAAGTATATTTTTTAGTACTAGCTGGAGTTTTAAATATTATTATTGGGTTTCTTTATTTAACAAGAAAAAAACAAAAAATGAAAAATTTGTTATTTACATATTGCGTCTTATCATTCATGTTATTTTTAGCACTTGTCCTACTAAATTATGACTTACATAAAGAAAAAGTTATGGCTCTGTTTAAGGAAGAAAGGAAAGAGATAACCAAGGTGAGCAGCAGTTCCATTACTCTCTTTCCTGAGATTAAAGAAAACAAAAACAGATATTTAGACGCCCCACTTATTTCTCAGCTGCCTGAATTACCTAGAGGATGTGAAGTTACAAGTCTAGCTATGCTCCTTCAAGCCGAGGGGATAAAAATTGATAAGATGACACTCGCTGAACAGGTAAAGAAGGATCCTACCAAAAGGAGCTATAAAGATGGAAGAATATTTTTTGGAAACCCAAATGTAGGTTTTGTTGGAGATATGTACTCTTATTCTAACCCGGGTTATGGAGTTTATCATCAGCCCATATTCGATTTGGCCGAACAGTATCTACCAGGAAAAATGGAGAACTTAACAGGAAGTGAATTTACTGAAATTTCCGATAGGATAATTAATGGAAAAACAGTGTGGGTTATTATCAATACAACGCTTAAACCTTTAAATGAAAACCAGTTTCAAACATGGGAAACAGAATCGGGACCCATAAAAATTACGTATAAAGAACATTCTGTACTTATTACAGGAATTGATGCAGAAAATGTTTATGTTAATGATCCATTGAGTATTAAGAAAAATTTGAAAGTCAACAAGCAAGAATTCATCACTGCTTGGGAACAGATGGGGAAACAAGCCATTTCTGTAAAAACCATTACAAAGTAGGTTTTATCAAAATCTCTTTTGATGAAAAGGAATGAAAAAAATGAATAATGATACTGAAAAAGGTCTCGCGGTCAGAGCTTTGTATATTATGTACAGTGATTCAATTTTTCATTTCATAGAAAGGATGATTAGGGATTATCACAGAGCCGAGGATTTAACCCAAGAGACGTTTATGAAGGCATTTATATCCTATGATTATTTCAACCACCAGTCTAGTATAAATACATGGTTATATAAGATAGCGAGAAATATTTCGATTGATTATATTAGAAAACAAAAAAATTTTTTACCTCCATTCAAATCAATGATAAATATGAAAAAGAGTATATAAAATCAACTGAAATCATAGTCGAAGCAAGAGAAAATTCATTTGAGTTATATCAAGCAATTGAGAAATTGAAAGATACATATAAAAAAGTCATTATTCTTAGAAAGATAATGGGATATTCAATAAAAGAAGTATCAAATATATTAGGCTGGTCAGAAAACAAAGTGAAATTAACCCTCTCAAGAGCATTAAAAGTGTTAAAAAAAGAGATATTAAAAAACTGATCTAGTGCAGTTCTACCAATATGATTAATTAAAAATAAACATCTTATTAAGGTCACCGATATAAAGTATATAACGTGTAAGGGAATTCTTTAAAAATTCGAGGAGTCCAAATAAGATGAGTTTAAAAAATATAAAAGTACTATTAGCTTTAAGTATCGTGTTGTTTTTGATAACTGTGGCAGCTATTATTTTTCTATTAGTTAAAGATCCTAAAGAATCCATTTTTCAACCTGAAAAGAACATGGATAAAACTGTAGATAAACCAAGTGCCATAAAAAATGTTCCTTCTGCAAAAGAGAATATCGTAACCAATGAAGAGTTAATGCCTAGAAAAGAAGCTTTGCAAATAGATCAGAAACTGGATTTTAATAAAATAAAAGAGCCCTCTTTTAACATACAGGAACCTCAGATTTATCAGGATCAACATCATAGTACATATGGAAGAAAAGTGGTCTATATTTACTTTTCGCATAATAGGGAATCATTTTTACCTTATTTCAGTAAAGGTACATCACCGGAGATGGCGTACCATTCTAAATTTAATGTGAGCATTGTAGGTGAACGGTTGAATAAGAGTTTAAAAGTGAATGGCATTGGAAGTTTAGTGAGTACTGCGGATATCATTCCACTGCTTCATGAACAAGGCCTAAGTTATAACAGTTCTTATTCAGTTATAAGAGAGATGATTCTTAATGAGAAAAAAACAAATAAAGATTTAGATATATATCTTGATATACACCGTGACTCTTTGCCAAAAGAATATACAACTACATTCATTAAAGGAAATCAGTTTGCCAAGATTCTTTTTGTTGTTGGAAGTGGGCATGAGAATTTTGAATCAAATCTAGCATTTACCAAAGATATTAATGCTTTTCTGGAGGACAGTTATCCCGGATTGTCCAAAGGAATTATAATTAAAGATAAGAGTCAAGGTAATGGTGTTTATAATCAAGACTTGTCGCCAAATAGTGTAATTATCGAGATTGGTGGGGTAGAGAATAACATTGAAGAATTATATCGGTCCGCTGATGCATTAGGCTATGCTGTTAGTCAATATTATTGGACGAAAGAATATTAAAATCTTATTTGTTATGACCTAAAAAAAAGCGCTGTTATAAAGTAACAGCGTCTTTTTCTGCATCATTCTATACTTGTACTAGAGTTTCCACTTTTGGATCTTGATTCTTGTAAAATTCATACTTGTTTTCAATAAATACTTCGTGCCAAATAATAAAAACAAGGATTGTCCAAAGCTTTCTGCTGTTATCTTTGAAACCAGAACAATGCTGATGCAAAAGATTTAATATTTCGCTTTTATTTAGGATATGATCGATGTTACTTTGTGTGATTTTTTCTACAGTCCAATCATGTAGTTCAGCCTTAAACCATTTTCTAATAGGAACAGGAAAACCAAGTTTTTTTCGGTCTAATATATGAGGAGGTACAATTCCCTCAGCTGCTTTTCGTAAAATATATTTTGTTGTCCCACCAGCTATTTTTAAGTCTGTAGGAATTTTTGCAGCCGTTTCGAAGACCTTGCGATCTAGAAAAGGAACTCTCAGTTCTAATGAATGGGCCATGGTCATCTTATCTGCTTTAAGAAGAATATCACCTCTTAGCCATGTCATAATATCAACCTGTTGCATTTTCATCACTTTATCATAATCATGTATACAATTGTAAATAGGGGCGGTGATATCCTTAAAATCTATATCAGAACTAAACGTTTTTAAGATTCCTTTTTTCTCTGCCTCTTTGAATATTTTAGCATTGCCAATATATCGGTCTTCAAGAGGAGTACAGCCTCTTTCAATCAGGCTTTTGCCCCTAACACCCTCGGGGACAGTTTTAACTAGATAATTTAAAGCTCTCTTCATGGAGGCGGGAATTATATTAAAGCCCTGTAAATCTTTTGGCTCTCTATAGATATTATATCCTCCAAATAGTTCATCAGCTCCCTCTCCAGAAAGAACTACTTTCACATGTTTTTTAGCTTCCCGGGCAACGAAGTACAAGGGAACAGCTGCAGGATCGGCTAATGGATCATCAAGATGCCAGATAATTTTAGGCAGCTCGTTTATAAATTCTTCAGGTTTTATAAGGTAATCTATGTTTTCTACATTTAAAGCTTCTGCAGTTTGTTTCGCCACATCAATCTCACTATAGCCTTCATCTTCAAATCCAACAGAAAAGGTTTTAATAGCAGGATTGATTTTTTTTGCTAAGGAAACAATAAAACTTGAATCGATCCCACCAGATAAAAATGAACCGACGGGAACATCACTTCTCATGTGTATTTTGACGGAGTCCATCAGAACGGATTGCAGTTCCTTTTCTAATGTTTTTTCTGAAGATTGAATGGGATGAAATCTTGGCTCCCAATATTTCTTCTCAAGAATAGGTTTTCCTGGTTTTTTTATAAAGTAATGACCAGGCTGTAGCTTTTTTATATCGAGCGACATTGTTGATGGTTCAGGTACATATTGAAAAGTTAAGTAATGCTGTAATGACTCTTCACTAATCTGCGTATCTTTGTAATCCAATTGAATGCTTTTTCTCTCAGATGCAAATATTGTTTTATTTGATAATTCCAGATAATAAAACGGTTTGATGCCAAAAGGGTCTCTTGCGCCAAAAAGATGGTTAAATTGACGGTCCCATATTAAAAAGGAAAACATTCCTCTTAAATGATCAAGCATTTTTTCCTTTCTAGAACTATATAACGCCAAAAGAACTTCTGTGTCAGATTGTGTTTGAAACTGAAAACCTTCACCTATTAATTCTTTTTTTAATTCCAAAAAATTATAAATTTCTCCATTAAAGACAATCCAGTATCGGCCATTTTCGTAGGATAACGGCTGATGACCAGCTTCCAAGTCGATAATACTAAGTCTTCTGAAACCCAGTTGAATAAAATTGTCATAATAATAACCTGAATCATCAGGTCCACGATGATATATAAGATTATTCATATCCTCAAAATTTGGATTTTTATATAAATTGTCTTGTTTTACATCGGACAACACACTAACAAAACCACACATTTTTTTCACCTCTAGAAATTAAACTATTAAAACATTACCTCACACATAATCTATCCTCTAAATTTGTAGAAAGTGTGTAGTTTGAAAAAAAGTAAAAAATATCATTCGGGTTTCAGGTTTAGAGGCAGCTATCGGGGATAAAACAATAGTAGGAGAACAAAGGAGCTAGCATTAGCAAATGCAGATTTAGGGATAGCTGTAGATACTGGGAAAGTTGCTGCATTTGATACGGCAGATGTTATTTTGGTTAATAGTGCTCCAAGGGATGTAGAAGAAATTATTACACTCTCAAAAAAAACATATCGAAAAATGGTCCGAAATTTGTGGTGGCCCGCGGGTGTTAATATCCTAACGATTCCCCTGGCAGCAGGCGTTTTTCATAAATTCAGAGTAGTGTTGATTCTGCTGTAGGTACGGTTTTAGTGTCTTTAAGTACAATAATTGTAGCGATTACGCCAAATTGTTAAAAGCTAAAATAGAATTGTTTGATGATTTATTTTTTGTTTCCTCCAAGGTTTCACCACATTTCTTCTTTATACTACTTATATAACACTAGTAAAGGAATGATTAAAAGATGAATGAAATGATGGATAGTACGTCAATGATGGGTGATTCATCAATGATGATGATGTGTTTTATGATGTTTATAGGCCTTATTTTCTTCATTGTCATAATTGGAGTGACAACATACTTAGTTATTCGATTACTAATGAGAAACAATAAAGTGGTGGATAATCCGTTGATGTTACTAAAAGAGCGATTTGTCAAAGGTGAAATAAGCGAAGAAGAATATGAACAGAAAAAGAAGAACTTAGATAAAAGGTAGAAATGATTTACTTTTAATATGGAAAAAATCTAACTATTTTAAATTGCACAGTGAAGGATACAAAGAAAACTTAAATGAAAAAAGCATTCTTAATTGAATGCTTTTTTTGTGTGTGCCAGGCATGGCAACTATCTAGGTGGTGAAAGTCCACTGTGGGGGTACACATCGACCAACCACTAAGGAAGCGCAAGGTACTTATTGCGAGGTAAGGGCTGGAGGAAGCGTGGAATAAAATATTGGCTCGACAAACAGAAATCTGATACCAAGGCTCTTCAAAGGGATAAGGCTCCACAACAAGTCAAAGTCCAAAAGATGTGCGTAACTTTGTCGGGTAAAAGAGGAAAGATAGTTGTCTTACCCTGGGAGGTCTTGCGGATGTACGGAAGTACAGTCGAAAAAGGTTAGTCGCAAGAAGTCAGCAAAGCCATAGTAGTGAGATTAATTCATGAAGGGCTGAACAATTTATAGTGTTTCAACACCACGAATGCGTAAGTGACGTACTCCGAATGTATTAATGGTGAAAGTATGAGCGTATCTCAAAGGCTAACCAAAATGGAGCTATTACTTACTACGTGAGAGGGAAGGAGAAACGAGTGTGGAACTTTTAGAACAGATTCTAAGTAACCAAAATATGAACGAAGCCTACTTGCGTGTCTATAAAAATAAAGGTGCAAGTGGGGTCGATGGAGTAACAGTCGACGAATTAAAGCAATACTTGAAAGAGAACAAGGATGAGCTACGTCAGCGCATTAGAACAAGAAAATACCAACCACAAGCTGCCTTAAGAGTGGAAATCCCAAAAGAAAATGGCAAGATGCGCAAGTTGGGAATACCAACAGTAGTGGATAGAGTAGTTCAACAAGCCATTCATCAAGTTCTCAGTCCGATATTTGAAAAGCAATTCAATGAATTTAGTTACGGCTTTAGACCAAAAAGAAGTTGTGAGATGGCTATAATTAAAAGCTTGGAATTCCTGAATGATGAACACGATTGGGTAGTAGACATTGACCTTGAAAGATTCTTCGATACAGTTAACCACGATAAGCTCATGCTAATTATTGCTAATACAATAGATGATGGTGATGTCATCTCGCTAATCAGGAAATACTTAGTCAGTGGCGTTATGGTGAATGGAAAATATGAAGAAACACCAGTTGGGACTCCGCAAGGAGGTAACCTTAGTCCATTATTGAGTAATATTATGTTAAATGAACTCGATAAGGAACTAGAGAAAAGAGGACTACGGTTCGTGAGATACGCTGATGACGCTCTCATCTTTGTAAAGAGTGAGAAAGCAGCGAGCAGAGTTATGAAAACAATCGTGAGATTTATAGAAGATAAACTAGGATTAATCGTTAACGCAGAGAAGAGTAAAATCTCACGGCCAAAAGAATTAAAATTTTTAGGATTCGGCTACTATTACGATGTTAACAACCAAAGGTACCAAGTAAAATCCCACCTAAGTTCCATTCAGAAATTCCAAAGGAAACTTCGAAAACTGACAAATCGAAACTGGGGTGTCCCTCTAGACTATCTAATATTGAAACTGAGACAAGTCATTTTCGGGTGGGTAAACTACTTCAGGATAGGAAACATGAAAAAAGCAACGGAGCGAATAGATATGAAGCTTCGCTCCAGAATTAGGGAAATCATCTGGAAACAATGGAAAGTACCTAAGAAACAAATCAAATCGCTCATTCAGCTTGGGATTCCGGAGGAAGAAGCGAAAGGATTAACCTATTGTCGAAAAGGTTATCGGTATATAGGATTATCGAAAGTTGTCCACAGAGCCATCTCAAATAAAAGACTAAAGCAGAGGGGACTTCCCTCTGCTTTAGAACATTATCTAAAAGTACACACTGTAATATAAATTGAAACGCCGTATACGCGAACCGTACGTACGGTGTTGTGAGAGGGGGGGGGGAATAAATTACTTTATTTTCCCTCTACTTCTAAAAAAATTCATATTGAACATTACGATAAAAAAATAAAAGAATTTCTATTGAGTGGAGTAGTCTGATGTCTGGCAGTTAATAGATCCTGTAGATTTTCATGGAAGTCTGTAGGTTATAAAATAATTCTCAATTCAATCTTTGTCATTAATTCTGTGATTAATTCAAAAGCGGAAATTTCTATTCTAGATTTAAAGACCAGCGATATGAACCTAATAGAAATGCCTAAATTGAAAAGAATTTATTACATACATTGATAATACTCCTAGGCAAAATGAAAAAATTGTATTTGCCAAGAGCGATAACAAAATTATTTAAAAATCTAGGGGAAAGTGGGAAATGATTTCTGAGAAAGGGAAGGGTAGTAAAGGCGAGTAATTACTAAAAGATAAAAAATGGGTAAGAAATCAAATGAAAATAACTTTACATAGGGTATAGGGGTATTGTATATTCTTTTTGAGGTGGGATGTCAATGGAAAAGGGCGCAGGGGAAATTGATCTTTCTTTTGAGGATGTCTGCTGTAATACTTCTTCCCGAAAAAGTCATCACTCAGATGCAGTAAAGAAAAACTTAGTAACCCGTTTAAATCGTGTTGAAGGGCAAATCAGGGGTATTAAAGGTCTTATAGAAAAAGATACTTATTGTGATGATGTTATTACACAAATAGCAGCGACTCAAGCAGCTCTTAACAGTGGTGCAAAAATTCTGCTTGAAGGCCATTTAAAGGGCTGTGTAGTTGATCGGATCAATGAGGGCGATATGGAAGTTCTTGATGAGTTTGTCGTAACGATACAAAAACTAATGAAAAAATAAAAGGAGAAGTGAAAAATGGAAAACGTAAAATTGAATGTAAGCGGAATGTCCTGCGGACACTGTGTAAAATCTGTAGAAGGCAGTGTAGGGAAACTTGAAGGTGTTAGTGAAGTAAAGGTACATTTAGAAGATGGAAAAGTGGATGTTGCTTTTAACCCGGAAAAAATTTCTTTAGATAAAATTAAAGAAACAATTGATGACCAAGGCTATGATGTTGAATAAATAAAAAATGAGAGTGCTTTTTTGAAGTGACCCCTAAAAGTTAGACACAAAATTTCGTTAAGCTACTTGATGGGCAAGAGTACGGTATTGTACCGGGCTCTTGCCTTTTAATTTTGTCTTAATTCGTTTGTGGTTATAGTAATGGATGTATTCCCTTAGTTCTTCTTTGAAATGTTCCACATTTTTGAAGTCTTGGTAATTAAAGAATTCTGATTTTAGAATGCCAAAGAAATTTTCAATGACCACATTGTCATAACAGTTCCCTTTACGAGACATGCTTTGAATGATGTCCTTTTTCTTCAAAGATCGCAGCTGTCTCACCGAGGGACGTCCCGTGTTCGTTCATATAGGTAAGTACCATTAATTTATCGTCCAAAGAATAGGTTGTATATCGTTTTTTAAACGCCTTTTCTCCGTTATATTGATACTGCTGGATCCACCTATGAAAAACCCCGTGAGCTACTCCTATGGATATTGCGATCGCTTTGTGCCCTTCTGTGCCATTAAGATATCGCTTAACGGCATTTACCTTTTCCTGCTCTGTAAATTTAACCATAAAAAAAATGCACCTCCAAATGTTAGATCGTGTCTAACATTTGGGGGGCAGTTCATTTAAGCACCCCTTTTTCATGAAAAATATACCCCGAATAATAGGTATGAAACTAACACATACCGACCCAGTAATGAACAAAATTTATTACTAACAAACCATCTTCATATTCTCCTCAGAAAATTCATATTTCAGTATTATCATAGAAGGAAAAAGATATTTAAATTTGAGAGGAGCTTAAATATGCCCGAGGCAGCAGCATTGGATCGAGTAGCTTTCCAATTGGGTTCCATCACCGTATACTGGTATGGAATCATTATAATGGCAGGTGTAGTACTGGGAATTGTGTTAGCAAATAAAGAAGGGGCGCGTCAAGGCTTGCCTAAAGATACATTTACGGATCTCATATTTATAGCGATACCAATGGCCTTGATTTTTGCAAGACTATACTACGTTCTGTTCGAATGGGATTATTATTTTAAAAATCCTGCAAAAATTGTAGCGATCTGGCAAGGGGGTATCGCAATACATGGTGCATTGATTGGAGGTACTATAGCTGCAATCTGGTATGCAAAAAGAAAAAAGATTCCATTTCTTAAGTTAGCAGATATCGCTGCACCTAGCTTAATACTAGGTCAGGCAATCGGAAGATGGGGAAACTTTATGAACCAAGAAGCTCATGGAGGTGTTGTTGCTAGAACATTTTTAGAAAACTTATATTTACCGGAGTTTATTATCAATCAAATGTATATTGATGGTCTATATTATCATCCTACCTTTCTTTATGAATCTCTTTGGAATCTATTGATCTTTACTCTTCTAATATTTCTAAGAAAAAAGAAATTAATACAAGGGGAGATCTTCTTTAGTTATTTAATTTTTTATTCGATTGGAAGATTTTTCATAGAAGGGATGAGAACCGATAGTTTAATGTTATTTGATATTATACGAATGGCACAAGTAGTCTCGCTCGTTTTAATAATTATCGGGATATTCATGATTATATATCGTAGAAAGCGTCAAAATAATTTTTCCAAAAGCGAGGAAATAATGTGAGAAAAAGAACAAAAAAAGAAACAACTTCAAAAAATAATCGGTTATTTATTTTAATAGGAATATTAAGTGTCTTCCTAGTAAGTGCTGGCATTCTTATGTTTTCAAATCTAAACAAAAAAGAAAGTGTGCAGTTTGAACATATTCATGGTTTAGGATATTCGAGTAACGGAGAAAGTTTAGTCGTGCCAGCACATGATGGACTAAGAATATATCAAAAGAATAATTGGGAAAAGTCAGAGAATGAAGCTAATGACTATATGGGCTTTTCAATGACCAAAAGCGGATTTTACAGTAGTGGCCATCCTGCACCTAATAGTAAGTTGAGAAATCCTTTTGGTATTATTAAAAGTGATAATTCTGGTTCAAAAGTAGAACCTCTAGCGTTATATGGAGAAGTTGATTTTCATGGAATGGCAGCAGGATATTTTTCAGATGCAATTTATGTGATTAATGCTTCACCTAATTCACTCATGAAAAGTCCTGGTCTCTATTATTCAGTTGATGAGGCACAAAACTGGAATCAAAGCAAAGTTGAAAATCTAAGCGGACAAGCATCAACAATTTCTGTTCACCCTACTGACAGCAAAATGGTCGTCATGGGAACAGATGAAGGAGCCTATATATCAAAAGATAGTGGTAATCGTTTTGAAAATGTAATAAAGGGCGAGCCAGTTTCATCTACAGCATTTACTTTTAATGATAAACTTCTAGTTGGTTCGATTGAGAAGAATAAAGCCAAGATTTCCGTAGTTGATTTAAACTCAAATGTGAAAGAAGAGTTGCCTTTGCCTAAATTAAACAAAGATGAATTTATTACTTTTATTGCGAGTAACCCTGAAAAGGTAAATGAAATTTCAGTTTCAACCTCAAATAACAACATTTTTTTAACTCGGAATCTTGGTGAGAAGTGGGAAACTATTGTTCAGAAAGGAAAGGGAATCCAAAGTAAATAATCTAAATGATTCACTAAAACAAGTCACTTAATTATTGAGTGAAGGACTCTTCATTTTCGAATGAAGAGTTCGCTTTTTTTGTGATTGAAAATGAAGAAATGAATGAGGAGTCATTTTAATAATTGACAATACTTGATTTATTTTAGTCTTTAAAACAAAGGTTCTCTTCATTGTTTTCTTGTTACACTCACTTTTTAGAATAAATGAGTTCACATACGAGAGCTGTAGGAATCTGGTGTTGGGATGTAACGATTAACAGGTACTAATCCATATTAAACTTACTATTATCTTTTTAATAATTTTGTTTGAAATTGTTCCCAAACAGTCTATCCCACTATTGCTTAGTGTTCAGCAATATCCGAGATCATAAATATACATACGAAATAGACAATTTGTTGTCCTTTCCGAATAACGGTTGATGGGTATCTAAACTTTAATTTCCTACTTTAATAAGAGTATGGAGGAATAGAACCATATCTTTAAGCTTTTCTTATGGTAACTATTAAAATGAACCTCCTTTTGCTGTAATAAACTTGAAAAAACCAAGCCCAGACAGCTTTATGACTAACTTAACCTTTACCTTTATATTTTTTTGTATATATATATAGACATTATCTACATTATACTCGTTAGCGATCCAAGTCCTTTGGCTTTCCTGTTATAGTATGCAGTTCCTGTGAACCAACTGTGCAACAACCTTTTACTTGAATTGTTTTTACAGTTATAGGTTTTCCTTTTGATTCAATCCATTTTTTTGCTTTACCATCTAATTTAATATTTGTACCTATCATCATTCCTTCTATTTTATATGGAGAAGTTCTAAATCACCCAATATTAGAACGCTAAAGTATATATTCCTCTAACCTAATATCAACCGATTTGGTTCCTAACTTAACGTTTTATTATGAAAGAAAGTCCATTTTATTAAAATACGTTTAATTTAATAGATTTTTTACTGTTGACTAAATAGTAAGCGATTAAAATCGAAGCCACGCTTAACCAAAATGTGAAATAACCTATTTGGGGCAAATAATCCATCAGGACACTATACCGCGGCATCATTCCAAACACATAATCAATCATTTCATTATGTACGGTCCACAACGCAGCAACGATTAAATGCCATGCTTTAAAGCGGTAATAAGGAGCATATAAAAGTCCTTGAATAGCCATACCGAGATGAGACAAGATTAACATGTAGCCGACGGGATCAAGAACTCCTGTTTCCTTTAAAACAAGCAAATTCATGACCACTGCCCACATCCCATATTTAAAAAGACACACGATCGCCAAGGCTTCAAACAGAGGTAAGTTCTTTTTAAATAAAAATCCTATCAATACAATTGTAAAAAACAAACTAGCAGTTGGGCTATCAGGAACAAAAGCTAAAAATTTGGCAGGTGTGTCATATAATTGATATCGATACCAATAGTAACCATAGATTGTTCCAAGTAAGTTTACAGTGAAGATTAAGAACAAAAAGGGTTTTCTTGCTATTAAGTACAAAAACCAATTCATATTAGATCAACTTCTTTCTTCATAATTAGATCCTCTATTTTTACCTTTTATATAGTTTTTTATTTTAAAGGCACATTCGAATATTGTTTATTTGATACCAAGAACATTGCCTTCGGGAGTTGTAAAAAAGAGAACTATAAAGAGAGCTATGATAACTGCTCCAATAATAATGAAAAAAGTATCTTTACTTTTTAATTTCTTCAATATCAAATTCCCCTTTCCTCTCAATACATAAATATCATACCTTTAAAATGTGAATAAACAATGAATATACTTCAAGTTTATAACATCTTAAAAAGATATAAATAGATTGGAGTTCTTTTGAGTTTTTGGTTGCTTTTACTTTTCTAAATTCACCGACAATCTAAGATAATGGTTTAACTTGTATTTCATGAAAGAATGCAACCTTCTATAGTTCATGAAATCGATCAATAACCTCTATCAGGAAGAAGATGGTCTGTTTATACAATTAGCGACATTGAAATAATTTTGTAATATTATTATGTCATTTTTTGCCGAAATATGGTGATATAATGACTTCTAGCATAAGAAGACTCTAAAAACACCTTCATTACAATACAAATAGTCAGACCGGTATAAGCTATTGTAGTAGGTTACTATTGAATAGCTAGCTGTTTATTCCTAATTGTTAAAATATATTAATTTTTTATTACTATAAGCGGTAATAAGGTGATTTGATAGCTTTATTACTAAGATCTCTAAAATCAAAGACTAGCAATCTTAATGAATCGTTAGTTCCTTGATATTAGTTTTAGATACATAAGGGAGGAACGAAAGCGTGAGAAAGAAGATACTATTGCTTGGATTATCTGCATTAATAGGGACAAGCACCATCATTATTCCCTTTAATAATGAAGCTGTTTATGCAAATTCCGACTTAGAGAAGAAAAAAGAAGATCTCCAAACTAAACGTTCTGGGGTAGATTCAAGTATTCAGGACAAGCAAGGTGAAATTTCAGATTTAGAGAAACAAAAACAACGTCTTAACGACGAAATTAAACAATTTGATATGAAGATGAAGGATATCACTGAGAAAATTGGACAACGTCAAGGTGAGATTGATGAAACTCAGCAAGAAATAGAAAAATTAAAAATACAAATTGAAGAAGTGAAACAGCGTATTGAAAAACGTAAGCTTCTTTTAAAAGACCGTGTACGCTCCCTGCAGGAAAGCGGAGGAATGATTAGCTATTTAGATGTGCTATTAGGTGCTCAAGACTTCGGTGATTTAATCACTCGTGTTAGTGCCGTAACTACAATTGTCGAAGCTGATAAAGGGATAATTAGAGCCCATGAAGATGACATTAAATTTCTAGAGCAAAGTGAAGCAGAGCTAAATAGTCAGCTTGAAGAATTAGAAGCTGCATTGACTGAACTTGAATCATTAAAAAAACAATTTAATTCACAAATCATAGAAAAAAATAAATTAATGGAGCAAGTGAAGGTAGATCGAAAAGCGGCAGAAGCCGATCTATATGAATTAGAAGATGAAGCAGTCTTCCTTAAAGAACAGGAAGCAGCCATTCAAAAGGAATTGGAGCGTAAAAAGCAAAGAGAAGAACAAATAAAACGTGAAGAGGCTGAGGCAACAGCTAGAAAAGCAGAAAAGGCAGAAGATGCTAGAGCAGATGCAGCAGAGAATAAATCATCTGAGTCAGGAAGTACTCCTTCAGTTTTGGAATCATCAAAACCTCATGCAAAAGAATCAGCTTCAGAACCAGTTGCAAAAGAATCACAACCGGCTCCTGTTGCAAAAGAATCATCACCAGCTGAAACAGGTGGTAGCTTCATGTGGCCAACAAAAGGGTCATTCACATCTGGTTACGGTCCTCGTTGGGGAAAATTACACGCCGGAATTGATATAGCGAATGCATCTCCTGACGTACCAATTGTTGCAGCAGCAGAAGGTACAGTTATTCGTTCTTACTATTCAAGCAGTTATGGTAATGCGGTTTTCATCTCTCACAACATTGATGGAAAAGTATATACAACCGTATACGCTCATATGGATTCGCGCTTAGTAAGCAGCGGACAATCAGTAAGCAAGGGACAACAAATTGGCTTTATGGGTAACACTGGACAGTCAACAGGTAAACATCTACACTTTGAAATTCATCAAGGTGCTTGGAAAAACCCTGTAAACCCTATGGAATACTTGCAATAGGAAAAAATTTACTCTTAAAACAAAATTGTTTTAGGAGTTTTTTTTGCTCTTACTTAAAGATTAGAAGCATAAAGTAAAAGAGTATTCGAGCTTTGTTACTATTCTCTTCTATTCCTCAAAATCTATTTAAACGTACAGTTTTTATGATCATACAACTAATTCAATTATTCACTTTTCTCATAAACAAGGGAAATGAAAAAAGTGAATAATTGTGAAAATGTTGAATCTTCAATAATTCTACACAATTGAATTATATAATATAGGTAACCCGATGTTTTATTTTTATTCCCCCTTAATGTCTCCATTTTTTGGAGACTTTTTTATATTAATGTGTTTTCTGCACAAACATCGACCTTATAGTTGTGTATAAACTTCTTTACATTTACTGTTATTCATTATTTCTTCATATTTATAAGATATAATAAATCATTGTGAGGGAAGGGGAGTTTTGCATTGAAAAAATAAGAGTTAAAGAAACATGCTTCATAATCATTGGGGCATTTATTATCGCATTCTTTATTATTCTTTTTTTTACGACTCCAGAGGGAAATGTTGTTGCTATTAAATAAACGTTAGTATAAATAATTTGAACAATTTGTGGCATATTTTTGTAAAAGGATACAAAAGGGAAATTCTAAATATATAATAATTGTAAGCTTTCCCCTTTTTAATAGAAAATGAAAAGAAACCCTTATAGGATTAACTTATCCTAGAGGGTTTCTTACTTATAAGCTTTACTAACCGTTTAGCTCATTATTTTAACTGTGTGCAACTTGGGCTCTGGTAAAATTAATAACAAATGCCTAGCTTGTGCATAAAACACCGAAGGTAAGCAACCTTACTAATATATCTTTAATCTATAAAGCAGTATGTGTCAATATCATGACTATTATCAATAATGCTATGATTTTTTTTTTGAAAAAAGTAAAATTTAATAGGTAATAAAATATAGAAATGAGTGATATCTTTGAAAAAGCAAAACAAGACAAACAAAAAAACAAATACAAAATCTCTTGTATTAATTACAGCTGGAATAACTTTATTAGTAGCCATTTTTGTTTTATTTATAAATAACAAAAGTGAGAATCAAGAACTAGCAAATCATCCAAATATCGATAATCAGCCAACGATGGGAAATAAGGATGCAAGCGTTTCATTGGTTGAGTTTGGTGATTATAAATGTCCTTCATGCAAAGCTTGGAATGAAATAATCTATCCAAAATTAAAAGCAGACTTTATTGATACCGGAAAACTGAAATTCACTTATATAAATGTCCTCTTTCATGGAGAAGAATCAGCATTGGGTGCAGCTGCTGGTGAAGCCGTTTATAAACAAGATTCAGAAGCTTATTGGAAATTTCACAAACAACTGTTTGAAGAACAGCCTAAAGAGCTGCATGATAATTTATGGATAACACCCGAAAAAGTCGCAGAAGTGTCAAAAGAATATGTACCCGAAATTAACCAAGATAAATTCAAGAGCGATATTAGCAGCGAAGAAGTAACACAAGAAGTTGAAAAGGATGCTAGTTTAGTAAAAGAGTTTAAGGTCGAACAAACACCTTCAATTATTATTAATGGCACCATGTTGGAAGACCCTTTTAATTATGAAGAAATCTCAAGAATCATTAATGATCAGCTAGAAGCTGAAGAAGAGTGATGTTATGAATATAATTCGCAAATATGCTTTATATCTTGCATGGATAGTCAGTTTAACAGCGACATTAGGAAGTTTGTATTTCAGTGAAGTTCGTGAATTTGTTCCCTGTGAACTTTGCTGGTTTCAAAGAATAATGATGTATCCACTTACTCTTTTCTTAGGAATAGCAACATTTTCAAATGACTATGGAATTAAAAAATATATACTGCCTGTCTCTATATTCGGCAGTTTGATCTCACTGTTTCATTACTTAGAGCAAAAGGTACCTGGCTTTGCCAGTATTAAACCTTGTACTGACGGGGTTCCGTGCAACGTCCAATATATAAACTGGTTTGGATTTGTAACGATTCCTTTCTTAGCCCTCACAGCATTTATCTTAATTACACTGCTCATGTTAGTTGTAAAGCCTTCTCCTCAAAAATGAATTAGTTGCAGTTTCTATTAATTTAATTTCTAAGGGCGACTAAAAGGAGGAAGCGAGTATTTGAAGAAATTAGTTATTTTATTTATTACATCTGTTTTCATCTTATCTGCATGCAATGCCTCTTCAGGCAATGATGAGACAGAACTAAATGTCATAGAAGTGAACTTATCTGGTTCGAGTTATAAACCGAGTCGAGAAGAGTCCATCATTCAGGCTTTGGTAACACAGGGTGAAGAGAAAGTAACGGTTGCAAAGGTAAACTTTGAAATCTGGAAAGATGGAGATAAGGAACATGTGATGGTAGAAGGGGATAATATAGGAAAAGGACTCTATACTATGAATAAAATCTTTCACCGAAGGTTCGTATAATGTAATAGTCCATACATACGCCAAAGACATGCATATCATGCCCAAGATTCAATTTCAAATTAATTAAAACAAACAGAGAAGAAATGAGAAGAACTTTATCGTCTTCTCCTTTTTTATAAGGTTTAAAAACTATAAATATCTTAACTCGTTTTTATTTATTACATTAATCTATCCCCAGAGTAAATTCTTTCATTTATTGAAAATCTGGAATGATAGGTGGATATCTATTTAAGACAGAATAGGAGTATTAAAAAGATGAAAAATAAAGGAACTAGAACGTTTATACGCATTAGCTTATTGCTGATGCTAGCAACTGCAATTGGCTTCACTTTGTATCAGAATTTCTTTACTGATAAAACAAGGGTACAGGCAGGCGATCAAGCACCTGATTTTGTCCTTGAAGATATGAGTGGAAATAAAGTGCAGCTGTCTGAATTAAAAGGAAAAGGCGTCTTCCTGAATTTCTGGGGAACATGGTGTAAACCTTGCATAAAAGAAATGCCATTTATGGAAAGACAATATAATTATTTTAAAAATTACGGAGTTGAGACGTTGGCAGTCAACATAGCGGAAAGCGACGTTGCAATAGAGTCATTCGTGAAAAGGCACGGCCTTACTTTCACGATCCTTAAAGATAAAAATCGAGACGTGACAGACGCTTATGATATTACTCCAATTCCCACGACTTTTCTAATAGATAAGAATGGAAAGGTTGTCAAGGTCATTACAGGCAGCATGACAGAGAGAGATATCGCCAATAACATGGAGTTAATCAAACCATAAAAGGTCAGGTGCAAATTCTTGGAACAACTAAACTTATTCCTTGCTTTTGGAGCAGGGTTTTTATCATTTCTTTCACCATGTTCACTTCCTTTATATCCAGCCTTTCTCTCGTATATTACGGGTGTATCTGTCAATGACTTAAAAGGGCAGGGAATATTAAAAAGCAGTGCTTTCATACATACGATCCTTTTTCTATTAGGATTTTCTATCATTTTCTTAGCATTAGGGTTATCAACTTCGTTTATTGGAACCTTTTTTAGTGACTACAAGGATCTATTAAGACAAGTGGGCGCTATTTTAATGGTGTTTTTTGGTTTGGTCTTAATAGGTGCACTAAAATTTGATTTTTTACTTTCAGATAAGAAAATTCAATTTCAAAAAAGACCATCAGGTTATGTAGGATCCATTTTAATCGGAATGGGTTTTGCAGCTGGCTGGACCCCTTGCACAGGTCCTATTCTTGCAGGCGTTATTGCTCTGGGTGTTTCAGATCCGGGAAAAGGTCTGCTTTATATGATGGTATATAGTTTGGGATTCTCTGTTCCTTTTCTCATAATGACGTTTTTCATTGATAAGATGAATATTTTGAAAAAAAACAGCAATCTCCTTATGAAAATAGGCGGATATTTCATGATTGGCATTGGGCTGCTCCTGTATTTTAATTGGATGGTAAAAATTATCGCGTGGCTATCTCCTCTATTTGGCGGCTTTACTGGGTTCTAAAGGATGATTTAGGGCCTTATTCAGACATTTGTTATTTTTTCAATATATAATATAGAAGAAACAGAGGATCGGACGGTCTATGTATGCTGGAAATCATTTCTGCAGGAATCGCCCCTAGTTTGGCATTGTTATGTTATTTTTATCTAAAAGATGAATATGAATCAGAGCCTATTTCATTGGTTCTAAAGACTTTTTTTTCTGGCGCTTTTTTAGTACTTCCTATTATGTTTATACAATATGCCTTTGCAGAAGAGGGTCTGTTGACTTCGCCTTTTGAAAAGGCATTTTTATCTGCAGGATTACTGGAAGAATTTTTTAAATGGTTTATTTTGTTTTTCATGATTTACAAACATGCAGAATTTGATGAGCATTACGATGGGATTGTATATGGAGTTGCTGTGTCCCTTGGATTTGCGGCTCTTGAAAATATTTTCTATTTATTAGCAAACGGTCTTCATATAGTGCTTGGCAGGGCCATTCTCCCTGTCTCGAGTAGTGCATTATTCGGGGTTATCATGGGATATTACTTGGGGAAGGGAAAATTCTCGAATAATACCGACAAAGCCAAATGGATAGTATATTCTCTATTTATTCCGATCCTCTTACATGGCATGTATGATTATATTTTGTTAATTGGTGACAGGTGGATTTATTTGCTTGTGCCATTTATGATTTTTTTATGGTGGCTTGGTCTCAGAAAAGTAAAAAAGGCAAAAAAACTTTAGGGAGGATTACTCTAAATTATTTCCTGACTATCAGTTGAGAAGAATGAAGCCACTGATAGTCAGGATTTTTCCTATGTATATCATTCTTAAAGGGGTACCGCCAACATTTTGACATAAAACCCACGTTAAGACATTTTTTACCATATAAAAAACCGATATCCTTTACTCTAAGGGTACCGGCTTAGGAGTTTATCGATCTAATGGTCTTAAAGAGTTGAGTCCTGTCATTTTTTTTATGTCAAAAGTATACTCTCCTAAGAAATTAATGTGTTCCCATCCTAATGGTGAAATATGTTTTATCATTTGCTCTCGTAGTATCCCTTTTTCACTTAGAACTTTTGTTGCTTCTGTGAGATAAACTGTATTCCATACAGTGATAGCATTAATGATGATATTTAATGCACTTGCACGTTGAAGCTGGTCTTGTAACGCTCTTTCCCTGAGTTCACCTCGTTTTCCAAAAAATAAGGCTCGTGCTAAGGCATTCATAGCCTCCCCTTTGTTTAACCCTCGTTGAATTCGACGACGTATTGCTTCATTTGAAATATAGTCTAATATGAAGATTGTTTTTTCAATCCTACCCATTTCACGGAGTGCTGTAGCCAAACGATTTTGCCTTGAATAGGACCCCAACTTTCCCATAATAAGTGAACCAGAAACTTTCCCTTCCCGAATGGAGTGGGCTAGACGTAAAACATCATCATAGTTTTCTAGAATAACCTTTGTATTAATACGCCCCCGTAGTAATTTTTCTATTGTTGGAAACTCACCAGCTTTATCTATTACATATAGTCGAGTATCAGACAGATCTCGAAGGCGAGGTGCAAAACGAAAACCAAGTAGATGGCTCAGTCCAAAAACTTGATCCGTATAACCAGCCGTGTCTGTATAATGTTCTTCAATATTCAATTCAGATTCATGATGCAGCAACCCATCTATCACATGAACTGCGTCACGAGCGTTGGTATTAATGACTTTTGTGTAGTAAGAAGAAAACTGATCACTTGTAAAGCGATAAATCGTAGCTCCTTTACCAGAACCATAATGAGGATTTGATTCTGCATGTAGAGAAGACACGCCAACTTGTACTCTCATACCATCTGAAGAGGAAGTACTTCCATCTCCCCAATATGAAGATAAAGCAAGCTGATGATGGAAATTCACAAGTGTTGCCTGAGCTTTATTCATCGCATCATCATAAAGACGCCACTGAGAAGCATGAGCCATTTGGTGATAGGTAATTCCGGGTGTAGCATCTGCCATCTTTGTTAAGCCAATATTTGTCCCCATCGCCATTAGCGTGGCCAATAAGATCGACTTTTCCTCTCCTTTGGGAGGACGGCTTGAAGAAGCATGAATAAATTGTTCATCAAAACCTGTCCAACTTGCAACCTCCATTAGCAGATCCGTTAGTTTTATCCGTGGCAACATGCTGTATAGGGATGAACTAAACGTCTTGGCTTCTTCTGGAGTATCCTTTTCGAGACGGTCAATGCGAAATTTTCCCTTATCTATACTGACACCCTCTAGTTCATCAACGTTATCGGACATGGCTTGCAGCCGTTTTCGTAGAGAATCCATTCTTTCGGTCAAATATTCTTCAGCAGAACTGCCTACAGCAAGGCGATTATGATGTAATCCAGTTTCTAACCATTCTTCTTTTGGAATTAGATACTCTTCAAAATCTTTATGTTGTTTACTGCCTCGAACAGATACATCTCCAGATCGAATATGATTTCGTAATTCAGTTAATGCTGCCATTTCATAATAATGTCGATTGATGCTTCCATCCTCGTCATATACGTGTTTCTGCCACCGGTTAGAGACAAACCCAAGAGGAGCTCCTTCTGGAACTTTTCGTTTACCTGAATCATTCATATTTTTAATAATATCTAGTGCTTCTATCAATGGTTTTGCTGATTGGGTCGATTGAAATTCTAGTGATTTAAGTAAGGTAGGCGTATATTTTCGAAGATAAAAAAATCGTCTTTCTAAAAGATCTAAATAATCATAGTCGATAGGACGTGATAATTGTTTGGCCTCTTCCACCGATGCAATCATTTTCTCCCAGGACATGACGGTTTCCAATGTAGTAAACGGATCCAATCCTTCATTTCTTGCCTTTATTAGTGCAGCACCGATGTCAGCAAACTGTATGATTTTTTCATTAATTGTTTTACCGTTTTGTCTCTGCATTTCTTCTTGGGCCTTACGGCCCTTTGACTGCAAGATCATAATTTGGCGATCGTGGATTTCAATGGCTTGATCAATTAAGTCTTGACTGAGATTTAAGAGATAAGCCACAAGAATGGCATATTTTTTAGACTCATTAAATCTTCGGAAGGAATGAGGTTCATATCGCGCACCTAAACGCGACAATTGAAGAAGCCTGTTCGGGTGTATGTCATTACAATCAATAGATAACTCAAGTTTTTTCACATACTCTAATCGTTCAATGACTTTTAAGAAGGCATCAGGTGAAGATTGTCCTGGGATTTCTTTTAACCAAGCAAGAGGTGTTTTTCCACTATCCAGAGTAGGCTCCGTCATTAGGATCAAACTTTCCTTTTGCAAAGAGGATAGAGACCGCGATAATATCTTATATATTTTTTGTTCAGCTCGATGACGTGTTTGCCAAACCAGACGTTCAATAGTCGACATAGCTGGAAGAATAATTTTTCGCTTCTTCATTTCTTCGATAGCCGTCCTAATCAAATACATTGAGTTCTCATTTTCCATTGCATGACTTAGTAAAGAAGAAGAGATGTTACGGTATTCTCTTGTTGAGAAGTTCTTATAACCATACTCTTTCCGAATTTCAACCATATGTTCATGCTTAGTTTGTTCCCGTTCGGCATATGATTGAAATTCCAAGGGATCAACCTTAATTTGATTGGCAATAAACCATAAAACTGACTTAGGTATTTCTTTAACATCCGATAATGTCCATCCCGGAAAGCGAAACAAACATAACTGAACGGCAAATCCAAGTCGATTATAGTCTCGTCTTCGACGTTTAATCACTTCTAAATCATGTGGTGATAAAGTGTAGGAGGTAGCTATTTCCCACTCACTAATATCAGCTGGAATTGTCATGAAATCTATGCGTTGTTCAGGTGTAAGTAGTTCTCTTGCTCTCAAATACAAGATAGTGCCTCCTGTTCATTTCTATATACGTTCTATAGCTCGATACAACACAGATTTACTAACACCAGTCATATCTGAAATCTCTTTTATACTGTACTCCTTAGAAGCATGTAGTTTTAATGCTCGTTCTACTAATTTTGGATCCTTAATTGGTCTTCCGCCACTTCTACCTCTAATTCTTGCAGATTGTAATCCTGCTTTAGTGCGTTCACTGATGATATCCCGTTCTAACTCAGCAATACTTGCCATGGTACGGAAGAAAAAACGACCCATTGCATTTGATGTATCAATGTTGTCTCTTATAGAAACAAAATTCACTTTTCTTTCCTCAAAGGTTTCTGCTAGTTCAATTAAGTGCTTAGTAGATCTTGAGATACGATCTAGTTTATAGACAACCACTGTATCTCCTTCACTTATTGCTTTTAAGAGTTGCTCTAATTCTGAACGCTCTTTTTTTGTTCCGGTTATTTTTTCTTTGTAGATGACAGCTGCCCCTGCCTTTTGTAATGCATCCATTTGTAATTCTAAATTTTGATCTTGAGTAGAAACTCGGGCATATCCAAAAATTTTCCCCATTCTATTCCCCTCCTAAAAGTAATTATTCCCTAATACGGGAGTGCCGTCAATTTTAGGGAAAAAGTTAAAGGGAATAGTTTAGGGAACGGTAAACATTCAAAAACTATGTAAATATAAGCACACGAAAAAACTCCCTAAAACGTTCGTTTTAGGGAAAAGGTTATTTATTGAACTTTATCCTAAACGTGGAAAATGGTTGAGCTATTCCTTTATATAGGGGGACACCTAAGTTCAATATTACATAAATATATATACTATGTGTGGTTATTTTATGGAGGTGAGTGTATGCACCAATGCCGTTGTTGTCACGGTGGAGGACGTTGTCGTTATTGTGATGGGGCTGGTATGTGCTGTTGTTGTAGTGGGCGTGGATGTCACCATTGTCAGGGAAGTGGATGTTGCCCTTGTTGTCACGGCGGAAAAAGATGTAGTTGTTGTGGTGGATCAGGTGTTCAACCAATGTAAAGCTTACAAATTCTATTAAGACGAGAGCTTGTTATCTAAGCTCTCGTTTTTTATGTTTATAGTGTTAAAAATCTAGTGAGTGTTAAGTTAGCGCAGTGTAGTATAATATCATTGGACACATCAATCATTTTTACATAAGGGGGAAAAGGGATGAGAAAAGTAATATTTTCTTTAGCATTTTTAGTAGTGATGGCATTTAGTGGTTCTGTTTATGCAGCACAATCGGAAGAGATGGATTGTTGTCAATCAAAAAAAGAATGTATGGAAATGTGTGAGGAAATGAACTGTCAAATGGATTGTTGTGAAATGACGAAAAATGGAAAAATGAAAATGAAAGATTGTAAGAAAATGATGAAAAAGTCAAATATAGATTGCTGTTAATTTAGTATAATGGATCTTCCAGTCGAAACCACCCATTGATTTTACTACATTTTAAACATGGTACACTCAGAATAAACACAAAAAATAAAAAACCCTAATTTGGATTAGGGTCTTAGGCTGTCGACAAAGTCGGCAGCCATTTTCTTTATCTTGATAATGTTCAATATATAGTATGTTGATCTAAGTTTTTTTCAAGAGTAATTAGGGAAAAGTTACAAAGAATAAAAACATCACTAATGAAAATGGAGATGAATGATATGGCAGATACAAATCAAATGCCTTGGGAAGAGGGCATAGATCATAGCTTAAGCCTTATGAGAGAAGGATACATGTACATTTTGAACAGACGTAAAAGTTTTAATTCTAATGTTTTTGAGACCCGATTACTTGGAAAGAAAGCGATCTGCATGGTAGGAAAGGAAGCTGCGAAAGTTTTTTATGACACTGAGAAATTCAAAAGGAAAGATGCAGCACCGAACCGGGCGGTTCAAACATTGTTCGGGAAGAATGGTGTGCAGGCATTGGATGGACAAGATCACAAACATCGGAAAGAAATGTTTATGTCCATCATGTCTCCTAAAGGACTTCAAAACTTAACAAACATTACAAAAATACAGTGGAAGAAAGCACTAGATAAATGGGAACAGATGGATGAAGTTATTCTTTATGAAGAAGTAAAAGAAGTCCTATGCAGAACAGCCTGCCAGTGGGCAGGTGTCCCGTTGGAAGAAGACGATGTTAAGGAAATGACAAAAGACTTGGCGGCGATGTTCGAGTCTGCAGCTGCAGTTGGTCCAAACCATTGGCTAGGGAGAAATGCAAGGAATAAAGTAGAAAATTGGATTGGTGAGTTGGTTGATAAGGTGCGTAATGGGGAAATTAATCCTCCAGAAGATACTGCTTTACATAGATTTGCTTGGCATCGAGATTTAGAAGGAAATCTTCTGGTTACCGAGACTGCTGCTGTGGAAGTGATCAATATCTTGAGACCTATTGTGGCAATCGCTATATTCATCAATTTCACTGCGCTGGCATTGTATCATTATCCGGAAGAAAGGGAGAAACTTGAATCCCGTGATGAAAAATATGCTCAAATGTTTGTACAGGAAGTTCGCCGTTTTTATCCGTTTTTTCCGTTTGTCGTAGCATTGGTAAAAAAAGATTTCACCTGGAACGGCTATAAATTTGAAGAAGGCACATTAACTTTACTGGATCTTTATGGCACAAATCATGACCCTGAAATTTGGGGGAATCCAGATATGTTCAGTCCTGATCGGTTTACTAAATGGGAGGGAAGCCCATTTGGCTTCATTCC
This sequence comes from Metabacillus sp. KH_069, assembly GCF_057838075.1. Classification (NCBI taxonomy): domain Bacteria; kingdom Bacillati; phylum Bacillota; class Bacilli; order Caryophanales; family Bacillaceae; genus Metabacillus; species Metabacillus sp. KH_069. Next base: position 60,171 of record NZ_JBYQOB010000002.1, read on the forward strand.
GCAGGGTGGTGGTGATTACTTTATGGGTCATCGCTGTGCTGGAGAGTGGGTCACCGTTGAAGTCATGAAAGTAAGTCTTGATTATCTAGCCAACCAAATGGAATATGAAGTTCCTAACCAGGATTTAAGTTACAGCATGGTGAGCATGCCAAGTATTCCTCATAGCAAAGTAGTGCTAAAGAATGTTAAACGAAAGTTATAATTACAGATAATTAGCTTATTAAGTTCGCTTTTAGCTGAACAAGATAAATTGACAATGTTAATTCCTTAATCACGGAAGTAGGTTTTATAAGTAGATCCCCTAATATTAATGGAGAGTCGAAAAAGCAAAGCCCGTTTTTCTCTAACAAAGAGAGAAATCGGGCTTTTTATAGTGAAAAACTCTTTGTTTTAAAACTGCATCCTGACGATATTCCCCCTAGTGTATCCAACATAAAAAGGAAATTAAATTCAGTTATAAGAATAATTAATTACTGTAAACTAAAGAAAACCTGCTTTTTATGTAAGTTATATTCAAACATATATTTGACTATTTGTTTTTGTTAAATTATAATAATATTCAAATGAATATTTGATTGATATGAGGTGGAAAATTTGCAAAATGATGCATGTGAAGTTACGTGTATAGATGAAGAAAAAGTCAAAAGAGGTAAAAATGAACTACTCCAACAAAATCCTTTGGAAGTAGCCAAAATTTTTAAAGCTTTATCGGATGATACTAGGATTAAGATTGCGTATGCTCTCTCTTTAGAAGATGAATTGTGTGTATGTGATGTAGCGAATATTGTGGGTGCTACAACTGCCACAACATCTCATCATTTGAGGTTACTAAAAAATCTTGGATTAGCTAAATATCGAAAAGAAGGTAAGTTAGTTTACTATTCATTAGATGATGATCATGTAAAGCAACTAATACAGGTTGCATTTGCACACCAGAAGGAGGTTGTTAAAATTGTCTGAAGCAAAAGCATTAGAGGCTGAAAAAAATGTTTACCGCGTTCAGGGATTTACATGTGCAAATTGTGCTGGGAAGTTTGAAAATAATGTTAAAAAACTCCCAGGAGTTCAGGATGCAAAAGTAAATTTTGGTGCATCTAAGATATCTGTTTATGGTGATGCAACGGTTGAAGAACTAGAAAAAGCCGGTGCATTCGAGAATCTTAAAGTGGCTCCTGAAAAACCAAGGCGGGAAGCTAAACAAAAGGTTGAAGAGGACAAAAACGTATACCGTGTTGAAGGATTTACATGCGCAAACTGTGCAGGGAAATTTGAAACTAACGTAAAACAGATCCCAGGAGTTCAGGATGCAAAAGTAAATTTTGGCGCATCTAAAATTGCTGTTTACGGCAATGCAACAATTGAAGAACTAGAAAAAGCCGGTGCATTCGAGAATCTTAAAGTGACTCCTGAAAAATCTGCTCGCCAAGTTTCACAAGAGGGAAAAGAAGATATGAAAGAAGATAAAGTGCCGTTTTATAAAAAGCATAGTACGCTACTTTATGCTTCCTTATTGATCGCCTTCGGTTACCTTTCCTCGTCTGTGAATGGAGAAGAGAACATTGTTACTACCTTATTGTTTTTAGCGTCCATGTTAATCGGAGGATTATCACTTTTTAAAGTCGGTTTGAAAAACTTACTACGCTTTGAGTTTGACATGAAAACCCTTATGACAGTAGCTGTTATAGGTGGTGCTATTATTGGAGAATGGGCAGAAGTTGCCATTGTTGTTATTCTCTTTGCGATTAGTGAAGCACTTGAGCGATTCTCTATGGACAGAGCAAGACAATCGATTCGTTCATTAATGGATATCGCTCCTAAAGAGGCACTCGTTAGACGTAATGGACAAGAAATAATGATTCATGTCGATGATATTGCTGTTGGGGATATTATGATTGTAAAACCAGGTCAAAAGATTGCGATGGATGGTGTAGTCGTAAGTGGCTACTCTGCAGTCAACCAAGCAGCTATTACCGGTGAATCAGTCCCCGTTGAGAAAACAGTTGATGATGAAGTATTTGCAGGTACATTAAATGAAGAAGGATTACTTGAAGTAAAAATAACGAAACTTGTAGAAGATACAACGATTTCTAAAATTATTCATCTTGTAGAGGAAGCACAAGGAGAACGTGCTCCTTCGCAAGCATTTGTCGATAAATTTGCAAAATATTACACACCGATCATTATGATCATTGCAGCATTAGTTGCTATAGTCCCTCCTTTATTATTTAATGGCAGTTGGGAAACATGGGTTTATCAAGGATTAGCTGTTCTTGTTGTTGGTTGTCCCTGTGCGTTGGTCATATCGACTCCGATTTCAATTGTTTCAGCGATTGGGAATGCTGCGAAAAAAGGTGTTCTTGTAAAAGGCGGAGTGTATTTAGAAGAAATGGGTGCCTTAAAGGCTATAGCATTTGATAAAACAGGTACCTTAACAAAAGGGGTCCCAGCTGTAACTGATTATAATGTGTTGAATAAACAGATGAATGAAAAAGAATTATTATCCATCATTACTGCATTAGAGTATCGTTCTCAGCATCCACTTGCATCTGCGATTATGAAAAAAGCAGAAGAGGAGAACATTACTTATTCTGACGTACAGGTAGAGGACTTCTCTTCTATTACAGGTAAGGGTATAAAAGGTATTGTAAACGGGACGACTTATTATATCGGTAGCCCGAAACTCTTTAAGGAATTATTGACTACTGATTTCGATAAAGAATTAGAACAAAATGTTACTACTCTTCAAAATCAAGGTAAAACAGCCATGATTATTGGAACCGAAAAAGAAATACTTGCAGTTATTGCAGTTGCTGACGAAGTTCGTGAATCAAGTAAGGAAATTATTCAAAAGTTACATCAACTTGGAATCAAAAAAACAATTATGCTTACAGGTGATAACAAAGGTACTGCGAATGCAATAGGTGGCCATGTCGGAGTATCAGATATTCAAGCTGAACTTATGCCACAGGACAAATTAGACTTTATTAAACAGTTGAAATCTGAGTATGGCAACGTAGCTATGGTAGGAGATGGTGTCAATGATGCACCTGCATTGGCGGCCTCAACAGTTGGTATTGCAATGGGTGGAGCTGGTACAGATACAGCCCTGGAAACGGCAGACGTCGCTCTAATGGGTGACGATCTAAGAAAACTTCCATTCACTGTAAAACTTAGCCGAAAAACTCTAAATATAATCAAAGCTAACATTACTTTTGCAATTGCTATTAAATTAATTGCCTTACTATTGGTTATCCCAGGCTGGTTAACGCTCTGGATTGCCATACTTTCAGATATGGGTGCAACCCTTCTGGTAGCATTAAATAGTTTACGACTTATGAAAGTGAAAGAATAAAGGGAAAAGGGCTTTCCAGATAGATTGGAAAGCCCTTTTCTAAAAATGATTACCATTTTGTGTAAATTCTAAATATTCTATCTAATTAATAATGAAAAGAATTGGGTATAAGTAAAACATCAGATTTTATATTACATATAAGTCTCCAAATGGAACAATAACAATTTTAATCATAATCATAATCAAAAATGAATAATTCTCTTCATTCAATATGAAATCATCGAAGGAGGAATCTGAAATGTCTGTAGAAGTAAAAAAGGATGTTGATTTATTAGTTATAGGCGCAGGATCAGGAGGTTATGTGGCGGCCATACGTGCTGCACAGTTGGGAAAAAAAGTGGTTTTGGTGGATAAAGCGGAATTAGGTGGGGTTTGCCTTAACCGTGGTTGTATTCCGTCAAAGGCCCTTATTAGTGCATCTGAACGAGTAAAACATATTAAACATGCAAACTCAATGGGAATCAAGGTTTCTGGTGAAGTTGAAGTAGAGATGCCAGAAGTAGTGAAGTGGAAGGACGGTATAGTAAATAAACTAACGAATGGAGTTCGGACTTTGCTGAAAGGCAATGGAGTGGAAGTCATTAGTGGGGAAGCTTTTCTTACTGAACCCTATGTTGCCAAAATCAAAATTGGTAACGAAGAACAACTCTTTTCATACAAAGATTTAATCCTTGCGATAGGATCATTACCTACTGAGTTAAAAAGTATGCCATTTGATAGAAAAAGAATCATCTCTTCAACTGAAGCATTGATGCTTCAAGAAGTACCAAAACATTTAGTTGTAGTAGGTGGTGGTTATATTGGTTTGGAGCTAGGCACTGCTTATGCCAAGTTTGGGGCAAAAGTGACGATTCTAGAGGGTTCCGATACGATTCTACCTGGTACAGACTCCATGCTAACAAATGTGGTCAAAAAGCATTTAAAAGAGCTTGGTATGACAGTCATAACAAATGCTTTGGTCCAAGGGGGAGAAAATACCGGTGATGAAGTAAATGTCCGGGTTGAAGTGAATGGCAATGAAGAAACCGTAAAAGGTGATTACTGTTTAGTATCCATAGGAAGAAAGCCTAATACCGGGCGAATTGGACTGGATAATATCGGAGTTGAAATAGACGAACGAGGATTTATTAAGATCAATGATAAATGTCAAACAAACGTTGATCATGTATATGCAATCGGAGACTGTGCTGGTGGTTACCTACTTGCTCATAAAGCGAGTTACGAAGGGAAGATAGCTGCAGAAGTGATTGGTGGACTAAACAGCGTAATTGATTTTCAGGCCATGCCGTTTGTTATTTTCAGCGATCCTGAAGTAGCCTATACAGGTTTAACAGAGAAGGAAGCAAAAGAACAAGGATACGAAATAGTTTCTAGTCGTTTTCCATTCCAAGCCAACGGCAGAGCATTATCTGTATCGGATGCCGATGGTTTTGTACAAGTTGTAGCGGATAAGGAGTCAAATCGGTTGTTAGGTGTTCAAATGGTAGGGCCAGATGTATCTTCGCTCATTGCTGAAGCTGTTTTTGCAATAGAGGCTGGAGCAACAGCAGAGGATCTTAGTCTTACGATCCATGCCCATCCAACTCTACCTGAGCCTCTAATGGAAGCAGCTGAAGGTGTTATGGGACATGCGATTCATATGTTGAATAAAAAGTAATTCGTACAGTTTATATCACATGAATTTTAGATTGACCTGCATCGAACATTTGTGCAGGTCAATTTATTTTATGCATAGCTTTAAATGATTTAATACCTGATGTAAATTGTTGAATTAAGTATATAGGAAAAGATGTGAATGGTTTTTTGAAGAATTCATTTCTTAATTAGAAAATTAAGTAGAAACAAAAAAGAAAGAGCTGGAACTTTTGTCCATGCTCTTTCTTTTTTGTTTTCATTATTCCATTAACAATCGTCATACATAGAATGGTTTTGGTTCTGGTGGTTATTCATGGGACTTTGCGTACTATCATTTGAATCTGTCTGTTCTGTATTTAAATTCTTTGATGTTGAGTTTTCATTTGGGATATTGTTTTGATGATTATTCATAAAAGAATTCATCATTTCAGAACAATAATCCATCATCTGTTGCCAATTTCCATTCCCTTGACTAGGAACGCTGTTTGAATGTGCAAGAGCAGCAGTGCTAATACCAAGAAACAAAGCTACAGCTACCATAGATGTAAGTAATTTTTTCAATACTTTCACCCTCCTTTGTCCTCATTATACCCATATATTTGAAATAAAAAAACAGGGAAGATTGAAATTTATAAAAATTCAAAAATGATAAAAGCTTTCTTTTAAGTAAAGAAACTTTATTGAACAAACACTTAGTTTTATCTAAATACATACTTTTGGATTGAGCGCTCTTATGAAAGGAAGAGTAAAATGTATTATTATCCTAATCAATGGTATCAATATCCATATGTTTATCGATCAGAAGAAAATAACGGAAAAGAGGAACAAGAATGGGAAATTGAAAAGAAATTTATGGATGACATGAGAAAAATGATGTATCAGCATTCCCTTATTCAAATGCAAATTTTAGAAAAGGTTCATCATATTGATCGGAGATTATTCGAATTAGAAAGAAAGTTAACAACGGGTAATAGTACGATGAATAATTGAATTAGTTATTAATTTTATATCGAAAGTAGCGAGTTACATATTTTAACTCGCTACTTTTATTAGTAGTACATTAATCGGAATGGGCGGATTAGAGGAAAGAGAAATTTTCAACTGAAACCTTTCCTTAAGATTGAAATCTCTCTACTTTTGAATCTTTATATGTACTAATAAGAAATAAGATACCTCCACTAACTAAAAATACATCTGCTGTATTAAAAATTGGATAATCAATAAATGTTACTTCGAACATATCTGTTACTTCCCCAAAAATTAAACGGTCTACAACGTTTCCCATTGCACCTCCTATAAAAAGGCCAAAGGCTATACGTGTTAGCTTATCAGTTACTTTTCGAGAATAAATAAGACCAATGACTATAACAATAATTGCAATGCTAATTAAGAATATTTTTTGTCCTGAAAAAATTCCCCAAGCAGCACCTGTATTTCGATGAGATGTTAATTGGAAAAAGCCATTGATAATTGGAATGGATTGCCCGTAGTCCATAAAATTTCTAACTAAATATTTAAAAAGTTGATCAATACTTAGTGTGAGTATAATGATCCAATACAAAGTCGTCACCTCAGGATTTTATTTTCTATAAAGATTTGTACTCAATACTTTAAAAATAAAGGGGGTTTAACAATAAAGTTATCGTAAACCATTGCATAATATCTAATTAACCGAAGAGAGACCATAGGTTAGAAAGTGTATTATTTTCTAGCATAATATATATTCCTAACCCTATAAACACAATTGGAATAACCCATCGGCCGTATTTCTCAAGTGTTTCAGAAACATATTTGAATCTTGCTAGACGATAGCCGATTAAACACCAGACCGCAACCATTATAAAGAAAGTAACAACTGTAATGACCAGTTGGTTGTTATTTAAAGTAGAAAAGAACGGAACATAAATTCCAATATTGTCCCCACCATTGGCAAATGTGATAAAGGCTATACTCATAAAGAGTTTGTTAAATCTTCCTGAATTTAAACTAGAAAGAATAGCCCCTTCATCTTCATCTTCACCCTTTATAAACAGTTTAACCCCTAAATAGATCGGAATTAATCCCAGTAAACCTACCCACTGATCAGGAATGAGTGTTACTCCAAATGTTGCTAAGAGACTGATTAAAACTAAAAGTGCAAAACCAAGATATTGGCCAATGACTATATCTCTGGGGTAAATGCGGTTTCCCTTTTGCTGCATGCTAACCACTCCGTCGTTACTCGCTTTAGCTTGTGAACTTGCCTGAGAGAACAACAACATTAAGACAAAAATATCATCGATATTGGTTACTATAAAAGACCCTAAAGCAGAGAGAATGGTTAAAATTAAATTCATAAAAAATCTCCTTTTTAAAATACTCCATATACGGAATAAAAGATATTTAGTTGTGTTAGTTTGTTACACCTTATATTATTTCCCCTTCATGTAATGATTTAGAATTTCACTTTGTACAATCCTAAAATTAATAAATAGTATTTTAAGTGAAAATAGTGGAAGTTATTATTCAAATATTTGTTTGAATATATTGTGCTTTTAGATTAAAATTATTAACGTAAAATGTCAACATTAAAATGTTGGTTTGAATAAAAATAAAAAGGGAGAGTAAAATGAAAAACAAAAGAACCAGATCTATTGTACGTATTTGTCTTCTGCTTCTTATGGGTTTAGCAGTAGCCTATACTCTTTATCAAAACTTTTTTACTGAAAAATTACGGGTTCAGGCAGGGGACCAAGCACCTGATTTTGTTCTTGAAGATATGAACGGTAAAAACGTTCAACTTTCTGAATTAAAAGGAAAAGGAGTTTTTCTAAACTTTTGGGGTACTTGGTGTAAGCCTTGTGAAAAGGAAATGCCTTATATGGAAAGACAGTATAGTCATTTTGAAAATCTTGGTGTAGAGATATTAGCTGTTAATATCGGCGAAAGTGATATTGCTATTGAATCGTTCGTAAATAGGCATGGGCTTACATTCCCTATACTTAAAGATAAAGATAGAGCTGTGACGGAGGCTTATGACATAACACCGATTCCTACAACATTTTTGATTGATAAGAACGGAAAAGTATTAAAAGTGATTACAGGAAGTATGACCGAAAGGGATATAGCAAACTACATGGAACTCATTAAGCCATAGAATAAATAAACAGTTAGGTGGTATCTTTTTGGAACAACTAAGTTTACTTCTTGCATTTGGAGCAGGTCTTTTATCATTTATTTCGCCTTGTTCACTTCCTTTGTATCCAGCTTTTCTTTCATATATTACAGGAGTGTCTATAAATGACCTAAAGGAAGGAAAAGGTATTTTAAGAAGGAAAGCTTTTATACACACTATCTTGTTTTTGGTAGGATTTTCAATTATCTTTTTAGCTTTGGGACTTTCTACTTCTTTTATCGGTACATTTTTTATGGATTATCAAGATTTGCTAAGACAACTGGGAGCTATTGTGATGGTGTTTTTTGGTTTAGTTCTAACAGGGGTTCTTAAATTTGATTTCCTACTTTCTGATAAGAAAATTCATTTTCAAAAGAGACCTTCAGGTTATTTAGGATCAATTTTGATTGGAATTGGTTTTGCTGCTGGATGGACTCCTTGTACAGGTCCGATCCTTGCTGGGGTCATTGCATTAGGTGTTTCAGACCCAGGAAAAGGACTATTATACATGATTTTCTATGTCTTAGGTTTTTCTATTCCATTTCTATTAATGTCTTTATTTATCGATAAGATGACTTTTCTAAAGAAACACAGTGCAATCTTTATGTCTATAGGAGGCATTTTGATGATTGTGATGGGAGTATTATTGTACTTAAATATGATGACAAAAATTATTGCAGTATTAACAAGTTTGTTCGGAGGATTTACTGGATTTTAAGGGGGGTTTCAGAATCATTCTTTTTAATAGATTAAAAAGCAAATCTGAAAAATTTAAATAAATGTATTTAAATGATTAAATCGTAAGGAGTTATTAGAATGGAACATGTCAAATGCGAATGTGGTTACTCCATTCCACATGGAACGGTTCTTTGTGAGTCTTGTGGACGAACTATTGGTAAAAGTAAGGATGAAATTTCAGAAGAATTGTTGGATATGAGGTACGATGGAAGCGCAAGACGCTCACAAACGTATAAAAATACACTTATCGATAAGATTTGGAACTTTTTCTCATCCGTTAAAGTGGGGGTTTGGATAATCGTTCTTCTTTTAATTGCTTCTGCGATTGGAACGATCTTTCCTCAGGAGATGTATATTCCTTCAACCGTTGTACCGCAAGAGTTTTATAAGGATGAATATGGATTTCTTGGACAAATGTATTATGAATTAGGTTTTCACAATCTCTATGGTTCATGGTGGTATTTTTTATTACTAGCAGCTCTAGGTATATCACTTGTTATTGCGAGTTTAGACCGGTTTATTCCACTGTATCGCGCTTTGAAAAAACAAGGGATTACACGCCATGAAAGTTTCATGCGCAGACAACGCCTTTTTAGTGAAACAAATATGACAGAGAACATCGATGAACAACTGACTTTGATAAAATCCAGATTAAAGAAAAAAGGTTATCATTTACGTGAAGAAAACGGCAATCTTTTAGCTGAGAAAAATCGATTTTCAAGATGGGGCCCTTATGTTAACCATGTAGGACTTATTATCTTCCTTATTGGTGGGATGCTACGATTTTTACCAGGGATGTACGTAGACGAAATGCTTTGGATTCGTGACGGTGAAACAAGTGTTATCCCAGGAACCGAAGGAAAATACTATTTAAGCAGCGATAAGTTCATTATGGATACCTATCAAAAAGATCAAGAGGATGAAGTTTTTGCAAATACTCTTTCACGAGTCGGAGATGGAAATGTCGTCAAAAACTTTCAAACAAATGTGACTTTGTATGAACGAAAAGGTGAAATCGTTCATGGAGTGAAGCCCGAACTTAAAAAGGTGAAAGATGAACAAATTAGAGTTAATTATCCCTTGAAACACGATTCATATGCTCTTTACCAGACTTCTTATAAATTAAATGAACTAAATAAGTTTATTTTTAGTTTAGTAGACAAAGAGACAGAAGAAAGTTTTGGCAAGATTACAGTTGATTTGCTGGAGCCAAAGAAGGAGTATGATTTAGGCAATGGGTATAAAGTAGAAATTGTTACTTATTTTCCAAACTTCTATTTCAACAATGAAGGTGTACCTGATACCAAAAGCCGAGTTCCTGACAATCCAGCATTTGTATTTAACATGATATCTCCTGAAAAACCAGATGGTGAAAAAAGCTTTGTTGCCATTCAACAAACGCTTGACCCAGAGGAAGATAATCAATTAAAAATGAAATTTGAAGGCGTTGAAACGAAAAACCTGTCAGCCCTTACAGTTCGGAAAGATCATACGTTATGGTTTCTTGGTGTAGGCGGTGCTATTTTCATGATTGGAGTCATTCAAGGATTGTATTGGAATCATAGACGTATATGGATTAGACGCGATGGTGACAGCGTATTAATTGCAGGACATACAAATAAAAATTGGTATGGTATTCGAAATGAAATGAACCGTATTTTAAAAGAAACCAGCATTCAAGAACTAACCGATAAAACAAACGATAAAAGTCAAAATTCGTAGAGGAGGAAAAGATGTGGTAGCTCTTAGCAGTAACTTACTATACGCAGCATTCTTACTATATCTAGTTGCAACATTTTTATTTGGAGGAGCCATTCGAGATAAGAGAAAGCAATACGAAAAACCAAGTAAATGGGCAAAAGTCGCAATAACTGTCACTATTTTAGCTTTTGCTTCTCACTTAGGTTATTTTATTACTCGATGGGTCGCTTCTGGACAAGCACCTGTTAGTAATATGTTCGAGTTTATAACAGCCTTTAGCATGATGATGGTCCTGGCTTTCATTATTCTTTATTTTATATATAAGGTAGCTGTATTGGGTTTGTTTACTTTACCAATAACATTACTGATCATTGCTTATGGAAGTATGTTCCCGACAGACATTTCTCCATTGATACCAGCACTCCAAAGTGATTGGCTTGCTATCCACGTAACAACAACGGCACTAGGTTCAGCTATTTTAGCCAGTAGTTTTATTGCAGGTGTCATTTATTTACTTCGTTCTGTTGATCAGACGAAACGCTCAAAGGAAACTTTTTGGCTTGAGGTTGTCATGTACACGATTGTGGCGACCCTTGCTTTTGTAGTGATAACAAGTGTTTTCAGAGGAATGGAGTATGAAGCTGTCTACAAATGGGTTGATAAAAATGATCAAGAGGTTGAAATGACATATAATCTACCTTCGATTGTAGGTCCACATCAAGGTGAATTACTTACAAAAGGTAAAATGGAAGCCTTTGTTGAAGTACCAGCGATTATCGCGGCAGGAAAATTAAACACAGTCATCTGGTCTATTGTTACTGGTTTATTTTTATACGGGATTCTAAGACTGATTTTAAGAAAAAGAATTGCTGCAGCGCTTAAGCCATTAACAAAGAATATCAAACTTGATTTGGTTGATGAAATTGGATACAGATCGGTTGCAATAGGTTTTCCGGTATTCACTTTGGGTGCTCTCATTTTTGCGATGATTTGGGCTCAAATTGCGTGGACGCGTTTCTGGGGATGGGATCCTAAGGAGGTATGGGCCTTAATTACATGGTTATTTTATGCTGCATATTTACATTTGCGGCTTTCTAAGGGCTGGCATGGTGAGAAATCAGCATGGCTCGGAGTAATAGGTTTTGGAATTATTATTTTCAACCTAATTTTCGTTAATCTAATTATTGCTGGTCTACACTCTTATGCATAAAGAAATAAATTCTTTTAAAGCTAACTAAAAGTTTATGTGATAAATCTAAATTCATTTTTATCTATGTTATTAGAGGGGGGGATAATCTTGTAGATCCCCTCCACTTATGTAAATTGACAGTATTTTTGAAAATGCGTTTTAAACATAAAGCATATCCGAATTTCTATTCTTATTCATCTTTCCTTATGATGAAAAGAGAGTAGAACCATCGACTTAAAAATTTCATCATCGATATAGTAAAATGCTAATTTACCTTCCTTTCTATAGTTAGCTACACCTGACCGTTTTAAAAACCGCAAATGATACGAAGCTGTGGCTATAGAGGAATGAATAATATTAGCCACATCACATACACAAAGTTCCCCTTCTATAGCTAATGAAAGAATAATCTTTAATCGTGTCTCATCAGCAAGGAGTTTAAATTTTTTTGATAGATGAAGTGTACTTTTAGTACTTAACAAATCTTGTAACCTTGATACTTTTATAGGGTCATAACTATAGATCTCACATTCATCTTTTAGAGTATCTTTTCTATTTTTATCAACTAATGACAAATCTCCCACCTCATTAAAAATATGTGATTAGCTTATAATGAGCAAGCTTTAATGTCAACATTCAAATATTTACTTGAATAAAGAAGTGAAGCATTTCATATTCTTTTATGTCACAAATCATAAGTATCTAATTCATATGTTACTTAGCTCTAAGTAAAAAAACAAAAATCATAAGTCATTTATTATGAATGAAGGGATGCATGTTTAATGGATAAAAACAAGAAAGGTGAATATATCCCTGCACTGAAATACCATTGGATGACTCGATTTTATGATCCTTTAATTCAATGGGGAATGCAAGAAAAAAAGTTTAAAACCCATTTAATTAAGCAAGCAACTCTCCAACCAAATGAAACGATAATGGATTTAGCTTGCGGTACAGGTACACTTGCACTTTTAATACAGCAATCACAACCTGGTGTGCAAGTAATTGGAGTCGATGCTGATCATGAAATATTATCGATTGCTAAGGATAAAATTAAAGAAACTCAAGTTAATAATATTACCTTTGAGGAAGGGTTTTCTGATAAACTTCCCTTTTCCAATAATGTATTTCATCATATATTTACAAGTTTATTTATTCATCATTTAACTCTGGAGATGAAAAAGAAAACATTTGAAGAAGTCCATCGGAAACTCAGATCTGGTGGCCAATTCCATATCATTGATTTTGAGAAGCCACAAAATTGGTTGATGCGAGTTGCATTTTTCTCTATTCAATTTTTAGATGGGTTTGAAACAACTTCAAATCATGTAAAAGGGATTATTCCTAATCTATTAAAAGAAACTGGATTTGTCTCAATTGAAGAAACTGGTCAATTTTCCACTATTACGGGCACACTAAGGGCATATAAAGCTTTTAAGCCATAAGCTGTTTGATGTTTTATTAGACTTCTTTGATTTTTAGTACATGTAATTTTTAAATGGCCATAGTACTGACAATAAAATTTTTAAAACAGAGAGATGGGAATGACATACATGGAGAATATCTCACCTTTAAAAGCAGTTATGGAAATCTGGAAGGTTAAACGAGGCAAACCAGAAGACATTCTCTCTCGGCAACAATCTCGTTTAGCTGACCTTATTAATTTTGCAAGATCAAACTCTCAATATTACGCACAAAAATACAGCGAGTTGCCTGAACGGATTACAAGCTTACAGCAAATTCCTCCAGTCACCAAATCAGAACTCATGGACCATTTTAATGATTGGGTAACTGATCCAGAAATCACCATAGAAGGTGTGAAGGAATTCGTGTCAAATATGTCATTAGTTGGATATCTTTATTTAGGGCGCTATATGGTTTCGACCACTTCAGGGTCAACTGGAGTACCTGGAATCTTTATTCAGGATAAAGATTCAGATACTATCATGAAAACATTGATGGCTATTCGCGGAACAACAAAATTAAAATGGAGTGACATATTGAAAGTAGCAGCCAAAGGTGGACGAAATGCAGCGGTATGCTCTACAGCTGGACATTTTACAGCATTCTCCACTGCTGAACGCCTACGCTTAAAACGACCATCAAACGGAAAAATAAGAGCTTTTTCTATCCAATCCCCCCTTTCCACGCTCGTCAAAGAATTGAATGAATATCAACCAGCTTTAATTGGGGGGTATGCAACAGCGATGGAAATTCTAGCAGAAGAACAAAAAGCAGGTCGGTTAAATATTCAGCCTGTAGCGATCCTTTTGGGGGGAGAAAAATTATATCCAAATGTTCGTGAGAAACTAGGATCCGTTTTCCAAGCTCGCGTTCTAGATCTTTACGGCGGTACAGAAGCAACAGCCATGACTTTCGAATGTGAAGAAGGTCAGTTTCATGTAAATACAGATTGGATTATATTTGAACCAGTAGATGAATATTACCAACCTGTGCCACCAGGGAAGCAATCTCATTCGGTTCTAATTACAAATCTGGCCAACAGAATACAGCCTCTTATTCGTTATGAACTAACTGACCGTGTCATCATGTCCCCAGAACCATGCAAATGCGGGAGACCATTCCCGGTCGTTCAAGTCGAAGGGAGAACGGATGACATTTTAAAATTCTCTACCAACGGTCAAATCGTTCATATTCTGCCCTTGGCTCTCAAAACCATTGTGGAGGAAATACCAGGCGTAAGGCGTTTTCAACTAATTCAAACGGCACCAGATCAATTAACAGTACGTTTAGAAGTGGACGAGGGTAATCTTAGAGATCAAGTTTGGGAAAATGTTAGAGAAGCCCTATTAGATTACTTTGCAACGCAGGGACTAACTAACCTGTTAATAGAAAAATCGGATGAGTTGCCACAAAGGAACCCTAAAAGTGGAAAGTACCAGCATGTTTGGGTTGATTATCATGAATAACCAAATGGTAATGTATCTGGATTTATACAGAATGAAACGACTAGAATAATGACTTAAAAACCGATGATTCCTTAGCGTAGGAAATAGACTAACCTAAATTAATGAGACACAATAAAACACCTTCGAAATGGTACACTTAAACAAAGTACTAATTCGGAGGTGTTTTTGCATGGGCAAAAACGTATATTCAAAAGAAGTTAAATGGGCAGTAGTTAAAGATAAAATGAGTGGTCAGTTGACAAACCAAGAAATCATGGAGAAGTATGGGATTAAAAATGTTTCTCAAATCAAAACGTGGATGAAATGGTATCGTGAAAATCAAGTCCATCGATTTGACCAACCGATTGGAAAACAATATTCGTATGGACATGGGCCTGATAGTTCAAGTGAAGAAGAGAAAAAAGAACATCAAATGAATCACTTAAGACAGGAGAATGAAATCTTAAAAAAGTATTTGGAGATCGAAAAGGAGCTGAAAAAGAAATCGTCCTCCAACTAGTACAGACATTACGAAAAAAATATACAGTATCAGCTATTTTAGCTGCTTTAAATGTACCCAGATCTACTTATTATCGCTGGGCATCTTTACAACCAATAGAGTTGTCTAGGGAAGAACAATCCATTATCCTCCTCTGTAAAAAAACAAAGTACCGATATGGCCACCGTAAAATCAAAGAGCTGTTAAAGCGTAAATATCATATCAAATTAAACCGTAATACTGTTCAACGGATTATGCAGAAATATCATCTTCAATGTAGAGTAAAGGCAAAGAGAAAGTGGAAGTCTCAAGGGGAATCCGTTATTGTCGCTCCTAACTTATTAATGAGGGATTTTACTGCGAGCCAACCTAACCAAAAATGGGTGACGGATATTACCTACATCCAATATGGTCCAGACACCTTATATTTATCAACTATCATGGATTTATTTAATAATGAAATCGTTGCTTACAAGCTTTATACTCACCAACAAGTCCCTTTAGTCATTGATACCTTGAGTGAAGGGCTCGAAAAACGAGGAAACCCTAAAGGAGTGATCATCCACTCGGATCAAGGCAGCGTGTATTCTTCTTATGCATATCAAAATCGGATAAAAGAAAAGAATCTAGTCAGTAGTATGTCACGCAGGGGTAATTGTTGGGATAACGCGGTCATTGAATCTTTTCATTCTAACCTGAAATCAGAGGAGTTTCAGTATGTTAAATTCAATTCTCTATCCCAAGAAGAAGTAAGGGAACGTGTAGATCAATTCATGAAGTATTATAATGAAGAGCGTATACAAGAAAAATTAGGCTACCACACACCAATAGAGTTTGGTGGCATGGCAGCCTAAGAAGGTGTTTTATTACTGTCTCATACGACTAGGGCAGTCTAGAAAAATCGGCTTTTTTTATGTCGAATATTGCTTAGCGTGGGTTTTATGTCAAAATGTTGGTGGTACCCCTTAAAGTAATAACGTACAGATAGGTTTAATAGCTTTTTGAACGTTCCAGTCTAAGTCTATCTTCTTCTCTTGTTTTGTTTTTTTCGCTTCGCGTCCATTGAAAAAATATAATGGCTAACACGATGCCGTAGATAACTTCCTGCATCACTTTCATAACAATACCGCCAGACTGCTGATCATCAAGCAGGGATATCCCATACAATCTAGGCACTTCAAGGTATGTGTCATACAAAATTTCTTTTGAAAAGATGATTAGGGCACAAGCTGGGGTAAGTAACATCCCCATTCCAAAGATATAAGCCACTTTATACAATGGTTTTAACTCATTTATCCTTGTTGGCGATAAAACGGGCCACCACATAAGCATGGCTGCAGGAAACAGGATCAAGATAGAGAGATTCATCCAAACCATATTAGACATAATGGCATCAAAAATAAAAGGAATATGGTAAAAGGAAAACAAGGCATTAAACAAGATAATCGCGATCAAAGGCTTGGCCAAAAGAGTAAAACTTTTACTTATCCACCTGGGCAGTTTTAGTTCGATTGCTTTCACCATTCCTAGTGACAATCCACCTAATATCAATGGGGGCACCGCCATATATAAAATAGACTGCTGCAGCATATGTATAAGAAATAATGAATGACCCATTTGATTTAAAGGGCTTCCTTTTGCAATAAATAAGAGAAGTACACCCAACAAAAAAGAGATTTTTTTTAATCGGCTAACAGAAAAGGTTTCATTTCTCTTTAATTTTCCAAATCCTGTTGTATATAAATAAAAACCAGCCAACAATAAGGTAAGCAGAAGTAAAAAAGGATCCCAACCTGACATGAAGCTTCCTTTTTCCATGTGGTGCATACTTTCCATTCGGATCATACAGCTCCTCTCATAAATGAAAAAGCTAGAAAGATGTTCTTTTTAATGAATAACTTATCTATTTCTTTTGCTTGTTAAGTAATAGAATTCTCCAAGTTAACATGAATATGGAAAGCATAATGATCATCAAAATTAATAAGCTATTCGTGATTTTCAAAAACATAAAAACTTGAATAACGCCTATTATTACAGCAGCAGTCCATAATAGACAAAATCGTTTGATAGAAACTGAAGTAACTCCATAGCTTGAAGCCATAGTAGCGATGGACCAAATAATTAACAAAAGGGATGCTAGGGTAAGAATTTCTTGTACATGAGGACCACCTTGATAAATGAGGGAAAGCAAAAATGAACTTACCGTAAATATTATGAAATCCCCAAAATATAAGGTGAGAACTATACTTCTTGTTCGGAACCTTTTCTTAAATTTAATCATGAATTTCCTCGCTTTCATTTAACTTACTCTAATGGATTATAATATGTGAAAATGTATTCATGTAATAAAATTTATCACGGCCATTAGGTAATACTCAATCTACTATTTTGTGAACAATTCTATTTGTTTCATGCATGAACATTAAATGCGCTCAGAGTATCTAAGGAAGCATTTTTAATAGATGGATAATTGATGTTTTTTTAGAGTAAATACTAACTCATTTGGAGGTTAAGTTAATAAGGATCGAAGTAAAAAACAAAATTAATTGATAAGCCATTTTATCTTTTACGTTTGGGATTTTATCCATGTTTATACCATTTATCGGTTTTATATTTGGAATTCTAGGAATCATGAATGCCAGAAAAAGTGTCATTGAAATTAAAAATAAAAACGAAACCGGCAAAAGCCTTGTCTAAGCAGAATGATTTGTAGTATTACCGGAATAGTCGCCCAATTTCTTTATATATTACTGGCGGTAATAGGTTTTGTGTCCTTTGGAGAGATGATCACAAAGTAAAACAAAAAAAGAGCGAATTACGCTCTTTTTACTTTTTGCTATCTAAAATGTGTTTAAAAATATACTCAGCGTCCGCACCTACGCCTTGAATTAATGCAGAACCACGGCTTGATTGCCAAGGCAAACCTAGAAAGTATAATCCTTTTCTGAGAGCAACACCTCTTGTTTGGAGAGGTTCACCTCTGTCATTTAAAACATTAGGAAGTTTCACCCAATCATAGTTGGATCTGTAACCGGTAGACCATACTACGTTATCAACTTTTAAGCTGGTTCCATCTTCAAATAAAAAAGTATCCTCCCGAATGGAAGTTGTCCTTGGCTTCAATGCAACTGTTCCGTTTTTAATAAGGGTTTTCAGCTCAAAGCCAAAGATAGGATCTGGTTGTTTTCTTAAATATCTCCCTGCAAAGGAATTTAAATTGGCACGATAGATCCCCAACTTGTCAAAATACCAAAAGATGCTTTTATCTCCAATGTTAAGCGGCAGGAATTTCATTCGATGTCCAACTGATAAATGGACACTTCTTGTTTCAGAAAGTTCACTTGCAATTTGTGCTCCAGAATTCCCTCCGCCAACTACTAAAACCGAACCGTCTTTCAACTGGTTGGAATTTATGTATTCTGAAGAATGTATTTGTTGAACTTGATCAGAAAGTTCTTCCGAAAACATGGGAACTTGCGGTTGTTGAAAAGGCCCTGTTGCTATGACAACGTTCTTTGAACTAAATTTCCCGTTGTCAGTTACTATCTTGTAGCAATGTTCATATTCATTCAGTGTCAGTTCTAAAACATTTGTATTGAACAACAATGGCAAAGAATTCATGTCGGCATATTCCCGTAAATAATCAGCAATTTCATCCTTAGAAGGGTATCCGTTTTGGTTCCCTTTTAATTTCATACCAGGAAGAGAGCTGTATGAACGTGGCGTGAAAAGTGTCAGTGAATCATATCGTTTTCTCCAAGTTTCGCCTAACTCTTTTGATCCATCAAGAATTAAAAAAGAATGGTTGCTCTTCTTTAAATAATAACCTATTGCAAGTCCAGCTTGCCCAGCTCCAATAATGATTACATCGTAATTCACAATCATCACATCCAATCATAGCAAACCATTTATATAACCTATAATTAGTTTCCATGAACTTTATTTATGATCTTTATTATTTGTTATTTTTATAGATCTTTCTAGTTCTTCTGCTTTTAATTGTTCTTTCATAGACACTTTTTTAATAAGAAAAAACACAGCTACAGCAGCTAGAAAGAAAATGAACATCGTGATTCCTGCCGGAAGGTACTCCGATTTATCTTCAGGAAAATAGAGAAATAGTCCAAATATGTATACGTTTAGCAAAAAATCCCTCCCTTTTCTAAATAAAACTATATCAATTTTCAATAGGTGCTTAAAGCCCTAACATGAAAATTATGGTTTTTGGTCTTATTGTTCTTCCTTGAACTTTTTATTTAGAATTTGAGGACAATTACTTTAAATAGTCGTCAAAACTTAACAGCCAGGCTAATCTAGGGGGAGTGGAAGAGCAATAGAAGGGGAAGTTTCTATAGATATAATACTGATGAAAAACAAAGATTTTTGGTAAAAAATAGAGGGATTCTTCTTAGAAGACCCCTCTATCATCTTAAATTTAAGTGCATCTTGCTGCCTCAGCAAATTAACTGACTCTCTGGGCTTGGACCTCAGCCTCATTTTCTCTAAAATTGAGGCTGCTGCGAGATGCTAACAGCATTAAATAACTGAGTACGCCAAAAAGTAAAGTAATAATTAATGAATGTGCAAGGGCTATATACAAGTCCATTTTTGTTGCAACAATCAGAATTCCACTTGTTATTTGCATAAGCAGCAAACTTACCACAACTATAAAGCTGTACTTAATAATTCGGTAATTACTATACTCTTTGAAGGCTAAATAAACTACATACCCAATCCATATGGCAAGGATTAACGCGAGAGAACGGTGCCCCAGCTGCACAAATTCCTGAATGGTCTGAGGGAAAATAAACTTTCCATTGCTAAAAGGAGTAACGGGCAGTGCGAGACTGGCTCTTTCGTGCCGGACCAGTGCTCCCGAATAGACGACGAAGTATGTGTAAAAAGATAGCAGATAGATATGAACCCGCATTTTTTTCCCTATTACTAAATTACGTGCATCAAACTTCTTATCTACTTCAAAAACTAATAAAGCAAGCAGCAAGACTGAAGCGTATGAAACTAAGGAAATTCCAAAGTGTAAAGCCATAATATATGGATTTTGTCCCCATATGACAGATGCAGCTCCCATTAATGCCTGTATGATGAGGAATAAAACTGCTATTAGTGCAAGAGGCTTTGTTTCCCTTCTTCCTTTAATATAAATTACAGACAAAACAGCTAACGCTACAACAAAGATTGATCCTACCATCGTTGTTGCTCTATGAGTAAATTCAATCACTTTTTCGGGTGTTACATCAGAAAGCTGAACAAGCTGACCTTCACAAAGCGGCCAAGATCGTCCACAGCCGTCTGCTGATCCGGTTTTAGTTACAAGGGCTCCCCCAATAACCACAAAAGTCATAGATATAACGGCTAAAACAGCAATGATCTTTATTAATTTTATCAAGTGAAATCTCTCCTTAAGTGTTGATTTTCAGGAAGAAGAACTGGGATTGTTTTTCTATGTTTCATCTCTTTTGTAACACTATTCTTCTATTATGATAAAATACAATGTGAATTAGTTCACATTAAAGAAAAATACACATTTTTGTCATAAAGCTTTGAATGTTTAGAAACAGAATTCAGATAATTCAATGAAATGCGATGTTAAATCTTTTAATCGAGAAGTATTTTAACTCGTTTTATCAAAGACCATTTTGTTCATCTTTTGCTTTGTACAGATGAAAACATTTATAATCTTTCTGTTTTTACAAATAATATGATCAAATTCAAGTTAACAGGAGTGTGCCAACTAATGAATGAGAGTGATTTGGAGTTTTATGCAGCAAAATTAAAAGACAGTAATATAAAATTAACTCCGCAGCGCCTTGCCATTATAAAGGAATTATTGGCTGAAGAGTCACCAGTAACATCGGATTATCTTCATAGAAAAATACTAGTTGATTTCCCGACGATAACCCAAGCTACCATTGATAACAATATGAAGATCTTTGAAAAGTGTAATGTTGTAAAAAAAGTGAAAACAAACAGTCAAACCTTAAAATATGTAATGACCCAATTACCCTTTTATAAATGCGAAGTGAGTTGTATCCGATGTGGTATTAATCTTGATTTTAGTGATAAAGGCAAAGATTTGACCAATTACTTTGATGACATTCTTACAGGCTTTAACCCTCTCAATTTAAATTTAAAAATTCAGGGTTTATGTGCTGAATGCGAAGAGAAGAAAATTATATAGGTGAGGCTAATCAAAAACTGTGGTATCCCTTATAAGAGGAAATTTAAGTAAAAAGCTATTATTTAAGTTAAGTTTATCGAATAATTGTATTCACTTTTCTAGCTATTCTTGTAAACCCTAAAAATTCTCAAAATAACGCTTAATATACCAATATATAAAAATTCTCCCTATTTTGTTACCAAATTGTGAAATAAATACGTCTAATTTTTGAAATTACGTGAAATGAGCCAAAAAATGACTTTTCAAACGCCCAGTTGTTTATTAGTTTTGTTAGTATATGTAGGTAGATTTCATATTTAGATTCTACCTTGATCTCTTTCATTGAATAATGATTGATCTTTTAGAAAGGAAGGTGAACAACGATGTTCAAAAAATTCAAACCATTGATGGTCATTATGACCCTATTTTCATTAGTTTTTGTATTAAGCGGCTGTAGTGAACTTGTGATTTTAGATCCGAAAGGACCGGTAGCTGCCATTCAACGTGATCTTATCATGTTATCAATCTACTATATGCTATTTATTATTGCTGTGGTTTACATCCTGTTTACCTGGGTGGTTGTAAAATACCGCGATCGACCTGGATTTAAGGAAAAAGATTACAAACCTGATATGCATGGGAACACGAAGCTAGAGATTATCTGGACTGTAATCCCGATGATCATTGTTACAGCGTTATCGATTCCTACTGTACAGGCACTTTACGAGCTGGAACAACCGCCAAAGGATACACGTGATAAAGAACCAATCGTTATTCATGCTACTTCAGTAGATTGGAAGTGGATATTCAGTTATCCAGAGGAAAATATTGAAACGGTTAACTATATTAACATACCAGAAGACCGTCCAATCCTTTTCAAAATAACATCTGCAGATTCAATGTCTTCATTGTGGATTCCGCAATTGGGAGGACAGAAGTATGGAATGGCCGGGATGGAGAATAAATTATATCTTCAGGCAGATGAGCCGGGAGAATATGATGGAAGAAACTCCAACTTTACAGGCGATGGTTTTGGAGAACAAACGTTTAAAGTTTTAGCACAAAAAGAAACAGACTATAAAAAATGGGTACAGGAAACTCAAGAAAATGCACCCAAGTTGACTGAAAAGCAATATGAGAAGTTAATGTTCCCTGAACCATCTGAGAAAATGACATTTTCATCAACGCATCTTAGTATCGTAAATCATGCGAACAATTCTGAATATGCATTAGAAGTTCGTCAAAAATATGGCGTTCTGCAAAACCCAGAAATGAAATTAGATAAAAAAGATAAAGAAGAAGACGAGTCAGAATCCAATTCACATCATGGATCACACTCTAACTAAGAGAGGAGGAGCCTCAATGATTGATTTTATTAAAGACAATTTAATCCTGGATGATCCGCTTATCCTTGGAGCTAATATTTCAATAGTAATGACCGTAATTGGCGTTTTATTTGTACTTACGTATTTTAAAAAGTGGAAATGGCTTTGGACGGAGTGGCTGACCTCTGTCGATCACAAGAAAATTGGGATCATGTATATTCTAGCAGCTATTCTCATGTTATTCCGCGGCGGTGTCGATGCCTTATTAATGAGAGCACAATTAACATTGCCCGGGTCTGAGTTCCTTACACCGGAAAAATACAATGAAATATTCACTACACACGGAACAATCATGATTATCTTTATGGCAATGCCATTTTTAATTGGATTAATGAACGTTGTTGTTCCACTGCAAATTGGAGCTCGCGACGTTGCATTTCCGTACTTGAATGCACTTAGTTTCTGGACATTCTTTTTTGGAGCGATGTTATTTAACATTTCATTCGTATTCGGTGGATCACCGGATGCTGGATGGACGAACTATGCTCCATTAGCAAGTGAAGGGAGTCCCGGACCAGGAACAAACTATTATTTGCTTGGTCTCCAGTTATCTGGAATAGGTACTCTATTAACAGGTATTAACTTTATCGTAACAATCTTAAAAATGCGTGCACCAGGAATGACATTAATGCGTATGCCGATGTTCACATGGACATCACTAATTACTGCATTTATTATCACATTTGCGTTTCCTGTCTTAACTATCACTCTTGCATTGATGACATTTGACAGACTTTTTGGAACCCATTTCTTTACCCTTGCTGATGGCGGTATGCCAATGCTTTGGGCTAACTTATTCTGGATTTGGGGACATCCTGAAGTTTATATTGTTGTATTACCTGCATTTGGGATATTCTCTGAGGTTATCTCAACTTTTGCAAAGAAAACACTGTTTGGCTATAAAGCTATGATTATCTCAATCGTTGCTATCTCTGGACTAAGCTTCCTTGTTTGGGTCCATCATTTCTTTACAATGGGCTCAGGCGCAGGAGTTAACTCAATATTCTCGATTTCGACGATGGCAATCGCCATACCAACGGGGATAAAAATCTTTAACTGGCTGGTTACCTTGTACAAAGGGAAAATTGAAATCAACACACCTATGCTTTGGTCTCTAGCATTTATTCCGGTCTTCACTATAGGCGGAGTAACTGGAGTTATGCTTGGAATGGCTGCTGCTGACTATCAGTACCATAATACGTACTTCCTTGTAGCTCACTTCCATTATACTTTAATTGCCGGAACCGTATTTGCCTGCTTCTCAGGTCTTGTATTCTGGTATCCGAAAATGTTTGGACATAAGTTGAACGAAACGATTGGAAGATGGAGTTTCTGGTTCTTTACTATCGGCTTTAATGTCTGCTTTATGCCTTTATTCTTCGTAGGACTCGATGGCATGCCTAGACGAGTTAGCTCATACGGCGCAGCAGATGGCTGGACAGGATTAAACGTTGTTTCTACAGTAGGTGCAATAGGAATGGGGATCGGCTTTGTTATCCTTGTATACAACATCTACTACAGCTTCCGTTATTCGAAGAGAGAAACAACTGGAGATGCTTGGAATGGACGTACTCTTGAATGGGCAACAACATCTGCAATTGCACCGCACTATAACTTTGCTCATATTCCAGAAGTGAAAGGGCTAGATGCCTTCTGGTTAATGAAAGAAGAGCAGAAGAATGGTAAAAAAGAAGAAATTGAATATAAAGAAATTCATATGCCAAGTAATTCAGGCCGTCCGTTTATCATGTCAGCATGCTTTGCGGTCTCAGGGTTTGGACTAGTATTTTCAATATGGTGGCTTGCAATATTAGGCGTCATTGGCGTATTCGCATGTATGATTCTTCGTTCTCTTCTATCTGACGAGGAAGATGAAGGATATCATGTTAGTGTAGAAGAAATAAAAAATACCGAACAAAAAGTTTCATTATAAGGAGGCGTGAAATATGGCACATGAAACTCATTCACCTGGCACGCCCTTAGAATATCAGTCGGAAATAGGCCGATTAAATATATTTGGATTTTGGGTTTTCTTGGGTGCAGAGGTTATCTTATTTGCTACCTTGTTTGCTTCGTACTTTACACTTACAGGGAGCACAGGCGGAGGACCGCTACCAAGTGAGCTTTTCGAATTAAAAGGCGTTCTGATCATGACATTCCTGCTGTTAACAAGTAGTTTTACTTGCGGCCTGGCAATTCATGAAATGAGAAGAAACAATTTTAAATCTATGATCATTTGGATGATCATTACTATGCTGTTTGGCGTTGGATTTTTGTATATGGAGATTAGTGAGTTCATTCTGTATGTTCATGAAGGAGCTTCAATTGGAACCAATGCATTTTGGTCAGCTTTCTTCGTATTGACTGCAACTCACGGTCTTCACGTAACAATAGGTATCGGCTGGATGTTCTTAATTCTAATTCAGTTATTTAAAAAAGGTTTAACACCAGGTACAGCTAAAAAGGTCTTTATCTCTAGTTTATATTGGCACTTTTTAGACTTTGTATGGATTTTCATCTTTACAGGTGTTTACCTATTAGGGATGGTGGGCAAATAATGGCTAGCAATTCAGCTAAAAATCATTTTCCTTGGTCTCACGTATTTGGCTTTGCTCTTTCAATTGTTTTAACCCTTGTAGCTCTATGGGTAGGATTATATACGGATCTGTCTTATACTGTGATAGTGACTGTTATATTTATCCTTGCATTCATTCAAGCGGCTATTCAGCTGTTTATGTTTATGCATATGACAGAAGGCGAAGGTTGGTTATGGCAGTCCAGCAACATGCTGTTTGCTGCTTTTACAGCAATTGTTATTGTAGCAGGCACAGTGTGGGTAATGACTGAGATGCACTAGAAATAATAAAATAAAATGCCTTAGCTTTAATGCAATAAAAGGCATTTGTACTAAAAGGTTAACCAGTTTACTGGTTAACCTTTTTTAATAGAATCTATGGAGAATTTTGCAGTTGAGGGAGACCTTATAGGGAAATTTTTTAATTGAATTATAAATTACACATAACTTCAGTTCAACGTAATTTATATGAGCGCTAAATTGAAAAGCAAACACATGTGCTATATAATGGTCATAGGATCTTTTTTTAAAGATTACATTGTATGCTGATTATGTTGAATTTTGTATTGTATGTTCAATTAGTCGAACCATTGGAGGTTATTAAATGGATACTCAAATTCATCTGATTGAACAGCGGCTTGAAAAATTGCCTTGGTATGTTACAGAATTTGTCGAATATAAGGCCCGTAAAAATTCTGAAGAAACCCTTTTATCTTATTGCAGAGACTATGAGATATTTTTTGATTGGCTAGTGGCTGAAGCATTTTGTCCGGGTCCAGCAAAAGAAGTCCCTCTCGAAATCCTGGAAGGCTTACGTGCAAAAAACATCATTGGCTTTGAAACTTTCTGCAGCAAGCAGCTGGGCAATGCTAAAGATACAATAGCCCGTAAAATATCGTCACTTAAATCCCTCTTTCATTATTTATCACAGATAGCGGAAGATGATGATATGTATCCCTATTTAAAAAGAAACATCATGGCTAAAATTGAAACGGTCAGGGAAAAACATTCTGAAGAAGAAAAAGCTGAGCATATAGCAAGCAGAATCTTGTTGGATGAGGAAATCGTTCAATTTAGAGAGTTTGTTGCTCACGGATATGGTGAGTTGTTTAAAGATCAATCGCGTAAATATCAAGCATATCTAAGAAACCGCACCCGTGACTTGGCTATTATTAGTCTTATTCTTGGATCAGGGTTAAGGGTAAATGAAGTCATTACATTAGATATTGATAAAATAGATTGGACTAAGAAACATCTACTTTCGAAACGTAAAGGTGATAAGCATGAAAAAATTGCTTTTAGTGATGTGGCTTACTTAGATTTGATGGAATATAAAGAGATTCGTGACTATCAGTACAGACCTGATAAATCAGAAAAGGCATTTTTCCTCTCTTCCCCTACCCGTACTGGGAAATCACAGAGAATGTCCAAGAGTACAGCTCAAAAATTAGTTGATAAATATGCGGTTGCTTTCGGAAAAGGCATGCTCTCAGTTCACAAGCTACGGCATACATTTGCTACAAATCATTATAAAGAAAACAAAGACATAGCTTCTCTCAAGCGTCAGCTTGGACATAGCAATATTAACACCACAATGATTTACACACACGTATTTGATGATACATTGCAAAAAAGTGTTAATAAAGCAGATAAATAAAAAAGCCTCAATGTAATTTAAACACGATAATGGCTCAGAGTAATTAACTCTGAGCCATTTATTAGTATGGGAGTTATTCCATTATAGCCCCCGATTGTTGAATAAGGGAAACAACTTTTGCAGACTAATTAATTATTGAGTAATTTCTATTAATAATAGTCTTGCTTTTTCAAAACTCATAAGTTCTTTATAGAATTGTGGATATTTACTTACCGAATCAGTTAAAAAGAAGTATTGCGGGTAGAGTGAAAAAAAGTTTTTATCAAGATATTGCCTTTGATGATTAGGTATTTTCTCTTTGCTAATTACATAAGTAGAACTACCTGCGATAATCATACAAAATTCATTAAAATCCCCTGTGAGAAAATGTTCTTACGAGAGTTCTCCATCGAAATCCTTTTCAATCTGTTCAATATCTTCAAAGGGAAATGCATTTTTTAATTCTGTTTCATAAAGGATTTTAAGATTGTTTATTAAATCATTTTTCATTATTTTACCTCTCTGTAATTTAGTTGCTTTCAAAATAAAGAAAAACGATTACCTTGTGCAGCAATCGCCCCCGTTAGTTGAATAATTTGATTAACATTTAAATAATCAGTCAGGAACTATACTTCCTATTGGACTCCTGCAAATCCCCATTGGAATTCTCTTGTGATTTATAATTTTTTTCAGATTCACAATAGGGTTTCCTTGATAAACTTGTTCCATAATATTTTCTATTTTTTCGCTTTCTTGTTCACTTACGTATTGCTTTATAAGCATTTTTTGAAACCATTGACTAATTTCTATCGGGGAAATATTGCCTGCAATGGAAGAAAGACGATTGTATCCTTGTAATAATACTTTTTCTTCTAAATTTACTTCTCCGCCAGCATAAAAATATAATTTGTCTCTATGCGTAGCGTTTTTTATTAGTCCAACTTTTTCTTTATTTCCAGCATCTTTTATTCCAATTACTAAATCTATCTCACTTAATTGAATAATACTTTTTTCTGATAAATCAAATCCAGTTCTTTTAGGATTGTTATATAATATTGTTGGTTTATTACAAAGCTGAATAATCCGCTTTGTATAAACTAATGCTTCCTCTTGTGATGGAATTACATATGGTGAATAACCAAGCAAGATACCTGATATCTTTGTGTGACGAATCTTTTCAGCTAATTCCTCTGCCTCTTTCTGTCTAACTGAAGCTACGCCAAATATGATTTCCATATTACTAATGAGTTCTTCTTCCTGTTCTAAAGCGTTTAATATTTCAATTTTTTCTCGGAGGTATAGACTATGCTGTTCTCCAGTTGAACCTGAGACAAGAACAGACTTTACTCCTTGTTTATACAGTTCCATTATATGGCTTATTGTCCCTTGAATATTTAAAGATTCATCATTAAAAAAAGCTGTGGGCACGGCAATATGAACTGTTTCTTTTAACATAAATATTTCTCTCCTTTATCTTTTTCTTCTTCTTCAACTAAACTGCCAGTTTGTTGAGTAAGAACCACTTATATTTTACCATAAAATACAAGTGGTTAGTTTTTTACCCAGAGAGCAACAATCATTTAG
The DNA here is from genome assembly GCF_057838075.1 of Metabacillus sp. KH_069. Taxonomy (NCBI): domain Bacteria; kingdom Bacillati; phylum Bacillota; class Bacilli; order Caryophanales; family Bacillaceae; genus Metabacillus; species Metabacillus sp. KH_069. The sequence goes on from NZ_JBYQOB010000002.1 coordinate 88,706, forward strand.
AAAACAGCCCAAATAACCAATAATATTAGATTTTTACATCAACCTTGGCATCTTTCTTAAGTTCATCTACCTTTTCAGCAATCATTTCCTGTCTTTTTTGCTGCTCAAGCTGCAGCTTGATTTGTTGTTTGACTTCTTCAAGTTTAGGGTTCTCCTGACCACTGCTTTTTCCTTGAGCAGCATTTTGATCATAATACTTCCGAATCTCTTCATCAGTTACTTCTTCTGTCGTGATTTCTTTATTGAGGTACTTTGCGTATTTAATATTTTCAGCAATTTTTGTTTCTAGTTGCTTCATATCCATGCCAGCTTTTTTTAATGCAGCTTCCAGTTCTTTATCACTTTTAAATTGTTTTTTTGTTTCATCTAATTGTTTTTTCACTTCGTCATCAGTTGCTTTATATCCTTTTTTGTCTGCCTCTTGAAGAAGTAGGGTTTGTCCCACCAGGCTGTCTATTGTTTGCTGTTTAATTTGCTTTGCTGCTTCCTTTGTAGTTGGATCTTGTCCCAATTGCTGAAACTGCTGTTGGGAAGAGAATAATACGCCATTATACTCACTGCCCAAAATTTTCTTTTCATTAACGATTGCAACCGTTTTATTTGCGTCTACTTTTTGCTCATCTAGTTTCTTCTGCATCTCTTCCACTTGCTTTTCTTGATCATTTTGTTGATCTGTTTGGGATGTTTTTGAGTTGACATTGTCATTTGTTTTTTTGGTTTCATCATTGGATCCGCATGCTGTTAGAACAATAGCCATAAACCCAATAGCAAAAGAGTACGTAAGTTTTTTCATGATTTATCACCTTTCCTTACTAGGGAATTAATTTTAAAATTGATAAAATTATCTCGTCCGCATTATATATGATATTGAAAAAAAAAAAACCATTATTGCAGACTTTCAGAGGTTAAGCAGAAAGACCTGAGCCCTGCGGCTAATGGTTATATATAGTAAACACAAAAAAACAGGCGTTTTAGGTCAAACACCTGTTTTTACTATTGCTTATAATAGTCAATTATAATAAGCCAAAGAACCGTACAGCTTGAGCAATGATAAAAGTGACTCCAAACGCGATGACAGTTGGAATAAAGAATGCAAGAAACGTCCATTTCTTACTTTTCGTCTCTTTATAGATATTTACAAGCGTCGTACCACAAGGGAAATGCAATAGTGAAAATAGCATCATGTTCAGTGCAGTCAGCCAAGTCCAGCCCTGATCAAGGAAAATTTGCTTTAAATCCACCATACTGTCTACTTCTGTTAATGAACCTGTAGATAAATAGCCCATTAACAATATTGGAAGGACAATTTCATTCGCAGGAAGACCTATGATAAACGCCATCATAATGTACCCATCAAGTCCGAGTAGCTGACCAAGAGGGTCTAGGAAGTTCACAATATGCATGAGGATACTTAAATCTCCAACTGTGATATTTGCTAAAACCCATGTCATGATCGCTGCTGGTGCGGCCACTTTGACTGCTCTTCTTAATACCGAATACGATTTAGTCAAAGATGATCTTAAAACAGTATCAAGAATTTTTGGACGCCGATATGGAGGAAGCTCTAACGTGTAATGAGTAGGAACCCCTTTTAAAGCGGTTTTGGATAAGATCCATGATACGGCAAACGTCACAATAATTCCAAATAGTACAATCCCTACTATAACTCCTGTTGTCACAAGAGATTTCATTCCCCCAGTAAATCCTGCTGCCATAAATAGGGACGCCATAACAATAAGTGTACCCCATCGTCCGTTACAAGGGACAAAATTGTTCGTCAAAATGGCGAGCATGCGCTCACGAGGTGACTCAATAATTCGGGTTGACATCATAGCCGCAGCGTTGCACCCAAAACCCATCGCCATCGTTAGTGACATTTTTCCATGTGCACCAACTTGTTTGAACAATCGGTCCATATTAAAGGCTACACGAGGTAAATACCCATAGTTCTCAAGCAAAGCAAAAGTTGGGAAGAAAATCGCCATCGGCGGAAGCATAACACTGATCACCCATGTGGTTCCCCGATATAACCCGAGCACTAACATTCCATGCAGCCAATCAGGTGCTCCAACTGTTTGAAAGAATAAAGTAATATAATTTTCTATCCTGCTAAAAAAATCAGCTAGCATAGATGAAGGAATATTCGCTCCTGCAATTGTTAAATAAAATACTGTCCCTAACATGATCAGCATAATTGGGAATCCAAAGATGGGAGATGTTAATATCGCATCAATCTTCTCCGTACGATGATCATGCTTGGTTTTTGTAAAAGTAACTCCTTCATTTGAAAGCTTCTTGCTTTGCTTATAGATATTTTGGACAATATCATCCCGAATTGTCGTAGTTGTCAGCTGCTGTGCCTGCTGAAAAAGATCTTGAAAAGAAGATTTCATTTTGGGTTGTTCAAGTTCCATGTTCTATACCTCCTTTCGCACTGCCAATCTGCTCTCGATTTCTTTTAATAAAGCAGTGTCTCCATCTAACAATCGTAAGGCTACCCATCTGGTCGGAAACTGGGTCCCTACTACGTCTTTTACTTTCGGCTCCAATTGACTAATTCTTTGTTCCGTTTCATTGTCATACATCATTTGAAAAGGATTGAGTTCAATTTCTCCAGTGACAATTCGATCTATGGTATCTAAAAGAATCGGCAGACCTGTCTTATTTCGAGCAGAAATTTTCACGACAGGAACACCAAGTCGTCTCATAAGAATTTTTTCATTCACCTTGATTCCCTGTTTTTCGGCTTCATCAATTAAGTTGATACAGATTACTACTTTTTTAGTAATCTCTAACACTTGTAAAGCCAAGTTTAAATTACGTTCCAATGAAGTTGCGTCTACGATGACAATCGTTAAGTCCGGTTTTTCAAACAGAATGTAATTACGGGCAATTTCCTCGTCTGTTGAATTGGAATACAACGAATACGTACCAGGCAAATCAATCATCTGATACTGTTTGTTTTTGAAATCGAAGTCACCTTGTGCCAGGCCTACCGTTTTACCAGCCCAGTTTCCTGTATGTTGTCTAAGTCCGGTTAAAGTATTAAACAATGTACTTTTCCCGGTATTGGGATTTCCGGCTAACGCAATTCGATATGTTTCATTCATGACGAATCAGTTCTCCCTCTATTTTTAAACTTTCCTCTTTACGAAGAGCAATGGTTGTTTGACTCACTCGAAAAGCAATCGGGTCCCCTAAAGGACTTTTCCTTACAATTTCAATAATAGCTCCAGGTACAAATCCCAGGTCCAGCACTCTTCTTCTCATCACGCCTTCTAAAGATAAGGACGTTAAACGAATAACGTCTCCTTTTTTCCCATCATATAAACGGATAATATTTGTTTGGTACATGTCTTTTTCCCCTCGTCTAATATTTTTACCTAGAGCAACTTTTAATTACATACTATGAGTATACTCTTAATATGTCAAATACAGTGCAATATTTAAAATAAAAAAAGCGACATCAATTTTGACATCGCCGAATCTATGATCAGGTTTATTAAACTCGAAACCTACCTGTACTAAGAAAAAACCAACACCATCATATGAGTAAGAAATAAAGTTTAATGGCAAAAAAACCAAGAAAAGTTACAAAAATTGTATGTAGAGAAAACTTCTTTAATTCTTTAAATAAGATTTCATAAAAAGAAACATAAGCAAGTGTACCCACCGCAGTTCCCAAAACCAATGTATCAATCTTAATTGATTTTATCTGGAAGGTCAGACCTAAAAATGTATTCGCAGCAAATATGCCCGCGAGCAGTAAACTGATGAAAAGAAAGATGTTGAAAGATAGTTGAGATGACAAAGCAGCCGCCATCAAAGCTGCACCTTCTGGAACCTGATGAATCAGAACGGCCAAAAGAAGTGAAGATGAATTCCCATTGTCAAAGCTTAATCCTAATGCAATTCCTGTAGGTATGCTATGAATAATGAGGGCCAGAGAAATAAAAAAGAACGTTTCATTTCCTATTTTGGAATGGGCAGGAAAATTATGACGATGCAAAAAATAGTCTGCGATAATCATGATAAGAATACCTAGGAAAAAACCTGCAGATATCCCAATAGCATTATAATTTCCCAATGTTTCAGGTATAAGGTCAAAGATCAATAATCCGCCTAAAAGTCCTCCGCAAAATAAATTCAAATAGACTGCATTCTTTCTCAATAATCCAGAAGTTACTTTTAAGATCATTCCGCCAATCATGCTTCCAGAAATAATAAAGAGAAAAACAAAGAAACTCATCATTGCATCATAAGACATGTTCGCCCTCCAATATGAAGTTTTGTACATGTATATTCGTCTTACGAGGAACAATGTCACACGAGTTCTTTAAAAAAGTAATAATACAAGACGGGTGCATCAATCCAGCTGCTTAACCTCCAAATATAAGCTGCAGCTGTTTCACCTGCTCTTCCATTACATTCATACGATTTGAAAAAATGGTCTGACCAACAACTACGAAAGTATTCATCATGACGTGAGCAAGTATCGGAACTAGTATTTGCTGGGTTTTCACGTATAGAAATGCAAAGACAAGCCCCATGGAAGTGTAAATTAACATGTGTTCGAAATCCATATGAAGCGCACCAAATATAAACGAACTGATGACAGCCGCAAAGAAAAATCCAAGGTTTGGAGCAAGTGACCCAAAAATGATTTTCCTGAAAATAATTTCTTCTAATATAGGAGCAATAATAATGATCACTATAATGAGCAATGGGGTTGTTTTAAACAAATCTAATAGGAATTCTGTATTTTCTGAACCAGGTTCGATTCCCAATAAATTAGTTTCAATCATTCCTGCAAGAGTCTGTGCAGCCAAAGAAAGAATCACCCCCAAAATTGACCAAATAGCAATAAAGGAGAACCTATTGGTTTGCCGCATATTCATTTCTTCTCTAAGGAAAAATAAAATAATTAAGAATGCCACTGCAAAACTAGAAACCGTCCAATAGCTTGTTGCCATCTGGGTTGCGACCTCTTTTGTCTCACCTGTGCCAACACCTAATGAAAGAAGAAGCCCGACCCCTAGAATTCCTGAAAACTGCGTCAACGCATATGTGAAAATAATAAGCCAATATTGTTTCCTCATTTTTATTGCCTCCATTTCTATGTAAGTTTAAGTAAATGTCTTGCTGCTGAAGATAAGAATGCACCACCATCATGAAATAACGCCTGCCTAAAAATTAACAAAGTGCAAGCGTATATTTCTCTACCGAGAGCCAGACACTGATGCTAATCATAAATAACCCTTAAAGAACGAAAACAGCCACCAGAATTTCAGGCGGCTGTTTTGTAAAACTGTAAAGTACAGAAGAAAGTCACGATTTCTATGGGACAGGCAAAGTTATGACTGCTTTTCAAAATCCTAAAACTAAAAAGATCTCACCCACTTTTTTTAGACCCGTTATTGTGTAGGAGGGATAGGATTTTTTGGTTTCTCGAGTGCATCTTTCAAATCTTCGTTATTAATACTGATATCAGCCTCTTTTTCAAGCGTGGCAATGACCTCATCAAATGGTTTTGCTTTTTGTAATTTTAATTCTTTTTCTATTACAGATTTCTTATCTTCTAATTTGTTTGTTTTCTTATCTGTTACTTCAATAATGTGATAACCAAACTGTGATTTTACTGGATCACTTATTTTTCCTGTTTCCATTGAATATGCGACCTGTTCATATTCAGGAACCATTTTTCCTTTTAAGGAGTAGCCCAGGTCCCCGCCTTTATTTTTTGTTACGGTATCTTTTGAATATTCTTTAGCGAGTGTTGCAAAATCTTCACCTTTATCAAGCTTAGCCTTTACTTCTTTAGCTGTTTTTTCGTCTTCTACAAGTATGTGTCTTGTTTTAATTTCATTTTTATATGTAGTATCGAATGCCTTCTTAATTTCATCTTCGCTGACCTTTACCCCATCTGTTGTAGCTTTTTCTGCCAGCAATCCTTCTTTAACAATCTTTTTAAAATCTTTTTCACTTTTAATTCCGTTTTGTTCCATCGCTTGCTTTAATCCATCTTTACCACCTAATTGCTTTTCATATTCTTTAATTTTTGCAGCAATCTCTTTATCTGTTACATTATATTTTTTTTCAAGCAGCATTGTATCAACCATTTGCTTTAATACGTCTTTACCAGCTTGAGTTTTTAATTCTGCGTAAAATTCTTCGTTGGTAATTTCACCTGATTTGGATTCAACGATTGCCTCTTTATTAATATCGCCAGAGTTACATGCAGAAAGAGTAAGAACTCCACCCGCCAGTCCAAGAGAAACGATCCATTTTTTCATCATAAAACACTCCTACTATTATCAATATTTTTTATGAAAAATCACTTACATATTTACTTATTACCAGCATCCTCCTAAAGCAGGCTTATATTTTAGTGCGCTTCAAAGGTATTCACTTATCCTGACTCCAAAGTAAAACCTACAGCTTATTGAAATTAAACCATACTCAGACAAGTCTATAGAGGAAATTTGAAGAAAGTATGAATTTGAAAAAATAATCATAAAAAATGAGCTTTTTTTTATTAAATCTTTCCATATTTAAACAATTACTTTTCACAGAAGCTAACGCTTGCTCAGATAACCTCGTTAATTAATCTGCAGCTTAAACAATATTTAGTTTCTTAAAACAAGAAAGCTAATTATTAACCAAAAAAAATGTGTTGACAATGAGTTTGCCCAAGGAATAAAGTATAGCTAAGAATCATATTTTTGCACAAAGGAAACTTTTTTGAGGGAGGGTTAAACATGTCTGATGAGGATAAAGTATCTAGACGGGATATTATCAAAATAGGTTCAGTTGGTGCCATCGGTGTAGCAGGCAGTTATTTTCTGAATAAATTATCGCCTTTTACTCAAACTGTTAAAGCGGAATCTCACGGGAACAATAAACACGCTAAAATGAACCATACTACTATGAAGGATTCTTCAAAAACCGACGGGTATAAAATGGCTGAACGATTGCTGACCGAATTTGATTACGGAAAAGTTAGTACATTGCCAAATGGACAAACGCTTCGTGAGTATAAAGTGATTGCTGTAGATAAAGAAATTGAAATAGCAAAAGGCATCAAATTTCCAGGATGGACGTATAACGGAACCATTCCAGGTCCCACGTTTCGTTGTACAGAAGGAGACATGCTTCGCTTTCACTTTATAAATAAAGGAAGCCATCCTCACTCTATTCATTTTCATGGCATCCATCCACCTGAAATGGATGGGCTTACTTCAATTTACCCGGGCCAAGAATTTACTTATGAGTTTGAAGCAAAACCTTACGGAATGCAGGTATATCATTGTCATGTATTACCTCTTGCCCGGCATATTCATAAAGGTTTGTACGGTAACTTCATTATTGATCCAAAAAAACCAAGAGAAAAAGCACTGGAATTAAACATGGTAATGAACGGGTATGACTTGGATTTAGACGGAGAAAATGAGTTTTACACGGTTAATGGATATGCCTTCGCATTTATGAATCATCCAATTAAAGTAAAAAAGGACCAGCTGGTCCGCATTTACCTTAGTAACTTAACAGAATTTGATTTAATTAACTCATTCCATCTCCATGCCAATTATTTTACGTACTATCCTACAGGAAGAATGGATAATCCCTCACAATTTACAGATACGATTATGCAGTGTCAGGGTGAACGCGGAATTCTTGAAATGCGCTTTCCATACAAAGGAGCATATATGTTTCATGCCCATGTCAGTGAATTTGCTGAACTGGGATGGATGGGATTTTTTGAGGTTGAGTAAAGGAGGGGTGAAAAATGAAGGCTAAGTGGATTATTTCAGGTTTAATTCCTTTGGTGATGTTGATAGGAGTATTAGCTTGGGTTCTGTTAAACGGCGCAGGAATAGAAAAAGATCCTGCTGCACCTATTGAAGTATTAAATATTGAACGGATTAAAGTAACAAAATCAGGTTTTGACCTTTCAGTAAGCAACACAGGTCCAAAATCACTTACCATTTCACAGGTCATAGTAGATGATTCCATTTGGAATTTCAGTGTGACTCCAGATACTTCGCTCGAACGGTTTGAAGATGGAACAGTATCCATCCCCTATCCTTGGGTTGAAGGAGATCCTCATGTGATAAAAATTGTCACTGAAAATGGCATTGTAACGGAGGGAGAAATAGCTGCTGCAACTCTGACTCCCCAAGCTAGCTGGAGCAACTTTTTGAATTACGGATTTATCGGTTTTTACGTCGGAATTGTTCCTATTACATTGGGGTTATTGTGGTATCCATTTATGAAACGCTTTAAGCGAAAGTGGATAAATGCTATTCTGGCTCTTACTGTTGGACTCTTATTATTCCTTTTTGTGGGAACGCTTGCTGACGGGTTTGAAGTTGGTGCAGAGGCTCCTTCTGTATTCCAAGGCAATATGGTCGTCATAATCGGAGCTGCTCTTACCTTTTTATTATTGATTGGATTTGACCAATATCAGCGCAGAAGGCAAGAATCCAAAGGTTATTCACCTTTCGCGCTTGCTCTATTAATGGCAACTGGAATTGGTTTGCACAATTTCGGAGAAGGTCTCGCTATTGGTTCTTCATTTGCTCTTGGAGAAGCAGCTTTAGGTACATTTTTAATCATTGGATTTACCCTGCATAACATTACAGAAGGGATTGGTATAGCTGCCCCGTTGCTTAAGGCTAAACCAAAGGTTAGAGACTTTATCCTTCTTGGGGCAATTGCAGGCGGTCCTGCAATTCTTGGAACCTGGTTCGGCGGTTTTGTCTTCTCACCAATATGGGGTTCTTTGTTTTTAGGAATTGGTGCAGGTGCCATTTTACAAGTAATCTATGTTATTGCCAAAATGCTTATTGAAGACCATCGTACGCATAGAGAACCATCTGTGTCATGGTTAAATCTTTCAGGATTCACCATTGGACTGTTAATCATGTACTTTACTGCATTTTTTGTGAAATTTTAATCATAGAAATAAATGGGATCTGTAAGTATTCCCTCTAAAAAGGGTTGGGAAAATAACTTTGCTTAACTGAATAAAAAAAAACGTGATTGATAAATTTAAATGGGTCTTTTAAAGAGGAAAATAATCTTATAAAAGAAACTATTGTACAGACACTTTTGATCACTATACTTTGGACCATACTGCTCAAAATAATAGAAAGGGAGATTCATTCGTGATGAACCTTAATAAGAAAAGAAGTAATTTTGGTAGATGGGTAGATAAACAGCTCGACTTAAAACGATCTGAATTAGAAAAAGCATCATGTCTAAGTCCAAGCACGGTCTTAAAAATATGCACGAATCAGAATTATCGTCCAAGATTTGCAACTGTAACTAAAATGAATCAAGGATTAAAAAAACTCGGTAAGGATATCGATTTAAATGATTTTTATAGCTGAGTTATTCTAGCCATCTACAAAACCGAAATTTTTTTAAAAAAATGATAAAACCAGGAGGATGTTATGATTCAAAATATCGGAATACCAGGTCTGATACTCATATTGGTCATTGCCCTTATTGTTTTTGGCCCCTCTAAGTTACCGGAAATCGGCAGATCGTTCGGTTTAACATTAAGGGAGTTTAAAAGGTCTGCAAAGGATCTTATAAAAGAGGAACCTGATGCTGAAACATCTACAAGTCAAGAAAAAGTAAAGTAACAAATTAGAAGGAGATGTAAGGCTTGTCTTACATCTCCCTTTTATTGGAGTGATTATATTGGAAAATCAAAACATGCGGGTCATTCAGCATCTTGAAGAGTTTCGAAAACGCATCATCATCACTCTAGTCGCCTTTTTGCTATTTTTTGTATCGTCATTCATATTTGTTCAGGATATATATCACATAATCGTTAAGGATTTGCCATTTAAGCTTGCTCTTTTAGGGCCGAGTGATATCTTACTTGTATATTTAATGATTGCAAGCGTCGTTGCTGTTGCAGCCACTATTCCAGTTGCTGCGCACCAGGCATGGCTGTTTGTGCGTCCTGCTTTAACACCAAAAGAACGTAAAATTACACTTGCCTATGTTCCCGTAATGTTTATTCTGTTTATTGCAGGAATTAGTTTTGGATACTTTGTTCTGTTTCCTCTTGTCCTGAGTTTTTTAACGTCTCTATCGGATGACATGTTTATCGCTTTTTATACGACGGAGAAATTTTTCCGGTTTTTATTTCATATGACTTTGCCATTTGGGTTTTTGTTTGAACTGCCTGTTGTGATTATGTTTTTAACAAGCCTGGGAATTATAAATCCCTATCAACTGCAGAGAATCAGAAAATATGCTTACTTCATCCTAATTGTCGTATCCATATTGATTACTCCACCCGATCTCTTATCGGATATTCTAGTGATCATACCGTTATTGCTCTTATATGAGAGCAGTATTAGCTTATCGAAATTCATATACAACCGCCGGGAAAAATCTAAAAATAAAAAAGAAGAGCGAGATTATTCCACGGTGGGATCCCGGTAGCAAAACGCGGAAAACTACCGGTATCCCAAGTATAGAGAGCAGACGATATAGATCCTAAGTAGAATATAAACTTCATTTTAAATAATCTGACGGATTACAGCAGTAACAATGTGACTAGGCCATTAAGATTTCATTTTCTTAATCGGATGTAATCGGCAATATAAAAAGGATCTTCCAGTCGAAGATCCTTTTGTGTTGCTTATTGAATTAAAACTACCCTTTAGTTCAAAATTTTCTATTGTTCATGTTTCCAACTTGTAGATTGTCCTGAAGATGGACAACTAGGAAACTTTTGTCCTGCCTTTAATTCAATATGATCCCCATCTGCATCAATATAATGACCTGTTTCCATTACTTCTTCACCTGTTTTATGAGAGTGATGATGTTCTTGATTATGAGCCATAAATATCCTCCTATTCAAATTGTTTGAATGAAAACTCAACAATCATATAGTGCCCTCAAAGTAGATCATTATTCAATTTTTAAGAGAGTCATTATTTGAACCTTTATATCAAGGCTTTCAGCCTTAATGTACAATTTTTTTCAGTATAAAGATTGTATATATCTTGATTTATTAGTAACTGGAGCTAGCAGGCTATTGATCAAATGAAGTTTGAAATTGCTCAGGAGTTTGGTGTTAACTAATGTGCAGAGACATCCTCACGCGCTAATGGTTCAGTAAGCGGAGAAATTACGAAGAGATTAGTAATTCGCTCAGCAAGGCATTGCCGGAAGATTCTAAAACAAGTTTAGCTGCTGATACAACAAAAAAGAGCGTGATCACTAAATGATCAAAGCTCTTTTATTTTCGTTTATTGCTAATTTTGCTTAGCTCATCCTCTTAGGTCAGGTGCAGATCAGTTAATAAAAAGGATAAGTAAAATGAGCGCCCCTTAAAGGCACTCACTTAAATTTTCATCTGACTTCTCTTTCGATTTCCTTAACTTTTTGTAAGGATAAACCGGTATGTTTAGCAACATCTTGAACGGACATACTAGGTATTTCAAACAGGCTTTTAGCAATCACAATGGCTTTTTCATGCATCCCTTCGTTTTTACCCTCGTTCCTGGCGCCCTCAATCTGAGTTTTCTGATCAGCAATAAACTTTTCTCGGAGCTGATACATCCTGATGGTTTCCTCGTCAGCACTTAAACGGCGTAGTTTATCTTCTGCTTTTGCTACTAACTGATCCAAGATAAACACCTCCTCTAAATTAGGCTGCTTAACCGAATCCCCTCTTAGAAATAATAACCATCTATGAAGGGGATTATGCAAATCAACATCGATTTCATTGAATTTTGGCATTTCAATAAAATGAATTTCAAGCAAATCAGTAAGAAGCTGTTTGGAATGATCCTCATAAATTTTATAGCTTGAGTGATAGGACTCAATGTCAGTCAGGTAATTAAATCCAAGTATATTAATTGTAATGGTTTTATTTAAATCCGAATATTTTTCAGCTGCTTTAAAATTTTCAGTAAATAGCTTTGACCAATAAAAAAGGGTTCGTTCTTTCATATTGTATTCATTTGCTAGTTGGACCTCTATATTAATTTTTTCCCCTGTATAACAAATAGCCTTTATATCGAGGATTCCTTGTTTATCATCAATTTTTTCTTTATTCAGCTTTTCTTCTACAATGTACAAATCTTCAACATCATTTTCTAAGACAGCATTTAAGAATCCGATTAGTAAGTCTTTATCTTGATTCTCTCCAAATAGCTTCTTAAAAATAAGATCATTTAAGGGTTTTAGTCGTGTCATAATCAAACTCCTTCTACTCTTATTATACAATGAAATTCGGTTCATTCAAAGAAGATGATGATTACTCATTTTAGAGAATATGGGATAGTAGATTAATCATATTAATGGGATGTTAATTGAAAGAACTCTTTGAACCAAAAAATCCTTCTGAAGAAGGATTTTGAATTGAAAAATTTGATAAATTGCGTTGTAAAAAAACTAAAGTGTAATCTTTTTGCTATCATCCCTCCTTCTTTCTAACGATCAAAGACTCACTTTTTATTTTCCATTTTAATTCAAATAATAATTGTCTAAAAGTTGTAACTTCTAGACACTTATGTTTTTTATTTATTATTTATATATATTTAAGTAGAAATCACTCTAAAAGATAGTCTGTAATTTGAAGTATAAAAGATTATTGATTTCAAGACAAAAGGAGCTTAATAATATAAATTGGTTATGCTTCTTTGCCGAGTTTCTACTATTAAATAGTGAACTTTTTAAATCCTTTTTCATGTTCATTAACCAACTTATAAAAAGTAGTCTTTTTTACACCTAATTCTTCCATAGCTTTTACAGCTGTCATCTCTCCAGCCTTCCACCTGATATAAATTTCATTAAAGTCTTCTGTAGCCTGTATTTTTGGCCGTCCAAACGTTACACCATTCTTTAAAGCAACATCTATTCCTTCACGCTGCCGTTTTCGAATGCGATCTCGTTCTTCCTGAGCCATCCAGGAAAGTATCTGTAAAACCAAGTCAGCAATAAATGTTCCAAGGCTATCTTTATATTGAGTAGTATCAAGCAACGGCATATCCATCACAACAATATCTGCTTGAATATTTTTTGTAATGTCATTCCATTCCTGAAGTATCTCTTCTTTATTCCGGCCAAAACGATCCAGCGAATGAATGTAAAGAATATCTCCTTTTCGGATCATCCGTTTTAGCAGCTGATATTGTTCTCGATTGAAATTTTTCCCACTTTGTTTATCCAAAAAGATATCTCGTTCGTTGAGACCATTTTCCAGCATGGCTTGAAGTTGACGTCCTTCATTTTGATCTTTGCTGCTTACTCTTATGTATCCAAATTTTCTAACATCCATTTTTTTACTCCTTTTCCCTTTTCTTTCTCTAATTCTATCAAATCCGTTCGAAAAAGTGTATGTAAAAAGGAGAACGTTCGAATAATATTTTTATACTTAAACGAACGGAAAAAAGAAATGAAATAATAAAAAAATAACCCGTTCGAAAAAGTGTACTTTTTCGAACGGGATAATATATTTATATATATGTTTTTTCGGCATTTAGTTGATTATAACAACCAATAATATTAGACATGATTACAAGGTCATTATTTTGTTACATATAAGAAAATAGCTACAAAATAAATTGATATGTGCAAAATGAAATATATTCTTCCAAAAACAAAAGTATTGCCTTTATCTTTGCAAATAATACCAAATAACCAATTCAAACAATCGTTAGTATAATATACACCGGTTAAACAGCAAGTAGTGAAAGGTCCATAGTGTAACTCCCTGTGTGTAAATAATTATATTTTAACCTTTATGATTTAAGTAATATACTAGTCTTTAAACTAAAAAAATATTTAAGATATTGTATTATGCATACTTTCTAAATAATGGTACATGCCATCTTCCGATATATCACTGCACATTGCTGACAATGAGCATAATTATGTTTTTTTACATAAATTTCAGCAAGCTGCACAAAGCTCGAAAAACTGCTGGACAAATGGGCTACTATTTGCCAATGGTTCTGCAGTATAAACATTGTTATAGAAATTTTATAGCAAATAAGCAGAAGCAAGCATGGCTTGTGATGGATATACTTTTTTAGTCTTTATGTATATGAGTCCCTCAAAATAACCCCACTTAAAAAGAGCTTATCCCATTTAGGGGATAAGCTCTTTTTATGAGTTAGGAATATATTCATTTTGTTACCATCATTTATCAGCTGGTGATAATTCATTTTCTGATACCCATTTATGATTTAAACTTCTTCTCCGCCGGTAGTAAGAGTGAAATCAACTATAAGCGGTCGTACCATCCCTTTAAAATCTATATAGAGGTTTCTTGATAAATTAGTTGGGAGAATGGGTCGGTCAATCCCCTTAGGATTTTGACCGACTATGCTTTTAATAACTTTGCGTTTATAGCAACTATTATCGTGCTAAGTGACATAAGAATGGCACCGACCGCTGGACTTAGTACAAAACCTGTTTGATATAGTATTCCAGAGGCCAACGGGATGGCAATTATATTGTATCCTGCACCCCACCATAGATTTTGAATCATCTTTCTGTATGTCTTTCTGGATAATTCGATGATTTCAACAACATCCTGCGGATTGCTGTTGACTAGGATGACATCTGCTGTCTCAATTGCAACATCAGTACCTGCTCCTATGGCAATCCCTAAGTCGGCATTCGCTAGGGCCGGTGCATCATTTACACCATCTCCGGTCATAGCCACTTTCTTATTTCCCTGCTTGATTTCTTTTATTTTTTTTGCTTTTTCATGAGGCAGCACTTCAGCGTAAACTTCATCTAAGCCAACCTGCTTTCCTACATAATTCGCGACCTGCTTGTTATCACCCGTTAACATGATGGATTCGATATTCATTTCCTTTAAATTTTGTATGGCTTCTTTGGCACTTTCTCTAATTTGATCAGCAAGTGCAATCATACCCGCAAATTTGCCGTCAATTATCGCGAAAATCACCGTTTTGCCTTCCGTTGATAGTTCCTTATATTTTTCCTCAGGATAAGGTAAGTTTTGTTCCCTCATATAACCTGGACTAACCGCAAGTACTTCTTTGCCATCCACTCTTCCCTTGAGCCCTTTACCTTGCATATATTCAAATTCTTCAGGATCGGGTACTTTCATCTCTTTTTCTTTTACACTGTTTAAAACTCCTCTGGCTATTGGATGTTCAGATTGCCCCTCTAAAGAGGCTACCATTTTCAATACTGCATTATCGGTATAGCCGTCTGCTACAATTAGGTCTGTAATTCCAAATTCACCCTTCGTCAAGGTGCCTGTCTTGTCGAACACAACTGCATTAATTCTTCTTGCTTCTTCGAACTGTGTACGATTGCGGATGAGCAAGCCTTTTTTCGCTGATATAGCTGTTGAGGTTGCTATAACCAAGGGGACAGCCAAACCAAGTGCATGAGGACATGCAATAATCATGACTGTTACCATGCGTTCTAAAGCATAATTAAAGGAAAAACCGGCAATAAGCCACCCGACTAAAGTTAAAATCCCAGCTCCTAGGGCTATATAAAATAGCCATTTGGCGGCTCTATTGGAAAGATCTTGCGTTCTTGACTTTGATTCTTGGGCTTCCTGAACCATTTTAACGACTTGGGAAAGATAGCTTTCTTCCCCTGTATTTTTCACTTCTATCGTTAGTGCACCATCACCGTTAACGGAACCTCCTGTCACTTCATGGTCTTGTGACTTTTCAACTGGTACCGACTCGCCAGTTAACATTGATTCATCTATCGTGGAGCGTCCTTTTTTTATGATGCCATCCACTGGGACTCTCTCTCCTGGCTTGACCAGCACCTTGTCTCCAGGTGACAGGTCGGATACAGGTACATCAGCAGTCCCCTCATCTGTGATTTTATGTGCCTCGGATGGCATTAATTTGACAAGCTGTTCTAAAGCGTTCGATGCACCCATCACAGACTTCATCTCAAGCCAGTGTCCTAGAAGCATGATATCAATTAACGTGACAAGCTCCCAATAATAATCCATTCCCTCTAATCCGAATACAGTCAATGTACTGTATACATAAGCAACAACTATCGCTAAAGCAATAAGGGTCATCATTCCTGGATTCTTTTGCCTTATCTCATCAATGGCTCCTTTTAAAAATGGATATCCCCCATAGAAGAATACAAAAGATGAAAGTAAAAATAGAACTATAGAATCGTATGGAAAAGTAAATTCAAAGCCGAGTAGTGATTGTATCATGTGAGATAGGAAAAAGACCGGCAAGGAAACAATAAGGGAAATATAAAAGCGCTTCTTGAAATCCTCTACCATATGACCATGGTGATTTCTATGTCCTCCATGTCCGCCCCCATGTTCATGACTCCCGTTATCATGTTGATGTTTATGGCGATTTCCCTTTTTTTCATGTTCTCCATCCATTACATGGTTGTGGTGGCTATGGTCATGATGACTCGCGTGGTCTTCGTGATTGATGTTATGGTCTCTGTGAATATGAGGCACATATTCATCATTCTTAGTGCTACTATTTTTTGGGTTTTGATTATGGCTTCGATGTTCTGACATTATTTCCTCTCCTCCTATATTTATGATTTCCAATTATTTTCCCTAATCAAAGTAAGTTTAATACCAATTATGCATTAGAATAAAGCCTGACTTTTTTTTGGTCAACTCTTGGAAAGCTTGAGGAGACAAAGATTGATGTGAACCTGTTAAAGAACTGACAATACAAAAAAACAAATAATAGCATTTTTTTCTTTTTGCAGGTGAATGATTTGCATTAGCGTATGGTGTTTTACCAGATATTCAAGGGGGTTTTTAAAAGCACATAGCTGATTTCCAAACCCAACTAGTTTTTTTTATTGGTTATCGTTGCTCATTAGCCAAGAATCAGTTTTTATTACACCGAAAATTCAGAATTTTAATAGTGTGGTCCCTCAATAAAATGGTATACTTTCGGTCCAACTTATTGCTTTATTTTTCTTGTGGTATTTTTCCTTCAATAGATAGTCGAAACGCTTTTACAATAATTCCGTCATCCGCAGGTTGAAAGTCAAATTGTGGAATTCGCACAAAGCCTATACGTTCATAAAGCCGCATAGCAGGTTTCATAAAATCTGCCGTGTGTAAGCCTATGTACTCTGAACCTTTTGCTTTTGTTAGATGAATACATTCTTTTATTAATGCCTCACCAACACCTTTGCGTCGTGACTGCGGAGTGACTGCAAGCATTCTTATTTCGGGATAATCCAACATATCCGCAAGCCCTTTGTAGGCATCTGATTTTGCAGGAAATAAAGCAACACTGCCTACCACTTCCCCATCTAATTCAGCAACCAGAAGTTCAACTCCATTTTGTTCATCTGCATCTGACGATATGGCTTTCCTAAGAGCCTCCCAATGCCCTTCAGGAATGCTTTGCGTGTGTTCTTTATACGCCATTACTCTTTGTTTTCGAATCATTTCGACTTCATAACTTAACGCCTTACGAACTTTCACCATCCTATCCACCCTTTCCCTTACTACAATTTGCTTTCATTGTAACTCTATATGTCTATTAATCCAACCAATGAACCTCCCCGGCCTTGAATAAATATAATCCTAAAAAACCGTAAAAACAGAATGCAACACTTACCAATATATGTTAATATTAATATAAAGCTAAAACGAAAGTTACGTGATGGAATGATGAAGCAAACAGCCTGCTTTAAAGATGACGATCAACTTACTAAGCTAATAAATACATATAGTATTAGTCTGAAAAAACTGGCTTGGAGATATATAAAGGATCATCATCTTGCTGAAGATATTGTTCAAGAAGTATTTATTGCATATATCACTCATCTTGACCATCTTAGAGAAGAACGCTCAATTAAAGCTTGGTTATACAAAGTAACAGAAAACAAATGTAAAGATTATCTTAGAACCGCGTATCATCGATATGTTGTTCCTTCCAATGACTTCCCTATCTCTTATCACTTGACCCCCGAGTTGGAAATGATGGGTCAGCAGACAATACAAGAGCTCCTTCATCATATTTACACCCTTCCAAAAATGTATCAGGAAATTCTCTATCTTTTTTATGTAAAAGATCTAAAACTAAAGGAAATAGAACAACAATTAAATATGAACCTCTCAACCGTTAAAACGAGACTTCTTAGAGGAAAGTGTTTATTGAAAATCTCAATGAAAGGTGAAAAATGAAAAAACATTGTAAGAAAAGGAAGCCAGGAAAGCGAGTATCATTAATTAACTGGACATAAAATGTTCAGTTTTTTTGGTCCTTAACTAATGCTGTCCTAGGGATTTAAAATAAAAATGGGTCCTGCACTTAACAGGACCCGGTAAACCAGCAGGAGCAAATTAATCGACCTTACGAACGGCTGTTAATTATCATGCTGTTCCATCTTGGTATGATCGGCTTCATCTGCAGGTTCCCCGGCAATAGAAGTATAGGCATAATACGAACCCACAACCACAAGAAGATAGGCAATTGCTGAAAGCACCCATTTTTTCATTTGATTCTCCCCTTTATAATTTTACTCTTTGCAGACGTAGTGCATTGAGTACGACAGAAACCGAACTGAATGCCATTGCTGCTCCTGCTAGCCATGGAGCAAGTAATCCTATTGCGGCAACAGGAATACCAAGTGCATTATAGGCCAATGCCCAGAACAGATTTTGTTTGATATTGCGGATCGTCATTTTACTCATTAGAATAGCATCTGCAATACTATTTAGATCCCCTCTCATGAGCGTTATATCCGCAGCTTCCATGGCAACATCCGTACCGGTTCCAATTGCCATTCCAATGTCGGCCACTGCCAGTGCCGGTGCATCATTAATTCCATCTCCAACCATCGCGACCTGTTTTCCCTGGGCTTGTAGTTTTTTCACTTCATCTGCTTTTCCTTCGGGAAGTACTTCGGCAATCGCCATGTCAATTCCAACTTCATTTGCAATTGATTGAGCCGTTCGCTTGTTGTCTCCTGTAATCATAATTACTTCTATTCCTGCATCTTTCAACCGTTTAATCGCTTCTTTTGACGTTTCCTTTACTGTATCAGCCACTGCTACGATTCCCATAAACTCTCCGTCAACCGCAACAAGCATGGCTGTTTTTCCGTTATCCTCAAGATCTTCCATTCTCTTAAGGATAAAATCAATAGAAATGTTATATTTCTGCATCAGCCTTCTTGTACCAATTAATAATTCATGATCATTCACAATTGCCTTTATTCCGTGTCCTGGAATCGCTTCAAATTGTTGTGGATCATGTAAAGAGATTTTTCTGTCTTTAACGCCCTGTACAATGGCTTCCGCCAATGGATGTTCAGATTGTCTTTCCGCTGATCCAACAAGTGTAAGGAACGTTTCTTCATCCATATTTCCTTCAATGATAACATCAGTTAATACTGGCTTTCCGTTCGTTACTGTACCTGTTTTATCCAAAATCACCGTGGTGATTCGGTGGGTTCCTTCAAGATGTTCTCCACCTTTAAATAAGACTCCATATTCTGCTGCACGGCCCGATCCTGCCATGATGGATGTCGGTGTTGCAAGTCCGAGCGCACACGGACAAGCAATGACGAGAACAGCAATGAGTTTTTCAAGAGCTTCGGCAAATTCTCCGGGGCTTATCCATAGATACCAAACTAAGAAAGTAACGATAGCAATTCCTACAACGATTGGTACGAATATACCTGAAATTTTATCCGCTACTCGCTGAATAGGTGCTTTTGAACCTTGAGCTTCTTCTACTACTTTTATTATTTGAGCTAAGGCTGTATCTCTTCCTACCTTTGTTGCTTTCACTTTTAGGAAACCATTTTTATTGAGTGTTGCACCAATAACTGAATCTCCGATTGATTTACTGACAGGGATACTTTCACCCGTTATCATCGACTCATCCATGCTTGAGCGTCCTTCTACAATCTCACCATCAACAGGTACTTTCTCACCCGGTTTGACGTATACGATATCCCCAACGACAACTTCTTCTAAGGGGATTTCAATCTCAGTGCCATCCCGTAAAACAATGGCTGTTTTTGCTTGAAGACCCATTAATTTTTTAATTGCTTCTGAAGAACGGCCTTTGGCACGAGCTTCAAATAATTTCCCTAAAATGATTAAGGTGATTAAAATGGCACTTGTTTCATAATATAGCTCCACCATATGAGCATTAGATCCTATTGATAGGATAGATTGATATAAGCTGTAGAAAAAGGCTGCTGATGTTCCTAACGCTACTAACACATCCATATTGGCACTTTTATTCCGCAGGGCTTTATATGCTCCAACATAAAACTGCTTACCTATAATAAATTGCACAGGTGCGGCAAGAGCCAGCTGTATCCATGGGTTCATAAACATTTCAGGTACATAAATAAAAGACGTGAATTCAAAATGCCCAACCATCGACCATAATAAAGGAAGTGATAACATCAATGAAAAAATAAATTTCCCTTTTTGTTTTTCTACTTCCAATGCCCGAGAATCGGCTGTCTCCTTACTATCCTGCTTTAGTTTTGCCTCATATCCAATCTTTTCAACTTTCTTGATCATGTCTTGAATACTGACTTCTGTTGGATTATATTCGACTGTTCCAGATTCAAGCGCTAAATTTACTGATGCACTTTTAACTCCCTCAAGTTTGTTTAACCCTTTTTCTATACGGGTTGCACATGCAGCACATGTCATGCCGATCAGGTCGAGCTCAACTTTTTCTTTAACCACATCATATCCAAGGTCACTAACCTTTTTTTCAAAATCTTCAACGTTTGTTACCTCAGGGTTATACAAGACCGATGCCTTTTCTAAAGCTAAATTAACATTTGCATTTTCAACGCCCTCTATTTTACTTAAGCCCTTTTCGATGCGGGTTGCACATGCGGCACATGTCATCCCGGAAATGGGTAACTGAACTTCTTTTAATGCGGCTGCTTCACTGCTCATTATTATCACTCCCTTATTTAATTTAAAAACAAACTGTATATTGAGCAATATAAAATGGGAAAATGTTCTTCTGTTTTTATACTATACCCCTCTACCCTATATGTCAATCACTTTTTCGCCAAGTTTTATTTATTATTTCTTATATTTTTTTATGTAGAAGAAATTTCATTCTAATAATAAATGTTTTGTGGGTAATACAATAAAACAGAACGCGCTCATTAGGCACGTTCTGTTTTATGAATAATGACCTTATCAAAAAATACTATTTAACATCATAACCTTGATCGTCAATGGCTTCCTTAATTTTCTCTAAAGACACCTCTGCAGCACTGTACTCAACATCCACACTGCCATTATCAAGATGTACGTTAACCTTTGAAACGCCTGCTAACTCCCCAACACTTCCTTCAATTGCTTTCACACAATGTCCACAAGACATGCCTTCTACATTTAAAGTTACTTTTTCCATGTTCAACATCCCCTTATTTTTTCATTAATTTTTGAATCGTAATGAGAACTTCGTCTAAAACTTCCTTATCTCCTTCTTGAAGGCGATCAACGACACAGCCCTTTAAATGACCTTCTAAAAGAATTTTAGCTACACTGTTTAATGCAGATTGAGTAGCAGAAATTTGCGTTATAACATCGTCACAATACGTATCTCTTTCGATTAAGCCCTTTATTCCGCGGATTTGTCCTTCTATACGATTTAATCTTGTAACGAGGTTATTTTTCACTTTATCGGAATGATGACTTTTTCTGTCACTTTCGCTAGCACAGCAGTTTTCTTCTTCTGGTAAGAATGCATTGTTATTTAGTTCAGTTACCATATGGTTCCCCTCCTTGCAATCATATTATATTATACCCCCGTACAGTATGTAAAGAGGGAAGTACTCAAATTTTGATGAATATGAAATTTCTGTAGATGTATCATAAAAACACGAATTTATGCTGGATTTTTATGTTCTCAAGTATGACCTCTTGTCCGATCTTTTTTACAAATTTATGAAATGCCTTATTTTTCTTATTTATTGGTCCATTTCTATAAATTATAGTTTTGCACCAAAATCAAAGCCTCTATTCACAAGCACTTTTTCTTCTTTTATTATCCATACCTAACCTTCTGTCCCTTAAGATGTCTTTTCCAATAAATGAGTATGGCAATGGCAGGATACAGAATGACCATTGTTCACTTCTTCCAGTTCGGGAATATGCGTTTGGCAAACACTCTCTTTATGTGGACACCTCGATACAAAAGGACAACCCTTTTCATTCTTTGTAGAATCGACTTCCCCATCAAGAATCAACTTTTCTCTATTCTGGATAAAGTAATTCAGGTCCTTTACAACGGCAACAAGTGCTTTTGTATAAGGGTGAGAAGGATGCTGGATTATTTTTTTCGTTGGACCTATTTCGACAATTTTCCCTTGATACATAACGGCAATCCGATCACACATGTAACTGGCTGTTGATAAATCATGTGTAATAAACATCATCGTAAGGCCCATTTTTTTTCTCAAATCCAATAAAAGATTTAAAATACCAGCTCTTACAGATACATCAAGCATGGATGTAGGTTCATCTGCAGCTATAAAGGACGGTTTTAGTATGATGGCTCTTGCAATAGCAATTCTCTGCCTTTGTCCCCCGCTTAGCTGATGAGGGTATCTGTAAATAAAGTCTTCGGCAGGTTTTAACTCAATTGCTTCAATGGCTTCAATTACTCTTTTGAATTTTTGTTCATATGGCAAGTCTTTTTCATGAGCATCAATTGGTTCCAATAATATATCAAGAATTCTCATCCCTGGATTTAGGGTGTCATAAGGATCCTGGAATATCATCTGCATTTTTCTTCTGAATTGATTCGTTTCCGAATCTTTTAGATTGCAAAGATTAACTCCATCAAAGCTAATTTCTCCACTTGTTTCTTTCATCAAACGCATGACCATTCTTGCAGTTGTCGTTTTACCGCAGCCACTTTCACCGATTATCCCTAAAATTTCGCCTCGTTTTATTTCGAGATTTACGTTATTGACAGCATAAACGTCAATTTTTTTTCTTTTTAAAAAGGTTCCTGATTTTTTAATAAAAGTTTTTTGCAAATTATTCACTTTTAAAAGAATGGAATTATCCATTATGTCCTTCCTCCTCTAAAAAGCAGGCTGTAAAATGACCGGGCTTTACCTCTTTAAGCTCTGGGTTTTCTTTTCGGCATTTTTCAAAAGCGTAAGGGCACCTTGTATGGAAACGGCAGGAATTTGGAAAGTTCACCAGATTCGGAACGCTGCCTGGTATAGACACCACTTCTTTCTCCGGTTCACTTAAATCTGGTGTGGCATTTAAAAGTGCCTGGGAGTATGGATGTCTTGCATTTTTCAAAATATCTTTTGTTGTCGCCCATTCCACAATTCTACCAGCATACATAATAGCAATTTTATCGCAGATGGCTGTTACCATTGGCAAATCATGAGATATAAGAATAACTGAAAGATTCATTTTCTTTTGGAGGTCTTTGATAAGGGCAATAACCTGTGCTTGTGTTAAAACATCCAAGCCGGTGGTTGACTCATCTGAAATAACCAATTTCGGATTACATGCTAATGCCATTGCAATGGCCACTCTCTGTTTCATTCCTCCGCTGAATTCGTGAGGATAACTCTTCCATCGTTCACCATCAATACCCACTAATTCAAGAAGAGTCTTTGTTCGATCAAGTGCTTCCCTTCTATTGACATCCTCATGAAGTAAGATAGATTCCATTATTTGATCCCCAACTGTAAAAATAGGATTCAAAGCATTCATCGCACTCTGCGGAATAACAGAGATCTCTTTCCATCTTAGGTAATAAAGTTCACTCTCTGTAGCTCTCAAAAGATCTTTCCCATTTAAGAGAACACTTCCGGAAATCACTTTTCCGGGATACTCTATTAATCGTAAGATGGATTGGGCAACTGTTGTTTTTCCACAGCCTGATTCTCCAATTAATCCGAGCATCTCCCCCTCATCTATCGTAAAAGACACATTCTCTACTGCCTTAGCAATGCCTTTATCCGTTTTAAAGTAGGTAGAAAGGTTTTCTACTGATAACACGGTACTCATGATTTAACGCTCCTTTCGTAAACGAGGATTCAATATCTCTTCAAGCGAATAGCCTGTAAACGCAAAACCAATGACCAATGTAGTAATCAATACTCCTGGCGGCAATACCCACCATATCCATGCATCTGTTAAAAAAGCTCCTCTGGCTTGCGCATAATATAAAATGGTTCCCCAGCTTTTTGTAAAAGGATCACCAAGACCAAGAAAACTCAGGGAAGCTTCGGTTAATATTGAGTTGCTTGCAGCGAGTACAAATTGCGAAAGCGCAATAGGTATAACACCCGGTAAAATATGACGGATGAGAATGACTTTAATATTTGTACCAATAGATTTTGCAGCCTCAACGTATCCTTTTGTTTTTAATGTTAATACCTGTGATCTGATTACCCTGGCCGGACTTGCCCAGGTAAGTAAACTAATAACAAGTACAATATTCCAAAAGCTTGGACCAATGAATGCAGCTAATAAAATCATAAGCGGTAAAAATGGAATCACAAGCACTAAATCTACCAGTCTCATAAAAAATGCATCGATCTTCCCGCCAAAGTAACCTGAAATAACCCCAACAATACAGCCAAGGAGAATGGATATAAAAGCAGCAATGACGCCTATTAATAATGAAATCCTTGTTCCATATAAAAGTTCACTTAATATGTCCTGTCCTACATCATTTGTCCCCAATAAGAATTGACCGTTTGGTTTGGAAAAAGGAGGTCCTACTCGTTCAGTTGGATCGAATGGGGCAATGATTGGTGCAAGGAGAGCAATTAGCAAAAAGATAATTAATAGCCATAAACCAAACAGGCCAAGACTGTTTGAGGTAAGTACTTGCCAATATTTCTTCCATTTTTGATTAACCATTGCCGCTTCCCACCTTCGGATCAATTAAAGGATAAATTAAATCAGCTAGAAAATTAGCAATAACTACACTGAATGTAATAATTAAAAATGTTGCTTGAATAAGTGGATAGTCTCTGCTCAAGACAGATTCAAACATTAATCGCCCGACACCTGGATAGGCAAATACCGTTTCAATTACTGTTGCACCGCCCAATGTAAACCCTAAGCTCAACATAAATACTGTTGCAACAGGAAGGAGTGCATTTCTCATCGCGTGTTTATATTTAATAACCTTCTCTTTTACGCCCTTTGCCTTTGCCATCATAATATAATCTTCGCCAATGACATTCAGCATAGAATAGCGCATGATCATAAAAGTACTTGTAACGGATATCAAAATGAGTGTGGCTAAAGGGAGGATGAGATGCTTACCGATATCAATCAATCTCTCGATGCCCGAGAGGTTAGACCAAGCACTTTCTGCTCCGAAAACCGGCAGCCATCCTAATTGAGATGCAAAAATAGACACTAAGATCATTCCTACCCAGAAAGAAGGCATTGCACTTAAAAACATGAAAATTGTAAGAAGGTTAGCATCTGTTCTAGATCCCCTGCGCCACGCAGAAATGGCCCCAAACATAACGCCAATAATAGTGGACAGCACAAGCCCGAGCCCTGTAAGCAGCATCGTCCATGGTAGACGTTCCATTAAAAGTTCAGAGATAGGTCTTTTTTGTTGATAGGAATATCCGAAATCACCAGTGAAAATATTTTTAATATATGTTCCATATTGTTTCAAAATAGAGTCGTTAAGTCCATGTTTGTCTAATATTGCCTCTTTTTCAGCACTTGACATAAACCCTACATCTTCACCTGCTAAAAAAACTAATGGATTTCCTGGCATAAGTCGGGGTAATAAGAAATTTAAAGACAGCATTAAAAATATCACGATTAAGTATTGCAATAGCTTATTAGCAATAAATTTTCCCAACTTGTTCACCTCCCATATGTCATTCCTTGAAAAAGTTTTCCCGTAAAAGCACTCCTCTTTTACGGGAAAATACTCTAATTAAAAACCAAAATCATCATTATACTTGTCTTTCTTCTTTTTTCTAAAAAGGAAAAAAGCAATGACACCGACTAACAGTATTGCTCCAAAGACATATAACGAAGTGTTATTGCCATTTCCCGAGGTGCTCGTATTTTCTGTATCAGTTCCTGATTTAACATTTTCCTCTTCTTGATTCTCTGTTTGTGAAAGAGGAGATTTTTCTCCTGAGACAAAAGACAATTTATTGATTATTCCTTTGCCAACCTGAAAGACATATTGATCATATTTTGACGGATCGAAGGCATTCACGATTTCCTGGTAGTAAAGGGTAACAAATGGTGCATCGTCAGCAACAAATGCCTGCATTTCTTTTATTAGATTTAGTCTCTCAGTCTCATCGTATGTTCCCCTTAGTTTTTCACCTAATTGATCGAACTCTTTATTCTTATAGCCGCCAATATTAACGGTCCCAATTGACGGATCGGAATTAAATAGATCATTCATTCTATCCGGAAACAGCTGCATCGTATTGGACCAGCTCCATACACCAAGGTCATAATCTCTTCCTTTACTTACATCGAAATCAGGCCACATTAATGAGTCTACTGTCGTTGAATCCATGGCTTTCACTGTGTTTTTGATTCCAACCTTATTTAATGCTTCTGAAACTAATTCTGCTGTTCTGATTCTAATTGGATTGCCCGAATAAACGAGTGTGGTTAAATCTATCTTTTTCCCTTGCTGATCTTCTCTAAATCCATCTCCATCCAAATCGATAAAACCTGCTTCTTCTAAAAGCTGATTTGATTTTTCTTGATCATAAACCGGTTTAAGATCAGCGTTATAAAAAGAAGAAGAAGGATGAATAAACCCAGGGCTGCCAACTTTGGCAAATCCAAGTAACACTGTCTTCACGATGTTTTCTTTATCAATTGCATAATCAATGGCCTGGCGGAAAGATGTTTCTGTCATAGGGTATTTCTCTGAATTTAATTGGAAAAGGCTGGTACTATATCCTGGGCCCCTAGCTACCTTTAATGCTGAATTACTTTCAAATTGTTTAACAAGTTCAGGGGAGATGCTCGATGAAATTACATCTAGTTCTCCTGACTGAAGGGCATTATACATAGCAGTTGTATCTTCAATAATTGGAAAAATCAATTCATTAATCGGCGGAGCACCTTTAAAGTAATCATCGTTGGATTTCATTTTGTAGTATTGTCCTGATTTATGTTCTTCTAGAATATAAGGTCCGCTCCCAAGAGCATTGGTTTCTTCGTCTGGGTTCGCTACGTCAGACCATATATGTTGAGGTAGGATTGGCAAATCTGCGAGAGGCTGGATCATGAAGTTTGGATCTGCTTGAGATAAAACTATCTTTATGCTTGTTGCACTTAGAACTTCAATCGAGCTGATAATTTTTAACGGGCTGGTAAATCTTGATTTTTCATATTTAATAAAATAGTCCATTGTAAATTTTACATCCTCTGCAGTTAGAGGCTTTCCGTCATGCCAATTAACATTTTCATGCAAGTTTAGTTCATAAGTGAGCCCATCTTCACTTACTTTATAATCTTTTACAAGCCAAGGCTGAGGCTCGTTATTTTCATCCAAGTTAAAGAGAGTATCATAGAGTAAGTTAACTAAATCTAATCCGGGATAACCGGTTATATACGTATAAGGGTTTAATCCATTTTCATCTTGTGTTATGCCTACTTTTAACGATTGGACCGCCTCTTTGGCATGCACTGTTTGATAGTTCGAGATTATTAGTAAAAGTATTAATCCGAGGCTAAGAAACGACTTTTTCATCCTGATTCCCCCTTTGCTTGGGCTTTATTTTATTAACTCCTGCAAATGAAAGTTGCCTTCTCTTCTATAAGCTTCTGCAAGAGCAAAATGTCCGTGAGTTGCAAGGCCGTGGTATACATGGACCGCTTTGTCCAGAACGTTGTGGATTGCTCTTCCTTTTTCATGATAGTTTGAGAGTTTTGAATATCCAGGAGATAAAATTTCAACGGCTTCTGAACTAAGGATTTCATCAAAATGCATACCACTAAATTCCATTTGGCTCTCAAGCATATCCATAGCCTTTTCTTTTTTAACCCAAACATCCGTTATATCTACAACAGTGTTTGGATGATGAGGGGTCATATAGTAGATAGTCGGAATTGGATGAGGCGCTAGTTCTGGCAGCGCTTCTAAGCCAAAATCGCGGCTTGCCAGAGCAATAGATTCCAGCAGAAGTGTCATCGCCGGACGGCGGTCTGGGTCTAAATCATGAAAAGAATGCTCTGGATCCTGTGTAATGATGATATCTGGCTTCACTTCTCTAATGACTTTAATCAGCTTCAGTTTGGATTCGACGCTTAAATCTACAGTACCGTATTGAAAGTTAAGGAAGGATACCTCTACCCCTAATACCTCCGCAGCTTTCTTTACCTGTGGCTGACTGGTCTCACGGCACAGCATAATCGTCGCAAACGATTCTCCGCCACTTTTCACATTTTTAGCCAGTGCACCTCCGCATTCAACCACTTCCATACCATAAACTCCTAAAAATAAAACTCTTTGTCCTTTTGCCATCTTGTTAACCTCCTTTAGTAAAGTACAGTACCCCTCTATCGTATATAGGGGGATAATTAAGACTAATACTATTACGTTTTTAATTGTTTGTAAATATATAATCTTTAGAATATTTTGATCTTTAAGTCTCTTTTAATATTAATAATCAGTAGAATATGACATAGGTTCAGGGAACTTCTTTATTTCTTCAACCAAGGTTTTGGCTAACCAGAGTCGCCCCTGCAGATGCAAAAAACCATAACCAAAAGAGCAGCAAAAGTGTTTGTACTAAATTGGTATATAAAAATCCTTTAAATAAACCTTTCATAACCGTTTAGATGCCCTCTTATTTCACTAAAAAACAAAAAAGCTCCGTCATGAATTTCCTTCAAGACAGAGCTTTTTTCTTCTGGGACTGTTTAAATTGAAAAAACTTTTATTTCTTCTATAAAGGCAATGGCTTCAATTTCCACTTCAACATCTTTAGGCAGCCGAGAAACTTCTACACAAGAACGTGCAGGACGATGATTGCCAAAATAAGAAGCATACACTTCATTTATGTTTGCAAAGTCATTTAGATTGGTAATAAAAATAGTTACTTTTACGACATCGTTTAAACTTGCTCCTCCAGCTTCTAACACTGCCTGAAGATTGTTGAAAACCTGGTGTGATTGCTTTATTACATCATCTGCTATTATTTCCCCTTCTGATGTTAACGGAATTTGTCCGGATGTAAATTATAAGGGACCAATTTTGTAGGCCTGAGAATAGGGTCCAATAGCTTTGGGAGCTTGATCTGTATGAATTTCTTTCCTCATATTTGATCACCTTCTTATCTTTTATAGAACTTATGAGACTATATTCTCATTCTCTTTTTTTACTACTTGATGCATCCGATTTAAGCGTTTATCAATAACACTAGCACAAACAGCATCACCTAATACATTTACTGAGGTTAATGGCATATCGACCAATCTCCATAATCCTAAAATAATTGCAATTCCTACGCCATCAATCGGTAGTCCTACAGCCAGAAATATCATAGAAAGTGACACGATCCCGCCACCGGGGATTGCCGGAGCTCCAACCGAAGCTAATAGAGAAATCAAGATAATCGTAATGTATTGCATGAAACCAAGATCAATTCCGTTTAGCTGAGCTACGAACACAGCAGCAATACCATGACTGAGAGATGCTCCATTCATATTCATTGTCATCCCGAGAGGAAGAACGAAGGAGCTTACATCCTTAGATAATTTTAATCCTTCTTCGCAGCAGCTTTTAGTGATTGGAAGTGAAGCTGCGCTGCTGCAAGTAGCAAATGCTGTACCCATCGCTGGAATCATTTGACGGAAAAAGTGGATAGGTCGTAAACTGGACATGAAAGATACCATAGAACCGTAGGTGATAACTATATAAACTGTTAAACCAATCACGATTGCCGCAACATATTTAACCATAGAACCAACCAAATCCAATCCGGCAGTGCCCATCGCTGTGGCAACAAGGGCAAAGGCAGCGTATGGAATGACTTTCATAAATATGAGAACAAGTTTCATCATCACTTCATTTAACTGTGTGATCAATAGTCTCATGGTTTGGCCTTTTTCCCCAATAAGGGCCAAAGCGATACCAAAAAACAAGGAAAATGTAAGGACTTGTAGCATATTTCCTGATGCCATAGCTTCAATCGGATTACTTGGAATAATATCTAATAAGGTTTCTTTTATTGTTGGCAAATCGTCGGATCCGGATGTTGAACCTCCGTGATCGCCGGTTTCTTCTTGTCCTAGAGAAGCACTTTCCGGTATGTTTACGTTTTTCCCGGGACCTACTGCAATAGCGGTTAAAATACCAATTGTGCAGGCAATAACGGTGGTAACAACAAATAAAGTAATCGTTGTTAAGCCCATTTGTCCGAGTCTCTTCGGACTCCCCGCTGAGGCAAAACTGGCAACTATCGCAGAAAAGACTAATGGGACAACTACCATTTTTATCGCCTTAATGAACAATTCACCGACGGGTGCGAAAATGTAGTTATTTAAAATTTCATAAATCCCCGGAGTAAAAATACTCAATCCCAATCCAGTAATAATACCCAGTAAAATAGCAATAAGTGTTCTTGTGGCTAATTTCATCATTTATCCCCCTTTCATAATAAGCCCAATCTATATTAATTAATTTGGTTTTAGCCCGGTGTTATGTTAAATCCCTTTATAACCGTGTGAAGTAAGCATGAGAAGAACCCGGTCGCTCTCATCAATCTCACCAGATTTAATCAGCTTTGACACTGCCGGCCATGTAACGGCTGCAGAACCTTCAACAAAGAATCCTTTTTTCGCCAAGTGACCTTGAGCTTTTTCTACTTCAATATTGTCGACAATGACAGCCCGCCCTCCCGAAGATTTAAGGGCATGAATTGCTTGATAGGTAACCGTTTCGCCTCCAATTGAAGGCATAAGCCTCGAATCTCCTTCAAATTTTTCTCTATAATCTCTTCCTTCCAGAACATGTGAGATTCGAGCAAATGGTTCTACAGCATATAAACGGGGAATCGAGTGAATCCACCCCATACGCCTTGCTTCTACAAACCCTTCCCAAACTCCCCAGAGTAAATCACCTCTTGTACAGGGTATGATAACGGCAGTCGGAAGCTTATCGCTCATTTGCTCAATAATTTCAAATGCGATCGTAACGTATCCTTGAACGCCAAACAGGTTGCTACCTACTGGAGGGGAGCTGTAGTTAGTGGCAGGATAAGCCCCTTCTTCCTCTACCATCTGTCTTACAATCTCCCATCTTTCCAGGGAATTTGAAACCTTGATAATCTCTGCTCCCGAAAGGCGAATTGCTTTTTCCCATGTTCCACTAAGTTGTGGAGTGGTAACAATTTTACAATTCAGCCCGCCTGCCGCAGCGTAAGCAGCCAAAGATGCCCCCGCGTTTCCACTTGAAGCAGCGATCACTGTGTAACGATTTAGAGAAGCCGCCCTTGCCACGATAAGTGCACTCATCCTATCTTTGTGCGATCCAGTTGGATTTTGTCCTTCATTTTTTATCCAAAGCTCAGGAATTCCAAGTTCGTTTTCAAGACCCTTAATGTTATTAACCGATGTTCCACCTTCACCAAGAGTAGGAAATAAGCGGTAAGGTAAACGATCGGCATAACGAAACATTCCCCTTGCTGATTGATCTATTTTCCATGAATTGTTTTGGTCAAACAATATCCTAAGGCTTGCAGGGAAACTTTCTTGTAGACAACGGGAACAACCTGTTGGGTAATCATCCGGTTCAAACTGCTGCTTACATCGTATACATTCGAAAAGTTTTACTAAATCATTCCAAACGTTCACTTTCTTCCTCCTTTGAAAGTACTATTTTAAATATTTAGAATTTTTAAAATTAATGTTAATCTTAAGGAAGAAGTCCTAATTTGTAAAACGAATATTTTGAATAACTATTATTCGAGTTTTCGATAAGAGGAGGAGGGTTTCATTTGGATATCGATCAGCTGAGAGCTTTTGTTCTCGTTGCCAATACGAAAAGTTTTACTCGAACAGCAGAACAATTAAACATTGTTCAGTCCACTGTAACTACTAGAATACAAATGCTTGAGAGGCAAATAGGAAAGGAGTTATTTAAAAGAGATAAACGAAACATTGCGCTAACCGATGCAGGTATCGTTTTTCTGCCTTATGCAGAAAGAATATTAGAGCTTTCTGATGAAGGGGTAAAGTCGGTACAATTAGATAAAGGGTATAGGGATCATATTGTTATTGGCACAACGCACGCTTTATGGGATTATGTTTTATTCGAGGCAATCGATACTTTCCAAACATTACAGCCGGAAACTTCACTCGTAATGATTACAGAGCATTCAGATATAATAATTAGGAAAATGATGGATGGAATAATTGATATTGGAATAGTTTTCTATCCTGTAAAGCATGCAAAAATAACTATGGAGCTGATGATTGAGGATTCTTATGTTTTGGTGGCAGATCCGCAATTTAACATTGGGGAAACCTTTTTAATTCCAAGAGATTTACGCAATCTATATATACATTTAAATTGGGGAGGGTCTTTTTCAGAGTGGTATCGGCAGATCACATCTAATCAGTTTTTTTATCATCTAGAAGTAGATCATGTTTCACTTCTACTAAAATTTTTAAAAACCAGAAAAGGTGTGGGGTTTCTTCCAAACTCGGTCGCAAAGAGCTTAATTTTACAAGGCCAAGTAATCAATGTACCGTTTGTGACTGACATCCCTGTTCCAAACAGATCAATCTATATGTTAAAAAGGAATCAAACCAATCAAATAAATAACTTAGAATTACTAATGGGATATATAAAGCAAATATTTTAACATCGTTTTCTTCATGTATAATTAGAAGAAGAGCAGACTGATAGTTGCCCTTCAAAAAAATTATTTACCAATATTAATTCTGTATTAAGGTACAGAGTCAATAAAAGTTTCGAAAATGTCTTTCCTATAAAAAAATCCTTGGTCGAAGTTTATAATTCCCTATGGACTTTAACTGCATTCTTTTATTCTTTTCAGAAAAACGCCCCTAAGGGGTTCAGCCGAAGCATGACCCCTAAGAGTTTCTTTTAAATGAAAAACAAACACATTGTTTATTTCTAAGATATCAATAAAGAAAACATATAATCTTAAAGCCAGATAAATATTCAACCCCATCTCTGGAAATCTAAAATATCAGCTGATACTTTCAACAAGTTCATCTTTTCCATATCTTTTTACAAACTTATGAAAAGATTCACGTTTTTTCCCTTGCTCACTGTATAAGTTTATAATTCGGTCAACCTTTAAATACAATTCATCCGGAGACAAGTTTTCCAGAATCAATATTCCCGCCTCTGCGTCCTTTCCTTTTGATTTACCCCCTACATAAAGGCAGTAGGAATCTCTTATTTTCATAACCCCAATATCGTTCACCATCGGCTCACCGCACCCTACCGGACAGCCCGTGTAAGCAGGCTTTACCGTAAAGGGGACAGGCTTACCTGCGATTCTTTTATTAAGTTCAATCGCTACCGGCATCCCTTCTTCTTCTGAACCTTTACAAAAATTGCATGTTCGTAAACTTTTTACATAATTACCTACCGGATAGCAGCTCAGGCCAGCTTGTTCAAACTCAGCAATCATCTCTCCTTTTCTTTCTTCCGGAATGTCAATGTATAGCTGTTGAAAAGTGGTTAACTCAAGTTCCTCTCCTTCTTCAAGATATTTGGCGATTACCAAAAGCTGCTTGGCAGTCAGCTTTGCACCAAAATTAATTCCTCCATTAACCGCAATTTTAATTTTCTTTTCAGCATTTTCCATGCTTTGTTCCCCTTTCATAATATACTCTCGGCATATCCCTTGAACGCTGATTCTTTAAACGACATACTTAAGTTTAAATATGTCAACAATTTTTATTTCTTTTCAGTTTTACGGTACCCCTCTATAGTATACTTTTTTGTTTGATATTCTGTAAATAGTTGATGTATGCAAATCAAATTCCTCATGTTCATTGTCCTTCAAGAACTAGTCGCTGGAAAGATTAAAATCCCTGATATCTTTATATCGGGGATTTTAATCTTAGATTGTCCTATTAATGCTCTGCAGAGTACTTTCTGATTCCTGCAATAAAGGAATATCGTGACGTTTATGAAATCTCTAAATGGGGTCAAATTTAAGTTCAGAAGAAAGGAAAATACATCTCCCTAATAAAAAGTGAACATTTATTCACTGCATTTTTTTGACTTTATTAAACCATTGATCATCATAAACTAAGTCTAAATAACGCTCTCCACGGTCTGGAAAGATTGTAACTATATTAGTTTTGTTTGTCAGTCTGGGAACTAATTTCTTAATAGCTCCGACAACAGACCCTGAAGATCCGCCTGCAAATATCCCTTCTTTATCTAAAATTTCTCGACAAGCTATTGCCGACTCATAATCGTTTACATGGATAACTTGATCAATTTCATCCCTATTTAATAATTCAGGGACACGGCTAGCGCCAATCCCAGGTAACTCTCTTGGTGCTGAAGGAGAATTGAAAATTATTGACCCTACTGCATCTACCGCAATTACAGTCAGGTTTGGGTAGGTTTCTCTTAATCGCCTGCTTATCCCCATAATACTTCCTGAAGTACTAACTGGTGCAATTAAGATATCTAAAGGTTCTCCATTCAACTGCTCAGCCATCTCTCTGCCTGTTCCATAATAATGCGCTCTCCAATTATTTTCATTTGCATATTGATTAATCCAGTATGCATTAGGAGTAGTAGATAATAACTCATTTACTTTTTTTATTCTTGTTTGCAAATAACCTCCATGCTCATCAGGTTCATTCACCATACTAATATTTGCACCAAGGGCCTTAATCATTTTTAGATTTGTTTGTGAGATTTTTGGATCGACAACACAAGTAAAAGATAAATTATGGAATTTTGCTAGTAGAGCTAATGCTATTCCTAAATTACCTGAAGAACTCTCTAAAAGATGGGTCTTACTATGTATCTTTCCTTCTTCCATCCCTTTTCTTATTAAAAACTCTGCTGGTCTATCTTTCATACTTCCACCGATATTAAGCATTTCTAATTTAGCATAAACATTAATATTGGAGTCTGGAAACAAGTTATTTAATTGGAATAAAGGTGTATTCCCAATACAATCCTTAATAGAGTTTATAGTGTTAGATTTAAGTGATTTAACTAGACTTGTCATAATGGATTTTCTCTCCTTTATTAATTGAAATTATGCTTCACAAAGATAAATACTCTCAGAATACAAACGAATCTTATTTTGTAATCGTTCTAGAAGTTGATGCCATTCTGTCTCATTTAGCTTTTCCGAGATAAGAAGATCCAGAGGAATGGATAGATTTAATAAGCGGCCATTTATTAGAAAACGTGTAACACCAGCAGGAAATGTCTTTCCATTCAGTACCCTCCTCTTAAGTTCATTTAAAGTTAAAGCAGGGTATCGGAGTAAAACAAAGCCTTCTTCTGGATATAAACATTCTCCATTCGGAAGTCTATTTACCGAATACCGTTGGCTGTAAGATTCAACCATCTTGCACCAAGTATCTATTTTCTCTTCTTCACTATTAATTAAATCTATAGAAGCGTAACTAACAGTTCCTGTGTAATTAACAATGGCTGCAATCAAAGAGTTATCTAGAGGCTCTTGTGAAGACCACTTTAAAGCCGGCATCTTATATAGATGTTGGAGCCAATCACCTAATGGAACAATATGTTCCCATGCAAAAAGTTGAAACTGCTTCGGTTTTACTATTTGAACAGGTACTCGTTTGCAGCCAAGTTGTTTTAAAGCTGATGTCCTGTGAGCTCCATCAAGAATTAAATATTTATTATCCTCCATTGGAGTGCCCATCAATGGATTTCGTATAACGCCTTCTTTGTCTAGAAGTGTAGCGACTTTGTTTAAGCGTATTTGTTCTGTGGGCTCATGGAGATATAAAGATTCAATGTTTATTAATTTTAAATTAGTAAGTACACTATTCATATAAACACTCCTCTATCTTCATATATTTAAGAAATACGCTCCTTTTTGGATATACTTTTGGAACTTATATGTTTTAGTCTATTAATACCTATTATAGGTAGAATACAAATTATGCTTAAGAGAACCCAAAACCATTGAGGCTTTGATATCTCTATAAATAAATCATATAAAACACCTCCTAACAGGTTACCTAATGATCCCCCTACAGCCATAGCCATATTAGAAAAACCAAAATATGCAGCTAAGGACTCCTTAGGAGCTATGTTGGCCACATAATCTTGAAAAAAAGGGAGTAGCACCATAGAACCGAATGCAATACTAAAGAGAACTATTATTAGAGGCAATATTTGTTCTGAATATCCTAAAATCATAAAAGACAACCCGATAAATATGTAAGGTAAAACAAATATAGCTTTCATACTGCGATCTCTAAACCATTGTAAAACAGGCAATTGAAGTAAAATGATGTTGACTGTAACAAATGAGAAAATCCAGCTTGAAGACCCCGTCAATTTTTCGGAAATAATAGGAAACGTTAGATACAATTGTTGATAAACAAAGTGAAATGGCATTAAGGTGAAAACCAAAAGTATAAAGTTCCTGTGACGAATAATTTTCAGGCTTTCCTCAATCCAAGAAGAATGCCGTTTTAATAGAGGTGGTTTTGGAAGAAATAAAACGATAAATCCAATAACCAAAAATAGAGAACCAGAAATAAGACATAATAAGAAGAAATCTTCAACTTTAAAGAATAAACCTGCTAAAGGCCCCATAACAGTACCTGCATTTTCAACGACATTCATCATAGAAAAGGCTTCTTTGCTTTTTTCTGGAGGTGTGAACATAGTCAATGTAGCCTTTAGGGCTGGGATAAACATGGCACCCCCAAGTCCACTTAAGATAATCGCAATAATAATGAGGAGAGGTTGGTCTGTTAAACCTAACCCTATAAACCCTACTCCACGACAAATTAATCCTGCTATCGCTAATTGCTTATAACCAAATCGATCAGCTAAAAAGCCTCCAAACACCATTAAGCCCTGTTGGCTAAGGATTCTAAGTGAGAGCACAGTTCCTACAAAAGCCAATGAAAAGTCTAGTTGATTTACAAAATATGTAGAGATGAAAGGTACAAACATAAAAAAGGTAAAGAAGGCAATAAACTGAATAAATATAATCAGCCACGTTCCTATCCCAAAGTTAGAAATTAATCTTTTATAAAACAACACGTCCCTCCTTTACTAATTTGTCTTTCCAACCAAATACTACTGATTACTTATGGAGTTTCTACGGAGATTTGATTAACAGTATGTATCATTATTTCTCAATAATATTAAGATTGTTTCGATAGTATTAAGACAAGAGCAAATTTACTCTTTGACTGTATTTATACATTAAATTTCTTAAGTAATGGTCATTTTGACATTTATCTAAACTATGAAAATCAGAAATATTTTAAAGTATTCTATTTGATATCTTAACTAGGTAAACAATGTATTTAACGTATACAAAGTAGCGATGTCTTGACTATGAGAAGACATCGAATAGTGTAGGAGATGCTTTTTGGATTATCTCCAAAAGGCACAAGCAGTGATAAAATGATTTAATGGTTAAATAATCGTCTTTTCCAAACGGATAAAACTGTATGATGAAATTGCTTTACAAAAAACCTATGTTTTAGGTGATTTTCATCTTTAGAGTACAAAATCTTTGCTGTACTACTACGTAGGTCTTCTCACCTTAACCAATATGGGGTATTCATAGCTTTTCTCCTTACTTTCAAGTTGAAAACCGAAAAAAAAAGACATCTTGGATAGACTAACCTAAATTAATGAGACACAATAAAACACCTTCGAAATGGTACACTTAAACAAAGTACTAATTCGGAGGTGTTTTTGCATGGGCAAAAACGTATATTCAAAAGAAGTTAAATGGGCAGTAGTTAAAGATAAAATGAGTGGTCAGTTGACAAACCAAGAAATCATGGAGAAGTATGGGATTAAAAATGTTTCTCAAATCAAAACGTGGATGAAATGGTATCGTGAAAATCAAGTCCATCGATTTGACCAACCGATTGGAAAACAATATTCGTATGGACATGGGCCTGATAGTTCAAGTGAAGAAGAGAAAAAAGAACATCAAATGAATCACTTAAGACAGGAGAATGAAATCTTAAAAAAGTATTTGGAGATCGAAAAGGAGCTGAAAAAGAAATCGTCCTCCAACTAGTACAGACATTACGAAAAAAATATACAGTATCAGCTATTTTAGCTGCTTTAAATGTACCCAGATCTACTTATTATCGCTGGGCATCTTTACAACCAATAGAGTTGTCTAGGGAAGAACAATCCATTATCCTCCTCTGTAAAAAAACAAAGTACCGATATGGCCACCGTAAAATCAAAGAGCTGTTAAAGCGTAAATATCATATCAAATTAAACCGTAATACTGTTCAACGGATTATGCAGAAATATCATCTTCAATGTAGAGTAAAGGCAAAGAGAAAGTGGAAGTCTCAAGGGGAATCCGTTATTGTCGCTCCTAACTTATTAATGAGGGATTTTACTGCGAGCCAACCTAACCAAAAATGGGTGACGGATATTACCTACATCCAATATGGTCCAGACACCTTATATTTATCAACTATCATGGATTTATTTAATAATGAAATCGTTGCTTACAAGCTTTATACTCACCAACAAGTCCCTTTAGTCATTGATACCTTGAGTGAAGGGCTCGAAAAACGAGGAAACCCTAAAGGAGTGATCATCCACTCGGATCAAGGCAGCGTGTATTCTTCTTATGCATATCAAAATCGGATAAAAGAAAAGAATCTAGTCAGTAGTATGTCACGCAGGGGTAATTGTTGGGATAACGCGGTCATTGAATCTTTTCATTCTAACCTGAAATCAGAGGAGTTTCAGTATGTTAAATTCAATTCTCTATCCCAAGAAGAAGTAAGGGAACGTGTAGATCAATTCATGAAGTATTATAATGAAGAGCGTATACAAGAAAAATTAGGCTACCACACACCAATAGAGTTTGGTGGCATGGCAGCCTAAGAAGGTGTTTTATTACTGTCTCATACGACTAGGGCAGTCTAGGAAGAAGTCTTTTTTCTCTTGATTTTTGTCTATTTTAGTATCAAATTAAAAAGCCCTGTTATGTACCCGCAGGATAAATCGCTCCAACAGGCTGCTGAAAGGTTAGCTCGGATTTCGTACTTGTACGATTCAGAGCGCAAAAGGGTGGAAAAACACAAAATAAAAAGCAGCCGATTGGCTGCTCTCATGTTTGGCTTTATTCTTTTGTTTTTCTGATTGTGATCTTCAGAGTCGTTCACTCGTGAAGAAAGGCAATGGAACAAACAGCCTGTTGAATGATGGCCATCATTCTTACAGACTGTTGTTCGCTTGGATTTTAGAGGGAAGCGAGATGCCATAGAGGGTTAGGATGCGTTTTTTGCAGCCTTACCCTCTATGAGCAGACCCTTTAGGGCTCCCCAAATTGTACGGCCTTATCGTAATTGATGTAATCTCCTTGGTCTAAGTCCTTACCCTCTTTATTTCTGCAGTAAAAAAGCCAGCTTCTCGTGAGTCCTGGTTAATATGCCACATCAATAAGAACACGGCATAACTACCTTTTGCCATGATCTTTCTACGGTTCAGAAACAGGCATTCCTTTTAGGTGCCTTTTCAAGACACTCAACCCACTTCCTGAATCTTCTCACGGTTCCATCGTAGTCAATTAACTTCCCTTTCCTCAAAATCCTTTTCCTTACAATCAATCCGTTTTCAAACGGCTTTTTTCTTGTT
Organism: Metabacillus sp. KH_069; assembly: GCF_057838075.1. Taxonomy (NCBI): domain Bacteria; kingdom Bacillati; phylum Bacillota; class Bacilli; order Caryophanales; family Bacillaceae; genus Metabacillus; species Metabacillus sp. KH_069. Next base: position 128,539 of record NZ_JBYQOB010000002.1, read on the forward strand.
CACAAAATTTCTCAACCGAGGCCCTTCTCCAATAGACGGTTCCAGCTAGTTCCAAATCAGGTTCTGGTATCTTGCCCCGGTGATAGTACACATTCAATTTCCGTTTATCATAATTCAATCCATTCTCTTTTAAATAATCGGCAAATTGTTTTTGTGAAAAAAAGCCCTTGCTGCCTTTCCGAACAAATGAAAGAGCTGGCTTTTTAATCAAAAAGGTATCTTCTCTGAAAAAGAGAGCCATTAATTCTAATGCCAGTTCCAGCCAGTCATCGTCTAAATGGTGATACAACGATCCAATGGTAAAGTCTTGGTGTTCAGGATCTTCAAAAAACCAAGCTAATCTCAAAAAAGTGCCTTCTACAGGATTTAACCCTTCCATTGCTTCTTCTGCTGATAAAACGTTCTTATAAGCATTCATTTTCCCTTTAAATACAGGGAACGTCTCAAGAATACGCCCAGTTGATTGTTTCATGCCACTACCTCCCGTTGACTTAGTCAACACCATTATATGATTCGCCATTGACTTATTCAACAAACTAAGTCTTTCAGTTATCAGCCTCTTTTTTTTATGCTGCAGCAACGTGAAGCGTTGCATGCAGCTCGACTTAAAGGGAGCTCGATGCCCCTTTAAGTCGACATATACAAAAATAAAAAAGAAAGAAGAGGAGTAACCTCCTCTTCCAGTCTTAGACGTATCCTTTTTCTTTCATGCTGTAGTAATCTGCACTCGCATTGACGATGATGTGATCCAGTACCTCTATTCCGAGAATCTTCCCGCATTCCACCAACCGTTTTGTGACATCCATATCTTCTCTTGACGGGTGTATGTCCTGTGAGGGGTGCTGGTGACTGACAATGATGGACGCGGTATTGTTCAGGATGGCTGACTTGAACACTTCCCTCGGCATCACAAGACTGGCATTCAACCCTCCGACATGACAGCGATGGACCGCTACAACTCTGTTTTTCGTATTCAGGCACATGACGAAGAATACCTCGCGATCTTCATCTCCAATAAATGTTGATGCGATATTCGCCCCGTCTTGAGGAGAACGTACGATATACGTCTCTCCACCTTCCACCTCTTGAATGACTTGTTTAATGCGTTGAATTTCGTAAACTGTTTTCATGTCTAACACTTCCTTTCTTTGTTTGAGGAGGAAGCAAGGAGGGGCGCAAACCGTGTGAAGGGTTCGCGTACGTTAGACGCGAACGTGCCAGCCGGGCATAGGCAACGGGTCTGCTTTTGCCCGTTGTCGTTCAAAATCGAGTGAAGCCCAATGACTTAGGGGCAGTTAGGAAGGATTCCTTACTGCTCCTTAGCCGACTTGGCTTTGCCGATTTTGTTTGCCTGGCGCCAGCCCTTCACTCGGTCATAAGCCCACTCGTTACAATTGAGAGAACAAAGAAGGCCCCCTATGGCCTGTGCGTGGCGTTTCATCAGATCGAAGATCTGATAACGCCTAATCGCGAAGGGCTCGATGACCGGTAGCGATTAACCTCACAAACGGTAAGAGAAAAAATAGCTCTTGGATCTTTTAGATTCGTCAAGAATTGAAAAGGACAATAAGAGCGTGTGATGTCATACGCTCCGCGTAGATATCACCGGATTGATGGGGTTCGATGCCCTAACCAATCCGAACCTTTAATAAATTAGGAGGAAAGCGAAGCGAACGACCCGATTCTTGGCTTCAGACAAGAATTACCCATTTCTACTTCGAACAGCTCAAACGTTTTCTTCTTTTCACTTAAAAGATAGCTTAATCGTGAGGAAAGGGAAAATCAGCAAAATATGTTTTTCCAGAAGATTTATCGATCAATAACCAGGATATCCTCTAGAGATATGCCCCTTTTCCGAGATGAAAATGATCAGAAAAAGCCCTTTTTATCGTTTTAAATGGTTTTTTGTGATTTTTATTACTAAGGAAACAAAGAGGGGGACCATTCATAATGATTACACCTGTCTACTATTTAAATTTTGAAGAAGAAAAATCAGCCTAAAGGCTGTACATATATAAGGCGCGCTCCCTTAAAGCACCTTGATTATCAGAACGTATGTTTGTATAATGGTTAAATTGAAAGGTGGAGATGATCCTATGTTAAGAGACCGAGGTAAAAACAAAAAGTGGCAAGGTTTCTTTATGACGGAGCATGTAAAGATGCTCTGGGATATGGATGAGGATTATCATCGAACGGCTAGACCACAATTAGACGAGGGACAGATAGAAGACTTAGAACGACTTCTATCGGATAGCTTACAAAATAAGATTTTACTAGAAATCATCACATGGAAAAAAGGGTACTTCACTTCGAGGATTGGAACGGTTACAAAGATTGATCGGTATGCAAAGAAAGTGATGATTCAAGATGAGTTAGATGCTGAGATAAGGCTGAACTTCTTTGATATTGTGGATGTCAAATTGAAATAGTTTTATTTAATAAAAATGATTTGCAAGAATCGTTTGATCCATTAATTTCTTTGGTGTTCTTGTCTTAGAATTTTAAGGGTTTAAAGCACTTAGAGCAGGCTCGATGCATGCTTTCATAAATAAAAAACTTCAGTTTTTTTACCATTCGTATACTGAACAGCTATTTTTCCAGCTGTTCAGCTTTTCAAAGATGAGAAGTAATCATTTTTCATTTCTTAGCTTTTCAGTCTGCACTATATTCAAGTTCCTCTTTAGCTTCTTTTAGTGTTTTAGCTACATATGGCACTTCGTAAGCACTAATGTCTTGTACATCCTCATGAAGCAGAACAAATCGTTCCGTTAACTCATCTTTTCCGTCATAATGTTCTGGGGGAACAAGTTCTTTCTTTTCATAGAACCAATTGTGGATTAAATACATTTTTTTAATAATCATTGAAATCTCTCCTCTATTAATGATTTTATTTGAAACGGTTTATGGATTTTTTCCCTTTTGACTTTCGAGCGATTACTTCCCCTAAAGGGGATGATTTTTCCCTTTTTGCAAGTAGAACGGACAATAAACATAGGCAGGTGGTCAAGGGATTAGCACAAAAAAGTTTTTGGATGTGCGTAGCGTTACACCAAAAAGTTTTTTTGCCCCTTGAACAGATGACTATCCGACTTTGCTTGCAGGCGGAAAGGGTAGGGTGTCCTGCCGGCTGGAAGTTTAGTCGGATTGTTTAATTGTACGCTTCGCAAGGCAAAAGGGAAACTATCATAATGGCAACCGCTAGGATGCCTACCTTATAGCTCTAGTGGTTTATAATTTTAGAGTCGTTTACTCGTTAAGACATCCAATGGAACAAACAGGATGTGGCTTCGTCGCACGGTTTTGGCGATGAGGGCTTACATAGTGTTGTTCGCTTGGATTTTAGAGGAAAGCGAGATGCCATAGAGCATTAGCCAGCGTTTTTTGCTGGGTTAGGCCCTATGAGCAGACCCTTGCGGCGCCACAAATAGCATTTTAAACATTGTGCTGGCTAATAATAAATTGATTTTAATTGAACCGATCAACTGGATATATTCTCACTTTAGATTTTGTTAAAAATCTTATTTCTGTCAGTATATTTTAAAAAATATTATAAAACCACCAAATCACCTTTAAAGATGATTTGGTGGTTCGTGTTTTATTTTATACTGAATACAGGTCAAATTTACCAGAAAGGATGATCTCCATCGAAATTTCTTCACTTCAAAGATTATTGCGTAAAGCTCTTCTTTACCAGCTCATGATTAATATTAATGAAATAATTTCCACAACGGGACTTTCGCATCAAGAAATCAGTTCTCAAACAGGCAGGACAGGAAACTGGCTTAATGACGCATACAACAACAATGAAGATATAAAGTTGTCTTCATTGTCAAAAGTCCTTGCAGTTATCAGTAAAGAAGCTAGCCTTGCACAATATCAACTTACTGATCTTTTTGACGAAAAAGTTATAAAAATTACCCGTATCTTAAATAGTCTTGCAGATGAAGAAAACGCTTCGCTTACCTGCTTTGTTTTATCAGAAAAAGAACTTTTCAGTGACCTAATGGCAGACTGGGGTTCCCTGAATGAGAAAAAAAAGCTGTCTGATGAAGAAAAACTGCAATATATTGAGCTTCAAGCCTTGCTTTCCAAATAATCCATGTGGGGGAACTATAAAAATGCCTGAAAGAAAAGTATGGTTTATTACACGTCCTGAACGGGACCCGAGATTTCATGTTGATGCACTTCGCGCTCTTCAAATATCAACTAATAATTTTGCTGAAACCTGGTCAAGAAACAGAATAGCGCACAAGCGCTATGAAGAAGTTTTGGCTGCTGAAGAACTCAAAAGGGACAGTATCAGTGCGGACGGTTCAGGTGGAAGAACCTGGGCAGCGATGCTTCGGACGTTTGGATATGTATATACGACATCTTCCGGTAAGCTATCTCTTACAAAAGTTGGCTCTTCCTTATTGGCAGGGAAAAAAATCCGTGAAAATACATCAAAACAAATCCTTACGCTTCAGATCCCAAATGCGTACTTCTTAGAAAGTGGTTTCCGTCCAAAGTTTGAAGAAGGCTTTCAAATACGCCCTGCTCGCTTTCTAATAAAACTCGTCAACCAGAAGGAGCTCAATTATTTTATAACTAAGGAAGAAATCACTTTTTTTGCCCTGACAGCGCAAAGAGATACTGAATTAAGTGCAGTCACAGAAAGAATTGTATCGTACAGGAATGCATCTGACGATCAAAAAACTGAAATGAAGAAGGATATTGCAACGCTTTTCGATCATCGGGAACGGTCGGATAATGGGGCACGAGATTTTTCATCTGCACACGGAGATGTTGCCCATACCTTCATGATGCTCTGTGATTATACAGGACTTGCAGAATATGTTAGAGGGCATTTTCTAAGAGTACCGTCTGAAAAGCACCAGTCGACAACTAGTGAATTATCTGAATTGGAAGCACGCTATCCCTTTAACAAACGCTATTTGATTTCACTTGAGCGTTTTTCAGAAAATGCAGGGCTTGATGTGGACAGCTACAAAGCAAGTGCCTTTGGAGCAATAGGTCCCGCATCCAATCAGAAGAAAGTCATAAAGAAGGTCCACGGCCTCTTAGCTTCCTATCCATCACTTCAAGAACTCTCTACAGAACAGATAATAGGAATATTGCAACAAGAACTTTCACAAAGTGACGCTGAAAAGTTTGCATCAGCACTTAAAGAATATCGCTACACCTCACTAAATGAAGATTTTGTTGAATCTTACTTGTTTGAAGAGAATGATTTAATATTTGAAGAAAAAACCGCAAAAATTTTAGAGGCCATTGGATTTGAAGTCGACTTGAGACCAAAACCTTTAATAAAAGATGTTCGCACGGAGATTGAGATTTTGTTGCATGTCGATGATGAAACAATCTGTATTATAGATGCTAAAAACTATAGAAAAAAGTTCGCATTATCTGCGAATCTCGCCTCTCATATGGGATCGGAGTACATTCCAAACTACAATGGATATAGTGGGAAATCCGTTGGCTACTATGGATACGTTACAGCAAGCGACTGGGGCGGTGAACGAAATTTAGACAAGATTAACACAAAAGCCAATTCCATAATTTCTGGATTAAACCCAAAGGGAGCCATTATTTCAGCTAACGCCTTATTAGGATTTCTCGATTATTGTTTGGATAACGAGTTAACACTGGATCAGAGAAAACAGGCATTTATCTCCTGTTTTACGAACAAAGGCTACAGCAACGTATCCGAAATGGTTCAATAATCATTCTTATTCTGGATTCTAATCGGAATTCCAAGGAGACATCTGCATCAGCTGTCTCCTTTTTTAGCAGCATCAATAAAATTAATCAGTTCATGGATAACCTCGTTAAAATCCTCTTTTATTTCATGTTCCCAAACTCTTTTGATATGCCAATTCGCTCTTATGTAATACTCATTAACCTCTTGATCCCGGCTTTTATTTCTCGCCAGCTTTTGGTCCCAGTAATCCTGATTGCTTTTTGGCCTGTTTCCATGAATATTGCAGGCATGCCAGAAACAAGAATCTATAAAAATAACTGTCTTATATTTTTTTATTGATATATCTGGCTTGCCAAGCAAGGATTTATCGTTTTTTCTAAACCTCAGACCTCTTCTCCAAAGCTCTCTCGAAACGTGATTCTCAAGCTTTGACTGAGAACGAATAGCCTGCATATTCCTTTTACGCTGCTCTTTCGTTATTTTCTCTCCCACAGAACCCCCTCCCTTTCTTCACCTTTTCCCTTTCAATGAGGACTTGCAGCGTCCTTTTAACCAATAATCTTCCTTAATTTTATTGCACAGTCTATAAAGTTATTTTTATTGAGCAAATGGGCTGCTTTTTTCTGAATAAAAGTGTACAATTAGTTGCATAGCAGTATGCCAGAACATACTTTCGATTTAATAAAATACTGCAAAGGAGAGATGTTCAGTATGATTTTTAAAAAAGGGGAACTTTTTAACGGACCGGGCGGTTTAAGCTTAGCCGCAAAAAGTGCAAAATTCATTCATCCCGATACTGGTGAAGAATGGGGCATCGAGCACCTCTGGTCAAATGATTACGATTCTACGGCATGCGCCACATATAGACTAAACATCTGCGGAAATCCTGATGACCCGTCCGTACACTGCGGGCCGGTAGAAGACTTGCCAATTGGGGATAAATCCATTCTTGGAGAGATAGACTGTTTCGCTTTTGGCTTCCCCTGCAACGATTACAGTCAGGTGGGAGAAAAGCACGGATTAGACGGTAAATATGGACCTCTGTATTCATATGGTGTGAAAGTGCTAAAAGACTATCAGCCAAAATTCTTCGTAGCAGAAAATGTAGGCGGTCTTCAAAGTGCAAACGAAGGACAAGCTTTCATTCAGATTTTGACTGAACTAGAAGAATGCGGATATAAATTAACCCCTCATTTGTACAAATTTCAAGAATACGGAGTGCCGCAAGCGCGACATCGTATTATTATTGTAGGGATTAGAAACGATCTCTCCGAACAGGGTATTGAATTTAGAGTACCGGCACCAACAACATTTGCTTCTACTGAATATAAAACGTCACGTGAAGCAATCACAACTCCGCCGATTCCCGAAGATGCACCAAACAACGAACTTCCAAGACACACGGCAAAGGTTAAGGAAATGCTCAGCTATATTCCGCCAGGCAGCAATGCATGGTACCCAGGAATTCCAGAGCATCTTCAGCTAAAAGTCAAAGGTGCAAGAATGAGCTCTATCTACAAACGTTTGGATCCGTCAAAGCCAGCATACACGGTAACAGGCAGTGGCGGCGGCGGTACTCATATGTATCACTGGGATGAACTAAGAGCTTTGACTAATCGTGAACGGGCACGCCTCCAAACATTCCCGGATCATTTTGAGTTTGTTGGAAGCAAAGAAGCTGTACGGCGACAAATTGGAATGGCTGTCCCTCCACTGGGAGCTCAAATTGTATTTGAAGCCATTCTTAAGTCATTTGCAGGAATCGCATACGAATATGTTATGCCGGCACCTAAACTTCAGCTGGAAAACCTAAGAGGTAAGCAAAAAATTACATTTGAAGAGATTTCACCTGCAGAGAAACAAGCCGCATTTAATTTATAAATTTCCCAAAAGAGAGTTTTCTAAGCTCTCTTTTTTGTATTTAATCTGTTTTAGGCCATTAATAAAATTAGGCTTTAAACATTAAATCAAAGGGGTTAGATAAGCACCCATTTAATTGGATGCTATTTACTACTTTTGGTGGAAACTAATATAAATTTATAAATTAACATAACGTTTCTAAGGAATACAGTGAATGTGTGTAATATTAGTGATAACAGAACAATGAAAAACGCAAAGAAAATAATTTCTTTTATTAAATGATACATATTATTCAAGTATTTAAAATTTAGTATTCCCTCTAGCACAATATTGTAAATGACACCAAACATTAGTATACCGGTCTGAATAAAAACACAGTATACAAACGAAGATATCAATTGTTTTAAAACAAAGTCCTTTTCATTCTCTGGCACCTTTGTAAAAATACTTTTGTCTTTATTAAAATTTGCAATTAAGGTTAAACAGGTCATATTAAAACCGGTTTGAATAGCTACCATTGGAGCAATTTGTGTATTAATTTCTTTAATTTTTATTAATCCATCAGTTATCGATAAATTAGAAAGCCAAATTATAAAGATTGCAACTATGGATATTGATAATGGCATTAATATCTCATTGAGTAATCTATGTTTATTAAAGCCACTTAAATAAAATTGCCACACAAGAAGTGAATTACGAGGTTCTTTGTTCTCCTGTTTTATCCTTGTTGGTTTCTGATACTTTCTTTTGAATGGCATTCTGAACATCACTATTCTCACCTACCGAGATGGATTTGGGTGTAGGTTTTTTCCCAGCTAGGGGATTATTTTTAGATATAATCTTTTCCATTTCGTTAAAAATCCCTTGCATTGATGGTTCACCATTACTATTATGATCAACAGAAATATAAAAATCCCTTGTAATAGTGTCAGGACTAATCTTCTTTTGTTTACCGTTTTCCAAAACACCTTCAATTGAATACGAATCATACTTTTGTTGCTCAATAATTGATTCAAAATATTTCTCGAATATTCTCACCATTGATTTTCCTGTTTTATTTTTAATTTTTATCTCCATATCATATTCATCTATCCCATTATCCTCTAATTCTTGGTCTAACCTTTTACTAACATCAATTTTGCCTTTTTCAGTCGTACTATCCAATGTAAGCGTAGCTGATTTAATCTTTTGAAATTCCTTTAATTTTTCTAGAAAATTTATTGGTTTTAAATTTATTAAGCGATAGCAAGACCTTTTATGTATTACCAAGGGCTGTGCTTTGTTTAATTTATTGTACTCCTCAATATATGGATAGATTAAATCCTTATGGTAGTATAAGAACGTATGAAGTAATTTTCTTGAAAATACCTTGTTGAAATCTTCTTGAACTAACAAAAGCCCTGTTCTACGATCAATCATAAAAAAGACTACATTTTCTACACCATGGTGTTTTTCAATTACTCCAACTTCATCCTGGGTATTAATATCAATTTGCGTCTGCCTTTTACCATGTCTAGCTGTAATAAAATAGCCTTCTACTATGTTTGCATCGTTTGATTGTTTAAATTCACCTAGATTAATACTGACAGTGTCATTATTATATTTTCTTTTTGATTTATCCAATTTAATAATAGTATTAAATAGTGTATCGATAAGTTCGAAATCATAAACATGCTCGAACTGTTTATCCCCAGCAAACTTTGGTGTGCTAAATTCAAATCCTTTAATTGTTATACTTTTAAATGTCATTATTCCCACTCCTTTTGCCTTGTAAAATTCGACAAAAAGTGATTTTCTCCTTCAAAAGTATCATTTTAATAAAATCCTCTTATTATTGTTATTTGCCTTTCGATTCATGGACATCTCTAAATGTTTTCATACCAAGGGTACTAATATCTTCGGATATATTGTAATCTGACCCAACTATTGAAAAACAAAGAGGAGCAATACCTATCAGGTAAAATCTAATACGACATTGCTTCACCCATTTAAGCAACTAATTCTTCTATGGACATCTAAACTAGTTTAGTTTTATCATTATTAATAGCTCTATATAAGGTAGATCCTGAAACACCAGTAGCCTCCTCAATTTCCCGAATGGACATGGATTTAGATTTATAAAGGGCTAAAGCATGATTTAACTTCTTCTCATTAACTTTTGGTCTCCCTCCCTTTCGGCCCCTAGCTCTTGCTGATTGTAATCCAGCCATCGTTCTTTCACGAATAATATCTCTTTCAAATTCAGCTAGTACAGACAGCATTCCGAACATAGCCTTCCCAGCTGCTGTTCCAGTGTCCAGATTATCTTGGATACTGATAAATTCAACTTTCTTTTCTTTAAGGAGATCGGAAATATCAATCAATCGTTTAGTAGATCTGGCCAAGCGATCCAATTTATAGACTACAAGTGTATCTCCTGCTCTTAAATTTCGAAGCGCTAGTTCAAGTTCCTTTCGGTCATCTTTTTCTCCTGACTGTTTTTCTTGAAAAATCTCTTCACAGCCAAACTCCTTCAATGCATCCAGCTGCAGGTCCAATGACTGATCTGCAGTACTAACACGTGCATAACCTATTTTCATAAATAATCCACCCCTCAATAAAAAGCTTTGCTTTAATTTTATCAAAAAAGTACGTATTTAGGATTTAGATTTTGAAATAAGTTTTGACATTGATAAAGATAAAAAAAAGGCCAATTTCAGGCCTCGTTCCGACACCTCCAAAAACCATCGTTATTGATAACAATAGCAAATAAGTGGTACGAAAATCTAATTCACCTCAAAAACACACTTTTTCAACATTAAAATAGTTTTACTCCATAAACACGACCTATAATGCAAATAACTGCTATACAATACTTAGCTTATGTAATTCACGAGACAACGTAAAAAGCCACCCCGAAGAGTGACTTTTCCTTTTAACCATGATGTCATGGTAAGTTGCAAATTTTTTGTGGCCGCATATTAAGCATCTCTGCTTAAAAGGGCATTATTATTATTGTCTCTTATAACAATATTATACGAAGTTGCCGATGAATATGATTGTATTATAAGCTGATTTAAAAAGCAAGAACAAAATCTTACTGGATTAAGTATTTTGTTGATCTATTTTAATATTGGTATACATTTTCATTACTCTTTCATCAATAATGTCCATTTGTTCATCGGTTAATTTGAACGCTGGTTCGCTGGCTTTCTTAGGATTGAAGATTCTTATCTTACTTATAGGCCTCATTTGATTAGTTATAGCAAACGATTCTTTGTCATTTAAACCAGGGATTTTTCCTAAATATAGCTCTTCGGAATGTAAATCGCTTTCTGTTTGTCCCTCTTTTAAAGATGAAAGAGGAATTACATTTATCATTGGATTACTTTTGCCGTCTTTCTTCACAACGACAGCGTAATGTAAGCCTCCGTATTCAGCACCTACATTAAATCCAAAGTGCGCGAAAACAATATCACCACGTTTGTATTTCTTTAACCTTGTCGAATCAAACTTGGTTTCCCACAAAAGATATTGATTTTGCGTCTGCAGCCAATCTAAGAATATTGACCCTCTCTTTTCGTCCATTTGTTCTACTATGAGACGTAGATCATTTAAGACAGTCTGTGTTCTCTTTTTTAATCCAGGATCTTGTCCGACTTTCTTCGGTGCTGAAACTGGTGGTGTTTTAACCTGATTTTTATTTTCGCTCATATTTCCTCCCCTATCGACCCTTATTCATTTTACAACTTTTGTAACAGGAGAGGAAGATACAAACTTTAGAAAACAGCCTATTTTCCTAAAAGATACTTTTCGCCTTTTTCCGTTAGGACCGGTCCTGTCTTGAGGATATGTGGTCGATCATCAGCATAGAGAATCCCTTTTAAGAAGTTTTCCCTTGTTAAAAACCTAACGGCATCATCAAATTCCTCTGGAGTAACCATAGGAAAGTCATTGTCAGTTAATGGTGTATTACCATTAGATATTTTCTGAAGAATTGTGTATCTTAGTTTTTCTTTATTCATTTACCAACACTCCTTTTCAACCTAAAAACATTTTTGATGTTATTTGTACGGCAAGATCCTTTAAAACTTCAAACGGTATACCTGATCCCTTTTCTTTAACAACTGTTTTTACTTCACCCCATACGTTATCATCTCTGACTGAATCTAAAAATTCATGCCCCTTCCAAGTGAGCCTTCTCACAAGAAATTCGGCGCCATCAAACGAACTCACATCTATAGCATCAATTAACCCTGCTTCAACAAGTAGTTTTAAGTGATATACGATTGTTTGATGTTCTTGACCTTCGATTTCAATATCAATTGTCCCTAATACATCCGTTGATTTAGCTTCAATCTGAATAAGTATTTCTCTTATCAAATCCATATTTCTAACCATCAGCAAATCCCCTTTCATCTCTACACTTCAACAAAATAAGAAATTTCCCTCTTTTTTACAAACTCAATACATAATGTTCATTATGTAAAAAGAATCAGCTAATTTTCAGGGAAACTGAAAAAGTCCTTTTAAAATATTAATTCAAAATGGCTAAATGGGTTTTATCAAAGGCGTTTTAGTTGCCTTCAAGAGATGAACTGATTGTAGCATTTAATGATGCGAGGACTATTGTCAAGACTAATACGTTGCGCTAGAGAGCCAAATAAACACCCCTGTCAACGACTAATTCATCTACTTTCCTGACTATGCCTGTACTTTTCATAAGATTCACCTTCATTTTCATGGTTTTTGTTTCAATTTCTAATACTGCTAAGTATCATTATTCATAAAATTCCCAAAACAAAAATAAAAAGCTTAAACATTCTTATGCTATAATGTGGTAAAAAATTTAATATTATGAGAGGGAAATATGAGATACAAAATTGATTTCGGCCTAGCTTTTGCAATATGTATATTAATCATGATATTAGGTCAGGTTTGGACTTATCTTGGGGAACTTCCGGAAGCATTTACTTATGGAAGTATTGTTTATAAAGTGGTTGCCACACTATTTTTCATTTTAACAAACCTATCCATCGGTACAGCAGCAGCTATCGTATTTTATTTCATGCAACAGTTTATCGAAAAAAAGAAAACCTTTGAAATTTATGCGGACCTTCGAGCTGATTCATATCGATTACTTTACATTAATATGATGATCCTTAGAGATATACACGGGTTTGAGGAATTGAAAACAGATGAACGAAGATATGCAGATTTTTTCTATACATTAGACGTACCTCTACTTTTCGAAAGTTATAGAAACGTTCAAGAGGAAGAGTTTAAAAATAATCTTAAAGAATATTTTTTAAATACACCGAAAGAAAGATTACAAAAAATTATGGTGGGGTTTGAAAAGACAATTCAATCCTTAGAGACTAAGAAGGATAAAAGATACTTTAAGGGTAGTAAAGACTTAATTGAATCTGTAACTGCAAGTTTTCAAGATGATGGAGAATTTGCGATAAGTTTTGAGTGGATTATAAATGAAAAAAGTGATAAAAAGAAAGAAAATTATGTAGAAGCAACGGTTAATGATTATTTGGATGTTTTACAATCAAGTATTGAACTTTATAAAGAAGTACAAGAATTTATTAATTGTATAGAAAAGAAGAAAATAATCAAATTTATGCGAATGCTTGATTAAAATAAGATTGCCCCTCCAGTTAATAATCTAGAGTTTTTTTTTTGTTTCAGAAAGGTACAGTCTATTGAGACATATTCAAAGTACCTCTAAGGTAGGATTTATAATGTCTCATAAGACTTGTATCAAAATGCTTATCGTTGTAAATCCGCAGTTCCTGGCCATACCCCTTATTAACAAAAAAACAGTTATTGTGCAGCTAGACCTTCGTTAAGAACAAAATCGATTCCATCATCCTTTAAATCAAATCTAAATAAAAAAATCATGTTAACGTTTGTGGTACTGAATTATTTTCATTAGATGGTAAAGATTGTCCTTCATAAATATACTGACCCCTATATGGTTTTTTCACATTGGAATCAATCGTCATGACCCGATTCATAAATTGAGTAACATTCCCAACGCTTTTACCTGTTTTCTGCTCAACAGTGGTCGCTATTTCCTTCCCACTAATCGCAGCAGAATGATCTTTTAATACCTTGATCGCTTCTTTCGTAAGGGTAGAATGTCCGCGTTTATTTTCCCCTTTTTTAGAAGTGTTTTTGTAGATTGCTTCTGATTTTATTGTTTCTGGGGTGGTGTCTGTCTCCTCGTCCAACTCTCTTATTCTATTCAAAATTTGACTTCTTTCCTTTTGGAATTCCTGAATAATCCTTATTTCCAAATCTTGAATCTGTTCTAATCTCATTTTTATTGCTGCTCTTTCATCAAACATAAATTTCCCCCATTAAAGTTGTTTTTTACTAATTTCTATAAAAGAATATAGACTCCTGTAAAATATTCAAATATGATCGTCACTAAAAATAGCTTTTTCTTATCTGATATTGCTGATTTTTAATTTTGGGAATTGATTATATCCAACAAAGGGATCATTTGAATTGTACTCCCTAATAAACTCTATCTCTTTGGCATTAACCTCTTAAACTGTAGCACTTTCACTTTCCCAGAGTATTTCCTTTCGAATGGTGAAATCTCTTCGTTCTTCTCTTGTGAAATAATTGACCAATCAACTTATCACTTGCACTTCCGAAATAATTGATACTGTCTGTTAAATCTTTACCTATATATATTTTTCCATTTGGATAAGTAATTTTATAAATAACTTTGATAATTTCCAAACCCCTTCATAAGTATGTAACGCATTTTATTTTATTTATTGCATATTTGTTAAACTCAGCTATAAGTACAAAATTAATATCCTAGTTTCAAAGATTTAAATTTCTTTATTGACTCTTCTGCTTTTACGTAATTTAAGATCTGAGGAATTTCTAGTTTTGACGTATATTGAAGCGTTTTTGTTCGGGTAGTTTGTATATGATTTTGAACCTTCTTTTCTCCTACGTTCAATTGTTCAAAAAGAAAATGACTTATATGACTTAATACATCTGCTGTTCCATGGATCCTAAGACGTGGACGGGTATATTTTTTAGCAGTACTGTAGGATGTATCTAATGAATGATGCAACTTAATGTACATTTTAACGAACACTTCTTCATCAAAACTCCCTTTTGGATATGGTTTATCTTCATTGTTACTCCCTACCCATCCCATACTTTTAATTTTTAGAACAAAAGGATGTAAATGATGCATACCACATACCCACTGTGTATAAGGTTTTGCTTTATCCTTGCATTCATAAGGGTGTAAAGGTCGTGTTTTTCTTACTAGCTGAGAAAACCGTTCTACCACAATACGATCCGCATTACGAATGACAAACGAATCAGTCAAATGAGAGCCAAACCCCCATACAATAGCTAAAGCTTCTGCAAAATCTTTTGATTGAAAAAAGTCATCAAACCACTCGATATCCACTTCATTCAAATTGAATTTTCGGGGATTATTTGTAGGAGTAAAAGGAAGCTCCATAGTTACACCTCATTTGAATTATTTTAAAAGAATATCTTCATATCACCCAAAAGCGTTAGATAGATCTTCCTGTTAGTTCACCAACAAACTCCACATCATCAATCTTCCATCCCTGCCCTTTCACATAGATCAAGGACGTTTTGACTATCACCGTTTCCGTGCTGGACACATTATTATACTTTGTCGAGAGCTTAAACTCATTAAAGAACTCAGCTTCCGTTTTCGATAACTGATACTCAAAGGGTTTCAACCCTACCATAGACGACTTTACCGACTCTTCTGAATCCGGTGGTTTCGTTCCTGAAGGATGGGTTGCTTTAAATCCTTGATCGGTCATGAGGGGTTCTATTTTTTTATAGCGTTCAGCTGTGGTTTCGTAGGTGAAAAAGGCTTCAAGGAACTCACGGTTTGTATTTAGAGCTTCGGTTTGTTGAACAGAGGATAACGATTGTATCTGTGCTTCATAATTACTCTGATTTCCTCTTACTTCCTGCAGCTGTGATCGCAAGCTAAAGACATACATGATGATAATTACCGCTGCAATAAATCCGCCCATTAAGAGGATGTAATTTTTCTTTTGGTTTGGTTCCATGATTTCACCTCCATTACTGAACCCTTCTAAATCCTAAGAATGGATATAAGCTTTTCCATTCTTGAACGGACGAGTAAGACGTGCCGTTGCTGCCATTCGCATTGATAAATTGACCGTCCCCCACATACATACCAACATGTGAAGCTCCTGGCTTGTAGGTAGAGAAAAAGACTAGATCTCCTGGTTTAATTTGATCTTCAGGAACAGGAACGGTTTTGTCATATTGAGATTGAGCTGTTCCGTACATGTCGACCCCAACTTGTGCAAAGGCGTACTCAAGCAACCCTGAACAATCAAAGCCTCCTGCAGCTGGTGTTCTGCCACCCCATACATATGGGCGGCCAAGAAAAGGTTTCATGATGTTGTGAACTTCTTCCACATCAAATGTTTGAGATCCATCTCGTGCGACGACCTTACCGCCATCTCCTCCCTCATAGTAACGAAGAACATGTTCAACATAATCCGTGTCACCGTATCGGGACCAACCCATTTTAGATGCCATCATAGAGCTAAACTGAATCGCTACTTCTTTCGAATAGCCTCCACGCTCTAATGCGAATCCAATAAATCCATTGCCAAAGTTATATGACTGCAAAGCTAAGTTAACATCACCTTTAGCTTGTTTCATCACGTCCGCAAAGTATTTCACACCAATTTGAATGGAGTATTCAGGGTCCGTAATCGCCCCAGGTGAAAGTCCGATTGATTCAGAAGATTGCATAACGTCTAAATGCCTCCCACCTGATTCTTGTTGAATAAGAGCCATAATAAGCCCCACGTATTCACCGATCCCGTTTTCCTCTGCATATTTGTGTATGAGGGGCTCATACCTGAGGACTTCAGCAGACACTTTCGCTGTGCCTCCGGCTCCTTCTCCTGATAGTCCAGATTCAAATTGATTCTCACCACCCAAGCTGATAGAAACAAATAATGCGATTCCGAATATAGATGTGAGAAGAAGAAGGATACCTGCAATGATCCATGTAAGAGGGTTTTTAAGAACGGCAATGGTGCCAGCAACTTTTGCACCTTTCTTCAACACGCCTTGCATAAAATCTCCTTTCCAAAAGCCGTTCGGACGCAACAACCAAGGGATTGTTCACTAAACCAATATAAAATTGCGTCAGAATGCTTTTCTCCAACATCATTTTCTTCGTTTGGATTCCTTTGCTTTTGGTTGCCTGCTTTCTGATCTCTTGACCGTTTCAGGAGATGGATTTGCATTTCTTTTTTTGATCTGCTGGTCAGCTTCCCATTGAGTAATGTGTTTGTCTGATTCTCTTGAAGCTGCTGCCTCATGGTGACTTTCCATTCGCACTGACGGTTTCCGATGCTGGGAAGGTTGATGAGGACTTGTTCCTGATGTTCGTTGAGTAGAAGGTTTGACCTCTTCTTTTTTTTGACCTTGTGACTGTTTCGTTGAACCAGGGTTGCGCGCTTCCGAAACAGGTCCGTTCGAATGAGTATTTCGAGCAGCTTTGCTTGCTGGGTTCCCTTTTCCAGTCCCTTCACCTTTACCACTTTTGTAATCATCAAGGTTCACCACAGCTGATCGCGCGTCTCGTGAAGCTGATCGGGTGATGGCTGTTCCTGCTGAGAGTGCTGCAGCTGAGTTTTTTGGACCGTTTCCATTTGCTTGTTGTTCTTGATTGGTTCTTGCTCCCTGCTTTTGAGGATTATCTCCGACTGCTTTTCGGTGTTGGGATCGTTCACCACTAGCTACCGCACCATTTGTAGACGTTTTTCGTCTTGCTCCGCCTTCACCTGACTGAAATTCTTCTTGACGCTTTTTATTTTTGTGGCTTCTGTAGGCTTGACCAACCATTCGTTTAGCACCTTTAAACCCTTTTTCACCTGCGTCACTCATTCTGTCAAATGAGGTTGTTGTCGCTCTCTCAACCACTTGCTGACCTTGAATCATACCTGCTGACGCAACCTCAAATATTTCCGAACGATATTTGAACAAGCCCCATATGGTGATACAGATCAGGAAAACCACAAAGGCATACCCTTCTACGCCATTCGTAACTTTAACGGATTCATAAAGAAGAGTGACCAGTCCTGTAATAACCGCAATTAAGAGGACAAGGCCTGCTTTCATCAGCAGCACGCCCACAAGCTTTTTCCCATGATTCAATGCGCTTTCGCTGTAAGCTGGGATAAGAGAAAGGACAAGTGGAATGGCTGTGAAAATGACTAATGCCAAAAACCATACTTGAAGCAAGAACTTAAAGATTCCTAATAACAAAACAGGAATGGATAGAGCAATCGTTGAAATGATTGTGATGATGAGATAGCCAAACCGTTCTCCACTAAACTCCGGTGACATTTGTTTATTATCAAAGTTAGATACTTCATCATTTACAATCCTTTTTCTTTGTTCCTTTCCCTCTTCTGAATAGGGTTTAATGTTTAATAAATTATCTACTCTATTTGGATCATCTTTTACAATCTCTGATTCTTTTGTTGATCCATAATTTAAAAGTAAATACGGCCGTTTGACCATTAAGTTAAACAATTGATTTTCTAAAACGGCAATACCTTCATTTGGGTCATACGCTGCGTTGCTGTCAAATTCGTCAGAGCTAACCAGAACATTGGCCGAGCTGGCAATACCTTCGAGTTCCGCCCCTCGGTCATTAAGCCATTTGATGTTTCCTGTCGCATCAGAATAGAACCAAAAGGTGAGAACCATGATCGCCAATGCGCCAATGATGGCTTTGACCGCATGTCCGACCTGCTGATTGACAAAATAACGCCATGCAGCTGCTCCGCCCACAAAGATGATAAACAAAGACAGGAATGTACCAGACATAATTTCATAGATTCGTTCACTCATGATACCGGCTTCACTGGCTATGCTGCTGATTAAATCAAAGGACATAAGTTGATTGGTCGAATAAAGGGTGAAGCTGGCAAGCGTTTTATTAAATCCCCACATCCCCTGATTAATGGCATGTAAGGCACTATCTGCCGCATCTTTTAATCCATCTCCAATACTCGCTTCCATTTTGTAATGATCAAGAGGATATTCTTTGCTTTCAAGTGTCACACGGCCAACGGTTTCCTCTTTTTTCTGAACAGTCGGGGAAGAATCTTCGGCCATTGTCGCTGCTGGCATTAGAAGAAACATCAACGTGATACATAAACTGATGCCCCGTTTTAGGAAGTTCATCCAATCCCTCCTTATTCGCAATGAATACAAGCTTCCTGTTCAAACTTCTCTTTGACATTCTCCCGGTCGATATCCAAACTTTTACTCGTATCTACTTTCCACATATCTGCTTTTTGACGAAGAACTATATTATCTTTAACAGAATTATCACCATTAGGGTTCTTAAAATCAGCGAAAACATAATAGTATTTCGATTCTTTGTCATAGTAAATTTCAAAACGAATATCCTCATACTTCAAACCTGAATCAATTTTCTTAGCTGTTTTATGAATTTCATAAGATCCCTTATCAAAAATAAATTCTTGCTCTTTCTCATAATCCCGATCAAAGTTTGCCTTTTCCCATCCATATGCAATTTTTGCAATGTCTTCAGATGAAGCTCCTTGATTGCACCCGGCTAAAAGTGCAATCAAAGCAATAAATGAGAATAATACTTTTTTCATCAAATGAACGCCTCCTCGGTTTCTGCTCTTCCACGATCGTTTTCTTTTGTGTTGAAGGCTTGGATCCATTCATCAAATAACACATCCGTTTGAATCTTGGCGGTACGACCGTACATATCTTCCACGATACACTGACCTTCTGTCAGGTTCTTCAGCATATCTCGGTTCGCTTTGTTGTCCTCCATGCCAAGAAATTCAATGATGTTCCCTGCTTCTTCCGTTGTCTTTGCTTTGAAGGCAAACTTCGTGCCGATATTCTCTTTAATCTGCGGCTTGTTATATTCATAAGTGGACTGTGTGATGATATAAACGGCTGAACGTAAGGAACGGCCTGTACGAAGCAATTCATTGATCAGACGATCACCAGCACCCGTATTCATCAGCATCCATGCTTCTTCAAAGATGGTCATCTTGACCACCGAATCATCCCGAGCGAATTTGGTGGCGAATTTCGCCAACGGCTGCATCAAAGCAACCGCAATATGCTCATCTCGTGTAGAAGCTTTTTCGCCTTCATCTGGAAGGTTCAAGTTTTGAATCTGCAGGATATTGACTTGTTCATGTAGGCTGATCCCTTCCACGTTCCCATCTGAAAACATCAGCTTCGCAACCCCATTGGTCCCAATCTCATAAAGTAGGTCTCCAACATTTCGGACGTCCTGATCATCAGACTCTTGCAAATAGCGAACAACTTTTAAAAGACCTGGCTTCTTTTCCTGCCCAATCACATGCCGGACACCTTTATAAATGGCCGTTTTGACATTCCGTTCATTCGACTGAAGCTCTGATAAATACTCTAAAACACCGACGGCTGCGTCTTGTCCCTCTTCCCCCTCAAGAAACGTGAGAGGATCGAGCTTACCTGCGTCCTTCTTTTCACTCGATAGAGTGATATAGTTAAAGCTTTCAATTAAATCTTTGAAGAATGGAGCTGTACGCTCCATTTAAGGCGTAAGCGCTTGTTTGAATTTCTTCTCTACTTCATTTTTCGGATCCGTCATCAGGACCTTGGCGCCGAAAAAGACGCCATTCAGTAAGATGTCTTTTAATAAATACGATTTCCCCATGCCTGTTGGTCCTGAAATCGTGACATGCGGGGAAGAATACCTGGAACCTTTCAAGCCCAAATGAGCGAGAAAGGGGTGATAGAAAACAAGAGATTGGGAGCTTTCAACGCTTTCCCCTGCGTGTGATATGTTTTTGCCAAGATAGAAACCGACCGTATTGCCAATTTTCCGGGTGAGAGAGAAAAGGGATTCCCCAAAGGATTCAGGAGTCAGGATTTGTTCCCAATCCTCAGCGACAATTTTGGCTGCTGGCAGCGATTGATGGAATAAAAGGAGTTGGTCGGCTAATGGCTGCACAAGTTCTATTTGCTGATCCTTAAAGTCGATTTTGAGCCTTCTGGCTCTTTTTCGGACTTCTTCTTTTGTTTGGCCGTAGACAACGAAGTTGATGTGAGTTCTAAGGAGTGGTTTGCCTTGATTTTTGATTTGATTTTCTAAATCATGCAGGAGCTCTCGTCCTGTATTAATTAAGCTGTCGTCATCTTCGTTTGCTTCGACTAATTGAGCGTCTTGGTCACGAAAACGCTTTTTAATGGTATTGGTATGGTTTTCATCATCCTTTTTCGTCTTATAGATTGTCCTCATGTTTACTTCTACTGGAAACTGGTAGGACTGAAAGAAATAGGCCCATTCCTTATAACTTAAATCAATGGGAAACTCTGAAACTGGAAGAAACGCACACCAGGATTCATCATCTAATTGTTTAATGTGCACATAACCAGCTTTCCCTGGATCGAGGATCCCTTCTGTCAGATGATAAACACTTCCCTCACCAATAGGTTGATTCTGCCCTCTAACAAACTGATGACGGATGAGATAGCGCAGTTCTTTCTCTTTCACACGGTAAGCACCTAAATGATTTGTAAGTGTCGCATAGGCATCTTCTTCTGATTCTTCAAAGAGCCTAACGGTTAAATCATCCACTTCATGCCCTCCGAAACCCGCAAGCTTTTGCAAATAACGGTTCATGCTTTTAAAAGATGAAGAAAACGTGCGCAAGATCGTTTCATCAAGCTCACGGCGCTTCAATTTCACGCCAACAAAGAATTTGTATTCAACGATATGTTTTGCTTCTTCCCTCAAAATCTCTTTTGCACGTTCAGCATAATAACGACCCGTTTCAGCATATTTGCCTTCATACTGAGCTTGAAGGCTATCCATCCGCTTATTGATATCTACAGGAATCGGCACAATTTTATAATCAATTTCTTCAAAGGCTGCGAGTTGCCACGCCAGCCTTTGAAGCCGGTTCACGAGATGATTTTCGGCTTCTTGTTCATTTACGCCTACGGTGTTTTCATGTAAGCGATAGTATGACCAAGCTTCCATTTCATGCGTGTAGATGACATTGTCTTTAAACGATTGAATCGGAAATTGGATCATGGTAACACCACCTTATTGGAATCGCTCATACGACTGCGCTTTCTTCATTTGTGGCTGGTAAACTGGTTTATGGCTGCTGTAGGAATAGCGTTTTGTGAATAGATACCGGAAGTAGCCTAAAAAGAATCGGTCCAATCGCTTCCCATCCAGCCGGCTCTTGCAGATGGCTCCGGCAATTAGCCACGGCAGCACGGCATAAAAGGCCAGTTGCAGTGTGGTAGGGAGAATATGATTGATGCTTTCTCTAAACAGCAAGAGAAATCCAAAAATCAAGATGGCGACAAGTATTTGCCTGATTTCAATCCCTTTGGAAAAGACAAGAGATTTCTCGCCTTTCCCAAGCT
This sequence comes from Metabacillus sp. KH_069, assembly GCF_057838075.1. Taxonomy (NCBI): domain Bacteria; kingdom Bacillati; phylum Bacillota; class Bacilli; order Caryophanales; family Bacillaceae; genus Metabacillus; species Metabacillus sp. KH_069. The sequence goes on from NZ_JBYQOB010000002.1 coordinate 150,593, forward strand.
TCCAAATCTTTAAAGGATACTTAAAAAATTTGCGATAGCTGTATGCTTCTGACCTCAATTCAAACCACCACTTTTAACTTGGCTCCAAAGAGCATTTGCCAAGCTTTCAAATTCACCTGGATTTGACACAATCACATAGCATACGACCGCAAAAATGAAGCTTGAGAAAAACATGCCCCAGCGCTGTGAAATGAACGCTCGAACCACCATCACAATCATGACAATGAACAAAACCGCTGCGACTTGGGATGAGAAATACTCCGTTAGACCTGTAATATCCGGCATGTGAATCATCCTCCTAAAGTGTGTTTGAATTCTTGAACATAAAATTTATTGTTCTCTTTGCTCACAACAAGGGTAAACGGGTGTTTGGTTTGCAGTCCCGTATTCGCCTCCTGTAAGAGCACAAGGGTCTTCACAATGTACTGCCCTTCCTTCTCTCCGTCGTAAACCACAAAGTCTTCAAGTCCCTTATACTCATAAAGGTCTTTTAATGATTCGGGATTTTCCATGAGATAGGACATTTCCTCAACGGAGTTCGTCGTATACGAGGTGAAGAATTGAGTAGCAAATTGCTTCATCTCATCTTCCACTTTTACATTTTTATTGGATGAATCTGTTTGATCTTGGATGGCTGCTATTCGCGTATTGCTCGGAAGAGCCTGATAGTAAGGCTGTTCAACGACGTTGAATGAATTCCCGTCCGTCCCCAGCCGTACGACAATCATTTGCTTTTTTGTTCCTAATGATTCATCGACCATGTTGGCTTTTTCCTCTTTCACAACCTCTTCTTTTCCATCTTTGGTCTTGCTTTTCACTTCCACTTGTTCTTTTTTCTCTACGACGCTGAAAAGCTCATATTCGATTGCGTAGACATAACTGGCCGCATCTTCGCTCACATTCTTCACATCATATAAACTAGCATTCTTCAAAACTCGTTTCCCTTGAAATTCTGTAAGGTTCTCTAGTTCCCCAACCTTTAATCCTTCAGCCAAGTAGCCTTGAAGGAGTTCAGCTCGTTCTTCCCGTTCTTTTTCATCATTGGATACATTGATATACGTATCAATGAAGGTCCCGGCATACGTTTCACCAGCTGGGGAATTCGCAAAACCCACTTCGTTTAGGCTGGCGATTTGTGCGGATGCTTGATCTTGATAGCCGTTTACTTTCTCATTCAAAAACCCTGTTCGTGCCCATGATTGAAAAGAGAAAAAGATGACCGCAACCAATACTCCCCAAAACACGACGGTAAAGGCCAGTCGGCCATTAAATCGAGAAGACTTCAAGCGCCTTTGATCTTTTAAGACTTTTTTTCTGCCTTGATCTGCATTCTTTAAGAGACCGCCCTTCAGCTTGCCGAAAAAGCTCATTTAATCCCTCCTAAGTCTAGTGCGTTTCGCACATACACACGACTAAAATACGTATCACTGCCTTCTACCTCAACCATCTTTCGATTGATAAAAATTTCACCTATCTGCAGATTTTTAATGTCACTTGGATTCGCTTTAAACCGTTCCACATCTCGAACGGTTCCCATATCAGCTTCATAACGGATATGAGGGTATTTCTTTTGTATTTGCTGCGTGATTTCCCGATCAGAGTAGGTTCCGAAAACTTGAGCGATTCTCTCCGCATCCTTTGAGGAATTCACACGGCCAGTCGCGATAATGTTGCAGTTCGAGATGATTTGCTCGGTCATAATCGGATCAACAGCATCAATATCAGAGAGCGTTTGAGTTGAAATAATACACTCAAATCCTGCTGAACGGGATTTATTAACGATATCCACGATTCTGCGATCTCCATAAGCAGAAAATTCGTCATATACTCCAAAAATAGATTTGCGTCCCTTTGTCTGTCTGTAAGCTACCAGACTATTAACATCCAGGATTATCATTTTCCCAATTTTGCGAATATAATCGGCATAGCGACTTCCTGAAATACTGAATATCACCACATCATTGTGTTCCGTAATTATTTGGAGGTCAATGCCATTCTCGCTTTCTGCAAACAGATGGCCTAAGTCGGATTCCATCAGCTCACCCAGCTGCATTTTCAGACGGGTAAGGCATCCTTCAACAAGATCTTCAGGAAATTCCTCGTCTAAAATAGTCTTTATGCGCTGCATGCCTTCTTGAAGCTTTGTTATGGAGCGTTTCCGCTTCGCTAAGACTGTTTTCTTGACCGTTTCAGTCTTAGGCTCTGTTGAAGCAATAAAATGGCTTAAATCGTCATCCTGGCAAGCTGAAGACTGTCTGGCAACGACCTCTTCCTCAATCTCGACTTCGATCTCTTCTTCAATTTCTTCCTGTATGCTGTGTTCCTTAAAAAACTCATTCATATATTTCACATTGGTCAATTTTGCGATTGTTTGGATGTCTCGCGGAACTCTGGCTTCATCAATTAGTTTGACTGCCAGCTGTAAGAAACGAGATGCGATATCGGTGTAATAAGCGCCGTCTCCTTCTGTTGAAAAGGAAAAGAGCGACATCAGTTTATCTCTTGTTTCAGTTGGAGTTCCATTCTTGATGGGGTTATAAGTGAGGTGATCCATTTCAGAAAATAGGTAAACGCGCTTGCCGTATGCTTCGCATAAGGCTTTAAATTCAAGCATCGACTTTCGTTCACCTTTTCCGTCAACAAAGATAATCGGTTTATCTTGCTGCAGTGCGGATTCCATTAATGAGGCGATTAAGGTGGTTTTTCCTGTACCCGTACCACCTGTTGCAAGCATGTGATAATTTAACTCTCTGGATTCAAGTGCGACACGCTCTTTATAATCGGTATATCCGACAAAAACTTCTTTTGAAGGTTTTTCTCTATATTTCTGCTGCTTTTTTGAAAGATATTTCACCCTGTTTTTGCGAAACGATTTATATCTCTGCTCGGCCTTTTCTTTTTGCACCTTATCAGATTTGGTGGTCACTCTTTTTTTCCAAAAAAACTTGGCAAAGATATAGAATCCAAATGAAAAGAGTAATGCTAATCCTCCCAGAACGGCATAAGAAGAACTGGTTACCGGAATCGCCTCTCCTTCATTCAAGAAACGATCAGCGCCCGTTGATAGATACGGCATATTCATTTCTGAGATTAATCCAAAATAAGTAAGGAGATTTCCTGATTGAAATTGCCATATAAGAATCAAAAATCCTATTCCGAATGCCAAATAAGAAATCCAATCCCTTTTAAACAGATGGAAAATCGCAAAAATCAGCATTCCGAGTAATGCCGGAAGAAAGAAGATAATCCCAATCATTCCTATCAAACCATAAATAACAAGGTCGCCAATCATCCGGTCCGTTTCAGTCTGTTGCGTTTGCTCCTGGCGTTTCGCCATTGGATCCACTCGGCATCACCTCTTCCCAGCGTTCTTCTAGAATCACCGAAGGTATTTTCCGTACTGAAATTTTACTGGCATTAATTAATCGCTGCTTAGCATCATTGATGACATTATGAATTTTTACATCATCCGCAAAATAGATAACCTGATCGTAGGAATAAGGTTGATCTTCCAGCCGTTCTTTTGAAAGAAATTCTTCAAACAGCTTAAACTTTTCATCATAACGTTTTCTTTCTTTTTTATTCAGCTCAAGCTCTACCCAAGTTGTTGTCACTTTCCCCTCAGCGTTTTTGAAAAAGAAAACAGCATCAGGTATTCGGTCTCGTTTTGCGTTGTAGATTTTTAATTTGCTTTTATTGTCACCCTCACCAATCATGGAATGCCGAATTTCTCTTTCTGTCCGATACTTAAATTCAACACCCTGTTTTTCTGCCTGAAACTCGTAAAAAAGAACCAAATCGTTTAAAAGAAGATCATGCTGCATCGTATAAATGGACGCTTTTGTTGGAACTGTCACTTGAACGTTTGTTAATTTCCTGGCATCAGTCGTACCTAGGTAAACACCCACTTTATGAGCAATTTGTTCATGCCTCACAAAATTTTTTCCCTCTAATTTTCTAAGTCGCCGATAAACCCGGTGAATATTAGGTTCTCTGAATTTCAGCAGAATCTGCTTGGCTGTAACCATTCCATTTCTCAAAATAAATGTAAGATACTCCAAATCTTTTTCTTTTAACGAAGTATACTTCAACATTGAATCCATCATCCTTTTCTAGCAAATATAGGAACCACTCTCCCTTTTAGCAGTTTACCAAAAAAGAAACTTATTGCATAAACTAATAGCATCGTTAATAAATACAGACCGAATTGTAAGATTTTTACCGTTAGCCATAAAACGACAGCATAAACTAAAACCAGAACTCTAACATAAGAAGTTAACCATTTATTTACCAGAACACTGATCACCTCCTTTTGTATCTTTAATGATTCGACATAAAAATAAATATACGAAAATACTTAATTAATACTCTCCTAAAACATATTTGAATTTACTCTTTCCTCTTACTTTCTTGAACTCTTTTTCTTTGCTCTTTTTTTCACTTGAACTTTCTCAGATCTTGAACTCTTTTTTCCTAGAACCTATCTATTTATCCTGACCTTTATCCCGTAAACTACCTCATATACTTTCTCTCTAACTCCATACTGCCTCTCGACTAATCCCACTCATACATTAGATTGGCTCCGACTTTATCTTGTAGCAGAAGACCTCGGCTATGTTTACGTAGTATGGGCGAGGTCTTCTGCTAATGTAGCAAGTAAGAGGAGCCAAAAACCCTTTAACAGTGGGGTTAACGCTAATTATAAACCGCAAATGAAAGGTAAATTGATCTCCTTTATATTTGCGTATTCAAATCTATCTGATTAGCAGAATAATAAATTTATTCCAGTTTACTATACGTACATCTGTTTGGCAATGTAATCCAAGGGAAATAAACCCAATTCCCTATAAAGGGTCGTTTTTAAAATTATGTATCTAAACTGTTAGTCCAGCTCACTTTATAGCATAAATTATCTTTTTAAATGGGATTTTTGATTCATATCTTTAAAATTATGAATATATTTATAACAAACAAATACTTCTTCTTGTTTACTTGTTTTAATACTTGTTTTATATTTTGTTTTTAATGTTTTAATGTTTTAGTGTTTTCAGTGTTGAAAAACGTAAATATATCAATGGTTTTGGCGCATTATGTATCACTAATTTTGCGCTAACAATCACTAATTTTGCGTGTAGTATCACTAATTTTGCGTTATCCATCACTAATTTTGCGAATAACAATCACTAATTTTGCTAGGAAGTATCACTAATTTTGCACGAACTATCACCTTTTTTGCTAATGATGAAGTTTAAGCCTTAAATATCACTAATTTTGCTAATGATTGAAATCTAAGTCATTAAGTATCACTAATTTTGCGTTAGAATAATAAAAATCCTTCTCTTTTCTTCTTTTCTGTATCTACAAACACCAATTTTGCGTCATATACTTCTGTAACTATCACTAATTTTGCTAGTTTTTTTTAAGAATAAGTAAATAATGGACTTTATTCTATTATTTACTTACTATCACCTCTGTGTTAAATTAGTGATAGTTAGGCGGTTTAGGAGGTAATTT